>NZ_BMWG01000108.1 GCF_014651115.1 Streptomyces inusitatus | reverse complement strand
ACTGCTCGTGAACCAGCCCACCGTCCGCGACAGATCGTCGGCATCACTCAACGGCACCCGGCCATGACCCTCGACATCCACCAAGATCGCACTGCCCGCACCAACGCTTTGACCGTCCCGCCACTCCGCGACAGCCGCCGTCAACCCGGCCAGCAGCACATCGTCAATCCCCGCGTGGAACGCCGTCGGAACACTGGTGAGCAACTCCGACGTGATCGCCATCGGAATGTGCGCGGACGTCTCACGCATCGTGTTCTGGAGGTCGCGTTCGGGGTTGACCGGCTCCGTCGTGAGAAGCGGGTCGGGGCCCTGGAGGAAGTCGACCCACTGGGCCACTTCGGTGAGCCGGTCTTCGCTTCCGGCCTGTTCGGCGAGTTCACGCGCCCAGTGCCGGAAGGAGGTCGGTACGGGGTCGAGCGCGGCCTCACGCCCGGCGGCCAGCTCCTCGTACGTCTCGGCGAGGTCCGGCAGCAGGATCCGCAGGGACACCGTGTCGAGCGCCAGGTGGTTGACGATCAGCAGC
>NZ_BMWG01000107.1 GCF_014651115.1 Streptomyces inusitatus | reverse complement strand
TGGGGGGCGGACGCCGTCGGATCTGCCGTTGGTGAGCCTCACCCAAGCCGAAATCGACCAGATCTCAGAGGTCGAAAAGCCCCAGGATATTTTGCCTTTGTCGCCGTTGCAGGAGGGGTTGTTGTTTCATGCGGTGTATGACGTGGAGGGGCCTGATGTGTATGTGGTGCAGTTGGTTTTCGGTTTGGAGGGGAGGGTTGATGCTGGTCGTTTGAGGGGTGCGGCGGAGGCGTTGTTGGTGCGTTATCCGCAGGTGGGTGCGCGGTTTGTGGTGCGGGGTGAGGGTGATCCGGTTCAGGTGTTTCCGTTGGGGGCGGAGTTGCCGTGGCGGGAGGTTGATCTCCGGGATTCCGGTGTGGATTCCAGTGTGGAAGGGGTGGTGGCTGAGGAGCGTGGTCGTCGTTTTGATGTGTCGCGTTCTCCGTTGTTGAGGTTTGTGCTGGTGCGGTTGGGGGCGGAGCGGTATTCGTTGGTTCTGACGGTTCATCATCTGGTGGTTGACGGGTGGTCGGTGCCGTTGTTGGTGCGTGATTTGTTTG
>NZ_BMWG01000105.1 GCF_014651115.1 Streptomyces inusitatus | reverse complement strand
AGGCCCCACCCCCAACCCCACCAACAAACGCGCCAACCGATTCGCCCGAACATTCACCTCCGCGTAGCTGAGGGAAACCTCGCCGAACACCAGAGCCGGGGAATTCGGCGTACGCGCCACTCGCTCCTCGAACAAATCCGGTAAGCGGTTCCGATCCATCGGGCGAGCGGGCTGATTCCATTCGGTGAGCAGTTGGCCGCGTTCTTCTTGAGAGAGCGCGTCGAGTCGGCCTATTCGCTCTTCCGGGTGGTCGGCGATCGCTTCCAGCAGTCGGATGAATCGTGCCGCTATCTCTTCCGCTGTGTCGCGTTCGAGGCGGTCAGGTCGGTAGCCGATGCGCAGCCGAAGTTCTTCGCCCGGCAGTACGGCGAGGCTCAGTGTGTAGTGGGTGGCGTCGCTGCCCTGGACATCGACCAGGCGGATCCCGTCGAAGTCACCGGCGAAGGATTCCATGTCCTGCGGATAGTTCTCGAAGACGGTGGTGGTGTCGAAGAGTTCTCCGGCTCCGGTCCCGGCGATCCGCTGGATCTCCGCGAGACTCAGATACTGGTGATCCAGCAACTCCGAC
>NZ_BMWG01000104.1 GCF_014651115.1 Streptomyces inusitatus | reverse complement strand
TCGGGTGTGTTCGGGCGTCGGTTGGTGCGTGCTGCTCGTGGTGAGGGTGTGTCGTCGTGGGTGCCGGGTGGCACGGTGTTGGTCACGGGCGGTACGGGTGCTCTTGGTGGTCGGGTTGCTCGGTGGCTGGCGGGTGCGGGTGCTGAGCGTCTCGTCCTGACGAGTCGTCGCGGCATGGAGGCTCCGGGTGCGGCGGAGTTGGTCGCGGAGCTGACCGGTCTGGGTGTTGAGGTGGAGGTGGTGGCGTGTGACGCCGCCGACCGTGACGCTCTGCGCGTGTTGCTCGGTACGGTTGCGGGTTCGCTGACGGCTGTGGTGCATACGGCGGGTGTCCTGGATGACGGTGTCCTGGACAGTCTCACGCCGGACAGGTTTGAGAGCGTCCTGCGTGCTAAGGCCGTCTCCGCGTTCAATCTGCATGAGTTGACGGGTGAGCTCGGGATCGAGCTGGATGCCTTCGTCCTGTTCTCGTCGATGAGTGGCACGGTGGGTGCGGCCGGTCAGGGCAACTACGCTGCTGCGAACGCTTATCTGGATGCTTTGGCCGAGCAGCGTCGTGCTGATGGTCTGGCGGCGAC
>NZ_BMWG01000103.1 GCF_014651115.1 Streptomyces inusitatus | reverse complement strand
ACCCGTACCCGCGAACACCGACCCCCAGTCCACCTTCACGCCACGGACATACGCCTCGCCCAGCGACTGCCAGAACCGGTCGAGACCACCCTCACCGCGTCGGAGCGAGCCGAGAACAGCGGCCTCACGGCCCGCGTCCTCCACCGTCTCCTGAACACCCACCGAGAGCACCGGGTGGGGGCTGGACTCGATGAACACACCGAAACCCTGATCCAGCAGCGTCCGGGTCGCGTCCTCCAGCTCGACTGTACGACGGAGATTACGGAACCAGTAACCCCCGTCCAGCTCCGGACCCTCCACCCAGCCACCGGTCACCGTCGACAGGAACGGAACCTCCGCCTCACGCGGAGAAACCGAAGCCAACAGGACCGCCAGCTCCTCGCGGAGCAGCTCCACCTGCGCGGAATGCGACGCGTAGTCGACCGCGATCCGCTTCGCCCGGATCCCGTCCTTCTCACAGACGGCGAGGAGTTCTTCAAGGGCCGCCACCTCACCCGAGATCACCACCGAGGAAGGGCCGTTGACCGCCGCGACCGAGATACGGTCCTCACCCCACGGAGCGATCAACTCCCGCACCTTCACGGCGGGC
>NZ_BMWG01000102.1 GCF_014651115.1 Streptomyces inusitatus | reverse complement strand
GCCAGGTCCCAGCGCCGTACCCGCTCCAGCAGCTCACCGAACGACGGGTCCCCCGAGGTGTCCGTCCGCAGGACCACCGTGTTCACGAAGAACCCGACCAGATCGTCCAGCGCCTCGTCCGAACGCCCCGCCACCACCGTCCCCAACGGCACATCCCCACCCGCACCGTACCGGGACACCACCGCCGCCACCACCGCACGCACCACCATGAACAGCGTCACATGACGCTCCCGCGCCACCCCCCGCAACCCCCCCAACACCACACCGTCAACCCCCAGCGTCACCGAACCGCCCCGGTACGACGGCACCACCGGACGCACACGGTCCACCGGCAGCCCCACCTCCACCGGCAACCCCGCCAAAGCCCCCCGCCAGAACTCCAGCGAACCCGACACCACACTCCCCGGATCCGACTCCACCCCCAACACACCCGACTGCCACACCGTGTAATCCGCGTACTGCACCGGCAACCCCTCCCACACCGGCACACCACCACCCACCCGCACCCCGTACGCCACCGACAGATCCCGAGACAACGGACCCATCGACCACCCATCAGCAGCAACGTGATGCAACACCAACACCAACACCGA
>NZ_BMWG01000101.1 GCF_014651115.1 Streptomyces inusitatus | reverse complement strand
CCACCCCGGCCGAGCCGCGACACATCACCCGCGCCCAGCTCACCCGCCATACCACCCGACTCGGCCCACAAACCCCAGGCCAGCGAGGTCGCTGCCAGACCCTGGGCCCGGCGGTGCTGAGCCAGAGCGTCCAGGAACACATTCGCCGCCGCGTAATTCGCCTGACCCGCACCACCGAACACACCAGCAGCCGACGAGAACAGAACAAACGCCGACAAGTCCAGGTCGCGGGTCAGCTCATGCAGATTCCACGCCGCGTCCACCTTCGGACGCAACACCCCCGACAACCGCTCCGACGTCAGCGACCCGACCACACCATCGTCCAGCACACCCGCCGTATGCACCACGGCCGACAGCGAACGCCCAGCCAGCACGGCGGCCAGAGCATCACGATCAGCGACATCACAAGCCGCCCACTCCACCTCCGCACCCAACTCCGACAGCTCCGCCGACAGCCCCGCCGCACCCTCGGCAGCACCACCACGACGACTCACCAGCAACAGCCGGCGAACACCGCGCTCCACCACCAGATGACGCGCGAACAAACCACCCAGAGTGCCACTCGCACCCGTCACCAACACCGTGCCGGCCGGG
>NZ_BMWG01000100.1 GCF_014651115.1 Streptomyces inusitatus | reverse complement strand
TGGTGTCGAGTGCCCGTAAGGCGGGGCTCGTCATCACCGCGCGCCAGGTGTTTGAGCGGCAGAGCCCGGAGGGGCTGGCTGTGGTGGCCGGTGCGGTGGGTGAGGGTGCCGCGGTGGGTGGTGGTGATGCGGGTGTGGGGGAGATTCCGCTGACGCCGGTCATGCATGAGCTGATCGAGCGGGTGGGTGCGGACAAGCTGGGCCAGGTCGTTCTGTCCGCGATGGTGGAGACCCCGGTGGGGCTCGACTACACCGTCCTCACCGATGCGGTTCAGGCGCTGGTCGATCACCACGACATTCTGAGGGCCCGGCTGGAGGACGACGGCGGCACCGTACGAAGGCTGGTTGTTCCCGAGCCCGGGGACGGCCTCGCCGGTCGGCTCCTGCGCCGCGTGGACGCGACCGGTCTCGAAGGCGATCGGCTGAACGGTCTGATCGGTGAGGAGATGAAGGCGGCCGTGGCCGGGCTGGATCCGTGGGCCGGTGTGATGGCTCAGCTGGTCTGGTTCGACCGCGGTCCGGAGGATCTCGGCCGGCTGCTGCTGATCGTCAACCACCTGGCGCTCGACACGGTGTCCCTGCGGATCCTGCTGCCGGACCT
>NZ_BMWG01000099.1 GCF_014651115.1 Streptomyces inusitatus | reverse complement strand
TGACGGTTCATCATCTGGTGGTTGACGGGTGGTCGGTGCCGTTGTTGGTGCGTGATTTGTTTGGGTTGTACGGGTCGGGTGGGGAGGGTGTGGGGCTGCTGCCGCGGGTGGTTCCGTATCGGGAGTATTTGGTGTGGTTGGCGGGTCGTGATCGTGGTGTGTCGCGGGGTGTGTGGGGTTCGGCGCTGGCGGGGCTTGAGGGTGGTTGCCGGCTGGTGGGTGGTGTGCCGGGCGGTGGTGGTGCGGTGGTGCCGGAGCGGGTGGTGTGTGGTTTGCCGGTGGGGTTGTCGGGTCGGTTGGGGGTGGGGGCTCGGGCTCGTGGGCTGACGGTGAATTCGTTGGTTCAGGGTGCGTGGGCGGTGTTGCTGGGTGTGTTGACCGGTCGTGATGATGTGGTGTTCGGGTCGACGGTTTCGGGGCGTCCGCCGGAGTTGGCGGGTGTGGAGTCGATGGTGGGTCTGTTCATCAATACGGTTCCGGTGCGGGTGCGGTTGGATTATGCGGAGTCGTTGGGTGATTTTCTGGTTCGGGTGCAGCGTGAGCAGTCGGAGTTGCTGGATCACCAGTATCTGAGTCTCGCGGAGATCCAGCGGATCGCCGGGACCGG
>NZ_BMWG01000097.1 GCF_014651115.1 Streptomyces inusitatus | reverse complement strand
ATGTGGTGCAGCGTGATCATCATCCGATGCTGGTCGGGACCGGTCCTGACCAGCAGGATCCGCACCAGAGGCGGCACCGCGAGATCGAAGCGGCGGGCGCGTTCCTCGATGCCGAGCCGCTCGGCCTCCGCCGCCTTCTCGTCGTCCGCGAGACCGGAGATGTCCTCCTCACGCCACGGCAGAACCACCTCACGGGCCACCACCTGCACCGGCTGATCCACACCCGACAACTGCCGGAACCCAGCACGCAAACTCGCATGCCGATCCAGCAACGCCTGCCACGACGCCCGCAACACTCCCGCATCCAGCGGACCGTCAAGCCCCAGATCCAGCTGCTCCACATACACATCCGTGCCCTGCTCATCAAAGAGGGCGTGGAACAGCAAACCCTCCTGGAGCGGGGACACCGGCAGGACGTCGACCAGCCCCGGAACCTCCGCCTCCAACCCCTCGATCCGCGCCTGATCCAACGCCACCAACGAGAAGTCCGACGGGGTGTGACCACCACCCTCCGCACTGGCAGTGACCAGACCGCCCAGCATCGCCGCCCAGCCGTCCACCAACGCCCGAACCGAAGACTCCTCGAACAACGCCTCCGGCCACAACAACGTCAACGTCAACTCAGGACC
>NZ_BMWG01000096.1 GCF_014651115.1 Streptomyces inusitatus | reverse complement strand
GCGGGTCTGCTTGCGAGGACGGCGACCGAAGGTCCACCGAGCGCGGGAGAAACGGAAAACGCATCGAGCAACGGGCCATCCCACGGTGCAGCCACTCGTCCAGGGCGTCTGGCCGGCGGTAGCCAGCCATAGCCGGTCGTGGCTGCGTCACGGCCGAACCACGGCCGGCCAGGCAGCCAACAGCGCCAGCCGGAGCTGGGCGCGGTAGGGTGCCGACCGGCCACGGCTAGGCCGCGAGGGGGTGCGGGGCTCGGCCGAGGAGACCTGGAGGAGACGCTGGAAACGCTATGGTTTCAGCAGCGTTTCGCCCGGGTTTCGGCTGCACGAGTTCCCTACCCCCTACTATACCTGAGGGGCATACCCCCTCCCAGGACTTCGGGGAGTTCTGCCTTCAGAAAACCAGGGCATTTTCCCAGTACCCCACGAAACCCATCTAAGATGGCTGGACACAGCGTTTTTGCTCAGAATCAGGGGTTTCGCTAGCGTGACCCGTTTTCCCTCACGGGTGCACCCGAACTTCCACGTCTCACGCGGGGGGACCACGGGAGGGTCCCGTGCCCTTCCACGCGCCCGTTTTCGCGGCCGTGGCCTAAAATCCATCTTTGGCCCGTTCGCCATGGGGATGCCCT
>NZ_BMWG01000095.1 GCF_014651115.1 Streptomyces inusitatus | reverse complement strand
GCGCTGCCGGCGAGTCTCACCCCCGCGCAGCGCGCCGGGCTGATACGGGCCCGGAGCGCGACCACGGCGGCCACCGCGAAGGAACTGGGCCTCGGCGCACAGGAGAAGCTCCTCGTCCGGGACGTCACCCGGGACCGCGACGGCACCACCCACACCCGCTACGAGCGCACCTTCGCCGGACTCCCGGTCCTCGGCGGCGACCTGGTGGTCTCCGAGTCGAAGACGGGCGCGACCGAATCGGTCGTCAAGGCCTCCCGCACCGCCCTCAAGGGCGTCGCCACCTCCGCCGCGATCGCCCCGGCGGCGGCCGAGAAGCAGGCCCTCGCCCGCGCGAAGGCCGAGGGCTCCACCAGAACCGACGCCGAACGCGCGCCGCGCGAGGTCGTCTGGCTGGCCCAGGGCGCCAAGCCGGTCCTCGCGTACGAGACCGTCGTCGGCGGCCTCCAGCACGACGGCACCCCCAACGAACTCCACGTCGTCACCGACGCGAAGACGGGCAAGAAGCTCTACGAGTGGCAGGCCGTCCACAACGGCACCGGCAACACCCAGTACAGCGGCCAGGTCACCCTCGGCAGCACCCAGTCCGGCTCCTCGTACAACCTCACCGACGCCGGACGCGGCAACCACCGCAC
>NZ_BMWG01000094.1 GCF_014651115.1 Streptomyces inusitatus | reverse complement strand
TGTACGCGGTGGATTTGTTCGACGAGGTGACGGCTCGGGGGTTGTCGGAGCGGTTGGTTCGGGTGTTGGAGCGGGTGGCGGCTGATCCGGATGTTCGGGTCAGTGAGATTGATGTGCTGGGTGAGGGTGAGCGGTCTCGGGTGGTGGAGCGGTGGAATGAGACCGCTGTGCCGGTGGTGTCGGGTTCGCTGGCGGGGTTGTTCGAGGCTCAGGTGGGTCGTTCGCCGGACGCGGTCGCGGTGATCGGTGGGGATCGTCGTTGGTCGTACGGGGAGTTGGACGCGGCTGCTGATCGGGTGGCGTGTGGTCTGGTGGCTCGTGGTGTGGGCCGTGGTGATCTGGTGGGGGTGCTGCTGGAGCGTTCGGTGGATCTGGTGGCGGTGCTGCTGGGTGTGGCGAAGGCGGGGGCGGGGTTTGTTCCGGTGGATCCGGCGTATCCGGTGGAGCGGATCGCGTACATGCTCCGGGATTCCGCTCCTGCGCTGGTGGTGTCCTCGGCCGGGACTGGTCCGCTGGTGCCGGAGGGTACGCCGTCCTGGGTCTTCGACCCCACGACCGATCCCGCTACCGACCCCGGCCCGGACCTCGATCCCGGTGTGGTGGAGCGGGCCGGTCTGGACGATGTCGCGTACGTCATCTACACCTCCGGCTCCACGGGCCGACCCAAGGGTGTGGTCGT
>NZ_BMWG01000093.1 GCF_014651115.1 Streptomyces inusitatus | reverse complement strand
GTTTCGGTGGTCATAGCGTTAGGGAAACGCCCGGTTACATTTCGAACCCGGAAGCTAAGCCTTTCAGCGCCGATGGTACTGCAGGGGGGACCCTGTGGGAGAGTAGGACGCCGCCGAACAATATTTAAGGACCCTTGGTCCAGCGTTCACGCGCTGGACCAAGGGTCCTTTTTTGTTTTGTTGTGTAGATAGATCGAAGCGCGGCCGGTCGCCGGCTGCGCGAGAATGACGTAGTACCCGAAGACAGGAGTCACACCGATGCCCACCAACTCTCCCGACGACCGTTCCGAGCGCGAGCCGCGCCGTAGGGACGGCGGCGGCGACCGGGGCGGATTCCGCGGTGGCCGTGACGACCGTGGGCCTCGTCGTGACGACGACCGTGGCGGATATCGCGGTCCGCGTGATGACCGTGGTGGTCGTCCCAGTAGTGGTGGTGGCGGTGGCTATGGCCGTCGTGACGACCGTCCGTCGTCCGGCGGTGGCGGCGGTTTCCGCCGCGATGACCGTCCGTCTGGTGGGGCTCCGCGTCGTGACGACCGCCCGTCCGGCGGCGGTTTCCGTCGCGATGACCGCCCGTCCGGCGGCGGTGGGTATGGCCGTCGTGACGACCGTCCCTCCTCCGGTGGTGGCTACGGTCGACGCGATGACCGGCCGTCGTCCGGTGGTGGCGGTGGCTTCCGTCGCGATGACCGCCCCTCCGGCGGTGG
>NZ_BMWG01000092.1 GCF_014651115.1 Streptomyces inusitatus | reverse complement strand
ATCCGTTCCGGGCTGAACTTCGACATCATGCGCCGCTGGTTCGAGTACCGCGGCTACGAGGTGACGTTCATCCGCAATGTCACCGACATCGACGACAAGATCATCCAGAAGTCGGCGGAACAGAACCGCCCCTGGTGGTCGATCGGCTATGAGAATGAGCGGGCGTTCAACAGCGGTTATGACGCGCTGGGGTGCCTGCCGCCGACGTGCGAGCCGCGTGCGACCGGGCACATCACCGAGATGGTGGAGATGATGCGCGGGCTGATGGAGCGCGGGCACGCGTACGAGTCGGACGGGAATGTGTATTTCGACGTCCGGTCGTTCCCGGGTTATCTCCAGCTGTCCAACCAGGAGCTGGACGATCTGCGTCAGCCCTCGGGCGAGGGCGAGACGGGTAAGCGCGATCAGCGCGACTTCGCGATGTGGAAGGCGGTCAAGCCGGGCGAGCCGTCGTGGGAGACGCCGTGGGGGCGGGGCCGTCCGGGCTGGCACCTGGAGTGCTCGGCGATGGCGCACAAGTATCTGGGCGAGGCCTTCGACATCCATGGCGGCGGTCTGGATCTGATCTTCCCGCACCACGAGAACGAGATCGCCCAGGCCAAGGCCTTCGGCGATACGTTCTCCCGGTACTGGGTGCACAACGCCTGGGTCACCATGAGCGGCGAGAAGATGTCCAAATCGCTCGGCAACTCGGTGCTCGTCTCCGAGATGGTCAA
>NZ_BMWG01000091.1 GCF_014651115.1 Streptomyces inusitatus | reverse complement strand
CGACGCGTCCGCGCACTCCACACCGCCTCCCTCTCCTTCGACTCCTCCTGGGAACAACTCCTCTGGCTCATCGCCGGACACGAACTCCACATCCTCGACGAATACGAACGACGCGACGCCGAAACCGTCGTCACCTACACCCGAACCCACCACATCGACACCCTCGACATCACCCCCTCCTACACACGCCAACTCCTCGACGCCGGACTCCTCACCGGCCCCTGGACCCCACCACTCCTCCTCCTCGGCGGCGAAGCCATATCCCCCGCCCTCTGGACCGAACTCCGCACCACCAACCCCGAGACCGAGGTCGTCAACTACTACGGCCCCACCGAATTCACCGTCGACGCCCTCACCGCACGGACGAGTGACACCACCACCCCCGTCATCGGCCACCCCCTCGACAACACCCAAGCCCACATCCTCGACAAACACCTCAACCCCGTACCCAACGGCACCCCCGGCGAGCTCTACCTCTCCGGCCCCCAAAACGCCCGCGGCTACCTCGGACAACCCACCCTCACCGCCGAACGCTTCACCGCCAACCCCCACGGCACCCCCGGCACCCGCATGTACCGCACCGGCGACCTCGCACAACGACGCACCGACGGACACATCGAATTCCTCGGACGAGCCGACGACCAGGTAAAGGTGCGCGGCTTCCGCATCGAACTCGGCGAAATCGAAACCGCCCTCACCCACCACCCCCACGTCACCACCGCCACCGTCCTCCTCCG
>NZ_BMWG01000090.1 GCF_014651115.1 Streptomyces inusitatus | reverse complement strand
GACCCGTGCCTCCTCCGGGCGCAGAACGCGCTGGTAGGGCTCGCCCTCGTGCTCGGCGAAGAGGGTGCGCAGCACCTCATGACGGGTGATCACATCGTGTACGGCGGCTTCCAGCGCGGGTATGTCGAGCGCGCCGCGCAGCCGTACCGCGAACGGCACGTTGTAGGTGCTGCCCCGACCCTCCATCTGGTCCAGGAACCACAGCCTGCGCTGGGCGTACGAGAGCGGCAGCCGCTCCGGCCTGGCACCGGCGGTCAGCGCGGGCCGCTCCACGGCCGCGTCCCCGCCGAGCCGGGCCGCCAGGACGGCGACCGTACGCGCCTCGAACACATCCCGTACGGAACAGGCGATCCCGGCGGCCCGCACCCGGGCCACCACCCTGGTCGCCAGCAGCGAATGGCCGCCCAGCCGGAAGAAGTCGTCCTCCGCGCCCACCCCGTCCAGCTCCAGGACCTCCGCGAAGATCCCGGCGAGCAGGGTCTCCCGAGGGCCCCGCGGCGCACGCGACAGCGTGACGGACGCGGCCTCGGGTGCGGGGAGGGCGGCGCGGTCGAGCTTGCCGTTCACATTGGTCGGCAGCTCGTCCAGGTTCATGATCACGGCCGGGACCATGTACTCCGGCAGCTCGCCGATGAGCGCCGCGCGGAGCGCGGCCGGTTCGGCGGTTCCGGTCGTGTAGGCGATGAGCCGATCGTCCCGGAGGAGGACGGTGGCGGTGGTGACGTGGGGGTGGTGGGTGAGGGCGGTTTCGATTTCGCCG
>NZ_BMWG01000089.1 GCF_014651115.1 Streptomyces inusitatus | reverse complement strand
GACCCGTGCCTCCTCCGGGCGCAGAACGCGCTGGTAGGGCTCGCCCTCGTGCTCGGCGAAGAGAGTGCGCAGCACCTCATGACGGGTGATCACATCGTGTACGGCGGCCTCCAGCGCGGGTACGTCGAGCGCGCCGCGCAGCCGTACCGCGAACGGCACGTTGTACGCCGTGCCCGGGCCGCGCACACTGTCGATCAGCCACAGCCTGCGCTGGGCGTACGAGAGCGGCAGCCGCTCCGGCCTGACACCGGCGGTCAGCGCGGGCCGCTCCACGGCGGACTCGCCGCCGAGGCGCGCCGCGAGAGCGGCGGCGGTACGCGCCTCGAACACATCCCGTACGGAGCAGGCCGCACCCAGCGCGGTACGCAGCCGGCTCACCGCGCGCGTGGCGAGCAGTGAGTGCCCGCCGAGCCGGAAGAAGTCGTCCTCCATACCGATGGAGTCCAGCCCCAGCATCGCCGCCAGGATGCCGCCGACGATCTCCTCACGAGCGTTGCGCGGCCCCCGCGACAGGGTGACCGAGGAAGTCTCGGGTGCGGGGAGTGCGGCGCGGTCGAGCTTGCCGTTCACATTGGTCGGCAACTCCTCCAGCGCCACGATCACGGCCGGAACCATGTAGTCGGGGAGCTCCCCGGCCAGGCTCGCGCGGAGCGCCACGGGGTCGGCCGTACCCGTGATGTACGCCACCAGCCGCGGCACCCCGGAGTCCTCGCGGAGGAGGACGGTGGCGGTGGTGACGTGGGGGTGGTGGGTGAGGGCGGTTTCGATTTCGCCG
>NZ_BMWG01000088.1 GCF_014651115.1 Streptomyces inusitatus | reverse complement strand
CGGAGAAGTTCGGCGGTGACAGCGTGACCGAGACCCGCCGCAATGTCACCTCGTACCTCGACAATCTGAACTTCCGGTGACCGCCCCGGTGATCGTCCTGGTCGGGCCCATGGGCGCGGGCAAGTCGACCGTCGGCGAACTGCTCGCCCAGCGGCTGGGGGTGCCCTACCGGGACACCGACGCGGACATCGTCGCCGCCCAGGGCCGGGAGATCGCCGACCTCTTCGTGGACGAGGGCGAAGCCCGCTTCCGCGAGCTGGAGCGGGCCGCCGTACGAGAGGCGGTCGCCGGGCACACCGGTGTGCTCGCCCTCGGCGGCGGCGCGATCCTGGACGAGTCGACCCGGGCCCTGCTGACCGGACTGCCGGTGGCCTACCTCTCCCTCGACGTGGAGGAGGCCGTCCGGCGCACCGGGCTCAACCAGGCCCGCCCGCTGCTCTCCGTCAACCCGCGCCGCCAGTGGCGGGAGCTGATGGACGCCCGCCGCCATCTGTACACCGAGGTGGCCCGGGTGACCGTGGCCACCGACGCACGCACCCCCGAAGAGGTCGCCCAGGCGGTCCTCGACGCTTTGGAGCTGAAAGACGCATGACCGAGCAGTCAGTGACCCGTATCCGGGTCGGCGGCGCCGAAGGCACCGATCCCTACGAGGTGCTGGTGGGGCGGCAGCTCCTCGGCGAGCTTCCCGGGCTGATCGGGAGTGCCCAGAGGGTGGCCGTGCTGCATCCGGAGGCTCTCGCGGGCACCGGTGAGGCGATCCGCGAGGATCTCGCGGGCCAGGGGTACGAGGCCATCGCGATCCAGTTG
>NZ_BMWG01000087.1 GCF_014651115.1 Streptomyces inusitatus | reverse complement strand
CCCCGTCGTGCGGGTGTGTCGTCGTTCGGTTTCAGTGGTACGAACGCGCATGTGATCGTGGAGCAGGCTCCGGAGGAGGAGTCGGCGGGCATTGATCCGGGTGTGGTGCCGGTGGTTGTTCCGTGGGTGTTGTCGGGGCGTAGTGCGGTGGCGTTGCGTGGGCAGGCGGAGCGGTTGTCGGGGTGGCTTTCGGCTGTTCCTGATGCTGGTGTGGTGGATGTGGGGTGGTCGCTGGCGTCGTCGCGTGCGGGTTTGGATCATCGTGCGGTGGTGCTGGCTGATCATGTGGCGGGTGTGGGGGCGGTGGCTTCGGGTTCGCTGGCCGCTGGTGTGGTGAGTGGTTCGGTGGTGTCGGGGAAGACGGTGTTCGTGTTCCCGGGGCAGGGTTCGCAGTGGGTGGGGATGGCTGCGGGTCTGCTGGATTCCTCGCCGGTGTTCGCTGCGCGGGTGGGGGAGTGTGCGAGGGCGCTGGAGCCGTTCACGGACTGGTCGCTGAGCGATGTCCTGCGGGGTGTGGAGGGTGCTCCGTCGTTGGAGCGTGTGGATGTGGTGCAGCCGGCGTTGTTCGCGGTGATGGTGTCGCTGGCGGAGGTCTGGCGTGCTGCGGGGGTGCGCCCGGGTGCGGTCGTCGGCCATTCCCAGGGTGAGATCGCGGCCGCGTGTGTGGCGGGGATTCTGTCGTTGGAGGATGCGGCTCGGGTGGTCGCGTTGCGGAGTCAGGCGATCGGTCGGGTGCTGGCGGGTCTGGGCGGCATGGTGTCCGTCCCGCTGCCCGCCGTGAAGGTGCGGGAGTTGATCGCTCCGTGGGGTGAGGACCGTATCTCGGTCGCGGC
>NZ_BMWG01000086.1 GCF_014651115.1 Streptomyces inusitatus | reverse complement strand
CCAGAAGCCCCCGCGCCTCACCCGCCGAGAACAGATCCGGACGGTAATTGATCCGCAACTTCAGACCACCCACCGGCCCGGCGATCAACCCCAGCGGATAACTGATCGACTCCCGAATCCCAGACTCGAACACCCTCAAGCCACCGGGTCCCGCCATCTGGGGTTCGGCGTCCGACGGGGCTTCCTGGTTGCCGCCGCCCGACGGGAAGTTCTCGAAGGCGAGGATGGTGTCGAAGGCGGCTCCCGCGCCCGCCAGGCGCTGGATGTCGCTCAGGCTCAGATACTGGAAGTCCATGAGGGCGGACTGCTCGGCCTGAAGCTGCACCAGCATTCCCGCCACCGTCTGCGCGGGGTCGAACCGTACCCGTACGGGGACGGTGTTAATGAACAGACCCAGCATCGATTCCATGCCCGGCAGATCAGCCGGCCGCCCCGCGACGCTCGCGCCGAACACCACATCACGGCGGCCCAGCAGCTTGGCCACCAGCAGCGCCCACGCCGCCTGCACCACCGTATTCAGCGTCACACCATGAACACGGACCAGCTCCCGCAGACCCGCGTTCAGAACCTCATCGGCCTCACCGGACACCACCTCGCCATGCACCAGCTCGGCATCCCGATCCACCGGAGCCACCAACGTCGGCTCCTCAGCCCCGGCCAGGGCTCCCCGCCAGGCCTCACGCGCGGCTTCTCTGTCCTGGCCTGCCAGCCACTCCAGATAGTCGCGATAGGAGACCACCGCAGGCAGAGTGCTTCCATTGCCCTCGGCCTCGTACGCGGTCCACAGCTCCTGCATCAGGATCGCCAGTGACCAGCCGTCGAGGACAATGTGGTGCAGCGTGATCATCATCCGATGCTGGTCGGGACCGGTCCTGACCAGCAGGATCCGC
>NZ_BMWG01000085.1 GCF_014651115.1 Streptomyces inusitatus | reverse complement strand
CTAGGGCGTTTCTTAGGGATCTTCTGGTCGTTGGTTCAGGTGTGTCGTTGACTGACGCCCAGTGGGCGCGGATTAAGCCATTGCTGCCTGATCGAACACCCCGGCGGGGTGGCCGGTGGCGTGATCACCGGCAGGTGATCGACGCGATCGCCTTCAAGTACCGGACGGGCACACCGTGGATGGACCTGCCCGAACGGTTCGGTTCGTGGAAGGGCGCCCACAGCAGGCTGCGGATGTGGGCGATCGACGGCACGTGGGAGCGTGTATTCGCCGCGCTTCTCGCCGAGGCGGACGCGGAGGACGACCTGGACTGGGTCGTCTCGGTGGACTCCACGATCGTCCGTGCCCACCAGCACGCCGCCGGGGCCCGTCAAAAGGGGCCCCGGCCGGCGAGCCGCACGATCATGCCCTCGGCCGGTCCCGCGGCGGACTGACGACGAAGATCCACCTCGCGGCCGACGGCCGCTGCCGCCCGCTCGCATTCGTGATCACCCCGGGCCAGGCCGGCGACGCACCGGCCTTCCCCCGGGTCATGGCACTCATCCGTGTGCCACGGCCCGTCGGACGACCGCGAACGGCACCGGACATGGTCCTCGGGGACAAGGCGTACTCGTCCCGCGCCATCCGCTCGCACCTGCGCCGTCGCGGGATCCGGGCGGTGATCCCGCAGCCCGCCGACCAGGCCGCCCACCGCAAACGGCTCGGCAGCCGAGGTGGCCGCCCACCGGCGTTCGACCGCGAGGCCTACAAACAGCGGAACACGGTCGAACGGGCCATCAACAAGATCAAGCAATGGCGCGGCCTGGCCACCCGCTACGACAAGACCGCCACCATCTACCTCGCCGGACTCCACCTCGCCGCCATCCACATCTGGTCAGCAAGGTGATCGCTAAGAAACGGCCTA
>NZ_BMWG01000084.1 GCF_014651115.1 Streptomyces inusitatus | reverse complement strand
CGCCTTCACCGGCCTGACCGAGGTGACGACGGGCGGGGATGTGATTCCCCCGGACGCGGTGCGTGCGGTCCTGGACACCAACCCGGACCTCATCGTCCGCACCACCTACGGGCCGACCGAGACCACCCTCTGCGCCACCCACACCCCCTGGCGCACCGGCGACACCCTCCCCGCCACCACGACGCCGCTCGGCCGGGCGATGACCGGGACCCGCCTCACGATCCTCGACCCGTATCTCCAGCCCGTCCCGCCGGGTGTGATCGGTGAACTCCATATCGCCGGGACCGGCCTCGCCCGCGGCTACACGAACGATCCCGCGCTCACCGCCGTCACGTTCACCGCACACCCCCACGGCCGGCCCGGTGAAAGGATCTACCGCACCGGCGACCTCGCCCGCTGGGAGCACGACGGAACCCTCACCTTCCACGGACGCACCGACCACCAGATCAAAATCCGGGGCCACCGCGTCGAACCCGCCGACATCGAAACCGCGATCACCCGCCACCCCCACGTCACCCAGGCCACCGTCACCGCCCACACCAGCGCCCACGGCGACACCCGCCTCACCGCCCACTACACCGGAACCACCACCCCCACCGCCCTCCACACCCACCTCACCCGCCACCTCCCCGACTACCTCATCCCCACCACCCTCACCCACCTCACCACCTGGCCCCTCACCCCCAACGGCAAACTCGACCACACCCAACTCCCCACCCCCACCACCCCAACCCCCACCGGACGCCCACCCCGCACCCCCCACGAACACACCCTCACCACCCTCTTCGCCGAAACCCTCAACCAACCCACCCTCACCATCGACGACAACTTCTTCACCCACGGCGGCCACTCCCTCCTCGCCATGCGCCTCACCAACCGCATCAACACCACCCTCAACACCCACACCACCATCCACAC
>NZ_BMWG01000083.1 GCF_014651115.1 Streptomyces inusitatus | reverse complement strand
ACCGGTGAGGCGATCCGCGAGGATCTCGCGGGCCAGGGGTACGAGGCCATCGCGATCCAGTTGCCCAACGCGGAGGAGGCCAAGACCGTCGAGGTCGCCGCCTACTGCTGGAAGGCGCTCGGCCAGACCGGCTTCACCCGTACCGATGTCATCGTGGGTGTCGGCGGCGGTGCGACGACCGATGTGGCGGGTTTCGTCGCGGCGTCGTGGCTGCGGGGGGTGCGCTGGATCGCGGTGCCCACCACCGTGCTGGGCATGGTCGACGCGGCCGTCGGCGGGAAGACCGGCATCAACACCGCCGAGGGCAAGAACCTCGTCGGGGCCTTCCACCCGCCCGCCGGGGTCCTGTGCGACCTGGCCGCCCTGGACTCGCTGCCCGTCAACGACTACGTCAGCGGCCTGGCCGAGATCATCAAGGCCGGTTTCATCGCCGACCCGGTGATCCTGGACCTGGTCGAGGCCGACCCCCGGGGCGCACGGACCCCCGCAGGCCGGCACACCGCGGAGCTGATCGAGCGCTCCGTCCGGGTCAAGGCCGAGGTCGTCTCCGGCGACCTCAGGGAGTCCGGCCGGCGCGAGATCCTCAACTACGGGCACACCCTGGCCCACGCCATCGAGAAGAACGAGCGCTACAAGTGGCGGCACGGCGCGGCCGTCTCCGTCGGCATGGTCTTCGCCGCCGAACTCGGCCGGCTCGCCGGCCGGCTGGACGACGCCACCGCCGACCGCCACCGCGCGATCCTGGAGTCGGTCGGGCTGCCGCTGACCTACCGGGGCGACCAGTGGCCCAAACTCCTCCAGACGATGAAGGTCGACAAGAAGTCCCGGGGCAACCTGCTCCGCTTCATCGTCCTCGACGGCCTCGCCAAACCTACCGTCCTGGAAGGCCCCGACCCCGCCGTACTCCTCGCCGCGTAC
>NZ_BMWG01000082.1 GCF_014651115.1 Streptomyces inusitatus | reverse complement strand
TCGGGACCGCATAGGCCACAATCCGCTGATCCCCCGGACGATCCTCCCGCACCACCGCCACCACCCGCGCCACCGAAGGATGACCCGACAACACCGCCTCGATCTCACCCAGCTCGACCCGGAAACCCCGCACCTTCACCTGATCATCCACACGCCCCGCGAACTCCAGCACCCCGTCCACCGACCACCGCGCCAAATCCCCACTGCGATACATCCGCGAACCCAAACCACCGAACGGATCCGCCACAAACCGCCCAGCCGTCAACCCCGGACGATTCACATACCCACGCGCCAACTGCCCCCCGGACACATACAACTCACCCACCACACCCGGCGGCACCGGCCGCAACCCACCATCCAGCACATACACCCGCAACCCCGGAACCGGAACACCGATAACCCCCCGACCCACCACCTCCTCACCCAACGGCGCATACGTCACATGCACCGTCGTCTCCGTAATCCCATACATATTCACCAACCGCACCACACCCACCGGATGCCGATCCACCCAATCCCACAGAACCCCCGGCTCCAGCGCCTCACCCCCGAACACCACCAACCGAAGACACAACCCCCCACCCACCACAGAACTCTCCCGCTCAACCCCCACCAACTGAGCAAAAGCCGAAGGCGTCTGACACAACACCGTCACCCGCTCCGCCACCAACAACGACAAAAAATCAACCGGCGAACGACTCACCTCGAACGACACCACCACCAACCGCCCGCCATACAACAACGGACCCCACAACTCCCACACCGAGAAATCAAACGCATACGAATGAAACAACGTCCACACATCACCCGGACCAAACCCGAACCACGACTCCGTCGCCCCGAACAACCGCACCACATTCCCCTGCGGAACCACCACACCCTTCGGCCGCCCCGTAGACCCCGACGTATAAATCACATACGCCGGATGCGAAGGA
>NZ_BMWG01000081.1 GCF_014651115.1 Streptomyces inusitatus | reverse complement strand
GGCGCTGGTACGCGTCCTGTCGGCGGTCGCGGCCGATCCGGGGATACGGCTCTCGGCCCTGCCCGTCGTGTCCCCCACCCAGCGGGACATGCTGGAACGCTGGGGTTCGGGGCCTGAGGCCTCGGGGGCGGGGACGGTGACCGGGGGCTTCGCCCGCACGGTGCGTTCCGGCCCGGGTGCGGTGGCGGTGGTCGACGGGGACCGGACCCTGACCTACCGGGAACTCGACGTTCTCTCGGACCGGGTCGCGTATCGGCTGCTCGCGGCCGGTGTCACGGCCGAGACACCGGTGCCGGTGCTGATGCAACGCGGTGCGGGACTGGTGATCGGGTTGCTGGGGGTCATGAAGGCGGGGGCCGCCTATCTCCCCCTCCACCTCGCCCACCCGGCCCCCCGGATGCATGAGACCACCGAAGGCAATACTTCCCCGGTCCTGTTGATCGACTCAGCTCATGCGGATCACCCCTACACCCTCAGCCAGCCCTCAACCCGCAGCATCCTGACCATCACCGATGACGGCACCGATGAGGTGGCTGACGGTGTGGTGCTGCCTGCTGTGCTGCCGGGGCAGTTGGCGTATGTGATGTTCACGTCGGGGTCGACGGGTCGCCCGAAGGGCATCGCCGTCACCCACCAGAGCGTGACGGACCTGGCACTGGATCCGGCCTGGAACGTCACCCCGGGGGACCGGGTCCTGTTCCAGGCACCCCACGCCTTCGACGGATCCGTCTACGAACTCTGGACCCCCCTCCTGACCGGCGCGGCCATCGTCATCACACCCCCGGACCAGATCACCGACGCACCCGCCCTGCGCACTCTCACCGAACGGCACCGGATAACGCATGTGTCTTTGACGGCCGGATTGTTCCGGGTGATCGCGGAGACCGATCCCGGCGCCTTCACCGGCCTGACCGAGGTGACGACGGGCGGGGATGTGATTCCCCCGGACGCGGTGCG
>NZ_BMWG01000080.1 GCF_014651115.1 Streptomyces inusitatus | reverse complement strand
ATGCCCACCCAAATCAAAGAAACTGTCATGAATCCCCACCCGAGGCACCCCAAGAACCTCAGCGAACAAACGACAGAGGGTTTCCTCCTCCGGTTCGCGGGGTGTGTCGTCGGTGATGGCGGTGGTGAAGTCGGGTGCGGGCAGGGCCTGTCGGTCGAGCTTCCCGTTCACCGTGCGGGGAAGACCGTCCAGGACGACGACCGCGGCCGGGACCATGTGGTCGGGGAGATGGCGGGCCAGCTCCCGCCGTACCACCGCACCGTCCAGAACCACCCCGGCACGCGGGACGACGTACCCGACGAGGCGGCGGTCGTCGGGCCGGTCGGAGCGGACCGCGACGGCGGCCTGGGCGATGTTCTCCAGGGCCAGCAGCACGGCCTCGATCTCACCCAGCTCGATACGGAAACCCCGCACCTTCACCTGATCATCAGCCCGGCCCACATACTCCAGACTCCCGTCCCGCAGCCTGCGCACCAGATCCCCCGTCCGGTACATCCGGGTGCCCGCGGGACCGTACGGATCGGCGACAAAGCGGCCCGCCGTGAGGACGGCACGTCCCGCGTAGCCGCGCGCAAGACCCTCACCCGATATGTAGAGCTCGCCGGTGACGCCGACGGGCACGAGCCTGAGGGCGGGGTCGAGGACATGGAGGCGGGTCCCGGTGACGGGACGGCCGATGGGCGGACGAGTGTCACCGGTCAGAGGCTCGGAGAGCGCGGCGCAGACCGTGGACTCGGTCGGCCCGTAGGCGTTGATCATCCGCCGGCCCGGCGCCCAGCGTCCCACCAGCTCGCCCGCGCACGCCTCGCCGCCCACCACCAGGGTCTCCAGTGCCGGGAGTTCGGCCTCCGCGAGACCCGACAGGACCGTCGGCGGGATCAACGCGTGCGTGATCCGGTGCCGCTCCAGCTCACGAACCAGGGCCTCGCCGCCGAGACGGCCCGCCGGAGCCACCACCAGCGTCCCCGACGACGCGAACGCCATCAGCATCTCCATCACCGCCGCGTCGAAACTGAACGACGCCAGCTGCAACACCCGACTGCCCGTGCTCAGCCCGAAGCGCTCCACTTGCTCGACCGCCAGCATCCCCAGCCCCGTATGCGACACCACCACACCCTTCGGCCGGCCCGTCGACCCCGAGGTGTAGAT
>NZ_BMWG01000079.1 GCF_014651115.1 Streptomyces inusitatus | reverse complement strand
TGTCGAGGTACGAGGTGACATTGCGGCGGGTCTCGGTCACGCTGTCACCGCCGAACTTCTCCGCGACCGCGTCCGCCAGCACCAGCGCGACCATCGCCTCCGCCACGATCCCCGCCGCAGGCACAGCCGCCACATCCGAACGCTGATGATGAGCAGCCGCCGCCTCACCCGTGGTCACATCCACCGTCGCGAGCGCCTTCGGCACCGTCGCGATCGGCTTCATCGCCGCACGCACCCGCAACAGCTCACCCGTCGACATACCACCCTCGGTACCGCCCGAACGCCCCGACGTACGCCGCAGCCCGTCACCGGTGGCGACGATCTCGTCATGCGCCTGCGAACCGGGCACACGGGCCAGCTCGAACCCGTCACCCAGCTCGACACCCTTGATCGCCTGAATGCCCATCAGAGCAGCCGCCAGCCGGGCGTCCAAACGCCGGTCCCAGTGCACATGCGAACCCAGGCCGACCGGAACGCCGTAGGCCAGCACCTCGACGACTCCGCCGAGGGTGTCGCCGTCCTTGTGGGCCTGGTCGATCTCCGCCACCATCGCCTTGGACGCGTCCGCGTCCAGGCACCGCACCGGATCCGCGTCCAGCCTCTCCACATCGGCCGGGGTCGGGTAGACACCGAGAGGAGCCTTCGCACCCGCCAGCTCGATCACGTGCGACACGATCTCAATGCCCGCGGTCTCCCTCAGGTACGAGCGGGCGACCGCACCGAGCGCGACCCGGGCCGCCGTCTCCCGGGCACTGGCGCGCTCCAGAATCGGCCGCGCCTCCTCCAGGTTGTACTTCTGCATCCCGGCGAGGTCCGCGTGGCCCGGCCTGGGGCGGGTGAGCGGGGCGTTGCGGGCCAACTTCGCCAGCTCCTCCGGGTCCACCGGATCGGCCGCCATGATCCTGTCCCACTTGGGCCACTCGGTGTTGCCCACCATGACCGCCACCGGCGATCCCATGGTCAGACCGTGACGCACACCGCCGATGAACGTGACCTCATCACGCTCGAACTTCATCCGCGCCCCGCGCCCGTACCCCAGCCGCCGCCGCGCCAAGTGGTCCGCCACCATCTCCGTGGTGATCGGGACACCGGCGGGAAGACCCTCCAGCGTCGCCACCAGTGCGGGACCGTGGGACTCCCCCGCCGTCAGCCAACGCAACCTGCTCA
>NZ_BMWG01000078.1 GCF_014651115.1 Streptomyces inusitatus | reverse complement strand
GGTGTGGGGGTGTTGGGGGGTGGGGTGTGGGGGTGGAGGGTGGTGAGGTTGGTGGGGGTGCCGGTGTGGTGGGCGGTGGTGAGGGTGTGGGTGAGGGTGTGGGTTTCGGGTTGGTTTTTGCGGAGGGGGGTGAGGGTGGTGGGGGGGTTGGTGGGGTGGGTTTCGGTGGTGAGGGTGGTGAGGGTGTGGTCGGGGCCGATGTCGGTGTAGTGGGTGTGGTGTTGGTGGTGGAGGGTGGTGAGGGCGTCGTGGAAGCGGACGGTTTGGCGGAGTTGTCGGGTCCAGTAGTCGGGGGTGGTGTGGTCGTCCGGGGTGGCGGGTTTGCCGGTGAGGGTGGAGATGAGGGGGGTGTGGGGTTGGTGGTAGGTGAGGGTGGAGGCGATTTGGTGGAATTCGTCGAGTATGGGGTCCATGTGGGGTGAGTGGAAGGCGTGGCTGACGTGGAGGGTGCGGGTTTTGTGGCCGCGTGCGCGCCATTGGGTGTTGAGGGTTTCGAGGGTGGTGCGGTCGCCGGAGACGACGAGGCTGGTGGGGCCGTTGACGGCGGCGAGGCTGATGTGGTGGGGGTGTTCCTGGAGGTCGGGGGTGATGTCTTCTTCGCGGGCTTGGACGGCGATCATGAGGCCGCCCGCGGGGGCTTGCTGCATGAGCCGGCCGCGGGCGGTGATGAGGGTGGCGGCGTCGGTGAGGGTGAGGATGCCGGCGAGGTGGGCGGCGGTGATTTCGCCGAGGGAGTGTCCGGTGAGGGTGTGGGGGGTGAGTCCGTGGTGGGTGAGGGTGTGGTGGAGGGCGGTGCCGAGGGCGAAGAGGGCGGGCTGGGCCCATTGGGTCTGGTCGAGGAGGTGGGCCTCGGGGGTGCCGGGGGTGGCGAACATGATGTCGCGCAGGGGGTGTTCGAGGTGGGGCTGGAGGGCTTCGATGACGGTGTCGAGGTGGTGGGTGAAGACGGGGTGGTGCTGGTGGAGGCCGTGTCCCATGCCGGGGCGCTGGGTGCCCTGTCCGGTGTAGAGGAACGCGGTGCGGGGGTTGGGGTGGGGGGTGTGGGGTCCCGTGAGGGCGGGGTGGGGGGTGCCGGTGGTGAGGGCGGTGAGGCCGTGGTGGAGTTCCCCGGTGGTGGTGGCGGTGATGGTGGCGCGGTGTTCCATGGGGGTACGGGTGCGGGCGAGCGCGCTCCCGATGTGCACGGGGTCGAGGTGGGGGTGTTCGGTGACGTGGTGAAGGAGACGGGCCGCCTGCCCGGCCAGAGCGGC
>NZ_BMWG01000077.1 GCF_014651115.1 Streptomyces inusitatus | reverse complement strand
GGACACCTCGGGGGACCCGTCGTTCGGTGAGCTGCTGGAGCGGGTACGGCGCTGGGACCTGGCAGCGTACGCGCATCAGGATCTGCCGTTCGACCGTCTGGTGGAGGAGCTCCAGCCGGCACGGTCCCTGGCACGCCACCCCCTGTTCCAGATCATGCTCTCCTGGACCGAGACAGAGCCCGAACCACTGTCACTGACAGGACTGGAGATCACCCCCGAACCCGCCGCCCTGTCCACGGTCAAATTCGACCTGGAGATCGGCTTCACCCCCCACCCCGACCACACCGGACTCACCCTCCACCTCGGCTACGCCACCGACCTCTTCGACGAGACAACAGTCCGGGCACTGGGCGAGGCGCTGGTACGCGTCCTGTCGGCGGTCGCGGCCGATCCGGGGATACGGCTCTCGGCCCTGCCGGTCGTGTCCCCCGCCCAGCGGGACATGCTCACGGCGTGGGGTTCGGGGCCTGAGGCCTCGGGGGCGGGGACGGTGACCGGGGGCTTCGCCCGCATGGTGCGTTCCGGCCCGGGTGCGGTGGCGGTGGTCGACGGGGACCGGTCCCTGACCTACCGGGAACTGGATGTTCTCTCGGACCGGGTCGCGTATCGGCTGCTCGCGGCCGGTGTGGCTCCGGAGACGCCGGTGCCGGTGCTGATGGAACGCGGTGCGGCTTTGGTGGTGGCTTTGGTGGGGGTGATGAAGGCGGGGGCCGCCTATCTCCCCCTCCATCTCGCCCATCCCGCTCCCCGCATGGCTGAGACGACCGAGGGCAACACCTCCCCGGTCCTGTTGATCGATCCGGCTCATGCGGATCACCCCTACACCACGAGTGAGCAGTCGACCCGGCACGTCATTACCGTCACGACGGATGACGACACCGGCTTCACGGACAACGAGATCGTGCTGCCCACTGTGCTGTCGGGGCAGTTGGCGTATGTGATGTTCACGTCGGGGTCGACGGGTCGCCCGAAGGGCATCGCCGTCACCCACCAGAGTGTGACGGACCTGGCCCGGGATCCGGCCTGGAACGTCACCGCCAAGGACCGGGTCCTGTTCCAGGCCCCGCATGCCTTCGACGGATCCGTCTACGAACTCTGGACCCCTCTTCTCACGGGCGCGGCGATCGTCATCGCACCCCCCGGCCGGATCATTGACGCACCCGCTCTGAGGTCGCTGACCGAGCGGCACGGGATAACGCATGTGTCTTTGACGGCCGGATTGTTCCGGGTGATCGCGGAGACCGATCCCGGCGCCTTCACCGGCCTGACCGAGGTGACGACGGGCGGGGATGTGATTCCCCCGGACGCGGTGCG
>NZ_BMWG01000076.1 GCF_014651115.1 Streptomyces inusitatus | reverse complement strand
CGCACCGCGTCCGGGGGAATCACATCCCCGCCCGTCGTCACCTCGGTCAGGCCGGTGAAGGCGGCGGGATCGGTCTCCGCGATCACCCGGAACAATCCCGCGGTCAGCGACACATGCGTCACCCCGTGTTGTTCGGTGAGAGCGCGCAGGGCAGGTGCGTCGGTGATCCGGCCGGCGGGTGTGATGACGATCGCCGCACCGGTCAGGAGGGGGGTCCAGAGTTCGTAGACGGATCCGTCGAAGGCGTGGGGGGCCTGGAACAGGACCCGGTCCCCCGGGGTGACGTTCCAGGCCGGATCCAGTGCCAGGTCCGTCACGCTCTGGTGGGTGACGGCGATGCCCTTCGGGCGACCCGTCGACCCCGACGTGAACATCACATACGCCAACTGCCCCGGCAGCACAGCAGGCAGCACCACACCGTCAGCCACCTCATCGGTGCCGTCATCGGTGATGGTCAGGATGCTGCGGGTTGACGGCTGGCTGAGGGTGTAGGGGTGATCCGCATGAGCTGAGTCGATCAACAGGACCGGGGAGGTGTTGCCCTCGGTCGTCTCAGCCATGCGGGGGGCCGGGTGGGCGAGATGGAGGGGGAGATAGGCGGCCCCCGCCTTCATCACCCCCAGCAACCCGATCACCAGTCCCGCACCGCGTTCCATCAGCACCGGCACCGGCGTCTCGACCGTGACACCGGCCGCGAGCAGCCGATACGCGACCCGGTCCGAGAGAACATCCAACTCCCGGTAGGACAGGGACCGGTCCCCGTCGACCACCGCCACCACCTCAGGCGTAGCCCGGACAGCAGCCGCGAAGCCCCCGGTCACCGTCCCCGCCCCGGAGGCTTCCGGACCCGAACCCCACGCCGTGAGCATGTCCCGCTGGGCGGGGGACACGACCGGCAGGGCCGAGAGCCGTATCCCCGGATCGGCCGCGACCGCCGACAGGACGCGTACCAGCGCCTCCCCCAGCCCCCGGACCGTGACCTCGTCGAACAGATCCGTCGCATAACCGAGCTGAATGCTCAGACCGGCGGGGCTGTCCTCGGTTCCGCCTCGCTCATCGAAGTCGATTTCCAGGTCAAACCGTGCGACCTCGTCCCCCAGTGGCAACGGCGTGCTGTGGAGGCCGGGCAGAGTGATCCCGGGATGGGAGCCGCGTCCCTGCGACAGCATGATCTGGAACAGGGGGTGGCGTGCCAGGGACCGTACCGGCTGGAGCTCCTCCACCAGACGGTCGAACGGCAGATCCTGATGCGCGTACGCCGCCAGGTCCCAGCGCCGTACCCGCTCCAGCAGCTCACCGAACGACGGGTCCCCCGAGGTGTCC
>NZ_BMWG01000075.1 GCF_014651115.1 Streptomyces inusitatus | reverse complement strand
ATCTGGTCGATTTCGGCTTGGGTGAGGCTCACCAACGGCAGATCCGACGGCGTCCGCCCCCCAGCACCCGGACGCTCCGCCTCCGCCACCAACTCAGCCAGAGCAGCCACCCAGGCATCCCCGAGTTCTTGCACTTGCCTCTCGGCCAGCACCTCACCGGGCCAGGTAAGAGTGAAGGAAACCTCCGGCCCCTCCGGAAGATCACGCGTCACCGCATTCACCGCGAGAGCATGCGTCAACGGCATCCGGTCATCCGCACCACCACCCAACACCCCCGACTCCACCGCAGGAGCCCAATCCTCATCCCGCCCCGCAGGAAAACGACCCAGATAATTGAACGCCACCGAAGCCGACGGCATACCCGCCAACACCCGACCCGTCTCCGCATTCAAATAACGCAGCAAACCAAACCCCACACCACCGTCCGGAACCCCCCGAACCGCCTCCTTCACCCCCTTCAACACCCCACCCACACCCGAATCCGCCCCCGTTCCCGTATTCAGACGGACCGGATACACCCCCGTGAACCACCCCACCGTCCGCGACAGATCCACCCCCGCCACAAACTCCTCCCGACCATGCCCCTCCACATCCACCAACAACGACCCACCAGCCCCGCCGCCGAACCCCGACCAACGGCCGAACGCCACCGCCAGCCCCGACAGCAACACCTCATCCACACCACAGAAAAACACCGACGACACCCGCGACAACAACCCCGACGACACCCCCGCCGGCAACACCCACGACAACGACACCGCCGAACCCACCACATCCCGCCCCGCATCCAGACGACGCGAACCGATCACCGCATCAGGACCCGACAACACCCCCGACCACAACCCCAACTCCCCCACCCGACCCGCGCTCGAAGCCTCCTCCCCCAACAACCGAGCCCACCGCCGAAACGACGTCCCCACCCCCGGCAACCCCACCGCACGACCCTCCGACAACGCCCCCCACGCCACCCCCAGATCCGACACCACCACCCGCCACGACACCCCATCAACCACCAGATGATGCGCCACCACCAACAACCGACCCGGAACCACACCACCCCGGTCGAACCACACCACCCGCACCATCACCCCGCCAACCGGATCCAGCTCCCCCGCCACCTCACGCCCCACCGACCCCACCAACACACCCAAATCCGCATCCGACACCCCCCACGCATCCACCCGCCGCACACAATCCACCGCCCGCACCACCCCCACACCCCCCACATCCAAACCCCACCCCTCCCCCACCCCCACCAACCGCGACCGCCACACATCGTGACGATCCAACACCGCCTGCACCACACCCCTCACCCCACCCAAACCCACACCACCCGGCACCCTCACCACCACCGACTGACAAAACCCCTCAAACCCCACACCACCCAACCCACCAAACCCCAACATCACCGGCGTCACCGGCAACACCCCCACACCCTCACCATCACCCACCACCCCCACCACACCCACATCCCGCGCCACCACCGCCAACCCACCCACCGACCCACACTGAAAAACCTCACG
>NZ_BMWG01000074.1 GCF_014651115.1 Streptomyces inusitatus | reverse complement strand
GCTGAGGTTCTTGGGGTGCCTCGGGTGGGGATTCATGACAGTTTCTTTGATTTGGGTGGGCATTCGTTGTTGGCGACTCGTTTGATTAGTCGTATTGAGGGGGTGTTGGGTGTTCGTTTTTCGGTGAGGGATTTGTTTGAGTGGCCTTCGGTTGCTGGTTTGGTGGGGCGTGGTGGTGGGGGTGTTCGGTCGGGTGTGGTGCGGGTGGTGCGGCCGGATGTGGTGCCGTTGTCTTTTGCGCAGCGGCGTTTGTGGTTTTTGAATCGGTTGGATGGTTTGGGGGGTACGTACAATATTCCGTTTGTGGTGCGGTTGTTGGGTGAGTTGGATTTGGGGGCGCTTGAGCTGGCTTTGGGTGATGTGGTGGGTCGGCATGAGAGTTTGCGGACGGTGTTTCCGGATGTGGGGGGTGTTCCGTGTCAGGTGGTGTTGGGTGTGGATCGGGTGGATGTGGGTTTGTCGGTGGTTGGGGTTGGTGTTGGGGGGTTGGAGGCTGGTTTGGAGGAGATGGCGGGGGTGGGTTTTGATCTTTCGGTTGATGTGCCGTTTCGGGTTCGGTTGTTCGGTGTGGGGGAGGGGGTTCATGTTCTGTCGGTGGTGATTCATCATGTTGCGGCTGATGGTGAGTCGGTGGTGCCGTTTTTGGGTGATCTTTTGGAGGCGTATCGGGCTCGGTGTGGTGGTGGGGTTCCTGGTTGGTCGGTGTTGCCGGTGCAGTATGTGGATTATGCGTTGTGGCAGCGTGAGTTGTTGGGTGAGGAGGGTGATTCGGGGAGTTTTGGGGGTGGTCAGTTGGAGTATTGGCGTGGGGTTTTGGAGGGGTTGCCTGAGGAGTTGGTGTTGCCGTTCGATCGTTTGCGTCCGGTGGTGGCGAGTCATCGGGGTGGGTTGGTTGGTTTTGGTTTGAGTGCTGGTGTTCATGGTGGGTTGTTGGATGTGGCTCGGGTGTGTGGTGCGAGTTTGTTCATGGTGGGTCAGGCTGGTTTTGCGGTGTTGTTGTCGCGGTTGGGGGCGGGTTCGGATATTCCGTTGGGTAGTCCTGTGGCGGGGCGTGGTGATGAGGTGTTGGAGGGGTTGGTCGGTTTCTTTGTGAATACGTTGGTGTTTCGGGTTGATGTGTCGGGTGATCCGTCTTTCCGTGAGGTGGTGGGGCGGGCTCGGGATGTGGATTTGGCTGGGTTGGAGCATCAGGATTTGCCGTTTGAGCGGTTGGTTGAGGTGTTGAATCCGGTTCGTTCGATGGCGCGGCATCCGTTGTTTCAGGTGTTGTTCACGGTTCAGGGGGATCCTCGGCCGGTGGTGGAGTTGCCGGGGTTGCGGGTGGAGGCGGAGGTTGTTTCTCGGGGGGTGGCGAAGTTTGATTTGTCGGTGGGGTTGGTGGAGCGGTTCGGTGTTGATGGTGCTCCGGCGGGGTTGGATGGTTTTCTGGAGTATGCGAGTGATCTGTTTGACCGGGAGACTGCTGAGGGGATCGCTGCGCGTTTTGTTCGGTTGCTGGAGGCGGTCGCGGGGGATCCTGATGTGCGGATCGGCCGGCTGGA
>NZ_BMWG01000073.1 GCF_014651115.1 Streptomyces inusitatus | reverse complement strand
TGAAGTTGCGGATCAATTACCGTCCGGATCTGTTCTCGGCGGGTGAGGCG
This sequence comes from Streptomyces inusitatus, assembly GCF_014651115.1. GTDB lineage: Bacteria > Actinomycetota > Actinomycetes > Streptomycetales > Streptomycetaceae > Streptomyces > Streptomyces amakusaensis. The sequence goes on along the minus strand of NZ_BMWG01000073.1, from coordinate 1,676 downwards.
CGGGGGCTTCTGGACCGGCTGTTGCGGTTGCTGGGTGAGATGGCGGCTGCTCCGGATGCTCTGTTGAGCCGGGTGGAGGTGTTGGACGAGGCCGAGTTCGGGCGGGTGGTGTCGGAGTGGAACGACACGTCGCGTCCGGTGCTGGGTGAGTCGTTCGTGGAGCTGTTCGAGGTTCGTGCGAGTCGTTCGCCGGACGTGGTCGCGGTGGTCGGTGAGGGGCGTGAGTGGTCGTACGGGGAGTTGGACGCGGCTGCTGATCGGGTGGCTTGTGGTCTGGTGGCTCGTGGTGTGGGTCGTGGGGACCGGGTCGGTGTGGTGATGGAGCGGTCCGTTGATCTGGTGGCGGTGCTGCTGGGTGTGGCGAAGGCGGGTGGTGCGTTCGTTCCGGTGAACGCGTCGTGGCCGGCCGCTCGTGCGCGGGTGGTGCTGGAGGACGTCGCGCTGATCGTCGCGGACCGGGAGATGCCGGACGCGTCGGTGGACGTGGTTCCGGTGGGTGTGCTGCTGGATGGTCCGGACCGTGGGGCTGCCGGGGTCGCGATCAGCGGTAGTGATGTGGCGTATGTGATGTATACGTCGGGGTCGACGGGTGTGCCGAAGGGTGTGGAGGTTCCGCATTCGGCGGTGGCTGCGTTGGTGTCGGATTCGTCGTGGAGTGAGGCGGCGCGGGGTCGGGTGTTGTTGCATTCGCCTCATACGTTCGATGCGTCGACGTTTGAGTTGTGGGTGCCGTTGGTTCATGGCGGGTGTGTGGTGGTGGCTCCTGCGGGGTTGGTGGACGGGGAGGCGCTGGCTGGTCTGGTGGGTGTTCATGGGGTGACGGGGATGTTCATGTCCTCGGGGTTGTTCGGTGTGCTGGCGGAGGAGTCTCCGGGGGCTCTGGCGGGTGTGTCGGATGTGCTGACCGGTGGGGATGTGATGGCTGCCGGTGCGGTGGCGGCGGTGCGTGGGGCGTGCCCGGGGTTGACGGTGCGTCATGTGTATGGTCCGACGGAGACGACCGTGTTCGTGACGGTGCATACGGTGGAGCCGGGTGCGGTGGCGGCGGAGGTGCTGCCGATCGGGCGGCCGATGGACAACACGAAGTTGTTTGTGCTGGACGAGTTTCTGCGTCCGGTGCCGGTGGGCGTCAACGGTGAGTTGTATGTGTCGGGTGCTGGGCTGGCGCGAGGCTATGGGGGGCGTCCGGGGTTGACGGCTGAGCGGTTTGTGGCGAGTCCGTTCGAGGTGGGTGTGCGGATGTATCGCACGGGGGACCTGGTGCGGTGGACGGCCGGGGGTGAGGTGGTGTTCGCGGGGCGTGCGGATGCGCAGGTGAAGATCCGTGGGTTCCGTGTGGAGCCGGGTGAGATCGAAGCCGTCCTGGCCACTCATGAGTCGGTGGGTCAGGTCGCGGTGGTGGTGCGTGAGGACCGGCCGGGTGACAAGCGTCTGGTGGCGTATGTGGTCCCCGCCGCGACTCCCGCTGCTGGTGTGGATGCGGTGGTGTTGCGGGAGTTTGTGGGGGAGCGGCTGCCGGAGTTTATGGTTCCGGCTGCGGTGGTGGTGTTGGACGCTCTGCCGTTGACGGTGAACGGGAAGCTGGACCGGGGTGTGCTGCCGGTGCCGGAGTTCGCTGGTGGGACGGCTGGTGGCCGTGGTCCGGCGACCCCGGTGGAGGAGGTTCTGTGCGGGCT
>NZ_BMWG01000072.1 GCF_014651115.1 Streptomyces inusitatus | reverse complement strand
GGAGAGCCGGCGTGAGCTTGAGGATTGTTGTCTGTGTGAAGTATGTGCCCGATGCGGCGGGGGAGCGGCGTTTCGCGGGGGATCTGACGGTGGACCGTGAGGGTGTGGACGGTTTGTTGTCGGAGCTGGACGAGTACGCGGTGGAGCAGGCGTTGCGGATCGCCGAGGCGTCGGAGGACGGGGCGGAGGTGACGGTGGTGACGATGGGTCCGGAGGATGCGCGGGAGGCGGTCGCGAAGGGGCTGCGGATGGGTGCGGACCGGGGGGTGCATGTCGAGGACGGTGCTTTGCACGGTTCGGATGTGATGGGGACGTCGCTGGTGCTGGCGCGTGCGGTGGAGAAGGCCGGTTTCGATCTCGTGGTGTGCGGGATGGCGTCGACGGACGGTGGTACGGGTGTGCTGCCGGCGTTGTTGGCGGAGCGGTTGGGGGTGGCGCAGGTGTCGCTGCTGTCGGAGGTGTCGGTGGCGGGTGGTGTGGTGCGGGGGCGCCGGGACGGTGACAGTGCTTCGGAGGTTCTGGAGGCTGTGCTGCCGGCGGTGGTGTCGGTGACGGACCAGTCGGGTGAGGCGCGGTATCCGTCGTTCAAGGGGATCATGGCGGCGAAGAAGAAGCCGGTGGTGTCGTGGGATCTGGATGATCTTGGGGTGGATGCCGGTGAGGTGGGGTCGGCGGGTGCGTGGACGGTGGTGGACTCGGCGGTGGAGCGTGCGGCGCGGGGTGCGGGCACGGTGGTGAAGGACGAGGGTGAGGGCGGCCGTCAGGCGGGTGCCTTCCTCGCGGAGCGGAAGTTCGTCTGAGCACCTCCTCGCTGTTGTGCGGGTGTGTGTGGTGTTCGGTTCTGTTGTCGGTGTCGGTGTTCGTTTCTGGTGCAGGAGATTGACGTTTCATGGCTGATGTTCTCGTCCTGGTCGATCATGTGGGTGGTGCGGTGCGCAAGCCCGTGCTGGAGGTTTTGACGCTGGCGCGGCGGCTGGGTGATCCGGTGGCGGTGGTGCTGGGTGCGGGTGCGGGTGGTGCCGCGGGTGTGCTGGGTGAGCACGGTGCGGTGCGGGTGCTGGTGTGTGAGGCTCCGGAGGTGGAGGAGTCTTTGGTGGTGGGGCGGGTGGATGCTCTGGAGGCGGCTTTCGGGTTGCTGGTGGATCCGGTGGCGGTGCTGGTGCCGTCGTCGGGTGAGGGTCGTGAGGTGGCGGCGCGGCTGGCGGTGCGGGTGGGGTCGGGTCTGCTGGCGGACGCGGTGGATGTGGCGGACGGGGGGAAGGAGGGGGTGGTGGTGACGCAGTCGGTGTTCGCGGCGGGGTTCACCACGGTGTCGCGGGTGACGCGGGGGGTGCCGGTGATCACGGTGAAGCCGAACTCGGCCCCGGTGGAGCCGGCTGCGGCTGCGGGTGCGGTTCAGGTGCTGGAGGTGGTGTTCTCGGGTCGTCCGGCGGCGCGGGTGGTGTCGCGGACGGCGCGTGAGGCGTCGGGGCGGCCGGAGCTGACGGAGGCGGCGGTCGTGGTGTCGGGTGGGCGGGGTCTGGGGGGTGCGGAGAACTTCGCGCTGGTCGAGGCTCTCGCGGACTCGCTGGGCGGGGCGGTGGGGGCGTCGCGTGCGGCGGTCGACGCGGGCTGGTATCCGCATTCCCACCAGGTCGGGCAGACGGGCAAGAGCGTCTCGCCCCAGCTGTACATCGCGGCGGGCATCTCGGGCGCGATCCAGCACCGGGCGGGTATGCAGACCTCGAAGACGATCGTCGCGGTCAACAAGGACCCCGAGGCCCCCATCTTCGACCTCGCCGACTACGGCGTCGTCGGAGACCTCTTCACCGTCCTGCCCCAACTCACCGAAGACATC
>NZ_BMWG01000071.1 GCF_014651115.1 Streptomyces inusitatus | reverse complement strand
CACACCCACATCCCGCGCCACCACCGCCAACCCACCCACCGACCCACACTGAAAAACCTCACGGGGAGTGATGACCAGACCGGCCTCTCGGGCACGGCTCACCAGCTGGATCGAGAGAATGCTGTCGCCCCCGAGATCGAAGAAACCGTCCTCGACACCCACCTCGGGCAGCCCCAGAACTTCGGCGAAGAGCCGGGACAGGGTCTCTTCGACGGGGGTGCGCGGGGCCCGCCCGGTGACGGCGGCGGCGAAGTCCGGCGCGGGGAGGGCGCCGCGGTCGAGCTTCCCGTTCACGGTCAGCGGGAGCCGGTCCAGTACGACCACGGCGGCGGGGACCAGATAGTCCGGGAGTTCCTCGCCGAGACCCCGGCGGAGTTCGGTGCCGTCGAGCCGGGTGCCGTGCTCGGGGACGGCATAGGCCACCAGACGCTTCTCACCGGGCCGGTCGGAGCGGACCAGGGCGACGGCCTGGGCCACCCGGGCGTCGCGGAGCAGTGCGGCCTCGATCTCGCCGGGTTCGATACGGAAGCCCCGTACCTTGACCTGGTCGTCGGCCCGGCCGACGTACTCCAGCTCGCCGTCCGCGCGCCATCGCGCCAGGTCTCCGGTCCGGTACATCCGTGAGCCCGCCGGACCGTACGGATCGGCGACGAACCGCTCCGCGGTCAGCGCCGGCCTGCGCACATACCCTCGCGCGAGACCCGCGCCCGACGCATACAGCTCGCCGATCACTCCCACGGGCACCAGGCTCAGGGCCGTGTCCAGGACATATACACGGGTGTTGTCGAGCGGCCCGCCGATGGGAACCGTGTGGCGGTCGCCGAGTCCGCCGGCGGGAACGCGGTAGTGGGTGGTGAAGGTGGTGTTCTCCGTGGGGCCGTAGCCGTCGACCACGCTGAGCCCCGGGCACGCCGCCTGAACGCGTCGTACCGCGTCCGGGTCGACGACGTCCCCACCGACCCACAGCTCCCTCACCCCGGACAGCGACTCGGGGCTCTCCTGGGCGATGAGATGGCAGAGGCCCGCGGTGAGCCAGAGGCCGGTGACCCTGCCGTCGCTGGTCAGCCGCTTCAGCTGAGCAGCGTCCAGCGGTACGGGCGGGGCCACGACGACTTCGCCGCCGGAGAGCAGCGGCACCCAGATCTCATAGGTGGAGGCGTCGAAGGAGTGCTGCGAGTGGAAAAGGACACGGTGGTGGTCCCCGCCGCGCCAGCAGCTGTCGTGCGCGAGCTGGACCACGGCGGAGTGGGGGACGGCCACTCCCTTCGGCTCACCGCTCGACCCGGAGGTGTACATGACGTAGGCGAGCTGCCGGGGATCGCCGGGAGCGGGGAGCGTGTGTTCGGTCCCCTCGGCCGATTCCCCGGGCTCGTCCACGGCGATGGGCAGTACCTCGTCCGGGAGCCGATGGCGCTCCAGGGTGGCGGTGTCGGTCAGCACCCATCGTGCTCCGGTCTCCGCGAGCAGCCGTCGCCCGCGCGATTCCGGTTCCTTGGTGTCCAGCGGCAGATAGGCGGCTCCGGCCTTGAGCACCGCGAGGAAGGAGACGAGCAGTTCGGGAGAGCGCGGCAGCAGTACGCCGACGATCGCCTCGGGTCCCACTCCCGCCTCGACGAGCCGTCGCGCGAGGCCGGTGGCTCGCAGTTCGAGTTCCCGGTACGTCAGGGTCTCGTCGTCCGAGCGCACGGCGACGGCCGACGGGGTACGGGCGACCTGGTCGGCGAAGCACTGGTGGAGCGTGTTCGCCGCTTCGGGGAGCGGCTGATCCGTCTGGTTCCATTCCGTCAGCAGGAGACGGCGTTCGTCCTCGGAGAGAACGTCCAGCCGGCCGATCCGCACATCAGGATCCCCCGCGACCGCCTCCAGCAACCGAACAAAACGC
>NZ_BMWG01000070.1 GCF_014651115.1 Streptomyces inusitatus | reverse complement strand
AGCCGTACCACCACGGAACGACGACACCCCCGGCCGCCGACGATCCACCGGCAACACCAGCTCTTCCGGCGCCCCTTCGAGGGCCTCCCGCCAGTAGTCGAGCTGCGCGCTGATCAGGCTGTCCGGGTCGTCGAGGTCGCCCAGTTCGGCGCGCTGCCAGAGGGCGTAGTCCGCGTACTGGACGGGCAGCGGGTCCCAGCCGGGGGCCCGGCCTTCGCCGCGTGCTCCGTAGGCGAACCGCAGGTCGCGCGTCAGCACGCCCATCGACCAGCCGTCGGAAGCGACATGGTGGACCACGATCAGCAGCACATGCTCCGTGGGGCCGGTCCGCATCAGCCAGGTCCGCCAGGGCAGATCGACGCTGAGGTCGAAGCCGCGGAGCGAGTGCTCCGCGAGCGTCTCCTCAAGTTCGGCCTCGGTGGTCTCCACGATCTCCAGCCGGGGCCGGCCCGCCTCGCCCGCGACGATCTGCTGGCGCGGGGTGCCGTTCGTCTCGGGGAAGACGGTCCGCAGGCTCTCGTGCCGGTCGGCCACATCGCCGAGAGCCGCCTCCAGCGCGACCACGTCCAGCTCGCCCGAGAGACGCAGGGTCAGCGGCATGTTGTAGCCCGCGCCCTCGCCGGCGCCCTCCAGCCGGTTGAGGAACCACATCCGCTGCTGCGCGTAGGACAGCGGCAGCACATCCGGCCGGGGCTGCGGTGTCAGGGCGGTACGGGTCTCGCTGTCCGTGTCGTCGATGAGACGGGCCACTCCCGCCACGGTCGGCGCGGCGAACAGATCCCGGATGCTGACCTCGGCGTCCAGGGTCGAACGGATCTGGGAGACCAGCCGCATCGCGAGCAGCGAGTCGCCGCCGAGGTCGAACCAGGAGGTCTCCGCGCCGACCCGGTCCAGTCCGAGGATCTCGCCGAAGAGCGCGGCGACGGCCTCCTCCGTCGGTGTGGCGGCGGCCCGGCCCTCGGCCAGCGCCTCGAAGTCGGGCGCGGGCAGCGCGGCCCGGTCCAGTTTGCCGTTGACGGTGACCGGCAGGGCGTCCAGGACGACGACCGCCGCCGGAACCATGTAGTCGGGGAGCCGGGAGCCGACGAACTCGCGCAGAGTCCCGCTGTCGATCGACCCGTCGGCGGCGGGGACGGTGTACGCCACCAGCCGCTTGTCCCCGGGCCGGTCCTCGCGGACGATCACGGCGGCCTGAGCCACGCTCTCGTGCGCGGTGAGGACGGATTCGACCTCGCCGGGTTCGACGCGGAAGCCGCGGATCTTCACCTGCTCGTCCGCACGACCCGCGAAGACCAACTCTCCCTCGGCGGTCCATCGCACCAGGTCCCCGGTGCGATACATCCGCACACCCGCCTCGAACGGGCTGGCCACAAACCGCTCCGACGTCAGCCCCGGCCGGCCGAGATAGCCGCGCGCCAGCCCCGGACCCGATACATACAGCTCCCCCACCACACCCACCGGCACCGGCTGGAGGAAACCGTCCAGCACATAGGCCCTGGTGTTGCCGAGCGGACGTCCGATCGGGACCGGGCTCGTCTCACCCACCGGGGAGAGCGCTCCGCTCATCGAAGCGCAGACGGTCACCTCGGTCGGGCCGTAGGCGTTGACCAGCCGCAGACCGGCCGACCAGCGCTCGACCAGCGACGGCGGGCAGGCCTCGCCCGCCACGACCAGGCTGACGACGCTCTCCGGGAGCTGCCGCACGGGCGCGAGCACCGACGGCGGCACGGTCACATGGGTCACGCCGAAGGATTCCGCGACCTCTTCGAGGGATCCGTGCGGAGGGAGGCTCTCCGCGTCGGCCACCACCAGCGCGGCACCCGACAGGAGGGCCATGCACAGCTCCCACACCGAGGCGTCGAAGCTCAGCGAGGAGAGCTGGAGCACCCGGGACTCGGGGCCGACGCCCAGGCCGGCCATCTGCGCGGCGACGAGGTTGCCCAGGCCGCGATGGGACACGACCACACCCTTGGGTCGGCCCGTGGAGCCGGAGGTGTAGATGACGTACGCGACATCGTCC
>NZ_BMWG01000069.1 GCF_014651115.1 Streptomyces inusitatus | reverse complement strand
GTCGGAGTTGCTGGATCACCAGTATCTGAGTCTCGCGGAGATCCAGCGGATCGCCGGGACCGGGGCCGGTGAACTCTTCGACACCACCACGATCTTCGAGAACTACCCGATGGAACTGAATGACATCGTCCCGCCCGAGAGCGGCCTCCGCCTGACCGGAATCGAGACGCACGGCGACGGTGTCACCCACTACCCGCTGACTCTCTCGATCGTGCCCGGCGACCCCATACGGGTGCGGCTGACCTACCGCCCGGACAGCTTCGAGCATGAGGCCGTCGAAAACATCATGGCCCGGTTCATCCGGCTGCTGGAGGCGATCGCCGACCACCCGGAGGAGCGGATCGGCCGGCTGGACACGCTCTCGGAGGACGAACGCCACCGGCTGCTCACCGAATGGAATCCGCCGGGCCCCGAGGTGGAGCCCCGTCGACTGCCGGAGCTGTTCGAGGAGCGGGTGGCACGCACGCCGGACGCCCCGGCCCTGTCGTTCGGCGAGGTCTCCCTCAGCTACACGGAGGTGAACGCGCGGGCGAATCGGCTGGCGCGAGAGCTGGTGGCGATGGGAGCCGGCCCCGAGCGGATCGTGGCGCTGGCCGTGCCGCGTTCCATGGACATGGTGATCGGGATACTCGCGGTGCTGAAGGCGGGCAGCGCCTATGTTCCGGTGGATCCCGAATATCCGGCGGACCGTATCGCTTTCATGCTCACCGATGCCCGTCCGGTCTCTGTCCTCACCACCGCCGACACCGCCTCACTGGTGCCCGACACCGGTGTGCCCGTGATGGTGCTCGACAGCCCGGAAACGACGGAGACACTCCGCCGGCACTCGGACACCGACCTGGTCGACGCGGATCGCGAAGGCGCACTCCACCCGGAGAGCGCCGCCTATGTCATCTACACCTCGGGATCGACGGGCAGGCCCAAGGGGGTCGTCGTATCGCATCAGAATGTGCTGCGGCTGATGGAATCCCTGCGGCCCGTCTACCCCTTCGGCCCCGACGATGTGTGGACGCTCTTCCACTCCTATTCGTTCGATGTATCGGTCTGGGAGATCTGGGGCGCACTGCTGCACGGCGGCAAACTGGTCGTCGTCCCCTTCGATGTCACCCGCTCGCCCTCGGAGCTGCTGCGGCTCCTGGTCCGCGAGAAGGTCACCGTTCTCAATGAGACGCCGTCCGCGTTCTACCAGCTCGACCAGGTGGACCAGGCGGATCCACGTCCCGGACGAGACCTGGCCCTGCGCTGGATCATGCTCGCGGGCGAGGCGCTGGACCCGAGCCGGCTGACCGGCTGGTACGAGCGCCATGCCGACGGCGCCCCGATTCTGGTCAATGCGTACGGCCCCACGGAAGCCACCATCTACACCAGCCATGTCGCCCTGGACGCGCACTCGACCCGCTCCACGGCCAGTGTCATCGGACACCCGGTCCCCGACCTCCGTCTGCATGTCCTGGACCCGGCCCTGCGGCTCGTGCCCGTCGGTGTCGTGGGTGAGCTGTATGTGTCGGGCGCGGGTGTGGCGCGCGGTTACGCGGGGCGCGCCGCTCTGACGGCGGGCCGCTTTGTCGCGGATCCCTACGGTCCCGCGGGCACCCGGATGTACCGGACGGGGGATCTGGTGCGCAGGCTGCGGGACGGGAGTCTGGAGTATGTGGGCCGGGCTGATGATCAGGTGAAGGTGCGGGGTTTCCGTATCGAGCTGGGTGAGATCGAGGCCGTGCTGCTGGCGCGGGAGGGCGTCGGCCAGGCCGCCGTGGTGGTGCGTTCCGACCGGCCGGACGATCAGCGACTGGTGGCGTACGCCGTTCCCGAGGCCGGTGCCCGGCTCGATGGGGCGGAGCTTCGCCGATCAGTCGGCGGGGAACTGCCGGACTATATGGTCCCGGCCGCGGTGGTCGTCCTGGACCAGCTCCCGCTGACGGTGAACGGGAAGCTCGACCGCAGGGCTCTGCCCACTCCGTACTTCGCCGCCGCTGCGGTCACGGACGATGCCCCCCGCACCCCTCGGGAAGAGGACCTCTGTCGTTTGTTTGCTGAGGTTCTTGGGGTGCCTCGGGTGGGGATTCATGACAGTTTCTTTGATTTGGGTGGGCAT
>NZ_BMWG01000068.1 GCF_014651115.1 Streptomyces inusitatus | reverse complement strand
CCAGAAGTCGGGAGTCGACATGTCGTCGCCGACCAGCGCACCGGTGAGGTTCGAGACGACCGGAATCTTCGGGTTGTCGTACGAAAGATTCTCGATCGCTGTACGGAACGCCTCCAGCATGCCGTCCATGTGCGGCGAGTGGAACGCGTGGCTCACCGTCAGCCGCTTCGACTTACGGTCACCGAACTGCTCAGTGATCGCGAGAGCGGCGCTCTCGTCACCCGCGATCACGACGGACCGAGGACCGTTGATCGCGGCGATGCTCACCCGGTCGGTCAGCAGCGGAAGGATCTCCTCCTCCGACGCCTGCACGGCGATCATCACACCGCCCGAAGGCAGCGCCTGCATCAACCGGCCACGAGCCGCCACCAACGTGCACGCATCGGCCAGCGAGAACACACCCGCCACATGCGCCGCAGCGATCTCACCGATCGAATGACCGGACAGGAAGTCCGGCCGCACACCCCACGACTCCAGAAGCCGGAACAGCGCCACCTCAACCGCGAACAGAGCCGGCTGCGTCACCGCCGTCTCATCGAGAGCACCGCTCTCAACACCGAACAGTGCTTCCTTCAACGGCACATCAAGACGCGCGCAGATCTCGTCCAGAGCCCGAGCGAACACCGGATACGCCCCGTACAGCTCACGGCCCATCCCCGCACGCTGACTCCCCTGCCCCGTAAACAGGAACGCCAACTTCCCGCCCACCGGAGAACCCTCAACCACACCAGCCGCAGAACTGCCATCAGCCAGCGCGGCCAACCCCGCGAGGAATGCCTCTCGGTCGTCGGCGACGAGCGCGGCCCGGTGGTCGAGCGCCGTGCGGCTCGTGGCCAGGGTGTAGCCGATGTCGGCGGGGCTCGGATCGGGGTTCGCGAGCGTGTGCGCCTTGAGTCGTGCGGCCTGCTCGCGCAGGGCCTCCGGGGTCTTTCCGGAGATCAGCCAGGGGAGGCTGCCCGGAGCCCGCCGGGGCTCCTGACGCGTTGCGGGCTCCTCAGGCTCAGGAGCCTGCTCGATGATGGCGTGCGCGTTGGTGCCGCTGAAGCCGAACGACGAGATGGCGGCGCGGCGCGGGCGGCCGGTCTCCGGCCAGGGAGTGACCGACTCAAGCAGCGAGACCGCTCCCGCCGACCAGTCGACATGCGGAGTCGGCTCATCGACATGCAACGTCTTCGGCAGCACCCCGTGACGCATCGCCTCCACCATCTTGATGATCCCCGCGACACCGGCGGCAGCCTGCGTATGACCCATGTTCGACTTGATCGAACCGAGAAGCAGCGGACGGTCTTCCGTGTGCTCCTGGCCATAGGTCGCGAGCAGCGCCTGCGCCTCGATCGGATCACCCAGCGAGGTACCCGTACCGTGCGCCTCCACCACATCCACCTCGGCGGCCGACAGACCAGCGTTCGCCAGCGCCTGACGAATCACCCGCTGCTGAGACGGACCATTCGGAGCCGTCAAACCATTCGAAGCACCATCCTGATTGATCGCCGAACCACGCACCACCGCCAGCACCGGATGGCCATTGCGCCGAGCATCCGACAGCCGCTCCACCAGCAGGACGCCCGCGCCTTCGGCCCAGCCGGTGCCGTCGGCGGTGGCCGAGAACGCCTTGCAGCGCCCGTCGGCGGCAAGGCCTCGCTGACGGCTGAACTCGACGAAGGGAGCGGGTGTCGCCATGACGGTGACACCGCCCGCGAGGGCCAGTGAGCATTCGCCGTTGCGCAGCGCCTGCACCGCGAGGTGCAGGGCGACCAGGGAGGAGGAGCAGGCGGTGTCGACGGTGACCGCCGGGCCTTCGAGACCGAAGGAGTACGACAGCCGGCCGGAGATGACGCTGGCCGCGTTGCCGGTGCCGAGGAAGCCCTCCACGCCCTCGGGGAGCGCGGTGAGCCGGGAGGCGTAGTCGTGGTACATGACACCGGCGAAAACGCCGGTACGGCTGCCGCGCAGGGACGAGGGGTCGATGCCCGCCCGCTCGAAGGCCTCCCAGGAGGTTTCGAGAAGAAGACGCTGCTGAGGGTCCATCGCGACGGCTTCACGCGGCGAGATCCCGAAGAATCCCGGGTCGAAGTCGGCGGCGTCGCGTACGAATCCGCCCTCGCGGGCGTAGCTCGTGCCCTGTTGGTCGGGGTCGGCGTCGAAGAGCGACTCGATGTCCCAGCCCCGGTCGTCGGGGAAGCCCGAGATGGCGTCCCGGCCCTCCAGAACGAGCCGCCAGAGGTCTTCGGGGGTCTCCACCCCGCCGGGGTAGCGGCAGCCGAGGCCCACGATCGCGATCGGCTCGTCGTCGCGGACGGTGTCGGCGACGGGTGCGGCGATCGCGGCGGGCGCCTCACCGACCAGCTCGGTGCGCAGCCGGTCGGCGAGAATCGCCGAGGTCGGATAGTCGAAGACCAGGGTCGCGGGGAGCCTCAGCCCGGTCGCCGCGCCGAGCCGGTTGCGCAGCTCGACGGCGCTCAGCGAGTCGAAGCCCAGCTCACGGAAGGAGCGGTCCGTCTCGACCGCCTCCGGTCCGGCGTAGCCCAGAACGACGGCGACCTGAGTACGGACGAGATCCAGGACGTACGCGGCCTGCTCGGCGACCGACAGCCCGGCGATGCCCTCCGCCGGTGCCCCGGCCGCGTCGCCCCGGGCCGTACGGCGGGCGGGGGCCCGGACGAGCCCGCTCAGCAGCGGCGGAACCAGCCCGCCGGCACGCAGTGCGGCGAGGTCGAGCTTCACCGGTACGAACAGCGCCTGGTCAGTGGCGGACGCGGC
>NZ_BMWG01000067.1 GCF_014651115.1 Streptomyces inusitatus | reverse complement strand
CGCTGGTGGGACGGCTGGTGGCCGTGGTCCGGCGACCCCGGTGGAGGAGGTTCTGTGCGGGCTCTTCGCCGAGGTGCTCGGCCTGGACCGGGTCGGTGCGGAGGTGTCGTTCTTCGAACTCGGCGGTGACTCGCTCCTCGCGATGCGGTTGATCGCCCGGGTCCGTTCCGTCCTCGACACCGAAGTCAGCATCCGAGACCTCTTCGCCTCACCGACCGTGGCCGCCATCGCCCGACTGATCGAAGGCGATCGCGGCGACGTACGTACAGCCCTGACCGCACGCGAGCGACCGGACGTGCTGCCGCTGTCCTACGCGCAGCAGCGGATGTGGTTCCTCAACCGGCTGGAAGAGACCGACTCGGGTGCGGACGCCGCGTACAACCTGCCGTTGACTCTCCGGCTCTCCGGAGCGCTGGATGTCGCCGCGCTGGAGGCGGCTCTCGGCGATGTGGCCGACCGGCACGAGAGCCTGCGGACCGTCTTCCCCGAGGCCGACGGCGCACCGCGTCAGCACATCCTCGAAGGCGCCGACGGACGACCGCCGCTCATCGTCGTGGAAACCACGGAAAGCGAGCTTGAGAGCGCCCTCACCACCCACGCCGGCCACGGCTTCGACCTCAGCATCGACTTGCCGTGGCGTGTGCGGCTATTGGTGGTCGGTCCTTCGGAGTTCGTCCTGCTGATCGTGGCGCATCACATCGCGGTCGATGGCTGGTCGATGGGTGCGCTGGCCCGTGATCTCGGGGTCGCTTACGCCGCCCGGCGCGGCGGCCGGGCCCCAGGGTGGGAGCCGCTGCCGGTGCAGTACGCGGACTACGCGCTCTGGCAGCGCGAAGTCCTCGGCGACCTGGACGACGAGGACAGCCTCATCAGCGCACAGCTGCGCTTCTGGCGCGAAGCACTGGAAGGCGCACCGGAGGAACTGACACTGCCGACCGACCGGCCGCGTCCCCCGGTGCCCTCCTTCGAAGGGCGCTCAATCCCGGTCCGAGTGGGCGCCGACGCCCATGCCGGTCTGGTGGAGGTCGCCGGGCGCGGCCGGGCCACCATGTTCATGGTCGTACACGCGGCGATCGCCGTGCTCCTCTCTCGGGTGGGTGCGGGCACCGACATCCCCCTCGGCACCCCGATCGCCGGCCGAGGCGACGCGGCGCTCGACGACCTGGCGGGCTTCTTCGTCAACACCCTCGTCCTCCGCACCGACCTCAGTGGCGACCCCACCTTCACCGAACTGCTCCACCGGGTGAGGGAAGCCGACCTCGCGGCCTATGGACACCAGGATGTGCCGTTCGAGCGGCTGGTGGATGTGCTGAGTCCGGTTCGTTCACTCTCCCGGAACCCGCTGTTCCAGGTGATGCTGGCGCTCCAGAACGTCCCAGTCGCACAGTGGGAACTCCCCGGACTCGAAGTCGGCCCAGTGCCTTCGGGGTCCGAACTGGCCGCCCGATTCGATCTGTCCGTGACGCTCGTCGAGGAGCGGGATGCGGATGGTGGTCCTGCGGGTATCGGTGGCGGGATTCTGTATGCGACGGACCTCTTTGATCAGGTGACGGTTGAGGGTTTGGCGCGGCGTTTGGGTCGGGTGCTGGAGCAGGTGGCGGCTGATCCTGATGTGCGGCTGAGCGAGATCGCGGTGCTGGACGAGATTGAGCGGTCGCGGGTGGTGTCGGAGTGGAACGACACCGTGCTGCCGGTCGAGGCGGACACCTTCCTCGATCTGTTCGCTGAGCGGGTCGCGAGCGCGCCTGAGGTGTCGGCGGTTCGGTCGGGTGCGGATGTGCTGTCGTACGGGGAGCTGGACGTACGGTCGAATCGTCTGGCCCGGTACTTGGTTGCTGCGGGTGTGGGTCGGGAGCGGGTGGTGGGTCTGTGCCTGCCGCGCGGTGTGGACATGGTGGTGGCGCTGCTCGCGGTGTGGAAGGCCGGCGGGGCGTACGTACCGCTCGACCCGGAGTATCCGTCCGACCGTCTCGCGTACATGGTCGCGGACAGCGGTGCGATGCTCGTCCTGGGGACGGAGATTCCCGGGATCGAAGCGCCCGTTGTGCGCCTGGACGAGATCGAAGCGGGCTCTTCCGAGCCGCTCGGCGTGAGCGTGAGCCCGGAGCAGCTCGCGTACGTCATTTACACGTCGGGTTCGACGGGTCGTCCGAAGGGGGTGGCGGTCGCGCACGGTGGGGTGGCGAACCTCGCGCTGGCGATGCGAACCGCCCTGGATATGGGTGAAGGGGTGGTGGCGCTTCAGTTCGCCTCGTTCAGCTTCGACGCGGCCGTGCTCGATGTCGCGGTCACTCTCGCCGGTGGCGGAACGCTCGCGATCGCGTCGAGTGAGGAGCGGCGGGAGCCCGAGGCGCTCGCCCGTATGATCCGTACCTCCGGTGTTGAGGTCGCGAGCGTCGTCCCCTCGCTCCTCGGTGTCCTGGACCCGGCGGCGGTGCCCGGGGTGCGGAACTGGGTCCTTGGCGCCGAGCGGCTCAATGCCGATCTGGCGAGTCGGTGGCTCGCTGGTTCGCGGGTGTGGAACACGTATGGTCCGACGGAGGCGACCGTCATCACCACCGCCGTTCCGCTGGATGTGGGGATGTCGCCGGAGGATCAGCCCCCCGCCATCGGAAGCCCCATCGGCAACGCCCGGGTGTTCGTCCTGGACGGTTTCCTTCAGCCGGTTCCGGTCGGTGTGACGGGTGAGCTGTATGTCGCCGGTGACGGTCTGGCGCGTGGTTATGCGGGCCGTGCGGATCTGACGGCGGAGCGTTTTGTGGCGAGCCCGTTCGGCGGGCGGATGTATCGCTCGGGTGACCTGGCCCGTTGGAGTGCGGACGGTCAGCTGTGGTTCGCGGGTCGTGCGGATGAGCAGGTGAAGATCCGTGGCTTCCGGGTCGAGCCGGGTGAGGTGGAGTCGGTCCTCGCGGCGCACGAGAGTGTGGCTCAGGTCGCGGTGATTGTGCGTGAGGACCGGCCGGGTGACAAGCGCCTGGTCGCCTACGCCGTACCGACTGCATCGGACTCGGCCGGTGCGGATGAGCTGCGGGAGTTCGTTGGCGGCCGACTGCCGGAGTACATGATTCCGGCGGCGTTCGTGGTAATCGATTCGCTGCCGCTGACGGTCAACGGGAAGCTGGACCGGGCAGCACTGCCCGTGCCGGAGTCGGCCGGTGAGAGTGGTGGGCGTGCTCCGGCGACACGGGTGGAAGAGGTCTTCTGCGCCCTGTTCGCCGAGGTGCTGGGGCTTGAGCGGGTCAGTGCCGACGGCTCGTTCTTCGAGCTGGGTGGCGACTCGATCATGTCGATGCTGTTGGTGTCGAGTGCCCGTAAGGCGGGGCTCGTCATCACCGCGCGCCAGGTGTTTGAGCGGCAGA
>NZ_BMWG01000066.1 GCF_014651115.1 Streptomyces inusitatus | reverse complement strand
TCTGCCGCTCAAACACCTGGCGCGCGGTGATGACGAGCCCCGCCTTACGGGCACTCGACACCAGCAGCATCGACATGATCGAGTCGCCACCCAGCTCGAAGAACGAACCATCGGCACTGACCCGCTCAAGCCCCAGCACCTCGGCGAACAGCGCGCACAGCGTCTCCTCCACCGGAGTCACCGGAGTACGCCCACCGGTCTCACCGGCGTCGGGGGCCGGGAGGGCGGCCTTGTCGAGTTTGCCGTTGACGGTCAGCGGGAGGGCGTCCAGGACGAGGACGTTCGCCGGGACCATGTACTCCGGCAGCCGCTCTCCCGCGAACCGCTTGAGCGCCTCGATGTCGAAGCTGTCGATGCTGTCGGCGGTCGTGGGTACGGCGTAGGCGACCAGGCGCTTGTCACCCGGCCGGTCCTCACGGACGATCACCGCGACCTGAGCCACACTCTCGTGCGCGGCGAGGACCGACTCGACCTCGCCCGGCTCAACGCGGAAGCCACGGATCTTCACCTGCTCATCCGCACGCCCGGCGAACCAGAGCTGACCGTCCGCACTCCAGCGGGCCAGGTCACCCGAGCGGTACATCCGCCCGCCGAACGGGCTCGCCACAAAACGCTCAGCCGTCAGATCCGCACGGCCCGCATAGCCCCGGGCCAGGCCGTCACCGGCGACGTACAGCTCACCCGTCACACCGACCGGAACGGGCTGGAGGAAGTCGTCCAGGACGAACACCCGGGCGTTGCCGATCGGGCTTCCGATGGCCGGAGGCTGATCGTCGGGGGTCATCCCGGCGTCCAGCGGAACGGCGGTGGTGATGACGGTCGCCTCGGTCGGACCATAGGTGTTCCACACCCGCGAACCAGCGAGCCACCGACTCGCCAGATCGGCATTGAGCCGCTCAGCACCGAGGACCCAGTTCCGCACCCCGGGCACCGCCGCCGGGTCCAGGACACCCAGCAGAGACGGGACGACGCTCGCCACCTCGACACCCGAAGTGCGGATCATCTCCGCCAACGCCTCCGGCTCACGGCGCTCCTCACCCGATGCGATCGCCAGCGTCCCACCAGCGGCCAACGTCACCGCCACATCCAGCACAGCCGCGTCGAAACTGAAGGACGCGAACTGAAGCGCCACCACCCCTTCGTCCATGCCGAGGGCGGTTCGCATCGCGAGCGCGAGGTTCGCCACCCCGCCGTGCGCGAGCGCCACACCCTTCGGACGACCCGTCGAACCCGACGTGTAAATGACGTACGCGAGCTGCTCCGGGCTCACGCTCACGCCGAGCGGCTCGGAAGAGCCGGCTTCGATCTCGTCCAGGCGCACGACGGGCGCGTCGATCCCGGGAATCTCCGTCCCCAGGACGAGCATTGCACCGCTGTCCGCGACCATGTACGCGAGCCGGTCGGACGGATACTCCGGGTCGAGCGGTACGTACGCCCCGCCGGCCTTCCAGACCGCGAGCAGCGCCACCACCATGTCGACCCCGCGCGGCAGGCACAGACCCACCACCCGCTCCCGACCCACACCCGCATCAACCAGGGCATGCGCCAGGCGATTCGACCGGGCGTCCAGCTCCCCGTACGACAGCACGTCCGCACCCGACCGAACCGCCGGCACCTCAGGCGCGCTCGCGACCCGCTCAGCGAACAGCTCCAGGAACGTGTCCGCCTCGACCGGCAGCACGGTGTCGTTCCACTCCGACACCACCCGCGACCGCTCGGCCTCGTCCAGCACCGCGATCTCACTCAGCCGAACATCAGGATCAGCCGCCACCTGCTCCAGCACCCGACCCAAACGCCGCGCCAAACCCTCAACCGTCACCGCGTCGAACAGATCCGTCGCATACAGAATCCCGCCACCGATACCCGCAGGACCACCATCCGCATCCCGCTCTTCAACGAAGGTGACGGAGAGGTCGAACCTGGCAGCCAGCTCCGATGCGGGCGGCAGGGGCGCGACCTCAAGGCCGGGCAGTTCCCAGCGCGCCTCCGGGACGTTCTGGAGCGCCAGCATCACCTGGAACAGCGGGTTCCGGGAGAGCGAACGAACCGGACTCAGCACATCCACAAGCCGCTCGAACGGCACATCCTGATGCGCATAGGCGGACAGATCCGTCTCTCGCACCCGACTCACCACCTCGGTGAAGGTCGGGTCGCCGCTGAGGTCGGCGCGGAGGACGAGGGTGTTGACGAAGAAGCCCGCCAGGTCGTCCAGGGCCGCGTCGCCTCGGCCTGCGATCGGGGTGCCGAGGGGGATGTCCTCGCCCGCGCCCATCCGGGAGAGGAGCACGGCCAGTGCGGCATGCGCGACCATGAACATGGTGGCCCGGCCGCGCCCGGCGACCTCCACCAGACCGGCGTGCGCCTCGGGGCCCACATGCAGGGGGACCGTACGGCCTTCGAACGACGGCATCGGTGGCCGCGCCCGGTCGCCCGGGAGCCTCAGCTCCTCCGGCGCACCTTCCAGCGCCTCCCGCCAGTGGCTGATCTGACTGGAGATCAGACTGTCGGGGTCGTCCAGGTCACCGAGGACTTCGCGCTGCCAGAGCGCGTAGTCCGCGTACTGCACCGGCAGCGGCTCCCAGCCCGGGGACCGGCCTTCGTGGCGGGCGGTGTAGGCCGTGCCCAGGTCGCGCGAGAGCGCGCCCATCGACCAGCCGTCCACCGCGATGTGATGCGCAACGATGAGCAGGACGTACTCCGAAGGCCCGGTCACCAGCAGCCAGGTCCGCCAGGGGAGGTCGACGCTCACGTCGAAGCCTCGGGCGGAGTGGGCGGTCACGACTTCTTCGAGTTGGCTCTCCGTGGTCTCGACCACGATGAGCGGAGGTCGTCCGTCGGCGCCTTCGAGGATGTGCTGACGCGGTGCGCCGTCGGTCTCGGGGAAGACGGTCCGCAGGCTCTCGTGCCGGTCGGCCACATCGCCGAGAGCCGCCTCCAGCGCGGCGACATCCAGCGCTCCGGAGAGCCGCAGAGTCAACGGCAGGTTGTAGGCGGCGTCCGCAGCCGAGTCGGTTTCATCGAGCCGGTTGAGGAACCACATCCGCTGCTGCGCGTAGGAGAGGGGTACTGCCTCCGGCCGTTCCCGGCGCGTGAGCGCGATACGGGTCTCACTGTCCGTCTCGTCGATCAGACCGGCCAGTCCCGCCACGGTGGCGGCGGTGAACAGATCCCGGATGCTGACTTCGGTGTCGAGGACGGAACGTACCCGGGCGATCAACCGCATCGCGAGGAGCGAGTCACCACCCAGTTCGAAGAACGACACCTCCGCACCGACCCGGTCCAGGCCCAGCACCTCGGCGAACAGCCCGCACAGAACCTCCTCCACCGGGGTCGCCGGACCACGGCCACCAGCCGTCCCACCAGCG
>NZ_BMWG01000065.1 GCF_014651115.1 Streptomyces inusitatus | reverse complement strand
TGGTGGCGGTGGTGCGGGAGGATCGTCCGGGGGATCAGCGGATTGTGGCCTATGCGGTCCCGACCGCGGATGCCGTGCCTGAGGTCGGGGAGTTGCGGGAGTTCGCGGCGGGTGTCCTGCCCGAGTACATGGTTCCGTCGGCGGTGGTTCTGCTGGACCGGGTTCCTGTGACGGTCAACGGCAAGCTCGACCGGGCGGCCCTGCCGATGCCGGACATCACTGTTTCGGCCTCGGGGCGGGCACCGCGTTCGGCGGTGGAAGAAGTCTTGTGCGGCCTGTTCGCCGACGTCCTCGGCGTCCCCCGGGTGGGCATCGACGACGGGTTCTTCGCCCTGGGGGGTCATTCGCTGCTCGCCACCCGGCTGCTGAGTCGTATCCGTGCCGTGCTGGGGGCGGAGTTGTCGGTGCGGGATGTGTTCGAGGCTTCGACGGTGGCGGGTCTGGCCGCCCGGCTGGACAGCGCTCACGATCGGAGCCGGCCTCCTGTCCGCCGCTTCGTGCCGCGCCCGGAAGCGGTGCCGTTGTCGTTCGCGCAGCGTCGGCTGTGGTTCCTGAACCGGCTGGAGGGGCCGGGGGCGACGTACAACATGCCGTTCGCGCTGCGGCTGTCCGGCGAGCTGGATGTGGATGCTCTGCGGGCGGCTCTGGGGGATGTGGTCGCCCGGCACGAGACCCTTCGTACGGTCTTCCCGGACACCGACGGAACACCCCGCCAAGTCGTCCTCGACGCCACCGAGACCGCGGCCTTCGCCCTGCCCGTACGCCACATCCACCCCGACGGGCTGAACGAAGCACTCGCCGACGCGACGGGCCACCGGTTCGACCTGACCACCGGCACACCGCTCCACGCCGAATTGCTCACCCTCGGCGCCGAAGAACATGTGGTGGTGTTCGTCCTCCACCACATCGCGGGGGACGGCTGGTCGAGCGGGCTACTGGCCCGGGATCTCTCCGACGCCTACGCGGCGCGCCGGGCGGGCCGGGCCCCGCAGTGGACCCCGCTGCCTGTTCAGTACGCCGACTACACACTCTGGCAGCGGGAGCTGCTGGGCCGGGAGGACGACCCGGACAGTCTGATCTCCCGTCAACTGGCCTACTGGACCCGCACACTGGCCGACCTCCCGGCCGAGTCGGCGCTTCCCACCGACCGACCGCGACCCGCCGTGGCGAGCCACCGCGGCGGCCGGGTGCCGTTCACCCTGGACGCGGCGGCGCACGCCCGGCTCCGCGCGATCGCCCACGACGGTGACGCCAGCCTGTTCATGGTCTTACAGGCCGGCCTCATCGCCCTGCTCAGCAGGCTGGGAGCGGGCACCGACATCCCGGTCGGCACACCGATCGCGGGCCGTACCGACGACGCGCTCGACGCCCTTGTCGGCTTCTTCGTCAACACCCTCGTACTGCGGACCGACACCTCCGGCGACCCGGCCTTCAGGGAACTCCTCGCCCGGGTGAGGGAGGCGGATCTCGCCGCCTACGCGAACCAGGACGTGCCCTTCGAGCGCCTGGTCGAGATCCTCAACCCCGACAGATCGCTGAGCAGGCACCCGCTGTTCCAGACGATGCTGGTACTGGACGGCGGCGGCGGTGCCGAGCCCCGGATCGATCTGCCAGGGGCGGTGGCGAGCCCGCTGCCGGTCGAGACCACGGCGGTCAAGTTCGACCTCTCCTTCACGGTGGCCGAGCGGCCCGACGCCGACGGCGAGGCGGCCGGGATCAGGGGCGTCCTCGACTACGCGAGCGATCTCTTCGACGCGGGCACCGCCGAGCGGCTGGCGGTCCGGTTCGTACGGCTGCTGGAGGCCGTGGCCGCCGACCCGGGGCTTTCGACGGCGGAGCTTCCGATCCTCGACGACGCCGAGCGCCGGCGGGTGCTGGTGGAGTGGAACGACACCGCCGCGCCGGTGCCCCCGGTGACGCTGGCGCGGTTGTTCGAGGAGCAGGCGGCCCGGACACCCGATGCGGTGGCGGTGGTTTCGGAGGGAGCGGAGCTCTCGTACGCGGAGCTGAACACGCGGGCCAACCGGCTCGCTCATCCGCTGATCGGGCGGGGCGCGGGACCCGAGCGAGTGGTGGCGGTCGCCCTGCCGCGCTCGGCCGACCTCGTCGTGGCGCTGCTGGCCGTCCTCAAGACGGGCGCGGCCTATCTGCCCGTCGACGCCGACCAGCCCTTCGAGCGCGTCCGCCTCATGCTCGACGACGCCCGTCCGGTGTGCGGGCTCACCCTGAGCACGACGGCCGCGGATCTGCCCCGGGGAAGCCTGCGGTGGATCGCGGTCGACGCCGCGGAGGGGACGAGTGCCGCCGGGGGAGCGGGCACAGCCGAGGGAGCGGGCGCAGCCGGGGGACGGCTGGAGAGGGATCCGCGCGACGCCGACCGCGTCGCGCCGCTGACGCCCTCGCACCCGGCTTATGTGATCTACACATCGGGATCCACGGGACGCCCGAAGGGGGTGGCGGTGCCTCACACGGGCATCGTCAACCGGCTGCTGTGGATGCAGTCGGAGTACGGCCTTGAGCCCGGCGAAGGCGTTTTCCAGAAGACCCCGTCCGGATTCGACGTCTCCGTCTGGGAGTTCTTCTGGCCGCTGATCGCCGGTGCCCGGCTGGTGATGGCACGCCCCGGCGGGCACCGGGACCCGGCCTATCTGGCGGCGGTGATCCGCGAACACGCCGTGACGACGGTGCACTTCGTGCCGTCGATGCTGCGGGCCTTCCTGGCCGTGCCGGACGCGGCCGCCGCGAGTGAGGGACTGCGGCGGGTCCTGTGCAGCGGGGAGGCGCTGCCGGCCGAGCTGATGGAGCGGGCCTGGGCGATCATGGGCCCGAAACTGCACAATCTGTACGGTCCGACCGAGGCGTCGGTGGATGTCACCTCCTGGCCGTGCGGGGACGGCTCCGGCCGTACGGTGCCGATCGGCCGGCCGGTGTGGAACACCCGGCTCTATGTGCTGGATGGTGGGTTGCGGCCGGTGCCGCCGGGTGTGGTGGGGGAGCTGTACATCGCCGGAAGGCAGTTGGCCCGGGGGTATTGGCGTCGTCCCGGTCTGACGGCGGAGCGGTTTGTCGCGGATCCGTTCGACCGTCTCGGTTCGCGGATGTATCGCAGTGGGGATCTGGCGCGGTGGTCGGTGGACGGGGTGCTGGAGTTCGCGGGGCGTGTGGATGATCAGGTGAAGGTGCGGGGTTTCCGGGTCGAGCTGGGTGAGATCGAGGCAGTGTTGTCCGGTCATCCTTCGGTGGCGCGGGTGGTGGCGGTCGTACGGGAGGACTGTCCGGGGGATCAGCGGATCGTGGCCTATGCGGTCCCGATCGCGGGCGTCGTGCCCGGGGCCGATGAGTTGCGGGAGTTCGCGGCGGGCGTGCTGCCCGAGTACATGGTTCCGTCGGCGGTGGTTCCGCTGGACCGGGTTCCTGTGACGGTCAACGGCAAGCTCGACCGGGCGGCCCTGCCGATGCCGGACATCACTGTTTCGGCCTCGGGGCGGGCACCGCGTTCGGCGGTGGAAGAAGTCTTGTGCGGCCTGTTCGCCGACGTCCTCGGCGTCCCCCGGGTGGGCATCGACGACGGGTTCTTCGCCCTGGGCGGCCACTCCCTGCTCGCCACCCGGTTGATCAGTCGTATCCGTGCCGTGCTGGGGGCGGAGCTGTCGGTGCGGGATGTG
>NZ_BMWG01000064.1 GCF_014651115.1 Streptomyces inusitatus | reverse complement strand
AGACAACGGACCCATCGACCACCCATCAGCAGCAACGTGATGCAACACCAACACCAACACCGACTCAGAACCGGTGTCGATGACATGGACGTGCATCGGAAGATCGGCGCTGAGGTCGAACTTGTGCTCGCGCTCCTGGGCGATCCGCTCGTCGGCCAGCTCCGGCGGGCTCTGCGACCACTGCACGGTGACGGTGGCCTGCCCTGCCGGAAGGACGACCTGGATGGCCTCGCCGTCCTGCTCGGGATAGACCGTACGCAGGACTTCATGCCGGATCACCAGGTCGGACACGGCCTGTTGGAACGCCTCCCGGTTCAGCGGGCCGGAGATCCGGCTGACCAGAGCGATGTTGTACGCGGCGCTCTCGGCGTCGACCTGGTGGAGGAACCACAGCCGACGCTGGGCCGGGGAGAGCGGCAGCCGGGCAGGCCGAGGACTCACCGCCGTCAGAGGAGGAACCACGGCGGCCTTGCCGGCCTGACGCAGGTGTCGTTCGAGCCCCGCCACACTGGGGTTCTCGAACACCGTGGGCAGATTCAGGTCGACCCCGAGCGCAGCCCGTACCCGGTTGACGAGCCGGGTGGCCAGGAGAGAGTGCCCTCCCAGGGTGAAGAAGTCGTCGTCGACGCCCACCTCGGGCAGCCCGAGCAGTTCGGCGAACAGCCCGCAGAGGACTTCCTCGCGCGGAGTGCGCGGCCCCCGGCCCATGGCCTCCCTGGCGGGCGCGGGCAGCGCGCGGCGATCGAGTTTGCCGTTGGCGGTGAGGGGGAACGCGTCCAGCTTCACCAGTGCCGAGGGCACCATGTACTCGGGCAGCCGCCGGGCGAGGAGCCGCCGTATCTCACCGGGCTCGGCCGGGCCGGTGAGATAGCCGACCAGCCGCCGTTCGCCCGGCCGGTCCTCCCGTACCAGGACAGCGGCGTGGCCGACCCCCGGGCAGGTGGAGAGGGCGGCCTCGACCTCGCCGAGTTCGATGCGGAAGCCACGGATCTTGACCTGGTCGTCGGCCCGCCCGACGAACAGCAGCCGGCCGGACCTGTCCCAGCGGACCACATCGCCGGAGCGGTACATCCGGGTCCCCGCCGGACCGAAGGGGTCGGCGACAAAGCGTGATGCGGTCAGTCCGGACTGGCCCGCGTAGCCACGGGCCAGGGCCGAGCCCGCGATGTACAGCTCCCCCGCGACGCCCGGCGGCACCAGCCGCAGCGCCTCGTCCAGCACATAGACGTCGGTGTTGGCGACGGGGCCGCCGATGGTCACCGGCCGCCCTGCGGGCAGCGAGCCGCCCGTCGCACAGACCGTGGTCTCGGTCGGTCCGTAGGAGTTGACCAGCTCATGGGTGGTCGCCCACTGGGCCACCAGCCACTGCGGGCAGGACTCGCTGGCCGTGATGATCACAGCCCCTTCGGGTACCGCGTGCGCCGGGAGAGCGGCGAGCATCGAGGGCGTGACCAGCACGTGGGTGATGTCCGGCGCTTCGCCCGGCCGGACCGTCAGCAGTTCCTCCGGCTTACCGATCACCAGTGTGCCGCCGAGCAGCAGCGCCATGACCAGCTCCCAGACGGAGCCGTCGAAGCCGATCGAGGCCAGTTGCAGCACTCGGTGCGCCGAGTCCGGTGCGACGAAATCGCGATGGCGGCGGACCAGCCGGGCGAGCCCGGTGTGCGGCAGGGCCACCCCCTTGGGCTTTCCGGTGGATCCCGAGGTGTAGATGAGATAGGAGATATGGCCGTGCAGCAGCGGTGCCGAGCGCTCGGCCGGACGGATGTCGTCGTCGGCGTACCCCGAGAGGTCGAGTTCGCCCAGGAGGACCGTGGTCACATCGGCATCCAGATCGCCCAGCGCGTCGGGGGAGTCGACCAGCGCCATTCCCACGGCGCTGTCCGTGAGTACGTACCGCTTGCGCTCGGAGGGGTACGCCGGGTCCACCGGCAGATACGCGCCGCCCGCCTTGGCGACCGCGAGGAACGCCACCACCCAGTCGAGCGAGCGCCGGGTGGCGACGGCGACCGGCACATCGGGGCCGACTCCCTGACGGATCAGATGGCGTGCGAGCCGGTTGGCGCGGGCGTTCAGCTCGGCGTAGGTCGTGGCTGTCCCGTCCGCTTCCACGGCCACGCGTGGCGCGCCCGCTTCGGCCTCTGCCCTGACCTGCTCTTCGAACAGCTCCGGCAGGGTACGGGGTGCTACCTCGTCGGTCCGGTTCCACTCCTCCAGCATTCGCCTGCGGTCCTCGGCGGTCAGCAGATCGATCTCACTGACGCGCAGCGACGAGTCGGCGGCGACCGCGCTCAGCAGACGCGTCAGCCGGTCACCCAGCTCACGTACCGTCTCCTCGTCGAACAGGTCCGTCGCGTACGTCAGCGTGAAGGTGATGCCACGGGCGTCGCCGTCGGTCGCACCGTGCTCGATCGCGCCGATGAGCAGGTCGAACTTGGCGGGGGACATCGGCACCCGGCCGATGGCCGTCTCGACGCCGGCGAGCCGCAGCCCAGGTGTCTCGTCCTCGACGCTGAACGCGACCTGGAACAGCGGATGGCGGGAGAGCGACCGGCTGAGGCGCGACTCCTCGACGACTCGGTCGAAGGAGACGGACTGATGCTCGTACGCCGAGAGGTCGGCGCTCCGGATCCGCCCGAGCAGCTCGTCGAACCGGGGGTCGCCGGAAGTGTCGGTGCGGAGCACCAGGCTGTTCACGAAGAACCCGACGAGGTCGTCGAGGACCGGATCGGCGCGGCCTGCCACCACTGTGCCCAGCGGGATGTCGGTGCCCGCGCCAATCCTGGTCAGCACTGCTCCGAGAGCCGCGTGGACGACCATGAACATGGTGCTCTCATGGTGGCGGGCGAGGTCGCGCAGCCGCTGATGCGTCTCCGGCTCGACCCGCGCGGTCACCTCGGCCCCCGCGTAGGAGGCTCGCGTCGGCCGTGCTCTGTCGTACGGAAGCGTCAGCTCCTCCGGCAGGTCGGCCAGCGCCTCCCGCCAGTACGCCAGATCGCCGTCGTGCCGGTCCTCCTGCTGGAGGGACCAGAGCGCGTAGTCCGCGTACTGAACGGGCAGCGGGGTCCACTCGGGCTCCCGGCCCTCGGTCCGCGCGGAGTAGGCGCGCTCCAGATCGGCCACGAGTGATCCCATCGACAGGCCGTCGGCCGCGATGTGGTGCACCACGAGGACGAATACGGCGCTGTCGGGTCCGGTCCGCACCACATGCGCGTGCACCGGCGGCTCGGTGACGATGTCGAATTCGTACGAGCACTGCTCGGCCACGGCTCGGTCGGCGTCTTCGAGCGTGTGGGACGACGACCAGCCGATCTCGACACCCGCTTCGGGGCGGACCAACTGCGAGGGTTCGCCTTCGAGTTCGGCGAAGACGGTACGGAGTGCCTCGTGCCGAAGCGTCACATCGGCGAGGGCCAGGCTCAGCGCATCACGGTCGAGGGTGCCACGGACGCTCGTGACCAGCGGGATGTTCCAGACCGAGCTGGGGCCGTCGAGCTGGTGCAGGAACCACAGCCGGCGCTGGGCGGGCGAGAGGGGTATCCGCTCGGGACGGGGAACCACCGCTGTGACCCGCTGGGACGACGGTGTGCCGGTGCTGTCGGTCGTCTCCAGGTGTTTGGCGAGTTCGGCGGGGGTGGGGTGTTGGAAGAGGGTGTGGATGGTGGTGTGGGTGTTGAGGGTGGTGTTGATGCGGTTGGTGAGGCGCATGGCGAGG
>NZ_BMWG01000063.1 GCF_014651115.1 Streptomyces inusitatus | reverse complement strand
ACACCGGACAGGTTTGAGAGTGTCCTGCGCGCTAAGGCTGTCTCGGCTCTGCATCTGCATGAGTTGACGGGTGAGCTCGGTATCGAGCTGGATGCCTTCGTCCTCTTCTCGTCGATGAGCGGCACGGTGGGTGCGGCCGGTCAGGCGAACTACGCTGCCGCCAATGCTTATCTGGATGCTTTGGCCGAGCAGCGTCGTGCTGATGGTCTGGTGGCGACGTCGCTGGCGTGGGGGCCGTGGGCGGACGGTGGTATGGCTGCTGACGACGCTCTCGACGCACGCATGCGCCGGGGCGGAGTGCCGCCCATGGACGCGGAACTCGCGATCACCGCGCTTGAGCAGGCTGTTGGTTCCACCGATGCGGCTTTGACCGTTGCCGACTTCGACTGGGCGCGATTTGCACCCGGATTCACGGCGGTACGCCCCAGCAACCTCCTCGCGGAACTCCCTGAGGCGGCGACTGCGCCCATCGGGACAGACAACGGCGACGACCGCTCCGAGCGGGCAGTGTCGTCGCTCGCCGCCAGGCTTCAGAAGATGACCGAGGCGGACCGTGAGCCGTTCATCCTCGAACTCGTCAGAGCGCAGGTCGCCGAAGTGCTCGGACACTCCGGCGCGGACGACATCGAGGCGGGACGCGCGTTCCGTGAGATCGGCTTCGACTCGCTGACGGCGGTCGAGCTGCGTAATCGCCTGGGTGCGGCGACCGGGCTGCGGTTGCCTGCGACGCTGATCTACGACTATCCGACGTCGGCGGCTCTCGCGGAGTATCTGCGCGGTGAGTTGGTGGGCAGTGTGTGGGTCGCCGACACACTGCTTCCCGCCGTGGTCGCCACCGATGACGATCCGATCGCGATCGTGGCGATGAGCTGCCGCTTCCCCGGCGGCGTACGCACTCCGGAAGACCTCTGGCAACTCCTCGTCACAGGCGGCGATGCCATCTCGGATCTTCCTCTCGACCGTGGCTGGGACGTCGAGTCGCTGTACGACGCCGATCCCGGCGCGCAGGGCACCTCGTACGCCCGCGCGGGCGGCTTCCTCTACGACGCCGCCGACTTCGACGCCGACTTCTTCGGGATCTCGCCGCGTGAGGCCCTCGCCATGGACCCTCAGCAGCGTCTTCTTCTCGAAACCTCGTGGGAGGCGTTCGAGCGGGCGGGCATCGACCCGGCGACGCTGCGCGGCAGCCAGGCGGGTGTCTTCGTCGGCACCAACGGCCAGGACTATCTGTCCGTTCTGCTGGAAGAGCCCGAAGGTCTTGAAGGCCACTTGGGTACGGGCAACGCGGCGAGTGTCGTCTCCGGCCGGCTCTCCTACACCTTCGGTCTCGAAGGTCCCGCCGTCACCGTCGACACCGCCTGCTCGGCCTCGCTCGTCGCGCTGCACTGGGCCATTCAGTCGCTGCGTAACGGCGAATGCTCGCTGGCCCTGGCCGGTGGCGTGACGGTGATGTCCACACCCGGCACCTTCATCGAGTTCAGCCGTCAGCGCGGTCTCGCGGCCGATGGCCGTGTCAAGGCGTTCGCGGCGGGCGCGGACGGTACGGGTTGGGGTGAGGGTGTCGGCATGCTGCTCGTGGAGCGGCTCTCCGACGCTCGGCGCAACGGTCACCCGGTCCTCGCGATCGTGCGCGGTTCGGCGGTCAACCAGGACGGTGCTTCGAACGGTCTGACGGCTCCGAATGGTCCGTCTCAGCAGCGGGTGATCCGGCAGGCGCTGGCGAGTGCCGGTCTGTCCGCCGCCGATGTGGACGCGGTGGAGGCGCACGGAACGGGTACGCGGCTGGGTGACCCGATCGAGGCGCAGGCACTCCTTGCCACCTA
Source organism: Streptomyces inusitatus (assembly GCF_014651115.1). Classification (GTDB taxonomy): domain Bacteria; phylum Actinomycetota; class Actinomycetes; order Streptomycetales; family Streptomycetaceae; genus Streptomyces; species Streptomyces amakusaensis. The sequence goes on along the minus strand of NZ_BMWG01000063.1, from coordinate 1,941 downwards.
TGGGCAGGACCGGTCAGAGCACCGTCCGCTGCTGCTCGGCTCGATCAAGTCGAACATCGGTCACACGCAGGCTGCCGCCGGTGTCGCGGGCATCATCAAGATGGTGCTCGCGATGCAGAACGGGGTGCTTCCCCAGACCCTGCACATCGATGAGCCGTCTCCCCAGGTCGACTGGGAGGCCGGTGAGGTCTCCCTGCTGACGGAGGCGGTGAAGTGGCCGGAGACCGGCCGCTCGCGCCGCGCCGGCGTCTCCTCGTTCGGCTTCAGTGGCACGAACGCCCACACCATCATCGAGCAGGCCCCGACCGCCCCTGAGACCGAATCGGCCGAGGCCCCGGCCCCTGCGCCGCCCGCCGTCCTTCCTCTCGTGCTCTCAGCGAAGAACACCGCCGCACTCCACGCGCAGGCCGCCAACCTGCGTGCAAAGCTCCTCGCTACACCGGAAGCGGATCTCTCCGCCATCGGTCGCACGCTGACCACTGGCCGTGCGTCCTTCGAGGATCGTGCGGTGGTGGTGGCTGACGGTCGTGAGGGTTTGCTCGCGGGGTTGGCTGGGTTGGCTGATGGTGGTTCTGCGGCTGGTGTGGTTGAGGGTTCTCCGGTGGGCGGGAAGTTGGCGTTCCTGTTTACAGGGCAGGGGAGTCAGCGGCTGGGGATGGGGCGTGAGCTGTACGAGGCGCATCCGGCCTTCGCTCGGGCGCTGGATGAAGTGTGTGCCCGCTTTGATCTCGATGTGTCATTGAAGGAAGCACTGTTCGGTGTTGAGAGCGGTGCTCTCGACCAGACGGCGGTGACGCAGCCGGCGTTGTTCGCGGTGGAGGTGGCGCTGTTCCGGCTTCTGGAGTCGTGGGGTGTGCGGCCGGACTTCCTGTCCGGTCATTCGATTGGTGAGATCGCTGCGGCGCATGTGGCGGGGGTGTTCTCGTTGGAGGATGCGTGCACGTTGGTGGCGGCTCGTGGCCGGTTGATGCAGGCGCTGCCTTCGGGTGGTGTGATGATCGCGGTCCAGGCGTCGGAGGAGGAGATCCTTCCGCTGCTGACCGAGCGCGTGAGTATCGCCGCGATCAACGGCCCGCAGTCGGTCGTGATCGCCGGTGACGAGAGCGCCGCTCTCGCTGTGGTCGGGCACTTCGCGGACCGCAAGTCCAAGCGTCTTACGGTGAGTCACGCGTTCCACTCGCCGCACATGGACGGGATGCTGGAGGCGTTCCGTACAGCGATCGCGGAGCTTTCGTACGACAAGCCGAAGATCCCGGTCGTCTCGAACCTCACCGGCGCCCTGGTCGGCGACGACATGTCGACTCCCGAGTTCTGGGTACGCCATGTCCGCGAGGCCGTGCGCTTCCTCGACGGCGTCCGCGCCCTCGAAGCCGCCGGGGTCACCTCGTACGTGGAACTCGGCCCGGACGGGATTCTCTCCGCCCTCGCTCAGGAGTGCGCCGAGCGTACGGATGCGGCCTTTGTGCCCCTCCTGCGTGCGGGGCGTGACGAGGCCGAGACGGTCACCATGGCCCTGGCCAAGACGCATGTGCGCGGCATTGCCATTGACTGGGCCGCTTACTACTCCGGCTCAGGGGCCCAGCCGACGGACCTGCCGACGTACGCCTTCCAGCGGCAGCGCTACTGGCCGCAGCCGTCCATGTCGGCGGCTGGTCCGGTCGCCGACGGGTTCGTAGGTGGGGTGGATGCGCGGTTCTGGGACGCGGTGGAGCGAGAAGACCTGGAGTCGCTGGTCGCCGAGCTGGATGTGGACAGTGACGCACCCATCAGTGAGCTGATTCCGGCGCTCTCGGCCTGGCGGCGACACGGACAGGAACAGTCGGAGGTGGATGCCTGGCGTTATCGGGTGTCGTGGAAGCCGCTGGCGGATGTTTCTGGTGGTGTGGGGTTGTCGGGTGTGTGGCTGGTGTTGGTGCCGGCTGGTGTCGATGACTCGGCTGT
>NZ_BMWG01000062.1 GCF_014651115.1 Streptomyces inusitatus | reverse complement strand
TCTGGAGGTTCCGGAGCGCTGGGGTGGTCTGATCGACCTTCCCGCTGTTCTGGACGATCGTGCTGTGGGCCGTTTCGTCGGGGTCCTCGCCGGTCGTGGTGAGGATCAGGTCGCGGTTCGTTCGTCGGGTGTGTTCGGGCGTCGGTTGGTGCGTGCTGCTCGTGGTGCGGGTTCTGTGGGTTGGGTGCCGGGTGGCACGGTGTTGGTCACGGGCGGTACGGGTGCTCTTGGCGGGCGGGTTGCTCGGTGGCTGGCGGGTGCGGGTGCTGAGCGTTTGGTGCTGACGAGTCGTCGTGGTCTGGACGCGCCCGGGGCTGCTGAGTTGGTCGTGGAGCTGACCGGTCTGGGTGTTGAGGTGGAGGTGGTGGCGTGTGACGCCGCCGACCGTGACGCCCTGCGTGTACTGCTCGGTACGGTCGCAGGCTCGCTGACCGCTGTGGTGCATACGGCCGGTGTCCTGGACGACGGCGTACTCGATGCTCTGACACCGGACAGGTTTGAGAGTGTCCTGCGCGCTAAGGCTGTCTCGGCTCTGCATCTGCATGAGCTGACGGGTGAGCTCGGTATCGAGCTGGACGCCTTCGTCCTCTTCTCCTCTGTCACAGGCGTTCTCGGCGCGGGCGGTCAGGGCAACTATGCCGCTGCGAACGCTTATCTGGATGCTTTGGCCGAGCAGCGTCGTGCTGACGGTCTGGCGGCGACGTCGCTGGCGTGGGGTCCGTGGGCGGACGGCGGTATGGCCGCTGACGACGCTCTCGACGCACGCATGCGCCGCGAGGGCATGCCCCCCATGTCACCCGACTCCGCGATCACCGCGCTTGAGCAGGCTGTCGGCTCCACCGATGCCGCTCTGACCGTCGCCGACATCGACTGGGACCGCTTCTCGTCCATCGTCACGGCGGTACGCCCCCAGCCCTTGATCGCCGACTTTGTCGCCGGTGCCGAGGGCGCGGCAGCCGTCACCGGCCGAGGCGCGGTGGTCACGGGCGCTGACGTCATGGACACCGTGGTCGGACAGCTGGCCGGGCTGACCGAGGCCGAGCAGGGGCGTGAGCTGCTGGGGTTGGTGCGTACGCATGTCGCGGCTGTTCTCGGCCACGAGGGTTCGGACGCGGTGGGTGCCGAGCGGGCGTTCAAGGAGCTGGGCTTCGACTCGCTGACGGCGGTCGAGCTGCGTAATCGCCTGGGTGCCGCGACTGAGCTGCGGCTGCCTGCGACGCTGGTCTACGACTATCCGACGTCGGCGGCTCTCGCGGAGTATCTGCGCGGTGAGTTGGTGGGCAGTGTGTGGGTCGCCGACACACTGCTTCCCGCCGTGGTCGCCACCGATGACGATCCGATCGCGATCGTGGCGATGAGCTGCCGCTTCCCCGGCGGCGTACGCACCCCGGAAGACCTCTGGCGGCTTCTCGCGGATGGTACCGACGCGGTCGCCGGGTTCCCGGCCGACCGTGGCTGGGACCTGGACCGGCTCTACAGCCCCGACCCCGACAAGCCGGGCACGACCTACACCCGCGAAGGCGGCTTCTTCGACGGGGCTGCGGACTTCGACGCCGATTTCTTCGGGATCTCGCCGCGTGAGGCGCTGGCGATGGATCCTCAGCAGCGTCTTCTTCTTGAAACCTCGTGGGAGGCGTTCGAGCGGGCGGGCATCGACGCCTCGTCCCTGCGTGGCAGTCAGGCCGGTGTCTTCGTCGGCACCAACGGCCAGGACTACCTCTCTCTGGTCGCGCGTGAAGCGGACGGCCTCGAAGGCCACGTCGGCACGGGCAACGCCGCCAGCGTGGTCTCCGGACGAATCTCCTACGCGTTCGGCCTCGAAGGCCCGGCGATCACCGTCGACACCGCCTGCTCATCATCGCTCGTCGCGCTCCACCTGGCCGTCCAGTCGCTGCGCAACGGCGAGTGCACAGTGGCGCTGGCCGGCGGTGTCACCGTCATGTCCACGCCCGACGCCTTCATTGACTTCAGCCGTCAGCGCGGTCTTGCCGAGGACGGCCGGATCAAGGCGTTCGCGGCGGCGGCCGACGGTACGGGTTGGGGTGAGGGCGTCGGCATGCTGCTCGTGGAGCGGCTGTCGGATGCCCGTGCCAAGGGTCACCCGGTCCTCGCGGTGGTCCGTGGCTCGGCGATCAACCAGGACGGCGCGTCCAACGGGCTCACCGCCCCCAACGGTCCGTCTCAGCAGCGCGTGATCCGGCAGGCGCTGGCGAGTGCCGGTCTGTCCGCCGCCGATGTGGATGCGGTGGAGGCGCACGGCACCGGTACGACGCTCGGCGACCCGATCGAGGCACAGGCGCTCCTCGCCACGTACGGCCAGGACCGCCCGGCCGGTCAGCCGGTGCTGCTGGGCTCGGTGAAGTCGAACATCGGGCACACGCAGGCTGCCGCCGGTGTCGCGGGCATCATCAAGATGGTGCTGGCGATGCGGAACGGGGTGCTGCCGCAGACCCTGCACGTTGATGCTCCGACTCCGCATGTCGATTGGTCGGCGGGTGACATCTCCCTGCTGACCGAGGCCGTGGCGTGGCCGGAGACCGGCCGCCCGCGCCGCGCCGGCATCTCGTCCTTCGGTCTGAGCGGCACCAACGCCCACACCATCATCGAAGAGGCACCCGCACTCGCACCCGCCGGCGCGGAGAACACCCAGAACGGCACCACCCCGCCTGCGCTGCCCCTCGTCCTCTCCGCCCGGAACACCACAGGCCTCCGCGCCCAGGCCGAGCGCCTCGCATCCTTCCTGACGGCCCACCCGACCGCCACCGTCGGCGACATCGCCCACTCCCTCGCCACCGGTCGCACCTCGCTGGAGACCCGCGCGGTTCTCGTCGGCACTGTCGGCGACCGCGACGCACTCACTTCCGCCCTGCTCGACCTCGCCACCGGCCGCCAGGCCCCCGGCCTGACCGAAGGCACGACCACTGACGGCGGGCTCGCGTTCCTGTTTACGGGGCAGGGGAGTCAGCGGCTGGGGATGGGGCGTGAGCTGTATGAGGCGTATCCGGTGTTCGCGGACGCGTTGGATGCCGTGTGTGCTCAGTTCGCTTCGGATCTGCCGTTGAAGGAAGCACTGTTCGGTGATGAGAGCGGTGCTCTCGATGAGACGGCGGTGACGCAGCCCGCGCTGTTCGCGATTGAGGTGGCCCTTTTCCGGCTCCTGGAGTCGTGGGGCGTACGTCCCGACTTCTTGTCCGGTCACTCCATTGGTGAGATCGCTGCGGCGCATGTGGCGGGTGTGTTCTCGTTGGAGGACGCGTGCACGTTGGTGGCGGCTCGTGGCCGTTTGATGCAGGCGCTGCCTTCGGGCGGTGTGATGATCGCGGTTCAGGCGTCGGAGGACGAGGTCCTCCCGCTGCTGACCGACCGGGTGAGCATTGCCGCGATCAATGGCCCGCAGTCGGTGGTGATCGCGGGTGACGAGAACGCTGCTCTCGCTGTGGTCGGGCACTTCCCGGACCGTAAGTCGAAGCGGCTGACGGTGAGTCACGCGTTCCACTCGCCGCACATGGACGGCATGCTGGAGGCATTCCGTACAGTCGCCGAGGGTCTTTCGTACGACAACCCGAAGATTCCGGTCGTCTCGAATCTGACCGGTGCCCTTGTCACGGATGAGATGGGTTCGGCGGACTTCTGGGTGCGCCATGTCCGTGAGGCGGTCCGTTTCCTCGACGGTGTTCGTGCCCTCGAAGCGGCCGGGGTTACCTCGTATGTGGAACTCGGCCCGGACGGGATTCTCTCCGCCCTGGCCCAGGACTGCGCAGAGCGTACGGACATGGCCTTCGCGCCCGTACTGCGTGGCGGTCGCTCCGAGGCGGAGACGGTCGTCACCGCTCTCGCCCAGATATACACGCGCGGCATCGCGGTGGACTGGGAGGCGTACTTCACCGGCACCGGTACCCGCCGAGTCGACGTACCCACCTATGCCTTCCAGCGGCAGCGCTACTGGCCGGAGGCGGCCCTGTCGGACATCGCACCCGCCAGCGGTGTGGTCGATGCGGTGGACGCTCGGTTCTGGGATGCGGTGGAGCGTGAGGATCTCTCCTCTCTGGTCGCTGAGCTGGGTGTGGGTGAGGAGTCGCTCGGGGAGTTGCTCCCGGCTCTGTCTGCGTGGCGTCGGGATCGGCGTGTGCAGTCGGAGGTGGATGCCTGGCGTTATCGGGTGTCGTGGAAGCCGCTGGGTGAGGTTTCTGGTGTGGGGTTGTCGGGTGTGTGGCTGGTGTTGGTGCCGGCTGGTGTCGATGACTCGGCTGT
>NZ_BMWG01000061.1 GCF_014651115.1 Streptomyces inusitatus | reverse complement strand
CTCCACGATCACATGCGCGTTCGTACCACTGAAACCGAACGACGACACACCCGCACGACGGGGTGCGTCGCTCTGCGGCCAGGGGATCGTCTCGCCGATCAGGGAGACGGCTCCGGCGTCCCAGTCGACGTGCGGGGTCGGCTCGTCGAGGTGGAGGGTCTTCGGCACGACGCCGTGGCGCATCGCCTCGACCATCTTGATGATGCCCGCGACACCGGCGGCGGCCTGGGTGTGGCCGATGTTCGACTTGATGGAGCCCAGCAGCAGCGGACGGTCGGCCGGCCGGTCCTGGCCGTACGTCGCCAGAACCGCCTGCGCCTCGATCGGGTCGCCGAGAGTGGTCCCCGTGCCGTGCGCCTCCACGACGTCGACATCGGCGGCGGAGAGCCGGGCGTTGGTGAGCGCCTGGTGGATGACGCGCTGTTGGGAGGGGCCGTTGGGGGCGGTGAGTCCGTTGGACGCGCCGTCCTGGTTGATCGCCGAGCCGCGCACGATCGCGAGAACGGGGTGGCCGTTCTTGCGGGCGTCGGAGAGCCGCTCGACGAGGAGCATGCCGACGCCCTCGCCCCAGCCCGTACCGTCGGCCGCCGCCGCGAAGGGCTTGCAGCGGCCGTCGGAGGCGAGGCCGCGCTGACGGCTGAACTCGGTGAAGGTCGCGGGGGTGGCCATCACGGTGACACCGCCCGCGAGCGCGAGGGAGCACTCGCCCGCGCGCAGCGCCTGCACGGCGAGGTGCAGGGTAACCAGCGAGGACGAGCAGGCCGTGTCGACGGTGACGGCGGGGCCTTCGAGACCGAAGGTGTAGGCCACCCGGCCGGAGGCGATGCTGCCGGAGCTGCCGGTGCCGAGGAAGCCCTCGACGCCCTCGGGCACGGAGTCGAGCCGAGCGGTGTAGTCGTGGTACATCACACCGGCGAAGACGGCCGTACGGCTGCCGCGCACGGAGGAGGGGTCGATGCCCGCCCGCTCGAACGCCTCCCAGGAGGTTTCAAGAAGAAGACGCTGCTGAGGATCCATCGCCAGGGCCTCGCGCGGCGAGATCCCGAAGGGCGCGGGGTCGAAGCGGGCGGCGTCGTAGAGGAAACCGCCCTCGCTGACATAGCTGGAACCAGGGCTGTCGGGGTCGGCGTCGTACAGCGACTCCACGTCCCAGCCACGGTCCACGGGGAATCCGGAGACGGCGTCGTCGCCGTTCTCGACCAGCCGCCACAGATCCTCGGGGGTGCGTACGCCACCGGGGTAGCGGCAGCTCATCGCGACGATGGCGATGGGCTCCTGGTTCTTCTCCTCGACCTCGCGCAACCGCCTGCGGGCCTGGCGCAGATCGGCGGTCGCCCGCTTGAGGTAGTCGCGAAGCTTGTCCTCGTTCACCATTGCGTGGGCTCCATGCCAGAGAGGCGGTTGTACTGGTCGGTCGGCTGAGCGGCCTCGGCTCTCGCGGTGTGCGGGATCCCGTGGCCCGTGTACGGGGGGGCTGGTCCGGCCGGCTTCTCGCGGCGGGCCGAACCAGCCCGGTGGTGCTCGTGCTGTGGCGGGGCGCCCTCGGCTCCGGCGTGCCCCGGGGCGTACCCCGGGACTCCTCAGAAGCTCGTCAGGCCCTCTCGGTCCCCTCTCAGGAGCCGAGTTCGTCGTCGAGGAGATCGAAGAGTTCGTCGTCCGTCACCGACGCGAGGTCGCCGTCGTCGGCGTCCCCGTCGGCGGCGGAACCGGCCGGCTCCTGCGCCTCGTGCCATTTGGCCATGAGCGCCTGGAGGCGCATCGTGATCCGCGAGCGCGTGACACTGTCCGCGTCCGCCCCGCTCAGGGCGGCCTCCAGCCGGTCGAGTTCACTGAAGACGGACGGTCCGTCGTCCCCGAGCGGCAGCCCGGAACGCAAGTGTCCGCTCAGCTCCTCAGGCGTCGGATAGTCGAAGATCAGCGTGGCGGGCAGCCGCAGCCCGGTGGCCGCGCCGAGGCGGTTGCGCAGCTCGACCGCCGTCAGCGAGTCGAAGCCCAGCTCCTTGAAGGCGCTGCCCGGCTGGATGGCGGCGGTCGAGCCGTGCCCCAGCACCTGGGCGACCTGGGAGCAGACCAGCTCCAGCAGGACCCGGTCCCGCTCGGCGGCCGGCAGCCGTACGAGCCGCTGCGTGAGCGACTCGGGCGCTTCGGCCGACGCGCCGCCCGCTCTGCGCCGTACCGGGGTACGGAGCAGTCCGCGCAGCAGCGGCGGCACCGCGTCGCCCACCTGGGCGCGCAGCACGGCGAGGTCGAGCCGCGCGGGCACCAGCACGCTCGCGGCCGGCGACGCGCCGCCGTCGGACGGGCCGCCGTCGGACGCGGTGTCCGGGAACGCCGCGTCGAAGAGCGCGAGGCCCTCGGCGGCGGAGAGCGGGTTCATGCTGCCCCGGCTCAGCCGCTCACGGTCGTGGTCGGCGAGTGTCCCGGCCATGCCCGCCTCGTCGTCCCACAGGCCCCAGGCCAGCGAGACTGCGGTGAGTCCGCGCGCCCTGCGGTGCTGGGCGAGCGCGTCGAGGAAGGTGTTGCCCGCCGCGTAGTTGGCCTGTCCCGCGTTGCCGAAGACTCCGGCGGCCGAGGAGAACAGGACGAACGCCGCGAGATCGAGATCCCGGGTCAGCTCGTGCAGATGGAGCGCCGCGTCGACCTTGGGCCGCAGCACCCGGTCCATCCGCTCGGCGGTCAGCGACTCGACCGTGCCGTCGTCCAGCACTCCCGCCGCGTGCACGACGGCCGTCAGCGGACGGCTCTCCGGCACGGACCCCAGCAGCCCGGCCAGCGCGGCCCGGTCGGCGGCGTCGCACGCTGCCCAGACGACCCGCGCGCCCGCCCCGGTCAGCTCCTCGGTGAGACGCGCCGCGCCTTCCGCGGCCGCCCCTCTGCGGCTGGTGAGGAGCAGATGCCGTACGCCGTGCTCTTCCACCAGATGCCGGGCGAGCAGCCCGCCCAGGGTGCCGCCCGCCCCGGTGATGAGGACGGTGCCCGCCGGGTCGAGACCACGCCCGGCCGGGAGTCCGTCGGCCGTGCCGAAGGCGGCCCGTGCCAGACGCGCGGTGCGTACGGCTCCGTCCCGTACCGCGATCTGGGTCTCGTCGCTGTCGAGCGCCGCGGGCAGGGCGCGGCAGGACGCGTCCTCGCTGTCGAGGTCGACCAGCACCAGCCTGCCGGGGTGCTCGGCCTGCGCGGAGCGCACCAGGCCCCACACCGCCGCGTGCGTCAGATCCTCGATGTCCTCGCCCGCGTCCGTCGCGACGGCCCCGCGGGTGACGAACACCAGCCGGGAGGCGGCGAAACGCTCATCGGCCAGCCAGGACTGGATCAGCACCAGTGCATCCGCCGCCGCCGCGCGCACGGCGGCGGGCAGGCCGCCGGAAGGCGCGAGCCGGGGCGCGAGCGGGACGAGGACGGTCTCCGGCATCGGATCGCCGAGCGCCTCGGCCCGTTCGGCCGCTTCGCCGAGCGCCGCCAGGTCCGGGTAGTGACCGCCGGTCTCGTCGGTGTCCGCGCCGAACGCGGCGTCCGCCGCCAGCACCCCCGTCCGCTCCAGCGCGGCTCCCAGCCTCAGCGGATCGCCGCCGAGCAGCGCCCAGGAGCCGTCGGCGGGCGGCCGTGTCCCGGACAGCGTCCGCACGGGCCAGTCGACCTGGAAGAGCGCCTCTCGGGTGATGCCCGCGCCACCGGCGGCGGAACCGACGGAACCGACGGAACCGACGGAGAACGGGCGCAGCACGAGCGAGTCGACCGTCAGGACCGGCTCCCCCGTCTCGTCCGTGATGCTCAGCCCGACGGCGTCGGTACCGGCCGGGGCCATGCGTACCCGCAGCGCCGACGCTCCGACGGCGTGCAGCCGCACACCGTCCCACGAGAACGGCAGCCGCGCGCCGCCGTCGCCACCGTCGCTACCGGGGAAGAAGTCACCGAGGCCGACCGCGTGCAGAGCGGCGTCCAGCAGCGCCGGGTGGAGCCCGTACAGGACGCCTTCCTGTACGCGGTCCTCAGCGAGTGCGACCTCGGCGAACACCTCGTCGCCGCGCCGCCACGCGTGCCGCAGATTGCGGAACGCCGGTCCGTATCCGAGTCCTATCGCGTCGAACGACGGATAGAGCTGCTCGACCTCGCAGGGTACGGCCCCGGCGGGCGGCCACTCGGCCGACGCCTCGGCCTCGGTCTCGTTCGCGGTCTCGGCGGCGATGGCGAGCACCCCGCCCGCGTGCCGGGTCCAGGGCTCTTCGAACGCGGCGTCCTCGGGGCGCGAGTAGACGTCGAACTCCCGCCGTCCCGCCTCACCGGCCTCCGCCACGACGATCCGCAGCTGTACTCCGCCGGTCTCGGGCAGGAGGAGAGGCGCTTCCAGCGTGAGGTCCTCCAGCAGGTCACAGCCCGCGTGGTCCCCCGCGCGCACAGCCAGCTCCACGAGAGCGGCGCCCGGCAGCAGAACCGTGCCCCCCACCGTGTGGTCGGCCAGCCAGGGGTGCGTACGGAGCGAGAGCCGGCCGGTGAAGAGGAACCCGTCCGAGTCCGGCAGCTCGACCGCCGCCCCCAGCAGCGGATGCCCGGCCGCCCCGATCCCGGCGGACGACACATCTCCGCCCGGGACATGGGCGGGGGCCTCCAGCCAGTAGCGCTTGCGCTGGAAGGCGTACGTGGGAAGGTCGACGCGCTGTGCGCCGGTGCCCGCGAAGTACGCCTGCCAGTCGACGGCGATGCCCCGGGTGTGGGCCTTGGCGAGCGCGGCGGTGACCGTCTCGGC
>NZ_BMWG01000060.1 GCF_014651115.1 Streptomyces inusitatus | reverse complement strand
CGAGTCGGGTGGTATGGCGGGTGAGCTGGGCGCGGGTGATGTGTCGCGGCTCGGCCGGGGTGGTGTCGCGGCGTTGTCGGCGGAGGAGGGTGTGGCGTTGTTCGACGCCGCGTCCGCCAGCGACCAGGCACTGTTCGTACCGGTGAAGCTCGACCTCGCCGCACTGCGTACCCAGGTGAGCGGTGGCGGGCTGGTTCCGCCGCTGCTGAGCGGACTCGTACGGGCCCCCGCCCGCCGCGCGGCGGGCACGGCGGACAGCGGGGCCGAAGGAGGGGGCGCCGCACTGCGCGAGCGTCTGTCCGGGCTCTCCCCGGCCGGCCGTGAGGAGGCGCTGCTCGAACTGGTCTGCGCCTATGTGGCCGGGGTGCTCGGCTTCGCCGGGCCCGAGGCCGTCGACCCGGCGCGCTCGTTCAGCGAGGTCGGCTTCGACTCGCTGACAGCCGTCGAGCTGCGCAATCAGCTCGGCGCGGCCACCGGCGTACGGCTGCCCGCCACGCTCGTCTTCGACTACCCCACGCCGACCGCCCTGGTGGAGTTCCTCCGGGACGAGCTGTGGCAGGACGGCGCGGCGGCGGTGCCCCCGCTCCTCGCCGAACTGGACCGGCTGGAGAAGACCCTCGTCGCCGCCCTGCCCGACGACGCGGGCCGGGACAGGATCACCGAACGCCTCCAGGCACTGCTGGCGGCCTGGGGCCAGGCCGGAGAGACACCGGCCCCCGAGGACGCCGACGTCGCCGAGGCGCTGGAGACCGCCACCGACGACGACCTCTTCGACTTCATCGGCAAGGAGTTCGGGATCTCCTAATGGGACTGTTCGGCTCCGTCCTGCCGACGGCTCTTCCCGTCTGGCTTCTGTTCTGGCTTCTGTACGAGGGATGCACGTATGAATGAGGAAAAACTCCGGTACTTCCTGAAGCGGGTGACGGCCGATCTCCACGAGACGCGCCGCCGTCTTCAGGAGGTCGAGTCGGAGGAACAGGAGCCGATCGCGATCGTCGGGATGAGCTGCCGCTACCCGGGCGGTGTCGAATCGCCCGAGGATCTGTGGCGGCTGGTGTCCCAGGAGACCGACGCCATCTCCCCCTTCCCCACCGATCGCGGCTGGGACATGGGGAGCCTCTTCGACGCGGACCCCGACGGTCGGGGCACGAGCTATGTGCGGGAAGGCGGCTTCCTGCACGACGCCAACCAGTTCGACCCGGCCTTCTTCGGGATCTCCCCGCGCGAGGCCACGGCGATGGATCCTCAGCAGCGCCTCCTCCTCGAAACCTCCTGGGAGGCCTTCGAGCGGGCCGGAATCGACCCGACCTCGGTGCGCGGCAGCCGTACCGGCGTCTTCGCGGGCGTCATGTACCACGACTACGCCTCAAGGCTGCGAGCCGTCCCCGAGGAGGTCGAGGGCTACCTCGGCACCGGCGGCTCCAGCAGCATCGCCTCCGGCCGGGTCTCGTACACCTTCGGCCTGGAGGGCCCGGCGCTCACCGTCGACACCGCCTGCTCCTCCTCCCTCGTCACCCTGCACCTGGCCATCCAGGCGCTCCGCAAGGGCGAGTGCACACTCGCCCTCGCGGGCGGCGTCACCGTCATGGCCACGCCCGGCACCTTCACCGAGTTCAGCCGTCAGCGCGGACTCTCCTTCGACGGCCGCTGCAAGTCCTTCGCGGACTCCGCCGACGGCACCGGCTGGGCCGAGGGCGCGGGCATGCTCCTCGTGGAGCGGCTCTCCGACGCGCGGCGCAACGGCCACCCGGTGCTCGCGGTGGTCCGTGGCTCCGCCGTCAACCAGGACGGCGCTTCGAACGGTCTGACGGCCCCGAACGGCCCCTCGCAGCAGCGCGTGATCCGGCAGGCCCTGGCCGACGCCCGGATCACGGCCGCCGAGGTCGACGTGGTCGAGGCGCACGGCACCGGTACGACGCTGGGCGACCCGATCGAGGCGCAGGCGCTGCTCGCGACCTACGGGCGGGAGCGCACCGAGGAGAACCCGCTGTGGCTGGGCTCCATCAAGTCCAACATGGGTCACACGCAGGCCGCCGCCGGTGTCGCGGGCATCATCAAGATGGTCATGGCGATCCGCCACGGCAGAATCCCCAAGACACTGCACGTGGACGAGCCGTCGACCAACGTCGACTGGTCGGCGGGCGCCGTCTCCCTGCTGACCGAGGCCGTGGCGTGGCCGGAGACCGGCCGCCCGCGCCGCGCCGCCGTGTCCTCCTTCGGCATCAGCGGTACGAACGCCCACACCATCATCGAGCAGGCCCCACCGCCGGAGGCCGAGGAGCGGCCGGACGACGAGGAAGGCTCCGGCCGGGGCGAGCAGCGGGCCGCCCCGGCGGTGCCCCGGACCGTCTCCGTTCCGCCCGTACTGCCCTGGCCGCTCTCGGGACGCACCGAAGAAGCCGTGCACGCCCAGGCCGGCCGTCTGCTCGCCGAGCTGCGCGCCCACCCGGAGCACGCCCCGGCCGACATCGCCTTCTCCCTGGCCACCACCCGCGCCGCCCTGGAGCACCGCGCCGTCGTCGTCGCGACGGACCCGGAGACCGTGCTGAAGGACCTCGCCGCGCTTGCGGCGGGCGAGACGACCGCGCGAATCGTCAGGGGCGAGCCCGGCACCCGAGGGAAGCTGGCGTTCCTGTTTACGGGGCAGGGGAGTCAGCGGCTGGGGATGGGGCGTGAGCTGTACGGCGCGTATCCGGTGTTCGCGGACGCGTTGGACGCGGTGTGCGCGCATCTTGATGTGCCGTTGAAGGAAGCACTGTTCGGTGTTGAGAGCGGTGCTCTCGATGAGACGGCGGTGACGCAGCCGGCGTTGTTCGCGATTGAGGTGGCGCTGTTCCGGCTTCTGGAGTCGTGGGGCGTACGGCCGGACTTCCTGTCGGGTCATTCGATCGGTGAGATCGCTGCCGCGCATGTGGCGGGTGTGTTCTCTTTGGAGGATGCGTGCACGCTGGTGGCGGCTCGTGGGCGTCTGATGCAGGCGCTGCCTTCGGGTGGCGTGATGATCGCGGTCCAGGCGTCGGAGGACGAGGTCCTTCCGCTGCTGACCGACCGCGTCAGCATCGCCGCGATCAACGGCCCGCAGTCGGTCGTGATCGCGGGTGACGAGAGCGCCGCTCTCGCTGTGGTCGAGCAACTGCCGGACCGTAAGTCGAAGCGTCTTACGGTGAGCCATGCGTTCCACTCGCCGCACATGGACGGGATGCTGGAGGCATTCCGTACAGCGATCGCGGGGCTTTCGTATGACAACCCGAAGATTCCGGTCGTCTCGAACCTCACCGGCGCACTGGTCGGCGACGACATGTCGACTCCCGAGTTCTGGGTACGCCATGTCCGCGAGGCCGTCCGCTTCCTCGACGGCGTCCGCGCCCTCGAAGCCGCCGGAGTCACCACCTACCTCGAACTCGGCCCGGCAGGGGTGCTCTCCGCCCTCGCCCAGACCTGTGTGAGCGGTGACACGGCAGCCTTCGCACCCCTGCTGCGCCCCGGCCGGTCCGAGGCCGAGACCGTGACCACCGCTCTCGCACGGGCGCAGGTCCGGGGGGTGGCCGTCGACTGGCAGGCGTACTACTCAGGCACCGGCGCACAGCGCGTCGAGCTGCCGACGTACGCCTTCCAGCGCGAGCACTACTGGCTCGACGCCGGTCACCTCGGGGGAGACGTCACCACGGCGGGTCTCCGGTCCGCCGACCACCCGCTGCTGGGCGCTTCCATCGCCCTGGCGGACGCGGACGGTCTGCTTCTCACCGGCAGGCTCTCGCTCGACACTCACCCCTGGCTCGCCGACCACGCGGTCGCGGGTGCGGTCCTGCTGCCCGGAACCGCCTTCGTCGAACTGGCACTGCGCGCGGGCGACCAGGTCGGTTGCGACCTGGTCGAGGAACTCACCCTCGCGGCACCGCTGGTGCTGCCCGCCGACACCGGGATCGAGTTGCAGATCACGGTACTGGCACCCGACGAGTCGGGCCGCCGGTCCGTCGCCTTCCACTCCCGCGCCGACCACGCGCCGGACGACGAGCCGTGGGTGCGCCACGCGACCGCCGTCCTCACCGACGGGGCCGAGACCCCGGCCTTCGACCTGACAGCCTGGCCGCCCGCCGGGGCCGACCCCGTACCGCTGGACGGGCTGTACGAGGGACTCGCGGACTCCGGATTCGGCTACGGCCCGGTCTTCCAGGGGCTGCGCGCCGCCTGGCGGCAGGGCGAGGACGTCTTCGCCGAGGTCAGCCTCCCCGACGACACCGAGCCCGGCGCGGCGCACTTCACCGTCCACCCGGCCCTGCTCGACGCGGCCCTGCACGCCATCGGCCTCGGCTCGCTCGTGGAGGACACCGGCCAGGGACGGCTGCCGTTCGCCTGGAGCGGCGTCGCCGTCCACGCGGTCGGCGCGGACACTCTGCGCGTACGGCTCTCCCGGGCCGGACAGGACACCGTGGCACTGGAGATCGCCGACGCCGAGGGCGCGCCTGTCGCCTCCGTACGCGGCCTGGCCCTGCGCGCCTTCTCTCCCGAGCAGCTCGCCGGGCCGGCCACCGGCCACGGCGACGCGCTGTTCCAGGTCGACTGGTCGACCCTGCCCACAGGCGGAGCCGTCGCCTCGGCCGAGGACTGGGCCGTCCTCGCCGCCGGTCCGCAGGGATACACCGATCCGGCGGCGCTCGACGCGCCGCCCGCCGGGAGCGACGCCTTCCCGACGACGCTGGTGGTGCCGTGTCCGCTGTCGAATTCGGCCGTGGGTGAGGTTCCGGGTGCGGTGCACACGGCGACGGGCCGCGTGCTGGCCCTGGTGCAGCGGTGGTTGGCGGACGAGCGGTTCGCTGATTCGCGTCTGGTGTTC
>NZ_BMWG01000059.1 GCF_014651115.1 Streptomyces inusitatus | reverse complement strand
CGAGGAAGTCCGCGAGGCCCTCCAGATCGGCCCGGACACCCCCATCATCACCACCGACGCCCGGCATCGGGG
Source organism: Streptomyces inusitatus (assembly GCF_014651115.1). Classification (GTDB taxonomy): domain Bacteria; phylum Actinomycetota; class Actinomycetes; order Streptomycetales; family Streptomycetaceae; genus Streptomyces; species Streptomyces amakusaensis. The sequence continues at coordinate 4,814 of NZ_BMWG01000059.1, read as the reverse complement.
TGACGCGAAGAGCGCCCTGATCACCCTGGTCGAGCACGCTCTGATGGCACGGCTTAAGTAGACAGAGACGTACGGCACTTGTCGTAGTTATGCGGGGGCGGGCTGTGTCCTTTGACACGGTCCGCCTCCGTGTTCATAACGTTTCGACAGACAATTACCGTGGCTCGGACACCCGATGCATACGCCCGGTATCGCTGCGCTCACATTTCTCTCGCATTTTGAAAGGGCTCGCTCTTTATGCCCGTTTTATCTGTGGGTAGGATCCTCAGGAATGGCTGATTCCAACTGTTTGGAACGGACCCACTCCACATGCTGAAATTCGACGGACTTCTGAGTAGTACGGCTCCGAACGAAACACGGCACAGCGTAGGTGCCGACGCCGAGAGGTTGTTGGTCGAGTGAGGCGAAGCACGAACGGCTCCGCGGAGCAGCAGGCACGGGGCAACTTCACCCCGCCGCCGCGCGCAGCGGCACCGCCCGCGGAAGAGCCGCCGCCACCGCCACCGGCCCCCGGCGGCTCCAGCAGCAGGCTCTCCCCGCGCAACTGGCGGGTGCCGGCCAGGCTCAACGCGATCCTGCTCATCCCGGTCGCGGTCGGCCTGGTCATGGGCGGTTTCCAGGTCAAGGGCTCGATCGACACCTGGGGCGGGGCCCAGGACGCGGAGAAGACCGCGCTGATCGTGCGCGCGGCCTCGGAGTACGGCGAAGCCCTGCTCAATGAACGCGATCTCACCGCACAGCCGCTGCTCACCGCCACCACCCCGGCGGATCGCCGGTCCGCCGAGGTGCGGAAGGCGTACGCCGCCACGGACGAGGCCAAGAAGAGCTTCGACGAGGCGGTCGAGGCCCTCCCCCCGGGGCAGGGCCTGGAGCGCCGGCTGCGGCTGTTCCGCGAGGAGGAGCCGGGGCTGAAGAAGCTCCGCGAGGCCGCCTACACCACCAGCCTGGACCCGGTCGCCACCGAAGAGGGCTATGTCCAGGTCCAGCACACGCTGATGGAGTTCTCCAACGAGCTGGGCCTCGGCACCGGAAATGTCACCAGTTTCGGGCGCATGGTCTACGCCATTCAACTCGCCAAGGCAGCCGAATCCCTTCAGCGCTCCATTGGTACGCACCTTCTGGTACGGCCGAGCACGAAGAAGGATGTCTTCGCCAAGCAGACCATCGCCTTCAATTCGTACAACTACCTTGAGCAGATCGCCACGGCCGAGTTCGCCTCCGGCGGCACCCAGAGCGACACCGACAAGCTCCGTTCGGTCACCGTGAAGCGGGCGGCGGACGCCGACAAGAAGCTCGTGACGGCCGGGGCCACCCCGCCCAAGGAGGCCGACTCCGCCTTCACCGGCATGGCCCGCCGGATCGGCGCGGGCGGCACTCCCTCGGAGCTGGCGAAGCAGGACATCACCCCCGAGACGTGGATGACCGTCGCCACCGCCAGATTCGACGCCTACAGCGAGGTCGAAGGCGATCTGGTCGACCGGGCTGTCGCCGAGGCCGTCTCCATCGCGGACGACGCCAAGCAGGACGCGATCGTCAACGGTCTGATCACCCTTCTCTCCCTGCTCGCCGCCTTCGTGCTGGCCGGCGCCGTGGCCCGGCAGATGAGCCGCTCCATGCAGGAGCTGCGCACCGCCGCCTTCGCCATCGCCGAGCAGCGGCTGCCGATGCTGGTCGACCAGCTCTCGCGCGCCGAGCCCGGCCGGGTGGACACCCGGGTGCGGCCGATCCCGATCGACACCCAGGACGAGATCGGCGAGGTCGCCCGCGCCTTCGACCAGGTCCACCGCGAGGCCGTGCGGCTCGCCTCCGAGCAGGCCATGCTCCGGGGCAATGTCAACGCGATCTTCACCAACCTCTCGCGGCGCAACCAGTCGCTGATCGAGGGCCAGCTGACCCTGATCTCCGACCTGGAGAACAACGAGGCCGACCCGGACCAGCTTGCCTCCCTCTTCCGGCTCGACCATCTCGCGACCCGGATGCGCCGCAACGGCGAGAACCTCCTCGTCCTCGCGGGCGAGGAGCCCGGGCGGCGCTGGAACCAGCCCGTGCCGCTGGTCGACGTGCTCCGCGCCGCCACCTCCGAGGTGGAGTCGTACGAGCGCATCGAGCTGACCGGGGTGCCGGAGTCGGAGATCCACGGCCAGGCCGTGACCGACCTCGTGCATCTCCTCGCCGAGCTGCTGGAGAACGCCACCACCTTCTCCTCGCCGCAGACCAAGGTCCGGGTGACGGCCACCAGGCTGCCGGACGGCCGGGTCATGATCGAGATCCATGACAAGGGCATCGGGCTGACCGCCGAGGACTTCGCCGACATCAACCACAAGCTGGCCAACCCGCCGACGGTGGACGCCGCCGTCTCGCAGCGGATGGGCCTCTTCGTGGTCGGCCGGCTCTCGGACCGGCACGGCATCCGCGTACAGCTGCGGCCCTCCGGGGAGCAGGCGGGCACCACTTCGCTGGTGATGCTGCCGGACGCGATCACCCACGGCGGCGGCGGCGAGCCGCTCCCCCAGGACGACTTCACCGTCTCGCAGATCATCCCGGAGCAGCCGTCCTTCACCGAGGCTCCGATGCTCACCGCGGCGGAGCTGGGCTTCGACGACTCCCGCTACGAGGACCCGTCGGCCGCACCCCGGCCCGCCCCTGTCAACCGCTCACTGAAGCGCGGAGAGCGGCGTGCGGCACTTCAGGCGCAGCCGCCGGAGGCCGCGCGCCCCGTGCCGCAGCCCGGGGCGCAGTCCTCACCGCAGCCCTCGCCGCACCCCGGAGCGCAGCCCTCGCCACAGCCCGGGGAGCAGCCGTACGAGCGTCAGGGGTACGTCCCCGAGCAGCGCGGCTACCCCTCGGGATTCGGCGAGCAGGGGTACCAGGAGCAGGGCTTCCCCGCCCAGGGGCAGCCTCAGCAGCCCTTCGACGGCTATCAGCGGCCCGGCGCGGACGCCTCCTACCCCGAGATGGGCCAGCAGGCTCCACAGCTCGGCCGGCCGCAGTACGAGGACCCGTTCGCCACCCAGCCCCACCAGGGCGACTGGACGGATCAGACCTCGTACCCCACCACGTTTGAGCCGAATTTCCAGCCAGAAGCAGAGCTTGATTCCGCCGCTTCCGGCACCCCCACGGGCGGCTCCGAGAGCGTAGGCTTCGACCGTCCGGGTCACTCCTCGGGCAGCCACCAGCTGACCGAGGCGGGTCTGCCTCGGCGCGGTTCGCAGCAGAAGCCGCAGCCCGCGCAGCAGCCTCAGCAGCAGTGGCAGCAGCCCGTGGAGCAGGATCCGGGGGTGCCCTCGGCCGGTCGGTCCGAGGCGGTCGGCGGCGAGAGCGAATCCGCCGGCTCCAAGGACTGGCAGTCGGCCAACGACGAGCGCTGGCAGCGGGCGGAGAAGCTGCGGGAGCCGAAGGCGGGCGGGGTGACCTCGTCCGGGCTGCCGCGCCGGGTGCCCAAGGCCAACCTCATCGAGGGCGCCGCGGAGCAGACCGCCCAGCGGGGCCCCCAGGTCTCCCGCGCCCCGGAGGACGTGCGGGGCAGGTTGAGCAACCTGCGCCGCGGTGTCCAGCGGGGACGCAGCGCGGGAACGGACACGAACGGACCGGCCACTTACGATCACAACGGTGGTCCGGGCAGTACCTACAACCAGGAGCGTTAGTGTGAGCCCGATGAGCCAGGCGGCGCAGAATCTGAACTGGTTGATCACCAACTTCGTGGACAACACCCCAGGGGTGTCCCACACGGTGGTGGTCTCCGCCGACGGACTCCTGCTGGCCATGTCCGAAGGATTCCCGCGCGACCGCGCCGATCAGCTGGCGGCCGTGGCCTCCGGTCTGACCTCGCTGACCGCCGGAGCCTCCAGGATCTTCGAAGGCGGGGCCGTCAACCAGACGGTCGTGGAGATGGAGAGGGGCTTCCTGTTCATCATGTCCATCTCCGACGGTTCCTCACTGGCCGTTCTCGCCCACCCGGAGGCCGACATCGGCCTGGTCGGGTACGAGATGGCACTGCTGGTGGACCGGGCCGGAAATGTACTGACTCCGGACCTCCGCGCGGAACTTCAGGGCAGCCTTCTCAACTAACTGGCAGACAGTGCGTTTCACGCCACCGCACCATAGGGTGCGGTGGCGCGGCTCCACAGGAACGGGAACCGGCGACTCGCGGTCGGAGGAGGAAACTGTGGCAACACCCCCAGGCGGACGCCCCTATGACGGCGGTGGTCACCCGTCGCCTCATGAGCACTCCCGCAATCGCTACAACTCTCCCTCGACCCCGGGCAGACACGGCGCCCAGCCCTACCAGCAGCCGTACGCGCCCTCGTACGACCAACGGCAGTACGATCAGCGGCAGTACGACCAGCAGCGGCGGGCGGCGTCCCACGAGCCGCCGCACCACCAGAACGCGCACAACCCGCTGGTACGTCCGTACGCCATGACCGGCGGCCGGACCCGGCCGCGCTACCAGCTCGCCATCGAGGCGCTGGTCAGTACCACGGCCGATCCGATGAATCTGCAAGGGCAGCTGCCCGAGCATCAGCGGATCTGCCGGCTGTGTTTCGAGATCAAGTCCGTGGCGGAAATCTCGGCACTCCTGCATATCCCCCTCGGCGTCGCCCGGATCCTCGTCGCCGACCTGGCGGAGGCCGGACTTGTCGCCATCCACCAGCCCGGCGGCGACGAGGCCGCCGGCGGCCAGCCAGATGTGACACTGCTCGAAAGGGTGCTCAGTGGACTTCGCAAGCTCTAGCGGCGGTGCAGCCCGCTCAACCACCAGCGCGAAGATCGTGGTGGCGGGCGGCTTCGGCGTGGGCAAGACCACGTTCGTCGGC
>NZ_BMWG01000058.1 GCF_014651115.1 Streptomyces inusitatus | reverse complement strand
GGCACGAGACCCTTCGTACGGTCTTCCCGGACACCGACGGAACACCCCGTCAAGTCGTCCTCGACCCGGACCAGGCGCTGGTCCGGCTTCCCGTCCACCGGATCGACCCCGCCGGACTGGACGAAGGACTCGTCGCCGGTGCCGCCACGGGTTTCGATCTGACCACCGAGCCGCCGCTCAAGGCCGAGCTGTTCACCCTCGGCCCGGACACCCACGCCCTGCTGGTCGTCGTGCACCACATCGCCGGTGACGCCTGGTCCATGGTCCCGCTGGCCCGAGACCTGTCCACGGCGTACGCCGCCCGCCGTCGCGGCACCGCACCCGAGTGGACCCCGCTGCCCGTTCAGTACGCCGACTACACACTCTGGCAGCGGGAGTTGCTGGGCCGGGAGGACGACCCGGACAGTCTGATCTCCCGTCAGTTGGCGTACTGGACGCGTACGCTGGCCGACCTCCCGACGGAGTCGGCGCTTCCCACCGACCGCCCGCGACCCGCCGTGGCGAACCATCGCGGCGGCATGGTGCCGGTGCGCATCGAAACCGATCTGCACCAGCGGCTCTCGGCACTGGCCGAGGATCATGGGGCGACGCTGTTCATGGTTCTCCAGGCCGGCTTCGCCGCGCTGCTCACCCGGCTGGGCGCGGGCACCGACATCCCCATCGGATCCCCCGTCGCGGGGCGTACCGACGACGCGCTCGATGATCTCGTCGGCTTCTTCGTCAACACCCTCGTCCTGCGGACCGACACCTCCGGCGACCCGGCCTTCGGCGAACTGCTCGCCCGCGTACGAGAAACGGACCTGGCCGCCCACGCGAACCAGGACGTGCCCTTCGAGCACCTCGTCGAGATCCTCAACCCCGACAGATCGCTGAGCAGGCACCCGCTGTTCCAGACGATGCTGACCTTCACGAACGGGCTCGACGCGCGCGTCGAACTGCCCGGCCTGAGCGTCGTCGCCGAACAAGTGGATCCGGGTACTTCGAAGTTCGACCTGGCGCTCCATCTGACCGAGTCCTCCACCGCCCTCGGCGCCCCGGACGGAATCGAGGGGTACGCCGGATACAGCACGGATCTGTTCGACCGGGCCACCGTCCGCACCCTGACCGTCCGGCTGGTGCGGCTCCTGGAGCAGGCGACGGCCGACCCCGGCCGGCGGATCGGCGCGCTGGAGATACTGGACGAGGCCGAGCGCCACCGCGTCCTGGTGGAGTGGAACGGCGGCGGCGCCCGCGCGGCGACGCCCCCCGTACTGCTGCCGGAACTGTTCGAGCGGCAGGCCGCGGCCACCCCGGGGGCCCGCGCGGCGGCCGCGCCGGACGCCGAACTCTCCTATGCGCAGACCGAGGCCCGGGCCAACCGCCTGGCTCATCTGCTGATCTCCCGGGGGATCGGACCGGAGCGGGTGGTCGCCGTCGCACTGCCCAACTCCGCCGAACTGGTGGTGACCCTGCTCGCGATACTCAAGGCGGGGGCCGCCTATCTGCCGATCGACCTCGCCCACCCCGGCGCGCGGATCTCCGCCCTGCTCGCCGACGCCGCCCCCGCGCTGCTGGTGACAACCGCCGAGGCGGCGGCGGGATTACCGGAGAGCCCGGACACCGTACGACTGTCACTCGGGCATCCGGACATCGCGCGGGCGCTGGAGCGGCAGCCCGTGACCCGCCCCACCGACACGGACCGGGTCGCCGCGCTGCTGCCCGACCACCCCGCGTATGTGATCTACACCTCGGGCTCGACCGGCGAACCGAAGGGTGTGGTGGTCGCCCACCGAGGCCTGGCCGACTATGTGGCCCGCGCCAAGCGCACCTACACCGGCCTGGACGGCACGGTCCTGGTCCCCACATCGCTCGCCTTCGACCTGTCCGTCACCGGACTGTACGGAGCGCTGACCTCCGGGGGGTGCGCCGTGGTGGCCGAACTCGACGAGACCCCCTGGACGACGGCGCTGCTGGCCCGCACCCCGGCGACGTTCATGAAGGCCACCCCGAGCCATCTGGCGCTGCTCGCCACGCTGCCGGCCGGGTTCGCCCCGGTGAAGCAACTGATGCTCGGCGGTGAGGCACTGCGTACCGGACCGCTGGAATCATGGCGCGAACAGCACCCCGACGTGGCCGTGGTCAACCACTACGGCCCGACGGAGGCCACCGTCGGATGCCTCGACTTCCCTCTCGCCCCGGGCGAGGAGCCGGGCGGTACGACGGTCCCCATAGGCCGCCCGATGGCCAATACGCGGGTGTATGTGCTGGATGGTGGGTTGCGGCCGGTGCCGCCGGGTGTGGTGGGGGAGCTGTACATCGCCGGAAGGCAGTTGGCCCGGGGGTATTGGCGTCGTCCCGGTCTGACGGCGGAGCGGTTTGTCGCGGATCCGTTCGACCGTCTCGGTTCGCGGATGTATCGCAGTGGGGATCTGGCGCGGTGGTCGGTGGACGGGGTGCTGGAGTTCGCGGGGCGTGTGGACGATCAGGTGAAGGTGCGGGGTTTCCGGGTCGAGCTGGGTGAGATTGAGGCGGTGTTGTCCGGTCATCCTTCAGTGGCGCGGGTGGTGGCGGTGGTGCGGGAGGACCGTCCGGGGGATCAGCGGATTGTGGCCTATGCGGTCCCGATCGCGGGCGTCGTGCCCGAGGTCGGGGAGTTGCGGGAGTTCGCGGCGGGCCGGTTGCCTGAGTACATGGTTCCGGCTGTGTTCACGCTCCTTGGTGAACTGCCGTTGACCAGGAACGGCAAGCTCGACCGGGCGGCCCTGCCGGTGCCGGACATCGCGGTTCCGGCCTCGGGGCGGGGCCCGCGTTCGGCGGTGGAAGAGGTCTTGTGCGGGCTGTTCGCCGAGGTGCTGGGTGTGCCCCGGGTGGGGATCGACGACGGATTCTTCGCCCTGGGGGGTCATTCGCTGCTCGCCACCCGGCTGATCAGCCGTATCCGCACCGTACTGGGGGCGGAACTCCCCATCCGCGCCGTGTTCGAGGCCTCGACGGTGGCCGCTCTCGCCACCCGGCTGGACAGCGCCCATGGCCGGAGCCGGCCTCCCGTCCGCCGCTCCGTACCGCGCCCGGAAGCGATCCCGCTGTCCTTCGCCCAGCGCCGGCTGTGGTTTCTGCACAAACTGGAAGGGGCGAGCCCGAACTACAACCTTCCCTTCGTCGTACGGCTGGAAGGAGTGCTCGACCGTGCCGCGCTCGCCGAGGCGCTCGCCGATGTCGTGGCCCGGCACGAGACCCTCCGTACGGTGTTCTCGGAGGTGGACGGGGTGCCCCGGCAGGTCGTTCTGGACCCCGGGTCCGCCTCCGTGGCGCTTGCGGTACACGAGATCACCGCCGACGGGCAGGAGGCGGGGCAGGCCGGGGAGCCCGGGGAGCCCGGGGAGGCTCTGCTCGCCGAGGCCGTGGCCGCCGCCGCGGCCCATCGGTTCGAGCTGACCGCCGAGCCGCCCCTGAAGGCGGAACTGTTCGCGCTCGGCCCTCAGACGCACGTCCTGGTGGTGGTCATCCACCACATAGCGGGGGACGGCTGGTCGAACGGCCCGCTGGCCCGGGATCTCTCCGACGCCTACGCGGCGCGCCGGGCGGGCCGAGCCCCGCAGTGGACCCCGCTGCCTGTTCAGTACGCCGACTACACACTGTGGCAGCAGGAGCTGCTGGGCCGTGAGGACGACCCGGACAGTGTGATCGCCGGACAGATCGCCCACTGGACGAACGCGCTCGACGGGCTGCCCGGGGAACTGGACCTGCCCACCGACCGGCCCCGCCCGGCAGTGGCCGGCCACACCGGCGGAACCGTGCCGGTCTCCGTCGACGCCGAACTCCACGCCCGCCTCGACGCGCTGGCCCGCGAGTCCGGCGCCAGCCTGTTCATGGTGCTCCAAGCCGGCCTCGCCGCACTGTTCACCCGGCTGGGCGCGGGCACCGACATCCCGCTCGGCAGCGCGATCGCCGGGCGCACCGACGACGCGCTCGACGACCTCGTCGGATTCTTCCTCAACACTCTCGTGCTCCGCCTGGACACCTCCGGCGACCCGCGATTCTGCGAGCTGGTGGCACGGGTGCGGGAGACCGCGCTGGCCGCCTACGCCCACCAGGACGTGCCCTTCGATCGTTTGGTGGAGGTGGTGAACCCGGCCAGATCGGTGGCCCGGCACCCGCTCTTCCAGACCATGCTGACCCTGCACAACAACGCCGAGCCCCGGCTCGTCCTGCCCGGCCTTGAGGTGAGCCCGGGCATGGCGGAGGTCGGCACGGCCAAGTTCGACCTCTCCTTCGGCCTCAACGAGGTACGCGGCCCGGCCGGTGAGCCCGAAGGGCTCGTCGGCACCCTCGAATACAGCGCCGATCTGTACGACCACCGCACCGCCGAGAACATGGCGGCCCGCTTGGTACGCCTCCTCGATGCCGCGACCGCCGACCCGGAACAGCGCCTCGGCGCACTGGAGATCCTCAGCGCGGCCGAACGCGAGCGGGTCCTTGGGTCCTGGAACGACACCGGCCCCGAGGCCGCACCGGCGACACTGACGCGGCTGTTCGAGGCGCAGGTCACCCGCAGCCCGGACGCGGTGGCCGTGGTGTTCGAAGGGACGCGCCTCTCGTACGCGGAGCTGAACGCCCGGGCGAACCGGCTGGCGCGGTGGCTGGTGGAGCGGGGCGCCGGAGTGGAACGGTTTGTGGCGGTGTCCCTGCCGAGGTCGCTCGATCTGGTGGTGGCGCTGCTGGCGGTGGTGAAGTCAGGCGCGGCCTATGTGCCGATGGACCCCTCGTATCCGCAGGACCGTGTTGACGACATGACGGAAGACGCCCGTCCGGTCCTCACCGTGGACGAGTCCACACTCATCGGCCTCGACCTCTCCGCCTATTCCTCCGCCGATCTCGGAGTGGTGATCGATCCTTCGCATCCGGCGTATGTGATTTATACGTCGGGGTCTACGGGGCGGCCGAAGGGTGTGGT
>NZ_BMWG01000057.1 GCF_014651115.1 Streptomyces inusitatus | reverse complement strand
AGCCGTACCACCACGGAACGACGACACCCCCGGCCGCCGACGATCCACCGGCAACACCAGCTCGTCGGGGATGCCTGCCAACGCGCCTCGCCAGTAGTCGAGCTGCCTGCCGATCAGGCTGTTCTCATCGCCCAGGTCGCCGAGGACTTCGCGCTGCCAGAGCGCGTAGTCGGCGTACTGGACGGGCAGCGGCTGCCAGCCGGGGGCCCGGCCCGCGCTGCGGGCCGCGTAGGCGGTGCCGAGGTCGCGCGTCAGCACTCCGGTGGACCAGCCGTCCGACGCGACGTGATGGATCACGATCAGCAGCACATGCTCCGTGGGGCCGGTCATCAGCAGCCTTGCCCGCCAGGGCAGATCGACGCTGAGGTCGAAGCCCCGGCCGGCGTGTGCGGCGAGCACGGATTCGAGTTCGCTCTCGTGGGTCTCGACCGCGATGAGCGGCGGGCGTCCGGCCGCGCCTTCCAGGATGTGCTGGCGCGGGGTCCCGTCGGTCTCGGGGAAGACGGTCCGCAGGCTCTCGTGCCGGTCGGCCACATCGCCGAGAGCCGCCTCCAGCGCGACCACGTCCAGCTCGCCCGAGAGACGCAGGGTCAGCGGCATGTTGTAGCCCGCGCCCTCGCCGGCGCCCTCCAGCCGGTTGAGGAACCACATCCGCTGCTGCGCGTAGGACAGCGGCAGCACATCCGGCCGCTCCCGGCGCGCCAGCGCGACACGGGTCTCGCCGTCCGTGCCGTCGATCAGACCGGCCAGCCCCGCCACGGTGGCGGCGGTGAACAGATCCCGGATGCTGACCTCGGTGTCGAGTACGGCACGGACCCTGGCGATCAGCCGCATCGCCAGCAGCGAGTCACCGCCCAGTTCGAAGAACGACACCTCCGCGCCGACCCGGTCCAGGCCCAGCACCTCGGCGAACAGCCCGCACAGGACCTCCTCCATGAGCGTGGCGGGCCCCCGGCCGCCTGCCGCACCGTCGAACTCGGGCGCGGGCAGAGCGGTACGGTTCAGCTTGCCGTTCACCGTCAGCGGCAGGGCCTCCAGGACGACGACCGCCGCCGGAACCATGTACTCCGGCAGCTGCTCTCCCGCGAACCGCTTGAGCGCCTCGATGTCGATGCTGTCGATGCTGTCGGCGGTCGTGGGTACGGCGTAGGCGACCAGACGCTTGTCACCCGGCCGGTCCTCGCGGACGATCACCGCGGCCTGAGCCACACTCTCGTGCGCGGCGAGGACCGACTCGACCTCGCCCGGCTCGACACGGAAGCCGCGGATCTTCACCTGCTCGTCCGCACGACCGGCGAACCAGAGCTGACCGTCCGCACTCCAACGGGCCAGGTCACCCGAGCGGTACATCCGCCCGCCGAACGGACTCGCCACAAAACGCTCAGCCGTCAGATCCGCACGGCCCGCATAACCACGGGCCAGGCCGTCACCGGCGACGTACAGCTCACCCGTCACACCGACCGGAACGGGCTGGAGGAAGTCGTCCAGGACGAACACCCGGGCGTTGCCGATCGGGCTTCCGATGGCCGGAGGCTGATCGTCGGGGGTCATCCCGGCGTCCAGCGGAACGGCGGTGGTGATGACGGTCGCCTCGGTCGGACCATAGGTGTTCCACACCCGCGAACCAGCGAGCCACCGACTCGCCAGATCGGCATTGAGCCGCTCAGCACCGAGGACCCAGTTCCGCACCCCGGGCACCGCCGCCGGGTCCAGGACACCCAGCAGAGACGGGACGACGCTCGCCACCTCGACACCCGAGGTACGGATCATCTCCGCCAACGCCTCCGGCTCACGGCGCTCCTCACTCGATGCGATGGCCAGCGTTCCGCCAGCAGCGAGCGTGACTACGACGTCCAGCACAGCCGCGTCAAAGCTGAACGACGCGAACTGAAGCGCCACCACCCCCTCGTCCACACCGAGCACCGGACGCATCACCTGCGCGAGGTTCGCCACCCCGCCGTGCGCGACCTCCACCCCCTTCGGACGACCCGTCGAACCCGAGGTGTAGATCACGTACGCCAGCTGCTCGGGAGTCACCGTGGTGACCGGCGCGGCCGAGGGCTGTGCCGCGATCCGATCGCCGATCCGGTCGAGCAGCATCACCGGGGTGTCCTCAACCGGCACACCCGCCAGCGTGTCCCCGGTGCTCAGTACGACCACCGCGCCGCTGTCCGCGACCATGTACGCGAGACGCTCCGCCGGGTGCTCCGGGTCGAGCGGCACATACGCCCCGCCCGCCTTCCACACCGCCAGCAGCGCCACCACCATGTCCACCCCGCGCGGCAGGCACAGACCCACCACCCGCTCCCGACCCACACCCGCGTCGGTCAGGACGTGCGCCAGCTGATTGGCGCGTGCGTCCAGCTCCTCGTACGAGAGAGCGTCCCCGCCGGACCGGACCGCCAGGGTCTCGGGCGCGTTCGCGACACGCGCCGCGAACAGGTCCGGCACCAGGGCCGCTTCGATCGGCCGCGCGGTGTCGTTCCACTCCGACACCAGCCGCGACCGCTCGGCTCCGTCCAGTACCTCGATCTGGCTGAGCAGGGCGTCCGGGGCCGTCGCCATCTGTTCCAGCAGCCGCAGCAGCCGGTCAAGGATGCTCTGTGCCTCGTCGGCGGTGAACAGGTCGGGACGGTAGGTGAGGCGCATGGCCAGACCGCCGATCGGCCCCGCCACGAGTCCGAGCGGGAAGTTGATCGACTCCCGGATCCCGGAGTCGAACACCCGGAGTCCGCCCGGGCCGGGCATCGGCGAATCCGTTTCCGAGTCCGTGCCCGTGTCCGGCGGCGCTTCCTGGTTGCCGCCCGACGGGAAGTTCTCGAAAGCCATGATCGTGTCGAAGGTGGCTCCCGCGCCCGCCAGGCGCTGGATGTCGCTCAGGCTCAGATACTGGAAGTCCATCAGCGCGGACTGCTCGGCCTGAAGCTGCACCAGCATTCCCGCCACCGTCTGCGCGGGGTCGAACCGTACGCGCACCGGCACGGTGTTGATGAACAGACCCAGCATCGACTCCATGCCGGGCAGTTCGGCGGGCCGCCCCGCGACGCTCGCGCCGAACACCACATCACGGCGGCCGGTGAGCTTGCCGATCAGCAGCGCCCATGCCGCCTGCACCACCGTATTCAGGGTCACCCCCTGGATGCGGACCAGCTCGCGCAGGGCCTCGTCCAGAGCGGGCTCCGCCTCGCCGATGACGACTTCGCCGTGCACCAGCTCGGCGTCCCGGTCGACGGGAGCGATGAGGCTCGGCTCCTCGACGTCCGCGAGCGCCTCCCGCCATGCCTCCTGGGCGGCTTCCCTGTCCTGACGGGACAGCCACTCCAGATAGTCGCGGAACGGAGTGACCGCGGGAAGGCCGCTCGTGCTGCCGCCGGCCTCGTACGCCGTCCACAGCTCCTGCATCAGGATCGGCAGCGACCAGCCGTCCAGCGCGATGTGGTGCAGCGTGATCATCATGCGGAACCGCTCGCCACCCAGCTTGACCAGGGCGACCCTGACCAGCGGGGGTGCTGTGAGATCGAAGCGGCGGGCGCGTTCCTCAAGGCCGAGCCGCTCCGCCTCGGCCGCCTTCTCGTCGTCCGAGAGGCCGGAGAGGTCCTCCTCGCGCCAGGGCATGACCACATGGCGGCTGACGACCTGGACCGGCTGATCCACTCCCGGGAGCTGATGGAACCCGGCCCGCAGGCTGGCGTGCCGGTCCAGCAGCGCCTGCCAGGACGTCCGCAGCGCCACCGGGTCCAGCGGGCCTTCGAGCCCCATGTCGAGCTGTTCGACATAGACGTCCGTGCCCTGCTCGTCGAAGAGCGCGTGGAACAGCAGCCCTTCCTGGAGCGGAGAGACCGGCAGGACTTCGACCAGCCCCGGAACCTCCGCCTCCAGCTCTTCGATCCTTGTCTGGTCGAGCGCCACGAGCGAGAAGTCGGACGGAGTGTGACCGCCGCTCTCCGAATCGGCCGTGTGGGTGACGAGCCCGGTCAGCATCGCCGCCCATCCGTCGAGCAGCCGAGTGACGGCCTCCTCGTCCCACAGCCGCTCCGGCCAGAGCAGGGTCAGCGTCAGCTCAGGCCCCTCGGGCAGATCCCGTACGACGCCCATGACCTCCAGCGCGTGCATGACCTGGTAATCCCCGCCCAGGCTCACATCACCACCGCCGTCGCGGGGCGGGGTCCAGCCGGCCGGGGCTCCCTTGGCGGGTGTCGCGGGGGCGGAGACGGAGAACCGTCCGAGGTAGTTGAAGCCGATCTGGGCCGAGGGCAGCGCGGCGAGTTCGGATGCCGTGTCGGGGTTGAGATAGCGCAGTACGCCGTAGCCCAGCCCGTCGCCCGGGACCGACCGCACCTGCTCCTTGACCCGCTTCAGCACCCGACCGGCCGCCGGACCGCCTTCCCTGATCTCCGTCAGATCCACCGATCCGACATCGAGCCGTACGGGATGGCTGCTGGTGAACCAGCCGACCGTCCGCGACAGATCGTCGGCGTCGCTGAGAGGAACCCGGCCGTGGCCTTCGAGGTCCACCAGGATCGCGCTGCCGGCGGGGGTGTGCTGAGTGTTCCGCCACTCGGCGACGGCCGCCGTCAGTCCGGTCAACAGCACATCGTCAATGCCCGCGTGGAACGCCGTGGGAACGCTGGTGAGCAGTTCGGACGTCACCTCGATGGGCACTCGCACCGACACCTGTCGCAGGGTCGCCTGGAGGTCGCGTTCGGGGTTGACCGGCTCCGTCGTGAGAAGCGGGTCGGGGCCTTGGAGGAAGTCGACCCACTGGGCCACTTCGGTGAGCCGGTCTTCGCTTCCGGCCTGCTCGGCGAGTTCACGCGCCCAGTGCCGGAAGGAGGTCGGTACGGAGTCGAGCGCGGCCTCACGTCCGGCCGCCAGCGCCTCGTACGTCTCGGCCAGGTCCGGCAGCAGGATCCGCAGGGACACCGTGTCGAGCGCCAGGTGGTTGACGATCAGCAGC
>NZ_BMWG01000056.1 GCF_014651115.1 Streptomyces inusitatus | reverse complement strand
AACACAGTGGACGCGAGCAACTGAGGACAAGCCCTCGGCCTATTAGTACCGGTCACCTCCACACCTCACGGTGCTTCCAGATCCGGCCTATCAACCCAGTCGTCTACTGGGAGCCTTAACCCCTCAAAGGGGGTGGGAATACTCATCTCGAAGCAGGCTTCCCGCTTAGATGCTTTCAGCGGTTATCCCTCCCGAACGTAGCCAACCAGCCATGCCCTTGGCAGGACAACTGGCACACCAGAGGTTCGTCCGTCCCGGTCCTCTCGTACTAGGGACAGCCCTTCTCAATATTCCTACGCGCACAGCGGATAGGGACCGAACTGTCTCACGACGTTCTAAACCCAGCTCGCGTACCGCTTTAATGGGCGAACAGCCCAACCCTTGGGACCGACTCCAGCCCCAGGATGCGACGAGCCGACATCGAGGTGCCAAACCATCCCGTCGATATGGACTCTTGGGGAAGATCAGCCTGTTATCCCCGGGGTACCTTTTATCCGTTGAGCGACGGCGCTTCCACAAGCCACCGCCGGATCACTAGTCCCGACTTTCGTCCCTGCTCGACCCGTCGGTCTCACAGTCAAGCTCCCTTGTGCACTTACACTCAACACCTGATTACCAACCAGGCTGAGGGAACCTTTGGGCGCCTCCGTTACTCTTTAGGAGGCAACCGCCCCAGTTAAACTACCCATCAGACACTGTCCCTGATCCGGATCACGGACCGAGGTTAGACATCCAGCACGACCAGAGTGGTATTTCAACAACGACTCCCCCTGAACTGGCGTCCAAGGTTCACAGTCTCCCACCTATCCTACACAAGCCGAACCGAACACCAATATCAAACTGTAGTAAAGGTCCCGGGGTCTTTCCGTCCTGCTGCGCGAAACGAGCATCTTTACTCGTAGTGCAATTTCACCGGGCCTATGGTTGAGACAGTCGAGAAGTCGTTACGCCATTCGTGCAGGTCGGAACTTACCCGACAAGGAATTTCGCTACCTTAGGATGGTTATAGTTACCACCGCCGTTTACTGGCGCTTAAGTTCTCAGCTTCGCCCCACCGAAATGGAGCTAACCGGTCCCCTTAACGTTCCAGCACCGGGCAGGCGTCAGTCCGTATACATCGCCTTACGGCTTCGCACGGACCTGTGTTTTTAGTAAACAGTCGCTTCTCGCTGGTCTCTGCGGCCACACCCAGCTCAGAGTGCAAGACTCATCACCAGACGTGGCCCCCCTTCTCCCGAAGTTACGGGGGCATTTTGCCGAGTTCCTTAACCATAGTTCACCCGAACGCCTCGGTATTCTCTACCTGACCACCTGAGTCGGTTTAGGGTACGGGCCGCCATGAAACTCGCTAGAGGCTTTTCTCGACAGCATAGGATCATCCACTTCACCACAATCGGCTCGGCATCAGGTCTCAGCCTCAATGTGTGACGGATTTGCCTATCACACGGCCTACACCCTTACCCCGGGACAACCACCGCCCGGGCTGGACTACCTTCCTGCGTCACCCCATCACTTACCTACTACAAGTCTGGTCCGTCGGCTCCACCACTCCCCCTCACTCCGAAGAGATCAAGGGCGGCTTCACGGACTTAGCATCGCCTGATTCGATATTTGGCGCTTCAAAGCGGGTACCGGAATATCAACCGGTTGTCCATCGACTACGCCTGTCGGCCTCGCCTTAGGTCCCGACTTACCCTGGGCAGATCAGCTTGACCCAGGAACCCTTAGTCAATCGGCGCACACGTTTCCCACGTGTGTATCGCTACTCATGCCTGCATTCTCACTCGTGAACCGTCCACCACTGCCTTCCGGCGCGGCTTCACCCGGCACACGACGCTCCCCTACCCATCACAGTCCCCGTTGGGGGTATGTACTGCAATGACACGACTTCGGCGGTACGCTTGAGCCCCGCTACATTGTCGGCGCGGAATCACTTGACCAGTGAGCTATTACGCACTCTTTCAAGGGTGGCTGCTTCTAAGCCAACCTCCTGGTTGTCTCTGCGACTCCACATCCTTTCCCACTTAGCGTACGCTTAGGGGCCTTAGTCGATGCTCTGGGCTGTTTCCCTCTCGACCATGGAGCTTATCCCCCACAGTCTCACTGCCGCGCTCTCACTTACCGGCATTCGGAGTTTGGCTAAGGTCAGTAACCCGGTAGGGCCCATCGCCTATCCAGTGCTCTACCTCCGGCAAGAAACACACGACGCTGCACCTAAATGCATTTCGGGGAGAACCAGCTATCACGGAGTTTGATTGGCCTTTCACCCCTAACCACAGGTCATCCCCCAGGTTTTCAACCCTGGTGGGTTCGGTCCTCCACGACCTCTTACAGCCGCTTCAACCTGCCCATGGCTAGATCACTCCGCTTCGGGTCTTGAGCATGCTACTGAAACGCCCTATTCGGACTCGCTTTCGCTACGGCTTCCCCACACGGGTTAACCTCGCAACACACCGCAAACTCGCAGGCTCATTCTTCAAAAGGCACGCAGTCACGACATACAAGGACAAGCCCTGCATGCGACGCTCCCACGGCTTGTAGGCACACGGTTTCAGGTACTATTTCACTCCGCTCCCGCGGTACTTTTCACCATTCCCTCACGGTACTATCCGCTATCGGTCACCAGGGAATATTTAGGCTTAACGGGTGGTCCCGCCAGATTCACACGGGATTTCTCGGGCCCCGTGCTACTTGGGTGTCTCTCAAACAAGCCGTCCAGATTTCAGCTACGGGGGTCTTACCCTCTACGCCGGACCTTTCGCATGTCCTTCGCCTACCTGAACGGTTTCTGACTTGTCTCACAGCCGGCAGACTGTGAAAGAGAGATCCCACAACCCCGCATGCGCAACCCCTGCCGGGTATCACACACATACGGTTTGGCCTCATCCGGTTTCGCTCGCCACTACTCCCGGAATCACGGTTGTTTTCTCTTCCTGAGGGTACTGAGATGTTTCACTTCCCCTCGTTCCCTCCACACTGCCTATGTGTTCAGCAGCGGGTGACAGCCCATGACGACTGCCGGGTTTCCCCATTCGGAAACCCCCGGATCAAAGCCTGGTTGACGGCTCCCCGGGGACTATCGTGGCCTCCCACGTCCTTCATCGGTTCCTGGTGCCAAGGCATCCACCGTGCGCCCTTAAAAACTTGGCCACAGATGCTCGCGTCCACTGTGCAGTTCTCAAACAACGACCAACCACCCACCACCCCACCCCTAAAGGGCGAGTTCACTGGGGCCGGCATCCCGAAGACAACAAACCAGAACTGGTCCGTGCCCTCAGACACCCAACAGCGTGCCCGACAGACCCACCGACCAACCACGTTCCACGCCGCTCCCGAAGAAGCGACAGTACTGATGACCGACCTGTGAACCTGCCGAATAGTCAACGTTCCACCCATGAGCAACCAGCACCGAACATTCGCCGGTGTACTGGCCCCTTGACCAAACCCGAAGGCCTGGTAAGAAGTGCTCCTTAGAAAGGAGGTGATCCAGCCGCACCTTCCGGTACGGCTACCTTGTTACGACTTCGTCCCAATCGCCAGTCCCACCTTCGACAGCTCCCTCCCACAAGGGGTTGGGCCACCGGCTTCGGGTGTTACCGACTTTCGTGACGTGACGGGCGGTGTGTACAAGGCCCGGGAACGTATTCACCGCAGCAATGCTGATCTGCGATTACTAGCAACTCCGACTTCATGGGGTCGAGTTGCAGACCCCAATCCGAACTGAGACCGGCTTTTTGAGATTCGCTCCGCCTCGCGGCATCGCAGCTCTTTGTACCGGCCATTGTAGCACGTGTGCAGCCCAAGACATAAGGGGCATGATGACTTGACGTCGTCCCCACCTTCCTCCGAGTTGACCCCGGCAGTCTCCTGTGAGTCCCCAACACCCCGAAGGGCTTGCTGGCAACACAGAACAAGGGTTGCGCTCGTTGCGGGACTTAACCCAACATCTCACGACACGAGCTGACGACAGCCATGCACCACCTGTACACCGACCACAAGGGGGCGACCATCTCTGGCCGTTTCCGGTGTATGTCAAGCCTTGGTAAGGTTCTTCGCGTTGCGTCGAATTAAGCCACATGCTCCGCTGCTTGTGCGGGCCCCCGTCAATTCCTTTGAGTTTTAGCCTTGCGGCCGTACTCCCCAGGCGGGGAACTTAATGCGTTAGCTGCGGCACCGACGACGTGGAATGTCGCCAACACCTAGTTCCCAACGTTTACGGCGTGGACTACCAGGGTATCTAATCCTGTTCGCTCCCCACGCTTTCGCTCCTCAGCGTCAGTAATGGCCCAGAGATCCGCCTTCGCCACCGGTGTTCCTCCTGATATCTGCGCATTTCACCGCTACACCAGGAATTCCGATCTCCCCTACCACACTCTAGCCTGCCCGTATCGACTGCAGACCCGGGGTTAAGCCCCGGGCTTTCACAACCGACGTGACAAGCCGCCTACGAGCTCTTTACGCCCAATAATTCCGGACAACGCTTGCGCCCTACGTATTACCGCGGCTGCTGGCACGTAGTTAGCCGGCGCTTCTTCTGCAGGTACCGTCACTTGCGCTTCTTCCCTGCTGAAAGAGGTTTACAACCCGAAGGCCGTCATCCCTCACGCGGCGTCGCTGCATCAGGCTTTCGCCCATTGTGCAATATTCCCCACTGCTGCCTCCCGTAGGAGTCTGGGCCGTGTCTCAGTCCCAGTGTGGCCGGTCGCCCTCTCAGGCCGGCTACCCGTCGTCGCCTTGGTAGGCCATCACCCCACCAACAAGCTGATAGGCCGCGGGCTCATCCTGCACCGCCGGAGCTTTCAACCCAAGGGCATGCGCCCCCGGGTATCATCCGGTATTAGACCCCGTTTCCAGGGCTTGTCCCAGAGTGCAGGGCAGATTGCCCACGTGTTACTCACCCGTTCGCCACTAATCCCCCACCGAAGCGGGTTCATCGTTCGACTTGCATGTGTTAAGCACGCCGCCAGCGTTCGTCCTGAGCCAGGATCAAACTCTCCGTGAATGCTTCCAGGTAATCCTGGCAACACATCACGAGAGCGGAACCATCAGAGGAATAATCCGATGATTCACAGCGTCCTCGCTATATGTGCGCCTCCCCCAAGAAACCTTGAGGAAGGACTTTTCAAAGGAACCTCATCCCCAGAAGGGGACGGGGTATCAACGTATCTGGCGTTGACTTTTGGCACGCTGTTGAGTTCTCAAGGAACGGACGCTTCCTTCAGGCCCTTTTCACCAGGCCCTCCGGGCTTTCCCTTCGGT
>NZ_BMWG01000055.1 GCF_014651115.1 Streptomyces inusitatus | reverse complement strand
TGGTACTGCAGGGGGGACCCTGTGGGAGAGTAGGACGCCGCCGAACAATTTTTAGCCTCAGTCCCCGGACACATTGTGTCCGGGGACTGAGGCATTTTTGCGTTCAGGATCTTTTCGGAGCCTTCTAGCCTTCTAGGCTGGAAGCATGAGATATGACCTTGTCATCTTCGACAACGACGGCGTGCTCGTCGACAGCGAGCCGGTGGCCAATGCCATCCTCGCGGGCTATCTGACGGAACTGGGGCACCCCACCTCGTACGAGGACTCGCTGCGGGACTACATGGGGGCGGCGGTCCACCGGGTGCACGATCTGGTGCTGGAGCGGAGTGGGGAGCGACTTCCGGACGATTTCGACGCGACTCTGCACGCGCGGACGTTCGCGGCGTTCGAACGGGAGCTGGTCGCTGTCGAAGGGGTGATGGAGGTGCTGGAGAAGCTGGCGGCGGACTCGGTTCCGTACTGTCTCGCCTCCTCGGGGAGCCATGAGCGGATCCGGGTGGGGCACCGTAAGACAGGGCTGGACCGCTGGTTCCGCGACGAGATCGTCTTCAGTGCGCAGGATGTCGGGAGGGGCAAGCCGGCGCCCGATCTCTTTCTGTACGCCGCCGAGCGCATGGGAGTGGCTCCCGAGCGCTGTGTGGTGGTCGAGGACAGTGTGCTCGGGGTGCGCGCCGCCGTGGCCGCGGGGATGGACGCGTACGGCTTCACGGCGATGACCCCGGCGGAGAAACTCGTGGGTGCGAAGGGGTACTTCGGCTCGATGACGGAGCTGCCCGCGCTGCTCGTCTGAGCCGCGCGGCCGATACGGTGGCGGGATGAGCAGCCGCACGATGTTGATGTGGGACGAGGCGGTAACGAAGTACGACTTCGGGGACAGCCATCCGATGGATCCGGTGCGGCTCGCGCTGACCATGGAGTTGGTGCGGGCCTATGAGCTGGACCGGGCCGTCGATGTGGTGTCCGCGAGGCCGGCCGGGGACTCGACGCTCCGGCTCGTGCACCGTGAGGACTATGTGGCGGCCGTGCGCGCGGCCTCCGCGCGGCCGGGGGACGCGGACCGGGCGTACGGGCTGGGGACGGTGGACGACCCGGCGTTCGCCGGGATGCACGAGGCCGCGGCGCTGATCGCCGGGCAGTCCGTCGGGGCGGCCGATGCGGTGTGGCGCGGCGACGCCGGGCACGCGGTGAACTTCGCCGGAGGGCTGCACCACGCGATGCCGGGCTCCGCGGCCGGGTTCTGCGTCTACAACGACGCCTCCCTCGCCATCGCCCGGCTGCTGGAGCTGGGCGCGGAACGCGTCGCGTACATCGATGTGGACGTGCACCACGGCGACGGCGTCCAGGCGTCGTTCTGGGACGACCCCAGGGTGCTGACGGTCTCCCTGCACGAGCACCCCAGGACCCTGTTCCCCCACACCGGATGGCCGGAGGAGACCGGCGGCGAGGGCCCGGCGGACGGCGGGGCCGTGAATGTGGCGCTGCCCGCGGGGACGGGTGACGAGGGGTGGCTGCGCGCGTTCCACGCCGTGGTCCCGGAGCTGCTGGCGGACTTCCGGCCGCAGGTGCTGGTCACCCAGCACGGCGCGGACACCCACTTCGAGGACCCGCTCGCGCATCTGGCGGTGTCGCTGGACGCCCAGCGCGCGGTCCAGGAGGCGTGTCACTCGCTGGCGCACGAGTACGCCGAGGGCGGGCGGTGGATCGCGCTCGGCGGTGGCGGATACGCGGTGGTGGACGTCGTACCGAGGTCGTGGACGCATCTGGTGGGCATCGCGGCCCATCGGCCCATCGACCCGGAGTCGATGATTCCGCAGGGGTGGCGGGACGAGGTGTACGCGCGGACCCGGCAGCCGGGGCCGCGCCGGATGACGGACGGCCGGGCGCCGGTGTGGCGGGAGTGGGGGCAGGGGTACGACCCCGCCGACCGGCTCGACCAGGCGGTGCTGGCGACCCGGCGGGCGGCTTTCCCGCTGCGGGGGCTGCTGGCGTAGGAGAGGCGCGAGAGGGCCCGGATGCCCTCGCGGGCGCCTGTCGGGGCCGTGAGGCCCCTCCAGGGCCGCGGAGGGCCGTCCAGGGCTCCGTACCTCCGCTCGCGCGGCGCGTTGGGCCAACCGTGCGACGGGGCAAGGGTTTCCGGGCCGGTCGAGCCCCGGCCGCGACACCATCGGCGGTGTGCCGAGTACGAGTGTCACAGCGCTGCGGACCCATCTTCTGGCCGCCCGGCTGGCCGGGAGCGTGCGTACCCTACGGGAGGAGAGCCTGCGCAGTTATCAGCTGTTCGCCGCGCGCGATCCCCGGGTCACCCTCGGGCTCGGTCCCGAGCGGGACTGGACCGAGCGGGACGTGATCGCGCTCATGGCCGCGAAATGCGGGGTCTCGCCCGATCCGGCGCACATCAGCGGGCCCGACGTCATCGACCCCGACCGGACGCTGAGCGCGCTGGACGCCTTCGCCGACCGGCTGGGCGAGGTGGCCGCGGCACGGGGGGCGGTGCTTCTCGGCACCGGTCATCCGCGGCGGCTGCTGGGCTTCTACGGGGGGCTGGCAGACGCTTTGTCGGCGGCGGGCTGTCTCCTCCTCACCCCCGCGCAGGGGCGATGTGTCGACATAACGACCCGGTTCGGAGTACGCACATACGCGATTGATTACGTACGGGGCGTCGCGCTGGTGCGGGAATCCGGCGTACGGGCAACCCGTGGTGAATCCGGCGCACACACCCATTCCCCCCTCCCCGTAAGAGCCGCTCTGGAGAGCCTCGCGGAGGCCGGCGGACCGCTTCCGGATCTTGTCGTCGGGGACCACGGATGGGTCTGCGGAGCAGGTCAGCTGGGCTTTGAGGCGATGGGTCCGGCGGATGTCGACGACCCCGCTCTCTTCGTCGGCGAGGCCGAGGGGAGGGTGGCGGTCGTGGTCCCGCTCGATGACTCCGTGCGGTCTCCCTGCTACCGACCGCTGACGCGCTATGTACTCAATCGAGCGTGTCTGTCACAGTAGGCGGCCGATGGCTGCTCCTCTTCCCCACTCGTACCACCCGCCCCTAGTCTGGGGAGTGAGCGCGTAGCGACGAAGAGTCACCGGAGGGGAAGCCGGTGGGCGTCTTGCGCGGAAGGTACAGGTGGGTCATGGCTGCTGGCAGCGAGAGGCCTCTTAACGAGGTCAAGTTCCTTACCGTGGCGGAAGTCGCCTCGGTGATGCGGGTGTCGAAGATGACGGTGTACCGGTTGGTACACAGCGGTCATCTGCCGGCGATCCGGGTGGGGAGGTCCTTCCGGGTACCGGAGCAAGCGGTTCACGACTATCTCCGCGAGTCCTTTGTGGGGGTGGAATCCGCGTAGTGGAACCGGGCGGCTGCCCTCGGATTACAACCTCGATGCTCAGGCGGGTAGGCTGGACCGACGTAGGTCGTGTGGGCCCAGACGCCCCGCACCGAGTAAAGAGAAGTGAGCGAGGGTAGTCGTGGGCTCTGTTATCAAGAAGCGGCGCAAGCGGATGGCGAAGAAGAAGCACCGCAAGCTGCTCAAGCGCACCCGCGTTCAGCGCCGTAACAAGAAGTAGTACGGCAGCTGTACGTGTCATCGCGGCCCTCTCACCACCATGGTGAGGGGGCCGCGGTGTTTTCCCGGGGCGAACCGCTACGGTGACGACGGAAGTCCCATTCCGACCTCAGGGAAGGCGCTGATCTTGGGAAAGGTCGTGCTCGTCACCGGCGTGGCCCGGCAGCTGGGCGGCCGTCTTGTGCGGCGGCTGCGGCGCGATCCCGAAGTGGAACGGGTGATCGGCGTCGATGTGGTGGAGCCCGCGCACGATCTCGGCGGGGCCGAATTCGTCCACGCCGACGTCCGCCGCCCCGCGATAGGGCGGGTCCTCGCCGAGCACGCCGTCGACACCGTCGTCCATCTGGATGTCACCGGCACCCCGCTGGGGGCCGGCGGGCGGACGGCGGTCAAGGAGACCAATGTCATCGGCACTCTCCAGCTCCTCGGGGCCTGCCAGAAGTCGTCCACCGTCCGGCGGCTGGTGATCAAGTCCAGTACGAGTGTGTACGGCTCCGCGCCCCGGGATCCGGCGGTCTTCACCGAGACCACCCCGCCCAAGTCGCTGCCGAGCGGCGGCTTCGCGAAGGACCTGGTCGAGGTGGAGGGATACGTCCGCGGCTTCGCCCGGCGCAGGCCCGACGTCGCCGTCTGCGTACTGCGCTTCGCGAACATCCTCGGACCGCGCGCGGACTCCCCGCTCGCCGAGTTCTTCTCGCTGCCGGTGGTGCCGACGGTGTTCGGTTATGACCCGAGGCTCCAGTTCGTCCATGAGGACGATGTGATCGACGTCCTGGGGATCGCGCTCCACGAGCCCCGCCGGGCCACGCTCAACAGCGGCACCTTCAATGTCGCGGGGGACGGGGTGCTGCTGCTGTCGCAGTGCGCGCGGCGGCTGGGGCGGCCCACGCTGCCGGTGCTGCTGCCCGCGGTCACCTGGGTCGGCTCCGCGCTGCGGGCGGTCGGGGTCACGGACTTCTCGCCGGAGCAGATCCGGCTGCTGACCCATGGGCGGGTGGTGAGCACCGTACAGATGCGCGAGACACTGGGGTTTGAGCCAAGTTTCACGACCGCGGAGGCGTTCGCCGACTTCGCCCGGTCCCGGCCGCCGGGACTGCTGCCGCCCAAGACCCTGGCGGGGGCGGTGGACCGGGTGGAGGCGTCCCTCGGGGGCGCGGGACGGCGGGCCCGGAGCGGTGCCGGAGAGGGAGCGTAGGCAGACGATGGCGGATGCCAAGGTCATTCCGTTCGACGACGACCGTGCGCGGGGCGGTGGCGCGGACCAGCGGCGCCCGCCGCGCCGCAAGCCCGGGGCGGCTGGTCCGGCCCCGGTGAGTTCGCTGCCCGGGGCGCGCTCCTCGCACGAGGAGCGCGCCGACGGCACCGAGGACGAGGCCGGCGGGGGCGGCGGCCTGGACCGCCGGGTCGCGGAGGGGCTGGCGTTTCTGCGCCGCCGGATCACGGGCGAGTACGAGGTCGACGAGTTCGGTTACGACGAGGAACTCACCGATCAGGTGCTGATGTCCCTGCTGCGGCCGCTGTACGAGAAGTACTTCCGGGTCGAGGTCAGGGGGATCGAGAACATCCCGTCCGACGGTCCGGCGCTGGTGGTGGCCAATCACTCCGGCACACTTCCGCTGGACGGGCTGATGATGCAGGTCGCCGTCCACGACCGGCACCCGGCGGGCCGTCATCTGCGGCTGCTCGCGGCGGATCTGGTCTTTGTGCTGCCGGTCGTCAATGAGCTGGCCCGCAAGGCCGGGCACACGCTGGCCTGTACGGAGGACGCCGAGCGGCTGCTGCGGCGCGGTGAGGTCGTCGGGGTGATGCCGGAGGGCTTCAAGGGCATCGGGAAGCCGTTCGGTGAGCGGTACAAGCTCCAGCGCTTCGGCCGCGGCGGTTTTGTGTCGACGGCGCTGCGGGCGGGGGCTCCGATCGTGCCGTGCTCGATCGTCGGGGCGGAGGAGATCTATCCGATGCTGGGGAACTCCAAGACGCTCGCCAGGCTGCTGGGGATTCCGTACTTTCCGCTGACGCCGACGTTTCCCTGGCTGGGGCCGCTGGGCGCGGTGCCGCTGCCGACGAAGTGGACCATTCAGTTCGGGGAGCCCATCGAGACCAAGGGGTATCCGGCCGAGGCGGCGGAGGACCCGATGCTGATGTTCAATCTGACGGATCAGGTGCGGGAGCAGATCCAGCACACGCTGTACAAGCTGCTGGTGCGGCGGAGGTCTGTGTTCTTCTGAGCCCCTGAGGGCGGCCGGGTGGGAAACGGCGGGCGGGCCGGATCTCTCCGGCCCGCCCGCCCCCGTTCCGGGCCCCCGGGCCCCGGGGGGCCGGGCCCCGGTTCTCCCCGGGGGGCGGTCCCCCCTTTTCGGTCCCTGCC
>NZ_BMWG01000054.1 GCF_014651115.1 Streptomyces inusitatus | reverse complement strand
CGCGCCCGCCGCGAACGCCTTGATACGACCGTCCTCCGCAAGACCTCGCTGACGGCTGAAGTCGATGAAGGAAGCAGGGGTGGACATGACGGTCACACCACCGGCGAGGGCCATGGTGCACTCGCCCTGTCGCAGCGCCTGGATCGCCCAGTGGAGGGCGACGAGGGAGGACGAGCAGGCGGTGTCGACGGTGACCGCGGGGCCCTCCAGACCGAGGACATAGCTGATCCGGCCGGAGACGACGCTGGCGGCGTTGCCGGTGCCGAGGAAGCCCTCGACGCCGTCGGGGGCCGCCAGGATGACGTTGAGGTAATCCTGTCCGTTGGTGCCAGTGAAGACGCCGACGCGCTCGCCCCGCACGGTGGCCGGGTCGATGCCCGCCCGCTCGAAGGCCTCCCAGGAGGTTTCGAGGAGAAGACGCTGCTGAGGATCCATCGCCAGCGCCTCACGCGGCGAGATCCCGAAGAACCCCGGGTCAAAGTCGGTCGCGTCGGCGAGGAAGCCGCCCTCGCGGACATAGCTGGTGTTGTCGGCGGCGGCCTCGGGGTCGTACAGCCCGTCGAGGTCCCACCCTCGGTCGGCGGGGAAGCCGGAGATGGCGTCACGGCCGTTGACGAGGAGCTGCCAGAGGTCTTCCGGGGTCCGCACGCCGCCGGGGAAGCGGCAGCTCATCGCGACGATGGCGATGGGGTCGTCGTCGGCGGCCGGTCCGCTGCCCGTGGCGGCGGTGAGGGCTGTGCCGGTGGTGGTCGCGGTGCCGAGCAGCTCGTCCTGGAGGAAGGCGGCCAGCGAGAGGGTGTTGGGGTAGTCGAAGATCAGGGTCGCGGGCAGCTTCAGACCGGTGCGCGCGGTGAGGAGATTGCGGATCTCCACGGCGGTCAGCGAGTCGAAGCCGAGGTCCCGGAAGGCGCTGCCGGGGTCGACCGAGGCCGGTCCCGCGTAGCCGAGGACGGCGGCGACCTGGGTGCGTACGAACTCCAGCGCCAGTTGGTCGCGTTCGCCCGCCGGGGCGTCGGCGAGCTGCCGGGCGAAGCCGTCGGCCTCGGCCGCGGGGCCGGTCTCCTCGGCGGCGGCGAGCGCGTGGGCCGCCTCGGGGAGGTCGGCGATGAGCGGGCAGGGGCGTACGGCGGTGAGGCCGGGGGCGAGCCGGGCCCAGTCCACGTCGGCGACGACGGACGAGGTCTCGTCCAGGGTGAGCGACAGCCGCAGCGCCGCCAGCGCCCGCTCGGGCGCGAGGGCGGGCAGTCCGGCCAGCCGCAGACGCTCGGCGACGAGTTCGTCGGTGGCCATGCCGCCGTCGGCCCAAGCGCCCCAGGAGACCACGGTCGCGGGCAGCCCGTCGGCGCGGCGCTGTTCGGCCAGAGCATCCAGATAAGCGTTGGCGGCGGCGTAGTTGGCCTGCCCCGCGGCACCGAAGACGGCCGCGACGGAGGAGAACAGGACGAACGCGTCCAGATCCAGCTCACGGGTCAGCTCGTGCAGGATGTGCGCCGCGTACGCCTTGGGACGGATGACCCCGGCGAGGCGTCGCGGGGTCTGGGCGTCCAGCACTCCGTCGTCCAGGACACCGGCGGCGTGGACGACCGCGGTGAGGGGGTGCTCGGCCGGGACGGCCGCGAGCAGCGCGGCCACCGCTTCGCGGTCGGCGACGTCGCAGGCGGCGAAGGTGACTTCCGCCCCCATCTCGCGCAGCTCGGCGGCGAGTTCGGCCGTTCCCTCGGCGTCCGGGCCGCGCCTGCTGACCAGCAGCAGACGGGGGGTTCCGGTACGGGCGAGCCAGCGGGCGAGATGCCGGCCGAGCGCACCGGTGCCGCCGGTGATCAGCGCCGTGCCGGTGGTGGTCCACTCGGCTTCGGGGCGCTGCTCACGGGGGGCGCGGACCAGCCTGCGGGCGAAGATCCCGGTGGAGCGTACGGCGAGGTGGTCCTCGGCGCCGAGGCCGCCGAGGATGTCGGCGAGCCGGTCGGCGGACCGCTCGTCGGGGTTCTCCGGGAGGTCCACGAGACCGCCCCAGCGTTCGGGCAGTTCGAGCGCGGCGGTACGGCCGAGGCCCCAGGCCTGTGCCTGGACGGTGCTGCTGAGCCGGTCGGAGCGGCCGGTGGCCACCGCGCCCCGGGTCGCGGTCCACAGCGGGGCCTCCACTCCCGTGTCGCCGAGCGCCTGGAGCAGGGCGGTGGTGGCGGCGAGGCCCGCGGGCAGCGCCGGGTCCTCGGGGTGCGGCCGCTCGTCCAGCGCGAGCAGGGAGAGCACCCCGGCGGGTGTGCCGGTGTCCGCGAGGGCTTCGGAGATCCGTCGCGCGACGGCGGCCCGGTCGTGCCGGGCGGCGTCGACGACGAAGGTGCGCGTGATGACGCCGCGCGCGGTCAAGGCGCGTTCGGCGGCCGTGGTCCACGGGGTCTCGACGCCCTCGGGCACGACGAGGAGCCATGTCCCGGCGAGCGGCGCGGGCGCGGTGTCCGTCAGCGGCTTCCAGCTGACGCGGTAGCGCCAGCCGTCCACGGCGTCTTGGTCGCGCTGCCGGCGGTGCCAGGCGGAGAGCGCGGGCAGCACGCTGCTCAGCGGCTGCTCGCCGTCGACTCCGAGGGTGTCGGCGAGGGCCGCCAGGTCCTCGCTGTCGACGACCTCCCAGAATCGGGCGTCCGTGGCGCTGAGTTCGCCGCCCTCCGCCGGTCCGGCGAGGTCGGTGAAGGGGTCGCGGGGCCAGTACAGCTCGCGCTGGAAGGCGTACGTGGGCAGCTCGACGCGGCGCGCGCCGGTCCCGGCGAAGCGCGCGGACCAGTCCGGGGAGAGGCCGCGCACATGGGCGCCCGCGACGGCGGCGTTCAGCGACCGCGCCTCCGGGCGTCCGGCGCGCAGCGCGGGGAGGAAGGCGGCGGCGCGGGGGCCGGTGGCGGTCTGGCAGTCCTGGCCGAGGGCGGAGAGCACACCGCCCGGACCGAGTTCGAGGTAGGTGGTGACGCCTCGGCTCTCCAGCCAGCGGATGCCGTCGAGGAAGCGGACGGCCTCGCGGACATGCCGTACCCAGAAGTCGGGAGTCGACATGTCGTCGCCGACCAGGGTGCCGGTGAGGTTGGAGACGATCGGAATCTTCGGGTTGTCGTACGAAAGATTCTCGATCGCTGTACGGAACGCCTCCAGCATGCCGTCCATGTGCGGCGAGTGGAACGCGTGACTGACAGTGAGACGCTTGGACTTGCGGTCGGCGAAGTGCTCGACCACGGCGAGAGCAGCGCTCTCGTCACCCGCGATCACGACGGACCGAGGACCATTGATCGCGGCGATACTCACCCGGTCGGTCAGCAGCGGAAGGATCTCCTCCTCCGACGCCTGCACAGCGATCATCACACCGCCCGTGGGCAGCGCCTGCATCAAACGGCCACGAGCCGCCACCAACGTGCAGGCATCAGCCAGCGAGAACACACCAGCCACATGCGCCGCAGCAATCTCACCGATCGAATGACCCGACAGGAAATCGGGCTTCAGCCCCCAGCTCTCCACCAGCCGGAACAACGCCACCTCGACCGCGAACAACGCCGGCTGGGTGACCGCCGTCTGATCGAGAGCACCGCTCTCATCACCGAACAGTGCTTCCTTCAGAGACAGTTCGGGAGCGAACCGAGCACACACCTCGTCCAGCGCCCGAGCGAACACCGGGTACGTCTCATACAGCTCACGCCCCATCCCCGGCCGCTGACTCCCCTGGCCGGTGAAGAGGAAGGCGAGTTTGCCCTCCGTGGCGGTTCCTTCGAGGACTTCGGCGGAGGGGCGTCCTTCCGCGAGCGCGGCGAGCCCTTCGAGCAGCGCGTCGCGGTCGTCGGCGACGATCGCGGCGCGGCGGTCCAGGGCGGCTCGGGTGAGGGCCTGGGAGAAGGCGAGATCGGCGGTGGTCAGCTCGGGGTGGGCCGTGACATGGGTGTGCAGTGCGACGGCCTGGGCGCGCAGCGCGGTCTCAGTCCTGCCGGAGAGGACGACAGGCAGGGCGGTCCGCCCGGTCGAGGCGTCCGGGGTCTCAGACCTCTCAGACCTCTCAGGCTTCTCCGGCTTCTCCGTGGTGTCCGGTGCGCTCTCCAGGATGATGTGGGCGTTGGTGCCGCTCATGCCGAACGAGGAGACGCCGATACGGCGCGGCTGGTCGCTCTGCGGCCACGGCCTCGCCTCGGTGAGCAGTTCCACCTCACCGGCCGACCAGTCGACGTGCGGGGTCGGCTCGTCCACATGGAGGGTGCGCGGGAGCACTCCGTGGCGCATCGCCATGACGCTCTTGATGACACCGGCGACGCCGGCGGCGGCCTGCGCGTGGCCGATGTTGGTCTTGAGCGAGCCCAGCCACAGCGGGCGGCCCTCGGGACGGTCCTGGCCGTAGGTGGCGATGACCGCCTGCGCCTCGATCGGGTCGCCGAGGCCGGTGCCGGTGCCGTGCGCCTCGATGGCGTCGATCTGCGCGGGGGTGAGCCGGGCGTTGGACAGCGCCTGGAGGATGACCCGCTGCTGGGAGGGCCCGTTGGGCGCGGTCAGTCCGTTGGACGCGCCGTCCTGGTTGACGGCGGTGCCGCGTACGACGGCGAGGACGGGGTGGCCCTTGCGACGCGCGTCGGAGAGCCGTTCGACCAGCAGGATTCCGACGCCCTCGGCGAGGCTGAAGCCGTCGGCGTCCGGGGAGAACGCCTTGCAGCGCCCGTCCACGGCGAGTCCGCGCTGCTTGCTGTAGTCGATGAATGTGCCGGGCGCCGACATCAGGGTCGCACCGCCCGCGAGGGCGAGTGAGCACTCGCCGTTGCGCAGCGCCTGTACGGCCAGGTGCAGGGCGACCGAGGAGGACGAGCAGGCGGTGTCGACGGTGACCGCCGGGCCTTCGAGACCGAAGGTGTACGAGAGCCGGCCGGACGCGACGCTGGCCGCGTTGCCGGTGCCGAGGTAGCCCTCGACATTCTCGGAGGAGCTGAGCAGGGCGGTCAGATAGTCGTGATTACTGGTGCCGACGAAGACGCCGACCTGCCTGCCGCGCATCGAGGTCGGGTCGATGCCCGCCCGCTCGAAGGCCTCCCAGGAGGTTTCGAGGAGAAGACGCTGCTGAGGGTCCATCGCCAGCGCCTCGCGCGGCGAGATCCCGAAGAGCGAGGGGTCGAAGCGCGCGAAGTCCTGGACGAATCCGCCCTGGTTGGCGTAGCTGGTGCCCGGGTTCTCGGGGTCCGGGTGGTAGACCGTCTCCATGTCCCAGCCGCGGTCGGCGGGGAAGTCGGTGATGGCGTCGACGCCGTCGGCGACAACGCGCCACAGATCCTCGGGCGAGTCGATGCCGCCCGGGTAGCGGCAGCCCATGCCGACGATCGCGATGGGATCCTGGTTCTTCGCTTCGACATCGCGCAGCCGCTGACGCGTCTGATGCAGATCCGCTGTCACCAGCTTCAGGTAGTCCCGCAGCGTCTCTTCATTCGCCATTTAACGCAACCACCCATTTGCAGCAGACGGCATCGGAATACTGTTTGCACAGAGCCGAGAATTACATCGGGTAAACAGTCATTTCACTCACTCATTGAATCGACTGCTCCATATCAGGCTATGAGTAGCCCAATCTCCCCGACAACCCCTAACCGCCCCCTACGCCCCCCTGGGTGGCGGGAGACATAGAGGGCGGCGGCCCTACAGGAATATCCCAGGGGGCTGACCATCCTGGCCAATAACAGGCACGCCGTCAATAACTCGATTCATCGAAGAATCGCATACGGCCATGGCCCGGCGGATATGAAGGACCCTGGGGTTCAAACCGGGTTTCAGGCTCGGCCGAGCCCCTTGTTGATGAAGGCGAACAGCTCTTCGTCGCTGGCCTCCTGGAGCTGTTCGACATCGTCCAGCACCCCGTCCGACCCTCCGTACGCGCTTCCGTCCGGGTTTCCGTCCGACGCGGCACTCCGGTCGGTGACGCCCGCCGGGTCGTCGCTCTCGTTCCACTTGGCCAGCAGCGACTGGAGCCGCATGGTGACCCGGGCCCGTACGACGTTGTCGGCGGTGCCCCGTTCCAGTACGGCTTCGAGCTTGTCCAGCTCCTCCAGCAGCGGGGCGCCGCCCGCGG
Source organism: Streptomyces inusitatus (assembly GCF_014651115.1). Classification (GTDB taxonomy): domain Bacteria; phylum Actinomycetota; class Actinomycetes; order Streptomycetales; family Streptomycetaceae; genus Streptomyces; species Streptomyces amakusaensis. The sequence goes on along the minus strand of NZ_BMWG01000054.1, from coordinate 1,529 downwards.
CCGCGTCGGGCACGATCCCGGCGCGCAGATAGGCGGCGACGGCGGCCGGGGTGGGGTGGTCGAAGACGAGGCTGGCCGGGAGCTTCAGCCCGCTCACCGCGCCGAGGCGGTTGCGCAGTTCGACGGAGGTCAGCGAGTCGAAGCCCAGCTCCTTGAAGGCCCGGCCGGCCTCGACCGCCGCCAGGTCGGTGTGGCCGAGGACGGCGGCGACGGCGGTGCGGACCAGTTCGAGGAGAAGCCTCTCCTGCTCGACCTCGGGAAGTCCGGCGAGCTGCTGGGTGAGAGGCACTCCCCCGGCGAGGTCGTCGGCGGACTCGCGCTCCGCGCTCTCGATGATCCGCCGGGCCTCGGGCAGTTCGAGCAGCAGCGGCCGGTCCCGGTCGGCGGTGAAGGCGAGCGTGAACCGCTTCCAGTCCATGTCGGCGACGGTCAGCGTGGTCTCGTCGCGGTCCAGCGCGTGCTGGAGCGCGGCGAGGGTACGCCCGGGCGACATGGCGAGGATGCCGTGGCGGCGCATCCGGTCACCGGCGGCGCCGCCGTCGCCGTCCGCACTGCCCCAGGGGCCCCAGGCCACAGAGGTCGCGGGGAGCCCGGCGGAGCGCCGGTACTCGGCGAAAGCGTCGAGGAAGGAATTGCCCGGAGCCTGGTTTCCCTGGCCGGGCGCGCCGAAGGTGGCGGCGAAGGACGAGAAGAGGACGAACGCGGAGAGGTCCAGTCCACGGGTGAGTTCATGCAGATGCAGCGTGGCATCGACCTTGACCCGGAGAACGTCCGCCACCTGCTCGGGAGTCAGCGTCTCGATCACCCCGTCGTCCACCACCGCCGCCGCGTGGATCACTGCGGTGAGGGGCTGTTCGGCGGGTATGGACGCGATGAGCGCCGCCACCGCGTCACGGTCGCTGACATCACACGCGGCGACGGTGACCCGCGTCCCCAGCTCGGTCAGCTCCTTCTCCAGCTCGGCCGCGCCGGGCGCGTCCGGGCCCCGGCGGCTGGTGAGCAACAGATGCTCCGCGCCGTTCTCGGCGAGCCAGCGCGCGACATGCCCGCCAAGCGCTCCCGTACCGCCGGTGACCAGCGTGGTGCCCTCCGGACGCCACTCCCGTACCGCCGCGCTGTCCCCCAGGGGAGCATGGGCGAGGCGGCGGCCGAAGAGGCCGGAGGAACGGACCGCGACCTGGTCCTCTCCGCCGTCGCCCGCGAGGACGCCCGCGAGCCGCTCGCGCGTACGGTCGTCGAGAGCGGCCGGGAGATCGATCAGACCACCCCAGCGGCCGCCCTGCTCCATGGACGCGACCCGCCCAAGGCCCCAGATCAGCGCCTGTACGGGGTCCGTGACCCGCTCGGAGCGACCGGTGGCGACGGCCCCCCGGGTGGCGCACCACAGCGGCGCGGCCACTCCGGCGTCGCCGAGCGCCTGCGAGAGCGCGAGTTCGGCGGCGAAGGCGCGCCCATCGGCGTTCTCGCCCGCGAGTGCGAGGAGGGAGAGCACCCCGGTCGGAGCGGTGCCGTCCGTCAGCAGCCCGGCG
>NZ_BMWG01000053.1 GCF_014651115.1 Streptomyces inusitatus | reverse complement strand
CTCCACGATCACATGCGCGTTCGTACCACTGAAACCGAACGACGACACACCCGCACGACGGGGATGTGTGGTCTCGGGCCACGCCGTCCGCTCGGTGAGCAGGGAGACCGAGCCCTCCGACCAGTCCACATGGGGCGAGGGCTCGTCGATGTGCAGGCTCTTCGGCAGCACGCCGTGGCGCATGGCCATCACCATCTTGATGACGCCGGCGACTCCGGCCGCCGCCTGCGTGTGGCCTATGTTCGACTTCACCGAGCCCAGCAGCAGCGGCTGTCCGTCGGCGCGGTCCTGGCCGTAGGTGGCGATCAGGGCCTGGGCCTCGATCGGGTCGCCGAGGCTGGTGCCGGTGCCGTGGGCCTCGACGGCGTCGACCTGGTCGGCGGAGAGCCGGGCGTTGGCGAGGGCCTGGCGGATGACGCGCTGCTGGGAAGGCCCGTTCGGGGCCGTCAGACCGTTGGACGCGCCGTCCTGGTTGATCGCCGAACCGCGCACCAGGGCGAGGATCGGGTGGCCGTTGCGCCGCGCGTCGGAGAGCCGCTCAAGGAGCAGCACTCCCACGCCTTCCGCCGGGCCGAATCCGTCGGCTCCCGCGGCGAAGGCCTTGCAGCGCCCGTCCGCGGACAGTCCGCGCTGCTTGCTGAACTCGACGAAGAGCCCAGGCGTGGACATCACATGGACGCCGCCGGCGAGAGCGAGGGAGCACTCGCCCGCGCGCAGCGCCTGCGCCGCCAGATGCAGTGCGACGAGGGAGGCCGAGCAGGCGGTGTCGACGGTGACGGCGGGGCCTTCGAGACCGAAGGTGTACGAGAGGCGGCCGGACATCACACTGGCCGCGTTGCCGGTGCCCAGGTGGCCCGCGTAGTCCTCGGACGCCTCCAGGAGCGGGGTGAGGTAGTCGGAGCCGTTGATGCCGACGAAGACGCCCGCCTGGCTGCCGCGCAGCGACGAGGGGTCGATGCCCGCCCGCTCGAACGCCTCCCACGAGGTTTCGAGAAGAAGACGCTGCTGAGGATCCATCGCCATCGCCTCACGCGGCGAGATCCCGAAGAACGCGGCGTCGAACGAGGAGGCGTCACGGAGGAACCCGCCCTCGCGGGTGACCGACGTGCCCTGGTCGTCGGGGTCGTCCGAGAAGAGATTGTCGAGGTCCCAGCCACGGTCCGCCGGGAATTCGGTGAGCGCGTCCCCGCCGGAGCCGATCAGCTCCCAGAGTTCCTCGGGAGAGTTCACACCGCCGGGGAAACGGCAGCTGATCGCCGTAATGGCGATGGGCTCATGGGCCTGGCTCTCGATTTCCCGCAGCCGTCCGTGTGCCTCATTGAGATCCGTCGTGACCTTCTTGAGGTACTCGCGGAGCTTTGCTTCGTTCGCCACTGGCGCTTCACCTATTCGCATGGTCGAGATCGTGGAGGTATTCGCACGCACTCGGAATGTCTTGGGGTGTCTCAGGTGTCTCAGGTCTCTCGGTCCAAGACCTGAGGCGTCAGACCCTGGTTCCTGAATTCGGGGTCCGGGGCCGGACGTACCGCCGGGGCTCCGGCGGTACGTCCGGCTCCCGGGTCACCCCTGGCCGAACTTCTGGTCGATGAGGGCGAACAGCTCGTCGTCGCTCGCGTCCTCGATCTCCTTGGCCCCGCCGTCGCCGTCCGCCGCCCGGGCGTCGTTCCACTGGCTCAGCAGGGCCTGGAGGCGCACCGCCACCCGCGCGTGCGCGGCCTCGTCGCCGACCGTGGCCGACAGTTCCTCGGGCGCCAGCGAGGAGAAGGTGCTCTCCAGCCGGTCGAGTTCCTCCATGACGGAGAGCTTGCGCTCGACCGGTTCCGGTGCCACCTCGCTCAGCAGGTGCTCGGCGAGCGCGGCCGGGTTGGGGTGATCGTAGACCAGGGTGGCCTGGAGCCGCAGGCCGCTGGCGGCCACCAGCCGGTTGCGCAGCTCGACCGCCGTCAGGGAGTCGAAGCCCAGCTCCTTGAAGGCCTGCCCGCCGCCGATGGCCTCGGCCGACTTGTATCCGAGCACGGCGGCCACCTGACCCCGTACCAGATCCAGTACGGTCCGCTCCCGTTCGGCGGCCGACAGCTCGGCCAGCCGCTCGGCGAGCGTGCGCTCCCCTGTGCCGTCAGCCGTCGCGTTCGCCGCAGCGTTCGCCGTCGTCGTGCGGGTCCCGCTCTGCGCCGATCTGCGCGCCGGGGTCCGCACCAGGGAGCGGAACATCGGCAGGACACCGCCGTCGGCGGCGCGCGCCCGCAGGGTCGCGGAGTGGATTCCGACCGGCAGGAGTACGGCCTCGTCCATCGTGACGGCGGTGTCGAAGAGCGCGAGGCCCTCCGCCGCCGACAGCGGTGCGACACCGCCCCTGGCGGCCCTGCTCCGCTCCGCCTCCGTCAGCCGGCCCGCCATGCCTTTCTCCTCGGCCCACATGCCCCAGGCCAGGGAGAGCGCGGTGAGTCCGCGCGCCCTGCGGTGCCGGGCGAGGGCGTCGAGGAAGACATTGGCCGTCGCGTAGTTGGCCTGTCCCGCGCCGCCCAGTGTGCCCGCCGCGGCGGAGAACAGGATGAACGCCGACAGATCGAGATCGCGCGTCAGCTCGTGCAGATGCAGCGCCGCCTCGGCCTTCGGCCGCAGCACCACGTCCATTCGCTCCGGGGTGAGCAGATCCACGACTCCGTCGTCCAGCACGGCCGCGGTGTGCACGACGGCCGTCAGCGGGCGGCTCTCCGGCACGGACCCCAGCAGCCCGGCCAGCGCGGCCCGGTCGGCCACGTCGCACGCGGCCCAGGTCGCCTCGGCCCCCAGCGCCCGCAGCTCCGCCGTCAGTTCGGCCGCGCCGTCGGCCCGCTCGCCCCGCCGGCTGGTGAGCAGCAGATGCCGTACGCCGTGCTCCGCGACCAGGTGCCGGGCGAAGAGCCCGGCCAGTCCGCCGCTCGCACCGGTGATCAGGACCGTGCCCGCCGGGTCGATCCGGCCGGTCGTCGTGACCGGGAGGCCCGTACCGATGCCCGTACCGCCGCCCGCCCTGGCCAGCCGCGGTACGTACAGCGCACCGCCGCGTACGGCCGTCTCGGGCTCGGCGGAGGCGAGGACCCCCGGCAGTGCCCGGCAGGGGTCGGCGGCCGTCGCCGCGCGGTCGGGATCGAGGTCGAGGTCGAGGTCGACGAGTACGAAACGGTCCGGGTTCTCCGTCTGCGCCGCGCGCAGCAGCCCCCACACCGGAGCGTGGGCCAGATCGACGTCCGTCTCCTCGTCCGTGGCCACCGCGCCGCTGGTGACGACGGCCAGCCGCGCCCCGGCGAACCGGGCGCTCTCCAGCCAGCCGCGTACGACCCCCAGCGCCCGGTGCGCGACCTCGCGCACTTCCCGCGCGAGGTGAGCGGCCTCCGTGGCCGTGTCGGCGCAGAGGGGCTGTGTCCGGTCCGCGATGAACGGTACGAGAACCGTGTCCGGCACCGGGCGTCCGGCCGTGACCGCCGCGTCGAGCGCCGCCAGGTCGTCGTACGCGTCGGCGGTGAGCCCGGCCGCCGTCAGTCCGGCGAGCAGCGAACGGTCGCCGTCGGCGTCCCCGACGACGGCGAGGTTCATGAGCGCCTGGCGTCCCGGGGCCCGGGTGGGCACCCAGTCGAGCCGGAACAGCGACTCGTCGGCCCCGGCGGGCGCCACCGCGAATCGTTCGGCGTCCGCCTTCTCCGTCACCAGCGCTTCGACCGAGCCGACCGGCACACCCTTCTCGTCGCTCAGGGCGACGGAAACGGTGTCCTGACCGCCCGGGGTGAGGCGCAGCCGCAGGACGTCGGCCCCGACGGCGTGCAGCCGCACACCGCGCCAGGCGACGGCCAGCCGGCCCGTGCCGGAGTCTGAGTCTGAGTCTGAGTCTGTACCAGTGGCCGCGAGCGCCTGCGACGCGGCGTCGAGGAGCGCCGGGTGGAGCGAGAACCGCCCGGCCGAGGTGTGCTGCTCGTCGGAGAGTCTCGCCTCCGCGTAAAGCTCCGCGCCGTGCGTCCACACCTGGGTCAGGGTCCGGAAGGCCGGACCGTGGTGGAGACCTGCGGCCGTCAGACGGTCGCGCACCGCGTCGACGGAGACCGGCCGGGCCCCGGCGGGCGGCCACTGCGCCGACTCCTGCGGACCGTCGGCCTCCACCGCGCCGTCCCCGGCGGAGAGGAAGCCCGTGGCATTGCGCGACCACACCCCGCCCGCGAGTTCGTTCCCGCCCTCGGGCTCGACCCTGCTGTGCGCCTGTACCGCCCGCCGTCCGGTCCCGTCCGCCGCGCCCACGGTGAGGCGCAGCTGTACGGCTCCCTTCTCGGGGAGCACGAGCGGCGCTTCGAGCGTCAGCTCGTCCACCGTGTCGCAGCCGACCTCGTCACCGGCGCGCACCGCCAGCTCGATGAAGGCCGCGCCGGGAACCACGACGGTGTCGGCCACCGCGTGGTCCGCGAGCCAGCCGTGCGTACGGAGCGAGAGCCGGCCGGTGAAGAGGAACCCGTCCGAGTCCGGCAGCTCGACCGCCGCCCCCAGCAGCGGATGCCCGGCCTTGCCGATACCGACCGAGGCGACATCGTCGAACTCGGCGAACGAGTCGATCCAGTACCGCTCCCGCTGGAAGGCGTACGTCGGCAGGTCGACCCGCTGTGCGCCGGTTCCCGCGAAGTACGCCGCCCAGTCGACGGCGATGCCCCGCGTATACGCCCTGGCCAGGGTCGACGTCACCGTCTCGGCCTCCGACCGGCCCTTGCGCAGGACCGGCAGGAAGGCTGCGGTGGCAGTGCTGTCGGTGACGCACTCCTGGGCGAGGGCGGAGAGGATGCCGTCGGGGCCGAGTTCGAGGTACGTGGTGACTCCGGCGGCTTCGAGGGCGCGGACGCCGTCGAGGAAGCGGACGGCCTCGCGGACATGGCGTACCCAGAACTCGGGAGTCGACATGTCGTCGCCGACGAGAGTGCCGGTGAGGTTCGAGACGACCGGAATCTTCGGGTTGTCGTACGAAAGGGTTTCGATCGCTGCACGGAAGTCGGCGAGCATGCCGTCCATGTGCGGCGAGTGGAACGCATGGCTGACGGTGAGCCGCTTCGACTTACGGTCCGGGAACTGCTCCACGATCGCGAGAGCAGCGCTCTCGTCACCCGCGATCACCACCGACTGCGGGCCATTGATCGCGGCAATGCTCACGCGGTCCGTGAGCAGTGGGAGGATCTCGTCCTCCGACGCCTGGACCGCGATCATCACACCGCCCGAAGGCAGCGCCTGCATCAACCGGCCACGAGCCGCCACCAGCGTGCACGCATCGGCCAGCGAGAACACACCCGCCACATGCGCCGCAGTGATCTCACCGATCGAATGACCGGACAGGAAGTCCGGCCGCACACCCCACGACTCCAGCAGCCGGAACAGCGCCACCTCGATCGCGAACAGCGCGGGCTGAGTCACCGCCGTCTGATCGAGAGCACCGCTCTCATCACCGAACAGTGCTTCCTTCAACGGCATATCGAGATCAAAGCGGGCACACACCGAATCCAACGCGTCCGCGAACACCGGATACGCCTCATACAGCTCACGCCCCATCCCCAGCCGCTGACTCCCCTGCCCCGTAAACAGGAACGCCACCTGGTGATCGGGGTTCGCGATGCCTTGAATCGTCTCTGCGGAGTGGTCTCCCGTCGCCAGCGCGGTGAGTTCCGCCAGGAATCCGTCCCGGTCGGCAGCGATGAGCACCGCACGGTGATCGAGCGCCGCCCGGCCGGTCGCGAGGGAGAGTCCGACATCCACCGGGCGGACCGCGCCGTCGGCCACGAGACGGCCGTGCAGCCGCTCCGCCTGTTCGCGCAGGGCCGCCTCGGTCCGGCCGGAGAGAACCCACGCGGTCGTCGCGGGGATGCCCTCGGGCAGGCCGCCCTCCGGCCGGCCCACAGAGGTCAAAGCCGTCCCGGTAACGGCCGGGGCCTGTTCCAGGATGGTGTGGGCGTTCGTCCCGCTCACACCGAACGACGAAACGGCGGCCCGGCGCGGGCGGCCGGTCTCCGGCCACTCCACCGCCTCTGTCAGCAGGGAGATGTCACCCGCCGACCAGTCGACGTGCGGAGTCGGAGCATCGACGTGCAGGGTCTGCGGCAGCACCCCGTTCCGCATCGCCAGCACCATTTTCATCACCCCGGCGACACCGGCGGCAGCCTGCGTGTGCCCGATGTTCGACTTGATCGAGCCGAGCAGCAGCGGACGGTCCTCGGACCGGTCCTGACCATAGGTGGCAAGGAGTGCCTGCGCCTCGATCGGGTCACCCAGCCGCGTACCCGTTCCGTGCGCCTCCACCGCATCCACATCGGCGGCGGACAGACCAGCACTCGCCAGCGCCTGCCGGATCACGCGCTGCTGAGACGGACCATTCGGAGCCGTCAAACCATTCGAAGCACCGTCCTGGTTGACCGCCGAACCACGCACCACCGCGAGAACGGGGTGGCCATTGCGCCGCGCGTCGGAGAGCCGCTCGACGAGGAGCATGCCGACACCCTCACCCCAACCCGTACCGTCCGCCCCCGCCGCGAACGCCTTGATACGACCGTCCTCCGCAAGACCGCCCTGACGGCTGAACTCGACGAACGCGCCCGGGGTGGACATCACCGTCACACCACCGGCCAGCGCGAGTGAGCACTCACCGTTGCGCAGCGACTGCACTGCCAGGTGCAGGGCGACCAGCGAGGCCGAGCAGGCGGTGTCGACAGTGACGGCGGGGCCTTCGAGACCGAAGGTGTAGGAGAGCCGGCCGGACACCACGCTCGCCGAGTTGCCGGTGCTCATGAAGCCGTCGCCGCCGTCGGCCGAGTTCAGCACGAGGGAGAGGTAGTCCTGTCCGTTGGTGCCGACGAAGACACCGGCCTGGCTGCCGCGCAGCGTCGCCGGGTCGATACCCGCCCGCTCGAACGCCTCCCACGAGGTTTCAAGAAGAAGACGCTGCTGAGGATCCATCGCCAGCGCCTCACGCGGCGAGATCCCGAAGAACCCCGGGTCAAAGTCAGCCACGTCGTACAGGAAGCCGCCCTCACGGGTGTACGAGGCGTCCTGCCCGTGTTCCGCGCCGAACAGCGACTCCGCGTCCCAGCCACGGTCGGCCGGGAACTCGCCCATGGCATCGCCGCCGCTCTCCAGCAGTTGCCAGAGGTCCTCCGGGGTGCGTACACCGCCGGGGAAACGGCAGCTCATCGCCACAATCGCAATCGGGTCGTCGTCCACGGCGACCGCGAGGGCCGTCGGCACGGCCACCTCAGGCCCCGCACCGAGCAGCTCGCCACGCAGATACTCAGCGAGAGCCGCCGACGTCGGATAGTCGTAAATCAGCGTCGCCGGGAGACGCAGCCCGGTCGCCGCGCCGAGCCGGTTGCGCAGCTCGATCGCCGTCAGCGAGTCGAAGCCCAGCTCCTTGAACGCACGTCCCGCGCCGACGGTCTCTGTTCCCATGTGGCCGAGCACCCCGGCCACTTCCTTGCGGACGAGATCGACCAGGACCCGGTCCCGCTCCGAGGCGGAGAGTCCCGCCAGCCTCCGGGCCAGCGAGTCTTCCTCAGCTGAACCCCGGTCATCACCGTCACGGCCGGCGGACACGCCTTCCGCGAGAAGGCCGAGAGCACGCTGCGCCTCAGGCAGTTCCGCCAGAAGACCACTGGCCCGTACCGCCGTGAAACCGGGTGCGAATAGTTCCCACTCGACGTCCACGACGGTGATCACCGCATCGTTCCCACCCACCGCCTGCCGCAAGGCGCTAATGGCCGCGTCCGCGTTCATGGGCGGTACTCCGCCCCGGCGCATGCGTGCGTCGAGAGCATCGTCAGCGGCCATACCGCCGTCCGCCCACGGCCCCCACGCCAGCGACGTCGCCGCCAGACCGTCAGCACGACGCTGCTCGGCCAAAGCATCCAGATAAGCATTGGCAGCCGCGTAGTTCGCCTGCCCGGCGGTTCCCCATGTGCTCGTGACGGAGGAGAAGAGGACGAAGGCGTCCAGCTCGATCCCGAGTTCACCCGTCAGCTCATGCAGATTCAGGGCCGAGACGGCCTTAGCGCGCAGGACGCTCTCAAACCTGTCCGGTGTCAGAGCATCGAGTACGCCGTCGTCCAGGACACCGGCCGTATGCACCACAGCTGTCAGCGAACCCGCAATCGTGGACAGCAGTACGCGCAGGGCATCACGGTCGGCGGCGTCACACGCCACCACCTCCGCCTCAACACCCAACCCGGTCAGCTCCGCGACCAACTCAGCCGCACCCGGAGCCTCCAGGCCACGACGGCTCGTCAGCACCAAACGGTCAGCACCCGCACCCGCCAGCCACCGAGCGACCCGACCGCCAAGAGCGCCTGTACCGCCCGTGACCAACACCGTGCCACCCGGCACCCAACCCACAGAACCCGCACCACGAGGAGCACGCACCAACCGACGCCCGAACACACCCGACGAACGAACCGCGACCTGATCCTCACCACTGCCGGACAAGACCCCGGCCAGGCGAGCAGCCGCACGATCGTCCAGAACAGCGGGAAGGTCGATCAGACCACCCCAGCGCTCCGGAACCTCCAGA
>NZ_BMWG01000052.1 GCF_014651115.1 Streptomyces inusitatus | reverse complement strand
TGCTGCGAACGCTTATCTGGATGCTTTGGCCGAGCAGCGTCGTGCTGATGGTCTGGCGGCGACCTCGCTGGCGTGGGGGCCGTGGGCGGACGGCGGTATGGCCGCTGACGACGCTCTCGACGCACGCATGCGCCGCGATGGAGTGCCGCCGATGCGGGCGGACCATGCGATCAAGGCGCTCAGCCAGGCCGTCGGAGGCGAGGACGCGGTCCTCACCGTGGCTGATGTCGCATGGGATCGATTCCTCTCGGGCTTCACCGCCGGACGGCCCAGCGAGTTGTTCGCCCAGCTGCGCGAAGTCCGCGAGACTCGCGCCGCGCAGTCCCGTGCCCAGACGGCACACGAGTCCGACTCCGACCGTTCGCTCTCCCTCGCCGGACGGCTGTCCACCCTTGCACTCGTTGAGCAGGGGCGTGAGCTGCTGGGGTTGGTGCGTACGCATGTCGCGGCTGTTCTCGGCCACGAGGGTTCGGACGCGGTGGGTGCCGAGCGGGCGTTCAAGGAGCTGGGCTTCGACTCGCTGACGGCGGTCGAGCTGCGTAATCGCCTGGGTGCCGCGACTGAGCTGCGGCTGCCTGCGACGCTGGTCTACGACTATCCGACGTCGGCGGCTCTCGCTGAGTATCTGCGCGGTGAGTTGGTGGGCAGTGTGCGGATCGCCGACACACTGCTTCCCACTGTTGTCGCCGCCGATGACGACCCGATCGCGATCGTGGCGATGAGCTGCCGCTTCCCCGGCGGCGTACAGACACCGGAAGACCTCTGGCAGCTGCTGGTGAACGGCGGGCACGCGGTCGCCGGGTTCCCGGCCGACCGTGGCTGGGACCTGGACCGGCTCTACAGCCCCGACCCCGACAAGCCGGGCACGACCTACACCCGCGAAGGCGGCTTCTTCGACGGGGCTGCGGACTTCGACGCCGATTTCTTCGGGATCTCGCCGCGTGAGGCGCTGGCGATGGATCCTCAGCAGCGTCTTCTTCTTGAAACCTCGTGGGAGGCGTTCGAGCGGGCGGGCATCGACCCGGCGACGCTGCGTGGCAGCCAGGCCGGTGTCTTCGTCGGCACCAACGGCCAGGACTATCTCTCCCTCATCACCCGTGAACAGGACGGCCTGGAAGGCCATCTGGGCACCGGCAACGCGGGCAGTGTCATGTCCGGCCGGGTCTCCTACGCCCTGGGCCTTGAGGGTCCGGCGGTCACGGTCGACACGGCCTGCTCGTCGTCGCTGGTCGCGCTGCACTGGGCGATTCAGTCGCTGCGTAACGGCGAGTGCACGATGGCGCTGGCCGGCGGTGTCACCGTCATGTCCACGCCCGAGAACTTCATTGACTTCAGCCGTCAGCGAGGTCTTGCGGAGGACGGTCGTATCAAGGCGTTCGCGGCGGGCGCGGACGGTACGGGTTGGGGTGAGGGCGTTGGCATGCTGCTCGTGGAGCGGCTCTCGGACGCGCGGCGCAACGGCCATCCGGTCCTCGCGGTGGTCCGTGGTTCGGCGGTCAACCAGGACGGTGCGTCCAATGGTCTGACGGCCCCCAATGGCCCCTCCCAGCAGCGGGTGATCCGGCAGGCGCTGGCGAGTGCCGGTCTGTCCGCCGCTGATGTGGACGCGGTGGAGGCGCACGGAACGGGCACCCGGCTCGGCGACCCGATCGAGGCACAGGCGCTCCTTGCCACCTATGGTCAGGACCGGTCTGAGGACCGTCCGCTGCTGCTGGGGTCCATCAAGTCGAACATCGGGCACACGCAGGCTGCCGCCGGTGTCGCGGGCATCATCAAGATGGTGCTGGCGATGCGGAACGGGGTGCTGCCGCAGACCCTGCACGTTGATGCTCCGACTCCGCATGTCGACTGGTCGGCGGGTGACATCTCCCTGCTGACAGAGGCGGTGGAGTGGCCGGAGACCGGCCGCCCGCGCCGCGCCGGCATCTCGTCCTTCGGTATCAGTGGTACGAACGCCCACACCATCATCGAGCAGGCTCCGGATGCCGACGCCGAGCAGGCCCCGGCATCCGCCACCCCCACGGCCGGGCCCCTCCCGTACGTCCTCTCCGCGAAGAGCCCGGAGGCCCTGCGCGCCCAGGCGGCCGTGCTCCGGACGCACCTGGAGAGCATCGCCGAGGCGGGCCGTTTTGATGCACTTGATCTGGCCTTCTCGCTCGCCACCTCCCGCGCTCACCTCGACCATCGCGCGGTGCTGACCGCCGCCGGTCCCCAGGAACTCACGGACGTACTCGCGAGCCTGGCCGATGGTGAGACCTCACCCCGGATCACCGCCGGTTCGGTGAGCGACGGCCGTACTGCCTTCCTGTTCACGGGGCAGGGGAGCCAGCGCCTTGGCATGGGGCGTGAGCTGTACGAGGCGTATCCGGTGTTCGCGGACGCGTTGGACGCGGTGTGCGCGCATCTGGACGGTCATCTTGATGTGCCGTTGAAGGAAGCACTGTTCAGTGATGAGAGCGGTGCTCTCGACCGGACGGCCGTCACTCAGCCCGCCCTGTTCACGATTGAGGTGGCCCTCTTCCGGCTCCTTGAGTCGTGGGGTGTGCGTCCCGACTTCCTGTCGGGTCATTCGATCGGTGAGATCGCTGCCGCGCATGTGGCGGGTGTGTTCTCTTTGGAGGACGCGTGCACGCTGGTGGCGGCTCGTGGCCGGTTGATGCAGGCGCTGCCCACGGGTGGCGTGATGATCGCGGTCCAGGCGTCGGAGGAGGAGATCCTTCCGCTGCTCACCGAGCGCGTGAGTATCGCCGCGATCAACGGCCCGCAGTCGGTGGTGATCGCGGGTGACGAGAGCGCTGCTCTCGCGATCGTGGAGCACTTCCCGGACCGTAAGTCGAAGCGTCTTACGGTGAGCCATGCGTTCCACTCGCCGCACATGGACGGCATGCTGGAGGCGTTCCGTACGGCGATCGCGGGGCTTTCGTACGACAACCCGAAGATTCCGGTCGTCTCGAACCTCACCGGCGCACTGGTCGGCGACGACATGTCGACTCCCGAGTTCTGGGTACGCCATGTCCGCGAGGCCGTCCGCTTCCTCGACGGCGTCCGCGCCCTCGAAGCCGCCGGAGTCACCACGTACCTCGAACTCGGCCCCGACGGCGTGCTCTCGGCCATGGCGCAGAACTGCGTCGCCGGTGACGACGGCGTATTCGTCGCCGCGCTGCGCGGCGGTCGCCCCGAGGCGGAGACGGTGGTCGCCGCTGTCGCGCGGGCGTATGTGCGCGGGACGGCCGTGGAGTGGGCCGCGTTCTTCGCCGGAAGCGGTGCGCGGCGTGTGGAGCTGCCGACGTACGCCTTCCAGCGGCAGCGGTATTGGCCCAGCGCGGCGGCCCTCGCGGATATGAGTGATCCGGCGGCGATCGGGCTCGGTGACGCCGGGCATCCGCTGCTGGGTGCGGCGGTCGCGCTCGCCGACTCGGAAGGGCTGCTCTTCACGGGCCGGCTGTCGTTGGAGACGCACCCCTGGCTCGCGGACCACACCATCCTCGGCAGCGCTCTGCTGCCGGGCACCGCCTTTGTCGATCTGGCGATCCGCGCCGGTGACCAGGTCGGCTGTGACACGGTGGAAGAGCTGACGCTGCAAGCGCCGCTCGTCGTCCCCGAACGCGGCGGAGTGCAGCTCCAGCTTGTCGTGGAGGCCCCCAGCGGCCCCGGGCGGCGGCCGTTCAGCGTTCACTCCCGCAGGCAGGACGCCCTGGCGGAGGAGCCGTGGACGCGTCACGCCTCCGGCGTGCTGGCGTCCGGTGTACGGGAGGAGCTGCCCGAAGGGTTCGGCGAGCTGGCGGCCGAGTGGCCGCCCGCCGGAGCCGACCCGGTGGATGTCCAGGATTTGTATGAAGAGCTGACGGATGGTGGCGTCGCATACGGGCCGCTGTTCCAGGGGCTGAAGGCCGCCTGGCGGCGGGGCGGTGAGCTGTTCACCGAGGTAGCGATGCCGGGCGACGCCCGGCGTGAGGCCGCCCGGTTCGGGCTGCACCCCGCCCTGCTGGACGCAGGTCTGCACGCGATCGGCCACGGAGTCTCCGACCGGGCCACGGCCGGAGCCCTGCTGCCGTTCGCGTGGGCCGGGGTGTCGCTGTACGCGGTGGGGGCGTCCTCGCTGCGGATGCGGCTGACCGAGCACTCGCCCGGCGATCCGCACACCCTCACGCTGTGTGTCGCGGACGAGAACGGCCGCCCGGTGGCGTCCGTGCGGTCGCTCACCCTCCGTACCGCGTCGGCCGACCAGATCCGCGCGGCCGACGGCGGTCACCTGGAGTCGCTGTTCCGGGTCGAATGGACCCCGCTGACGGGCGCTGTCCCGGCCCCGGCGGCGGACGCCACGGCCCGGGGCCGACGCTGGGCCGTGCTGGGCTCGGACGTGTTCGGGCTGGCCTCGGCCGGAGCCGAGGTGTCGGAGTACACGGACATCGCGGCGCTCGGCGCGATGCTGGCGGAGGAGGACGAAGAGCTGCCCGAAGCCGTCTTCATACCCTTTGTCGACATGTCGGACGAGGAGTCGGCCGCTTCGACGCATGCGGCTGTTCAGCGCGCGCTGTCGCTGACACAGGTGCTGCTGGCGGACGAGCGGTTCGCCGGTACCCCACTGGTGTGGCTGACCTCGGGCGCCGTCGCCACGGCCGCCGAAACCGGCGTACGGGATCTCGCGGGCGGCGCGGTCCGAGGGCTGCTGCGCTCGGCGCAGTCGGAGAACCCCGGCCAGCTGGTCATGGTCGACCTCGACGAGGACACGTCCTCGATCGCCGCCGTACCCGCCGCGCTGGCGTCCGGGGAACCGGAGTCCGCGATCCGCGCCGGTGAGATCAGTGTGCCGCGCCTGACCCGGGTCCCTTCGGCGCACGCCTCCGACGAGCGGCCGAACGCCCTCGGCACGGCCGACGGCACCGTCCTGGTGACGGGTGCCACCGGCACCCTCGGCCGGCTGTTCGCCCGTCACCTGGTGACGGCGTACGGAGCCAAGCGGCTGCTGCTCACCAGCCGCCGAGGCCCGGACGCTCCTGGCGCGACCGATCTGTATGAAGAACTGACCGGCCTTGGCGCGACTGTCACTGTCGCGGCCTGTGACCTGGCCGACCGCGACGCGCTCACCGCACTCCTTGAGACGGTGCCCGCCGAGTACCCGCTGTCGGCCGTGGTGCACACGGCGGGCGTACTGGACGACGGTGTGCTCGCCTCGCTGACCGCCGAGCGGGTGACGGCGGTGCTGCGGCCGAAGGTGGACGCGGCGTGGAATCTGCATGAGCTGACCCGGGACCTCGGGCTGTCGGCGTTCGTCCTGTTCTCGGGCGCGGCCTCGGCGTTCGGCGCGGCGGGACAGGCCAACTACGCTGCGGCGAACGCCTTCCTGGAGGCCCTCGCCGAGCGCCGCCGGGCCGAGGGCCTGCCGGGCACGGCGCTGGCCTGGGGCCTGTGGGCCCCACAGGAAGGCGGCATGGCCCAGCGCCTCGACGAGGTCGACCTGCGGCGTATCGCCCGCGACGGTGTCGGCGCTCTCTCCGGGGACGAGGGCCTGGCGCTCTTCGACACCGCGATGACGGTGGACGCCCCGGTGCTCCTCCCGATGCGGCTGGATCTCGCCGTACTGCGTGCGCAGGCGGTGTCGGCCGGCGAGGTTCCCGCGCTGCTGCGCGGCCTGGTACGGGTGCCGTCGCGCCGAGTGGTGGAATCGGCCACGGCATCCGACGGCGGTTCACCGCTGACGGCGCGGCTGCTGGGTCTGCCCGCCGCCGAGCGTGAGGACGTGCTGCTGGACCTGGTGTGCGCGCGGGTGGCCGAAGTCCTCGGCCATACGGGCGCGCAGGCCATCGAGGCGGAGCGAGCCTTCAAGGAGCTGGGCTTCGACTCACTGACAGCCGTCGAGCTGCGCAATGTCCTGAAGGCGGAGACCGGTCTACGGCTTTCGGCCACACTGGTCTTCGACTATCCGTCCCCGCTCACCCTCGCACGGCACCTCCTTGAGGAGCTGACCGCGAGCGCGGCGATGACGGCCGCACCCCACACCCCGCGCGTACAGCCCGCCCCCGCCCCGACCGGCGACGACCCGATCGTGATCGTCGGCATGGGCTGCCGATTCCCGGGCGGAGTCCGATCGCCCGAAGAGCTGTGGCAGCTGGTCGCGACCGGCGGAGACGGCGTGAGCCCCTTCCCGTCGGACCGTGGCTGGGACGTGGAGTCGCTGTACCACCCGGACCCGGATCACACAGGGACGTCGTACACCCGCGAAGGCGGCTTCCTCCACGACGCGGCGGACTTTGACCCCGACTTCTTCGGGATCTCGCCGCGTGAGGCGCTGGCGATGGACCCTCAGCAGCGTCTTCTCCTCGAAACCTCCTGGGAGGCCTTCGAGCGGGCCGGTATCGACCCGGCGACGCTGCGCGGCAGCCGTACCGGAGTGTTCGCCGGTGTCATGTACCACGACTACGTGACCGGCATCGCCGACGGCGGTGAGCTTCCCGAGGGCGTCGAGGGATACATCGGCACCGGCAACGCGGGCAGCATCGCCTCCGGCCGGGTCGCCTACACCTTCGGCCTGGAGGGCCCGGCGGTCACCGTCGACACGGCCTGCTCGTCGTCGCTGGTCGCGCTGCACTGGGCGATCCAGGCACTGCGCAGCGGCGAGTGCGACATGGCGCTCGCCGGCGGCGTGGCGATCATGTCGACGCCCGAGACCTTTGTCGACTTCAGCCGTCAGCGCGGCCTCTCGGTCGACGGCCGTTGCAAGTCCTTCGCGGCGGCGGCGGATGGTACGGGTTGGGGTGAGGGCGTTGGCATGCTGCTCGTGGAGCGGCTGTCGGACGCGCGGCGCAACGGTCATCCGGTGCTGGCGGTGGTGCGTGGTTCGGCGGTCAACCAGGACGGTGCTTCGAATGGTTTGACGGCTCCGAATGGTCCGTCTCAGCAGCGGGTGATCCGCGAGGCGCTGGCGAGTGCGGGTCTGTCCGCCGCCGATGTGGACGCGGTGGAGGCGCACGGAACGGGTACCCGGCTGGGTGACCCGATCGAGGCGCAGGCGCTGCTTGCCACCTACGGGCGGGAGAAGTCGGCGGAGCACCCGCTGTGGCTGGGGTCCATCAAGTCGAACATCGGGCACACGCAGGCTGCCGCCGGTGTCGCGGGCATCATCAAGATGGTCATGGCGATGCGGTACGGGGTGCTCCCTCAGACGCTTCACATCGACGAGCCTTCGCCTCAGATCGACTGGGAGGCCGGTGAGGTCTCCCTGCTGACCGAGGCCGTGGAGTGGCCGGAGACCGGCCGCCCGCGCCGCGCGGGCGTCTCGTCCTTCGGTATCAGCGGTACGAACGCCCACACCATCATCGAGCAGGCCCCGGAGACCACCCCGGCCCCGGCCACCCCCGAGTCGGCCGCACCGCCGATCCTGCCGTGGGTCCTCTCCGCGAAGGGCGAGGGCGCCCTTCGGGCACAGGCCCACCAGCTTCGGTCGTACGTCCTCTCCGCACCGGAACCGCGCCCGCTGGACATCGCCCACTCTCTCGTGGTCGGCCGTGCTTCCTTCGAGGATCGTGCGGTGGTGGTGGCTGACGGCCGTGAGGGTTTGCTCGCGGGGTTGGCTGGGTTGGCTGATGGCGGTTCTGCGGCTGGTGTGGTTGAGGGTTCTCCGGTGGGCGGGAAGCTGGCGTTCCTGTTTACGGGGCAGGGGAGTCAGCGGCTGGGGATGGGGCGTGAGCTGTACGAGGCGTATCCGGTGTTCGCGGACGCGTTGGACGCGGTGTGCGCTCGGTTCGCTCCCGAACTGTCTTTGAAGGAAGCACTGTTCAGCGATGAGAGCGGTGCTCTCGACGAGACGGCCGTGACGCAGCCGGCGTTGTTCGCGATTGAGGTGGCGCTGTTCCGGCTGTTTGAGTCGTGGGGCGTGCGTCCTGACTTCCTGTCGGGTCATTCGATTGGTGAGATCGCTGCGGCGCATGTGGCGGGTGTGTTCTCGTTGGAGGATGCGTGCACGTTGGTGGCGGCTCGTGGCCGGTTGATGCAGGCGCTGCCTTCGGGTGGTGTGATGATCGCGGTCCAGGCGTCGGAGGACGAGATCCTCCCGCTCCTCACGGACCGCGTCAGCATCGCGGCGATCAATGGGCCGCAGTCGGTGGTGATCGCGGGTGACGAGAGCGCTGCTCTCGCTGTGGTCGGGCACTTCGCGGACCGTAAGTCGAAGCGGCTGACGGTGAGTCACGCGTTCCACTCGCCGCACATGGACGGCATGCTGGAGGCATTCCGTACAGTCGCCGAGGGTCTTTCGTACGACAACCCGAAGATTCCGGTCGTCTCGAATCTGACCGGTGCCCTTGTCACGGATGAGATGGGTTCGGCGGACTTCTGGGTGCGCCATGTCCGTGAGGCGGTCCGCTTCCTGGACGGCGTTCGTGCCCTCGAAGCCGCCGGGGTCACTTCGTACGTGGAACTCGGCCCGGACGGGATTCTCTCCGCCCTCGCCCAGGACTGCGTCGAGCACGCTGAGGCCGTTGCCTTCCTGCCGGTTCTGCGCAAGGGGCGTCCCGAGGCGGAGACGGCTGTTACCGCTCTGGCTCAGGCGCATGTGCGCGGGGTGGCCGTGGACTGGGCCGCGTTCTTCGCCGGAAGCGGGGCGCAGCGTGTCGATCTGCCGACGTACGCCTTCCAGCGGCAGCGCTACTGGCTTGAGCCGGCTGGCGCGGCACAGGGGTCGGTTGTCGCTGATGAGCTGGACGCCCGTTTCTGGGACGCGGTGGAGCGGGAGGACCTGGAGTCGCTGGTCGCGACTGTCGAAGGTGACGACGAGAGTGCTTGGAGCAATGTGCTCCCGGCTCTGTCTGCGTGGCGTCGGGATCGGCGTGTGCGGTCGGAGGTGGATGCCTGGCGTTATCGGGTGTCGTGGAAGCCGCTGGGTGAGGTTTCTGGTGTGGGGTTGTCGGGTGTGTGGCTGGTGTTGGTGCCGGCTGGTGTCGATGACTCGGCTGT
>NZ_BMWG01000051.1 GCF_014651115.1 Streptomyces inusitatus | reverse complement strand
AGACAACGGACCCATCGACCACCCATCAGCAGCAACGTGATGCAACACCAACACCAACACCGAGTACTCCGGAGTGATCACGAGATGCGCGTGAATCGGGAGGTCGGTGGCGAGGTCGAACCGGTGGGCGCTGTGCTCGGCGACGATTCGGTCGACTTCGGCAGGCGCGCAGGAGGTGGTCGTGACCGCGACCGGGCGCGGGGCCAGTATCTGCTGCACGGGTTCGCCGTCCACGGTGGGGAAGACGGTGCGCAGCGCCTCGTGGCGGGCCACCACGTCGGAGAGCGCGGCGGCCAGGGCATGGGTGTCGAGCGGCCCCGACACCCTGTTCACCAGGTGCAGGTTGTAGGTCGCGGCGCTGTTGTCGACGTGGTGGAGGAACCACAGCCTGCGCTGGGCCGGGGAGAGCGGCAGCCGGGCAGGCCGAGGACTCACCGCCGTCGGAGGAGGAACCACGGCCGCCCCGCCGCTCTTCGCGGTCCGCCCGATGCCCGCCACCGTTGGGTGTTCGAACACGGTCCGCAGGTCGACGGTGAGGCCGAGTACGGCCCGGATGCGGTTCACCAGTTTGACGGCGAGCAGCGAGTGGCCGCCGAGGTCGAAGAAGTCGTCGTCGACCCCGACCCCTGTGACGCCGAGGGTCTCGGCGAACAGCCCGCAGAGGACCTCCTCGCGCGGAGTGCGCGGCCCCCGGCCCATGGCCTCCCTGGCGGGCGCGGGCAGCGCGTCGCGGTCGAGCTTGCCGTGCGCGGTCAGCGGCAGCGAGTCCAGCACCACGACGGCGGACGGGAGAAGGTACTCGGGCAGCCGCTCGCCGAGTGTGCTCCGTACCTTGTCCGGGTCGACCGCGCCCGTGATGTAACCGACGAGACGCCGGTCGCCCGGCCGGTCCTCGCGCACGATCACCGCCGCCCGATCGACGCCGTCCACGGCGGCCAGCGCCGCCGCGATCTCACCCGGTTCGATCCGGAAACCACGGATCTTGACCTGGTCGTCGGCCCGTCCGATGTACTCCAGTGTGCCGTCCTGGCGGTATCGGACCAGGTCACCGGTGCGATACCGGCGTGCCCCCGGAGGGCCCGACGGGTCGGCGACGAACCGGGCCGCCGTCGCGGCGCTCCGGCCGGCATAGCCGAGGGCGACGCCCTCGCCTCCCACGTACAACTCGCCGACGACACCCGGCGGCACCGGCCGCAGCGCCGGATCGAGCACCTGGAGCGTGACGTTCCCGACCGGTCGGCCGATATGGGGTCCGCTGCCGCCGTCGATCCGGGCGATGGTGGCGTCGACGGTCGTCTCGGTCGGCCCGTAGAAGTTGTATGTGACGACATCGGTCTGTTCGGACAGCCGCGCCCACAGCTCGTCGTCGACCGCCTCGCCGCCCACCGCGAACACACGTGGCCGCCGTTCCTGTGCAAAGAGCCCGGCGTCGATGAGCGGGCCCGCGAAGGACGGCGTGGCGACCAGCGCGTCCAGGCGCGCGTGGGCGACATGCCGGACGAGCGCCGCCGGATCGCGACGGGTGTCGTCCGCCATCAGATGCAGTTCATGGCCCGCGATCATCCACAGCAGCGGATCCCAGGACGCGTCGAACGTCATGGCCGCGATCAGTCCGACGCGCAGCCTTCCGCCGTCGGCGACGGGTGCCAGTGTGGTGGTCACATGGTGCTGGAAGAGGTTGGCCAGCGCGCTGTGCGGCACCAGAACGCCCTTGGGGCGCCCGGTCGATCCGGAGGTGTAGATCGTGTACGCGGGATCCGACGGCGAGGGAGCCGTGAGGGCCGGGGGAGCCACCGCCCGGCCGTCCCCGGCGGCCGAGCCGATCGCCTCGTCCAGTGTGAGCGCCCGCGCCGGACCGTTGAGGAGACGTCGGCTCGCGCCGTCGGTGAGTACGACGGCGGCGGCGCTGTCCGACAGCATCCAGGCGGTACGGTCGGCCGGGGCCGCGGGGTCGACGGCGAGGTGCACACCGCGTGCCTTGAGTACGCCGAGCAGCGCGACGGCCGAGTCCGTGGAGCGGGGGAGTGTCACCGCCACCACCGTGCCCGGCCCGACTCCGAGCGCCGTCAGTCCGGCGGCCAGCCGGGTCGACCGCTCGTCCAGTTCGGCCCGGGTGAGGGCTGTGCCGCCGTACACGACGGCCGTGGCGCCGGGGTCGGCGGCGACACTCGCGGCGAAGGCGTCGAGCACCGTCGCCGGTCCGGGGGCCGCCGGGTTGCGGCCCCACCTCTCCAGCCGCTCCCGCTCGGGGGCGGTCAGCAGATCGACATCGTTGATCCGTGCCGCCGGGTCGTCGGCGACCGCCGTGAGCATGCGGATGAGCCGCTCGCCCAGCGAACGCACGGTGTCCCGGTCGAAGAGGTCGACGGCGTGGCCGACCATGATGTCGAGGCCGTCCGGTGATTCGACCGCCGCGAATTCGAGGTCGAACTTCGCGATGTACGGACCGGTCTCGGAGGGCTCGCACTCCAGCCCGGGCAGCGCGAGGCCGCCGCCCTCGCCGCGCACCGTCGAGGTCAGCAGGATCTGGAACAGCGGGTGGGAGCCGGGTGACCTGGCGGGCCGCAGCTCCTCCACCAGGCGGTCGAAGGGGACGTCCTGGTGCGCGTACGCCGACAGGGCGGTCTGCCGGGCCCTGCCGAGCAGCTCTTCGAATGTGGGGTTGCCCGAGGTGTCGGTGCGCAGCACCAGCGTGTTGACGAAGAAGCCGACGAGGTCGTCGAGCGCCTCTTCGGTACGGCCCGCGGCCACCGTGCCCAGGGGGATGTCCGTTCCACAGCCCAGCCGGGTCAGGGACGCGGCGAGCGCGGCCTGCACCACCATGAACAGGGTCGCGTGCTGGGCCCGGGCGATGTCCCGCAGTCCGGCGGCGGTGTCCGGGCCGAGGTGGAAGGTGACCGAGTCGCCCCGGAAGGAGGGCCGGTCCGGGCGGGCGCGATCCCTGGGGAGCGGGAGTTCCCCGGCCAGTCCGGCCAGCGTTTCGCGCCAGTGGCCGAGCTGGCGGGACACCTCGCTGTCCGGATCGGACGGTTCGCCCAGCAGCTCGTGGTGCCACAGGGTGTAGTCCGCGTACTGAACGGGCAGCGGCTCCCAGTCCGGCGTCCGGCCCGCGGTCCGGGCCCCGTAGGCGTGCGCGAGATCGGTGGCCAGCGGGCCCATCGACCAGCCGTCCGCGGCGATGTGGTGCAGCACCAGCACGAGGAGCGCGTCGGTGTCGCCGGTGCGCACCAGATGGGCGTGGACGGGCGGATCGGCCGCGAGGTCGAACAGATGCCCGCTGTGCCGGGCGACGACGGCCGCCGCCCGGTCCGCCGCGCACCGGGTGACGCCGATCCGGACCTGCGACGGCTCCGCGGGCAGCACCACCTGGACCGGCTCGCCGTCCTGCTCCCGGTAGACGGTCCGCAGCACCTCGTGCCGGTCGAGTACGTCACCCAGCGCGGCCTGGAGCGCCGGCAGGTCCAGCTCACCCCGTACGCGTGTCACCACGGGAATGTTGTAGGTCGCGCTCGGCCCCTCCAGCCGGTGCGCGAACCACAAGCGACGTTGTGCCGGCGACAGCGGATACATGGGGCAGCCCTCTCCTACGGCATCGCGCTGACTTGAGGCGATGGGTCAGTGGTCGCGGTACTCGCGGAGGAAGGCCGCGAGGTTGTCCAGCCCTGTTTCGATCTCTGCGGGGGTGACATGGCTGACCGACAGCCTGATCTGGTTGACCGGAACGCCGTCCCCGTAGAAGTGGTGCATCGGGGTCCACAGCACACGATGGGCCCGCGCGGAGTGTTCGAGGACCCGGTCGTCCACCGCGAAGGGCACGGTCAGTACGAGGAAGAATCCGCCGCCGGGCACGTTCCAGCTGACCTCGGGGTGTCGGCCCGGCGGGAATCTGTCGCGCAGCCCGTCCAGCATCCGCCGCAGATTGTCGCGGTAGGTCCGCTGCTCGCGGACGTTTCCGGCGCGCAGGCTGAAGTCGTGTTCCAGCAGCTTGCCGCCGATCACCGCCTGGGCCAGCGGTGAGGTGTTGACCGTGAGCATGCTCTTGATCCGGCCGAGCTGATCGGCCAGCAGCTCCTCCCGGCCGTCCGCCGCGGTGACACGCTGATCGGCCACCACATAGCCGACCCGCGCGCCGGGCAGCGCGGTCTTGCTGAACGACCCGAGGTAGACCACCCTGCGCTCGGTGTCGAGCGCCTTGAGCGTCGGCGGCCCGGGCTCGCCGTCCGAGGTGAACAACCCGTACGGATTGTCCTCCAGCAGCAGGAAATCGTGCTCGGCCGCCAGCCTCAGCAGCCGCAGGCGTGCTTCGAGGCCGAGACTGACTCCCGAGGGGTTGGCGAAGTCGGCGACCACATAGAGGGCCCGCACCCGGCGGCCGGTGGCGGCCACCTCGTCGAGCCGACGCGTCAGGTCGTCGAAGTCGATGCCCTCCGGCGAACCGGCCACGGGCAGCACCGGCATGTCGACCAGCTGTGCCGCGCCCACCGCGCCGACATAGGTCGGACTCACCGCGAGCATCACATCGTCGGAGGTGCGCCGCAGTACGCGGAGTGTCAGGAACAGGGCTTCCTGGCAGCCGACCGTGACCACGATCGACTCGGGGTCCACCGTGATGCCCTCGTCGACCGCCAGATTGCGGGCGATCAGATCGTGGATGATGCCCTTGGTCCGGCCGTACTGCATGATCTCGCGTTCGGCGCGTGCCTCGTCACAGTCGAAGACGGTCAGCAGATGCTCGCGGAACCGGTCGAGGTAACGGTGTATCGAGTCGATGCCGAAGAACTCCTCGGTGGGCCGGCCGGCGGCGAACGAGATCGCGTCCGGATAGCGCTGCGCGACCTCGTTGAGGAAGTTCATCGACTCGGCCAGCGGATGGCCGAGCGAGCTGTGCAGATCTTCCAGCGGTATCGCCCCGGCCGGGTCCCTCACGGCCGCCGGGTTCGGGACTTCCGCGCTCATGAAGTCGGGGAGTCGGCCGGTGAGCCGCTCTGGGTCCCGCTCATGGCCTCGACCAGTCCGGCCGGCCGCATATCGGTCCAGTTGCTTTCCACATAGTCGAGGCACTCCGCGCGGGATGTGTCGTCCAGCATCACCCGCCACCCCTGCGGAACATCCGCGAACGACGGCCACAGAGAATGCTGACCCTCATTGTTGACCAGCACCTTGAAAAGTCCGCTGTCGTCGTCGAAAGGATTCATCAATTCATCTCCTCAGTGATCCGGGCAGTTTATCGGCGACCGGGTGATCGGGAAATAAGTGACGCAGGGGAGAGTGAAATAAATTCTGGCCACAGCCTAAAAGCTCCGCGCTCGTCCGGGCAAGCGGCCCCGAGAAGTCGCGGCTGTCAGGTAGATGGCTCACGGCGCGCCGGGCGGGGGTGTTTAGCGGGCCGCTTCATGGCTCTCTCCACGGGGTGTTTACATGAAGTGGACATCCGGACGGGCGGGTTCAGCGGGCGCGCGGCAGGTCGGTGAGGGTGGGGAGACGGGCTGGGCCGGGGGCCGGCAGCCACTCCGGTTGGCCGCCGCTGAGCGGATTCGCCCAGTACGTACAGGGCCGCCAGGGCGGTGAAGATAACGGACAATACGCCCGCCAGCCGTAAAAACAACCGCCGCTGAGCAGGCATGAAACCCCAGGCCCAAGCCTCTACTAAGAGTTTCCGCCACATCGGAGCGGTTCAGGTTACAGTGACCTCCACCTCATGCCGACGACGGTCCGGCACAAGGGCGCAAGAAAGAGAAGTGGCTGCAAGGATGTAATTGAGAAGTGCGGAAAGGTTAGTGAAATGCTATTAGGCGGATCAGATCCGGCCGTCCTTCCCGAGCGGCCGAGACTGTTGGGCGTGCAGGGGCCAGAAACCTCGGGCACGTCCGACATCGAGTCTGCGATCGAAGGCGCACGACTTCTCCTGCTCGACGCCTTGATAACCTCCCGGCGCGAGCGATTCATGTCGACCACACCGGTGGAAGCCAGTCAGTTCCCCCTGCTGCTGAGCCAGCTCATGAGGAGTGGACCGGAACAGGCCCTGCCGGTTCAGGTCATCTGTGGATCCCTCGACGGTCTCGCGCAGCAGATGGGCGCGGATCCGGTGGAACTGCTGTGTCGCGAAGTGCTCGACCGCGGCCATCGGCTGACGATTTTGCACCACGATCTGGCCGCGCTGCGAATTCCGGACCTCCAGCGGCTGGCCGTGCTGGCCGGCGCGGGCGCCGATGTCCGGCTGCTGCCGCGGAGCCTGCCCACCGTCACGGTGGTGGGCGCCGAGTCCGCCTTGTTGCACACCTCCCTCGACTGTCCTAAACAGGCCCTGCTGATCCGGTCGCCGGAAACGGTTCGGGCGCTCCAGCGAATGCATGACGGTCTCCGTGATCTGGCCGTGGATTTCCGGCTGGTCAGACAGGCGGTTCCGGTGCTGCTGCGACCGAGCCCGCTTGCCGAGGTTCTGGAGAAACTGTGCGCGGGGATGAAGGACGAGAGCGCGGCGCGGCAGATGCGAGTCTCCGTTCGCACCTACCGGCGCTATGTCGCGAATATTCTCAAGACCCTCGATGTGACCTCCAGATTCGAGGCCGGCATGCGAGTGTCCCAACTGGGCCTGACCGACCTCGGACGACGGCTGTCGCCGGTGAGCGAATTGGCCCAGTGACCGGGCGGCCGACGAACCGGCGCTCTCCGGAACGGTGCTCTCCGGAACGGTGTTCAGCGATCTGACCGTCCTGCCTCGGCGGGCCATGCCGTAGCGCGAAAGTCTCTGCTGGCCAGCGCGGCGAAGAACACCACCGCGAGCAGGGCCGCGATGGCGATCAGTATCACCGGCGGAGACAGAAAATCGAGCAGGACTCCGGCGAGCAGCGTGCCCCCGGCGGCACCCAGACCCCACAAGGTCATCACTGCCGATATCACCCGGCCACGCTGCTCGTCCGGAACCTGACGGAACATCACCACATCGACCAGCACCCGCATCGCCGGAACGGCCAGCATCGTCAGGAACAGCACACCGGCAGCCCACCAGGGACCCAGCGAGAGACCGAGCAGACAGAGCAGCACAGCCACCGAGCCGGCCTGCCCGAGCATCAACGCGGCCGGCGGAAGACGGTGCAGACGGGTGACGAGCGCGGCACCGGCGAGCCCGCCGAGCGCCAGACCCGCAGTCGCCACACCGATCAACGCCGAGGATATTTCCTGGCGTTGTAGTTGTACCACAACTATCAATATCATCGGCGCGGTGGCCGAGTTCATCACAGCGGTGAACAGAGTGGTCCTGCGCAGCAGCGGATTCCGCCACACAAGCGCTATTCCGCCCAGTATCCGGCGCAACGCCGAGGAGCCCTCCTGAGGCGGCGGCGCGGCCGGTGCGGCCTCCCCGTCCGTCGTGCCGGAAGCCTTCGGCCGCATCAGCGCCACACAGACGACCGACACCACAAGCGTCAGCGTGGTCGCCAGAAAAGGCACCGCACGGCCGACGGCGAACAGCGCGCCGCCCAGCGGGGGACCGGCCAGCGAAGCGCCGTTGATCCGGACCTCTTCCCTGGTCAGCGCCGCCGTCAACTGCTCGGGCGGCACCACCGTGCGGATCAGCAGCATCCGCGCCGTCGCCGCCAGCGGCCGCATCGCACCCATGACGGCGGCGACGGCCAGCAGATGGGCCAGCACCAGCTCATCCGTCAGCTGCGCCACAACGATGCTCCCGACGGCCACCGCGCGCGACGACTCCACGATGAGCAGCAGCGCCCGCCGGTCGAAACGGTCGGCCAGCTCACCGGCCGGCAACCCCAGCACCAGCGCGGTCGTCATCTGCACCGCCCCGACCAGCCCTGCCGCCGCAGGCGATCCGGTGACAGCCAGCACGAGCAGCGGAAACGCCAGATCGGCGGTCTCCAGCCCGAGTGTGGAGAACGCCGAACCGGTCCACAGCAGCTGAAAGCCACGGTTCCGCCCCAGCGGAACCGGTTGGCTCCGCCGCTCCGTCGTCACCGCCTCGCCCCCGCCATCTCGTGCGTCGCTCTCTGGCATCGGCCACTCTCCTCGGGGTTCGCGGTGCCGGACCCACAGCCCACAGCACCCGCCGGGCCCGGCTGAGCAGACAGAAGGACTGGAGAGCCGACGAGACTCCGCCGGGAGAGGCCATCGACACGACCACACTCCCGCAAAGCAGGCCCCCTCGCGCCCGGCCGGGCCCCAACCGTCATGAAGGTGACGGTTACCCAGGCCCCCGCCGGAGCCGCCGAATGCCGGGCACCCGCACAACACACACCGGGCGTCAGCTAGTTGTCATAACGCCGGAAACTCTTGGAGGCCGCGACGCTACGTCCCTACTGTCTGGATCGTCCGCCCCGCACCGGGCGTCGTGCGACAGCACACCACTGGGCGCGGCCCCACCCGGCACATCACCTCGCGGAACCTCGCGGACCCCGTTCCCGCACACAGACCAGGAGAGTGCATGTCGAGCGCCGCCGATGCCAAGCGCGACCACGCGATCGGTCTCGTCCCCGGAAACGCGACACCGACACCGGCATCGGCACCCGCCCCGGTGGCACCCGCCCCGGTGGCAACCGGCGCCGAACAGCCCGGCGGCGAACAGCGAGACAGCGAACAGCGAGACAGCGCCGAGATCTGGCGCGCCGAGCTGACGCCGGTCGCCGAACCCACAAGGGCGGCGCGGCTGACCACGGCTCCCGACGGCGCTCCCCAGGTCACCGTCGTCGAACTGCCGGACACGCTCGCCAAGCTGGCCGAACAGGCCGACTGCACACCCGCGTCCGCCGTCGCCGCCGCACTCGGCACCGTACTCGGCGCTCTGCTCGGCCACCGAACGGTGGTCATCGACCTCGCCGACGCCACGCCCGCCACCCCCCTCGTACTGACACCCCGCCCCGGCCTCTCCTTCGCCGGCCTGCTCGCCGCGGTGAGCGCCCAGCGCCGCCGGACCGAAGGCCACGAGCCGTCCGCGCCGACGACCGCCGACGACGGCCTCACCCTCACCGACGTACTCGTCACCACCGACGGGACACCGCCGCGCGGCCGCCACACACTGGTCGGAGTCCTGCCGCCGAACCGGCCGGGACACCTGGAGCTGCACGGCAGCGGCCCGTCGGGCCCGGCCGTCCACGACCTGGGAGACCGGCTGACGGCCGTACTCGCACGACTGGCCGACCGCCCCCACGAGCCACTGGCCCGGCTGGACCTGCTCAGCGCCGACGAGCGCGGCGCCGTCCTGGGCGACTGGAACGGTCTGCCCGACGTCGAAACCCGTCTGCTGCACCAGCTGTTCGAGGACCAGGCCTCCCGCCACCCCGGCACGACCGCGGTCGAGCACGGATCACTACAGCTCACCTACCGCGAACTCAACCAGCGGGCGAACCGCCTCGCACGATTTCTGACCGGCCGGGGCGTCGGACCCGACGTACCGGTCGTGGTCTCCATGAGCCACGGCGTCGACCTGGTGACGGCGCTGCTCGCGATCACCAAGGCAGGCGGAGTCTACGTACCCCTCGACCCCGCCTACCCCCTCCCGCGCAA
Source organism: Streptomyces inusitatus (assembly GCF_014651115.1). GTDB lineage: Bacteria > Actinomycetota > Actinomycetes > Streptomycetales > Streptomycetaceae > Streptomyces > Streptomyces amakusaensis. The sequence goes on along the minus strand of NZ_BMWG01000051.1, from coordinate 3,163 downwards.
GCGCTTCGTCCTCGACGACACCCAGCCACTGCTGACCCTGGTCGACCAGCCCGACCGGCTCCCCGGAAACGACCACATCGTCCTCGCCGACGTCGACACGAGCGGCCATCCGGACAGCGACCTCACCGACGCGGACCGCTCCGCACCCGGACACCACAGCCACCTGGCGTACGTGATCTACACATCGGGCTCCACCGGCACACCGAAAGGCGTCGCACTGGCGCACACCGGTCTGACCCGCCTGGTCCACCGCCACCGCCGCTACGTCAGCACCGACGCGAGCCACCGCGTCCTGCAACTCGCCTCCATCGCCTTCGACGGCTCCGTCTGGGAAATCATGATGGCCCTGCTGAACGGCGGAACCCTCGTGGTGGGCGACCCCGAGGCACTCCTGACCGGCACCGCCGCCGCCACGGACATCACCCACGCCACCGTCACCCCCTCCCTGCTCTCCGCCCTGCCCACCGACGCGTTCCCGGCGGGGGCCACCCTCATCACCGCCAGCGAGGCATGCACCCCCGCACTCGTCGAACGATGGACCCGCGAACACCACCTCATCAACTCCTACGGCCCCACCGAGACCACGGTCTCCACGGCCAGCGGCACCCTCACCGCCGGAGAACCGGTCACCGTCGGCGGACCCATCGAAGCCACCCGCGTATACGTGCTCGACGAAGCACTCCGCCCACTGCCGCCCGGCACCGCCGGGGAGCTCTACGCGGCAGGCCCCGGACTCGCCCGGGGATACCTCAACCGCCCCGGCCTGACCTCGGGAAGCTTCGTCGCCAACCCGTTCGGCGAGCCCGGCGAACGCATGTACCGCACCGGCGACCTCGTGCGCTGGACCCACCAGGGCCGCCTGGAATACCTCGGCCGCACCGACGACCAGGTCAAGGTACGCGGATTCCGCATCGAACCCAGCGAGGTGGAGGCCGCCCTCACCGGCGTGCCGGGAGTGGACCACGCCGCCGTCCTCGTCCAGCAGGACGACCGGGGGGACAAACGGCTGGTGGCCTATCTGGTGCCCGACGGCGAGCCCGGCGCGGACACCGACCGCGCCGACCGCGCCGACCATGCCGACCGGCGCGTCGACGAATGGCGCGAAGTCAGCGACGCCCACTACCGCACCATCGGCGACGAGGAAGCCCCCGGCGACGACGACGTCTTCGCCGGCTGGACCAGCAGCTACACCGGCGAGGACATGGGCGACGAGGAGATGCGCGAGTGGCGTCAGGCCACCGTGGACCGCATCCTCGAAGCCCGGCCCGCGCGCGTCCTGGAGATCGGCGTCGGCACCGGCCTGATCATGTTCCGTACCGCGCCGCACTGCCAGGAGTACTGGGGCACCGATCTGTCACCCGTGGTCGTCGACCAGCTGAACGGGCGGGTCGCCCGCGTCCCGGAACTCGCCGACCGGGTACGACTGCACAGCGCTGGCGCGCACCAACTCGAAGAACTGCCACAGGAGTACTTCGACACCGTAGTCATCAACTCGGTGGCCCAGTACTTCCCCAGCGCCGAATACCTGACCGAGGTCGTACGCGGCGCACTCGGCCTGCTCACCCCCGGCGGCCGGCTCCTCCTGGGCGACCTGCGCAACCTGCGCCTGCTGCGCACCTTCCACACGGCGATCGCCCTGACCGCCGCCGACCCCCTCGCCGACCCGGCCTCGATCGCCCGCACGGTCGACCGGCTGAGCGCGGGGGAGAAGGAACTCCTCGTCGACCCGGACCTGTTCGCCGCGCTCCGGCGTACCGAACCGCGCATCGGCGACGTGGACATCCAGCTCCAGCGCGGCACCTTCCACAACGAACTGACCCGGCACCGCTACGACGTGGTACTCCACCGAACCTCCGGCACCACGGAGACCGCCCGGCCCGCCGCCCACCGCCGACTCCACTGGGGCACCGAGATCAACAGTCTCGAACAGCTCACGGAGACACTGGCCGCCGAGCCGACACCCACCCCGACGCGCGTACTCGGCATACCCAACGGCCGGCTGTACGGGGAGAACAGCGCGCGCCGCGCCCTGGAAGGCGGCGCGTCCCCCGCCGAGGCCGCCGCCCTGCTGACCGCCCCGCACACCACGCCCGACCCCGAGGAACTGCACGCCCTGGGGGAGTCGCTCGGCCTCGCGGTGCTCACCACCTGGGCGGGCGACGCCGACGACGGCAGCATGGACGTGATCTTCCACGACCCGGCGCGAGCCATCCCCGCGACAGCACAGCCGTACACACCACGCGACCAGTCGTCGCCGTTCCACTCGTACACCAACAATCCGCTGCGACGGCTGGCCGAGGATGAACTCGTCGCCTCCGCCAGAGCCCAGCTTCGACGGCTCCTTCCGGCTCACATGGTCCCCAGCGCGTTCGTCGTGATGGACCACCTGCCCATGACCACCAACGGAAAGCTCGACAGACGAGCCCTGCCCAAGGCCGACTTCACCACCCGCACGGACTCCCGCGCCCCCCGGACGCCCGCCGAGGAGATCCTCTGCGGAGTCTTCGCCGACGTCCTCGGCGTCGCCGGGGTCGGGGTCGACGACAACTTCTTCGAGCTGGGCGGCCACTCACTGCTCGCGACCCGGCTGATCAACCGGATCCGTACCCTGCTCGGGGCGGGCCTTGAGGTACGCACCCTCTTCGAGACACCGACCGTCGCCGGACTCGCGACCCTCCTCGAAACGGCCACGACGGCCTTCCGCCCCGCGCTGACCCGGACCGAACCACGGCCCGAGACGCTCCCGCTCTCCCCGGCCCAGCGCCGACTGTGGTTCCTGCACAGCGTCGAAGGCCCGACCACGACCTACACGGTCCCGCTGGTGACACGAGTCCGGGGACGGCTGGACCGGGACGCGCTCGACGCCGCGCTCTCCGACGTCGTGACCCGCCACGAGACGCTGCGCACCGTCTTCCCCACGGTGGACGGCGAGCCCGTGCAGCGAGTGCTCCCGGGCGGTCCGGGCGCGCTGACCGCGACCTGGCTCGAATGCCCGCCCGAGCAGGCTGACGCCCTGGTCGCGAAGGAGAGCGCCCACGTCTTCGACCTCGCTGTCGACCCGCCGGTGCACGCGGCGGTGGTGTCGTCCGGTGAGGACGAGTCGGTGTTGGTGTTGGTGTTGCATCACGTTGCTGCTGATGGGTGGTCGATGGGTCCGTTGTCT
>NZ_BMWG01000050.1 GCF_014651115.1 Streptomyces inusitatus | reverse complement strand
CGGCACCCCCACCAACCTCACCACCCTCCACCCCCACACCCCACCCCCCAACACCCCCACACCACTCCTCCCCACCTACGCCTTCCAACACCACCGCCACTGGCTCGACGCAGGCCGGCCCAGCGCCGACGCCGCCGTCTGGGGACTCACCCCCACCGAGCACCCGCTGCTCGGCGCGGCGCTCCCCCTCCACGGGAGCGAGGCCCGGCACTTCACCAATCGCGTCAGCCCCAAGGACCACCCCTGGATCGACGGGAGTTCCGGCATCTTCCCCGCTTCGGCGCTGGTGGAGACCGCGATCCGGGCGGGCGACGAACTCGGCTCCACCCTGCTGGAGGAGCTGACCCTGACCCCGCCGCCCCTCGTGCCCGTACAGCTCCAGACCACCGTCGAGCCCACCGAGCAGGAGCACCGGCACCGCGTCACCATCCACGCCCGGCCGCACTCCGCCGGGGACGACGCGCCCTGGACGCTCTGCGCCGAGGGGCATCTCAGCTCGAAGGCCCCCACCGACGCGGCGGCCGACCGGGCGGGCGCGACCGGCGGCTCGTACGAGGTGGAGCTGCCCGAGCGGGAGGCCCGGGACGCCGACGGCTACGGACTGCACCCGGCGCTGTGGGACGCCGTACTCCTCGGCCAGGCGGCCGAGTCCGCGCCCGGGCACACCGCCGTGCCCGTCGCCTGGCGCGGGGTACGGCTCCTCGCGGCCGGCGCGCGGGCCGTGCGGGCCCAGGTGGCGAGCGCCGGGGCGAACACGGTGTCGATACGTCTGACCGACGAGTCGGACGGTCTGGTCGCCACCGTCGACTCCGTGACCTTCCACGATGTCCCGGAGGTACGGACGGAGGAGAGCGCGCCCAAGGAGCCGGGGAGCGCGCCCGCCCAGCCCGCCCGGCGGCGGGCCGGTGCGGGCCGGGGCGCGCCGCGACCGCTCGCGGAGCGGCTGGCCGTCATGGACGGGATGGAGCGGCACGACGCCGTGCTCGACATCGTGCGCGCGGTGGCGGCGGCCGTACTCGGCCACGCCGACGCCGACTCGATGGAGGACGACCGCTCCTTCCAGGAACTCGGTCTGACCTCGCTGACGGCGGTCGAGCTGCGCAACCGGCTGGGGCAGGCGGTGGGGCTCGCCCTGCCCGCCACGCTGGTCTTCGACCATCCCAGCCCGGCCGCCGTCACCGGCCATCTCCTCACCCTGATCGCGCCGGACGCGGCCTCGGCCGCCCCGCTGTCGCCGCTCCAGGAACTGGACCGGCTGGAGGCGGCACTCGCCCTGACGCCCGGGGACGGCGGCGACCGGCCGGCCGTCACCGCGCGGCTGCGAGCGCTGCTGTCCCGGCTGAACGAGACGGCGGAGCCCCGGGGAGGCGAGGGCGCGGACGCCCTGGAGGACGCCTCGACCGCCGACGACCTCTTCGCCTTCATCGACGACCAGTTCGGCCCGGCGGCGGACTGATCGCCCCCACGCCACCCCCGCCCCGCCCCACCGCCGCCGTCGCTGCCGTCGCCGTCCAACAGATACGGGTGTCACACACATGTCCAACGAAGAGAAGCTCGTCGAATACCTCAAGCGGGTGACGGCCGATCTCCAGAAGTCGCGTCAGCGCCTTGAGGAGCTGGAGTCCGGGGCCGTGGAGCCGGTCGCGATCGTGGGCGCGGCCTGCCGCTTCCCCGGCGGGGTGGAGTCTCCCGACGATCTGTGGGAGCTGGTGTCCGACGGGCGCGACGCGATCTCCGGCTGGCCCGCCGACCGGGGGTGGGACCAGGGGCTCTACGACCCGGAGCCCGGGAAGGCCGGCCGGTCCTACACCCGGGAGGGCGGCTTCCTCGACGGGGCGGCCCTGTTCGACGCGGAGTTCTTCGGCATCTCGCCGCGCGAGGCCCTGTCGATGGACCCCCAGCAGCGCGTCCTGCTGGAGACCGCGTGGGAGACCGTCGAGCAGGCCGGGCTGGACGCCCACGCGCTGCGCGGCAGTCGTACGGGGGTGTTCGTCGGGGTCGTGGAGGAGAGCTATCTCGGGCTGAACGCGCCCGAGGAGTTCGAGGGCTACCTCATGACCAGCAAGCTGAGCAGCGTCGCCTCGGGGCGTATCGCGTACGCCCTGGGTCTGGAGGGCCCGGCGGTCTCGCTGGACACCGCCTGCTCCTCCTCGCTGGTGGCGCTGCATCTGGCGGTGCAGTCGGTGCGCTCGGGCGAATCGGCGCTGGCGCTGGCGGGCGGGGCGACGGTGAACGGGGACCCCGGCGGGTTCGTGGACTTCTCCCGGCAGCGGGGGCTGGCCGCCGACGGGCGCATCAAGTCTTTCTCGGCCGGGGCGGACGGCACGGCGTGGGCCGAGGGCGTGGGCCTGGTCCTGCTGGAGCGGCTCTCCGACGCGCGGCGCAACGGGCACCGGGTGCTCGCCGTGATCCGGGGTTCAGCGGTCAACCAGGACGGCGCGTCCAACGGACTGACCGCCCCCAACGGGCCCGCCCAGGAGCGCGTCATCCGGCAGGCGCTCGCCAACGCAGGGCTGCACACCTCTGACGTGGACGCGGTCGAGGCGCACGGCACCGGCACCCCGCTCGGCGACCCGATCGAGGCCCAGGCCCTGATCGCCACGTACGGCCAGAACCGCCCCGCCGACCGGCCGCTCTACCTCGGCTCGCTGAAGTCCAACATCGGCCACACGCAGGCGGCGGCCGGAGTGGGCGGCGTCATCAAGATGATCCAGGCCATGCGGCACGGCACCCTGCCCAGGACGCTGCACATCAGCGAGCCGACCCCGCACGTCGACTGGAACGCCGGTGCGGTCGAACTCCTCACCGACGAACGGCCCTGGCCTCAGACCGACCGGCCGCGCCGCGCCGCCGTCTCGGCGTTCGGGGTGAGCGGCACCAACGCGCATGTGGTGCTGGAGCAGGCCCCCGCGCCCGTACCCGTGCCTGCCTCCGGAGGGCCCGCCTCCGGGGAGCCCGCCGAGGAGCCGGAGAAGCCGGAGGAGGCCCGGGGCGCGGTGCCCTGGGTGCTCTCGGCGAAGACGCCCGAGGGGCTGAGCGCCCAGGCCCAGCGGCTGCTGGACCATCTGCGCCGCCGTCCCGAGCTCTCGCCTCCCGATGTCGCCCTCTCCCTGCTGACCACCCGTACCGCACTCGACCACCGGGCCGCCGTCGTCGGCTCCACGCGGGACGAACTGCTCGAAGCGCTCGAAGCGCTCGCCCGGGACGAGACGTCACCCGCCGTGCTCCGCCCCGAGCGCGGCCCCCGGGGCGGCACCGCCGTGCTCTTCACCGGGCAGGGCAGCCAGCGCCCCGGCATGGGACGCGAGCTGTACGCGGCCGAGCCGGTCTTCGCCCGCGCCCTCGACGAGGCGGCCGCCCATCTCGATCCGCATCTGGAACACCCGCTGCTCCGGGTCATGTTCGCGGACGGGGACTCACCGCTCGCGGCCCTGCTGCACCGCACCGAGTACACCCAGCCCGCGCTCTTCGCCCTCGGCACCGCCCTCTACCGGCTCGCCGAGCACCGCGGGCTGAGCGCCGACCACTTCCTGGGCCACTCCATCGGCGAGATCACCGCCGCCCATCTCGCCGGGGTGCTCGACCTCCCCGACGCCTGCACCCTGGTCGCCCACCGCGCCCGGCTGATGCAGGCGGCCCCGGACCACGGCGCGATGGCGGCGCTCCAGGTCTCCGAGGACGAGGCGCTGGCCCTGCTCGCCGGTCTCGACCCCGCGACCGTGACCGTGGCCGCCGTCAACGGCCCCCGCTCCACAGTGATCTCCGGCGACGCCGACGTCGTCGAGAGCGTCGCCGAACGGCTGCGCGCCGAGGGCCACCGGGCCAAGCGGCTCCCCGTCAGCCACGCCTTCCACTCGCCCCACATGGACGCGATCCTCGACGAGTTCCGCGCCGTGGCCGAGGGGCTCACCTACCACCCGCCCCGTATTCCGGTCGTCTCCAACCTCACCGGCCGCCCCGCCGAGGGCACGGACCTCCGCACCGCCGACTACTGGGTGCGCCAGCTGCGCGGGGCCGTCCGCTTCCACGACGGACTCCGGCATCTGGACGGGCAGGGGGTCACCGAGTACCTGGAGAGCGGGCCCGACGGCACCCTCACGACCCTCGCCGAACACGGTCTGGACCAGCGGCCGGCCACCCTGCTGCCGCTGCTGCGCCCGAAGCGCCCCGAGACCGTCACGGCCGTCGCCGCGCTCACCCAGCTGAGTCTGCGGGGCGCGGGGATCGACCTCACGGCGCTCCTCCCCCGGGCTACGGCGGTGCCGCTGCCCACCTACGCCTTCCAGCACCGGCGCTACTGGCTCGACGCGGACCACACCGCGACCGACCCCGCCGCCTGGGGGCTCGCCCCCACCGAACACCCGCTGCTCGGGGCCTCGGTGCCCGTCGCCGACCCGGACACCCGTCTCTTCGCCGGACGGGCGACGCCCGAACAGCACCCCTGGCTCACCCGGTACACCCATCGCGACACCCCCCTGCTGCCGGCCTCGGCCCTCATCGAGACCGCGATCCGCGCGGGCGACGAACTGGGCTGCACCCGGCTGGACGAACTGACCCTCACCCCGCTGCCCCTCACCCCGGGCACCGCCCTCCAGCTCCAGACCACCGTGACCCCCGGCGACCGGCCCCACCGCCGCCGGATCACCGTCCACGCCCGTCCGTGCACGCCCCGGCCCGACGCCGCCCCCTGGCGGCTGTGCGCCGAGGGCCTGGTGAGCTTCTCGGGGCCTGACGAGCCCTTCGAGCTGACGTCGTGGCCCCCGGCCGACGCCCACGGGATCGACCTCGACGCGGCCCGGGAGCGGCTGACGGCCGCCGGACTGTCGTACGGCCCGGGGCTGCGCGGAGTGAGCGCCCTGTGGCGGCGCGGCGACGAGATCTTCGCCGAGGTGGGCGGGGACGAGGGGACCGGAGGTGCCGCCCGGGGCTTCGGCCTCGACCCGGCGCTCCTGGAGACCGCGCTGAGCGCGGCGCTGCTGGCCGGGGATCCGTTCCTCCCGGACGGCGGCACGGCCCCCGTGGTGGGCCGGTGCGAGGACGTACGGCTGCACGCGACCGGCGCGACGGCGCTGCGGGTGCGGCTCACCCGTACCGGCGAGAACACCGTCCGGGTGCTGCTCGCCGACCGGTCGGGCCGGCCGGTGGCCTCCGTCGGATCGCTGGAGTTCCGGGTGCCCGGCGAGGGGGAGATCGGCGACGGCACGGAGCCCGGCGACTCCCTGTTCGCCGTGGAGCAGCGGCCCCTGGCCCTCACCGCCCCGCGCGGGCCGCTCCGCTGGGGTGTGCTCGGCGCGGAGGGCGTCGAGCAGGCCCCGCCCGGCGCGGAGGTCTTCGCCACGGTGGCCTCGGTACGGGACGCGGTGGCGGCCGGCCGGAGCCTCGACGCGGTCGCCGTGCCGTGGACGCCGGGGACCGAGGTCGGGGCAGCCGCCGCGCACCGGGAGGCCCTGCGGGCGCTGGAGCTGCTCAAGGAGTGGCTGGCCGAGGACGCCCTCGACGACACCCGGCTGGTGCTGCTGACCCAGGGCGGCTCGGCGGGCGGGGACGGCCCGGGCGACTCGGACGGCTCGGGCGGCTCGGGCGGCTCGGGCGGCGAGTCGCCGGACCTCGGGGCCGCGACCGTGCACGGGCTGGTCCGCTCGGCGCAGGCGGAGGCCCCCCGGCGGATCACCCTGATCGACACCGACGGCCGGGCGGAGTCCCGGGCGGCGCTCGGCGCGGCCCTGCTCTCGGGCGAACCCGAACTCCGGCTGCGCGCCGGGGCGGCGTCCGTGCCGAGGCTGACGAGGGCCCGGGCGGACGCGGGTGCGGGTACAGGTACGGGTGCGGTGTGGGACCCCTCGGGCACCGTGCTGATCACCGGCGGCACCGGCGCGCTCGGCGCGCTCTTCGCCGAGCACCTCATCACCCGGCACGGCGTCACCCACCTCGTCCTCACCAGCCGCAAGGGACCCGAGGCCCCCGGCGCGCCGGAACTCCACGACCGGCTCACCCGGCTCGGCGCGACCGTCACCATCACCGCCTGCGACACCACCGACCGCGAGCAGCTCGCCCGTCTCCTCGGGAGCGTCCCCGCCGAGACGCCCCTCACCGGGGTCATCCACGCGGCCGGCACCACCGACGACACCCTCATCGGCACCCTCACCCCCGAGCGGCTGCGCCCCGTCCTCGCCACCAAGGCCGACGGCGCGTGGCATCTCCACCAGCTCACCCGGGACCTCCCCCTCACCGCCTTCGTCCTCTTCTCCTCGGCCGCCGCCACCCTCGGCGGCCCCGCCCAGGGCAACTACGCCGCCGCGAACGCCTTCCTCGACGCCCTCGCCCACCACCGCCGCCGCCAGGGCCTGGCCGCCGCCTCCCTCGCCTGGGGCCTCTGGGACCAGCCCACCGGGCTGAGCCAGCACCTGGACCGGGCCGACTTCCAGCGGATCGCCCGCACCGGGCTCCGCCCGGTCGAGGAGCGCACCGGACCGGCCCTCATGGACCGGGCGCTGGCCACCGGCAGGGCCTCGCTCGTCGTGACGCCCATCGACACCGACGCCCTGCGCGAGAACGCGGCGCGCGGCCCCCTGGTCCTCACCGGCCTGGTGGGCACGCCCGCCCGGCCCGCCGCCGACAACGAGGCGGGCGGTGCGGGCGGTTCGCTCGCCGAGCGGCTCGCCGGGCTGGACGAGGGCGGGCAGTACGAGGCCGTGCTCGCGCTGGTGCGCTCCGAGACGGCCGTCGTCCTCGGCCACCGGGACACCGGCGGCGGGACGGTCGCCCCCGATCAGCCCTTCCGCTCGGTGGGCTTCGACTCCCTCACCTCCGTCGAGCTGCGCAACCGGCTGGGCGGCGCGGTCGGCTCACGGCTGCCCGCCACCCTGGTCTTCGACCACCCGACGCCCGCCGCGCTCGCCGGGTATCTGCGCGAGGTGCTGGTCTCCGGCGCGCCCGTCGCCGCGCCCAGGCTCTCCGTGGACTTCGCGGCCGAGGTGCGCCTCGGCGACGACGTCCGCCCGGCGGCCGAGGTGACCGAGGCGGTGACGGACCCCTCGGCGGTCCTGCTCACCGGCGCGACCGGCTTCCTCGGGGCCTTTCTGCTGCGCGATCTGATGACGACGACGCGCGCGGCCGTGTACTGCCTGGTCCGCGGTACGAGCGCGGACCAGGCTCTTGGCCGGATCCGGTCGAATCTGGAGTGGTACGGCATCTGGGACGAGATCGACCCGGCCCGGCTGCGGATCGTCCTCGGCGATCTGGAGCGGCCCCGGCTGGGGCTGACCGAGGAGGCCTTCGACGAGCTGTCGCGGTCGGCCGACGCGGTCTACCACGCCGGTGCGACGGTCCACTGGCTCCGCCCCTACGGCGAGCTGCGGGCGGCCAATGTCGGCGGCACGGAGGAGATCCTGCGGCTCGCCGCCCGCCACCGGACGGTCCCCGTCCACCATGTCTCCAGCGTCGGTGTCTTCCCCGGCCCCGTCGTCGAGGGCGAACCGGTCCGGACGGACGACCCGACCGGTCCGCCGGAGTCCCTGCCGACGGGATACGTCCAGAGCAAGTGGGTGGCCGAGCGCCTGATCGACCTCGCCCGGGAGCGCGGGCTGCCGGTCTCCGTCTACCGCGTCGACGTCGTCTCCGGCGACCAGCGCGGCGGCGCCTGCCAGACCCAGGACTTCGTCTGGCTCAGCCTCAAGGGGCTCCTGGAGGCCGGGTCCGTCCCCGAGGGGCTCGTCGGCTCGGTCCACGCCGTGCCCGTCGACTATGTGAGCGGCGCGATCCTCGCCCTGTCCCTGCGGCCCGAGGCGACGGGCCGGACCTTCCACGTCTCCAACCGCGACAGCCTCGAATTCCCCGAGTTCCTGGCCCATCTGCGCTCCGCCGGATACTCCCTCCCGGAAAGGCCGTGGGAGGAGTGGCGGCAGCAGGTCGAGGCCGATCCGGAGAACCCGATCAATCCGCTCATGGTCGCCTTCGAGGCGATGGCCTCCGACAGCTCCCGCTTCTATCCGGAATTCGATGTCACGGACACCGAGGACCTCCTCAAGGGCAGCGGGCCGGTCTGCCCCGCCATGGACGGGAAGCTCTTCGCGAAGTACGTCGATTTCTTCGTACGAGTGGGCTACTTCCCGCCCGCGGGCGAGGCCGCGCCCCTGACCTGACCTCCTCCTCCACCAGTACGCCAGAACGGCCGGCCGTTCTGGCGTACTGCCGCTCTCACGCACCGAGGCGGCGGGACCGGATTCTTCCCGGCCGCGGCGGGACGGACGTCTCCCGGGCGGGTGCGCTTGGGCACCGCCCCACCCGCCGTTCTCAGACAGCGGGGGTTTCAGGGCCCCGGGTGCAGTGAGCGCACACGTACCGGGACCGGAGGACGAGCCGCATGGCCTCCGGGTCCCGATGGGTCTCACAGAGCCATGACAGTTCGGAGTCCTCGGGGAGATCCGTTTTCAGGAATGTGCGCAGGGTGCCCCGCATGCCCCCGGGGTTCTCCGGTGTCTGGCTGGCTGTCATTCCCACTGTCGTCCTCGCTGCCGTTGTCCTCGGGCGTGGCCGACGGGGTCGGCGGGGTGGCCGGAACGATGGTCTCGTTCGCCCCGAGGTCGTAGCCGTTCGCCTCTTCGATCTTGTCGCCCATGGCGTCCTCTTCCTGTTGTAGCGGGTTGTGGTGGTGCGGGAAACCGCCCCTGCCGGGGATCACCTGTCCGTGGGGGACACCAGTCGGAGTTCGCTCCGGCGGGGACGGGGTTCGTGGCGGGCCCTGTGCGGCTCGGCCCACGGTCACGCTGGTCGTGTCTCGCTGTCCCTGGCTGTCCTGCCCTCTGCCGACGCTGTGCCCCCTGGACCGTCTCGTCAGACGCGGATCAACGACAGGGACGGAACGTCCTGGTTCTCAAGCGCTACTGAGTGGCGACTCCAAGGAATTCGGCGAGCTTGCGAAGTCCAGCAGGGCGAGTGGCCCCGGCCCACAGGTCGCTCACAATTGACACGGCGAGTGTGTGATGGCGCATCCACCCCGGAGCGACCCGGCGCAGGGACTCAAGGGCCTTGACAGCGCCTTCGGGGTTGCCGGTGTCCGTGTGGGCCCGCGCCACGTCCAGGAGCAGCCATGTCCGCCAGGACGGTGGGGTGTCGGCGGACAGGCGCATGCCCTTCGCCAGATGCAGAGCCTCTTCCGGGCGCTCGTGCTGGACGGCCAGCCGGACACGCTCAATGCGCACTGAGGACCGGCTGAAGACGGACACGAGCTTGCCGTCGACCGCGGGCGGCAGCTTCCGGAGTCGTCCGGTCGCGTCCTCCGCCGTCCGCATCATGTCGTTGGCGGTGTCGTAGTCACCGCTCCGGGCCGCGCTCGTCGCGGCGGACATGAGGAGGCCGCCCCAGACGCGCACACCGGCGGCTGTCGAACCGTGTTCTCTCTCGACTCCGTCGGCGGCGTGGATCGCCAGCCGCTCGGCGTCGTGCAGACGGTTCTGGCGCTGGTAGTTCCACGCGACGGAGTTGCTGATCATCGGGGCCAGCAGCGGGTCGGACGACTGCTCGGCGGCGAGCATCGCGCGCTCCAGGGGGACAGGGCGAGGTCCGTCTTCCCCAGCCGGATGGCCAGCTTGCTGCCGCTGATCGGCGGTACCGATCGCACCGAGTAGCCGGGCGTCCGCGATGACGCCCGGCAGTACGTCCATGAGGCTGCCGAAGTCGGCATTCGGCATTCGTGATACAGGGTCCAGCCGTCGGCGATCTCGCGGCGCAGGAGCGGCAGCGACAGCCGCTCGACGCCTTGAGGCTCGGTGTACGGGGCGGAGGTGGGTAAAGCCGTGGAGGCCGACGGCCCCAGGTGTCCGGACAGGCCGAAGGGCCTGCCGCCACGGTGTCGCCGTGGCGGCAGGCCCTCCTCAGTCGGTTCGGGCGGGGCTCAGTCGAGTTCGTCGAAGAGGGCGAAGAGTTCCTCGTCGCTCGCGCCGTCGAGTTCCGTCTCCCCCTCGCCGTCCCCGGCGGGGCCGGTGCCGGCCGTGTCCACCGACTTGAGGAGTTCCCGCAGCCGCCCGGAGACGAGCTTCCTGGCCTCCGGGGTGTCCGTGGCGGCCGTGAGCCGGCCGGCGAGATCGGCGAGCTGGGCGAGGACGGTGTCGGTGGGCGAGGCCTCGCCGACGACCAGTTCGTCCCGCAGATACGCGGCGAGCGCGGCGGGCGAGGGATGGTCGAAGATGAGCGTGGTGGGGAGGCGGAGCCCGGTCGCGCGGTTGAGCTGGTTGCGCAGCTCGACGGCGGTGAGGGAGTCGAAGCCCAGCTCCTGGAAGGCGCGGTCGGCGGTGATGCCGCCCGGGGTGGAGTGGCCGAGGACTCCGGCGACATGGGTGCGGACGAGATCGGTCAGGAAGTGGTCGCGCTCCTCCGGGCCGAGGGTCGCGAGCCGCTCGCCGAGCGGTATGTCGGCCGCCGCGCCGCCGCCGGCGGCGGCCAGGACCCGGCGGGCGGGGGGTCCGGCCAGCCCGCGCAGGATGGGCTGGAGGGCCTCGCCGCCCGCGCGCAGGGCGGCGCCGTTGAGCCGGGTGACCGCGAGGACGGCGGTGTCCGCGCCGCCCGCGGCGTCGAAGAGGGCCATGGCCTCGTCGGCGGGGAGCGGAAGCAGACCGGTCTTGGCCAGCCTGCGCAGATCGGTCTCCTGGAGCGCTCCGGCCATGGTGTCCGCGCCGCTCCACAGGCCCCAGGCGAGCGAGAGGCCGGGCAGGCCCCGGGACCGCCGGTGTCCGGCGAGGGCGTCCAGGAAGGTGTTGCCCGCGGCGTAGTTGGCCTGGCCCGCCGTGCCGAGGAGACCGGCCACCGAGGAGTAGAGGACGAAGGCGGTCAGCTCCCGGTCCAGGGTCAGTTCGTGCAGATTCCAGGCGGCGTCCACCTTGGGGCGGAGTACCCTCTCCAGCTGCTCGGGGGTCATCCGGGCGGCGACGCCGTCGTCGAGGACGCCCGCCGTGTGCACGATCGCGGTCAGCGGGTGCTCGTCGGGGATCGCCTTGAGCACCGCGGCGAGGGCCTCTCGGTCGCTCGCGTCGCAGGCGGCGAAGACGGCCCGCGCGCCCAGCTCCCCCAGTTCGGCGGCGAGTTCGGGCGCGCCGGGCGCCGCTTCCCCGCGCCTGCTGAGCAGCAGAAGCCTCTTGGCCCCGTGCTCGGTCACCAGGTGCCGGGCGAGTACGCCGCCGAGCGCGCCGGTCGCGCCGGTGATCAGCACCGTACCGCCGTCCCAGCGGGGGCCGTCCTCGGCCGGTGCGGTGGAGACCCGGGCCAGCCTGGGCGTCATGAGCGTTCCGGCGCGCACGGCGAGCTGTGGCTCGTCGCTCGCGAGGGCGGCGGCGAGCAGCGGTGCGGGAAGGGCGTCGTCGCCGTCCTCCAGGTCCAGCAGGGTGAACCGCCCGGGGTTCTCGGTCTGGGCGGACCTGATGAGGCCCCAGACTCCGGCGTGTGCCAGTCCGGTGACGTCCTCGCCGCCCACCGCGACCGCGCGGCGGGTCACGATCACGAGCCGGGAGTCGGCCGTCCGCTCGTCCTCCAGCCAGGCCCTGATCTCGGCCAGCGCGGTGAGCGCGGCGCTGTGGGCGCTCTCGGGCAGCGGGATCCGGTCGGCCGGGTCGGCGGGGGCCGCCAGCGGCAGCAGTACGGCGGCGGGCGGCGGACCGGCCGCGTGGAGGGCGGCCTGGTCCGGGTGGCGGACGGCGTCGGGCCCGAGGTCGAGCGGGCCGTGGCCGAGCACCGCGTACGGGACGGGGCGGGGGGCGACGGTCTCCTCCAGCGGGGTCCATCCGACCTGGAGGAGACCGTCGACCGGGGCGCTCGCGGCGCGCAGCGCCTCCTTGGTGAGGGGGCGCAGCGACAGCGATCCGGCGGCCACGGGGGTGCCCGCGCCGTCGGCTGCGGAGACGGCGACCTGGAGTGCGTCGTCGGCTCGCGCGGTCACGGAGAGTCGTACGCGCAGGGCGGTCGCCCCGGTCGCGTGGAGGCTGACCTCGGACCAGATGAAGGGCAGCCAGGACTGGCCCTCGGTCTCGGCCACGCCGGGGAGCAGCGGGTGGAGCGCGGCGTCCAGCAGGGCGGGGTGGATGCCGAAGCCCGCCGCGCCCGCGGTCTGTCCCTCGCCGAGGGCGACTTCGGCGTACAGCTCGTCCTCGCGCTTCCAGACGCGGCCCAGTCCCTGGAAGGCGGGCCCGTAGCCGTAGCCGGCCCCGGTGAGCCGTTCGTAGGCTCCGTCGAGGTCGATCTCCTCCGCGCCCGGCGGGGGCCAGACGAGGAAGCGGTCGGCGGGGGCGAGTCCGGGGGCGAGTGTGCCCTGTGCGTGCCGGGTCCACCGGTCGTCGCCCTTGCTGTCCGCCCCGCCCGGGGCGGCGTATACGGAGACCGTCCTGGCTCCGGAGTCGTCCGGCTCGTCGACGGCCACCTGGACGCGGGTCTCGGTGCGTTCGTCCAGTACCAGGGGCGCGGTCAGGGTGAGGTCTTCGACCAGGTCGAGGCCGACCTGTTCGCCCGCCTTGAGGACCAGGTCGAGCAGTGCGGTGCCGGGCAGCAGCACGGTGCCGTGGACGGCGTGGTCGGTCAGCCAGGGGTGGGTGCGGAGGGAGATCCGGCCGGTGAGGAGGTACGCGTCACGGTCGGCGAGGCGCACGGTGGCCCCGAGGAGGGGATGGCCGGGGGCGGTGAGGCCGAGGCCGGAGGCGTCCGCCGCCTCGGTGCTGCCTTCGAGCCAGTGGCGGTGGTGTTGGAAGGCGTAGGTGGGGAGGAGGGGTGTGGGGGTGTTGGGGGGTGGGGTGTGGGGGTGGAGGGTGGTGAGGTTGGTGGGGGTGCCG
>NZ_BMWG01000049.1 GCF_014651115.1 Streptomyces inusitatus | reverse complement strand
GCGGATCCTGCTGGTCAGGACCGGTCCCGACCAGCATCGGATGATGATCACGCTGCACCACATCGTCCTCGACGGCTGGTCGCTGCCGATTCTGATGCAGGAGCTGTGGACCGCGTACGAGGCCGGGGGCAGCACGACCGGTCTGCCCGCTGTCACCCCGTACCGCGGCTATCTGGAATGGCTCGCCCGCCAGGACAAGGACGCCGCGCGAGAGGTCTGGCGGGAAGCGCTGGCCGGCACGGACGAACCGACGCTCATCGCACCCTCCGCCGACCGGGACGACGCCCCGGCGGAATCCCATCAGCGATTCGCCGCCGTCGACACCGGTCTGAACGACGCCCTCGCCGAGCTGGTCCGTGATCACGGCGTCACGATGAACACGGTGGTGCAGGCGGCGTGGGGCCTGCTCATCAGCAAGCTCACGGGCCGTCGCGATGTGGTGTTCGGTGCGAGCGTCGCGGGGCGGCCGGCCGAGCTGCCCGGCATGGAGACCATGCTGGGTCTGTTCATCAACACCGTGCCGGTGCGCGTACGGCTCGATCCCGCGCAGACCGTCGCCGGGCTGCTCACCGAACTCCAGGGCGCGCAGACCGCCCTGCTGGACCACCAGTTCCTCAGCCTGAGCGAGGTCCAGCGGGTGGCGGGCGCGGGAGCCACCTTCGACACGATCATGGCCTTCGAGAACTTCCCGTCGGGGGTGCGGGGCCGCCATCCGGGGCCGTCGGATCTGCGGGTGGTCGACTACGAGATCCGGGAGTCGATCAACTATCCGCTGGGGCTGGTGGCGGGGTCGGTCGACGGCCTGGGCCTGCGCCTGAACTACCGGCCGGATGCTTTCGGGGCCGATGAGGCCCAGGACGTGCTTGACCGCCTCCTCCGGCTGCTGGAGCAGATGGCCACCGCCCCGGACTCCCCGCTGAGCCGGATCGAGGTGCTGGACGAGGCCGAGTACAGGCGGGTCGTGTCGGAGTGGAACGCCACGGACCGTGCGGTGTCGGCGGCCTCGTTCGTGGAGCTGTTCGAGGCTCAGGCAGGCCGTTCCCCGGACGCCGTGGCGCTGGTCGGCGAGGGGCGCGAGTGGTCGTACGCGGAGCTGAACGCCGCCGCCGACCGCGTGGCCTGTGGGCTGGCGGCCCGGGGCGTGGGCCGTGGCGACCTCGTCGGTGTGGTCATGGAGCGCTCGGCGGACCTGGTGGCGGTGCTCCTGGGCGTGTCGAAAGCCGGCGCCGGCTATGTGCCGGTGGACGCGTCCTGGCCGGAGGCGCGGGCCCGGGTGGTGCTGGGCGATGTCGCGCTCGTCGTGGCGGACCGGGACGTACCCGAAGCCCCGGTGGAGGTCGCCCCGGCCGAAACCCTGCTGACGGGCCCTGACGGGGTACCGGCCGTGAAGGTGAGCGGTGCCGATGTGGCCTATGTGATGTACACATCTGGTTCGACGGGCGTGCCGAAGGGCGTGGAAGTCCCGCATTCGGCGGTCGCCGCGCTTGTCACGGACGAGTGCTGGAGCGAGGCGGCGCGCGGGCGAGTACTGATGCACGCCCCCCACGCCTTCGACGCGTCCACGTACGAGCTGTGGGTACCGCTCGTCCACGGCGGTCGGCTGGTGGTGGCACCGCCCGGACGGGTGGACGCCGGTGTGCTGGCCGGCCTGGTCGATGAGCACGCGCTGACGGCGGTGCATGTCACCGCCGGTCTGCTGGGCGTGCTGGCGGAGGAGTCCCCCGGGGTGCTGGCGGGCCTGTCCGAGGTGCTGACCGGCGGGGACGTGGTTCCGGCGGGCACGGTGACAGCGCTGCGGGAGGTGTGCCCGGGCCTCGTGGTGCGGCATCTGTACGGCCCGACGGAGGCGACGCTGTGCGCGACGACGTTCGAGGTGGCGGCGGGTGCGGAGGCTCCGGCGGTGCTGCCGATCGGACGGCCCCGCGACAATACGCGCGTCCTGGTGCTGGACGGGTTTCTGCGACCGGTCCCGGTGGGTGTGCACGGTGAGCTGTACGTGGGTGGTGCCGGTCTGGCGCGGGGTTACGGCGGCCGTGCCGGGCTGACGGCCGAGCGGTTCGTCGCGGACCCGTTCGAGCCCGGGGAGCGGCTGTACCGCACGGGCGACCTGGCGCGATGGACGGCCGACGGCGATTTGGTCTTCGCGGGGCGTGCCGACGAGCAGGTGAAGATCCGGGGCTTCCGCGTCGAGCCCGGCGAGATCGAGACACTCCTCGCCGCGCACGAGAGCGTCAGCCAGGCCGCGGTCATCGCCCGCGAGGACCGGCCGGGGGAGAAGCGCCTCGTCGCGTATGTCGTACCGGCGGCCTATACGGACCCTGGTCAGGAGCCCGACACGGCCCTCGGCACGGCCCCTGAAACCGCCCCGGGTACGGCGGACGCGCTGCGCGAGTACATCGGCGACCGGCTGCCGGAGTACATGGTTCCGGCGGCGGTGCTCTTCCTGGACACGCTTCCGATCACGGTGAACGGCAAGCTCGACCGTGCCGCCCTCCCCGCCCCCGACTTCGCCGACCTGCCCACCGGCCGTGGTCCGGCGACCCCGGTGGAGGAGGTTCTGTGCGGGCTGTTCGCCGAGGTGCTCGGCCTGGACCGGGTCGGCGCGGAGGTGTCGTTCTTCGACCTCGGCGGTGACTCGCTCCTCGCGATGCGCCTGATCGCCCGGGTCCGTGCCGTCCTTGAGACCGATGTCCGGATCAAGGATCTGTTCATCACCCCGACGGTCGCCGAAGTGGCCCGGCTGATCGACGGCGACCACGACGGCGCCCGGGTGCCGCTGGCCCCCCAGGCGCGACCGGATGTACTGCCGCTGTCGTTCGCCCAGCAGCGGATGTGGTTCCTCAACCGGCTGGAGGAGACCGACTCGGGTGCCGACGCCGCCTACAATCTGCCGCTGGCGCTGCGTCTGTGGGGTGAGCTGGATGTGGCGGCGCTGGAGGCGGCTCTCGGCGATGTGGCCGACCGGCACGAGAGCCTGCGGACCGTCTTCCCCGAGACCGGCGGCACACCCCGCCAGCACATTCTGGAAGGGCCGGCGGGCCGCCCCCGGCTGGAGACCGAGGAGACCACCGAGGCCGGACTCGCCGGGACTCTCGCCGTACATTCGGGCCGAGGCTTCGATCTGAGCGCCGATCTGCCCTGGCGGACCTGGCTGCTGGCGACCGGGCCTTCGGAGTACGTCCTGCTGATCGTGGCGCATCACATCGCGGTCGACGGCTGGTCGATGGGCGTCCTGGCGCGCGATCTGAGCACCGCCTACACCGCCCGCCGCGAGGGCCTGGCCCCCGGCTGGGAGCCGCTGCCGGTGCAGTACGCCGACTACGCGCTCTGGCAGCGGCGCGAGCTGGGCGAACTGGACGACCCGGACAGTCTCGTCAGCGTACAACTGGACTACTGGCGGGACGCCCTGACCGGGGCGCCGGAAGAGCTGACGCTGCCCGCGGACCGAACGCGGCCGGCCGTCTCCACCTTCCGGGGACGCTCGGTCCCGGTGCGCGTCGACGCCGAGGCGCACGCCGGTCTGGTGGAGGTCGCCGGGCGCGGCCGGGCCACCATGTTCATGGTCGTGCACGCGGCCATGGCGATTCTGCTGTCGCGGATGGGTGCGGGCGAGGACATCCCGATCGGCACAGCCATCGCGGGCCGAGGCGACGCGGCGCTCGACGGCATGGCAGGCTTCTTCGTCAACACCCTCGTCCTGCGATCCGATGTCGGCGGCGACCCCACCTTCACTGAACTGCTGGCCCGCGTACGGGAAACCGACCTCACCGCCTACGCGCATCAGGATGTGCCGTTCGAGCGGCTGGTGGATGTGCTGAGTCCGGTTCGTTCGCTCTCCCGGAACCCGCTGTTCCAGGTGATGCTGGCGCTCCAGAACGTCCCGGAGGCGCGCTGGGAACTCCCCGGCCTTGAGGTCGCGCCCCTGCCGCCCGCATCGGAGCTGGCTGCCAGGTTCGATCTGTCCGTGACCCTGGCCGAGGAGCGGGATGCGGATGGTGGTCCTGCGGGTATCGGTGGCGGGATTCTGTATGCGACGGACCTCTTTGATCAGGTGACGGTTGAGGGTTTGGCGCGGCGTTTGGGTCGGGTGCTGGAGCAGGTGGCGGCTGATCCGGATGTGCGGCTGAGTGAGATCGCGGTGCTGGACGAGATTGAGCGGTCGCGGGTGGTGTCGGAGTGGAACGACACCGCACAGCAGGTCGACCCCGGCCTCGTGCTGGACTTCTTCGGCGCGCGCGTCGCGAGCGCGCCCGATGTGCCGGCGGTTCGGTCGGGTGCGGATGTGCTGTCGTACGGGGAGTTGGACGTACGGTCGAATCGTCTGGCCCGGTACTTGGTTGATGCGGGTGTGGGTCGGGAGCGGGTGGTGGGTCTGTGCCTGCCGCGCGGGGTGGACATGGTGGTGGCGCTGCTGGCGGTGTGGAAGGCGGGCGGGGCGTATGTGCCGCTCGACCCGGAGCATCCTGCGGAGCGTCTCGCGTACATGGTCGCCGACAGCGGCGCGGTGCTCGTCCTGGGTACTGCCGGGACGGAGATTCCCGGGATCGAAGCGCCCGTTGTGCGCCTGGACGAGATCGAAGCGGGCTCTTCCGAGCCGCTCGGCGTGAGCGTGAGCCCGGAGCAGCTCGCGTACGTCATTTACACGTCGGGTTCGACGGGTCGTCCGAAGGGGGTGGCGGTCGCGCACGGTGGGGTGGCGAACCTCGCGCTGGCGATGCGAACCGCCCTCGGTGTGGGTGAAGGGGTGGTGGTGCTTCAGTTCGCGTCGTTCAGCTTCGACGCGGCTGTGCTGGACGTCGCGGTCACTCTCGCTGCTGGCGGAACGCTCGCGATCGCGTCGGGTGAGGAGCGCCGTGAGCCGGAGGCTTTGGCGGCGATGATCCGGACCTCCGGTGTCGAGGTGGCGAGTGTGGTGCCGTCTCTGCTGGGGGTGCTGGATCCGGCAGCCGTGCCGGGCGTGAAGAACTGGGTCCTCGGCGCCGAGCGGCTCAATGCCGATCTGGCGAGTCGGTGGCTCGCTGGTTCGCAGGTGTGGAACACCTATGGTCCGACCGAGGCGACCGTCATCACCACCGCCGTCCCGCTGGACGCCGGGATGACTCCCGACGATCAGCCTCCGGCGATCGGCCGCCCGATCGGCAACGCCCAGGTCTATGTCCTGGACGACTTCCTCCAGCCGGTTCCGGTCGGTGTGACGGGCGAGCTGTACGTATCGGGTGACGGCCTGGCCCGGGGCTACGCGGGCCGCGCGGATCTGACGGCGGAGCGCTTCGTGGCGAGCCCCTTCGGCGGCCGGATGTACCGATCCGGTGACCTGGCCCGTTGGAGCGCGGACGGTCAGCTGTGGTTCGCCGGGCGTGCGGACGAGCAGGTGAAGATCCGAGGCTTCCGCGTCGAACCGGGCGAGGTCGAGTCGGTCCTCGCCGCACACGAGAGCGTGGCTCAGGTCGCGGTGATCGTCCGCGAGGACCGGCCGGGGGACAAGCGCCTGGTCGCCTACGCCGTACCCACGACCGCCGACAGCTTCGACATCGAGGCGCTCAAGCGGTTCGCGGGGGACCGACTGCCCGAGTACATGGTCCCGGCGAACATCCTCGTCCTGGACGCCCTCCCGCTGACCGTCAACGGCAAACTCGACAAGGCCGCGCTCCCGGCCCCCGAGGTCACCGTGCGGAGCGGCAGACGGCCCGCGACCTCCGTGGAGGAGACGCTTTGCGCGCTCTATGCCGAGGTGCTGGGGCTGGAAGAGGCAGGAGTCGGGGACTCGTTCTTCGAGCTGGGCGGCGACTCGATCATGTCGATGCTGCTGGTGTCGAGCGCCCGTAAGGCGGGGCTCGTCATCACCGCGCGCCAGGTCTTCGAACGCCAGACCCCCGAGGGGCTGGCCTCGGTCGCCGTCGAGACCGCCGGAGCCACGGCGGCCGGTGGGGACAGCGGAGTGGGCGAGATCCCGTTGACGCCGGTGATGCACGAACTCCTGGACCGCGTCGGGGTCGAGCGGGCGGGGCAGGCGGTCCAGTCGGTCCTGCTGGTGAGTCCGGCGGGGCTGGACCTCGCGGTGCTGACCGGAGCCGTACAGGCGCTCGTCGACCATCACGACATCCTGAGGGCCCGGCTGGAGGACGAAGGCGGCACAGCACGGAGGCTGATCGTGCCCGAGGCGGGCACCGTACCCGTCGACTCCTGGGTGCGGCGGGTGGACGCGGCCGGTCTGACCGGTGACGAGCACCGCCGACTGCTCGACGAGTGGACGCGGGCGGCCGTGGAAGGGCTCGATCCGCAGGCCGGGGCGATGGCGCGGCTCGTATGGTTCGACGCCGGGCCCGACCGGCAGGGGCGGCTTCTCATCGCCGTGGCCCACCTGGTCGTGGACGGGGTGTCCTGGCGGCTTCTGGTGCCGGATCTGACCGAGGCGTACACGGCACTGGCCGCCGGACGGGAGCCGGAGCTGCAAACCGCCCAGACGTCGTTCCGGCACTGGGCCCGTGCGCTGACGGCGCGGGCCGGCAGCGCGGAGCGGGTCGCGGAGCTGCCCCGGTGGGTGGAGCTCCTCCAGGGCCCCGACCCCCTGCTCGGAGCGGGGCCGGTCGACCCGGACCGGGACCGGGAGGCGACCCTGCGCCGACTGTCGGTACGGGTTCCGGTCAGCACGACGACACAGCTGCTCACCAGCGTCCCGGCGGCGTTCCACGCCGGAATCGACGATGTGCTGCTGACCGGACTGACGGCGGCCGTCGTCGAGTGGCGGCGCAAACAGGGGCAGCCGACGGCCGGAATCCTGGTGGACCTGGAGGGCCACGGCAGAAGCACGACGGCCGACGGCGACGATCTGTCGCGGACAGTCGGCTGGTTCACCAGCAGCCATCCCGTACGGCTGCGGCTGGGCACCACCGACTTCGGCGGAGTGCGGGCGGGCGGCCCGGCGGCGGGCCACGCGGTCAAACACATCAAGGAGCAGCTGCGCGCGGTCCCGGGCGACGACGGCCTCGGCCACGGCATGCTCCGCAGGCTCAACCCCGAGACCGCGCCCGTGCTCGCCGCGCTGCCCTCGGCCCAGATCGGCTTCAACTACCTGGGCCGATTCCCCGCCGGGGAGACCGCCCACGGCACGGTGCGGGACTGGTCGCCGGCCGATGAGAGCGAGTCCGACGGGCCCATGGCCGGGGAGTACCCCGTACCGCATGCCCTGGAGGCCCTCGGCGTCGTCCACGATCTCGCCGAAGGGCCCAGACTCACCCTGACCCTGGCCTGGCCCGATGCGCTGTTCGGCGAGGCGTCGGCGCAGGCGCTCGCGGACGGCTGGGCGGCGATGCTGACCGGTCTCGCCGACCACACCTCCGGCTCCGGCGGAGGCTCCGGCGGCGGTGGTGGTGGCGGCGGTGGCCACACTCCGTCCGACTTCTCTTTGATCACGCTCGACCAGAACCAGATCGACGAACTTGAGACCGAGCTCGCTAACGAGGGGGGATTCTGATGACTCAGATGCGAGTCGAGGATGTCTGGCCGGTATCTCCGTTGCAGGAGGGCCTGCTGTTCCACGCGCTGTTCGACGAGCAGGGCACGGATGTGTACGTCGAGCAGATGGTTCTGGGGATCGAAGGGCCGCTGGACGCGGTCGCGCTGCGGGCGGCCTGGCAGGGTCTCCTGGCCCGGCACGCCAGCCTGCGGGCGGGATTCCGCCAGCTGCCGGGGGTGGACCAGCCGGTCCAGGTGATCGCCCGCGAGGTGGTCCTCCCCTGGCGCGAAGAGGATTTGTCGACACTCACGGAGATCGAGGCGCTGGCCGGGGTGGACCGCCTCGGGGTGGCGGAGCGGGCCCGGCGATTCGATCTGGCGAAGCCTCCGCTGCTGCGGATCCTGCTGGTCAAGGTTGCCGACGAGCGCTACCGCATGGTGGTGACACTCCATCACATCGTGTTGGACGGCTGGTCGCTGCCGGTGCTGATGCGCGAGCTGTGGACGGCGTACGAGGCCGGGGGCCGCACCACAGGTCTGCCCGCCGTCACCCCGTACCGCGACTATCTGGAATGGCTGGGCCGCCAGGACAAGGAAGCGGCCCGCGAGGCATGGCGGGAGGCACTGGCCGGAGCCGACGAACCCACCCTCATCGCCCCCGTGGACCGGGACGCGGCCCCCGTCCACGGCGAGCTGGTCACCGCCCACGCCGGTGCGGAGCTGGACGAGAGCCTGCGGGAACTGGTCCGTGAGCACGGCGTCACCATGAACACGGTGGTGCAGGCGGCGTGGGGTCTGCTCATCAGCAAGCTCACGGGCCGTCGCGATGTGGTGTTCGGTGCGAGCGTCGCGGGGCGGCCGGCCGAGCTGCCCGGCATGGAGACCATGCTGGGTCTGTTCATCAACACCGTGCCGGTGCGCGTACGGCTCGATCCCGCGCAGACCGTCGCCGGGCTGCTCACCGAACTCCAGGGCGCGCAGACCGCCCTGCTGGACCACCAGTTCCTCAGCCTGAGCGAGGTCCAGCGGGTGGCGGGCGCGGGAGCCACCTTCGACACGATCATGGCCTTCGAGAACTTCCCCTCAGGGCTGAGCGGCGAGGACTCGACGGAAGGCGTCGCCGAACTCCCCGGCCCGCCCGGCCTGCGTGTCGTGGGCGCCGGATTCCAGGAGTCGATCAACTATCCCCTGGGCCTGGTCGCAGGGTCCATCGGCGGCCTGGGCATGCGTCTGAACTACCGGCCGGATCTCTTCGGGGCCGACGAGGCACAGGGCATCCTGGACCGGCTCCTCCGTCTCCTCGCGCAGATGGCGGCCGACCCGGGGGCCCTGCTGGGCCGGCTCGAAGCGCTGGGCGACGCCGAGTTCACCCGTGTGGTGTCCGAGTGGAACGACACATCGCGCCCGGTCCCGGGCGCGTCGCTGGTGGAGCTGTTCGAGGCTCAGGCAGGCCGTTCCCCGGACGCCGTGGCGCTGGTCGGCGAGGGGCGCGAGTGGTCGTACGCGGAGCTCAACGCCGCCGCCGACCGGGTGGCCTGCGGGCTGGCGGCCCGGGGCGTGGGCCGTGGCGACCTCGTCGGTGTGGTCATGGAGCGTTCGGCGGACCTGGTGGCGGTGCTCCTGGGCGTGTCGAAGTCCGGCGCGGGATTCGTCCCCGTGGACGGATCATGGCCCGCCGCCCGCGCCCATACCGTGCTGGAGGACGTCGCCCTGGCGGTGACGGACCGGGAGCTGCCGG
Source organism: Streptomyces inusitatus (assembly GCF_014651115.1). Taxonomy (GTDB): domain Bacteria; phylum Actinomycetota; class Actinomycetes; order Streptomycetales; family Streptomycetaceae; genus Streptomyces; species Streptomyces amakusaensis. Next base: position 5,930 of record NZ_BMWG01000049.1, on the reverse strand, counting down.
ACGCGCCGGTGGACATCGTCACGGCCGGGGCCCTGCTGACGGGCCCTGACGGGGTATCGGCAGTGAAGGTGAGCGGCTCCGATGTCGCGTACGTGATGTACACATCCGGTTCGACGGGTGTGCCGAAGGGCGTGCTGGTCTCGCACTCGGCGGTCGCCGCGCTGGTGACGGACGAGTGCTGGAGCGAGGCGGCGCGCGGACGGGTGCTGTTTCACGCCCCCCACGCCTTCGACGCGTCGACGTACGAGCTGTGGGTACCGCTCGTCCACGGCGGCAGTGTGGTGGTGGCTCCGCCGGGCCGCGTGGACGGTGCGGCGCTGGCTGATCTGGTGGGTGCGCACGGTGTGACGGCGGCGCATGTCACGGCCGGTCTGCTGGGCGTGCTGGCGGAGGAGTCCCCCGGGGTGCTGGCGGGCCTGTCCGAGGTGCTGACCGGCGGGGACGTGGTCCCGGCGGGCGCGGTCGCGTCGATTCGCGGAGTCTGCCCCGGACTGGTCGTACGGCATCTGTACGGACCGACAGAGGTGACGCTGTGCGCGACGACGTTCGAGGTCGCGGCGGACGCGGAGACTCCCGCGCCGCTGCCGATCGGACGGCCCCGCGACAATACGCGCGTCCTGGTGCTGGACGAATTCCTCCAGCCGGTCCCGGTCGGAGTGCACGGCGAGCTGTACGTGGGCGGCGCCGGTCTCGCGCGGGGCTACGGCGGCCGTGCGGACCTGACGGCCGAGCGGTTCGTCGCGGACCCGTTCGAGCCCGGGGAGCGGCTGTACCGCACGGGCGACCTGGCGCGATGGACGGCCGACGGCCAACTCGTCTTCGCGGGCCGGGCCGACGAACAGGTGAAGATCCGCGGCTTCCGCGTCGAACCCGGCGAGATCGAGACACTCCTCGCCGTACACCAGGGCGTGAACCAGGCCGCGGTCGTCGCCCGCGAGGACCGGCTCGGCCAGAAGCAACTGGTCGCCTATGTGGTGAGCGCCGCCGTCTCCGGTACGGGCGGCGGTGTGACCAGTGGTGTGACAAGCGGCGAACTGCGTGAATACCTCGGCGACCGGTTGCCGGAGTACATGGTTCCGGCAGCGGTGCTCTTCCTGGACACGCTCCCCGTCACCGTGAACGGCAAGCTCGACCGCGCCGCCCTCCCCGCCCCCGACTTCGCGGCCCAGACAGGCGGCAGAGGACCCGCCACCCCCGTGGAAGAGGTGCTGTGCGGGCTCTTCGCCGAGGTCCTCGGCCTGGACCGGGTCGGCGCGGAGACCTCGTTCTTCGACCTCGGCGGCGACTCGCTCCTCGCCATGCGCCTCATCGCCCGCACCCGCGCCGTACTCGACACCGAACTCAGCATCCGCGAACTCTTCGGCTCGCCCACGGTCGCCGCCCTCGCCCGCGCGATCGACAGCGCCCGCGGAGAGGTGCGCGTCGCCCTGACACCGAGGCCGCGCCCCGACGCGGTGCCGCTGTCCTTCGCCCAGCAGCGGATGTGGTTCCTCAACCGGCTGGAGGAGACCGAATCCGGCGCGGACGCGACATACAACCTGCCGCTGGCGCTGCGCCTCTCCGGCGACCTGGACACCGCCGCGCTGGAGGCCGCCCTCGGCGATGTGGCCGACCGGCACGAGACCCTGCGGACCGTCTTCCCCGAGACCGACGGCACCCCCCGCCAGCACATCCTGGAAGGACCGGCGGGCCGCCCCCGCCTGGAGACCGAGGAGATCACCGAAGCCGCACTCGACGAGACCCTCGCGGCGGAACTGGTCCGGGGCTTCGATCTGAGCACCGAGCCGCCCTGGCGCGTACGACTGCTCGCGACCGGCCCTTCGCAGTACGTCCTGCTCCTCGTCGCACACCACATCGCCGTCGACGGCTGGTCGATGGGCGCGCTCTCGCGCGATCTGAGCACCGCCTACGCCGCCCGGCGCGGCGGCCGGGCCCCCGGCTGGGAGCCTCTGCCCGTCCAGTACGCCGACTACGCGCTCTGGCAGCGCGAAGTCCTCGGCGACCCGGACGACCCCGACAGCCTGATCTCCAGCCAGATCAGCCACTGGCGAGAGACCCTCACCGGAGCCCCCGAAGAACTCGCGCTGCCGAGCGACCGGCCGCGTCCGCCCGTCTCCACCTTCCAGGGCGGCACCGTACCGCTGCGCGTCGGCCCCCGTACCCACGCCGGTCTGCTGGAGGTCGCCGGGCGCGGCCGGGCCACCATGTTCATGGTCATGCACGCCGCCGTCGCCGTGCTGCTCTCCCGGATGGGCTCCGGGGACGACATCCCGATCGGCACCCCGATCGCCGGCCGAGGCGACGCGGCCCTGGACGACCTGGCGGGCTTCTTCGTCAACACCCTCGTCCTCCGCACCGACCTCGGCGGCGACCCCACCTTCACCGAACTGCTCCGCCGGGTGAGGGAGACCGACCTCGCCGCGTACGCACACCAGGACGTGCCCTTCGAGCGCCTGGTGGACGCGGTGAATCCGGCACGATCACTCTCCCGGAACCCGCTGTTCCAGGTGATGATGTCGCTTCAGACCGCCGCCTCGCCCCGCTGGGAACTGCCCGGCCTGGCCGTCGACCCGGTGCCGTTCGCCGCCGAGGCCGCCCGCTTCGATCTCTCCCTCGACCTGGTCGAGCAGCGCGACAGCCAGGGCGCTCCGGCCGGTATCGGCGGCGGGATCCTCTGCGCCACCGACCTCTTCGACGCCTCCACCGCCGAAGCCCTGGCGGGCCGGCTGGCACGCGTGCTCGAACAGGTCGCTGCCAACCCGCGGGCCCGGCTGAGCGAGATATCGGTGCTGGACGAGGTCGAGCGGTCGCGGGTGGTGTCCGAGTGGAACGACACCGCACAGCAGGTCGACCCCGGCCTCGTGCTGGACTTCTTCGGCGCGCGCGTCGCGAGCGCGCCCGATGTGCCGGCGGTTCGGTCGGGTGCGGATGTGCTGTCGTACGGGGAGCTGGACGTACGGTCGAATCGTCTGGCCCGGTACTTGGTTGCTGCGGGTGTGGGTCGGGAGCGGGTGGTGGGTCTGTGCCTGCCGCGCGGTGTGGACATGGTGGTGGCGCTGCTGGCGGTGTGGAAGGCGGGCGGGACGTATGTACCGCTTGACCCGGAGTATCCGTCCGACCGGCTCGCGTACATGATCGCGGACAGCGGTGCCGTACTGGTCCTGGGCACCGGGGAGACGCTGGCCGATGTGCCGGTGGCGGACGCGCGGGCGGTGCTGCTGGACCAGATCGAGACGGATGCGATCTCCGCCGAGCCGCTCGATGTGAGCGTGAGCCCGCAGCAACTGGCGTACATCATCTACACCTCCGGTTCGACGGGCCGCCCGAAGGGCGTGGCGGTCGCACACGGCGGGGTCGCGAACCTCGCGCAGGTGATGCGCCCGGTGCTGGGCATGGACGAAGAGGTGGTGGCGCTTCAGTTCGCCTCCTTCAGCTTCGACGCGGCCGTGCTGGACGTCGCCGTGACCCTGGCCGGTGGCGGGACGCTGGCCATCGCGTCGAGTGAGGAGCGCCGGGAGCCCGAGGCGCTCGCCCGCATGATCCGCGCCTCGGGTGTCGAGGTCGCGAGCGTGGTGCCGTCGCTCCTCGGTGTCCTCGACCCGGCTGCCGTGCCCGGCGTGTGGAACTGGGTCCTCGGCGCCGAGCGGCTGAACGCCGATCTCGCGAGCCGCTGGATCGCCGGTTCCCGGGTGTGGAACTCGTACGGCCCGACCGAGGCGACCGTCATCACCACATCGGGACCGATCGACGAAGGCATCCGGCCCGAGGACCAGCCTCCGGCCATCGGCCGCCCGATCGGAAACGCCCAGGTCTTCGTCCTGGACGGTTTCCTCCAGCCGGTTCCGGTCGGTGTGACGGGCGAGCTGTATGTCGCGGGCGCGGGCCTGGCGCGCGGCTATGCGGGCCGTGCGGATCTGACGGCTGAGCGTTTTGTGGCGAGCCCGTTCGGCGGGCGGATGTATCGCTCGGGTGACCTGGCGCGCTGGAGTGCGGACGGTCAGCTGTGGTTCGCGGGTCGTGCGGATGAGCAGGTGAAGATCCGTGGCTTCCGTGTCGAGCCGGGTGAGGTGGAGTCGGTCCTCGCGGCGCACGAGAGCGTGGCCCAGGTCGCGGTGATTGTGCGTGAGGACCGGCCGGGTGACAAGCGCCTGGTGGCGTATGTGGTTGCCGCTGAGACCGTGGACTTGGCGGCGCTGCGGGAGTTCGTTGGCGGCCGACTGCCGGAGTACATGATTCCGGCGGCGTTCGTGGTACTCGATTCGCTGCCGCTGACGGTCAACGGGAAGCTGGACCGGGCCGCGCTGCCCGTGCCGGAGTCGGCCGGGGAGACCGGTGGGCGCGCTCCGGCGACACGGGTGGAAGAGGTCTTCTGCGCCCTGTTCGCCGAGACGCTGGGGCTTGAGCGGGTCAGTGCCGACGGCTCGTTCTTCGAGCTGGGCGGCGACTCGATCATGTCGATGCTGTTGGTGTCGAGTGCCCGTAAGGCGGGGCTGGTCATCACCGCGCGCCAGGTCTTCGAACGCCAGACCCCCGAAGGGCTGGCCACGGTCGCCGTCACCGCCGTCGGCGGAACGGCCGTCCAGGGAGACGCCGGGGCCGGTGAAGTACCGCTCACCCCGATCATGCACGACCTCCTCGCACGGGTGGACGCGGAGAAGCTGGGACAGGTCTTCCAGCCCGCGTTCATCCTCGCTCCGGCAGGCCTGGACCTCACGGTCCTCACCGACGCGGTCCAGGCCCTGGTCGACCACCACGACGCACTGCGCGCCAGGCTGGAGGGCAACGGCTCGGAACTCCGGCTCGTCGTGCCCGAGGCGGGCACCGTACCCGTCGACTCCTGGGTGCACCGCGTCGACGCGACCGGTCTCGAAGGCGATGAACTGAGCCGTCTGATCGGCGAGAAGGCACGGGAGGCCGTCAACACGCTGGATCCGTGGGCCGGTGTGATGGCGCGGGTGGTGTGGTTCGACCTGGGTGCGGAGGTTCCTGGGCGGCTGTTGATTGTTGTGGATCATCTGGTGGTGGACGGGGTCTCGTGGCGGGTTCTGCTGCCGGATCTGGTGCAGGCGTACGGTGAGCTGGCGGCGGGGCGTGCGGCCGGTCTGGAGCCGGTGCCGACGTCGTTCCGGCACTGGGCGCGTGAGCTTGTCGCCCAGGCCGGAAGTGAAGACCGGCTGGCGGAGGCGGCCCAGTGGGTCGACTTCCTCCAGGGCCCCGACCCGCTTCTCACTACGGAGCCGGTCAACCCCGAGCGCGATGTCGAGTCGACACTCCGACGCCTCTCGGTCCGGGTCCCCGTCGAGGTGACGTCGGAGTTGCTCACCAGTGTTCCGACGGCGTTCCACGCGGGGATTGACGATGTGCTGTTGGCCGGGTTGACGGCGGCTGTCGCGGAGTGGCGGGACGGTCAGAGCGTTGGTGCGGGCAGTGCGATCTTGGTGGACCTTGAAGGCCACGGCCGGGTGCCGTTGAGTGATGCCGACGATCTGTCGCGGACGGTGGGCTGGTTCACGAGCAGTCATCCGATTCGGCTGGATGTCGGGTCGGTGGATCTGTCGGAGGTGCGGGAGGGTGGTCCGGCGGCCGGGCGGGTGCTGAAGCGGGTCAAGGAGCAGGTGCGGTCGGTCCCGGGCGACGGGCTGGGCTACGGCGTACTGCGTTATCTGAACCCCGAGACGGCTGCCGCGTTCGCCGCGCTGCCCCCGGCCCAGATCGGCTTCAACTACCTCGGACGATTCGCCGCGGCTGAGACCGCGACCGAGGCCTGGTCCCCGGCCGGCGACGGCCCGGCCGACCTGAGCCTCGGCGGCGACTTTCCTGTCATGCACGCACTGGAGATCCTGGGTGCGGTCCACGACCTCCCCGAGGGTCCTGAGTTGACGTTGACGTTGTTGTGGCCGGAGGCGTTGTTCGAGGAGTCTTCGGTTCGG
>NZ_BMWG01000048.1 GCF_014651115.1 Streptomyces inusitatus | reverse complement strand
CCAGCGTCGCCACCAGTGCGGGACCGTGGGACTCCCCCGCCGTCAGCCAACGCAACCTGCTCAACGCACTTCTCCTTCGGCCGAATCGCGCGCCCCGTGCAGCCAGGACACCTTGTCGTACAGATCCTCCGCGCTGAGTGCGGAGAGCATGGCGTTGCGGGCCGCGGCCCGTTCCCCGGCGGGGTGGTAGAGCTGGCTCCCCATCTCCCGGGCCACGAGCTGCGTCCTGCCCGTGCGGTCACGGCGCTGGGCGTTGAACTTCTCCAGCCTGGCCGGCACGTCCTGGCCGTCGCCGACGAGGAGGTCCCCGATGACGACCGCGTCCTCCAGGGCCATGCAGGCGCCCTGGGCCGCGTACTGGAGCATCGGGTGGGCCGCGTCGCCCAGCAGCGCCACGCGCCCGTCCGTCCAGTTCTCCACCGGGTCGCGGTCGCACAGCACCCAGGTCCTCCACTCCTCGCCCAGCTCCAGCAGCCTGCGGGCCGCGTCGCTCATCTCGGGGAACTCGGCGAGCACGTGGTCGCGTTCGGCGGGCACCCCGACGAGGGCGTCCGGAGCGGCGTCGTCGCGGGTGGCGGCCAGATTCAGGAACCGGCCGCCGCCGATCGGATAGTGGACGAAGTGCCACTTGGGCCCCGCCCAGAGGGTGACGCTGTTCCAGCGCAGCTCCTCGGGGACCCGCTCCATCGGGATGACGGAGCGGTAGATGGTGTGCCCGGAGACCCGGGGCTCGCCGTCGCCGACGAGCTGGCCCCGGACGGACGAGCGGATGCCGTCGGCCCCGATCAGCGCGTCCCCGGTGAAGGAGTCGCCGGCCGCGGTGTGCGCGGTGACCTCGTCCGCGGTCTGCTCGTAGCGGACGACGGACTGGCCGGGGACCAGCTCGACCGCGTCGGACGCGCGGCAGGCGTCGAGCAGCGGCTGATAGAGGTCGCCCCGGTGCACCACCGCGTAGGGGTTGCCGAACCGCTCCCGGTAGGGCCCGGTCAGCGGCATCCGGACGACCTGGCGGCCGGTGGTGGCGTCCATGAACCGCAGCTCGTCGATGAAGACGGCCCGGTCTCGGACGGCCTGCCCCGCGCCCAGCCGGTCGAGCGCGTGGAAGGCGTTCGGCCCCAGCTGGATGCCCGCGCCCAGTTCGGCGAAGTCGTCCCTGCGTTCCAGCACGGTGACCCGGTGTCCCTGGGCCGCGAGGCTGATCGCTGTGGCCAGTCCGCCGATCCCGCCGCCTGCGACGAGTATGCGCATCGTCTCTTCCATCCTCGTATGACTCGTTCTTCCTGGGGTGAACTGAAGTGAACCGGCTTGGGATCAGGGGGTGTCGGCGGGCGGGAGCGGCGCGTGGTCCGGGAACAGGCGGTGCAGCTCGCCGTGGAAGCCGGGGAAGGTCTTGCCCACACAGGACGGGTCGTCGAGGACCAGCCCGAGGTGGCGCAGTCCGAGCACCGAGAAGGCCATGGCGATCCGGTGGTCGCGGTGGCAGGCGATCCGGGCGGGGCGCACCGGGCCCGGGTGGACGGTGATCCAGTCCCGGCCGCTCTCGGTCTCCACCCCGCACGCGGCGAGGTTCTGGGCGATCGCCTCGACACGGTCCGACTCCTTGAGCCGGGCGTGTCCGATGCCCCGTACGGTGATGGGCCCGTCGGCGAGGGGGGCGATGGCCGCCAGGGTCATGAAGGTGTCCGAGATCTCGCCCATGTCCACGTCGAAGCCGCCGCGCAGTGCTCCGCCGGGCGCGCCGGCGACCGTGGTGCTCTGCTCGCCGATCTCCACCCGGGCCCCGGCGGTCCGCAGCACCTCGACGAAGCCCAGGTCGCCCTGGAGGCTGTCGCGGCCGAGTCCGGGCACGGTGACCGTACGGCCGGTGACGGCGGCCGCCGCGAAGACGTACGAGGCGGTGGAGGCGTCCGGTTCGATCACCAGGTCGGTGGCCCGGTAGCCGTCGGCGGGGAGGCTGATGACGCCGGGGGTCCGCTCGGCGGGCTCCGCGCCGAAGCGGCGCATGAGCGCCATGGTCATGTCGATGTAGGGGCGGCTCACCAGCTCCCGCACGGTCACCGTCAGCGGGGACCGCAGCAGTGGTGCGGCCATCAGCAGTCCGCTGAGGAACTGGCTGCTCAGCCCGCCGTCCACGGTGAGTTCGCCGCCGTCGAGACCGTCGGCGTCGATACGCAGCGGCAGATCGCCCCCGCCCTCGGAGCCGGTCTTCGCGCCGAGCCGCTCCAGGGCCTCCCGCAGCGGGCGCAGCGGGCGTGCCCGGAGCTGGGCCGTGCCGTCGAAGAGGTAGGAGCCGTGGCCGGCGGCGGTGAAGGGGGGCAGGAAGCGGGCGGCGGTCCCGGCGTCGGCGCACCAGATGTCGGCGCCGCCCGAGGGGCCCCGGCCCAGGCCCACGACCTCCCAGAACTCGTCGTGCGGGGTGGCGTTCACCCGTACGCCCAGGGCGGTCAGCGCCTCGCGGAAGGCGATCGTGTCCTCGCTGACGAGGGGGGCGCGCAGATAGCTGACGCCGTCGGCGGCGGCGGCCAGCAGCAGGGCGCGGTTGGTGATGCTCTTGGAGCCCGGGATCCGGGCGATCAGGGGGGTGTCGGTCGGGGTGGAGGCGGTCATCGGGGTGCTCCGTCGAGGGTGGGGGCCACGGTGTCCAGAAGCCGGTGCCATGAGGCGGTGAGCTGTTTGAGCCCCTCCTCCTCCAGTTGGGAGGTGATGTCGCGGAGCGAGATGTTGAACCAGCTCATGCACTCGAAGACATGCCGGGCGTGGGCGCGGGCGCTCTCGTCCCAGGCCGCCGTGCGGGTGAGACCGTGGTCGGCGACGGCGCGCAGGGTCTCTTCCGGCATGGTGCTGACGGTGTTGGGGACGATCAGCCCGTCCACGTAGTGGGTGTCGGGGTAGTCGGGGTTCTTGACGGCGGTCGAGGCCCACAGCAGCCGCTGGCGGCGGGCTCCGGAGCGTTCCAGGGCGGGCCAGCGCGGGTCCTCGTACACCGTGGTGTGCTGTTCGTGGGCGAGCCGGGCGGCGGCCAGCGCGACCGTGCCGCGCAGGGCCTTGGCCTCGGCGGAGCCGTCGAGGTCGAGCAGCGCGTCCACGGCGGTGTCGACGCGGCCGACGGAGAAGGAGGCGACCGAGTTGATTCCGGCGACGCGGTGTCCGGCGGCGGCCGCCCGGGCCACTCCGTCCACATGGGCGGCGGCGATCCGGCGGCAGCGTTCGGCGGAGAAGATCAGGGTGGCGTTGACGCCGATGCCCTCGGCGAGGCAGTCGGCGACGGCCTTCTCCCCGGCGTCGGTGGCGGGGATCTTCACCAGGAGGTTGGGGCGGCCGATCTCCCGGCTCAGCTCGCGGGCCTGGGCGAGGGTGGCGGCGCTGTCGTGGGCGAGCCGGGGGTCGACCTCGGCCGAGACCAGCCCGTCGGCGCCCCCGGTCCGCTCGTACACGGGCAGCAGCAGGTCGCAGGCGTGGCGGAGGTCATGGGTCATCAGCTCCCAGGCGGCCTCCTCGGGGGTGGCCCCGCCTGCCGCGAGGACGCTGAGCTGCTCCGCGTAGTCGGTTCCGGCGGTGAGCGCCCGGGCGAGGACCGCGGGGTCGGAGGTGACGCCGGAGATCCGCCGGTCGCGGACGAGTTCGGCGAGGGAGCCGCCGGTGAGTCCGGCGCGGCTGATGTCGTCGAGCCAGAGGGAGACGCCCGCTTCGGTGAGCCGGCGCAGCGCGGAACCCCTCATCGCGCGCTTCCGGCGGCTCTGGAGACGCTCGCGCGGACCGCCGCCGCCACCCGCTCGGGGGTGAGTCCGAAGCGCTCGTAGAGTGCGGCGGGCGGGGCGGAGGCGCCGAACTCGTCGATGCCGAGGGCCTGACCGGCGTCGCCGGTCCACCGGTGCCAGCCGAGTGTCGAGCCGGCTTCGACGGAGACCCTGGCGCGCACCCGGGGCGGGAGCACGGCGTCGCGGTACTCCTGCCGCTGTTCGGCGAACCACTCCAGGCAGGGCAGCGAGACGACGCGGGTGGCCGTGCCCTCCCGTTGCAGGATGCTCCGGGCCTCCAGGGCGATGTGGACCTCGCTGCCGGTGGCCAGGATGATCGCCTCGGGGGTGCCGCCCGCCGCCTCGGCCAGCACATAGCCGCCGCGGGCGACGGCCTCCGCGCCGGGGTCGGGCAGGACCGGCAGATTCTGCCGGGTGAGGCAGAGTCCGGCGGGCCGGTCGGTGCGCTCCAGGATCGCCCGCCAGGCGGCGGCGGTCTCATGGGCGTCGGCCGGGCGGACGACGTCGAGTCCGGGGATCGCGCGCAGCGACCACAGGTGTTCGACGGGCTGGTGGGTGGGGCCGTCCTCGCCGAGGCCGATCGAGTCGTGGGTCCAGACGTAGGTGACGGGCAGCTTCATCATCGCCGCGAGCCGTACGGCGGGCCGCATGTAGTCGGAGAAGACCAGGAAGGTCCCTCCGTAGGGCCGGGTGCCGCCGTGCAGGGCGATGCCGTTGAGGATCGCGCCCATGCCGTGCTCGCGGATGCCGAAGTGGAGGGTGCGGCCGTACCTGTGGCCGGGAAACGCCGGTGTGGCGTGGTGTTCGGGTACGAAGGAGGGCTCGCCCTTCATCGTGGTGTTGTTGCTCTCGGCGAGGTCGGCGGAGCCGCCCCACAGTTCGGGCAGGGTCGCGGCCAGCGCGGACAGCACTTCGCCCGAGGCCTTGCGGGTGGCGATCTGCCCCCCGGCGGGGAAGTCCGGCAGCGCCCGCGTCCAGCCGTCGGGCAGCCGGCGGGCGCTGACGCGGTCGAGGAGGGCGGCGTTCTCGGGCAGTGCGGTGCGCCAGTCCTGGTACCGCTTCTCCCAGGCGAGACGCTGGGCCCGGCCGCGCTCGCCGACGCGGCGGGCGTGGGCGAGGAGTTCAGCCGGCACCTGGAACGAGGCCTCGGGGTCGAGCCCCAGGGCGGCCTTGGTGGCGGCGCTCTCGGCGGCGCCGAGGGCGGAGCCATGGACCTTTCCGGTGTTCTGCCTGGTGGGCGCGGGCCAGCCGATGATGGTGCGCAGGGCGATGATCGAGGGTCGGCCGGTCTCGGCGCGGGCCGCGGCGAGGGCGGTGTGCAGGGCCTCGACGTCCTCGGCGTACTCGCCGGTGCGGGTCCAGTCGACCCGCTGGACATGCCAGTCGTACGCCGCGTAACGGCCGAGCACGTCCTCGGAGACGGCGATGGCGGTGTCGTCCTCGATGGAGATGCGGTTGTCGTCCCAGAGCACGATGAGATTGCCCAGGCCCTGGTGTCCGGCGAGGGAGCCGACCTCGTGGCTGATGCCCTCCTCCAGGTCGCCGTCGGAGGCGAAGACCCAGACGGCGTGGTCGAAGGGGGAGGTTCCGGGTGCGGCGTCCGGGTCGAAGAGTCCGCGTTCGCGGCGGGCGGCCATCGCCATGCCCACGGCGTTGCCGAGGCCCTGTCCGAGCGGTCCAGTGGTGGTCTCCACGCCGGGGGTGTGCCCGTACTCGGGGTGGGCGGGGGTGAGGCTGCCCTCGGTGCGCAGGGCCTTGAGGTCGTCCAGTTCGAGGCCGTAGCCGGAGAGGAAGAGCTGGGTGTAGAGGGTCAGGCTGGAGTGGCCGCAGGAGAGGACGAAACGGTCGCGGCCGGCCCAGCCCGGTTCGGCGGGGTCGTGTCGCAGCAGCCGCTGGAAGAGCAGATACGCGGCCGGGGCGAGGCTCATGGCGGTGCCGGGGTGGCCGTGACCGGCCCGTTCCACGGCATCGACCGCGAGGGCTCTCGCGACGTCCACGGTACGGCGGTCGAGTTCGGTCCACTCGAAGGCCGGGGTGCTCTGGGTTGCCTGGGTGTTCACCGTGGGGTCAGGGCTCCTTATGGTGCCGGACTCGGCGGGGCACGGGGGCCGTCCGGGTGCCGGTGCCGGTGTCGGCGGGCGAGAGGGGCGAGGGGGCGAGACGGGCGGCGTCGCCCGGCGCCGCGGCGTCGGCGTCGTCAGCGGGTGAGCGTGGCGACGGCGAGCAGCGCGTGGCGGTAGGACTCGACGCCCAGGCCGGCGATGGTGCCGGTGACCACGGGCGTGACGACGGAGATGTGCCGGAAGGCCTCTCGCGCGCCGGGGTTGGAGAGGTGGACCTCGATCACCGGGGCCTTGATCATGGCCACGGCGTCGCGGACCGCGTACGAGTAGTGGGTGAAGGCGGCCGGGTTGAGGACGACGGGGTGGCCCCCGTCGGCGGCCTCGTGGAGCCAGCCGATCAGCTCCGCCTCGCTGTCGGTCTGGCGGACGTCGACGGTGAGGCCGGCTTCCGCCGCGGTGGTGCGGCAGAGCCTGGCGAGGTCGTCGTAGGTGCTGGTGCCGTAGACCTCGGGTTCGCGCTTGCCCAGCCGGGACAGATTGGGGCCGTTGAGGACGAGGACCAGGGTCATGTGGCGGCTCCCGTCGTCTCCAGGGCGAGGGCGAGCCGCAGGGCGGCCTGGGCCGGGGTGCCCGCGCTGTCGACGGTCAGGGTGGCGAGCCGCCGGTAGAGCGGGCCACGGACCCGGAACAGCTCGCGAAGTCCGCGCTCCGGGTCGTCGGCGAGCAGCGGCCTGCTCGCCGCGCCGCCTATCCGGGCGAGCGCGGTGGCCGGGTCGGTGCTGAGGTGGACGACGCGGTGGGCGGCGAGGAGACGCTGGGTGGAGGGGTCGAGGACCGCCCCGCCGCCGAGGGCGAGCACTCCGTCGTGCTCGTCGAGCGCGGTGCGCACGGCGATGCGCTCCAGCTCCCGGAAGGGGGCCTCCCCGCGCAGGCGGACGAGTTCGGCCACGGACATGCCGCAGCCGTGCTCGACATCCTGGTCGGTGTCCCGGAATCCCACGCCCAGGCGCTCCGCGAGGAGGGTGCCGACGGTGGTCTTGCCGGATCCGGGGGCTCCGATCAGCACCACGGCGGGTGCGGTCATCCCTCAGCCCTCCAGCGCCAGGCCGCGGCCGGCCAGCCGGGCGAGTTCGAAGACGCCCTCGGCGGTGGCCTCGACGTCGAAGAAGGCCCGCTGGGTGGGCGGATAGCCGATCAGCTCGGCGGCCCGGTTGGGCAGCGGGGCGGCCGCGGCCTCGGCGGACTCCCAGAGCAGCACCGCGCCCCAGCGGTCATTCTCCCGGTCGGAGATCCAGAACTTCAGCCGGAGTCCGGGCAGGGAGCTGAACCGGTCGACCGCTTCGTCGCGGAGGAAGTCCCGGAGGGATTCGATGGTCTGGGCGGACTCCTTGAGGTCCCACCAGACGACTACGGCTCGCACGAGCGCACCACCTCGGTCAGCAGGTCGCCGACGATCCGGACGCCGTCCTCGGTGAGCACGGACTCGGCGTGGAACTGCATGGAGGCGAAGGTGCGTCCGCGCAGTGCGTGCACCTCGCCGGTCTCCTCGTCACGGCTTATCTCGATGACTCCGACGTCCGGGTGGTCCTTCTTCTCCTCCCCGCTCCGCGCGGCGAAGGTGTTGTAGAAGCCCACCCTCCGGCGCTCGCCGAAGAGGTCGATCTCCCGCTGGACGCCCTGGTTGGGCACGCTGCGGCGGACCAGTTCCAGTCCGAGCAGGGTCGAGAGGACCTGGTGGCTCAGACAGACGGCGAGGAAGGGCCGCCGTTCCTCCAGCAGCCGGGCGACGGCCGCCCGCAGATGGGCGATCTTGGGGTGCGCGGTGTCGCGCGGGTCGCCGGGGCCGGGGCCCATGACCACCAGGTCGTGGCCGAGGAGGTCGTACGGCTCGTCGAACCGGCGGACGGTGACCCGCAGTCCCACGGAGGAGAGCTGGTGCCCGATCATCGAGGTGAAGGTGTCCTCGGCGTCGACGATCAGCACGCTGCGGCCGGCGAGTTCGGGGATCGGCCCGGAGCGCGCCGCGCTCTCGCTCAGCCAGAAGCCGGCGATGTGCTCGTTCCGCCCCACCAGCGCCTTGCTGACCTGGGTGTGGCCCGCGAATCTGCTGGGGCCGTCCGATTCGAGCGCGGCCAGCAGACCGGCCGCCTTCGCCTTCGTCTCGGCGACCTCGCTCATCGGGTCGGAGTGGCGGACCAGGGTCGCGCCGACGCCGATGTTCACCCGCCCGCCGTCGCTGATGTCGGCGGTACGGATGAGGATGGCGGAGTCCATGACCCGGCCGCCGTCCTCGTCCCGGCCCACCAGCGCCATGATGCCGCTGTAGTAGCCGCGGCCCTCGGGCTCGTAGCGGGTGATGACCTTGCAGGCGCTCTCCAGCGGGCTGCCGGTCACGGTGGGCGCGAACATCGTCTCGCGGAGGATGTCCCGGACGTCGCGGGTGGTCCGCCCCTCGATGAAGTACTCGGTGTGGGCGAGGTGCGCCATCTCCTTGAGGTACGGACCGACCACCCGGCCGCCGTGCTCGCAGATCCGGGCCATCATCTTGAGTTCCTCGTCGACGACCATGTACAGCTCGTCGACCTCCTTGCGGTCCGCGAGGAAGGCCAGCACCCCGGGGAGATCGGGACCGGCCTCCGGATAGCGGTAGGTGCCGCTGATCGGGTTCATCACGGCGGTCCCGCCGCGCAGGCTGACATGGCGCTCCGGGCTCGCGCCGACGAAGGTGCGGCCCCCGGTGTGGACGAGGAAGGTCCAGTACGCCCCCGACTCCCTGGCCAGCAGCCGCCGGAAGAAGGAGAGCGCGCTGCGCGGCGTGTAGTCGGTGATGTCCGCGACGAACGAGCGCTTGATGACGAAGTTGGCGCCCTCGCCGCTGCCGATCTCCTGGTTGACGACCTTCCGCACGATCTCGGCGTAGCTGCGGTCGTCCACGTCGAAGCCGCCGCCGTCGAGGGTGACGGATTCGTCGGGGAGCCGGCGCAGCGCCGCCTGGAGCGGCAGGGCGCCCTGTTCGGTGACGGCCAGGGTGATCAGCGGCTCGGCGTCGTCGTTGCTGTCGAAGCCGCGTTCGGAGATCTGCCGGTACGGGATGATCGCCAGCGTCTCGTGGCGGGCCCCGGATCCTGCCGCGGGCGCGTCGGAGACGGGGATGTCCGCGAGGGTGGCGACGCTGGACGCCTCGCAGAGCAGCACCTCGACGGTGTCCTCGCCCAGTGCCTCCGGGCGGCGCAGCAGGGCGTACGCGGAGGGCTCGCCGTTCAGTACCCGCTCCAGCAGGTCCTGGTGGGCCGTGGCGTCCTGTGCTGTCATCGGCCCGCTCCGTCGGCCGGGCCGAGGTCGGCGAGGAGGGTCTTGGTGGTGGCGACGACCGCGCAGCGCTCGGCCGCGTAGTCGAGGGCGAGCCGGTGGTACGCCGGGGAGAAGTCGGCGACCGCGTCGGCGGCGAGGAAGGTCTGGATGTCGTTGGTGAAGGCTTCCACCGCGGTCATCAACACCCCGACGTGGGCGTACACACCGCAGATGATGAGCTGGTCCCGGCCCTGGACGCGCATCCGCTCCAGCAGGTCCGACTTGAAGAAGGCGCTGTAGCGCCATTTGGTGAACACCCAGTCGCCGGGGGCCGGTGCGAGGGGGTCGATCACCTGGCGGTCCTCGGGCGAGACCTGCATGCCCGGGCCCCAGAAGTCCTTGAGGAGGCCGCGTTCCTGTTCGCTCATGCCGCCGGGCTGGGCCGTGTACGCGACCGGGATGCCCAGTTCGGCGCACTGCTCGCGCAGGAGTACGGCGTTGGTCACCAGATCGCTGCCGGGTGCGGCCTGCTCGGGGAACGGCCGTACGAAGTAGCGCTGCATGTCGTGGACGAGCAGTACCGCCCGGTCCGGGGCGACCGTCCAGTCGGCGATGTTGGCCGGCAACTCGCCCTGGGTGGGCATCGGGTACGGCTCGATGGGCGGGATTCCCCCCATGGGTGGTCCTTTCGATGATTCGTCCGACGGTGTCCGTGGGTCCGTGGTATGGAGCGCGCGTCAGACGCCGAGGGCTGCGCCGCCGTCGACGGTGAGGGCGTGCAGGGTGATGTGGGAGGCCTGGTCGGAGAGGAGGAAGGCGACGGAGTCGGCCACGTCGGAGGGGGTCGCCAGCTTGCCGAGGGGGATGCCCACCCGGTAGTCGGACGGGATCCCTTCGATGGAGCCGCGCTCGCCGCTCTCGTCGGTCCACATCGAGGTCAGCATCGGTGTGGCGGTGGAGCCGGGGGCGACCACATTGCAGCGGATGCCGTGCTTGGCGACTTCCAGTCCCAGACACTTGGTGTACATGGTGGTGGCGGCCTTGGACGCGGCGTAGGCGGCCATCCCGGTGCGGGGGGTGTCCGCGGCGTTGGAGGCGACGGTGACCACCGCACCGCCGGCGCCCCTGGTGACCATGCGGCCGACCACGGCGCGCGAGACGTGGAAGACACCGGTGGTGTTGACCGCGAAGGTGAGCGACCAGTCCTCGTCGGTGAGGGCGGTGGCGTCGCCGAGGCGCAGTACGCCGGCCGCGTTGACGAGGTGGTCGACCGGGCCGATCCGGCGCTCGACCGTGTCGGCGAGGGCCTCGACCTGGTCGACGGAGGTCACGTCGCAGGGGAAGGCCTCGGCCTTGAGGCCGTCGGCGGTCAGTTTGGCCACGATGTCGTGGAGGGCGTCCGCGTCCCGGTCCACGGCGGCGACATGTGCGCCGCGTTCGGCCAGGGTACGGACGATCGCCTCGCCGATACCGCCCGCCGCCCCGGTGACCAGGGCGATCCGATTGTCCATTGGTGCCTTCTCCATGGGTTCGGTTCAGCCGAGCCAGGCGGAGGCCACCGAGAGGGCCTGCCCGGGGTTGAGGCGCGGGTCGCAGAGGCTGGTGTACTTGTGGCCGACCTCGTGCAGCCGGTGCTGGTCGGGCACGCACTCGGTGACCTCGTCGGGCGTGGTCTCCAGGTGGATTCCGCCCGCGACCGCGCCCGCCTCGGTGACGGCCCGGTGGAATTCGACGACCTCCCGGACGACGGTGGTCACCAGCCGGGTCTTGAGCCCCTCGGGGCCGCCGACGGTGTTGCCGTGCATCGGGTCGGTCAGCCAGATGACCGGGTGACCGGCGGCGCGGACGGCGGCGGCCAGCGCGGGGAGTTTCTCGCCCACGTTGTCCGCGCCCATCCGGGCGATCAGGGTGAGCCGGCCGGGGATCCGCTCCGGATCGAGCTTCTGGCACAGCTTCAGCAGGTCGTCGACCGTCATGGTGGGGCCGACCTTGCAGGCCACCGGGTTGGTCACGGCGGCGAGCATGGCGACGTGCGCGCCGTCGAGCTGACGGGTGCGCTCGCCGATCCAGGGCCAGTGCGTCGAGGCGAGCAGCAGCCGCCCGTCGGGCTGGGTCCGCAGCATGGGCAGTTCGTAGTCGAGAAGCAGTGCCTCGTGGCTGGTCCACACGGGCGTGGTAGAGAGTGAGCCGCGGCCCCGGCCGGCCCAGCCGAGGGAGTCGAGGACGCCCCGGGCCGAGTGGTAACCCTTGAGCATGCGTCTGGGGTCGGGGCGGCGCTGTTCGAGGTCGGGCTCGGGTCCGTTGACCATGTGGCCCCGGTAGACAGGGAACTCGACGCCGTCGATGGTCTCGGTGGGGTTGGAGCGCGGCTTGCCGAACTGTCCCGCCATCCGGCCGACTCTCAGCACGGGCTTGCGCGAGTTCATCTTCATGACGCCCGCGAGGGCTTCCAGCAGACCGGCCTTGCGGGCGATGTCGTCCGGTGCGCACTCGTCCCAGTCCTCGGCGCAGTCGCCGGACTGGATGATGCCGACCCGGCCGGCGGCGGCCTCCGCGAGCAGGGCGCGCAGGTCGTCGACGTCGTCGATGTCGACGAGCGGCGGGAGGGATGAGATTTCATCTCTCACCTGCTGGATATCCGCATGCCCCTCCCAGTCCGGTTGCTGAATCGCCGGAAGTGATCGGAGGAATTGCTGGACGCTGTGCACCTGACGCCTCCCAGAACTGAGTGTTGCCGCCCCGATTGCAGTGCAGGGGGCGGTCTCAGTGCACAACCCTGGAGGGATTCGGGGAAGCGAGGGAAGGCGGAAGAAGCGACTACGTCATATGCCAGGGGTTTCTTGTATCGACTTGACTTAGTGGCGCTGCGCCGACTTGAAACGCGCCGACCTAAACCTCGATAGTTCACGTGGGCGGGCGAATGCATGCGCGACGGAGGCGGGAACGGGTGGGCGGGCTCTTCTAGAGGGCGTCGAGCGCGCTCTCCACGACGTCCAGGAGCGCCTTCCGGTCCTTCTGAATCCGGGCCAGCACCCGCAGCCCGTAATAAGTGCTCAGCACCTGACGGGCCTGAACGCGCGCATCGCCGCCGGGGCCCATTTCACCGGACAGCTTCCCCTCCGTGATCGTTTCGCAGAGGGCGTCCTCGACCGCGCTGAAATGCCTGCTCAGTTCGTCGTTGACATCGGAATCGGAATGACCCATTTCCATGAGGGCGTTGATGGCGAAACAGCCGGCCGGCTCATCGTCGGAAAGGTCGACGTCGATGGCGTGGACCATCAGATTCCGGATACGCCCTCTGGCGGAGCCCGGAACCCGAAGGCTCTCGGTCTGCATCACAGTGTGAGTACCGTAATAGTGACGGAGGGCGCGCAGATACAACTGCCGCTTGTCGCCGAAGGCGTTGTAGAGGCTCGACGGACCGACACCCGTGCAGTCGGAGAGATCCCTGGTGGAGGTCGCCCTGTACCCCTGGCGCCAGAACGCGTACATCGCAGATCCGACAGCGTGAGTCTCGTCGAACTTCCGTGGCCTAGCCATGCAACGCATCTTACTACTGGTTTTGGAGCGGTTGCATAAAAACTGGAGCAGATCACACCGCATCAGCGCTTGTGCACCCATCCTCGCCCCCATGAGGAGGTGCCGACCACCGCCAACTGTCGACTCCCCGCACGGTCGGGCCCGACGACCGACGGCCGACCCAGGACATTCTTACCGATTCCAACCCACCCGGCACGGCGACTTGACAGTGTGTGGACGCGGGGTTTCTTCAGCGTGGGCCAAGCTGCCTAGGGTCCAGGGATGCGTGGTCCGATTCCCAGTCAGAACTCTGACAGTCCCCCCGGGGAGCCGAGGTTGAGCATCGCCCTCTCCTTCGAAACCACCGCGGAGAGCGGACCGGACACCGAGAAATCCGGCACATCCCCGGCTCCGGCGGTGGACACGGCGACCGTCGGGTCCGGAAGCGGCGCGCCCTCCGTCCGGCTGGAAGTCAGCTTCGACGGACTGCCGCTCGGCGAGGTCCGGCTCAACCTCCCGCCCGGGAGCACGGGGAGCAAGGGGAGCACCGACGGGCCCCCCGGGAGCGGGACGCCCACATGGACCGGCGGCGCAGGAGCCGGGGAGCCGCCACGACTGGGGGATCCCGCCCTGGTCCGGGTGGCGCTCTCCGCCCGGACCTCCGAGGCCGAGCGCTCACGCGCGCTGAGACTGCTGGGGCTGCGCGGGGACGAGCGGCTGCGGGTGGCCGCCGTGACGGTGACCGAGCCCGGGACGCTGCGCCGGGCGCTGCGCGACTGCGCGCTGGCCCTCGGGCGCACCTCCCCCTCGGCGGGCGAGCGGCTCGCGCCGCTGGGCGTGCTCCGGCCGACCGGCGGGGCGATCCTGCTTCCGGGCTCGGCCGCCCCCTCGGCGGGCCGGGTGGCGCTGCCGCAGGGCGCGGCCGTCGGCCTGGGGCCTTCGACGGCGGCGGACCGGCTGCCGGACTCCTGGGAACAGGCCTGCCGCGCGGCCCGGTTCGCCGGCCTCGGCCCCACCTGGCCCCAACTGGTGGACTCGGCGAGCCTGGGCGCGCCGGCCCTGCTCGCCGACATTCCCCGGAGCACGGCGCTGGCCCACCCGGATGTGGCGGCCGTGGCCCGGCTCGCGGGCGAGGCCGGCGGCGGGCAGGCCGTCCGGACCCTGGACGTGGTCTGCCGCAGCAAGTCGCTGCGG
This sequence comes from Streptomyces inusitatus, assembly GCF_014651115.1. Lineage (GTDB taxonomy): Bacteria > Actinomycetota > Actinomycetes > Streptomycetales > Streptomycetaceae > Streptomyces > Streptomyces amakusaensis. The sequence goes on along the minus strand of NZ_BMWG01000048.1, from coordinate 2,285 downwards.
GACGCGGCGGAGCTGCTGCATCTGCACCACAGCTCCGTCGCCCAGCGCGCCTCTCGGATCGAGCGCACCCTGGGCATCTCGCTGAGCGAGCCGCACGGCCGGCAGCGGGCCCAGACCGCCCTGCTGCTCTGGCAGTTGAACGCCCCCGGCGAGGGGCGCGGCCGGGGGGACCGGTCCGAGACGGACGGACATCAGTTCTGAAGCATCCGCTCTAAAACGTGCTAGCGTCTCGAACGGAGGCGAGAGCACCTCATCCGAGTTGCCTGCGCCGCCGTATGACGCTTCATCACTTTCGATGATTGCTCAATCATCCATACAGCGGAGGAACTCTCATGCCCCTCGCCGTCTACGTCCTCGGACTGGGGATATTCACCCAGGGGACGTCGGAGTTCATGCTCTCCGGCCTGCTCCCGGGGATGGCCGACGATCTGAGCGTCTCCATCCCCGACGCGGGACTCCTCATCTCCGCCTTCGCCATCGGCATGGTCGTCGGCGCTCCCCTGCTGGCCGTCGCCACCCTCGGCTGGCCGCGCCGGACCGCGCTGGTCGCCCTCCAGGCCGTCTTCATCATCGCCCACGTGGTCGGCGCGCTCGCGCCCGGATACGGGCTCCTCTTCGCCACCCGCGTCATCAGCGCGCTCGCCTACGCGGGCTTCTGGGGCGTCGCCGTGGCCACGGCCGTGGCACTCGTACCGGCGGACGCCAAGGCCAAGGCGGTCGCGGTGGTCGCCGGCGGACTGACGCTCGCCACCATCGTGGGCGTCCCGGCAGGCACCGTGCTGAGCCAGTTCGCGGGCTGGCGCGCGGCCTTCTGGGGCGTGGCCGCACTCACCCTGATCAGCCTCGTCTGCACGATCTTCGCCGTCGCGGGCGGCAAGGGCGCCAAGGAGGAGACCCGTACGGTCAAGGCGGAGCTGCGGGCCATGCGCGAGCCGCGACTGTGGCTCTCGTACGCCATCACGGCCTTCGCCTTCGGCGCGGTCATCGTCACCTTCAGCTACCTCGCCCCGCTGCTCACCGACGAGAGCGGACTCACCGAGGGCTGGGTCCCCGCGGTGCTCGCGCTCTTCGGCGTCGGCGGTCTGATCGGCATGACGATCGGCGGGCGCCTCCCCGAGAAGTACTCGGTCCGCAGCCTGGTATTCGGTCTCGGCACCCTGGTCGTCGCCTCCGCGCTGCTCGCGACGACGGCTCAGAACCTGGTCGTCACCCTGATCCTGGTCTTCATCCTCGGCATCGCGGGCTACGTCACCAACCCGGCTCTCCAGGCCCGGGTTTTCACCCTCGCCCCCGGCGCGCCCACCCTGGTCGGCGCGACCAACACGGCCGCCTTCAACATCGGCAACACGGTGGCCCCCGCGCTGGGCGGTCTGACCATCGCCGCGGGCCTCGGCTTCACCTCGGTCGCCTGGGTCGGCGCGGGCCTCGGCGCGGCCGGGCTGCTGGGCGCGGTGTGGGCGGGTGCGCTGGAGAAGCGCGACGCGCGGGCCGCCGCGGTCGGCGCCGACCGCGGCACCGCCGACGAGCCCTCGGCCGTCAACGCCTGACCGGCCGCCCCTGTGCGGAGGGCGCCCCCGCCCTCCGCACAGGGGCACCGCGGGGGTACTTGACGGAGTGTGTCCAGCTCCGTTGCAGGCCGCGTTCACCTGCCTGCATAGTCGATTTCGAGAGCGGCGATCGAAGCCGATGGCGCGGAACGACCGAGGTGAATGCCGTCATGCCTGCGACCGTCATGAATTCTGGCTGGGCGAGTCTTACCCCTGCCGAGTTGCGGGTGGCCCGGTTGGTCGCCGACGGCCTCACGAACCGGGCCGCCGCCGGCGTGCTCAATGTCTCGCCGCACACCGTCGACTCCCATCTCCGGCACATCTTCGGCAAGTTGCAGATAACCGGCCGGGTGGCCCTGGCACGGCATGTCCTCATCCATGAGGGCGGCATGGGAAAAGGGGCTTGAGACGGGCCGTCCCCACGGCCCGTCGTCGGCGTACGCGACCGCGGGACACGTTCCGCTTCGGAATGAGGAACTCATGGAACTCATGGACGACCCCGGTCGCCCGCCGACCCGTATCCGGGTCGGCGGCGCCGAAGGCACCGATCCCTACGAGGTGCTGGTGGGGCGGCAGCTCCTCGGCGAGCTTCCCGGGCTGATCGGGAATGCTGGGGGTCCCCCCGCCGGAGGCAGGGGGAGGGTGGCCGTGCTGCATCCGGAGGCTCTCGCCGGTACCGGTGAGGCGATCCGCGAGGATCTCGCGGGCCAGGGGTACGAGGCCATCGCGATCCAGTTG
>NZ_BMWG01000047.1 GCF_014651115.1 Streptomyces inusitatus | reverse complement strand
CCCGCGCTGTCGCGCGGGGCCGGCCGCTGGCGCGGCCTCGGCGGGCTGCGCCCGCTGTTGGGGCTGGGGTGGAGTGTCGGGTGCGGCCGAACGGCTGCGCCGTCCGAAGGAGTTCAGCGGGTGAGCCACACGCCGAGGGGAAGCATCCATCCGAGCATCCCAACGGCGTAGACGAGCCTCATGCGGCATCGAGCCGTACGACGACGGCCACCTCTGCCAGTTGCCGGAGCGCTGCTTCCTTGCGCTCCGGGGTGGGCGGCTGCGCCGCCCGGCGACGGCGGGGGAGGGGGACCGGGGGAGCGTCCGGGGGCGGGCACCAACCCCCGCACGGCTCGGGGCAGTCACACGTCACGACGACTCCCCAGTGCCTCCACCAGCTCAACGAGCGTGCGCGCCTGGTGGTGCTCCGCCAGGGCGGCCAGGGACTTAGCCAGGGCGGGTGTGTGCTGTTGTACGGCCTCACGTTCGGCGGGTTGCAGGATGCTGCCGAACATGTCCAGTACCGCGACTAGTTCCGCTTCAAGTTTCATGACTCCAGGGTACGCGGAAGAGCCCCCACACCGTGTGGTGTAGGGGCTCTTCGGTGGCGGCTCTAGTCGCAGCAGGAGCACGAGTGTTCGTCGGGCTCATCCGGCTCGGGCTCGATCGGGGCCGGGGGCTCGGGGCGCGGGGTGAGGGTGATCTCGCCGCCCTTCACCTCGGCCACGAAGTGCCGGGGGGAGGGGGCCGGTTCCGGGTCCGGGCACCGATGCACGGGGTTGTGCGTGGGGGTGCAGTTGCCGCAGTACGCCTTGCCGTCCCTGGTGAGTGTCCACCCCTGGTGGTTGATGGCCCCGTAGAACTGGCGGACGGTGATCGACGTCGGGCACGACGTCGGTTCGGACTTCCCCGTCTTGTAGTAGTAGAGGTCCCTCCGGCCGTCGCAGAGAAAGCCAGGGGTGTAGAAGCCATCGTTCTGGAGCATCTTCAGCACTCGGTTCTCCGGGAGGCAAGGACGACGGCGGCGGCGAGCGCCAGGCCGAGGATGAGGCCGACGGACACACCGACGGCGGCGGCGGTGGCACCGGGGGCACCGATCGCCTTACGGATGTGTCGGACCACCAGGACGGCGGGGAAACGCCGCTGAACATTGCCAGTCGGCGGCGTGGCGGTCACCGCGGATTGGGGGGATCGGGAACGCGGCCACCGCATTCTCAACCCACCGTCCTGGTGGGGCTCTTGTGGATTCTCTCCCACGTCTCGGGGCCCGGGACCCCGTCCGCGTCCGCGCCGGTCCATCCCTGCGCGCGCTGGAACGATCGCACGTTGGCGCGGGTGTGCTTGGTGAACACGGGGCCCGGCTGGTACCCGTCGCCGTCGTGGTACATCGCGAACCCCGTGCGGACCAACTGCCGGTCGAGCAGCGTCACGGCGGGGGACGACTTGCCGATCCTGAACGCGCCCGCGCCCGGAAACGGGGGCGCGACGGGGACGGGCTTGGGCTTGGGGGTGCCCGTGGAGTACGGGGGCCGCATGTACCCGACGACGGGGGCCCGGCCCCGTACGCGCTCGGCGACGATGTTCGCCGTATTTCCCTCGATGGACCGGATGACCGAGGTGACCGACGTGACGATGCCGACGTGGTTCACGTAGTCGCTCCCCTCGGCCCCCGGCAGCTTGTAGAAGACGACGTCACCGCGCTTGAGACCCTCGGCCCCCTTGTGCCAGAGACCGGCGCGCTTGGCCGCCTGGACGCCCACGGGGGTGTACGCCCATCCGGCCCGGCCGGCTGTCTCCCGTGCGCCGAGGCGGTCACGGATTTCGCAACCCTCCTCGGCGAACCAATAGGCGACGGCCATCGCGCACCACGCGCCGGGGCCGATGCCGTACCACGCCGTGATCTTGTTGCGGTTGCTGCGGGGCGGGTACTCGCCGAGCCCCACATCCCGGAGTGCGCGCCGGATGACGGCGTCAGCGGTGACAGGCCAAGCAGACATGAGTGATCCTCCCAAGATCGTGCGGAGCGCCAACTCCGCCTCCGCTTCTGACTATGCCTCGGGAGGATTTGAAATCAAGCGGGGACGATGTCGCTGATGACCTGGCTGCACTGCCCGCACTGCGCGCGCCAGATGGGCGGCGCGGTGTTGGCGTACATGGGCACCGTGTGCCGGATGCCGTCCTGGCTGCACCCGGGGGTGCGGCACGTCGCCACCATCATCGTGGGCTCCTGCTCATCCATGGTCATTCTCCGATCACGATGTAGTCGATGCCGGTTGCGGTGGTGTTGGTGCGGGTGAGCCAGATCGTCACGGAGTCGCGCGTCACGGTGGAGCAGCCGACGCCCGTAACTGCCGTTCCGGGGAGGGTTGTTGCGGGCGTGGCGACGGCGCGCGGGGGGCCGCCCGGGGGCATGCCGAGGCCGGTCACCGTGATGGACGTCGGGGTGTTGGCGGCGGTGGGGGTGATGTTCACGCGGCCGGCCCTGATGTTGCCCGCGCGCAAGTTCTTGGCCACGTCCGCGTCGCCCTCGACGCCGAGGTACCCGGCGACGTTGACGACGGGGATGCGCGCGGTGCCTTCCCGGTAGATCGCCACGGCCAGGGGGCCGAGCGTCCAGTTCTGCCCGCCCTCCATGTCCAGGAACAGATCCAGTTCCGGGGGGGCGTAGCCGCCGTGGACGGGCGGTCGGATGACGATGTGGCCCTCGGCCCATCCCGGCAGATCGCTGGTGAGGCTGGTACGGATCTCGCCCGCGCCGGTCTGCGCGGGGTGGCCGGTGTGGAAGCGAACCCGTCCGTCCGGGGTGAGTTCGACTCGGCGCGTGCCGGTCGGGCCCGTCCGGATGAGCGCGCCCGTGATCGTCTTGCCGTCGATGGCGTCGGCGGATATCTGGTCACCCTGGATCTGTCCCTCGATCGCCGAGGCGGGGAGCGCGGTGGTGGGGTCCTTGAAGGGCATGTCATACCTCCTGGTACTCGATGCGCGCGATGGCGCGGGCGGGTCCGGCCTGCCACTGGATCACCAGCGGGGTGTTGTCCGGGACGTACAGGGGAGGGTCCTCGACGGCGGTGTCGAGTTGGCCGGATCGGGTGCCCATCACCAGCGTCCCGGGGGCCGGTTCGCCGACGTAGACGTACGAGCGGACGGCCCCCGTGGCACCGGGGGTGGAGACAGTTATTCGGCGAACGAGCCAGGCCGCGCCCGCGACGGGCCCGGCGAGCCGGGCCGTGAGCACGCCTTGCTCCTGGCGGGCCTCGACGGGTGCCACCTGTGGGCGGGTGGTGGGCGGACCCGTGGGGCCGGCCGCGCCGGGGGCCCACGGGCGTGATCCGTAGTGCGCCCACCCGTCAGCCATCGACGTACTCGGCGAAGGTGTGCACGGGGGTTGCGGCAGTGAGGGACGCGTCCCCGAGGACGTAGACGGCGTGCCGGGACCGCATGGTCATCTTCTGTCCGGGGCCGAGCCAGAAGCCGCCCATCGGCGTCAAGGTGTCGCGGTCCGGCCCGAGGTAGACCGGGCCCCCGCCGCCGTTGACGATGTGGAGCGAGTCCCTGAACGGGGCCGCCCCGGCGAGCTGCTGCACCTGGCCGGCCGTGACGGTCACGGCCCCCGTGGTGAACTGGCGCGGCGGGTGCTGGACGATGCGCAGGGGCTCGGCGGCGACGACGGCCACCGCGACGGGCGCGACGGCCTCTTGCGTGCGCTCGGCGTACTCGTCGGCAACGTCGTACTGCACCCTGACTTCTGTGTCATCCATCGTTCGTTTATCCCTTCGCTGTAGCGGCCGACGCGACGGCGGCGGCACGTCCTGGCGGTGTTGCTGCTGCTGCTGCGGTGCCCACCTTCTTCGCCGCCTTGACTCCCTTCTCGGCGGCCTTCACCCCGCCCCGGACCGCGCCCGCGACGGGTCCGCCGACGCTGGTGGAGGAGAGCATCTTGAGGCCGATGAACAGGGCGGCGGCCCCGCCGATCACCTCCACCACCCGCAGCCAATTGCGCGGGTCCGCGATCCAGGCCGAGGCCCGAACGATCATCACGGTGATGGAAAGGGCGGCTTTCCCGAGGGTGATCATCGGGCCCATCGGATTCATGCTGCCGAGGGCTTCCCCGCCCCCTTCCTGAAAGAATTTGAACAGGGGCCCGACAAGGGACGGGAGTTGGGGAATGAGAGATTGCAGAAGGACTTGATCAGCGTTCCCGGAGATCGTCTCCCAACTCGCCTGATTCACGGACCCCGATCCGCCGCCCGTATTGACGACGGGGGTAGTCGATTCGCCGCCGCCCTTTCCGATCTGAGCGACGGCCATTCGGGCGCGGCCCATTTGCAGGGTGTACGGGCCGTCAGAGCCCTTTCCGTCCGGACCCGTATACGCCTCCCACGGCTTCCACCCGCTCTGCTTATAGAGCACCATGGCGGCAGCGGCATTTCGATCGGGGTCCTTCATGGCGGCGGTGGTCCATGTCGGGTGCGCCTTGATATGGACCTTGACGTAAATCTGCCAAAGGCCGACACACCCAATGTGGTTCACCACCCAGTACTTGCCGGACGACTCGGCCAGGGCGACGGCGACGGCGATCACCAGTTGCTCACCGCGCCATCCGGCACGGTGGGCCACCTCGGCGATCTGCTTCGCGCTCATGGCGGTGGGCACGACTACCTCCTCCGGGCCGAGCGGTACAGCAGGGCGTAGGCCGCCGTCATCGCGCCCCCGATGACCAGGACTTCCCCACTGCCGGCTGTGACCGCGATGCCCACCACCACCGCCGCCGCCGTGAAACCCGCCGCGCGCTCCGATGACTCAACATGGGGTGCGGACGGATCGGCGGTGACGGTGGACAGCGGCGGGAGCGCGGCCCCGTAGATGGACGGGATGAGCGCCGCGACGGCGACGGCCAGGGCGAGCTTGTCGCGCTCCATTCGATCTCTCCTTACTCGGGGAACCAGAAGCTCGAACCGACAAATGTCTTATGCGGTCCGCGCGCCTTGAGTTCCTTCACAGTGGCGGCGGATCGGTATTTCAGGTTGAAGTCCCACACCTGATTCCAGGTGAGCGACTTCCGGTATTTCTTGTTGTAGGCCGCGGTGAGGTCCGACAGAGTTTGTCCGCGCTTTGTGATGCGCATCGTCCGATACGGCGGCGTGCGCCCCGGCTTGGGCTTGGGCTGCGGCCTCGGCATGGGCTTGGGCGGCCATGTCGGCCATGTCGGCGTCGGCGGAATCTCCGGCTTGGGCTTGGTGGGCGGCTTGATGACCGGCGGCGGCTTGTCGGGCGTCGTCGGCGGCGGCGGAGAAACCGGGGGCGGGCCAATGAGGATGATGGCCTCATTGATGATGGCGCGCTGAATGGTGGTGAGGGAGTCTCCGCCGAGATATGCGGAGATGGCGCGGTCTACTGCGGTGGGCTCATATCCGCGCCCCACCAGAATCTGAACTGCTCTCCGCTGCCACTGCTCGTTGGTGGTGGGGAGGGTCTTGTCGTCGTCGTCCTCCTGGCCGTCGTCGGTGGGCCACTGACCCACCCCGTTCGGCCGGCCGTACGGCCACTCGCCCTCCCCGGTCCCGCCCGTGTCCGGGCCGGACTCCTCCTCGGCCACCACCTCTTCGCCGCCGCCCCCGGACCGGCGCATGTACCACGTCAGGGTGAGGCCGCCGCCGATCGCCAGGACCCACACGCCCACGGGCAGGGGGCCCAGCTTCTTACTCAGAGCGGCCTTGAGATCTCCCGCCCCCTTCGGGGCCTCGGGTGCCTCGCTCACATGCGCCACCTCCTCGGGGTGATCGGCTGGACGGCGGTGCCGACGACGGCCGACTCGTCATAGGGAGTCGGCATCATGCGGACGGTGTTCCGCCACACCGAGCGGGGCGACGGGGTGGTGACGCCGGAGACGCCACCGGGCGACGGTTCGCCGCGCTCGGTCGGAATGCGCTGCTGGATCGGCGACGACGCGAGCGGCGACGGCATCGGCAGCTTGGACAGTTCGGGGGGGTGGTGCGCGGCCCACTGGTCAAAGGGCCGGTCGTACATCCACAGCGCCATCACGGCCGTGCGCGCCGGATCGGCGGAGACCGATCCGGCCCGGGGGGCCGTCAGCGGGGTGACGCCGGGAATCGCGGAGACGTGCGCCGGATCGCTCCGGAACTCCTCCTTCGAGCTGGACGTTCGCTCGGGGCTCACCGGGTAGCCGGCCGTCGTCAGCGCGGTGGACTGTCGCCGAGGATCGGCCTGGCCCCGGCTTTCGTGATCGGCCACGGTGGACGTTCCGGCCGCGCCCGCGCTCGGGGAAGTCTGATTCGGATACCGGGCCGGTTGGCCGGTCATCCGGAAGGCGAATCGGCCGCGCCCGGGAAAGTCGGGTGCGATCGGATCGCCGAGGGGGATTTCGTCTCGGTCGTCGTCCACCACCGCACCCGAGGCGTGAGCCTCGGGTACGGCGGCATCCCCGAGTTGCGCATATGTGGGCGCGTCCTTACGGGAATTACGGGCCATGGGTCACTTCCCCATGGCCGCCCGGAGCGAGCCGGAGAATGCGTCACCGACCGCCCGGATGATGGATGCCGATGTGGGGTGGGAGACAATCACGGTGACCATGGCCACCGTGACTATCGCGCTCCCGATCGACAGTGCCTTGTCGAGATTCACACTGACCTCAGATCGGAGTTGGAAGGTCTGGATTTCTTGGTGGGTTTCGTCGCCCTGGTGATGGCGTCCCACGCGGGCTTTCCGTAGACGAATACGCTGCTGATGATGATCAGCAGGGCTATCGGGCCCGCTATCTCGGGCCAGGACTGCGCCATGACGGAAAGTCCGATACCGGCGAAGGTGAGGCCGATCCAGGTTCGGACGGGGGGCATGTCGCCCTCGGCCCCTGCCTTTACGAGTACGAGCGCACCGGACACGCCGAGGGCGGTCACGATGTGGGCATTCGCTTTGTCGGTGCTCATCTTCATCAGATGCTCGCTGTCTCCGGGGCCTTGAGGAATCGGCCCCAGGTGATCGGCCCCGGCTTCACGTTGGTCACTTTCTCGATCCGGACTTTCTGGCCCGGATAGGGGGCGTGGATCATCTGCCCGTTGCCGATGTAGAGACCGCAGTGGTAGGCGGGCATTCCCATGAATACGGAATCGCCCGGCCGGGCCTCGGAAGCCGAGATGCGTTTCGACTTCGCCCGCTGTGCCTCGGCCACCCTCGGAATATCAATTCCCGCACCCTTCTTGTGTGCGAATTGCAGCAGGCCCGAGCAGTCGAATCCGCCACGGGTCGGCCCCTTCGAATTTCCGCCACCCCACACATAGGGCATCCCTATGGCTTGGCGAGCGACAGCGATAACCGAATTACCGTTGAAGTTCGCCGGGGTCATTCCGTCAGATCCGCCAGGGGCGCCGGGCGAATTGAAATCGTCCGGCTCATAGGCCAGGATCGCCGAGGCAAGATCGGCACCGGACACCTTGTTCTTTTTCAGGGATTCCGGGCGGGGCTCGCCGCGAAGGACTCGGCCGATCTCTCCGACGATCCCTTTCTCAGGATCGGTAATGCCGGTCCACACCATGACGATTCCGCCACCGAGGACCAGAAGGGTTACGGGGAGATTGCCGCCCGCCATCAGAAGGGGGCGCGCTTCTCGCGCTCGTCCAGGGCCGTGTTCACGGCCTCGGAAATCCGCTGGGTGAGTACGCCGTTCGTCTGGTGCGAAATCTTCGCCAGGACCTCATCCTGTGCGTCCGTTCGCTGGTCCATTCGCGAAGTGATGAACACGGCCGCGAGGATGGGACCGGCGAACGAAACGTACGACGTGGTGTCTTCGCCCTTCAGGGTGAGGGCGACGAAACCGCCGAGGATGACCACCAGGGCGAAGAGCTGGGTTACCTTCGGGATCACTTCGCACCGCCCGAAAACTTCGACGTCGCGAAAGCAAGAATGCGCGGAAGGACGAACATCCCGAGCGCGCCCCCGATGATGAGAGACTTCGTGTCGAGACCGAACACTCTGATCTCCTTTCGTGTTGGGTTCCGGGCGGCGAACTGTTCGCCGCCCGGCGAATGGATGGCGAACAGTTCGCCCTAGCTGCCGACGCGAACGGATACGCCGCTGAAGCCCTTACGCATGAGCGAAAGGACGCCCACGGCCGCGATGACCAGCAGTCCCGCAACCTTCGCGGTGTCCAGGTTCTGCACTGTTCGCCTCCTAGTTCACGAAGATTTCCGAGGCCGCAGCCACGTCGTTCGTGATCACGGTGAGGGTGCCGGCCGAGGAGAAAGTTCCGGTGAGTTCGTACCGAGTCGACTGGGTAGTTCCGAGGTACTGATCCCGGAGTTCGCCGCCGATCTTTCCGTCGAAGTCGTGCGCGTAGTCCTCGACGTACACGCCGAGGTCCAATCCGTTCGCCGCTTCCGCCGCCGCCGAGAAACCCGTCTTCCGGAAGAGTTCGTGCTTCCACAGCTCCTTCTGATACGTCTTCAGAAGTCGGGTGTCCCAGTAGAGCGAAGGGGTGTCCGGAAATGCGGTGTCACCCGCGCTTCGCGAACCCGAGCTGTTCCGGTACACGAAGATGAGTTCGCGAAGGAGCGATCCCATTCGCGGAAGGCGAAGGGTGTTGAACCCTGCGGAAACCGGAAGAGTGGTCTTGGACCAGTACGCCGTAGTTCCGATCGCCGGGGGCTGCTGCGCGGTGGCATTGCCCTTGAGATCGGTCTGTGCGGGCTGAGACCACGCGTCCAGGTGCATTCGCACGCGAACGGTCGGAAGGGTGGCCGGAGCGGTGCCGTAGATTTCGGCGGCCGGATTCAGCGTGATGCGCAGCTTCCAGGTGCTTGCCGCGTTCGCATTCGGCAGCGCGCCGAGCCCTTCACGCGCCGAGAATTCGACCGGCACGCGCAGGCAGAAACGGAAGTTTCCGGAAGTCGCGCCGACCGGCGAATACATCGGCGACTGCTTCGGATCGCTCGCATAGCTGTACCCGCCGTACTTGTTGATCAGGTACAGGTCGTAGCCGGAGAAAGGACCGACGACCGGAGCGCCGTTCACGTCGATAAGCGCGATCTCGGATATGACGGACCACGGCGCGTCTTCCTTCGCAGTGACGCCGGTACCGGCACCCCCGGACGCCTGGACGTCGAGAACGATGCTGCGGAGATATCCGTACGCCGGAACGTCGTAGGGGCCGAGCGCAATAGACGTCGCCGTCAGCGGCTCGGACACATCCTTCATGGGCTCCAGGTGCTCATGAGAAGCACGGGTGAAAGGAACGAGAATCGTCGGTGCGGCCTGCTTGTTGGTATTCCCCTGCGGGGCCGCGGTGTCCTTCATGATGGTGGCGGGCATTACCCCCCCCTTCTAGTAGATGTAGGCCATTGCCTGGCCAACCTTGTTGTCGGAAAGTCGAGCGGCCAGAGACCGCCAGAGGAATCCGAAAATCACGATGAAAGCCGCCGTCTCAAGGAATTCGATCGGCGAGATATGCACGTGCATGTCACCCCCTTGGGGCGCGTGTGATCATCATTTCCCCATCACGGGTATTGACGTAGAGCGCGTGGTGCTCGGGGAGTCGGGTCACTGCGGCCCGGATTTCCTTCGCGCTCATTCCTCCGAGCCCGGAGACTCGGCGTAGATTGGTCTCGTCGTTGTCGCGCCAGAAGAAAAGGTGCGTCGCTTGGTCATAGGCGAACAACGGGACGTGGGCGGGGCGTTGGGTTCCGCCAACGAGAGAAAGGCCGAGCGAGCGCCCTTGAGTCCAGTAGGTCTCAAGGAGTTTCGTCAGCTTGAGCGTGTGACACAGGTAGAAGAGTTCGTCAGCAAATACGCACCATCCCCCCGCAACGAACATTTCGCGCAGGGCAATGCTCAACTGGTATTGCTGATTCAGTTGGTCTTCGGGTCTCCGGAATTCCGGCCAGAGAACTACCCGTTGGCCATTCCTGCCGATGATGGGCGGGCGCTCTTCCCAGGAACGGATGCGCTTGAAGCGCTCGTTCCTGATCAGGCCGTCCATGGTCTTGTCGCGCGGCTTTGTCGCCAGGGCGGCGACATAGGCGCGGCGGTGCAAGAGCTGACGGGCGAGCGTGGTTTTCCCCGAGCCGGTAGGCCCGATGAATGAAATGTGCTCGCCCTGTGCCCATCGGAAGCGGCGTAGGAATTCCTCCCAATCAACCTGTGGTGTCAGGTCAACTGGGGGCATTCACTCCCCCCTCGGCGGGGGCCGGGGAAGCGCCGAGCATGGCGGCGAACTCAGCAGGAAGAAGGCCGTGGTTCGCGGCGATCCCACCGGCGATAACGGCGACGGCACCGACGACTCCGGACCATGCGCCCGCCGTCAACATGCGCTCCAGGTTCTCCCGGACGGAATTGTTCTCCTCGGCGAGCTTCGCCAGGGAGGACGCAAGGGCCGGGACACCGTTGACGAAAACCATTCCGTCAGCCGGACTGACCATGCAGCCGAGCATTCCGAGCGTGGTAAGCGAGGTGCCGAGACGCTTTTCCAGGGGCGGGGTATTGGCGCGGCGGGAGCTGGCGGCGGTCTTCCGGGGAGCCTTGTCGGTCGCGCCCGGGGGCCGGCCCCTGCGCTTCTTCGGAGCGGCGTCCGGGGGCGGCGTCGGGGGCGGCGAGTCCATGCCCGGCATCTCCGGGAGGGTCACGTCAGTCACGGCGTCCCCGCTCCCGGAACCACCAGTGGTCCGTTGCCGGGGGAGTGTCGGGACCGTCGTCCTTCGCCGGTTCGGCAGGCGCGCGCTCGGCCTCGGCCTGGCCGTCGTCCTCGATGTCGGCCTCGGCCTGGCCGTCGTCCTCGGCGGCCTCGATCGCCGACTCGGCCGCGTCCACGGCATCGTTCAGTGCGGCGTCGGCCTCGGCCTCGGCCTCGGAAGTGCCGGCCGCATCGGCGGCCAGGGCGGCGGCGGCAGCAGCGGCAGCAGCGTCCTCCGCCGACTCCTCGGCGGCCTCGGCGTCACCCTTCTTCGCGGCGGCCTCGGCGTCCTCGGCGGCATCCTGCGCGGCCTCGGCGGCGGCCTCGGCCCCGGCCTCGGCGGCCTTCTCCTCGGCGGGAGTCTCGGCAGTCTGCTTACTGCCATCCATGAGCGCGGCCAGGAATTCGGCCTGCTCTGTGGTAAGTTCGGGCATGAAAAATCCCCCGGCTGGTCGGTAGCGAGTTGGTAGCTCACTTCCGACTATGCCGGGGGATTTTTTGAATTCAAGCGCTACATTGTCGCGCGCTTCTCCTTGACGTACCTACGCCGCTCGCTGCGGATCTCTTCAAACGTACGCCCCTGCCAGGAGTCGCAGAGAGCGCACCCCGAACACATGGTGTCCCACATGTGCACCTCGGGGTCTTCCCACCCGTCGTTCAGCGAATCGCCGTACGCGTCGTTACCCCTCACGCGGTCTTTTCCCTCCATGCCTCATGAATCATCTGTGCGTACCGGGGTGAGCAGTCCAGAGCCGCACTCAGAGCCGTTGTGCTCGGGAGCGGCTGACCCGCATCGACGGCGGCGGCCATGAGCGCCAACCCCTTCTTCTTCTTGCTCCCCTTCCGCTCGGTCACCTTCGCGTGGCGGCGCTGCTGGCGGGGGGGAGACTGGAACAACTCTAGGGGTGGGCTCACCGGTTCGGGCCCGGATTCACTCTCCTCCGAATCGTCCTCGATCACCTCCTGGCCGTCGCCGCCGTCCGGGCCGGGCAACTCCTCGGCGGGGGCCGGAGCCGTCCGGGCGAGCGTTCTCACCATGGGCTCCGCCACCAGGTGGACGATGTACGCCAGGGCGGCGGCGGGTACGGCCGAGACGGCGATGGCAACAGCTCGGTGCTGCCAGGACCACCCAGGGGTGATGACTCCGTGGACGATCGCGTTACCGACGACGGACACAGCCACGGACCACTTCACCCCCCGGAACGCCATGGCCCGACCGACCGCGTCGGGGTGGAGCCGGACGTACCGGACGCCGGCCGCGAGCGCGATCACGTCCACGGTGAGGGGGAGCGCGGGGGCCGCCGTGGGAGACCAGCCGGAGACCTCGGCAAGTTTGGTGAGCGCGTCGAATGAGGCGTAGAGCGCCGCGCCCCCGGCGATGAACGCGGCCACCAGGACGATGCCCCGATCCAGCCACCATGAGCCGGTACGCCACGCCTTGCGTTTTGACACGGGTACTCTCCTGAGTGAGTAGTTCAGAGGGTCCGCCCACCGGCCAAGGTTGGGGCGGGCCCTCACTCGTTGGGGTGGAGAGTACCCCCGTGATCACCCGGATGTGGGCAACCCCTTCCGAGACTCAACTTAAATGGGCTAACGTTCGGGACGTGCCGGAGAGATCCGGCGCACGGGAGGATCACCACGCCGTTTCTGACGGCACACCAGATACAGGGAGACCCATGTCGAATCCCGAAGAACCGGCGACCGTCACGCCCCGCGACGTCGCCGAACTGCTCAGCATGAGCAAGGCCGGCCCCATGGTCATCGTCGCCCTGGACGACGTGCCGGGCTGCATCGCGATCGGCCCCGCCATACTCTCCGTCGCCGGACCGGTGCTCGCCACGTCCGGGGAGCTGCGCGAGATGCTGTCCGAGGCCACCGCGGATTCCGCGCGGATGTGGCACAACGACTACCGGCTGACGTACGACGGGTACGTGATGCTCGCCCTGCTCATCAACCGCCGTTGCTCCGAGGTCATCAACGGACGGGCGGTCCGGGTCATACGCCCCGTGGGGGAGCCGTTCTCCGGAACGCTCCGCCGAGCACTCGGCCAGGACGAATGAGGCAGCACACCGCCAGATGCAGCGCGTACCGCAAGGCATACGCCGAGCGGTACGCGTTGCGGCGGCCCACCAAGAACGTCTGCTGCTGCCCCACCACCACTGAGGGATGACCCATGACCACTGAGAAGAAGCCGCCCGTCGTCCGCAAGCCGAAGACGTACGCGGCGACGTTGGAAGAGCTGCGGAAGCAGCGCGACGCGATCAAGCGCGCCGAGGCGGCGAAGACGAACGCCACCGCCCGTCGTGACGTGCTGATCGCGCACGCCGCGACGTTCGCCGAGGCGACGGGCCCGACGATCGCGCAGAGCGCGGGGGTGGTTCCCGCGCGGGTGTCGCAGATCGCGCCCGTCCGGAAGAGCCGCGCCGCCGCCATCACGTCCGAGGCCGACATGGCGTCGGCCCCGCAGGTGAAGGCCGCCGTCCGCACCGCGCGCCGGGCCGGGGTCATCGGCTCGGCCACCGAACCGGCCGAGGCCCCCGCGCCCAAGCTGACGGGGGCGGCGGGGGCGGTGGCCGAACGTCTCGCCGCCGTCCACGGTGTGAAGCCGACGTTGCCGGGGGCCGACGACTACGCCGCCGATCTGCTGACGGCCACCCAGCGATCACCCCGTGATCTTCCGGGCATCGGCGACACCCCCGTGACGATCGAGATGGGCTCGGCGTCAAAGCGGAAGTGGACGCCCCAGCGTGCGCGGGTGACCGCCGTCGCGGCCCCGGACGGAACCATGTTCCTCAAGGGGCAGGAAACCCGGCTGCTCGTACGCGGCCGGTCTGCCGGAGCGTGGCTCCAGGCGCTCCCCCCCGAGGTGGAGCGGCTGGTGTTCGTCGGCGCTCCGGTGTGGCACACGGACCGCGACACGACGATGACGTACGACGTCAACGAGTGGCTGAGCGCCGATCTCCCCGAAGGGTGGGAGCACGGCAGGCACTTCCCCCATGAGCGCCACCCTGTCGCCCGGTACACCTGGACCGGTGAGGGCCGCCGCCGCAATGTCGAGTTGCAGCACCTTGGGACGTGGGTACCTGGGGTTGACGAGAGTGATCCCCGTGTGGCATGGCACGCGTTCCGGATGCTGCGCGACACCATCCGGGCGCGGTGGGGAACCGACTCGGTGGAGCTGCTGGGCTCGCCCACGACGCTCGGCCAGGATCTGTGGGCGCGCACCATCCCGCAGAACACGGAGTACCCGATCATGTCGACGGAGCTGCGGGAGCTTATTCAGACGACGTCGGGCCAGGGCCGGTTCGAGTTGTTCACCCCGCCGACCGTCCCGGAAAAACTCCCGAGCGTGCATTACTACGACTGCACCTTTGCCTACGCGGGCCTGACCTGGGGTCTTGCCGTGGGGAACCCGTCCCGCGTGACCGCGCGCGAATATGAGAACGCCCCGAAGGGGGCGAAGGAAAAGTGGATGCGGGGCCGGGGACGGTGGCACGTCCGCGCGACGGTCCCCGCCGACTGGGCGCACGTCGGGCTGCTGCCGTGCTCCGGTCACGGCGGGTGGGAGTACCCCTCCACCCCCGGGCGCACCTTCACCTCCTGGGCGTCGGGGCCGGAAATCTGGCTCGCCCTTCAGAAGGGGTGGCACGTCGAAGTGCTGGACGGGATCACGTGGGCCGAGGGCAAGCCGCTGAACCTCTGGCGAGACAAGCTGGTGGAGTCCTGGCACGCGCTCACCTCGATGTCGCAGCAGACCGGCCCGGGTTACCGGGAAGCCGCGCTGCTGGCGGCCAAGATGGTCCGCTCGATCCTGCTGTTCACCATCGGGTCGTTCCACTCGAAGGGAGGTCAGCGGAAGGGGTTGGCCGTGACCGAGGACCAGATCCCCGCCTCGGCTCGGCGCGCGGAAGAGCGCGGTGGTGCATGGGTGTGGGAGTCGAGTAAGCAGCAGTCGGGCGACTACCGGCACCCCGAGTGGTCCGCCGAGGTGTACGGACGGATGCGGGCGCGGCTGCTGGCGGGTCCGGCCGGAACGGGCGCGCTCTCCGTCGCGCCGTCCGAGGTGATCGCGTTCCGGTCTGACGCGATGCTCCTCACCCGCGCCACGGGATGGGCGAACCCGGAGTCAACGCCGGGCCGGTTCCGCCTCAAGGGCTCGCTCGGCTCGGTCGCGGCCCCGCTCAACGAAGGGGAGCTGCTGGCGCTCCGCGACGCCGCCGAGGCCGCCCGATGAGCGCCGAGGCCGCGCGCATCGTCGCGGACCTGATCGCCCGGGGGTTCTCTCAGACCGACATCGCGCGGGGCCTCGGCCTCGGCGCGAAGGGGAGCGGGTCCTACGTCGGGCAGATCCTCAAGGGCACCAAGGGCTCCCAGAAGATCGGGGAGTTGCAGCAGCTCCAGGCCGCCGCCGTCAGCGCGGGGGAGATCCCTGCTGGCCGTGGGGCGGCGGCGAAGGAAGCGCGGCAGCGCATCTTGTCCGGGGCCAGGGTCCGGCGCACCCCGCGTCAGCGAAAGGCCGGCGGCGACGCTGCCGTACGCAAGGCGGCCACCGCCGTCAGCCGCCGAGGGTTCGTGTCCGCGTACGCGGGTCAGCAGGCACTCGACGGCCCCCGGGGTGGCCGGCCGATCGAGGATGCGATCCGGGGCCTGGCGACGGTTGGCGGCCGGATCGCGCTCCGCGTCGTCGGGCGGTTCCCCCGGGAGTCGGCCGCACACCGGTCGTCGTACTGGCAGAACTACTACGGCAAGAAGAAGCGCAAGCCGGGCCGGAAGCGCGGCAGCTCGAATGTCTTGGAAGTGGCGTTTGGCAACGGCGGCCGAGGGTTCGCGGCCTCGGACTGGGCCGGGCTGATCGACGCATCTGGAACCTTCGCGGCGGCGCTCAACGAGTGGATGATCGCGCAGGGGCACGACATCCCCGAACGGCTGGTGAGGGTGGAGCTGACGGGATGGGTTGAGACGTAAGCGCCCGTCAGACGCACGGGGCGGACCGATGGTTGTACCACGGTCCGCCCCTTCTCAGGTGGGGATCTTGTGCACGTAGAGTCACGAATGTCAGAAGTACGCATGTTCGCATTCGGCTACCGGAATCCGACCGATCGGGGTTACGATCGCATCGGGAGGATCACCCGGAGCGATGCGATTTGGACGCTCCGGTACTACAGGGGAGGGAACACCCTATGGGTGGACGCCGAGCCGGTATGCACTACCGGGCACGGAACGCGGGGGCACGCCCCCGTTCAGCAGTGCACAGCGCGCGTGATGCTGCGTACCGCAAGGCCCTCGGGATCGAGGACGCCGGACCGCTCCCCAGGGAGATCGGGTCCGTCCATCACCAGCGTCCAGAAGTTGAGACTGTCGCCGATGGCGGTCTCGACTGACACGGAAAAGGCCCCCCGCCGTCGCGGGGGGCCTATCCGAGCCTCTACAGGGAGTTTTCTTGGGAGGATCACTCTCACGAGGCTTGCGCTAACGCTACCGGAAGATTCGGGGTGGCCCGACCGGGTTGCCCTCTCCTCTCCTGTAGCGTGATCACCGGACAAACAATCAAACATCGACTCGATCGGGTGAGTTGGCGCTCACCAGGTTGAGCCGGGGGTCTATCCCCCCTCGGGCCGCGCGCAGGGCACACAGCCGTAACCACTGCTCACGGTAACACGCACAGGAGGTGCCCGGCAGCGAGCCGGGGCCGATTGTGTGAGGGTTGCCCGTATCGGGAAAGCCTGGCGTTGCGTCCAGGTGGTTGCGGTCCGGCGGGTGGTGCGAAGAGTCCATGGCGAGCCAGCAACGGCCAGGGCGGACGCTGATACCGGGTCAACCCGTATTTCCCCCCTGCCCGGACGCTGATCACGGCGGCCGGAGTGGTGCAGGACAGACGGAGAGTGTCGGCCGCGAAAGCGCGGTGGGGTGGTGAAGTCGGGGGTGGTGCGTCCGCAGGACGCCAACCGGGCACAAGCCAAAAGCGCAGCAGGGGGGCCGGGGTGGGGGGTGGTACAAGTGGGCACACGTGGCGGGCGCGTCGTCGGCCGCGAGTTGTCGTGGGCTGACTTTCGTGGGCCAAGGTTCGAGAGGGGGGCACGGGATGCGCGGCCGAGGAGTTCGAGGCGAAGCCGAGAGGGGGCGGGCGCGGGGCCGGCCTTTCCGCCCGCCGTCCGGACAGAAGTCGGATCGTAGCCA
>NZ_BMWG01000046.1 GCF_014651115.1 Streptomyces inusitatus | reverse complement strand
CTCGCCGACTACGGCGTCGTCGGAGACCTCTTCACCGTCCTGCCCCAACTCACCGAAGACATCAACCACCGCAAGAACTGACACAGCACGACCGGCGACGCGAAAGGCCCTGCGGCACACTCCTCGCCGCAGGGCCTCGCGCCGTCCGGGACATCCGGATGTCCCGGACGTATCAGATCTTGCGGGCGACTCCCCCGTAGATGGGGGCGAGCAGCGCCTCGACGGGCTCCGCGCCCGGCTCCGGACGCCAGCGGTCGGCGAGCTGGACGCCCGGATCGACCAGCTCCATCCCCTCGAAGAAGCTGGCCAGCTCCTCCCCCGACCTCGCCTGCGCGGGAATGCCGTTCTCCTGGTAGATCCGCACGACACGCTCCCAGGTCCTCGGGTCGAACTCGCCCGTCACATGGGACAGCACCAGACAGCTCCCGGGAGCCATCGGCTCCATGAGCCGCCGGACCACCTCTCGGGGGTCGTGCTCGTCGGTGATGAAGTGGAGCAGCGCGATCAGCGAGAGCGCCACCGGCTTGCGGAAGTCCAGTATCTGCTGCGCGCCCTCAAGGATCTTCTCGACCTCGCGGACGTCCGCCTGAAGGTACTCGGTGCGCCCCTCGGGCGTGCCCCGGAGCAGCGCCTCGGCGTGACGGAGCACGATGGGGTCGTTGTCCACGTACACCACACGGGCGTCCGGGATCGACTTCTGGACCACCTGGTGGAGATTGGGCTCGGTGGGAATCCCGGTCCCTATGTCGAGGAACTGCCGCACGCCCCGCTCGGCGAGCAGTCGGGAGGCCCGCCGCATGAACGCGCGATTGACCCGCGCCATGGTCTTGACGGACGGAAAGAGTGAGATCACCTTCTCGGCGGCTTCCCAGTCGACGGGGTAACTGTCCTTCCCGCCGAGGTAGTAGTCGTACATCCGAGCCGGATGAGGCTTGCTGGTGTCGATGGCACCAAAGCCGTCACCGGTGTCCGTCATCGAGGGCCCTCCGTTCGATTTCCCTGCTGCCGCGATACCCACCCGCGCCGTGCCACCGAACGGGCCAGTGCCCGAAGTAGTCTGCCACGGTGGCCAGTTGACGGACCAGGCGGCACGTCGTGTCTGCGCACTGTACGGAAGTCCTGGGCCGGTCCCGGCATCGGCACGGGTATCCCCGGTGATATCCGGCCGGACTCGGCGGCGGCCCGGCCCGGGGGTGTGAGCCCGGCGGACGGCGGGCCGATACACGGCCGATACACAGTCGCCCCCTCGCCGAGTCATGATCTTGCCTCCGCCGAGATGCGGCTCACGCAGAGTGGAGGCCACCCCCGAGGAGGTCTCCCGGACCTCCGCCCCAGGTCCACGCGTCGCTCCCCGTCGGCGCGTGGACCTGCCACCCCGGACCGCGAGGCATGATGGGAGACCGGCACCCCCGGGCGGCACGCCCCTGCGGAAGGCGGCCACAAGCGATATATCCGAAATGGTGAGAAATGCCAGATTTTAAGGTCGGTGGCGGTCCGTCATCCGGTTCCGCCACCGTTCTGCTGGTCGAGGACGACGAGGTGATCCGCACCTCGGTCGCCATGGCGCTGGAGCGCTACGGCTACACGGTGCATACGGCGGCCGACGGGCTGACCGGGCTTGAACTCTTCCGGGAACACGGCCCCGACCTGCTGCTTCTCGATGTGATGCTGCCGGAGCTGGACGGCATCGGCCTCTGCCGGAAGATCCGTGAGTCGAGCCTCACCCCCATTCTGATGATGTCCGCGCGGGGCGACTCGCTCGATGTGGTCGCGGGTCTGGAGGCCGGTGCGGACGACTATGTCGTCAAGCCGGTCGACACCCCGGTTCTGGTGGCCAGAATCCGCTCACTCCTCCGCCGGGCCACCTTCACTCCCGGCCCGGAGAGCGCTGCGGACTCCCCCGCCGGCGGGCCCGGCGCCCGGCCGGGCGGCGACCGGCTCGTCTTCGGCGATCTGACCGTCGACACCAGCGGTCTGGAGGTGTTCCGGGACGGGGTCCGGGTCGCTCTCGCCCCCACCGAACTGCGGCTGCTGCTCCAGTTCGCGGCGCACCCCGGCATCGTGCTCGACCGCCAGACGCTGCTGCGCGAGGTGTGGGACTACGGCTGGGACGGCGACAGCCGAGTGGTCGACCTCTGTGTGCAGCGGCTGCGCAAGAAGATCGGCGGCGACCGTGTCGAGACGGTCCGCGGCTTCGGCTACAAGCTGCGGCGCTGACGTGGGACACACCGGCTCGGCCGAGACGGCGGGCGGACGGGCCCTGCGGGCGGTGCGCGCCCTGCTGAACTGGCGGTCGCTGCGCTGGAAGATCACCGCGCTCGTCGTCGCCGCGTCCTGCTCGGTGGCGCTGGTCGTGGGCGGGCTGGTGCACTGGACCACCGTCCAGCGGCTTCAGTCCGAGGCGCGCTCCATGGCCCTCACCGACCTGGAGTCGGTGGTCCGGGAGCACCGGGCGGCGGGGCTCGCCGACGTGCCCTCCCCCGAGGAGCTGCCCGATGAGCTGCGGCGGCGCGTCGCCCTCTCGGACGGACCCGTCACCTGGTACGACACCCGCCGCCCCGGCCAGCCGTGGATGTGGGCGGCCGAGCGTCTGGGCGACGGAGCGGTGGCCGTCAGATTCGAGAGAGGGGCCGAGGAGCGCAGCCTCGCGGCCCTGGACCGCAACCTCCTCCAGGCGGTGGTGGCGGCGCTGCTGGTGGTCGTGCCGCTCTCCGTGCTGATCACCGAGGTGCTCAACCGGCGGCTGCGGCGGGTCACGGTCACCGCGCGGGCCATCGCCGAAGGCGATCTGGACGCCAGGACCGGCGCGCGCGGCCGGGGCGGCGACGAGATCGCCGACATCTCCCGGGCCGTCGACTCGATGGCCGCCGCGCTCCAGGAGCGGCTGCTGACCGAGCAGCGGTTCACCGCCGATGTCGCGCACGAGCTGCGTACCCCGCTGATGGGGCTGGTGACCTCCACCGGTCTGCTGGCGGACGGCGAGGCCACCGAGCTGGTGCGCGACCGGGTGCGGGTGCTGCGCGGGCTGGTCGAGGATCTGCTGGAGATCTCCCGGCTGGACGCCGGTGCGGAGGCGGCGGATCCGCGGTGGGTGCCCGTGGGCAGTGTGGTGGAGGCGTCCGTGGCGCGCACCGGGCTGCGGGCGAGTACCACGGTCGTGGAGAACGCCGAGACACAGACCGATCCGCGCAGGCTGGACCGGATCATCTCCAATCTGGTCATCAACGCGCACCGGCACGGCCGTGGTCCGGTCGAGGTGCGGGTGGACGGTCTCACCGTCGTCGTACGCGACCACGGGCCGGGCTTCCCCGCCGCGCTGCTGGAGTCGGGGCCGCAGCGGTTCCGCACCGGCAGCGCCGAACGCGGTCACGGGCACGGGCTGGGGCTGACCATCGCCCTGGGGCAGGCCCGGGTGATCGGCGCGGCGCTGCGGCTCTCCAACGCGCCGGACGGCGGGGCGGTCGCCGTGCTGCGGCTGCCCGCCGATACGGAGCCGATACACGACTGAGCGCCGGCCGGTGACCGGCCTCGGGCCGGTGAAGACGTCGGCGCCGGAGGGTGATGGAAGTGCGCCGCCCGGCGCGTCCGTCTCCCCCGGAGGTATCCATGTACGTCCAGCCCGGTGCGGCTCCGTCCGCCGTGCAAGGTCCGGTGGCCGCCGTCGCCGTCGCGCCGTCGCCGCCGGGACGCCGTCGGCTGCTGCGGGGCGCTGCCGCCGGTCTGGCCCTGGCGGCGCTCGGCGGAGGGGCGGCGGTCCTCGGAGCGGGACGGGAGGGGCCGGCCGCCGTCACCGTGACGGAGACCGGCGGGACCATGCGGCTGCCGTGGCCGAAGGGCGGCCAGGCGGGTGTCGCGGTCACCGGACTGGGGGTCTTGGGGACCAGCGGTGAGCAGAGGCCGGTGCCGATCGCCAGCGTCACCAAGGTGATGACCGCGTACGTCGTCCTCCGCGACCGTCCGCTCCGGCAGGGCGAGCCCGGGCCGCGGATCACCGTCGACCAGCGGGCGTCGGACGAGTCCCACTCCCTCCACGAGTCGACCGTGCCGATCTCCGCGGGGCAGGAGCTGACCCAGCGGCAGCTGCTGGAACTGGTGCTGCTGCCGTCGGGCAACAACGCGGCCCGGCTGCTGGCGCGCTGGCACTCCGGCACGGAGGGGGCCTTCGTGGCGAAGATGAACCGGGCCGCGAGGGAGCTGGGGATGAGCCGCACCACGTACACCGGCGCGAGCGGTCTGGAGGCGTCCACCAGGAGCACGGCGGCCGATCAGCTGCGGCTCGCCGAGGCGGTGATGCGCGACGAGGTCTTCCGGTCGATCGTCGCCACGCGCGAGGTCACCGTCGGCGGCGGCACCGGGACGGTGGTCAACACCAACAGGCTGCTGGGGACCTCGGGGGTGGTGGGTGTGAAGACCGGGTCGAGCACCCCGGCGGGCGGTGCGCTGATGTGGGCGGCGGAGACCGGCGACGGCCGGGGCGACGGTCTGATCCTCGGGGTGGTGCTGCACCAGAAGGCGAACACCACTCCGGCGGCGGGCCTTCAGGAGGCCTTCGACAGCAGCGAGAGACTGATCACCGCGACCCGGCGGGAGCTGCGCGAGGCGCGCGCCGTCCGCCGGGCCTGACTCCGCCCGGAACCGGGCAGAGCCGGTCAGGGCCGGTCGCCGGTCAGGGCCTCAGACGCCGAAGGCGTCCGCGTACCGGATGACCCCGGACGGAACCGGCTGGTCCGAATCCAGGACGAGGGCCATCATCGCCTCGTCGGGGACCTCGAACGGCGCGCGGATCCCCCAGCGGGAGGCCGGCTCGAAGCCGAACCGGGGGTAGTAGTCGGCGTGTCCGAGGACCAGCACCAGGCTCTCCCCCTGCTGTCGGGCCGCTTCGAGCGCCGCGCGGATCGCGGCGGAGGCCGCGCCCCGGCGCTGGTGGGCGGGGAGAGCCGCGCAGGGGGCGAGGGCGAGCGCCGGGTGGCCGTCGACATGACAGCGAGTGAGCAGGGCGTGCGCGACGAGGGTGCCGTCGGGGGCCTCGGTCACCAGGGACAGCCCGTCGATCCACGCTTCCGCGTCGGCGCGCAGGGCGTCCACCAGATCGGCTTCGGCGGGGGTCGGGAAGGCGGCCGCGTTGATCGCGTGGACCGCCTCGGCGTCCCCGGGACGCTCGGGACGGGTGGTCCAAATGCTCATGAAGGTTCCGTTCGCCCCTGTGTGTCGGCGGCCGGATCCGGTCGCTCTGCGTGATCCACACGCTAACACGACCCGCCGGAGCGCCCCGGTGTGCCCGGCGGGTCGGCCCGCGCCGTGGCACCGTCGTCGTACGCCGGATACACGCCGGGTTCACCCGGCGGTGGTCTCCCGTGCACCACCGCGGGGCATCACCACTGCAGAGCCACAGAACCCTTCAGACCCCAGGATCAGGCTGTCGGAGGAATCCATGCGAAGAAACGCACGCGCCCGGCTTGCGGCCCTGTCCCTCTCCGTCTCCGCCGTCGTCGTGTCGGCCGCCGTGGCGGGCGGGGGCACGGCGCGGGCCGTCCCGGCGGCCGCCCCGCCCCCGGTGCCCGCCGCCGTCGACGGCGGGAAGTGGCGCTCCGGCCACCTCCAGGGCACGGCCCTGGACCGGGACGGCGGTTTCATGTACTTCTCGTTCACGGATCTGCTGGTCAAGACCGATCTGCGCGGCAGGCCGGTCGGCTCGGTCACGGGCTTCACCGGGCATCTGGGGGATCTCGACTTCAACAAGGACGACGGCCGGGTCTACGGCTCGCTGGAGTACAAGTCCGCGAAGGCGTTCTACATCGCGATCTTCGACGGGGACCGCATCACCCGGATGAACATGGACGCGCACTCCACCGGAGTGGTCTCCACCGTCCATCTGAAGGAGGTCGTGAAGGACTACACGGCCGACATGAACGGCGACGGCGTCTTCGACGGCAACACCGCGAACACCCCCGACCACCGGTACGGATGCAGCGGTATCGACGGCGTCGCCTTCGGCCCCGGCCTGGATCCGCCGCGCAGGCCCCGGCTGACCGTCGCGTACGGCGTCTACTCGAACACCAGCCGCACGGACAACGACCATCAGGTGCTGCTCCAGTACGACGTGCGGTTCTGGAAGCGGTACGAGAGGCCGCTCAGCGAGAGCGAGCCGCACACCAGCGGTCCGGCGCGCCCCGACGGGAAGTTCTTCGTGTACACCGGCAACACCACCTACGGTGTGCAGAATCTGGAGTACGACGCGCACAGCGGCGACTGGCGGATGGCCGTCTACAAGGGGAAGAAGAAGACGTTCCCCAACTACTCCTTCTTCGTGATCGACGGCTCGGAGCGCACCCGCTGGGGGCTGGTGCGCGGTCAGGCGAGCCCCGAGGTGGGGCGGATGCTCACCCTCGCGCCCCGGGGGCTGTACGACGAGGAATCCGATGTGTACGGGTATCAGTCGGCCGGGCAGTACGGGCTGGTCTCGCTCGACGACGGCCGCTTCTACGTCGCCGAGGCGGGCACCGCCGAATCGGACGGGGTGACTCTGCGGACCGGACGGGCGGTGCTGCACCGCTGGACCGGGCTGACGCCGAACCCGTTCGAGGCACTGCGGCGGCGCTGACCGGCCACCGGCGCGGGCGACCGGTCAGCGCCGGGCCGGTCAGGGGCCCGGGTCGAGGATGACGGGCAGTTCGGTGAGACCCCGGAAGGCGGGAAAGGGCACTTCCAGCCAACTCGCCTCGCGGGCGGGGTCGGCCGGCGCGATTTTCGGAAAGCGTTCGAAGAGAGCGGTGAGCGCGAGCTGGGTCTCCAGCCGGGCCAGGGAGGCCCCCAGGCAGTAGTGGATGCCGTGGCCGAAACCGAGATGCGCGCTCTGCGCGTTTCCGGGCCTGGTGACGTCGAAGCGGTCGGGGGCGTCGAACTTGAGCGGGTCGCGGTTGGCCGAGTTGAGCGCGATCTGCACCAGGGCGCCCCGCGGGATCCGGGTCCCGGCGATGTCGAGGTCCTCGGTCGCGTAACGGAAGGTGGCGGTCTCCACCGAGCCGTCGTAGCGCAGCAGTTCCTCGACCGCCGGTCCGATCAGCTCGGGGTCCTCCCGGACCGCGCGGAGCTGGTCGGGGTGGGTGAGCAGCTGGTGGACGGCGTTGCCGATGAGATAGGCGGTCGTCTTGTGGCCCGCGAACATCAGCAGAAAAGCGGTGGAGATCATTTCATGCTCGGTGAGGGTGCCGTTCTCGTCCCTGGCCTCGATGAGCGCGCTCAGCAGATCCTCGCCGGGGCGTTCCCTCTTGTCGCCGATGACCTCCGAGAAGTACGCGTACAGACTCTCCTCCGCGCGCTGCTGGGCCAGTTTGGACTCCTTGCTGAAGCCGGTCTGGGCCACCGTCGTGGACCAGCCCTGGACCTTGGCCCGGTCCGCCTCCGGCACGCCGAGGAGTTCGCAGATCACGATGATGGGCAGCGGGAAGGCGAACACGGCGAGCAGATCGACCGGCTCCCGGGTCGGGGCCTCGTCCAGAAGGGTGTTCACCACGCCCTGGATACGGGGGCGGAGGGCCTCCACCCGGCGGGGGGTGAAGCCGGAGCTGACCAGTTTGCGCAGCCGGGTGTGTTTGGGGGGATCGGAGTTGAGCATGTGGTCGTCGAGCGCCACGGAGGAGTCTCCGAAGATCCTCCGGTAGGAGTCCATCGCGCCGTACATGTCCTTGCTCAGCCGCGGGTCGGAGAGGGCGGCCCTGGCGTCCTCGTAACGGGTGATCAGATAGGTTTCGATGCCGTGCCGGGGGCGGATCGGGCAGACGGGCGCGGTCTCCCTGAGAAGTCCGTAGACCGGGTAGGGGTCGCGCCGGAAGGCCGGGGTGCACTGCTCGGCCGCGGTGGCCGGGTCGTCGACGCTGGTCACGGACGGCTCCTGAGGTCGAAGACGGCCTCGGCGTTGCCGCCGAGGATGAGTTGCTGGGAGGCCTTGTCGAGCGGCAGTTTCTCGATCAGGCGGATGAACTCCTCCAGGGGCACGCTCATCGGCGGCGAGTCGGTGCCGAAGAGCATCCGCTCCGGGCCCAGCACCTCGGCGTTGAGCCCCAGATGGGCCGGGCTGAAGGTGCTGGTGTCGACATAGAGCCGGCTCAGGGCCGCCGCCGGGTCGGCGGGGGGCGCTTCGGCCTGTCCGGGCGGGGCCTGGCCCTGAGGGGCCTGACCTCCCCAGTGCCGGGGGCGGGCGGCGGTCTGGAGGCGCTCGGGCAGCAGGGCGAGCGCGCCGCCGCCGGTCGCGCCGATGAGCCGGAGATCGGGGTATTTGTCCAGCCATCCCGCGAAGGCGATCATGGCCAGGCCGGTGGTGAGGTCGCCGAAGCGGCCGATCTGTTCGACGAACCCGAGGTCGTCGACGCGTTCCGTGCCGATCGGCTCGGCCGGGGCGTGCACCAGGACCGGTTTGCCGACCTCGGCGGCGAGCGCGAAGAAGGAGTCGGCCTTCGGCGAGCCGAGGAGTTCGCCGTGGACGCTGGAGGTGGTGATCAGGCCGACGAAGGCGGGGTCCGCCAGGGTCTCCCGTACGCCTTCGAGATGGTCGTCGTCGCCGAAGGGGTTGGCGTACACATAGCCGCGGAGCTGGTCGGGGAAGGTCTTGATGAGGCCGGACATCCAGGCGTGGAAGCCGCGCAGCCGGTCCCTGGGCTGGCGGTAGTTGTCGACGCCGGGGACGCGGGCCATCGCGCCGGCCCCGACCGGGCTGCCGATGATGGTGAGGTCGATGCCTGCCTTGGCGCGGGCGGCGAGCATTCCGTCGACGTCGGTGAGGCTCGGGGGCATCGGGAAGCGCCGGGCGGCCTCCGGCGGGGACAGATGGCCATGGATGTCAATGATCATGGATGGGTTCCCGGTTCGGGTGCGATCGCGTGGGCGACGGCGACGCAGTCCTCGTCTCCGTGGCCCTGTTCGGTGGCGCTGACATGGGTCTGGGTGGCGGCGGCGAGCAGGGGCAGGCGCAGCCCGGCCGCGGCGGCCTGGTTCGATGCCAGCAGCAGATCCTTGGCCATCAGGCGCAGCCGGAAGTCCGGCTCGTCGAAGCGTTTGGCGATCAGCCGCTTGGACTTGAAGGCCATGACGGGCGAGGCGAAGCCGCTGCCCGCGATCGCGCGGAGGACCAGCGCCCGGTCGAGTCCGGAGGCCGCCGCCAGTTCCACCGCTTCGGCCATGGCCTGCACCTCGATGCCCATGAGCAGGTTGAGGAGCAGTTTCATCCGCATGCCGGAGCCGAGTTCGCCCAGATGGACGACTTCCTTGCCGAGCAGTTCGAGCAGGGGGAGCCCGGCGGTGAAGACGCGTTCCTCGCCGCCGACGAAGAGCCGCAGTTCGCCGTTGCGGGCGTGTTCGCGGTTGCCGAGCATGCCGACGTCCAGCACGGAGTGCAGGTCTCCGGTGAGCTTGACGACCTCTTCGGGGGCGACGGTGCTGGCGCAGACGAGTGCGCCGGGGTAGGGGCCGCCGGAGAGGATGCCGTCGGGGCCGCGCAGCACGGCGGCGAGCGCGTCGCTGTCGGCGACGGTGCAGATGGCCGCGCTGGTGCCCTCGATGGCTGCGGCGGGATGGGCCGCGGCGACCGCGCCCGCGGCGGCGAGCGGCCCGGTCCGTTCCGGGGTGCGGTTCCAGACCCGGACCTGTACGCCCTGGTCGAGAAGGCGGGTGGCGAGGCCGGTGCCCATCGAGCCGAGACCGAGTACGGCGACGGGGCCGGTGTGGTGTGTCATGGCTTGGCTCCCACGGTTTCCTGGATGATCCGGAACCGCAGCGACTGGGTCTGGTCGACCCAGACGCGCAGCGGTTCCAGCAGCGCCCGGTGGTCCTCGCCCTGCTGCCAGGCGAAGAAGTGTTCGGGCGTCTCCCATTCGCTGCTGATCACCCACTGCCGGGAGTCGTCGATGGGTTCTCCCAGCCGGTCGATGAGGTGACCGGGGACGGCGGCGACGGACTTCCGTATGCGTTCGTAGGCGTCGAGGAATCCCTGCTCGCCACCTTCGACGACGTGGACCGAGTACACCACGGACAGCTTTTCGGCCGGGTGGCCGTTCTGCTTGGTGCGCATGCCTCCTCCTGACAGTCGTGACCGGCACAGCACGTCATCAACGGACTCACGGCACGGATGGGCACGCAACTCCGGCGCGGGCGGGGCCGGGCCGGGGGGAGGGGCTCCGGCGGGCGCGCCGGCGGTACGGGTGAGGGGGCGTCGCTCTTCGCGGGGCCCTGGCGTCCGGCGGGCGGGCCGGGCGGGCGGACGCCGCGGGACTGCTCCGTTCGGCGGAGCGACGCCCGGGCGGGGCGTCAGCCCGCGATGTCCTGGCGGAGCCGGGCCGCGCCGCGCAGATACACATGCTGGATCTGGGCGCGGGGCCGGTCGGTGCCTGCGTGCACCATCAGCCGTACGACCCTGGGGAGCGCCCCGGGGACGTCGATCTCGACGGCGCAGAGCAGGGGCACATCGTGGAATCCGGCCTTGCGCGCGGCGAGGGCGGGGAACTCGGCGGTGAGGTCCGGGGTGGAGGTGAACAGGACGGAGATGATGTCGTCGGTGGTGAGTCCGTTGCGGTTCATGACCTCGGCGAGGAGTTCGGTCGTCGCCTCCAGGATGGAGTCCCGGTCGTTTCCGTCGGCCTGGGTCGCTCCTCGGATCGCGCGCATGGTGCCTGCTCCCGTCCCGGTGAGGAGTCCCGCGAGAACCGGGCGGTGGTCGTGCCGCTTCGCCGGTCGGCCCGGTGACCGGTCGTGCGGTCCGCCGGACGTCCCGCTCAGGACGAGGGCGGCGACCATGACGGTGATCACCAGGAGGCCGGCCGTCAGGGCCATGAGGGGGATGTTCGGGTACACGTCTTCCTCCCGGGTTCCTCCGCGTTCCTCCGCCGTTCCTCCGCGTTCTTCTCGGCGCTCCCCCGGCGCTCTCCTCGGCGTGCGGGTGCCCGGCACGCGGCAGCCGCCGGCCGCGTGCCGGGCACGGCCGCGTCATGCGATGCGCAGCGCCTCGGTGGGCTGGAGCCGGGCGGCGCGGAGTGCGGGCAGCAGTCCCGCCAGTGCGCCGATCGCGATGGCCGCGACGAGTCCGCCACCCCAGGCGAGTACCGGGACCACTGTCTCCCATCCCTTGATCTGGGCGTAGACGGCGGTGGCGAGACTGCCCAGGGCGACTCCCGCCACGCCTCCCAGCGCGGCGAGCAGCACCGCCTCGGAGAGGAACTGGACCAGGATGTTTCCCTTGGTCGCGCCGAGCGCGCGCCGCAACCCGATCTCGGACCGTCTCTCCAGCACCGAGATGACCATGGTGTTGGCGACTCCGATGCCTCCGACGAGAAGAGCGACCGCCCCGAGTCCGAGGAAGAGTCCGTTGAGCGCGGACTGTGTCGCGGCGCGGGCTTCGAGGGCGGCCGAGGGCTGGCTGACCTTGACCTCCTCGGCCTTCTCCGGGTTGGCCGTCGCGGCGAGCACCTTCTGCACCTCGGTGACCTGGTCGGTGTCGGCCCGGACATAGACCGTGGACGGGTGGCCGTCGAAGTCGAGGTACTTCTCCGCGGCCGGCCAGCCGACCAGCACCGCCGAGTTGACCTCGGGGGTCAGCCGTACGGAGTCGAGGATGCCGACGACGTAGAACCACTGTCCGCCGACCCAGATACGGGCCCCGGAGTGGATCTTCGATATGCCGAGCCGTTTGGCGGCGGTCGCGCCGAGCACGGCGACCGGCTGCTGGGCGGTGGCCTTGTTCAGGAACCGGCCCTGGGCGACGGAGGCGCGCACCGCTCCGGGCAGGCCCAGGCTGGTGGCGTTGACGGAGATCGCGTTGGTGTTGGCCTTGGGGATGTGCGGATTGCGGTAGGCGGACGCCTGGGTGTTCCCGGTGCTCTGCACATCCTCCACGGGGCCGATCCGGTCGATCATCGCCGGTGCCTCAAGGGGGAGTTTGGCGTCCTCCCCGCTGAGGGTCTGGCCGGGGGCGACCCTCAGCAGATTGGTCCCCAGTTTGTCGATCTCGGCGAGGAGCCCGGCCTGCGAGGAGGCCGACAGACCGAGGACGGCGACCATCGCCGCGACGCCGATGGCGATGCCCAGCGCCGACAGCGCGGCCCTCATCCGTCTGGTGCGCAGCCCGACGCTGGCGACCCTGGCCACGTCGGCCGGGTGCATCCGGCCGGAGGGTGGGGCGGTGAGGGTCATGTCGGGCGCCTTTCGGTGGACACCGGTCCGTCCGCCGGGCCGGTGTCGGTGACGATGCGGCCGTCGAGCACTTCGATGCGTCGGGGCAGCCGCGTGGCGAGGTCCCGGTCGTGAGTGATCACGACGATGGTGGTGCCCTCCGCGTTCAACTCCCGAAGCAGGTCGAAGATGGCCGCGCCGTTGACGCTGTCGAGGTTGCCGGTGGGTTCGTCGGCGAGGACGATCGCGGGGTTGCCGACGAGGGCGCGGGCGATCGCGACGCGCTGGCGTTCGCCGCCGGACAGCTCGGCCGGGCGGTGCTTGATCCGGTGGCCGAGTCCGACCCTGGTCAGGGCGATGGTGGCGGCCTCGGTCCGAGCCGGGTGCCGCACTCCGGAGTAGAGCATTCCGTCGGCGACGTTCTCCAGCGCGGTGGCGTGCTGGGCCAGGAAGAACTGCTGGAAGACAAAGCCGATCCGGGAGGAGCGCAGCCGCGCCAGGGCCCGGTCCGACATCTTGGCGACGTCGTCGCCGACGATGCGGACCGTGCCGGAGCTGGGGCGGTCGAGGCTTCCCATGACCTGGAGCAGGGTCGACTTGCCGGAGCCCGAAGGGCCGACGATGGCGACGAGTTCGCCCCGGTGGATGGTGAAGGTCGCCTTGTCGAGGGCGACCACCGGCGACACCCCGGGGTAGACCTTGGTCACCTGGTCCAGTTGCATGACCGGTTCGCCGGCGAGGCGGCGGCCGGCCGTTCTCTCTTCGATGGTCGTCTCGGTCATGAGCCCGGCACCACGACATCCTGACCGGCCCTGAGGCGGTCGCCGCTCACCTCGACCCGGCCCGCGCTGCCGTCGAACAGCCGGGTCTCCACCGGGATCAGCTCGGTGGTCCGGTCCGCCTTGACCACCTCGACGGCGTAGCCGCCGCCCGCGAGGGCCAGCAGCGCGTCGACGGGCACGGACAGCACGTCCTTGACGGTGTCGGAGACGATGGCGACCTGGACGGGCGCCTTGTCGAGCCGGCCGGTCACCTTCGGCTTGGTCGGTTTGATGGTGACGTCGATGGTGGTCTTGTTCTCGCCCTGTTTGGCGACCTTGCCGACGGACGACACCACTCCGGGGGTCGATGTGTCGTCGGGCATGGTGATGGTCACCTTGTCGCCGACCTTCACATCGGACTGCTGGGAGGCGTTCAGCTCGACGGTGACCTGGCGGCCGGTCGAGGAGCCCTGGATGATGGGCTTCCCCGGCGCGGCGGAACCGCCGATCACCGCGTCGACGCTGGTCACCCTGATCTCGTCGACGGGCAGGAACAGCGCCTGGCCGAGGCTGAGCTTCCCGGTCTCCTCGACTCCCACATCGTCCTGGAGCTTCTTCAGGGCCCAGCGCGTCTGGCGGCTGAAGTAGTCGGAGTCGGGGTCGATCTGCTCGTCGGTGGCGTATCCGAGTTCGACGAGCGCCGCGTTCAGCTGCTTGACGTCCTCGCCCTCGTCCCCCCGCTCAAGTGCCCGGTAGACCGGTGTCCTGGCGCCCTTCAGCAGGATCACCGGCTCGCCGTCCACCCAGTACAGCGGCTTGCCCTGGCGGATCACCTGGCCCACGGCGGGCACCCTGGTGACCGTTCCGCTGGCCTTGTTGACCACGTCGTAGGAGCCGGCGTAGCCCAGTGTGCCGTTCTGCTGGGTACGGGAGGAGAGCGTTCCCTTGGTCACCTTGGCCGTGTTGGTCGCGGTGTCCTGGCTGCTGGCGGCGGGGTCCTGACTCCGAGCGGAGTCGAACGGGTTGGCGAATATCGCGCCCGCTCCGCCCGCCGCGACCAGGGCGACGACGACCGCCGCCGTCCGGCCGCGGTGCCGACGGCGCGTACCGGGCCGCCGCTCCGGCTCCTCGGGTGGCGGGGCGCTCTGCGCCCCCTCCGTGGGGATCTCTGTGGTGGCCATGGTCAGTTGCCGCCCTCGGCGCCGGGCGCGCCCTGCGGCTTGTACTGCTTGCAGGCCGCGTCGGCCTTCTTGAACTGCTCCGACTTGGGGTCGATGCCGGTGCCCTGGCCGAGGATCACGCCGCCCTCGGCGTCGGGGTCGGGGAAGTCGGAGAGGCCGTTCTTACGCATGCACTGGGCGAACTTGACCTGGTCGTCGCTGCTCCACTCGTTTCCGCCGGGCACATCGACGGATCCCCTGTTCGGCCGGTACTCCTTGCAGGCCTCCTCCGACTTCTTGAACGCGTCGGACTGCGGGTCGACGCCCTTGGGGAGGGTGATCCCGCCGCCGGAGCGGGGGTCCGGGAAGTCCGCCACGCCGTTCTGGCGCATGCACTTCGCGTACTCCACCGGGTCGGCCTTGCTGGACTGGTCGGCCGTGCTCTCGGAGGACTGTCCGGCCGAGGGCACGGACGCCACCTCGGACTTCTTGCCCTCGTCGCTTCCGCAGGCCCCGGCGAGCAGGGTGACGGACGTCAGCAGAACGGCCATCGCGGTGGTCCGGCGCAGTCGGCTCGTGCCGGACCTGCTCGTGCCGGACCCGCTCTGGTCGGCCTCACGGCGGCAAATGACTGACATGTGATTCTCCATTACTCGACGGCCTGCGTTCGCTCGATGGCTTGGTCCTGGACTTCCGCCTCGGGTTCCTTTCTACGGAGCCTCCGGTTTCAGCGTGTTGCTGCTCTTGAAGCCCCTGGGGGGCGGGGCGGCGGGGCCCCGGCCGGCGGGGCGCGGGGGCCCGAGGGGGTGACAAAGGGCCCCCGGTCCGCCGAGAGGGCGGACCGGGGCCGGCAGGCTCGATCGGTCGTCAGGTCGTCGGACCGGTCGGACCGGTCGGACCGGTCGGGTCAGGAGTTGGCCGCGGGCGGGCCGCCGAGCACGGGCATGAGCTTCACGCACGCCTTCTGCGCCGCCTTGTACTCGGGTGTGTCCAGGTCGATGCCCATGAACATGCCTCCCTCGTCGGGCTCGGGGAAGTCGGGCTGACCGTTCTCCCGCATGCACGCGACATATTTTGAAGCGTCGATTTTGGGCGCGTCCGGCGGCCTGCTCTGCTTCTGTCCGACGGGCGGGGCCTGCTTGCGGCAGGTTTCCTCCGCCTTCTTGAACTCCTTTGTATTGACGTCTATCCCGGAGGATGCCTCAAGTCTGATCGAGCCATTGCTCTCGGGCAGTGGGAATTTATCCACGCCCTGTGCCCTGAGGCATTTGGAGAAGGCCAGATTCGCGACGTACTTCTCATCGGCCTCCTTGTCCGACGGAGAGGGGGAACCGGCCGCGGAAGTCCCCTTTCCGTCGGAGGAGTCGGCCGCGTTGAAGGCGAAGGCCAGGCCCGCGACCACAAGGGCGACGGAGAGGCCCGAGCCCACGCCGACCGCGACGGCCATGCGCAACTGCTTCTTACGGTCGGTGTTCCGGCCCTCTTCGGGACCCACTCTGTCGTCCATTTACACTCCCCTGTCCTGGAGTCGTGCGGAAATCAGTCGTCCGATCTCCGCGAGGGGCGTCGGCTTCATCATTCCGTCGTGATCGGACTTGACCGTGACGCTCTCCACGATCCCATCCACATAGGGTGTCCAACTGTTCGGCGACCCGGCCGGCTGCCCGATTGCCGGATGTCCTTCGGAGGCGATGAAGAGCATCAGGTCGCCCCGGTAGACCCTTGGTGTGAAGTCGTGCAGGAGCCGCACATTGCGCGCGTTCACCTCGTGAATCTCACGAAGCATCCGGACCTTGTTCCTCGGGGCCCCCTGAGCGCCGTCGGCGAAGTCCGCCGGGGCGTTCTCCGGGGCCCCGCCGGGGGCCGGGTAGCCGTCCAGGCTGACCAGCAGGGCGACTTCCTCGCCCTGCTCCTGGAGCCGGGTCGCCACGGCCTGGGCGACGGTCCCGCCGAAGGACCAGCCGAGGAGGTGGTACGGGCCGGTGGGCTGGACGCCGCGGATCCGGTCGGCGTAGTCCGCCGCCATCTCCTCCAGGGTCTCCGGCCTCTCCTCACCGGCGGCGAAGCCACGGGCCTGAAGGCCGTAGACGGGCCGGTCGGCGGGGAGATGACGGGCCAGCCCGGTGTAGGACCAGCTCAGTCCGGTGCTCGGATGGACGCAGAACACGGGCGGCTTGTCGCCTTCCGTCCTGATCGGCAGCAGCAGCCCGGTGTCGTCCCCGCCGGAGCCGCCGGTCAGCGACCGCGCGACCGCCTCCACGGTGGGTGCGCCGATGAGCGCCCTGATGCTGACCTCCGCGTTGAGGACATTGCGGATCAGCGCGATCAGCCTCATGGCGATCAGTGAGTCGCCGCCCAGTTCAAAGAACGAGACGTCGGCTCCGACCTTCTCCACTCCGAGGACTTCGGCGAAGAGGCCGCAGAGCGCTTCCTCGGTCGCCGTCCGGGGCGCTCGGCCACACGCCACCGCGAGGTCGGGGGCAGGCAGCGCGGCCCGGTTCAGTTTGCCGTTGGCGGTGACCGGGAGGGCCTCCAGGACGACTGTGACCGCCGGGACCATGTAGTCGGGCAGCCGCTGGGCCGCGAACTCCCGCAGGGCCTGCGGATCGATCTCGGCCTCCGCCCGGGGCACCGCGTAGGCGACGAGCCGCTTGGTCCCGGGCCGGTCCTCGCGGACGATCACGGCGGCCTGAGCCACGCTCTCGTGCGCGGCGAGGACCGACTCGATCTCACCGGGTTCGACGCGGAAGCCGCGGATCTTCACCTGCTCGTCGGCACGCCCCGCGAAGACCAACTCACCGCCGGCGGTCCATCGCACCAGGTCCCCGGTGCGGTACATCCTGCCCCCGAACGGGCTGGCCACGAACCGCTCCGACGTCAGCCCCGGTCGATTGAGATAGCCGCGCGCCAGTCCCGGACCCGATACATACAGCTCCCCCGCCACGCCCACCGGCACCGGCTGGAGGAATCCGTCCAGCACATAGGCCCTGGTGTTGAGCAGTGGCCCGCCGATCGAGACGGGGCTGTCCTCGCCCGCCGGTGTCAGGGCCTCGCTCAGCGACGCCATGACGGTCACCTCGGTCGGGCCGTACGCGTTGACCAGGCGCAGTCGGGACGACCAGCGCTCGACCAGCGACGGCGGGCAGGCCTCGCCGCCCACGACGAGACTGACGACGCTCTCGGGGAGCTGCCGCACGGGTGCGAGCAGCGACGGCGGCACCAGCATGTGCGTGACGCCGAACCGGGCCGTGACCTCTTCGAGGGATCCGTGCGGCGGGAGGTTCTCCGCGTCGGCCACCACCAGCGCGGCGCCCGACAGGAGGGCCGTGCACAGCTCCCACACCGAGGCGTCGAAGCTCAGCGAGGCCAGTTGGAGGAGGCGTGAGCCTGCTCCCACTTCGAGCCGTGCCATCTGCGCGGCGACGAGGTTGCCCAGGCCGCGATGGGAGACGACCACACCCTTGGGTCGGCCCGTGGAGCCGGAGGTGTAGATGACGTACGCGACATCGTCC
>NZ_BMWG01000045.1 GCF_014651115.1 Streptomyces inusitatus | reverse complement strand
CTCCTGCTCGCCCGAGGCGAGCACGGCGGACAGCGTCCGGTAGGAAGCGTCAGCACCGTCGAGGTCGACCAGACCGAAGCAGCCGGGGTTCTCGGACTGCGCGGACCGCACCAGACCCCACACAGCCGCGCCCGCGAGGTCGTGTACGGGCTCGTCCGGTTCGGTCGACATCGCGCCACGGGTGACGAACACCAGGCGGGAAGAGGCGAACCGGTCGTCGGCGAGCCAGGTGTGGACGAGGGCGAGAGCGTCGGCCGTACGGGTGTGCGCCGCGCTCGGGAGGGCTTCCTCCGTGCCCGATTCGGCCGTGATGAACACCAGCGGGGGTACGTCGCCGTCCACTGCGGCCAGGGCCGCCAGGTCGGCGTGGACCGGCGCGTCGATTCCCGGCAGCCCCGCGCCCACCACCGCGTGGTCGACACCGGTCGGCGCTGCCGTACGGTCCGTCGGCAGCGCGGTCCAGTCGAGCCGGAACAGCGACTCGTGGCGTCCGCCGCGCGCCGCGCCGATCTGCTCGGGCGAGACGGCCCGCAGAACGAGCGAGTCGACCGAGGCGATCGGCCTACCGGCCGTGTCGGCGAGTTCCAGCGAGACCGCGTCCGGTCCGGCGGCCGCCAGCCGTACGCGAGCGGCCACCGCTCCGGCGGCGTGCAGCCGGACACCGGCCCAGGCGAACGGCAGCCTGGCGGTACCGGCCGACTCGTCGGTGTCGCCGTCGCCGTCGGCACCGGTCAGCAGGCCGCCCAGCGCCAGGGTGTGCAGCGCTGAGTCGAGGAGCGCGGGGTGCAGACCGTACCCTTCGGCGTCCGTCTGGGCGTCGGCGGGCAGGGCGAGTTCGGCGAAGAGTTCGCCGTCGCGCCGCCAGGCGGCGCGCAGGCCCTGGAACAGGGTGCCGTAGCCGAGCCCGGAGGCCGCGAGGGTGTCGTACGCGCTGTCCACCGGTACGGGGGTCGCCCCGGCCGGCGGCCACACGGTGAGGTCGTCGGGCTCGGGGCGCGCCTCGTCCGACAGCAGGCCGTCGGCGTGCCTCAGCCAGGGTCCCTCGCCGGTGTCGGGGCGGGAGTGGACGGCCACCGCGCGCCGACCCGAGGCATCGGGCGCGCCGATGACGAGTTGCAGTTGAATCGCGCCCTCCTCGGGCAGGACCAGCGGGGCCTGAAGGGTCAACTCCTCCAGGGCGCGGCTGCCCACCTGCTCGCCCGCGTGCAGGGCCAGCTCGACCAGGGCCGTGCCCGGCAGGAGTACGGAGCCCATGACCGCGTGGTCCGCCAGCCAGGGATGCGTGCGCAGCGAGAGCCTGCCGGTGAAGACCCGGCCGTCGGCGTCCGCCAGCGCGACCGCCGCGCCCAGCAGCGGATGACCTGCGGACGCCAGCCCGAGGGCGGCGGTGTCCCCCGGCGTCGTGCCGGTGCGGGGCCAGTACCGCTCACGCTGGAACGCGTACGTCGGCAGCTCCACGCGCCGCGCGCCGGTCCCGGCGAAGTACGCCTCCCAGTCCACCGTCACGCCTCGCACATGAACCTGGGCGAGCGCGGCGGCCACGGTCTCGGCCTCGGGCCTGTCGGCCCGCAGCAGCGGCGCGAAGGTCGCCCCGTCCTCGGTGACACAGTCCTGGGCGAGGGCGGAGAGCACCCCTGCCGGGCCGAGTTCGAGGTACGTGGTGACTCCGGCGGCTTCGAGGGCGCGGACGCCGTCGAGGAAGCGGACGGCCTCGCGGACATGGCGTACCCAGAAGTCGGGAGTCGACATGTCGTCGCCGACCAGGGTGCCGGTGAGGTTCGAGACGACCGGAATCTTCGGGTTGTCGTACGAAAGGTTCTCGATCGCTGTACGGAATGCCTCCAGCATGCCGTCCATGTGCGGCGAGTGGAACGCGTGGCTCACCGTAAGACGCTTGGACTTACGGTCCGGGAACTGCTCGACCACAGCGAGAGCAGCGCTCTCGTCACCCGCGATCACGACCGACTGCGGGCCGTTGATCGCGGCGATGCTCACCCGGTCGGTGAGCAGCGGGAGGATCTCCTCCTCCGACGCCTGGACCGCGATCATCACGCCGCCGGTGGGCAGCGCCTGCATCAACCGACCGCGAGCCGCCACCAGCGTGCAGGCGTCCTCCAGCGAGAACACCCCGGCGACGTGCGCGGCGGCGATCTCACCAATGGAGTGACCGGACAGGAAGTCCGGCCGCACACCCCACGACTCCAGCAGCCGGAACAGCGCCACCTCAACAGCGAACAACGCCGGCTGAGTCACCGCCGTCTGATCGAGAGCACCGCTCACATCACCGAACAGTGCTTCCTTCAACGGCACATCAAGACGCGCGCACACGGCGTCCAACGCGTCCGCGAACACCGGATACGCGCCGTACAGCTCACGCCCCATCCCCGGCCGCTGACTCCCCTGCCCCGTAAACAGGAACGCTGTACGCCCTGCCTTGCTGACCGTTCCCCGGACCAGGCCGGGGGCGGTGCCCCGGTCCGCGAGGGCGGTGAGGGCGGTGGTGAGGGTGTTCTCGTCGGCGGCGAGGAGGACGGCGCGGTGGTCGAAGGCGGCGCGCCCGGTGGCCAGGGAGTAGGCCAGGTCCGGGAGGGAGGTGCCGGGGTGGGCGGCCAGGTGTGCCCGCAGGGTGTCGGCCTGGGCAGCCAGCCCGTCCGCGCTGCGGGCGGTGAGCCGCACCGGCACCAGCGGCGGGTGCGGCGACACCGTACCGTCGGCGGGCGCGGCGGCGGCCTCGGGGGCCTGCTCGATGATGGTGTGGGCGTTCGTGCCGCTGATGCCGAACGAGGACACGCCCGCTCGGCGCGGGCGGCCGGTCTGCGGCCACTCCCGCTGCTCGGTCAGCAGCGAGACAGCACCCGCCGACCAGTCCACGTGCGGCGAGGGCCGATCGGCGTGCAGGGTCCGGGGAAGCACCCCGTACCGCATCGCCATGACCATCTTGATGATGCCCGCGACACCGGCGGCGGCCTGCGTGTGCCCCATGTTCGACTTGATGGAACCCAGCCACAGCGGCCGATCGGCCTCACGGTCCTGACCATAGGCCGCCAGCAGCGCCTGCGCCTCGATCGGGTCGCCCAGGGAGGTGCCCGTGCCGTGTGCTTCGACGGCGTCGATGTCGGCGGGGGCCAGGCCCGCGCTCCGGAGCGCGGCGCGGATGACGCGCTGCTGGGAGGGGCCGTTGGGGGCGGTGAGTCCGTTGGAAGCGCCGTCTTGGTTGATCGCCGAGCCGCGCACCACCGCGAGGACCGGGTGGCCCTTGGCGCGGGCGTCGGAGAGGCGCTCGACGAGGAGCATGCCGACGCCCTCGCCCCAGCCGGTGCCGTCGGCGTCGGCCGAGAAGGCGCGGCAGCGGCCGTCGGCCGACAGCCCGCGCTGACGGCTGAAGCCGACGAAGGTGCCGGGGGTGGCCATGACGGTGACACCGCCCGCGAGGGCCATGTCGCACTCGCCGGTGCGCAGCGCCTGTACGGCCATGTGCAGGGCGACGAGGGAGGAGGAGCAGGCGGTGTCGACGGTGACCGCCGGGCCCTCCAGGCCGAAGGTGTAGGACACCCGGCCGGAGGCGATGCTGCCGGTGCTGCCGGAGCCCAGCGAGCCGTCCGCGCCGTCGGCCGAGCCCTCCAGCAGGGCGGCGTAGTCGTGGTACATCACACCGGCGAAGACGCCGGTGCGGCTGCCGCGCACGGTCGCGGGGTCGATCCCGGCCCGTTCGAACGCCTCCCAGGTGGTCTCCAGCAGAAGGCGCTGCTGCGGGTCGGTTCCGACGGCGTCGCGCGGGCTGATCCCGAAGAAGGCCGGGTCGAAGGCGGCGGCGTCGTGAAGGAAGCCGCCGTGGCGGGTGTAGGAGGTGCCCGGGTGGTCGGGGTCGGGGTCGTACAGCGTCTCGACGTCCCAGCCCCGGTCGTCGGGGAAGCCCGAGATGGCGTCGCCGCCGCTCTCCAGCAGTCGCCACAGCTCCTCGGGGGTGGTGACACCGCCCGGGAAGCGGCAGCTCATCGCGACGATGGCGATCGGATCGTCATCGGGGGAACCGGGGAGGGGTACGGAGACGGGGACGGGTACGGCGGTGCCGGGGGCATCCGACGCCTGTACGGAGCCCAGTTCGACGGCGAGATGGCGGGCCAGGGTCAGCGAGGTCGGGTAGTCGAAGATCAGGGTGGCGGGCAGCCGTCCGCCCACGGACGCGCTGAGCCGGTTGCGCAGCTCGACCGCCGTCAGGGAGTCGAAGCCCAGCTCACTGAAGGCGTGTTCGGGTTCGATGGCCTCCGGGGAGCCGTGGCCGAGCACATCGGCGACATGGCCGCGCACCAGGTCGAGGAGCAGCCTCTCCCGGCCGGCCGTGTCGAGGCCCGCGAGCCGCTGTTCGAGCGGGGAGTGGCCGGTGCCGCCGCGTCCGGCGGCGGCGCGCCGTACGGGGGTGCGGACCAGTCCGCGCAGCAGCGGGGCGACTTCGCCGCCGGGTGCGGCGGTGGGGAGGGTAAGCCGCATCGGTACGAGCAGCGCTGTGCCGTGGCCGTCGGCCGCGCCGCTCAGAGCGTGGGCGCGGTCGAGGAGCGCGAGGCCCTCGGCGGTGCCGAGTCCTTGTACGCCGCCGCGCCTCATCCGGTCGATGTCGGCCTGGTCGAGGGAGCCCGCCATGCCGTCGGCGTCCGCCCACAGACCCCAGGCCAGCGACTGGCCCGGGAGTCCCTGGGCGTGCCGGTGCTGGGCGAGTGCGTCGAGGAAGACGTTGGCGGCGGCGTAGTTGCCCTGTCCCGCGCTGCCGAGTGTGCCCGCGATCGCGGAGAAGAGGACGAAGGCGGACAGGGGGAGTTCGCGGGTGAGTTCGTGGAGGTGGAGGGCGGCGTCGGCCTTCGGCCGCAGGACGGCGGAGAGCCGCTCCGGGGTGAGGGACTCGATGATGCCGTCGTCGAGGACGCCTGCCGTGTGCACGACGGCCGTCAGCGGGCGGTCTTCCGGCACGGCGGCCAGTACGGCGGCGAGCGCCTCCCGGTCGGCCGCGTCACACGCCGCCCACTGGACCTCCGCACCGAGACCGGCCAGCTCCGCCGCCAGCTCGGCAGCACCCGGAGCCCGGTCGCCACGACGGCTGAGCAGCAACAGACGGCGAACACCCCGCTCGGACACGAGATGGCGGGCGAACAGTCCGCCGAGGGTGCCGCTCGCGCCGGTGATCAGCACGGTGCCGTCCGGGCCGTACGCCGAAACCCCACCGGAGGAATCACCGGAGGTGTCGGCGGGGACGTCGGCCGGGACCCGGGCCAGCCGGGGGGCGTGGGCCGTGCCGTCTCGCAGGGCGATTCGCGGCTCGTCGGAGGCGAGTACGACGGCTGTGGGCAGCCCGTCGGTGTAGCTGCCGGTGTCGGTGCCGGTTTCCGTGTCGCTGTCGATGAGCGAGAAGCGGCCCGGGTGCTCGGACTGCGCGGAGCCCACGAGACCCCAGACGGCGGCCTGCACCGGATCGGGCTCCCGGCCGCCGGCCGCGACCGCGCCATGGGTGAGCAGGACGAGCCGGGTGTCGGCGAACCGCTCGTCGGCGAGCCAGCGGTGCAGCAGGTCGAGTGTCCGGTGGGCGGCTTCGTGGACCGCCTCGGGGGTGAGACCGGCCGGGGGCGCGTACCGTACGAGCACCGCGTCCGGGGCGGGACGGCCGGCGTCGAGCGCCTCGCCGAGCGCCTTCAGATCGGCGTGGTGGGCGACGTCCGCGCCGTGCGCGCCGGACAGGGCGGGCCCGCCGAGGACGGCCAGGCGCAGCTCGTCGCCCGGGTCGCCCGCGAGGGTCAGCGGGGTCCAGTCCACCTGGAAGAGCGAGTCGTGGTCCCGTGCCCGGCCGAGGTGGTCGGCCGAGACGGCGCGCAGCGCGAGCGACTCGATGTCGGCGACGGGTCGGCCCTCGCCATCGGCCAGGCTGAGGGACACCGCGTCGGGCCCGGCCTTCGACAGCCGTACGCGCAGCACCGAAGCGCCCACGGCGTGCAGGGACACACCGCTCCAGGAGAACGGCAGCCGTCCCCGGCCGGTGTCCTCGACCAGTCCGGCGAGGCCGATGGTGTGCAGCGCCGAGTCCAGCAGCGTGGGGTGCAGCCCGAACCGGCTCGCCTCCGCGCGCTGTTCGTCGGCGAGTTCGATCTCCGCGTACGACGTCGTCCCGTCGGCGCTCCGCCAGGCGGCGCGTACGCCCTGGAACGCGGGGCCGTACCGCAGACCGGCGTCGGCGAGCCCTTCGTAGAGCTTCTCGACGGGCAGTGGTACGGCGTCGGCCGGGGGCCAGACGCCGGGCGCGGAGCGGGGCTGTGGCGCGCCGGTGGCGAGGACTCCGTCGGCGTGCCGGGTCCAGGGCTCGTCGGTGTCGGCGATCCGGTCGCCGTCGGCAGCGGCGGCGGGC
The DNA here is from genome assembly GCF_014651115.1 of Streptomyces inusitatus. Lineage (GTDB taxonomy): Bacteria > Actinomycetota > Actinomycetes > Streptomycetales > Streptomycetaceae > Streptomyces > Streptomyces amakusaensis. The sequence continues at coordinate 13,258 of NZ_BMWG01000045.1, read as the reverse complement.
TCCGGGCGGGAGTGCGCGGTGAGGGTGCGGCGGCCGGTGGCGTCCGGCGCGCCGACCCAGAGCTGGAGCTGTACGCCGCCGTGCTCGGGCAGTACGAGGGGGGCGTGGAGGGTGAGTTCTTCGAGGAGGTCGCAGCCGATCTGGTCGCCCGCGCGGATCGCCAGCTCGACGAAGGCGGTGCCCGGCAGCACGGCCGAGCCCATGACGGCATGGTCGGCGAGCCATGGGTGGGTGTCGAGCGAGAGCCTGCCGGTGCAGAGGAACCCGTCGGTGCCCGCGAGCACGACGGCCGCACCGAGCAGCGGATGGTCCGCCGCGCCGAGGCCGGCCGCCGAGACATCCCCTTCGATGTGGCCCGCGTCGAGCCAGTAGTGCTCGCGCTGGAAGGCGTACGTGGGCAGCTCGACGCGCTGTGCGCCGGTCCCGGCGTAGTACGCGTCCCAGTCGATGCCGACCCCGCGCACCTGGAGCCGGGCGAGCGCGCCGGTCAGCGCCTCGGTCTCGGAACGGCCCCTGCGGAGTACGGGGACGAAGGCGGCGGTGTCGCCGGTCGGGCAGTCCTGTGCCATGGCCGAGAGCACGGCGTCGGGGCCCAGCTCCACGAAGTGCACGACATTGCGGTCGGCGAGGAAGCGGATGCCGTCGAGGAAGCGGACGGCCTCGCGGACATGGCGTACCCAGAAGTCGGGAGTCGACATGTCGTCGCCGACCAGTGCGCCGGTGAGGTTGGAGACGATCGGAATCTTCGGGTTGTCGTACGAAAGATTCTCGATCGCTGCACGGAAGTCGGCGAGCATGCCGTCCATGTGCGGCGAGTGGAACGCGTGGCTCACCGTCAGCCGCTTCGACTTGCGATCCGCGAAGTGCCCGACCACGGCGAGAGCAGCGCTCTCGTCACCGGCGATCGCCACCGACTGCGGGCCGTTGATCGCGGCGATGCTCACGCGCTCGGTGAGCAGCGGAAGGATCTCGTCCTCCGACGCCTGGACCGCGATCATCACACCGCCGGTGGGCAGCGCCTGCATCAGACGGCCACGAGCCGCCACGAGCGTGCACGCATCGGCCAGCGAGAACACCCCGGCGACGTGCGCGGCGGCGATCTCACCAATCGAATGACCGGACAGGAAGTCGGGACGTACGCCCCACGACTCCAGGAGCCGGAACAGCGCCACCTCCACCGCGAACAACGCCGGCTGCGTCACCGCCGTCTCATCGAGAGCACCGCTCTCATCGCCGAACAGTGCTTCCTTCAGCGACAGTTCGGGAGCGAACCCGGCGCACACCTCGTCCAGAGCCCTGGCGAACACCGGGTACGCCTCATACAGCTCACGCCCCATCCCCGCACGCTGACTCCCCTGCCCCGTAAACAGGAAGGCGAGCTTTCCGGCGACCGGACGGCCCTGGGTGATACCCGAGGCACTCGGGGCGGTGTCCTCGGGGCCGAGGGCGGCGAGGGACTCCAGGGCACGGCGGAGCCCGGGTTCGTCGGCGGCGGTGAGGACGGCCCGGTACTCGAAGTCGGTGCGCGCGGTGGCCAGGGAGTGGGCGATGTCCCCGGCGGCCGGGCCGGGCCGGGCGGCGAGGTGGGCGTGGAGCTTGCCCGCCTGGGCGCGCAGGGCGGCCGGGGTCTTCGCGGAGAGGTTCCAGAGCGCGGGCACCGGTGCCGGTGCGGGCGGCGCGGCGGCCTCGGCCACGGCCTCGGGTTCGGCGGTGTCCGGGGCCTGTTCGAGGATGGTGTGGGCGTTGGTGCCGCTGATGCCGAAGGAGGAGACGCCCGCGCGGCGCGGGCGGCCGGTCTCCGGCCACGGTATGGACTCGGTGAGCAGCGAGACCGCGCCCTCCGACCAGTCGACGTTCGGTGTCGGCTCATCGACGTGCAGGGTCTGCGGAAGCACGCCGTGGCGCATCGCCATGACCATCTTGATGATGCCCGCGACACCGGCGGCGGCCTGCGTGTGCCCCATGTTCGACTTGATGGAACCCAGCCACAGCGGCCGATCGGCCTCACGGTCCTGACCATAGGCCGCCAGCAGCGCCTGCGCCTCGATCGGGTCGCCCAGGGTGGTCCCCGTACCGTGCGCCTCGACGGCGTCGATGTGGGCGGCCGTCAGCCGGGCCCCGGCGAGGGCCTGGCGGATGACGCGCTGCTGGGACGGGCCGTTGGGGGCGGTGAGGCCGCTGCTCGCGCCGTCCTGGTTGACGGCGGAGCCGCGTACGAGCGCGAGGACGGGGTGGCCGTTCTTCTGCGCGTCGGAGAGACGCTCCAGGACGAGCAGGCCCGCGCCCTCGCCCCAGCCGGTGCCGTCGGCGGCGGCGGCGAAGGACTTGCAGCGGCCGTCGCCCGCGAGGCCGCGCTGACGGCTGAACTCGGTGAAGGTGCCGGGCGTCGACATGACGGTGACGCCGCCCGCGAGCGCCATCGTGCACTCGCCGTTGCGCAGCGCCTGCGCCGCGAGGTGCACGGCGACCAGCGAGGAGGAGCAGGCGGTGTCGACGGTGACCGCCGGGCCCTCCAGACCGAGGGTGTAGGCGATCCGGCCGGAGGCGATACTGCCGGAGCTGCCGTTGCCGAGGAAGCCCTCGATCTCCTCGGGCACGCTGAACAGCCGTGTGGCGTAGTCGTGGTACATCAGTCCGGCGAAGACGCCGGTGCGGCTGCCGCGCAGGGAGACGGGGTCGATCCCGGCCCGTTCGAAGGCCTCCCAGGAGACTTCGAGGAGGAGGCGCTGCTGCGGGTCCATGGCGAGGGCCTCGCGCGGCGAGATCCCGAAGAAGCCGGGGTCGAAGTCGGCCGCCTCGTGGAGGAAGCCGCCGACGCGCTCGTAGCTGTCGATCCCGCTGTCGGGGTCGGGGTCGAAGAGGACGTCGCTGTGCCATCCCCGGTCCTGGGGGTAGGCGGAGACGGCGTCGCCGCCGCGCGCGACGAGTTCCCAGAGCTGTTCGGGGGTGTCGACACCGCCCGGGTAGCGGCAGCTCATCGCCACGATGGCGATCGGCTCCTGCTCCCGCTCCTCCATCTCGCGCAGCCGTCGTCGGGCCTCGCGGAGGTCGGTCGTCGCCCGCTTGAGGTAATCGAGGTACTTTTCCTCGTTCACCATTTACGCCATCCCCGTGATCAGTGTCGGAAAGCTCGCGCGGAGCAAGTGGAAGTGAAAGTGAAAGCGGAAGTGGAAGTGAGATCGGGTCGAAGGGAACGGCCCGGGCCTCGCGGCCCGGGGCCGGTCAGGACAGGCCCAGTTCCTCGTCGAGGAGATCGAAGATCTCGTCGGCCGTGGCGGACTGGATTTCCCGCTCGTCGGCGGCGCTGTCCTGTGCCTGTGCACTGTGCGTGTCATTCCACTTCGCCATGAGGTCTCGCAGCCGGGCGGTGATGCCCGCGCGGTCGGCGTCGTCGGGGCCGACTTCGGCGAGCATCGATTCGAGCTTGTCGAGTTCCGTGTGGACGGGCCGGCGGGCCGGGTCGCCCTTGCCGAGGCGTTCGCCGAGGTAGGCGGCGAGCGCGGCGGGCGACGGATAGTCGAAAATCAGCGTGACGGGCAGCCGGAGCCCGGCGGTCGCCGTGAGCCGGTTGCGCAGCTCGACCGCCGTCAGCGAGTCGAAGCCGAGGTCGAGGAAGCCCCGTCCGGCGTCGACGTCGTCCGGTCCCTGATAGCCGAGCACCGCGGCGACCTGCGTGCGGACCAGCTCCATGATCGCCTGCTCGCGCTCGGCGGGTGCCAGTCCCGCGAGCCGCTCCTCGAACGAGCCGGCCGTCTCCGCGCCGGGGCGGGGTCCGCCCCTGGCCCCGGAGTCGGCGGCGCGGCGCACGGGGGTGCGGACGACGCCGCGCAGCAGTGGCGGCAGTGTGCCGTCCGCGGCCTGGGCGCGCAGGGCTCCCGGTTCGGTCTTCATGGGCACCAGAACGGCGTCGCCGAGGGTGTGGGAGGCGTCGAACAGCGCGAGCCCCTCACCGGGTGCGAGCGCGGCCACTCCCGAGCGGGCCATCCTGGTCAGATCGGCGTCGGCGAGCGCGCCCGCCATGCCGTCGTCGGCCGCCCACAGGCCCCAGGCCAGCGACTGGCCGGGGAGTCCCCGGGCGTGGCGGTACTGGGCGAGCGCGTCCAGGAAGGAGTTGGCGGCCGAGTAGTTGCCCTGCCCCGCCGCGCCGAAGCTGCCCGCGACCGACGAGAAGAGCACGAACGCGGAGAGCCGGTGGCCCTGGCCCTCGGTCAGCTCATGCAGATTCCACGCGGCGTCGAGCTTGGGCCGCAGCACGGTGTCGAGGCGCTCGGGGGTGAGCGATTCGATGATGCCGTCGTCGAGGACTCCGGCGGTGTGGACGACGGCGGTCAGCGGGCGGTCTTCCGGCACGGTGGCCAGTACGGCGGCGAGCGCCTCCCGGTCGGCCGCGTCACACGCCGCCCACTGGACCTCCGCACCGAGACCGGCCAGCTCCGCCGCCAGCTCGGCAGCACCCGGAGCCCGGTCGCCACGACGGCTGAGCAGCAACAGACGGCGAACACCCCGCTCGGACACGAGATGGCGGGCGAACAGTCCGCCGAGGGTGCCGCTCGCGCCGGTGATCAGCACGGTGCCGTCCGGGTCGTACGCCGAAACCCCACCGGAGGAATCACCGGAGGTGTCGGCGGGGATGTCGGCCGGGACCCGGGCCAGTCGGAAGGCGTGAGCCTCGCCGGAGCGCAGGGCGAGCTGCGGTTCGTCGGTGGCGAGCGCGGCGGCCAGGGCTCCGAAGGAGGCGTCCGTGCCGTCGGTGTCGGCGAGTACGAACCGGCCGGGGTTCTCGGACTGCGCGGAGCGGACGAGTCCCCAGACCGGGGCCTGGGCCGGGTCGGCGATCCGCTCGCCGGGCACGGCGGCGACCGCGCCACGGGTCAGGAACACCAGGCGTGAGCCGTCGAGCCGTTCGTCCGCCAGCCACTCCTTGAGCAGGGCGAGCGCGTGGTGCGCGGCGGCCCTGGCGGCGGCGGGCAGGTCGCTTCCGGCGACAGGCGAGACGTACGCGGCGGGCGACGGCAGGAAAACGACGTCGGGCGCGGAGGCCCCGGCCGTGAGCGCGTCGCGGAGAGCGGAGAGGCTCGGGTGTACGCCGAGTCGCTCACCGGCGACCGAGAGGTCGGACCCGTCCTCGCCGAGCACCGCCCAGCGCTCGCCGGACGGGATGCTTCCGGCCGCCACGGGCACCTTGGCCCACTCCACGCCGAACAGCGACTCGTGGTGCGCGGCACGGTCTCCGCCGAGCTGCTGGGCCGAGACGGGACGCAGGACGAGGGAGCCGACCGTGGCCACCGGGGCCCCGGTGGAGTCGGCGACCTCCAGGGTCACTCCTCCGGGTGCGGCGGCGGTGAGGCGGACGCGGACGGCGGACGCTCCGGCCGCGTGCAGCCGTACCCCGGTCCAGGCGAAGGGCAGCCGGGCCCCTTCGGCGGCGGTGTCGGCGCTCTCGCCGGGCGCTCCGAGGCCGATGGCGTGCAGGACGGCGTCGAGGAGGGCGGGGTGCACTCCGTAGGCGGCGGCCTCGCTCTCGTACTCCTCGTCGAGCGCCACTTCGGCGAAGAGTTCGCCGTCGCGCCGCCAGGCGGCGCGCAGCCCCTGGAACATCGGGCCGTAGCCGAGTCCCGCGGCCTCCGCGCCCGGGTAGAAGCCGTCGGTGGGCACCGGTTCGGCGCCGGCCGGGGGCCACTGGGAGAGGTCGAAGGAGGGCGCCGGTCCGGCGGGGGCGAGGACGCCCGCCGCGTGCCGCGTCCAGGGCTCGTCGGCGGGGGCCTCCGCGCGGCGGGAGTGCAGGGTGAGCGTCCGCCGCCCGGTTTCGTCGGCCGCCTCCACCGCCAGCTGGAGCTGGACGCCGCCCTTCGCGGGCAGGGTGAGGGGGGCCTCGATGGCCAGCTCCTCGACGGTGTCGCAGCCGCATTCCGCGCCCGCCCTCAGGGCCAGTTCCACGAAGGCGGTGCCGGGCAGCAGCACGGTGTCCAGGACCGTGTGCTCAGCCAGCCAGGGGTGGGTGGAGAGCGCGAGGCGTCCGGTGAGGACCAGTCCGTCGGACGCGGGCAGTCCGACGGTCGCGCCGAGCAGCGGATGGTCCGCCGTCTCCAGGCCGGCCGCCATCACGTCCTCGACGGAGACTCCGACGTCGAGCCAGTAGCGCTTGCGCTGGAAGGCGTACGTCGGCAGCTCGACGCGCCGCGCGCCGGTCCCGGCGAAGTACGCCTCCCAGTCGACGGCGATGCCGTGCGTGTGCGCCTGAGCGAGCACGGCGGTGAGGGTCTCCGCCTCCTGCCTGCCGTGCCGCAGCACGGGCAGGAAGGCGGCGGCGGTGCTGTCGGTGACGCACTCCTGGGCGAGGGCGGAGAGGACTCCGTCCGGGCCGAGTTCCACGTACGAGGTGACCCCGGCCGCTTCGAGGGCGCGGACGCCGTCGAGGAAACGGACGGCCTCACGGACATGGCGTACCCAGAAGTCGGGAGTCGACATGTCGTCCGTGACGAGGGTGCCGGTGAGGTTCGAGACGACCGGAATCTTCGGGTTGTCGTACGAAAGGTTCTCGATCGCTGTACGGAACGCCTCCAGCATGCCGTCCATGTGCGGCGAGTGGAACGCGTGGCTCACCGTCAGCCTCTTCGACTTACGGTCACCGAACTGCTCAATGATCTTGACGGCAGCATCCTCGTCACCGGCGATCACCACCGACTGCGGACCGTTGATCGCCGCGATGCTCACCCGGTCGGTCAGCAGCGGAAGGATCTCGTCCTCCGACGCCTGCACGGCGATCATCACACCGCCCGAAGGCAGCGCCTGCATCAGACGGCCACGAGCGGCGACCAGTTCACAGGCGTCCTGGAGCGAGAAGACCCCGGCGACGTGCGCGGCGGCGATCTCGCCGATGGAGTGACCGGAGAGGAAGTCGGGACGCAGCCCGAGGGACTCCACGAGCCGGAACAGCGCCACCTCAACAGCGAACAGCGCGGGCTGAGTGACGGCCGTCCGGTCGAGAGCACCGCTCTCATCACCGAACAGTGCTTCCTTCAAGGGCGCGTCGAGATGCCGGTCCAGCTCGGCGCAGACCTCGTCCAGCGCCCGAGCGAACACCGGATACGCCCCATACAGCTCGCGTCCCATGCCCGGCCGCTGGCTGCCCTGGCCGGTGAAGAGGAACGCCGAGCGGCTCTCACGGGCGGTGCCGCGCAGCAGTCCCGCCGTGTCCTCGCCCCGGGCGAGGGCGTCCAGGCCGCGCAGCAGCTCCGTACGGTCCCCGGCGACCAGCGCGGCGCGCTGCTCCAGAGCCGATCGGGTGGTCGCCAGCGAGAGCGCGAGATCGGCGATGCTCAGGTCGGGGTCGGCCTGTGTGTGGGCGTGAAGACGGCGGGCCTGGGCGCGGAGAGCGTCCTCGCCCCGGGCCGACACGAGCAGCGGCACGGGCGAGGAGCCCGCTGCGGAGGGCCGGGGCCCGGCGGCTTCCGGCTCCGGCTCCGACGTCTCCGGGGCCTGGGCCGGGGCCTGGGGCTCCGGGGCCTGCTCGATGATGGCGTGCGCGTTCGTCCCGCTGATGCCGAACGACGACACGCCCGCGCGGCGCGGCCGTCCGGTCTCCGGCCACTCGACCGCGTCCGTCAGAAGCGACACCGCGCCGGCCGACCAGTCCACATGCGGAGTCGGCTCGTCCACGTGCAGTGTCTTGGGCAGCACGCCATGACGCATCGACATGACCATTTTGATGACGCCCGCGACGCCCGAAGCGGCCTGGGTGTGCCCGAGGTTGGACTTCACCGAGCCCAGCAGCAGCGGACGGCCGTCGGTGCGCTCCTGGCCGTAGGTGGCGATGACCGCCTGTGCCTCGATGGGGTCGCCCAGCGTCGTACCGGTGCCGTGCGCCTCTACGGCGTCGACCTGCGCGGCGGCGACGCCCGCGTTGGCGAGGGCCTGGCGGATGACGCGCTGCTGGGACGGGCCGTTGGGGGCCGTCAGACCGTTCGAAGCGCCGTCCTGGTTGACGGCGGAGCCACGGACCACGGCGAGGACCCGGTGCCCGTTGCGGCGGGCGTCGGAGAGGCGCTCCAGCAGGAGCATGCCCGCGCCCTCGCCCCAGCCGGTGCCGTCGGCGGCGGCCGCGAAGGACTTGCAGCGGCCGTCGGCGGCGAGGCCGCGCTGACGGCTGAACTCGATGAAGGTGCCGGGCGTGAACATCACGGTGACACCGCCCGCGAGTGCCAGCGAGCATTCGCCGTTGCGCAGTGCCTGCGCCGCGAGATGCAGGGCGACCAGCGAGGAGGAGCAGGCCGTGTCGACGGTGACCGCCGGGCCCTCCAGACCGAAGGTGTAGGCGACCCTGCCGGACACAATGCTGCTGGAGCTGCCGGTGCCGAGGTAGCCCTCGACGCCTTCGGGCACGGCGTGCAGCCGCGCGCCGTAGTCGTGGTACATGACACCGGCGAAGACTCCGGTCCGGCTGCCGCGCACCGCCGAGGGCGCGATACCGGCCCGCTCGAAGGCCTCCCAGGAGGTTTCGAGGAGGAGCCGCTGCTGCGGGTCCATGGCGAGGGCCTCGCGCGGCGAGATCCCGAAGAAGGAGGCGTCGAACTCGGCCGCGTCGTGCAGGAAGCCGCCCTCGCGGGCGTACGAGGTGCCCTGGCTCTCCGGGTCCGGGTCGTACAGCGCCTCGGTGTCCCAGCCACGGTTCTCCGGGAGCCGGCTGATGCCGTCCGCGCCCGCCGTGAGGAGCTGCCACAGATCCTCGGGGGAGCGTACGCCGCCGGGGTAGCGGCAGCTCATCGCGACGATCGCGATGGGCTCGTCGTCGGCGACGGCCGTCACGGACCCGGTCACGGCGGCGGCAGTGCCGGTGCCGCTACCGGTTTCGGTGTCGTCGCCGATCAGCTCGGTGCGCAGGTGCCGGGCGAGGACGGTCGGGTCCGGATAGTCGAAGATGAGGGTCGCGGGCAGCCGCAGCGCGGTGGCGGCGTTCAGCCGGTTGCGCAGCTCGACGGCGGTCAGCGAGTCGAAGCCCAGCTCCTTGAACGCCCGGCCCGACTCGACCGCGTGGGGTCCCGCGTGTCCGAGCACGGCCGCGACCTGTGTACGGACCAGGTCGAGCAGGGTCCGGTCCCGCTCGGCGGCGGAGAGTCCGGCCAGGCGGCCGCGCAGCTCGGTCGTCGCCGCGCCGGCGGCGGACGAGGCGTCGACGGCGCGCCGGGCGACGCCCCGTACGAGCCCGCGCAGCAGCGGCGCGACGGTGCCCGCGGCGGCCTGGGCGCGCAGGGCCTCGGTGTCGATCCGCATGAGGGCGGGTGCTGCCTCGTCCAGGCCGACCGCGATGTCGAACAGCTCCACTCCGTCGGCGGCCGTCAGCGGCGGCAGTCCGGCCCGGCGCATGCGGTTGACGTCGGCGGCGTCCAGTGCCCCGGCCATGCCGTCGGCGACGGACCACAGGCCCCATGCCGTCGCGGTGGCGCGGAGCCCGTGGGCGCGGCGGTGCTGGGCGAGGGCGTCCAGGAAGGAGTTGGCCGCCGCGTAGTTGCCCTGTCCCGGGCCGCCGAAGACGCCGGAGGTCGAGGAGAACAGGACGAACGCGGAGAGGTCCAGATCCCGGGTGAGTTCATGCAGGTGGAGCGCCGCGTCGACCTTCGGGCGCAGCACGGCGGAGAGCCGCTCCGGGGTCAGCGAGGTGACGATCCCGTCGTCGAGTACGCCCGCGGTGTGGACGACGGCGGTCAGCGGGCGGTCTTCCGGCACGGCGGCCAGTACGGCGGCGAGCGCCTCCCGATCGGCGACGTCGCACGCCGCCCAGACGGCCTGTGCGCCGGACTCTGCGAGTTCGGCGACGAGTTCGGCCGCGCCGGGGGCGTCGGCTCCGCGCCGGGCGAGGAGAAGCAGCCGTTCCACACCGTGTTCGGCGACGAGGTGCCGGGCGATCAGACCGCCGAGCGCGCCGGTCGCGCCGGTGATCAGTACGGTGCCGCCGGGCCCGAAGGCGGGGGTGCGGCCGGGCTCGTCCGGCCGGGTCTCGATCCGCGCGAGGCGGGGTACGAGGACGGTGCCCGCGCGCAGCGCGAACCTCTCCTGGTCGGAGGTGAGCGCGGACCGCAGGGCCTGCTCGGTCCGGCCGTCGTCCGCTCCGGCGTACGCTCCGGCGTCGGCTCGGTCGTCCGCTCGGTCGTCCGCTCCGCCGATGTCCGCGAGTGCGATCCGGCCGGGGTTCTCCGTCTGCGCGGACCGCAGCAGACCCCACACGGCGGCGGCGGCCAGATCCGTCACATCGCCGTCCGGGTCGGTCGCCACCGCTCCCCTGGTGACGACCACCAGCCGGGAGGCGGCGAACCGCTCGTCCGAAAGCCAGCCGCCGATGAGCGCGAGCGCTCCGTGCGTCGCGCCGTGCACGGCGGCAGCGGATGTGAGGGCGTCGGTGGCGGTGGCGGTGGTCGGGCTTGTGCCGGGAGCGAGCGTGACGAAGACCTCGTCGGGCGCGGTCGCTCCGGCGTCGATGGCCGTGGCCAGGGCCGCGAGGTCCGGGTAGTGGTCGGCGGCGGCGACACCGAAGTGCTCGCCCTCGCCGATACGGGCGTACCGGATCGGCGGTGTGCCGGACGGAGCGCCGAGGCCCGGGAGTTCGGTCCACCGCTGGTGGAAGGCGGACTCGTGGTAGGTGGCGCGCGCCGCGCGGAGCTGGTCGGCGGTGACCGGGCGGAGCCCGAGGGAATCGACGGTGGCGACCGGGGCCCCGGCGGCGTCCGCGATCTCCAGCCTGACTCCTTCGGCCCCGGCCTTCGACAGCCGTACGCGCAGCGCGGACGCGCCCGCCGCGTGCAGGGACACACCGCTCCAGGCGAAGGGCAGCCGCCCCTGGCCGTCGTCCGCGCCGATGCCGCCGAGGCCGATGGCGTGGAGCGCCGCGTCGAGCAGCGCCGGGTGCAGACCAAACCGGCCGGCCTCGTCCTCGGTGCCTTCGGGAAGCCGGACCTCGGCGTAGATCTCGCCGTCACGCTGCCATGCGGCGCGCAGCCCCCGGAAGGTGGGGCCGTAGGCGAATCCGATGGCGTCGAGGCCGTCGTAGCGGCCGTCCAGCTCTACGGGGGTGGCGTCGGCGGGCGGCCAGGACGTCAGCCCGAAGTCGGCCGGGGTCCGTCCGCCGGTGGCGAGCACACCGCTGGCGTGCCGCGTCCACGGCTCTTCGGCGGCCAGGCCTTCGGCGCGGGAGTGCAGGGCGAGCGGGCGTCGCCCGGACTCGTCGGCGGCACCGGCCCACACCCGCAGCTGCACCCCACCGTGCTCGGGCAGCATCAGCGGCGCTTCAAGGGTCAGCTCTTCCAGGTGGTCACAGCCGAGCTGGTCGCCTGCGCGGGTCGCCAGCTCCACGAAGGCTGTGCCGGGCAGCAGCACACTGCCGAGGATCGCATGATCGGCCAGCCAGGGGTGCGTGGAGAGCGCGAGCCTCCCCGCGAACACCATCCCGTCGGACTCGGGCAGCGCGACACCCGCGCTGAGCAGCGGGTGCGCGGTGTCGTCGAGGCCGATCGCCTCCACATCGCCGAGGTAGTACGAGGAGACCGCGGGCCAGTAGCGCTGCCGCTGGAAGGCGTACGTGGGCAGGTCGACGCGCTGTGCGCCGGTGCCCGCGAAGTACGCCGCCCAGTCGACGGTCACGCCGTTGGCGTGTGCCCTGGCCAGGGCGGTGGTGACGGTGTCGGCCTCGGGACGGTTCTTGCGGAGTACGGGAGCGAAGACTGCGTCTCCGCCTTCGACACAGCCCTGGGCGAGGGCGGACAGGGTCCCGTCCGGGCCGAGTTCGAGGTAGGTGGTGACCCCGGCGGCCTCCAGAGCGCGGACGCCGTCGAGGAAGCGGACGGCCTCGCGGACATGGCGTACCCAGAAGTCGGGAGTCGACATGTCGTCGCCGACCAGGGTGCCGGTGAGGTTCGAGACGACCGGAATCTTCGGGTTGTCGTACGAAAGATTCTCGATCGCTGTACGGAACGCCTCCAGCATGCCGTCCATGTGCGGCGAGTGGAACGCGTGGCTCACCGTCAGCCGCTTCGACTTACGGTCCGCGAAGTGCCCGACCACGGCGAGAGCAGCGCTCTCATCACCCGCGATCACGACGGACCGAGGACCGTTGATCGCGGCGATACTCACGCGGTCGGTCAGCAGCGGGAGGATCTCCTCCTCCGACGCCTGGACGGCGATCATCACGCCACCCGAAGGCAGCGCCTGCATCAAACGGCCACGAGCCGCGACCAACGTGCACGCATCAGCCAGCGAGAACACCCCCGCCACATGCGCCGCAGCAATCTCACCGATCGAATGACCGGACAGGAAGTCGGGACGCACGCCCCACGACTCCAGGAGCCGGAAGAAAGCCACCTCAATCGCGAACAGGGCGGGCTGAGTGACGGCCGTCTGATCGAGAGCACCGCTCTCAACACCGAACAGTGCTTCCTTCAACGGCAGATCCGAAGCGAACTGAGCACACACGGCATCCAACGCATCCGCGAACACCGGATACGCCTCGTACAGCTCACGCCCCATCCCAAGCCGCTGACTCCCCTGCCCCGTAAACAGGAACGCCAACTTCCCGGCGACCGCCGAACCCTCGACCAGACCGGCCGTCGAACGGCCCTCGGCGAGTGCTTCGAGACCGGCGAGGAGCCCGTCGCGGCCGGTGGCGACGACGGCGGCGCGGCGCTCGAAGGCGGAGCGGCCGGTGGCGAGCGAGAGTCCCAGGTCGGCGGGGCTCGCATCGGGGTGTGTCACCGCGTGGGCGTGGAGGCGGCGGGCCTGGTCGCGCAGGGCGTCGCCGTCCTTGGCGGAGAGCAGCCAGGGGAGGACGCCCTCGGGCCGCGCCGGGGCGGCGTTCACCGGTGTCGCGGCCGTGGCCGGGTCGGCGGGGTCGCTCTCCGGGGCCTGCTCGATGATGGTGTGGGCGTTCGTACCGCTGATGCCGAAGGACGAGATGCCGGCGCGGCGCGGGCGGCCGGTCTCCGGCCACTCCACCGCCTCGGTCAGCAGGGAGATGTCACCCGCCGACCAATCGACATGCGGAGTCGGAGCATCAACGTGCAGGGTCTGCGGCAGCACCCCGTTCCGCATCGCCAGCACCATCTTGATGATGCCCGCGACACCGGCGGCAGCCTGCGTGTGCCCGATGTTCGACTTCACCGAGCCCAGCAGCACCGGCTGACCGGCCGGGCGGTCCTGGCCGTACGTGGCGAGGAGCGCCTGTGCCTCGATCGGGTCGCCGAGCCGGGTGCCCGTTCCGTGCGCCTCCACCGCG
>NZ_BMWG01000044.1 GCF_014651115.1 Streptomyces inusitatus | reverse complement strand
CCTCGCCATGCGCCTCACCAACCGCATCAACACCACCCTCAACACCCACACCACCATCCACACACTCTTCCAACACCCCACCCCCGCCGAACTCGCCAAACACCTGGCCGAACCCCGCCGGGAGCGGCCAGTGCTCCGGCGTCGAACCGGTCCCCGTCCCTGACACATAGGAGCCAGAAGTGTTCGTGCCTCAGATCCTGGTCAAGAGCGAAGAGATCTTTGAACCCGAGCTGCACATATCGCAGTACGACCGGGCGCGGGAGATATCGAAGTATCTGCTGATGCACTACGGCGAGCTGGACGACGTGTTCGAGAGAGCGGGCCATCCGCTCGCCGCGGCGCACGGCTACCCCCGCCGGCTGTCGGAACTTCTCCGGGAGAGCGCCAGAACGACCGGTACCCGCGTCCGTACCGCGCTCGACGTGGGATGCAATGTCGGCGGGGTGAGCCACGCGCTGAGCACCTGGGTCGAGGACCGGGTGGTGGGAGTGGACATCAGCAGGCGGTCGATCGAGGTCGCCAAGGCGCTGACCGTCGGAGGCGGCGGGGTGTTCAGCATCGTGCAGCAGGGGCCGTTCACCAAGGACGTCGAAGTACGGCTTCCGTACCCGGAGTCCTGCGCGCGGGTGGAGTTCGAGGTCGGGGACGGCGCGGACCTTGAGTCGGTCGAGGGCTCCTTCGACGCCGTGCTGCTGTCCAATGTGGTGGACCGGGTGGCCGATCCCGAGCTGTGCCTGCGGCAGTTCGGCGCGTCGGAGCGGACGCTGCGCAGCGGCGGGCTGCTCATGATCGCTTGCCCGTGGTCCTGGTACCCGGAGTACAGCGCCCCCGAATCATGGCTGGGGTCCGCGCGGGACGCCACCCCCAGCGAGGAGGCGGTCAAGGCCCTGCTGGCCAGTGACTTCGACCTGGTCACCGAGGTCGATGAGGCATGCGTACTGCGCCAGAACCCCCGTGAGTACGACTACTTCGAAGCACATGTCACCGTCTGGCGGAAGCACTGAGGACCTGACCTGACCTGACCTGGAACCGGACCGGAACCGGACCCGTCAGCGGCCGGTCCGCGCGACACCGCTCGCGCGGACCGGCCCGTGACCGGACAGGGGGTACCGCCCCGCTCCGACAGCTGTTAAATTCATGATCATGCTTATTCCTCGTGTTTAGGACCTGATCCTGACCGCACCCACGGGTGCGGCACTTCAGCGTCCCTGAAAATGTGCGCCGCGCCGTCCGCGCGCCGCCTTTCCGAGGAATATCCCCATGACTGCGCCTTCGCGCGTTCCTTCGTACTCCGCCGTGCTGCGGACCCGGTATGCCTGCCGCACCTTCGGCGCGGCCCTGCTGGGCCGTCTCTCCTACGGAATGATCTCGCTCTCCCTGCTGCTCGCCATCGCGGGCGGCACCGGCTCCTATGCCGTGGCCGGGACCGTGATGGCCCTCTTCGGGCTGACCAGCGTCTTTCTGTCCCCCTTCCGAGCCGCCCTGGTCGACCGGTACGGCCCGGGCCGCGCGCTGCCCCCAATGGCCATCGCGTACGCCCTGCTGCTGGCGGTGCTGGCCCAGGTCACCTGGCGGCCCGGCGCTTCCGGACTGCTGCTCGGCGCGCTGGCCGCGGCGGCCGGTGCGTGCACCCCGCCGCTGGGCCCGGTGATGCGTACGCTCTGGAGCGATCTGCTTCCCGACAAGGCGATGCTCCGGCGGGCCTACAGCCTGGACTCCATCGCCGAGGAGATCCTCTTCGTCACCGGGCCGCTCCTGGTGGGCGTGCTGGCGAGCGCCGCGGTACCCGCCGCCGGTGTCGCGGCCAGCGCCGTGCTCATCCTGGTCGGCACGCTCGCTCTCGTCCGTACCCCGCCGGTGCGCGCGGCGGCCGCCCGCCGGGCGGAGCGGGGGCCGGTCCCGAAGCGGCCGAGGCGGCGGGATGCCGCGCCGGGCGGCCGCCGTCCGCGCGTGCCGATCAGCAAAGGGCTGCACGGCGTCATCGCGGTGTCGGCGGGCGTCGGTCTGTGCCTGGGCGCGCTGGAACTCCTGGTCGTCGCCTTCGCCGACCGGCTTCAGCAGCCCGGGGCGGTGCCCTGGGTGCTGGCCGCGCTCTCGGCCGGCAGCGCCGTCGGCGGACTGGTGTACGGAGCCGTCGACTGGCGGGGCTCGGACCGCTCGCGTCTGGCAGTGCTCGCCGCCGGGCTCGCGCTGGTGCTGGCCACCGCCGGGCTCGCCCCGAATCTGTATGTGTTCGCCGGACTGACCGCGCTGGCGGGAGTGTTCGTCGCGCCCGCCATGACCACGGCGTACATGATCGCGGACCGTACCGCCGCCCCCGAGACGCGCACCCGGGACAGCGCATGGGTCAACACCGCGCTCAACGCGGGGATATCGGGCGGTACGGCCGGTGTCGGGCTGCTGGTGGGGCAGGCGCCCCTGGCGCTCTGCTTCGCGCTGGCGGCGGCTCCCGCGCTGCTGACCGCGGTCGGACCGCTGATCGGGGCCGACCGTACGGGCGGGAGCGAGAGCGGGGGCACGGCCACAGAGGCCGCCCCAGCGCAATGCGACACCGACACCATCGCCGACACGGGTACCGACACCGCCACCGACGCCCGTAAGGCGGCGCCCTCCGGGAAATCGCTGCTGTGCCCGTGTGGTGTCCCGGCGGCGGGTCGCCCCGCCGCCGGAACACCGGTGTCACGGCACACGGCGGCCTCAGCAGATCCGCGGCAACTGCTCGCCGAGCGGCAGATCGACCACTCTCGTACCGCCGAACGCGGTGCGGGCGACCACCATCCCCGGGTGGTCCGGCACACACTCGCCGATCACGGCGGCCCGGGCTCCCAGGGGATGCGCCCGCATCGCGGCGAGGACCGCTTCGGCGTGCTCGCGGGGCACGAAGGCGACGAGTTTGCCCTCATTGGCCACATACATCGGGTCCAGACCGAGGATCGCGCAGGCGTTGGCGACCTGTTCGGGCACCGGCACGGCGCGCTCCTGGATCAGCACACCGACGCCGGCGGCCGAGGCGATCTCATTGAGGGAGGCCGCCAGCCCGCCCCGGGTGGGATCCCGCAGAACATGCAGATCCAGGGTGACCGCGAGCATCGCCTCGACCAGACCGCCCAGGGCCGCGCAGTCGCTTCGGACCTCGACGCCGAACTCCAGCCCCTCGCGCACACTCATGATCGCCACTCCGTGGAGCCCGATCTCACCGCTGACGATCACCACATCGCCCGGCTCGGCGCGCTGCGGACGGATGTCCACGCCGGGCGGGATCAGCCCGATGCCCGAGGTGTTGATGTAGACGCCGTCCCCGTGGCCCGACTCGACCACCTTGGTGTCGCCGGTGACCACCTCCGCCCCGGCCGCTCGGGCCGCTTCGCCCAGCGCCTGGGCGACCCGGCCGAGCAGCGCCGTCTCGACCCCCTCCTCCAGAATGAAGCCGCAGGACAGATAGGCCGCCCTGGCACCGCTCATGGCGAGGTCGTTGACGGTGCCGTTGACCGCGAGATCGCCGATGCTGCCGCCGGGGAAGAACAGCGGCCGGACCACGAACGAGTCCGTGGAGAACGCGAGACGCGCCCCGCCGACGCTCAGCGCGGCGCTGTCGCCAAGCGCGGCCGCCGTCCGGCCGCCGAACGCGGGCAGGAAGATGTGCTCCACCAGCTCGGCGGACATGGCCCCGCCCCCACCGTGCCCCATCACCACCCGGGGGTGGTCCCGCAGCGGCAGGGGACAGGTCCAGCCGCGGAGGTCCGGTGCGACGGCGGGGGCGCCGACGGCGGGGGCTTGGAGTCCGGACAGGGTGTCAGCCAACGGGGTTCGCCTCCAGCGGTGCCGCCGGGCTCCCCAGACGGCGGTACAGGTAGTAAGCGGCACAGGCGCCCTCGCTGGACACCATGGTCGCGCCGAGCGGGGTGCGCGGAGTGCACACGGTGCCAAAAGCCCCGCACTCGTTCGGTTTGAGGAGGCCCTGGAGGACTTCACCGCTGCGGCACTCGGCGGGCTCGCGGGTGGTGATGCCGCCGACCTCGAAGCGGTGCTCCGCGTCGAGGTCGCGGTACCGTTCGGAGAGCCGCCAGCCGCTGAGCGGGATCACGCCGATCCCGCGCCAGGACCGGTCGGTGACCTCGAAGACGTCCGCCAGCATCGCCCGCGCCGCCGGGTTGCCCTCCGGCCGCACCGCGCGCGGATATGCGTTGTCGACCGTGTGCTCACCGCGCTCCAACTGCCGCACCGTGCGCCGGACGCCCTCCAGGATGTCGAGCGGCTCGAAACCGGTGACCACGATCGGCACCCGGTGGCGCGCGGCCAGCGCCGGATACTCCTCCGTACCCATCACACTGCACACATGGCCGGCCGCCAGAAAACCCTGCACCCGGCAGTCGGGCGAACTCATGACGGCCTCGATGGCGGGCGGCACCCGCACATGCGAGACGAGCACGCTGAAATTGCGGATGCCGAGCTTGCGGGCCTGGTGCACCGCCATGGCGTTGGGCGGGGCGGTGGTCTCGAAACCGATGCCGAAGAACACCACCTCGCGATCCGGGTTGTCGATCGCGATACGCAGCGCGTCCAGCGGCGAGTACACCACCCGGACGTCGCCGCCCTCGCCCCGTACCCGGAACAGATCGCGGCCGGTGCCCGGCACCCGCAGCATGTCCCCGAAGGAACAGAAGATCACCCCGGGTCTGGAGGCGATCTCCAGAGCCTTGTCGATGATCTCCAGCGGGGTCACACAGACGGGACACCCCGGACCGTGGATCAACTCGATCCCCTCGGGGAGCAGTTGATCGATGCCATGGCGGATGATCGTATGCGTCTGACCACCGCACACCTCCATCAGCGCCCAGGGCCGCGTCACCGCCGCCCTGATATCGTCGAGCAGCCCGCGGGCCAGCTCCGGATTCTGGAACTCCGCCAGATATCTCACCGTTCCACCTCCAAGGGATCGCCGAACTCCTCCTGGAGCAGACCCAGCTCCGCGAAGAGTTCGAGCGTCTTCAGCGCCGACTCCTCGTCCAGCCGTTGCAGCGCGAACCCGACGTGCACGATGGCGTACTCGCCCACCGCCAGGTCCGGCAGATACTCCAGGCACACGTCCTTGACCACACCGCCGAAGTCCACGACGGCCATCCGGGTGCCGTCGCGCTCCTCGATCTCCATCACCCTGCCGGGCACGGCCAGACACATGGAGCTGTCTCCTCTCAGAACTCTCGGGACTCTCGGGACTTTCAGACCTCTTGGACTTCTTGGACCTCTCGTGACTCTTGGGCCTCTCCCGTCACGACCCACGCGGCCACCATCAGCTGGCCGAGGGCCAGCCCGCCGTCATTGGGCGGTACGAGGCGGTGCCGCAGCACCGTGAACCCGTCCGCCGCCAGGCCGCGCGCGCAGCCGGACAGCAGCAGCGCGTTGCCGAACACCCCGCCGGTCAGCGCGACCGTCTCCAGCCCGTGGCGTTCGCGGGCGCTCGCGCAGACGCGCCGCACCACATCCGTCACCGAGGCGTGGAAGCGCGCCGCCACCAGCCCGCCCGGCGCTCCCGCCCGCAGATCGGCCACCGCCTCGCGCAGCACCGGGCCCGGGTCGGCCAGCTGTCCGCCGTCGCCGTCCACCAGTGCGAAGCGGTAGCCGTCGCCGTACGCCGGGCCGTGGGCGTACGCCGCGCCCTCCAGCTCGACGGCCGCCTGGGCCTCGTACCCGCTGCGGTGACAGATCCCGGCGAGCGAGGACACCGCGTCGAAGAGCCGGCCCATGCTGGACGTGGGCACGGAGTGCGGCGGCCCGGTGTCCAACAGGCTTGCCAGCACCCGGAGTTCGTCCTGAGGGCAGACGGCGACGGGCGGCAGATCGCCCGCCCACTCGATGCCGGCGGCCCGCAGATGGGCCAGTGCCATCCGGTAGGGGCGGGCCACCGCCGCGTCGCCGCCCGGCAGGGGCACGTACGCGAGATGGGCGAAGCGCCGGAAGCCCGCGTAGTCCGCGATCAGCACCTCGCCGCCCCACACCGCGCCGTCGTCCCCGTACCCGGTGCCGTCGAAGGCGACGCCGATCACCGGCCGACAGCCGTCGAGGCCGTGCTCCGCCATCGCCGCCGCGACATGCGCGTGATGGTGCTGCACCCGGGCCACCGGCCGCCCGCCCGCCCGGCGCGCCGCGCGGGCGGCCGAGCGGTAGCCGGGGTGCCGGTCGGCGGCCAGCTCGGCAGGTGCGACACCGGTCAGCGCGCCGAGGTGGTCCGCCGCGCGGTCGAAGGCGTCGAGCGTCGCCAGATTGTCCATGTCGCCGATGTGCCCGGACAGCCAGGCGTGCCGCCCCTCGGCGAGCGCCAGCGTGTTCTTCAGATCGCCGCCCGCCGCCAGCACCGGCCGTACCGCCAGCGGGAGCGCGACGGGCAGCGGGACGAAACCGCGCGACCGGCGCAGCGGCAGCGTCCGGCCGTCGACGACCCGCACCACCGAGTCGTCGCACGGGACATGGATCGGCCGGTCGTGCGCCAGCCAGGCGTCGACCAGCGGCGCGAGCCGTTCGAGCGCCTCCGTGTCGTCGGTGACGATGGGCTCACCGGCCAGATTGGCACTGGTCATCACCAGCAGCCGGGGCCCGGCCGGATCACCGGGCAGCCCGAGCAGCAGCTGGTGCAGCGGGGTGTACGGCAGCATCACCCCCAGGTCGGGACCGCGCGGCGCGACGGCTTCCACGGCCGCCCGGCCCGCGGCCGGGCCGCCCCGGCGGCGGCGCAGCAGCACGACCGGCCGGACCGGGCCGGTCAGCAGCGCCCGCTCCGCCGCCCCGATGTCCACCAGCGGTTCGACGTCGGCGAGTTCACGCGCCATCAGCGCGAACGGCTTGTCGCCCCGGTTCTTGCGACGGCGCAGCAGCGCGACGGCGTCCTCGTTCCCGGCGTCGCACGCCAGGTGGTAGCCGCCGATCCCCTTGACCGCCAGGACCGCACCGGCCGTCAGCAGCTCCCGCGCCCGGCGCAGGGCCTCCTCCCCGCCGAGCGGCGCGCGCCCCGGCCCGAGCAGCGAGAGCCGGGGGCCGCAGTCGTGGCAGGAGACCGGCTGCGCGTGGAAGCGCCGGTCCGCCGGATCGCGGTACTCGCGGGCGCACTCCGGGCACATAGGGAAGCCCGCCATCGTGGTCGACGCCCGGTCGTACGGCAGATCGGTGACGATGGTGAAGCGCGGACCGCAGTCGGTGCAGGTGATGAACGGATGCCGGTAACGGCGGTTCCCGGGGTCGGCGAGTTCGGCCAGACATCGGTCACAGGTCGCGCTGTCGGGCGGGACGATGCTCCGGCCCCGGGAACCGCCCGGCCGCGAGGGCGCGATCGTGAAGCCCCGCGCGCCGGTGACCGGGATGTTCTCGTGCCGTACGGAGACCACCCGCGCCGACGGGGGCGCGTCCGTCCGCACCCGCAGACAGAACGAGTCGACGGCGTCCCGCGGTCCCTCGATCTCCGCGAGCACTCCGTCGCCGGTGTTGCCGACATGGCCGCGGAGCCCCAGCTCGGCGGCGAGCGTGAACACGAACGGCCGGAACCCGACCCCCTGCACCACCCCCCGCACGGCGACCCTCCGGCGCAGCGCGACGGACGGCTCGCGGGAAACGGTCACCGGTGGTCCGCGACGGGGTGCTCCGCGACCGGGTGGTCATGACGGTGGCCGTGGGGCACGGAGTGCGGGTGGGCGTGCGGCACCGAGTCATGGTCGCGGGGGTGCACCGGGGGGCGTTCCGCCGTACGCGACATCACCGGCCGGTGCGCCTTCGCGCCGTCCCGCACGGCGAGCGCCCGGTCCAGCAGCACACCGGCCCCCTGCCCCCGGCGGGCCGAGGTGAACACCACCTCCACCCCCGGATTGACCCGGTCCACATTCCGCAGGAAGAGATTCCGGTCGAACTCCACGGCCTCGGCGATATCGGTCTTGGTGACCACCACGAGCTGGGCCAGACCGAACGCGCCCGGATACTTCAGCGGCTTGTCCTCCCCCTCCGTCACCGACGCCAGCGTCACCCGCAGCGACTCCCCGAGGTCGTAGGAGGCCGGGCAGACCAGATTGCCGACGTTCTCCACGAAGAGCACCCGGGTGTCCGGCGGCAGCCAGCCCGCCAGATATCCGCGCAGCATCACGGCCTCCAGATGGCACAGCCCGTCCGTGAACACCTGCTGCACCGGCACCCCGGTACGGGCCAGCCGCCGGGCGTCGTTCTCGGTGGCGAGATCGGCGGTGAGCGCGGCGACCGGCACCCCGCGCCCGTGGGCGAGCGCGAGTTCGGCCTCCAGCAGCGCGGTCTTCCCGCTCCCCGGACTGGAGAGCAGACTGACGGCCACAGTCCCCCTGGACGCCAGCTCGGACCGCAGCGCCCGCGCGCTGTCGTCATTGCGGGCCAGGACCGCCTGCCGGAGATCGGCCGTACCGCACATGGCATTCCGCCTTCCTCGTCAGCCGTGCACGGGCAGCGGGCCCGGTGCCCACTCGACCTCACGGATCTGAAGTTCACGCCCCGTCAGCAACTCCGCCCGCGCGCCGCCGCACCCCGGGCAGCGCAGATCGGGCGGCAGCCCCGGAGCCCACTGGGTCCCGCACGGCTCGCACCGGGCCCGCGCCGGGACACTCCGGGTGATGAGCAGCGCGCCCTCCAGCACCGTCCCGGCGCAGGCCAGCGAGAAGCAGAAGTCCAGTGCCCGGGGCACCACACCGGCGAGTTCGCCGACGTCCAGCCGCACGGCCGCCACCCCCGTCGCACCGCGTTCGGCCGCCGCGGTCGCCACCTGGTCGACGACGGCCGCCGCGATCGACATCTCGTGCATCGGCCGGCCTCGCTCCAGGATCGCGCTCCACAGGGCCGGCAGCGGCCCGGTATCCGGCGTGACAGCCCTCCCATTGCACGGCGGGCCGGCGGTGGGAGCGCGACGCCACGCCGTCGGCACGGCCGGAGCCACCCTGTTGGCAGCGGCGCAGGGCCCGCCCGCGTCACATCCGGGAGATGCGCAGATACCGCTTGAGGTCCGGCAGACTCTGCCAGAGCACCACCGCGGCGGCGGCCCCCAGGGCCGTGGCGAACACGGTCTTCAGCATGACGACGCCTTTCTTCTCCCGGACCGCCGCGTCCCGGCGGTCTCCTCCGCGAGCACATCGAGGATCAGTCCGACGGCCTCCGCCGCCCCCGCCGAGACCTCGGCGCTCAGCCCGATGCCCTCCACGAGCGTCCGGGGTTCGCAGCCGACCACCAGCACCCGTTCGGGCGGTGTGCCCCCGGTGCCCGCGCTCAGTGTGGCCAGCAGCGCCAGCACCGCGTCCGGGCCCATCCGGTGGCCGTCCAGCGCCGGTACGTCGGCGGGCTCCACCGGACCGGTGTCCGCCTCGATCAGATACACCGTGCCCGGCGGCCCGCCGCGCGAGACCGCGTCGACGAGCAGCAGCGTCCGGTAGCCGTCGAGGAGCCGGTACGCCAGATGGACGCCCCGTACCCCGTAGTCGACGACATCGACCCCGGCCGGCACGGGAACCCCCCTGAGCCGCCGGACCGTCTCCACCCCGAACCCGTCGTCGCCCAGCAGGATGTTCCCCACCCCCGCCACCAGCACCCGGCCGCCGCTCACGACTCCTCCACGGGAGTGACCTCATCGGGCTGGAAGTAGCGGAACCTGCCCTGCTCGCGCCAGAGATCCGCGCCCGGATCGCCCTCCACCGTCACCGCCAGATGCACCGAGCCGTCGACATCGCGCAGCACGGCCTCCACCAGAGCGGTCCGCCCGTGCAGAAAGAGATCCTGCGCGTCGGTACGCCGACGGCCCGGCCCCAGCACCACCCGGCTGCCCGCGCCGACCCGGTGCCCCGCGATGAGGACCCGGTCCCGGGCGGGGTCCACATCCCGGTCGGCCCCCGGATCCCACCAGGGGCGATCGGTGCCGTACGGATCACCCCCGGTCCGGTCCGGCGGCGCTCCCGGGTCGCCGGTGACCTCGCGCAGCGCCCGGACCGCGCCGTGCAGCCGCTCCAGCACCTCGGGCGGCATCGAGTCGGCCAGGTCGATCACCGCGCCTGCGCGGTCGTCGGTGCCCCGGGCCTCGCGCTTCTCACGGTCGGTCAGCGCCGCCGTGCGCAGGGCCAGGATCTCGTCGATCTCGGTGGCGTCGTAGAGCGCGCCGGGGCTCTCCGGCGCGATCCGGGGATGGTCCTCCAGAATGATCGGCGAGGACAGCACCACCTGGTCGCGGCCCGGTTCGCCCGCCAGCACCGGCCAGGTGTGCTCATTGCGGCACTGGGCCGCCGCCGCCCCCGCCCACTGGGGAGGGTCGGTCATCGAGAGGAAGGAGCCCCGGTCGAGGGCGAGCAGCAGATGCGCCGAGACCAGGGAGTGCGGCAGCGCCGCCTCCCGGCGGGCCCCGCCGGTCGCGCCCCCGGGGCTCTCCGCGGTGCCGGGGCTCTCCGCGGTCCTGGTGTTCACGCTGCCGGTGTTCTCCACGACGGCGGTCAGCCGGACCGTGCGACACGGCCCGGGGATCTCCGTCGTACGCAGCCTGATCACCCCGGCGACCGCCTCCCGCGCGAGCAGCAGCCGGCCCACTCGGGCGCCCGAGTCCTCGACCGTCTCCTCCTCGTACCGCGCGGGCAGCCGGAAGGCGTGGGCGACCCCGCCGTCGCGGGCCAGGTCGGACACCGGCACGAGCAGCCGGATCCGCTCCTCCAGGCCCTCGTCCCAGGCGACCAGGGTGCGGTCGCTCAACTCCAGCTCCGCGACCGTCTCATGGCCGCCGTCCCCGGTGGCCTTCTGGACGGTTCTGCGCCGTGCCCGCAGGAAGCGCAGCTCGACCGCGAGCCGCGCGCCGTCGCGGGGCTCCATCAGACACTCGGTCCGCTGATGGACCTGGTCCGACGCGTCGCCGCCGGGCGGCACGAGCACCCCGAACTGCCAGCGCAGCCGGTTCTTCGCCGCCGACGCCCGGTAGGGGTAGAGGACATACCCTTCAAAGAGCACCGCGTCGGCGAGCTGCCGTACCGCCCCGAGGCGTTCCTCCAGCCCGTCGGGGAGGACGTCCGGTCCGGTGTACGCGTCCGCGTCCGTGTCCGTGTCTGTGTCCGTCACAGCGCGCCCTCCCCGACCTCGGCCGGTTCGGCCGTGCTGAGGAGCGCGCGCACGGTCGCCTCCCAGGAGGGCAGCGCCCGCCGGGTGCGGAAGGCGAGCAGACCGTCGATGACATCGCCGGGCAGCCGCAGCCAGCCGCAGCCGGGGAAGTGCTGCTCGATCATCTCCCGCCACACCTTCACCGGCAGCCGCGCCGAGGTCTCCCGGTCCCAGGAGACCGGGGTGACCTGGAAACCTGCCGGGCCGCTGAAGACGGTTCCGGAGAACAGCAGCAGCAGCGGCACATCCCCCTCGTCGAGCGCCCGGAAGTAGCGGGTCGCGGCGATGTCCAGGTCATAGGTGCACGGCACCGCGACATCGATCTCGGTCTCGCCGGTGAACCCGGGCACCATCAAGGAGACCTGGGCGAACTGGATCGGGTTGAGCGTGCTGCCCCAGCGGGAGCGGTCGCCGAACAGATCGGTCAGCCGCTCGCCCTCGCGCTCGGCGTAGGAGCGGCGCGCCGGTTCGATGCGCAGCTGGCAGCGGAGCGCCACGGCGTGCACCCGGGCTCCGCCGGGTGCGGTGATCCGCAGCCGGAATACGAGGGTGGGGCCGGCGGCGTGCCGGTCGGCCCGTACCTCCGTGCAGCCGAAGCGGAGTTCGGTCATCTCAGGATCTCCTCGGGCAGGGTGCGGGCGCGGTCCGCCACGGCGGCGAAGAAGGCGTCGAGTTCGGCATGGGCCTCGGCGCCGCCGTCGAAGCCCCGCCAGCGCAGCCGCATCCGGCCGACCAGCTCGTAACAGAGGTCGATCGGCACCAGGAAGCACTGGACGCGCTCCCGGGTCCGGCGCAGCAGCAGGGCCTCCACATCGGGCTCCAGCGCCGCCGCCAGCCGGCTGTCGCCGAAGACGGTCCGCCAGGCCGTCGCCGCGAGCTCGCTCTCGGTGGCTCCGGCGGGGCCGGGGTAGCACAGCACCGGAGCGTCCAGGGCGGAGTTGAACAGCAGGAAGGCGGTGCTCACGGGGATGCCGAGGGTCGCCCAGGCGGCCTCGGCCACCTGGTGGCGGGGGTCGGTGAGACAGCGGTCGGGCACACCGCGGTAGCGGTCTCCCGCCGCCCCGGGCCGGTTCAGGAGCAGCGCGCAGGCGGTGCAGGCGCAGACGAGGGCGCGTTCCGCGGTGTCCGCCAGATGCCGGTGGCCGGGGGCGAGCCGGATGCCGCAGAAGGCGCAGCGCTCCGGCTTGGGCGGGGCGGGCGCGCGCATGCCGCGCAGCAGCGCGGTGCCGGGGCGGGGGAGTGGATGTACGGTCACGGTCACGGTCACCGGACGGCGTCCGTCGCGGTCCCGGCGTCCGTCGCGGTCCCGGCCTCCGTCGCCGATGGCGGACGGCTGCCGATCTGGAGCAGGGCGGGGTCCTGTCGCCAGAGCACCGAGGTCACCTCCGGCGCGTGGCAGGCGAGCGCGTTCTCGACTTCCCGCTCGTCTCCGCCGCCTCCGCAGCCGCCTCCGCACCCTCCCCCGGACCCGGCCCGGCGCAGTGTCAGCGTGCCGCTCCCGGGGTCGTGGCCGACGAGCACGGCGGGTGTCCCGGGCAGCGAGTCCAGGGCCCGGACGATCCGCGCGCCGACGTCCTCGGGGTGCAGATCGTGCAGGACCAGCAGCCCGGCCGCCGCCGGATGGTCCAGGGCCCGCGCGAGCGCGCCCGGCTCCAGCGCCCCCACCAGCGCGGCCAGGCCCTCCCCGTAGAACGCCATCAGCTCGCGCACCAGATCCTCGCCCGCCTCCCGGGCCCCCGCCCCGGTCAGCCGGTCCAGCGCCTCCTGCACGCGCAGACCCGTCTCCTCCGCGCTCATCCGGTCAGTCCGCTCAGCCCGGTCGGGACGTGCAGCTGCTTGAGGGTGCGTCCGCCGCCCACGTACATGTGCACCCCGCAGGGCAGACAGGGGTCGAAGCTGCGGACGGCCCGCATGATGTCGATGCCCTTGAAGTTCTCCGGGGAGTTCTCCTCGAAGATCGGGGTGTTCTGCACCGCGTCCTCATAGGGGCCGGGGGTGCCGTAGGAGTCCCGGACGCTGGCGTTCCAGGGGGTGGGGGGATACGGATGGTAGTTCGCGATCTTTCCGTCGCGGATCACCATGTGGTGCGAGAGCACCCCGCGCACCGCCTCGGTGAAGCCGCAGCCGATGCTCTCGTCGGGCACCTCGAACTTCTCCCAGGTCTGGGTCCGCCCGGCCCGGACCTCGGCCAGGGCCTTCTCCGCGAAGTGGAGCGCCGCGGCGGCGGCGTACGCCTGGAAGTAGGTACGGGCGCGATTGCGCTCGATGGCATTGCTCCACCGGGGGATCTTCCACTCGAAGGTGGTCTCGGGCTTCGTCATCGAGCGCGGCAGATTGATCACCACGCTGTGGCCGGTGGCCTTGATGTAGCCGATGTCGACCAGCCCGGAGAGCGCCGTGGACCAGAGCCGGGCGATCGGGCCGCCGCCGGTGTCCAGCGCCAGATGCTCCTTGCCGTCGAACCAGCGCGGCGACATCACCCAGCTGTACTTGTCGTCGAAGTCCCGCTTCTGCGGGGCCGGGATGGTGTGCTGGTTCCACGGGTGGCGGGGGTCGACCGGGTTGCCCAGCGGATCGTGGGTGACGAAGAGGTCCCTGCCCTGCCAGTCCTCGTAGTACGAGCTGCCGAGCAGGATCCGGATGCCGAGGTTGATCTCGGTGAGATCGTTGGTGACCAGCTTGCCGTCGACCACGACGCCCGGGGTGACGAACATCTTGCGGCCCCAGTCCGTCATATTGCGGTACGTGAAGTCGCAGTGGTCCGGGTCGTTCAGGCTGCCCCAGCACCCGAGGAGCACCCGGCGGCGGCCGACCTCCTCGTAACCGGGCAGGGCCTGGTAGAAGAAGTCGAAGAGATCGTCGTGGAGCGGCACGACCTTCTTCATGAACTCGACATAGCGCATCAGCCGGGTGAGGTAGTCGGTGAACAGCTGGACGGTGGCGACCGTGCCCACCCCGCCGGGGTAGAGCGTGGAGGGGTGGACATGCCGCCCCTCCATCAGACAGAACATCTCCCGGGTGTACCGGCTGACATGGAGCGCCTCGCGGTAGAACTCGCCCTCGATGGGGTTGAGGGAGCGCATGATGTCGGCGATCGTGCGGTATCCGTGCTCGCCCGCGTGCGGGGCCTCGGTGCGCTCGGCCATCTCCAGTACGCCGGGGTTGGTCTCGCGCACCATCCGCTCGCAGTAGTCGACCCCGACCAGGTTCTCCTGGAAGATGTTGTGGTCGAACATGTACTCGGCCGCCTCGCCGAGATTGATGATCCACTCGCCGAGGTGCGGCGGCTTCACCCCGTACGCCATGTTCTGGGCGTAGACCGAGCAGGTGGCGTGGTTGTCGCCGCAGATCCCGCAGATCCGGCTGGTGATGAAGTGGGCGTCGCGCGGGTCCTTACCGCGCATGAAGACGCTGTAGCCGCGGAAGACGGAGGAGGTGCTGTAGCACTCCGCGACCTTCTTCTGCTTGAAGTCGATCTTTGTATGGATGCCCAGGCTGCCCACGATCCTGGTGATCGGGTCCCAGCTCATTTCCACCAGGCCCATGCCGTCGCCGGCCGCCTTGGTCGTTGGTGCCATGTCTCTCTTGTGCCCTTCTGCGAGCGAGCGGAGTGGGGGCGCGGCGGTGGGCCGGGCGGCGGGCGGGGGTTCAGCGAGGGGAGCGGTGGCCGGTCTTCGGCGCCCGGCCGGGCCTGCGCCAGCGGGGTTCCTTGTCGAGGGTCTTCGCGGTGATCGTGCGGAGCCGGCGGATCACCGCTCCGTAGGCGGAGCTGGCGTTGCTGGAGACATGCGATCCCGGCGGGGCGTCCATGAACGGCATGAACTTGTCGGGGAAGCCCGGCATGGTGCACCCGATGCAGATGCCGCCGACATTGGGACAGCCGCCGATGCCGTTGATCCAGCCGCGCTTGGTGACATTGCACTTGACCACCGGGCCCCAGCAGCCGAGGCGCACCAGACACTCCGGGGTGCCGTAGTCGGCGGCGAACTGGCCCTGCTCGTAGTAGCCGCCCCGGTCACAGCCCTCGTGCACGGTCGCGCCGAAGAGCCAGGCCGGGCGCAGCTTGTCGTCCAGAGGGATCATCGGGGCCGAGCCGGCGAGCTGGTAGAGCAGATAGGTGAGTGTCTCCGCGAAGTTGTCCGGCTGGACGGGGCAGCCGGGCACGCAGACGATCGGCAGACCGGCCTTGGAGGTCCAGTCCCAGCCGAGATAATCGGGTACGCCCATTGCTCCGGTCGGGTTGCCCGCCATCGCGTGGATGCCGCCGTAGGCGGCGCAGGTGCCGATCGAGACGACGGCGGTGGCCTTGGGCGCGAGCCGGTCGAGCCACTCACTGGTGGTGATGGGCTGACCGGTCTCGGGATCGTCGCCGAAGCCGCACCAGTAGCCCTCCGCCTTGATCTGCTCATTGGGGATCGAACCCTCGACGACCAGCACGAACGGGTCGAGTTCGCCCCGGTCGGCGGCGAAGAACCACTCCACGAAGTTGTCCGCGCCCTGCACCGGGCCGCACTCGAAGTCGATCAGGGGCCAGTGCACGGCGATCTCCGGCAGGCCCGGCAGGGCGCCGGTGACGATCTCCTCGATGCTGGGCTGGGTGGCCGCGGTCAGGGCGACGGAGTCGCCGTCGCAGCTCAGGCCCGCGTTGATCCAGAGGATGTGCACGGGCCCGGTGGCGGCTTCGGGTTCGGTGGTGCCGCTGGTCGTTGTCGCACTCACGAGGATGCCTCCCTAAAAAGGGATGAATCGATGGAAATCGCTTATTAAGTTCATAGCATCTTGTGGTGAGTGATGAGGGTGCGCGATCCCGCGCGATCGTCCGGAAAGCCGCATCGGGCGGGCCGTCCGGGTGGCGATGCCGGGGCGATGCCGAGGTGATGCCGGGGTGGTGTCTCGCACGGCGTCCGGGCGGATCGCCCCTGGAGGACCGGGCCGGGGCGAGGGCGGCGCGGCGGGGGCGGTCGCGGTGGTGGTGCGGTGTCACCGGCGTGTGGCGGTGGTCGCGGGGAGTGCGTACGGCTGTCGACGGGAGTGTGCGACGGGGGAAGTCGTCCGCCGTGAGGGTGCCCCGTCGTTCTGGAGCCGGCTCGCTGCTGCCTCGTCCCCTCGTGGGCGGTTCCTGCCGCGGCGGCCGGGCGCGTCGTGCTCGGCTCGCGGCCCGCCGGGTCGGCGTACTGCGAAACCCGGCCGAAGAGTCGGCTCCGCGCTGTCGGCGGAGGCCGGAGAGGGCGGGGGACGGGGCCGGGAGGCCGCCGTCAGGCGGCGTTTCCCCGGTCGGGGATCGACGGGCAGGCGAGCAGGGCTCCTTCCCCGCAGGGGATCACCGCGCGGATGACCTCCAGGGTGCGCTCCGTGATGTCGGCCCGGTCGTTGAGCACCCAGGAGATGTGCTGGGCCCCGAAGAACGCGGAGACCAGCACCCGGGCGAGCGCCTCCGGAGAAGTGCCGGGCTTGAGTCCGTCCTCCTCCGCCGCGGTCTTGAGCCAGCCGTAGATGATCTCGGTGTACTTCGCGTAGGGGAGCGGCAGGGCGGCCCTGATCAGTCCCCGCTCTATCTGGAGGCGCGCGCCCGCCCGCATCATCGTGTCGTCGCGGAAGGCGATGGCGGTACGGGTGAGCAGTTCCGCCACGGCGGCGACCGGCGCGAGACCCAGCGCCGAGACCGTCTTGGCGACCACGGGGAAGCGGCTGTCGAACTCCTCGATCACCGCGACCGCGAGGGCTTCCTTGTTGGTGTAGTGGAAGTACACCGCTCCCTTGGTCATGCCGGTCAGTTCGGCGACGTCGAGGATCGTCACGGCGGGAAATCCCTTGCTCGCGAAGGCTTCCGCCGCCGCGTTGAGGATCCGGGTCCGCGTACGGATCGCCCGCTCCTGTTTGAGTTCCTTGATGCCTTCGTTGGCCTGCCCGGTGCTGCCTCGCTCGGCGATGTCAGTCATGCCTAGTCTCCGCATAGTGATCATTGCTGTAGCTGACTCAGTGTAGACAATCGATGCACGAGCTGTTTCTGATCCCGCAGGGAGAATATGCACCAGTATGGCGGAGCGGGCGAGCCCCGGGAGGGGCGGTCCCGGGTGATGGCCCGAACTCTGTCTGTACGTCTGAACACACTGTGCGGGAACGGTGTGGGGATTGTGTGGCTCACATTGTCCCGCTGTGGCGGTGCCGGGTGTGCGTGGCGGTCTCGGCTCACGCCGTGCACGGCATCATCAGTCGCCACATCCTGCCGAACCTGTCCGTCAGATCGTCCAACTTGCGCGCGGGCGCGGTCCAGTAGCTCCCGAAGACCATGGCCAGAATCATCCCGCCCAGCACTTCCGGATCGTGTTCGCCGGGAAGTTCCCCCTGCTCCTGGGCGATCCGCAGCAGACGGTCCAGCTGAAAGGCGAAGCAGCGCAGAACGGCCGCGTCCCGGCGCTGTGTCGAGGCTTCCTCCAGCACCAGCCGCAGCCCGGCCCGGAAGCGGAGGTCGCTCTGGAGCCGCTGGACGAAGCCGAGGGCGAGGCAGTGCGAGGACTCCAGGGCCGACCGGTCGGAGTCCTCGGTGCGCCTCAGCAGTCCCTGCCATTTCTGGTCGAACAGAGCGACGACGGCGGCCGCGAGCGCGGCCTTCGAGGGGAAGTGCCCGTACACCGCACCCTTCGTCATGCCGGCCTGGGAGGCGACCCGTTGCAGATTGGCTCCGACGAACCCCTGGACGGCGAACTCGTCGGCCGCCGCGTCCAGGAGCGACTCATGAGTCCTGTGTGCTCTGTCTTGTATGACCACGACGTTCCTTTGTGTCCACTGAACAACAAAACACCTTCGTCAGGGAATTTTTTCTTGCCGGGGCGCTCCCCAGCAAGAGGGGGAGAGCCGCCGCGCAAGCGATTTGGCCACGTCGGGACCGTGAACCGTCCACTCGCTCCCGATGGGTCACGACCCCGTCGGGAACGTCAAGACGGAAGGTGCCGACTGAGTCATTCCCGGCCATGGAGCGGGGGTTGTGGCGGAAGTGCTGCGATGGCTTTCGGACGTATGGCGCGCGGGAGGAGCGCGGCAGCCGGGCGCGGAGGGGGCTTTTGTCGGCCGTTTCGCCCGGGTGGCCGGGGGCCGGGTGGCCGGGTGGCCGGGGAGTGCGAGGGGCGGGCGCGTGCCCTCACCTCCGGCCCGGCGGCGAGGAATCGCTTGTGAGCGCGCCGGTCGGCTGGGGCTTCTGAAAGCGAATGAGCATCCGGAGGCCCTCTGGGGCAGGCCGACCTGTCCGGGCCCCTGGGGCTGATGTGATCGATGAGGCGACGGGGGTCCGGGGAATGGGTCTGGCGCAGATTCGTCGGCCGCCCGAGGGCGGAGCGGCTGGGGGATTTCGGTGTGCCCTGTTGGGCAGGAATCCTTGCCCGGCGTGCCGGGCCGAGGGAACGCGGCCCGGCGGGCCGAGGTGACGAGCCTGCCGTCGGGCGGGCATCGGGGTGGGGATCCCAGTATCCGGGCTGGTCAGAGCCTGAGGTCGCAAAGTAGCAGGAAATTTTCACAAAAATTCGTTCTAGAAGGTATTTTTATTCGAGCCTGATCACTGAGGACGCCATCAGGGTGCAAGTCAGACGAGGGGGGAGCGCTACGTGTCGTCGTGCGCTACAGCATGCATGCCGTCGGCCTATCAGCACTTGATACCGGGCTTCGTGGAGGAGGTGTTCGGCCAGCTCCAGAGAGTCGATCAACGGCGGTGGGCCAGTGCCTACCTCGGGGGGCTGCTCAGCGTGCCAGGAAAGAAGACTCTGCAACAGGTCGCCAAAGCCGTTTCGCACACACCCGCCGCCGCCCATGGGCTTCAACAGTTCATCAATTCCAGCCCCTGGCAATGGCACCCGGTGCGCCACGCGCTGAAACGGAAAGTCGCGCAGCATGTGCCCGTGCGGGCCTGGAGCATAACGGAAGTGGTCATTCCCAAACGGGGGCACCACTCCGTCGGCGTCCACCGGCGGTTCGACGAGGAGGCCGGGCGCACCATCAACTGTCAGGTCGCCCTCGGGCTGTTCATGGCCTCGGACGCCCTGGCCATCCCCGTGGACTGGATGATCGTGCTGGACGAGTCATGGTGTGACGACGCCTATCGGCGACAGCGGGCCAGGATCCCCGACAGCGTCACCCACCGTCCCGACTGGGCGCATGTGCTGGACTTCGCCGCCCGGGTCACCGACGAGCGCCAGGCCGCCTCGGTCCCCTGGGTCGCCGACTTACGGGGCTGCAGAGACGTCCTCCCCGTCACCTCCAGCTTCGCCCGTCAGGGCATCGACTTCATCTTCGAGGTGAACGCCGCCCAACTCGTCCTCAACCCGAAGTCCTCGGCCGCCGTGGTCACCGCCGCCGAACTGATGCGGAACGGTCAGGCGCGCCAGCCGCACCTGGTCACCATGGAGGGCGGCAGTGACTGGCCCCGGCAGAGCACCGTGTACTCCGCACAGATCCGGCTGCCCCGCCAGGGCGCGCCCAGCGGCTCGCCGCCCCGCACCCACCGGCTCATCGCACGGCCGTCCCGCCGGGGATGGCCCGGAGCGCGCTACTGGATCACCAGCTTCACGGACCGCCGGGTCGACGAGACCCTCGCGTATCTGCGGCACACCAGGTCCACCGAGTCCGCCGTGATGACGCTGGAGGAGGACTTCGGCATCCAGGACTTCGAGGGACGCTCCTTCCCCGGCTGGCACCACCACATGACCATGGCCTCCGCGGCCTACGCGTTCCGCCATCTCTACCCGGTCCACGCGCCGGACGACCACCGGGCCGAGCCGCCGCGCCTCGCCGAGCGGTACCCCGCGTGACCGTACGGAACGGCTCCGCCCCGGCGGACGGACCCCGAAGCCTCCCGAACCACGACGGCGTAACACCCCGGCCCCGGGTCCCCCGCCCCCGCCGCCCCTAGGCCGTTTCTTAGCGATCACCTTGCTGACCAGATGTGGATGGCGGCGAGGTGGAGTCCGGC
>NZ_BMWG01000043.1 GCF_014651115.1 Streptomyces inusitatus | reverse complement strand
ACTGGGCGTCAGTCAACGACACACCTGAACCAACGACCAGAAGATCCCTAAGAAACGCCCTAGTTCGAGCAGGGCGGTGACGGTGAAGGTCTTGGTCTCGCTGCCGATCCGCATGTTCAGATCGGTCTCCATGGGCGCGTCGCCGGTCTTGTCGGCGACGCCGAAGGCCTGTACGTACTCCCCCTTGCCGGGCGCCGAGAGTCCGACGATCACTCCGGGGACCCCGGTCTCGGTCATCACCGCGCGGATCGCCTCGTCCAGGCGGGCGGCGACGGCCGGGCCGAGTTCGGGAAAGCCGGAGCCGGCTTCCGCGGTGGACCGTGACTCCGCGGAGCGGGTCGGCTCCGGGGCGGGTACGGCGTACGCTCCCCCGGCGGACACCGGCGCCACCAGCATTCCGGCCGTCGCCAGTGCCACACACGCCCTGCGCCAGCGCTTCTGTGAGCATCCCACGGCAGGTCTCCCGCCCTTCGAGGACGACGCTTCCACCTCAGGCTAGGCCGGGCCGGGGCCCTTCGCACCGCGACCCGGCCGGGGGGTCAGCCCGTGCCGCCCCAGCGGGCCGGGGCCATCTGCTTGGACATGATGGTGATCAGTTCGTAGGCCGCGTGGGACGCGGCGACGGAGGTGATGTCCGCGTGGTCGTACGCGGGGGCCACCTCGACGATGTCGGCGGAGACGAGTTGGCAGTCGGCGAGCCCGCGGACGATCTCCAGGAGTTCGCGGGAGGTGAGGCCGCCGGCCTCGGGGGTGCCGGTGCCGGGGGCGTGCGCCGGGTCCAGGACATCGATGTCGATGGAGATGTAGAGAGGGCGCTTGCCGATGCGCTCCCGCAGCTGCTCGATCACCTCGTCCACTCCGCGCCGCATCACATCGGCGGAAGTGACGATGCCGAAGCCGAGTTTGGCGTCGTCGTCGAGGTCCTGCTTCCCGTAGATCGGGCCCCGGGTGCCCACGTGGGAGAGGGCGGAGGTGTCGAGGATCCCCTCCTCCACGGCGCGGCGGAAGGGCATGCCGTGGGTGTACTGCTGCCCGAAGTAGTTGTCCCAGGTGTCCAGGTGGGCGTCGAAGTGCAGAACGGCGACCGGACCGTGCTTGCGGGCGACGGCGCGCAGCATCGGCAGCGCGATGGTGTGGTCGCCGCCCAGCGTCATCAGACGGGCTCCGCCGGAGAGGAGTTCGTCGGCGCCGGCCTCGATGGCCTCCATGGCGTCGTTGAGGTCGAAGGGGTTGGCGCTGATGTCCCCGGCGTCGGCGACCTGACTGTAGTGGAAGGGGTAGACGTCCTGGGCCGGGTTGTAGGGTCGCAGGGTGCGAGAGGCCTCCCGGATGGCGTTGCCGCCGAAGCGGGCGCCGGGGCGGTAGGTCACACCGCTGTCGAACGGGACGCCCACGACGGCGATGTCGGCCTTCTCCACCTGGTCGAGTCTCGGCACACGGCCGAAGGTCGCGGGTCCCGCGAAGTGAAGCGTCCGGTCGGTTTCCGTCGGCGGCAGGGGTGGCGCCACCGACGTGGGATGAACGGTCACGATGAGATCAGTGCCTTCCATGGGATACAGCGGCCCGGTTCAACACACCGGGCGGTGTCGGCGTGGGGCGTCGCGGCGCGGGCGCCTTCTCGGTCCGTGCGCCGTCAATGCCCGTACCCGGCCATTGAAACGAGCGGCGGAATGGGGTTTCCACCGCCACCGACCCCTAGCCTTCACCTAACCACCCCTAAGAGGAGCGCCCCGTTCCGAGGCTTGTTCGGCTCTTTTGTCCCCGAATCGCATAGGTGCTTCCTGTAACGACAGGAACACATTGAGTCCCCGGGTCGTTGATACAGTTCGAATCGATCCGCCGATCGGGAAGGGCTGGGGAGTCATTCATCCGGAGCGAGCGCGCGCCGCTGTCGGCATGCCCTGGGGGTTGACAGCGCTTCCCGGATGGGCGGGCACGGGGAAGCGGTCGCATCGGCTGGAATTCCCAACCGACTGTGCGTCATTTCATATCGCATTGGGGGAGCTTGGCAAGCATGTTGGTCGAACGGGACGAACAGATAGGGAAATTGACCTCCTTCCTGTCCGGCGCCCCCTCCGGCGGGGCTTCGGGCGGCCGGGCCTCCGGGGCCGGCCGGATCGCGGTCATCAGCGGACCGGTGGCCTCGGGCAAGACCGCGCTCCTCCATCGTGTGCTGGAGCACCCGGAGCGGTCGGGGGCCGACCGGACCGGGCCGGGGCCGCTCAGCGCCCTCGCCTCACCGGCGGAGCGGTCCGTGCCGTTCGGCGTGGTGGAGCAGCTGCTGCGCGATGTGCCGGAGCCCGAGCACGCCCCCGCCCCCACTCTCGCGCCGCGCCCCGATCCGGCGGCGCACCGGGCGGGCCCGGTGACCGACGAGATCCTGCGGTCCTTCCACGCGCGCCTCGCCGGGCTCCGGGCCCGGGGCCCGCTCCTGATCACCGTCGACGACGCGCAGTACGCCGACCCGGAGTCCCTGGAGTGTCTCGCGTACGCGCTGCTGCGGGCCCCGGCGCAGGGAGCCGGAGCCCTGTCGCTGGTGGTGACGCGCGGCCCCGACCCGGACGGCGGGGCCCCCGCCGTCCTGGACGAACTGCCGTACCGGCTACGGGGATTACATCTTCGTCTGCGCCCGCTGAGCGTCGAGGGCGTGGCCCTGCTGCTCGCGGACCGGCCTGGACCCGAGACCGGGCCCGGGCCCGGGGAGCCGCCTCTGACGGCCGAGTCCCTGCACGCGGCGACCGGCGGCAACCCCCTGCTCGTCCGGGCCGTCCTCGCGGACCTGCGCGCCGGGCGGACGCCCCCGGGCGAGGCGGAGACGGGCCCGCGCTCGGCCGCCGAGCCGGTGGACGCCGCCGACGGGGCGGCCCCCCACGCGGGTGAGCGTTTTCTGCACAGCGCGCTGATCTGCGTCCACCGCGCCGACGCCGAGGGTCCGCGGATCGCGCGGGGCATCGCCCTGCTGGGCGGAGCGGGATCCCTGTCGCTGCTCGCCCGGCTGATGGAGACCGAGGAGCGGACGGCGGCGCGCGTGGTGACCGCGCTCGGCGAGGCGGGCGTCCTGGACGGCCCCCGCTTCCGGCACCCCGGTGTGCGGGCCGCCGTGGCCGAGAGCCTCCCCGAGGAGGAGGTGATCCGGCTGCGGCGGCGGGCGGCCCGGCTGTTGTACGAGGACGGGGCGGCCCCGCTGATGGTCGCCGTCCAGCTGCTCAGCCATGAGGAGGCCGCCCCTCACGAGCCATGGGTCCCCCGGGTGCTGAGCGAGGCCGCCCACGCGGCGCTCGCCACCCGGCGGATGGCGTTCGCGATCCGCTGTCTGCGGACGGCCGAGAGCCGCTGCGCCGACGAGGCGGAACGGATGCGGACCCGGGCCACCCTCGCCAGATTCCTCTGGCGGGTGAAACCCTCCGCCTGGGCCCAGCAGCTGCGGTCCCTGACCGGGGCCGTGCGAGCGGGCCTGCTGCCGCCCGCCGACACACTGCGGCTCGTGTCCGATCTGCTGTGGAACGGCTGGGTGGACGACGCGGCCGAGGCGACCCGCCAGGTCGTCGGCGTACTGCCGGACTCCCCCGACCCGGCGGTCGCCGTGGAGCTGCGGCGGCTGTGGCTGATCCTGTCGAGCACCTACCCGGGGACGCTGGAGCGGATCGGGGATCTGCCCGCCCTCGCGACCCGTGGCGCCCAGCGCCCGTCGGGGACGGCGGCCACGGTCTCCGAGGAGACCCGGCTGACCGGGATCGAGGCGCTGTACGGGGTGCTGGCCGCCGCCCCCGACGGCGGCGCGCGGGGTCTCGCCGACGCGGAGTTCGCCGACAGCGTCGAACGGCTGCTGGCCGGCACCCGGGTGCGGTGCGAGACCATCGTCGGGATGTGGGCGGGGCTGGTGGCGCTCATGTACGCGGACCAGCTGGACCGGGCGACCCGCTGGGCGGATCAGCTGGTCGCGGAGGCGGCGGACCACGGGGCTCCGGGCTGGTCGGCGGTGCTGCGGGCGGTGCGCGCCCACATGTCGCTGCGCCGGGGCTGTCTCGCGGAGGCCCGGACGCTGGCCGAGGAGGCCCTGGAGCAACTCCCGCCGCACGGCTGGGGGGTGTGCGTCGGAATGCCGCTGTCCGCCCTCATCGAGACCCGGACCGCGATGGGCGACCACGAGGCGGCGGCGGAGCTGGTGGACCGGCCGGTGCCCGAGGCCATGTTCATGACGCGGTACGGACTGCACTATCTGTACGCGCGCGGCCGCCATCAGCTGGCCGTCGACCGGCATCACGCGGCACTCACCGACTTCATGCACTGCGGTGAGCTGATGCGGCGCTGGAACCTGGACCGTTCCGGGCTGGCCCCCTGGCGGCTCGGCGTCGCGGAGGCCTGGCTGGCGCTGGGCGACCGCCCCGCGGCGGAACGATTCGCCAGGGAGCAGCTCGCCGGGGACGCCGGAGGGCGCGTGCGGGGGCTGACGCTGCGGGTGCTCGCGGCGGCCCGCCCGGCCGCCGAACGCCCGGACCTGCTCGGCGAGGCCGTCTCGCTGCTCCAGGAGGCTGGCGACTGGCACGGGCTGGCGCTGGCGCTGACCGATCTCGGCGAGGTCTGCCAGGAGCTGGGAGAGACGGCGCAGAGCAAGCTGCACACCCGCAGGGCGTGGCGGATCGCCGAGGGCTGCGGCGCCAAGGAGCTGTGCCGGCCCAGGCCTTCGGCCCCAGCGCCCCACGACTCCCCCGCCGCTCCGCCGCGTACCGCCGCGCGGACGCACTCGGGGACCACCTCGTCGCTGACCGAGGCGGAGCGCAAGGTGGCGGCCCTGGCCGCGCACGGCTACACCAACCGGGAGATCAGTGCCAGGCTCTTCATCACGATCAGTACCGTGGAACAGCATCTGACCCGCGTCTACCGGAAGATCAATATTAGTCATCGCCAGGATCTGCCCGTCAGTTTGGATACCGATGTCGCACACACCGCCTGACCCCGCCGCCCCGGCCACGCCCACCTCGGCCGCCTCGCCCACCTCGCCCACCGAAGCCGGACCCCGGCTGCTGGCGGTGAGCGATCTGCATGTCGGCATGCCCGACAACCGGCCCATCACCGAGTCGCTGCGCCCCTCCCACCCCGACGACTGGCTGATCGTGGCCGGCGACGTCGGCGAGATGACGGAGGACATCGAGTGGGCGCTGAGCCTGCTGGCCTCGCGGTTCGCGAAGGTCATCTGGGTCCCGGGCAACCATGAGCTGTGGACCCCCCGCGAGGACGCGGTGCAACTGCGCGGCGAGGAGCGCTACCGGCATCTGGTGGAGCTGTGCCGACGGCTGGGCGTGCTCACCCCGGAGGATCCCTGGCCGGTGTGGCCGGGGCCCGGCGGGCCGGTCGCGGTGGCCCCCCTCTTCCTGCTGTACGACTACACGTTCCGGGTGGCGGGCACGGCCACCAAGGAGGAGTCGCTGGCCAGGGCGCACGAGGCGGGCGTGGTCTGCACGGACGAGTTCCTGCTGCACCCCGATCCGTATCCGACCCGAGACGACTGGTGCCGGGCCCGGGTGGCCCTGACCCGGCGGCGGCTGGTGGAGCACGACCCGGCCGTGCCGCTGGTGCTGGTCAACCACTGGCCGCTGGTGCGGGAGCCCACCGATGTGCTGTGGCACCCGGAGTTCGCCCAGTGGTGCGGCACGGTGCTGACCGCCGACTGGCACCGAAGATTCACCACGGCCGCCGTGGTGTACGGACATCTCCACATCCCGAGGACCACCTGGTACGACGGGGTGCGGTTCGAGGAGGTGTCGATCGGCTACCCCCGCGAGTGGCGCAAGCGCGGGCATCCCCGGGGACTGCTGCGGCAGATACTCCCGTACACCCCGGAGCGGGAGAGCGGCGTCGGGACCGGACCACTGGGAGGACAGTCGTGATAGAGGTGCTGCTGCCCGAGGGCGCGGTCGCGAGTGAGGCCTTCGGGCCGGACGGCTCCGGGACGCTCTACCCGGAGGAGGCGGCGCTGATCGCCCGGGCCGTGGAGATCCGCCGCGAGGAGTTCACCACCGTACGGGCGTGTGCCCGGCGGGCGATGGCGGCGCTGGGGCTGCCGCCCGTCCCCGTGCTGCCGGGTACGCGCAACGCGCCCCAGTGGCCCGCCGGGGTCGTCGGCAGCATGACGCACTGCGCGGGGTACCGGGCCGCCGTGCTCGCGCGCGACTCGGATCTGGCGATGATCGGCATCGACGCCGAGCCGGACCGGCCGCTGCCGGAGGGGGTCCTGGAGTCGATCGCGCTGCCGAGCGAGCTGGCCTGGGCGCGTTCCGGCGCGGGGGTGTCGCGGGTGTGCCGGGACCGGCTGCTGTTCAGCGCGAAGGAGGCGGTGTACAAGACGTGGTATCCGCTGCTCGGCACCGAGCTGGACTTCGGCGAGGCCCGGCTCTCCTTTCTTGAGGAGAGCCTCGGGAAGAACGACGCCGGCGGCTTCTCGCACGGCTCCTTCACCGCGCGCATTCTCCGCCCCGAACGCGGTCCCGACGGACGGATGGTGGATGAATTCGCCGGCCGCTGGCTCTCCGACCGGGGCATCATCGTGACGGTGATCACGCTGCCGCCCATCGGGGCGTGACGACGCAGGGCTGTTTGGGCACTGGGCGTTACCAGGGTGACTAGGGGTTGTTCCGGCAAGTGCCCCTGAATAGCGTGGAATTACCGGCAGAACTGTGATTTCCGGCTCCGCGCGGAATGTCTCCGGTTCCCTGGAAACGATGCCGAATGGCCCGAGAGGTATTCATGCTGACGTCAGCCGGCCCGGACCCCATCACCATGCTCGTGCCGGACTTCCCGTTCTCGTACGACGGCTGGCTGCGCCACCCCGCCGGTCTCGGTGTCCTTCCGCCGGAGCGCGCCGGAACGCCGGTGGCGGTGGTCGGCGGGGGGATGGCGGGGATGACCGCCGCCCATGAGCTGATGCGGCTGGGGCTGCGGCCGGTCGTCTACGAGGCGGAGCAGTTGGGCGGCCGGATGCGCTCGGTGCCTTTTCCCGGCCGTCCGGAGTGTGTGGCGGAGATGGGGGCGATGCGTTTCCCGGTCTCGGCCCGCTCGCTGTTCCACTACATCGAGCTGCTGGGCCTCGCGACGAGCCCGTTCCCCAACCCGCTGGCCCCGAGCACCCCGAGCACGCTGATCGATCTGGGCGGCGAGCGGCACACGGCCCGGACGGCGCGGGAGCTGCCGGACGTCTATCAGGAGGTGGCCGTCGCCTGGGAGAAGGCGCTGCGGGAGCGGGCCGAGCTGGCCACCGTGCGGGACGCCATTCAGCGGCGGGACGTCGAGACGCTGAAACTCGTCTGGAACAGGCTGGTCCGGGAGTTCGACGACCAGTCCTTCTACGGGTTCCTGGCGACCAGTTCGTCCTTCCAGTCCTTCCGGCACCGGGAGATCTTCGGGCAGGTGGGGTTCGGCGCGGGCGGCTGGGACACCGATTTCCCCAATTCGGTGCTGGAGATTCTGCGGGTGGTCTACACGGAGGCGGACGACAACCATGTGGCCATCGCCGGCGGCTCGCAGCGGCTGCCGCGCGGGCTGTGGGAGCACCGGGCCGAGAGCTGCGCGCACTGGCCGGCCGGTACCTCGCTCTCCTCCCTGCACGGCGGTTCGCCCCGGCCCCGGGTGCGGGGGGTCGCCCGGGACGGCGAGGGCTTCGTCGTCACCGACGCCGAGGGGCGGCGGGACCGGTTCGCCTCGGTGGTCTACACCCCGCATGTGTGGACGCTGCTGAACCGGGTGGAGTGCGATCCCTCGCTGCTGTCCGCGCCGCTGTGGACGGCGGTGGAGCGCACGCACTACATGGGGGCGTCGAAGCTGTTCGTCCTCGCCGACCGGCCGTTCTGGCTGGACCCGGATCCGCGCACCGGCCGTCCGGTGATGAGCATGACCCTGACCGACCGGATGCCCCGGGGGGTGTATCTCTTCGACGACGGGCCGGACCGGCCCGGGGTGATGTGTCTGTCGTACACCTGGAACGACGACTCGGCGAAGATGGCGACGCTGAGCGCGGCCGAGCGGCTGGAGGTGCTGCTGGAGAAGCTGGCGGCGATCTATCCGGGGGTGGACATCCGCTCGCACGTGGTCGGTGAGCCGCTCACCATCACCTGGGAGAACGAGCCGCATTTCATGGGCGCGTTCAAGTCCAATCTGCCGGGGCAGTACCGCTATCAGCGGCGTCTTTTCACCCAGTTCATGCAGCGCGGGCTGCCCGGGGCCGAGCGCGGTTTCTTCCTCTGCGGCGACGATGTGTCGTGGACGGCGGGGTTCGCGGAGGGCGCGGTGACGACGGCGCTGAACGCGGTGTGGGGGGTGGTGGAGCAGCGGGGCGGGGCGACGCACCCGGATAAGCCGGGTCCCGGGGATCTCTCCGACGCGCTGGCTCCGGTCGAGCTGCCCTACGACGCCTGAGGCGGAGCCCGTACGGCCCCCGGTACGCCGACGGCGCTTCCGCCCGAGGCCGGGCGGGGGCGCAGTCGGCGTACCGGGGCGGGAGCTACTCGGCGGCCATCCGGGCCAGCTGCTTCTTGTCCGGCTTGCCGTTGCGGTTGAGCGGGAAGTTCTCCAGGACGACGACCCGGTTGGGCTGCTCGTAGGTGGGCAGCAGCGCGCACAGCCGCTCGCGCCAGTGGGCGGCGTCGCGCTGTTCCTCGTCCTCCACGAAGAAGACGAGCTGGGAACCGCGCAGCTGGTCGGGGACGGGCACGATCCGGGTGGGGCAGCCGGCCGCGGCGGCCTTCCGCTCGATGAGTTCGGGGTAGAGCGTGTAGCCCATGCGGTGGACGGCGAACTTCCGCCCCAGGACATGGAGGTTGCCCCCCTCGTCGAGATGGCCCAGGTCGCCG
The DNA here is from genome assembly GCF_014651115.1 of Streptomyces inusitatus. Taxonomy (GTDB): domain Bacteria; phylum Actinomycetota; class Actinomycetes; order Streptomycetales; family Streptomycetaceae; genus Streptomyces; species Streptomyces amakusaensis. Next base: position 14,190 of record NZ_BMWG01000043.1, on the reverse strand, counting down.
GTGAGCTGCGGCCCGCCGGGGGTGGGCACGACGGAGCCGTCCTCGGCCATCTGGCCCTCAAGCTGGTCGGGGGTGTCGACCTCGATCTCGCCGGTCACTCCGGCGGGCAGCTCGTGGCCGTCCTCGTCGACGACCCGGATCCGGATGCCTTCCATGGCGCGGCCGCAGGAGACGGGGTTCTCCAGGGTGGCGAAGGCGACATTGCCCAGCTCGGTGGAGCCGTAGCTGTCCAGCAGCGGCAGGCCGAACTCCTGAACGTAGCTCTCCACCAGCGGTCCGTCCAGCGGCGCCGCGCCGACGCAGAACATCCGGACGCCGGTGAGATGGGCGCGCAGAGCGGGCTTCCTGCTCGCCAGGCTGAGGATACTGCGATAGCTGGAGGGGGTGGCGTCCAGGACGGTGGCCCCGCAGTCGCGGGCCATCCGCAGTGCCCGGTCGAGCCGCCGGTAGGGGGCGATCACCAGGGAGCAGCGGGTGAGCCAGGCGATGAGCACCATCGACAGGCCGTACTGGTGGGCGAAGGGGAGCAGCGGCATCAGGACGTCGTCGGGCCGGTGGCCGACCTGGTCGGCGTTGCGGCGCAGATTGCGCAGGAATTTGGCGCCGGACTTCACCACGCCCTTGGGCGATCCGGTGGAGCCCGATGTCCACATGATGAGGCCGTCGGGCAGCTCGCCCCAGACGTCGAAGGACAGGTCGCCCTCCGGGGCCGGGCGTCCGGCGGCGGCGACCATCAGTTCGTACAGATGGGTGGGGTCGGCCGCTGTGTCGATGGGGGTCTCGTCGTCGACGAAGGTGGCTTTGACGCCGGTGCGCAGCGCGATGCGGCGGGTCTCCTCCGTGGTCTCCTGCTGGTCGACGAGGACGACGGAGGCCCCGGCGTGCATCAGGGCGTACAGGACGCAGACGTACGCCGCCGAGTTGCCCGCTTTGAGCATGACTCGGTCGCCGGGGTTGACGCCTCGTTCGCGGAGCACTTCGGCGATACGGAGGGCGTCCTTCTCGAATTCGTCGACGGGCCGTACCGAGTCGGCTGCAAAGATCTTCGCGGTCATCGGTCGCACTCTGTCCTTCCTCTGGGCCGAACGTGGCCGGAGCCGGTGGGGCCGCGCCGTGCGGTGCGGGCGGCGTGTCCGGGCCCGTTCAGTGGTGGATCGCGGGATTCGCGAGCTTCACAAGGTGGGGGGATTCGGTCGGTCCCGTCCGTGGGCACGGGTCTCCACAGGGCACGCTAGGCAGTGGGGCGAAGGGGCTGACACCCCTGCTCTGCCCCTAGGCCCCCCGCTTCGGCGGCGGGCCGGTCCGGCGGAGGTCGGTCGGGGCCGGCCGGGGCCGGCCGGGGTCCGGGAGCTGTCGGGGCCGGCCGGGGTCCGGGGCCTGTCGGGGCCGGTCGGGGTCGGGGTCGGTGCCGCGCAGTGAGATCAGCTGGTCGTGCACGAGGTTGACGACCTCGCGGCGGTGGGAGCAGAGGTAGTCGCGGCCACCGGGGAGGACTTCCAGGTCGAACCGGCCGGAGGTGGCGCGCCGCCAGTCGCGTACACCGGGCAGCGGGGCGCACGGGTCGTGGCGGCCCGCGATGGCGACGACGCGGCAGCCGAGGGCGGGCGGGCCGAGGGGGCCCCGGTGGCAGGGGCCGGTGCGGCCGGAGACGAAGAGGGTCAGCGGTCCGGCGTCGGTCTCGCGTTCCAGCCGCTGGGCGAGTCCATGGGCGAGGTCCGCGCCGAAGCCGTGGCCGAAGAGGGCGAGGGGAAGGTCCGACCAGCCCTCCACCGCCCGGAAGATCTTGTCGACGAGTTCGGCGGCGTCCGCGGGCGGATGCTCGTCGTCGGCGGGCTCCGGATAGCGGACGACGAGCAGTTCCACGGTCGGCAGCAGCAGATCCGACATGGCGAGGTAGTCGGAGGCCGAGTTCCGTCTGCTCGGGAGGCAGATCATGCGGTAGCTGCTGCGTACCGACGGCTGCCGGACCTGGATCAGTCCGATGTCGTCGGGGGCGATCTCCCCGGCGGAGCGCGGGGTGCACTCACAGGTCATACGCACGACCGCCCCGGTCCGGTCGCCGCCGCCGTCGCAGCAGCCGTCGCTGCCGCTGCCGACGGCCGGTTGGTCCGGTACCACTCGACGGTCTCGGCGAGCCCCTCGGCGAAGTCGCGCGCGGGCGAGTAGCCGAGTTCGTCGTGGATCTTCGTCCAGTCGACGGAGTAACGGCGGTCGTGCCCCTTGCGGTCGGTGACGTGCTCGACCCGGTCCCAGCCGGCCCCGCAGGCCTCCAGCAGCAGCCCGGTCAGCTCCTTGTTGGTCAGTTCGGTGCCGCCGCCGATGTTGTACGTCTCGCCCGCCCGGCCGCCGGTGAGGACGGCCAGCAGGCCCCGGCAGTGGTCGTCGACGTGGAGCCAGTCGCGGACGTTGTCCCCGTCGCCGTAGAGCGGTACGGTCCCGCCGGCCAGCAGCCGGGTCACGAAGAGCGGTATCACCTTCTCCGGGTGCTGGTGGGGGCCGTAGTTGTTGGAGCAGCGGGTCACGCGCACATCGAGGCCGTGGGTGCGGTGGTGGGCGAGGGCGAGGAGGTCGCTGGCGGCTTTGGACGCCGAGTAGGGCGAGCTGGGGTCGAGCCGGTCGGTCTCCACGGAGGAGCCGGTGGGGACCGAGCCGTACACCTCGTCGGTCGACACATGCACGAAGGGGCCGGTGCCGTGGCGCAGCGCGGCCTCCAGCAGGGTGTGGGTGCCGACCACATTGGTGTGCACGAAGGGGTCCGCGCCTTCGATGGAGCGGTCGACGTGCGATTCGGCGGCTAGGTGGACGACGGCGTCGTGGGTCGCCATCAGCCGGTTCACGAGGGGCGCGTCGGTGATGTCGCCGTGGACGAAGGAGAATCCGGGTTCGTTCTCGACGGGTGCGAGGGCGGCGCGGTCGCCCGCGTAGGTGAGCTTGTCCAGGACGGTGACGCGGACGTCGTCGCCCAGGGGTCTGTCCGGGCCGAGGACGGTGCGCACGAGGTGGGAGCCGATGAACCCGGCCGCTCCCGTGATGAGGATGTTCACGATCGGATCTGCACCTTGCTGTGGTCGCCGAGAATCAGTCGGTGGGCCTGGGGGGAGCGGGGGGCGGGGGTGACCTGCACCTGACGGCCGATCATGGACGCCTCGATGCGGCGTACGCCGTCGATGGCGGTGCCGGCCAGCACGATGGAGTACTCGATCTCGCTGTCGGCGATCGTGCAGTCCTCGCCGACGGAGGTGAAGGGGCCGATGTAGGAGCCCTCGACGCGGGTGCCCCGGCCGACGACGGCGGGGCCCACGATCCGGGAGCGGACGATGACGGCGCCCTCCTCGATCACGACCCGGCCGACGAGTTCGCTCTCGTCGTCGACGGCGCCCGCGCAGCGTGGGGCGAGGCTCTCCAGGACCGAGCGGTTGACCTCCAGCATGTCGGTGGCGTTGCCGGTGTCCTTCCAGTAGCCGTCGACGGTGGAGGAGGTGACGGGGAGATTCTGGTCGAGCAGCCACTGGATGGCGTCGGTGATCTCCAGTTCGCCGCGCGCGGAGGGCTGGATGGCGTCGACGGCCGCGTGGACGACGGGGGTGAAGAAGTAGACGCCGACCAGGGCCAGATCGCTCTTGGGGAACTCCGGCTTCTCCTCCAGCACGCGCACCCGGCCGGTGTCGTCGAGGGTGGCGACGCCGAACGCCGACGGGTTGGGCACTCTGGTGAGCATGATCTGCGCGGCGGGTCTGCGGACGCGGAACTCCTCCAGCTGCGCGCTGATCCCGCCGAGGAGGAAGTTGTCGCCGAGGTACATCACGAAGTCGTCCTCGCCGAGCCAGGCGCGGGCGGTGCGGACCGCGTGGGCCAGGCCGAGCGGCTGGTGCTGCGGTATGTAGGTGACGCTGATGCCGAAGCGGGAGCCGTCGCCGACGGCGGCCCTGATCTCCTCGGCGGTGTCGCCCACGACGATGCCGACGTCGGTGACGCCCGCTTCGGCGATCCCTTCGAGTACGTAGAAGAGGATGGGCTTGTTGGCCACCGGGACCAGTTGTTTGGCCGAGGTGTGGGTCAGGGGGCGCAGGCGGGTGCCGGATCCCCCCGCCAGGACGAGTGCCTTCACCGGGTCTCCTCGCTGAACGGGTTGGCGAGCGAGGAGAGATGTCTCAGACAGTCCTCGTACGCGGGCAGCAGGCCCATGGCCTCGGCCTCGGCCAGGCTGGGGGCCGAGGTGTCCTTGCCGGAGAGCACGGGTTCGGCGTCCGGGAGCCATGCGATGGCCAGTTCGGGGTCGAGCGGGTCGATGCCGTGCTCATGGGCCGGCCGATAGCTTGCGGTGGTCAGATACATGACAGTCGCTTCGTCGGTGACGGCCTGGAAGGCGTGACCGAGCCCCTCGGAGAGGAAGACCGCCCGCCGGGACACATCGTCCAGTTCAACCGCTTCCCAGGTGCGGTAGGTGGGGGAGCCGGGGCGCAGGTCGACTATCACGTCGCGCACCGCCCCCTGGAGGCAGGTGACGTACTTGGCCTGGCCGGGCGGCAGATCGGCGAAGTGGACGCCCCGGATGACGCCCAGGCGGGAGACGGAGCAGTTGACCTGGGCGAGTTCAAGACGGCGGCCGGTGGCGAGCTGGAAGGCGTCGCGCTGGAACACCTCCAGGAATGAGCCGCGGTCGTCGGTGTGGAGGATGGGCTCGTACAGCCAGGCGCCCTCGATCGACAGGGATTTCACCCTTCAGCAGCCTTTCGGTTGAGCGGAGTGAGCGGTGGACGGAGTGGACGGGGCGAGCGGGGTCGACGGAGAGGGCCCGGCGAGGGCCTCGGTGAGGGCCTCGCGCCAGTGGCGCGGCGCGGGGAGCCCGGCGGCGGCCCACCGCTCGTGGCCGAGGACGCTCCACGCCGGGCGGACCGCGGCCCGCCGCAGCGCGGAACTGCCGATGGCCCGCACCCGGTCCGGGTCCTGCCCGGTCAGCCGGAACACCTCACGGGCCAGCGCGTGCCAGGTGGTCCGGCCGCCGCCGGTGGCGTGGAAGACGCCGTGGGCGCGCTCCGGCGGCAGGGTGCCGAGCGCGATGAGCCGCCCGGCGACATCGGGTGCCCAGCTGGGCTGTCCGTACTGGTCGTCGACCACCTCCACCGTGCGGCCCGGCTCCCGGGCGAGCCGCGCCATGGTGTGGACGAAGCCGCCCTCACCGCGCCCGTACAGCCAGGCGGTGCGCACCACGGCGGCGGTTTCCGGCAGCGCGGAGAGCACGGCGCGCTCGCCCGCGAGCTTGGTGCGCCCGTACGCGGTGCGCGGGCCGGGTTCCGCGTCCTCGGCGTAGGGGCGGCCGGAGTCGGCCGGCGTGCCGCCGAAGACATAGTCGGTGGAGACATGGAGGAGCCTGCCGCCGGTCGCGGCGCAGGCGCGGGCGAGATGGCGCGGGCCGTCACCGTTGACCCGGTGGGCGGCCTCCTCCTCGCTCTCGGCGAGGTCGACCGCCGTCCAGGCGGCGCAGTTGACGACCACGTCGGGGCCGCCGTCGGCGACGGCCGAGGCCACCGCCCGCGGATCGGTGAGGTCGAGATCGGCCCTGCCGGTCCGTACGATGTCGGCCCCGTGGGCGGCGAGCTGGGCGGACACCTCACCGCCGAGCATGCCGGTGGCTCCGATCACCATCCATCGCAGCGTTCCCGGATCAACCGGAAAGACCCCGGGCGCACGACCCGCCGACGCTTCATTTTCTTGCGAATAATAATTCGGCGCGATCACGCGTCGATGTTATGGGAATGTTCGACAAAATCGCAACACCAGTTCTCCGTAATAGTTTTCAACGGAAGACCAGTGCCGTATGAATCATTCTCCGAAAACCCCTAATCACCCCTATTGGACAGATCGCCGCCCCCTGATTTTCATGCCCTTCGGGATCACCCGCCTTCCCACGTGCTAGACAGGATCAGAACCACTTTCGTTCCCTCTTCCACCAATCTTCGACAAGTGTCGGACACACCACTCCACGAGGGCGCGCGACGGCCGCCGTCACCGCACCCCCGCACGATCAAAATCTCCTTTTCCGGCCTTGTGTCCGACCGCGTGCGCACCCGCGACGCGGCCGAATGCAGGGCCCTTTCTCGTCAGCGACACCGGCAGGCGGCTGCCGGAGCAATCCCGGAAGCAAAGGTATTCACGGATCATGACCAATTCCGAGCAGATTCCCGCGCCCGATTCTCCCGGATCAGCCACTTCCGCCGGTTCCGCGGCCACGCGCACCGGGACCGCTATCGTTTTCCCGGGAATGGGCCCCTCCGCGTTCTCGGAGGTGGGGAAGTTCCTCTTGCTCGACCCTTATGCACGGAAGCGCCTCGCGGAAGCCGACGAGGCGCTCGGTCATTCGGTTTTCGACCGGTTCAGGACGGCCGAGGACGACTACTCGGTCCATTCGCAGATCGCCTTCCTGGTGAACTCCATGGCGATGGCGGACCGGGCGCTCGACACCCTCGGCGTCTCCCCCACCGTCTGCACCGGACCGAGCTTCGGCCAGAAGGCGGCCGCCGCGTTCGTCGGCTCCCTCCCCTTCGCGGACGTCGTACGGCTCACGGCCGAACTGGCCCGCTGCGAGGAGGAGTACTTCACCGAGGCGTACCAGGACGTCGTCACCCACTCCTTCGTCCGCACCCCGCAGGAGAGGCTGGACGAGATCCTCGCCGGATTCGACGACCGGGGCGTCTGGTACGACATCTCCGGCCGGCTCGACGCCGGATTCCACATGCTCTCCGTGCGGGAGGGGGAACTCGACGGACTCAAGGCGAGCATCAGCGCGGCGGGCGGCTACTCCATGTACTCGATGCGGCCTCCCGTCCACGCGGCCGCGTTCGCCGCGCTGCGCCGCAAGGCCGAGGAGGAGGTGTTCGCCTCGTACACCCTGGCGGACCCCGCCCTTCCGGTGGTCACCGACCAGGACGGCACCGTCGTCCGGGACGCCGCCGGGATGCGCATGATGATGCTGGACACCTTCGACCGGCCGATCCACTGGCCGAGCGTGGTCCGCACACTCAAGGAACTCGGGGTGGGCACCGTCTGTGTGACCGGGCCCGACAATCTCTTCCACCGTCTCGACCTCACCAAGGACAGTTTCGAGGTCGTCACCGTGGGTCTGCCGAAGAAGCGGGCCCGGGAGCGCGAGCGGCGCACCCGCTGACGGATCCGCCCGTGCACGAGGCGGTGCGCGACGGCGGTACGGCTCCGCCGGCACGGGCCCGGCCCCACCTCAGTGGTGGGGCCGGGCCCGCCGCTCGTCAGCGCCCGGCGTCGAGCCAGTCCGTCACCGCGCGCGCCGTCGTCGGGGCGTGCTCCTCCATCATGGTGAAGTGATTGCCCGGCACATCCACCGCGGTGTGCTCCAGCTCCCAGTACGAACGCCAGTCGCCGTCCGTCCCCCGCGACCAGTCGAAGAACCGCTCACCGGCCCGGACCAGCAGGGTCGGCGTCTTCACCGCCGTGGGCTTCCAGCCGCCGAAGAGCCGGAAGTACGCGCCCATCGCCAGCAGCCGGGAGTCGTCGACCGGCACATAGCTGTCCTGGCGGTCGTCCATCCCCTCGGAGAGACCGGGCTGGATGCCGATGATCGCGTCATCGTCGTGCGAGTAGATGTCGATCATCACCACGGCCTCGGGGAACACCCCCTCGCTCTCCAGCCTCCCGGCCACCGCGTGGGCGAGCATGCCGCCCGACGAGTGCCCGAGCAGCACGAACGGAGCGCCGTCCGCGTACCGCAGCACCGCCTGGGCCTGGGCCTCGATCACCGCTTCGGCGGTCGAGGGCAGCTGCTCGCCGCGGAGGAACCCGGGGGCGGCCAGTGCCCGGACGTCCCGCCGCCCCCGGAAGGCGGAGGCGAAACGCGCGTACTGGTGCGGGCCCGAGATCGACAGAATGGAGGAGAAGCAGACCAGCCCGGGACCGGTCTCTCCGCGCGACAGCCGCACCAGGCTGGGCGCCTTGCGCAGCTCGGCCGCCGAGGCGAACGACGGCCGGAAGCGCGAGGCCCCCATCAGCAGCTCCATGAACTGACCGGAAGCGCCCTGCGCGCCCGCCTCCTGGAGCATCGCCCCGAAGACTCCCCCGGACGCCTCCGTACCGCCGCCGTCACCGTCCGCCGTATCGCCCGACTGCCCGGCCGCTCCGGCCGCTCCGGCCGCTCCGGCCGTGCCGCCGGTGGATCCGAGCAGTTCGGCACGGATCCGGCGGGCGGCCAGCGCGGGCGTCGGGTGGTCGAAGAGCAGGGTGGCGGGCAGCCGCAGACCGGTCGCCGCGTTGAGCTGATTCCGCAGCTCGACGGCTGTCAGCGAGTCCAGGCCGAGTTCCAGGAACTCCTGGGACTCCCCCACCGCGTCCGGCGACGGGTAGGCGAGCACCGCGGCGACCTGAGCGCGCACCACATCGAGCAGCAGCCGCTCCTGCTCGTCCTCCGGCAGCCCGGCGAGCCCCGCGAGACGGCGCGCGGCGGCGGACGCCGCCGGGTCGGCGGCCCGGTGCTCCGCCGCCCTGCGCGGCACACCGCGCACCAGCCCCCGGAAGACCGCGGGCAGCGCTCCGGCTTCCGCCTGGGCGCGCAGCGGAGCGGTGTCGAGCCGCATGGCGACATAGACCCCGTCCCCGGCGTCCCCGCTGCCCGGGCCGTCCGGGCCGTCGGCGGAGCCCGGCGCGGCGAGCGCGCACGCCGTGTCGAAGAGCGCCAGCCCCTCGGCGGCGGAGAGCGGGGCCAGTCCGGCGCGCGCCATCCGCTGGATGTCGGCGTCGGAGAGTTCCCCGGTCATCGCGCTCGCCTGGGCCCACAGCCCCCACGCCAGCGACACGGCGGGCAGTCCCGCCGCCCGCCGCTGCTGGGCCAGGGCGTCCAGAGCGGCGTTGGCCGCCGCGTAGTTGGCCTGCCCCGGGTTGCCGAGCGTGCCCGCCGCCGAGGAGAACAGGACGAACGCGGCCAGATCGAGCCCCTGGGTCAGCTCGTGCAGATGCAGCGCGGCCTCGGCCTTGGGCCGCATCACCGTGTCGAGCCGCTCCGGTGTCAGCGACGGCAGCATCCCGTCGTCGACCCGGCCCGCCGCGTGGACGACGGCGGTGAGCGGATGCTCGCGCGGTACGGCCGCCAGCAGCGCGGCCAGCGCCTCCCGGTCGGCCGCGTCGCACGCGGCGACCGTCGTCTCCGCGCCCAGTTCGGCGAGTTCGGCGACGAGTTCGGCGACACCGTCCGCCGCCGCCCCGCGCCGGCTGGTGAGCAGCAGATGCCGCACACCCCGCTCGGCCACCAGATGCCGGGCCAGCAGACCGCCGAGCGCCCCGGTGCCGCCGGTGACGAGCACGGTTCCCTCCGGGTCGAAGGCGGGCCCCTCGACGCGGCCCCGTTCCTCGCCCGCCACCGCCGGAACCACCGGCACCCGGGCCAGCCTGGCCATGTGCGCGACTCCGCCGCGGAGGGCGAGCTGCGGCTCGCCACTGGCCACGGCCGCGATCAGCAGCGCGGCGACCCGCTCCTCGCTGTCGCTGTCACCGTTGTCGCCGTCGTGGCCGTCGTGACTCGCATCGAGGTCGAGCAGCGCCAGCCGGCCGGGGTTCTCCGACTGCGCGGACCGCAGCAGGCCCCACACCGGGGCGTGTGCCAGGTCCGGTACGCCCTCGCCCGGCCGGGCCTCGACCGCGCCCCGGGTGACGACCGTGAGCCGGGCGCCGGTGAGGGCCTCGTCGGCCAGCCAGTTCTGTACAAGTTCCAGCGCGTCACGGGTCGCCCGGCGGGCGGCCTCGGCGGTGGTGGTCGCCGCCGTACCGCTGTCCCGACCGTCCCGGCCGTCCTGACCGGTCGACGCGTACGAGACGAGCACGGTGTCGGGCAGCGGCTTGCCCGCCGCCACCACTCCGCCGAGCGCGTCGAGATCCGCGTACACGTCGGCGGTGACACCCGCCGACCGCAGGATGGCCTCCATGCCGAGCACATCGGCCCCGACGACGGCCCAGCGGCCCGTCTCGGCAGGAGCGCCGACGGTCAGCGCGGGCCATTCGAGCCGGAAGAGCGACTCGTGGAACACCGGCCGCTCCGATCGCAGCCGCGCCGGGTCGAGCGCCCTCAGCAGCAGCGATTCGACCGACACCACCGGCGCGCCCTGCTCGTCGAAGGCGGCGAGGGACACCGCGCCCGGCCCGGCGGGGGCCAGTCGTACGCGCAGCGAGCCCGCGCCGACGGAGTGCAGGGTGACGCCGCTGAAGGCGAACGGCAGCCGGATCGGGGCGGCTTCGCCGGCCGCTTCGCCGTCGCCTTCGCCGGTGAGGAGGGAGCCGAGCGCGATGCCGTGGAGACCGGCGTCCAGCAGTGCCGGGTGCACGCCGAAGGCGGCGGCCTCGGCGCGCGGGCCTTCGGGCAGCAGCAGTTCGGCGAACAGCTCGTCGCCGCGCCGCCAGGCCGCGCGCAGATTGCGGAACGCGGGACCGTAGGCGAACCCGGCATCGGCGAACCGGTCGTACAGACCGTCCGCGTCGAGCGGCTCGGCGTCGGCGGGCGGCCAGCTCTCCAGCGCCGCGGCGGCCGGCGTCTCCGCCGTGCCGAGCACTCCGCTCGCGTGCCGCGTCCACGGCGTGTCCCGTCCCGGCTCGCCCTCGACCTCGTCGCTCCCCGCCTCGGGGCGCGAGTGCACCTGGAGGGCGCGGAGTCCCGACTCGTCGGGCGCGGCCACGGAGAGCCGCAGCTGAAGCGCGCCCCTCTCCGGCAGCACCATCGGCGCTTCGAGCGTCAGCTCGTCCAGCAGGGTGCTGCCGACCCGCCTTCCGGCGTGCAGCGCCAGCTCCACGAAGGCGGTTCCGGGCAGCAGGACCGCACCCGCGACCGCGTGATCCGCGAGCCAGGGGTGAGTGGCCAGCGAGAGCCGACCGGCGAACAGAGCCCCCTCCGAGTCCGGCAGTTCGACATCCGCCCCCAACAGCGGGTGCCCGGCCGCACCGAGCCCCGCGGACGACACATCGCCGACCGGGGCCACGGGCACATCGATCCAGTACCGCTCGTGCTGGAAGGCGTACGTGGGCAGGTCGACGCGCTGTGCGCCGGTGCCCGCGAAGTACGCCGCCCAGTCGACGGCCACGCCGTGGGCGTGCGCCCTGGCCAGGGCGGTGGTGACGGTCTCCGTCTCGGGACGGTTCTTGCGGAGTACGGGAGCGAAGACGGCGTCTCCGCCTTCGACACAGCCCTGGGCGAGGGCGGACAGGGTCCCGTCCGGGCCGAGTTCCACGTACGAGGTGACTCCGGCGGCCTCCAGAGCGCGGACGCCGTCGAGGAAGCGGACCGCCTCGCGGACATGGCGTACCCAGAAGTCCGCCGAGCCCAGCTCGTCCGTGACGAGGGTGCCGGTGAGGTTGGAGACGATCGGAATCTTCGGGTTGTCGTACGAAAGATTCTCGATCGCTGTACGGAACGCCTCCAGCATGCCGTCCATGTGCGGCGAGTGGAACGCGTGGCTCACCGTCAGCCGCTTCGACTTACGGTCCGGGAACTGCTCCACGATCGCGAGAGCGGCGCTCTCGTCACCCGCGATCACGACGGACCGAGGACCGTTGATCGCGGCGATGCTCACCCGGTCGGTGAGCAGCGGGAGGATCTCGTCCTCCGACGCCTGTACGGCGATCATCACGCCGCCGGTGGGCAGTGCCTGCATCAGACGGCCACGAGCCGCCACCAGCGTGCAGGCGTCCTCCAGCGAGAACACCCCCGCCACATGAGCGGCAGCGATCTCACCGATCGAATGACCCGACAGGAAGTCCGGCCGTACGCCCCACGACTCCAGAAGCCGGAACAGCGCCACCTCAATCGCGAACAGCGCGGGCTGAGTCACCGCCGTCTGATCGAGAGCACCGCTCTCATCGCCGAACAGTGCTTCCTTCAACGGCACATCAAGTTGGGCGCAGATCTCGTCCAGAGCCCGAGCGAAGGCCGGATACGCCTCATACAGCCCACGGCCCATCCCCAGCCGCTGACTCCCCTGCCCCGTAAACAGGAACGCCAGCTTCCCGGAGTTCACCGTGCCCTGTACGAGGTTGGCCCGGGCGTCGCCGTCGGCCAGCGCCGTCAGACCGTTCAGCAGCTCGTCCCGGCCGCCCGCCACGACCACCGCGCGGTGGTCGAAGGCAGCCCGCCGGGTCGCGAGCGAGTACGCCACATCATCGGCACGCGCCTCGGGAGCGCCCGACAGATGGGACCTCAGCCGGGCGGCCTGGCCGCGCAGCGCGTCCGCAGTCTTCGCGGAGAGCACGTACGGCAGCACAGCGGGATCCGGAACCGGAACCGGAGCGGGAGCCGAAACCGGACGCGAATCGGACCGCTCCGGAGCCTGCTCGATGATCGTGTGCGCGTTGGTCCCGGAGATACCGAACGACGAGATGGCGGCGCGGCGCGGGCGGCCGGTCTCCGGCCAGGGGGTGACCGACTCAAGCAGCGAGACGGCTCCCGCCGACCAGTCGACATGCGGAGTCGGCTCGTCGACATGCAGAGTCTGCGGCAGCACCCCGTGACGCATCGCCTCCACCATCTTGATGATCCCCGCGACACCGGCGGCAGCCTGCGTATGACCGAAGTTGGACTTGATCGAGCCCAGCCACAGCGGGGAGTCCTCGGTGTGCTCCTGACCGTACGTCGCGAGGAGGGCCTGCGCCTCGATCGGGTCACCCAGCGAGGTACCCGTACCGTGCGCCTCCACCACATCCACCTCAGCGGCGGACAGACCAGCGTTCGCCAGCGCCTGCCGGATCACCCGCTGCTGAGACGGACCATTAGGAGCCGTCAGACCATTCGAAGCACCGTCCTGGTTGATCGCCGAACCACGGACGATCGCCAGCACCGGATGGCCGTTCCTGCGGGCGTCGGAGAGCCGCTCGACGAGCAGCATGCCGACGCCCTCGCCCCAGGCGGTGCCGTCGGCGGCGGCGGCGAAGGGCTTGCAGCGGCCGTCGCCCGCGAGGCCGCGCTGACGGCTGAAGGCGACGAAGGTGCCGGGCGTGGCCATCACGGTCACACCTCCGGCCAGGGCGAGATCGCACTCGCCGCCGCGCAGCGCCTGGGCGGCGAGGTGCAGGGTGACGAGGGAGGAGGAGCAGGCGGTGTCGACGGTGACCGCCGGGCCTTCGAGACCGAAGGAGTACGAGACCCGGCCGGAGGCGACGCTGCCCGAGCTGGAGGTGCCCATATAGCCTTCGAGGCCCTCGGGGGCGCGGTGCAGCAGAGTGCCGTAGTCGTTGTACATGACACCGGCGAAAACGCCGGTGCGGCTGCCGCGCAGGGACGCGGGGTCGATGCCCGCGCGCTCGAAGGCCTCCCAGGAGGTTTCGAGGAGGAGGCGCTGCTGAGGGTCGGTGGCGAGGGCCTCTCGCGGGGAGATCCCGAAGAAGGTCGGGTCAAAGTGGTGGGCGTCGTGCAGGAATCCGCCGGCCCTGCTGTAGCTGGTGCCGGGCCGGTCGGGGTCGGGGTCGAAGAGGGCCTCGACGTCCCAGCCCCGGTCGTCCGGCATGTCCGAGATGGCGTCCCGGCCCGCCAGGACGGCTCCCCACAGATCTTCGGGGGACCTGATGTCGCCGGGGAAGCGGCAGGCCATCGCCACGATCGCGATCGGCTCGTCGTCACGGGCGGAGCTGGCGACCACGGTGGCCGCCGCTTCCGCCCCGCCGAGGAGTTCGCCGCAGAGGTAGTCGGCCAGGAGCGCGGGGTTCGGGTAGTCGAAGACGAGCGTGGCGGGCAGCCGTACGCCGGTGGCCGCGCCGAGCCGGTTGCGCAGCTCGACGGCTGTCAGCGAGTCGAAGCCGACCTCGCTGAACGAGCGCGCCGGGTCGACGGCCTCGGGCCCGGCGAAGCCGAGCACGGCCGCGACCTGGTTGCGGACCAGCTCCAGCACGGCCACAGGCCGCTCGTCCGCCGTCAGCGCGGCAAGCTGCCGGGCGAGCTTGCCCGCCGGGGCCGAGCCGCCTCGGGCCGCACGGCGGGCGGGGGCCCGGACGAGTCCGCTGAGCAGCGGCGGAACCAGCCCGCCGGTACGCAGTGCGGCGAGGTCGAGCTTCACCGGTACGAACAGCGCCTGGTCAGTGGCGGACGCGGCGTCGAACAACGCCACACCCTCCTCCGCCGACAACGCCGTAACGCCACCCCGGCCGAGCCGCGACACATCACCCGCGCCCAGCTCACCCGCCATACCACCCGACTCG
>NZ_BMWG01000042.1 GCF_014651115.1 Streptomyces inusitatus | reverse complement strand
ACAGCCGAGTCATCGACACCAGCCGGCACCAACACCAGCCACACACCCGACAACCCCACACCAGAAACCTCACCCAGCGGCTTCCACGACACCCGATAACGCCAGGCATCCACCTCCGACTGCACACGCCGATCCCGACGCCACGCAGACAGAGCAGGCACCAGCTCCCCGAGCGACTCCTCACCCACACCCAGCTCAGCGACCAGAGACGAGAGATCCTCACGCTCCACCGCATCCCAGAACCGAGCGTCCTCGCCGCCGACGAGCCCACCGGCGACCGGACCGACCGTCGACAAGACGGTCTGCGGCCAGTAGCGCTGCCGCTGGAAGGCGTACGTCGGCAGATCGACACGCTGCGCCCCGCTTCCGGCGAAGAACGCGGCCCAGTCCACGGCCACCCCGCGCACATGCGCCTGAGCCAGAGCGGTGACGACCGTCTCCGCCTCAGGACGCCCCTTACGCAGAACCGGCAGGAAGGCAACGGCCTCAGCGTGCTCGACGCAGTCCTGGGCCAGGGCGGAGAGAATCCCGTCCGGGCCGAGTTCGAGGTACGAAGTGACCCCGGCCGCTTCGAGGGCACGAACGCCATCGAGGAAACGGACCGCCTCGCGAACATGGCGCACCCAGAAGTCCGCCGAACCCATCTCATCCGTGACAAGGGCACCGGTCAGATTCGAGACGACCGGAATCGTCGGGTTGTCGTACGAAAGCGTCTCGACGACCTTGCGGAAGGCGTCGAGCATGCCGTCCATGTGCGGCGAGTGGAACGCGTGGCTCACCGTAAGCCGCTTGGACTTACGGTCCGGGAACTGCTCCACGATCGCGAGAGCAGCGCTCTCGTCACCCGCGATCACCACCGACTGCGGTCCATTGATCGCGGCGATGCTGACGCGGTCCGTGAGGAGCGGAAGGATCTCCTCCTCGGACGCCTGGACCGCGATCATCACACCACCCGTGGGCAGCGCCTGCATCAACCGGCCACGAGCCGCCACCAGCGTGCAGGCGTCCTCCAGCGAGAACACCCCCGCCACATGTGCCGCAGCGATCTCACCGATCGAATGACCCGACAGGAAGTCCGGCCGCACACCCCACGACTCAAACAGCCGGAAGAGGGCCACCTCAATCGCGAACAACGCCGGCTGCGTCACCGCCGTCTCATCGAGAGCACCGCTCTCAACACCGAACAGTGCTTCCTTCAACGGCACATCAAGATGCGCGCACACCGCGTCCAACGCGTCCGCGAACACCGGATACGCGCCGTACAGCTCACGCCCCATCCCCAGCCGCTGACTCCCCTGCCCCGTAAACAGGAACGCGAGCCCGCCACCCGTCACCGAGGACTGCACCAGACCCGGTACGGGCTCACCCGCCGCCAGTGCGGCCAGGTGGGAGGTCAGCGTGGGGCCGTCGGTGCCGAGGAGGACGGCTCGGTGTTCCAGGGCGGCGCGGCTCGTCGCCAGGGAGTGGGCGAGGTCGAGTGCGCCCGGGGTGCCGGAGGCGGTCACGAGGTCGGTGGCGGTGGTGCGGAGCCGTTCCGCCTGGGCGCGGAGGGCTGCGGGGGTGCGGCCTGAGAGGAGCCACGGCAGCACCGGCAGGGCGCGGGGAGCGCTCGGAGTGTCGGCGCTCTGCGGGGCCGGGGCCGGAACCGGAACCGGGGCCTGCTCGATGATGGCGTGCGCGTTGGTGCCGCTGTAGCCGAACGAGGAGACACCGGCGCGGCGCGGGCGGCCGGTCTCCGGCCACTCCACCGCCTCGGTCAGGAGGGAGATGTCACCGGCGGACCAGTCCACGAAGGGGGTGGGCTCGTCGATGTGGAGGGTCTGCGGAAGCACCCCGTGGCGCATGGCCATGACCATCTTGATGACACCGGCCGCACCGGCCACGGCCTGGGTGTGGCCGATGTTCGACTTCACCGAGCCCAGCCACAGCGGACGGCCCTCGGGCCGCCCCTGGCCGTAGGTGGCGAGGAGCGCCTGCGCCTCGATCGGGTCGCCGAGCGTCGTACCGGTGCCGTGCGCCTCGACGGCGTCGATGTCGGGGGCGGTGAGACCCGCGTCGGCGAGGGCTTCGCGGATGACGCGCTGCTGGGAGGGGCCGTTGGGGGCGGTCAGTCCGTTGGACGCGCCGTCCTGGTTGACGGCGGTGCCGCGTACGACGGCGAGGACGGGGTGGCCGTTGCGCCGCGCGTCGGAGAGGCGCTCCACGAGGAGCATGCCGACGCCTTCGGACCAGCCGGTGCCGTCGGCGGCGGCGGCGAACGCCTTGATCCGGCCGTCGGCGGCGAGGCCGCGCTGGCGGCTGAACTCGGTGAACGCGCCCGGTGTGGACATGATGGTCACCGCGCCTGCGAGCGCCATCGAGCATTCGCCGCGCCGCAGCGCCTGGGCGGCGAGGTGCAGGGTGACGAGGGAGGAGGAGCAGGCGGTGTCGATGGTGACCGCCGGGCCCTCCAGGCCGAAGGTGTAGGAGAGCCGGCCGGATACGACGCTCGCCGCGTTGCCCGTACCCAGGTGGCCTTCGAGGCCGTCGGCGTCGTTCAGCCAGAGCTGGAGGTAGTCCTGTGCGTTGGAGCCGACGAAGACGCCGGTTCGGCTGCCGCGCAGGGCCGTCGGGTCGATCCCGGCGCGTTCGAACGTCTCCCAGGTGGTCTCCAGGAGGATGCGCTGCTGCGGGTCCATGGCGAGGGCCTCGCGCGGCGAGATCCCGAAGAAGGGGGCGTCGAACTCGGCCGCCTCGTGCAGGAAGCCGCCCTCGCGGGCGTAGCTGGTGCCTTCGCGGTCGGGGTCGTCGCTGTAGAGGGTGTCGAGGTCCCAGCCTCGGTCGGCGGGGAAGCCGGTGATGCCGTCGCGGCCGTCGGCGAGCAACTGCCACAGATCTTCGGGGGATTCGACGCCGCCGGGGAAGCGGCAGCTCATCGCGATGATCGCGATGGGGTCGTCGTCCTCGGCGCGGGCGCGGCCCGTCGGTGCGAGGGCCGTGCCCGGTATGGCCGCCGGGTCGAGGGCTGCGGTGAGGTCGCCGACGAGTTCGTCGCGCAGATGGGCGGCGAGCGCGGCGGCGGTCGGGTAGTCGAAGACGAGGGTGGCGGGCAGTCGGCGGCCGGTGGCGTCGCCGAGGAGGTTGCGCAGTTCGACGGCGGTGAGCGAGTCGAAGCCGAGTTCCTTGAAGGAGCGGCCGGGCTCGACGGAGGCAGGTCCCGGGTAGCCGAGTGCCGTGGCGACCTGTCGGCGGACCAGTTCGAGGAGGGTACGGTCCTGTTCGGCGGCGGAGAGCGCGGCGAGGCGCTGTCGCAGACCGGACTCACCTGCGGAACCGGCCGTTCCGCGCGCGGTTCGGCGGGCGGGCACTCGTACGAGGCCTCGCAGCAGGGGTGACATCGTGCCGGCGGCGGCCTGGGTGCGCAGGGCGGTGAGGTCGGCGCGCATCAGGACCGGGGCGGCGTGGCCGGTGCGGTGGGCGAGGTCGAAGAGTGTGAGGCCTTCGTCCGAGGAGAGGGGGGGCAGCCCGGCCCGCCGCATCCGGGTGATGTCGGCCTGGTCGAGTCCGCCCGCCATGCCCGCGCTGTCGGCCCACAGTGCCCAGGCCATGGAGGTGGCGGCGAGTCCCTGGGCGTGCCGGTGGTGGGCGAGGGCGTCGAGGAAGATGTTGGCGGCGGCGTAGTTGCCCTGTCCGGGGCCGCCGAAGACACCGGCGATGGAGGAGAAGAGGACGAAGGCGGAGAGGTCGAGGCCGTGGGTCAGCTCGTGCAGATTCCAGGCCGCGTCGACCTTGGGGCGCAGCACGGCGGAGAGCCGTTCGGGGGTGAGGGAGGAGAGCACTCCGTCGTCGAGCACACCGGCGGTGTGGATGACGGCTCCGAGCGGGTGTTCGGCGGGGACGGCGGCCAGTGCGGCGGCGAGGGCGTCCCGGTCGGCCGCGTCGCAGGCCGCCCAGGTGACGGACGCGCCCGCTTCGGTCAGGTCCGTGGTGAGCTGTTCCGCTTCGGGGGTGTCGCCGCCTCGGCGGCCCATCAGCAGCAGGTGCCGTACGCCGTGTTCGGCGACGATCCGGCGGGCGACGAGTCCGCCCAGCATGCCGCCGGCGCCGGTGATGAGGACGGTGGCGTCGGGGGCGTACGGGGTGGTGTCCTGCGGAGCGGCGGTGATCCGGGCGAGTCGCGGGGCGAGCACGGAGCCCGCGCGCAGGGCGAGCTGCGGCTCGTCGGCGGCGAGGGCGGCGGCCAGGGCTGCGGGCAGGGCGTTTACGGAGGCGTCCTGGCCGTCGGTGTCGATCAGCAGCAGCCGGTCCGGGTGCTCGGACTGGGCCGAGCCGAGCAGTCCTCGTACGGCGGCGTTGACGGGGTCGGTGAGCGGGTCGTCGTCGGCTGCGGCGACCGCGCCCCGGGTGAGGACGACGAGGCGGGTGGCGGCGAAGCGCTCGCCGGTGAAGGGCTCGTCGCCGAGCCAGGTCCGCGCTGTTTCGAGGGCGTGGCGGGTGGCTTGGTGCACGGCTTCGGCGGAGATGTCGGCGGCCGGTGCGTAGCCGATGAGGACGGCGTCGGGCACGTCGGCTCCGGCGTCGACGGCGGCCGCGAGACCGGCCGGATCGGGGTAGGAGGCGACATCGCCGGGCAGTGGGGTGATGCCGTCCAGTGTGCCGAGGACCGCCCAGCGGCCCTGGGGCGTCTCGGTGCCGGGGGCGGTCGGCAGCGGCGTCCACTCGGTGCGGAACGCCGACTCGTGGCGTTCGGCGCCTGCGGACCGGACCTGGTCGGCCGTCACGGTGCGCAGGACGAGGGAGTCGACGGTGGCGACGGGTGAGCCGGTCGTGTCGGCGATCTCCAGGCGTATGCCGCTGGGGCCCGCCGGGGAGAGACGTACGCGCAGTGCCTCGGCACCGGCCGCGTGGAGGGTGACGCCGCTCCAGGCGAAGGGGAGACGGCCTTCGCCGTCGGTGCCGCCGAGTACGCCGAGCCCGAGGGTGTGGAGTGCGGCGTCGAGCAGGGCGGGGTGGAGTCCGAAGTCGCGTGCGGCGGCGGCGTTCTCCTCGGGCAGGGCGACTTCCGCGTAGACGCTGTCGCCGTGCCGCCATGCGGCGGTGAGCCCGCGGAACACCGGTCCGTAGGCCATGCCGACCTCGACGAGGTCCGGGTACAGGCTGTCGGTGGGGATGACCTCCGCGCCCGCCGGGGGCCACTGGGCGGGCATCGCGTCCGGCTGGGCCGTGCCCTGGGCGAGGACACCGCCGGCGTGCCGGGTCCACGGTTCGTCGGCGGCACTGTCCTGGGTGCGGGAAGAGAGCGTGAACGCACGGCGTCCGCTGCCGTCCGCGTCCGGGGTGCCCACATGTATCTGCACCTGTATCGCGCCGCGCTCGGGGAGTACGAGCGGCGCTTCCAGCGCCAGTTCCTCCACGGTGTCACAGCCGACCTGGTCACCGGCCCGGATCGCGAGCTCCACGAAGGCGGTGCCGGGCAGCAGGACGGAGCCCATGACCGTGTGATCGGCCAGCCAGGGGTGAGTGTCGAGGCCGAGACGGCCGGTGAAGAGGAACCCGTCCGAGTCGGCGAGCGCCACCGTGGCCCCGAGCAGCGGGTGCCCGGCCGCCTCCAGTCCTACGGCGCTCAGGTCGCCGGGGCCGGTGGCCGGTGCGATCCAGTAGCGCTGCCGCTGGAAGGCGTACGTGGGAAGGTCGACACGCTGTGCGCCGGTGCCCGCGAAGTACGTCTGCCAGTCGACGGCGATGCCCCGGGTGTGGGCCTTGGCGAGCGCGGCGGTGACCGTCTCGGCCTCGGGGCGCTCCTTGCGGAGTACGGGAATGAAGACCGCGTCCGTACGCTCGGCACACTCCTGGGCGAGGGCGGAGAGGATTCCGTCCGGGCCGAGTTCCACGTACGAGGTGACCCCGGCCGCTTCGAGGGCACGGACGCCGTCGAGGAAGCGGACGGCCTCACGGACATGGCGTACCCAGAAGTCCGCCGAGCCCATCTCGTCCGTGACAAGGGTCCCGGTGAGGTTGGAGACGATCGGAATCTTCGGGTTGTCGTACGAAAAGTTCTCGGCGACTGTACGGAACGCCTCCAGCATGCCGTCCATGTGCGGCGAGTGGAACGCGTGACTGACCGTCAGCCGCTTGGACTTGCGGTCGGCGAACTGCTCGACCACAGCGAGAGCAGCGCTCTCGTCACCCGCGATCACCACAGACTGCGGCCCATTGATCGCGGCGATGCTGACGCGGTCGGTCAGCAGCGGGAGGATCTCGTCCTCCGACGCCTGTACGGCGATCATCACGCCGCCGGTGGGCAGTGCCTGCATCAGACGGCCACGCGCAGCGACCAGCGTGCAGGCATCGGCCAGCGAGAACACACCCGCCACATGCGCCGCAGCGATCTCACCGATCGAATGACCAGACAGGAAGTCCGGCCGCACACCCCACGACTCCAGAAGCCGGAACAGCGCCACCTCAACCGCGAACAGAGCCGGCTGCGTCACCGCCGTCTCATCGAGAGCACCGCTCACATCACCGAACAGTGCTTCCTTCAACGGCACATCAAGACGCGCGCAGATCTCGTCCAGAGCATCCGCGAACACCGGATACGCCTCGTACAGCTCACGACCCATCCCCAGCCGCTGACTCCCCTGCCCCGTAAACAGGAACGCCAACTTCCCGCCCACCGGAGAGCCCTTGACCACACCAGTGGCCGAACCACCGTCGACCAGTGCGGTCAGCCCCGCGAGGAGAGCCTCACGGTCCGCTGCCACGACCACCGCGCGGTCTTCGAAGGATGCCCGACCGGCCGCGAGTGAGTGGGCGATGTCGACCGGGCGGGCCTCGGGATGCCGCTCGACGTGGGCGTACAGTGCGCTCGCCTGGTCGCGCAGGGCGTCCTGCCCCTTGGCCGAGAGCAGCCACGGCACCATCGGCGGGGCGGTGGTCCCGTGCTCCGGGGCCTGGGCCGGGGCAGGCGCCGGGGCCTGCTCGATGATCGTGTGGACATTGGTGCCGCTGACGCCGAAGGCGGAGACGCCGACGCGGCGCGGGCGGCCGGTCTCCGGCCACGCCACGGCCTCCGTCAGAAGCGAGACGCCGCCTGTCGACCAGTCGACATGCGAGGTCGGCCGGTCGACATGGAGGGTCTTCGGAAGCACCCCGTGGCGCATGGCCATGACCATTTTGATGATGCCCGCGACACCGGCGGCGTTCTGGGTGTGGCCGATGTTCGACTTGAGCGAGCCGAGCCAGAGGGGATGGCCCTCGGGCCGGTCCTGGCCGTAGGTGGCAAGGAGCGCCTGTGCCTCGATCGGGTCGCCGAGCGTCGTACCGGTGCCGTGCGCCTCGACGGCGTCGATGTCGGCCGGGGTCAGCCGGGCGCTCTCCAGGGCCTGATGGATGACCCGCTGCTGCGCGGGACCGTTGGGGGCGGTGAGCCCGTTGGACGCGCCGTCCTGGTTGATCGCCGAGCCGCGTACGACGGCGAGGATCTGGTGGCCGTTGCGCCGCGCGTCGGAGAGCCGCTCCACCAGCAGGACGCCGACGCCCTCGGACCAGCCGGTGCCGTCGGCGGACTCGGCGAAGGAACGGCAGCGGCCGTCGGGGGACAGCCCGCGCTGACGGCTGAACTCGACGAAGACGTCGGGGCCTGCGAGCACTGTGACGCCCGCGGCGAGCGCGAGGGAGCACTCGCCCTGACGCAGCGCCTGTACTGCCATGTGCAGGGCGACGGAGGAGGACGAGCAGGCCGTGTCGATGGTGGCTGCCGGGCCCTCAAGACCGAAGACGTAGGCGAGACGGCCGGACACCACGCTGGAGGCGGTGCCGGTGAGGAGGTGGCCCTCCACCCCGTCGGGGAGATCGTGCGAGCCCGCTCCGTACGCGTTGGCGGACGCGCCGACGAAGACTCCCGCCCGGCTGCCGCGCAGGGAGGCGGGATCGATCCCGGCGCGCTCGAAGACCTCCCAGGAGGTTTCGAGGAGAAGACGCTGCTGCGGGTCCATCGCCAGCGCCTCACGCGGCGAGATCCCGAAGAAGCCGGGGTCGAAGTCGGCCGCGTCGTGGAGGAAGCCGCCGTCGCGGGCGTAGGTGGTGCCCTCGTGGTCGGGGTCGGGGTCGTACAGCGACTCGATGTCCCAGCCGCGGTTGACGGGGAAGCCCGAAATGGCGTCGCCGCCGTTCTCGACGAGGCTCCACAGCTCCTCGGGCGAGCGGACGCCGCCGGGGAAGCGGCAGCTCATGCCGACGATCGCGATCGGTTCACGCGCGGCGTCGGTCAGCTCTTGGTTCCGGCGACGCAGCCGCTCGGCTTCCTTCAGGGAGGCCCGCAGCGCTACAACGACTTTTTCGTTGGGGGTTGTCATCACTTACTCCGCACTTCGGGCGCGTCAGGAACGGTTGCTGTCGTTGTCGTTGTCGGGGCCGCTGAGCCCGTCGAGATCGAGATCGTGATCGTCGAGGTCGCCGAGAGCCAGACCGAGGAGGTCTTCGAGATCCATCGAGTCGATGGAGGAGTCGTCGAGGGAGTCGCCCTCGACGGCGGGGCTCGTGGCGTCGGCGGGGGTGTCGGGTCCGGCGAGCCGCAGAAGAGTGTCCAGCAGCCCTGCCTGGCGGATCCGGCCCAGGGGGATGGTGGCCAGCGTCCGGCGCAGCTCCACCTCCTGCGGATCGGTGCCGGCGGCGGGGCCGACGGGGTCGCCGGTCCGCTGCGGGAAGAGGGTGTGCAGCAGATGCCCGGCCAGCGCCCGCGGGTTGGGGTGGTCGAAGACGAGGCTGGTGGGAAGCCTCAGGTCGCACGCCTCGCCCAGTCGGTTCCGCAGTTCGACGGCGGTCAGCGAGTCGAAGCCGAGATCCTTGAAGGCCCGGTCGGGTGCGACCTCTTCGGCGGACGTGTGGCCGAGTGCGGCTGCGACCTGCTCGCGCACGAGCCCGAGCAGCGCTTCCTCCCGGTCGTTCGCCGGGAGCTCCGAGATGCGCCGGAGCACGGCGGGCGTGCCGCCTTCGGCGGTCCCGGCGGTACCTTCGGCGGCCGTGGCGCTGGTGCGCAGCGCTTCCCGGACCTCGGGCAGTTCGCCGATGAGCGGCCGGGGCCGGGCGGCGGCGAACACGGGGGCGAAGCGGGCCCAGTCGACGTCCGCGACGGTCAGGGCCGCGTCCGGGCCGGTGACCGCGCGCTCCAGCGCCAGCAGGTTGGACGCCGGGTCCATGGGCGGCAGTCCTCGGCGGCGCAGCTGCTCCTCCGCGTCGCCCTCAGCCGCCATGCCGCCGTCGGCCCACGGGCCCCAGGCGATGGCCGTGGCGGTGAGGCCGCGGGCCCTGCGGTGTTCGGCGAGCGTGTCGAGGAAGGCGTTGGCCGCCGCGTACGCGCCCTGGCCGCCGCTGCCCCAGATGCCGGCGATGGAGGAGAAGAGGATGAACGCGTCGAGGGAGTCCGGGGTGTCGAACAGGGCGTCGAGGTGGATCGCTCCGGCGGTCTTCGCGGCCACGACGTGGGCGAAGCCGGGGAGGTCGGTTCCGGTGCCGGGAGGCTGGGAGACACCGGCGGCGTGGACCACGGCGCGTACCGGGGTGCCGTCGGCGGCGAGCCGTGCGACGAGGGTTTCGAGCGCGGCCCGGTCGGCGACATCGCAGGCCGCCAGGGTGACGGCCGCGCCGAGCGCGGACAGTTCCGCCTCGATCTCGGCGGCTCCGGGGGCCTCGGCGCCCCGGCGGCTGACGAGGACGAGATGCTCGGCACCGCGCTCGGCGAGCCGGCGCGCCGTGTGGCGGCCGAGGGCGCCGGTGCCGCCGGTGATGAGCACTGTGCCGCGCGGGGTCCATGCGGCCCTGGCCGGGCCGCCCCGCGCCGTGGCGCGTTCCAGCCGTCGTACGAGGGTGCCCGAGGCGCGGACAGCGATCTGGTCCTCGGCTCCGGTTCCGGCTCCGGCTCCGGCTCCGGCGAGCGCTGTCATGAGCCGGTCCAGGTCGCGGTCGTCGCAGGTGAGCGGCGCGTCGATGAGCCCGCCCCAACGGTCGGGGTGCTCCAGGGCGAGTGTCCGGCCGAGGCCCCAGACCTGCGCCTGCGCGGCCCCGCTCAGAGTGTCGGATTCGACGGCGGCGACGGCGTCCCGTGTGACGCACCACAGGGGCGCTTCGATGCCTTCGATGCCTTCGGTCGCTTCCGCCAGCGCGGCCGTGAGCGCGAGGCCGACGGGAACACCGGGGTGCTCGGGGTGCGGTCGCTCGTCCAGCGCGAGCAGGGACAGAACGCCTGCGAGCACCGGCGCGTCCTCGCCGGACGCCTCACGCAGCCGCTCGCGCAGCAGCGCGGCGAGCGCGGCGGGGTCGCTGTCGGACGCGTCGACCGTCACCGGTACGAGCCGCGCGCCGCCTTCGCGCATCCGGTCGGTGAGGGCACCGGCCCAGGGGTCCTCCGCATGCGATACGGGCAGTACCGCCAGCCAGGTGCCCGCGGGTGTGCCGGGCTCCGCCCCGGACCACGGCCGCCACGCGATGCGGTACCGGTGGGCGTCCGCCAGCGACCGCGACCGCTCGTCCCGCCGCCAGGCGGACAGCGCGGGCAGTACGTCACTGAGCGGCCGGTCCCCGTCGAACTCCAGCTCATCGGCGAGCGATGCCAGATCCGCCCGCTCGACCGCGTCCCAGAATCGTGCGTCCACCTCACTGCCCGCCACCCCGGCCACCACCGGCCCGTGCGGCCCGGCGGCCGGCTCGGGCCAGTAGCGCTTGCCCTGGAAGGCGTACGTGGGCAGGTCGACGCGCTGTGCGCCGGTGTCCGCGAAGTACGTCTGCCAGTCGACGGCGATGCCCCGGGTGTGGGCCTTGGCGAGCGCGGTGACGATCGTCTCGGCCTCGGGACGGTCCTTGCGGAGTACGGGAATGAAGACCGCGTCCGTACGCTCGGCGCACTCCTGGGCCAGGGCGGAGAGGATCCCGTCCGGGCCGAGTTCCACGTACGAGGTGACCCCGGCCGCTTCGAGGGCACGGACGCCGTCGAGGAAACGGACCGCCTCACGGACATGGCGTACCCAGAAGTCGGGGGTCGACATGTCGTCCGTGACGAGGGCGCCGGTGAGGTTCGAGACGATCGGAATCTTCGGGTTGTCATACGAAAGATTCTCGATCGCTGTACGGAACGCCTCCAGCATCCCGTCCATGTGCGGCGAGTGGAACGCATGGCTCACCGTCAGCCGCTTCGACTTACGGTCACCGAACTGCTCAATGATCTTGGCAGCGGCATCCTCGTCACCGGCGATCACCACCGACTGCGGGCCGTTGATCGCGGCAATGCTCACCCGGTCCGTGAGGAGCGGGAGGACCTCGTCCTCCGACGCCTGGACCGCGATCATCACGCCACCCGAAGGCAGCGCCTGCATCAACCGGCCACGAGCGGCGACCAGTTCACAGGCGTCCTCCAACGAGAACACACCCGCCACATGCGCGGCGGCGATCTCACCGATCGAGTGACCGGACAGGAAGTCGGGACGCACGCCCCACGACTCCAGGAGCCGGAAAAGGGCCACCTCAATCGCGAACAGGGCGGGCTGGGTGACGGCCGTCTGATCGAGAGCACCGCTCTCATCACCGAACAGTGCTTCCTTCAACGACACATCGAGATCAAAGCGGGCACACACCGCATCCAGAGCCCGAGCGAAGGCCGGATACGCCTCATACAGCTCACGACCCATCCCCAGCCGCTGACTCCCCTGCCCCGTAAACAGGAACGCGAGCCCACCACCCGTCACCGTGGACCGGACGAGACCCGGCGCGGGCTCCCCCGCCGCGAGCGCGGCGAGTGCGCGCGTCAGAGCGCTGTGGTCGGCGGCGACGATCGCCGCTCGGTGTTCGAGTGCCGCGCGTCCCGTCGCCAAGGAGTGGGCGAGGTCGGTGCCCCGGGGGCCGTCGGCGGCCTGGACCGCCGGCAGGAGCCGGCCGGCCTGGGCGCGGAGAGCTTCCGCGCTCTTGCCGGAGAGCAGGTACGGCAGGGGGCCGGACGGCGCGGCGGCCGTCGGCGACGCGATCGGCGCGGTGTCGGCCTCGGGGGCCTGCTCAATGATGGTGTGGGCGTTCGTACCACTGATGCCGAACGACGAGACACCCGCTCGCCAGGGCCGTTCGGTGACCGGCCATTCGACGGCCTCCGTCAGAAGGGCGATGTCACCTGCCGACCAGTCCACCTGCGGCGAGGGCTCGTCGATGTGCAGGCTCTTCGGCAGCACGCCGTGCCGCATGGCCATCACCATCTTGATGACGCCCGCGACACCGGCCGCCGCCTGCGTGTGCCCGATGTTGGACTTCACCGAGCCGAGCAGCAGCGGACGGTCCTCTGACCGGTCCTGACCATAGGTGGCAAGGAGTGCCTGCGCCTCGATCGGGTCACCCAGCCGGGTACCCGTGCCGTGCGCCTCCACCGCATCCACATCAGCGGCGGACAGACCGGCACTCGCCAGCGCCTGACGAATCACCCGCTGCTGGGAGGGGCCATTGGGGGCCGTCAGACCATTGGACGCACCGTCCTGGTTGACCGCCGAACCACGGACCACCGCGAGGACCGGATGGCCATTGCGCCGAGCATCCGACAGCCGCTCCACCAGCAGCATGCCGACACCCTCACCCCAACCCGTACCGTCGGCAGCCGCCGAGAAGGACTTGCAACGGCCGTCGGGCGAGAGGCCGCCCTGCTGGCTGAACTCGCTGAAGGTGCTGGGGGTGGACATCACCGTCACACCACCGGCCAGCGCCATCGTGCACTCGCCGTTGCGCAGTGCCTGGATCGCCCAGTGCAGCGCGACCAGCGACGACGAGCAGGCCGTGTCGACGGTGACCGCCGGGCCCTCCAGGCCGAAGGCGTAGGAGACCCGGCCGGAGGCGATGCTGCCCGCGTTGCCGGTCATCACATGGCCGAGGACGCCCTCCGTGCCGGACTGCTCCAGCTGTGCGTCGTAACCGCTGTACGCGGCTCCGACGAACACCCCGGCGCGGCTGCCGCGCAGGGAGACGGGGTCGATGCCCGCCCGTTCGATCGCCTCCCAGGAGGTTTCGAGGAGAAGACGCTGCTGAGGGTCCATGGCGAGGGCCTCGCGCGGCGAGATCCCGAAGAAGTCAGCGTCGAAGGTGTCGGCGTCGTACAGGAAGCCGCCCTTGAAGGCCGGGCCGCCGTCGGCGTCGTACAGGCCTTCCGTGTCCCATCCCCGGTTGCCGGGAAGGCCGGCGATCGCGTCGCCCCCGCTCGCCACGAGCCGCCACAGCTCCTCGGGGGAACGGACTCCTCCGGGGAAGCGGCAGCTCATCGCGACGATCGCGACAGGGTCGTCGGCGAGGCTCGTACCGGCGGCGGTGAGCGCTCCCCGCCCGTCGGTCTCGTGCTCGTCCTGCGGCTCGCCGAGGAGTTCGGTGCGCAGCTGCCGTACGAGCGCGGTGGGCGACGGGTGGTCGAAGACGAGGGTGGTGGCCAGCCGCAGGCCGGTGGCGGCCCCCAGCCGGTTGCGCAGTTCGACGGCGGTCAGCGAGTCGAAGCCGAGTTCCTTGAAGGCGCGGGTGGGCTCGATCTGTTCGGCGGACGAGTGGCCGAGGACGGAGGCGACCTGGGTGCGTACGAGATCGAGCAGCGCCCGGTCCCGCTCGGGGCCGGTGAGCCTGCTCAGCCGCTCGGCCAGCGGCGTACCGCCGTCGGTACGGGTCCGGGCGGTGCGCCGGCCGCCCGCGCCGAGGAGGGCACGGAAGATCGGGGCGACCGGTCCTGGGCCGCCCCCGGTGCGCAGCGCGGGGAGGTTCAGCCTGGCCGGGACGAGTACGGGCCGGTCGGCGGCGGCGAGCGCGGCGTCGAGGAGGCGCATGCCTTCGAGGGCGGTGAGCGCGCCCATGCCGTGCTGTTCCATGCGCCGCAGCTGGGCCTTGTCCAGACCGCCGGTCATTCCGCTCGCGTCGGCCCACAGGCCCCAGGCGAGCGAGGTGCCCGGGAGTCCCTGGGCGTGCCGGTGCTGGGCGAGTGCGTCGAGGAAGACGTTGGCGGCGGCGTAGTTGCCCTGTCCCGCGCTGCCGAGTGTGCCCGCGATCGCGGAGAAGAGGACGAAGGCGGACAGGGGGAGTTCGCGGGTGAGTTCGTGGAGGTGGAGGGCGGCGTCGGCCTTGGGCCGCAGGACGGCGGAGAGCCGCTCCGGGGTGAGGGACTCGACGACGCCGTCGTCGAGGACTCCGGCGGTGTGGACGACGGCGGTCAGCGGGCGGTCTTCCGGCACGGCGGCCAGTACGGCGGCGAGCGCGTCCCGGTCGGCCGCGTCACACGCCGCCCACTGGACCTCCGCACCGAGACCGGCCAGCTCCGCCGTGCGTTCGGCGGCACCGGGGGCGTCGGAGCCCCGGCGGCTGAGGAGGAGCAGATGGCGGATTCCGTGGACGGTGGCGAGATGGCGGGCGACGATTCCGGCGAGGGTGCCGGAGCCGCCGGTGATCAGGACGGTGCCGTTGGGGTCGAGCGGCGCGGTCGCGGCCGCGGCCGTCGTACGGGCTCGGTTCAGCCTGGGCACCTGTACGGTGCCGGGCCGCAGCAGCAGTTCCGGTTCGTCGGAGGTGAGGGCGGCGGTCAGCGCGTCCTGGACCTCTTGGCCGTCCGGGGCGGGAGGCAGGTCCGCGAGGACGAATCGTCCGGGGTTCTCGGTCTCCGCCGAGCGCACCAGGCCCCACACCGCCGCGTGCGGCAGGTCGGCGACGCCCTCGCCGGGCCCGGCGACCGCGCCCCTGGTCATGACGACGAGCTTCGACGCCGTGAACCGGTCGTCGGCCAGCCAGCTCCGCACCAGGGCGAGCGCCCGGTGCGTGGCCGCGCCCGCGGTTCCGGCACGGTCGGCATCGGCATCGGCATCGGCGTCCGGGGTCAGCGGGACGAGGACATGGCCGGGTACGGGTGTGCCCGCGTCGACGGCCTCGCCCAGCGCGGCCAGGTCCGCGTATCGCGCGGCCGGGCCGAAGCCTGCGGAGCCCAGTACCGCCCACTCTCCCTCTCCCGGAGACGCTGTCGTCGCCTCGGCGATAGGGAAGGGGGTCCAGTCGAGCTGGAAGAGCGACTCGTGGGGCGCGGCGGGGGCGTCGGCGGGTGTCGCCGACGCGAAGGGGCGCGGGGTCAAGGAGCCCACGGTGGCAACGGGTTCGCCGAGGTCGTCGGCGAGTTCCAGGGCGAATGCCCCGTCGTCGGCGGCGCTTATCCGCACCCGGAGGGCTCCGGCGCCCACCGCGTGCAGGGTCACGTCCGACCAGGAGCCCGGCTCATCGTTGTGACGAGCGGGCGCGTCCCGGTCGGCGTCCAGGGCGACGGCCACATGCGCGGCGGCGTCGAGCAGTACGGGGTGCAGGCCGAAGCCGGTTCCCTCCGGGCCGCCCTCGGGCAGCCGCACCTCGGCGAAGAGGTCGCCCTCGTGCCGCCAGACGGCCTCCACGGCCCGGAACAGCGGGCCGCGCTCGGGGCCGCTCGGGGCCGTACCGGCTTCGGCCGTCTCCTCGTACGCGTACAGGCTCGCGATGTCCACGGCCTCGGCCCCCGCCGGGGGCCACTGCGCCGGGCCGAACGGCCGCGCGGCCGGCCCGGTGCGGGCGAGGACGCCGTGGGCGTGGCGGATCCAGGGGATGTCGGCGGAGGCGTCGGCGGGCGCGGCCTCGGGGCGGGAGGAGACGGTGACGGGACGCCGACCGCTTTCGTCGGGGCCGCCGACGAGCACCTGGAGCCTGACGGCGCCTTCCGCTGGCAGGGCCAGCGGCGCGTCGAGGACCAGCTTCTCAAGGTGCCGGCAGTCGGCTTCGTCACCGGCGCGCACCGCCAGTTCGACGAAGGCCGCGCCGGGCAGCACAGCGGCTCCGGCCGCGGTGTGCTCGGCGAGCCAGGGGTGGGTGCGCAGCGAGAGCCGGCCGGTGAACAGCACACTCTCGGATTCGGCCAGGGTGACGGCGGCTCCGAGCAGCGGATGCGCGGCCGGGTCCAGCCCCGCCCCGCTCACATCGCCGGTGCCGGCCGCCGCGGGCTCCAGCCAGTACCGCTCGTGCTGGAAGGCGTACGTCGGCAGCTCCACGCGCCGCGCGCCGGTCCCGGCGAAGTACGCCTCCCAGTCCACCGGCACACCTTGGACATGAGCCCGGGCCAGCGCCTCGATCAGCGTCTCGGCCTCCGGGCGGGCGGCCCGGAGGACGGGAACGAAGAGGGACTCATCGCCTGTCACACAGTCCTGGGCGAGGGCGGAGAGGATTCCGTCCGGGCCGAGTTCGAGGTACGAGGTGACTCCGGCGGCTTCGAGGGCGCGGACGCCGTCGAGGAAGCGGACGGCCTCGCGGACATGGCGTACCCAGAACTCGGGAGTCGACATGTCGTCGCCGACCAGTGCGCCGGTGAGGTTCGAGACGACCGGAATCTTCGGGTTGTCGTACGAAAGATTCTCGATCGCTGTACGGAACGCCTCCAGCATGCCGTCCATGTGCGGCGAGTGGAACGCGTGGCTCACCGTCAGCCGCTTCGACTTACGGTCACCGAACTGCTCAATGATCTTGACGGCGGCATCCTCGTCACCGGCGATCACCACCGACTGCGGACCGTTGATCGCCGCGATGCTGACGCGGTCGGTGAGGAGCGGGAGGACCTCGTCCTCCGACGCCTGTACGGCGATCATCACGCCGCCGGTGGGCAGCGCCTGCATCAACCGGCCACGAGCCGCCACCAAGGTGCAGGCATCCTCCAGCGAGAACACACCCGCCACATGCGCGGCGGCGATCTCACCAATGGAGTGACCGGACAGGAAGTCCGGCCGCACACCCCACGACTCCAGGAGCCGGAAAAGGGCCACCTCAATCGCGAACAGCGCGGGCTGAGTCACCGCCGTCTCATCGAGAGCACCGCTCACATCACCGAACAGTGCTTCCTTCAGCGACAGTTCGGGAGCGAACCCGGCGCACACCTCATCCAGAGCCCGAGCGAACACCGGATACGCCTCGTACAGCTCACGCCCCATCCCCGCACGCTGACTCCCCTGCCCCGTAAACAGGAACGCCACCCGCTGTTCGGTGGCGGTCCCCGTCACCAGGCCGTTGGCCCGCTCGCCGTCGGCGAGCGCGGTGAGGGCCGCGCCGAGGTCGCCCTCGGAGCGGCCGACGAGCACGGCGCGGTGCTCCAGCGTGGCGCGGGTGGTGGCGAGTGAGTGGCCGATGTCGAGTGGGCTGCCGTGGGCGTCGAGCAGCCGGGCGGCCTGGGCGCGGAGCGCGGCGGCGGACCGGCCCGACAGGATCCAGGGCAGGATCGCGGGAGCGACGGCGGGGCGGGGGGCCTCGCCCGTCGGCGTCTCGTCGGGCTCGGGGGCCTGCTCGATGATGGTGTGGGCGTTGGTGCCGCTGACGCCGAACGCGGAGACGGCGGCCCGGCGCGGGGCGCCGGTCTCCGGCCAGTCCATCGCCTCGGTGAGCAGGGCGACGTCCCCCGCCGACCAGTCGACGTCCGGGGTGGGCTCATCGATGTGCAGGGACTTGGGCAGCGTGCCGTGGCGCATCGCCATGACCATCTTGATGATGCCCGCGACACCGGCGGCGGCCTGCGTATGCCCCAGGTTGGACTTGAGCGAGCCGAGCCGCAGGGGACGGCCGGCCGGCCGGTCCTGGCCGTAGGTGGCAAGCAGCGCCTGCGCCTCGATCGGGTCGCCCAGCGTCGTACCCGTACCGTGCGCCTCGACGGCGTCGACCTCGGCAGGCGACAGCCGGGCGTTCTCCAGCGCCTGGCGGATGACCCGCTGCTGCGCCGGACCGTTGGGTGCGGTGAGCCCGTTGGACGCGCCGTCCTGGTTGACGGCGGAGCCGCGTACGACCGCGAGAACCTGGTGGCCGTTGCGCCGCGCGTCCGAGAGGCGCTCGACGAGAAGCACGCCGACGCCCTCGGACCAGCCGGTGCCGTCGGCGGCGGCGGCGAAGGACCTGCAGCGGCCGTCGGCGGCAAGACCGCGCTGACGGCTGAACTCGACGAAGACATCGGGGGTGGGCATCACGCACACACCGCCGACCAGGGCGAGCGTGCACTCACCGGCGCGCAGCGCCTGGGTGGCGAGGTGCAGGGCGACGAGGGAGGAGGAGCAGGCGGTGTCGATGGTGGCGGCGGGGCCCTCCAAACCGAAGACATAGCTGACCCGGCCGGACAGCACGCTGGTCGCGCCGCCGGTCAGCAGCAGCCCTTCGAGGCCTTCCGGAACCTCCTTCAGATCGGCTCCGTAGCCCATGGCCCCCGCGCCGACATAGACACCGGTCCGGCTGCCGCGCACGGAGGAGGGGTCGATGCCCGCCCGCTCGAAGACCTCCCACGAGGCCTCCAGGAGCTGACGCTGCTGGGGGTCCATCGCGAGCGCCTCGCGCGGCGATATGCCGAAGAATCCGGGGTCAAAAGCGGTGGCGTCGTCCAGGAATCCGCCGCCGGTGTTGTAGAAAGTGCCCTTTCGGTCCGGGTCCGGATCGGCGAGGGACTCGATGTCCCAGCCACGGTCCTCCGGGAATCCGGTGATGGCGTCACCACCCGATTCGACCAGTCGCCACAATTCCTCGGGGGAACGCACCCCCTGGGGGAATCGGCAGCTCATCGCGACGATCGCGATCGGCTCCTGGGCATCGGCCTCGACCTCTTGGAGGCGGCGTCGGGCCCGACGCAGCTCAGTGGTCATCCACTTCAGGTTTTCGAGAAGCTTTTCTTCGTTCGCGCTGGCCACTGGAACGTCACCCCCTGGGGAAGTACGGAATGCGTGCGGACACAGATTCGGACACGGAGTCGGATACGGACTCAGACATGGATTCGGGCATCGGATCGGTCATCAGGTCAGGCTTTTCCGAATTCGTTGTTGATGATGTCGAAGAGGTCGTCGGCGGACGCCGACTCGATTTCGAGCTCTTCGTCCTCTCCGATGGCCGCTCGTTCTGCCTTGTTCCAGTTCTGGAGGAGTGATTCGAGCCGCGCGGTGACACGGGCGCGTTCGGTGGTGTCGTCGGGCACCGACGAGAGGAGGAACTCCAGCTTGTCGATCTCCGCGAGCGCCGGGAGTCCCGGTTCGGTTTCCTCGCCGAGGAGTTCGGCCCGGATGTGGGCGGCCAGCGCGGCCGTCGTCGGGTAGTCGAAGACCAGGGTGGCGGGCAGCCGCAGCCCGGTGGCGGACTTGAGGCGGTTGCGCAGTTCGACCGCGGTGAGCGAGTCAAAGCCCAGCTCCTTGAACGCGCGCCCCGCCTCGATCGTCGCCGCACCCTCGTGCCCGAGTACATCGGCGACCTGCGCGCGGACGAGGTCGAGCACCGCCCGTTCCGCGTCCGGGCCGCTGAGGCCCCGCAGCTCCGCCTCGAATCCGGCGGTCTCGGCGGCCTCGGCGCGCTCGTCCTCCCGCTCGGCGGCGAGCACACGGCGCACCTCGGGAAGGTCCGCGATCAGCGGGCGGGGACGGGCGGCGGTGAAGGCGGGGACGAACAGGTCCCAGTCGACGTCGGCGACCGTCAGCGCGGTCTCGTCGCCGTCCAGCGCCTGCTGGAGAGCGACGATCGCCAGCTCCGGCGACATGACGGGCAGCCCCCGGCGGCGCAGCTCCTCCGCCGCCTCGTCGTCGGCGACCAGTCCGCCCTGTCCCCACGGGCCCCAGGCCACCGAGGTGGCCGTCGCTCCCCGGTCGCGGCGCTGCTGCGCCAGCGCGTCGAGGTGGGCGTTGGCGGCGGCGTACGCGCCCTGTCCGCCACTGCCCCACACACCGGCGATGGAGGAGAACAGCACGAAGGCGTCCAGCTCGGTGTCGGCCAGCAGTTCGTCCAAGTGCGCCGCGCCCGCGACCTTGGCGGCGACGACGTCGGCGACATCGGCGGGGCCGGTCTCCGCGAGCGGTGCGAACTGGCCCGCGCCCGCGGTGTGGAAGACGGCGGTGAGTCCACTCCCCCGCCCGCTTCCCCGTTCGTCCTCGGCGAGGCCCGCGAGCAGGGCGGAGACCGCCTCACGGTCGGTCACGTCACAGGCGACCGCCGTGGCGCGCCCGCCGAGCCCGGCGACCTCCGCGACCAGGGCGTCCGCACCGGGTGCGGCCGGTCCGCGACGGCTCGCGAGCACCACGTGCTCCGCGCCGTTCGCCGCGAGCCAGCGGGCGACATGCGCGCCGAGCGCTCCCGTACCGCCGGTCACGAGGACCGTGCCCCGGGGCCGCCAGTGCGCGCGGCCCGCCGCGTCGCCAGAGCCGGAGCCGGAGCCGGCCGTCGCCGCCGGGGCGTGTCCGATGCGCCGGACGAGCGGGCCTGCGGCCCGTATCGCGATCTGGTCCTCGTCGCCCGCGTCCGCGAGGACGGCGAGCAGCCGCTCGGCGGTGCGTCCGTCGAGTGTGCCGGGCAGGTCCACGAGACCGCCCCAGCGCTCGGGGTGCTCCAGCGCGACGACCCGGCCGAGGCCCCAGGTCTGCGCCTGCGCGGCGCTCCTGATCCGGTCGGACGGGGTGGTCGCCACGGCTCCGGAGGTGAGGCACCACAGCGGAGCGTCGACTTCCGCGTCCCCCAGCGCCTGGACGAGAACCCCGGTCAGCAACAGCCCCGCAGGAACCGCCGAGTGGGCGGGGTGCGGGTGCTCCGCGAGCGCCAGCAGGGACAGTACGCCGTCGGCCCGGCCGCCCGCGAGCGCGTCGGCGAGCCGCTCGGCCACGGCCGCCCGGCCGCCCGTGCCGTTCTCGGTCACGGCCTCGTCGAGCGTCACTTGCCGTACGTCCACACCGTGTGCCACGAGGGCTTCGGACACGGCCCGGAGATCGTCGGCACCGGTCGCGGGCGTCACGACGAGCCAGGTCCCCGAGGGCCGGGAGACAGCCGGCTCGGCCATCGGCTTCCAGGTGACGGAGTAGCGGCGGCCGTCGACCACCGACTGCTCCCGCCTCTGCCGCCGCCAGGCCGACAGCGCCGGCATCAGAGCGCTCAGCGGCTGATCCGCGTCGATGTCCAGGGTCGCGGTGAGCGCGGC
This sequence comes from Streptomyces inusitatus, assembly GCF_014651115.1. Classification (GTDB taxonomy): domain Bacteria; phylum Actinomycetota; class Actinomycetes; order Streptomycetales; family Streptomycetaceae; genus Streptomyces; species Streptomyces amakusaensis. The sequence goes on along the minus strand of NZ_BMWG01000042.1, from coordinate 3,391 downwards.
GAGATCCGCGTTGTCCACCGCCGCCCAGAACTCCGCGTCCACCGCCCCCAGAGCCCCACCGCCGGTCTCACCGGCCACCGTCGCCGGGGCCTCCTCCAGCCAGTAGCGCTTGCCCTGGAAGGCGTACGTGGGCAGGTCGACGCGCTGTGCGCCGGTCCCGGCGAAGTACGTCTGCCAGTCGACGGCGATGCCCCGGGTGTGGGCCTTGGCGAGCGCGGTGACAATCGTCTCGGCCTCGGGACGGTCCTTGCGGAGTACGGGGATGAAGGCCGCGTCCGTACGCTCGGCGCACTCCTGGGCCAGGGCGGAGAGGATCCCGTCCGGGCCGAGTTCGAGGTACGAGGTGACCCCGGCCGCTTCGAGGGCACGGATGCCGTCGAGGAAACGGACCGCCTCGCGAACGTGGCGCACCCAGAAGTCCGCCGAGCCCATCTCGTCCGTGACAAGGGCGCCGGTGAGGTTCGAGACGACCGGAATCTTCGGCTTGTCGTACGAAAGATTCTCGATCGCTGTACGGAACGCCTCCAGCATCCCGTCCATGTGCGGCGAGTGGAACGCATGGCTCACCGTAAGACGCTTCGACTTACGGTCACCGAACTGCTCAATGATCTTGGCAGCGGCATCCTCGTCACCCGCGATCACGACCGACTGCGGGCCATTGATCGCGGCGATGCTCACCCGGTCCGTGAGCAGCGGGAAGACCTCGTCCTCCGACGCCTGGACCGCAATCATCACACCGCCGGTGGGCAGTGCCTGCATCAACCGGCCACGAGCCGCCACCAACGTGCACGCATCCTCCAACGAGAACACCCCCGCCACATGCGCGGCGGCGATCTCACCGATCGAGTGACCGGACAGGAAGTCGGGACGCACGCCCCACGACTCAAGCAGCCGGAAAAGGGCCACCTCAATCGCGAACAGAGCCGGCTGCGTCACCGCCGTCTCATCGAGAGCACCGCTCTCAACACTGAACAGTGCTTCCTTCAACGGCACATCAAGATGACCGTCCAGATGCGCGCACACCGCGTCCAACGCGTCCGCGAAGGCCGGATACGCCTCGTACAGCTCACGACCCATCCCCAGCCGCTGACTCCCCTGCCCCGTAAACAGGAACGCGAGCCCGCCGTCAGTGGTCGTGTCCTGGATCAGCCCCGGTGTCCGCTCGCCGGTCGCCAGTGCCTTCAGGGCAGTCAGGAACTCGTCCCGCTCGGTCGCCACGACCACGGCACGCCGGTCCAGCGCCGTGCGCGACGTGGCCAGGGAGTACGCCACATCGGCCGGCTCAAGCAGGGGGTCGGACTCGATACGCGTCCGCAGTCGCTCGGCCTGCGCACGCAGCGCCGCCTCGCTCTTGGCCGAGAGCACCCACGGCACACGGTCGGCCGGGCGCGACCGCTCGGTCTCCTCCGCGTCCTCCACCCCTGGCGGGGCCTGCTCCAGCACGGTGTGGGCGTTCGTACCGCTGAAGCCGAACGACGACACCCCCGCGCGGCGCGGGCGGCCGGTCTCCGGCCACTCCACCGCCTCGGTCAGCAGGGAGATGTCACCCGTCGACCAGTCGACATGCGGAGTCGGCTCATCGACATGCAGAGTCTGCGGCAGCACCCCGTTCTGCATCGCCAGCACCATCTTCATCACCCCGGCGACACCGGCCGCCGCCTGCGTGTGCCCGATGTTCGACTTGATCGAGCCCAGCCACAGCGGACGGTCCTCTGTGCGCTCACGGCCGTACGTAGCCATCAGCGCCTGTGCCTCGATCGGGTCACCGAGCCGAGTGCCCGTGCCGTGGGCCTCCACCGCATCCACATCGGCGGCGGACAGACCGGCACTCGCCAACGCCTGCCGGATCACGCGCTGCTGAGACGGACCATTCGGAGCCGTCAAACCATTCGAAGCACCGTCCTGGTTGACCGCCGAACCACGCACCACCGCGAGAACGGGGTGGCCATTGCGCCGCGCGTCGGAGAGCCGCTCGACGAGGAGCATGCCGACACCCTCACCCCAGCCCGTACCGTCGGCCGCCGCCGCGAACGCCTTGATACGGCCGTCCTCGGCAAGACCGCGCTGACGGCTGAAGTCGATATAGGCACCCGGCGACGACATCACCGTCACACCACCGGCGAGCGCCATGTCGCACTCACCGCTGCGCAGCGCCTGAACCGCCCAGTGCAGCGCCACCAGCGACGCCGAGCAGGCCGTGTCGACCGTGACGGCCGGGCCTTCCAGGCCGAAGGCGTACGACAGCCGGCCCGAGACCACACTCGCCGCGTTGCCCGTACCGAGAAAGCCCTCGATGCCGTCCGGGATCGTCCGCAGCGTCGAACCGTAGTCCTGTCCGTTGGTGCCGACGAAGACACCGGCCTGGCTGCCGCGCAGCGTCGCCGGGTCGATACCCGCCCGCTCGAACGCCTCCCACGAGGTTTCAAGAAGAAGACGCTGCTGAGGATCCATGGCGAGGGCCTCACGCGGCGAAATCCCGAAGAAGTCGGCGTCAAAATCGGCCGCGTCGTACAGGAAGCCGCCCTCACGGGCGTAGAACGTGCCCTGCTTGTCGGGGTCGGGGCTGTAGAGCCGGTCCAGGTCCCAGCCACGGTCGGCCGGGAACTCGCCCATGGCGTCCCCGCCGTTCACCAGCAGCTGCCAGAGGTCTTCCGGGGTGCGTACGCCGCCGGGGAAGCGGCAGCTCATCGCCACGATCGCGATCGGATCGTCATCGGTGGCCACCACGGCGGGAAGCAGCGTGTCCGCGACCTGTTCGGTGCCGAGCAGCTCATCGCGCAGATACTCGGCGAGCGCGGCGGCCGTCGGATAGTCGAAGATCAGCGTGGCCGGCAGCCGTACGCCCGTCGCCGAGCCGAGGCGATTACGCAGTTCGACCGCCGTCAGCGAGTCGAAGCCCAGCTCCTTGAACGCCCGCTCGGCACCTACCGTGTCCGAACCCTCGTGACCGAGAACAGCGGCGACATGCGTACGGACCAGGCCCAGCAGCTCCCGTCGCCGCTCGGCCTCTCCAAGTGCTGCCAGCCGCTCCGCCAGCGTGCCGGCTTCCAGCACCGACGATGCCGTGTCGGCGTTCCCCCCGGCGGACCGGGGCTGGAACAGCTCGTCAAGGAAGCCACTGGGCCGCACGACCGTGAACGCGGGCGCGAACCGCGCCCACTCCACATCGGCCACCAGCAGAGCCGGATCGCCAGAACCAACGCTCCGGCTCAGAACCGTCAGCGCCGCGTCGGGTGACATGGGGGGCAGTCCCTCGCGGCGCATGCGTGCGTCGAGAGCGTCGTCAGCGGCCATACCGCCGTCCGCCCACGGACCCCACGCCAGCGACGTCGCCGCCAGACCATCAGCACGACGCTGCTCGGCCAAAGCATCCAGATAAGCGTTCGCAGCA
>NZ_BMWG01000041.1 GCF_014651115.1 Streptomyces inusitatus | reverse complement strand
CCCCCGCCGCATCGGGCACATACTTCACACAGACAACAATCCTCAAGCTCACGCCGGCTCTCCTCCTAGCAGTGGTCATCTCTGTGGAGTCCCCGCGCCCGGGACCGGGGCCAGGGGCCCGCCTCGGCAGGCGGCTCAGATCCCGAAGGGCGGGATTTCCGGCCGGGGCGACCGACGCCCCGAACGGAATGTTACTCACCAGTACGAATTCAGCCTACCCCGTAAGCAAGCGCTTGGAACTGTGACCTTGCCAACCTCTTCCCAGCCGTGTTGACAGGGGGAGTCAAATGGGGGTTGCCATCACAAACGGCTTAAAATGCACGACGTGACGAGAATCTCGCCCGCCGGAGCCGCCAGGACTGGTCAGAGCGGCGCACATGGGGCACGATCTGCCCCAGTGCCGAAAACCTACGGCTGCGTAACTTACACCGGGCGAACCCTCCCCGGGCACGACAGAAGGGTCCTCCCCAGATGGCAGAGTTCGTCTATCGGCCGGTCGTCGGCGCCGCTCTCACCCTGTTCAAGGCGCTGGACCTGAAGATCGACGCTCAGGGGTCGCAGAACATCCCGCGCTCGGGCGGCGCTGTGCTGGTCAGCAACCACATCAGCTATCTGGACTTCATCTTCTCCGGCCTCACCGCCCTGCCCCAGAAGCGGCTGGTGCGCTTCATGGCCAAGGACGCGGTCTTCCGCCACAAGATCTCGGGCCCGCTGATGCGCGGCATGAAGCACATCCCGGTGGACCGCAAGCAGGGCGAGGCGGCCTATCAGCACGCCCTGGACGCGCTGCGGGCGGGCGAGATCGTCGGCGTCTTCCCCGAGGCGACGATCTCCGAGTCGTTCACCCTGAAGTCGTTCAAGTCGGGCGCGGCCCGGCTGGCGCAGGAGGCGGGCGTACCGCTGATCCCGATGGCGCTGTGGGGCACTCAGCGGCTGTGGACCAAGGGCCGGCCGCGCAACTTCAAGCGCAGCCACATCCCGGTGACGATCCGGGTGGGCGAGCCGATGGAGGCCCCCGCCGACCAGTACGCGGGCGCGATCACCCGCCGGCTGCGGGAGCAGGTGCAGGAGCTGCTCGAATCGGCTCAGCGCGCCTATCCCGTACACCCCAAGGACGCCTCGGACACCTGGTGGGTGCCCGCGCACCTCGGGGGCACCGCGCCATCGCCCGCCGAGATCCGCGGCGCTCGCTGAGTCCACGCGCACGCATACGCACACGTACGCCGGAGGCCGCCCGGGAGCACACTGCTCCGGGGCGGCCTCCGGCGTACGCGGCCCGGCGCCTATCGGGCCGGGTGGAGGGTGACGCTCACCCCGGGGCTCAGCCTCTCCAGCGACTCGGCCAGTTCGGCGGCCGCGGCTTCGAGCGCGTCGGCCGTCATGGGGTCGAGCGCCTCCAGCAGGAAGATCGCGTCGACCGTCTCCTCGGTGAGCCGGGTGCGCGGGCCCTGGCGCCAGTTCCAGCGGCGGCAGGTGACGCCCTCGTCGTCGCACCAGACGACTTCGCCCGCGTCGGGGTGCTCCACCGTCTCCTCGCCGGCCGCGACGGTGACGAACGGCTCCTCGCCGGTGGCGCGCAGCAGTCGCATTCCGCCCCGGACGAGGTTGAGGTCCTCGCCGCCGACGGGGATCAAATGGGCGACGCTGATCGCGTTGTAGAGGTCGACCAGCGCGTTGACGCGCGGCAGTCCGCCGTCGGCGAGGGCCCTCTTGGCCAGCGCCTCGGCGGAGTTGCGGGTGCGCGAGGGCTTGGAGCCGAAGGCGGTGTACACGGCGCGCCAGGCGGCCATGTGCGGGTCCTCGTGCGGGGCGCGGCCGTCGAGCCGGATCGCGAGCCTGCGGGCGGCGTCGTCGAGGAGTGCGGAACTCGCCTCGCTGCTGGGCCCGTTGACCAGGCCGCGCGCCTCGACGGCGAGATGCGTGAAGCCGGGCGCGAGGGCCCTGACCTCGTCGGAGACGGTGAGCGTGAGCGGCATGCCGGAGTGCCTCACAGTTCGGTGGGGAGATGCGGCCAGAGGGATTCCCGGTCGGTCGCGGTCTGGAGTGCGCGGAGCACGACGGGATGTGGTGCAGCATACAGCACTGGATAGTCCACTTCGTTGCACTCCGGTCGCACCGGGAAGGCCAGCCGCTCGCGGTCGAGTGAGAACCGCGCGTCCACGCCCGGCTTGTTGCCCCGGGGGTCCTGCCGCGCCCAGCCGCCCTGTCCGTCCCGCCCGTCCCGTCCGGGCAGCCGGACCGCGACCAGTCCGTGGATGACGCCGAGGTTCTGGTAGCAGAAGGCGGTGGGTATCCCCTCCGCCCGCAGCAGGGCGGCGAGGGCGTGGGCCTTGGCGTAGCAGATGCCGGTCTTCAGCCGCAGCACGTCGGACGCGCGCCAGGTGACGCGGGGATCGCCCGCGTCGTTGGAGTGCGGAATGGCGTCCCGGACGAATTCAAAGGCCGCTTTGGCGTATGAGTATGCGTCGCCGCTCTCGGCCTTGAGGCGCTGGACCTCTTGGCGAACCAGCGGGTGCTCATGGTCGATGACCTCGTCGGCAGCGAGATACGCGGAGAGATCGGGCAGCTCTTGCAGCAGTTCCATGCCCGGGGAGTTTATGGAGAACGGCCGACCGGAGTCAATCATTTTCCGGTCGACCGTATATCCATGCATCCAGGAGGGGTCCTAGCGGGCCATCTCCTCCTTGAGCGCCTGGACAAAGGAGTCCACGTCGTCCTCGGTGGTGTCGAAGGAGCACATCCAGCGGACGTCGCCGGCGGTCTCGTCCCAGAAGTAGAACCGGAAGCGCCGCTGGAGCCGCAGGCTGACCTCGTGCGGCAGCCTGGCGAAGACCGCGTTGGCCTGTACGGGGTGGAGGATCTCGACCCCGTCGACCTGTCCCACGCCGTCGGCGAGCCGCCGGGCCATGGCGTTGGAGTGCCGGGCGTTGCGGAGCCACAGATCGCGTGCGAGCAGGGCTTCCAGTTGCACCGAGACGAAGCGCATCTTGGAGGCGAGCTGCATCGACAGCTTGCGCAGATGCTTCATATGGCTGACGGCGTCCGGGTTCAGCACGACGACGGCCTCGCCGAAGAGCATGCCGTTCTTGGTGCCGCCGAAGGTGAGGACGTCGACGCCGACGGCGTTGGTGAAGGTCCGCATGGGGACGTCCAGCGAGGCCGCGGCGTTGGATATCCGCGCCCCGTCGAGGTGCACCTTCATTCCGCGCTCATGGGCGTGCTCCACGATCGCCCGGACCTCGGCGGGGGTGTAGACCGTGCCCAGTTCGGTGTTCTGGGTGATCGACACGACCTGGGGCATCGCCCGGTGCTCGTCGTCCCAGCCCCAGGCCTGCCGGTCGATCAGCTCGGGGGTGAGCTTGCCGTCCGGGGTCGGCACGGTCAGCAGCTTCAGGCCGCCCATCCGCTCGGGGGCGCCGCCCTCGTCCACATTGATGTGGGCGCTCTCGGCGCAGATCACCGCGCCCCAGCGGTCGGTGAGCGCCTGGAGGGCGGTGACATTGGCCCCGGTGCCGTTGAAGACGGGGAACGCCTCGGCGGCGGGGCCGAAGTGGCTGTGCATCACGCGCTGGAGGTGGTCGGTGTACTCGTCCTCGCCGTAGGCGACCTGATGGCCGCCGTTGGCCAGGGCGAGGGCCGCCATGACCTCCGGGTGCGCGCCCGCGTAGTTGTCGCTGGCGAAACCGCGTACCTCGGGGTCGTGGTGACGGCGGGCGGCCGTGGTCACGGGCTTCACGGTCGGGGCGTCAGCCACAGGCGCTGTCCATTCGCTTCCTCGGCGGGCCGGTCCCAGGTGCCGACGATGGCCTCGGCCAGATCGTCGACATCGGTGAAGCCCGCGAACTTCGCGTTCGGGCGTTCGGCGCGCATGGCCTCGTGCACCAGCGCCTTCACGACCAGGATGGCGGCGGCGGTCTTCGGCCCCGTCTCGCCCCCGGCCTTGCGGAAGGCGTCGGCGAGCGCCAGCGTCCAGGCCTCGGCCGCGGCCTTGGAGGCGGCGTAGGCCGCGTTGCCCGCGGTGGGGCGGCCCGCGCCGGCGGCGCTGATCAGCAGATACCGTCCGCGGTCGCTGCGGAGCAGTCCGTCGTGGAAGGCGAGGGAGGTGTGCTGGACGGTACGGATGAGCAGCCGCTCCAGTACGTCCCAGTCGGCCAGGTCGGTCTCGGCGAAGGAGGCGCTGCCGCGCCAGCCGCCGACGAGATGGACCAGTCCGTCGATCCTGCCGAACTCCTTCTCGGTCTTGTCCGCCCACTCCCGGGTGGCGGCCAGATCGAGCAGATCGACGGTGTCTCCGGTGACGGTGGCCCCGCCGTGCGCGTAGCGGGCGGCGTCGACCGCCGACGCCAGGCGCTCGGGGTCGGCGTCGGACGCCACGACGATCGCTCCGGCCTCGGCGAGGCGCAGCAGCGCGGCCCGCCCCGCGGGTCCCGCCGCTCCGGCGACCGCGACGACGGCGCCCTCCAGCGGACCGCCTGAGTTCTTCATGGTCGTCGCCTCCTTGGTTTCAATGCTCACGCGGCTGCCCCCGAAGCGGTCGCGGCGGCCACCGGGCCCGCAGCGGTGATGCCCTTGGTGGAGGCGATCACTTTCCTCAGCTTCTTGGCGAGCGCCTCATAGAACATGCTGAGCGGAAATTCGTCCGGAAGCACATCGTCTACGAGTTTACGGGGCGGCTGGGTCAGATCGAGGGCGTCCGGGCCCTTGGCCCAGCGGGAGCCGGGATGGGGGGCGAGATAGGTGGAGACCAGCTCGTAGGCGGCGAACCAGTGGACGAGCTTGGGCCGGTCGATGCCGTCGCGGTAGAGCTTCTCGATCTCGGCGCAGAGCTGGTTGGTGACCTGCGGGGCGCGCTCCCAGTCGATCTTGAGGGTGTTGTCCGTCCAGCGCAGTACGTCGTGCTGGTGGAGGTAGGCGAAGAGGAGCTGGCCGCCGACGCCGTCGTAGTTGCGTACGCGCTCACCGGTGACGGGGAAGCGGAACATGCGGTCGAAGAGCACCGCGTACTGCACGTCGCGGCCCTGGGAGACGCCGTCGGCCTCCAGGCGGACGGCCTCCTTGAAGGCGGTGAGGTCGCAGCGCAGCTCTTCGAGGCCGTACATCCAGAACGGCTGGCGCTGCTTGATCATGAAGGGATCGAAGGGCAGGTCGCCGTGGCTGTGGGTGCGGTCGTGGACCATGTCCCAGAGGACGAAGGCCTCCTGGCAGCGCTGCTGGTCGCCGACCATCTCCTGGATGTCCTCGGGCAGCTCGACGCCGAGCACGTCCACGGCGGCGGCGGTCACGGCGCGGAAGCGGGCGGCCTCGCGGTCGCAGAAGATGCCGCCCCAGGTGAAGCGCTCGGGGGCCTCGCGGACGGCGATGGTCTCCGGGAAGAGGACCGCCGAGTTGGTGTCGTACCCCGCGGTGAAGTCCTCGAAGGTGATGCCGCAGAAGAGCGGGTTGTCGTAGCGGGTGCGCTCCAGCTCGGCGAGCCAGTCGGGCCAGACCATGCGCAGGACGACGGCCTCCAGATTGCGGTCCGGGTTGCCGTTCTGCGTGTACATGGGGAAGACGACGAGGTGCTGGAGGCCGTCGGCGCGGGCGGCGGCGGGCTGGAAGGCGAGCAGCGAGTCCAGGAAGTCGGGGACGTCGAAGGCGCTGTCGGCCCAGGCGCGCAGGTCGGCGACGAGGGCGCGGTGGTACTCGGCGTCGTGGGGAAGCAGCGGGGAGAGCTCCTCGACGGCGGCCGTGACCCGGCTCAGCGTCTCCTCGGCGGCCCGGCGGGTGGGCGCGCCCTCGGCGTCGAAGTCGATGGAGCCGTCGGCGGACTGCCAGGGCCTGATCTCCGTGACGGCATTCTTGAGCCGGGGCCAGGCCGGGTGGTCGATCACTCGGTCGCCGGTGGATATGGCCGCGCCTGCGGCTGCCTGCACAAGAATTTCCGTCATGTCACTTCCTTCACGGGAGAACTTAGCGTCAAGACACCGTATCCATGACGGCTTCTTCCGGACAAGTAGGTGTAAAGAAATTATCCTGCGCACCCCCCATGATCACCGAAACTTTTACTGTCAGCGGAGACGGCCGCGAAGGCTTCCGCGCTTGTCAACGCGGACCGGAACACGCCCACGCGCGGGTGAAGAGCCCCTGGCCCGGGAGTATCCGCGGGCCTCGGCGGGCAGTGCCGTACCGGCGCTCGCGCCCGTCCGCACTGGATGTGCGCGCACGGTTGCCACGCCCGGCGCGGCCACTAGGCTGCGTCCTTGCCGGACGGCGCGCTGGGCCGCGCCGCCCGGATGCCGCCGTCGACGGAAGCGAGAGAATCTTGACTTTCCTCACCATCGGTCATCGCGGGGTCATGGGCGTCGAGCCGGAGAACACCCTGCGCTCGTTCGTCCGTGCCGAGCGCTGCGGTATGGACGCCATCGAGCTCGATCTGCATCTCAGCAAGGACGGCGCGCTGGTCGTCATGCACGACGCCGACGTGGACCGGACGACCGACGGATCCGGCCCGATCGCCGAGAAGACCCTCGCCGAGCTGAGGGAGCTGGACGCGGGCGGCGGTGAGCGGGTGCCGCTCTTCGACGAGGTGCTGGGCGCGGTGGGAACCCCGCTCCAGGCCGAGATCAAGGATGTGGCCGCCGCCAGGGCGCTGGCCGAGACGATGATCCGCCACGATCTCGCCGGCCGGGTCACCGTCTCCTCCTTCCACGACGAGGCGGTCGCGGAGATCTCCGCCCTGGTGCCCGGTGTGCGGACGGTGCTCATCGCCAGCCGCTGGGGCGAGGACATCGTCCGGCGCGCCCAGACCGTACGCGCGGGCGCGCTCGCCCTGAACATCCGCAGACTGACCCTGGAGACCGTGGAGAAGGCGCACGGCGAGGGGATCGAGGTGATCGGCTGGGTGGTGAACACCCAGGGGCATCTGCGGCTGGCCCGCGCTCTCGAACTCGACGGCGCGACCACGGACTTCCCCGAGATCCGGCGCACCGGCCGGTTCACGGCCTGACCCGGCCGCCCGCGGCCCGCCGGGCGCCTTCCGGCGGCCGGGCGGGCCCGCGGATTCGGGCGCCGGGTCAGTGCAGTTCTTTGACCAGCAGCTCGAAGGCGAGGTCGTCCCGGAGCGGCAGGCCCGCGGTCTCCTCCTCGTAGGGGAAGGGGCTCAGCTCTCCCGTACGGCGGTATCCCCGGCGCTCGTACCAGGCGATCAGCTCTTCCCGTACCGAGATCACCGTCATCTGCATACCGCGCACGCCCCAGCTCTCACGGGCGGTGCGCTCGGCCTCGGCGAGGACGCGGCGGCCGAGACCGGCGGCCTGGAGCCCGGGGTCCACCGCGAAGAGGCCAAAATAGGCCGCCTCGCCCCGGTGCTCCAGCTGGCAGCAGGCGACGATCCGGCCGTCCCGCTCCACCGCGATCAGCCGGCTGTCCGCGCCGTGGATGATCGCGCGCACTCCGGCGGCGTCGATCCGGCCGCCGTCGAGGAAGTCGGCCTCGGTGGTCCAGCCCCGGCGGCTGCTCTCGCCCCGGTACGCGGACTGGATCAGCGCGAGCAGCGCCGGGACATCGGTGTCGACGGCGTCGCGGAAGGTGGGTTCACCCTCGTTCGCCGGGTTCCGGGGCGGTGCGATGTCCATGCTCGGCTCTCCCATGACGGTCCGATCTGCGTGCCGTTGCTCTGTGTGCGCTCCGCGCGCCGATGTCCACGCGCTGATCCGCGTGCGCCCCGGTCCCGGGGAACTCAACGAGGGTACGGGGTGCGCCTCGCCGGGTACGGATCGAGGGACGCGTCTACGGTTGGGGTTGGTTCATGGTGCATGTACTGAGCAGCCGGATCATCGTGCGTCCTGTCGACCCGGACCGGTCCAGAGCCTTCTACGGGCGGACGCTCGCCCTGCCGGTCTACCGCGAGTTCGGCACCGGACCCGAGCGGGGGACGGTCTACTTCCTGGGCGGCGGCTTCCTGGAGCTGTCCGGGCGCTCGGCGGACGGGTCCGCGGCGGCCGGGGTCGAGCTGTGGCTCCAGGTCGAGGATGTGGCCTCGGTCCACACCGAGCTGTCGGCCAGGGGCGTCGAGGTGCTCCGGCCGCCCGTGCGGGAGCCCTGGGGGCTGGTGGAGATGTGGATCGCCGACCCGGACGGCCACCGGATCGGGGTGGTGGAGGTGCCCGAGGGGCATCCGCTCCGCTACCGCCCCTGAGGCGAGGGAGACGAGAGGGGCGAGAGGGACGGCCGCCGGGCGGGGGTGCGCGGCCGGGCCGCGCCCTGCGCTCCGAAGACACCCCTGTGCGCCGGTGTGTGCCCCCGCCGGGGGCGGGCATCGACCCGTCGGCCGTCGGCTCCGACGAGGGGGAGGGTCTCCGTGCACGGACCCGCGCTGTCCGGATGGCTGCTCGTCGCGCTCTGCGGGACGGCCGGCGGATACTGTCTGGCGCGGATGCGCGGCTGCTCCGGGGCGGCCCGCGCGACGGCGGGGAACGAGGCCCTGATGGGCCTGGGCATGGCGGCGATGGCCGTGCCCGTGTCGTCGGGGCTCGCCCTCCCCGGGTGGATCTGGCCGCTGTACGCGGTCCTCTTCGGCGGCGCGGCCCTCGCCGGACTGTGGTCGGCCGGGCGCGGCGGAAGCCGTCATCTCCACCATCTCGTCGGCTCGCTCACGATGGTCTACATGGCCGTGGCGATGATGCCCGGCACCGCCCACGCCGGGCACTCGGCCGCCGGGGTCCCGCTGGTGACCGGCGCGCTGCTCGGCTACTACACCGTCCATGTGCTGCGCTCGGGCGCACGCCTCGTACCCGCGTCCGCGCCTCCTCCGTACGGGGCGGCGGCCCCGGAACGCGGCCCGGGGCTGGTCGGGGCCTGCCGGCTGGCGATGGGGGTCGCGATGCTGGCGATGCTGCTCGCCCTCTGAGGGCACGACCCAGGGAAACGTGTCGTGCGTCACTTGCCCCGCCGCGCCGTACCCGCAGGTAGTCCGGCCCTCATAGGGTGATCGCATGTTGGTCTCCCTCGTGCTGCTGTCGCTCGGCGCACTGGCCGCCGTGCTCGCCCCGCGTCTGGTGTCGCGCGCCGACTGGTCGGAACGCGAGCCGATCGTGGCGCTGTGGGTGTGGCAGTGCGTGGTGGCGGCGGTGCTGCTGTCGTTCGCGCTGTCCATGACCTTCAGCGCGGCCGCCGCCTGGCAGCTGGTGCGCGGGCAGGTCTTCGCGCCCGCGCCCCGCGCGGTGGTGGAGGCGTACGCCCTGGGCACGGACGAGCCGTGGCCCGCCGTCCTCGCGGTGGTGCTGGCGGCAGGCGGGGTGTGGACCGCCGCGATGCTGACCCGGGAGATCCGCGACGCCCGGGCCCGCCGCCGCGGACGGCGCACGGAGCTGCTGGTGCGCTCCCCGCTGCTCCCCGGCGAGCAGCCGCGCAGCGAGCGTCTGGTGGTGCTGGAGGGCGAGCGGCCGGACGCCTGGTGGCTGCCGGGCGCCTCTCCCCGGCTGGTCATCACCACCGCCGCGCTGCACCGGCTGAAGGGCCGTCAGCTCGACGCCGTACTCGCCCATGAGCAGGGACACGCGCGGGCCAGGCACGACTGGCTGCTGCACTGCTCCGCCGCGCTGGCCAACGGGTTTCCGCGGATCCCGGTGTTCGCCGCGTTCCGCGACGAGATGCACCGGCTGGTGGAGCTGGCCGCCGACGACATGGCCTCCAAGCGGTTCGGTCGGCTGACGACCGCGCTGGCGCTGGTCGGTCTCAACGAGGACCGCGGTGTCTTCGGCCCCTGCGGCACTCCGGAGGCCCAGCTGCCCCGGCGGGTGGACCGGCTCCTCTCGGCGACGCCGAGACTCACCCCCGGCCACCGGCTGCGGCTGACGGCCGCGGCGGCGGTGGTGCCGGTGGTGCCCCTGCTGGTGGCCTTCGTACCGGCGATGCGCGCGCTGGCCTAGGCCGTGTCGTACGCCCCCGAAGCGACTGCGTCCGCCGCGCCGGGGAATGCGGGGAGGAGCGGCGGCCGGAATGCGACACTCACGGACCGGCGCGCCGGCTCCACTTCTCTACGACAGGAATGATCGCCTCCATGTCTTCCCCGCGACCGGTGCCCCCCGCTTCCCCGCCCTCTCGGCCTCCGACCGGCGGTGGCGGGCCGGCCCGGACGAGCGCGGTCCTGGCCGTGCTCTCCGCCGTGCTGCTGACCCTGGTCGCCGTCTCCTGGTCGCCGCTGATCTCGTTCGACCGGTGGGTGGCCGAGGCCCTGCACCGCTCGGCGGTGGAGCATCCGGGGGTCGTTCACGTCAATCGGATCCTCACCGACTGGGTGTGGGATCCATGGACGATGCGGGTGCTGATCGCGGTGGTCGTGGTGTGGCTGTGGTACCGGGGGGAGCGGCTGTTCGCCGGCTGGATCGCCGGGACGACGCTCCTGGGCTCCGCGGTCCAGCAGACCCTGAAGGCGTCCGTGGGCCGGGAGCGTCCCCAGTGGCCGGACCCGGTCGACTCGGCGCACTACGCGGCCTTTCCCTCGGGCCACGCGATGACCGCCACCGTCGTCTGCGGTCTGCTGCTGTGGGTGCTCGTACGGCGGGGGGCCTCGGCCCGTGCCCGGCTCTGGGGGTGGGCGGCGGTCGTCGTCTCCGTGCTCGGGGTCGGCCTCACCCGGCTCTATCTCGGGGTGCACTGGCCCACGGATGTGCTGGCGGGCTGGCTGATGGGGGCCGCTCTGGTCACCTTCTCCATCACCGTCCACCGGCGAACGGCCGGCTCCCGCCGCTGACCCGGGGGTCCGGCGGGTCCGGGCCCAAGCCCAGATCCGGGACCAGACCCAGGTCCGGGCCCGGAGTCCGGACCGTCCCGGGCCGGACGATCCCCCGCGTCGTCCGGACCGGAACAAGCCCACGCCGAACCGGCTTTCGGGCCCTTTCGGCGTATCGCGCTGAGTATATTGGCTCAGAGCCAGTCAACGCAGGAGTCAAGCATGTCCCCGCGGCGTCCATCGGTCAATGAAGAGATGCGCAGACGTTCCCGCGAGCGGCTTCTCCAAGCGACGGTGGAGCTGGTCGGCGAGCGGGGGTACGAGGCGACCACGCTGGCCGACATCGCCGACCGGGCGGGCTCGGCGCGCGGTCTGGTCTCGTACTACTTCCCCGGAAAGCGGCAGCTGTTGCAGTCGGCCGTGCACCGGCTGATGCACCGGACGCTGGAGGCCGCGCTGTGCCGCGAGCCGCGCAGCGAGGACGGCGACGAGCTGCTGGCGCGGGCCATAGACGCCGTGCTGGGGCTCGCGGTCGACCGTCCGACGCTGATGCGGACTCATATGTCGGGGGTTCTTCAGGCCGAGGGCTTTGTGCAGTGCCCCGAGCAGCAGCGGCTGGCGGCCCTGCTGCGGGGCGCGGTGGAGCGGTACGGCCGGGGCCCGGCGGACGAGGACTACCCGCTGCTGCGCGCCCTGCTGATGGGGGCCGTCTTCGCGATCGTGCTGCCGGGGGTGCCGATGGATCCGCGCCGGCTGCGGGCCGAGCTGTTCCAGCGGTACGGACTCGGCTGGGAGCTCGGCGTTCCGCCGGACGGGAAGCCGTCCGGCGGAACGCTCGACGAACCGGTGACCGGTCGTGCGGCCGATCAGTCGTCGCGGCCGTGGTCGTCGTCGAAGTAGTCGGGCTGGGTCTGGGCGTTCAGCTCGTCCAGTCGGATTCGCTTCGCCGGATTGGTGCGCTTGTCGTTGATCTTCAGTACGTCGAGGCCCTTGGCGATGTCGTTGGAGTAGACATGGCCGTTGTAGTAGTACGAGGACCAGGGGCCCGCGGTGGTGACCCGGTCGAGGCGGACCGGACCGCGCTCGAAGAAGCCGATCTCCTGGGGCTTCGAGGAGTCGGTGAAGTCCCAGACCGAGACGCCGCCCTGGTACCAGGCCTGGACCATGAGGTCACGGCCCTTCACCGGGATGAGCGAGCCGTTGTGCGCGACGCACACCTCGGAGTCGGCCTGGTGGCGGTCGATCTTGAAGTAGCTGCGGAAGACCAGCTTGCGCTGGTCGCCCTTGCCGACGATGTCGTAGATGCCGTTCGCACCGCGGTTGGGGCCGACCTCGGCGTTGCAGGTGGCCGAGCCGCCGCCGCCCAGCTCGTCGGTGAAGACGATCTTCTTGGCGCCCTGGTTGAAGGTGGCCGAGTGCCAGAAGGCGAAGTTCACATTGTCCTGGACCCGGTCGATGATCTCCGGGCGCTCCGGGTTCTTGATGGAGAACAGGATGCCGTCGCCCATGCAGGCGCCCGCCGCGAGGTCCTTGGAGGGCAGCACGGTGATGTCGTGGCAGCCGGTGGTCTTGGAGACGCCCGGGTTGGTGGGCGCGCCGGGGTTGCCGCCGCCGTCCGGGCCCTCGCCCGGGAAGAGCACCGGGAAGTCGATGACCCGGGAGTTCTCGGGGGCCTTGCGCGGCACCTTGACGATGGAGATGCCGTCGTGCGGCGGCTGGCAGTCAGGGTACGCCGCCTGGGGCCCGTACGACGAGACGTACACGTACACATTGCGCCGCTCGGGCACGATGGTGTTGGTGTGCGAACCGCAGGCGGTCTCGACGGCGGCGACATACTTCGGGTTCCGCTTGTCGCTGATGTCGAAGATCTTGATGCCCTCCCACGATTCCTTCACCGTGGCGGACTGCGAGGTGCTGTTGCAGGAGTTGTCGCTGCGCGAGGAGTCGGTGGAGAGGATCAGCAGGTCCCCGCTGACCGAGACATCGTGCTGACCGCCGGGGCAGAGCACCTCGGAGACGGTCTTCGGGGCCTTCGGGTCGCTGATGTCGTAGATGGTGAAGCCGTCGTAGTTGCCGGCGTAGGCGTACTTCCCCTGGAACGAGATGTCCGTGTTGGTGCCCTTGAGAGCGCCCTTGGGGATATTGACGAGGTGCTCGACGTTGTCGCTGTGGACTATCTCGTCCACGCCGGGTATCTCACCGCTCGTGATGGCGGAGCGGTCCTCGGCCTGCTGACCCGAGGAGACCTTGGCCTTCTGGGTGGGGCCGTCCCCCGGGTCGGGGCTGGCCAGCGCGGGGCCGGCCGTCAGCAGCGTGGCCAGGAGGCCGGCCGCGGCGGTGGCCGCGCCCAGTCGTCTCCGCCGCACGCGGTTGATGTGCAACAAACTCACTGCGTCCTCCCTTGAGTCCGTTCCTGGTTGAACGGTTCACGGATCTCGGCAGTATCTTCCCTAGCATGGACATCTCAATAGATGGCAACACAGACGTAATGAAACTTTTTGATCATGAGGCCTCCAGCCCGTGTTAGGACGGACTCGAACAGCCGTCAAATACCCCGAATGACACAGGAGGTCGCCATGGCGAACCCCCGCTGGAAGCCCCGTGCCCGCACGCTGGCCGTCGTGCCCGCGGTCCTCGCGGCCGTACTGACCCTCGGAGCCTGCGAGTCGGACTCCGACGCTCCGCCCAAGGCCGCGGACGTCGGCCCCTCCGTGGTCGCACCCGGCAAGCCCGGTGAACCGGCGAGGACGCTCTCCGCCGAGGACGCCCGCAAGGCCCTGCCGGACGACTCTCCCAACGATGCCGACCTCTCCTACGCACACATGATGATCGAGCATCACCGGCAGGCCCTGACGATGACCGCGCTGGTGCCCGACCGTGGTCAGTCACGGCAGGTCAAAGCCCTGGCGGAGCGCATAGCGGCCTCCCAGAAGCCCGAGATCGGCGGCATGGAGGGCTGGCTGAAAAGCCACGGCGGCCACACCGCGAAGAGCGGGAAGGGGCACGGGGACCACGGGCACCACGGCGGCCATGACGCGGGGGCGATGCCCGGGATGGCGAGCGAGGCGCAGCTGAAGCAGTTGCGGGAGGCGAAGGGCAGGGCGTTCGACGAGCTGTTCCTGAAGCTGATGATCATTCACCACGAGGGGGCGATCACCATGGCCACGCAGGTGCTCGCGGACGGGAAGAACGTCCGGGTGGAGGAGATGGCGAGCGATGTGATCGCGAGCCAGGCCACCGAGATCGACCGCATGCGCGACATGTGAGCCAGCGGACGATCGGCGGCGGCGACAGCGACGGCGGTCGGAGGCCGGGAGACCCGGAGACCCGGAGACCCGGATGACAGCGGGCCCGTCCAGGAGCGAGACTCGCGGCGTGCGCGATCTCGTGGAGACCCCTTCCGGCCTGGTGCTGCGCGGATGGACGGCCCGGGACGTCCTCCCGGTGGCGACCGCGTTCGCCGATCCCCTCATGCGCGGCCAGAGCCGCCGTCCGGTGGATTCGACCGCCGCCGCCGAGCGCTGGATCGCGGATCGCGCCGACGAGTGGGCCCTCGGTGCCGCCTTCTCCTTCGCCGTGGCCGACGGCGACGACACCCTGCTGGGGCAGGTCTCGGTGGGCGCGGTGGACCGGTGTCACTCCACCGGCTGGGTCTCCTACTGGACCGTACCGGCGGCCCGGGGCCGGGGTGTCGCCTCCCAAAGCTGCCGCGCCCTCGCCCGCTGGGCGTTCGACGACGCGGACCTCTTCCGGCTGGAGCTGGGCCACCGTGTGAACAACCCGGCCTCCTGCGGGGTGGCGCGCGCCGCGGGCTTCGCCGTGGAGGGGCGGGAGCGCCAGAAGCTCCAGTACGACGGCGTACGCCACGATGTGGAACTCCACGCCCGGCTGGCCACGGACGCCGAACCGCCGCCGCCTCCGCCCCCGTCTCCGGGGCGCTAACGCCGGTGGTGACGAGGGGCGAGGTAGCCCTCGTCCCTGGCCCCGGAGATCAGCCTGAGCGATTTGCGGCGGCTGCGCCCGGTCGCGCCCATCACGGCCAGGACGGGATCGGCCCCGTCCCGCTGCGCGGCCCGATAGGCGTCCGCGGCGATCCGGCGTACCGTCCGGCCCCTGAGCCGCCCCGGGCGCGGCCTGCGGTGCCCGGCGGCCGGTACGGAGGGCTCCTCGGCGGGCACGAGCGCGAGCGGTACGGGCTGTTCGGGCTGTACGGGCTCCGGGGCGGTGGCGGCGGTGCGGCAGGCGTCCGCCAGCGGGGTCTCGATGAGGCGGGCCAGAGCGCTGAACCCCGGCAGGGTCAGCGGAGGTTCGGCGCACAGATCCTCGATCGCGATACGACCGTCCTCCACCACCGCGAGCACATCGATCCGCGCCCCGTCGGCGAAGGTCAGCCGAACGTCGAACCAGGTCGGCCCCCCGCCCCCCGGCCCCGCTGCCCGCGGTCCCGCCCGGGTGACCGTGCCACGGCCCTGGACCTCCCAGACCGGCGGATACGGCAGCGCCTCGCCCGGATCACCCTGGTCATGAGCGTGAGGAAACCCCGTTTCTCGCACAATTAACACGTAACCAGTCAAGTGATGCATATGCGCGGCGGCACGCGTGCTCCACCCCGCACGGCACCCTGTCAGCTCATAAAGCGCCTTAAGATCCCCCAGGTCGCCATGTGACATTCATATGAACAAGTAAGGGGAGATCGTGAGCAGATGCTTTACCGCGGCGGGCATCCGGCACGCCATCGGCGGGACACCGCGGCGGCGGCGTCGGAACGCGTCGGCCCTGTCGACGCATGAGTGACCGCGGCCCGCTGAGCCGACGCGTCGCCTCGGCCCTGCTCATCGTCCAGATCGTGTACCTCGGACTCCTGGGCCTGGCCTTCTCCTTCGTGGGCGCCGACACGGCCGGGATCGACCACACCCATCCGGACACCGCGGGCCGCCACCTCCAACTGGCGGGGATCCTGGCGACCATGCTGGTCATGACGGGCGGGGTACTGCTTCTGGGCCGGGAGAAGGCCCGGGCCAGGGTCCCCCGTACCGGCCGACTGGCACTCCTGGGAGTCCTCTGCCTCGGCGAACTCGCCGTCGCGGGAGGGTTCCTGCACGCGATCACACGCGAGAGCTTCGGCCCCGACACCGTGATCGGTCTGCTCGGGATCGCCGCCGCCACCCTGATCGCGCTGGTCTGCGCCGGGGAATTCCGTACCGGCCGCCCGAGCGCCGCAGCCGCCGGACAGGGCTGACCGCGGCACCTCGCACCGGCGCCCCTCAATTCGGTGGCGGCGTCGGCGCTCGCCTCGCTAGTTTCACCTTCACCAACGCGCTCGGCAGCCGCCGGGCGCGCGGCCATGAGGAGGGTGTGAGGTTCATGAGCACCGCATATCGCTTGCGGGCGGCCGGTACGGTGCTGTCCGCCGTGATGCTGGCGACCCTGTCCGTCCCGGCGGGCGCCGCCCACGCGTCCGCGCCGGGCACCGCGCCCATAACCGTGCCCGTACCCAAGTCGGTTGAGGGCCGGTGGAAATTCACCGGTCCCGGGGGCACCCCCGCGACAACCCCGGACGACTCCGCCCGGGGACGTCATATGAGTCTGCACAACGGTGTCGTGGTCGACCCGCCGGCCGGATGGGTCGACGGCGCGGTGGTCCTCGACGGTGTGGACGACTACGGCACGACGCCGTTGCCGGTGGACACCTCCAGCAGCTTCACCTTCGCGGTCTGGGCGAAGGCCCCTTCGACCCCCTCCGGGCCGGTCACGTTGCTGAGTCTGCCGGGTGCGCACGGGGAGGCGCTGTCGCTCCGTTACGAGCCCGGCGCCGACCCCGCCACGGATCCCGGCCGCTGGCGCGCCTCGGTCGCCGATCGGGATGATTCGGCCGCGTCTCCCGTCACCGTGACGCACGGCGGCTTCTACTCCGTCACGGAGTGGACTCATCTGGCCGTGGTCCACGACAGTGCGACCAGGCAGCTCTTCCTGTACGTGAACGGCGGGTTGGAGGACCGCTCCCACGGTGGGGAGCCGGATCGGTCCTGGACCGGGAATGCCGGGGTCTTCCCCGCCACCCAGCCGCTCCAGCTCGGCCGGGGCCGGACCGCTCCGCAGGGCTGGGGCGCGCACTGGAGCGGCGTGGTCTCGGATCTGTGGGCCTTCCAGGGGGCGCTGTCGGACGCCCAGGTGTCCATGCTCGCGGTCGGCCAGCCGGGCCTGCCGACCACGATGCCCTGAGCCGCCCCGCCCGCACCTGTCCCAGCCGTGGCCACACGCCCACGGCTGGGCCTGAGGGTCTCGCACGACTCCGGGGCGGGCGGGCGGCGCTCGCGTCCCAACGGAAAGCCCCGGTCTCCATCTCAGGAGACCGGGGCTTCACTGGAGCGCTGGGCAGGCCTTGCACCTGCATCCCCCCGCGGGAAGCGGGGTATCTTTCCTTGGACCACCAACGCGAGTCCCTCAGCCGGTTTTCGCGGCCGCGAGCACAAGATCAATATACCGCAGGCGGCGCCGGGGGCGCACCCCCGGTTCGGCCGGGCGGCGTCGGGGAGTGGCGGGAGACCGCGACGAGGACGCTGTCGAGGAGGCCGGGGAAGAGGTCGTCGAGGTCGTCGCGGCGCAGGTCGTTCATCTTCGAGGTGCCGCGGTAGGCCTGGTGGATGACGCCGCTCTCGCGGAGCACCCGGAAGTGGTGGGTGGAGGTCGACTTGGTCACCGGCAGGTCGAAATGGGAACAGGAGAGCTGTTCCGGGGAGCCCGCCAGAGTGTGCACCACCCGGAGGCGGAGGGGGTCGGAGAGGGCGTGGAGGACGCCTTCCAGGCGGATGTCCTCTCGTGAGGGGTGGGTGAGGTCGCGGGGGTTTGTCGTGGTTCGCACGGCAGCTCCATTCCGTCGTTCCGGGCCGGTGGGCCCGATGTCCCAGCGTACGAAACTTCTCGTAGTTTGATGGATCTCGTACCGGGCGGGACGGGTGGCGGCATTGCCCCAGTAGAGTGACGCTTCGTGACAGCGCGACGACCTTTGAAGGACATCATCGAGCCGGGCTGGGCCGAGGCCCTGGAGCCGGTTGCCGAACGTATCGCCGCGATGGGCGACTTCCTGCGTGCCGAGATCGCGGCGGGGCGGACGTATCTGCCCGCCGGAGCGAATGTACTGCGCGCCTTCCAGCAGCCGTTCGACGAGGTGCGCGTCCTGATCGTCGGCCAGGACCCCTACCCCACACCGGGGCACGCGGTGGGTCTGAGCTTCTCGGTGGCACCCGAGGTGCGGCCGGTGCCCGGGAGCCTGGACAACATCTTCCGGGAGATGCACGCCGATCTGGGCCACCCCCGTCCGTCGAACGGCGATCTGACCCCCTGGACCCGCCAGGGCGTACTGCTGCTGAACAGGGCGCTCACCACCGCCCCCCGCAAGCCGGCCGCCCATCGCGGCAAGGGGTGGGAGGAAGTGACCGAGCAGGCCATCCGGGCGCTGGCCGCCCGGGGCAAGCCCCTGGTCTCGGTGCTGTGGGGGCGGGACGCCCGCAATCTGCGCCCGCTGCTCGGCGATCTCCCGGCGATCGAGTCCGCGCACCCCTCCCCCATGTCGGCGGACCGGGGCTTCTTCGGCTCGCGCCCCTTCAGCCGCGCCAATGAGCTGCTCGAACGCCAGGGGGCCCAGCCGGTCGAGTGGCTGCTGCCATGACCGCGCGCTGGGTCCTCGGGGTGGACTCCGGGGGCTCGGGGCTGCGGGTGCGTCTCGCGGACGCCGCCGACCCGGGGCGCGGCGATTCGCTGCGCTCCTCGGAGCCGGTGCGCACCGGGGCCGACGGCATCGACGCGGGGCAGCTCCTGGAGCGGCTGACGCCGATGGCGCGGGCGCTGCTGGCGGACGCCGGCGGCGGCTCCGTGGTGGCCGCGGCGATCGGCGCGGCCGGTATGGCGACGCTCGGCGGCCGGCTGCGCGCGGAACTGCCCGGGGCGCTCGCCGAATCGCTGGGTGTGCGCCGGATCGCGCTCGCGGCGGACGCCGTCACCGCCTACGCGGGAGCGCTCGGCCAGCGCCCCGGCGCGGTGGTGGCGGCGGGCACCGGGATGATCGCGCTGGGCACGGATCTGACCGGCTGGCGGCGGGCCGACGGCTGGGGCCATCTGCTGGGCGACGAGGGCGGCGGCTCCTGGATCGGGGAGGCCGGTCTGCGGGCCGCGCTGCGCGCCCACGACGGGCGGCGCGGCGGCTCCGCCGCCCTGCTGAGCGCCGCCGAGGCGATGTTCGGGCCGGCCGGGGAGCTGCCGGGCCGGGTGTATCCGCGTACCGACCGGCCCGCGGTGCTGGCCTCGTTCGCGCCGGAGGTCGGCCGCTGCGCGGCGGCCGGGGACGAGCGGGCCGCCGGGATCCTCGCGCTGGCGGCCCGTCAGATCGCCGAGGCCGCCGAGGCGGTGTGCCCGCCCCCGGGGGACGGGGCGGTGCGGGAGGTCGCGCTGACGGGTGGTCTGTTCGCGATGGGCGAACCCCTGCTCGCTCCGCTGCGCGCGGAGACGGCCGCGCTGCTGCCCGGCGCGCGGACGGTGACCGCGGCCGGGGACCCGCTCGCCGGGGCGGTGCTGCTGGCGTCCGCGCTCGCCGGGGGCTCGCTGCGGCTGCCGCGCCATCCGACGCTGCTTCATGTGCCAACAGAGCAGGGCAGATAAGACGATGGGTCACAGAGCACCCAGACAGACGATATCCATCGGATAAATACGGACAGATGACACTTGACCACCCCCTCCCCGAACAGTCACGCCCTCAAAGCCAGTAACATGCCGCGCCATGAGCTCCCCCACTGGGCCCGCGTCCGGCCTGCCTGTACGAATGCCGCGACCTCGTCAGTCCGGACGGCACCGCCGACCGGAACCCGTGGCCGCCCCCGAGGGCGCGCCCGCGCTGATTCTCGCCGTGCCCGGCGCCCCCTCGCCCTCGACCCGCGGCCTGGCCGAAGAGACCATAAGCATCGCGCGGTCCGAGCTGCCCGGCCTTGAGGTCGGCATCGGATACCTGGACAGCGAGGACGCCGAGTACCCCAGCCTTCAGCAGGTCCTCGCGCACACGGCCGCCCGGCGCACCGAGCGGTACCAGATCGCGCGGGCGGCGGGCCGTGAGGTCGCCGAGCCCGAGGGTCCGGCGGCGGTCGTGGTGCCGCTGCTCGCGGGCCCCGACAATGTCCTGATGCGGCGGATCCGCCAGGGCGTCATGGAGAGCGGGGCTCCGGCCGAGCTGACGGACGTACTCGGTCCGCATCCGCTGCTCGCCGAGGCCGTGCATGTGCGGCTGTCGGAGGCGGGGCTGGCGCGGGCGGACCGCGCCCGGCTGTTCACCGTGGCCACCGCCGCCGACGGGATCATCCTGGCGACGGTCGGCGGGGACGAGGCCGTGCGGGCGGCCGGGATCACCGGCATGCTGCTGGCCGCCCGGCTGGCCGTGCCCGTGATGGCGGCGGCGCTCGACCACGAGGGCTCGGTGGGCGCGATCGCCGATCAGCTGCGCGGCTCCGGTTCGACACAGCTGGCCCTGGCCCCGTATCTGGTCGGCCCCGAGCTGCCGGACGGGCTGCTGGAGGCCGCGGTGAAGGACGCGGGCTGCCCGGCCGCCGAGGCGCTGGGGGCGTACCCGGCGATCGGCAAGCTGGTGCTGTCGCAGTACGCCACCACGCTGGGCATCACCCCGCAGCCGCAGGGCTCGCCGGTGCACTGAGTACACGGTACGGAGAAGGGCCCGCGCCGCTTCGAGCGGTGGCGGGCCCTCTCCGTTCCGTACGGTTCCGGGGCCTGTACGGGCCCGTACGGCCGCTAGCGGGGCGGCCGGGTGAAGATCACGCAGGAGGCCGCCGGGGCGGCCAGGGAGCCCGCCTTGTGGGGCACGCCGGTGTCCGGGTCGATGTCGAACCAGGTGACGTCGCCGGAGCGCTCGTTGGCGGCGTAGAGCCTGCGGCCGGTGGGGTCGAGGGCCAGGTCGCGCGGCCAGTGGCCGCCGCAGGGCACGGTGGTGACCAGCTCGGGCCGCTCGCCGCTCCCGTCCAGCGCGAGGACGGCGATGCTGTCGTGGCCCCGGTTGGCGGCCCACAGCCACCGTCCGTCGTGCGAGACGACGACCTCGGACGGGTAGGCGGGGCCCGCGGCGCCGTCCGGGAGCACGGAGGTCTCGCCGACCGGCTCCAGCAGCCCGCGCTCGGGGTCCCAGCGGCAGACGGTGAGGGTGGGCACCAGCTCGTTCAGCACATAGACATGGCCGCCGGACGGGTGGAAGGCCAGATGGCGCGGGCCGGTGCCGGGGCGCAGGGCGGTCTCGCCGTGCGGGGCCGGTTCGCCGGTCGCGGGGTCGACGGCGCTGATCCACACGGAGTCGGTGCCGAGGTCGACCGCGAGCGTCCAGCGGCCGCTGGGGTCGGGCAGCACCTGGTGGGCGTGCGGGCCGAGCTGGCGGTCGGGGTCGGGGCCCGAGCCCTCGTGGCGCAGGACCGCGGTGGGGGCGTCCGGTACGCCGTCCTCGTCCAGGGGGAGCACGCTGACGCTGCCGGAGCCGTAGTTGGCGGTGAGCACATGGCCGGCGACGACGGCGAGATGGGTGGGGCTCGCGCCGTCCACCGGCACCCTCGCGCCGAGCTGCCGGGGGGTGCCGTCCCGTACGTCGAAGGCGGCGACCGCGCCGTCCTCGGTCTCGGAGACGGCGTAGAGCACCGGTCGTCCGTCGGTGGCGAGGGCGAGGTACGAGGGGTCGGCGACGGTGTCACTGGCCCCCGTCTCGGTCAGCGCACCGGTCTCCGCGTCGACGTCGGCGGCGATGATCCCGCGCCCGCCCGCCGAGGTGAACGACCCTATGAATGCCCGTCCGGCGCTGTTGTCGCCCACAGTGTTTCCCCTCACTGATCGTTCGTTGGCCCGGCAGACGGTAGCAGCGGTCTAGACCAACTGTCTGCACTCGGCCCCGGCGAGGGCTCCCTGGCGGGCTCGCGGGCGGGCTCGCGGGCGGGCTCGCGGGCGGGCTCCGGGGGGCTCGCGGGGAACGCGGGCGGGACGTCTCAGGAACCGGCCGCCGGGGCGGTCGGCGGGGTGCGCAGGGGCTCGAAGAGTTCGGAGAGCAGCCGTTCCAGCCCTCGCACATGGGTGAGCGCTGGGCCGTCGGCGGCCGGGGCCGGGTGCGGCACGAGGCCCGCCGTGCCGGCCGCCCGGCCGGCGCCCGGGGAGGTCAGGGCCTCGACGGCGGCCTCCACCCGCCACCAGGCCGCCGCGAGCCGGGCGTCGTGGCCGGTCTCGGGGTCGGCCGCCGCGGCGACCAGGCCGCGCAGCTCGGCCGCGCACTCGTCGAGGAGGGCCAGCACCCTGCGGGCGCGTGCCTTGCGGCCCCGGTAGGGGCTGAGCGGATGGACCAGCGGGGCGAGGGAGAGGCGTACCCGTCCCAGCAGCAGTTCCAGTTCGGCGATGTGCGGGGCGGGGTCGGCCCCCCGGTCGCCGGCCAGCCGCTGGACCGAGGCGGAGGCGGCGGCGCGTACGCAGCGCAGCGCGCGCTGGATCCACGCGTCGTTGGTGGTGTGGGTGGTGACCGGCAGTACGAGGACCACGGCGAGCGCGGCTCCCAGCGCGCCGATCGCCGTCTCCTGGAGGCGCAGGACGAGCAGGGCGGGGTCGAGGACGCCCAGCAGGCCGTAGAGCAGCCCCGCCATCAGCGTCACGGCGACCATCATCCAGCTGTAGGAGACCGCGGCGGTGTAGAAGATGCCGAAGACGCACAGGGCGACCAGGGCGGCGGAGGGCAGCGGGGCCCCTTGCAGCGGGATGGCGATCAGCGCGCCGACCACGACGCCGACGACCGTGCCCAGCACCCGGCGGAAGCCGCGTACCAGCGTCTCGCCGCGCGACACGGTGTTCACGAAGATCCACCAGGCGGTGCCGACGGCCCAGTACCAGCGCTCGTCGGAGAGGAGCTGGCCCAGCGCGAGGGCGAGGGCGCAGGCGGCGGTGGCCTGGAAGGCCTGGCGGGTGGTGGGGCGGGCAAGACCGGTGCCGGGCAGCGGCGGGGGCGCGGCGGCGGGCGGGGTGGAGCGCTCGATGGGCCAGAGCGCGAACCGCACCAGGGCGGCGACGGCCAGCGCCAGGCCGGTGGCGGCGTACAGCTCGGGCAGCTGCGCCGGGACGGCGTGCAGGAACTGGGTGACGAAGGCCATCATGAACGCGAAGATGCCCAGCGCGTGGCCGCGCGGGCCCCAGCGGCGGGCGTAGACGCCCGCGAAGACGATGGTCAGGATGACGGCGTCCCGGACCAGGGGGACGCCGTGCAGGGTGGCGGCCAGCGCCAGGACGGGGAATCCGGCGGCCGGGAGCAGGGCGGTGGTCCTCGCCTGGGCGCGCACGGTGGCGTCGGCGACGGTGAAGAGGGCGAGCAGGGCCGCCAGCCCTCCGGTGATGGAGGCGGTCAGCGAGAGCCCTGCCAGCTCCGAGGCTGCGACGGCGAGCCCGACGCCGATGACGGCGCGGCTCGCGTTTCTGAGCCTGAGACGCCCCGGGTCCGGGGCCACGAACATCCTCTTCACGGCGGTCGGCCGCCCCCTTGTCTCGCCTCTCGCCGGGCCGCCGGGGCCGCCCGGGGATGGTGGGGGCTCGACGGCACGACGAAGGCGCCGCGCTCCGGGGCCGGCTTCGTCGCCGTCCGGCGCTGCGCGGCGCCGATCTGTGCATGGATACCGCACAGAAAAGCATCCGAGGGGGCAATGGCTCAAGAGCCGCCCGGACCACTGGGCCAATGGCCCAGTGGTCCGGGCTTTCCCTCGTCCACGAGGGGGCCAACGGACGGCGGGGCTCCGCGAGAGGGATCCGCAAGGGTTCTCAGAGGAGGAGTCGCAGCAGATGGGCGCAGGCCTCGGCCTCGCCCGGGTGACGGGCGAGGACCTGGTGGACGCCCCGCTCGTAGGCCCCGGTCTCCCACGCGCCGTCCGGGGCGCTCCGCAGGAAGAGGAAGTCGGGGGGTGTGGGCGTGGGCTCATGGACCCCCTCGATGCGGTAGTGGCCGTCGGCGACCCCCGCGGCGATCAGCGCGGCCCGTGCCCCGTGGCGGTTCATCCCGGCTCAGGCGGCCGGTGCGAGGTAGCCGCGCTCCAGCAGCCACTTGACGTTGAGCCGCTGGTCCTGGCCGGGGTTGAGGAAGACCGGGTCCAGCTTGATCTGCTGGCCGCCGCCGGGCTGCTCAAACCAGGGGGCGATGCTGCCCTGCCACACCCAGAACGCCTTGGTGACCTTGTAGACGCGGTAGTCGCAGGCGACGGCGGCGTCACGGGTGTTGAGGTTCTGCGGGGGCAGCGCGCGCTCGGCGTAGGAGTCGCCGGCCGGGGCGAGATAGCCGCCGTACTCGGAGCCGAAGCGGTCCAGGCGCTGGCCGGGACGGAGCTTGGTGGGCTCCTTGTCGATCTCGCCGTTGACCTCGCCGAAGCCGTCGTTGGGCGGGTACTTCCAGCCGCCGGACTCGGCGGGGCCCTCCCAGTACTTCTTGAGGAAGGCGGCCGGCTTGAGGTCGCCGGTCCGCTGATAGCCCTTCAGCAGCGGGCCGACCGGTGCGAGGTTCTTCTTGGGGAGGTACTTCGGGCCCAGGCGCGCGTCGCCGCGGAACTCGCCGGTGCAGGGCTCGTTCTTCTTGGCCGAGGCGGCGGGCCTCTCGCCCGCCGGCTGCGCGGCGGCGGCGGTCGCGGCGGGGGCCGTCATCAGGCCTGCGGTCATACCGAGCGCGGCCAGTACGGTGCTTATGCGGTTCATCCAGGAGTCCCCTCACACTGATGATCAATCAGGAAAAGCCGACGCAGGCTACCTTCTTGATCATCAGCGGATGGAACACCAGGGCGATTTCCGGTCGATTGCGCGATGTTCTCGGAACGCCGGAGGACGGACGTCGGAGGGCGGGCGCCGGAGGCCTGGTGACCCCGGGCGGCGGAATTCATCCCGCCGCCCGGGGCGTTGACGGGCCGCGCCGCTCTAGACGGGCCAGAGGCTGTCGAGGTACGAGGTGACATTGCGGCGGGTCTCGGTCACGCTGTCACCGCCGAACTTCTCCG
>NZ_BMWG01000040.1 GCF_014651115.1 Streptomyces inusitatus | reverse complement strand
TGACGCGCGAACAAACCACCCAGAGTGCCACTCGCACCCGTCACCAACACCGTGCCGGCCGGGTCGAACCCCGTACTCACGGCCTCCAAAACCGCCGCCCGCACCAGCCTGGGCACACGCGCCGAGCCTCCGCGTACCGCGACCTCCTGCTCGCCCGAGGCGAGCACGGCGGACAGCGTCCGGTAGGAAGCGTCAGCACCGTCGAGATCGACCAGACCGAAACGGCCGGGGTTCTCGGACTGCGCGGACCGCACCAGACCCCACACCGGGGCATGGACCAGATCCGGCACATCCTCACCAGCCACCACGGACACCGCACCCCGCGTCAGGAACACCAGACGCGAATCAGCGAACCGCTCGTCCGCCAACCACCGCTGCACCAGGGCCAGCACACGGTCCGTCGCCGTGTGCACCACACCCGGCACCCCACCCACGACCGAATCCGACA
Source organism: Streptomyces inusitatus (assembly GCF_014651115.1). Taxonomy (GTDB): domain Bacteria; phylum Actinomycetota; class Actinomycetes; order Streptomycetales; family Streptomycetaceae; genus Streptomyces; species Streptomyces amakusaensis. The sequence goes on along the minus strand of NZ_BMWG01000040.1, from coordinate 28,401 downwards.
GCGGTACGCAGACCAGCTCCGGCACGGCCGAGGCAGCCGCGTCGGCGAGGGCCGCGAGACCGGTGTGGGTCTCGTAGCGGATGCCCACGGCGTCGAGCCCGGAGTGGCGGCCGTCCGCGAGGAGGGCCCAGGGGCGCTGCTCGGCCGGGGAGACCGGAGTGAGCGGCAGAGCCGTCCAGTCGAGCTGGAACAGCGACTCGTGGCGTCCGCCGCGCGCCGCGCCGATCTGCTCGGGCGACACCGTGCGCAGCACCAGCGACTCGATCGAGGCGACCGGTTCGCCCGCCGTGTCGGCGAGTCGCAGCGAGACCGCGTCACGGCCGGCCGGGGCCAGCCGGACGCGTACCTCGGACGCGCCCGCCGCGTACAGGGACACATTGCCCCAGGCGAACGGCAGCCTTCCCTGACCGGTGTTCTCGACGAGACCGCCGAGACCGGCCGCGTGCAGCGTCGCGTCGAGCAGCGCCGGGTGCAGCCCGAACCACTCGGCCGTTTCCACGGCCTCGCCGTCCAGGCTCACTTCGGCGTACACCTCGTCGCCGTGCAGCCAGGCGGCGCGCAGGCCCTGGAAGACCGGGCCGTAGTCGAACCCGGCCGCCGCGAGGCCCTCGTAGAGGCCGTCGACATCGACGGGCTCGGCACCGGCCGGGGGCCAGGCAGCGAGGTCGAAGGCCGGGGCGGGGGCCCCGGAGGTGAGCACTCCGCTCGCGTGCCGTGTCCACGGCTCGTCGGCGGGGGCGTCCTCGTCGCGGGAGTACAGCGACAGACTCCGCCTGCCGGATTCGTCGGCGCTCGCCACGGAGAGCCGCAGCTGTACGCCGCCGCGCTCGGGCAGCACCAGCGGCGCTTCGAGCGTCAGCTCCTCCAGTACGTCACAGCCGACCTGGTCTCCGGCGTGTACGGCGAGTTCTACGAAGGCCGTGCCCGGCAGCAGCACCGAGCCCATGACCGCGTGGTCCGCCAGCCAGGGCTGGGTGGCCGTCGACAGCCGGCCGGTGAAGAGATGCCCGCCGGACTCGGGCAGTTCGACGGCCGCCACCAGCAGCGGGTGATCCGTCGCACCGAGCCCGAAGCCGGACGCGTCCCCGGGGCCGGTCTGCACGGCGGCCGAGTCGAGCCAGTACCAGTCGCGCTGGAAGGCGTACGTCGGCAGCTCCGCCTGGCGCGCGCCGGTCCCGGCGAAGTACGCCTCCCAGTCCACCTTCACACCGTGGACGTACGCCTGTGCCAGCGCCGTGGCGACAGTCTCCGCCTCGGGGCGGGCACCGCGCAGGGCGGGCGCGAAGACCGCGCCGTCCTCGGTGACGCAGTCCTGGGCGAGGGCGGAGAGGATGCCGTCGGGGCCGAGTTCCACGTACGAGGTGACTCCGGCGGCCTCCAGGGCGCGGACGCCGTCGAGGAAGCGGACGGCCTCACGGACATGGCGTACCCAGAAGTCGGCGGTCGACATGTCGTCCGTGACAAGGGCGCCGGTGAGGTTCGAGACGACCGGGATCGTCGGGTTGTCGTACGAAAGGTTCTCGGCGACCTTGCGGAAGTCGGCGAGCATGCCGTCCATGTGCGGCGAGTGGAACGCGTGACTCACCGTAAGACGCTTCGACTTACGGTCCGCGAAGTGTTCGACCACAGCGAGAGCGGCGCTCTCGTCACCCGCGATGACGACCGACTGCGGGCCGTTGATCGCGGCGATGCTCACCCGGTCGGTGAGCAGCGGAAGGATCTCGTCCTCCGACGCCTGTACGGCGATCATCACGCCGCCGGTGGGCAGCGCCTGCATCAGACGGCCACGAGCCGCCACCAGCGTGCAGGCATCCTCCAGCGAGAACACACCCGCCACATGCGCCGCAGCGATCTCCCCGATCGAATGACCGGACAAGAAGTCGGGACGTACGCCCCACGACTCAAGGAGGCGGAAGAGGGCCACCTCAATCGCGAACAGCGCGGGCTGAGTGACGGCCGTCTGATCGAGAGCACCGCTCTCATCACCGAACAGTGCTTCCTTCAGCGACAGCTCACCAGCGAACCCGGCGCAGATGTCGTCCAGAGCCTCGGCGAAGGCCGGGTACGACTCGTAAAGCTCACGCCCCATCCCAAGCCGCTGACTCCCCTGCCCGGTGAACAGGAACGCCAGCTTCCCTGTGCGTACGGCCCCTTGGGTCAGACCGGTGGTGGCGGATCCGCCGTCGGCCAGCGCCGTCAGGCGGTTCAGCAGCTCGTCCCGGTCGCCCGCCAGAACCACCGCGCGGTGGTCGAAGGCAGCCCGCCGGGTCGCGAGCGAGTACGCCACATCATCGGCACGCGCCTCGGGAGCGCCCGACAGATGGGACCTCAGCCGGGCGGCCTGGCCGCGCAGCGCGTCCGCAGTCTTCGCGGAGAGCACGTACGGCAGCACAGCGGGATCCGGAACCGGAACCGGAGCGGGAGCCGAAACCGGACGCGAATCGGACCGCTCCGGAGCCTGCTCGATGATCGTGTGCGCGTTGGTCCCGGAAATACCGAACGACGACACACCGGCGCGGCGCGGACGGCCGGTCTCCGGCCACGGCATCGCCTCGGTCAGCAGGGAGACAGCGCCGTCCTCCCAGTCGACATGCGGGGTCGGCTCGTCGACGTGGAGGGTCTTCGGGAGTACGCCGTGCCGGATCGCCATGATCATCTTGATGATGCCCGCGACACCGGCGGCGGCCTGCGTGTGGCCCATGTTCGACTTGATGGAGCCCAGCCACAGCGGGTTCTCCTCGGTGCGCTCCCGCCCGTAGGTCGCGAGCAGCGCCTGCGCCTCGATCGGGTCGCCCAGTGTCGTACCGGTGCCGTGCGCCTCGACCACGTCGATCTGATCGCTGGTCAGTCCGGCCCCGGCGAGTGCCTGGCGGATGACCCGCTGCTGCGAGGGGCCGTTCGGAGCGGTCAGACCGTTCGAAGCGCCGTCCTGGTTGATGGCGGAGCCACGGACGATCGCCAGCACCGGATGGCCCTTGGCACGGGCGTCGGAGAGCCGCTCGACGAGCAGCATGCCCGCGCCCTCGGCCCAGCTGGTGCCGTCGGCGGCGGCGGCGAACGACTTGATGCGGCCGTCGGCGGCGAGGCCGCGCTGACGGCTGAACTCGGTGAAGGTGCCGGGCGTCGACATGACGGTGACACCGCCCGCGAGCGCCATCGTGCACTCGCCGTTGCGCAGCGCCTGGATCGCCCAGTGCAGCGCGACCAGCGACGACGAGCAGGCCGTGTCGACGGTGACCGCCGGGCCCTCCAGACCGAAGGCGTAGGAGACCCGGCCGGAGGCGATGCTGCCGGAGTTGCCGGTGCCGAGGTAGCCCTCGACGCCGTCCGGGACGGCCGTGATCCGGGTGGCGTAGTCGTGGTACATGATGCCGGCGAAGACGCCGGTACGGCTGCCGCGCACGGTCGCCGGGTCGATTCCGGCCCGCTCGAAGGCCTCCCACGAGGTTTCGAGGAGGAGGCGCTGCTGAGGGTCCATCGCCACGGCCTCGCGCGGGGAGATCCCGAAGAACGCCGGGTCGAACCGGCCCGCGTCGTGCAGGAAGCCGCCCGAGCGGGTGTAGCTGGTGCCCTTGCCGTCCGGGTCGGGGTCGTAGAGCGCGTCCAGGTCCCAGCCCCGGCCCTGCGGGAACTCGGAGATGGCGTCGCCGCCGCCGAGCACCAGCCGCCACAGATCCTCGGGCGATTCGACACCGCCCGGGTAGCGGCAGCTCATGCCGACGATCGCGATCGGCTCGTCGTCGTACGCCGTTCCGGTCCTGACGGGCGCGGTCCGCGCCGCGTCCGGGGCCGTCCCGGCGGGCTCGTCCAGGGCCAGGGCCTCGGTCTTGAGGAAGTCGGCGAGGGCGATCGGGGTGGGGTAGTCGAAGACGAGCGTGGCGGGGAGCCGGACGCCGGTCGCCGTGCCGAGCCGGTTGCGCAGCTCGACGGAGGTGAGCGAGTCGAAGCCCAGCTCCTTGAAGGCCCGGTCGGCGGGCACCTCGTCGGTCGACGGGTGACCGAGGACGGCCGCCACCTCGACGCGCACCACCTCCAGCAGGGCGGCGTCCCGCTCGGCGGCGGGCAGCGCGGCCAGCCGGTCGCGCAGTGCGGAGCCCCCGCCGGCGCCGGCCGTTCCCACGGCCCGGCGGGCCGGGGCGCGGACCAGGCCGCGCAGCAGGTCGGGCAGCATTCCGGCGCGTGCCTGGGCGCGCAGGGCGGCCAGGTCGAGCGGGAGGGGTACGAGCAGTGCGTCTTCGGCGCGGCGGGCCGCGTCGAAGAGGGCGAGACCGGTCTCGGGCGCGAGTGCGGCGATGCCGCCCCGGTTGATCCGCTCCCGGTCGGCCTCGGTGAGGTCGCCGCCCATGCCGCCCACGCCGGTCCACAGGCCCCAGGCGAGGGAGGTGGCGGCGAGGCCCTGGGCCCGGCGGTGCTGGGCCAGAGCGTCCAGGAACACATTCGCCGCCGCGTAGTTGGCCTGCCCCGCGCCGCCGAACACACCGGCGGCGGACGAGAACAGGACGAACGCGGAGAGGTCCAGGTCGCGGGTCAGCTCGTGCAGATTCCACGCGGCGTCCACCTTCGGACGCAGCACTCCGGACAGCCGTGCGGAGGTCAGCGACCCGACCACACCGTCGTCGAGTACACCCGCCGTGTGCACGACGGCGGTCAGCGGGTACTCAGCGGGGATCGCGGCCAGTACGGCGGCGAGCGCCTCGCGGTCGGCGACGTCGCAGGCCGCCCACTCCACCTCCGCACCCAGCTCGGACAGCTTGGCCGACAGCCCGGCCGCACCCTCGGCGGCGGCACCACGACGGCTCACCAGCAGCAGCCGGCGTACACCGTGCTCCGTCACCAGATGACGGGCGAACAGCCCGCCAAGGGTGCCGCTCGCACCCGTGACCAGCACGGTGCCGCTGGTGTCCGGGGCGGGGTCCCCGTTCTCCCCAGGTGTCACGGTCACGGTCTCGCCGAGCGTGACGGTGGCGAGCCTGGGCACCCGTACGGCCTCGCCTCGGATCGCGATCTGGGCCTCTCCGGTCGCCAGGGCCGCCGACAGAAGCTCCGCCGCCGGTACGCCGGTACCGTCGAGTCCGTCGGCGTCGATCAGGGTGAGTCTGCCCGGGTTCTCGGCCTGGGCGGAGCGCACCAGGCCCCAGATCGCGGACTGGGCCAGTCCCGGCACGGTGTCGTCGGCGACCGCCGCGATCGCGCCCCGGGTGAGGAACACCAGTCGGGAGTCGGCGAACCGGTCGTCCGCCAGCCACTCCCGCACCAGGGTCAGCGCGCGGTCCGTCGCCGTGTGCACGGCGGCGGGCAGCGGGTCGGCCGCCGTCCCGGCGTCCGCGCACGGCACGATCAGCGCCGACGGTACGGCACCGCCCTCGGCGGCCGCCGCGCCCAGCGCCGCGAGATCGGCGTAAGCCTGCGGGCCGTCGCCGAGCATCATCCAGCCGTCCGCCGAATCGGCCGAGTCGGCCGTGGCGGCCGTGGCGTCGGCGGGCAGAGCGGTCCAGTCGACGCGGAACAGCGCGTCACGCGTGATGTCCCTGGCCGTGCTCAGCTGCTCACGGGTCACGGCGCGCAGCGCCAGACCGGCCACCGAGGCCACCGGCTCACCGGTCGCGTCGGCGATGGTCAGGGCCGTCTCGCCGCCCCGGGCCGGGCTGAGGCGCACGCGCAGCGCGGTCGCGCCGACGGCGTGCAGGGCCACTCCGGACCAGGAGAACGGCAGCCGTCCCTCACCGTCCCGGCCATCCGTACCGCTCAGGCCCAGGCCCAGCGCGTGCAGCGCCGCGTCCAGCAGGGCGGGGTGCAGGGCGAAGGCGGCGGCGTCGGCCTCCGCCGTCTCGGGCAACCTCACCTCGGCGAAGAGTTCGCCGTCGCGCCGCCAGGCGGCGCGCAGTCCCTGGAACACCGGGCCGTATCCGAAGCCGGAGTCGGCGAGGCCGTCGTACAGCCCGTCCACCGGGATCGGCTCGGCGTCGGTGGGCGGCCAGTCGGTCAGGCCCGGCGGAGTCCGCTCGGCTCCGACCGCGAGCACACCGGCGGCGTGCCGGGTCCACGGAGTTTCGGCGTCCGCTTCCTCGGGCCTGGAGTGGAGCGCCAGTGTGCGCCGCCCCACCGGGTCGGCGGTGCCGACGGAGAGCCGCAGCTGTACGCCGCCGCGCTCGGGCAGCACCAGGGGCGCTTCGAGCGTGAGCTCCTCGACCAGATCGCAGCCGACCTGGTCGCCCGCGCGGATCGCCAGCTCGACGAAGGCCGTGCCGGGCAGGAGTACGGAACCCATGACCGCGTGGTCGGCGAGCCAGGGGTGGGTGGCCAGCGAGAGCCGGCCGGTGAAGAGGAACCCGTCGGAATCGGGCAGCTCCACGGCCGCTCCGAGCAGCGGGTGATCGGTCGCGCCGAGGCCTGCCGACGCCACATCGCCCTGTGAGCTGCCCGCGTCGAGCCAGTAGACCGTCCGCTGGAAGGCGTACGTCGGCAGCTCGACCCGGCGCGCGCCGGTCGGGGCGTAGAACGCCTGCCAGTCGACGGGCACACCGCGCACCTGAGCGGCGGCGAGGGCGGAGACCACCGTCTCGGTCTCGTCGCGTCCCGCGCGCAGGAGGGGCGCGAAAGCGGCATCCTCGTGTTCGACGCAGCCCTGGGCGAGGGCGGAGAGGATGCCGTCGGGGCCGAGTTCGAGGTACGAGGTGACTCCGGCGGCTTCGAGGGCGCGGACGCCGTCGAGGAAGCGGACGGCCTCGCGGACATGGCGTACCCAGAACTCGGGAGTCGACATGTCGTCGCCGACCAGTGCGCCGGTGAGGTTCGAGACGACCGGAATCTTCGGGTTGTCGTACGAAAGATTCTCGATCGCTGTACGGAACGCCTCCAGCATGCCGTCCATGTGCGGCGAGTGGAACGCGTGACTGACAGTGAGACGCTTGGACTTGCGGTCGGCGAAGTGCTCGACCACGGCGAGAGCAGCGCTCTCGTCACCGGCGATCACCACCGACTGCGGGCCGTTGATCGCGGCAATGCTCACGCGGTCCGTGAGCAGCGGAAGGACCTCGTCCTCCGACGCCTGGACCGCGATCATCACACCGCCCGAAGGCAGCGCCTGCATCAAACGGCCACGAGCCGCCACCAGCGTGCACGCATCAGCCAGCGAGAACACCCCCGCCACATGCGCCGCAGCGATCTCACCGATCGAATGACCCGACAGGAAGTCGGGACGCACGCCCCACGACTCCAGGAGCCGGAACAGCGCCACCTCAACAGCGAACAACGCCGGCTGCGTCACCGCCGTCTCATCGAGAGCACCGCTCACATCACCGAACAGTGCTTCCTTCAACGGCACATCAAGATGCGCGCAGATCTCGTCCAGAGCATCCGCGAACACCGGATACGCGCCGTACAGCTCACGACCCATCCCCAGCCGCTGACTCCCCTGCCCCGTAAACAGGAACGCCAGCTTCCCGGCGACCGCCGAACCCTCGATCAGACCGGTTGCCGAACGGCCCTCGGCGAGTGCCGTGAGGGCGGCGCGGAAGCCGTCGCGGTCCGTGGCCACGGCGGTGGCTCGGTGGTCGAAGAGGGCTCGGGTGGAGACGAGGGAGTGGCCGATGTCGGCGAGTGCCGTGTCGGGGTGGGCGGTCAGCTGGGACAGCAGCCGCTCACCCTGGGCGCGCAGGGCGTCCGGAGTACGGGCGGAGAGATTCCACGCGAGGGCGGCGGCCGGCCGGTCCCCGGCAGCCGGGGCGGAAGCCGGTTCAGCGACCGGGGCCTGCTCGATGATCGCGTGGGCGTTCGTACCGCTCATGCCGAAGGAGGAGACGCCCGCGCGGCGCGGCCGGCCGGTCTCCGGCCACTCGCGCTGCTCGGTCAGCAGGGCGACATCACCGTCCGTCCAGTCGACGTGCGGGGTCGGCTCGTCGACGTGGAGGGTCTTCGGCAGCACCCCGTGGCGCATGGCCATGACCATCTTGATGATGCCCGCGACACCGGCGGCGGCCTGGGTGTGGCCGAAGTTGGACTTGATGGAGCCCAGCCACAGCGGGGAGTCCTCGCTGTGCTCCTGGCCGTAGGTCGCGAGCAGCGCCTGCGCCTCGATCGGGTCGCCCAGCGTCGTACCGGTGCCGTGCGCCTCGACGGCGTCGACCTCGGCGGCCGAGAGCCGGGCGTTCTCCAGGGCCTGGCGGATGACCCGCTGCTGCGCCGGACCATTGGGCGCGGTCAGACCGTTGGACGCGCCGTCCTGGTTGACGGCGGTGCCGCGTACGACGGCGAGGACCTGGTGGCCGTTGCGCCGCGCGTCAGAGAGGCGCTCGACGAGAAGCACGCCGACGCCCTCGCCCCAGGCGGTGCCGTCGGCGGCGGCGGCGAAGGGCTTGCAGCGGCCGTCGGCGGCGAGGCCGCGCTGACGGCTGAACTCGGTGAAGACGTCGGGGGTGGTGATGATGGTGACGCCGCCCGCGAGGGCGAGTGTGCACTCGCCGCTGCGCAGGGCCTGGGTGGCCAGGTGCAGGGCGACCAGCGAGGAGGAGCAGGCCGTGTCGACGGTGACCGCCGGGCCCTCGAAGCCGAAGGTGTAGGAGATACGGCCGGAGGCGATGCTGCTGGAGCCGCCGGTGCCGAGGTAGCCCTCGACGCCTTCGGGGACGGTGTTCAGCCGGGAGACGTAGTCGTTGTGCATCTGGCCGACGAAGACGCCGACCTGCTTGCCGCGCAGGCCCGTCGGGTCGATGCCGGCGCGCTCCAGCGCCTCCCAGGAGGTTTCGAGGAGGAGCCGCTGCTGCGGGTCCATGGCGAGGGCCTCGCGCGGGTTGATCCCGAAGAATGCGGGGTCGAAGCGGTGGGCGTCGTAGAAGAAGCCGCCCTCCCTGGCGTAGGAGGTGCCGGGGCTGTCCGGGTCGGGGTCGTAGAGCGCCTCGGTGTCCCAGCCCCGGTCGTCGGGGAGCCGGTCGATGCCGTCCCGGCCTTCGGCGAGCAGCTCCCAGAGGTCTTCCGGGGTGCGGACGTCGCCGGGGAAGCGGCAGCTCATCGCGACGATGGCGATGGGGTCGTCGGCCTCGGCGGCGGCCGTGGCGAGCCGGGGCAGGGCGGCGGCGGCCTCGGAGCCGAGGAGTTCGTCCTTGAGGTGTCCGGCGAGGACGGCGGGCGTGGGGTAGTCGAAGACGAGCGTGGCGGGCAGTCGGATGCCCGCGGTCGCGCCGAGCCTGTTGCGGAACTCGACGGCGGTCAGCGAGTCGAAGCCGAGGTCCTTGAAGGCGCGGGCGGGTTCGACGGCGTCCGCCGTGGCGTGGCCGAGGACGGCCGCGACCTGATTGCGTACGAGATTGAGGAGGAGCGCGTCCCGCTCGGTCTCGGGCAGCCGCACCAGCCGCTCCACGAGCGGGGTTCCGGCACCGGCCGCGACGGCTTCCACGGCCCGGCGGGCGGGGGCGCGGACCAGGCCGCGCAGCAGGGCGGGGACCATGCTCGCGTCGGCCTGGCGCAGCGGCGCGAGGTCGAGCCGCATGGGCACCAGGTGGGCTTCGCCGATGTGGTGGGCGGTGTCGAGGAGGGCGAGGCCCTCCTCGGAGGAGAGGCCGAGGACGCCGGACCGGGTCATCCGGTCCTTGTCCGTGGTGTCGAGTTCGCCGGTCATTCCGCTGGCGTCGGCCCACAGGCCCCAGGCCAGGGAGGTGGCGGCGAGCCCGTGGGCCTGCCGGTGGCGGGCGAGGGCGTCGAGGAAGACGTTGGCGGCGGCGTAGTTGGCCTGTCCCGCGCCGCCGAAGGTTCCGGCGGCGGACGAGAAGAGGACGAAGTCGGCCAGGTCCAGATGGCGGGTGAGTTCGTGGAGGTGGAGTGCCGCGTCGGCCTTGGGCCGCAGGACGGTGTCGAGGCGTTCGGGGGTGAGGGATCCGATGACGCCGTCGTCGAGGACTCCGGCGGTGTGCACGACCGCGGTCAGCGGGTGCTCTGCGGGGATCGCGGCCAGTACGGCGGCGAGCGCCTCCCGGTCCGCCGCGTCGCAGGCCGCGACGGTGACGTCCGCGCCCAGTTCGCGCAGCTCTGCGGCGAGTTCGGCCGCTCCGGCGGCGGCCTCGCCCCGGCGGCTGGTGAGCAGCAGCCGGCGCGCGCCCCGGACGGTGACGGCGTGCCGGGCGACGAGCGCGCCGAGGGTGCCGGTGCCGCCGGTGATCAGGACGGTGCCGTCGGGGTTCCACCCGGCGGGCAGGGTGAGGACGATCTTGCCGACGTGGCGTGCCTGGCTGAGGTGGCGGAAGGCCTCGGGGGCCTGCCGGAGGTCCCAGGTGGAGACCGGTACGGGGTGCAGCGCGCCCGCGTGGAAGAGGTCGAGCAGCTCGGTGAGCATCTCCTGGATGCGGTCGAGTCCGGCTTCGGTGAGGTCGAACGCCTGGTAGGAGACGCCGGGGTGGGCCGCGGCGACGTCCTGCGGGGTGCGGACGTCGGTCTTGCCCATCTCGACGAAGCGTCCGCCGCGCGGCAGCAGCCGCAGGGAGGCGTCCACGAATTCCCTGGCGAGGGAGTCGAGGACGACGTCGACGCCGCGTCCTTGGGTGGCGGTGCGGAAGGTGTCCTCGAAGTCGAGGGTGCGGGAGGAGGCGATGCGGTCGTCGGTGAGGCCGAGTCCGCGCAGGGTGTCCCACTTGCCGGGGCTCGCCGTGGCGTAGACGTCCACGCCCCAGTGGCGGGCGAGCTGGACGGCCGCCATGCCGACACCGCCCGCGGCGGCGTGGACGAGGAGGGATTCGCCGCCGCGCAGCCCGGCGAGGTCGTTGAGCGCGTAGTACGCGGTCATGAAGACGATCGGTACGGACGCGGCCTCGGCGAAGGTCCAGCCGTCGGGCATGGGGGCGATCATGCGGCGGTCGACGACGGTGAGCGGGCCGAACGCGCCGGGCAGCATGCCGAGGACGCGGTCGCCGGGTGCGAGGTCGTCGACGCCGGGGCCGGTCTCCAGGACGATGCCCGCGCCCTCGCTGCCCATGAGGCCCGGGTCGCCGGGGTACATGCCGAGGGCGTTGAGCACATCGCGGAAGTTGAGTCCGGCGGCGCGGACCGCGACGCGGACCTGGCCGGGCTCCAGGGGTGCCTGGGACTCGGGGCTGGGGACGAGGGTGAGGTTGTCGAGGGTGCCCTTGTCCTCGATGTCCATGCGCCAGGCGGCCTCGCCCGGGGGCGGGGTCAGCGCGGTGGTGGCGGGGACTCGGGCGAGGCGGGGGGCGTGGACGGTGCCCCGGCGGACGGCGAACTGCGGCTCGCCGGTGGCCAGCGCCTGGGCGAGGGCCTCGGCGGACGCCGGGTCGGTGTCGAGGTCGGCGAGGACGAACCGGTCGGGGTTCTCCGACTGGGCGGTGCGCACCAGGCCCCAGACGGGTGCGTGGGTGAGGTCGGCGAGGTCCGGGTCGCTCTGGGTGGCGATCGCGCCCCGGGTGAGGAACACCAGCCGGGACGCTGCGAGGCGGTCGTCGGCCAGCCAGCCGTTGACCAGGGCGAGCGCCTGGTGGGAGGCGGTGTGGACGGCCTCGGCGAGGGCGGTGGGGTCGGTGGCCGTGCCGGGGGTGTGGTGGACGAGGACATGGCCGGGGACCGGTCCGCCCGCGTCGATGGCGGCGGCGAGGGCGTCGAGGTCCGGGTGGACGACGGTGTCGACGCCCGGCAGCGCGGGGCCGCCGGCGCCGAGGACGGCGAGTGGTTCGCCCGCGCCCCGGGGGTTCGCGGGTACGGGCACGGTGGCCCAGTCGATCCGGAACAGGGACTCGTGGTGGGCGGCGCGCGCGCCGCCGAGCTGGTCGGCGGAGACGGGTCGCACCATCAGGCTGTCGACGGCTGCGACGGGCGCGCCGGTGGTGTCGGCGAGCTGGAGCGCGAGGGTGTCCTCGCCGTCCTGGGTGAGGCGGACGCGGAGCGCGGACGCGCCGACGGCGTGGAGGGAGACTCCGCGCCAGGCGAAGGGCAGCCGGCCCTGCTGCTCGCCGTCCGGGGTGGGCCGGACGAAGGTCGCGTGCAGGGCGGCGTCGAGGAGCGCCGGGTGGATGCCGAACCTGGCGGCGTCGGCCTGCCGGTCCTCGGGGAGGGCGACCTCGGCGTAGACGTCGTCGCCGTGCAGCCAGGCGGCGCGCAGGCCCTGGAAGACCGGGCCGTACGCGAAGCCGCCCCGGCCGAGGTGCTCGTACAGGCCGTCGACGGAGACGGGTTCGGCGCCGGGCGGCGGCCAGGCGGTCAGGTCGAAGGCGGAGGACGTGGCCGGGGCTCCGGTGGCGAGGACTCCGCTCGCGTGCCGGGTCCAGGGCTCGTCGGCGGGGGCCGCGGCGTCGGTGGAGTACAGGTCGAGGGTGCGGCGGCCGGATCCGTCGGGGGCTCCGACGGCTATCTGGAGGCGTACGGCCGCGTCGGGGGCGAGGATCAGCGGGGCTTCGAGGGTGAGTTCTTCCAGCAGGTCGCAGCCCGCCTGGTCGCCCGCGCGGACGGCGAGTTCGACGAAGGCGGTGCCGGGCAGCAGGACGGAGCCCATGACTGCGTGGTCGGCGAGCCAGGGGTGGGTGTCGAGCGAGAGGCGGCCGGTGAGGAGGAATCCCTCGCCGTCGGCGAGGGAGACCGCCGCGCCGAGGAGGGGGTGGTGGGCCGCGCCCAGGCCCGCCGATTCGACGTCGCCGACGTGCCCGGCGGGCGCTTCGAGCCAGAAGCGCTCGCGCTGGAAGGCGTAGGTGGGCAGTTCGACGCGGTGTGCGCCGGCGGCGGCGAAGTAGGCGGCCCAGTCGATTCGTACGCCACGGGTGTGGAGGGCGGCGATCGCACCGGTCAGGGCCTCGGCCTCGCCCCGGTCGCGGCGGAGCGCGGGCAGGAAGACAGCCTGACCGGTCCGGTCGGCGCTGTCCGTGAGGCAGTCGCGGCCGAGGCCGGAGAGGACGCCCTGCGGGCCGAGTTCGAGGTAGGTGGTGACGTGTTCGGCTTCGAGGGCGCGAATGCCGTCGAGGAAGCGGACCGCCTCGCGGACATGGCGTACCCAGAAGTCGGGAGTCGACATGTCGTCGCCGACCAGCGCACCGGTGAGGTTCGAGACGACCGGGATCTTCGGGTTGTCGTACGAAAGGCTCTCGGCGACCTCGCGGAAGGCGTCGAGCATGCCGTCCATGAGCGGCGAGTGGAAGGCGTGGCTGACGGTGAGCCGCTTGGTGCGGCGGCCCCGCCGGTCGAATTCGGCGGCGATCTCCAGGGCGAGGGTCTCGTCGCCGGAGATGACGACGGTGGCGGCGGAGTTGACGGCGGCGATGCCGATCCGGTCCTCGTGACCGGCGAGCAGCGGCAGCACCTCGTCCTCGGCGGCGGCCAGCGCGATCATCGCGCCGCCCTCGGGGAGTTCCGCCATGAGGTGGCCCCGGGCGGCGACCAGCCTGGCCGCGTCGGGCAGCGGCAAGACGCCCGCGATGTGCGCGGCGGTGATCTCGCCGATGGAGTGGCCTGCGAGGAAATCGGGGCGCACTCCCCAGCTCTCGACGAGCCGGTAGAGCGCGGTCTCCAGCGCGAACAGGGCGGGCTGGGTGTGGCCGGTCCGGTTCAGGAGGTCGGCGTCCTCGCTGAACAGCACGTCCTTGAGGGGCTGTTCGAGGTGCGGGTCGAGCTCGGCGCAGACCGCGTCCAGGGCCTCGGCGAACACCGGATAGGTCTCGTACAGCTCGCGTCCCATGCCGGGGCGCTGGCTGCCCTGGCCGGTGAACAGGACGGCCGTCCGCCCGTCGGCGGCGGTGTGCTGGATCAGCCGGGCGCTGTCGTGTCCTTCGGCGAGGGCGGTGAGGCCGGTGACGAGCTCCTCGCGGTCGCCCGCGACGACGGCGGCCCGACGGTCCAGGGCGGTACGAGTGGTGGCGAGGGAGAGGGCCAGATCGGCGGGGGCGGCGTCGGGCCGCTCGGTGAGATGGGCGAGGAGCCGGGCGGCCTGGGCGCGCAGCGCGGCGGGGGTCCGGCCGGAGAGCGCGAAGGGCAGCGGAGTGTTCGCGGGGAGCGCCGGGCCTGTGCCGGGGGCCGCGGGCTCGTCGGCGGGCGGCTGCTCGATGATGACGTGGGCGTTGGTGCCGCTGACGCCGAAGGAGGAGATGCCCGCGCGGCGGGCGCGGCCGGTGTCGGGCCAGTCGGCGGCCTCGGTGAGGAGGGACACCGCGCCGGCCGACCAGTCGATGTGCGGGGACGGCTCGCCGATGTGCAGCGACGGGGGCAGGGTGCCGTGGCGCATGGCCATGACCATTTTGATGATGCCGGCGGCTCCGGCGGCGGCCTGGGTGTGGCCGATGTTCGACTTGATGGAGCCGAGCCGCAGCGGCCGGTCCTCGGGGCGGTTCTGGCCGTAGGTGGCGAGGAGCGCCTGTGCCTCGATCGGGTCGCCCAGCGTGGTGCCGGTGCCGTGTGCCTCGACGGCGTCGACGTCGGCGGTGGTCAGTCCGGCGTTGGCGAGCGCCTGCCGGATGACGCGCTGCTGGGAGGGGCCGTTGGGGGCGGTCAGTCCGTTGGACGCGCCGTCCTGGTTGACGGCGGTGCCGCGTACGACGGCGAGGACCTGGTGGCCGTTGCGCCGCGCGTCGGAGAGGCGCTCGACGAGGATCATGCCCGCGCCCTCGGCCCAGCCGGTGCCGTCGGCGTCGGCGGAGAAGGACTTGCAGCGGCCGTTGGTGGCGAGCCCGCGCTGTCGGCTGAAGTCGATGAAGGTGTCGGGGGTGGACATCACGGTGACGCCGCCCGCGAGGGCCATGTCGCACTCGCCGTTGCGCAGGGCCTGCGCGGCGAGGTGCAGGGCCACCAGCGAGGAGGAGCAGGCGGTGTCGACGGTGACGGCGGGGCCTTCGAGACCGAAGGTGTAGGAGATGCGCCCGGAGGCGACGCTGCCCGCGGTGCCGGTGCCGAGATAGCCCTCCAGGCCCTCGGGGACGGCGGGGAGCCGGGTGAGGTAGTCGTGGTACATGACGCCCGCGAAGACGCCGGTACGGCTGCCGCGTACGCCCATCGGGTCGATGCCGGCCCGCTCGAAGGCCTCCCAGGAGGTCTCCAGCAGGAGCCGCTGGTGCGGGTCCATGGCGAGTGCCTCGCGCGGGTTGATCCCGAAGAGATCCGCGTCAAAGTCGGCCGCGTCGTGGAGGAAGCCGCCCTCGCGGGTGTACGAGGTCCCGGCGCGGCCGGGGTCGGAGTCGTACAGCGCGTCGAGGTTCCAGCCCCGGTCGGTGGGGAAGGGCGAGATCGCGTCGACGGAGCCCGCGACGAGCTTCCACAGCTCTTCGGGGCTGTCGACGCCGCCGGGGTAGCGGCAGCTCATGCCGACGATGGCGATGGGCTCGTCGTGGGCGGGCGCGCCGGAGGCGGCGGTGGCGGCCGGTGCGGAGTCGGCCTCGTCGCCGAGGAGTTCGGTCTTCAGGAACGCGGCGAGCGCGTTCGGGGTGGGGTAGTCGAAGACGAGGGTGGCGGGCAGCCGGGTGCCGGTGGCGGAGCCGAGGCGGTTGCGCAGCTCGACGGCGGTCAGCGAGTCGAAGCCGAGGGCCTTGAACGCGCGGTCGGGGTCGACGGCCTCGGGGCCGGGGTAGCCGAGGACGGCCGCGACCTGCACCCGGACGGTGTCGAGGAGCAGCCGGGCGCGATCGGCGGCGGGCAGCGGCAGCAGCCGTTCGGCGAGCGAACCGGCCGGGGCCGCGGAGACGGCGGCGGTCTCGGCGGTCCTGCGGGCGGGGGCGCGGACCAGGCCGCGCAGCAGGGCGGGGACCATGCTCGCGTCGGCCTGGCGCAGGGACGCCAGGTCGAGGTGCATGGGGACGGCGGTGGGCTCGCCGACGGCGCGCGCGGTGTCGAGGAGGGCGAGGCCCTCGGCGGAGGAGAGCGCGGCGACGCCCGCGCGGGAGATCCGCTCCAGGTCGGCGTCGGCGAGGTCGCCGGTCATGCCGCTGCGTTCGGCCCACAGGCCCCAGGCGAGCGCGGTCGCGGGCAGCCCTTCGGCGCGGCGGCGGTGGGCCAGCGCGTCGAGGAAGGTGTTGGCGGCGGCGTAGTTGGCCTGTCCGGGGCCGCCGAGGGTGCCCGCGGCGGCGGAGAAGAGCACGAAGGCGGCCGGGTTCAGCTCACGGGTCAGCTCGTGCAGATGGACGGCGGCGTCCACCTTGGCGGGCAGCACACGGTCGACGCGTTCGGGGGTGAGTGATTCGAGGATGCCGTCGTCGAGGACGCCCGCGGTGTGGACGACCGCGGTCAGCGGGTGCTCTGCGGGGATCCCTGCGAGTACGGCGGCGAGCGCGTCCCGGTCGGCCGCGTCGCACGCGGCGAGGGTGACGTCCGCGCCCAGCTCGCGCAGCTCGGCGAGGAGTCCGGCGGCTCCGGCGGCGGCCTCGCCCCGGCGGCTGGTGAGCAGCAGCCGGCGGACGCCGTGCTCGGTCACCAGATGGCGGGCGACCAGACCGCCGAGGGTGCCGGTCGCGCCGGTGACCAGGGCGGTGCCGTCCGGGTCGAGTGCGGGGGCGCTCTGGTCCGGGGCGGCGGCGACCCGGGCGAGCCGGGGTACGACGACCTTGCCCTCGCGCAGGGCGAGCTGCGGCTCGCCGGTGGCGAGCGCGCCGGGCAGGGCGCGCAGGGACTCCTCTGCGCCGTCCAGGTCGAGCAGGACGAAGCGGTCGGGGTGCTCGGACTGCGCGCTGCGCAGCAGGCCCCACAGCGGGGCGTTGGCCAGGTCGGCGATGTCGCCGTCCGGGGTGGTGGCGACGGCGTCGCGGGTGGCGATGACGAGCCGGGAGGCGGCGAAGCGGTCGTCGGCGAGCCAGTCCTGGGCGAGCCGGAGGGCCCGGTGCAGGGCGGTGCGCACGGCGGTGGGCAGCGCGGCGTCCACGGCGGACTCGGAGCCGGCTTCGGTGAAGGTTCCGAAGGGGACGACGACGGCCTGCGGCACGGGTCCGCCCGCGTCCAGCGCCGCGCCGAGGGCGGCGAGGTCGGGGTGGGCGGCGGCGGTGGGCAGCGCGGCGGTGAACTCCGTACCCGCGTCTCCGAGCAGCCCCCACTGGCCTGCGGCGACGGTGGTCGCGGCGGGCACGGGCACAGCGGTCCACTCGACCCGGAACAGGGAGTCGTGGAAGGCGGTCCGGGCGGCGTGGACCTGGTCCGGGGAGACGGGGCGCAGCAGCAGCGCGGCCACGTCGGCGACGGGCGCGCCCGTCTCGTCGGCGAGGGTCACGGAGACGGTGTCGTGGCCCGCGGGGGCGAGACGGACGCGCAGGGCGCGCGCGCCGACGGCCTCCAGCCGTACGCCGCTCCAGGAGAACGGCAGTCTGCCGTGCTCGGTCTCGGCCAGCAGGGAGCCGATGCCGACGGCGTGCAGCGCCGCGTCCAGCAGTGCGGGATGCAGGCCGAACAGGGCCGCTTCGGCGTGTGCCTGCTCGGGCAGCCGGACCTCGGCGAAGACCTCGTCGCCGCGCTGCCAGGCGGCCTTGAGGCCCTGGAAGACGGGCCCGTAGGCGAAACCGGACTCGGTCAGATAGTCGTACAGACCGTCGACGGGGACCTCGGCGGCGTCCTTCGGGGGCCAGCTGGTGAGGTCGGCGAGCGGCTCGCGGGCCGTGCCCGCGGCGGTCAGGGAGCCGGTGGCGTGCCGGGTCCAGGCGCCCTCGCCCCAGGTGTCGTCGGCGGCGTCCTCGGGGCGGGAGTGCAGGGTCAGCGAGCGGCGGCCGTGGGCGTCGGGCGCGCCGACGGCGAGCTGGATCTGCACTCCGCCGTGCGGGGGCAGTGCCAGCGGTGCTTCGAGGGTGAGTTCGTCGAGCAGCTCGCAGCCGGTGTGCTCGCCCGCGCGCAGCGCCAGTTCGACGAAGGCGGTGCCGGGCAGCAGCACGGTGTCCATGACCGTGTGGTCGGCGAGCCAGGGGTGGGTGGCCAGCGAGAGCCGGCCGGTGAAGAGGTATCCGTCGCCGTCGGCGAGGGCGATGGCCGCGCCCAGCAGCGGGTGGTCCGCGGAGCCGATGCCCGCGGCGGTGACGTCGCCCGCCCAGGCGGTGGGCTGCTCGGGCCAGTACAGCTCGCGCTGGAAGGCGTAGGTGGGCAGTTCGACGCGGGTGGCGGCGCGGCCGGCGAAGACGGCGGTCCAGTCGACGCTTACGCCGTGGACATGGGCCTGTGCGACGGCCGTGGCGAAGGAGGCCGGCTCGGGGCGGTCGGCGCGCAGCAGGGGGACGAAGACGGGGCTGTGGCCGTCCTGGTGGTCGGGCCGGTCGGTGACGCACTCCTGCGCGAGGGCGGTGAGCACTCCCCCGGGGCCGACTTCGAGGAAGGCGGTGACGCCCTGGTCGGCGAGTTTGCGGACGCCGTCGAGGAAGCGGACGGCTTCGCGGACGTGGCGGACCCAGTAGTCGGCGGAGCAGATCTCCTCGGCGGTGACGGAGGCCCCGGTCAGGTTGGAGACGATCGGGATGACGGGCGGGGCGTAGGCGATGGTCTCGGCGACCTCGCGGAAGGCGTCGAGCATGCCGTCCATCAGCGGCGAGTGGAAGGCGTGGCTGACGGTGAGCTTCTTGGTGCGGCGGCCCTGTGCGCGGAGCGTCCGGGCGATGGCCTCGGCGGCCTCGGCGTCGCCGGAGACGACGACGGAGCGGGGGCCGTTGACGGCGGCGATGCTGACGCGGTCGGTGAGGAGCGGGAGGATCTCGTCCTCGGCGGCCTCGACGGCGATCATCGCGCCGCCGGTGGGCAGCGCCTGCATCAGGCGGCCCCGGGCGGCGACCAGCCTGGCCGCGTCGGCGAGGGTGAGGACGCCGGAGACGTGGGCGGCGGCGAGTTCGCCGATGGAGTGGCCGATGAGGAAGTCGGGGGTGACTCCCCACTCCTCAAGCTGGCGGTGGAGGGCGACCTCGACGGCGAACAGCGCGGTCTGGGTGTAGGCGGTCTCGTGGAGGAGTTCGGCCTCGGGTGCGCCCTCGGCGGCGAACAGCACCTCGTACAGCGGGCGGTCCAGATGGCGGTCCAGCTCGTCGCGGACGGCGTCGAGGGCGCGGGCGAAGCCGGGGTGGGTGGCGTACAGCTCGCGGCCCATGCCGGGGCGCTGGCCGCCCTGGCCGGTGAAGAGGAAGGCGGTCTTGCCCTCGCCGGCCGTGCCGAGGAGCGGCGCGCTGGACGGCTCGGTGGACGGTTCACCGGCGGCGAGCGCGTCGAGGCCGGTCAGGAGGGTGTCCCGGTCGGTGCTGAAGAGCGCGGCCCTGCGGTCGAGCGAGGCGCGGCCGGTGGCGAGGGAGAGACCGAGGTCGGTGAGGCTCGCGGGGTCGGCGGCGAGCGCGGGCGCGGCCCGCAGATGGGCGGCGAGCCGCTCGGCCTGGGCGCGCAGCGCGGGTTCGGTCTGGCCGGACAGCAGCAGCGGCACCGGACCCGTCGCGCCCCGGGGCGCGTCGGAAGCGGGGGTGTCGGAGGTGCCGGAGGTCTCGGGGGTGTCTTCGGCGGGCGGGGCCTGCTCGATGACAGTGTGGGCGTTGGTGCCGCTGACGCCGAAGGAGGAGATGCCCGCGCGGCGCGGCTGGCCGGTTCGCGGCCAGGGCACGGCCTCGGTGAGCAGCCTGACGTCTCCGGCGGTCCAGTCGACGTTGCCGGAGGGCTGGTCGATGTGGAGCGATTCGGGCAGTACGCCGTGGTGGATCGCCAGCACCATTTTGATGATGCCCGCGACTCCGGCGGCGGCCTGGGTGTGGCCGATGTTCGACTTCACCGAGCCGAGCCACAGCGGGCGGCCCTCGGGGCGGTTCTGGCCGTAGGTGGCAAGGATGGCCTGCGCCTCGATGGGGTCGCCGAGGGTGGTGCCGGTGCCGTGCGCCTCCACGACGTCGACCTGTGCCGGGGTGAGTCCGGCGTTGGTCAGCGCCTGGCGGATGACGCGCTGCTGGGAGGGGCCGTTGGGGGCGGTGAGTCCGTTGGACGCGCCGTCCTGGTTGATCGCCGAACCGCGCACGATCGCGAGGACCGGGTGGCCGTTCTTGCGGGCGTCGGAGAGCCGCTCGACGAGGAGCATGCCGACGCCCTCGCCCCAGCCGGTGCCGTCGGCCCCGTCGGCGAAGGGCTTGCAGCGGCCGTCGGGGGCGAGCCCGCGCTGTCGGCTGAACTGCACGAACGCGCGCGGGCTCGACATGACGGTGACACCGCCGGCGAGCGCGAGGGAGCACTCGCCGCCTCGCAGCGCCTGCACCGCGAGGTGCAGGGCCACGAGCGAGGACGAGCAGGCGGTGTCGACGGTGACGGCGGGGCCTTCGAGACCGAAGGTGTAGGAGATACGTCCGGAGACGACGCTCGCCGCGTTTCCGGTGAGCAGATATCCTTCGACGCCCTTGGGGACTTCGCGGAGCAGTTCGGGATAGTCCTGGCCGTTGGTGCCGATGAAGACACCGGCTTTGCTGCCGCGCAGGGTCGACGGGTCTATTCCGGCCCTTTCGAAGGTCTCCCACGAGGTTTCGAGCAGCAGGCGCTGCTGCGGGTCCATGCCGAGGGTTTCGCGGGGGCTGATGCCGAAGAAGGCGGCGTCGAATTCTCCGGCGCCGTCGAGGAATCCGCCCTCGCGGGTGTACGAGGTGCCCTGCTGGTCGGGGTCGGCGTCATACAGCGACTCGATGTCCCAGCCACGGTCGGTGGGGAAGTCGGTGATGGCGTCCTCGCCCTGGACCACCAGGTCCCACAGGCCCTCCGGCGACTCGATGCCGCCGGGGAAGCGGCAGCTCATGCCGACGATCGCGATCGGCTCCGGCTCCTGGGCCTCGACCTCGCGCAGCCGCTGCCGCGTCTGATGCAGATCGGCCGTCACCCGCTTCAGATAGCCGAGGATCTTGTCCTGATCTGCCGCCATTGGAACCTCACCCATGCTTCTCGTCACAAACCCTTGCGCCTGCTGCTACTGCCTGCTGTCCGCTGCCGCTTTATTCGCTGTGCTAGATACCGAACTCTTTTTCGATGAAGTCGAAGAGTTCATCCGGTGTGGCCTCTTGGAGTTGCTCCGTGACGGTCTCACCGGTGGAATCGCTTTGCGGTTCACCCCACTTCGCCAGGAGAGCCTGCAGACGCAGCGCGATATCGGTACGTGTGTCGTTGTCCTCGTCCGGGTCGAGCACGGAGAGCGCGGACTCCAGCTTTTCGAGTTCCGCGATTCCGGGGGCGGCTCCGGCGCTGCCGTCCTGGGTGATCTCGCCCCGCAGGAAGTCGGCGAGCACCGCCGGCGTCGGGTGGTCGAAGACCAGGGTGGCCGGGAGCCGCAGCCCGGTGGCGGCGTTGAGCCGGTTGCGCAGTTCCAGCGCGATCAGGGAGTCGAAGCCGAGTTCCTTGAACGCGCGCCCCGCGCCGACCTCGTCGGCGTTGGGGTGGCCGAGCGCGGTGGCCGCGTGGGAGCGGACCAGTTCGAGGACGGCCAGGGCCTGTTCGGCCTGCGGCATGGGCGCGAGCCGCCGCCGCAGCGCCTCGGCCGGGGAGAGGTCCCCGTCCGCCCCGCCGGCGGCCGGGGCCGCCTGGGCGAGCCGCCGCACCTCGGGCAGGTCGCCCAGGAACGGGCTGGGCCGTACGGCGGTGTAGCCGGGCGCGAACCTCTCCCACTGGATGTCGGCGACGGCGACCGCCGCCTCGGCGTGGTCGAGGGCCAGTCCCAGGGCGCGGATCGCGGACCGGGGGGCCATCGCGGGCACCCCGCCCCGGTCGAGCCGCTCCCCGATCGCTCCGCCCGCCGCCAGTCCGCTGTCGCCCCAGCGGCCCCAGGCGATCGAGGTCGCGGCCAGTCCGTCGGCGTGGCGCTGTTCGGCGAGGGCGTCCAGATAGGCGTTGGCCGCCGCGTAGTTGGCCTGTCCCGCGTCGCCGAGGGTTCCGGCGACTCCGGAGAAGAGAACGAACGCGGACAGGTCCAGGCCCCGTGTCAGCTCGTGCAGGGTGCGCGCCGCGTCCGCCTTGGGCGCGAGCACGGTCGCGAACCGCTCGGGGGTGAGCGCGTCGATGACTCCGTCGTCGAGCACTCCGGCGGTGTGCACCACGGCCGTGAGGGGGTGCCGCGCCATGAGGGCGGCCACCGCGTCACGGTCGGCCATGTCACACGCGGCGACGGTGACCCGCGTCCCCAGCTCGGTCAGCTCCTTCTCCAGCTCGGCCGCGCCGGGCGCGTCCGGGCCCCGGCGGCTGGTGAGCAACAGATGCTCCGCGCCGTTCTCGGCGAGCCAGCGCGCGACATGCCCGCCAAGCGCTCCCGTACCGCCGGTGACCAGCGTGGTGCCCTCCGGACGCCACTCCCGTACCACCGTGCTGTCCTCCAGAGGCGCGTGGGCGAGGCGGCGGCCGAAGAGGCCGGAGGAACGGACCGCGACCTGATCCTCTCCGCCGTCACCGGCCAGCACACCAGCGAAACGGTCGCGCGTACGGTCGTCGAGAGCGACGGGGAGGTCGAGCAACCCACCCCAGCGATCGGGGTGTTCGAGTGCGGCGCTCCGGCCGAAGCCCCAGATCAGGGCCTGCGCCGGGTTCTCCAGCCGCTCGGACCGGGCCACGGCGATCGCGCCCCGGGTGACGCACCACAGCGGCGCGGCCACCTCGGCGTCGCCGAGCGCCTGGACGAGCGCGGCGGTGACGCCGAGCCCGGCGGCGAAGGCGCGCTCATCGGCGTGCCCATCGGCGTTGTCTCCCGCGAGTGCGAGGAGGGAGAGCACCCCGGTCGGAGCGGTGCCGTCCGTCAGCAGCCCGGCGATCGTCTCCCGGGTGTCGGCGGTCGCGACGGTGACAGTACGTATCTCCGCGCCGTGTTCGGTGAGCGTACGCAGCACCCCGTCCGCCCAGTCGGCGACGGCCCCGGAAAGCCCCTCTGGCACGACCGCCAGCCAGGTGCCCGACAGACGGGCGGTGGCAGGCTCGGCGAGCGGCTTCCAGGTGACGCGGTAGCGCCAGCCGTCCACGGTGGACCGCTCACGGCTCTGCCTGCGCCACGAGGAGAGCGCGGGCAGCAGTTCGTTGAGGGGCCGGTCGCCGTCGATGTCGAGTTCGGCGGTGAGCGCTTCGAGGTCTTCGCGTTCGACGGCCTCCCAGAACCGGGCGTCGATCGCGCTCTCGGGAGCGGCGGCCACGGCCTCCAGAGGGGTGGCCTCGGGCCAGAACCGCTGCGACTGGAAGGCGTAGGTGGGCAGATCGACCCGGCGGGCGCCCGTACCCGCGAACACCGACCCCCAGTCCACGTTCACACCACGGACATACGCCTCACCCAACGACTGCCAGAACCGGTCGAGACCACCCTCACCACGACGCAGCGAACCGAGAACAGCCGCCTCACGGCCCGCGTCCTCCACCGTCTCCTGAACACCGACCGAGAGCACCGGATGCGGGCTCGACTCGATGAACACCCCGAAACCCTGATCCAGCAGCGTCCGGGTCGCGTCCTCCAGCTCGACTGTGCGACGCAGGTTGCGGAACCAGTACCCGCCGTCCAGCTCCGGGCCCTCCACCCAGTCACCGGTCACCGTGGACAGGAAGGGAACCTCGGCCTCACGCGGAGAGACCGGGGCCAGCAGGCCCGCCAGCTCCTCACGCAGCAGCTCCACCTGCGCGGAGTGCGACGCGTAGTCGACCGCGATCCGCTTGGCCCTGATGCCGTCCTTCTCGCAGGCGGCGAGGAGTTCTTCAAGGGCCGCCACCTCACCGGAGATGACGACCGAGGAAGGCCCGTTGACGGCCGCGACCGAGATACGGTCCTCACCCCAGGGAGCGATCAACTCCCGTACACGCGCCGCGGGCAGCGGGACGGACACCATGCCGCCCAGACCCGCCAGCACCCGACCGATCGCCTGGCTCCGCAACGCGACCACCCGAGCCGCATCCTCCAGCGACAGGATCCCCGCCACGCAGGCAGCGGCGATCTCACCCTGCGAGTGACCCACCACCGCACCGGGGCGCACCCCGGCAGCGCGCCAGACCTCCGCCAGCGACACCATCACCGCGAACAACGCCGGCTGCACCACATCCACACGCTCCAACGACGGAGCGCCGTCGACACCCCGCAGGACATCGTTCAGCGACCAGTCGGTGAAGGGCTCCAGCGCCTTCGCACACTCATCCACCCGGGCAGCGAACACTGGTGAAGCGTCCAACAGGCCCTGGGCCATGCCTACCCATTGTGACCCTTGTCCGGGGAAGAGGAACACGGTCTTGCCCCCGATGACCTCGCCCTGAATCAGTAGGGGTGAGCCCTGTTCGGCGGCGAGAGCGGTGAGGGCTCCGGTGAAGTCGTCCCGGTCTCCGCCGATCAGTACGGCACGTCGGCCGAGGGCGGTACGGGTGGTGGCCAAGGAGTGGCCTATATCAGCAATCCGCAGGTCAGGGTGGGTTTGGAGCTGGTTCAGCAGCCGCTGGGCCTGGCCTCGCAGGGCCTTCTCGGTCTTGGCGCTGAGCGGCCAGGGCAGAGGTGCGGGCCGATCGGCGGCGGGCCCGGCCGGGGCGGTCGCGGCCAGTAGGGGTTGTGCGGGCGGCTGAGGGGTTTCGAGGTCGTCGAACCCCGTCTCGACGGGGGCCTGTTCGATGATGGCATGCGCGTTGGTGCCGCTGAAGCCGAACGACGAGACACCCGCGCGCCAGGGGCGGTCGCTCTCGGGCCACGGGGTCCGCTCGGTCAGCAACTCGACCTCGCCCATGCTCCAGTCGACATGCGGGGTCGGCTCATCGATGTGCAGGCTCTCCGGCAGCACACCGTGCCGCATGGCGAGCACCATCTTCATGACGCCCGCGACACCGGCGGCGGCCTGGGCGTGGCCGATGTTCGACTTGATGGAGCCCAGCAGCAGCGGACGGCCCTCCGGCCGCCCCTGGCCGTACGTCGCCAGGAGCGCCTGCGCCTCGATCGGGTCGCCGAGAGTGGTCCCCGTACCGTGCGCCTCCACGACATCGACATCGGCGGGCGACAGCCGGGCGTTGGCGAGCGCCTGGCGGATGACGCGCTGCTGCGAAGGCCCGTTCGGGGCCGTCAGACCGTTGGACGCGCCGTCCTGGTTGATCGCCGAGCCACGGACCACCGCGAGCACCGGGTGGCCGTTGCGCCGTGCGTCGGAGAGCCGCTCGACGAGGAGCATGCCGACGCCCTCGGCCGGGCTGAAGCCGTCGGCGTCGGCCGAGAAGGCCTTGCAGCGGCCGTCGGTGGACAGCCCGCGCTGCCGGCTGAACTCGATGAAGGTGCCGGGCGTCGACATGACCGTGACGCCGCCGGCCAGTGCGAGGGAGCACTCGCCCGCGCGCAGCGCCTGCACGGCCAGGTGCAGGGCGACCAGCGAGGACGAGCAGGCCGTGTCGACGGTGACCGCCGGGCCCTCCAGGCCGAAGGTGTAGGAGAGCCGGCCGGAGACGACACTGCCCGCGCTGCCGGTGGCGAGATGGCCTTCCAGCTCGTCGGTGGCGGCGCGTACCAGGTTGGCGTAGTCGGAGCCGTTGGTGCCGATGAACACACCGGCCTGGCTGCCGCGCAGGGTCTCCGGGTCGATCCCGGTCCGCTCGAAGGCCTCCCAGGAGGTTTCGAGGAGCAGACGCTGCTGAGGGTCCATCGCGAGCGCCTCGCGCGGCGAGATCCCGAAGAAGCCCGAGTCAAAGGCTGCGGCGTCGGTGAGGAAGCCGCCTTCGCGGGTGTACGAGGTCCCCTGGGCGTTCGGGTCGGGGTCGTACAGCGCCTCGACGTCCCAGCCCCGGTCCAGGGGGAACGGCGACAGGGCGTCACCGCCGGAGCTGAGCAGCCGCCACAGCTCCTCGGGCGAGCGGACGCCGCCGGGGAAGCGGCAGCTCATGGCGACGATGGCGATGGGCTCGGCGTCGTTCACGGCGGCCGTGGGCAGCTGGACGGCGGCTGCCGCGCCCTGTCCGAAGAACTCGGTGCGGAGCTGCCGGGCGAGGACGGTGGGCGTGGGGTGGTCGAAGACGAGGGTCGGCGGCAGCTTGAGGCCGCAGGCCGCGTTGAGCCGGTTGCGCAGTTCGACGGAGGTGAGCGAGTCGAAGCCCAGCTCCTTGAAGGCCCGGCCGGGTTCGACGGCGTCGGGTCCCGCGTAGCCGAGGACGGAGGCGACGGCGGTACGGATCAGTTCGAGGAGAAGCCGTTCCTGTTCCGCCTCGGGCTGCCCGGCGAGCTGCTGGGCGAGGGCCGGTGCGCCGACCGTGTCGGCGGCGGCCGCGTCCGCGCGGAGGCTCTCCATGACCTCCCGCGCCTCGGGCAGGTCGTTCAGCAGCGGCCGGTCCCGGCCCGCTGTGAAGGCGAGGACGAACCGCTTCCACTCCATGTCGGCGACGGTCAGCGTGGTTTCGTCCCGGTCCAGCGCGTGCTGGAGCGCGGAGACCGCGCGCTCGGGCGACATCTCGATGACACCGTGGCGGCGCATCCGGTCGCCCACCGCGCCCTCGGCCATGCCGCCGTCGCCCCAGGGGCCCCAGGCGATAGAGGTCGCGGGGAGTCCGGCGGAGCGCCGGTGCTCGGCGAAGGCGTCGAGGAAGGCGTTGCCGGGCGCGTAGTTGCCCTGGCCGGGCGCGCCGAAGGTGGCGGCGAAGGATGAGAAGAGGACGAACGCGGAGAGGTCCAGTTCACGGGTGAGTTCATGCAGATGCAGGGTCGAGTCGACCTTGACCTTCAGCACCCGCTCGATCTGCTCGGGGGTGAGCGCCTCGATGACTCCGTCGTCGAGGACGGCCGCCGTGTGCACGACGGCGGTGAGGGGCTGTTCGGCGGGTACGGAGGCGATGAGCGCCGCCACCGCGTCACGGTCGCTGACATCGCAGGCGGCGACGGTGACCCGGGCGCCCAGCCCGGTCAGCTCCTTCTCCAGCTCGGCCGCGCCCGGAGCCTCCGGGCCCCGGCGGCTGGTGAGGACGAGGTGCTCCGCGCCATTGCGCGCGAGCCAGCGGGCGATCTGCGCGCCCAGCGCTCCCGTACCGCCGGTGACCAGCGTGGTGCCCTCCGGACGCCACTCCCGTACCGCCGCCGTCTCACCGAGGCGGGCACGGACCAGCCGACGGCCGAAGAGACCCGTGGCGCGGACCGCGACCTGGTCCTCTCCGCCGTCACCGGCGAGGACGCCCGCGAGCCGCTCGCGCGTACGGTCGTCGAGGTCGGCCGGGAGGTCGATCAGACCGCCCCAGCGCTCGCCGTGCTCCAGCGCGGCCACCCGGCCGAGACCCCAGACGAGGGCCTGCGCCGGGTCCGCCGACCGTTCGGACCGGGCCACGGCGATCGCGCCCCGGGTGGCGCACCACAGCGGCGCGGCCACCTCGGCGTCGCCGAGCGCCTGGACGAGGGAGAGCGTGGCGATCACCCCGGCGGGCGCGGCGGCGCTGAGCGGCGCTTCGGCGTCGGCGGGGGTCAGCAGGGACAGCACTCCCGACACGGCGGGCTCGTCGGCGAGCGCCGTCCGGATGCCGTCGGCGAGCGCGTCCCGGGTGTCGGCGGTCGCGGCGGTGACGGTACGGATCTCCGCGCCGTGTTCGGTGAGCGTACGCAGCACCCCGTCCGCCCAGTCGGCGACGGCCCCGGAAAGCCCCTCTGGCACGACCGCCAGCCAGGTGCCCGACAGACGGGCGGTGGCAGGCTCGGCGAGCGGCTTCCAGGTGACGCGGTAGCGCCAGCCGTCCACGGTGGACCGCTCACGGCTCTTGTCTCGCCATGCGGAGAGCGCGGGGAGCAGCGCGGTGAGGGTCTCGTCGCCGTCGATGTCCAGCTCGTTGATGAGGGTGGCGGCGTCCTGGCGTTCGACGGCCTCCCAGAAGCGGGCTTCGACGGCGTCGGCCGGGTGGGCGCTGACGGCGGGGTCCGCCGTGGCACCGCTCTCCAGCCAGTAGTGCTCCTGCTGGAAGGCGTAGGTGGGCAGATCGACCCGACGGGCACCCGTACCCGCGAACACCGACCCCCAGTCCACCTTCACGCCACGGACATACGCCTCGCCCAGGGACTGCCAGAACCGGTCGAGACCACCCTCACCACGACGCAGCGAACCCAGAACAGCGGCCTCACGGCCCGCGTCCTCCACCGTCTCCTGAACACCCACCGACAACACCGGATGCGGGCTCGACTCGATGAACACCCCGAAACCCTGATCCAGCAGCGTCCGGGTCGCGTCCTCCAGCTCGACTGTACGACGCAGATTACGGAACCAGTAACCCCCGTCCAGCTCCGGACCCTCCACCCACTCACCCGTCACCGTCGACAGGAACGGAACCTCCGCCTCACGCGGAGAAACCGGGCCCAGCAGGACCGCCAGCTCCTCACGCAGCAACTCCACCTGCGCGGAATGCGACGCGTAGTCGACCGCGATCCGCTTCGCCCGGACCCCGTCCTTCTCACAGACGGCGAGAAACTCCTCCAGAGCCCTGACTTCACCGGAGATGACGACCGAGGAAGGCCCGTTGACGGCCGCGACCGAGATACGGTCCTCACCCCACGGAGCGATCAACTCCCGCACCTTCACGGCGGGC
>NZ_BMWG01000039.1 GCF_014651115.1 Streptomyces inusitatus | reverse complement strand
GGGGCGCCCCCCCCGCCCCGCCCCCGCCGGGGGGGGCCCGGGCAGAGCGGCGGGGCGGCCCGCCGCGGCCGCGGGGGCGCCGCCCGATGCGAGGGCGCACGCGCCCGCCTCCGTGCCCAGCAGGGCGCGGACGCTCGCCCCGGCCAGCTCCCGCGCCAGCGGGACGAGATCGACCTCGCCGCCCGCCCCGAGCGGGGCCAGCCGACGCACCAGCACCTCCCGCCACACCGGGCGCAGCCGTTCCACCCCGGCCGCGCCCAGGCCGTCCGCCAGCCCCCGGCGGGTGCCGCGGTGCTCCGCGCCCTCCTGGTCGAAGAGCAGCCCGCCACCCGAGAGTTCACGGGCCGCGCCGCCGGTGGTCCCGGCCGCCGTCCGGTCCAGCGGAATCCGGGTGAGGGCATGGCGGTACGCACCGGACCCGTTCACCAGGACCGCCCGGCCCAGCCGGACCACCGGCCGCCCGCGGACCGCCGCGAGCAGGGCGAAGAGCAGCGGATGGGAACGGGTGTAGACCCGCCGGTCACGGCGGCGCGCCGCGCGGAGGGACGGTCTCGGGTCACTGCTCATCGCACATGCGCCTGTCTCTCGTCGGCCGGTCGGTAACGTCGGTCCCAGCACCACAGCAGGGTCCGTCGGGCACCCCACGCGCGCAGCCGCCGCAGACTGGCGCCCACCACCATCCGCTCGGCGCGGACGATCCGCGCGCTGTGCTCCCGCGCCCGGTTGAGCAGGACGACATCCTCGGGCGGGCCCGCGAGCGGGATCCGGGGCGCGCCGCCGCACCGCAGATACAGCTCGGCGGTGAGGGCGATGTTGTGCCCGTGGCACAGGACGTACGGCGCCAGGTAGCGCGGGTCGCGGTGCGCGGCGCGGAAGCGCCCGTACAGCGCGGTCGTCCGTACCACGGCGGGCAGCAGCACCCGTTCGGCGAACGACGGGGACTCGTCGGGGCGCGGCACGCTGCGCCCGCAGGCCATCTC
This sequence comes from Streptomyces inusitatus, assembly GCF_014651115.1. Classification (GTDB taxonomy): domain Bacteria; phylum Actinomycetota; class Actinomycetes; order Streptomycetales; family Streptomycetaceae; genus Streptomyces; species Streptomyces amakusaensis. The sequence goes on along the minus strand of NZ_BMWG01000039.1, from coordinate 29,554 downwards.
CGTACCGCGCGCGAACTCGGCCCTGGCGGCGGCGATCCAGTCGCGGGCGGGCAGACAGTCGGCGTCGGTGCGCGTCAGCAGGACCGCGCCGTGGCCGATGGCGTAACGGAATCCGGTGTCGGCGGCGGAGCCCGCGCCCGGCCGGGGCTCGTGGACGAGATGGACGGGGAAGGGGGCGGTGGCGGCGAAGCGGCGGACTGTTTCGGCGGTGGCGTCGGTGGAGGCGTTGTCGACGACGACCAGGGTGAAATCGGTGTCGCTCTGGGCGGCGAGGGCGGCCAGGGTGCCGCCGATGGAGGCCTCCTCGTTCAAGGCGGGCACCACTGTCCACAGGGTCATGTACCGGCCCTTCCCTTACTCATACGGGCGGCGGCGAGCCGGGCGGTGGCCGCGCGGTCGGGCTTGCGGGAGCGGCCGGAGAGCGGGATGTCCGCCAGGACCACGGCGTCCGGGCGGGCGGAGCCCATCCGGCCCAGCGGCTCTTCCAGTGCGGCGCGCAGCCGGGCGGGGTCGGTCCCGGGGGCGGGCTGGACGACGGCCGCCAGCCGCTCGTCGCCGTCGCCCGCCGGTACGCCGACCAGCAGGGCCAGCTCCACACCGGGCACATGGAGCGCGGGTTCGTACAGCCCCGGGTAGATGTTCTCCGCGCCCCGCAGCACCATGTCCTTGCACCGGCCCGCCAGCACGATGCGGCCGTCCTCGATCCTGGCCCGGTCGCCGGTGGCGACCCAGGGCCGGGGGAGCTGGCCGAGGTAGCGGTCCCGGGCGGCCGGCCCCGACAGCAGCAGTTCGCTCCCCGCGCCGACCTCGGCGCTCACCCCCGGCAGCGGTGCGCCGACCAGATCGCCGTCACCGCTGAACGCCGCCTTCTCCGCCGCCTCCACGGCCGCCGCCGGGAACAGCTCCGTCAGCGCGTACACCCCCCACGCCTCCTCGGCCCCGGCCGCCCTCACCCTCGTGAGCAGATCGGCGCTCGCCGGGGCGGAACCGGTCCACACCCGCCCGGTGAACCGCGCTCCCGCCGCGAGTGCGGCCCGTAGCTGAGGTGGTGTCAGATAGGTGGACCGGGGCCCCAGTCGGCGAAGCTGCCGGGCCAGTACCCGGGGGGAGCGGGCGGGCAGCGCCACCGGCGCGCCGCTCGCCAGGGACGGTACGAGTACGAAGAACGTCCCGCCGAGCACGGGTCCGCCGGGCTCGGGCCGCACCAGCTCGGCCACCGTCGCCATCCCGGCCGCGAGCGAGGAGCGGGTGTGCACCACCGCGCGGGGCCGGGCGGTGGTCCCGGAGGTGAAGACGATGACCGCGTCGCCGTCCCCGTCCACCGGGCGCGGCAGTACGGCCGTACCGCCGCCGGTGTCCAGCGCGGGCGCGCAACCGGGCAGCCGGCGGCCGACCGTGGCCACCGGACCCAGCTCCGCCAGCTCGGGCAGCGCGAGCCGGGCCCGGCGGGCCAGCGGCCGGGCCCAGCCCGCGACGGCCTGCGCGGAGGCGTCCGCGAGTACGAGATCGGGGCGGGCCAGCGCGAGCCGGGCGCGCAGCACATCGGGCCCCGCGCCGGGGTCGAGCACGGCGGCGCGCGCCCCCAGCCGGTGTACGGCGAGCAGCACCGCCAGCGCCCGGGGCCCGGGGCGCACCGCGACGCCCACCGTGCCGCCGCGCCCGACGCCCCGCGCGTGCAGGGCCCCGGTGTACCGGTCGGCGAGGTCGGCCAGCTCGCCGCGGCTCGCCCTGACCCGTACCGCCCCGGTACGGGTGGCGCCCAGAACGGCGGGTCCGCCGGGATCGGCCCGCAGGGCGCGGGCGAGGGCGTCGAGCATCAGCGCGGGTCCTGTCCATGACGGCCGGGACCCCGGTCGAGGTACCAGCGGGCGGTTCCGACGAGTCCGTAGGCGCGCAGCCGGCGGGTGGAGTTCTCCACGACCATGTCGCGCGCGTGGACGACGGCGGTGGTGTGACGGCGCACCCGGTTGAGGAACAGCCGGTCGGTGGGGGAGGGGCGGCGCGGCATTCCGCCGACCCGCTGGTACAGCTCGGCCGTGATGGCCATGTTGTTGCCCGCGTGCATCCGGTACGGGGCGAGATAGCCGTGCCGCAGCCGGTGCGCCGGACGTATCCGGCCGAAGAACGCGGCGACGCGCACCAGGAACCGGAACGCCGCCCGGCCTGCCGGGCCGTGTTCGTCGCGGCGCGCGTCGATCCGCCCGCACACCAGGCCCGCGCCCCGCTCCAGCGCGGCCCGTGCGGCGCCCGTCCAGCCGGGGCGCGGCAGACAGTCCGCGTCGGTGCGGGCGAGCAGCGTCGCCCCGCGCCCGATCGCGTACCGGAATCCGGTGTCCACCGCGCAGCCCACCCCCTTCTCCGGCTCGCTGAGGACATGCACGGGGAAGGGGGCGGTGGCGGCGAAGCGGCGGGCCGTCTCGGCGGTCGCGTCGGTGGACGCGTTGTCCACCACCACGAGCGTGAAGTCCTGGTCCGTCTGCGCGGCGAGTACGCCGAGGGTGTCGCCGATGCGCGCGGCCTCCTGGTGGGCGGGGACCACCACCCACAGCGCGCTCACGCCTGCTCCCAGACCATCGTCATGATGCTGACGCCGCCGCCCAGACCGACGAACAGCACCCGGTCGCCGGGGCGCAGCCCGCCGTGGATCCGGTCGAGCTGTATCCCGATGCTCGCGCTGGCGACATTGCCCAGCTCGGGGACGGTGACCACGAGGCGGTCCCCGGGTACGCCGGTGACCTCCGTGAACCGTTCCAGGTACGGCACCGTGACCTGATGCACCAGGATGTGCCGGAAGTCCGTCCACTCCGTTCCGGTCCGGTGCCGCACCCGGTCCAGCACCGAGGCGCCCACCTTCTCGAACACCTCGCGCAGCTCGCTCCCGTCCCCCCGGAAGTAGGTGTGCTCGTCCCCGCGCGGGCGGCGCGAACCACCGCCGGGTATGCCCCCGGCCCGCCAGTGCTCGGAGAACGTCTCGCCGTCCACGTCGAGGATCCCGCCGCGCTCCACCGGCTCCAGGACGACCGCCGCGCCCGCGTCGCCGAAGGTGTACCCGGCGAAGCCGGCGCGGAAGGCGGCCGGATCGGCGGGGTCGTGGCGTACGGCGCGGCTCGGGGTCTCCCCGGTGACGACCAGGGCGCGCCGGGCACGGCCGGCGAGGATCATCGCCCGCGCGGTGTCGATGCCGTTGACGAAGCTGTTGCAGGCGTTGGTCACATCCAGGGCGTGCGCCCGGGAGCCCAGCTCCGCCTGCACGATGTGCGCGGTCGCGGGCTCCACCATGTCGCGGCTCGCGGAGGCGAACACCAGCAGATCGATGTCCAGCGGGTCCAGCCCGGCCCGCTCCAGCGCGGTGCGGGCGGCGGCCACCGCCAGGGTCGAGGCGTACTCGCCCGGCCCCGCCGCGCGGCGGGTGACGATTCCGGTGACCCGCTCGAACAGCCCCTCCGGCAGCGGCAGTCCGCTGCTCCGGGACACGTGTCGGCGCAGCCGCTCCGACTCCACGACCCGCTCGGGCAGGAAGGCGCCCACTCCGGTGATGCCGACACGCGGGACACGCGGGACACGCGGAGCACGCGGGACGCACGGGACGCACGGGGAACCGCTGTCGAAGGCGCTCTGACTCTTCATGCCCGGAAGGCTATGAACCGGTGTGGACGGTGCGCATGGGTGTTCGTACTCATCCGATGTCTGGTGATGCCTGAGTGCCTGCTGTGGTCCGCCGACCGGGCCGTTCGCCGACCGGCCTGTTCGCCGACCGGGCCGTTCGCCGCCCTGGCGGCCTTCGCCGAGCGGCTCCAGGGGCGTTGTCAGTGGTCGCCGTTAAGTTCGTTCATGTCCCCGCCGCCATGGCGCGGACATCCCCTTGGGCTGCAGAGGAGATGGTGCGTTGTCTGACTGGGAGAGGTCCAGCACGGCACGGGTGACGGCACCCGCGCGGCCGCGCAAGCTCGCGAAGGTCCCCTTCGTGGAGCTCGCCGACGGACGGTTGCAGGGAGTGGTGTCCAGCGGCTCGGACATCGGGCGGGTCTATGTCTCGTCGGTCGCCGCGGGCAGCTACACCTTCGCGTGCAGCACCAACAACAACCGGCCCTGCGGCGGTGCGCGAGGAGCGTTCTGCAATCACATCCGGGCCCTGATCGGCGAAGCGGTCCTCCAGTACGGAGCCGAGCGCGTCGCCCGCTGTCTGAAGGCCGAGACCGAGGCCGCCGCCCCGGACGGCGAGCCGACCGCGCAGAGCATCACCGCCGTCATGAGCGCCGCCCGCCCGCCGCAGGGAGACACCGCGGCCGCCGCCCCCGTCTTCAGCAGATTCCTGCGCCACCTGGCGTATCTGGAGCTCGCGCCGAGCACCGAACCGCTGCCGGAGATGCAGTGGTTCCCCTCGGCGGGGGCGGCGGCCTGATGCGCGCCGACTCACTCACCGCGACCATCGACGGGCTCGATGAGACCCTGGCGGCCGTCGACGCCTTCGACCTGGCCCTTGAGGCGGGGCTGCTCCGCCCCCGGCCCGACCGGGCCGAGGGCCTGACCGGGCTCGCCCACGCCGTCGCGGGCACACCGCTGGCCGCCAGGGTCGCCGAGGCGGCCGGCAAGGCGGTCGCCGGAGCCGCGACGGAGGACCACTTCCTCGCGCTCGCCGCCGCCCGCGCCGCACTGCTCGGCTCCGCCCACGACGCGCTGACGGCCCGCGTCGAGGAGGCCACCGGCCGTCCCCGGGGCGAGGAGAGCGCCCCGGCACACGGCGAGCGGCAGGCGGCCAATCTGCACACCGCCGCCCGCTCCTGGCTCTGCGACCTGGCGCGCCGGGGCTGGCGGGGCATCGACCACGACGTGGTCGCGGGGGCGGCGCGGATCGTCTCCGCGATGCTCGCCGACCCGGCCCTGCGCCGCCCGGCGACACTCCTCGACGGCTTCGCCGCCGAACTCGCCGCGTCCTGCCCGGGCGCGAGCCTGGCCCGTGTCCCGGCCCGCCGCTGGGCCGATCTGTGGACGCGCGCCATGCTGCTGACACTGCCCGGAGCGTCCGGCACGCCCACCGCCGAGACGGCCACCGGCCGTCTGCTGCCCCTCGGCGTCGACCTCCAGGAACACGCGACCGCCGTACAGGCACAGGTCCACGCGGTGTTCGAACCCGCCGACGGCTCCGCGCCGCGCCTGGTGCGCGCCAGTGTGTCGGCCCCCAAGCCCGACACGGTCGTCGGAGCGGGCCTCTGGCAGCTGCTCCGCCCCCACATGTCGCTTCTGACGGCGCTGGGCGAGGGCCGCTCGATGGATCTCGCCGACATGCCCCTCGCCGGGGGCGACCTGATCTGGAGCGACGAGCACGCCCGCCCGGGCGAGCCCGCCGACCCCTTCGCCACGGCCCGCGTCGCCCTGGCCACCGCCGCCGACCCGGCGACCGCACCGCTGGACCGGCACCCGGCGCGCATCGCCGTCCCCGTGTTCCTGGAGGGCTACACCGTCCGGAAGGACGACGGCGCGCTGACGTTCACCGTCGCCGGACACCCGCTCGCGGTCGACGCCGACCGGGTCCCGGCCGCCGGACCGCTCACTCCCCAGGCGATCGCGGGATCCGCCGCGTGCATCGGGCTGCTCCGCTGGGACGCGGGCGCGTACCGCGTCCAGCCGCTGGCCGTCGAGACGATCGTACGGAAGAAGGCCGTCGCCGTCCACGCCGGAGCCTGGGCGGGCGGCACGGCCGACAAGGCGGGCGTCCGCGCCGAGAAAGCCGCCACCGACGCCCTGGCCGCGCTGCGGGAGCGGGCCGGGAGGCTGCTGCGAAAATGACGGACCACCACATGACAGACCGTACAGACCGTCCTCTGCCGGACAGCCCCGCGTCGGACCTTTCTGCGCCGGACCCCCACGACAGCCGCCGACAGGTGCTCTACTGGCGGCTCCTCGCCCGGCTCTTCGACCCCGAGGAGCAGGCGACCCTGGAATCGGCGAGCCTCGCCGTCGTCGAGGACATCGGTCTGCCTCCGGCCCTCCTGGACCCCCAGGCGTCCGTCGACTCGATCGTCCAGCGCCACCCCGAGCTGGCATCCGAATTCGACTCCCTGATGGTGCCCGAGTCCGACTCCGAGGCCGGCCTTGAGACCTCCGGCGGCGGCCGGGACCGGGCCGCCGAAGTACGCCGCGCGGCCCTGGTGTCCAAGGTGCTGCTCAATGTGTTCACCTCCGGCACCGGCACGGTCACCGCCGGACAGCTGGCACGCTGGCAGTCCGACGCGGGCTGGCTGGAGCGCGCGCTCGGCTGCCGCCCCGGCGAACTGCGCGGCGGCCGAGCCGGACGGGGGACCGCAGGCCACGGCACCACCGGAGCGGGCACCGCCCCGACCGGCACCGGCGGCCGCGGCACGACCCCCGACCTCAGCCGGCTGATCCCGGCGATCGGCCCCGAACTCGGAGCCATCGAGGCGGAACTCGTCAAGCGGATGCACCTCCGCGAGGTACTGGCCGACCCCCGGCTCGCCGCACGGCTCACCCCGAGCATGTCGCTCATCGAGCAGCTCCTCCGGGACAAGGACAACCTCTCGGGCGTGGCCCTGGCCAACGCCAAGAACCTCATCCGCCGCTTCGTCGACGAGGTCGCCGAAGTCCTCCGCACCCAGGTGGAGAAGGCGACGGTGGGCGCCATCGACCGCTCCGTCCCGCCCAAACGGGTGTTCCGCAACCTCGACCTCGACCGCACGATCTGGAAGAACCTCACCAACTGGAGCCCGGAGGAGGAGCGTCTCTACGTCGACCGCCTCTACTACCGGCACACCACCCGCAAGACCACACCCCAGCGGCTGATCGTCGTCGTGGACCAGTCGGGCTCGATGGTCGACTCCATGGTGAACTGCACCATCCTCGCGTCGATCTTCGCCGGACTCCCCAAGGTCGACGTCCATCTCATCGCCTACGACACCCAGGCGCTCGACCTCACACCCTGGGTCCACGACCCCTTCGAGACCCTGCTGCGCACCAAGCTCGGCGGCGGCACCGACGGCACGGTCGCCATGGCCCTGGCCCAGCCCAAGATCTCCGAACCCCGCGACACCGTCGTGGTGTGGATATCCGACTTCTACGAATGGCGGACCGAGCCGCTGTTCGAGAGCATGGCCGCCATCCACCGCTCGGGCACCAAGTTCATCCCCGTCGGCTCGGTGACCAGCTCCGGACGCGGCAGCGTCAACCCCTGGTTCCGCGAACGCTTCAAGGACCTCGGCACACCGGTGCTCTCCGGCCACATCCACAAGCTCGTCCACGAGCTCAAGACGTTCCTCACCTGAGAAAGGCCCCTCACATGTCCGACCTGCTGCGCGCCCCCGCCGAGATCAAGTACGCCGAGGAACTCGACTGGCTGGAGTCCGTCGACGACAGCCCCAAGCCCTTCTCCTGGCGGCTGTCCCCCAAGATGGTCCGCCTGTTCATCCTGGGCTCCGAGCGCTCCGACGGCCTGGAGCGGGAGATCCCGCAGAAGTGGTTCGGCGACCGCAGCCTCGTCGAGCGCTCCATCGTCACACTCGCCTCCGACCGGGGCCTGCTCCTCATCGGCGACCCCGGCACCGGCAAGAGCTGGCTCGCCGAACTGCTGTCCGCCGCGATCTGCCGCAGCTCCACACTGGTTGTGCAGGGAACCGCCGGCACCACCGAGGACCACATCAAATACTCCTGGAACGTCTCCATGGTCATCGCCAAGGGCCAGTCGCGCGAGTCGATGATCCCCTCGCCGATCATGACCGCGATGGAGACCGGCGCGATCGGCCGCTTCGAGGAACTCACCCGCTCCACCAGCGATGTCCAGGACGCGCTGATCTCGATCCTCTCCGAGAAGTACATCTCCGTACCCGAACTCGACAGCGACAGCATCGTCTTCGCCCAGCCCGGCTTCTCCGTCATCGCCACCGCCAACAGCCGAGACCGGGGCGTCAACGACCTCTCCTCGGCCCTCAAACGACGGTTCAACTTCGTCCGCATCCCCGTCGTGACGAACAAGAAGAGCGAAGCGGAGATCGTCCGCTTCCGCACCAAGGAACTGCTCCGCCGCCACCAGCTCGAACTCGACGTGCCTCCCACCCTGCTCGACGTGCTGCTCCAGAGCTTCGGCGATCTGCGCGCCGCGGCCGCCGCGGCCGGCAGCGACGACGAGAAACTTGAGTCGGCCCTCTCCACCGCCGAGCAGATCGGCGTACTGGAGGACGCCGTACTCCACAGCGACTTCTTCGGCGAGCGCGCGCTGACCGCCCGCGCACTGGCCTCCTCGCTCGTCGGATCGCTGGCCCGGCGCGAACCCGAGGACCTCGCCATCCTCAACAAGTATCTGCACGGCGTCGTCGAGCCGCGCAGCAGGGAAGACGGCGGACCCTGGCCCGAGTTCCTCGAAGGCGGCCGCGACGCGATCGCCACCCTGTCATGAGCGGCACCCCCGAAGGGACCTTCGAAGCGCTGCGCGCACAGCTCCAGGAGGCCGCCGCGACCTTCGCCGACGGGCCCGGAGCCCTGGAGGGCATACTCCTGGGCCTCGTCGACGACGTCGACCGCGCCGTGCGCGAACCACTGGAGATCTTCCCCGTCTGCCACCACTCGCCCGCCTCGGCCATTGCGATGACCCGCCGGCTGCGCGAGAAACAGCCGAAGGTGGTGTATCTGGAGCTGTGCGAGGACATGGCCCCGATCCTGACCGAACTGCGCAACTGCCGACTCCCGGTGGCCCTCCAGGCCTTCGCGACCGAGACCGACGGCTTCCCCGCCGCATGGGCCCCGCTGTCGGTCGTCGCGCCGATCACCGAGGCCTCGGCCGAGTACCAGGCGATCGCCTACGCGCTGGACACACCGGGCGTCGAACTCGTCCTGGTCGACCGCTCCTCAGACCACGTCTTCCAGTGGGACCCGCGCGCGAGGCACTCCGAGGACACGGCCGCCCGTCCCGACCCGTCCGACCCGTCCGACCCGGACGGCGTGTCCGGTTCGTCCGACCCGGACGCGCCGACCGCCGGAGAGGCCGCCGCACCGCACGGCGACGCGGTCGGCCTGGAGATCGGCGACCTGCGGCCCCGCTTCGCCGAACTGGAGGAACACCTGCTGCGCCACGGCCGGGTCCGGCACTGGTCGGAGTGGTGGCACCAGTACGTCGAACTTCCCCTCGGCGACAGCGACCACGACACCTACCGCCAGGTCATGATCCTCATCGGCAGCCTCTTCCGCCGCCTCGCACCCGGCGACCCCGGCCGGGTCCGGGTCGACGAGGACCGCGAGCGCCACATGTGGACCAGGATGCGCGAGCACCTGGCCGCGACCGGCACCGACCCCGAGGACTGCCTCTACGTCTGCGGAGCGTTCCACGCGGCCAGCCGGGTCGAGGAGTTCGGCGTCCACGGGAACGACACCTTCGAGATCGGCCCGCGCAGCGCCACCCAGTGGCGGCACGGCCTCATCCCCTCAAGCCACGCCGCGATCGAGGCGCAGTTCGGCCTCGCCGCAGGCTCGGTCTCGATCGCCGCGACACTCTGGGCGAAGAACCTCAGGCGCACCCGCGTCCAGCCGTACCGACTGACCGGCCAGGCGGGCGGCGGACGACCGAAGGCGGGCAAGAGCGCGCCCCCGGCGATCCCGGCACCGGCCGTACCGCCCTCGGACAAGCTGACCGGCTTTCTGCGCCAACCTCCCACCCTGGACCGGCTGGACGAGGCCGAACTACTCGGCTGGTCGGTCGAGATCGTGCGAGCCGCCCGCCGCAACGGCTATCTCGCCTCCACCGCCGACGCCATCGCGGTGTTCGAGACATCCATCCTGCTGGCCGGGATGCGCGACCGCGCCAAGCCCACGCCGTACGACTTCCAGGACGCGGCCGTCACCTGCGTCGAGAAGGACACCGTGCCCGGCCGGCGCGATGTGCGCCGACTCGTGGAAATCATGATGGGCGGCGACCGGACCGGCCAGGTCGGCTATGAGGCACTGCCTCCCCTGGCCCGCGATGTGCACGACCGGCTCGCCCCCCTGAACCTGAAGCTCCAGCAGCGCGGGGTGCGCCGGGCACTCCTCGACATCGCCGGCCGGCCGGAGCTGGAGCAGTGCTCCGACGTGCTCTGGATACTGCGCCGCCTGCTGCCACAGGGCGCGGCCCGGCCGATCATGGGCGAACGGAGCCTCGGCGAGCGATCGATCCAGGAGTCCTGGGACCTGGCGCTGGGCACTCATCAGCGCGCGCTCATCGAGCTGGGGTACGAGGGCGTCAGCATCGAACAAGTCCTGGAGCAGCGCCTGCGCCGCACCGCCCACGCCCCGGACGCCACCGCCGCGACCGTCCTTGAGACCGTCGAGGACGCGGTGCTCCACCTGGGCGGCCGCCGTCTCGCCGACGAACTGGGCAACCGCGCCCTGGAGGTCCTCTCGACCGAACGCGGCGTCGACGGCGCACCGGAGGTACTGCACCGGATACGGCGGCTGCTCGCGTACTACCGCACCAGCGAACCGGTCCTCCCGCCGTGGATCGAATCCTTCGTCAAGACCGGCTACGCCCACTACTGCACCCTCCTGCCGACCGCGTTCACCGACGACGACGCCACCGTCCGCCAAGTGGCCGCGATGCTCGGCTTCCTCTTCAGCATGGAGAGCCTGGCGCTCTCCCTGGGCTGCGACCGGACCCAGCTGGAACTGGCCCTCGCCCAGTCCCACCCCCAGAGCCACACCAAGACGGCGCTGCTGTGGGCGGCCCGGACCCATCTCGGCGGGCTGAGCCGCGAGGATCTCCGGGCCAGGTGCGACGAGCTGCTCGGCAACCCTCTGACGGTGGCCGCCTACCCGCGCTACCTCAGCGGCTTCCTCCACGCCCTGGAGCCGGTCCCCGGCCTCTCCGACTTCGTCGTGGAAGCCGTGTCCAATGCCTTCGCCCGCCTCCCGGACGCGGTGCTCCTGCCCTGGCTCCCGACCCTGCTCACCACCCTGCGCTCGGGCGGCGCCGAGCTGGCCCCCCTGCTGATCCGCGAAGCCGCGCGAACCTTCCCCGGCACCCTCGCCGAACTGGACACCTGGACACCGCCCTGGCTGGCCCGGCCCCACCCCGGCCCCCTGGAGCACACCCCGCACCCAGCCGTCGCCCCGGGCCATTCGCTGCTCGCGGCCCACCCCGCGACATGCGACGCGCTCGCGGATCGGCTCGGCTGCGAAGGGACCTGGGCAGCGGCCGCCCCCGCCGCGCCGGGTGCCGCGCTGGTGGCTCGCCATCCGGCGGCGGGGGAGGCACTGGAGGCGCTGCTGGCCGGAGGGTGACCTCAAACGGAGCCCGGCGGGGGGCCGGCGGGCTTCTTCTTCTTTTTCTTTTTCTTCTCTTTGATGTGGTAGTTGTCCGGGTGCTGGCGGATGTCGTTGGCCGCGGAACCTCTGTCCTTCTTCCCGGTCTGGGTGAACTTGCCGTCCTCGAAGACGACGGCATACTCCCAGTCGAATCTGGTGGACACGTGATTCTCCGCCGTGAGAATATCCTTCTTCTTTTGCAGTCCTTTGTCGGGGGTGATCGCGTTCATCTCTTCCCATTTTTCATGGAAAGGCCGCTTGGCAAATTTTCGCCCGTAGATCACTCGCACCTTGTAGCTGACGCCCTTGCCGCTCTCGACAAGATCTTTGACAGTGTTCTCCGGTGTGGCGAACAGGCCATTTCCGCTGTACGACTGTGGAGAGAGATTTTCCCATTCGGTTCCGGAGCCGCCGAGATCCTCGTTCAGGATGTGCCCCAGGGCATAGAAGCGGTTGGTGCTGCCTGAATGCTCGTGGCGGAGCTTCAAGTCGTCCCAGTGTTCACCCTTTTGCGTTCCTGACTTCGTCGGCGATCCCTTGGGCATGCCCTCCTTCGTGAGCAGGTTCGCTGTCACGGAGGTGCCGAATCCACCGTTGCTGAGCGGTCCGTGGACCGGCGGGACCGACTTCGGGAGAGGGCTTTTCTCCAGGAGTGTGGCGGTCGCCTGGGCGAGCCCTTCCAGCAGCGGCTTCAGCGTCATCCGCTTCCTCCAGACACTCAAGGAACCGCTCTTCACCCCTTCGATCCGGGTGAGCAGCTCCTTGGCCCGTTCGAAGGCCGCCTTCTTGGCGGGTTCGGTCTGCGCGGGGAGCTGATCCAGATAGGTCCGGTACTTGGTCTCCTGGCTTCGGATGACCAGGACGGCCGACTGGCCCCTGCCCCGGAAGGCCAGGGTGTGGGCCGGGGTGGCGCGTGGCTTGACGGCCTTCTTCAGTCGCCACCACGGGGAGCTGTCCTGCTCAGGCCCCTTGGCGTCCTCGCGTCGGCCGGTGGGTTTGTCCCGGCGGGCTCCGGGGCGCGGGCGGGACCGGTCGGGCCGGTCGGGGCGGCGGGGCCTGCGAGGACGGCGGGGGTCGGTGTCTTTGCCGCGTCCGTGCCCCTTGCGGCCGGCGGGGGGCCGGATGCGGGCCCAGAGCCGCCGTACCAGATCGACGATTCTGTCGATGACCCGGTCGACGGCACGGTTCACGGGCCGGGACATGGCCTGGACGATTGATTTGACCCGGTTGGCGATGCCGCCGACGCCGACGAGGGCGGCGAGGAAGCCGAGCAGGACGGGAATGGAGCGGGCGAGAGCGCGTTCCACCAGCCCGGGGACGGCTCCTGACGCGCCCTTGGCGATCGCGATGACTGAGTCGAGCACGGCGTTGACGAAGTCGATGATCTGCCGGGCGCGGGTGACGACGAAGGTGACGACGTCGATGATGAGTTTGACCGCGCGGACGAAGGCCGACGCGGGGTTGAGCAGGGAGAGGATCCAGGCGATCCCGGCCGTGACGATCGTCGGGGTCACATAGGCGATGACCTTGCCCAGGAGGTCCTTGCGGAGGTCCCCCACCCGGTTCTTGAGGTCGTCCCACATGCCGTCGACGCCCCGTCTGCGGACCTCGGCGACGATCGGTACGGCGGTCTCGGCGGCGGCGACCGCCTTCTCGGGGACCCGGCGGGTGAGCCTGGCGCGGATATTGGGCCAGGTCAGACCGAGGAGACCGGCGAGCATGGCGAGGATGCCGCGGATGTCGAACTTCGCCGGGATCTGAAGCCCTGCCTCGGCGGCGCGGCCCAGCAGCCAGGACATGATGCCCTGCTGGAGATGCCGGCCGATGTTCCGCAGGAACAGCCGCAGCCCCGCGCCCACGGCGGAGACCAGGTTGCGGAGGAAGCCGATGGGGTCCTTCAGGATCAGCATCACCGCCGTGGCGGCCTTGGCCAGCACACCGAGCAGCAGCCGCTTGAGTTCCATGACGGTGTCGATGACGCCCTTGACCGCCTCGACGGCCTTGTCGACCAGGCCCTTGTTCTTCTCCTTCTCCGCCGCCACCTCCTCGTCCACCGACCGCAGCGCGTCGGTGTACTTGGTTGCGAGCGTGTCGACGAGATCGGTGCCCTTGTCGTCCACGGTCCGGGTCAGCTCGTCGAACCGGTCCGTGAATTCGGCGGCCGCCTCCCGGCCGATCGCCTGGAGACGCCCGGGCAGCCGCTTCACCTCCGCCTGGATCTCACCCCGGCCCTGCGTGATGCGCCGCTTGGCCCGGTTCAGCTCCGTGCCGATCAGGGTGGCGACGTCACCGATCACCTGGCGCATGCGGCGGATGTAGCCGTCCCGGGCCACGTCGAAGATCTTGTCTGCCTCGGCGGGCAGCCCTGTGAGCTTGTCGTCGATCCAGCGCAGTCCCCCGGCCGGACCCGAGTACCGGCGGTCCTTGTACTCCGCCATCTTCCGCCGGTGCTCGTCGGTGAAGGTCTCGCGGGCGGCTTTCTCGCCCGTGTCGAACGCTGTGCCGACTTTCGCGTCGAGACCGCTGAGGATGGTCTCCACATCCGTCTTCATCACGTCGAAGACGGTGTGCAGACGGGCCGTGACCTCGGCGCGGTCGGCCTCGTCCCGGCTCTTGGCCCCCTTCTTGCCCGTGCCCACCTGCTGCCCGGTCAGCGTGCGCCGCGTGCCCATCGCCCCCATCGCGGCCGTCCCCAGCTCCCGCGCCCGCTCGGTGGCTTCCCCCAGCTCGGCGGCCTCGCCCGCGCGCATCCGGCCCGGTGCGGTGGCGGAGTGCCGCTCGGCGGTCTTCTTCTGGTTCAGCGCCCGGGTGAAGGACGGTTCGTTCGCACGGCGCAGCTGGGGTTCGGTGAGCCGGGCGCCGGCCAGGTCCTGGTCGAGGCGGGCCGGTCCGGCGGACAGATCCGTGGCCGACGGCGGCAGCCGGCCGGGGACCGCGCTCCGCGGATCGGGACCGGCCGGGGCCGCCGGGGGACGGTCCGCCGACAGTGCGACGACCTCCTTCGGCACGGCCGCCGAGGTGTCGGGCGGAGCGGCGGTCGTGGTCGCGATCTGCTCGGCCGAGTCCGACTTGCCCTCCCCGACCTCGCCCCGCACCTCGGCGCGGATCTCGTCGGCCTTCCCGGAGTCCGCGAACTTGTCCGCCTGGTCGAGATTCTTGGGCGCTTTGTCCGCGACGGCCTTCTCCACCGCCCGGATGAACGCGTCCCTGTCGAACTCGCCGGGGCGCGCCTCGTCCATCCGGTCCGCGTTCGCCGTCTTTCCCTGCGCCTGGAGATCGTCCTTCGGCGGTACCGCCGCGTCCTGCGCCGCCACCGCCTCCGCCCGCGCCGGCGGGTGCGAGGCGGCGACCGACCGCTTCTTGCGCTGAACATCCCTCTTCAGCGCCGTGAACCGCGAATCGGCGTGCGGACCGGGACGTTTGGCGGTGCTCCCTCCGGTGGCGGCGCTCCCCCCGGCGGCAGCGGCGGCGGGAGTGGCGGCGGGAGTGGCGGCAGCCCCTTCGGACGCGGCCGGCGCGCCCGCCCCCGGTGATGCGCTGTCGGCCCGCGCCGCCCGTCGTCCGTCCGGCGCGGTACGGCGGGCCGCCGCCGCGACCGCGGCATTGCCCACCCGTGACTGCGCGGCGGCCGACGAGCCCCCACCCCGCGCCGCCGGTCCCCCCGCCGGTTCACCCGTCGGTCCCCCCACCGCCTCCGGCGTACGCGTCAGGGCGGCCGCCACCGCCGAGTTGGACACCGCCGTACGGGAGGACTTCCCCGGAATTCGGGCATCCGCCCGGCTCTGGGGAGCGCGTACGGCGGGATCCGGCGACTTCGGCCGGGTACCGAGAGCCTTGGACGACGGCATAGCGGGCCTCCCCACGCCTTCCTGTGCCAGTCGGGCCGAGAGAACAGCCGTGTCCTGTGAGAACACGCCCCCGGGCCAGCATGACAGCGAGGGCATGACGAGACCGTCGTCCGGACGTCACCCGGGTATCACCGGGGTATCGCACTGATCAGGGACCGCCACGCGGACGTAGGCTTTCGGGGGACGACTCAAGGGGGAAAAGCTCATGCGGAACCGAAGGCCCAGGATCACGAAGAGCGTGGGCATCGGCATGCTGGTGGCCGGGGTGGCCGCGCCGCTCGCCGTGTACATCGGGGTGGACGAGTACCAGGAGCGCGCCGACCGTCGCGCGGTGGAGAGCGCCGCCCGCGCCGTCATTCAGCAGCGGGTCGATCTCAACACCGCCGTCGGACGCGACTCCTTGGCGCCGCGGCCACGGCAGGCCACCGAGGAGGCCGCCCGTGCACTGCGGGCCTCCTACGCGAAGCGCGCTCAGGAAGGGCGGAAGGCGGCGACCGAGGGCAGAGGTCTGAGATCTTCGGAGACCCGGCTCTTCGATGTCGAAGTGGAATTCTTCGCGGACGATTTCGCGAGCATCGATTTCTCTCAAGAGACCGACTTCGCACGGGAGGTCACAGCCGCGGGGGAATCGGAGGAGGGCCATCCTCCCACGGTCTCCTCCCACTCCTTCTCCTTCCGGAAAGTGGACGGAGAATGGCTGCTCTCCCAGGACCGCGGCCCGGACGAGTTCGCCTGAGCCGAATCCCGCGCCGCGCACCGTACACCGTGCCGCGCACAGTACCCCGCGCCTGACGGCGGGCACCGCCGCGAACTCGCCAAATCGCACTGAAGTTCGTCATGGTGTCCAAAAGCCCGCTCCCGGGCCCCGCGCACGGCGGGGACCGGGGAAGGTGACGAAAACCCGCTCGGTGAGCCGAGGACAGGCATAGCCTGCGTGCAGCATTTCGTTCGGGTCGGGACGACCTACGGTGCGGCGGCGGAGGTGTCATGGGCGGAGAACCGCGCGGACCAGCGACTGTCAGGGAAATCAGGGGACGGGCCGGAGGACGGCCGAGGAATTCCACCGGACGCCCGGCGGCCGGGGAACGCGCCGGTGCACCGGCGGCGTGCGGGCCGGGCCGCGCGGCCGGGCCGGAGACACCGGATCCCTATGGCGAACAGGCCTTGCTCACCCCCGCCATGGCCGAGGGCCACGAAGCCGTGCCGCCCGGGGAGCGGGAGCGGCTGCTGACATATCTGGAAGCGGTCGTCGCGGCCCGCCGGACGCCGGTGCACGCGGCGGTCGCCTTCAACGCCGTCTACTTCGGCTACGACCTCGACGGAGAGGGCTACGGCCGCAGCCCTCTCCGGCTCGACGACTTCCCCGTGGTCGCTCTCGGCGCGGACGTACCCGCCCTCCCCGTCGGCGCCATGATGCGCGTCGCCACCGGGTCGGACCCGCTCTACGCCGAGATCGTCTACAAGGAGGGCGCCCACCCGGACGTCACCCCCTTCGGCGAGGTGCCCGCCTGGGTGTCCGGAGCGCCCGCCGGCGCGGAAGCCGCGGGCGACCCGGGGACGGACCCCTCACCACGACGCCGCGAACTCCTGGTCCCCGATCCGCACGCCTTCGGCCCCGGACTGAGCCTGTCACCGGCACGACTGCACCGACTCCGCACCCAGCAGCGCTGGATCAACGAGGACGGCCATGTCCTCGTCGACGCCCGCTACCCGTCGCGGGAAGCCGCCCTCCGCACCGACCTCCCCGCCTACGCGGACCATCTGCTGACCACCGCACGGGCACAGCTCCTCAGCCCCTTCGTCCCCGTCTCCCTCGCCGAACTCGTGGGCAGCACACAGGAGGAAGCGCTCCGCGCCGGTCTGCTCCGCCTCCTCGACACGGTGCGGCGCGTCCTGCTCTCCAGCGAACTGCTGCGGACCTGGGGCCCGTACGCCATCACCCGCGATTCGCTCGCGGCCTGCCGGCGCGAGACCGGGCCGCTCGGCGGCGGCGATCTGCGCACTCTCGCGGCGGCCCTGGAACGCGCGGCGACCCCGTCACGGCGTCGATACGGACTGACGTCCCCGGTCACCGCCTACACGGCGATCGGCCCCCGGCTGCGCGCGTTCCCCGGAGCCGGGGAGCTGCTGAAGGGCGTGGAGTACGCGGCGGCCGTGTGCCGGGCGAATGTGACGCTGGCCGACGCGGTCGGTCGGGACAGCGACCGGGGCCTGTTCGCGAGCGGCGCGAGAGTCACCCTCGACGACGCCTTCCAAGGCGGGGGAGTCTGGCGCTCCCACCGCCCCGGCGACGCGGAACACCCCGGCGACGACCCCCTGACCCCGGCCGGCCGGGGATGGACCTCCACGACGGCGACAGCGACGGCGACGGCACCCGGGCCCGAGCCGGAGCCCGAGCCCGAGCCCGAACCGGAGCCGCTTGACGCACCACTCGTGGACGATGCCGACCTCGGGCCGAGCCGGCTGCTGCGCGCCGACGCGAACGAGATCGTCTGGCGGCTGCCCCTGCGCCTCACCCACCTCGCCGACGGCTTCCTCCCGCTCCACCCGCCCATCGCCGACGACCTGCGCACCGCCTGCGGCCGCCGGCCCGCCGTCCGGCTCGAACTCGGCCACCCGAGCGGCACCCTCGGCGCGGACGAAGCGGTACAGAGAACCGTCGCCGACCTCGGGGGCGGAGCGGACGGAACCGGCCGCCTCACCGGAGTGGCCTGGCCCGCGTGCTTCTTCCCCGGTCTGCTGCTCCAACTGCACTGGCCCCGCGGCGGCCGGGTGATCCGCGCGGCCACGATCCGGCTCGACCGGCCGGTGCGGGTCGGCGACCGGGAGATCGGGCACCGCTACGACCCGTGCGTCCTCACCCGGGAGGACGCCCCGGGCAGCGGCCGGGACGGTGACACGGCGGCCGGCCTCGGGCCCAGAGCGCTGGTGCTGCGCACGGTCCGCCGCTGCGGGCTGCTCACCGTCGACGGCCACGCCCTGCTCGACCGGCCCGGTCTGCCCCTCGCCGTCTACGGCAGAGAGCCCGCCCGTACGCGGTCCACCGCCCTGGAGGCCGCGGTGACGGAACTCCTCGCCGAGCGCCTCCTCGAACCGGCCGTCGGCAGCCGTGACCTCACCGGCCGCCCGCACTTCCCGGCGCGCCCCGGGGAGCGGACGATACCGCTCATCGGCTACCGCCCCGCCCGGATCCGTCCGCCCCGGCCCTGGGGCGGCGCGGGACCGGCCGCCGAACCCCTGCGCGATGTGCAGTACGTACCCGGTCATCTGCGCCGGCTGCTGCCGGGGCGCTCGCCGAGCGACACCCAGCGGACCGCCTTCCGCGAGCACTGCCGAAGACTCGGCAAGGCGGACGGCTGGGAGCTGCCCGACGGCTACACCTTCGTCACCCAGCACACCCGGGGCCACTGAGCCCTCCCGGCGCGTTCCGGCGAGCGACGGACCGTACCCCACGGACCGTCCGACCCGGATCGCCGAACCCGGACCACTGAACGGAGCACGCACGTATGCAGGACCGCTATCACGTCATCGCGGGGCCGCCGATGTCTCCGCGGGACGTGTCGGCCGACGGCCTCAAGGCCCTGGCCTCGGCACTCAACGCACTGGAACAGCCGGCCGCCGCCGCCCTGGACGACCTGAAGGCCGACATGGTGGAACTGGCCTTCAACTCCCTCCCTCCCAAGGACCGGCAGGGACTCCTCGGACTCCTCGCGATACACATGGCCGCCCCCCGGCGGGCGGGCGGCGCGCTGTGCCGGGACATCCTGGCCAGACTGCGCCGCGAAGCACGGCGCGACTTATGCACCTGCGGCCTCAAGGCCCTCACCCAGACCGTGATGAACGATGTCGCCGAGGCCGCCTTCGCCGAGGGCGACGACGCCGTCCCCGACCCTGCCTCCCGCTGGGGCGCGCCGCTGGTCCGGGCCGTCGTGTTCGCGTGGTGCAACGCCTCGGTCGCCGACGCCCACGTCCTCGTCTGGGCGGCGGAGCGCGACTGGTTCGGGGCCGCGGCGGCGGCGGACGGGACGGAGGCTCCGCGGCTCGACGCCGTGCACGAGGCCGCGCGCTCCGTGGTGGAGGCGTATCCGGACTTCGCCGTCGGCGACCCCGAGAGCAGGGAGCCCGAGGACAGGGAGCCCGAGGACAGGGAATCGCCGCCCGCCACCGCCGCCCCCGTACCGGACGAGCCCGCTCCGCGCGCTGCGGAGCCGTACGCGTCGGAGCCGGAGGAGGCCTGCCGGAGGCTGGAGCCCGCCCTGGCCGACGCCGTGCGCGCCGCCCGGCGGATCACCGTGGCGGTCGAGGACGGACGTCCTCCCGCCGGGGACGATCTGACGCCGCTGACTGTACTGAGAGCGGCCTTCGACAGCGCCCGGACCGTGTTCGCCGAGGCGGGCATCGGTACGGAGCCGCTTCGCCTGGAGGACATGGTGCGGGCCGCGCGATCGTACCGGGAGGCCCGCGACCGCGACCGCGCCGCCCGGGAGACCCTGCGGGAGCTGCCGTCCATCGGCTGCCGGGCGGACAGCCCCGTCGCCCCCGCCGCCGAGGCCGTACGCACCGTCGCCCGGCGGCTCCTGGACGCGTCGGAGTGGACCGCGGAGGAGTGGCGGGAGGCCGCCGCGCTCACCGCGCTCGCCGACCTCGTCCGGCTGCGGCGGCGGACGAAGGAGGCGGCGGAGATCCTGACCCTTCAGGAACAGGTCGTACGGGTGCTCCCCGACTGCGCCATGGCCGCGGTGCTCGCCCATGAACTGACCCTCCCCGAGCCGGAGGAGCACACCGGCCCCCCGGCGGCCGTACCCGCGACGGAGAGCCGCCCGCCCGAGCCCGAGCCCGAACCCCGGCCTGCCCCGGCCCCCGCCCCGGTGCCCGCCCAGCCCTCCGGAACCGGCGGCGGGGCCACGACCGCGACCGCCACCGAGCCCACCGCCGAGGACCCGGACCGGGACGACGCCGAGGCCTCCGCCGAACGCGCCCTGGCGCGACTGATCACGGAGCGGCGCTTCGGACTCGCCCACCATGTGGCGCGAGCCTCGGGCAGCCCCGAGCCCCAGGTGACCGCGCTCCGGCTGGCCGGTGCGGCAGCGCTGCTCACCTCCGGCACCAGCCACGGGGCCCGGCTGGTCGCGGATCTGCTCCAGCGGCAGAGCGGCCCGTTCGGCCGCGACGCCGAGGGCGGCGAACTCATCCTCTTCCCCGCCCTGCTGCGCGCCGCCCTGGTCACCGGCGACCATGTGGCGGGCGCGCAGCTCAAGGCGATGGCCCCCCGGCTGCCGGACGCGCTCGGGGAGGTGGCGACCACGGTCGCCGACCGTGCGCTCAGCGGGGCCCTGATGACCGCCTCCCCGCTGGTCGTCATCGCCGACGTCTCCGAGACCGAGGCCCGGCTGCGCGAGCTTCGCGAGCAGTGCGCCGCCCTTGCCGCACCCCAGCGGCTCCGGTTCGCCAGGGCGACGGGCATCGCCAAACGGTGGCTCGCCCCCGACGGCGGACTCCTCGGCTCCATGCTCACGGCCGTGATCGACGACGACCGGGAAGCCCTGCCCGCCGTCCGGGAGAAGGCGGAGCGCCTGTCGAAGCTCTCCGAGATCAACGCCGAGATCGACCGCATGGACCGCGCCCACCGCTCCTCCAGTGGCAAACCGCTCCAGGGCTCCGGACGGCAGGACCTGGTGCATGTCGTCGAACGAGCCGTGGGACTGGCCAAGGAGTGGTGTCTCGCGGTCGACGGGGCGGGCAAGGGCGACCGCTCGGACGGCAACAGGTCCGCCAAGGAGGTCTCGGCCCTGCGCCAGTCGATGCTGGCGAGCCGTGAGGCCGTGCTGACCGAACTCGAACAACTGGCCAGGCGTCACGGCAGCGTCGCCGCGGCGGCCGCGTGGGCCGCGCGCAGCTCCATGGAGGAGATCTTCGCCCTGCTGTGCGGCGCCGCCGGGGCCGCGCGCCCCGGCGGCGGCTCCGGCGGCGGCCCCGACCCGGAACACGTCCTGGACGCGGAGCTGCTGAAGGTCTGCGACACGGTCACCGAACGGCCCCCGCTCGAACTGCTTCTGACGGCGGTCGACCGGAGCTGGGAGGAGGCCCTGCGCGAACGGCTCGACAACGGCGCGTTCACGGCCGCCCGCACCATCGTGGAGCTGGCCGCGCGAGGAGCGCTGCCCTGCCCGGACGGCGTGGCGTTCGCACCGGACACGGCCGCCGGGATCGGGGAACTGGAGAACACCCGGCGCGCGGCCCTGCGCACGGAGCACGACCACCTCGTCGCCGAGCTGCACCGGGCCCAGGTCGACGGCGCGGTGACGGACGACCAGGACCTGCGGCTCCAGGAGCTCCTGGCCGACGCCCGCACCCGCCTCGACGACACCGAACAGCGCGATCTGACACCCGTACGGCGGGCACTGGCCGCCGTACGGGAGCATCTGCCCGCCTACCGGCAGCAGGCGGCCGACCGCATCCGGGCCCGGCTCGACGCCCTGGACCTCACCGAGGACGAGCGGACACAGGTACTGCGGCACCTGGACACCGGCGGCGGCCTGGCGACCTCGGCCAACCTCGTCTACTTCCTGGAGATCGGCGAACCCGTCCCGGAGATCGAGGCGGGGGAGTCCCATCTGACGGAGTTCTTCCCCGTCGTCCCCGACGGGCTCCCCAAGGGCATCGACCACCAGCTCGTCGAAACGGTCCGCTCCGGTGGGAAGCACCCGACCGTCCCCGTCCTGGACTACGGAAACCTCTCCAGCGACGAGGCCGCACTCGCCGCCGACGCCCTCGACGACTGGCGCGAGCTGGGCGCGACCGACTCCAAGGACCGGCCCAACATCCCCGCCCGGCGCAAGCTGCTCCCGGCCCTCAAACTCCTCGGCTACGACGCGAAGAGCGTCCGCTCACTGGACGAGCTGTCGCCGCACCGGCGCGAGTACCGCTTCTTTGAAGCGATCGGCGTGGAGGTCGGCGGCCGGGCCAAGGCGCCCGCGTTCGGCTCGCAGATCAAGGAGCAGGGCGGCAGCCTCCGGGTGCTGATGGTCTGGGGACGCCCGCCCGCCGAGGTCGTCATGAGCCTGGCGACCCGCGACCCCAGCGAGACCAGTCTGCTGGTCGTCTACTTCGGCACCCTCGGCCGGGAGGCCCGCGCGGAGCTGGCCGGCGGCTCCGACCGGCTCCAGCCGCTGCTGGTGGTCGACGACGCGGCCCTCGCCTATCTCGCGGCCCGGGGCAACCGGCAGATCAGCACGGCCACCCAGACCCTGCTGCCGTTCTCCGGCGTCAACCCGTACATCAGGGAGAAGCGCGGCCGCATCGGCGGGGAGATGTTCTACGGGCGGGACGCGGAACGCAAGAGCATCCTCGACCCCCGGGGCACCCAGGTCATCTTCGGCGGACGCGGCCTCGGCAAGTCGGCGCTGCTCAGCGACGCCGGGGAGCGCTTCATGGACCAGCGCCCCGGTTTCCACCAGTCGGTGTACGTGAACCTCGACCAGGAGAACATCGGCAAGGGAAGCTCCCTCGGCCCCGAGGCGCTGTGGAGCGTCCTGGACCGGGAGCTGACCGAGGCCCAGGTGCTGGGCCGCCCCCAGGGCCGCAAGTCGCAGAAGGACCGCTCCGAACGGGTCCGTGAAGGGATCCGCGGCTGGCTCGACGGGGACTCACGGCGCCGTCTGCTGATCCTGCTCGACGAGTGCGACCAGTTCTTCGAGGCGGACGCCCCCCGGTTCGACCAGACCAAGAAGCTGAAAGGGCTCGGCTCCGACACCAAGGACCGGGCCAAGGTCGTCTTCGCCGGACTCCACTCCGTACAGCGCTTCGCCAAACTCGCCAGCAACGGACCGTTCGGACACCTCGCGCAGACCCCGAAGGTGATCGGCCCGCTCGCCCCGCAGTTCGCCGCCGATCTGCTGGTCGAGCCGATGCGGGCGCTCGGCTTCGAGTTCGACGACGTGGATCTCGTGAACAGGGTGCTCGGCTACTGCTCCTACCAGCCCTTCCTGTTGCAGATGTTCGGACACCGGCTGGTCGAGCTGATGCACCGCAAACGGAACCGTCGCGGCGCCGAGGGACCCCCGTACCCGGTGAGGGTCGCCGACATCGAGGCCGTGGAGTCCGACACCGCCCTCAGGACGGGCATCTCGGCGGCCTTCAAGGACACCCTCAGCCTCGACCACCGCTACGACGTGATCGCCAACGTACTCGCCTACCAGGCCCGCCACCACGGCCTGGAAGCCCGCCTGAGCGACGCCGAGCTGCGCGAGGAGTGCGAGACCTGGTGGCGGGAGGGGTTCGAACGGCTCGACACCGAGGGATTCCGGGCCTACCTCTCCGAGATGGTGGGCCTCGGCGTCCTCGCGCCCAACCACGACGGCCAGGGCTGGCATCTGCGCGGCCCGAACGCCCTGCGCATGATCGGCACGTCCCACGAGGTCGAGGCCCGGCTCCTCCGCGCCGAACAGGACTGCAAACTGGAGGAGAGCATCGTCCTGGAGGGCCGGCCCGAGCTGCCCGACGGCCGGCCCGCGCCCCTCACCATCACCCAACTGGACGATCTCCTCGGCGAGCGCGCCAACCAGACCAGGGTCGTCCTCGGCACACCGGCCACCGGAGTCACCGACGTCGGCGACACCCTGCGCACGGTCGCCGGACGCATCGCCGACTGGAAGCTGCCGCCCATCGGCAAGCCCAGCGTCTACAAACAGGAGCTGACGGGCGGACGCCCCCGCGAACGACGCGTCGTCATCAGCGACTTCGCCCGCTACCCCGCGAAGTCCGAGACCTGCCGTGAAGCCGTCGACCTGGCCGACACACTGCTCCCCACCACCTCGGGCGTCACCCGTGCGGTCGTCCTCGTGACCGACACCGGCCAGCTCGGCCTGTGGCGCGCCCTGCTCATGGGCGAGGCACTGACCTCGGCCGTTCCCGTGGTGCTGCGCCGCCACGACCGCCGGGGGCTACGAGGCTGGGCACAGCGCGCCGACATGTTCAACACGGACGAACGCCTGGACCGGCTCTACGCGCTGACCGGCGGCTGGCCCCTCCTCGTGGACCGCGCCCACCGGCTGCACGGCGAACTCGGCGACCCCGACGAGGTGCTGCGACACCTCGCGGAGCTGCTCACCGACCGCCCGGCGGCCCGCGCGTTCCTCGAAGCGACCGGCCTCCACGCCGATCCGAAGCTCGCGGCGGGATACCGCGCCATCGCCGCCGAGTTCGGCGGAGACCTCGTCGACACGGAGGCCGCCGTGACCGCCATCGCCTACCGCACCGGGGACGAGGAGGAGGCCCGCTGGGTCTTCGCCTGCCTCGACGCCCTCCAGGTGTTCGAGCGCGAGGAATCACAACTGCGCCTGGAACCCGTGCTCATGAGGTGCGCGGAACCGGACTTCGACTGAGAGAGGAGCCGTACGATCATCCCCATGAAGCCGAGATCGAGAGTGCTTTACGAGAAGAACGGCCATCTTGCCCGCATCACACTCGACAGGCCCGAGGTTCTCAATGCGATGGACCTGCGCATGCACGAGGAACTCGCCGAGATATGGGACGACTTCGAATCCGACGACGAAATGTGGGCGGCGGTGCTCTCCGGCTCGGGAACCCGCGCGTTCTCCGTCGGCCAGGACCTGAAGGAAGCGGCCGGCCGCATCCGCGAGGGAACCGCGCCCCCGGCCACCTTCGGCAGCCGGGGGAAGCCCGGCTGGCCCCGGCTGACCGAGCGATTCGACCTCGCCAAGCCGGTCGTCGCCAAGGTCCGGGGATACGCCATGGGCGGCGGCTTCGAACTCGCTCTCGCGTGCGACATCGTCATCGCCTCCGAGGACGCGACCTTCGCACTGCCCGAGGCCAGACTCGGACTCATGGCCGGGGCCGGCGGAGTCTTCCGGCTGACCCGGCAACTGCCCTGGAAGACCGCCATGGGACATCTGCTGACCGGCCGCTCCATGGATGCCCGGCGCGCCTTCGAACTCGGTCTCGTCAACGAGGTGGTCCCCGCCGAGGACCTCGACGAATGCGTCGACGGCTGGGTCGCCGACATCCTGCGCTGCGCGCCGCTCTCCGTCCGCGCGATCAAGGAAGCGGCCACCAGGTCCGCGACCATGCCACTGGAGTCGGCGTTCGCGACCCGCTACCCCTGGGAGGAGCGGCGCATGCACAGCGAGGACGCGCGCGAGGGCCCGCTCGCCTTCGCCGAGAAGCGCGAGCCCCGCTGGAAGGCCCGCTGAACACCGGGCGGTGCGCATCACCCGCGAAGCGCACCGCCCCCATTCCGGACCGTCCACGGATCACTTCGACACGGCACCGGCCGTGAATCTGCCCACCTTTCCGAGTACATCCTCGCTGTAAATGCGCAGCGCCTGCTGAAGCGCGAATTCCGCCATATAGACGCGGAAGGAGTCCGGCGGCTCCTCCGCCAGATTCAGCATTCTGCGATTGGTCACGACCGCCGCATTGTCCAGCCGGTCCATTCCCTTCCGCATCGCCGCATCCAGCTCCGCGGGATCGACCACCTCGTCGAACAGCAGCCCGCCGTCCGGCTCACTGGCCCACACCTTCCGACCCCACAGCACGATCTGACGGGACCTCCGGCTCCCGATCGCCCTGCCCAGCCGGAAATTCGAGGCACCAGGCACGATCCCCTCCTGGGCGGCCGGCAGACTGAAGAACGCGTCCGCGCCCGCGATCACCCGGTCGAACACCAGCAGCAGCTGCGCCCCGCCCCCGATCGCGAAGGTGTCGACCCCGGCCAGCCACGGCTTCTCGATGGTCGGGCTGCGCCACGACGCGTCGTGGGGGACCGCGATACCGCGCACCAGCTTGTTGATGTAGCCCATCTCCCGCCGCATCAAGAAGTCGACGAACGAGATCTCCCCCGCGTGCAGCCGCTTCAGATTGATGCCCGCGCTGAACACCCGGCGGCCCGCGTACCGGGGGTGCGACATCGGCCCGCCCCGGAACGCGCCCACCCGCACCGCCGGATCCAGAAGCGCCAGATCGACCGCGGTCTCCACATCGTCGACCTGCTGATCGTCCTCGGCGTTGAGACAGTCGTCGCGGCACAGGGTCAGCTCCGCCGCCGTACCCGTCCGTTCCAGCCGTACGGAAGGCAGCGCGATCGACCCGGTGCGCCGGAACTCCGGCAGCAGCCGCAGCGCGCGCTCGGTCGGCCGAAGCATCGACTCCATCAGATGGGTGCCGGCGGACACCGACCCCAGCACCTCCCGCAGGAAGAGACCCTGATCGATCTCCAGCCCCTCCTTGTGGGCCTGGATACGCTTCGACTCCGCCGCCATCGGCTCCGCCCCCGGCAGCAGCCCGGGAAACCTCGCCCCGGCCGAGTCCACCAGCTCGCGCAGCCGCAGCCGTACCGCGCCGCCCTCGGTGAGGTCGTCGTACACCGCGTCGACATGCTCACGGAGGAAGGCGTGCCGGGCCTGCCGTACGGCGAGCTTGGCGCGCGCGGCCGTCTCCCGCTGCCCGGGGTCCCGCTCGACGGGCTCCGGGAGCGAAGCCAACCGCTCCTCGCCGCGCGCCGCGACCGAGGCGAGCGCGTCGACGGCCGCGTCCAGGCCGCCCGGTACCGACCGGCCGTCCAGGCCGGCCCGGTCAGCGCTCGGAGACATGGACACCCCGGCGCAGTACACGGTCACAGGCGGCGAGATGCCGGCCGAGCGCGTCTTCGAACGTCGTCGTGGTCGCCTCCAGGAGCAGCTGCCGCCGGACGGCCACATCCGCGCCCCGGGCCGGTGTCACCGCGAGCGCGACGGCGACGGCGCTGTCCAGGTCGTCCGCGATCTCGTCGAGCAGCCCCAGCTCCAGCGCGTCGACGGCCCCCACCGGAGCGTCGAAGAGGGCCGCCCGTCTGACCCGGGCCACTCCGACCTGGTTCGCCAGCCGATAGAGGGCCATCCCCGGCCACGCCGAGCCCGGGCCCGCCCCCGAAGGCAGCCGCAGCCGTACACCGGGCGTGCCCAGCCTGAGATCCGTGGTCAGCAGAGCCTCCAGCGCCGTGCCGCCGCACTCCCCGTCCACGACGGCGACGGTCGTCGCGGACAGCCGCTCGATCCGCCGCAGCGCGCGTTCCCATTTGTTCACGAGGGCGATGCTCACCCCGTCGACGGGCATGCCTGCCAGTGCGTCACCGGTCAGACGCAGTACGGCGACGCTGTCGGGGCCGGCCTCCTCGGCCTGGTCCGCGAAGGCCTGTACCCGGGCGATCAGCTCACGCGACAAGGGCTCCGCCCCGTCGATCCGCAACTGCGGCCGGACGGCGGTGAGGTCATCAGTGGTGGTCATGGTGGTGCACTCCTTCTGATCGGCGGAACTACCAGCGGATGAGGGCCGTCTCGATGGTGGAGCCGGGGCCCATCGTCATGAGGACTCCGTACTCACCGCGACGTGCCAGCCCCTCGTCGCGCAACCGGTCGTAGGAGAACAGGAAGGAACCGCTCGACAGATTCCCGTAGTCACGCAGCACCCCGGTGGTGTGCCGGACATCGTGCTGAGTCAGCCCGAGGTTGATCCGCACCGAGTCGATGACCTTCTTGCCCCCGGAGTGGACCGTCCAGTGCGCGATGTCGTCGCGCCTCAGACCGGTGCCGGACAGCAGCCGACCGATGGCGAGTTCGGCGTGCGCGCCCACCACATAGGGGACGTCAGGATCGAGGAAGAAGCTGAAACGGCCCTGGTCGTCGTCCCAGTCGTAGCGCATCGCGTCGAGCGCCCCGGTGATGATGTGACTGGTGAACTTCAAGACCTCCGGGCCCGGACGCTCCTTCGGGTCCTCGGCGATGACCGCGACCGCGCCCGCGCCGTCCCCGAACAGACTGTTCACCACCGAGCTGCGCATGGTCCCGTCGAACACATAGGCGGCGGAGCACGATTCCACGCACACCATCAGCGCGAGCCGGCCCGGGTGCGCCTGCGCCCAGCCGGTCACGGCGTTGAGCCCGTTGAGCCCGGCGTTGCACCCCATGCCCACCACATCGAGCCGCCCGCAGCTCGGGTCGATGCCCAGCTCGCGGATGAGCAGCGCGCTGAACCCCGGGGTGAGGAACCCGGTGGAGGTCACGCAGCACAGATAGCCGATGTCGGAGAGATCGGCGTTCATGTTCTTGAGGCAGTCCTCGACGGCGCGCGCGCCCACCTCGATTCCCTGTCTCCTGTGCTTGGCCAGCAGGGCCCCCTGCTCCTCGGGGAGCCGTCCCCCGGCGGGGTCCTCGGGCGGCAGGGTGAGGAACCGGCGCTCGATGGCGCTGTTCAGGAAGACCGACCGGACCCGGGGGTCGTCGATCCCGAAGATGTCCAGCAGTTCGCGCTGGGAGTACGAGGTCGGCGGGACGGCGGTGCCGATGCCCGCCAGCCGTGCGCGCGACCGCTCGGGAAGCGTGGCGTCCGGTGCGGGGCGCAGGGCTCCGGGGTGGGGCAGCTGGGCGAGCGGAGTCATCGGTACATCCACCCCCAGGTGCGGAGCTTGCTTCTGGTCCGCCTGATGAAGCGGCTATGGGGCGACATCGTTGACCTTCCTGGAAATGAGGGAGCCGATCTCCGGGCTCGCCTCCGGCTGCATGAGCTGTTGGTGGTCGAAGCGCGTCCGATGGCTCTCGATGTCCGTCAGGAAGCGGTCGCGCCACAGATACGAAGCGGGTACGGAGCCGTGGTTCTCGGCGTCGACGAACAGCACCGGGACCCGGGACGGCCTCGGCGTGTGCTCGGCCATCGAGCGATGGTTCGCCCTGGTGATCAGCACCAGGTTCTGGATGGTGCGCTCCGGCAGCGTCGAGAGCGGACTTTCGACCTCCGCCAGAGCCCGCCGCAGCTCATGACCCCCGGGCAGCGGGTCCGTGCCGGAGCCCCGGTCCTGGTCCTGGTTCGCCGATGGCGGCGGCAGTGTCAGGCCGTCCAGTGCGGTACGGATCAGCTCCGCAGCCGTCGGCTCGCCCGCCGGATCCCTGCCGTGGTACGAGTCGAGCAGTACGAGCAGCGAAGGATCCTCGCCCGCCGCCTCCAGCTCGACCGCCACCTCCTGGGCGACGGTCCCCCCGAACGACCAGCCCACCAGCACACAGGGGCCCTCGCCCCGGCTCCCTCTGATCTCCCGGATCCGCGCGAGATGGACGGCCGCGAGTTCCCTCACCGCCAGGGTCCCGACCTCGCGGTCGGACAGCCTCGGGTCCTGGAGGCCGTACACCGGGTGCCCGGCCGGGAGATGACGTATCAGTCCGGACCAGGCCCAGCTCAGCCCGTTCGCCGCGGGCAGCAGGAAGATCGGCGGCAGCTCGCCCTCGGCGCGGTACGCGATCACCCCGTCCACTTCTCCGTCGGACTCCTTGAACAGGGCGTCGTGCAGCTCGGCGGGGGTGGGGTGTTGGAAGAGTGTGTGGATGGTGGTGTGGGTGTTGAGGGTGGTGTTGATGCGGTTGGTGAGGCGCATGGCGAGG
>NZ_BMWG01000038.1 GCF_014651115.1 Streptomyces inusitatus | reverse complement strand
GGACAGCTCGTGACCGTATTCCTCCGCACAGAATTCGGACACCTTCTCGAATAGTTCAGGACTTACGAGGTCTCGCCCGCGCCGTAGAGCGACAGGCATTTCCACCATGGCTGTCATGACGAGACTCCTTCTGCCTTCCGCGTCGTCTGACGATTCATGAGCGGGACTCTAGGAGCGGAATATCAAGCAAAAAGTGAATATTCTCGGTTATTCTCACGCGATGCTTGAGGATGCCTCGACATTCACAAGCGGCTCCCGACACCCTGTCTCTCATTGCCCGACTCGGGAGAGGTGATCGAGCATGGCGCGCAGACTGCGCTTCAACGGCACGGGGTCAGGGGAAGGAGGGTGCCCGGCGGTCCACGAGGACCTGGACTCGGGCGAGGTGATCGTGCAGGGCCGGCCTCTGACGGACCCGGAAGACGTGGGTCGGCTTCGTCACCTGAGTGAGGGTGAAATCGCCATCGCCGTGCCGCGAGACCTGCTGGTGGACTGGACCCCGAAGGACAAGTCCCGGCAAGCGCGCATTATCGGCCTTGACGCCTTCGGCAAGCTCTTCGAGAACTTCGAGCACACGGCATGGCGGCTGGAGACCCGGCGTAGGTACGCGTCCGACGAAAACAGCGATACGTATGATCGATTTCTCCGTGGCGAGCGCCCTGTGTGGGACCTGGACACCCCATGGGCGCGAAACATCAAGACGAAGACCGCAGGCGGAGCGATTGTCGGCCGGGTCCGGATCGTTGACACGCCACCCACTGACGGACAGCGTTACCTCACGGCGCACGCGGAGAAGAACCAAGCCCTCGGGGAGGACATCCGGAACCTGTCGCGTACGCACGCCGAAGCTCTTCAGCTCCCCTCGGAGGACTTCTGGCTGTTCGACAGCCGACTCGTCGCGCTGCTGCGGTTCGATGATGCGGACAACCTCGTGGACGTGGAACTGATCACTGAACCTTCCGAGGTCGTCCGGTACGCCATGGTTCGTGACGCGGCGTGGCATCAGGCCGTGCCGTACCGGGAGTTCACAGCAGAGCCGAGCGAGTAGGCAGCGCGAGTACCGGTGAGCACGGACTACCAGAGGGCGCGTGAGGACCTGGGGCGGAGGCTGCGAGAGCTGCGCTCCAAAAGCCCGAACGGCCGTCTCACCGGTACCTTTTTGGCACGGCGACTCGGCTGGCCCCAGTCGAAGGTCAGCAAACTGGAGAACGGTCGCCAGACACCCACTGCGGAAGACCTCAGGGCATGGGTCGACGCCACGGGGTATCCGGAGGTGTACGAGGAACTCCATGGCCGGTTGCAGGGCTTTGAATCGCACATCAGGTCATGGCGCCGACAGCTGGCGAAGGGCCACCGTCCCGTGCAGGAGAGATGGAGCATGGTCACCGACGGGGCCCGGGAACTGCACGTGTGGGATTCGTTCCTCGTGAACGGCCTCCTGCAGACCCCGGACTACGCTCGTGCCGTCTTCGAGCACTACTCCACCCTCCAGAACTCACCCCGCGACACCGAGGACGCGGTACGGGCCCGGATGAAGCGGCAAGAGTGGCTGTACCGCTCGGGCAACCGCCTGAACCTCCTGCTGTGGGAGGGAGTGCTGCGGGCGCGGGTGTGTCCCTCGGATGTTCTGGCAGCCCAGCTGGACCGCCTCATAGGTGCTGTGGGCATGGATACCGTCCGACTCGGGATCGTTCCCCTGAACGCCGTTCTACGGGTTCCTCCCGCCAATGCGTTCTGGATCTTCGACGACCGTCTGGTGATTACAGAGGACTGGCACGCCGAACTCTGGTTGGACGACACCGACACGGTCGCCCTGTACCGGCGCGTGTGGGACACCCTGGGTGAGTCCGCGGTCTTTGGCGCCGATGCTCAGCGCCTGATCACCATGGCGCGTCACACGCTCACCACGTAAAGAGGGAGCCGTCGTTTCTGGCGAGTCCCTTTACAGCGCGGAACGGGCCCCCTCCGGCGTACGGAGGGGGCCCGCTCGGGCGCGTACCGGGGTCAGTTGCCCGACACCGTCACCTTCTCGTCGTTCTGGATCTGCCCGACGATCTGGGCGACCTTGGCCTTGTCCCAGACCAGGTTCCCGCCGTTGCTCCCGGCGACGGGCATGTTCATCGACTTGCCGTCGCCGCCGGTGACGCCCTTCATGGCGAAGAACATCTGGCTCATGTCCCACAGGGACATGTCCTTGTCGACGATCAGGGTGTCGAGGCCCGCGCCCAGCACCGGGTAGAGGGTGAAGGGGTTGAGGATCGTCCCCGGCGTCGCCGTCTGGCTCGCCAGGGCCGCCAGGAACTTCTGCTGGTTCTTGGTCCGCGCGAGATCGGCCTCCGCGAAGGCGTACCGGGTGCGGACGAAGGCGAGCGCCTGCTCCCCGTCGAGCGTCTGCTTGCCCGCCGCGAAGTCCGCGCCGGACTTCTTGTCCTTGAACGCCTTGGGGATGTCCAGCTCCACGCCGCCGATCGCGTCCACCACATTCGCGAAGCCCGCGAAACCGATCTCCGCGTAGTGGTCGATGCGCAGATGCGTGTTGTGCTCGACGGTGCGCACCAGCAGCTCGGGGCCGTCCTCCGCGTACGCCGCGTTCAGCTTGACCCGGCGGCCCTGGGCCGGGAAGACCTTGCCGGACTGGGAGCCCTTGAAGGAGGGGATCTCCACGTCCGAGTCGCGCGGCAGCGAGATCATCGTCGTCCCGCCGGAACAGTCGGCGAGGATCATCATCGAGTCGGTGCGCTTGCCCTCGGCCGAGCCGGTGCGCAGCCGCTTCTTGTCCTCGGCGGACATGCCCTTGCGGCTGTCCGAGCCGACGATCAGATACGTCGTGCAGTCGTCGTCCTTCGGACGCTCGATGACCTTGGAGAGATCCACCTCGCGGCGGACCTGGCCGTCCGCCCAGAAGTAGGTGCCGACGGAGACCACCAGCAGCGTTCCCACCAGGACCAGCGAGCCGATCTTTATCCGGCGGCGCCAGTCGGGGGCCGGCTTCGGCGGCCCGGCGGGCGGCGGGGGCCCGGCGGGGCCTCCGCCGCCGGGGAAGCGGTTGCCGCCCCCGGCGCCCGGGCCGCCGGCGGGCGCGCCGTAGACCTGGCCCGTGTTGTAGCCGCTGTCATAGGGGGAGTGGTACCCGTCCTCGTACCCCTGCGACTGCTGCTGGGGGACCGGAGGGCGCTGCACATGGCGCATCGAGCGAGCGCCCTCGGGCTCCGAGCCCCGGCCGCCGCGTCCGTATCCATCGGGCCAATCGTTCATGACAACAAGTGTGCCGGGTCACAGCGGGCCGCCGACAGGGCGGGTGGCGAATCGGGCCGGGCCTGTAGCCAAGCTGATGCAATGCGCCGGTCGCGCCCCCTTCGGGCAACTGCGGCGACACCCCCGCTTATGGTGGAGAGCATGACAGACCAGCTCCCTCCGGACCCGGCGATCGAGGCCAAGCCCACCTCGGCCTCCCGCACCACGCTGAGTCACATCATGACCGGCAGTGACACCAACCTCCTGGGCACGGTGCACGGCGGTGTGATCATGAAGCTGGTGGACGACGCGGCGGGCGCGGTCGCGGGCCGGCACTCCGGCGGGCCCGCCGTCACCGCCTCGATGGACGAGATGGTCTTTCTGGAGCCGGTCCGGGTGGGAGATCTGGTCCATGTGAAGGCCCAGGTCAACTGGACCGGACGATCCTCCATGGAGGTCGGGGTCCGGGTGCTGGCCGAGCGCTGGAACGAGTCGACCCCCGCCCAGCAGGTCGGCTCCGCCTATCTCGTCTTCGCCGCCGTCGACGCGGAGGGCAAGCCCCGGGCCGTCCCCCCGGTGCGCCCCGAGACCGAGCGGGACCGCCGCCGCCACCAGGAGGCCCAGATCCGCCGTACGCACCGGCTGGCCCGCCGCCGCGCCATCATGGAGCTGCGCGAGCGCCGCGCCGCCGAGGGCATGCAGGACTGAGCGCGCCCCGCTCTACGGGCAGGTCACCTCGTCGCCGGTGACCGCGCCGAATTCGCCCTGGTAGGCGTCCTGCGCCCGGACCGGTGTCACCCCCCGGTAATCCGCGCCCGCCGTCACCCGCAGCGTTCGCCCCTGCCCCTTCACGGCCCGGATCTCACAGCCGCGCAGCGCCGTCGCCAGCGTCCGCGCCGAGCGGTCCCAGCGGGGGTCGTACGAGATGAAGGTGCGCTCCACCTCGGGGCTGTCCCCGTTCAGCGGGGTACGGGTGGTGTTGAAGCCGGTGGCCCGCAGCGCGCCGTCCACCCGGCGGCCGAGTCCGTCCTCGCCGGTGCCGTTGTAGACCTGCACCCTGATCTGCTGCGGGGAGACGTCCACCAGCGTCGCCCGGGCCTTGCGGGCGCGGGCCGGGGCGAGCGGCCGGTCCTCGCGGATCATCCGGAAGAGCCGCTGGGACTTGGCGGGGTCCCACTTCACGGCGGAGCCGACGCCCTTCACCGTGCCCATCGAGCCGATCGGCACGGAGGTGAACTCCGACGAGGCCGCCGAGAAGCCGCGCATCGCCCGGCCCAGCGCCAGCATCTCCTCGGTGCCGAACCCCTCGTCCGCCCGTACCGAGCCGAGCATGGTGGTGGCCACCTTCCGGAACCGCACCGGGTTGAGCAGCATCCCGCTGCTGGTCGCCCGCTCGATGAGGGAGGCCACGAACCGCTGCTGGCGCTGCATCCGCCCCAGGTCGGACGCGATGTCCACATGGCGGGAGCGGACGTACTGAAGGGCCTGCCCGCCGTTCAGCTCATGGCTGCCGGCCGGGAGGTTCAGCCCGGTGTAGCGGTCCGACATCGGCTGGCTGGTGCAGATCCGGACCCCGCCGACGGCGTCGACCGTCTTCATGAAGCTGGTGAAGTCGACCTCCAGATAGTGGTCGATCTTGACCTTGGTCATGTGCTCGACCGTGCGCACGGTCAGCGAGGGCCCGCCCTCCGCGTAGGCGGCGTTCAGCTTCACCGGCCTGGCCGGGCGCTTCTGCCCGGTGGCCCGGTCGGTGTACGCCGGGATCTCGGCGTAGCTGTCGCGCGGCAGGGACACCACGCTCGCCCGCCGGCTGTCCCGGGAGATGTGCACCAGCATGATCGTGTCCGTGCAGTGGCAGGGCGCGCCGCCGAGCCGGAACTT
Source organism: Streptomyces inusitatus (assembly GCF_014651115.1). Lineage (GTDB taxonomy): Bacteria > Actinomycetota > Actinomycetes > Streptomycetales > Streptomycetaceae > Streptomyces > Streptomyces amakusaensis. The sequence goes on along the minus strand of NZ_BMWG01000038.1, from coordinate 32,644 downwards.
CTTCTTCTGCTCCGGGGTGATCCGCTCCCGTCCGTCGGTGCCGACGAGCAGCAGATTCATGCCGTGCCCGCCCTCGGGCCGGTTCTTCATGTCGCGGAAGGGGTCCACCCGGCTGATCCCGGTGTCCAGACCGGTCAGCATCGCGTGCCCGATCGCGCCCGCGCCGAGCACCAGCACCGAGAGCGCGGTCGCCGCCCGCAGCCCCCAGCGGGGTCTGGTGACCACCGGCCGTCTGGTCCTGGGCCCTGGGTTCGGCCGGGGACGGGGGGAGCGGGACGGCGTGGTCACGAGGGGGACACCTCCGCGGGCGACGGGGGGAGGAGGGGGCGGCCGGGGAACGGACGCCCGAACGACGGCGACTGACGGCGACTGACTGCGACTGACTGCGGGACGACGGTGACCGGCGGCGGGATGACGGTGGACGGCGGTGAATGACGGTGAATGACGGTCGGCGACCGGAGGCGACTGCCGGGGTACTGCGGAAGACAGCGGACGACCGGGCCGGTGTCCGATCGCGGCGAACGGGGGAACGAGCACACCGTAGGCCCATACGATGGGCTGCCCGCGCCACCGACCGGCCGCCGCGCGTCCGTGTCCCCCATTCGCGGTAACGTGGCGACTGATGAACGCCACGCCCCCCGTCTCCGTGATCATGCCGGTCCTCAATGAGGAGCGGCATCTGCGCAACTCGGTCCGTCACATCCTTGAGCAGGAGTACGACGGCGAGATGGAGGTGGTGATCGCGCTCGGCCCGTCCACGGACCGCACCGACGAGATCGCCGCCGAGTTGGTCCGGGAGGACCCCCGGGTCCACACCGTGCCCAATCCCACCGGCCGTACCCCGGCCGCGCTCAACGCCGCGATCAAGGCCTCGCGTCACCCGATCGTGGTACGCGTCGACGGCCACGGGATGCTCTCCGCGAACTACATCGCCACCGCCGTACGGCTCCTGGAGGAGACCGGCGCGCAGAACGTCGGCGGCATCATGCACGCCGAGGGCGAGAACGACTGGGAGCACGCCGTCGCCGCCGCCATGACCTCGAAGATAGGCGTGGGGAACGCGGCCTTCCACACCGGTGGCACGGCCGGCCCCGCCGAGACCGTCTATCTGGGGGTCTTCCGGCGCGAGGCGCTGGAGCGGCAGGACGGCTACAACGTGGAGTTCGTCCGCGCCCAGGACTGGGAGCTGAACTTCCGCATCCGCGAGGCCGGCGGGCTGATCTGGTTCTCCCCCGAGCTGCGGGTGCGGTACCGCCCCCGCCCCTCGGTCCGGGCGCTCGCCAAGCAGTACAAGGACTACGGCCGCTGGCGGCATGTGGTGGCCCGCTACCACCAGGGTTCGATCAATCTCCGCTATCTCGCGCCGCCCGTCGCGGTCTGTGCGATCGCGGCGGGTCTCGTGGTCGGCGCGGTGCTGACCCCCTGGGGTCTGATCGTGCCCGGCGGCTATCTGGCGGCGATCACGGCCGGTTCCCTGCCCGCGGGCAAGGGGCTGCCGCTGAAGGCCCGGATCCGGATCCCGGTGGCGCTGGCGACCATGCACATGTCGTGGGGGATCGGCTTCCTCACCAGCCCGCGCTCCCTGGCCAGGAAGGTCATCGCCAGCCGCCGCCCGGCGGTGGGGACCACGACCGCCGTCTGACCAGGCCGCCCCGGGCGACCGGCCCCCGACCGGCCCCGGGCCTCGGGCCCCGGACCGCCCCGGGTGCCCGGCCCCCGTCTCACCTGGCGCACACCTGCTTGTCGGCCTCCACCTTCTTCACTCCCGCCGGGGCCTTCGCCGGCGCGGCGATGGGCGTACCGGCGGCCTTGAAGTCGCCGCCCAGCGTGAGCGTCATCGCCTGGAGTCCCTCGGCGTTCACGGTGCCCGGCCGCAGGCCGGAGGCGGGCAGCCCCAGCATGTCGGCGAGCGCGCGGGCCTGATCGGCCTGGTTCGGCGCGTACTCCAGCGTGGTTCTGGCCGCCTTCTGGGGGGCGTTGCTCTTGTTGGCGGACTTCAGCACGCCCTTGACGGTCTGGAGCCAGCTGAGGGTGGTCTGCGCCGCGCCGTTGACGGAGCTGCCGTTGTAGATGTCGACCCGGATCTCGGAAGGCTGGGCGCGGTCGCCCTTGAGCAGGGCGTTCTGCTTCTCCCTGGCGGCCTTCTCCGCCTTCTTCTCCTTCTTCCTCACCTCGGTGAAGGAGACGTCGTCGGCCAGCATGGCGAAGACCTGCGGCGCTTCCACCGGGTTCAGGACGACGGTCGCCTTGACGGGCCCCTCGGCGGGGTTGTCGATCACCGGGACCGTCATGAGGCTGATGTTCTTGACGTCGATCCCGCCCAGCTCCTTGGCGAGGGCGGTCAGCTTCGGGACGTCGCCTATCCCGGTGTCCACCGTGAGCGCCTTCGTCATCGAGTCGGCCAGGGCGAACATCGCCTTCGGGTCGCCCAGGACGTCGTTCTTCATCCGGCGGATCATCGAGGCGACGAACTGCTGCTGCACCGCGATCCGGTCGAGATCGCTGTCGTTCTGGAGCCCGTGCCGGTTGCGGACGAAGGCGAGCGCCTGCTCGCCCTGGACGCGGTGCGGGCCCGCCGCCAGATCCAATTCGGACTCGTCGTCCTTCATCGGCTTGTCCAGACAGATGTCCACCCCGCCGATGGCGGTCGTCAGCGTCTTGACCGCGTTGAAGTCGACCATCATGAAGTGGTCCATCGGCAGACCGGTGATCGCCTTCACCGTGCGCATGGTGCAGCCGGGGTCGCGCCCCCGCTGCCCGAAGGACTCGTTGAACCGGGTGGCGGGCTGCGCCGGGATGATCTTGGTCGAGCCGTCCGGCTGTTTGGTGGGGCACTCGGGGATGTCGATCACCAGATCGCGCGGGATGCTGAGCGCCGTGGTGTTGGTGCGGTCGGCGGAGACATGGAAGAGGAAGGTGGTGTCGGCGTGGCCCTCGCTGCCCTTGTCGCCGTACCCCTCGTTCCCCTTGCCGGTGCGCTTGTCGGTGCCGATCACCAGGATGTTGAGGGGCCCGTCCTTCAGTCCCCGGCCGCTGAGCGCGTCGCCGACATCGATCGCGTTGAGGTTGCCGTTGAGCCGGTCGTAGAGCAGATAACCGCCGATGGAGCCGCCGACCAGCAGAAAACCCAGGACGCCGCCGGTCCACATCAGCGCCTTCCGCCTGGCCGGCTTTCTGGTCCTGCGCCCGCGCCGCCCGGAGCCGCCGGGTCTGCCGTCCTCCGGGGGGCGCGCGCTCCGTCTGCCGCGCTGGCCCGGGACCGAGGGCGACGCGGGGCGCGCGGGCGCGGGGACGGCGTCCCGGTGCCCGGCGGCGTCCTGGCGCGGTACGGAATCGTCCAGTCGGAGTTCATAGGTGCCGGTCTGGGGATTGAGCACCCACTGGTCGGCGGGGTCGATCCCGTCCGCCCGGCCACGGCTCTGTGCGTCCACGGTCGCTTGAGTCCTCCGTCGGTCCCGCGCGCGTTGCCTCTCCCCCTCAGGAGACGCTCGGTTCATCGATCCGGCCGGGTGCGAGGTGGCTTCCCGCAGCACCGGATCTCGTCACACTATCCGCACTGTTCGGCGCTCGGCGACATCCATCACAAACCCCGCGCACCCTACACCTGGGCAATCTGCCCATATCTCGGGGAAATTCGGCCGAAGGGCGGCCGAAGGCGGTCGGATGACGGCCGGATGACGGCCGGAGGACGGGCGAAGTTTTACGAGAAGGGCCCGCAACGCATGCGCGAAACGGACCCTTCACACAGTGACCCATTACCAGGTGAAGCCCGGCTGAACCTTCATGCACGCCTTGGTGTCGCTGCCGTTGAGGGCCTCGGCGGAGTCGGGCGTCTTGTCCCCGTCCACGGCTCCGGGAAAGGCGTCACCGGTAGGCCAATCGGCGCCCACGGTCAGTGATATACCGGTGACATCAGTCGATTTCCGTACCGAGGACACCGGAATGCCCAGAGCCTTGGCGACCGCCTGGGCATCGCCCTCCAGCTCCGCGTTGGAGAACTGGACGACCGTCTTGCGCTGGGGGTTTCCGGCGATGTCCGCCACGGCCTGGGTGAAGCCCCCGGCCTGTAGGGCGGCGGTGACCTCGGTGGCCCTTCCCCTCAGGGGGAGCTGCCCGTCGCCGCCGGTGCCGTTGCGCACCTGTACGGGGATGTCGGCCGGCGCGGCCGCCCGGTCCTGCGACTTCGCGGGGGCCGCTTTCTTTTTCTTCGGCTTTCCCTTGCCGTCGAGCGGGATGTCCTCCCGGATCATCCGGAACACCTGTTCTGCTTCGCCGGGCTTGGGTTCGACTTTGCCGGTGTAGTTCGGCCTTTTCGAATAAACGCTCGGCATCTTTGCCATGGTGATCCGATGAGTGGGCACGCTCTTGAGGGCATTGCCGAGGTCGAGGAGACTGGCGACCGACTCGATGCCCTTGTCCACGGTGAGCGAGTCAATGGCGGCCTCGGCGAGCTTGCGCAGCTTGTTCGGGTCGGTGAGTTTTGCGTTCTTTCGCAGCTGGCGCACCATCGAGTTCATATACATGTGCTGGGCGCGGGCCCGGGCGAGATCGGTTCCGTCCTCGAATCCATAGCGGGTGCGGAGCCATTGCAGCGCCTGCTCGCCCTTGACGAAGCTGGTGCCCGCGTCGAGCTTGAGACCGGACCCCTGCCCCTTGCTGTTGCGGGAGTGAACACGGTCGCTGACACAGACCGGGACGCCGCCGATGGCGTCCGCCATGGATACCACGCCCGCGAAGTCGATCAGCATGAAGTGGTCGATGGTGATGCCGGTCAGCTCGTACCAGGTGGCCACCGTGCAGCCAGGGCCGCCGCGGCTCAGCGACTCATTGGTCTGCGCCCACGCCCTCGCGGGGTGCACCTCGCCGGTCTCCGGGTCCTGGCACTCGGGGATCCTCAGCATGGTGTCGCGCGGCATGCTGATCACAGAGATGTTGGAGCGGTCCGCCGACACATGGAGCAGCATCTGCACATCGGCGAGCGGCTTGCCGTTGAAGGTCTCCTTTGCCCCGCCGAGCTTCTGGTTCGCCTCGTTGTCCCGGGCGTCGGAGCCGATGAGGAGGATGTTCAGCGGGGTCTGTCCGTCGGCGTTGGCCCGGTGGACCGGCATCTTCGCGCCGAGGGTCAGCTCCTTCTTCTTGATCTTGCCGTTGAGGTTCTCGTAGTACAGATAACCGGCCGCCGCCGTCGCGAGTATCAGCAGCGACAGCACGGCCGCGGTCCACCGCAGCACCCGGCGCTTCCCGCGCCGGGGCGGCCGATCGCCGCCGCCCGGCGGCCGTCCGCCGCGCGGGCCGGGGACCGTCCCGCCGCCGGCCGGGCCGGTGTCACGCGCTCGCGGGACGCGATCCGGGCTCTGGCTCCCGCGCGCGCTGTTCCGTCCCACCCCTGAGTCCCCCTGTCATGCGCGATGAGCGACGGGGGTGTTCCCGTGTCATCCGGCGCACACCTTCTTGTCGGCTTCGACCTTCTGGACACCGTCCGGCGTCTTCGCCACTCCGGTGATGGGCACCCCCGCGCCCTTGAAGTCCGCGCCGAGGACGAGCGTCATCGCCTCAAGCGCCTCGGCGTCCTCGGTGCCCGGCTTCATCGCCGTGGCCGGCAGACCCATCAGATCCGCGAGCTTGCGGGCCTGGTCCGCCTGGTTGGGCGCGTATTCGAGCGTGGTCTTGGGCGCCTTGGCGGGGGCGTTGCCCTCGTTGCTGGACTTCATCACGCTCTGGTCGTTCTGGAGCCAGGTCAGCGTGGCGAGGGCCACGCCCTGGGTCCCACTGCCGTTGTAGATCTTGACCCTGACATCGGCGGCCTCGGCGCGATCGCCCTTGAGCAGGGCGTTCTGCTTCTCCTTGGCGGCCTTCTGCTCCTGCTTCTCCTTCTTCTTCACCTCGGTGAGCGAGATGTCGTTCTGGATCATGGAGAAGAGCGGCCTGGCCTTGGCCTCGTTGAGCAGCACGCTGGATTTGTCGGCGCTGTCGTCGACCGGGACCGTCGCGAAGGTGATGTTCTTCGGATCCACCTCGGCCAGCTCCATGCCGAGGTCCTGGAGCTTCTCGATGCTGCCTATCCCGGTGTCGACGGTGAGCGCCTTGGTCGCGGCGTTCGCCAGGTCCCACATCTTCGTGGGGCTGGTCAGCGTGTCGCTGGACTTCATCTTGCGGATCATGGAGCTGAGGAACTGCTGCTGGATCTCGATCCGGCTGAGGTCGCTGCCGAAGCCGACCGTGTAGCGGGTGCGGACGAAGGCGAGCGCCTGCTCCCCCTTGATCACATGGGTGCCGCGGGCGAGCTTGAGCTTGGACTTCTTGTCGTCGATGTCCTTGGCGAGACAGACCTCGACACCGCCGACCGCCGTCGACATCGTCTTCACCGCGTTGAAGTCGGCCATCATGAAGTGGTCGACGGTGACCCCGGTGAGCTCCTTGACCGCGCGCATGGTGCAGCCCGGGTCGCGGCCCTCCTGGCCGAGGCTCTCGTTGAACTTGGTGTTCAGCGAGCCGGGGATGGTGACGGTGCCCTTGTCGGTCTTGGTCTCGCAGGCGGGTATGTCGGTGATCAGGTCGCGCGGTATGGAGAGCGCGGTGGCGTTGGTGCGGTCCTTGGAGACATGGAAGAGGATCGTGGTGTCGGCGTGCCCGGCGCTGTTGGGGTCGCCGTAGGAGCCATTGCCCTTGCCGGTCCGCTTGTCCGTGCCGATGACCAGGATGTTGACGGCCTTGTCCTTCTTGAAGCCGCCGGTTCCCGCGCCGGGCACCGCGATGGTGTTGAGGTTCGAGTTCAGCCGGTCATAGGCGAGGTACGCGCCCACGGAGCCGACGACGACGGTGAAGCCGAGGACTCCGCCCGTCCACATCAGCACCTTCTTCTTGCCGGACTTGGCGGGCTTGCCGGACTTGCCCTTGCGTCGGCCCGCCGGGGCGCTCGCGCCCCCGGCGGGCCGGCCGGAGCGGGCGGCCTGGCGGTTCGCCGCCCGGCCGCCCGAGCGGCGCGAGCGCTGTTCGGGCACCTCGGCCCCGGACGACGGGTTCCCGTCGCCCTCGGGCCGGCTCCGGCCGCCGCCGGGGTCACCCGGCGTACGCGGCCCCGGGACGCCCGGAGTGCCTGGCCCGTCGCCGAAGCCGTCGGCCGCCGGAGCGGCCGGAGACTGCGCTGCGGAGTTGTCCAGTCGCAGTTCGTATTGGCCGGTTTCCGGGTTGAGTACCCATTGGTCGGCGGGATCGAAGTCGTCCGCCTGCCCACGGCTCTGCGCATCCACGGTTTTCTGAATCCTCCGTCGCTGCCACGCGAAGCGCCTCCCCCGGATGGCGCTCGGTCTCTCTCGGTCCGGCGGTGTGATCGCACGGGGCCGGAGAACCGGATCGCGTCACACTATCCGCCCAGTTCACAGTGGGTCGACGCCCATGACAAATTCCACATAACTTACATCTGGGCAATACGCCCAATTCGCTTGGCGTGAGCCCAGTCTTGGCCGGTACGTCATGTGCAGACCCCCGTCGCCGCATTGCTGCCGGTGAACGTCGGCGAGGGGCTGGGGCTCGCGCCGGGGGCGGCGCTCTCCTCACCCCGCTCACCGGCCGCCGCCTCCCGCTCGCTCGCGCTCGGAGCCGGGAGCACGGTGATCGGGGTGTCCTCGCGCAGCCGCTGGAACAGCTGATCGGCCTCCGGCTGCACCAGCTCGTCCCGGTTCCTGTCGGCGGCGTACGGCTGCCGCGGCGCGGTCAGGAACTGCACCTTGTCGGTGGGGATGTCCCGCATCGACTTGGACAGGCCGTACAGATCCTTCAGCGAGTCGAGCCCCGGATCCGTGGTCAGCGACTTGGTCGCCGCGTCCAGCAGCGGATACAGCTTTGTCCAGTCCAGCAGTACGCCGTCGCTCTGCACCTTCTTGACCAGCGCGCCCAGGAACTGCTGCTGCCGCTCCATCCGGTCGGTGTCGCTGCCGTCGCCCAGGGACTTCCGGGCGCGTACGTAACCGAGGGCCTGTTCCCCGTCGAGGGTCTGCCGGCCCGCGTCGAGCCTCAGCCGGGCGTCCTCGTCGTCTATGGGCTTCTTCAGACAGACCTCGACGCCGTCGATCGCGTCGACCATCTTCTTGAAGCCCCGGAAGTCCACGATCATGTGGTGGTCGATCCGCACCCCGGTCATCTTCTCGACCGTCCGGATGACACAGGCCGCGCCCCCGATCGCGAAGGCCGAGTTGAACTGCCCGAACGTCTCCTCGGTACGGGAGCCGTCGGCCCGCCGGCAGCTCGGGATCCACGCCATCAGATCGCGCGGCACGGACATCGCGGTCGCGCTCTTCCGGTCGGCGGCGATGTGCAGCAGGATCGTGGTGTCCGAGCGCTGGCTCTCGCCCTCGTCCCGGCCGTACTCGCTGTTCCCCTCGCCCGAGCGGGTGTCGGAGCCGAGTACGAGGATGTTCCGCGCGTCCAGGACGAGCGGGGCCGGCCGCTCCTTCTCATGTATTTGCAGCTCGGTCGCGGCCGTGGTGTCGGTGGTGATGTTGGAGTCCAGCTGACGGTAGAACCACCAGGCGGAACCCGCCCCGGCGAGCACGACCAGCGCGGTGCCGACGGCCGCCCAGCGCAGCCAGCGGCGCTTGCGGGAGGCCGTCGGTTCCTCGGGTTCAGCTGCCGCGTCGGTCGCGCCGTCGTCCTCCGCCGGGCCGCCCGGGCCGGCCGGAGTACCAGCACTGTCGGTCACGTCTGCGTCCATCCTTCATGGCGTCGGCGGCGCGCTCGACCGCCGATCGCAGGGCTAGACGGCCGAACATCGCGCATGGTTGTGCGGTACGGTCCGCGTTTCGCCGTTCATAGGCCGAAGTTGGGGGCCGGACCGGCACAAAACGCCCCTGACTCCCGCCGGACCAGGGAAGTTGAGCACCGGCCCCCCCGGACGCCAGGACCGCGGCCCGCGCGCTACCGTGCCGTGACGGTGACGCGCTCGCTCTCGATCCGCTGCTCCAGGCTCTTCGGCGACAGCTGGTCCAGATGCCGGCACAGCACCACCGAGGCACCGGCCGCGAGCGGCGCGAACAGCCCCGCCGACAGCCCCTCCCAGCTGTCGTAGCCGCGCCCGCTGAGCAGCCGGGACCCGGGGCTCAGCCCCAGCTCCGCCGCGTCCGCCCGGGCCCGCTCCACCAGCTCCGCGCCGCTCAGCTCCAGGCCGCCCACCGACAGCGCCGCCGCGCCCGGGTCGACGGGCGCGTACGGCGCGAAGCGGTCGCCCTGTGAGGGCACCTCCACCGCGTAGTCCGAGAAGCCCTCCGGCGCCTTCGGGAAACGCCCGCCGAGGGGGCGCAGCGCCAGCGCCACCCGCTCGCCCCGGCAGGCGCGGGCCCGCTCCAGGGTGTCGGGTCCGCTGACGACGAGATCGGCCGCCGAGGGGTCGCCGCCCACGTCCGCCGTCACTCCGGCGGAGGAACAGGCGAGCAGCCACACGGCGCTCTGCCAGTGCGCGGGCAGCAGCAGCGCGAGCCGGTCCCCGGGCTCGGCGGCGAGCTCGCCCTGGAGCAGATTGGCCGTCTTCGCCACCCAATTGGCCAGGGTGGCGACGGACAATTCGACGCGCTCACCGGTGGCGTCGTCGTAGAAGGTGACCAAGGGGCGCGAAGGGTCCGCGGCGAGCGCGGATCGCAGCAGGTCGGCAGGGGTACGGTCGCTGGCGTTCACCAGCGTTAGGGTACGCCCCGCACCGCCTGCGGAGGCGGCCGAACCGGTGACGGGACGCCCCGCCCGGCCCGACCCGCCGGTGGTGTGCGGGCGGGCGGATCGGGCGGACGGGGTCCAGGATCTTCCCCATGCGTGGACTCCTGGTTTCCTCGATCGGCGTCGCGGTCTCGGCCGCGCTCGTACTCCCGCTCCCGGCGCCCTCCGGCGCGGCCCCGCCGCCACCGCCGCCGCCCGCGGCGAAGGTCCCCGGCAAGGCCCCCGACATCGCCGGCTCCACCCAGTCCCTGCCGCTCGCGCCGACCACCCGCTCGCTCGCCCCGACCGCCGAACGCGGGCTGCTCCAGCGCCGGGTCGCGCCCTTCTCGATGGTCGGCGTCGTCTGGGACGACCCCGCCGCCGAACTCCGCGGCACGGTCCAGGTCCGCACCCGGGCGAGCGGCACCGGAGCTTGGTCCGGCTGGCAGGACGTGGAGACCCACAACCACGAGCACGGCGCGGACCCGGGCACGGCGGAGAACCGGGCCGCCCGGGGCTCCACCGCCCCGCTCTGGGTCGGGGCCAGCGACGGAGTGGAGGTACGGGTGAGGCCCGCGACGGGGGAGCCCGCGGCGCTGCCCGCCGGAATGCGGCTGGAACTCGTCGATCCGGGAGAGGCCCCGGAGCCCTCTGAGGCCTTGGAGGCCGCCGGCGAGGCGGAGGAACCGGACGAGCCCGAGGAGGCCGAGGAGCCGGACGAGCCGGAGGAGTCCGAGGCCCCCGAGCACCCCGTACCCACGACCGCCGCGCTCACCCGGCGCGCCGCGTACCCCACCCCCGAGATCCACCTCCCGGTGCTGGAGGCGGCGGCGAAGCCGTACATCGGACCCCGCCCCAAGATCGTCAGCCGGGCGGGATGGCGGGCCAGCGAGGCCCTGCGCGAGCGGGGCTTCGTCTACAGCAAGACGATCAAGGCCGCCTTCGTCCACCACAGCGCCACCGGCAACAGCTACACCTGCGGGCAGTCGGCCTCAGTCCTTCGCAGTATCTACCGCTACCACGTAGTGAGCAGCGGATGGCGGGACATCGGCTACAACTTCGCCGTCGACAAGTGCGGGAACATCTACGAAGGCCGGGCCGGCGGCGTCACCAGGGCGGTCCGGGGCGCGCACACCCTGGGATTCAACGCCAACACCATGGGCATCGCGGTCCTCGGCTCCTACAGCCGCGTCAATCCGCCCGCCGCCGCCGTGACCGCCGTCGCCCGGCTCACCGCCTGGAAGCTCGGACTCTTCAAGGGCAACCCGAAAGGCAAGGTCACACTCACATCGGGCGGCAGCGGCAAGCACCCCCGGGGCCGGAAGGTCAGCTTCAACGTGATCTCCGGACACCGCGACGGCTTCTACACCGACTGCCCGGGAACCCGTCTCTACGGCAGGCTCGGCACCGCCAGAAACGCGTCGGCCGGATATCAGGGACGCGTATGACCGGGCACATGCCCATCCACTGCATAAACTGACCGGTCTCGAACGGATGAATTCCCCCCCTCCCGCCCGGACAGGAAGCAGAGACGACACGGTGACAGAAGCGATTCTCCTGGTCGGCGGCAAGGGCACCCGGCTGCGCCCGCTCACCGTGAACACGCCCAAGCCGATGGTCCCGGCGGCGGGCGTCCCCTTCCTCACGCACCAGCTCGCGCGGGCGCGGGCCGCCGGGGTGGAGCACATCGTGCTCGCCACCTCCTACCTCGCGGAGGTCTTCGAGCCGTACTTCGGCGACGGCTCCTCGCTGGGGCTGAGCCTGGAGTACGTCACCGAGCGCGAGCCCCTCGGCACCGGCGGCGCGATCCGCAATGTGGCCGAGCGGCTCACCTCCGGCCCCGACGAACCCGTCCTGATCTTCAACGGGGACATCCTCACCGGGCTGGACATCGGGGCCCTGGTGGAGACCCACCGGGGCTCCGGCGCGGACGTCTCCCTCCATCTGACCCGGGTCGCGGACCCGCGCGCGTTCGGCCTGGTGCCGACGGACGAGACGGGGCGGGTGACAGCCTTCCTGGAGAAGCCCCAGACCCCCGAGGAGATCGTCACGGACCAGATCAACGCCGGGGCGTACGTCTTCCGGCGCTCCGTCATCGACACGATCCCGGCCGGCCGGCCGGTGTCGGTCGAACGGGAGACCTTCCCCGACCTCCTCTCCTCCGGGGCCCACCTCCAGGGCATGGTCGACTCCACCTACTGGCTCGACCTCGGCACCCCCCAGGCCTTCGTCCGTGGCTCCGCCGACCTCGTCCTCGGCCGAGCCCCCTCCCCCGCCGTCCCCGGCCGCCGCGGCGACCGTCTGGTCCTCGACTCCGCCTCGGTCGCCCCCGACGCCAAACTCACCGGCGGCACCGTCATCGGCGAAGGCGCGCGCGTCGCCTCCGGCGCCCGCGTCCACGCCAGCGTCGTCCTCACCGGCGCCGTCATCGAAGAAGGCGCCCACATCTCCTCCTCCCTCATCGGCGCCCACTCCCACATCGGCCCCCGCACCATCCTCGACGACACCGTCATCGGCGACGGCGCCCACATCGGCGCCGACAACGAACTCCGCTCCGGCCTCCGCGTCTGGTGCGACACCACCCTCCCCCCAGGCGCGGTCCGCTTCTCCTCCGACCAGTAGCCGCGCCGGGCCTGGCCGGTCCCTGCCCGCAGCGGGCTCTGACGGGCTGAATTTGGCCAAGCCGCCAAAACTCAGCCCCGCCGGCGATTGAGGCGCGGGGGTTCGGGGGCTGGCCCCCGACGAGTGGCCCGCAGCCGGCAACGGTCCTCAATTGACGACCCCGCCCGGTCCGGCCCCCTGAGGCACGGGGTCCGTCCTCAAACGCCGGACAGGCTGGTTTTTGGACCCCTTGCTGTGTGCGGCGACGCTGAATCGGCGAAGCCAGGGGCTGGCCCCCGACGAGGGGCTGAGTCTCGACGGGGGACCCGGGGGCGAGGCGGGCGGCCTACCCTCGAAGGGCACCCCCCTTGGAACGAGGCCCCCCGTGTCCCTCCCCGCCGCCCAGGCGCAAACCCGCAGCTGGCTCCCCCCAACCCCCCTCGACCTCCCCCTCACCCTCACCCCCCTCCGCCGGGGCCCGGCGGACCCGACGTACCGGGCCGCGCCCGACGGGTCGTTCTGGCGGGCGACGCGCACCCCGCGGGGGCCCGGCACGCTGAGGATCACGGCGCGGGCGGGCATGGTGGAGGCACAGGCGTGGGGGCCGGGCGCGGAGTGGCTGCTGGAGGCCGCGCCGGGGCTGCTGGGCGCGGACGACGACCCCGGGGCCTTCACCCCGCGTCACCGCCTCGTCGCCGCCGCGCTGCACCGCGCCCCCGGGCTGCGCCTCACCCGTACCGGGCTGGTCCTGGAGTCCCTCATCCCGACCGTGCTGGAGCAGAAGGTCACCACGGAGGAGGCATTCCGCGCCTGGCGGTTCCTCGTACGGCGGCACGGCGAGCCCGCCCTGGGTCCGTCCCCCGATCTGTGGGTGATGCCCGATCCCCGGGCCTGGACCCTGATCCCCTCCTGGGACTGGCACCGGGCCGGGGTCGACGACAAGCGCGCCGCCACGATCCTGCGCGCGGCCCGCGCCGCCCGCCGGCTGGAGGAGGCGGCGGGGCTGCCCGCCGACCGGGCCATGGCACGGCTGGAGCTGATCCCGGGCATCGGCCCCTGGACCTCCGCCGAGACCGTACAGCGCAGCCATGGCGCCCCGGACGCCGTCACCACCGGGGATCTGCATCTGCCGGGGATCGTCGGCCATGCCCTCGCGGACGACCGGGACGCCGACGACGCGGCGATGCTCGAACTGCTGGCCCCCTACGCGGGGCAGCGCCACCGCGCCGTCCGGCTCATCATGCTGAGCGGCCGGATCCCGGCCCGCCGTACGCCGAAGATGTACGGGGCCCGGCCGCGCCACTGGCAGTGACGCGGCGGCGCGGCGGCGCGGCGGTGCGGTGACCGTCAGCGGACCTCGATGAACGCCGAGGCGCTCCGCTCCGGCCGGGGCTTCGGCGGCCCCGCCGGGTGCCCCACGGCCACGGCCCCCATCGGGTCCCACTCCGGGGGCAGCCCCAGCACCTCGCGCACGACGTCACGGCAGAACATCGTGGACGACACCCACGCCGAGCCCAGCCGCTCGCCCGCGAGCGCCACCAGCAGGTTCTGCACGCCCGCGCCCGTCGCGACCACGAACATCTCGCGCTCGGCGGTGTCGCGGCGCTCGTCCCCGTAGTGGTGGGAGCCCTCCGTCACCAGACAGGGGACGACCAGATACGGGGCCTTGCGCAGCACCTCGCCCCGGCGCACCCGCTTGGCGATGGACTCCGCCGGCTTCCCGTCGCGCCGCAGGTCCTCGATCCAGGCGTCGCGCATCGCGTCGAGCAGCCCGGTCCGCGAGGCGGCCGATTCGAGGAGGACGAAGCGCCAGGGCGTGGTGTGGTGGGGCGCGGGAGCGGTCACGGCGGCGGCGACCGCCCGGCGGACCGCCGCCGGGTCCACCGGCTCGTCGGTGAACTCGCGGACCGTGCGCCGCTGGGTGACCGCCTCGCGTACGGCCTCGGAGGTGCCGAGGCGGAACATGTCGTCGGCCGGGTCCCGCACCAGCGCCCGGGCGTCGTCGTCGCCGCCGACCAGCCGCGCGAGACCGCGCACCACGGCCACGGGCCGGCCGGCCGTCTTGCCCTTGACCAGGTCCCCGGCGGCGGCCAGCTCGTCGGCGACGGCGACCACGGTCGCGCTCAGCGGGTTTCCGTGGCTGTCGCTCCCGCCGCGCAGATCGTCGAGCACCCGCACCCCGGCCGAGCCGATCGCGACGTCGGTCAGCCCGTTGCGCCAGGGCCGTCCGAAGGTGTCCGTGACGAGCACCCCGACGTCGACGCCGAGCGTCTCGCGCAGCCCCGCGCGGATCGCCCGCGCCGAGGCGTCGGGGTCCAGCGGCAGCAGCAGTACGGTGCCGGCCGGGGTGTTGGAGGCGTCGACCCCGGCGGCGGCCATGATCAGGCCCTGCCGGTTCTCGACGATGCGCAGCGGGCCGCGCCGGGCCACCACGCGTACGGTCTCCGCGTCTATGGCGGCCTCACGGTCGCCGGCGGCGAGGACGCGCCCCTCGGCCTTGCTCACGATCTTGGAGGTGACGAGCAGGATGTCCCCGTCGGCCAGCCCGGGCCCGGCGGCGGCGATCAGCCGGGCGAGGTCGTCGCCCGGGGCCACCTCCGGCAGCCCCGCCAGGGCGCGTACGGAGAAGTCCGAGGTCTCCGTCCCGAGCGGGGTGGTGACGGGGGAGGGGTCGTACGGGGGTGTCACGCCCGGACCTCCTCGGCGAGGGCCAGCGCCTGCCGCGCCATCTCCGCCGTCGCCCCGGTGTCCGTCATCATCAGCGGCACCGCCCGGCAGCGGATCCCGGCGGCCTCGACCGCCCCGACCGCGTCCGCGTCCACGGTGTCCACGAGCCAGCCGTCCAGCAGCCCGGAGCCGTAGTGCTCGGCGACCGCCGCGGCGCTCGCCTCCACGCCCACGGCGGCGAGCACCTTGTCCGCCATCCCGCGCACGGGCGCGTTCCCGACGATGGGGGAGAGCCCGACGACGGGCACTCCCGCCTCGGCGATCGCCTCGCGGATCCCCGGCACCGCGAGGATGGTGCCGACGCTGACGACCGGGTTCGACGGCGGGAAGAGGATCACATCGGCGGCGGCGATCGCCTCCAGCACCCCGGGGGCGGGCTTGGCCTGCTCGGCCCCGACGGGCACGACGGCCTCCGCGGCCACGGAGGCCCGCAGCTTCACCCAGTACTCCTGGAAGTGGATGACCTTCCGCTCGCCGTCCAGCTCCACGGCGACATGCGTCTCGACCCGGTCGTCGGACATCGGCAGCAGCCGGACGCCCGGGTTCCAGCGGGTGCAGAGCGCCTCGGTGACGGCGCTGAGCGGATACCCCGCGGCCAGCATCTGGGTGCGGACGATATGGGTGGCGAAGTCGCGGTCGCCGAGGCCGAACCACTCGGGGCCCACGCCGTACGCCGCCAGCTCCTCCTTGACGTGGAAGCTCTCGTCCGTACGCCCCCAGCCCTGCTCCTCGTTTATGCCCCCGCCGAGGGTGTACATCACGGTGTCGAGGTCGGGGCAGACCTTGAGTCCGAACAGATGGATGTCGTCACCGGTGTTGCCGATCACCGTGACGTCCGCCTCGGGGGCGGCCTGCTGAAGACCGCGGAGGAAACGGGCGCCGCCGATGCCGCCGGCCAGAACCACAATGCGCATGCGCCCAGCATGTCAGTTGGGGGTCGGCCGGTGGGCCGCCAGGGGCGGCCCGGTGCGCGCGGCCCGGTGTGCTCAGAGCGCGGGCACCGGCTCCGCCGCCCGGCACTGCGGGTGGATCGCCCCGGCCGGGCTCATCGGCATCTCGGTCAGGCCCGGGTAGTAGATGTGCAGGGAGACGGCGGGTTCGAGCGAGTCGTTGACCACCTCGTGCGCGTATCCGGGGGCGAAGACCCGCTGCGCGCCGGCCGTCAGCTCACGGGAGGCGCGGGGGGTGCGCTCGGTCAGCCGCCCCTCCAGGACGGTGAAGACGCCGGAGGAGTCGCCGTGGCCGTGCGCGCCGGTGCCCTGCCCGGGCACCCAGGACAGCAGCCACACCTCGTACCCCGGGCCGGTGCTCAGCCGGTGGTACCAGCGGCTGGCGGCGTCGTAGCGCACCAGGTGGGCCCAGCGCGCCCGGTCCGCGGCGATGGAGCGGGCGAGACCCACGAAGTCGGCCACGGTGGAGGGGTGTTCGGCGGCGGGCTGGAGGAGGTGCTGGACGGCGAGGATGTCGCCGGCGATCTGGAGGTCGCTGTCGCTGTTCATGGGTGCGGTGGTTCCTCGGCGGAGAAGCGAGACGGAGAACGAGCAGTGCGGGCGGCACGGACGCCGGGCGGGCGGGCGGCGGGGCGCAGGCGCGGAGCCGTACGGGATCCCGCCGTGATCCGCGATCGGTGATCCGGGATCCGTGGGCGGTAATGCGGGGAGAAAGCCGGAGCGCTACGGCATCAACAGCTGGAACAGCGACAGCGCGCGCGGACAGCACTGCGGCACCCGCACCGGGAGGCCGTGAAAAGCGCTGAGGTCGCTGACATGCCATCCAAGGTGACGGGTCGGGCTCTTTCGTGTCAACTCAATGACCGGTTTGGCGGCAATGTTTCACCTCATACGGTTACGCCGCCCGGAGAAAGGTTTGCTCAGCCGGTCCAGCGGAGACACGGCAACCGAAACCGCGCCGGGCCGCCCCGGGCCGGGCGCGTGAGCGCTGTCGGGGTCCTGTGAACGGGCTGTGATCCGGATCGCTTCAGTGGCCGGATCGCAACAGGATCGATCCGTGTGTCGTCCTCACTCGCGAGAAGGGAGGCGCAGCAAGGTGCGTGGGCAGGCCACTGGCATGTGTCGCGTTTTTGGTGATTTCAACACTTTCCGCATAGCCTTGGTTCCGCAGAGTGAATACGGAGCCCAATAGCAGATCCCGGCTTGACTGCCCCGGATCCGCACACTTGTAATTTCACTCGTGTCGTTTGGCCGAAACCGATCACGGCAACATCACGGGGACGCAAAAACAGACGAGGGGCGCACATGACCGAGCTGTTCGAACAACTGCTGGTCGAGGACGCGGACGACGAAATCGGCTGGCAGGAGCGCGCGTTGTGCGCCCAGACCGATCCCGAGTCCTTCTTCCCTGAGAAAGGCGGATCCACACGCGAGGCGAAGAAAGTATGCCTTGCCTGTGAAGTCCGTTCGGAATGCCTTGAGTATGCGCTCGCCAACGACGAGCGATTCGGAATCTGGGGCGGCTTGTCCGAGCGTGAACGGCGACGACTGAAGAAGGCCGCCGTCTGAAAACCGAACGCATATCCAGGACCAGACCGGAGCACGGACTCCGGAACACCGATCACGGTCCGCCGGCCGAGGGTTCCCCCCAGCCGGCGGACCGTTCGTCCGTTCCGGCCCCCTCCGTACGCGACTCCGTACGTGATCCCGCACCCGGCGCGGCCCCCTCCGCACCCGGCTCCGCACCCACAACCCCCGTCCCACCACGCCGCTTCGTCACCCCGGCACCTTTCCCTACCGTTAGTGTGGGGCCCCGTCCCAGACGCTTCAGCGCCCCCGCGTGGGCGACCTCGGCCGGAGGGCCCGTACCTCGATGTCCGCCACAACCGCCGCGTACTCCCCAGCGCACACGCCGGAGTTCCCGAGGCATGTCGTCACCGCCGTGGTCGTCTCGCACGACGGCGCCCGCTGGCTCCCCGACACCCTCGCCGGACTCCTCGGCCAGGAACGCCCCGTACAGAACGCCGTCGCCGCCGACACCGGCAGCGCCGACGAGTCCGCGAACCTGCTCACCGACGCGCTCGGCAGCGGCCGGGTGCTCCACCTCGCCCGCCGCACCGGCTTCGGCGCGGCCGTGGACGAGGCGGTGCGCACCGCGGGCACCCTCACCCCCGACGACCTCGCCTATCTCAAGCGCCCCAGCGGCTGGGACCCCGCGACCAGAACCTGGCACGACGACGCCTACGCCCTGCCCGAACTGCCGCACGGCGAACCGGTCCAGTGGCTCTGGCTGCTCCACGACGACAGCGCCCCCGAACCCGACGCCCTCGCCGAACTGCTGCGCGTCGCCGACTCCGACGACCACATCGGCATCGTGGGGGCCAAGCTCCGGGGCTGGTACGACCGCAAGCAGCTCCTCGAAGCAGGCGTCACCATCGCCAACAGCGGCCGCCGCTGGACCGGCCTCGACCGCCGCGAACAGGACCAGGGCCAGCACGACCAGATCCGCGGCGTCCTGTCCGTCTCCTCCGCGGGCATGCTCGTCCGCCGCGACGTCTTCGAACAGCTCGGCGGCTTCGACCGCCGGATCCCCCTGATGCGCGACGACGTCGACCTCTGCTGGCGCGCCCACTCCGCCGGACACCGCGTCCTCATCGCCCCCGACGCCGTCCTGCGGCACGCCGAGGCAGCCGCCCGCGAACGCCGCACCGTCGACTGCGCGGGCCGCTCCACCGCCGGACCCCACCGCGTCGACAAGGCCGGCGCCGTCTACACCCTCCTCACCAACGCCCGCACCGTCGCCCTCCCGTACGTCCTGCTCCGCATCGTCCTCGGCACCGTCCTGCGCACCCTCGCCTACCTCATCGGCAAGGTCCCCGGACAGGCCGTCGACGAGGTCATGGGCGTCCTCGGCGTACTGCTGCGCCCCGAGCGCGTCATCGCCGGACGGCGCGCCCGCGCCGCCACCCGCAACACCGACCCCCGCGAGCTGCGGCCCCTGTTCCCGCCGCCCGGCGCCACCGTCCGCGCCACCGCCGAGCAGATCGCCGGACACTTCGGCGCGGGCGACGACACCGACGCCTCCGGCTCCCGCCACGGCGGCTCGGTCGAATCGGGACCCGGCGGCGACGACGCCGACTATCTGGAGCTCGAACAGTTCGCCCGGCTGAAGAAGATCGCCCGCAAACCCGCGCCCGTCCTCTTCGCCCTCCTCCTGATCGTCTCCGTGATCGCCTGCCGCGGCCTCTTCGGCGGCGGCACGCTGGCGGGCGGCGCGCTGCTCCCCGCCCCCGCCGAGGTCTCCGACCTCTGGGCCCGCTACGCGGAGGCCTGGCACCCCATCGGCACCGGCGGCACCCAGACCGCACCGCCGTACTTCGCCGTCCTCGCCGCCCTGTCCGCGCTCTTCCTCGGCTCCACCGGCGTCGCCCTCACCGTCCTGCTCGTCTGCTCGGTCCCCCTCGCCGGACTCACCGCCTACTTCGCCTCCCGCCCGCTGGTCGGCTCCCGGCTGCTGCGCGCCTGGGCGAGCATCGCGTACGCCTTCCTGCCCGCCGCCACCGGAGCGCTCGCCACCGGACGGCTCGGCACCGCGGTCCTGGCGATCCTGCTGCCGCTGACGGCCCGCGCGGCCGTCTCCGCGCACGGATTCCACCGGCCCGGCCGGGCCGGCTGGCGCGCCACCTGGACCTACGCGCTGCTGCTGACCCTCATCACCGCCTTCACCCCGATCGTCTGGCCGATCGCCGTCGTGCTCGGACTCGGCGTCCTGGTGGTGCGCCGCCGCGAGGCCGTGCCGTACGGACTCCGCTTCCTCGCCGCCCTCGGCACCCCGATGCTGGCCCTCGCGCCCTGGTCGCTCACCCTGCTGACCGACCCCTCGGCCTTCCTGCGCGAGGCGGGCCTCGACATCGGCGGCGGCGGCGCGTCCGCCGTCGACCTGCTGGGCATCAGCCCCGGCGGCCCGAAGACCGTCGGCGGACTCGTCCTCATCGGCATCGTGCTCGCCGCCCTCGCCGCCCTGCTGCGCGAGAAGAGGCACTTCGCCATTCGCGCCGCCTGGGTCGCGGCCCTGGTCGGCCTGGTCTTCGCGGTCCTCGCCAACCGCTCCGTGTGGGCGGGCCCCGCGACCCTCGTCTACGGCGTCGCGCTGCTCGCGGCCGCCGTGCTCGGCGCGGAGATGGGCCGCACCCGCGTCGGCGCGCAGAGCTTCGGCTGGCGGCAGCCCGTCGCCGTCCTCATCGCCGTCGCCGCCGTCCTCGGCCCGGTGATCGCGGCCGTCGGCTGGATGACCGGCGGCGCGGCCGGACCGCTGGAGCGCCGCGACCCGGTCCAGCTGCCCGCGTTCGTCGCCGAGGAGAGCGTCAACCACGACCGGCCCAGGACCCTGGTCCTCGGCGGCGCGTCCGCCGCGAAGGTCCCGTACACCCTTCTCCACGGCCCCGGCGGACGCCTCGGCGACGCCGAACTGACCGAGGCGGGCGGCCGCGACACCCGTCTCGACAAGGTCGTCGCCAATCTCGTCGCGGGCTCCGGAGCCGACCAGACCCGCCAGCTCAGCGGCTTCGCCGTCCGCTATGTGCTGCTCCGCGACGGAGCGCCCGCACAGACCGCCCGGGTCCTGGACGCCACCCCCGGCCTCAAGCGCCTCAGCAGGCTCGAAGGCAGCTCGCTCTGGCTGGTCGACCGCCAGGTCGCCCGCGTCACGATCGTCCCCCGCGAGGGCGACCCGCTGCCCGTCGAGTCGGGGGAGGTCGAGGCGCACACCACGATCCCGGGGGGCGGCGAGGGCCGCGTCCTGCGGCTCGCCGACCGCGCCGACGAGGGCTGGACGGCCACGCTCGACGGCCAGGCCCTCAAGAAGACGACCGTCGACGGCTGGGCGCAGGGCTTCGAACTGCCCGCGACGGGCGGCAGGCTGGCGCTCACCCACGAGAACCCCACCAGCCACACCGTATGGATCTGGACCCAGGCGTTCCTGGCCCTGGTCCTGATCGTGCTCGCCCTGCCCGGCCGCCGTGTGCAGAACGACGACGACCTCCCGGAGGAGACCGTCGCCCAGCCGCTCAAGATGCCCGCCCAGGCCGGGGGCGGCGAGGGCCGCAGGGCCCGCAGACTGCGCGCCCAGCCCGAGCCGCCGGACGTACCGGATGTACCGGACGTACCGGGCGGGATGCCGCAGGAGCAGCCGTACCCGGGGACCGTCCCGTACCCCTCCCCGCCGCCGCCCCCGCCGCTGTACGCGGAGGAGGAGCCGTACCAGCCGCCGTACGCGCCCGTCCCACCCGTCCCGCCCGCCGACCAGGGGTACGGGGCGTACCCGCCCGCGTACGAGAACCAGCCGTACGAGCCCTATGACCCGTACCCGGCCGACCCGTACGCCCACGGCTCCGGCCACGGCCCCGGCTCCGGGCACCACCGCACCGACCCCAACGCGAACCCACGAGGCGAGTCAGAGTGAAGCGCACGACCATCTCCCTGCTCGCCGCCGCCACCGCCCTCGCCGCCGTCACCGCTCTCGCCGCGGTGACCGCCCCGGACGCCGGGCCCGCGAACGCCACCTCGGCCAAGGCCCCGGCCAGGCTCCCGGTCGAGCGGTCCGCGCTGGTCTGCCCGGCGGCCGGCAGCACGGAGATCGCCGAGACCCGGCACACCTCGTACACCCCGGCGGCGGACGGCGGCGCGGAGGAGAAGGGCACGGCGGAGCTGAAGCCGGTGCTCGGCTCCTCGGTCGAGCGCCGCGCCGAGCCCGGCGAGCGGAAGGACGAGCGGGCCGCCGCCGAGAAGCGCGTCATCGCGCTCAAGGAGCCCGGAGCCCCCGTCGTCGCCGAGGAGGACGGCTCCGAGGCCCCCGCCTTCATCGGCCTCGCCACCGGCCGGCTGGCCCCCGGCTGGACCGCCCAGCAGACCACCGAGGTCGGCGCGGGAAGCGGGCGCGGCCTGCTCGGCGTCAGCTGCACCACGCCCCGGACGGAGTTCTGGATTCCGGGAGCCTCCACCGACAGGGCGCGCCAGGACTACGTCCATCTCACCAACCCGGACGACACCCCCGCCGTCGTCCACATCGAGCTGTACGGCAAGAACGGCAAGCTGGAGACGACCCTCACCGAGGGCGTCCCGATCTCCCCCGGGGCCACCCTGCCCATCCTGCTCTCCACCCTGACCTCCCAGGTGTCCGAGGACGTCACCGTGCACGTCCTCGCCCGCGCGGGCCGGGTCGGCGCGGTCGTCCGGGCCACCGAGGACGGCGTGGGCAGCGACTGGATCACCGCAGCGGCCGACCCGGCGGGCACCGCGGTCCTCCCGGGCGTGCCGACGGACGCCACCTCCGTACGGCTGGTGGCGTACGCCCCCGGTGACCGCGACGCCGATCTGAAGGTCGAACTCGCGGGCCCGACCGGCCGGATCGTCCCGCTCGGGGGCGAGAGCCTGCATGTGAAGGCCGGGATGACCGCCGGACTCGAACTGAAGGACGTCACCAAGGGCGAGGCCGGCTCACTGATCATCAGCCCGGAGAGCGCCGGCCGGGCGACCCCGGTGGTGGCCGCGCTGCGCGTGGTCCGGGGCAAGGGCGCCAACCGGGAGATCGCCTTCATCCCGGCGACCGAACCGATCGGCGCGCGCGCCTCGGTCGCCGACAACCGGGCGAAGGGCTCGACGCTCAACCTCACCGCGCCGGACGCCGGGGCCCGGGTGCGGGTGACCGCCTCGGCCGGCTCCGAGGGCGGCGAGCCGGTCGTGAAGTCGTACGACATCAAGGGCGGCGCCACCCTCGCGGTGCCCGCCCCGGTCCCCGCCGGGCTCAAGGGCTCGTACGCGCTGACCGTGGAGACCGAGTCGGGCGGCCCGGTGCACGCGGCGCGCACACTGGCCCTGCCGGACGACGGCGTCCAGATGTTCACGGTGCAGACGCTGAACGACGACCGGGGAACGGTGGCCGTGCCGGAGGCGGAAGCGGACCTGTCGGTTCTCGACGACTGAGACGGCTGAGACGACTGAGACGACTGAGCGACTGAGGCCCGCCGAGGGGTCGTCCTCGGCGGCGCTTCGGCGGCGGCGCGTCAGTTCTCCGGCGAGCGCAGCACCCGCAGATGCCCCCGGCGGGCGACCTCCAGCGGATCCGCCGTGCGCCGGCCGTTCTGCGCCTCGGCGGCCCGGCCCTGCGGACGGCCCGCTTCCCGTACGGCGTTGGCGAGGGCTTCCAGATCGTCGCCGCTGGGCCGGGGGGGCGCGGAACCGTCGGTGAGACGCACGACCTCCCAACCGCGTGGCGCGGTCAGCCGCTCGCTGTGCTCGGCGCACAGGTCGTAGCAGTGGGGCTCGGCGTAGGTGGCGAGCGGGCCGAGGACCGCGGTCGAATCGGCATAGACGTACGTCAGTGTCGCGACGGCAGGTCGGCCGCACGCGGTGCGCGAACAGCGACGTACAGGGCTCACGAGATTGGACGGTACCGCACTCTTGAGCGGGCTGCGACGACTCACCCCCGCCTCACCCCACCGTGTCGCCCTGTCCGAGCCCCTCGAAAGGGCTCGCCGACGGCCTCCGTGAGCTGCGCGGCAAGGGCTTACGACAGGGACGGACACCCCTGATTCGGTCATCACCCGGGGTAAATCAGGTCATTCACCGTAGGCCTCGCGATCGCGGTCGCACCCGGAACCGCCCCCAAGCGCGACCGGAACGCTCAATTGGCGACATGCCCCCGACCGATCCGATCGCGGCGCGCGGAGCGGATCGCCCGGCCGCCCGGAGAGCTACGCTGCGTCAGTGATGGACAGCCCAGTACCGCCGCCCCACCCGGCCGAGCCGAGGCCGCGCCATCGCGACCGCCACGGCCGAGGCATGCGCGGGCCGGTCGCCCCGCCGCAGGTCCCCCTCTCCGCCAGCCGCGCCGATCTCTTCGGCGACCTCGTCCACGACTCCGTGGAACGGCTGGAGAGACGCTGGCCCCAACTCGCCGACGTGGACTTCCTCGTCCTCGACGTCCCCCTCACCGCCGAGGAATCGGTCCCCCTCGGCAGCTCCGCCCCCGCCGAGAAGGGCCGACAGGCCCGGATCGTCGTCTACCGCCGCCCGGTGGAGATCCGCGCCAAGAACCGCGAGGAGCGCGCCGCCCTGGTCCACGAGGTCGTGGTGGAGCAGGTCGCCGAGCTGCTGGGGCTCGCTCCGGAGTCGATCGACCCGCGCTACGGCCAGGAGTGAGGCGTGCCGGTAGTTTGAGGTGACCGCAGAGACTTATGGAAGGTTGGACCCGTGGCTGCTGATCTGTCACAGATCGTGAAGGCGTACGACGTGCGCGGGGTGGTCCCCGATCAGTGGGACGAGGAGCTGGCCGAACTCTTCGGAGCGGCCTTCGTCCGGGTGACGAACGCGGACGCGATCGTCGTCGGCCACGACATGAGGCCCTCCTCGCCCGGCCTTTCGGGCGCTTTCGCGCGCGGCGCGGCCGCCCTGGGCGCGGATGTCACCCTGATCGGGCTCTGCTCCACCGACCAGCTCTACTTCGCCTCCGGCCACCTCGGCCTCCCGGGCGCGATGTTCACCGCCTCCCACAACCCCGCGCAGTACAACGGCATCAAGATGTGCCGCGCGGGCGCCGCTCCCGTCGGCCAGGACACCGGCCTCTCCGACATCCGCGAGCTGGTCGAGCGCTGGTCGGCCGAGGGCGCGCCCGAACCGGCCGCCGCGCCGGGCGAGGTGACCGAGCACGACACGCTCACCGAGTACGCGGCCCATCTGCTCTCCCTGGTGGACCTCTCCGAGATGCGGCCGCTGAAGGTCGTCGTCGACGCGGGCAACGGCATGGGCGGACACACGGTCCCGACCGTCTTCGCCTCCCTGCCCCTCACCCTCGTACCGATGTACTTCGAGCTCGACGGCACCTTCCCCAACCACGAGGCCAACCCGCTCGACCCGGCGAACATCGTGGACCTCCAGGCCCGGGTGCGCGCCGAGAAGGCCGATCTGGGACTCGCCTTCGACGGGGACGCCGACCGCTGCTTCGTCGTCGACGAGCGCGGCGAGGGCATCTCCCCGTCCGCGATCACCGCCCTGGTCGCCGCCCGCGAACTGGCGAAGCACCCCGGCGGCACCGTGATCCACAACCTGATCACCTCCTGGTCGGTCCCGGAAGTGGTCCGCGAGGAGGGCGGCGCGCCGGTCCGCACCCGGGTGGGGCACTCCTTCATCAAGGAGGAGATGGCGCGCACCGGCGCGATCTTCGGCGGCGAGCACTCCGCCCACTACTACTTCCGCGACTTCTGGAACGCGGACACCGGCATGCTGGCCGCGCTGCACGTCCTGGCCGCCCTCGGCACCCAGGACGGCACGCTCTCGCAGCTCGTCGCCAAGTACGACCGCTACCAGGGCTCCGGCGAGATCAACTCCACCGTCGACGACCAGTCGGCCCGCACCGCCGTCGTCCGCAAGGCCTTCGAGTCGCGCCCCGGCGTCACCCTCGACGAGCTGGACGGCCTGACGGTCACCGCCGCCGACTGGTGGTTCAATCTGCGCCCCTCCAACACCGAGCCGCTGCTCCGGCTCAATGTCGAGGCCCGCGACACCGACACCATGGCCGCCGTCCGCGACGAGGTCCTGGCCCTCCTCCGCTCCGAGTGACACCGCTCGCCCCCGCCCCCTCCACCACCAGGAGGGGGCGGGGGCCAGGGCGCCCGCCCCGCGCGAAGCGAACCCTGTTTGCCCCACAGGCGAACCCCCGGCGAAGTCTCAACCTCGGCCCCCGACCCGCCGTCCCGCCCTCTCACCTGCTCTGACCTGCACATATCACCTCCCGTCCGCGCACCGCGCCACACCCTTCGTTTCCCCGGAACGCGCCCCCACTCGCCCCCCGGCGGTACGCTGACGTCGCCCGTCCACCCACCCGCCGACCACCGCGGCGCACCGGGAACCACAGCCGCCCCCGGCATCCCAGCCGCCCCTGGTCGACACAACTGACGCACCGAAGGAAACCCTCATGCCGCTCGAAGCCGGCCTCCTTGAGATCCTCGCCTGCCCGGCCTGCCACGCCCCGCTCGACGACCGCTCGGAAACCGACGAACCCGAGCTGATCTGCACCGGAGCGGAGTGCGCTCTCGCCTACCCCGTACGCGACGGCATTCCCGTCCT
The DNA here is from genome assembly GCF_014651115.1 of Streptomyces inusitatus. Taxonomy (GTDB): domain Bacteria; phylum Actinomycetota; class Actinomycetes; order Streptomycetales; family Streptomycetaceae; genus Streptomyces; species Streptomyces amakusaensis. Next base: position 6,563 of record NZ_BMWG01000038.1, on the reverse strand, counting down.
CCTCGTCGACGAGGCCCGCCGCCCCGCCTGACCCCGAACGGCCGGCCCCCGGCGGCCCGACCGCGACCCCGCAGACAGCGACCCCGCGAACCCGCAGCCCCGCGACCGCACGGCGATCGGAGACCCCACCCCATGCTGGACGAGTCCCTCCTCGACGCTCCGGAAGCCCTCGCCCGCGCCGACCGCCGAGGTCTGCTGCGGGGTGCCGCCGAGGCCGGCGCCCGGGTACGCACCGCCGCCCGCCACGCCGCCGAGGCCGGCATCGCCGAGCTGAAGCCCGAGGGCCGCCCCCGCGCCGTCCTCGTCGCGGGCTCCGGCTCCGCCGCCGCCACCGTCGCCGACCTCATCGGCGCGCTCGCCGGCGCCGCCGCCCCCGTCACCCGCCTCGTCCCCACCGGCGTCGCCGCCGCCCCCGGCGCGCTGCGCTGGACCCTCCCCGGCTGGACCGGCTCCCTCGACCTCCTCCTCATCGCCACCGCCGACGGAGCCGAACCCGGCCTCGACGTCCTCGCCGAGCAGGCCTACCGCCGAGGCTGCACCGTCGTCGCGGTCGCCCCCAAGGCCACCCCGCTCGCCGAGTCGGCCGCCGGACGCCACGCACTCTTCGTCCCCCTGGCCACCGCCCCCAGCGGGCTCTACGAGGAGAGCTCGACCGCCGACCCCGGCACACTCTGGTCCCTCTTCACCCCACTGCTCGCACTCCTTGACTGCGTCGGCCTCCTCGAAGCACCCCCGGAGACCCTCGCCAAGATCGCCGACCGGCTCGACCGCACCGCCGAACGCTGCGGCCCGGCCATCGCCACCTACAGCAACCCGGCCAAGACCCTCGCCGCCGAGCTGGCCGACAGCCTCCCCCTCATCTGGACCGAGGGAGAGGGCGCCGCCCCCGCCGGCCGCCGCTTCGCCGCCGCCCTGGCCGAACTCGCCGGCCGCCCCGCCCTCGCGGCCGAACTCCCCGAGGCCCTCCCGGCCCACGGCGTACTCCTCGCCGGCACCCTCGCCGCCGCGGCCGACCCGGACGACTTCTTCCGCGACCGGGTGGAGGAATCCCAGGCCCTGCGCGCCCGCGTCGTCCTGCTGCGCGACCGCCCCACCGGCGGACTCAGCGCCGCCCCCGCCGCCCGCGAACTCGCCCTCAGCCACTCCACCCCCATCAGCGAACTCGAACCGGAGGAGGGCTCGGACCTGGAATCCATCGCCGAACTCCTCGCCGTCACCGACTTCGCCGCCGTCTATCTGGCCCTCGCGTCCACCGCGACCTCCACCTAGACACCCCCAACCCTCCGCATCACCCCGGAACACGGAAGCTCACATGGACCGCCTCTTCAACACGGTGCGCCCCTACGCCTGGGGATCCACCACCGCCATCCCGGAACTCCTCGGCACTACCCCGACCGGCGAGCCCCAGGCCGAGATGTGGATGGGCACCCACCCAGGAGCACCCTCCCGGCTCGAACGCGGTGTCCTGGGCGAGGTCATCGCCGCCGACCCCGCGGGCGAACTCGGTGCCCGAACCGTCGCCAAGTTCGGCCCGCACCTCCCCTTCCTCTTCAAGATCCTCGCGGCGGGCACCCCCGTCTCCCTCCAGGTCCACCCGGACCTCGCCCAGGCCAGAACGGGCTTCGCCCGGGAGCAGCGCGCCGGCATCCCCGTCGACGCCCCGCACCGCAATTACCGGGACACCAACCACAAGCCCGAACTGATCTGCGCCCTCACCCCCTTCGAAGGCCTGTGCGGATTCCGCCCGCCCCGCGACACCGCGAAGCTCATCGCCGGACTCGGCGTCGACTCGCTCAAGCCCTACGCCGACGTCCTCCTCGCCCACCCCGAGGACGCCGCCCTGCGCGAAGTGCTCACCGCGATCCTCACCGCGGACCGCGAGGACATGGCGGCCACCGTCACCGAGACCGCCGCCGCCGCCCGCCGCCTGGGCGGCCCCTACACCCCGTACGCGGAGATCGCCCACCACTTCCCCGGCGACCCCGGCGTCATCGCCGCCCTCCTCCTCAACCATGTACGCCTCCTCCCCGGCGAAGCCCTCTTCCTCGGCGCGGGCGTCCCGCACTCCTATCTCAGCGGCCTCGGCGTCGAGATCATGTCCACCTCCGACAATGTGCTGCGCTGCGGTCTCACCCCCAAGCACCTGGACGTCCCGGAGCTGCTGAGCGTCGTCCGCTTCGAGGCCAACGACCCCGGCGTCCTGCGCCCCGAGGCCTCGGCGAACGGCGAAGAGGTCTACGACACCCCGATCGACGAATTCCGGCTCTCCCGCCACCTCCTCGCCCCCGACGCCGCCGTACGCGACCTCACCATCGACGCCCCACAGATCCTGCTCTGCACGGCCGGCCGTGTCGCCACCGGCGAACTGATGCTCGCCCCCGGCGAGTCGGTCTTCGTTCCCGCAGGTGAGAACGTTGCGATCGCGGCAGCCGACGAACTCCCGGCCACCCTCTTCCGCGCCACGGTGGTGAACTGACCCCTCCCGCCCTCCGCGACTGCGAGAATGGCGCGCCCCGCAAGTCCGGGCCATCCGCCGTGCGACCGGTGACGCCGCACACGGCGTACGAAGGCGTACGAAGGGACAACCGGCACACATGAGCGCGTCAGGCGGAACCAAGGCGATCGTGGCGGCCCTCGTCGCCAACCTCGCGATCGCGGTGGCGAAATTCGTGGCCTTCCTGTTCAGCGGCTCGTCCTCGATGCTCGCGGAGAGCGTCCACTCGCTCGCCGACTCCGGCAACCAGGGCCTGCTGCTCCTCGGCGGCCGCCGGGCCAGACGCGAGGCCACCCCGCAGCACCCCTTCGGATATGGCCGCGAGCGCTACATCTACGCCTTCCTGGTCTCCATCGTCCTCTTCTCGGCCGGCGGCATGTTCGCGATCTACGAGGGCTACGAGAAGATCAAGCACCCCCACGCCATCGAGAACTGGTACTGGCCCGTCGGTGTCCTCGTCTTCGCGATCATCGCCGAGACCATCTCCTTCCGGACCGCGATCAAGGAGTCCAACGCCGTCCGCGGCACGCTCTCCTGGAAGGAGTTCGTCCGCCACGCCAAGGCCCCCGAACTCCCCGTCGTCCTGCTCGAAGACCTCGGCGCGCTCGTCGGCCTGGTCCTCGCGCTCCTCGGCGTCAGCCTCGCCCTGGCCACCGGCGACGGCCTCTGGGACGGCATCGGCACCCTCTGCATCGGCGTCCTGCTCATCCTCATCGCCCTGGTCCTGGCCGTCGAGACGAAATCCCTGCTGCTCGGCGAGGCCGCCTCCGCCGACGATCTCCGCAGGATCGAGGAGGCCCTCGTGGACGGCGACCGCGTCACCCGCGTCATCCACATGCGCACCCTCCACCTCGGCCCGGAGGAAGTACTGGTCGCCGCGAAGATCGCGGTGCCCAACGACGACACAGCCCAGAAGATCGCCGCCTCGATCAACGCCGCCGAGGAACGCGTCCGCGCGGCCGTTCCCATCGCCCGGGTGATCTATCTGGAGCCGGACGTCTACAGCGCCTCCGCGGCGGCCGCCGGCACAAACCCCGGGAAGTCCCCCGGCGGACCCGCCCCCTCCCACTGACACCGACACCGACACCGATGTGTTTCTCCCGACGTTTGCCGCGCCCATCGGGCGGAAGCCCCCGGCCCCGGCGATCGCCCAGTCCGCCGGCACCTCGGCAAACGCCCCGCCGACCGACCGCATCCACGCCGCAGGCCCCCGGATCTGTCCGGATCCCGCCCTCACGCGGGCTGGGGCCGACCGGGCCGACCGGTGTAGATTCGTGACCAGAGTCAGGCGTCGCTGCTGATGGCGGTCGGGCGGTCCTCCCAAGGGCCGGCCGAGTGGAGAGAGGGCCTCCGACGGACTGCACCGCGAGTGTCCCGGGCATCCGTACGCCCGTGTGCCGCCGCGGAGCCAGCCGTACCCACCCTCGAACCCAACCATGAGGAGCAGCCCGTAATGACGACTGTCACCACCGGCCAGGACTTCAAGGTCGCCGATCTCTCGCTCGCCGCTTTCGGCCGCAAGGAGATCACTCTCGCCGAGCATGAGATGCCCGGTCTGATGTCCATCCGCCGGGAGTACGCCGAGCAGCAGCCGCTCGCGGGAGCGCGGGTGACCGGGTCCCTGCACATGACGGTCCAGACGGCGGTGCTGATCGAGACGCTGGTCGCGCTGGGCGCCGAGGTGCGCTGGGCGTCCTGCAACATCTTCTCCACCCAGGACCACGCCGCCGCGGCGATCGCGGTCGGCCCGAACGGCACCCCGGAGAACCCCCAGGGCGTTCCCGTCTTCGCCTGGAAGGGCGAGACGCTGGAGGAGTACTGGTGGTGCACCGAGCAGGCGCTGACCTGGCCGAACACGCCGACCGGCGGCCCCAACATGATCCTGGACGACGGCGGCGATGCCACGCTCCTGGTCCACAAGGGCGTGGAGTTCGAGAAGGCCGGGCAGGCCCCGGACCCCTCGACCGCCGACAGTGAGGAGTACGCGTACATCCTCACCCTCCTCAACCGCACCCTGGGCGAGAGCCCCCAGAAGTGGACGCGTCTGGCCTCGGAGATCCGCGGGGTCACCGAGGAGACCACCACCGGTGTCCACCGTCTCTACGAGATGCACCGCGACGGCGCCCTCCTGTTCCCCGCGATCAATGTGAACGACGCGGTGACCAAGTCGAAGTTCGACAACAAGTACGGCTGCCGCCACTCCCTGATCGACGGCATCAACCGCGCCACCGACGTCCTCATCGGCGGCAAGACGGTCGTCGTCTGCGGTTACGGCGATGTGGGCAAGGGCTCCGCGGAGTCGCTGCGCGGCCAGGGCGCGCGGGTGATCGTCACCGAGGTCGACCCGATCTGCGCGCTCCAGGCGGCGATGGACGGCTACCAGGTGACGACGCTCGACGAGGTCGTCGGTGTGGCGGACATCTTCGTCACCACGACGGGCAACAAGGACATCATCATGGCCTCGGACATGGCCAAGATGAAGCACCAGGCCATCGTGGGGAACATTGGTCACTTCGACAACGAGATCGACATGGCCGGCCTGGCGAAGATCCCGGGGATTGTGAAGGACGAGGTCAAGCCGCAGGTCCACACGTGGACCTTCCCCGACGGCAAGGTCCTGATCGTGCTGTCGGAGGGCCGTCTGCTGAACCTGGGCAACGCGACGGGTCACCCCTCCTTCGTGATGTCGAACAGCTTCGCCGACCAGACGCTGGCGCAGATCGAACTGTTCACGAAGCCGGAGGAGTACCCGACGGACGTGTATGTGCTGCCGAAGCACCTGGACGAGAAGGTCGCGCGGCTGCACCTGGACGCGCTGGGTGTGAAGCTGACGACGCTCCGTCCGGAGCAGGCGGCGTACATCGGTGTCGAGGTGGAGGGCCCGTACAAGCCCGACCACTACCGCTACTGATCCACCCCGCCGCCCGGCCCACACCCCCGGGCGACAGCGACTGACGGCAGGCCCCCGCACCCCCGTGACGGGGGCCTGCCCCTTTCCCGGCCCCAACGCACAAGGACTCGCACGCCCCCATGCCCCGCGGTCGATACTCGCTCCACGATCCACACGATCACACTCCCCTCGGTGAAGAGCACTTCCACTGCGCCCCCGGCCCCTCCGGCTGGCGCTATGTCTCGCAGATCACCACCCCCTCCGGCGATCACGCCGGCTCGGTCGACCTCGCCCTCGACGAGCTGGGCCGCCCCATCCGCCTCGAACTCAACGCCGCCAGCTGGCAGGTCCGCGGCGCGGCCCTCGAAGGCGTCACCTGGGTCCGCACCGACCCCACCGGCACCCACGCCACCGAAGGCAATGTCCGCGCCCACGCCTTCACCGGCACTTCCCCCGCCTTCCTCATCGCGACCGCCCGTCTGCTGCGACTCACCCCCGGCTCCCCCACGACGCGCGTCCGCCTCGTGGCGTTCACCGACCCCGTCCTCGCCCCTCGCACCCTCGACCAGTCCTGGGCCCTGCTGAAGAGTGAAGCGCACGCCACTGACAGTCACCCCCTGACAGTGGACGAGTACCAGGTCAGCGCCTTGGACACGGGAGAGCAGCACACGGTCCACATCGCCGGCGACGTCGTTCTCTCGGCCCCCGGCATCGAACTCGAAGGCCTCGAAACCCCGCCCTCGACCTTCCCCTGACCCCGCCGCCGCTCCGGCTGTCGCTCGATGTGCGTCCGACCCCGCTGACCTGCTAGTGTCCTCCTCGCCCACAAAAACCGTTGACACGGTCGGCGTGGGGAGGTAGATTCAAACGGTTGCCTCCGACTGGACAAGGTCGAGTGCAACCGATAGTGTCTCTCTTGCTCGGAGCGGGAATTGAATTTCCGCCGAGCCAATCGACTCCTTATCCGGATCGCGAAGGCCGATTAGCTCGGCCGAAATGATTCTGATAAAGTCGGAGCAGCCGAAAGGCAAAAGGCCGGTCCAACTGGCCGCTGGATCTGAAAATCCAAACCGGAAACGGAATGGGAAAAGGATCTGGTAGAGTTGGAAACGCAAGACCGAAGGGAAAGCCCGGAGGGCCTGGTGAAAAGGGCCTGAAGGAAGCGTCCGTTCCTTGAGA
>NZ_BMWG01000037.1 GCF_014651115.1 Streptomyces inusitatus | reverse complement strand
GACGGCTGCTGATGAGCAGCAATGACGAGGGCCTCACCGGAAGCAGTCGGGTCACCGTATTCGCCATGTTCGGCACGGTCTTCGGCTATGCAACGCACCACCTTGACGAGCGGCGGATCGGAGACGTGGCCGTCGTCGGCCCGCTGACCCCCGGAGTCGAGTGGGGACGCCTGTGGCAGATGGCCCGCAACTGCGAACGGACCACAGCCGGTGAGAAAGAGCTGGCCCGATGGGTGCTCGCCCAAGCGACCCGGGCATTCGTGTGCGGCAGCGATCGCATCGCACAATTGCAAAAAGGGGAATGGAAGCTGAAGCCCGGCGGCAGACATGTACGGTTCGACACGACATACGCCAACCGTGACCAGCTCTGGACAGGAAACCTGACCGTCGAGGGACTCACCCCCGATCAGGTGGCGGAGCGCCCCGCGTTCTACAGCGTCTGACCGCGTCCCCGCGGGCTGAAATGCACGGCCCCACCTTCAGGAACGGAAGCGGACCGGGAGCCGTCGGAGACGGCTGCCGGTCCGGGGCGACTCCGCTACGGAAGGTTGCGGGCCATCACGATGCGCTGGATCTGATTCGTGCCCTCATAAATCTGGGTGATCTTGGCGTCGCGCATCATGCGCTCAACGGGGTAGTCGCGGGTGTAGCCGTAGCCGCCGAGGAGCTGGACGGCGTCGGTGGTGACTTCCATGGCGACGTCGGAGGCGAAGCACTTGGCGGCGGCGCCGAAGAAGGTGAGGTCGCTGTCGACGCGCTCGGACTTGGCGGCGGCGGAGTAGGTGAGCTGGCGGGCGGCTTCGAGCTTCATGGCCATGTCGGCGAGCATGAACTGGACGCCCTGGAAGTCGGCGACGGGCTTGCCGAACTGCTTGCGCTCCTTGACGTAGCCCTTGGCGTAGTCGAGGGCGCCCTGGGCGATGCCGAGGGCCTGGGCGGCGATGGTGATGCGGGTGTGGTCGAGGGTTTTCATGGCGGTGGCGAAGCCGGTGCCCTCGTCGCCGATCATGCGGGTGGCGGGGATGCGGACGTTGTCGAGGTAGACCTCGCGGGTCGGGGAGCCCTTGATGCCGAGTTTCTTCTCGGGGGCGCCGAAGGAGACGCCGGGGTCGGACTTCTCGACCACGAAGGCGGAGATCCCCTTGGAGCGCTTGTCGGGGTCGGTGACGGCCATGACCGTGTAGTACTCGGAGACCCCGGCGTTGGTGATCCAGCGCTTCACGCCGTTGAGGATGTAGTGGTCGCCGTCGCGGACCGCCCTGGTCTTCATGCCGGCCGCGTCGGAGCCCGCGTCCGGCTCGGAGAGACAGTACGAGAACATCGCGGAGCCCTCGGCGAGCGGGCGGAGGTAGGTGCGCTTCAGCTCCTCGGAGCCGGAGAGGATCACCGGGAGGGAGCCGAGCTTGTTGACGGCCGGGATCAGCGAGGAGGAGGCGCAGACCCGGGCGACCTCCTCGATGACGATGACCGTGGCGAGCGCGTCGGCGCCCGCGCCGCCGTACTCCTCGGGTACGTGGACGGCGTGCAGATCGCTGGCGACGAGGGCGTCGAGGGCCTCCTGCGGGAAGCGGGAGGCCTCGTCCACCTCGGCGGCGTGCGGCAGGATCTTCGCCTCGGCGAGCGAGCGGATGGCGTCGCGGAGGGCGTCGTGCTCTTCGGACGGGCGGTACAGGTCGAAATCCGGCTTACCGGTCGAGGCCACGTTCTCTCACTCCCCAGAAGCTAACTACCGTTAAGTAACCAACTTTAGAGGCCAGGCCCCCGATGGGCATACGTGAGCTTGGCGACAGGGGCAAACGTGCCCCGGCGGGGGCCCGACTATGCTCGTGCAGCGCCCTTCCCACACCACTCAGGAGCACGCATGGCTCTCAGGATCACTGTGATCGGCACCGGCTATCTCGGCGCGACGCACGCGGCGGCCATGGCGGAGCTGGGGTTCGAGGTCCTCGGGCTCGATGTGGTGCCCGAGAAGATCGCGATGCTCTCGGCCGGCCGGGTGCCGATGTACGAGCCGGGCCTGGAGGAACTCCTCTCCCGTCATGTCGCCGGGATCGAGGGATCGACCGGCCGGCTGCGCTTCACGGACTCGTGGGAGCAGGTCGCCGAGTTCGGCGATGTTCACTTCGTCTGTGTGAACACCCCGCAGAAGCACGGGGAGTACGCCTGCGACATGTCGTACGTCGACGCGGCCTTCTCGGCCCTCGCGCCGCTGCTGACGCGGCCCGCGCTGGTGGTCGGCAAGTCGACCGTGCCGGTGGGCAGCGCCGCGCGGCTGGCGCGGCTGCTGGCCGAGCGGGCGCCGGGCGATGTGGAGCTGGCGTGGAACCCCGAGTTCCTGCGGGAGGGCTTCGCGGTCGACGACACCCTGCACCCGGACCGGATCGTGGTCGGCGTGGAGAGCGAGCGGGCCGAGCGGACGCTGCGCGAGGTGTACGCCACCCCGGTCGCGGGCGGATCGCCCTTCGTGGTCACGGACTTCCCGACGGCCGAGCTGGTGAAGACCGCCGCCAACTCCTTCCTGGCGACGAAGATCTCCTTCATCAACGCGATGGCGGAGGTGTGCGAGGCGGCCGACGGCGATGTGGTGAAGCTGGCGGAGGCCATCGGCCACGACGAGCGCATCGGCGCGAAGTTCCTGCGGGCCGGCATCGGCTTCGGCGGCGGCTGTCTGCCGAAGGACATCCGCGCCTTCATGGCGCGCGCCGGGGAGCTGGGCGCGGACCAGGCGCTGACGTTTCTGCGGGAGGTCGACTCCATCAATATGCGCCGGCGCGGCCACATGGTCGAGCTGGCCCGGGAGGCCGTGGGCGGCGGCTCGTTCCTGGGGAAGCGGGTGGCGGTGCTGGGCGCGGCCTTCAAGCCGGACTCGGACGACGTCCGGGACTCCCCCGCGCTGAATGTGGCGGGGCAGATCCATCTCCAGGGCGGCCAGGTGACCGTCTACGACCCCAAGGGCATGGCGAACGCGCGCGGCCTCTTCCCGACCCTGGGATACGCGGACTCGGCGCTGGCGGCGGTGCGCGGCGCGGATGTGGTGCTGCATCTGACCGAGTGGCGGGAGTTCCGCGAGCTGGACCCGGCGGAGCTGGGCGCGGCCGTGACGAACCGGATCGTGCTGGACGGCCGGAACGCGCTGGACCCCGTGAAGTGGCGCGAGGCCGGCTGGGTGTACCGGGCGATGGGCCGCCCGCGCTCCTGAGAGACGTCAGGGCGTACGGGGACCGGCGAGCGGTCTCCCGTACGCCCGAAGGGCCTTGAGGCGTCAGCCGTCCAGCTCGGCGATGGTGGCGATCGACGGGCCGCGCAGGGAGCGGGCGTGCCGGGCGGCCGACTCCGCGTCGCGCAGTACGCGGACCGCGTTCCGCCAGGTGAGCTTGGCGAGGTCGGACTCGGACCAGCCCCGGCGCAGGAGTTCCGCGAGCAGATTGGGGTAGCCCGCGACATCGTCCAGGCCGGACGGTGTGAACGCGGTGCCGTCGTAGTCCCCGCCGATGCCGAGGTGGTCGATGCCCGCGATCTCGCGCATGTGGTCGAGATGGTCGGCGACCGTGGCGGCGGTCGCCACCGGACGGGGGTTGGCCTGCTCGAAGGCGGCGTGGAGCTTCATCGCCTCCGGGGTGGTGTCCAGATGGTCGAATCCGTGCGCCCGGAGGTTCGCGTCCGCCGCGAGCGTCCACTGGCCGGCTTCCGGGAGGACGAACTTCGGTACGAAGGTCGCCATCGCGATCCCGCCGTTGCCGGGCAGCAGCGCCAGGACGTCGTCGGGGATGTTGCGGACATGGTCGCAGACCGCGCGCGAGGAGGAGTGCGAGAAGATCACCGGCGCGGCCGAGGTCTCCAGGGCGTCGCGCATGGTGGTGGCGGCGACATGGGAGAGGTCGACCAGCATGCCGAGCCGGTTCATCTCCCGTACGACCTCACGGCCGAAGGCGGAGAGCCCGCCGACGCCCGGCTCGTCGGTCGCCGAGTCGGCCCACGGCACATTGTCGTTGTGGGTGAGCGTCAGATACCGCACGCCCAGCTCGTAGAACGCGCGCAGGGTGGCCAGGGAGTTGTTGATCGAGTGGCCGCCCTCGGCCCCCATCAGGGAGGCGATCCGGCCGCTCTCGCGGGCCCGCTCCATGTCGTCGGCGGTGAGGGCGCGGGCCAGATCCCCGGGGTAGCGGTCCAGCAGCCGGGAGACGGCGTCGATCTGTTCCAGGGTGGCGCTGACGGCGTCGTCGCCGGTCATCGAGGTGCGTACATAGACCGACCAGAACTGCGCGCCAACGCCGCCGGCGCGCAGCCGGGGGAGGTCGGTGTGGAGCCGGCCGGTCTGGTCGCCGGAGATGTCGAGGCGGTCCAGGTCGTAGCCGGCCTTCTCGCGCAGCGCCCAGGGCAGGTCGTTGTGGCCGTCGACCACGGGGTGCTCGGCGAGCAGTTCGCGCGCGCGGCCGAGATGGTCGGAGGCTGAGTCCAGGGCGTTCACGGCGTTCATGGTCTTCTACTTCCCGAAGCCGAAGGCGGACGAGCCCTCGACCTTCGCGCGCAGTCGTTTGCCCTTGTCGGTGGCCTGCTCGTTCAGCCGCCGCTGGAAGTCCTTCATCCGGGCCAGCAGCTCGGGGTCGTGGGCGGCGAGGACGCGCACCGCGAGCAGGCCCGCGTTGCGCGATCCGGCGACGGAGACCGTGGCGACGGGCACGCCCGCCGGCATCTGGACGATCGACATCAGCGAGTCCATGCCGTCCAGGTACTTCAGCGGCACCGGGACGCCGATCACCGGCAGCGGGGTGACCGAGGCGAGCATGCCGGGGAGGTGGGCCGCTCCGCCCGCGCCCGCGATGATCGTCTTCAGGCCCCGGGCGTCCGCGCTCTCGCCGTACGCGATCATCTCGTGCACCATCCGGTGCGCGGAGACGACGTCGACCTCGTAGGGGACCTCGAACTCGTCCAGGGCGAGGGCGGCGGCCTCCATCACGGGCCAGTCGGAGTCGGAGCCCATCACAATGCCGACAAGCGGAGCGGTGCTGCTCATTCGGTGATCGTTCCTCTGAGGTAATCGGCTGCGTGGCGGGCACGTTCGAGGACGTCCGCGAGATCGTCGCCGTATGTGTTGACGTGGCCGACCTTACGGCCCGGCTTCACGTCTTTTCCGTACATGTGAATCTTGAGCTGCGGATCGCGTGCCATGCAATGCAGATACGCCGGATACATGTCGGGATAGTCGCCGCCGAGCACATTGCACATGACGGTCCAGGGCGCGCGCGGGCGGGGATCGCCCAGCGGGAGGTCGAGCACGGCCCGTACATGGTTGGCGAACTGCGAGGTCATGGACCCGTCCTGGGTCCAGTGGCCGGAGTTGTGCGGGCGCATGGCGAGTTCGTTGACGAGGATGCGGCCGTCGGTCGTCTCGAACAGCTCGACCGCGAGATGGCCGACGACGCCCAGCTCGGCGGCGATGGTGAGCGCGAGGTGCTGCGCCTGGCCGGCGAGTTCCTCGTCCAGTCCGGGCGCGGGGGCGATGACGGTGTCGCAGACGCCGTCCACCTGGCGGGACTCGACGACGGGGTAGGCGACGGCCTGTCCGTGCGGGGAGCGGACGATATTGGCGGCCAGCTCGCGGGTGAAGTCGACCTTCTCCTCGGCGAGGACGGGCACGCCCGCGCGGAAGGGCTCCACCGCGTCGGCCGGGGTGCGGACGAACCAGACGCCCTTGCCGTCGTAACCGCCGCGCACGGTCTTGAGGATGACGGGGAAGCCGCCGACCTCCTCCGCGAACGCCGCCGCGTCCTCGGGGTCGGCCACGATCCGGTGGCGCGGGCAGGGCACGCCCAGCTCGCTGAGCCTGGCCCGCATCACCCCCTTGTCATGGGCGTGGAGCAGCGCCTCGGGCCCGGGGCGGACGGGGATGCCGTCCGCCTCCAGTGCGCGCAGATGCTCCACCGGGACATGCTCATGATCGAAGGTGATCACGTCGCAGCCCCGGGCGAAGGCGCGCAGGGTGTCCTGGTCGCGGTAGTCGCCGATGACGACTTCGCTGACCACCTGGGCCGCCGAGTCCTGCGGGGTGTCGCTGAGGAGCTTGAAACGAATGCCGAGGGGGATGCCCGCCTCGTGGGTCATACGGGCGAGCTGACCGCCGCCGACCATGCCGACTACCGGGAACGTCACCCCCCTAGCGTATCGGCCACGGCGGGGGCCGTTTCGGGCCGCCGGTCGACCGTACGCACGGTAACGGAATGTCACACGTGCGGTCACGGGCTCGCCACACCATCCTTCGGGTGCCCGGGCGGGCGGGCGGACCGCTGGTTAGCATGACGGGGTCGAAAACACCGATCCGATGGGGCTGGACTCTCACTATGAGTGAACGTGGCGGAGTGCTGCGCACGCGGTTCGACCAGCTCGTGCGCGAAGTCGCCAAGTTCGGGGCGGTGGGGGGAGCGGGGGTCGTCGTCAACCTCGCGGTCTTCAATCTGGTGCGTGCGACGACGGAGCTGCCGGTGGTGCGGGCGTCGCTGATCGCCAACGCGGTCGCCATCGTCTTCAACTATCTGGGGTATCGGTACTTCACCTACCGTGACCGCGACAAGAGCGGGCGTACGCGTCAGCTCTCGCTGTTCCTGCTGTTCAGCCTGGTCGGCATGGTCATCGAGAACGGCATTCTCTACGCGGCGACCTATGGCTTCGGCTGGGACAGCCCGCTCCAGAGCAATGTCTTCAAGTTCTTCGGCATCGGGGTGGCGACGCTCTTCCGCTTCTGGTCGTACCGGACGTGGGTGTTCCGGGCGATTCCCGAGGAGCGGGAGGAGCGGGAGGAGCGGGATCCGGCGGCTGAATCGTTCCTGGAGCACCGGGAGCCGGACGCGGTGGGTCCACGCCCCTGAGGCACTCCTTTGATTTCCGGGCTCAGCGGACGGTGGGCCTCTCCTCCGCGCGTTTACGGGCCTCCCGGCTCAGGAAGAGGGCGAATACCGGCGGGTGCTGTTGCAGCATCTCCAGCCGGCCGCCGTCGGCCTCCGCCAGGTCGCGGGCGACGGCGAGCCCGATGCCGGTGGAGTTCCGTCCGCTGATGCTCCGCTCGAAGATCCGCGCCCCGAGGTCGGCGGGGACTCCGGGGCCCTCGTCGGTCACCTCGATCACGGACTGATTGCCGGTGACCCTGGTCCGGAGGGCCACCGTGCCGCCGCCGTGCATCAGCGAGTTCTCGATGAGCGCCGCGAGCACCTGCGCGACGGCCCCGGGGGTGCCGACGGCCCGCATGCCCTGCTTGCCCGAGCAGACCAGGGCCCGGCCCGCGCTGCGGTACGCGGAGCGCCACTCGGCCATCTGCTGCTGGACGACCTCGTCCAGGTCGAAGGCGATCGCGGAACCGGTCCGGGGGTCGCGTGAGTTGGTCAGCAGCCGCTCGACCACATCGGTGAGCCGCTCGACCTGGGTGAGGGCGACGCTCGCCTCCTCCTTGACGGTGGCGGGGTCGTCGGTGGCGGAGATCTCCTCCAGCCGCATGGAGAGGGCGGTCAGCGGGGTGCGGAGCTGGTGGGAGGCGTCGGCGGCGAGCCGTCGCTCGGCGGTGAGCATCCGGCCGATCCGCTCGGCGCTGGCGTCCAGGACATCGGCGACCCGGTCCAGCTCGGGGACTCCGTAGCGGCGGTGGCGGGGGCGGGGATCGCCGGAGCCCAGGCGCTCGGCGGTCTCGGCGAGGTCGGTGAGCGGGGAGGCGAGCCGGTTGGCCTGGCGCACGGCGAGGAGGATCGCGGCGATCACGGCGATCACGGCGACGCCGCCGATGATCAGGAGGCTGTCGCCGACCTCCCTGGTGACCGAGGAGCGGGGCTCCTCGACGACGACCGTCTCGCCCTGCTCGCCGGTGGCCTTCCCCTGGATGACGCCGCCGTCGGGGCGCTCGCCGATCTCGATGGGGGCGCGCCCGGGGATCTCGATGAGGGCGTACCGCTTCGCGCCGCTCTGGTCGGCGATGACGTTCGGGTTCACCGGCTTGCCGTCGAGGAGGAGGCTGTCCACGATGCTGGCGAGCCGGTAGGCCTCGGCGTCGACGCTCTCCTGGGCGCTGCTGGTGATGGTGCGGGTCTCGACGATGACGAGGGAGACGCCGAAGACGGCGATGACGACGAGGACGACAGCGAGGGTGGAGTTGATCAGTCGTCGGCGCACGGGTGCCTCCGGGCGGTGCGATGGTGGTCGGCGCTTCTCGAAGGCCCGCTCCCGGAGCGGGCGGACCGGGTCGGACGGACCCGGAGCGGGCCTGGCCCGGGCGGACCCGGGTCGGTCAGCTCTTCTCGAAGCGGAAGCCGACGCCCCGGACGGTGGCGATGTAGCGGGGGTTGGCGGCGTCGTCGCCGAGCTTCTTGCGGAGCCAGGAGATGTGCATGTCGAGGGTCTTGGTGGAGGACCACCAGGTGGTGTCCCAGACCTCGCGCATCAGCTGGTCGCGGGTGACGACCCGGCCGGCGTCCCGGACCAGGACCCGCAGCAGGTCGAATTCCTTGGCGGTGAGCTGAAGCTCCTCCTCGCCCATCCACGCGCGGTGCGACTCCACGTCGATGCGCACGCCGTGGGTGGCGGGCGCGGGCGCGGGCTCCGTGGCGCCGCGCCGGAGCAGGGCCCGGACCCGGGCCAGCAGCTCGGCCAGCCGGAAGGGCTTGGTGACGTAGTCGTCGGCGCCGGCGTCCAGGCCGACCACCGTGTCCACCTCGTCCGCGCGGGCCGTCAGCACCAGGATCGGCACGGTGTGGCCCTCGGCGCGCAGCCGTCTGGCGACCTCCAGGCCGTCCATGCCGGGCAGTCCGAGATCCAGTACGACCAGATCGACGCCGCCCGCGAGACCGGCTTCGAGCGCGGCCGGGCCGTCCTCGCGCACCTCGACCTCGTATCCCTCCCGGCGCAGCGCGCGGGCCAGGGGCTCGGAGATGGAGGCGTCGTCCTCGGCGAGCAGTACACGGGTCATGCAGTGATGGTAGTCCGCGAGCGCCGCACACTGGGGCTCGGTGCACCGGCCCTGCGGGTCCCAGTGTGATCAGGAGTACGACCTTCGAAACAGGGCATCCGGTTCCTTGTGGACCTGTGATCCATATCTCAAGTCCTTCCATATCCGACAGTGTCGTGTCGTATGGTGTCGAGTACGCCTGTAGCACTACACGGAGACCTTTGGCCTGCCGCGCGGAAAGCGAGCAGCGGCAGCGCGGCCAGGGGTCTCTTCTGTGCGCGGGTCCGGAGATACCGGACCCGCACCCGACAGTGAATGACCTGTGGGCCGGGCCCCGGGCGCAATGACGCCCCGGGGCGTGGATCCCGGTTCGGACATCTCCTCCGCCCTCGGCGCACGCCGGGGCGAACCCCTCAGGCGTGGGGTGGGGCTGCTTCCGGATCGGTGCCGGTCACCCCCACCGGGCGCGTACCGCTCACGAAGCAGCGCGTCCCGACAGCAAGGAACGACCATGGCGTCAAGCCTGACGAAGGATTCGGCCGGCCCCGCGGCCGGCGAGAAGACCTTCCTCGGCCACCCCCGCGGCCTGGCCAATCTGTTCATGACCGAGATGTGGGAGCGCTACAGCTTCTACGGCATGCGCGCTCTGCTCGTGCTCTACCTGTCGACCAATGTGGCCGACGGCGGACTCGGCATGAAGGACGCGACCGCGGTCGCGATCTACTCCGTCTACAACGCCATGGTGTACCTGCTCGCCCTTCCCGGCGGCTGGCTCGGCGACCGGGTGTGGGGCGCGCGCAAGGCGACGGCCATCGCCGGCGTGATCATCATGACCGGCCACTTCCTGCTGGCGGTGCCGGCGAGTGCGTCGTTCTTCATCGGTCTGGCGCTCATCGCGGTCGGCTCGGGTCTGCTCAAGGCCAACATCTCCACGATGGTCGGCCAGCTCTACTCGGACAAGAACGACCCGCGTCGCGACGGCGGCTTCACGATCTTCTACATGGGCATCAACCTCGGTGCCTTCGTCGCCCCGCTGACGATCGGCTGGGTCGGCCAGAAGATCGACTGGCACCTGGGCTTCGCGATGGCCGGTGTCGGCATGGCGCTCGGTCTGCTCTTCTACTTCCTGGGCTTCCGCAATCTCGCGCCCGAGTCCAGCGTGGTTCCCTCGCCGCTGACCGCCGAGGAGCGCTCGGGTCTGATCCGCAGGGCGCTGATCTGGCTGGGCGTCGCGGTCGGCGCGTACGCCATCGTCGGCCTGGCCGGTGTGTTCACCCTGGACTGGGTGCTGTGGCCGCTGACGGTCCTGGGTCTGCTGCTGCCGTCCTGGTACCTGTTCCGCATCAAGCGGGACAAGGACCTGTCGGTGGTGGAGCGCTCGCGGATGACGGGCTACATCTGGTTCTTCGTCGCCGCCGCCGCGTTCTGGGCGATCTACGACCAGACCGGTTCGGTGCTGTCGCTCTTCGCGAAGAACGACACCCAGTCCACGCTCTTCGGCTTCGAGTTCCCGACGACCTGGTTCCAGTCGCTGAACCCGCTCTTCGTGATGGCGCTCGCACCCGTCTTCGCGATGCTGTGGGTGGCGCTCTTCAAGCGGAACCGCGAGCCGAGCACGCTCTCGAAGTTCGCCCTGGCGCTGGTGCTGGTCGGCGGCTCCTTCGGCGTGATGATGGTGGCGCAGGGCCTCGCGGCCGGCGACGCCAAGGTCTCCCCGATGTGGCTGGTCTCGGTCTACTTCATGCAGACCGTCGGCGAGCTGTGCCTCTCCCCGGTCGGGCTGTCGCTGACGACCAAGCTGGCCCCGCAGAAGTACGCCGCGCAGATGATGGGCGTCTGGTTCCTCGCGCTGACCGCGGGCAACTCGGTGATCGCGCTGCTCCAGCTGCTCGGAGCGCCGACGGACACCCAGGGCTGGTTCGCCAGCCAGGGCGTGATCGCCGCGCTCGCGGGTGTCGCCATCTTCATGTGGCGGCGGAAGGTCAAGGCCCTCATGGGCGGCGTCCACTGACGCCCGCCCCCGCCTGAGCGCCCCAGGGCAAGGCCCGCCGCACCGGTCCCCACCGGCGCGGCGGGCCTTTCCCGTACCCGATTGCCTCCCAGCGTCTAGGGCCTGTCTGACGGATCAGGCTGGATCAGGGAGCGGGGTCTGGTGCCGTGGATTGCAAGGCGGAGGAGGGAGCCAATGTGGTGTATTGGCGACCGACGACAACGCGGCAAGGCGCGGTGCCAGGGCCCGGGAGCCCAGCAAGATCCGTCAGACAGGCCCTAGCGGGGCCGGATCCGGTCGAGGACGGCCGTCGCGGCGCGGAAGAGGGCCGCCGGTACGACGAGGGCGAGCAGGATCCAGAAGGCGGTGACGCCCCAGGGGCGGGGCACGTCCCAGGGGTGGGTGAGCAGGGTCCGGCCGCCGTGCCGCAGGGAGATCCGGTAGTCGCCGTACGCCCCGGCGGGCAGCTCCACGGGGAGGGTGAGCCGGGCCTTCTCGCCGGGCTGTACGGTGCCGCGCCAGCGGCGCTCCTGCCACTCGGGCGCGTAGACGCCGTGCGCCGTGCCGAGGCGGAGGACGGGGTCGGTCACCGGGGCGGTGCCGAGGTTGCCGACCGTGAGGGCGAGCCGCCGGGAGGGGGGCGCGCCGAAGCGGACGAGGATGCCGGATTCGCCTTCGAGCCGGGGGACGGTCAGTACGGCGAGCTTTCCGCCTGCGGGCCGGGGCAGCGGGGCGGTGGGGTGGCCCGCGACGGCGAAGGGGGCGTCCCGGGCGGCGCGGTCGCCGGTGACGGTCGCGGCGTGGATGACACAGGGGCAGGGTACGGGGGGTTTCGCCACCGGCAGCTTCCGGCTGAAGGAGCCCCCGGCGTCGGCGGTGACGGCACGGCCCTCGGCGTTGGCGCAGCTGTTGGTGCCGCCGATCATGTTCTGTCCGCAGAGGAGCAGCGTCAGCAGGGCTCCCGGCCGCCAGCCGGCGCCGCTGACGGTGATCTCCTCGCCCGGGGCGGCGCGCTGCCGGGAGAGGGCGGTCTCCGGTCCGGCGTCGGCCGCGGTCGCCGGTGCGGCGGGGGCCGCGGCGAGCAGCGGGAGGAGGAGCAGGGCGAGCGGGCGGGCGCGCCGTCTCCGTGCGGGGGGCCGGGGGGTCCGGCGGCCCGGCTCCGTGTCCGCCTCGTCCATCGTCAGTCCGCGGTCCGCCGGCCGCCGTCGCGCCGGGTCAGCCAGAGCACCCCGGCGGCTCCGGCGAGCAGCACGGTGCCGCCGAGGGTGCCGAGCGCGGCGGCGGAGTCGAGCGGGCCGGTTCTGGGAAGCTCCTCCTCGGCTCCCGAGCCGCCGGAGCCGGAGCCCCCGGAGCCGGACCCTCCTGAGTCCGTGCCGCCGGAGTCGGATCCCGTACCCGTGCCCGTCACCGTCAGCCTCAGCGAGGGCCCGGGGTCGTTCCGCGGAGTGCAGGTGGTCGTCGTACCGAGCGCCTTGATGGTGAGCACCCCGGCGGTGAAGGTGACCTCGCCGCTCTTCTTCGGTGTGTACGTGCCCGAGAGATCGCTGATCCTGATGGGGGTGTCGGCCGGGATCGCCTCCGTGTTCGCGGGCCCGGAGACCGCCACCGCGCCCGATTCCGCGCCGCCCAGTTCGACGCGTGCGCTGGGGGTCATCGCGCCCTTGCCCAGCTCCACCGGGCTGGACGAGACGCCCTTCTGGAAGGACATCGTCAGCCGGTAGGAGTCGCCGCTGCGGACCGCCTCGATGTCGATCGGCGAGACCGCCGTCTTCACCCCGATCGGCGTCTGGCACTTGTACTCGACGTCCACCACGGCCGCCCGCGCGGCCGGTGCGGCGAACAGCGGCGCCGGGCCCGCCAGCGCCGCCGCGAGCGCGAGAGCCGTCCCTCTCCGGTGTCCCACCTCAGCGTTCCCCTCAGCCGGAAGCCGCCCGCATCTGACGGCTCATCAGATCGAGCGCTCAAGGTACGCCGGATACCCCTCGGAGGGAAGACAAAGAGCACGCCGGTTCGGCGTGCTCCTCTCCCGGCGGGCGGGGCCCTGCTATCCGGGCGCGGCGAGTTCCGCCCAGACCGTCTTGCCGGGCGCGCCGGGGACCCTGACGACGCCCCAGTCGAGGCAGAGCCGCTGGACGATGAACATCCCGTGGCCCCCGGGGCGTCCGGCACGGTGCGGAGTGCGCGGCGCGGGCTGGCCCGCGCCCCGGTCGGAGACCTCCAGGCGCAGCACCTCGCCGTCGCAGCCGACCTTCAGCTCGTCCGGGCCCTCGGCGTGCAGACAGGCGTTGGTGACCAGCTCGGAGACGACCAGCAGTACGTCCTCGGCGGCGGCCCGGCGGTCGGCGGTGGCGGCGGGCAGCCACCCCCAGTCGTAGAGCGCCTGGCGGGTGAAGTCACGGGCGAGCGGGACGATTCCGCTGGCGCTGCCCAGGGCGAGGCTGCGCACCGGCCCCCCGGGCGTGGCGGGGGGAAGGCCCCCGAGTACGCCATTCGGCTCGGGGCCGAGTTCGCCCGGCTGCGGCCGGGTGGTGCTCATCAGCGCTTCACCTCACCGATTCACCAGTCGTGATGGATACCGGCGTCACCGCCGCTTCCCGCGTTCACCGCTCTTGCGTGCGGAGTACCGGACACCCGGCCCTCCGCGCGGGCTCGCGGGGTTCTCCTGCCCTGACACGTGACGACGACACCCGTCACACGCCCTCGGCGGAATCCCCCCGGCCGCCCCTGAGACCTCCGTCACGTCCGTGTCAGACGGACAGGGCCTCTTCCACGGAGCGGTGGACGGTGAAGACCGCCTCCGCCCCGGTGATCTCCAGCACCCGTGCCACCACGGGCAGCAACCCGGCCAAGTGGACGCCTCCCCCGGCGGCCTCGGCCTTGAGCCGGGCGCCGAGGAGTACGTTCAGTCCGGTCGAGTCGCAGAACTCCAGCTCCGAACAGTCCACCACCAGCCGGGAGCGCCCCTGCGCGAGCGCCTCGTCGAGGGGCTCGCTCAGCAACGCGGCCGTATGGTGATCGAGTTCACCCGACGGTTTCACGACTTCACTCAGGCCCTCGGTCCGAACCCCGACCTGAAGCCGGCCACGATTCGCGCTGCCGGCCGTCCCGCGGTCCATGCCCGTTCCTCTTCGCCGTTTCATGCCTCTGCTGTGACCTGTCCGACGCGGCGGACCCGGGGTGGCTCACCCAGTGGTTCACCCAGTGGCTCTCACCGCGACTTCCGCCGACATTACGCCTTCCGGGTGCGGGCAGGCCAGTGGAACCCCCCTCAGGAAGCGCTCATATCGGGCAATTGCCACTTGCAACGGGCCGTCGAAAACAGGTAGGGCTGGTAGGGCACGGAAAAACCCGTCCACCACACGACCGGCTTGGAGGCGCCGCTCACCGCAGCGCATGCACGGCATCGGCAGCCATGTGCCGAGAACGATGGAGGAGACCCATGTCACCACGGCCGGCCCCCGTACCCGCCACCGACGCGTCCCGACACCGCTACCCGCAGGACCACACGGCAAACGCCGCCCCGGACGAGAGCACCGTTCCTGACGAGAGCGCCGTCCCCGACGAGAGCGCCGTCCCGGACGGGAGCCCGGACCGGGAGCCCGGAGCGCTGAACGCGAGAGCGCTCTCGAAGACCCTCTTCGCGCGCCTCGAACACCTCGAAGAGGGCACCCACGAGCACGCGTACGTCCGCAACACCCTGGTGGAACTGAACCTCGCGCTGGTCAAGTTCGCCGCCGCCCGCTTCCGCGGCCGGAGCGAGCCGATGGAGGACATCATCCAGGTCGGCACCATCGGCCTGATCAAGGCGATCGACCGCTTCGACCTCAGCCGGGGCGTGGAGTTCCCCACCTTCGCGATGCCGACCGTGATCGGCGAGATCAAGCGCTTCTTCCGGGACACGAGCTGGTCGGTCCGGGTCCCCCGCAGACTCCAGGAGCTGCGCCTGGAACTGGCGCGCGCCACCGACGACCTCGCCCAGGAGCTCGACCGCTCTCCCACCGTCGCCGAACTCGCCGTCCATCTGGGCATCGGCGAGGACGAGGTGGTCGAGGGCATGGTCGCGAGCAACGCCTACACCGCGGGCTCGCTCGACGCGCGCACCCGGGGCGAGGAGGGCGAGGGCGCGGACGCCACCCTCGCGGACCGCATCGGATACGAGGACGACGGACTCGAGGGCATCGAGAACATCGTCTCCCTCAAGCCCTTGATCGCAAGCCTCGCACCACGGGACCGTAAAATTCTCTCCCTCCGTTTCGTGGCCGGCATGACGCAGTCGGACATCGGCGAAGAGCTGGGCATCTCTCAGATGCAGGTGTCCCGGCTGCTCTCCCGCACCCTGATCAAGCTGCGGAAAGGCCTCACCCCGGCCGAGTGACCGACCCCCCGTCGAACCTCCCGCCGCACCCGCCGGGACCGGGCCCTTTCCGCCAAGGAAGGGGCCCTTCCGCGTAATTGACGGGCCGGAGCGACTGGTTCACATTGAGCGGGGGCCCGTTGGGGGGAGAAAATGGCTCGTGGGGAGGGCTGCCCGGCCGCGCGCACAGCGAGGGAAGAGCTGGTGCGCCGGCGCGTGGGCAGAGAACGTGTGTCCGTACCGTCATGCCGTCGGGCGCCCGCGAGGGCGTCCGCGCACCAGAACACCCGGGTCACCGGTGGCTGAGCTGATCCGGCTGCGCGAGCCGTCGGAGCCGTTCGAGCAGCCCGAGCCGTCCGAATCCGAGCGACCGAGCACCGAAACCGGCACCGGCACCGGCACCGAGCCCGCCGCCCTCCCCGAGGAGGAGAGCGGCGGCGACTCCATGTTCCGCAACGCCTATGCCCTGATGCTCTCCACCGGCGTCTCCGCCGCGCTCGGCCTCGGCTTCTGGCTGGTCGCCGCCCGCTACTACTCAAAGGAGGCCGTCGGCGAGGGCTCCGCCGCCATCGCCGCCATGCGGCTGCTCGCCTCGATCACCGCGACCACGATGATCGGCGCGGTCGTGCGCTACGTCCCCCGGGCCGGGCGCGCCACCGGCCCGCTGGTGTGGCGCACCTATCTGGCCAGTTCGCTGGTGGTCACGCTGGCCTCCGTCGTCTTCCTCCTCACCCTCGATCTCTGGGGCTCCTCCTACGAGCCCCTCGACGGCCTCGGGCCGGGGCTCTTCTTCATCGCGGCCTGTGTCGGCTGGGCGCTGCTGACCCTCCAGGACGGGGTGCTGACCGGGCTGCGCAAGGCCGTCTGGGTGCCGGTCGGCAACGCCGTCTTCTCCCTCGGCAAGCTGCTGATGCTCGCCGCGTTCGCGACGGCCCTGCCGGTGCTCGGCATCTTCGTCTCCTGGGCCGCCGCGATGGCCCTGTCGGTGCTGCCGCTGGCCTGGCTGATCTTCCGCAGGCTCATCCCCGGCCAGAGCGCCGCCGACCGCGACCGCGAACCGCCCTCGACGAGGGAGATCGGCCGCTTCCTCGCCGGGGACTCGGCCGGTGCGCTCTTCTCCCTGGCGATGATCAACCTGCTGCCGGTGATGATCGCCGTCCGCTTCGACGCGGCCGACAACGGCTTCTTCTACATCGCCTACACCGTCGGCGGCACGATGGAGTTCATGGCCATCAACATGGCCTCCTCCCTCACCGCCCACGCCTCCCACAGCCCCGAGACCCTGGCCGCCGGGGTGCGCGGAGCACTGCGCCGGATGGCCGTGCTGCTGGTGCCGGTGGTGCTGGTGCTGGTGGTCTTCGCGCCGCAGATCCTCGCGCCCTTCGGAGCCGCGTACGCCGAGAACGGCACCACCGTGCTGCGGCTGCTGGCCGCCGCCGCGCTGCCGCGCGTGGTCGTCGAGCTGTACATCGGGGTGCTGCGCGTCCAGGGGCGTACGGGGATGCTCGCCGCGCTCCAGAGCGCGATGTGCGCCCTGGTGCTGGGCAGCGCCGCGCTCCTGCTCGGACCGACCGGGATCGCGGGCGCGGGCTGGGCGATGCTGGGGTCGATGACCCTGATGGCGCTGGTCTCCGCGCCCGGTCTGCGCGCCGCCCTCTCCGGCCGTGAGCCCGGCCCCTCCCGGCCGGCCGCGCTGCTGCGCCGGTGGCGGGGGCGGTGGCGGGGCGAGCGGATCGAGTACGGCACCACCTGGGCGCGCAAGGCCGCCGAACGGCGGGAGGCCGCCGAGGAGTACGCCCGGCAGTACGGGGCGGACTGGGCGCGGCGGGCCGCGTATCTGCGCGGCGCGCACGAGGACACCACCCCCGCCCTCGGCATCCCGGTGTATCTCCCGGCCGGCGGACCGGACCAGGGCGAGCGGGCCGGTCCCGCCGCCTCCGAGAGCCGGATCGCGCCGGTGCTGTGGCTGCTGCTCGCCCTGGCCGCCGCGCTGTTCTGGGGGCCACTGCTGAGCGTGCCCGACATCGCGCTCCACGAGCTCTCGGGCGCGGAACTGCTCCGGGCGCTGCCGCCGGTCACCGTCACGGCGGGGGTGCTGCTGATCGTGATCCAGAGCGCCGCCCTGTCGCTGCTGCGCCCGCGCCCCGCGCTGCTGGGCGCGCTGCTGCTGGTCACCTTCGTCTCGCTGCACACCGCCCCGGCGGCGCTCGGCTGGGAACCGGAGCCGGTGGACGGCGCGTGGTACGAGGGGCCCGCGGGGTTCCTGGCGGCTGCCGGGGGTCTGGCGGGCCCGGAACCGCTGCTGCGCTGGCTGCCGACGCTCTGTCAGCTGCTCGCCCTGCTCGCGGTGTTGGCGATCGCACGCGGCACCAGGCTTCCGGTCGCCGCCCGGTGGGGCGTGCTCTGGCTGCTCACCGTCTGCGGCTGGGCGCTCCAGCGCCCGCTGGCCCCGGTCGCGCTGCCGCTGGCACTGGCCCTCGGCTGCGCGGCGGCCTTCGTCCGGATACGCGGGGCGCGGACCGCGCCGTCGAGGAACTGAGCCATCTGAGGTGAAGCGTGCAACAGCCGGCCACCGATTCCGGGCGACCCGGACCCACCGGGGAGAAGCCTGCCCCTGACCCCCGGCCCCCGGCCGCCCCCACCGGATCCACCGGGTTCGCCCGGTTCACCGACCGGGCCCGCCTCCGGAGCCTCGTGCCGCTCGCGGCCCCGCCGGTGGTCGCGCTGGTGCTGTGGGCGGTCGCGGTGTCGCTCACGGACGTCTCCGAGCTGAGCGACTACGGACTGCTCGCCGAACTCCCCGCCGTCTTCTGGGCCGGTCTGGCGGTGCTGACCGCCGGCTTCTGGTTCTGTGTCCGGGATCCCGCGCGCGGCAACCGGTGGCCGCTCGCGTACACCCTGGTCCTGCTGGTGATGGAGCGCGCCACCCAGGCGGCGGTCTACCCCACCCCGCTCTACGCGTGGGCGTGGAAGCACGACGCGGTGATCGAGCATCTGCTGACCGCCGGCCGGCTCCAGCGCGGTGAAGAGCTGGGCGACATGGCGGTGTACGACCAGTGGCCCGGCTTCTTCGCGGCGCAGGCCGCGCTGGTACGGCTCACCGGGGCGGAGAACGCGCTGGCCTTCATGGCCTGGTGGCCGCTGATCTCCTCGCTGCTGCTGCTCGCGCCGCTGCTGCTGATCTACCGGACCTTCACCCAGGACCGCAGGCTGATCTGGACCGCCGTCTGGCTGTTCTACGTCGCCAACTGGGTCGGCCAGGACTACTTCTCGCCCCAGTCGCTCGCCTTCGCGCTCTATCTGGGCGTCGTCGCCGTCGCGCTGCGCCGGGCCGAGCGCCCCGCGCCCGGCCGCCGCTCCCGGCAGCTGGTGTGGTTCGCCCTGCTCGTACCGCTGATCGCCGCCATCGTCATCGCGCACCAGCTCACCCCGGTGATGCTGGCGGTGGGGCTGGCCGCGCTCGCGCTGATGCGGCGCTACCGGGACTGGACCCTGCTGCTCGCGCTGATCGTGGTCTTCCTCGCCTGGAATCTGACCGCGTCGCTGCCGTTCCTCCGGGAGGCGGTGCCCGACATGATCAGCTCCTTCGGGAAGGTGGCCGACAATCTGGAGACCGGGTACGGGGCGACCCCCACCGGCACCGGGGCGCTGGTGGTCTCCTGGACCGCGCGGCTGCTCTCCGCCGGGGTGGTGCTGCTGGCCGCCGTGGGCGTACTGCGCGGCGGGAAGCTGCTGCGCCACCGCGCCAGACCGCTGCTGCTGCTGGCCGGGGTGCCGCTGCTGATGGCGGTCGCCAATGACTA
Organism: Streptomyces inusitatus; assembly: GCF_014651115.1. Classification (GTDB taxonomy): domain Bacteria; phylum Actinomycetota; class Actinomycetes; order Streptomycetales; family Streptomycetaceae; genus Streptomyces; species Streptomyces amakusaensis. Next base: position 21,817 of record NZ_BMWG01000037.1, on the reverse strand, counting down.
CGGCAGCGAAATGATCTTCCGGGTGCTGATGTTCATGCTGCCCGCGCTCTGCTTCTTCGCCGCCGCCGCGCTGCTGCCCCCGGCCCGGCCGCTGGCCGCCGAGCCGGACGGCTCCGGAGCCCCGCGCCCGGCGACGGGGGTGTGGTACGCGGTGGCCCCGCCGGTGGTGCTGCTGACGCTGACCGCGCTGTTCGTGCCGAGCTACGCGGGCAAGGACCGGCTGAGTTACTTCCCGCCGGAGGAGGTCTCCCTGGTGCGGGGGGTGTTCGAGCAGGCCCCCAAGGGCTCGCTGGTGGTCGCCGCCCACCGCAACTACCCGCTCGCGTACGCCTCGTACTGGGACGTCGGCCACTACTGGTTCCTGGACGACGCCAAGGAGCACGTCGACAAGATCCTCAAGGACCCGGCGGGCACCCTGGCCCGGGACATGAGCGGGGTGACGGCTCCCGCGCGCGGGTATCTGCTGCTCACCCGGGGACAGATCGCCAACTCCGAGATGAACGGCATGCTCACCGGCGAGGAGCTGCGGCGCATCGAGCGCTCGGTGGCGTCCTCGCCGCTCTTCGAGGAGGTCGGCCGCAACAGCGCCGGAGCGGTCTTCCGGCTCAAGTCGCCGACCGCCGAAGCCCCTGGGAAGGAGACCCCATGACACTCGCCCTCCGCGCGCTCCCGGCCCTCGCGGGCTGGCTGGCGCTCGCCGCCACCGCGCTGCCCGCCGGATCGGCGATACGGGTGGCACCGGTCGCGCTCTTCCTGCTGCTCGGCCCCGGGGCCGCCCTGCTGGCGTTCTGCGGCCCCGCGCTGGGCGGGCACCGCGCCCTCGGCCCGGCCGAGAGCTGGGACGAGGGCTTCGAGCGGGACTCCGACCGGATCGAGCGGCTGGTCCTGGCCGTGGGTCTGAGTCTGAGCGCGGCCGTCGTCTGCGCCACCGCGCTGATCGCCGCCCAGGCCTTCAGCGGCCCGCGCGTACTGATCGCGCTCACGCTCCTCACCACGGCCGCCGCCTGTGCCCCCCGGCCACGGAAAGGCTGATCACGATGCCCGAGTCCCCGCGCCGCCGACGCAGGCCGTGGGCGCTGCCCGCCGCCGTCGCCGGGGCGCTGCTCGCCGCCGTTCTCGCCGTACCGCAGTTCACCGGCGACGACGGCCCGTCCGCCGACCCCCGGTGCGCGCCGAACGAGCTTCTGGTGCCGCCGTGCGGGGCCTGGTTCGGCGCGTACGTCCGGCACGACAAGCCCGACCTGGAGGAGAAGGTCCTCGCGTACGAGCAGCGTCTCGGCCGCAGGCTGGACATCGTCTACACGTATCACGACATGTCCAGGGGCGGGGACGGTCTGGAGGGCACCCTGCTGACCGAGCAGGAGCGGCGGGTCGGCGAGGACCGGATGCTGCTGCTGTCCTGGGAGAGCAAGTGGTGGGGCGGCGGCGAGGACCGGCAGCCGCGCTGGAAGGAGATCGCGGCGGGGAAGCTCGACAAGGCCGTCGTCGACGTCCAGGCGAAACGGATCAGGGAGTACGGCAGGCCGGTCTTCCTCTCCTTCGACCTGGAGATGGACACCCGGATCCCCGAGGACGGCGCCCCGGCCGACTTCGTCGCCGCCCACCGGCACATCCACGACCGCTTCCGCGAGCTGGGGGCCGCCAACGCGATCTGGGTCTGGAACGTCACCGGCTACCCGGGCAACCAGAAGCTGTTCCGCGCGCTGTACCCGGGCGACGAGTACGTCGACTGGATCGGCTACAACCAGTACAACTACTTCCGCTGCCACGACGCGGAGTGGCAGAGCTTTGAACAGACCCAGCGCGGGCCGCACGACTGGCTCCGGAAGAACATCTCGGACACCAAGCCGATGATGCTGCCGGAGTTCGGCACCGCCGACGATCCGTCGAAGCCCGGGGCGCAGGCCCAGTGGTACCGGGAGGTGCCCCGGGTGGTGAAGTCCCTGGAGGGGGTGGGGGCCGCGCTCCAGTGGAACTGGCGCGACCCCGGGCCGGGCTGCGATCTCTCGCTGGCCCGCGACTCCTCCTGGCGCGCGCTGGGCACCGCCGCCGCCGACCCCCACTTCCGCCAGCCCCACCGCTGACCCCGGCGGGCGGGCGGCCGGTCGGCCGGTCAGCGGTCAGCCCGCGAAGACATCGCCCTTCACCGCCGCGCGGGCGCGCCGGTAGAACCGCCAGCCGACGGTGGCGGGCGAGGTGGGGAGCGGGGCCGTGGGGGCCCCGCGCCCCGCCATCCACTCCTCGATGTCCGCGACCGTGTGCGTACGGCGGAGGATCAGCCGCGAGATGCGGTACGCCTCGTCCCGCCGCGAGCTGAGGGCGTGCCGGACCGCTGCGGCGGAGGCGTACCCCTCGCGCAGCGCGGCCCGGCGCACCCCCCGGCTGTGGTAGCCGTGGGGGTAGGCCAGATGCGCCACCTCATGCCCAAGGAGCTGCTCCAGCACCTCCTTGGGCTCGCGCAGCTCGCGGCGGAGCGCGGCGGCCGGGAGGGTGTCGAGCTGGGCGTGGGTCACCGTGTGGGCGCCGATCTCCATGCCGTACTGCTCCAGCAGCGGGACCTGGGAGAGCGTCATCATCGGCGCGGGGGGCAGCAGACTGCGCCCGCCCGGGGTGATGGCCCCGGTGGTCAGATAGGCCGTCGCGGGCATCGAGCGCTCCGCGAGGGCCTCGGCGGTGAAGCACGGCAGATCGGCGAAGCCGTCGTCGAAGGTGATCACCACCGGCCGCTCGGGCAGCTCCGCGCCGTGCCGGAGGGCGGCGACCAGCGCGCTGATCGTCACGGGTGTGCGCCCGGCTGCCGCCACCGCGTCGAGCTGCGCCGTGAACTGCCCGGGCGAGACGGTGAACTCGGCGATCCACTCCGGCGGATCGTCCATGACGGCGTGGTAGAGCAGTACGGGGATCCGGGGCGTCGCCGCCCCTCTGCCGTCACTCATGTCTGAGGCCTCTTACTCGGTACGGCCGTGCCACGGCGGTCTGATGCCCCGGACCCGGCGGCGGGCTTTCGCGTACCCCAGCGGACCGGCCAGCATGCCACGGCGCTCCAGCCGGGAGAGGCGGCGCGGCCAGGGGTAGTCCTGTGCTCCGTGCGCTCCGGGGACGGCCGCCGCGCCGGGGTCGCGGTGGGCCGTGATGGTCCGGGCGTGGGCGAGGCCGCGCGGAAGCTTCCGCAGCAGCGCGGGGAGGAGCGCGGGGTGGCGGACCAGCAGTGCGGTGAGGTACGCGGTGAGCCCGGCGCCGTATCCGTACGCCTGGTTCTCCAGGTCCCGCCAGCTCTCGCGGTGGTGGTGCCAGACGAGCGCCTCGGGGGTGTAGCGGAGGCGGTGTCCGGCGGCGAGGACGCTGACGAAGGCGTAGAGGTCGTCGCCGCCCCGGGCCGGGGTGCCGGTGCCGGTGGCGGGGTCAAAGCCGCCCGCGTCGCGCAGGGCGCGGGCGCGGAAGGCCATGTTCGCGCCGGAGCCGAAGCTGCCGGCGGTGAAGGGGAAGAGGGGTTCGTCGGCGGGCGGGGCGGCCGGGTCGTAGGTCTTGGGGGTGAAGCCCTTGGCGAAGCCGCCGTGGCTCTCCAGCAGAATCTGCGCGGGGGTGCCGAGGCGCGCGGGCAGGATCAGTCCGGTGGCGCAGCCGAGGCCGGGGTCGGCCGTGAAGGGTTCGGTGAGCGCGGTGAGCCAGTGCGGGTCGGCGATGACGTCGTCGTCGGTGAAGGCGAGGATCTCGCCGTCGGCGATCGCGACGCCCCGGTTGTGGGCGACGGCGAGGCCGGGGACGTCCTCGCGGGCGTAGCGGACGCGGCCGTCGTACTCCTTCTCGACCAGGTCTCTGGTGGCGGTGGTGGTGGGCGCGTTGTCGACGACGACGATCTCGTAGTCGGGGTGGTCCTGGGCGAGCAGCGAGTCGAGCGCCCGGGCGAGCTGTTCGGCGCGTTCGCGGGTGGCGACGACGACGGAGGTCCGGGGCGGGAGCGGCGGCGGTACGGCGGAGGCGGGGGCCGCTTCGGGGGTGCGGGCGAGCAGGGCGCGGGCCTCGGCGGCCACGGCGTCCGCCGGGGGGCGGCCGGGCGGGATCCGGCAGACGAGGGTGGCGACGGGGCGGCCCCGCAGCCGTATCAGCGCGTAGACGTCGCCGCCGTCGATCTCCGCACCGCCGTCCGGGGCGGGGCCGAAGGCCAGGACCGCGCCCTCGGGCCCGTCCAGGTCGAGTTGGGCGACCTGGAGGGGGCCCGGCTTCGGTGGGTTGTCCATGTGATGTTCCTCGGGTGTGTGAGCGACACGGGCGGCCGGTCCCGGCCGGGGCCCGGGGGACGGGGCCCGGGGGGCGCCCGCCGTCAGCCGGCGCGCAGTCTGCCGATGTGGTTCAGCGTCCGCCGGGCGTATCCGGCCAGCCTGGGCCGGTCCCGTACGAAGCGGTGGACGCGGCGCGCGGGTTCGCGGCCGGCCCAGTGGAGCGCGGCCCCCACGCCGGGCCGGGTGGCGGAGCCCTCCTGGACGGTGAGCCGTCCGGTGCTGAGCGATTCCTTGTAGCGGGCCGGGCCCCGGCCCAGGTCGAGGAGGTGCGTACCGGCGGCGGCCGAGGCCCGGGCCATCCGCAGCAGCAGGATCAGCCCGGGCGAGTAGCGGGCGAACTCCGGGTCGTACGCCGGGAACCAGTAGGCGAGCACGGTGCGGGAGCGGAGCCCGAAGTGGGCGGCGACGGGGCGGTCCGCCGCGTACAGCACGGAGAGGACGCCGGAGCAGCCGGGGGCGGTGCTGCCGTGCAGCAGCCGGGCCAGCTCGTTGATCCATCCCTTGGCGAAGCGGTCGCCCCGGCCGGTGCGGCGGTACTGGGCGGACTTCCACTCCATGAGGGTGCGCAGGGCGGCGGGGTCGCGCTCGTCGTGGACGAAGCGGACCTCGCCGCGCTGCCTTTCGAGCCGGCGCTCCTTGGCGCGGGTGGTGCGCAGAAAGGCGGGCGAGGAGGCGCGCAGGGCCCGCTCGTAGGCCTCGTACCCCTCGCGGAGGTCGAGCACCGGGGAGTCGAAGCTCTCGGCGGCGGCGGGGGCGAAGAGGTCCTGGCCCGCTTCGAGGTGGTCGAACCGCCAGGTCGTCAGCGAGGAGGCGGTGAGCAGCTCGCGCGCGGTGATGCCGAGGCCGGGGGCGAGGATCGCGCCCTGGCAGTCGGAGACGCCGATGCCGATGGCCCGGCCCCGGCCGAGCGGGCCGCGCTCGTGGGGGAAGTAGCCGACGGGCTCCTCGCCCCGGCGGAGCACCGCGACCCGGGCGGCGGGGCTGACCCGGCCCATGGCGCGGGTGAACTCGGGTTCCATGAAGGGGCTGGCGGGTGCGCCGGAGCGGGCGCGCAGCAGCCGCCAGGCGGTGAGGTCCCGGTCGGTCAGCGCGGCGGGTGCGACCACCTCGACCCGCACTCCGCCCCGGAGCCGGCCGTCGCCGGCGTGCACGCCGCTCACTGTGAACCCCCGACCCCGCCCCGCCCCGCCCCGGTCCGCTCCGGGCCCTGCCCAATTGCCCGGCATTCCCGGTTTCCCCGCTGGCGACGGTACCGGTCCGTACCCCTCCAGGGTAGGGAACCCCGGCCAACTTGTGGCGAATTCATGGAGGTTCTGAGGCCTGTGGTGCTGATGGTGCAGAAGTGACGGATGGGGAATCAGCAGGAACGGCCGGGGAAGACAGCACAATCTCAGGCGACTTGGCCATCCCACATTCGAACGAGGTCCGTTGATCGTAGGATTCGGACTGCTCTCCCTTTCCCCCCGGGAGTGCGGCGCGACTCCCGATTCCGTGTCCCGCGCCCGTGCCCCGAGGGGCTCGGCTGTTCCGCAAGTCCTCGTGAAAGGCTCGGTCTTCGTGGTCGTGGTCTACGTCGTGGTCCCCTCGGACCCCAGGTCGAGCAGGCCCCCTCGACCCGGCGGGTCGGGGCCCTCGTGGTGAACGGAAGGGGTGCCGGAGCCGAACCGGGCGACAGAGGCCCCTCCCCCTGGTGGCCGGCGGCGGCCCTGGCCGCCGTCGCCGGAGCGACGGCGCTCACCGACCAGTACACCCGGGTGGGGCTCCGGCAGATCCTCGCCTGGGCCTGCGCCGCCAGCGCCGTGCTGGCGCTCGGCTGGGCGGTGACCCTCGCCCGGCAGCTGCGGGCCGAGCGCGCCCGCAGCGCCCGGGACCGCCGCACGGCCCGCGCCCGGGCCGCCGAGGTGACCCGGCTGGCCACCGTGCGGCTGCCCGCGATCGCCGAACTGCGGCGCGCGGGGAAACGACTGGACTCCGCGCCCGGCCCGCTCGCGCCGGCCGCCGACACCGGCGACGAGTTCGCCCGGGCGCTGGAGACGGTCGTGACGGCGCTCGGCTCGGACGAGGCGGTGCGCAGGGAGCGGGTGCTGCGCGACTCCGTGCAGGCGGCCTTCGAGTCCGTCGCCCGCAATATGCACGCCATGGCCACCGTCCAGCAGCAGGTGCTGGACCGGGTGGAGCGGACCATCGAGGACCCCCGGCTGATGGCCGAGGTGATGAAGGCCGACCACGCCGCCGCGCAGATGACCCGCAAGGCGCAGACCCTGCTGGTGATGTGCGGGATCTGGCCCGCCCGGCGGGAGACCCAGCCCGTCTCGCTCTACGACTGCGTCCGGGGCGCCCAGTCGCGGATCGTGGAGTTCAACCGGATCGAGGTGCACGGCGGGCAGACGCTGTACGCGGTGCCGCCCGTCGTCGAGGGGCTGATGCACGCCATCGCCGAACTCCTGGAGAACGCGACCGTCTTCTCCCCCTCGCGCACCCAGGTCGTGGTGACCGTGCGCGAGGTGGGCGCGGGCGCGGTGGTGGAGATCGACGACGCGGGCCTGGGCATGCCCGCCGATGTGCTGCGCCAGTCGACCGCCCGGCTGCGCGACGAACTCGACCTGGCCGAGCTGGGCGCGGTGCCCCGCCTCGGGCTCGCCTGCGTCGGCCGCTGGACCCGGGAGCTGGGCTTCAGCGTCGAGCTGACCGGCACCTCGGCCTACGGCGGCACCCGGGCGGTCGCCTTCGTCCCGTACCGGCTGCTCACCGAGCCGCTCTCGCACTTCTCCGGCTCCGGCCGGCGGCGGAGCGAGCTGCCCGGGCGCGCCGCCCGCAAGCGCGCCGCGCCCGGCGGGGACGGACCGGGGTACGCGTACGAGGACGCCGGCTCCGGCTCCGGCGCGCACCGGCTGACGGCCGACCGGTCCGGCACCGCCCAGGGTCCCGCTCAGGGTCCCGCCCGGGGCCGGGACGGGGCGCGCCGGGACACCCCGGTCACCGTCTCCGGCGGACGCCGGGACGGCGGCGGCGGCCGGGACCCGGGGGCGTACGCCGAGGGGTACCGGGGCACGCCCGCGCCGCCCGAGGCCTACTCCGACGCGCCCCAGCACTCCCTGGCGGACCAGGACCAGGACCGGAACCAGGACCGGAACCAGAAGCACGACCAGAAGCACGACCAGCGCCAGGAGGCGGAGACCGGGGCCGCCGACCGGCAGGGCGCGGCCCAGCACCATCCGGCCCGGCCGCCGGGCGGGGCCGCGCCCGGCGCGCTCCCCCGCAGGCGCAGCCGCCGGGGGGCGGCCGTGGAGGCCGCCGCCCAGACGGCGCTGACACCCCAGCCGCCCGCCGCGCCGCAGCTCCCCGCCGACCGGCCCGCCTGGACGCCGGAGGCCGCGCGGGCCTCGGTCGCCAGTGTGGTGTCCGGCTCCCGGCGCGGCCGGGCGGCCGTGGCCCACGACACCCCCGACCCCGACCGCGTACCCCACACCGACCACACCGATGCGCACCATGGAGGCCGGCCGTGACCGGGACCATCACCAGACTCCCCGACCTGGGCTGGATGCTCCGCCCCCTGACCGAGATCCCCGGCGTCCGGCACGCCGTGGTGGTCTCCGAGGACGGGCTGCGGCTCGGCCACGCCTCCGCCGAGCGGCTCACCGGGCCGGTCTCCTCGCTCAGCGTGGCCGAGGCCGAGGCGCTCTCCGCCGCCTGCGCCGCCATGACCATGACCGGCCGCTCCACCGCCGCGCTGCTCTTCGGCCGGGGCGCGGGCGTACGGCAGCTCATGCTGGAGTCCGAGCACGGCTTCGTCCTCTTCACCCACGCCGGAATCGGCGCGCACCTGGGCGTCGCCACCGACACCGAGGCCGATGTGGGGCTGGTGGCGCAGCAGATGCAACTGCTGGTGGCGAAGATCGGCGCGCATCTGAGCAGTCAGCCGAGGGATCCGGTGACCGACTCCTCATGACGGACCGTCCGGAGGATCGGACGCCTTCGGCGGTACGCCCGTATGTGATCACCAGAGGGCGCTCGGACACCGGCGGCGAGCCGCTGGCCTGGGAGACCCTGGTGATGGCGACCGACGCGGCGTTCCCGCCGTCCCTCCAGCCGGAACATCACAAGATCCTGACCCACTGTCAGGGCCTGTTGTCGGTAGCCGAGGTGGCGGCGCATCTCGGCCAGCCCCCCTCGGTCGTCCAGGTGCTGCTCTCCGACCTCGTCGCCTGGGGGCTGATCGTGATCCGTCCGCCCATTCCCCCGGCCGAACACACCGATGTGACCATGCTCAGAAAGGTCCTCCATGGCCTCGAAAGCCGTCTCTGACGACCCGGACCGGGCGTCGGGACAACCGGGCCCGCACACGGGGCGGACCCGGGACACCCCCGGCCCCGGCACCCAGCCGGGGAAGTATGTGAGCGCCGGAGTCGTGGGCGCGGCGAAGATCCTGGTGGTCGGCCCGCTCGGGGTCGGCAAGACGACCCTCATAGGCACCGTCTCGGAGATCAAACCGCTGTCCACCGAGGCGATGATGACGCAGGCGGGGGCCGGGGTGGACACGGTGCTCACCCCGGGCAAGACCACCACCACCGTGGCGCTGGACTTCGGCCGGATCACCATCGACGGCGCGCTGGTGCTCTATCTCTTCGGCACCCCCGGCCAGCAGCGGTTCCTGCCCGCCTGGCGCGATCTGGCCAAGGGCTCGCTCGGGGCGCTGGCGCTGGTCGACACCCGCGATCTGGCCGCGTCCTTCGACGCGCTGGGCAATCTGGAGGATCTCGGGCTGCCGTTCGCCGTCGCGGTCAATGTCTTCCCCGGCAGCCCCCAGTACACCGAGCACGAGTTGCGGGCGGCGCTCGATCTGCTGCCGGACACCCCGCTGGTGGCCTGTGACGCACGGAATCTGCGCTCCTCGGTGCAGGTGCTGATCGCCCTGCTCGGCCATCTGATCGACACCGCTCCCCCGGAGGCGCACGGCCTCGTGCCCCCGCCCGCCCCGGCTCCGGCATCCGCCCCGGCCGTCGCTCCCGCGCCCGCACCGGCCGGCTCCACGGCGACGGAGTCCCTGTGAACGGGCCCCCGCACACCGCGCCGAACGGCGGCGGCCACCGGCTGGCCCCGACCGCGCTCTACGGGCCGGACCTCGACGGCGACGCCATGCCCGCGCTCTACGAGCGGCTGCGGCGGGCGCACGGCCCGGTGGCCCCCGTCACCATCGCCCCGGGCGTCGGGGCCTGGCTGGTGATCGGCCACCGCGAGCTGCTCCGGCTCACCCGCGACGAGCAGGACTTCTCCCACGACCCGCGCCGCTGGAGCCTGCTGCGCGAGGGCCGGGTGCCGCCCGACTCCCCGATCATGCCGATCATCGGCTGGCGTCCGGCGCTCCTCTTCGCCGACGGACAGCAGCACCGGCGGATGCGCACGGCGGTCTCCGAGGCCCTCGACGAGATCAACGGCCATCAGCTCCGCCGTACCGTACGGGCCGCCGCCGAGGAGCTGATCGCCTCCTTCGCCGACCGCCGCGAGGCCGACCTCGTCCCGGAGTACGCCCGGAAGCTCCCGGTACGGGTGATCATCGGGCTGCTCGGTCTCGACGAGCCCACCGGACAGCTCCTGGCGCAGGCGATCACCGGCATGGTCGTCGCCAACGCCGACTCGGTCAACGCCAGCCGGCGGATGAACGCGATCCTCCAGACCCTGATCCAGCACAAGCGGCAGCGGCCCGGCGACGATGTCACCTCGGCGCTGCTGCGGCACCCGGCCGCGCTCACCGACGAGGAGGTGCTGCACAACCTGGTGGTGATGTTCGTCGCCGGACAGCAGACCACCGTCAACTGGATCTCCACCACGCTGCGGATCCTCCTCTGCGACCCGGCGTTCCGCTCCTCGCTCACGGTCGGCCATCTCAGCGTGGACGACGCGCTCGACCTGGTGCTCTGGCGGCATCCGCCGACCCAGAACTTCCCGGCCCGCTACGCCACCCGGGACCTGGACTTCGGCGGCCAGCGCGTCCACACCGGGGACATGCTGCTGCTGGGGCTCGCCGGGGCCAACCAGGATCCCGCCGTACTGCCCGAGGACGGCACCCCGGTGATCGGCAACCGTTCGCATCTGGCCTTCGGCGCGGGTCCGCACGCCTGCCCGGCGCAGGACCCGGCCCGGCTGATCACCCGTACCGCCGTGGACACCATCCGCCACCGGCTGCCCGATCTGGAGCTGGCGGTGCCCGAGTCCGAGCTGTCCTGGGTCAAATCGCCCTGGAGCAAGGGGCTCGCCGCGCTGCCGGTGCGCTTCACCCGGCCCCAGCTGCCGCCGCCCGCCCGGCCGGACCTCCTTGTGTCGGGGGAACCGCTCACGGCGGCGAAGTGCCCGGCCGGAGCCGTCTCCCGTCACGACTCACCGCCAGGAGAGCCGAGTTGAGCCAGACCCCGGAGAGTTCCCGCACCACCGCTTCCGCTTCCGCCGCCGCGCCGCCACCGCTTCCACCGCCGCACCGGATGGACCCGGGCGGCGGCTGCCCGCACGCCGCCAACGCCCGGCTGCTCGCCGCCGGGCGCTCCGTCACCGAGGTGGTGCTGCCGGGCGAGGTCCCGGGCATGGCGGTGCTGGGCCACGAGGCGCTCAAGGACTTCCTCTCCCGGCCCGAGGTCGCCAAGGACCCCCGGCACTTCACCGCGCTGCAAGAGGGCCGGATACCGAAGGGGTGGCCGCTGCACACCTTCGCCACCGTCCCCGGGATGACCACCGCCGACGGCGACGACCACCGCAGACTGCGCTCACTGGTGACCAAGGCCTTCACCGGCCGCCGGGTGGCCGCCCTGCGCCCGGGCGTCGAGAAGGTCACCGCCGGGCTGCTGGACGGCCTCGCGGCGGCGGCGGCCGACACCGGGGACGGCGTGGTCGACCTCCGCGAGAACTTCGCGCTGCCGCTGCCGCTGAGCGTGATCTGCGCCCTCCTCGGGGTGGCCGACGCCCATCAGGAACGGCTGCACCATCTCTCCAACCAGGTAGTCAGCACCGTCATAGCGCCCAAGGAGGCGATCGCCGCCAACCAGGAGCTGGTGGCGCTGCTGAGCGCGATCGCGGCGGACCGCGCCGAGCACCCCGGCGACGATCTGACCAGCGCGCTGATCGCCGCCCGCGAGGAGGACGGCGACCGGCTGAGCCAGCGGGAGCTGATCGGCACCCTGCTGCTGACGATCGTCGCCGGGCACGAGACCACCCTGAATCTGATCGGCAACGCGGTACGGGCGCTCTGCGCCGACCGCGAGCAGCTCGCCGCCGTCCGCTCCGGGCGGGCGAGCTGGGCCGATGTCGTCGAGGAGACGCTGCGCTGGGACAGCCCGGTCAGCTACTTCCCCTTCCGCTACCCCACCGAGGACATCACCGTCGACGGCACGGTGATCCCCCGGGGCACCCCCGTCCTCGCCGGGTACTCGGCGGCCGGCCGCGACCGGGCCGCCCACGGCCCCGACGCCGACCGCTTCGACGTCACCCGCGCCGACGGCCCCCGCCATCTGTCGCTGGGGCACGGCGCGCACTACTGCCTGGGCGCGCCGCTGGCCCGGATGGAGGCGGAGATCGCCCTGGCGGGCCTCTTCACCCGCTTCCCCGAACTGGATCTCGCGGTCCCGGAGGCCGAGCTGCCCCGGCACGCCAGCTTCGTCGGCAACAGCGTCGGCGAGCTGCCGGTCCGGCTCAGGCCACGGCCCTGACCCGGCGGGACCCCACGGCGGCCGGGAAGCGGCCGGGGAGCGGCCGGTAGGCTTGAGTCCCACCTCTCCCGCCCGCGCCCCGGTCACTGCCGGACCCGTAGACCCGTACGAGAAGGATCCGGCATGCCGTCGTCCGCTCAGGAGGCGCTCCGGCGCGCCCGCCCCGCGCTCCTCCTCTACATCGGCGTCCGCGCGCTCTGTCTCGCGGTCCTCTTCCTCTGGTCGTCCCTCGCGGGCCGGGACGCCCGGGTGCTGCTCGCCGAGCGCTGGGACTCCCTCTGGTACGTACGCGTGGTCGAGCACGGCTACGACTTCACGCTGACCGCCCCCGACGGCCGGGTCCTCTCGAACATGGCCTTCTTCCCGCTGCTGCCGTGGCTGGAGCGCGGCGTCTCGGCGCTCACCCCGCTCGGCCCGCCCGACGCGGGCCTGCTGATCAGCGCGGTCGCGGGGCCCCTGGCGGCCTGGGGGATCTTCCGGCTCGTCGCCGAACTCCACGGCGAGCGCCCGGCGCTGTTCACAGTCGCGCTCTGGGCCGCGCTGCCGGTCGGGATCGTGCAGTCCATGGCGTACAGCGAATCCCCCTTCGTCGCGCTCGCCGCGTGGGCGCTGTACGCGACGGTACGCGGGAACTGGCTCGCCGCCGGGGTGCTCGCCTCGCTCGCCGGGCTGACCCGGCCGGTCGGTCTCGCGGTCGCGGCGGCGGTGTGGGTGACGGCGCTGACGCTGTGGCGGCGCGAGGGCGCGCCGCGCGGCCGGATGGCGCTGGGCATGGCGCTGGCCCCGCTCGGCGCGGCCGGATACGTCCTGTGGGCGGGGTCGCGCACCGGGAGTCTCCTCGGCTATCTCGATGTGCAGGCCGAGTGGGGCAACGGCTTCGACGGCGGCCTGGCCTTCGCCCGGTTCGTCGGCGGGCTGCTCGCGGGCCCCGGGTTCCCCGGCGGGGTGGCGCTGCTCGCCGGGGTGGCCCTGGTGATCTGGCTGTACGCGAAAGGCGTGGCCCAGCGCCAGCACCTCGCCCTCCTCGTGTACTGCGGGATCGTGGTGGCACTGGCCCTGGGCGCGTCCGGCTACTTCGGCTCCAAGCCCCGGCTGCTGCTGCCCGCCTTCCCCCTGCTGATCCCGCCCGCCCTCGCCCTGGCCCGCGCGAGGCCCGCCACGGCCCGGGCGGTGATCGGGGGCGCGGCGGCGATCGCGGCGGTGTACGGGGCGTTCTGGCTGAACGGCTCGGGTCCGCCGTAGTACGTCATCAACTGCGTTGCCGCCGCCCGGCGGGGCGGCCTACGGTCCTCACCATGCTGCCTGTGGTGGAGACCGACGCCCAGTGGGACGCGGTGGTCCCCGACGAGAGCGTGATGCGCCCCGGGGCCGAGGAGCTGTGCGCCCGGCTGGGGTTCGCCGGGGCCCGGCTGACGCGTTTCCCCGAGGGGACACAGCCGGTCTACGCGGTGGGCGGGGCCCAGGTGCTCAAGCTCTTCCCCAAGGCGTCGGCCTCCGACGCCGTCACCGAGACCCGCGTACTGGAGCATCTCCGGGGGCGGCTGCCGGTCCCCACCCCCTCGGTGACAGCCTCCGGGGCGTATGTCAACGGCTGGCGGTACGTGCTGATGTCCCGGCTGCCCGGCACCGGCCTCGCGGCGCTCTGGGAGCGGCTGCCTGCCGTGGACCGGGAGCGGATCACCACCGAGGCGGGCGAGACCCTCGCGGCGCTGCACGCGCTCGACCCCGAGCCGCTGGCCGACGTCCTCGGTCCTAGGTCGTGTTTTCAAAGTCCCGTCTGTCCGCCGTGCCCTGGCACGCCCGCTCGCTGCGTTGTCGTCAGTCGCCGACGCTCCGCGTCGACTCCCTCCTCCGCCTTGCGATCGCACGCACCAGACCCCGCCAGACCCGCCCTACGGGCGGACGACGCCACTTTGAAAACACTCCCCGGCGACTGGGGCACCTTCCTCGACCGCCGCCGTTCCGCCGCCGTCGAGCAGCAGCGCGCCCGGGGGCTGCCCGCCGCGCTGCTGGAGCGGATCCCCGACTTCCTCGACTCGGTGGCGCTGCCCAGGAGTCCGCGCCGCACGCTGCTGCACACCGAGTTCATGCGCGAACACTTCCTTCTCGACCCCGAAGGGCGGCGCCTGAGCGGGCTCTTCGACTTCGAGCCCGCGATGATCGGCGACCGGGCCTACGATCTCGTCGCCGTCGGCCTGTTCCTCACCCGGGGCGACCCGGGGCTGCTGCGGCGCTTCCTCTCCGCGTACGGCGAGAGCTTCGAGCCCGCCGTACTCCTCGCGTACACCCTGCTGCATGTGTACAGCGATCTGCCCTGGTATCTGCGGGAGGTGCCGGTCCCGGCGGGCGCGGATCTCCCCGCGATCGCCGAGGTCTGGTTCGGCACCGGTTGACCGGCGGTCCCGGGGCGCGTTCGCGGGGCGGCTGGAGCAGACTCTTCCCGTACGCGTGGATCGTCCACCGAGGAGAGCGGAAGCAGCCATGAGCCCAGCCATCGCCGTCACCGGAGCCAGCGGACGGATCGGCGGGCGGATCGCCCGCCGCCTCAGCACGGCGGGGCTCACACCCCGGCTGCTGGGCCGGGACCCGAAGCGGCTGCCCCTGATCGAGGGGAGCGCGCTCGCGCCGCCCGCCGCGTACGGGGACGGGGAGGCGATGCGCCGGGCGTGCGACGGTGCGCGGACGCTGTTCCTGGTCTCCGCGCGGGAGGCCCCCGACCGGGTGAGCGATCACCGGACGGCGGTGGACGCGGCCGTCGCGGCGGGGGTGGAGCGGATCGTGTACGTGTCCTTCCTGGGGGCCGCGCCCGACGCGACCTTCACCTTCGCGCGGGACCACTGGCACACCGAGGAGCACATCCGCGCCTCCGGGGCGCGGCACACCTTTCTGCGGGACAGCTTCTATCTCTCCTCGCTGGCACAGATGGCCGGGGCGGACGGGGTGATCCGGGGCCCGGCGGGGGCGGGCCGGGTCTCCGCCGTCGCGCACGACGACATCGCCGACGCGGCCGTCGCCGTACTCCTCTCCGACGAGCACGACGGCCGCACCCACGATCTGACCGGCCCGGCGGCGCTGACCCTCGCCGAGGCCGCCGCCGAACTGAGCCGCTTCGCCGGGCGGGAGATCGTCTACCAGCCGGAGACCCGGGACGAGGCGTACGCCTCCCGGGCCGGGTACGGGGCCCCGTCGTGGGAGCTGGCCGGCTGGGTCACCTCGTACGAGGCCGTCGCGACGGGCGAGATGTCCGCCGTCTCGGACGCCGTGCCGAGGCTCACCGGCCGTCCGGCGACGAGCTTCGGGGACTTTCTGCGCGGGGCCCCGGAGGCGTACGCGCATCTGCTCCCCTGACCGGGGCTCAGACGGCTCTGCGGCCTCGCCGCCAGACGTCCGTCACCAGGGGGACGCCCGGGCGGTAGGCGAGGTGGACATGGCTGGGCGCGTCCAGCAGCGCCAGATCCGCCCGGGACCCGGGGGTGAGCCGTCCGATGTCGGTGCGGCGCAGGGCGGCGGCCCCGCCCGCGGTCGCGGACCAGAGGGCCTCGTCGGGGGTCATGCCCATGTCCCGTACGGCGAGCGCGAGACAGAACGGCATGGAGGAGGTGAAGGAGGAGCCCGGGTTGCAGTCCGTGGAGAGCGCGACGGTCGCCCCCGCGTCCAGCAGCCGCCGCGCGTCGGGCCACTTCGCCCGCGTGGAGAACTCCGCGCCGGGCAGCAGGGTGGCGACCGTGCTCCCGCTCGCGAGCGCGTCGACGTCCGCGTCGGTGAGATGGGTGCAGTGGTCGGCGCTGGCCGCCTGAAGCTCGACGGCGAGCTGGACCCCGGGCCCGTACCCGAGCTGATTGGCGTGCACGCGCGGCGTCAGCCCCTTCGCCCGGCCCGCGGTGAGGACGGCGCGGGCCTGGTCCCCGTCGAACGCGCCCTTCTCGCAGAAGACGTCGACCCAGCGGGCGTACGGGGCGCAGGCGTCGAGCATCTCGCCGGTGACGAGGGCGACATAGCCGGCCGGGTCGTCGGCGAAGTCGGGCGGAACGATGTGCGCCCCGAGATAGGTGACCTCCTCCGTGTGGCGGGCGGCGATCTCCACGGCGCGGGCCTCGTCGTGGACGGTGAGGCCGTATCCCGACTTGGTCTCGAAGGTGGTGGTGCCCTGGCGCAGCGCCTCGCCGAGATGGCGCAGGAGGTTGGCCTCCAGGGCGGCGTCGGTGGCGGCCCGGGTGGCGGCGACGGTGGTGCGGATGCCGCCGGCCTCGTAACGGCGTCCGGACATCCGGGCGTTGAACTCCTCGGTGCGGTCGCCCGCGAAGAGGAGGTGGGAGTGCGAGTCGACGAAGCCGGGGATCACGGCCCGGCCGCCCGCGTCCCGGACCGTGTCGGCGGCGGGGGCGGACGCGGCGGGGCCGACCCAGGCGACCGTCTCGCCCTCGATGAGGAGGGCGGCGTCGTGGACGAGGCCGAGGGGGGATCCGTCGCCCAGCGCCGGGTCGTTGGTGACGAGAGAGCCGATGTCGGTGATGAGGGCAGTGGTGCTCATGGGTTCCTCTCCGGGGGTCGGTGGGCGGGCCGTCCGCCACACGGTACGGGCGGCCCCGGGGGCTCGGGCGGCCCGGGGCCGGGCCCATCGTGCTCCCGTGTCACCCGGATGGCCGTCTACCCCGCCGGTGTCACCGTGCGCCACCATGTGCTCACAGGCCTCTGTTGAAGGGGAAAGCACATGCGCGAGCACGAGAAGTAGCGGTGGCGGCCCTCTTCGCCGAGCGGCATCGGCGTCTCGCGGAGGCGATGGACCGCTGCGGCGCCTGGCCCGGGCGCTCGCCGTGGGTCCGGGAGGCGATGGACGCCGTGCCCCGCCATCTGTTCGCCCCGGACCGGCTGTGGCGGCCGGACGGCGGCGCGTTCGCGCCGGTCGACCGGGAGGTGGATGTCCGCCGGTGGGCGGAGGCCGTCTATCCGGACCCGGAGACGGCGACCGTCACCCAGGTCGTGGCGGGCCGGGAGGCCGCCGGTCTGCCCTGCCAGGGGGTGGTGGCGGACATGCTCGACGCCCTGGGGCCCAAGCCCGGCCAGCGAGTGCTGGAGCTGGGCACCGGCACGGGGTGGACCGCCGCGCTGCTGGCCCACCGCACCGGCCCGGACCGGGTGACCAGCGTGGAGGTGGATCCCGGGCTGGCCTCGGCGGCCCAGAAGCGGCTGGAGACCGCCGGGGTCCGGGTCGCGGTGGAGCTGGGCGACGGCACCGCCGGGCATCCGCGCTCCGCGCCGTACGACGGGGTGATCGCCGCCTACGCGGTGGACCGCATCCCCTGGGCGTGGGTCGCCCAGACCCGGCCCGGCGGCCGGATCGTCACCCCCTGGGGGCGGCTCGGCCATGTCGCCCTCACCGTCGCCGGGGACGGCCGCTCGGCGAGCGGCTGGGTGCGGGGCCTGGCCCGCTTCCCGCCCGCCCGGGGCGCCCGCCCCGCCCTGGAGGACTTCTCCCTCGTCCGCGCCACCGGCCCGGAGTGCGCCGAGCGCTCCTGGGAGCGGGATCCGGGCGAGCTGCGCGAGGACCGCCACCTCCGGTTCGCCCTGCGGGTCGCGCTGCCCGACGTACGCATCGCCGCCCGCGCCGACGGCCCCGGCGAGGTCACCGCCCAGCTCCACGACGGACGCTCCTCCTGGGCGACCCTCTCGGTCCGGCCCGGACAGCCCCCGACGGCCCTTCAGGGCGGCCCGCGCCGGCTCGCCGACGAGCTGGAGCAGGCCTGGGACGGCTGGCTGGAGGCCGGGAGCCCGGATCTGCACGAGTTCGGGCTCACCGTGGAGTCCGCCGACTGCCAGTACGCCTGGGCGCTGGACCAGGAGACCGGTCCGCGCTGGCTGCTCAGCTGACGCCTTCTCCCAGGATCAGCTTCCGGTGCGCCTCCTGGAGCCCTTCCGGCAGCTCGTCCGGGGTGAACCACCCCGCCTCCAGGATCTCGAAGGAGTCGATCTCCATCGTCCCCCCGACCAGCTCCGCCTCATAGACCACCTCCATCCGCAGCCTGAACCCGCTGTTGAGCACCAGCAGCCTTTTTGTTCGCACGTCCAGCCCCGTCTCCTCCTTCACCTCCCGCACCACCGTCTGCCCGAACTCCTCCCCCTTGAGCGCGTATCCACTCGGCATCCCCCACTCCCGCCCCTCGGGCCACAACCGATGCTTCAGCAGCAGCACCCGCCCCTCCCCGTCCCGCACGACCCCCGTCACCCCCACCATGAACGTCGCCTGCGTCAGCCACAGCACCCTCCACTGCCACGCCCCCCGCATCCCCCGCCACGCACGCGCCACCAGCCTCTTCATCCCTGTACCCTCCCCAAGTCGCCGGGGCCGCACGGGAAACCGCCCGCCCCACGGCCACCATGGCTCACGGGCCGCCCGGGGCCAAACGGGGCTGCTGGTTAAGGCCGCCGGGCAAGAAACGTGGCGGCCCTTTGGGCGAGGCCCTGTGCATCCACGTCATTCGGGTAAGGGGTGAGGCGCTGCGGCTGAACGAGCAGGCGAGGCCCGAGAAGATCACCGCCCTGCCGAACTCCCACCAGGGCCGCTACTCGGGCAGTCGCACCACGGCCGGAGTCGCCATGCCATTGTGGTCGAGCGCAACGGCGTTCAGTTCCACGCTTTGAACAAGGACTCCGGGAAAGTCCTCAAAGAAGCCGAGTGCCTCCGCGATGGCTTCGGTCAAGGCCTCCGCCGTGAACAGACAGCTGAACTCCGTGTGTCCGGGGCTCTCCACACGGCCGATCCGGCCATCGTTGAATCGGTCGAGCCCATCCAAGGTGTCCGCCTGTTCCGGTGTCAGCGGCTCCTGGAGATGCAGTGTGAAATGCCATTTACGCGTGGCCTCGGTGGTTCTTGATGAATAGGTCAATCTTGCTCGCCTCATCTCCTGTGTTACGGGGTGTGCTGTACACCGCCTGCGATTGATTGCAAGGGCAGCAGATGACCCAACCCCACCGATGACGGTTCTTGTCATGCGTCACCTTGAGCCCGGCCGCCTCCGCCCTCTTCAGCGCCGCTTCAACATCCTTCTTCTGATGCCGGTCACCGATTCCCATGACCGTACGTACTACTAGCGGGCCGCAAGGAAGGCACGCGGCCGAAGGCGAAACCGCCCGATCGAGCTACCGCATGAAGCGGGCATGGCCAATCGGGCCAGAGTGCCTGCTCGCCCGATCAGCGAAGGAACCGGCCCACCGCCGGTGCCATGGCCCTGGCGCTTCTGAACGGCTTCAGGGCACATCGGCTAGCTCCACCGTGTCCGCCGTCCCGCCCTTCCCGGACGGCGGACCGCCGTCCCACACCGCCACGAGTCGATCCGCCCGCCTGAGCAGCTCGGCGTTGGCCGACTCGCACGCGTCCCGGTTCGCCGACTCGTGCGGCAGCGTCACCACCTCCACGGCCGCCCCGACCAAACGGTCGAAGAGCGGGGCATGTGCGGGCTTCACCTTCCTGGCCCGGTAGTCCTGCGACGGGATCACAACCAACCAGCCGGCCGCCGACGGCCACCAGCTCCTCCGCGAAGGTCGTCATATTTTCTCCTCGGTTCGACGGCAGATCGACCGCACCTGACCCAATCGAAGGGATCAACAGCCGGATGCGGTAAGGCCCTTCCGGAGTATCGTTCCCAGTGGATGCCAGGAATGGAGACCAGCATGCCGCAGTGGAGTGACTACACCACCGGGCAGAGGATCAAGGCCTTGAGGGGCGAGGGGATCCTGCAATCCGACCTCGCCGAAATGACCGACCTGTCGTTGCCGACCATCCAGCAGGCCGAGCAGGACAAACGTCTGACTCTGCGCACCCTGATGCGGATCGCGGACGCCCTCGGCGTCGACACGTCCGTCATTCTGGGCCAGCAAGCGCCGCGCCGCAGCATGCGGATCGCCGACAGGGCGATGCTCCGGGACCTCTCCCGGACTGTCCACGACACCGCAGCCGGAGTACTGCCCCCCGATGTCGCAAGCCCGGCCATCGAGGAGCTGCGGGAGACCACGGCGAGGTGCTGGGACACCTACTGGCGCGGGGAGTACCTGGAAGCAGGGGCGCTGGCGCGGCCCCTGCTGGAACAGACCGTGGCCCGGCTCCACGATCAGCCCGTCGGTGAACAGGCGGAAGCCTACGGGCTGCTCGCGGACGCCTACCGGCTCGCCGCCTATGTGGCCAATCTGCTCAGCAACCGGGATCTGGCATACGCCGCCATCGGCCACGCACAAAGGGCTGCGGCCCAGGCCGCAGATGGCCTGCGGCCCGCACTCGTTCTGTCGGGGCGTTCCTGGGTGTATTTGCGGGACGCACGTCTGAAGGACGCCATGGTGCTGGCGGAGCAGGCTGCCGTCGACATTGAGCCTCGGTTCTCGACCGCCACGGTGGAGCAGTTGGCCGTGTACGGCTGTCATGTGAACTTCGCGGCCGTTGTCGCATCCCGACTGGGTGCAGAGGACCGAGCGACTGACTATCTCTCCCAGTCGCACGCCACAGGGGCACGCATGGGGGCGGAGCACCGGGCCCATGGAACCGTCTTCGGGCCGGTGACCGCTACTACGCAGGCTGTGGGTATCACGCTCGCTCTCGGCCAGACCGGAAAGGCGCTGGATCTGATCTCGGGTATCACTCCGGCGCACGAAGGTGCTCTGTCGGGCGCGGCACGGAACCGGTACTCCGTGGACAAGGCTCTGGCACAGGCCGACGCGAAGATGTGGGACAGGTCCCTGGAGACCCTGGAGACGGTTCTGCTCGCCGCGCCGGAGTGGGCCCGCCACCAGGCGCTGCCATCAGTGATCGTCCAGCGGGTCAGCCAGGGCAGCACAGCGCGGCTGCGCCGTGTCTCCAAGCTGATCGGAGTGGCACCTGCCCAGGGCGGTTTCCCCCCGGCCAACCGGCGTACCGCCCTCTGACTCGTACGCCGCTTATGGGCGAACGCAGTTGAGGTTTGAAGAGTCGCACGCCTCGTATGAGTGGCGAACCTGACGGTTCGTCCAGCCGTACGGGGCGTTTCTTCACGCGCGTGCAGGGGGACGGGATCGTGTTCCCATGGCCCCCACAGGACAGCAGCGTGCTCGCCGCCACCGCCTCGCTGACGCGGCGAGCGGCATATCGCTCCAGCCCGGTTCGGAGACTCTGAGCAGCGGTATCGCCCGGATCCGGGTTGCGCTCTACACCAGCTCGCCCCTCATGATCGCGAGGCTTCACACCTACGCCGAGGCGCGCGACTGGGTGGTCGTGGCCGCTCATGTTGATCCGGCGGATTCCGAAAGCCCAGTTGCCGGCCGCCCTATGTGGCCGGCGGTCACCGGGCTGATCTCCGCGCTTCTGATCGACGGCGTCGTCACTGACGATCCAGGCGTGTCCGCCGCTTTGGACCACACCGACGCCTTCGCGGTGTGCCTTTCCGCCGATCGTCACGAGTCCCCGGCGGCAGTAGTCACGGCCCCGGACGGCCCACGCGCTCAGGGGCGCAGACATGACGAACGTTAGGCACCCGGCGACCGCCGAGATGCGGGCCACCGTCGCCCCGGCCGTCGGGTGGGCACCCCGCTCACAGGACTTGCTGACCACGATGCTCGCCGGTCTGGCCGACATACGGAACCGGCTGCCCAGCCGCAACGGTGAGCCCGTACCGCCCGACCCCGTGACCGCCGAGCCGAAAGTACAACTGGTAAGAATGCCTGCCTCCCCCCTGGACCCTGAGCGTCACCGCCGGGTCTACCTCTCAACCATCCACGCCCCGGGGCTGGCGCGTGCCGACACCGCTCGTTGTCTCGACGCCTGGGGCCTCGCCCACGGCACGGACGACCTGGCCGTCCTCGTCACGGAACTCGTCACCAACT
>NZ_BMWG01000036.1 GCF_014651115.1 Streptomyces inusitatus | reverse complement strand
ACGCGGTGGGGGTACCACCCGGGCCGCCAGGCCCAGGGGGCCGTAGGCGACTGACGACAACGCGGCGTGGGGGTACCTCCCGGGCCGCCAGGCCCAGGAGGAGTGCGTGCCAGGGCACGACAGGCAGACGGGACTTTGAAGACACGACCTAGGGTGATCGATGCGCACTGGGGTGCGCCCCCCTCAACGGATGTGTCCGGGCCCTCGCCTTCGGGCCCGGCCCGAACCCAAATGGTGCGGCCGTCAAGGATTACGGGTAGTCCGGCGGCGGAAGAAACGGGCGGAGTTGGCGGAGCGCAGCCAGTGGACGGCAGTCTCCCAGCCGCGTACGAGGCGGTGGCGACGCACAACCGTGTGGAACTCCTCGATGTCCCATCCGAGTCGCGACGCCTCCCCCAACCCGGAGCACTCCCCGCACGTCGTCCCACGGAATATTTCGAAGCGCATCCCGGTGCGGAGTCACGAGTCGGCAGACCAGGCGATGATCACCAGCCCCGAGTCCCCTGCGGTACCGGCCTGTCCGGCTTCGGACCCGGTGCCGTCCTTGTTGGGCACCTCCGGGCCGACAGCCCCGTCCCCTCCCCGGCCCCCCGCACCGCCACCACTGCCGCTGCCGCCCCGGCCCACGGTGGCGGGCACGGTATAGGCCGTTCCGTCGGCAAGGGTGATCGTGTCACCCGCCTTCGGAGCAGCGCCTGCCCCCGGGCCGCCCCGTCCTGCACGACCCCCGTCGGCCCCGAACCGTTCCGTATTCACCGAGAAGCCGCTGCCGGAGCCTCCTCCGGGACCTCCGGCAGCCCCCGCCTCCCCCACACAGCGTGTCAGGCCGCGGTTGGGCGTTCCGCCGGCGCCGCCCTCAGCGGCAGGCGCAGCGTCCCCTCCGGGGACGTCCTCCTTCGTCAATCCCTGCCCGCCGCGTCCGGGGCCGCCCGCCGGCCCCCCTGGCCCGCCCCGCCCGCTGCCGGCGGCGGCAAGAAGATCAGACACAAGGCCGAACTCATGGATTGCGGAATCCGAGGGCGTCGTACCGGCGGTACTACGACCACGGCCGCCATCGGCCCCGTTCCCCCCGATGACACCCGCACCCCTGCTGCCGCCGGCCGCCGCAGCTCCGCCCGCGCCGCCGCTACCGCCCTGGCCCACATCAAGACCGTAGCGAACCGGCACAACTTGCCAGTCACGCGGGGGGATTGCGACCTGGCACTGAACGAACGCTCCCGCCCCGCCGCCCGCGCCTCCGCCCCCGCCGCCGCCTCCGCTCCCGCCGCTCCCGATGCCCCCGAGTTCCGGGAAGAAGAGGTTCCACCCCTCGCCTCCGCCCCCGCCGCTGCCGGAGGCACCGCCACCTCCGCCGCCCCCCGCTCCCCACAGATAGACCGTGAACTCCTTCACTCCGTAGGGGGGTTGCCAAGCGCCAGTCTCGGTGAACACCACATGCCCGCCCGCCGCACGCTGCTCGGCCCGCTCCCCCTGGGCCGCCGCCGGGACCGCCCCCACCAGCAGAGCCACCACCCCGGCCGCTGCGACACCCGGCGTCCGCCAACCCGATCGCACCATCACCGAACCCCCACTCCCACTCACTCACTCAAACGGCCACGGCACTGTACAGGGAGTCACTTCCGCGGGGTGTGCAACACGCGGACGGGGGACTCCTGTCCGGCACAGAGCTCCACGTTCCCCGCGAAGCCCCGCCCGGGAAACGCCGGGGCGCGACCCCGAGCCGACCGTGGTACCCGCCACGCCCGAGCGGGTAGGCCGCGCCGCCGAGGCCAAGGGCAACAAGGGCGGGCATCGTCCCGCCGTCCCGTCAACAAGCTGGAAGACGTGCGCACCGCGTACCTGGAGGACCGCTCCATCGCCGCCCTCGCACGCGACCACGGCGGCCAGGGCATTCCGGCCGTCCCGGCCCAGCGCAAGGCCCGCCGCGAGGACAAGAACCGGATCACCATGCTTACGCCGACCAGACCATGATCGTCCTCAGCGGCACTTTCTGTACCTCACCTACTCACATCCGGGGAGTCCCGTAAGTTCACGCAAACTGAAGGGTTCTCGGTGGGAACTCAAGGGTCCGCCGTCGTGCTCTGCGGCTTCCGTGGGTGCAGGCCCTCGTCGACGGGCCCAGCGTCACGTGCCGATGAGCTTGTCGAGGTCGGGGGCGTAGACGGTCATCCAGTGCGGGTTCAGCCGGTAGTAGACGACCTCGCGGTTCCAGTCGAAGGCGTCGTCGCCGTAGAAGTCCTTCAAGTAGGCGAGGAGTTCCTGCCAGTCGGCCGTGGTCTCGGCGTCCTCGGGGTTCAGCTCCTCCACCGTGCCGTGGGTGAACACGCCGAGGTCCTCGCCGCGCAGGTGCGCGACGCTGGCGGCCGGACGGGCCGCGAGATGACGGGCCTTGGCGGCGTTGCGCGCCGTGCCGAAGTGCCACCGGCCGTGCAGGAAGTGCCCGTCGGCGCCGCTGATCCGCGGTTCGCCCTTTGCGGTCACCGTGGAGAGGGCGAGCGTGCACATGCCGGTGAGGACCCCGGTGAGCTGCGCCGCCGTGATGGTGCGGCCCTCGACGATCGAGCGGAGGTGTGCGGTCGAGCCGGAGAGGGAGGTGCCGAGGAGGGACTGGAGCTTGTTGAGTTCTTCTGGGGTTTCGCGCATACGTCCATCGTCGGCCGTAAACCCGACACCCTCTGTCGTCATTGATGAAGCAGCGGTGAGGTTGCTCCGCGCGGGTTGCGCTCGGTGCTGCGTGGATGGCAACAGGTGGGGGCTGTTCACGGGAAGCCTGGCCTGCAACTCGCCATACCCCTGTGCTGCGAGCGAGAAATCCTCCACTCCTTGCCCACCACGCCCCCGTCGGCTGTTGGAGAGCCCCCAAGACTCAAAAAGTCTTCTTAACTCTGATTAGGGAGGGTTCGCCTATTTCGGCGAAGGGGCGGTCGCCGAGTACCTGGTCGATGTGGAGAAATGCCATATGGGCGATCTTCCCAAGGCCTGTGCCTGGGCGGACCGCCGCCCCCTCCACAGTTCGGAAGGCTCCTGCGAGTCCCCGCCGCCGTTTGGTCCCATACGGTGTTCGATCCCGTGCATCTCCAGCCCCCCGGCATGGAGCGAACATCCCAGGAGTTCTGGATGTCCAGCAAGGGGTAGCGGCTGGTGGTCCTTCCCCACCGCGTGGGGCCCGACGGCTACAGCGGACTGAGCCAACGTGGCACAACTGGTAGTCCGCTCCCGTACGTACGCGGACATGGACCGGGTTCACATCACGTCCTCGCCGCCCTTCTGGACCCCGCCTTCGGCCTGCCTCTTCCAGTGGCACGGTTCCGGGGTAACACTGACGAGAGCTACGGAGCGGACCAGCACTTCATCATCAAGGACCGAGCCGGGACCGCCGCACTCGACCTGCGAGCCTCCACCGAGAAGCCCTCGTCCCTCATGAACGGCACTCTGCGGCAGTCCAGACTACCGGCGCAGGGCTTCACGAGCCTGGAAACAGATCCCCTCGGCGTCCTTGACGGCGTCGGAGCACACTAGCGAACCTTCCCGAGGGAAACCGCAGGCGTGCCGCCCCACCCTGGTGAGTTCGAGGGTTCGGAAGTCGGCCGTGTCCCCCGGAACCGATCGCCGAGCACGATAGCGAGGGCTCCCCGGTTCAGGAAACTGGGGAACCACCGGACCATTGATTACTCCACCGCCACGACCTGTCCGCGCCACCGAAAGGCCATCCGCACGACCACCAGCCCCCATCGCACACCGCGGCCAGAACTGTGCGGCACCGGATCGCCGCTACGCCCCCGCGCAGGTGAGGCGAAACAGTTCCCCGGCCCGCTCCAGGTCCCGCTCGGACCGGAGCTGCACCCCCAGGTCCCCCGTACCGTGGTGACCGAGCCCCGCCACATCCCGGCTTAACCCGGGCACGAGGTCGACCTCCCCCGGGTCGACCTTCCCATAGGCCAGGAGCTTCGCCTGCCACGCCGGCGGGACGCAGACGAAGTTCCGCAGCCGCCGGCAGGCCATGCACTGCTTGCGCCGGACCGTCGCCACATCACCACCCAGCCTGAGCAGCGCCTCCCCCAGGGCCAAAATCGTCCGCGAGAGGCGACGCAATATGGCCTCCGACCTGCGACTTTCCTCAAATCCGTCGGTACCGATCTCTTCCCGATGACACACCGTGTGAAGCACTCCGCGGGGCTGGGGGCGCTCAGTAGAGCCTCTGCTCAGTCCAGGCTCTCCCGTGCTCGCGCGAAATCACCCGGCACTGCCCGGCTGTTCTCGTACACCCCCGCGCTGGCACCTCGCCGGTGGCGGCTGCATCCGGGGTCGCCGGTGACCGGGGGCTGACCCCGGCCGGACCAGCAACAGCTGAAGCAGGCGGCCACACAGCCATTGGCCAACCAGGCGATCAAGATCCGGACCATTACCGGGCCAACACTGGTTCGAAACCAGCCGGACGCGCATTCCCGCTGGTCAGCGCATCGCAGCTTTTGTACCACCAGCAGACAAAGAACCTGTTGGCAACTTCCAGCACTGCCCCGAGCGGAACAGCCTCGGTATGGGGCATCAGACTGCCGCCCCGGGCTGCGGGCGGCCGGCGACATCGAGCACCGGCCCGACCGTGCCTCGCCCTACCGTGCCCGCGTTCGCTGGTTCGACCCCGCCCCCAAGCGCCGCAGATCCCTCTCCGAGGGCAAGGACACCCACGACGAGGCCGAGGACTGGATCTCCGGCATCCTCAAGGCCGCGGAGGCGGGGATCACGCCGAACGTGGCCACCATGTCGCTGACCGAGTACAGCACCACCACCATGAACCTGGCCCTACGCGGCCTGGAACCGAAGACGCCCGATCCGTATCTCGCAGGCTGGCACCGCCGAGTGGCCCCCGCGCTCGGCCACTTCCCCGTCCGCATGATCACCAACGGTGCCGTCGACCGCACCGTCCACCTCAACCCCGCCCCTGGCAGACGTCGCCAGACCGCCTGGTCCCCAACTGGCCCTCAAGAACGACGGAAAGGCGGCACCGGATTACTCCGATACCGCCTCCGACCTGCGAAAACGCTGGTCGGGACGACAGGTTTTGAACCTGCGACCCCTTGACCCCCAGGAGTGAGGGTCGGCTCGATTATCTAGACATAAGGGAACTTACTAGGGCGCAGGCTGTGCACAGAAGGTCATGGTGTGCGCTGCCACGTATACCGTGTGGTCCCCAACTGGTCCCCAACCTGAAGCGCCAAGCCCCGCTGCGGCTGTACCGGCGGCCGCAGCAGCTGCCACGTCAGACGCCGTTAGCGAGCGGTGCGAGCCACTGGGCTCCACGGCCAAGAAGGTGTATGCCCGGGCCCAGCGCGCCTGAGAGACGATCCGGACCATGGGCTGTCTCACAGGCCGCCGGAGGCCCGCTCTCCCCATCCCCTTCACCGGCCCGCTCTCTGGTCAGACACGGGGAGGAAGGCTGCGACGGCGTGTGCTCACTTCGGGGTTGAGGGGAGGGTGATGCCCGCCCGCCAGGGATTGCCAGCCTCGGCAGCCTGCTCATCCGCCGCGAAGCGCAGGAGCTTCAGCCTCTGGGAGGCGCAACCAGCTCCTGATCCCCATCCGTCGAACCCGCCAACAGCACCAGGGGCAGGATGTATCGGCAACCCGTCGCTACGATCCGACCTCAAGTGCTGCGGTTCCGCAGCCACATTACGCTGTTCACTGCGCTGAACCAGCACACCCAGGTAGGCCGGCAGGCATGTCCTCCGCGCGAAGCAGAGGTGAGCCGCGCGCCTCCATTTCGGCTTCCGCGATCCGCAGCAGCGCGCTGCTGCGGATGTATCCACGGCTTGCCATTACGGACGCGACGGAGTGCCCGCAGGCCAGGCCATCGGCGACAGTGTTCCGGCACCGGACGCTGGAGCGCGATCGAGGTGAGAGCGGCAACGGAGGTCGGCGGTCTCGAGCAACGCTCAGCGATCAGGCGGCTCCGGAGCAGGGGCGATGGAGCCCTTCAGGCGTCGTTGGTCGGGCCGGTCCCCGGGGGCGGGTCTGGCCGTTCGGCGAGCAGACGCCTTATGCGGTCCTGAAGATCAGAGGGAGCGTTGCCGAGGCCGTGCAGGACTCGTGCCCGGAGAGCGGCTCGTTCGCCGGGCGACAGGTCCGCCGCGCCGAGCAGTAACTTCAGCAGATCGTGTGCCAGAGAGGTGGCGGGCTCGCCCGGGGAGGTGAGGAATGTGGTGACGGCCGGTCCGAGCCACGCGAAGACCGGGTCTATGGCATGCCGTACAACGCCGTCGTTCGTACCGCCGGACACATCCAGTTTGTGCCGGAGCTCGTCCCAGTACGTTCGCGACCATCCCGCGCCACCATTGCCTCGCAGGTGGCCGTACAGCCAGTTCATGTCCACTGGCTCCGGCGGTTCCAAGGCACCGGACCGCAGGGATATCTCCAGTTCCCGGCCCTGCTCGGTCCAGGTGCGCCGCACCGAGAGGGACAGGGCGAAATCGGTCCACTGCTCCTCGTCGAACGCGGAACGCCACAGCAGGACATGGCGGTGCCAGGCGCTGCCATAGTCGTTCCAGAGCGGAAACAGCGCGCCCGCGGTGACACGCCCCCGCAGGAGCAGGATCACCAGAACCAGATTGGCGCCGTAGACGCCGTGGCGGGCTGAGGTCCGCATCCGGGGGGAGGAAGGAGAGCGGGTGGGCCGATAGGCGGGGTGAGGTTCCTGCGTGCGCTGCCCATGCTGCTCCAGCACGCTGATAAGGAGGCGCGCCAGTCGGTCGCGCTCGGCAGCCGGAATGCCGCGTACCATCGCGCCGGCGAACCGCAGCATCTGTCTGGAGGACAGTGGCGCGTGCGAGAGCAGGGTGTAGGCGAGGTCGTCGTCAATGCTGTTCCGGGCGTCGGACAGGGACGGACGGTGTGTCAGGAGGCTGGTGAGAACGTGCAGGGCCAGGCGGACAACCAGGTACTCGCCGAACGTGGCGTGCAGGAATTCGTAGGTGGCCAGCACGCGGCCATCCCGTACGGACTGCGCACGCTGGACGAAGAAGAAGCGTCCGAGTGTCACCTCCGCGGCGTCGATCGGGGTGCGGAATCCCGAGGTCTCGGCGGAGGCCCGGCCCAGCAGTGCCGTGAGGTCCTCGTCGAGTTCAGCGGCCGACACCCACTGCCGGCGGCGGTTGTGGAGCGCGAAGGCGACCAGGGAGAGACGTTGCAGTTCCCGTTCGGCCCGGGCCCGGGCCTCATCGTCCGGTACAGCGGCGGGTGAGGGGCCGGCCTTGTCTATCTCGCGGAGGGCGAAGGAGGTGAGCAGTTCCTCGTACAGCTCGGTCTCGTCGAGGGGATTGTCGCTGCCACGGTGCAGAGCGTTGTCGGCGGCGTCGTAC
The DNA here is from genome assembly GCF_014651115.1 of Streptomyces inusitatus. GTDB lineage: Bacteria > Actinomycetota > Actinomycetes > Streptomycetales > Streptomycetaceae > Streptomyces > Streptomyces amakusaensis. The sequence goes on along the minus strand of NZ_BMWG01000036.1, from coordinate 34,473 downwards.
AGCGCCAGCATCGTCAGCAGCAGTGGCTGCGCGGCGAGCGCCAGGTGGCGCTCCACAGCCCCCCAGGTCAGCGGTCGTAGCTCGCGGGCGGCGAAGCAGTCGGCGTTGGCCTCGTTCCACAGGTCGAGCCAGCGGCGGATCTGTTCCGGGCGGAAGGGCTCCAGTCGCAGCGCGACGAGGCCGTCGGGGTAGCGGGCCCGGTCGGCGACGGCGATGCGGCTGGTGACCAGGGCACGGATGGGACGTCCCTGTTCCACCTCGCGTTGCTGGAACCGGGCGACGCGGATGAGGAAGTCGCTGTGGTGGACCCCGGTGGTCTGCAGCAGTTCGTCGAACCCGTCGAGGAGCAGGACGGGCACGGCACCGCCGGCCGATCGGATGAGTTCCGGCCAGGACGGCCGCTCCCCCGTCGCGGTGCGCACTGCCTGCTCGATCTGGCTCTGGAGGTCGTCTTCGGTGCTGACGTCCCGCAACGGCACGCGGACGGGCATGAAGCCGGCGGAGGGCAGCCGGGCGGCGAGAACCCGCGTCAGGACGGACTTCCCCGCGCCCGGCTGCCCCAGCACGAGGAGGGGTGCGCCGGCCGCTTCGGCGGACGTCAGCGCTCCGGCGAGGTAGACGGTGAGGTCTTGGCGTACGGGGGCGTCCTGCCACCAGGACTCAGTGGCAGGACCGCTGGTACCAGCCACCTCACGCACCCGGAAGTCCGGGTCGAGGTACATCTCCCGCAGGGCTGGTACGCGTATGCCTTCCGGTCCGGACGAGGCGTCCAGGACGGGCCGGGTCAGCACAGCCTCGGACGAGCGGGCCAGGGCCGCGGCGATGTCGGTGAGGGGACGCACCGTGCGGGTCAGGCCGGCGAGCAGCTCGGTAACGCCCCCGAGGGAGCGGCGCACCTCGGTTCGGGTGGCCTGGTGCTCGATCTGGGTTGTCCAGAACCCGAACTCCGGTGCCTCCTGGGCGAGCCTGGCGTACAGGGACTCGTAGTGGCGGATCGCCTCGCGGGGCAGTTCGGTGCGGATCACCCGTTGGGCCTGGTCGCGGGCGGCTTCCGTCTGCGCGCTCCAGACGCGGAGTCCCTCGGCGAAGTCGAGGAACCTCGCGGAGAAAGCCTCGTACCAGCGCCGCAGCTGGTCCGTGACCGCTTCGAAGGGCCGGTGGGGCGTGGGGCTCGGTGCGTCGACGGCGGCGAGCGCGCGGGTGAACGCGGCACCGTGCTCCGCTGCGTGTGGGGAGCCCGTGAGAGCGAGCTGTTCACTGCGGGTGAGCCGCAGATCCTCCAGCCGGACGGGCAGAGGCCGTTCTTCCAGTGCCTCGAACCAGGCGAGAACGACGATCACAGTGTGGGCGGCGTGCAGCAGCTCAGTGCGCGCGGCACGGCCGTCGGCGCGGCCCAGGTGCCGTCCAATGCCGAGTACGGCACCACGGCCGAGCGCCAGCACACTGCCCTGGGCATCGGCGATCCGTACGATCCCGTCGCTGACCCCGCCCGTCGCGACATTCAGCACCCCGCCGAGCGCCCGGTCCAGCGCGGCGACGGCGGGCGGATCGCTGCCAAGCAGAGCCAACGCGTCCGCAAACGACAGCAGCCCGCGTACCCCCACAACGCCCCCCGTGTCCGCGCGTCGGTTGCGACTGTCCCCTGACGCACTCTGGCACAGCGGCGTGGCGCAGGAGCACTGTTCGAACAAGGAGACGCTGCGGGATTCCCGTCTGGTGACGCCGCAGCCGAAGGGGACCCCGCCCCTCGAAGGCCCGCCCATTGCCTCGGACTTGGTGCCAGGCCGGACCGTCTGTCGCGGCCGAGGCACCGCCCGGTTCAACGGCACGGACACTCAGTGACGGTGTCCGATACACGGTGGTGCTCACCGTGCGGGGCCGTCTCGGTGTCGGCGGCCTCATGCGGGGACTGCTTCCGGAAGCAGCCGTCATGTCTGCCTGATGTGACGTGGTTTCAGGGTGGCTGGGAACCTCGCAGGAGTGTTCGATACGTCCGTGACATGCTGGCTGATCTTCATTCCGGCCGTGGCTGTACGGGGGCTTGCGCGTGGGTTACACGATGCCTGAGGGCGTCGACACCATGCTGGACATCGTCGGTGTGGGGTGGCCCAACGTCGACGAGGACGCCTACCGTGACATGGCGGACGCGCTGCGGGAGTTCGCCGAGGACGCCGACGGTGATGGCTATTCGGCTCATCAGCACGTCCAGCGGCTCCTCTCCAGCGGGCGGAGCGAGTCGCTGACCGCGCTGGACAGGCACTGGTCGAAAGTTCAGGGCAAGCACAAGGACCTGGCGTCCGCCGCGCGGATCGTCGCCGAGGCCTTGGACCGGGTCGCGGACATCATCGTGGCACGGAAGATCGCCGCGGTGGGTGAGCTCGCGGATCTGTGCGCGACGATCGGGATCACGCTCGCGTTCGCGCCGGTGACAGCCGGGCTGTCCGTGCTGCTGGCCGGCGGGAAGATCGCGGCGACGCGTATCGCGTTCAAGCGGATCCTCCAGGAGATGGCCGAGGCGGCCCTGTCGGAGATCGCCGCCACGCTTGCCCAGCCGGCGGTGGCAGCGCTGGAGACCATCGTGACCGACCTGGCGATCCAGACCGCGCTGGACGCCACCGGCACACCGGAGGGGCTGCGGCTCGCGTCCGCCGGCCAAGCGGGCGGCCCCGGACCCGGTGGCGGTCCGGACATCGACCACGACGAGCACAGCCGGGCCGGAACGAAGCTCGCGGGCGTGCAGATATCCATGCGGACCAAGACGGGCACCAAGCTGAGCAAGGCCAAGGGACACCACGGCCGGGCCAAGGGCAAGGACTCCCTGACCGCCGCCCTGGACACGACGATCGAGCAGGTGACGGGCAAACTCACCAAGGGCCTGAACGACCTCGGTGAGCACGTGGGCACCGCGCTGCCCAAGGCCATCGCCAAGAGTTCGGCCACGCACAAGGAGACTGATCGCGGTGTCCGCGACAGTGTCAAGAAGGTCAACCCCGGTGAGGGCAGAGACGGCGGCGGCAGCCGCGGCACGGGCGGGAGCGCCGGCCGGGGCGGCAATGGCGGCGATGCCCGTCTTCGGCCTGCTTCTCTCGACGGTGCCGCAGCGGACCCACGCCGCAACGCCATCTCGCTCGACAAGAAGACCTGCAAGAGCGACCCCATTGATGTCGCCACCGGGGAAATGACACTGCCGCAGACCGACCTGGCGCTCCCCGGCGTCCTCCCCCTCGTCCTGCGCCGCACCCACCTGTCGGAATACCGCTACGGCCGGTGGTTCGGACGCAGTTGGGCGTCCACACTCGACGAACGCATCGAGCCGGACCCGAAGGGGCAGGGTGCCGTCTGGGCTCGGGAGGACGGCTCCCTGCTCATCTATCCCCGTCTTCCGACGCCTGATGAGACAGGCGGTGTCCTGCCGGTGGAGGGGGCGCGCCTGCCGCTGTTCCACGGCGGGTACGAGGAGGATGCGACTGTTTACCGGATCACCGATCCGGCAAGCGGTCTGACACGGTCGTTCAGCGGTAGCCCCTACCGTTCCTCGTCCGCGTTCTGGCTGAGCGAACTCAGTGACCGCAACGACAACCAGGTGGTCTTCGCCCGGCGTTCCGACGGCGCGCCGACGGCTGTGCGGCACAGCGGCGGGTACACGGTCCAGTTGGCGGCAGACGCGTCCCGGGTGACCGAACTCGCGGTTCGCGCGCCTTCCGGGCCGGTCACCCTTCTCGCGTACGGCCATGACACGGCCGGGGATCTGACCAGTTTGACCGGCCCTGTTGGGCGGCCGATGTGTTTCACGTACGACGCGGACGGCCGCATCACGTCCTGGACCGACCGGAACCTGTCGACGTTCCAGTACGTGTACGACGCCGACGGCCGTGTCGTACGCACCGTGGGTCCCGACGGTTTCCTGTCTTCCGCGTTCACGTACGAGGTCCAGCCGGGAATCGTGGACCTGGGACGGCGAGGGGAACTGCCTCACCCACACCGACGCCCACGGCGGTGTGACGGAGTCCTCGTACGGGCCCTTCGACAAGCCGGTGACCCGCACGACCGCCGACGGAGCCCGCCATGAACTGCGCTACGACACCGAGCTGCGCCTCGTGCGGGTGACCAACCCGCTCGGGCAGGCCTGGGAGTACACGTACGACCGTACGGGCCGGCTCGCGGCCGAGACCGACTTCGACGGCCGGGAGACCCGCTACGCGTACGACGCCGCAGGCCGTCTGACATCGCGTGTCACTCCCCTGGGGCAGAACGTCACCTACGCATGGGACGCCATGAACCGGCTGATCGCCCAGGACACCGGCGGCTCAGTCACACGGTACTCGTACAACGCGGGTGGCCAGCTGATCGGGGCGGCGTCCCCCACCTCCACGCTGATCATGGAGCGGGACATGATGGGGCAGCTCGTCGCGGAGACCGTCGACGGCCGTACCAGCCGCTACACCTACGACCTGCTCGGCCGCCGCCTCTCCCGCACCACACCCACAGGCGCCGTCAGCAGACAGCGGTACAGCGCGGCCGGCGCCCGTGTCTCCCTCACCGCCGACGGACACACCCTGGCCTTCTCCCACGACGCCCTCGGCCGGGAGCTGACCCGCTCGTGGGGCGCACCCGGTGCACCGGTGGCTCTCACCACGGCCTGGGACACACGCGGCAGACCTGTTCGTCAGTCGCTGGCCGTCGGCGACAGCGTCCTGCACGCCCGGGACCACGGCTACCGGGCCGACAGCTACCCGGTCTCTCTGACGGAGTCGGCATCGGGTTCCCGCCGGGAGAAACACATCTCCCTGGATCCGCTCGGCCGCCCGCTGCGGATCACGGCTCCCGGCTGGCAGGAGAACTACACCTACGACCGGGCGGGAAACCAGACTTCAGCCGAGTGGCCCGAGGAGGGCGGCCACGCCGACGCCCGCGGCCACCGCGGCTACGACGGCGGCCGGCTCGTCTCAGCGGGATCGGTCCGCTACGAGTACGACGCAGCCGGACGGGTCGTCCTGCGGCGGCGCACCCGGCTGTCCCGCAAGCCCGATGTCTGGCGCTACGCGTACGACGCCGCGGACCGCCTCCTGTCGTGCACCACCCCCGACGGAACACTGTGGCGCTACACCTACGACCCGCTGGGGCGGCGTACGGCCAAGCACCGCATGGCCGCCGACCAGCAGGCCGTCGCCGAGACTGTGCGTTTCACCTGGGACGGTACACATCTGGCCGAGCAGTCGGACTCGGCCACCGAAACGGTTCTGACCTGGGAGTACGAAGGGCACCGGCCTCTGCTCCAGTACGAGCGCAGGGCGCTGGACCAAGGCGAGGTCGACGCCCGGTTCTTCGCCATCGTCTCCGACCTGGCCGGAACACCCACCGAACTCATATCCGGGGCGGGCGAAACGGTTTGGCGCAGTCGCTCCACCTGCTGGGGCACCACCGCCTGGAACACCGGAGCGACCGCCTACACACCGCTGCGCTTCCCCGGCCAGTACGCCGACCCCGAGACGGGCCTGCACTACAACTACTTCCGCCACTACGACCCCGACACCGCCCGCTACCTCAGCCCCGACCCACTGGGACTCTCCCCCGCGCCCAACCCCTCGACATACGTCCTCAACCCCTTCGCCTGGGCCGACCCGCTCGGACTGGCACCCAAACGCTGCCAGATGGACGCATACGGCGGCGGGGACAGCATCCGCTACGGCCGGCTCGACCACCTGGGCCGACCCACCGGCGTCTACGCACAGCTGCGCCCCGAGATGCTGCACACGGGCTCGGAAGCCGGCTCACTGCGCCCTCCGGGCTGGCGCGGGAACGGGACGGCCTTCAACGAGGCGCGCGGACACCTCCTCGCCGACCGGCTGGGAGGCGCGGGCAAGGGAAGACTGGCCTATCACAACCTGGTGACGCAGACCCAGAGTCCGACCAATTCACCCGACCAGCGGGACCAGGTCGAGCAGAAGATCTACGACGCGGTGAAGAAGGGCGAGACAGTCCAGTACAACATCAAACCCATTTACGAGGGCAATAATCCGGTCCCCATACGCCTTGAATTCACCGCCTTCGGCAATCGCGGATTCGTCTTCGCCCACAGGCTGGACAACCCCGCCGCCGGAATTCGAACAGCCGTGTAGCATCCGGTTGAACCGCCACAGAGAGGACCAGCGTGACCCGCACCACGCCCGAGCGGCCCGCCGACATCGAGGCCCAGTTCCCCGAACTCAGCCAGAACCGCCGCACGAGCACCCGCCTGCATCCTCGCCAGGGCTCCCCCACACCACACGAGAGTTCGGTGGCCGGCCCGTTCCTGTGGCCCGCGTCCGAACCCTGGCCGATGTGCACCGCCCCGCACAGCAAGGGCACGGGACACCTCCTGGCGGACGTGCGACGGGAACGCCGGATCCTCGACGCGGCATGGCGGCGTGATCCCCAGAACGGCCCGTCCGAGACCGAACTCGAAACTCTGGCCGGCTTCAAAGCAGGCGTACACGCCCCCAATGTCAGCGATGGGGACCCGATTCCGCTGCTGGCCGTGGCTCAGCTGTTCACCCGTGACATCCAGGATCTGGCCGGCCCTGAGGGGTATGACCTTCTTCAGGTCCTCTGGTGCCCGTTCGAGGCACACGGACCGGACCACACGATCGACGTGGTACTGAAATGGCGGCGCTCGACGAATGTCACGGACACTCTTCCGGGCAATCCCGAGCCTGTGGTCGTGGGCCGCAAGGAATGCGTACCGAATACATGCGTCCTCCATCCCGAGCGGATTGTGGAGCATGAATACGCGGGCCTGCTGAGCGAGGAACTGCAGGAGTCCATCGAGCTCTGGGAAGAGGAACTCCTGGACGCGGAGGAGGATTCCGCAAGCGTCGGCAGCTACAGCAGTTACGCGGAGTACGAGGCCGCCGCAGGCGGCGAAACCTCCGAGAGGGACGAGGTCACCTACCAGCACGACCTGTCCATTCCCCCGGGCTGGAAAACCGGCGGATTCGCCTCGTGGCACCTCACCGACCCCGCCCCGGTCACCTGCTCCTGCGGGACAGCCATGCGCCCCCTGCTGACCATCCACGACCGGGAATGGGACAACGGCACACTGAGCTGGGTACCACTCGAAGACCGGGACACCGCCCACACCCCGGGCGCGAACGTCCCGACCGGCGTATACCTCGGACGCGGACTCATGCAGATCTTCACCTGCCCGACCGACCCCACCCACCCCCACCGGCTCAACTTCCAGTAAGCCGACCTTCGACACAGCTCGTCAAGAGCGACGAGGGCCAGGTGGTGCATACCTGGAAGCACCTGTGGACTTCGACTCGCCGCGCCCAAGTGAGCACATTCGTGGGACGCTTCGGCTGAGGCTGGCGGGCAGAGTCGACGCGTGCGGGTCATCTCCGCTGATTCCAGACCCTCCGCAGTGCACTGCGGAGGGGCCACTACGCTGTGGCGTAAGAGGCGGAGCAGGCCCACGGCCCCCGCTTCGGATCGCGATCGGGTGCGGAGCAATACCTCCGGATCGCTCGTGCATCTCGCTCACCGCGCAGGTTACAAACCCTCCAGGGCTGATGACGGCCCGGATGCACTCCAGCGCCCGGCACCCGCCCTCTGGTTACAAGTCGTCATCAACCCTGGAGGGTTTGCAACAGGGGGCTGTCTGCGGTGATGGGGTGGAACCGCAGGGTCGTCATCAACCCTGGAGGGTTAGGGCCTGTCCGGCGGATCATGTGACTGGTTCCGTGACGGATCGTTGGCATATGGCCATGGGGCGGGGAGATCTGACGAACGAGGAGTGGGCACGGCTGAAGCCGCATCTGCCCATGCCAGGGCAGCGGGGCGGACGTTGGGAGAACCATCGCAGGGTCATCAACGGGATCCTCTTCCGGCTCCGGACCAGGGTGCCGTGGCGGGATCTGCCTGAACATTTCGGTCCGTGGAAGACGGTGCACGAGAGGCATCGGCGATGGTCGGCGAACGGCACCTGGGACAGGATCTTCGCGGCCGTCCTGGTCGGCGCTGATGCCGAGGGCCGTATCGACTGGTCGATGGTGAGCGTGGACTCGACGTCCTGCCGTGCCCATCAGCACGCAGCTGGCGCACGCAAGAGTCTGCCGAGGGTGCCGGGAAAACGGCGCACGCCCCGGCAACACCGTCCCGGCGAGGGACTCGGACGCTCCCGGGGCGGACTGACTTGCAAAATCCATCTCGCCGGTGAGGGCGGGCGCCGTCCGCTGTCCCTGCTGATCACGCCGGGCCAATGGGGCGATGCCCCGCAGTTCATCCCTGTGATGGAGGGCATCCGGGTCGGCCGCCAGGGCGGTGGACGGCCCCGGACGCGCCCCGACCATCTCGGTGGAGACAAGGCATACTCCTCTCGCCGAAACCGCCGCTACTTGCGGCGACGCCAGATCAAGCACACCATTCCCGAGCCGAAGGACCAGCGAGCCCGCCGCCAACGACGCGGCAGTCGAGGTGGCAGGCCTACGGGCTTCAGCAAGGCGATCTACAAGCGCAGAAACGAAGTCGAGAGGACGATCAACGCCTTGAAGAACTTCCGGGCCGTGGCCACGAGGTTCGACAAACGCGCCTACGTCTTCCACGGAGCCGTCACGGTGGTCGCGATACGCCTTTGGATACGCCCCTGAGCCACTACAGGCCGCTCCAGTGATGAGCGCGCCGACTCGACGTCACAGGCTCTTGACCTCAACCAAGCTTGAGATCAGACGATCCCCTGGAGTGGTCCGCAAGAAGCGGAGCTCGGGCATGAAGGGCAGGCCAATGGAGACAGTGACCGAATGGATCAAGAAGAACTCCCAGGTGCTCGTGAACATGAAGCCTGACGAGCCACTGGACGATCTGCGGCCGCTCGCCCCGCTGGTGCGGGACGCCAAGATCGTGGCGCTTGGAGCAGCTGCCCGACAGACACGCGAATTGTCGGACGTGGCGCATCGCATCGTGCGGCTGCTGGTGGAAGAAGAGGGGTTCCGCTCCCTTGCCCTGGAGGGCGACGACCCTGGGCGCCTCGGGCTGGACGTCTACGTCGCCACCGGCGATGGAGACCCCCGTGTACTGCTGGGAAAGGCACGGTCGTTCTGGCAGACCGCCGAGATCCTCGATCTCGTCCACTGGATGCGGTCCTACAACAAGCGTCACCCAGGCGACCCGGTACGTTTCGCGCAGTTCCCTGCTGAACCGGTGCGGCATACCACACGGCTCGATGGTCTGGCCGAACTGGAACGCACGCTGGCCGACGGTGTGAGCTGGTGGCAGCAGCTCACCGGCGACAAGGTCGTCTACTGGGGTGGCATGGCGCACACCGCCGTCGGCGCCCCTCGTACCGTGTCCCCCTCCGAGCCCCTGGAGTCGCACCAGAATATGGGTGGATACCTGCGTGAACGACTGGGACTGGACTACCGGTCCGTGGGCCTGACCATGGCGCATGGTTCGATCGGCCAGCCACTGCCCGCTCCACGCCCGGACTTCGTCGACAGCCTGCTCCATGCGGCCGCCGAGAACAGGGCGGGATACGTCCTGGATCTGGGCACATCGCAACCCGAGCCGATCCGCCGCCTCCTGGACGCCCCGACGCGCACACGGTTGATCGGCCCGTTCTACGACCCCGGGGATGATGCGGCCCACCACATGTCGGGCGGGTCACTCGCGAGCTGGTTCGACGTCGTCGTCCACACGCAAGAGGTGACACCGTCCCGGCCCTTGCCCTGAAGGCTGCCCGGCGGAGCATTCCGCAGACGCCGGCTCCGCCACGCAGATATGCACTGATCCGCCGGACAGGGCCTAGTCCCCTGGAACGAACGTATTTGACGTGCGGGAATCATCACCGGCGCTCCCGGGGGAACCAGCGGGGCGGGTCGTCCGTCCGACCGCCACGGACACGGAACTCCTGGAGGCGGACATATGCGCAAGGGTCTGGTCGGGACGCTGGCAACAGCGCTCGCGCTCACGGCGGCGGTCGCGGGATGCGGCGGCGGGGCCGGGACGGACGACGCGGGGCGGGGGCTGGTGATCGAAGGCACTCCCCCGGCGAAGCCGTACGACGGGCCGCTGGCCGTTCCGGTCAAGGAGACCAGCGACGGCGGAGAGGACGACCCCCGGCGGCTCCGGGACGCCTCCGGTGCCGCCGGGCGGGCCGTGGAGTGCGACGGGGAGATGTACGGCGGCGGGATCAGCGACCCCTGGAGCAAGGGGGACGGCGGATCGACCCCGGAGGAGGGCCTGAAGCTCTATTTAGACATCGAGCAGCCCGATGTCCCGAGGAGCGGCTACCGCGTGGAGCGCGAGGAAGGGGACCGGGTGCTGTACTCCTTCGATGTGAAGGGCGAGACCAAGGTCGCGGTGGTCGTCGCCGAGGACCGGCCGGGCTGGGGCCCGGAGACCAGCGCCTCCTGCGATCCGGCCGAGCTGCCGGCGAGCTACACCGACTCCAAGGAGTACGAGATCTGGACCGACGCCCGGGGCCGACGGGTGCCCGTCACCCGGATGAGCAGTTCGGCCGGGCCCGAGCACTGCGACTGGCAGTCGGCGCACTTCCTCCATCTCGGCGAGGGGCGGGAGAAGCGGATGTACGTCCGCGATCCCCGGGGGGTGTTCCCCCCGGAGGAGTTCTCCACACGGTACGACGGGGATGCCGTTCTGCCCCCCGAAGCCCGTGACACCGGCTACCGGCAGGGCGAGCGGGCCCTGTTCCGTACGCCGGACGCCTCGCGGGTGTACATCCGCACTCCGCGGGGCGTCGAGCTGTGGCCGGCGCCCAGGCAGGGGTTCGGCTGCGCCTGACTCCCGATTCTCGCCCCGGGCGGGCGTCCGGCGCCGCCCGGCACCCGCCCGGCGATGTCAGCGGATCCGGCCGGGCCGGGCCGCGGTGGCCTTGAGCGGATCCCGCAGCAGGTCGAAGTCGACCCGCCCACAGCACCTGCCTGCTGGCCAACCTCAGTCTCGCCTGCGTCTACGACGGCCAGGCCACCACCACCGCCCGGATGCTCGACTCCGCCCGCGACCTCGCCGGAACCCGCACCACCCCTCTGGTCGCCGCGATGCCCACCACGCATTCCGCACCGTCCGCACCGTCCTCGAACAGCTCGAACCCTCCTGAGCCCCGGCCCTTGCCTCACACGATCAGACGAACGACGAACATGGGGGCCGCGCCTGTTCCTGGCGCGGCTTGTGGCGTCGTCGCGGGCCTCCCGCTACTGCGGCCCGACCAGTGCCGGCGCGGAACCTGAGCCCGGGGCCATCGGGTCAGTGGATTACAGGTCAGAAGGTCAGCTTCCAGCTGTCGATGTACCCGGAGTAGTAGCCGCTGCCCCGGACCCGCAGCTTCCAGGTGCCGTTGGCGGTCTCGGCGGATGCGTCGACGCCGCTTGTGGAGATGCTGGGGCTGCCTTCGAGTGAGAAGCCATTGACGAGGGGATACGTACTGCCGTCCGGGGCCACCAGCTCCATCAGCTGGCCGGAGTCGACGACGTTCACATCGACGAGCAGGATATTGGGGGCCTTTCCGGGGACGCCGGTGACGGTGATCGGTGATTCGGCTGTCGAGGCGTCGGCGGGTAAGGGGTAGTTGGCGGTGTTCTCGAAGCTGGGCCCTACCGGTCGCGGCGAACCTCCCGGCCGGGTGCCGACGTTGACGGCACCCCATGCCTCCGCGACCTTGCGGTAGGTCTGTGAGGAGGCACCGTACAGGTCGGCCGCCGCCGCGAGGGTGGCGGCGCGCGCGCCGAGATAGTCGGTGCTGGAGGTCATGTGGACGGTGAGGGCGCGGTACCAGATCCGTTCGGCGGCGGCCCGGCCGATGGGGGTGACGGGCAGTCCGTCATGGGTCGGGCTGTCGTAGGCGACGCCGTTGACGGTCTTGGCACCGTCGCCCTCCGAGAGGAGATAGAACCAGTGCGTGGCCGGTCCGGCCATATAGACACCGTGCTGGCTCGAACTGATCCGGGGATGCCAGTAGTCCGTGCCCCTGATCTGTTTCGAGGGCCGGTCCATCTGGCGGTACCGGTGGTTGAGGCCGCCCTGGTCGACGTTCTCGCCGGTCAGATAGTCGCCGGGATCGCGGGGGTTGCCCGCGTGGAACTCCACGGCGGCGGCGAAGATGTCCCTGGTCGCCGCCGCGATCCCGCCGGACTCCCCGTAGTAGGAGAAGTTCGTGGTGGCGGCGACGAGTCCGGAGGCCATCCCGTGGGCCGCCATGTCGATGGAGGTGTACGGGGTGGTTCCGCTCTCGCCGTACACCAGGCAGAAACAGGAGTCGTACCAGTAGGCGCCACGGCTGTTGGTCTGGTGCACCTTGCTGGACGCGCCGTCGCCGTCGTTCCGTACGCCGTAGCGCTGATGCACCTCGGCGAAGTAGTCCCAGGTCACCTGGGCCCCATAGGCGGCGTCGACCGCGTCGGTCTGCCGGTTCGCCGAGGTGCCGTCGCCCCAGACGTTGTCGGTGTCGGTGACGAGCCGGCCGCCGTTGCCCTGGCCGCTTTGGTCGTTCATGAGATCGTACGTCCGGTGTCCGCCCCGGGCGTTGTCGGTCAGGGTGTACAGGGAGCCGTAGCGGGAGGTCCCCAGCTCGACCCGGCCGCTGTGGCGGCTGTGCCCGACGCCCCTGCCCTCGACCCGCCCGGCCTTGGCGGGCTCGGCCCCGGTGTTGCGCGGGGCCCCGGTACCAATGGCGTTCACCACCGCCTCGCGGCGGTTCAGCTCGGCACCGGTGGTCGCGTCGGTGACGACATCGAGTTCACTGGGCATGCCGTCGGCCTGGGTCCCCTTGACGACGGTCTCCCAGGCCAGCACGGGCCGCCCGTCCCCTGCCGCCCAGACGACCTTGCGCGGTGCCCGCCCGACCACCGCGCCCTCGGTGCCCGCCGCCTCGGCAGCCCGCACCGAGAACGCACCGGCTGAGCCCGCGTTCCGGACCGGCTTGGTGCCGGGCACGGCGATCCGGTCCTTGCTCGCCCTGGTCACACCCTTCATCCGCCCGGACGGAGCGGTGTGCACGACCAGATCGCCGCCCAGGACGGGTAACCCGTCGTAGGTCCGCTCGTACCGGGTGTGCAGGGTGCCGTCCATGTCCTTGAGCACGCTCCGGGCCACGAGCCGCTCCTTGACCCCCAGCCCGAGCCGGTTCGCGGTCCCTTCGCGGGCGGCGGTGGCGTCCGCGAGGAGCCGAGCCTGCTCGGCCGGACTGATGTACGAGGGCAGCGCACCCGACCGGGGCACCACCTCGGCCGCCCTGGGTGCGGCCCCCGCGACGCCCGGCGGCAGGACCACCGCGAACAGGGCTAATCCGGTGATCATCGCTGCGGCGGCTGATGCTCTGCGAGGGAGTGGCGTCATCTCAACTCCTATGCGTCAACGGTCTGTCACGGCCCCGGCCGTCCCGTCGGAGAGGTGCACCGACGGCGCATCGCCCGGCGTCTGTACGACCCCCGGCCGGGCACACGGGTATCCGCACGGAACACGTCCGGCGCACCGTTGCCAGAGGCTATGGGGAATTCTGGCCCCCCAAGATGCCCATGTGGCAGAAGGAGTAGGTGAATTGGCCATAACTCACCAGTCCCCTCACCGTCCCCGATCACAACGCGCCGGTCCGGGGACCGTTACAACCCCCTCGGTCCCGATTACCGACGCGTTAATTACGCGGAAATAGGCTGCGGACCCGACGAAAAGCCGCCGCCGGGGCGGCGCGATGCGGCGGCCGGGAGCGGTTGGCGGATGAGATCTCGATCCCACCGAGCTCTTCGAAATCCACGCCCCGCTCTACAGCCATGTCCAGGGCCTGGCTGCGCACAGAGCATCCACTGCTCGTCATCCCCCTGGAGCATTCGCAACAACTCGGCCGTCTGCAGTGGGAGAGCACTGCCCGCAGGAGCAAGATCCGGACCGCTCCCGGGCCAAGCCCTTGCCTCAAACCCTCGCCCCTTACATCTGCGCAGGTCACCAGCCCGCCACATCTGTACCACCAGCAGACAAAAAACCTGTTGGCAACTTCCAGCACTGTGCAGTGAATCGGCTTCCTACTGGCGCTCGGAACCAGAGGTCCAGGGCGGACTGCCACTCCACTTGAACAGGGCTTCACCATCTCACAGGCACCAAGGACGTCAGCTTCCGGAATGGCCATCTGCCCCACATCCGTTTGACATTGGCCTCCCTGGCGTATGCGGGTGGCTTTACAGCAGGTGATCCCCGGTTTCTATAACTGGGGATCTTTCGGAGATTTGAAGGGTGAACCACCCGCACACACACCCTTCGCCCACCCCGTCCAGTGCCCCTCGCCCGGCCCTCTTCTCGGGACTTCACGACTTCCCGTTCGACTCCATCCGGCACATCTTCCGGCACCGAGCCGGAAGGGCCGCTGTCCGGTACCTGGTACTCGACCGGGGAACTCGCCCGCCTCCTGCGCGTCGACCCCTCCGGCGCTGGCGCACCGCGCATCCCCGGCAAGGTCCCCCGTACGTCCCGGTGAGTGGGCGTGTCGTCTTCTGCAGCGCCCGCGATGTGGAGACCTGGCTCGCCGAGCGCCGTGTCACGCCGGGGGCGGCGGTCTGATGCCCCATATCGAGGCTGTTCCGCTCGGTGTGCGGGCGGCCGGCGACATCGAGCACCGCCCCGACCGCGCCTCGCCCTACCGTGCGCGCGTTCGCTGGTTCGACCCCGTCTCCAGGTGCCGCAGGTCCCTCTCCGAGGGCAAGGACACGCACGACGAGGCCGAGGACTGGATCTCCGGGATCCTCAAGGCCGTGGAGGCCGGGATCGCGCCGGATGTGGCCACCATGTCGCCGGCCGAGTACGGCACCGCCACCATGGACCTGGCCCTGCGCGGCCTGGAGCTGTAAAGACGCTCGATCCGCATCTCGCAGGCTGGCGCCGCCGGGTAGTCCCCGCGCTCGGGCACTTCCCCGTCCGCATGATCACCAATGGAGCTGTCGACCGCACCGTCTCGCCCAGGCACTCGTGGACCGCTCCCACGAAAACTACCGGGGATGGGGCGAGGTCGTCGTCTTCGCCGCCGTCCTGCGCGACGCCACCCGCTGGGACGAAGTCGTCCTCTCGCTCGGCCTCGAACACCTACGACGGCACGACCTCCGCCACACCGGACTCACCTGGTTCGCCGACGCCGGAGGCCCCGCCCACGTCCTGCGCAAGATCGCCGGACACGGCTCCCTGCTCACCACCCAGCGCTACCTCCACCCCGACACGCCCCGCCCCAGATCACCAATGCCGGGACAGCCCTCACCGCCCACCTCAACCCCGTCCGCGCGCCCCTCAGCCCCGCCGTCCAGCCCCTCCCCGGAAGACGTCGCCAGACCGCGTGGTCCCCAACTGGTCCCCAGGAACGACGGAAAGGCGGTACCGGATTTCTCCGATACCGCCTCCGACCTGCGAAAACGCTGGTCGGGACGACAGGATTTGAACCTGCGACCCCTTGACCCCCAGTCAAGTGCGCTACCAAGCTGCGCCACGTCCCGGTGCCCGTCTGACCTGGGGTTTCCCCTGGCTGAACGCGCATGAGAACAATACCGCACTCGGAGCGGTGGTCACGAACCACCGAACCGGGCGGGCGGGAGGCACTCACGGCCGATCCGAGACAAGGCATGCGTTCCCGACACTCGGGGGCGGGGGGTCGAGGGGGATCGGAGGGTGGTGCGGGAGCTTTTTATGGGTGTTCTGGCGTGCCCGGCGTGAAAACGGCTCACGAGAGAGGTGCCGCACGCCCTGGAACATGACGGGAGGACCCCCGGCACTCCCCGGCACTCACCCGCATACTGGGGCAAAATCATGGTGACCTCGCCCTCGGGGACGGGGGCGCGCGGCCAGAAGCACGCCTTCTCGCGCGCTGCTCGCAACCTGTCCTGTTGCGCACGCTGACGGATGCCCCAGTGCGCTGGTACGGCTGGTTCTGTACTCCGGGCGTGCCACCCGGATGCACCCGCTTCCGGCCAGGTCTATGCCGTATCGGTTCTTCAGATGGTGCCGGATGCCGTAACTGTGTACGCCTGAGACGGCTCGCCGTCGCCCGATGCCCATGCACCAGGAATCCATTGCCGTTGGCATGTGGCACACATCCGTGCGGAGGGAATGCCGTACGGCAGAACCGAGGTGGTCGGCCTCTTGGTACGGGGGACCACTGTCGATGCACCACCTGCTCGAACAATCGCCCGAGCAGGCGTTTCGCAGAGGGAGGCTCGTGATGGACGGGTACTTCACCAATCCGCTTCACCATCGGCTGCGCGGCCGGGTCAGAGAGTTCGCCGAGAGGGAGGTGCGCCCGAGGATCCCCGCGATGGAGGCTTCCCGCACGGCGCACCGCGAGCTGTCGCGGCTGATAGCCCGGCAGGGCTGGCTGGGCGCGACGATCAGCCGTGACCACGGGGGCATGGGCGCGGGCCATCTGGCCAAGACGATCATCATCGAGGAGCTGTCCCGGGTCAGCGGGGCGATGGGCGCGATGGTGCAGGCGTCCCAGTTGGGCGCGGCCAAGATCGTCCACTTCGGGAACGAGGAGCAGAAGAAGAGCTGGCTCCCGCTGATCTCCGCGGGCGACTGCCTGCCGACGATCGCCGTCACGGAGGCGGAGTCGGGGGGCCATGTGCTGGGCATGGCGGCGACCGCCGTACGGGACGGCGACGAGTACATCCTCAATGGACGGAAGGTGTACGTGGGCAACAGTCACGTCGGCGACCTGCACGGGGTGGTCGTCAGGACGGGCCCCGGGTCGGGAGGGCTGACCGCGTTCCTGGTCGAGTCCGACCGGCCCGGATTCAGCACCGGGGAGCAGCTCCCGGCCATGGGGCTGCACGGTTTCAGCTTCGGTGAGCTGTTCTTCCGGGACTGCCGGGTGCCGGTCCGCAATCGGCTGGGCGCGGAGGGTGACGGGCTCGCCGTGGCGTACTCCTCCAGCGTGCTGTACGGGCGGGCGAATCTCACAGCGGTGTCGCTCGGGATCCATCAGGCGATCCTCGACGAGACCACCAGGTTCTGCGCCCAGCGGCATCGCTATGGAAAGCCGCTGCACGATCTGCCCTCCATCAAGCTGAAGCTGGGCAAGCTCCAGTCGAGCCTGATGACCGCGCGTCTCGCCGCGTACCACGCCGTGCACCTCCTCGACCAGGGGCTGCCGTGTGACGCGGAGCTGATGAACGCCAAGCTGATCAATGTGGAATCGGCGATCGACTCGGCGCGCAGCGCCATGGAGATACACGCGGCCGCCGGTCTCTTCACCGACCGGCCGATCGAGCGCTATCTGCGTGACGCCCTGCACATGTTCGCCCCGGCGGGCACCTCGGACGTACAGCTGCTGCGTCTCGCGGAGGTCGCGCTCGACACGGTGAAGGGCCAGTGGTCCCAGCGGCTGTCCGAGACAGTACGGCTGGAACCGGCGGTCTGAGCGGGTGGGCCGATCTGGAGAGGTGGCGTCCCCGGGAGAGCTGGAGGAACCCCCGGGGGAGCCGCGTGGCGGGCGGGCGCTCAGATCGCGCCGTCCTCACGGCGGTGGATCTGCTCGATCAGCTCCGCGGCCAGCGCCTTGATCGTCTCCAGTCCGGCCCGGCCCCAGGGCCTCGGCTCGGTGTCGACGACGCAGATCGTGCCGAGCGCGATCCCGGTACGGTCGATCAGCGGCGCGCCGAGGTAGGAGCGGATGCCGATCTCGTCGACGACCGGGTTCCCGGCGAATCTCGGGTAGTCGCAGACGTCCTCCAGCACCAGGGCCTTCCGCCGTACCACCACATGGGGGCAGTAGCCGTGGTCACGGGCCATGAACCGGCTGACCTCGCTGCCCGCCGCGGCGGCGGCCGACAGATCGGCGCCGTTGTGCTCGCCGGAGGGCGTGTGCAGCCCGGCGAAGTACTGCCGGTTCTCGTCGATGAAGTTGACCATGGAGTAGGGGGCGCCGGTCACCGCCGCGAGATGGTCCGCGAACTGGTCGAAGGCGGGGTCCGGGCGGTCGCCGAAGCCGAGCTGACGCAGCCGTCGCACCCGCACCGGCGCTTCCCGGTCGATGGGGGTGAGAAGCAGATGGCCGGTGGGGTGGTAGGTCATGTCGGAGCTCCAAAGCTCGGGGCCGGGGCAGAGGTGGGGGCGGGAGCGGGGGCGGGGGCGGCGGGGGCGATGGTGGTGAGAAGGAGGTGCTGGACGAGCGTGACCAGGGTCCCGATGCCGGAGCTGGCGATCCGCGCGTCGCACATCACGACGGGGACATGGGGTCCCAGATCGAGCGCCGCGCGCACTTCGTCGGGTTCGTAGCGGTACGCGCCGTCGAACTCGTTGACGGCCACGACGAATCCGATGCCCCGCCCCTCGAAGAAGTCCACGGCGGAGAAGGAGTCCTGGAGCCGGCGGGTGTCGGCGAGGACGACCGCCCCGAACGCCCCGCTGGACAGCTCGTCCCACATGAACCAGAAGCGTTCCTGGCCGGGCGTCCCGAAGAGGTAGAGCACATGGCGCTCGTCGAGGGTGATCCGGCCGAAGTCCATCGCGACGGTGGTGGTGGACTTCGACTCGACGCCGTAGAGGGGGTCCGTCGCCATGCCGACCTGGGTCAGCAGTTCCTCCGTGCTGAGCGGTTCGATCTCGCTGACCGCGCCCACGAAGGTGGTCTTGCCCACCCCGAAGCCTCCCGCGACCAGGATCTTCAGGGCGGTGGGGAAGGCGTCGTACGGCATGGAGCCGTCGACTTCAGAGCCGTCGTCGTAGGCCATCGAGCACTGCCTCCAGCAAGGAACGGTCGGTCGGGGGGTGGTGACGGCGGGGGGCCCGGGCGGTGACGGCGCCGCACTCCACGAGGTCGGAGAGCAGCACCTTGGTCACGGCGGCGGGGAGCCCCAGATGGGCGGAGATCTCGGCGACCGAGATCGGGCCGCCGCACAGGCCGAGCGCCAGCGCGTGCTCGGGGCCGAGATTCTCCCGGGGGGCGGCCCCGGTGGCCATCACCAGGGAGAGCAGATCCAGTTCGGCCGTGGGCCGGGTGCGCCCGCCGCTCACCGTGTACGGCCGGACGAGCCGGCCCGCCGCGTCGTCCAGCAGCGGCCCGTCCGGCGGGAAGGGCACGGTCAGCGACCCGCAATGCTCGGCGCCCCGCTCGACTGTCTGGCCGGGGTGGTCAGGTACGGCCGTACGCTCTTCACGAGCATCGCCATCTCGTAGCCGAGTACGGCGGCGTCCGCCTCCCGGCCCGCGAGGACGGCCAGGCAGGTGCCGGAGCCCGCGGTGGAGACGAACAGCAGGGTGGAGTCGAGTTCCACGACCACCTGGCGCACCTCGCCGCCGTCCCCGAAGCGCGCTCCGGCGCTGCGGCCCAGGGAGTACAGGCCGGAGGCGAGCGCCGCCAGATGGTCGGCACTGTCGGGGTCCAGCCCGTGGACGGATTTCACCAGGCCGTCGGAGGAGAGCAGTACCGCGTTGCGGGTGTACGGCACGCGCTGGACCAGACCGCTGAGCAGCCAGTCGAGGTCCGAGGCTTGGCCGTTCGGCGCATCACTCGCCATGGTGCATCTACTCCTTGGAGGTGTTGTCTTGGCGCTGTGGTTCGGAATGTCGGGCCCGGGCGTTCGCCGGGGCCGGCTCCGGCTCCGATTCCGGGGCGGGTGCGGTGCCCGCGCCCCGAGGCGCTGTCGCCTCGGCGAGTTCGATGCCTCGCTGGAAGGCCGCCATCAGTCCGGGGTCGGCGATGGCGTGGTCGTCGTCCTTGCGGATCGGCGGACCCATTCTGAGCTGCGGAGCTATGTGCTCCTGGCTGCGCCGCCTGGGGAGTTGGGGGCGGCCCAGGCTCTCTTGTACGACTCCGATGGGCACGACCGGCAGGCTGGGCCGTTCGGTGGCGGGTCGGGCCGGGGGCCGTGACCGCGGATGGGCGCCGGGGCGCGCGGCGGCCGGGTTGGGGCGGTCGACGTGCTCGGCCCGCACGGGCAGCGGGGCGAGGGTCCTGGGGGTGCTGTGCACCGGTGAGGGCTGGGGCCGCTCGGGCGGCCGGGGGCCGGACTGCGGCCGGGGCCCGGGGTGGGCGGCGGGCGGCTCGGGCGCGGCGGCCGGCCGGTGGTGGGGGTGGGGGTGGGGGTGCTCCGGGGGTGCCGCGGTGCGGGCGGTGAGGGCGGGCCGGGCCCGGTCGTGGCCCACGGTGTCGCCGGAGGAGGTGGTGTCGATGTGCTGGAGCCCTCCCGGCTCGGCTCCGAGCAGCCCTTGCGGCACGACGAGGATGGCCTGGATGCCGCCGTAGATGTTGGACTGGAGGCGGACCGCGATCCCGTGTCTGCGGGCCAGGGCGGAGACGACGAAGAGGCCGATGCGCCCGTCCTGGAGCAGCCGGGCGACATTCACCTGATCGGGGTCGGCCAGGAGTGCGTTCATCCGGTTCTGTTCGTCCATGGGCATGCCGAGGCCCCGGTCCTCGACCTCGACGGCGATGCCCGCCGTCACATGCTGGGCGCGGAGCAGTACCTGGGTGTGGGGGGCGGAGAAGGCGGAGGCGTTCTCGACCAGCTCGGCGAGGAGGTGGATCACATCGGCGACGGCGTGCCCGCGCAGGGTGCCGTCGATCGGGGGGACCAGCTTGACCCGGGGGTACTGCTCGACCTCGGCGATCGCGGAGCGGAGCACCTCGGTCATGGTGACCGGGTTGGACCACTGGCGGCGGGAGATCGCGCCGCCGAGCACGGCGAGGTTCTCCGCGTGGCGGCGGATGCGGGTGGCGAGGTGGTCGACATGGAAGAGGCCCTTGAGCAGCTCGGGGTCCTCCACCTCGTTCTCCAGCTCGTCGAGGAGCTGGATCTCCCGCTGGACCAGCGACTGGAGCCGCCGGGCCAGATTGACGAAGACCTCCAGCTTCTGTTCGTTGCCGACGCTGCTGGAGAGCTTGGACGCCTGCACCACGGAGGCCACGGCGGTCTCGTGCGAGCGGCTCAGCCCCAGCGCGAGCTGATCCAGTTCGTCCGCGTTCGGGGGTGGCTGCGGCAGGGGGCGGGAGGGGGGCGGTCCGTCTCCGCGACGGAGCCGTTCGACCACGGTGCGCAGGTCCGCCTGGCGGCGGTCGGTGGAGCGGCGCAGCGAGGAGAGGCGGTGCAGCAGTGAGGAGGCCATGCGGTCGGCGCCCAGGGCGGCCGCCGCGACGGCGGCCATGGCGAGGGCGGCGGTGGCGGTGAGCACGGCCCACAGCGCCGCGGAGGGCGGGGGCGCTGTGCTCCGTACGGTGAAGGTGACGGCGGTCGCGCCGCTCAGCGCGGCGACGAGTGCGGGGAGCACCGCCGTGCGGAGCAGGCGTGGGCGAATGCGGTTTTCCGGTGTGGGCGGCAGGGGACGCGGTCTGTCCGCCGAGGGGGCGGGGCGGGTGTCTGACCGGCCGTGGCGCCCGCCCTCACGGCGGTCCGGCCGCGTGGCGGGTGCGCGTAAAGGAGACATCTGCGTCCTTGGTACGTGGGGGTCCCAGGGTTCGGCATGCGTACTCGGGGGATCGGCTGTGCTGGGTGTGGGGTCCGGCTCGGACAACGGCGTACGGCGCGGGCGTTGGAAGCCCACCGTTGATCACTGGCCACACACAGTAGTCGCCTCATGAGCGTGGACGACGGGGAGTTGACAAAGTTCCCCGCTATTCACCCCGCTCTGGTATGAGGGCCCGCACTCCGGTGCGAAAAAGAACGGGCCGTTCCGGCCGGGCGGGCGGCGACTGACAGCGACGAACGGGGCGCGGGCGCGGCGCGGATCGCCTTCGCGGGGTGGGCCGTGCGGCCAGAAACTTAAACACTCGTTTCAATTGATACGATCGTTCAAGTTAGGTCCGCGTTTCCCGCCGGTCGGCACGGAGGCCCCGCCATGCCCGCTCAGCTGTTCCGATCCCGTCCCGCCGACGGCGGTGGCCGACGTGGCTAATCCGTACGGCGCGCTGTTCCGGGCCCCCGGATCGGTGGCCTTCTCCCTCGCCGGCTACATCGCCCGGCTGCCCATGGCGATGGCCGGGATCGGCATCATCACGATGCTGTCCGAGACGCGCGGCGAGTACGGTCTCGCCGGTGCCGTCGCCGCCGCGTTCACCCTGTCGACGGCCCTCCTCGGTCCCCAGATCTCCCGTCTCGTGGACCGGTTCGGCCAGGGACGGACACTGATCCCCGCCATGGGCGTCAGCGTGCTCTCGATGGGCGCGCTCCTGCTGTGCGTCCGCCACGGGGCCCCGGCCTGGGCCCTCTTCGCCTGCGCCGTGCCTGCGGGCGCGCTGCCCAACATGGCCGCGATGGTCCGCGCCCGCTGGGCCCATCTGTACCGCGACGATCCGCGGCTGCACAGCGCCCTCTCCTTCGAGTCGGTGGTGGACGAGCTGACCTTCGTGGTCGGCCCCGCGGTGGCCGTGACGCTGTGCACCGCGTTCTTCCCCGAGGCGGGTCCGCTGGCCGCGACAGCGCTGCTGGCGCTCGGGGTCCTGTTGTTCGTACCGCAGAAGCGGACCGAGCCTCCCGTGCTCCCGCCCACCGGGGGAAGCGGCGGAGGCAGCGGGGGAGGCGGCTCGGCCATCCGGATCGGGGCCCTGCGGCTGCTGACCCTCACCCTGGTCGCCGGCGGCGTGATCGTGGGCACGGTGGACGTGGCCGGCGTGGCCTTCGCCAAGGAGCAGAACATGGCGGCCGGAGCGGGCGTCGTCATCTCCGCCTACGCCATCGGCTCGGCCGCCTCGGGACTCGTCTTCGGCGCCCTCGAACTCAAGACCCCGCTCCCCCGGCTGCTTCTGCTGGGCGCTGTGGGCACGGCGCTGACCACCCTGCCGTTCCTGCTGGCCGACAGTGTCCGGTCGCTGGCGGCCGCGGTCTTCCTCGCCGGTCTCTTCTTCTCCCCCACCATGATCAGCATCATGGGGCTGGTCGAGAGGACGGTGCCCGCGGCCAAGCTCACCGAGGGGATGACCTGGGTGATCACCGGCCTCAGCGTGGGCGTGGCCCTGGGGGCGGCCGTCTCCGGGGCCATGATCGACGCGTACGGCCCCACCGGGGGCTTCCTCGTCGCCGTCGCGGCCGGGGTCGCCCTCGTGCTCCTCGCGCTCGTCGGCCAGCGCCCGCTCCTCGCCCGGACCGGCCGGGCGAAGTCCCCCGGGGCCCCCGGAGGCGCTGAGATCGCCGGGGCCGCCGGGGCCGCCGGGGCCGAGCCTGTCGGGCGGGCGGGGGCGCTCTGAGGATCCGTCATCGAGATCCCGCCGCCCCCGGGAACGGCACCCGCGAGCGGGTATCGTCTCCGGGGAATCGGCGTCGCGGCGGCCGGTCCCGGCACGAGGTCGCGGAGAGACCATCGGGAGAGAGCAATTGGGAGAGCCGAGCACCGACGGACGCCTGGCCAAGGGTGAGCGCCGCAAGCGGGAGCTGATCGAGGCGACCCTCCAGGTCGTCGCCCGTGAGGGCGTCGCGGGCGCCAGCCACCGCGCCATCGCCCGCGAGGCCGGGCAGCCCGCCACGGCCGCCGCCTATCACTTCAAGAGCATCGACGACCTGCTCACCGCGGCCCTGACCTCCTGCATGGACGAGGACGCCGACCGAATGCGGCGGCTCGCCGCCGAGGTGGACGGCACCGACACCAGCCTGCGTGCCCTCGCCCGGCTGATGGCCCAGGTGGTGTCCGTGCCCGACCGGCTGCTCGCCGAGTACGAGCTTTTCCTCCTGGCCGCCCGCCGGCCCGGCCTCCGCGGCCCCACACAGCGCTGGCTGGATGCCCTCGCGGACTTCGCGCGCAGCTACACCAGCAGTCCGGTACGGATCCGGATCCTCGTCGCCGTGGTCGACGGCATGCTGATGCAGGCGCTGCTGACCGACACTCCGCCGACCGCCGACGAGTACGAGACCGTGCTGCGGGAGATCCTGCTCCCCTCCGGCGGCCCCGGGAAACCCGGCGAAGGGGACGACCGCCCGCTCTGACCGGCGGGCGGGGCTGCTTGGGGCTGCCGCCCGATGTCAGTGATCGGCGGCCAGCTCGACCTCTCCCAGGGCCTCCCCCTGTGTCACGTCCGGCTCCGCGCGGCGACGCCACGGGCGCGCCAGCGGTCTGGACGCCTCGCGCCACCAGGGGGCCGTCGGCAGCGGCCCGGCGGGCTCGAAGGGGCGGCCGGGGACGGGGAACGCGACCGGCAGGCCGGCCTCCTCGGCGATGTCGTTCATCCACTCGGCCGGCTCCGCCCACGCGTGCAGGGCCAGGTTGAAGGTGCCCCAGTGGATCGGCAGCAGCACACCCGCCGGCCGGTCCCCCTGGAGGTCGAGATGGGCCTGGAGCCCTTCGGCGGGCGTCATATGGATGTCCGGCCATGCCCCGGGGGCCGGTGTGGTGTCCGTGTGCCCCTTGGGCCAGTACTGGCTGTAGGCGCCGATCTGGATCATGGTGGCGTCGAAGGGGCCGTGCTCGGCGCCGATCTCCCGGAAACCGGGGAAGTATCCCGTATCACCGCTGTGGTAGATCCGGTGCTCGGGGCCCGCGACGACCCAGGACGCCCAGAGGGTGTGCTGCTGATTGCGCAGCCCGCGACCGCAGAAGTGCCGGGCCTGGGTGGCGGTGAACCGGAGGCCGCCGACCTCCGCCGTCTCGTTCCAGTCCAGCTCGCGCAGCCGGGCGGGGGCCACCCCCCACCGCTCCAGGTGCGCGCCGACGCCGAGCGGGACCGCGAAGACCGTGTCGGTGGAGACCAGGGCCTTGATCGTGGGCAGATCGAGGTGGTCGTAATGGTCGTGGGAGATGACGACCACATCGACGGGGCCGAGGGCGGCGAGCGCCGCGGGCGCGGGATGGAACCGCTTGGGTCCGGCGAAGGAGAACGGAGAGCAGCGCTCGCCCCAGACCGGGTCGAACAGCACCCGCCGGCCGCCGATCTCGGCGAGCACGGTGGAATGCCCCATCCAGGTGAGGCGCAGCCCGGACGCCGGGGGCTCGGCCAGATCGGTGAGCGTGGTGGGGTGGAGGGGGATCGGGCCCTTGGGAGCCCTGCGGGCCCGGGCCTCCTTCTCGAAGTAGATCCTGGCGAACTCGGTCATGGGCACGCCGGACGGTCTGGTCCTGGCCGCGACGGGATTCTGGAAGACTCCGTCCGCGAAGTTGGGCGAGCTTCTGATCCGGTCCATCCGCGCTCCGGCGGGATCGGCGCCGAAGGCGGCCGACCGCAGGGAGCGCAGCCGGGATCTCAGCGGGTGGGGTGAACCGGCGCCGGTCACGGCACCTCCTGGTGTCGGGTCTTCTCATTATGTGCGCGGGCTGTGACAGTGCGGCGTGCGGATCGGCCGCACGGGCGGGCCCCGGGCCTCCGGGGCGTCACGGTCGGAGCAACGTGCGCGGCGGCCCCGATGTTCCTGCGCGGCGGGTTCGGGGGGTGCGAGGCAAGGCCGCAGAAAGGGGCACAGAACGGCTGAGCCCCTTTCCTCGTCTTTCGATTTCACCGCCTCCCACGAAGATCGCCTGTGTAAGGTGTCGCCGTGGCAAGAGTCCGGATGAGCGTGGCGGAGCGGCGTGCGGAACTCCTCGCGGCCGCCGTCGAACAGATCGAGCGGCGCGGTGTCGCCGCGGTGCGAATAGCCGATGTCGCCTCGGCTCTCGGGGTGAGCAACGCTCTGGTCCTGTATCACTTCTCGACCAAGGAGAAGCTGCTGGCGGCGGCGTTCACCCATGCCGCCGACGGGGACCTGGCCCATCTGCGCAAGCTGCTGGGCCGCCGCACCTCCGCGCTGCGCCGGCTGCGCGCCGCCGTCCGCTGGTACGCGCCGACCGGCACGGCCAAGGGCTGGCGGCTGTGGATCGAGGGCTGGTCGGTGGCGCTGCGTGAGCCCGCGCTGCGGGAGGTGACCCGCGGTCTCGATCAGCAGTGGAAGGCCGCGCTGACCGAAGTGATCGCGGAGGGCGCCGCGAACGGCGAGTTCCCCTGCGCGGATCCCGCCTCGGCGGCCTGGCGGCTCACCGCCTTCCTCGACGGGCTCGCCGTGCAGATGACCTCGTACGCCGGCTCCCTCACCCGGGCGGCGATGCTGGAGTGGACGGACGAGGCGCTCGCCCGGGAGCTCGGACTGCCGCGCGAGGCCCTGACCGCCGCCACCCGCTGACCACCGCCGCGGTCCCGGGTCCCTGCCCCCGCTCAGGTCTGGCGCAGCGGTTCGTAGCCCTCCTCCGTGAGTCCGAAGGTCCAGGCGACGCCCTCTCTGGCGGTCCTGGTGGCGGGCGGCACCCGGAGCCAGTAGGTGCGGAAGGACCCGTCCGGTTCGGCGGTGGAGTTGACCACCTCGACCATCACCACGTCCTCGTCGCCGCTGAGCTCTATTCGCCAGAGCACACCGGTCTCGTCGCGGTGCAGGGGCCGGGCCCCGGACTCGGCGAGATAGCGGTCGTAGCCGTAGAACTCCAGCATCACCCGGCGCAGTTCGGCGTTCTCCTCGGCGCGTACGCGCTCGGGGGTGAGCGAGGACAGCTCCTTCAGGAACTCCGCGGGCACCGGCATGCCGCGCCAGGCGTGGAGCCCGAAGCCGTCGGCGAAGCCGAGCGCCGGGCCGGTGCCGCTGTCCAGCCGGCCGGCCTCGTCCCGGTGCAGCTCGACCGGGCGTTCGCAGACGACCGCGGCGTTCTCGTAGGGCCACCACCAGCCGGCGTGGGCGGCGACGCGGGCGAGTCCTTCGAGCCGTTCGCCGCGGCCGTCGAAGGCGGCGAGCCAGGCCGCGTCGTGCTGTCCGAGAACGGCGTCCAGGAGGATCATCCGGATCTCGGTCTCGGTGGCGGACATCTCGACCAGCGGCAGCCATCCGTCCTCCAGGGGCGCGGCGGACGGTGTGTGCGCGCCGTCCGCCGCGGACAGCTCGGCCACGACCGCCTCGCGGATCCGCTCGGCCAGCGCGCGGGTGCCGTCCCAGAGCAGGGCGCCGGTGACGCTCCACAGCTCCGTCCAGCCCGCGGGCCCCAGCTCGTCGTGGACCCGGCGGCGCTCCTGGGCCCAGGGCAGG
Organism: Streptomyces inusitatus; assembly: GCF_014651115.1. Taxonomy (GTDB): domain Bacteria; phylum Actinomycetota; class Actinomycetes; order Streptomycetales; family Streptomycetaceae; genus Streptomyces; species Streptomyces amakusaensis. Next base: position 7,555 of record NZ_BMWG01000036.1, on the reverse strand, counting down.
GTGCGCACTTCTTCCCGGACCGGGCGGCCCGCGTCCTTCAGGGCGCGGACGGCCTCCACGCCCGCGCGGGGCGAGTCGGCCCAGATGATCCGCTCCGGCTCGGTGAGCCCCGCGGTGCGGTAGGCGAGGCGGATGCCGTCCTCGGCCGCCGGGCGGTCCGCCGGTCCGGTCGCCGCCGCCACGGCCCGCCACTTCTCCATGTCCTGCATGTGTCTCCCCGTCCCTACTCTGCGCTCTGCGCTGTTCGATCGGTGTGGTGCTCAATCGCGGATGGTGCCGGTGACGCTGGTGGTGTCAGTGATGCCGAATGAGTGGCGGAGGCCGGTCAGTCGGCGACGACGCGGACGGAGCCCGGCAGATACTCGCGCTGGCGCAGCACGCGGTACCAGCCCCGGGGCAGTGCGATCACGGCGTGCTCCTCGTGGACCACCCGGCCGCCTTCCGGCAGATGGAGGACCATCGGGCCGAACGGACCCGGCTCGCGCACCAGCCGGCCGGGGCCGGGCACGGCATGGGCGTGGCCGGTGACCTCGCCGAGCGCGAGCACCAGCCGTCCCCGCGCGTCCCTCGACTCGCCCCGGGCGGCGAGGACATGCGGCGGCACGGCCTCCTGTGCGACGGGCACGATCAGCACATCTCCCTGCCGGTACATGGCTCTCCCCTCGAACGTCCGGCGCCGAGTGCGCCGAACTGCCGAAAACGCTAACGGCCGGGTCTGACAACGCGGCTCCGCACGGCTCGGGACCGGCCCCCCGGCGGGCGTTGTCAGTGCGGCTTGGTACAACTTCTCCCAACCAGCCGATCAACGCCGCCCGGTGTCTGGAGTCGTACGCCATGACCATTTCGGAGCATCTGCAGGAGCTGCACGGCCTGCCCGTGTTCGACTTCCCCGAAGCCGGCTTCGAGGCGAAGCTGCCGCCCGCGTCCACCGTGGCCTGGCGCATCGCCGTCGACGAGTACGGAGAGAATTCCGACGAGAAGTGGACGAGCGCCTTCGAGCGCTTCGCCGCCTCGGTCGACACCTCCGAGGTGCGGGCTCTGATCGTCGGGATGTGGCTGGAGCCGTACGACAGCGGCTCCGCGCCCGTCGTCGAGGCGCTGGCCGGGGCCGCCGGGCGGTTCCCGGCGCTGCGGGCGCTGTTCCTCGGTGACATCACCGGTGAGCAGTGCGAGATCTCGTGGATCAACCAGGGCCTGGTGACACCACTGCTCGACGCCTATCCGGAGCTGCTGGAGTTCGGGGTCCGCGGCGGTCAGGACCTGGTCTTCCCCCCGGTGCGGCACAAGCGGCTCCGTTCGCTCACCGTCGAGACCGGCGGGCTGGACGGCGAGGTCGTGCGAGGGATCGCGGCGAGCGAGCTGCCGTCGCTGGAGCGGCTCGACCTCTGGCTCGGCACCTCGGAGTACGGGGCGACGGCGGAGATCCGCGACCTGGAGCCGTTCCTCACCGGCACCCGGCTGCCCCGGCTGACCCATCTGGCGCTGCGCAACAGCGACATGCAGGACCTGATCGCCGACGGGCTCGCCGGCGCTCCCGTCGTCGCCCGGCTGGAGAGCCTCGATCTGTCCATGGGCACCCTGGGCGACGAGGGTGCGCAGGCCCTGCTGGGCGGCCAGCCGCTCACCCATCTGAAGAAGCTGGATCTGCACCACCACTTCATCGGCGAGGCGATGGCGAAGCGGCTGGCCGGGGCCCTGGAGCCGGCGGGCGTCGAAGTCGACCTCGCCGACGGGCACGAGATCCCCGACCCGGACGGCCGGGAAGACCACCGGTACACCGCCGTGGCGGAGTGAGCCGGTGAACCGGCTCGGAAACCGCCTCGGGCCCCTGGCGTCCTGAAAATGGATCCCGCCGAGGGGGTCAACGGCTCCGCCGCAGGGCGTCTTCCATGCGGGAGCGATAGTGGGCGTGGTCTCGCGGGTACCCCTCCAGGCCCGGAAGTACCTCGCTGATGCCCGCTGCGGCTTCCTGCCACCGGTGGCAGGCATAGGCCGTATCCGCGGCATGGAGCGCCGCCCGGGTGGGAGTGAGCCAGTAGAGCCAACCCGGGCGGTCGCCCTCGTCAGGGACCCGCGCGGCATCGCCGGCAGCTTGCTCGGCAAGCCGCAGCGCCCGGTCACGCTCGCCGACGGCGGCGGCGGCGAGCGACGCTTCATGCGCTGCGACGGATGACGCGGCAGGTGACAGACCGACGATGCCGCGTGCTGACTCTGCCGTCCGCAGCGCTCGTACGGGATCGCCGTGTTTCCGGGCATAGTTGGCCCTCACCCGGTGAAGCCAACTCGTCATATCGGCGAGTGCGGCGTCGGCGGCCCACCCGTGTGCGATGTCCAGCCAGGAGAGCGCGGCCCCGAACTTCTTGTTCTGCCACGCCACCCAGGACAGCCAGTGCGCGTGTTCCGATGCCAGACCCATGAGTTGATCTGCGATGTCCCCGGATGTTCCGGGGATCAAGCGGGTGACCGCATCCGTCTGGCTGCGCACCACCGCCCATAATTCGTTGCCTCCCACCTCGTCCTCCGCGCAGCGCTGGGTCGCGAGAACCTCGCCGATCCAACGGGCGGTGCGCAGGTCCGTTCGTCCGGTCCGGTGTCCGTGGGCGATCCGTTCCCGCAGTTCGCCGGAAGGCGACCAGTCTCCGTACTCCTTGGTCTGACCAACGTCCATCAGCTCGTCCGGCACCTTCAGCCCCTCGGTGATGCGAGCCTTCACCACTGCGGTCTTCACCTGCCTGCGGCCGGACTCGATGGCGGAAATATGAGGCTGCGGCATGCCGATCAGTGCTTCGAGCGCCTGCTGCGTCCTACCTGTCGCGCGGCGAAATTCGCGCAGGACAGCGGCCCAGTCTCCACGTGCCCATGCGGCACGCAGCCTCACGTCCGTCCACGGTGCCTTACCGCTCATGACTGGAATATACGCCGGAAGCCTTCAGGGCTGTATGAGGTTGGCGGGGCTGCACGCCCAGGATCGTCTCGTCCACACCGAGTCGGTTCGGAGAGACGCACGATGACGAACGAACAGGCCACACCTGCCGGGGAGCCCGGAGTGGCAACCCACGCCTTCATCTACGACAGGCACGCCACACTGGCCGGAGGGCTCCTCGAAGAACGTCTGGACCACTGCCGGCAGTATGCAGAGCGCCGGGGGTGGACCATCGCGGGAACGTGGGTGGATCTTGGGGACAATGCCCTCTCGTTCCACCATCGGCCGCTGTTGGATGGCCTGTGCACGGCGATGGGGCTCGCCTCGGGCCCTGCCGTCTGTCTGATCCACGACTGGGATCGCCTCAACCGCGAAGGCGAGTACAGGATCGCCCTGCGGCACCGTGTCCTTGAGGTGGGCGGGCACACAGAGACAACCGCCGGGGAGAGCGACGCGGCTGAGACGCGCCCCCTCAACGCCCGACGGCCGCAGGCGCGATCCCAGGACGTTGAACAACCGCTCGACCTCCCCACGATGCAGGGAAACGCACGGCGGCTCCTCGTCTCCGGCGGCGAGCTGCCGGAGAACGAGCTGGCGGCGCTGACGGAACTGCTGCGCGGTCATGTGGAGCTGTTGATCGGCGAGGTCGCGCAGCGTGTCGAGCGGTCCGCTCCCGAAGATCCTGCGGTCCTTGTCGCCCGGGTGGGCCTGAACGAGGCGAGGCGGCGGTTCATCACGCCGCCCGGCTTCGGCCCGGACGCCTCCTACCAGCACGCCCGGCGGCTGGCTCGCTCCACCTTCTCCCTCACGAACCACTACCAGAACCTCGCGCACGGCTGATGAGCCTCAGCCCCTGTACCCGTTCCCACATCCGGCTGCCGCGCTCCGCTCCCGCCGCCCCAACCACCCCGAACACGATCGTGAGAGCACTCATGTCCCGCACCGAACCGCTCGGCACTGTTTTCGTTGCCACTCGGCAGGGCACTGGTCCGAACAATGCGGACGCCGTGTCCGTGTTCACCGCGTCGGACGGCACGGTCGCGGCCGCTCTGGTCGATCTGGCCGGGCACGACGAGGGCGCGCCTGTGCTGGCGGAGCGTCTGGCGTGGGCGGCGGCGGCGATCGGGGCGCGGAAGGGGGCGGTCGCGGGGGTGCTGACGGCTGCCGCGCTCGTGGCGGAGCCCGTGCCCGGGGCCGGGCCGGACGGGGCCGTGGTCGTCGCGGTCGTCTGCCCCGGACGGGACGTCGAGATCTGCGTGGCGGGCGATGCCGTGGCGTACGGCTGGGACGGCCGGCATCTGATCGCGCGGACGGTCCCCCAGGGAGTGGGCGAGCGCCTTCACGTCTCCCTCGCGACCGCCGTCGCGCCGACCGTGGTCCCGTCCGGCGCACCGCCGGAGGAACTGCTGATCCTCCTCTCCGACGGGGCCGACCCGGGCCGCGACAGGCTGGAGGCCCTCGCCCGCGAGCACACCGCCGATCCGCAGGCCCTCGCCGACGCCCTCGTCGCGGCGGCCGGGCCGGACACGAAGGGGGAACGCGACGACGCGACAACCCTCGTCATCAGCGCCAACAGGCCCGTGCGGGAGTTCCGGCGACCCGCCCGATGACCACCCCGGCCCGGCAGCAGCGGCTCACCCCGGAGTGCCGCCCCGGCGAGTGCGAACTGTGCCCCGGCCCACAGGAGATACGCCTCCCGCATCAGTCTCCGGCCGAGACACCGATCCTCACGATCCGCTGCGCCCACCCCTGCCACCAGACCCCGCGCACGGCCGGAACGGGTTGACCAAGCGGTATCGGTCTGACGCCGCTGTTGCCGCATCACAGGCTGAGCCACCAGTGGCGCACGGAACACGCTCCGCACATGCGGGCAAGCTCACAGCCGCCCTACCGCTCGCTGCCTGTACCCAGCCTCGGGGATCGTCCGACTGAGAGTGAGGCGAGCGGTTCGGGACCGGTCCGGAGGACGACTTCGGGGTTGAGCCGGCGCGTTTCACGGAACTGGGCCGGCTCGACGGAGCCTCGGAGCCGGGGCTGCTCAGACTGAGCGAGCTGGGGCTGGCGTACTCGGACGCGCTGGGGCCGGAGCTGTTCTCGCCGTCCGTGCGCTCGGCGATGGCCGAGTACGAGCCGAGGTGAGGGACGCCATGGATCTGACCGTTCTCTACCGGGGACCGCTCTCCTCCTGCGACTACGACTGTCCGTACTGCCCGTTCGCCAAGCGGCGCGACAGCACGGAGCGGCTGCGGGCGGACCGGGCGGCGCTGGAGCGGTTCACCGCCTGGGCGGCGGCGGGGACCGAGGACCGGCTGTCGGTGCTGTTCACCCCGTGGGGCGAGGGGCTGACCCGGTCCTGGTACCGGCGCGCGCTCGTCGAGCTGTCCCGGCTGCCGCAGGTGCGGCGGGTGGCGATCCAGACCAATCTGAGCTGCCGTACCGACTGGCTCGCCGAAGCCGATCGGGAGAGCGTCGCGCTCTGGTGCACCTACCACCCGGGGCAGACGCCTTACGACCGCTTCCTCGGCAAATGCCATGAGCTGCACCGGCTCGGGGTCCGGTTCAGCGTCGGCACGGTCGGGCTGCCCGAACATCTGGAGCAGGCCCGCAGGCTCCGTGCCGAGCTGCCCGAGCACATCTATCTCTGGGTGAACGCGGCGGACGGGCACCGCTACACGGACGCGGAGGCCGCCGAGTGGACGGAGCTGGACGGCCTCTTCCCCTACAGCCGCGATCCGCACCGGTCGGCGGGGCTGCCCTGCCGTACGGGCGCCTCGGTGATCTCGGTGGACGGCGAGGGCACGGTGCGCCGCTGTCACTTCGTCCGGGAGGAGCTGGGGAATCTCTACGACGGTTCCTACCGCGCGGCGCTGGGGCCCCGGGCCTGTCCGCGCGCGGTCTGCGCCTCCCACAGCGGCTTTGCCCTTGTGGAGCCGCTGCCTCTGTACGCCGTCTCCGCGGGCGGTGTGCGGGAGCGAATCCCGGCCCGGCGGCCGCCCGCCGGGCCGGTGTCCGTGACGATCGGCCGCCATGGGTAGGGCCTCTTGCCCGGTCCGGACAAGAGGCCCCGAAGGTGGCGCCGTGCCTCAGAGCGGGAGCAGATCGGGGCGCTTGGCCTCGATGTGGTCGCCCGAGCTCTCGCCGCGCAGTCTGCGGCCGATCCAGGGCCCGAGGTGCTCACGGGCCCAGTGAATGTCGTCGCGCCGTACTTCCAGGGTGCCGCGCGGGGGCAGCGGGGGCCACGGCTGGTCGGGGTCGGCCGGGATGTCGAGCCCCAGCACCTGGGCGGCGCGGAGGGCGACCCGGGTGTGCCCCTCGGGGGAGAGATGGAGCCGGTCACCGTCCCAGGCACGCCGGTCCTGCACCGAGCGGAGCGACCACAGATCGAGCACGGGGCAGCCGTACCGGTCGGCGATGGCTCGTACGTGCGCGGTGTAGGTGGCGACCTTGCCCCGCAGATGACGCAGGACCGGCACCCCGCGGGTGTCGAATCCGGTGGTGACCATCACCGTGCCGACGGCGCCCGTGAGGTCGGCGACCGCACGCTCGAAGCGCTCGGCCACATCGTCGGGGTCGCTGCCCGGCCGGATGATGTCATTGCCCCCGGCACAGAACGACACCAGGTCGGGAGCGAGTTCCCTGGCCCTCGGCACCTGTTCGGCGACGATCTGGTCGAGGAGACGGCCCCGCACCGCCAGATTGGCGTAGCGGAATGTGTGCTCAGGCCTGCGATCGGCGAGGAGAACCGCGAAGCGGTCCGCCCAGCCGATGTAGCTCCCGTCCGGTCCGGGGTCTCCGACGCCCTCGGTGAAGCTGTCACCGATCGCCGCGTACGACCCGATCTCGCCCTTGGTCTCTGTTCTCGAATCGTCTGCCACAAGAACTCATCTTGTCCTTACAGATGTGACCTACGCGACCGTAAGGAGGGGTTGACGGGAGGTGATCTATACCACCGCACGATATCCACCGGACGGGAATACGGCCGAATCCCCTCGCGACGCGGTGCGGTACGAGGGGATTCGGGTGTGTCGGAGGGATCAGAGGGAGACGCCGTGCTGGCGCAGATACGCCACCGGGTCGATGTCCGAGCCGTATCCGGCGGCGGTGCGGATCTCGAAGTGAAGGTGAGGGCCGCTGGAGTTGCCGGTGGAGCCGGAGAGGCCGATCCGGGTGCCGCCGCTCACGCTCTGTCCGGCGGAGACGGAGAGGGAGGAGAGGTGGGCGTACTGCGAGTGGGTTCCGTCGGCGTGCCGGATGACGACCTCGTTGCCGTACGCACCGGCCCAGCCCGCGGAGACGACGGTGCCCGGGCCGACGGACCGTACGGCGGTGCCGGTGGGCGCGGCGAAGTCGACGCCGGTGTGGTAGCCGCTGGACCACATGGCGCCCGAGGCGCGGTACGCGGTGGTGACCGCGGCGGAGGCGAGCGGGGTGGTGTAGCCGGAGGAGACGGCCGGGGCTTCGGCGGCCGGCTCGGCCGGGGCAGGAGCCGGGGCCGGGGCGGCGGGCTGGGCCGAGGGCGCGGAAGCGGCGGCGGCGGGCGCGGGCGCGGTCTTCTCCGCCTGCGGGGCGGCGGGGTGGTGTAGCCGGAGGAGACGGCCGGGGCTTCGGCGGCCGGCTCGGCCGGGGCAGGAG
>NZ_BMWG01000035.1 GCF_014651115.1 Streptomyces inusitatus | reverse complement strand
CCAGCGTCGCCACCAGTGCGGGACCGTGGGACTCCCCCGCCGTCAGCCAACGCAACCTGCTCACCAGTGCTCCTCTGTTCGCGCCTCCATGTGCAATGGCGCGACCGGGTGCGCGGCCCTGGCCCGCCGGGGTCGATCCTCCCATGTCCGGCGGGGTGCGCTGGTGCGAGGTCCAGCTGACGGACGTCGGCGGGGCCGTCCGTACCGTCCGTTCCCGCCTCGTCGCGGGGCATATGCCTCGCGGAGATTTCACACCGCTGGAACCTGCCGGTCATGGTGGCCGGGCGGCCGGGCGGGCTCCTGCCGCGACTCGGACTGCGACTCGGGCCGGGGCTCGGGCTGCGGCTTCGGCGCGTACACGCCGAGATAGTCCGAGCCGCGCAGACCGTCGGTCCCGGGGGCCGGGCGCACGGCCCGGGCGGCCCTGCGGGCGGCGAGCCGGCCCCGGAGGGAGTACGCCCAGACTCCGGCGACCAGCAGGCCCGCCGCGCAGAGCACCGGGATCTCCAGCCAGTCCGGGAGGAAGGTCGTGATCACTTCGACCAGGTCGAAGACCTTGCCCACCGCTCCGGCCTGTGGCTGAGCGGTCTCCATCGCGTCCCCCGTCCAGCGTCGCCGACTGCGGTGATCCTAAAGGGATTCGAGGGCCTCTTCACCCGCGTTACGCATCACGGCGAGCGGCGCGGGAGACTTTCCGGTCATCTGCTCCACCTGGAGGACCGCCTGGTGGACCAGGAGGTCCAGTCCGCCGACGACGGCTCCGCCGCGCGCCGACCAGCTCGCGGCGAGCGCGGTGGGCCAGGGGTCGTACAGCACGTCGAAGAGGGTGCCGGGCCGTGCGGGCACCTCGGCCGCGAGGGCGTCGGCGGCCCCGGCGGGGGTGGTGGCGATGATCAGCGGGGCCCGCAGCGCGTCGGCGGCCTTCTCCCAGTCGGCGGTGCGTACGTCGATTCCGAGCCGTTCGCCCCAGCCGCGCATCTCGGCCGCCCGGGCCTCGCTGCGGACATAGGCGGTGACCGGCCCCGAGCAGATCCGGGCGAGCGCCGCCAGCGCGGAGGAGGCGGTCGCCCCGGCGCCGAGGACGGCCGCGGACTCGACCTTGCGCACGCCCCGCTCGGCGAGCGCGGCGATCATGCCGGGGATGTCGGTGTTGTCGCCGAGGCGGCGGCCGTCCTCGGTGAGGACGACCGTGTTGACGGCCTCCACCGACGCGGCGGTGTCGCTGATCCCGTCGAGCAGGGGAATGATCGCCCGCTTGAGCGGCATGGTCAGCGAGAGCCCGGCCCAGGAGGCGTCCAGCCGCTCCACGAAGGACGGGAGGGCCTCCTCGGTCACCTCGAAGCGGCCGTACGACCAGTCGGTGAGGCCCAGCGCCGCGTAGGCGGCGCGGTGCAGTATCGGGGAGAGGGAGTGCTGGATCGGCGAGCCGAGCACCGCGGCCCGGTGCGCGGCGCCCGGACCGTCCCAGGCGTCCCGCTCGGGCCGGTCATCCGACGGCGTCATTGAACTTGTCCTTCAGTTCCTCGAAGTCGTCATGATTCTTGGCGAATTCCGTCTTGTTCATTCCGTCGGTCGCCACGAAATACATCCAGCCGTCTTCCGTCGGCTTGAGTGTGGCCTCCAGCGCCTCCATACCGGGATTCCCGATGGGGCCGGGGGTGAGACCCTCGTGGTAATACGTGTTGTACAGGTCCGGATTGCTGTTGATCTCGGATTCGCTGATCTTGATCTCGCTCTGGCCCCTCAGATAATTGAAGGCAGAGTCGAACTGGATCTTCCGATTGGTCTCGGTGTTGTCGGGCTTGAGGCGGTTGTAGACGACCTCGGCCATCTTCCGGAAGTCGTCGTCGGTCTTGCCCTCGGCCTGCACCAGACTCGCCACCGTGATCAGCTGCCACGGCCCTTCGAGCTTGAGCTTCTTGGCCTGTGCTTCGAGGTCGAGACGGCTGTATTCCTGATTGGCGCGGGAGACCATCTTCCGGAGGACCTTCTCCGGCTTGGTGCCCTTGGCGACCGGATAGCTGGCCGGGAAGAGGAATCCCTCCAGCGGGTCCTTGAGATTCGGATGCCCCATCGCCCAGTCGGGCAGTCCGAGGTTCTTGGCCTGGTCCTGGGCGACCTTCTTGGTGGTGCCCGACTCCAGTCCCAGCTTGGTGTCGATCTGCTCGTACACCCAGACGTTGCGCTTGCCCTCGGGGATGACCAGGGAGTTGCGGCTGCTGGGGCTGAGCATCAGCTTCACCGCGCTCGCCGCGGACATCTCCTTCTTCATCGTGTAGACGCCCGCCTGGATGCTCTTGCCCTGCGGATTGTTCCCCTGCGCGGAGACGAAGGCGTCGACGCTCTTGACGACGCCCTTCTTCTTGAGCAGCTGGCCGATGACGAAGCCGCCGGAGTCCTGGGGGATCTCGACCTGGACGGTGCCGGTGCCCTCGCCCGTGTAGTCGGGGGCCGCGCCGAATTTGCCCTGCCAGAACTGATAGCCGAAGTAGGTGACTCCGCCGAGGCCGCCGACCAGGACCGTGGCGACGACCAGACAGGCGATGCCGTTGCGGCCCTTCTTCTGCTTCTTGGACCGGCCGCCGCCGCGCCCCTCCTTGCCGCCGCCTCCGCCGGACCTGCGGGAGCCGCCCGGCTCGGGTTCCGCGTCGGGAGCGTCGGCCCCGGTGAAGAAGGGGTGCTTCTCGGCCTCCGGCTCCGCGTCCCAGTCGTGCTCGGGCTCGGAGCCGGACTCCGCCCCGGCGGCCGGTTCCGGCCGCGCGGACCGGCGGGCCGGGGGCTCCGGCGGCGGGTACGCCTCGGGCGTCCCGTACGGATCGGGCGTCTCGCCCTGGTACTGGACGCTCTGCGCGGCGGGGTCGTAGGGCAGCCCGGTCTGCTGCGCGGCGTCCCATCCGCCGCCGGCCGCGTACTGGTGCTCCGCGTACTGCTGGTGATAGGGGTCCTGCTGCTGTTCGGCGTACTGCTGAGGCTGCGCCTGCTGCTGCTGTGCCTGGTGCGCCTGCTGCTGCGCCTGGCCCTGGAGCTGGTCGGGCTGCGGCTGGTTTCCGTACTGCTGTTCACCGTAGGAGGGGCTGCCGTAGGGCTGACCGGCGGCGTACTGCTGCTGGTACGGGTCCTGCTGCCCGCCCTCGTACAGCTGCTGGGCCTGCTGCGCCTGCTCGGCCGTGTAGGGGGCGTTCCCGCCGTCCGGGGTCTGGTGACCTGTCCACCCCTGGTCCCCGTACAGCGGGTCCTCCGGATGCCACGGTGCGGGGCCTGAGCCCCGTCCATATTCAGTCATCGTTCCCCAAACAGCCGCGAGGGAGCCGGTCGGTCCACCTCTACGTGGTGCGGCGGCTGTTCGAACGCCGCCACGTCGCGCGGAACGTTACCGTATCGCGATCAGACAACCACTTCGACGGACTCGCCGGGGGGAAGACCTGACGTCCGTTCGGACTCCAGAGCGTTCTGAAGGATCACCACAGCGGCAGCTTGGTCAATCACAGAGCGGCCTTTTCTGGACTTCACGCCCGAGGCCCTCAGCCCCTGGGCCGCCGTTACTGTGGTCATCCTCTCGTCCAGCAGCCGGACCGGCACCGGGGCGACGCCCCGGGCCAGCTCCTGGGCGAACGCGCGGATCTTCAGGGCCGCCGGGCCCTCCCCGCCGCTGAGCGAGCGGGGCAGCCCGACGACGACCTCGACCGGCTCGTACTCCTCGACCAGCGCGCGGAGCCGCCGGTGGGCGGCCGGAACATCGCGCCCCGGCACGGTCTCCACCGGGGTGGCGAGGACCCCGTCGGGGTCGCACGAGGCGACCCCGATCCGGGCGTCCCCGACGTCGAGCGCCAGACGGCGTCCTCGCCTCACGAGTTCTCGGCCACCAGACGCTCCACGGCGGCGATCGCGTCGTCGACGGCCTCGGGGTTCTGGCCGCCGCCCTGGGCGACGTCCGGCTTGCCGCCGCCACCGCCGCCGAGGGTCTTGGCCGCGGCGCGGACCAGCTCGCCGGCCTTGAGGCCGCGCTCGCGCCCGGCCTCGTTGGTGGCGATGACGGTCAGCGGGCGGCCGTTCGCCACGGTGAAGAGCGCGACCACGGCGGGCCGGTCGCCCGGGATGCGGCCGCGGACGTCGAGGACCAGCTTGCGCAGATCGTCGGCGGAGGTCCCGTCGGGCACCTGGCCGGTCACCAGGGCGGTGCCCCGGATGTCACGGGCCCCCTCGGCGAGCCCGGCGGCGGCCTGGAGGACCTTCTCCGCACGGAACCTGTCGATCTCCTTCTCGGCGTCCTTCAGCTTGGCCAGCATGCCGGAGATCTTCTCGGGCAGCTCCTCGGGACGGCCCTTGACCAGCTCCTGGAGCTGGGCGACGACCGTGTGCTCCTTGGCGAGGAAGTTGTACGCGTCGACGCCGACGAGGGCCTCGATACGGCGCACACCGGAGCCGATCGAGGACTCGCCGAGCAGCTTCACCAGGCCCAGCTGGGCGGTGTTGCCGACGTGCGTGCCACCGCACAGCTCCTTGGAGAAGTCGCCGATGGTGACGACCCGCACCCGCTCGCCGTACTTCTCGCCGAACTCGGCGATGGCGCCCTGCTTCTTGGCCTCGTCGATGGACATGACCTCGGCCTGGACGTCCAGCTCCCGGGAGAGCACCTCGTTGATCCGCTGCTCGACATCGGTGAGGACCGTGCCGGGGACGGCGGAGGGCGCGCCGAAGTCGAAGCGGAAGCGGCCGGGCGAGTTCTCCGAACCGGCCTGGGCGGCGGTGGGGCCGAGCGCGTCACGGAGCGCCTGGTGGGTCAGATGGGTGGCGCTGTGGGCGCGGGCGATGGCGCGGCGGCGCTTGGTGTCGATGGAGGCGTAGGCGGAGGCGCCGACGGTGACCTCGCCGACCTGCACCGATCCCTTGTGCACGGAGACGCCGGGCACCGGCTGCTGGACGTCGCGGATCTGGATGACGGCGCCGGAGTCGAGCTTGATGCGGCCCTGGTCGGCGAGCTGGCCGCCGCCCTCGGCGTAGAAGGGGGTGCGGTCGAGGACGATCTCGATCTCGTCGCCCTCGGTGGCGGCGGGCGAGGGCACTCCGTCGACCAGCAGACCGACGACCGTGGTCTCGCCCTCGGTGGAGGTGTAGCCGGTGAACTCGGTGGAGCCGGCGACGTCGGCGACCTCGCGGTAGGCCGAGAGGTCGGCGTGGCCGGTCTTCTTGGCCCGGGCGTCGGCCTTGGCCTTGTCCCGCTGCTCCTTCATCAGACGGCGGAAGCCGTCCTCGTCGACGCTCAGGCCCTGCTCGGAGGCGATCTCCAGGGTGAGGTCGATCGGGAAGCCCCAGGTGTCGTGGAGCAGGAACGCCTTGTCGCCGGCGAGCACCTTGCCGCCGCCGGCCTTGGTGTCGGTGATGGCGGTGTCGAGCACATTGGTGCCGGCGTTGAGGGTCTTGAGGAAGCGGGCCTCCTCGGCCAGCGCGACGGCCTCGATCCGCTTGCGGTCGGTGATCAGCTCGGGGTACTGGACGCCCATGGTGGTGATGACCACGTCGGCCAGCTCGGCGACGACCGGGCCGGTGGCCCCGAGGAGGCGCATATTGCGGATGGCGCGGCGCATGATGCGGCGCAGCACATAGCCGCGGCCCTCGTTGCCGGGGGTGACGCCGTCGCCGATGAGCATCACGGAGGTGCGGATGTGGTCGGCGACCACGCGCAGGGAGACGTCGGAGCCGTGCTCCGCGCCGTACCGCACGCCGGTCAGCTCGGTGGCCTTGTCCATGACGACGCGCAGGGTGTCGGTCTCGTACATGTTCTGTACGCCCTGGAGGATCATGGCGAGGCGTTCGAGACCGAGGCCGGTGTCGATGTTCTTGGAGGGCAGCTCCCCGAGGATCGGGAAGTCCTCCTTGCCCTCGCCCGCACCGCGCTCGTACTGCATGAAGACCAGGTTCCAGATCTCCACATAGCGCTCGTCGTTGACGGCGGGGCCGCCCTCTTCGCCGAACTCGGGACCGCGGTCGTAGTTGATCTCGGAGCAGGGGCCGCAGGGGCCGGGGACGCCCATGGACCAGAAGTTGGGGCCCATGCCCAGGCGCTGGATGCGCTCGGCGGGGACGCCGATGACGTCGCGCCAGATCTGCTCGGCCTCGTCGTCCTCCTTGTAGACCGTGATCCACAGGCGCTCGGGGTCGAGGCCGTAGCCGCCGTCGGCCTGCGAGCTGGTGAGCAGCTCCCAGGCGAACTTGATGGCGCCTTCCTTGAAGTAGTCGCCGAAGGAGAAGTTGCCGCACATCTGGAAGAAGGTGCCGTGGCGGGTGGTCTTGCCGACCTCTTCGATGTCCGGGGTGCGGACGCACTTCTGCACGCTGGTGGCGCGCGGGGCGGGCGGCTTGGCCTCGCCGAGGAAGTAGGGCTTGAAGGGGACCATGCCCGCGGGGACCAGCAGAAGAGTCGGGTCGTCCGCGATGAGCGACGCCGAAGGCACGACGGTGTGCCCGCGCTCCTCGAAGAAGCTCAGCCAGCGGCGGCGGATTTCAGCCGACTCCATCAGTGGTCCTCATTCCGGTTGTACGAGTGGTGGAAGCGCGTGTTTTTGACGGGTGCGGGGCGCCCGATCGCGGGGCGGCGGCGCTGTGCGGGGAGTTCCGGGTCGGGCGGGGCGTTGGTGCCGAGTGCCTCGCCCAACTCCTCCTCGCGCTGGATCATTCCCGCTCTCACGTCGAGCGCGAAGTCCTTGAGCTTGTGACCTGCGTCGATGGCCTTGTTCGCGGCCTGTGCCGCGAGGCTCTCGGGGGTCAGCTGCTGAAGCTTGCGGTTGACCTTGGTGGTGGCCCAGACGCCGGCGGCTGCGCCCGCGGTGAACCAGAAGGTGCGGCGGAACATATGTGTCAGCCCTTCTTGTTCCGTCGGGCGCGCTCGGCGCGGGGCACGGCACGGCCGATGACCACCGTGCGGCGGGGGGATTCCCGTTCGCGCGGGGGCTGCTCGTCCTTGCGGCCCATCGCCCGGCGTACGCCGTATCCGAAGGCGGCGACCTTGACCAGGGGGCCGCCGAAGGTGGAGGCGACGGTCGTGGAGAGCGCGGAGGCGTTGGAGGTGACTTCCTGGACGTCGGTCGCGATCGCGTCGACCCGGTCGAGCTGGGTCTGCGCGGAGCGGACCGTCGCCGAGGCGTCCGACAGCAGCGGGACGGCCTGCTCGGTCACCTCCGCCACGAGCCGGGTGGTCGCCCTGAGCGTCTGCGCCAGCCTCGCCAGCACCACGGCCAGGAAAGAGACCAGGATCGCCCAGAAGACGGCCACCAGGATCCCGGCAACCTCTCCACCGGTCACACCGCACCGCTCTCTGCTTGTCGCCGAATGTCTGAGAAATCGTCTTCCGAGCCTATCGCGCCCGGGGTGCCCGCCCGAACCCGGCGGCGGGTGTCCGGGCCGGGTGAATCGGGGGGTGGAGACGCGAGAGCCCGCCGGCTCCGCCGCCGTGGAACGGCGGGGAGGGGGCGGGCTGAAGCGCGATGGGTACCGCGCCCGGGATCAGCGGGCGTAGTACTCGACGACGAGCTGCTCGTCGCAGATCACGGGGACTTCCTTGCGGTTCGGGTCGCGGTCCAGGCGGAAGGCCAGGGCCTTCAGGTTCACCTGGAGGTAGCGCGGGGTCTCGCCGTCGGCGGCGAAGCCACCCTCGCGGGCGACCTGGAACAGCGTCTTCTCACGCGAGCGCTCGCGGACCATCACGACGTCGTCGGGACGGACGCGGAAGGACGGCTTGTCGACCTTGCCGCCGTTGACCTCGATGTGGCCGTGGACGACCATCTGGCGGGCCTGGTAGATGGTGCGGGCGATGCCCGAACGCAGGACCAGGGCGTCGAGGCGACGCTCAAGCTCGATGACCAGCGCCTCGCCGGTCTTGCCCTCGGCCTTGCGCGCACGGTCGTAGGCGCGGACCATCTGGCGCTCGCTGATGTCGTACTGGGCGCGCAGACGCTGCTTCTCCAGCAGACGGACCTTGTAGTCCGAGTTCTGCTTGCGGCCACGGCCGTGCTCGCCCGGCGGGTAGGGGCGGGCCTCGAAGTACTTGACAGCCTTCGGCGTCAGCGCAATGCCGAGCGCGCGAGACTTCTTGACCTTGGGACGCGACTGGTTAGGCACGTTCTCCAGACCTCCGTTGTAGGTTAGGTTAGGCTCACCTTACTCAAGGAGATCGCATGTCTCGCCCGGGGAACACCAAACGCATCACGGACAGCACAAAAGAAGCCGACGCTGCTCAGCAGAGCGTCGAGGCGACGGAGGTCCGATCAGCTCATGGTCAGCCGCGTCCCAGCGGGCTTGAAATCGATCGGATGCCGTCAGCAGCCGAACGCACACGAACTCTCGTACAGAGTACATGCTCCGCGGTACTGCTCATTCCCGGTGTGGAGACCGTCCGCCCCGACCAGCTGACTCCGCAGGCCCGGGTGGTGGGTCCGGACGGCGAGGTGTTCCTCCTCTTCCCCGCCGACTCCCCCGCCGTGCGGGCGGCCACCCATGCCCAGGACGACGAGCTGGCCGCCGTACTGGAGATCACGGATGTGGCACCGGTGTCGGTACCGCACCGGATCCGGGGCCGGGCCTGGGTCTCCGGGTGGCTCACCTGTGTGCCGGGCCTCGCCGAGCCGGGCGGGATGATGGTCCGGCTGGAGGTGGGAGAGGTGTATGTGGACGATCTGTGGGGCGCGACCGACGTCGAGGCCGAGGACTTCGCCCGCGCCTCGGTGGATCCTCTCGTCGCCCATGAGACGGAGCTGCTCCAGCATCTGCACGCCGCCCACGGCGACCAGCTCCAGGAGCTGTGCGCGCTGCTCGGGGAGCGCGCGGACGCCGCGCTCCAGGAGGACGGCCGGCGGCTGCGGGCGGTGCCGCTGGCGCTGGACCGGTTCGGGCTGCGGGTGCGGTTCGTCGGGAAGCAGTGCTTCGACGCGCGCTTCGACTTCCCCGAGCCGGTACGGGACGTCACCGAGCTGCGCCGGGCGATGCACACCCTCTTCGAGGCGGCCTCGCACTGAGCCCGCGCCCACTGGGCCCGTGCCCGCTGGGCCCGCCCCTCACCCGGCCGGCTCAGACCGCGGGCCCGGATCTGCCGAGCCGCTCCCTGACCTTCTCCACCACGTCCGCGTACCGCGCTTCCGCGCCGTACCGCGTCGGTTCGTAGTACCGCTTGCCGTGGACCGCGTCCGGCGCGTACTGCTGGGCGGCGATCGCGCCCGGCACGTCGTGGGGATAGACATAGCCCTGGGCGTGGCCGAGCTTGGCCGCGCCCTTGTAGTGGCCGTCGCGGAGATGGGCCGGGACCGGGCCCGCCAGACCGGCGCGGACGTCGGCGAGCGCGGCTCCTATCGCCGTGGTCGCCGTGTTCGACTTGGGGGCGAGCGCCAGCGCGATGGTGGCGTGGCTGAGGGTGAGGGCGGCCTCCGGGAATCCGATCATGGCCACGGCCTGGGCCGCGGCCACCGCGGTGGGCAGCGCGGTCGGGTCGGCGAGGCCGATGTCCTCGCTCGCCGAGATCATCAGCCGGCGGGCGATGAACCGGGGGTCCTCCCCCGCCTCGATC
Organism: Streptomyces inusitatus; assembly: GCF_014651115.1. Lineage (GTDB taxonomy): Bacteria > Actinomycetota > Actinomycetes > Streptomycetales > Streptomycetaceae > Streptomyces > Streptomyces amakusaensis. The sequence goes on along the minus strand of NZ_BMWG01000035.1, from coordinate 42,331 downwards.
ATGCGGGCCAGATAGTGCAGCGCGGCGTCGACGTCGGAGCCCCGGATGGATTTGATGAGGGCGCTCGCCACGTCGTAGTGCTGGTCGCCGTCCCGGTCGTAGGTCACCGCGGCGCGGTCGACGGTCTCCTCCACCGAGGCGAGGGAGATCTCCGTCTCCCCCTTGTCGAGAGCCGCGCCCGCCGCGGCCTCCAGGGCCGTCAGCGCCCGCCGGGCGTCGCCGCCGGCGATCCGCAGCAGATGCGTCTCGGCGTCCTTCGCGAGGCCGACGGCGGAGCCGAGGCCCCGCTCCTCGGTGAGCGCCCGGTGCAGCAGCCCCTTGAGGTCCTCGTCGGTCAGCGACTCCAGGGTGAGCAGCAGCGAGCGGGAGAGCAGCGGGGAGATCACCGAGAAGTAGGGGTTCTCGGTGGTGGCGGCGATCAGCGTCACCCAGCGGTTCTCCACGGCGGGGAGCAGGGAGTCCTGCTGGGCCTTGGAGAAGCGGTGGATCTCGTCGAGGAAGAGGACGGTCTCCTTGCCGTATCCCCCGGCGGCGCGGCGGGCGCCGTCGATCACCGTCCTGACCTCCTTGACGCCGGAGGTGATGGCGGACAGCTCGACGAAGCGCTTCTCGGTGGCCTTGGAGACGACGTACGCCAGGGTCGTCTTGCCGATTCCGGGCGGGCCCCAGAGGATCACCGAGGAGGCCCCGGCCGGGCCTGTGCCGCCGCCGACCAGCCGGCGCAGCGGGGAGCCGGGTTTGAGCAGATGCCGCTGGCCGACGACCTCGTCGAGGGTGCGGGGGCGCATCCGGACGGCCAGGGGGCTGCTGGACGGATCCTGCTCCTGGCGCTGTTCGGCTGCGGCGGTGAAAAGATCGGGCTCCACGCTCTGAAGCCTATGCCAGCCCACTGACAACGCCCCCGGCACGGGGCTCGGGGGCGTGCTCGGCGAGAGGCCCCACAAGGGGGCCCGGGGGGCGGGGGGCTCAGCTGGTCCAGAAGTCCCACCAGCGGGTCAGCACGAGCATGCCGATGATGCCGATCCAGAGCACCGGGGGCACCCAGTGGAACTCCAGCAGCGCGCCGCGCGGGCCCTCGGGGAGCTTGATGATCCGGTGCCGGACGTTGTGGACCGTGACGTAGCAGAACATCACGATCGTGGCGACCCAGGCCAGCGAGCACCAGAGACAGAGCGAGTTGATGTTGTACAGCGACTGGTACATCAGCCACATGCAGAACCCGGCGCCGAGGGCGGTGCCGAGGTTCAGTCCCAGCCAGTACCAGCGCTTGTAGCGGGCTCCCGCCAGCAGGCCGACGCCGATGGCGATCACCATCGCGTAGGTCACCAGGCCGAGCATCGGGTTGGGGAACCCGAAGACGGAGGCCTGGTCGCTCTTCATGATGTTGCCGCAGGAGACCACAGGGTTGAGGCTGCATCCCGGGGTGAAGTTCGGGTCCTTCAGCAGCTTGAACTTGTCCAGGGTGATGACCCAGGCGGCCAGCAGTCCGGCGGCGCCCGTGATGATCAGCAGCCAGGCCAGGGAGCGGCTGCCGCCGACCGTGTCCCGCCGGACGCCTCCGTCCACTCGCTCGCCGGAGTCCACGTCGTCTACCGCTGCTGTCGTCATATCGCCGTTCCATTGCTCGATGGCCTGCGGTGGAAGGGCCATTCTGCCGCACCCCTCCCGGCGTCCCAGGTCCCCGAGGCCAGGATGCCCGCCCTCGCACAGCCGGGAAAAGGGCCGGTCGGCGGGGCCGAGGGTCCCGGAAAGGGGGGAGCGGGGCCGGTCGGCGGGGCGAGGGAGGGGAATCGCCCGCCGACCGGAAACCGCCCGCGGCCGTCCGAAAACGAGGGTCACGCGGTGGCATGACCGCGCGGGCGGCGCGTTGACGCTCAGCTCAGCCGGGCGGCGACTTCCGCGACGACGTCCGCGAGCGGGATCGCGTTCTGCTCGCCGGACTCCATGTCCTTGAGCTGGACGACGCCCTCGGCGAGATCACGCTCACCGGCGACGATGGTGTACCGCGCACCGCTGCGGTTCGCGACCTTCATCGCGCCCTTGAGGCCCCGGCCGCCGTAGGCGAAGTCCGTGGCGACGCCCTCCTTGCGGAGCCTGGTCACCACGCCGAACAGCACCCGGCGCGCCTCCTCGCCCAGCGGGACCGCGAAGACGCTGGTGGACGCGGGGATCTCCAGCTCGACGCCCTCGGCGCGCAGTGCGAGAACCGTGCGGTCCACACCGAGCGCCCAGCCGACCGACGGCAGCGCCGGGCCGCCGAGCATCTCGGACAGACCGTCGTAACGGCCGCCGCCGCCCACCGCGGACTGGGAGCCGAGACCGTCGTGGACGAACTCGAACGTCGTCCGTGTGTAGTAGTCCAGACCGCGCACCAGCTTCTCGTCGTCCTCGAAGACGACGCCCGCCCCGGTCAGCAGGGCGCGCACCTCATCGTGGTACGCCCGGCACGCCTCGCACAGGTAGTCGCGCAGCGACGGCGCGCCCACCAGCTGCTTCTGGACCTCGGAGCGCTTGTCGTCGAGGACGCGCAGCGGGTTGATCTCGATCCGGCGGCGGGTCTCCTCGTCGAGGTCGAGACCGCGCAGAAAGCCCTGGAGCGCCTCGCGGTAGACGGGACGGCACTCCTGGTCGCCCAGCGAGTTCAGCAGGATCCGGAACTGGCGCAGCCCCAGCGAGCGGTAGGCCTGGTCCGCCAGGATGATCAGTTCGGCGTCGAGCGCGGGGTCCTCGGCTCCGATCGCCTCGGCTCCCACCTGGGAGAAGTGGCGGTAGCGGCCCTTCTGCGGCTTCTCGTAGCGGTAGTACGAGCCGGAGTACCAGAGCTTGACGGGCAGCACGCCCTGCTTGTGGAGGTTGGCCTCCAGGGCGGCGCGGAGTACGGAGGCGGTGCCCTCGGGGCGCAGGGCGAGCTTGCTGCCGCCCTTGGTCTCGAAGGCGTACATCTCCTTGCTCACGATGTCGGTGGACTCGCCGACGCCGCGGGCGAACAGCTCGACGCTTTCAAAACCGGGCGTCTCGACATAGCCGTACCCGGAGTTCTTCAGCGGCTCCGCGATCGCCTCCCGGACGGCCAGATAGGTCGCCGAGTCGGGCGGCAGCAGGTCATAGGTGCCCCGGGGGGCCTGAAAGGTGCTCACAGCGATTCTCTCGTCACATTCCTCGTCGGGGAGCGTCCGTGCTCCCGAGGCCGGCGGCGACGTCCCTGAGATAGGGATTGGTCGTGCGCTCGCGGCCGATGGTCGTCTGGGGACCGTGTCCCGACAGCACCACGGTCGAGTCGTCCAGCGGCAGGCACACGCGTGCCAGCGACCGGAGGATCTCGGCGTGGTCGCCGCCGGGCAGGTCGGTGCGTCCGATGGAGCCGGCGAAGAGCAGGTCGCCCGAGAAGAAGACCGGCGGCACATCGCCGCCCTCGGGCATCCCGAACGTCACCGACCCCTTGGTATGGCCGGGCGCGTGCGACACGGTCAGCTCCAGACCGGCCAGGCTGAGCCGAGCGCCGTCGGTCAGCTCGTGCACGTCGGACGGCTCCCCCACGGTCAGCTCGCCCATGAGCTGCGTACCCAGGGAGCGGCCGAGTGCCTTCTCCGGGTCGCTCATCATGTACCGGTCGGCGGGGTGGATCCACGCGGGCACGTCATGGGCGCCGCAGACGGGCACCACCGAGGCGACATGATCGATGTGGCCGTGGGTCAGCACCACGGCGACGGGCTTGAGCCGGTGCTTCCGGACCGCTTCGGCGACGCCGTCGGCGGCCTGATGGCCCGGGTCGATGATCACGCACTCCTCACCCGCGGCGGGGGCGACCAGATAACAATTGGTCCCCCAGGCCCCGGCGGGGAACCCGGCAATTAGCACGTTCGTCCTCGGATGTGGTTGCGGAGAGTGGCGGGGAAGGGACGGTCTCTGTCCCGCGATTACGGCAGAGCCCTGAATTCCAGCAGATCAGAGCCTACCGGCGCTGCTCCCTCCACAGCCAACCCGTATACGGTACGGGCACACGCCACTCAAGGACACAGCGGAACAGAGGGAGAAGACCCGGTGGTCAGCAGCGATCAGCGGCGGCGGCAGCTCGCCCGAGAGAAGTTCGAGCGCCAGCACCAGCGCCGGATGCAGTCCCGCAAGAGGAAGCAGCGGAACCAGGTGATCGCCGCGGCGGTCGCCATGGTCCTGGCTGCGGCAGGGGCCGCCTTCGCGACCGGAGCGTTCTCCGACGACGGCAAGGACAAGGACAAGGTCACCCAGGCCGGCAAGGCCAGTGAGTCCCCCGCGCCCACCCCCTCCGAGGCCAAGAGCCCCGAGCCCGCCATGTCGATCGACAAGAAGGCGGCGTACTCGATGAAGCTCACCACGAACCGGGGGCCGGTGAACATCGCGATGGAGGCGTCGAAGACGCCTCGCACCGTGAACTCCTTCAACGCTCTCGCGGGCAAGGGCTACTTCGACGGGACCAAGTGTCACCGGCTGACCACGGACGGCATCTTCGTCCTTCAGTGCGGCGACCCCAAGGGCGACGGATCCGGCGGCCCCGGCTACAACATCCCGGACGAGAATCTGAGCGGTCTGGGCAAGCCGGGCGGCGACGGGACGGTGACCTTCCCCGCGGGGACGGTGGCGATGGCCAACACCAGCCAGCCCAACACCGGCGGCAGCCAGTTCTTCCTGGTCTACAAGGAGACGAAACTGCCTCCCAGCTACACGCCGTTCGGGAAGATGGACGCCGCCTCCCTGAAGACGGTGGAGAAGATCGCGAAGGCCGGAGTCACCGGTGGCGGGGCGGACGGGCCCCCGAAGAACGCGGTCACCGTCGAGAAGGCGACCGTCACCAAGAGGTGACGGCCGGCGGGCCGGCGGGCGGGGCCGGGGAATTTCGGCCGCGCGGAGTGCGGACAGGCGGGCGACCGGTCGCCTAGATTGGCGTTGTGCAGGGCGGGCGCGGCCCGCCCCCAGGAAACTGTGGACGATGCCCGGGGGGCGAGACCCTTCACGGGCATCAGGTGGAGGAGGCGCTGTGAGCAGCGACCCGTGGGGCCGTGTCGATGAGACGGGCACCGTGTACGTGCGTACAGCCGATGGCGAGAAGGTCGTCGGATCGTGGCAGGCCGGAACTCCCGAGGAGGCTCTGGCCTATTTCGAGCGCAAGTACGAGGGCTTGGTGGTCGAGATCGGCCTCCTCGAACGGCGGGTGAAGACCACCGACCTCTCGGCGAAGGACGCCCAGGCCGCCATCGACCACTTGCGTCAGCAGGTGGACGAGCATCACGCGGTGGGCGACCTCGAAGCGCTGGCCAAGCGGCTGAGCGCGCTGGTCGAGTCGGTCGACAAGCGGCGCGAGGAGCGCAAGGTCCAGCGGGCCAAGCAGCACGACGAGGCGCGCACGGCCAAGGAGACCCTGGTCACCGAGGCCGAGGAGCTGGCCCAGAGCGAGCAGTGGCGGTCGGCGGGCGAGCGGCTCCGGGCGCTGGTGGACACCTGGAAGGGGCTGCCCCGGCTGGACCGCAAGTCGGACGACGAGCTGTGGCACCGGTTCTCGCACGCGCGCTCGGCGTTCTCCAAGCGCCGCAAGGCGCACTTCGCGTCGCTGGACGCCCAGCGTGAGGACGCCCGCAAGATCAAGGAGCGGCTGGTCGCCGAGGCGGAGTCGCTCTCCGGGTCCACCGACTGGGGTGTCACGGCCGCCCGCTACCGCGACCTGATGGCGGAGTGGAAGGCCGCCGGCCGGGCGCAGCGGGATGCCGAGGACGATCTGTGGAACCGTTTCCGCGGTGCGCAGGACGTCTTCTTCGCCGCGCGCAGCGGGGTGTTCGCCGAGCGGGACGCCGAGCAGGCGGAGAATCTGACCCTGAAGGAAGAGCTGGCCACCGAGGCGGAGAAGCTGGTGCCGGTGACGGATCTGAAGGCCGCCCGGGCCGCCTTCCGCTCCCTCAACGAGCGCTGGGAGGCCGTCGGGCATGTGCCCCGGGACGCCCGTCCCAAGGTCGAGGGCCGGATGCACGCCGTGGAGCGCGCCATTCAGGAGTCCGAGGAGAACGAGTGGCGCCGGACCAACCCCGAGGCGCGGGCGCGTGCGGCGGGGCTGACCGGGCAGCTCCAGGCCGCCGTGGACAAGCTGCGCGGGCAGGTGGACGCCGCCCGGGCCGCGGGGAACAACGCGAAGGCGGACAAGCTCGCGAAGGAGCTTGAGGGGCGGCAGGCGCTGCTGGACCAGGCTCTGAAGGGGCTGGAGGAGTTCGGCGGGTAGGCGGCTGGCGCCGCTGTTGGCCGGTGAGGGGCTCCGTACCTGCGTGGTACGGGGCCCCTTGGTGTTGGGCCCGGTCGCTCGGGCCTCTTGCGTCTGCGGCTCTCTGGGGGGGGCAGGGTCCGTCCTCAATCTCCCCCTGGCTTCGCCGGTGGGGGTACCTCCGGCGCAGCCAGGGGGAGTGCCCCCGGACGGGCTGGGTTAACGGACCTGGGCCCGTTCCTTCAGTGTCGCCACAAGGGCTTCAGGGTCCGTCCTCAAACGCCGGACGGGCTGAAATTGGCGTGACCGGGCAAGACCGGCTGAAGTCCAGCCAGTCCGGAAGCACGGGAGAAGTGTGAGGACGGGGTCAGGGGCGGCGGGCGGAGGTGACGCGGTAGACGTCGTAGACGCCTTCGACGCCGCGGACGGCTTTGAGGACGTGGCCGAGGTGTTTGGGGTCGCCCATCTCGAAGGTGAAGCGGGAGGTGGCGACGCGGTCGCGGGAGGTCTGGACGGCGGCGGAGAGGATGTTGACGTGCTGGTCGGAGAGGACGCGGGTGACGTCGGAGAGGAGTCGTGAGCGGTCCAGCGCCTCGACCTGTATGGCGACGAGGAAGACGGAGGACTGGGTCGGGGCCCACTCGACGTCGAGGATGCGCTCGGGCTGCTGTGAGAGCGAGTCGACGTTGACGCAGTCCGCCCGGTGCACCGAGACCCCGCTGCCCCGGGTGACGAAGCCGATGATGGGATCGCCCGGCACCGGCGTACAGCAGCGGGCGAGCTTGACCCAGACATCGTCGACGCCCTTGACGACCACTCCGGGGTCGGCGTTGGAGCGGCGCTTCTTGCCGCGCCCGGTGGAGGGCAGGGCGTCTTCGGCGATGTCCTCGTTGGCCGCCTCCTCGCCGCCGAGCGCCTGCACGAGCTTCTGGACGACGCCCTGCGCGGCGACATGGCCCTCGCCGATCGCCGCGTACAGCGAGGAGATGTCGGGGTAGCGCATCTCATGGGCGAGGGTGACCAGGGAATCGCCGGTCAGGATCCGCTGGATGGGCAGATTCTGCTTGCGCATGGCGCGCGCGATGGAGTCCTTGCCCTGTTCGATCGCCTCGTCGCGGCGCTCCTTGGAGAACCAGGCGCGGATCTTGTTGCGGGCACGGGGTGATTTGACGAAGCCCAGCCAGTCGCGGGACGGGCCCGCGCCCTCGGCCTTGGAGGTGAAGACCTCCACCAGGTCGCCGTTGTCCAGGGTCGACTCCAGCGGTACGAGCCGCCCGTTGACCCGGGCTCCTATGGTCCGGTGGCCGACCTCGGTGTGGACGGCGTAGGCGAAGTCGACCGGGGTCGCGCCCGCCGGAAGCGCTATGACATCGCCCTTGGGCGTGAAGACGAAGACCTCGTTGCGGGAGAGGTCGAAGCGCAGGGACTCCAGGAACTCCGAGGGGTCCTCGGTCTCCTTCTGCCAGTCGAGGAGCTGGCGCAGCCACGCCATGTCGTTGATGTGGTCGTCCTTGCCGGCCTTCTTGGGCACGTCGGTGCGGACCTTGGAGGCCCCGGCGGACGGTTCCTGCTTGTACTTCCAGTGCGCGGCGATGCCGTACTCGGCGCGGCGGTGCATGTCGAAGGTGCGGATCTGGAGTTCGACGGGCTTGCCGTTGGGGCCGATGACCGTCGTGTGCAGCGACTGGTACATGTTGAACTTCGGCATGGCGATGTAGTCCTTGAACCGGCCGGGGACCGGATTCCATCGCGCGTGCACGGTGCCGAGCGCCGCGTAGCAGTCGCGGACGGTGTCCACGAGCACCCGGATGCCGACCAGGTCGTAGATCTCCGCGAAGTCACGGCCTCGGACGATCATCTTCTGGTAGACGCTGTAGTAGTGCTTGGGGCGTCCGGTGACGGTGGCCTTGATCCGGGCGGAGCGCAGATCGGACTGGACCTCGTCGGTCACTATGGCGAGGTACTCGTCCCGCTTGGGGGCGCGCTCGGCGACCAGCCGCACGATCTCGTCGTACATCTTGGGGTAGAGGATCGCGAAGGCGAGGTCCTCCAGCTCCCACTTGATCGTGTTCATGCCCAGCCGATGGGCGAGCGGGGCGTAGATCTCCAGCGTCTCGCGGGCCTTCTTCTCCTGCTTCTCCCGCTTGAGGTAGCGCATGGTGCGCATGTTGTGGAGGCGGTCGGCGAGCTTGATGACCAGGACCCGGGGGTCCTTGGCCATGGCGACGACCATCTTGCGCACGGTCTCGGCCTGCGCGGCCTCACCGAACTTGACCTTGTCCAGCTTGGTGACGCCGTCGACGAGCAGGGCGACCTGGTCGCCGAAGTCGCGGCGGAGGGTGTCGAGGCCGTACTCGGTGTCCTCGACGGTGTCGTGCAGCAGCCCGGCCATCAGGGTCGCCGGGTCCATGCCCAGCTCGGCGAGGATGGTGGTGACGGCGAGCGGATGGGTGATGTAAGGGTCGCCGCTCTTGCGCTTCTGGCCCCGGTGCCAGCGCTCGGCGACCTGGTAGGAGCGTTCGATCTGGCGGAGCGTGGAGGTCTCGATCTTGGGATCGTTGCTGCGCACTATCCGCAGCAGCGGTTCGAGCACGGGGTTGTACGGGGACGAGCGCTGCACGCCGAGACGGGCGAGGCGGGCGCGGACCCGGTTGGAGGAGGCCGTTCCGCGCGGTGTGGGGGCCGGTGCGGGCCGGGGGGCCGCGGTGGCCGGGGGCTTGGACGCGGTGGCCCCGGAGGGCTTCACAGGGGGCTTGACGGCCGATACGGGGCTCGCGCCGCTCGCCGCCCGGTCGGGCGCGGGCCGCGCGGATGCGCCGGAGGGCTTGTCGGCGGGCGCGGCAGGGGCTGCCGCGGCCTCGTCGGCCTTCCGGTCGGGCTGCGCGGCGGTGGCGGGACGGACCTCGTCTGGCAAGAGCGCTCCTCGTGCGGTTCCGGTCCCCCGGTTCAGGTCCGGAAAGGCCATGGTATCGACCTCGGTGTTCCGGTGCCCCAGCGGATGAAACAGACCTCTGGGGTCCCAGGCTTCCCGGGACCCCAGAGGTCGTGTCGTTTCCGCCGCGGCGGAAAGGCGTCAGAGGGAGAGCAGCGCCTCCAGCGGCGCCCCGCGCAGCGCGGGCTCCAGACGGGCACGGCCGCCGAGGAAGCCCAGCTCCATCAGGACCGCGACGCCCGCGACCTGCGCGCCGCCGCGCCGGATCAGCTCTATCGCGGCCCCGGCGGTGCCACCGGTGGCCAGGACGTCGTCGACGACCATGACCCGGTCGTCCGGGGCGAGGTCCTCGGCGTGGATCTCGATCTCGGCGGTGCCGTACTCCAGCTCGTACGCCTGGGAGAGCGTCGCTCCGGGGAGCTTGCCCGCCTTGCGTACGGGGATGAAGCCCAGGCCCGCGCGGACCGCGACCGGCGCGCCCAGGATGAAGCCCCGGGCCTCCAGGCCGACGATCTTCGTCGCGCCGTGACGGGCGCACAGCTCGGCGAGCGCGTCGGTCAGCTCGGCGAAGGCCGACGGGTCCGCGAGCAGGGGGGTGATGTCCTTGAACACCACTCCCCGCTGCGGATAGTCGTGGACGTCGCGGATGCGGCTGAGCAGCAGCTCCTGACGGGCGGCGGCGGTCATCGGCGCCGGCCCGAGGAGCGGCCGCGGCCCCGGTCGTTCCGGGGGGACACGACGGCGCCGGCGCCCGCGGGGGCGACATCGCCGGGCAGGGCGTCCTCGTACTCGCCGGACTCGTCGTACTGGTCGGAGTCCTCTCCGTCCGGGGACTCGCCCCGGGCGGCGGCGGCCTCGCGCTTGGCGAGGATCCGCTTCTTCAGGGCCTTCATCTGCGGGTCGCGTTCCTTGAGGTCGGCGACGAGCGGTGTGGCGATGAAGATCGAGGAGTACGCGCCGGCCGCGAGGCCGACGAAGAGCGACAGCGAGATGTCGTTCAGCATGCCCGCGCCGAGGAAGCCGCCGCCGATGAAGAGCAGACCGGCGACCGGGAGCAGGGCGACCACGGTGGTGTTGATGGAGCGCACCAGTGTGGCGTTGAGGCTGCGGTTGGCCAGCTCGCTGTAGGTGAATCTGGTCTGCTTGGTGATCCCGACCGCGCCCTCCTTGAGACCGTCGAAGACGACGACGGTGTCGTAGAGGGAGTAGCCGAGGATGGTGAGCAGACCGATCACCGTGCCCGGGGTGACCTCGAAGCCGACCAGCGCGTACACACCGACGGTGATCGTGAGGTCGTGGATGAGGGCGATCAGCGCCGCGACGGCCATGCGCCACTCGAAGGCGATGGCCAGATAGATCACCACCAAGATCATGAACACGGCGAGGCCGGTCCAGGCCTTATTGGCGATCTGCTCGCCCCAGCTGGGACCCACCAGCTCGGAGTTGATCTTGTCGGGGTCCATCTTCATGTCCTGGGCCAGCTGGATCTTGGCCTTGCTGGCAGCGGCGGTGTCCAGGTCGCTGACCTGGATGCGCAGGGTGTCGTTGCCGAGCTTCTGGACGATGGCGATATGACCCGAGGCCTCCTCCGCGTACTCCGTGGCCTGGGCCACCGAGACGCTGGTCTTCGGGGTGGTGAAGACCGCGCCGCCCTTGAACTCGATGCCCATGTTGAGGCCCCGGACCGCCAGGCCGACGATGGCCGTGATGGTGATCAGGATCGAGACGGCGTACCAGAACTTGCGCTTGGCGACGAAGTCGTAGCCGATCTCGCCGCGGTAGAGCCGGGCGCCAATGGTGCCGAGACGCGACATCTCACGCCTCCTTCGGGGCGGTGGGGACGGCGGACGTGCGGCGCGAGCGGCGCAGTGGAGGCTTGGCGCCGAGACGCTGGGGGTCGAGTCCGGACCAGGGGCGACCGCTGGAGAAGAACTTCGTACGGGCGGCGAGCGTCATCAGCGGCTTGGTGAAGAAGAACACCACGACCACGTCGAGCAGGGTGGTCAGACCGAGGGTGAAGGCGAAGCCCTGGACCTTGCCGACGGTGACGACGAAGAGCACCGCGGCGGCGAGGAAGGAGACGAAGTCCGAGACCAGGATGGTGCGCCGGGCGCGCGGCCAGGCGCGCTCGACGGCCGGACGCAGGGTGCGGCCCTCGCGGATCTCGTCCCTGACCCGTTCGAAGTAGACGATGAACGAGTCCGCCGTGATACCGATCGCGACGATCGCGCCACAGACCGCGGGCAGGTTCAGCGCGAAGCCGATGGCCGGGCCGAGCAGCGACATCAGCGCGTAGGTGAGCAGGGCGGAGGCCAGCAGGCTCAGCAGGGCGATCAGCGCGAGGCCCCGGTAGTAGACCACCAGGTAGATCACGACCAGCGCGAGGCCGATCGCGCCGGCGATGAGACCGGCCTTGAGCTGCTCGTCGCCGAGGGCGGCGCTGACGGTGGTGACGCTCTCCTCGGAGAAGGTCAGCGGCAGCGCGCCGTAGGAGAGCATGTTGCCCAGTTCCTGGGCCGAGTCCTGGTTGAAGTTTCCGGAGATCTCGGCGTTGGCGCTCAGCGTCTGGTTGACCTGCGGGGCCGACATGACCTCGCCGTCGAGGACGATGGCGAACTGGTTCTGCGGCGACTGCTGCTGCGAGAGCTTGCTGGTGATCTTCTGGAACTTCTTCGCGCCGGAGCTGGTGAAGTCCATGGTGACGATCCACATGCCGCGCTGCTGGTCCAGCTGGCCCTTGGCGTCGTCGACGTCCTTGCCGTCCACCTCGGCGGGGCCGAGGATGTACTTCTCCCACTGGCCGGCGCTGTTCTTGCCACAGGCGACGGCGGTCTTCTCGGGGCGGGTGGTGTCGCTGAGAGCGGTGCGGGCCTTCTCGTCCTGGCAGTTCAGAGCGGTGAACTGCTTCTCCAGGGCGGTCATCTCGGCGGAGGCGGCGGGGTCGGCCGCCGGGGACTCGGGCGCCTTGGACGACTCGGCGGCCTTCGGGGAGCCGGTGGGGTCCGCCGCCGGGGCCCTGAGGGCTTCCGTGACGGCACGGCCCTGGGTGGTGGGGCTGTCGCTGGGCTCTCCGGCCGACGAGGAGGCCTTGTCGGCGTCGTCGGCCTTCTTGCCGTCGGTCGCCTTCTCGGTGTCCTTGTCGGACTTGGCGTCCTTGTCGGAGGCGCCCTTGCCGGACTCGGAGGCGCTCGGCTTGGGCTCCGGGGTCACCCCGCCCGCGGCGACGGTCAGCACCGGACGGAAGTAGAGCTGGGCGGTGGTGCCGACCTGCTTACGGGCCTGCTCCGAGTCCGTCCCCTTGGGGATGTTGACGATGATGTGCTCGCGGCCCTGGGTCTGGACCTCAGCCTCGGAGACACCGAGACCATTGACACGGCGTTCGATGATGCCGACCGCGGTGTTCATATTGGTCTCATTGACCGCGCTCTCCTTGCCGGGCTCCGCCTTGGCCTTGAGCGTGATCGTGGTACCGCCCGCGAGGTCGATGCCCAGGCGCGGCGTGGTGTCCCCGGTCGCGAACATCCCGCCGGTCAGCGCGACCATGGCGATCAGGATCAGAACCAGGGTGCGACCTGGCTTCCCCTGACCCCCCGCGGGCCTTCGGCCCCTGTTCGGTGCTGCCACCTTTTCGTTTCTCCCTGTCCAACCGCCCCGCGCCGGGTGTGCGCCGGAGCGGCCACGAAGTGTTGTGGGGACCTGCCCCCGCAGAAGTCAACACGACCGGGGGACCGCCCGGCACCGGTGGTGCCGCCGCGGTCCCCGAATCCGGCTACTTGTCGCCGTCGGACTTGCCGTCCTTGGTCTCCGCGGCGTCGCCGTCCTGGGCCGCGTCCGTCTCGGGCTTCTTGCCGAGGTCGATCTTGGGCGCTTCGGAGCCGGAGCCGGAGTCGGCGGAGTCGGTCAGCGAGGACGCGTCGTCGGGCACGACCGGGGTCTCGTCGGCGGTGTCGCCGTGCACGATGCGGTTGTACTCCTCATCGTCGAGGACCGCGCCGATGGCGTTCTTCGCGTAGACGGCGTGGACGCCGGGAGCGATCTCAAGGTGCACGTTGTCGTCGTGAACCTCCTTGACGGTGGCGTACATGCCCCCGATCGTGCGCACTCCGGTGCCGATCTGCATCGAGTCGCGCATCGCTGCGGCCTGCTGCTGCTTCTTCTTGGCGGACCGGGTCATCAGGAACATGGCCCCGATGAGCACGACGAAGGGGAGGAGGGTCACGAGGTTCACGGGAAGAGACTTCCTTCACACGACCGCGTCGACGAGGCGGCCTGATCTACGGGGGTGGGTACGCCGACCCGGAAGGTCGGCATCGGCGGAGTCTAAGCGAGTCCGCATCATTGGAACAACGCCCAGCATCGCACCACGGTTCCCTCCTCCGGGAGTCTCCGCGCCGTCACACCCCGAACAAGCCGGGCCGTCCGAGCTGCCCGGGGGCCTGCCCGGGCGTCTGCTGCGGAGGGGTGAGCCCGAGGTGGGCCCAGGCGGCGGGGGTGGCGACCCGGCCCCTGGGGGTCCTGGCGAGCAGGCCCTCCCGTACGAGAAAGGGCTCAGCGACCTCCTCGACCGTCTCACGCTCCTCCCCCACCGCCACAGCGAGGGTGGAGAGCCCCACCGGGCCGCCGCCGAACAGCTTGAGCAGGGCCTGGAGCACCGCGCGGTCCAGCCGGTCCAGACCCCGGTCGTCCACCTCGTAGACCCTCAGGGCCGCCCCGGCCACCTCGCGGGTGATCACTCCGTCGGCCTTGACCTGTGCGTAGTCCCGGACCCGGCGCAGCAGCCGGTTGGCGATACGGGGGGTGCCCCGGGAGCGCCCGGCGATCTCGGCGGCGCCCGCGGTCTCGATCTCCAGGTCGAGCAGCTGGGCGGAGCGGTGGATGACGCGCTCCAGCTCGGCGGGGTCGTAGAACTCCATGTGGGCGGTGAAGCCGAAGCGGTCGCGGAGCGGGGGCGGCAGCAGCCCGGCCCGAGTGGTGGCCCCGACCAGGGTGAAGGGGGGCAGCTCCAGGGGGATGGCGGTGGCTCCGGGGCCCTTGCCGACGATCACATCGACGCGGAAGTCCTCCATGGCCATGTAGAGCATTTCCTCGGCGGGCCGGGACATCCGGTGGATCTCGTCGAGGAAGAGGACTTCACCCTCATGGAGGGAGGAGAGAATCGCGGCGAGGTCACCCGCGTGCTGGATGGCGGGGCCCGATGTGATGCGGATCGGGGCCTGCATCTCGGCGGCGATGATCATCGAGAGGGTGGTCTTGCCGAGCCCGGGAGCGCCGGAGAGCAGGACGTGATCGGCGGTCGCGCCACGGGCGCGGGCCGCCGTGAGAACGAGGTCGAGCTGCTCGCGGACGCGCTCCTGGCCCACGAACTCACCCAGCGACTTGGGGCGCAGCGCCGCCTCGACGGCCTGATCCTCGCCGTCGGCCGAGGCTCCCACGATCCGCCCGTCGGCGGTGAGGGGGGCGGCCGCGGGGCCGGGGGCGGTGTCGGTGTCGTCGTCCCAGTTCACTGAGTGTGTGCCTCGTGTGGTGAGGGCGGCGGGGCCGCCGGGGTGCGGGATTCCTGCGGGCGGGGCGCGGGTCAGCGGGTGCGGTTGAGGGTCTGGAGGGCGGCTTTGAGGAGGTGGCCGACCTGGGGGGCGCCGGGGGCGGCCTCGGCCTGGGGGGTGACGGCGGTGACCGCCTCGTCGGCCTCGCGGGGGGCGTAGCCGAGGCCGATCAGGGCGGCGTGGAGCTGCTCGCGCCAGGAGGGCGCGGCGGCGGCCGGGCCGCGGCGCTGGGCGGGCGCGCCCAGGGGTTCGCCGAGGCGGTCCTTCAGTTCGAGCAGCAGCTTCTGCGCGCCTCGTTTGCCGATGCCGGGGACGGCGGTCAGCGCCTTCTCGTCGGCGGTGGCGACGGCGAGGCGCAGGGCGTCGGGGGTGTGCACGGAGAGCATGGCCTGGGCGAGCCGGGGGCCGACTCCGCTGGCGGTCTGGAGCAGCTCGAAGGTCTGGCGCTCGTCGTCGTCGGCGAAGCCGTAGAGGGTGAGGGAGTCCTCGCGGACCACCAGGGAGGTGGCGAGCCTGGCCTCCGCGCCGATCCGGAGTCCGGCGAGGGTGTGGGGGGTGCACTGGACGGCCATGCCGACGCCGCCGACCTCGACGACCGCGGTGGTGGGGGCGAGGGCGGCAACGGTGCCGCTCACGGAGGCGATCATGCGGTACGGCCTTTCGGTGCGGGGCGGGCGGCCTTGGGTGCGGTGTGCAGGGCGACGGCCCGCTGGAGGCGGTTCTGCGCGGGGGCGCGCCAGATGTGGCAGATGGCGAGGGCGAGGGCGTCGGCCGCGTCGGCGGGTCTGGGCGGGGCGTCGAGCCTGAGCAGTCGGGTCACCATCGCGCCGACCTGCGCCTTGTCGGCGCGGCCGCTTCCGGTGACGGCGGCCTTGACCTCGCTGGGGGTGTGCAGGGCGACGGGGATGCCCCGGCGGGAGGCGCAGAGCATGGCAATGGCGCTGGCCTGGGCGGTGCCCATCACCGTACGGACGTTGTGCTGGCTGAAGACCCGCTCGACCGCGACGTACTCGGGGCGGTGTTCGTCGAGCCAGCGCTCGATGCCCGCCTCGATGGCGACCAGCCGGCTGCCCAGCTCGGCGTCGGCGGCGGTGCGCACGACTCCGACGCCGAGCATGGTGAGCGGGCGGCCGGCGACGCCCTCGACCACGCCGACACCGCAGCGGGTCAGCCCTGGGTCCACCCCGAGCACGCGCACGCCGCCCCTCCTTCGGTCATCTGTTTGTGCAGGCTATCCGGCGGCACTGACAACGGAGACGGGAAAGGGCGGCCCGGCGGGTGTTTCCCCCGCCGGGCCGCCCTTCGCGTCCGGGTCAGGCGTCGACCTTCTCCATGACCTCGTCGGAGATGTCGAAGTTGGCGAAGACGTTCTGGACGTCGTCGCTGTCCTCCAGCGCGTCGATCAGCTTGAAGATCTTGCGCGCGCCCTCTTCGTCCAGCTCGACCTGCATGGTCGGGACGAAGTTGGCCTCGGCCGAGTCATAGTCGATGCCCTCGGTCTGGAGGGCGGTGCGGACCGCGACCAGGTCGGTGGCCTCGCTGAGCACCTCGAAGGACTCGCCCAGGTCGTTGACCTCTTCCGCGCCGGCGTCCAGGACCGCGCCGAGGACGTCGTCCTCGGTCAGCTCGCCCTTGGGGACGATCACGACGCCCTTGCGGTTGAAGAGGTAGGAGACCGAGCCGGGGTCGGCCATCGAGCCGCCGTTGCGGGTCATGGCGACCCGGACGTCGGACGCGGCGCGGTTGCGGTTGTCGGTGAGGCACTCGATCAGGACCGCGACGCCGTTCGGCCCGTAGCCCTCGTACATGATCGTCTCGTAGTCGGCGCCGCCGGCCTCAAGGCCCGCGCCGCGCTTGACCGCGGAGTCGATGTTCTTGTTGGGGACCGACTGCTTCTTCGCCTTCTGGATGGCGTCGAAGAGGGTCGGGTTGCCCTCGATGTCGGCCCCGCCGGTACGGGCCGCGACCTCGATGTGCTTGATCAGCTTCGCGAAGAGCTTGCCGCGCTTGGCGTCGATCACGGCCTTCTTGTGCTTCGTCGTAGCCCATTTAGAGTGGCCGGACATCTGCCTGTCTCCTTCGCGTTACCCATTGCTGCTGCGTTGCTGCTGCGTTCGGCAGAGATCCTACCGGGAGCGCGTCATCCCGCGGCGCGCACCATCTCCGCGAAGAGGCCGTGGACGCGGTGGTCCCCGGTGAGCTCCGGGTGGAACGACGTCGCCAGGGCGTTGCCCTGCCGTACGGCGACGATGTGGCCGCGGTGCTCGGCGAGCACCTCGACCGGCGCGCCCACCGACTCCACCCAGGGGGCGCGGATGAAGACGCCCTCCACCGGGCCGCCGGGCACACCGGCCAGTTCCACCGCGGCCTCGAAGGACTCGTTCTGGCGGCCGAAGGCGTTGCGGCGGACGATCATGTCGATGCCGCCGAAGGTCTCCTGCCCCGAGCGGGGGTCGAGGATCTTGTCGGCGAGCATGATCAGGCCGGCGCAGCTGCCGTAGACGGGCATTCCGGCGGCGATCCGCTCACGCAGCGGTTCCGTCATGCCGAAGAGGGCGGCCAGTTTGGAGATGGTGGTGGACTCCCCGCCGGGGATCACCAGGCCGTCGACCTCGGCCAGCTCCCCGGGGCGTCTGACCGGCCCGGCCGCGGCTCCCGCCGCGGTCAGGGCGGCCAAGTGCTCCCGTACATCGCCCTGGAGGGCGAGAACCCCGATACGGGGGGTGCCGGGAGCGGTCATCACCAGCCCCGGTTGGCGTAGCGCTCGGACTCGGGGAGGGTGTCGCAGTTGATGCCGACCATGGCCTCGCCCAGGTTGCGGGAGGCATCCGCGATGATCTTGGGGTCGTCGTAGAAGGTGGTGGCCTTCACGATGGCGGCGGCGCGCTTGGCCGGGTCGCCGGACTTGAAGATGCCGGATCCGACGAAGACGCCCTCGGCGCCGAGCTGGCGCATCAGCGCGGCGTCGGCGGGGGTGGCGACACCGCCGGCCGAGAAGAGGACCACCGGCAGCTTGCCCAGCTCGGAGACCTCCTTGACCAGCTCGTAGGGGGCTCGCAGCTCCTTGGCGGCGGCGAACAGCTCGTTGTTGTCGTAGCCGCGCAGCCGGGCGATCTCGTTCTTGATCTGGCGCAGGTGGCGGACGGCCTCCACGACATTGCCGGTGCCGGCCTCGCCCTTGGAGCGGATCATGGCCGCGCCCTCGGCGATGCGGCGCAGGGCCTCTCCGAGGTTGGTGGCGCCGCAGACGAAGGGGGTGGTGAAGGCCCACTTGTCGGAGTGGTTGACCTCGTCGGCGGGGGTCAGCACCTCGGACTCGTCGATGTAGTCGACGCCGAGGGACTGGAGGACCTGGGCCTCCACGAAGTGGCCGATGCGGGACTTGGCCATCACGGGGATGGAGACCGCCTCGATGATCTCCTCGATCATGTTCGGGTCCGACATCCGGGCCACTCCGCCGTCCTTGCGGATGTCGGCGGGGACGCGCTCCAGGGCCATCACGGCGACGGCTCCCGCGTCCTCGGCGATCTTCGCCTGCTCGGCGTTGACCACGTCCATGATGACGCCGCCCTTGAGCTGCTCGGCCATGCCTCGCTTGACGCGGGCGGTGCCGGTCGCCGGGCCGTCGGCGGGCTGCGGGGTGGGGATGAGCGTGCTGGACACGGAGAGACCTCACTCATGGGGATGGGGATAAGGATGCGCCCGGTGTTGCGGTGCGTAACCGATGGAACATCCGCGGACCAGTCCACAGCAAGGGCCAATGAATAGGCGGTGGATCGTTTTGTCGACTCCCGGGGGCGCCGGCCGCTTTCCGGCCCCGATCAGCTGCCGGGGCGGTCCGCCAGCGCGGTCGGGGGCTCGTCGTCCATCTCGAAGGCCAGCGGGAAGGGTGCGTGGCCGGCCAGCCGGAACCAGCGGACCTTGCGGTGGCGGCGCAGCGCGCGGGCGGCGCGCACCGCGTCGTTGTGGAAGCGCCGGGCCATCGGGACACGGCGGACGGCCTGCGCCAGCTCCAGGGTGGCGTCCTCGCCGCCGGGGACCTGGCGTACGGCCTCCACCTGCGCGGCCTCCTCGAAGACGGCTCTCAGTGCGGCGCTCAGCTCGCTCTCGGCGACCTCGCGCTGCTCCTCCTCGGCCTGCCGGGCGGCGTGCGCGGCCTCGTACAGCACGATCGAGGCGGCGGGGTCGAGCACTCCGGCGGTGGCGAGTTCCTGGGTGACCGACGCACGGCGCAGCAGCTGGGCGTCGAGGGCGGCGCGGGCGGCGTCGATACGAGTGTGGAGGCGGTCGAGGCGGCCGGCGGTCCAGCTGAGGTAGAGGCCGATGGTGAGGAGGGCGGCGAGGGTCCAGATGAGCGTTGCGGTCACGGCGGGTAAGGGTACCGGGGTAGGGGGGGTGGGTTTCGGTTTGTGGTCGGGGCGCCGCCCCGAACCCCGCGCCTCAATCTCCCCCTGGCTTCGCCGGGGGGACCCCCAGCGGGGCTTGAATTGACGTGGTCAGTTTCTGGCGAGGCCGAAGCGGGTGCGGAAGGAGGGGCGGTCGTCGGTGGCGACGGAGGTGGTGCCGTCGGTGACGGTTTCGTAGACGGAGAGGATGTCGGCGCCGACGGTGGACCAGTCGAAGCGGCGGACGTGGGCGCTGCCGCGGGCGCGGAGTTCGGCGCGGCGGGCGGGGTCGTCGAGGAGGCGGAGGGCGGCGGCGGCGAGGGCGTCGGCGTCCTCGTTGGCGAAGAGTTCGCCGGCCGCGCCCTGGTCGAGGACCTGGGTGAAGGCGTCGAGGTCGCTGGCGAGGACGGGGGCGCCCGCGGACATCGCCTCCACGAGGATGATGCCGAAGCTCTCGCCGCCGGTGTTGGGGGCGACGTAGACGTCGACGCTGCGCAGCAGCCGGGCCTTGTCCTCGTCGCTGACCATGCCGAGGAATTCCACGCGGGAGCGCATCTCCTTGGGCAGGGCGGCGACCGCCTCCTCCTCGTCGCCCCGGCCCGCGACGAGGAGCCGGGTGGCGGGGCGGGCGGCGAGGATCGCGGGGAGCGCGCGCATGAGGACGGGGAGGCCCTTGCGGGGCTCGTCGATCCGGCCGATGAAGCCGATGGTGTCGCCCTGCCACTCCGGCTTGGGCTCGACCCGGTCGAAGAAGCCGACGTCGACGCCGTTGGGGATGACCACCGCGTCGCCGCCGAGGTGTTCGACGAGGGTGCGCCGGGCGTACTCGCTGACCGCGATCCGGGCGCTGATCTTCTCCAGGGCGGGCTGGAGGATCGGATACGCGGCGATCATGGCGCGGGAGCGCGGGTTGGAGGTGTGGAAGGTGGCCACGATGGGGCCCTGCGCGGCCCAGCAGGCGAGCAGTCCGAGCGAGGGCGAGGTGGGCTCGTGGATGTGGATGACGTCGAAGGTGCCGTCGTGGAGCCAGCGTCTGACGCGGGCGGCCGAGAGGAAGCCGAAATTGAGCCGGGCGACCGAGCCGTTGTACGGGACGGGCACGGCGCGGCCCGCCGAGACCACGAACGGCGGCAGCGGGGTCTCGTCGTCGGCCGGGGCGAGCACGGAGACCTCGTGGCCGAGCCGGATCAGATGGTCGGCGAGGTCCCTGATGTGGAACTGGACGCCGCCGGGCACGTCCCAGGAGTACGGGCAGACGATGCCGATCCTCATGTGCGATCCTCCCCGGCCCGGGGTTCCAGGTCCGCGAGCCACAGCCGCTGGAGCATGTGCCAGTCCTCCGGGTGTTCGGCGACCCCCTGGGCGTAGACGCCGGCGAGGGCCTGGGTCATGGCCGACGTGCGCTCCGCCCTGGTGCCCTCGGCGGGTATCTCCAGGGGCGGGTGGATCTCACCGTGCAGCACGGGCTCCTCGCCGTACCAGAGGGTGACCGGCAGCAGCAGCGCGCCGGTGTGCTGGGCGAGCAGCGCGGGTCCGGCGGGCATACGGGTGCGCTCGCCGAAGTAGTCGACCTCGACGCCCGAGGACGAGAGGTCGCGGTCGGCGACCAGACAGATCAGGCCGCCGGAGCGGAGCCGGCGGGCCAGGGTGCCGAAGGCCGCGCCGCCCGCATGGGGCAGCACCTCCATGCCCAGGCTCTCGCGGTAGGCCACGAAGCGGTCGTACAGCGATTCCGGCTTCAGCCGTTCGGCGACGGTGGTGAAGGGGATGCCGAGGGTCCGGGTGACCCAGACGCCCGCGAGGTCCCAGTTGGCCAGGTGCGGCAGGGCGACGATGACGCCCCGGCCGGCGGCGAGGCCGTCCGTCAGATGGTGGGCGCCCTTGATGTCCACGTTGTCGCGGACCTTGTCGGCGCTCCAGGAGGGCAGCCGGAAGGACTCCATCCAGTACCGCATGTAGGAGCGCATCCCGGCGCGGGACAGCTCGGCGAGGCGCTCGGGCCCGGCGTCCGGGACGACGCGGGCGAGGTTGGACTCCAATCGGAGCACTCCCTGGCCGCGCCGCTTCCACGCGGTGTCCGCGATCTTGCGGCCGAGGGCGGAGGCGACGGGCTCGGGCAGCTTCTTGACCGCGCCCCAGCCCACTCCGTACAGCCCGTCCATGAGACGGTCGCGCGCGGCGCTCATGTCGCCTCGGTCTCGCTCTGGGCGGCGGAACCGGCGGCACCAGCACCCGCACCCGCACCGGCGGCCTCAGCCGCGGCCGCGGCTTCGGCGGACTCCCGGCGGACGGTCACGACCCGCTGTCCCAGGGTCACCGCGCTGCCGATGGCGACGATCCACAGGGCGATCGGGAGCAGTACGTCCACTCCGGGCACCCCGAAGGCGCCCAGACCGGCGACACCGGCGGCGACCAGCGAGATCACCAGGCGCTCGGCGCGCTCGATCAGACCGTTGACGGCGACCGGCAGACCGATCGCCTCGCCGCGGGCCTTGGTGTACGAGACGACCTGGCCGCTCGCGAGGCAGAAGATCGACACCGCGCAGAGGACGTTGTTGTCGCCCTCGCCCGCGTACCAGAGCGCGAAGCCGCCGAAGATCGCTCCGTCGGCGACCCGGTCGAGGGTGGAGTCGAGGAAGGCGCCCCAGGGGCTGGAGGTGCCCGCCTGGCGCGCCATGTTGCCGTCGATCAGATCCGAGAACACGAAAAGCGTGATGACGATCGTGCCCCAGAAGAACTCTCCCCTGGGGAAGAAGACCAAAGCACCCGCCATCACTCCGGCCGTTCCGATGAGAGTGACCGCGTCGGGGCTCACTCCACGGCGGAGCAGAAATGCGGCGAACGGTGTGAGGACACGCGTGAAGAATGCACGCGCGTACTTGTTCAGCATGGCCTTCCCGAGGTTCGGTGGGCCGTGTGGCCCCATTGGCCACCGGCTGGCCCATCGTAGCCAGGACCGGGGCGGTCCACCGCCGGGACCCGAGGCGCGCCGGGGCCGCTCGTACATCCGCGCGGTGCCGCGCGACGTATGGACGGGTCCCGGGCCGAGTGGAAAGCTCGAAGGACGACCGGAAGCTGGAAGCTCGGACAGAAGACGATCGCGGGCAGCGGCGGAGCCGCCCCGGGACGCCGTCCGGAGACCGCGTCCACGGCTCCGCGACCCCGTCCGGAGGTCATCCGCGCGGATGTGCCCGCGCCCGCGACCCCTCTCCTCGCACCCTCCGCCGCGGGCAATCGACCGGATCGATCGGGAGGCACAGACCATGGGCGACAAGGCGCACGCACACCCCGGGGCCGCCGGCAGGGCAAGAGCGGCCGACCAGCCCTCATCCGTACGGAATGTGGTGCTGGTCGGCCACAGCGGTGCCGGCAAGACCACCCTGACCGAGGCTCTCGCGCTCACGGCGGGCGCGCTGAACCGGGCGGGCCGGGTCGAGGACGGCGCGACGGTCTCCGACTACGACGAGATCGAGCACCGTCAGCAGCGTTCCGTACAGCTCTCGCTCGTCCCGGTCGAATGGGCCGGGTACAAGATCAATCTGCTGGACACCCCGGGGTACGCCGACTTCGTCGGGGAGCTGCGGGCCGGTCTGCGCGCGGCGGACGCGGCCCTCTTCGTGGTGTCGGCGGCGCAGGACGCGGGGGCGGTGGCGAGCGCGACCCGGGCGGTGTGGGAGGAGTGCGCGGCGGTCGGCATGCCGCGCGCGATCGTCGTCACCCATCTGGAGACCGCGCGGACCGGCTACGAGGAGCTGACCCGTGTCTGCGGGGAGATCTTCGGCCGGGACGACCCGGACGCGGTGCTGCCGCTGTATCTGCCGCAGTACGGGAGCCCCGGCCCGGACGGGCACGCGCCGGTGACCGGGCTGGTCGGGCTGCTGTCCCGGCGGATCTTCGACTACTCCTCGGGGGAGCGGAAGGAGATCCCGCCCGATCCGGAGCAGGCCCCGCTGATCGCGAAGGCCCGGGACCGGCTGATCGAGGGGATCATCGCGGAGAGCGAGGACGAGACGCTCATGGACCGCTATCTCGACGGCGCGGACATCGATCTCTCCACCCTGATCGCCGATCTGGAGAAGGCCGTGGCCCGGGGCGTCTTCCACCCGGTGCTCGCGGCGGCACCGGCGGCCGAGGGCGCGCGGCAAGGGCTGGGCACGGTCGAGCTGCTGGAGCTGATCACCGGCGGCTTCCCCAGCCCGCTGGAGCCCGAGTGCCCCCTCGTCACCACCCCGGAGGGCGCGCCGCGCGCCAGGGTGAGCTGCGACCCCGAGGGTCCGCTGGTGGCCGAGGTGGTGAAGACCGCGTCCGATCCGTATGTGGGCCGGATCTCCCTGGTGCGCGTCTTCTCCGGCACCCTGCGCCCGGACGAGACGGTGCATGTCTCCGGGCACGGGCTCGCCGACCGGGGCCACGAGGACCATGATGTGGACGAGCGGGTGGGCGCGCTCTCCTCGCCCTTCGGCAAGCACCAGCGGCCGCTGGACCGGGCCGTCGCCGGGGATCTCGCCGCCGTCGCCAGGCTCTCGCGCGCGGAGACCGGCGACACCCTCTCCGCCAGGGACGACCCGCTGCTGATGGCGGCCTGGGCGATGCCCGATCCGCTGCTGCCGCTGGCGCTCCAGGCGCACAGCAAGGCGGACGAGGACCGGCTCTCGCAGGGGCTGGCCCGGCTGGTCGCCGAGGATCCGACAATGCGCCTGGAGCAGAACCGGGCGACGCGCCAGGTGGTGCTCTGGTGTCTGGGCGAGGCCCACGCCGATGTGGCGCTGGAGCGGCTGCGCGGCCGCTTCGGCGTCCAGGTCGACGTCGTCCCGCACCTGGTGCCGCTGCGGGAGACCTTCGGCGGGCGGGCGGCCGGGCGCGGGCGGCATGTGAAGCAGTCCGGCGGGCACGGGCAGTACGCGATCTGCGAGATCGAGGTGGAGCCGCTGCCCGCCGGGTCGGGCATCGAGTTCGTGGACAAGGTGGTGGGCGGGGCGGTGCCCCGGCAGTTCATCCCCTCCGTCGAGAAGGGGGTGCGCGCCCAGGCGGCGCGCGGGCTCGCCGCCGGGCATCCGCTGGTGGATGTGCGGATCACGCTCCTCGACGGCAAGGCGCACTCGGTGGACTCCTCCGACGCCGCCTTCCAGACGGCGGGCGCGCTGGCGCTGCGGGAGGCGGCGGCCGACTGCTCGATCCAGCTGCTGGAGCCGGTGGCCGAGGTCGAGGTGACGGTCCCGGACGAGTACGTCGGGCAGGTGATGAGCGATCTGTCGGGGCGGCGCGGCCGGGTCGTCGGCACCGAGCAGTCCACCGGGGCTCGGACCGTGGTGCGGGCCGAGGTGCCGGAGATCGAGATCGGCAGATACGCGGTCGATCTGCGCTCCGTCTCCCACGGCACGGGCCGCTTCAGCCGCTCGTACGCCCGTCATGAGCCGATGCCCCCGCAGATCGCCGAGCGGGTGCGCGAACAGGCCGGGAACGCGCCCCGGTAACGCTTCCGCGCGCCGGGACGCGCTCCCGAACGCGTCCCCGGCGCACGGCGGTCGCCGCCCGCCCCTCCCCCGTACGGGCGGGCGGCGATTCCGGTCGGCTCCTCAACTCCCATGACGCCGGGGACGTGCCCCCGATACCCTGAGATGCCCCAGCCCAGCAGGTGTACGGGGCGTGACAGTCGGGAACAGGCCGCAAGAGCGGACGGCAGGCGGCGATGTTGGGGGCGGTAAGTGGCGAGCGACGGTTTCGATTTCAGTCCCGGAGCACAGGTCCCGCTCATGGGCTCGGCGGGACAGACCGCGGCGACGAATGCGCTGGCCTCGGCCGCGTACCGCGACAGCCCGGCCGAGGAGATCCTCAAGGCCAACAGCGAGTGGCACAAGTCGGAGGTGAAGAAGGGGAAGTTCTCCCTCTTCGAACCCAATCTCGGTGAGGCGTTCTCCAACGCGGTACGGGTGCGGATGCTCGGCGGCGCGCGCGGCGCGCTGATCCAGTCCTTCGGCACCGACCCCCAGACGGTGGTCGAGCACTGCCTCGCGGCCAGTCACATCCGCAAGGAGCGGGACACCAAACTGAGCGTCATCATGGCGGTGTGCGGGCTGCTCTTCCTGCCCGGACTGCTGCTGTGGATGGGCGTCTTCCAGCTCCGGCGGACCATCGCGGGCTCCGCGAACAAGCGCGCGGGGACGCTCGGCACCCTGCTGCTGGTCGCCATCGGCGGGCTGGCCCTGATTCTGCTGCTCCGGCTGCCGTTCACCGGCTTCTGGGGCTACTACCTGCGCGGCATGATCGTCGCCCCGGTGATCGGCTGGCTGCTGGCCAGGCGGATCTGCGAGGCCACCGCGAAGGATCTGCGGGAGCGCTGGGACGGACTGCTCTCCGGCGGCGGCATCGGGGCCAAGACGCCCGACACGGTGCCCGGCGGCCCCCATGACTCGGCGCGCGAGCAGCTCCGCCAGGGGCTGGAGAAGCTGAGCGCCGAACAGCGCTCCAACTCGGTCTTCTACGCCGGTCCCAAGGGGATACTGGGCATGGGCACCCGGTGGGGCAGCTGGCAGATGGCCGAGGAGCTGGTCTCCAAGGTGCCGGGCAAGGAGATCAACCAGTTCCGCAGCTGGGACGTCATAAGGGCGATCCACGACAAGCTGAAGCTGCTGGAGCGCGGCCCGCTGAACTCCGGGGGTTTCCCCGCCCCTTCGGTCAAGCACTGGATCGTCTCCCCGGTCGGCGAGAACGCCGGCTCGGTGTCCCGGCCGGAGGGCCAGGAGGTGGAGTCGTTCCAGATCAAGGGCCATGAAATACAGCGCATCTGCAACCATCAGCAGTTCGGCAGCGGCGACCGGCACTATCTGGGCGTGCAGTTCACCCTCTGGGACGGCCAGCTGGTGATCACCATGATGATCACCGTGACGGTGCTCCACGAGACCCTGCGCGTCGAGGTCACCGGGCACGCGCTCGGCCCGGTGCACGGCTTCTTCACCACCAAGTCATCCCCGAAGACGGTCACGGTCAACAAGACCATCCGCTTCTGGGAGACCCGGACCCGGACCCTGCCCCTGGTGGAGACCCGCGAGGTGGTCCGGCTGATGGTGCGCGCGCCCCTCACCTGGTACCCGCCGCTGCTGGAGTTCCTCGGCGGCAAGCTGGCGCTGCCCGAGCCGTTCGGGCTGCGGCACGCCTGGGCGGAGAAGCCCTGGCGGCACCGGTTCATGGCCGACGACGCGATGCGCGCGGCCACCCCCGTACTGCGGGTGGCGCACGCGGCGGCGCTGCGGGTGCTGGAGGAGAACGGCGTGGACACCGACCGCTTCGCGGGCCGTTCGATGGCCGTGAGCGGCGCGGTGCAGGACCCGGCCCCCAAGAAGGCGGATCTGTACGACGCCTAGACGCGTAACGGATGACGGACGGTGGCACGACGCCCCGGGCGGAGATTCTCCCGCCCGGGGCGTCGTGCGTACGGCCGCTGAGAGGTTACGCGCGGGGCCAGGCGTCGGCGAGCATCGCCCTGGTGTCCGCGAGGAGCTGCGGCAGCACCTTGGTGTGGCCGACGACGGGCATGAAGTTGGTGTCCCCGCCCCATCTCGGGACGATGTGCTGATGCAGATGCGCGGCGATGCCCGCACCCGCCGAGACGCCCTGGTTCATCCCGATGTTGAAGCCGTGCGCCCCCGAGGCGGCCCGCAGCGCGGTCATCGCCCGCTTGGTGAAGACCGCCAGCTCGGCGGTCTCGCTCTCGTCCAGCTCGGTGTAGTCGGCGACGTGCCGGAAGGGCACCACCATGAGATGCCCGCCGTTGTACGGGTAGAGGTTGAGCACCGCGTACACGGAGGAACCGCGCGCGATCACCAGCCCGTCCTCGTCCGACTTCGCGGGGATGGAGCAGAAGGGGCAGCCGTCACCGGCCTCGGGCCCGCTCGGCTTGTTCTCCCCCTGGATGTACGCCATCCGGTGGGGCGTCCACAGGCGCTGGAACGCGTCGGGCGTTCCCACTCCGATCTGCTGCTCCGGCTCACTCGTCATGCTGTGCAGCATATGGCTTCGCCCCCGGGGAGCGTGTCGCCGGGGGCGGGCTCCCCGGCCCCGGCGATGCTGGGGCGATGGACGAAGCAGTGGACGAAGAGCTGGGCGAAGAGAGCCGGCTGTGGAGCTGGCGCCGGCGCATGGAAGTCCCGCTGTTCGCGGCGTCGGTGGCCTTTCTGGGCTGTTACGCGGTCAGAGTGCTGGCCGAGGGGCTGCCCGAGGGCTGGCGGGACGCCCTGCTGGCGGTGACCTACGCGTCCTGGGCGCTGTTCCTCGTGGACTATCTGGTGCAGTGGCGGCTGAGCGGCCAGGGCCCCGGCTATGTCCGGCGCCATCCGCTGGACGCGCTCGTGGTGCTGCTGCCGCTGCTGCGCCCGCTGCGGATCATGCGGATCTACGAGTCGGTCCGGCACCGCCACGCCCATGCCCGGCTCTCGCTGTACGCCCGGGTGATCGCGTACGCCGGGATGTCGGCGGTGCTGCTGGGCTTCGCGGGCGCGCTCACGGTCTACGCCGAGGAGCGCGGAGCGCCGGGGGCCACGATCCGGACGTTCGGGGACTCGGTGTGGTGGGCCTGCTCGACGCTGACGACGGTCGGGTACGGGGATGTCGCCCCGGTGACCCCGAAGGGCCGGGTGGTGGCGACGGTGATGATGGCCGGGGGGCTGGCGCTGCTGGGGGCGGTGACGGGGTCGTTCTCCTCGTGGCTGATCCAGTCCTTCACGCTGGAGGAGGACAGAAGGCCCCCGGGGAGCTCCCCGGGGGCCTTCTGAGCGGCTGTGGAGCCGGTCCGGCGGATCAGACCTGGACGCGGTCCTCGACGACCTGGGCGAGCTTCGCCAGGGCCTGGTCGCGCGGGATGCCGTTCTCCTGCGAACCGTCGCGGTAGCGGAAGGAGACCGTGCCCGCGTTCATGTCCTCGTCACCAACGATGATCATGAAGGGGACCTTCATCTTCTGGTGGTTGCGGATCTTCTTCTGCATCCGGTCGGAGGAGGCGTCGACCTCGACCCGCAGACGCTTCTTCCTCGCCTCGGCGGCGAACTCCTGGAGGTACTCGACGTGGGCGTCGCCGATCGGGATGCCGACCGCCTGCACCGGGGCCAGCCACGGCGGCATGGCGCCCGCGTAGTGCTCCAGCAGGACGGCGAAGAACCGCTCGATCGAGCCGAAGAGCGCGCGGTGGATCATCACCGGCTGCTGGCGCGAGCCGTCGGGCGCGGTGTACTCCAGGTGGAACAGCTCGGGCAGGTTGAAGTCGAGCTGCACGGTCGACATCTGCCAGGTCCGGCCGATGGCGTCGCGCGCCTGCACCGAGATCTTGGGACCGTAGAAGGCCGCGCCGCCCGGGTCGGGGGTGAGCGGGAGGCCCTGCTTCTCGGCCACCTGGCGCAGCACCTCGGTGGCCTCCTCCCAGACCTCGTCCGAGCCGACGTACTTCTCCGGGTCCTTGGTGGACAGCTCCAGATAGAAGTCGGTCAGACCGTAGTCGCGGAGCAGATTGAGGACGAAGGTGAGCGTGCGGTCCAGCTCCTCCGCCATCTGCTCACGGGTGCAGTAGATGTGCGCGTCGTCCTGGGTGAAGCCCCGGGCGCGGGTCAGACCGTGGACCACGCCGGACTTCTCGTGCCGGTAGACCGTGCCGAACTCGAACAGGCGCAGCGGCAGCTCACGGTAGGAGCGCCCCCGGGCGTCGAAGATCAGGTTGTGCATCGGGCAGTTCATCGGCTTGAGGTAGTAGTCCGTGCCGCCGTCGAGCTGCATGGGGGGGTACATGCCGTCCGCGTACCAGTCCAGGTGGCCGCTCTTCTCGAAGAGCGTGCCCTTGGTGGCGTGCGGGGTGTAGACGAACTCGTACCCTTCCTCCTCGTGCCTGCGGCGCGAGTAGTCCTCCATGACCCGGCGCACGATGCCGCCGCGCGGGTGGAAGACGGCGAGGCCGGAGCCGATCTCGTCGGGGACGGAGAAGAGGTCCAGCTCGGTGCCGAGGCGGCGGTGGTCGCGCTTCTCGGCCTCGGCGAGGAAGTCGAGGTGCGCCTTCAGCTCGTCCTTCGACGGCCAGGCGGTGCCGTAGATCCGCTGGAGCATCGGGTTCTTCTCGCTGCCGCGCCAGTAGGCGGCCGCGTTGCGCATCAGCTTGAAGGCGGGGATGTTGCGGGTGGTGGGCAGGTGCGGACCCCGGCAGAGGTCCTTCCAGCACAGGTCGCCGGTCTTGGCGTCCAGGTTGTCGTAGATCGTCAGCTCGCCGGCGCCCACCTCGACGTCCGCGCCGTCGTCGCTGGAGGCCGAGCCCTTGAGGCCGATCAGCTCCAGCTTGTACGGCTCGTCCGCCAGCTCCTCGCGGGCGGCCTCGTCGCTCACCACCCGGCGGGAGAACTTCTGGCCGCGCTTCTGGATCTCCTGCATCTTCTTCTCGATGGCCTTGAGATCCTCGGGCGTGAACGGCTTCTCGACGTCGAAGTCGTAGTAGAAGCCGTCCTTGACCGGCGGGCCGATGCCGAGCTTGGCCTCGGGGAACAGCTCCTGCACGGCCTGCGCCATGACATGCGCGGTGGAGTGGCGCAGGATGTCGAGGCCGTCGGGTGAGGAGATCTCGACGGGCTCGATCTCCTCGCCGTCCCGCACCTGGTACGTGAGGTCCTTCAGCTCGCCCGCGATCCGGGCGGCGACGACGGTGCGCTCGCCGGGGAAGAGTTCGGCCGCCGTCGTGCCCGTGGTCACCACGCGCTCTTCCCGCTGCTCGGAATCGCGTTGGATGATCACACGGACGTCTGACACCGGTCTCTCCTGACTGATGGGGTGCGCCAGCGGTCACTGCGCGCGTCTGAATCGTACCGAGCGAAGGGGGCCGCCCGCGAAACGGTTGTTCCGCGGGGGCCGTGCGCCCGGCCCGGGCCCGGCCGTGTCCGCCCGTGCCCGGCCGCCCGCCCGTCAGCCGCCGTCGCCGGGGCGGCCGGGCTCGTCCGCCCCGTCGTCCTCGTAGCAGTCGTCCTCCCACAGCTCTCCGCAGACCTCCGTGTGCACGTACGTCTCGGAGTGGCGGTCGGCCGGAAGGTCGGCCGGAGCGTCGCCCGCCGGGCCGTGGAGCGGTTGCATCCCGGTGGCGTCGGTGAGCCGCCGGAAGCCGCCCCGGCTCTCCAGCCGCCCCGACACCCGGACGGGCACCCCGGCGAGATGGGCGCGGCCGGCCGTGCCGTAGGCCTCGTCCTCCAGGGCCGCGCGGACGAAGGGCACCTCGGCCCCCGACAGCACTCTCAGCCGTACGGTCCCGGGCCCGGCCGGGCCCGCGCGGCGCAGCCGGACCACCGTGCCCGTGAGCCGTACGGCCACGGAGGGCTCGTCCCGCAGATAGCGCGCGCCCGCCTCGCGGAGCGCGGGCAGATCGCCGGGGGTGAATTCGACCGGCTCGCTCCGGGGCGGGCAGCCCTCGGGCGGCGGGGCGGCGGGCGACCACTCCAGCGCTATCCGGGCCCCCTGCGAGCCGCGCACCAGCGCGATGACCGCCTCGGTCAGCTCCCGGCTCACCCCGCGCGCCACCGCCGCGTCGAAGGCCTCCATGTCGCCGGTGGCCCGTCTGCGGTCGACGGCCTCCCGGGTCGCGCGCAGCGCGTGGTGCAGCCCGACGGTGACCGTGCGCGCCGTGTCGACCGGGAGGAACGCGGTGAGGGCGCGCCCGCCGCGCACCGGCGAGACCAGGACCCCGCCCAGCGAGTCCAGGGCACCTCGGCGGTGCCGGGCCCCGTGGTACCCGGCGCGGCCGCGCGCCGCGAGCGCTCCGGCCATCAGCGTCTGCCGCACCGCCGAGCGCAGCCGCTCCTGCGCCGCCCCGGGGGCGGGGGCGGGCGGCTGTCCGGGGGCGTCCAGGTACCAGTGGATCTCGTCGCTGGGCACGGTCAGGCCGAGGAGGACCTCACGGGCGGAGGGGGCGGCGCTGCGGGCCAGCTCGGTGAGGGCGGCGCCGAGCAGATCCGTGCAGCCGGGCAGGGACCGGCTCTCCGGGACGAGCAGCCCGGCCCCGCCGGTGGTGCGGCCGGGCGGGGTCCAGTGTGCGTATCTCCCCGGGGCCCCACCGCGCCGCCGCCAGCCGTGCCGGTCCAGCAGCGCGCCGAGGGCGGCGGGGTCGACCCCGGCGGGATCCGGCCGCCGGAGCGGGTCTTCGGGCAGGGGGAGCGCCATGGCTCTGGGTGCCTTCCGGGACGGGGCGGATCAGGGGGTGTCTGATGGCTCCGGACGGGTCGTCAGCTGTGGGGTCCGTCATCTGTGTTGTCACCGCCCGGCGTACGCGGCAAACGGCGCGGGTATCACCGATTCGGCGGAGGATGTCGCCATCCGTCAGACACGACCTGGGGGTTCGGGGATGACGCTCTGGTACGAGGGCCCATTGACCGCGTTCGACACCGAGACGACCGGGACCGATGTCGAGGAGGACCGAATAATCTCGGTCTCGATCGTGGTCCAGGACACGGCGGGGGGACGGCCGCGCGTCACCCGGTGGCTGGTCCATCCCGGTGTTCCGGTGCCTCCCGAGGCGACCGCGGCGCACGGGCTGACCGAGGAGCGGCTGCGGTGTCACGGCCGTTGGCCCGCGCCGGTGATGGAGGAGGTCGGCAGGGCGCTGGCCGAGCAGTGCGCCGCCGCCCGCCCGCTGGTGGTGCTGAACGCGCCGTTCGCGCTGACGGTCCTCGACCGCGAGCTGCGCCGCCATCGGGCGGCCTCGCTCGGCCGCTATCTGGAGAATGTCTCGCTGTGTGTGCTGGATCCCTGGGTGCTGGACCGCCATCTGGACCGCTACCGCAAGGGCAGCCGTACGCTGGCCGATCTGTGCGAGCAGTACGAGGTGGAGCTGGCCGAGGAGCGGGACGGGGCGGCCGACGCGCTGGCGGCGCTGGAGGTGACCCGGGCGGTGGGCCGGCGGTTCGCGGCGCGGATGGAGCGGCTGTCGGCGGCGGAGCTGCACACCTTGCAGGCGGTGTGGCACGCGGCGCAGGCGCGCGGGCTCCAGACCTGGTTCGCCCGGGGCGGCACGGCGGAGCCGGTGGATCCGGCGTGGCCGCTCCGTCCCGAACTGCGGGCCGCCGCCTGAGCCGACAGGCTCGGCCCAAAGGTCCCGTTCAGGTGGCGGGGAAACGCGAAGGCCGGTCCGTCGACGACGGACCGGCCTCTCCCGGGTGGGCGATACTGGGTTCGAACCAGTGACCTCTTCGGTGTGAACGAAGCGCTCTCCCACTGAGCTAATCGCCCGGGAACGGACTGAACCATACAGGGCCGTGCGCCCCGCCTTCAAATCTCGCGGGGGTGCCCGCGGAGACGGGCGTCGAGGCCCCGGCGGCCCGCGCGCATCATGAGGGCGTGGTTGGCGCGGAAGAGCGGGCGGCCCGGCAGCGCCAGCAGCCGCAGCAGGGGCCTGTCGACCTCGGTCTCCTGTTCGTACAGCACCCGGGTGCCGGTGCCGTGCGCCGACAGCGTCCACCGCGCCCATCCCGCCAGATCGCCCGAGAGAGCGATCTCCAGCACTCCGGCCGCCGGGTCGTGTCTCAGCGCCCGGACGGTGACGCGGAGTTCGTACGGCAGAAAGGAGCGGAAGCGGGCGGTGCCGCTGTCCGGGCCGAGGGGGGCGACCTCACGGACCTGGGGCCACCAGAGGGGGTAGTCCTCGGCGCGTTCGAGGGCCGCGAAGACGGCGGCGGGCGCGGCGGGCAGCTCCCAGACGGTGCGGAATCGGTAGTGGCACCAGTTCATCGCCCGATTCTCCTCCCGGCGGGGCCCCACTGGGGGTACTCAGTCCGGTCTGAGTATCCGCGCCGATGCCGCGCGAACGGGGCGGCGGACACCATCCGGACATGACGAACTTTCCGCCCCATCCGCCGCCGCCCGCCGAGGAGCTGGTGCTTCTCGATCGCGAGCTGGTGCGGCTGGACGCCCACCGGGACCGGCTGCTGGCCCGCCGGGCCTGGCTGGTCTCCGTGCTCCGGCAGCCGGCGGCCGGCGGACCGGCCCTCGGACGGGCCCTCTCCGCGGAAACGATCCGCCCCGCCGAGACCTCGTCGCCGAGCGCGCGGAACGTCCTGCTCGTCCTGGGCGGGCTGCTGCTGACGATCGCGGCGGTCGCGTTCACCCTGGTCGGCTGGGGCCGCATGGGAATCGGCGGGCGCTCGGCCGTACTGGCCGCCGTGACGGCCGCCGCGCTCGCCGGGCCGCTCGCGCTGCTGCGCCGGGGGCTCGCCGCCACCGCGGAGTCGGTGGCCGCGCTCGGCCTGGCGCTGCTGGTGCTGGACGCCTACGCACTGCACCGGGTGGCGCTGCCGGACGTCGGCGCGCTGGCGTACGCGGCGTGGGCCTCGGCGGCGCTGGCCGCGGTCTGGGCGGGGTACGGGCGGGTCGCGAAGCGGCTGCGCGCCCCGCTGCCGGCGGCGGTCGCGGCGGCCCAACTGCCGCTGGTGCTCTGGTCGGCGACGGCCGGTCCCGCGCCGTCGCCGGGGTGGGCGCTGCTGGGCACGGCCCTGTTCGACGTGGTTGTCCTGATCCGGGCGACGAGCCCGGGCGTACGGGCCCTCGCCGCGGCGGGTGGCTCGGTGACGGGCGCTCTGGCGCTGGTGCACGGGGTCTTCCCGTCGCTGATGGCCGGTTCCCCGGCCGAGGCGGCCGGGCCCGCCGCGCTGCTGGCGGCGTCCGCCGCCGTGGCGCTGTTCGCCGCCTGGCGGCTGCCGTCCGCGGCCATGGCCGTGTCGGCCGTCGGGGGTCTCGCGCTGCTGGCGGGCGTCGGCGCGGTGGTGCGCACGGCGGCCCCCGGAGGCTGGGCGGTACCGGCCTATCTGCTCGGCGCGGTGGCGCTGCTGTGCGCCGTCGTGACGCCCGGGGTACGGGCGCGTACACCGCGCGGGCTGTCGCACGGGCTCGCGGCGGCCTCGGCGACGGTCCACGCGCTGGCCCTGCTCGCGGCCGTGCCGCCGCTGCTCCTCGTACTCGCCGGGCCGGTGGCCGTGCTGCCGGACGCCTGGGCGGGCCCCGGGCCCGACGCCCCCGCGGGCCCGGCCGGGGGGCTGCCGGCCGGTGTGCTGCCCGCGGCCGCGGTCTCGCTGCTGATCCTGGCGGCGGCGGTCGCGGCGGCCACCCGGTCGCCCCTGCCGTACGCGGTGGGGCCGAAGTGGCGGGCGGCGGCCCCGGGGACGGCGGGCGGGCTCGGCTGGGCCGCGCTGTTCCTCGCTCCGGGCGCGGTGGGCGCGGGATTCGCCGCGACGGCCGCGTTCCAGACGGCGCTGACCGTCGCCGCGCTCACGGTCGCCGCGCGGGCGGCGGGCCGCCCGGCGGCCTGGGCCGCCCTCGGCTGCGCTCTCGCCGGGGGGACGAGCGTGGCGGTCCTCTCGTCGGCGGCCCGTCCGGCGACCTTCGCCGTGCTGGGGGCGCTGCTCGCCGCCACGGCCCTGGCGGCAGCCCGGCCCGGCGCCGGGCGGGCCGTACGGGGAGTGCTCGGCTGCGCCGCCACGGCCCTGGCGACGGCGCTGCTCCTCGCCGTCGCGGCGGCGGCCGGCCTCGCGCCGCAGCAGACGGCGCCGCTGCTGCTCGCCGTGCCGGCCGGTGCGGCACTGCTCGCCGCCCGGCTGGGCGGCGGGCATCCCGTGGCGCTCCCGACGGAGTGCGCGGGGGCCGGGGCGGGGCTGCTCGCCGTCGCGCTCGCCCAGGGCGACGCGGCGACGCTCGCCCTGGTGCTCGCGCTGGGCGGGGTGATCGCCGCGGGCACCGCGCTGCGCGCGGACCGCCGCCGGGCGGCCGCCCCGGTCGCCGTGGTGCTGTGGGTGCTGGCCGCCTGGGCGCGGCTGTACGCCTCCGACGTGGTCACCCCCGAGGCGTACACCCTGCCGGTGACGCTCCCGGCGCTCGCCGTGGGTGCGCTGCGCCGCCGCGGGGACCCCTCGGCGTCGTCCTGGACGGCGTACGGGCCCGGACTGGCCGTGACCCTGGCGCCGAGCCTCGTGGCGGCCTGGGGGGACGCCCACTGGGTGCGTCCGCTGCTCCTGGGGCTCGCCGCGCTGGCGGTGACGCTCGCCGGGGCCCGGTGGCGGCTGCGGGCCCCGCTGCTGATCGGCGGGGTGGTGCTGGCGCTGGACGCGCTGCACGAGCTGGCCCCGTATGTGGTCCAGGCGGTCGGCGCGCTTCCCCGCTGGGCCCCGCCCGCGCTGGCGGGACTGCTGCTGCTGGCGGTCGGCGCGACCTATGAGCAGCGGCTGCGGAACGCGCGGCGGCTGCGGGAGCGGCTGGGCCGGATGCGCTGACCGGGCCGGAAAGGCCGGGACAGGCCTGAATGCCGAAGGCCCCGGGACCGCTGGGTCCCGGGGCGTTGGGC
This sequence comes from Streptomyces inusitatus, assembly GCF_014651115.1. Classification (GTDB taxonomy): domain Bacteria; phylum Actinomycetota; class Actinomycetes; order Streptomycetales; family Streptomycetaceae; genus Streptomyces; species Streptomyces amakusaensis. Next base: position 6,915 of record NZ_BMWG01000035.1, on the reverse strand, counting down.
ACATACGACGAGGGTCGAGCGTCCGCTTTCGCGAACCGCTCGACCCTCGAACATGTGGGCGATACTGGGATCGAACCAGTGACCTCTTCGGTGTGAACGAAGCGCTCTCCCGCTGAGCTAATCGCCCGGGCGCACCGCAAACATTACCCCATGTCAGCAGGTGCCCCGGACCCGTTTCGGGTCAGGATTCGATCTTCCACGGCAGGGTGATGCCGAACTTCCAGAGGTAGATCCCGGCCAGCACCGCGCAGATCACCACGCCGATGGTGGTGAGGATGATGTTCCGCCGCCGGACCCTGGGGTCGAGCGCCCGCTGGGCGGCCTCGCTGACCTTGCGCTTGGTCCAGCGCAGCACCAGCTGGGCCCAGACGAACTCGGTCGCCCAGATCGCCATGCCACCGAAGATCACGACCCAGCCGGGGCCGGGCAGCACCAGCATGGCCACGCCCGCGGAGACCACCGCGAGCCCGACCACGAAGACGCCGACCTGCCAGCTCAGATGCAGGGTCTTCCGCGCTTTGATGTAGGCGGGCGCGCGCGAGCCGAGCGGCCTCTCGGTCTCCTGCTCGTCCTTGTCCACCGTCACCCGCTCACCCTCGGCCGACCTGTCGCCGTCGATCGCCATCGCGACCTCCGTGCCGTTACTCCCCGTGTTCATGGCGGCAAATCTACCTGACGGAGCGCAGTCACCGGAATGGTCCCAGGGAACGAACAATCACTCCGCCGTTAGGGGTACCTAAAGACACCCAAAACCCTCAGAGGGGTTTACAACGGCACCGTAGGTGGCATGTCGATTTCGCCGACGTGCGAATCCCCGAGCGCACACTGAGCGAAAGGCCCTGGCGCTTATGAACACCACGGTCAGCTGCGAGCTGCACCTGCGCCTCGTTGTATCGAGCGAGTCTTCACTGCCTGTACCCGCGGGCCTGCGGTATGACACGGCCGATCCCTATGCCGTGCACGCCACCTTCCACACCGGAGCCGAGGAGACGGTCGAATGGGTCTTCGCCCGCGACCTTCTCGCGGAGGGCCTCCATCGGCCCACCGGCACGGGCGACGTCAGAGTCTGGCCATCGCGCAGTCATGGCCAGGGAGTCGTCTGCATCGCGCTGAGCTCCCCGGAGGGCGAAGCCCTGCTCGAAGCCCCGGCGCGGGCCCTGGAGTCGTTCCTCAAGCGAACCGATGCCGCGGTGCCACCGGGCACCGAGCATCGCCACTTCGATCTGGACACGGAGCTCTCGCACATCCTGGCGGAGAGCTGAGCCAGACCGGGAGCCGCACGGCGCCGTCCTACTCGGGGAGACGGCGCCGCGCGCACAGCCGCATACGGCGATCAGCCGTTCATCGCGGACAACCTCACAGGGTGAACCCATCGGCGTCGCCATCGCGCATTCCAGCGCGGTGACGACGCCGATACGCTTGGCCACGAGCCGCTAGAGTCAGCGCAATTCGGCGGGCACCGGTCCGCAAGCAGGCCAGGGAGCGAATCGTGCTGATCCCCCACGACACCAGATATGCCCTTGAGGCGGTCATCGATCTGGTGAACACCGCACCGGACGGAGATCAGACGGATGGACTGGCCGATCTCGACGCATTGGCCGAATTCGTTCGCAGACATGACTTCAGTGATGTCGGCGAGCTGAATCCCCGGGATCTGAAAGCGGTACGCGACGTACGCACCCGATTCGCGGCGGTCTTCGCGGCGGTCGACAGCGCGATCGCCGCCGCGCTGCTCAACGATCTGGTGGCGGCGGCGGGCACCACCCCCCAGCTGACCGACCACGACGGCTATGACTGGCATGTGCACTACTTCGCGCCGGGCGCCTCGGTCGCCGACCATGTCGCGGCCGACGGCGGCATGGCGCTGGCGTTCATCGTCGTCGCGGGCGAGCGGGAGAGGCTGCGGCGGTGCGAGGCCCCGGACTGCGGCCGTGCTTTCGTCGATCTCTCCCGTAACCGCTCGCGCCGCTACTGCTCCAGCCGCACCTGCGGGAACCGGCTGCATGTGGCCGCCTACCGGGCGCGCCGCCGGGAGGCGGCCGGCTGAGAACCGCCGACGGGGCGAGGCCGCCGTCCGGGCCCTCACAGCGGAAAGAGGTCATGGACGGCCGCCATGAGCAGCAGCACTCCGATCACCGTCAGAAAGATCATCAGGGGTGGCTGGGAGAGCGCGAAGAGACAGCCTCGCGGCTCATTCGTGGGTGCGGGGGCATCGCCCCTGGAGGTATCGAGCATCTCGGGGCGATGATGACGCAGTGTCCGGCACCGTGATCGCCCAACACGCGCCGCGTTACACGGAGTTCGTCACACTTCCGCGTTCCCCCAGGTGGGGCGGAGCCGCTCCGGGGCGGCTCCGGCGGGGTCGTCTCAGATTCCGTGCTTCTTGAGGATCGCCTCGATGTCGCTGAAGTCCTCGCCCGCGCCGGAGCCGGAGCCGGAAGCCTTGGGCCGCGCGGCGGGCTCGGCGGCGCCGCGAGCGCCCCGGCCGAGGGAGGGCGCGGAGGCCGCCGGGGCGACCGCCTCGCGCCGGGCCGCCTTGGCGGCGGCCTTGCGGTCCTTGCGGCCGACTCCCGAGCGCCGCTCGACGGCCCGGACGGTCATGAACAGCGCCCACGCCCCGCCCAGCAGGCCGAAGCCGATCCAGGCCGTGGGGCTGAAGGCGGTGTCCACGACCCACTGGACCGCGCCGGTCAGCACCAGGCCGAGCGGCACCAGCGCGTAGGCGGCGATCCGGGCGGCGGCGAGGAAGCGCTTGCGGTACGCGGTGATCCCCGCGACGCCCAGCCCTGCCACCGACGCCGCGGCACATATGGTCTCGGCAATCATCCGGTCCTCCAGGCTGTGACGGGCATGAGCGGTTACGTCCCTTCCATCCTGCACCGGCGGACACCCTCGGGGCCACGGCCCCCACCCACCTCAGGGATATCTCCGGGGCGAGATCATCCCCAGGTCCCGGCCCGCCGCCGGGCCGGTCGGCCGGGCCCGGCCCCGGCTGGGAGACTGGGCCCATGAACGACTCCACCACCGGCCGCACCGCCGTACTCGACGTCTGGTGCGACCTCTCGTGCCCCGACTGCCTCACCGCCCTCGACGACATCCGCGCCCTGCGCGAGCGCTACGGCGACCGGCTCGACGTACGGCTGCGGCACTTCCCCCTGGAGAAGAACAAGCACTCCTACGCCGCCGCCCAGGCCGCGGAGGAGGCCGCCGACCAGGGCAGCGGCCGGGAGTTCCATGAGGCGCTGCTGGCGCGGGTGACGGAGCTGCGCGAGCGCGGCGAGCCGGTCCTCCTGGAGACCGCGCGCGAACTGGGCCTGGACGCCGAGGAGTTCGACACCGCCCTCATCGACGGCCGGCACATGCTGATGGTCGACGCCGACCAGGCCGAGGGCAAGGCGATCGGCGTCACCGGCACCCCGACCTATGTCATCGGCGACGAGCGCCTCGACGGCGGCGTCAGCCAGGAGGGCCTGCGCGGCCGTATCGAGGAGATCGCGGACCGCCTCCTCGAAGGCTGATCCCCGCTTTCGAGGACACGGCCTAGAGCAGCCGCTTGGAGAAGTGGATCGCCGTCGTGCGGTGGCCGAGCGAGGTGTAGAGCCCGAGCGCCGGGGCGTTGTCCGCGAAGACATGGAGCCCCAGCAGCCGTGCCCCGGTCTCCAGGGCGAGGCGCTCGGCGAGGAGGAGCAGGGAGCGGCCGTGGCCCCGGCCGCGGTGCTCCTCGGGGACCTCCACGTCGTAGACGTACGCGCCCGTCTCGCCGGGCAGCGCCTCGCGGAGGCCGAGGTAGAGAAGGCCGACGGGCACGCCGTGGTGTTCCAGGACCTCCAGCCGGACGCCGGCCGTGGCACGGCCGGCGGGGAGTCCGGCGGCGCGGTCGGCCTCGGCCTTGGCGAGGGCCTCGGCGGGGGTCAGTCCCTGCTCGGACCAGCTCCGCGCGTAGGAGCGCAGGCCCTCCTCCCACCAGAGGGCGAACTCGGCGTCGTTCATCGGGCGGGCCCGGGTCCCGTCCGGCAGCGGGGGCGGCAGCGCCGGGAGGGTCTTGACCATGTTGCGGCTTCGCTCGGTGTAGCCGAGGACCCCGGCGAGGGCGGCCGCTCCGGCGGCCTCCGGGGGCACGGAGACCCGTACCTGGTCACAGCCCCAGCCGCGCAGCACCTCTTCGGCGGCGAGGACGGCAACGGTCCCCCGGCCCCGGCGGCGGTCGGCCTCGTCGATCCGGAGCGAGCGGACGGTGCCGGCCGCCGGGCCGAGCGAGGGGAAGGTGGCGATCTCGATCGTCCCGACGGGACGGCTGTTGTCGCAGACCTCGTAGCGGCGCGAGCGCACGCCGGCCGCCTCCTGCTGAAGCGGCCCGGTCGGCCGCAGGGTGGTGGTCATCAGGGGTGTTCTACCTGCCGTACGGCCGTACGTCACGCGGTTTTACCGGAGTGGCCGGCGGACCTCGGTCAGCCGAGGGCCGGGTCCCGGTCGGCCCCGGCGCGCTCCTCGAAGATCCGCATGGCCTTGGCGGTCACCGGTCCCGGCGCGTCCGTGAGCGCCCGCCCGTCGATCCGGTGGACGGCCTGGACATCGCGGAGGCTGGAGGTGAGGAAGACCTCGTCGGCCCGCTCCAGGACGTCGAAGGGCAGCTCGGTCTCCTTCGCCCCGGTCCAGCGCACGGTCAGGGCGCGGGTGATGCCCGCGAGGCAGCCGGTGGTCAGCGGCGGGGTGTGCAGTTCGCCGTCGAGGACGATGAAGACATTGGAGCCGGTGCCCTCGCAGAGCCGTCCGGCGGTGTTGGCCATGAGCGCCTCGGACGCGCCGTGTGCGGCGGCCCTGGCGAGGGCGACCACGTTCTCCGCGTACGAGGTCGTCTTCAGCCCGGCCACCGCGGAGTGCTCGTTACGGGTCCAGGGGACGGTGACCACGGCCGTGGTGTCGGGGCGGGGCGAGGCCTCGCCGAGCGCCACGACCAGGGTGGGGCTCGCGGTGCCGCGCTCGGAGCCGAGCGGGGAGAGGCCGCCGGTGTAGGTGATCCGGAGCCTGCCGAGCGCCATCGGGTTGGCGTCGAGCACGGCGGCGCAGGCGCGGCGCGCCTCGTCGTGGTCGGGCTCGGGGAGTCCGAGGCCGAGGGCGGAGCGGGTCAGCCGTTCCAGATGGAGGGTGAGCGCGAAGGGCCGCCCCTCGACGGCCTTCGCCGTCTCGAAGACGCCGTCGCCGACGGTGAGGCCGTGGTCGAGCACCGAGATCCTGGCATCGTCCGCGTCCCTGAGTCCGCCGTTGACCCAAAGCTTCATCTGGCTGGTCCTTCCGTCTGCCTCATGCTCGTACGCCCGCGTTCTCCCGCGCGTGGGACGACGCTATCGCGAGCAGCCGGGCGGCCTTCAGCTCGGTCTCCTCCCACTCACGGTCCGGGTCCGAGCCCCAGGTGATCCCCGCTCCGGTGCCGAATCGCAGCACCGGGCCCGCGCCCGTGGCGCGGTCCACCCAGAAGGTGCGGATGCCGACGGCCAGCTCCGCGGTACGGCGGTCGGCGTCGACCCAGCCGATGCCTCCGCAGTACGGGCCCCGGGGCGCGGTCTCCAGCGCCTCGATGATCGTCAGCGCGGCGGACTTGGGCGCTCCGGTGACCGATCCGGGCGGGAAGGTGGCGTCGAGGAGCCGGGGCCAGCCCTCCTCGGGGACCAGCTCGCCCCGGACGGTCGAGACCAGATGGACCAGCCCGGGGTGGGCCTCGATCGCGCAGAGCGCCGGGACGGTGACGGTTCCGGTGGCGCAGACCCGGCCCAGGTCGTTGCGGACCAGGTCGACGATCATGACGTTCTCGGCGTGGTCCTTCGCCAGCAGATCGTCGGCGGTGCGGCCGGTGCCCTTGATCGGCCCGGACTCGACCAGGGTGCCGGTCCGCCGCAGATACAGCTCGGGCGAGGCGGTCGCGATCTCGACGCCGTGGGAGGGCAGCCGAATCGTTCCGGCGTAGGGGGCCGGGTTGCCCCGCGCCAGCAGCGCGGTCAGCTCGTCCACATCGGCCGCGCCCGGGCCCTCGGGCAGCGGGGCGGAGAGCACCCGGCAGAGATTGGCCTGATAGACCTCGCCGGCCGCGATGTGCTCGCGTATGCGGCGTACGCCCGCTGTGTACCCGGCGCGGTCCAGCGATGACGCCCAGTCGCCTTTGGCGGGTCCACGCCAACGACCGGGGGTCGGCGCGGGCACCGGTTCAGTACGGACATCGGCGAAGCGCGCGCAGGTCAGCCCCCCTTCGAAGGTGGCGGAGACGGCCCAGAAGCCGGCTGAGTCGAGGGCCGCGGGGTCGCTGGTGACATCCCGGAGGCCGGTGGCGACAAGACGCCCGAAGCGGGCGAGAGGAGCGAGGTCGTGCACGCTGTCGAGTCTATGACCGGCACGGATACGCGCCCGGCGGCCGTCCGGGGAGCGCCCCGGAAGCGCCCGTCGCCCCGCCGTGGCCCGGGCACACGTCAGCACGCTGCGGAAACGTGTTTTTGTGCTGGCTCAGGAATCCGCTAGAGTTCAACACGTCGCCGGGAAGCGCAAGCGGAACGGAAATGGACAAGCGGACGTAGCTCAGTTGGTAGAGCGCAACCTTGCCAAGGTTGAGGTCGCCAGTTCGAACCTGGTCGTCCGCTCGAAGTGGGGGATCCTTCCCGAACCCCCACACTCCGGGTGGAGTGGCCGAGAGGCGAGGCAACGGCCTGCAAAGCCGTCTACACGGGTTCAAATCCCGTCTCCACCTCCAAGGACGATTAGCTCAGCGGGAGAGCGCTTCCCTGACACGGAAGAGGTCACTGGTTCAATCCCAGTATCGTCCACTGAATCCGAGAGGATTCGACTCTGGCCCCCCGGGTCTGGAGACCCGCGCGATTAGCTCAGCGGGAGAGCGCTTCCCTGACACGGAAGAGGTCACTGGTTCAATCC
>NZ_BMWG01000034.1 GCF_014651115.1 Streptomyces inusitatus | reverse complement strand
ATCTACACCTCGGGGTCGACGGGCCGGCCGAAGGGTGTGGTGGTGTCGCATACGGGGCTGGGGGTACTGGCGGCGGAGCAGGTGGAGCGCTTCGGGCTGAGCACGGACAGTCGGGTGTTGCAGCTGGCGTCGTTCAGTTTTGACGCGGCGGTGATGGAGATGCTGATGGCGTTCGCGTCGTCGGGGGCGCTGGTGGTGGCTCCGGCGGGCCGTCTCGGCGGTGAGGACCTGGTTCGTGAGCTGGAGCGGAACCGGATCACGCACGCGTTGATCCCGCCGACGGTCCTGTCGGGTCTCGCGGAGGCCGAACTCCCTTCACTGGAGACCCTGGTGGTGGGCGGTGAGGCGTGCGCGGGTGAACTGGTGGGACGCTGGGCGCCGGGTCGGCGGATGATCAACGCCTACGGGCCGACCGAGTCCACGGTCTGCGCCGCGCTCTCCCGGCCTCTGACCGGCGATGCCCGTCCGCCCATCGGCCGTCCCGTCACCGGGACCCGCCTCCATGTCCTCGACCCCGCCCTCAGGCTCGTGCCCGTCGGCGTCACCGGCGAACTCTACATATCGGGTGAGGGTCTCGCGCGCGGCTACGCGGGACGCGCCGTCCTCACGGCGGGCCGGTTCGTCGCCGATCCGTACGGTCCGGCGGGGACGCGGATGTACCGGACGGGGGATCTGGTGCGCCGACTGCGGGACGGCAGTCTGGAGTATGTCGGCCGGGCCGACGATCAGGTGAAGGTGCGGGGTTTCCGTATCGAGCTGGGTGAGATCGAGGCCGTACTCCTCCGTGACGCGCAGGTCGCCCAGGCCGCCGTCGCGGTCCGCTCCGACCGGCCGGACGACCGCCGCCTCGTCGGGTACGTCGTCCCGCGTGCCGGGGTGGTTCTGGACGGTGCGGTGGTACGGCGGGAGCTGGCCCGCCATCTCCCCGACCACATGGTCCCGGCCGCGGTCGTCGTCCTGGACGGTCTTCCCCGCACGGTCAACGGCAAGCTCGACCGACAGGCCCTGCCCGCCCCCGACTTCACCACCGCCATCACCGACGACACACCCCGCACACCTCAGGAAGCCACCCTGAGCCGGCTCTTCGCCGAAGTGCTCGAACTGCCGCGCGTGGGAATCCACGACGACTTCTTCGAGCTGGGCGGTCACTCCCTCCTCGCCACCCGGCTCATCAGCCGGGTACGGGAGACCCTCGGTGTCCAGCACACCATCAGGACCCTCTTCGAGTTCCCGACCGTCGCCGCGCTCGCCGAGCTGGACCCCGACGGCGGCGGGACCGGCGACTCCTTCGCCGCCCTGCTGCCGCTCCGGCCGCGCGGAACCAAGCCGCCGATCTTCTGCGTACACCCGGCCGGCGGACTGAGCTGGTGCTACGCGGGCCTGATGAGCGGCATCGACACCGGGCACCCCATCTACGGCCTCCAGGCCCGAGGCATGTCCGACGGAGAGGAACCTCCCACCGCGCTGGACGACATGGCCGCCGACTATGTGAACACCCTGCGCGCCGTCCAGCCGGCCGGCCCCTACCATCTCCTCGGCTGGTCGTACGGCGGAATCGTCGCCCACGCGATCGCCGCCCGGCTGCGGGAACAGGGCGAAGAGGTCGCCCTGCTGGCCCTGCTGGACTCCTACCCCAACCCCCCGCTCGCCGGAAAGATCCCCGGCGATCAAGAGATCGCGCGACTGCTGCTGGAAGGCCTCGGCCGGGACGCCGGCGAGCCGGCCCGGAGCGCTCTCGATCTGCCCAAGCTCATGGAACTCGTCCCCGAGGACGGTTCCCCGTTCGCCGGTCTCACCTCGGCGCGGATGCGCTCCCTCGTCGACATCGTCACCAACAACATCCGCCTCGTCGAAGCGCATGAACCGGTGGTTTACGACGGCGATGTTCTCTTCTTCACCGCCACCGAGGGGCGAATCGAGGACTGGATGAGCCACGAGGCTTGGACCCCCCATGTGAACGGCCGGGTGGAGAACCATCCGATCGCCTGCGAACACGGCGAGATGGCGAATCCGGGGCCGCTGCGCCGCATCGGTTCACTCATCTCCCAGAAACTGTCGCGCCGCGCATCCCGGCCGTGACCGCCCGCCCAGGAGGCGTTTATGAAGCTGGAGAATCTCTACATCAGCGGGCTGGGTACCTACCTTCCCGAGCGAATGACCAGTCGCCGAGCCGTCGACATGGGTCTGTACGACGAGATCCTCATGCTGGACTCCGGTGTCACCGGAACCCTGATAGCCGGTGACACCCCACCCGTGGACATGGCGGTCTCCGCCGCCCGTGACGCCTTGACCAGAGCGGGCTCCGACGCGTCGTCGGTGGATCTGCTGGTGCACTCCTGTGTACTGCGACAAGGCCCCGAAATGTGGTACCCGGGCGGATACATCGCCCGGGAAATCGGAGCCGGGAACATCCCCGCCTTCGAAATACAGCAGGGCTGCAACGGAATGCTGGCCGCCATGGAGCTGGCGGCCGGCCGGCTCAGCCTGGACCCCATGAGCACGACCGCGCTCCTGACCACGGCGGACAACTTCACCTCCCCCCGGGCCGACCGCTGGCGCGGCTACGGCCCGGGCACGGTGATCGGGGACGCCGGGAGCGCGATGCTGCTCGACACCACCGGCGGCATCGCCCGGGTGCGATCGGTCAACCAGCTGATGATCCCCGAGCTGGAAGGGCTGCACCGGGGCGGCGAGCCGCTGTTCGACCCGCACGGCCGGGCCACCATCGACATGGTCGAGCGGGCCCGGCACTTCAGCCGCGCGGACCGGACGCTCGCGGAGGTCAACGAGACCATCGCGAAGTGGCAGGCCGATGTGGCGCTGCGCTCGCTGGACGAGGCCGGGATAGGCGTCGGAGACATCGCCAGGGCGATCTATGTGAACCAGGGCCACTACCTTGTCGCGCAATTCTTCCTCGACCCTCTCGGAATTCCGGAGTCGAAGTCGAGCTGGGACTTCGGACGTACCGTCGGTCATCTCGCGGCGAGCGATCACGTGGTGGCGCTCGACCACTATGTGTCGATGGGGCTGCTCAAGCCCGGAGACCATGTACTGCTCGCGGGCGCGGCACCGGGTTTCGTGGTCAGCAGCGCCGTGCTGACCATCGACGCGGCCGCCCCCTGGGCGATCTGACAACCGAGGAGTTCACATGGCCAGCCGCAAGCGCCGCGAGACATCCGACGACCGCCAGATCCACAAGGAAGACTCCAAGGAAAACTCCAAGGAAAACCCCGAGGGGAACGGCCCCGCTGTCGCCGTGGTGGGCATGGCGTGCACATTCCCGGGAGCCGCCGATCTCACCGAGTTCTGGTCACGCCTGGGCGAAGGACACGACAGCATAAGCGAAGTACCGGCCAGCCGATTCGACATAGAGGAATTCTACGACCCCTGTCCGGGAAAGCCCGGGAAGATCGTCAGCCGCTGGGGCGGATTCCTCGACGGAATCGACGAGTTCGACGCCGACTTCTTCGGCGTGGCCCCGCGCGAGGCCCACCACATGGACCCCCAGCAGCGATTACTCCTGGAGACCACCGCTGCCGCCGCCGAGGACGCGGGTTTCACCAGGGAGCGGCTGGCGGACGGCCGCACCGGAGTCTTCATCGGCTCCCTGGGCCGTAACTACTGGGACGCGATGAGCCGTTCGGGAGTCCTCGACATCTACGCCAACGCCGGATCCACACCCAGTGTCCTCTCCGGCAGACTCTCCTACGCCTTCGATCTCCAGGGCCCCAGCCTCACCGTCGACACCGCCTGCTCCTCCTCCCTCACCGCCGTTCATCTGGCCTGCCAGAGTCTGCGCGGCGGCGAATCCACCCTGGCGCTGGCCGGCGGGGTCAATCTCATCCTCGTCCCCGAGGAGAGCATCACCTTCTCCAGCGGCAAGATGCTCTCGCCCGACGGCCGCTGCAAGTTCGCGTCGGCGTCGGCGAACGGCTTCGTCCGCAGCGAAGGCGTCGGCGTCGTCGTCCTCAAACTCCTCAAGGACGCGATCGCCGACGGGGACGCCGTCCGCGCGGTCATCCTCGGCTCCGCCACCGTCAACGACGGCCGGAGCGGCGGCGCGATGATGGCCCCCGCGCGGTCGGGACAGGAGAAGACCCTGCGGGCGGCCTACGCCGACGCCGGAATCCACCCGTCCAGGGTCGACTACGTGGAGGCGCACGGCACCGGCACCCCGGTGGGCGACCCGGTCGAGCTGGGTGCGCTGGCGGCCGTGCTCGGCGCGGACCGGCCCGCGGACCGGCCGCTGATCGTGGGCTCCGTCAAGACGAACATCGGGCACGCGGAGGGCGCCGCCGGGATCGCCGGTCTGATCAAGGCGGTGATGTGCCTGGAGCACGGGGTGATCCCGCCCAGCCTGCACAGCGCCGAGCTGACATCGGCGATCGACTGGGCGAACACCCCGCTGCACGTGCCCCAGCGGACCCGGGAGTGGCCCCAGGACGAACGGCCGGGAATCGCCGGCGTCAGCTCCTTCGGCATCTCCGGCACCAATGTGCACATCGTCCTCGGCGCACACCACCCGGCGCGGACCGAGCCCGCCCCCGCCACCGCGCCCGAGGAGGACGGCCGCCCCCGGCTGCTGAGTCTCTCCTCGCACAGCCCGGAGACCCTCCGCGAGACCGCCGCCCGCTATCTGCGCCATCTGGAGCCGGGCGGCGCGGGCCACGAGACCCCGCTGCGCGACATCTGCTACAGCGCGGCCACCCGCCGCGACAGCCACGAGAGCCGGCTGACCGTCGTCGGCTCCACCCGCAAGGAGCTGACCGGCAGGCTGTCGGCGTTCCTGGAGGACGAGCCCGGCCCCCTCACCCGGTCCGCCGACGAGGTGTACGAGGAACGCTCCCGGGTGGTCTTCGTCTTCCCGGGCCAGGGCTCGCAGTGGGTCGGCATGGGCCGTGAGCTGCTCACGGCCGAGCCTGTGTTCCGCAGGGCGCTCGAAGAGTGCGACGCGGCGGTCCGCGCCGAGACCGGCTGGTCCGTGATGGACCGGCTCACCGGCGGCGGAGCGCTCGAAGGCGTCGACGTCATCCAGCCCACCCTGTGGGCGGTCGAGGTGGCGCTCGCCGCCCTCTGGCGGTCCTGGGGCGTCGAACCCGACTACGTCGTCGGCCACAGCATGGGCGAGGCGGCCGCCGCCTGCGTCGCGGGCTCCCTCGGTGTGGCGGACGCGGCGGCCGTCATCTGCCGGCGCAGCGCCCTGGCCAAGTCGGTCTCCGGGAACGGGGCGATGGCCTCCGTGGAACTCGGGGCCGAGGACGCCGCCGAGGAGCTGAGCCGGTACGCCGGTCTCATCTCCGTCGCCGCGATCAACGGGCCCACCTCGACCGTGCTCTCCGGCGACGGCGACGCGATGCGGGAGCTGCTGACCTCGCTCCAGGAGCGCGGTGTCTTCTGCCGGCTGGTGCGGGTCGACTTCGCCTCGCACGGCCCCCAGGTGGAGCCGCTGCGCGAGCCCCTCCTCGAAGCCCTCGGCTCCCTCGCCCCGCGCGCCGGATCCGTCCCCATGTACTCCACCGTCGACGCGGAGCCCGTCGACGGAACCGGTCTCGACGCGGCCTACTGGGCGCGCAATCTGCGGGAGCCGGTGCGATTCGGACCCGTCGTCCAGAAGCTGCTGGACGAGGGCCCGACCGTATTCATCGAGATCAGCCCGCACCCCATCCTCACCCCGGCGATGAGCGAGTACGCCTACCAGTCGCCCGGCAGGGCCCTCGCGGTGGGATCCACCCGCCGCAACACCCCCGAACTCGCGGCCCTGCTCGACTCGCTCGCCGCCGTACGGCTGAGCGGACACCCGGTCGACCTCGGCCGGATCTTCGAACCGGAGGCGCGCTACGTCCGGCTGCCCGGCCCGGCCTGGCAGCGGCAGCGGTACTGGTTCCCCGAGCGCCCCACGTCCGGCACCGAATCCGCCGCCCCGCCCGCCGCGCCGTCCGCCGCGCCGCCCGGCCATCCCCTGCTGGGCGCCCCCGTGGCCGACGCGGGCACGGGCACGGGCACAGGCGGTGACCGGGTCTGGGAAGGCCCTCTCGACCTCACGGCCAACGCCTACCTCCGGGACCACCAGGTCCAGGGCGTCGTCATCATCCCCGGCACCGCCTACATCGAGATGGCCGCGGCGGCGGCCGCCACCGTCTTCGGGACCGTGCCCGCCATCCGGGACGTCACCTACCACGAGGGCATCTTCCTCACCGGGTCCGAGCCGCCGCCCGTGGTCCGCGTAACACTGCGCCAGGACCCCGAAGGAGGCTGGGGCTTCGAGATCGGCAGCCGCCACCACGACCAGTCGGAGCACCGGCGCAATGTCACCGGCCTACTGGACCCTGGTGAAGGGCCGCCCGCCGCGGCGCGTGCCGAGGTCGCCTCCCGCGAACGGGCGCGGAGCGAGGGGGCGGAACTCCCCGGCGAGGAGTTCTACCGCCGCTTCGCCGCCAAGGGCAACCAGTGGCTCGGGGCCTTCCGGGGCGTCACCCGGCTCTGGCGGCGGGACGGCGAGGCGCTCGCCCGCATCGAGCCCCCGGCGTCCGTCCCCGACGGCGACCCGGCCCATCACTTCCACCCCGCGCTGCTCGACGCCTGCGGACACACCCTGGCGGCGGCTTTCGAGAGCTTCCGCGCCGACGGCGAACACGACGCCTTCGTCCTCGGCGGCATCGACCGGGTCCGTCTCCACCGACGCCCGCGCGGGCCGGTCTGGAGCCACGCGGTACGCACCGAGGACCGGCCGGACGCCGTCGTCGGCGATGTCGAGGTACGCGACGAGGACGGCGAGCTGCTCGCCGAACTCGGCGGCGTACGGCTGCGCTTCCTCGTACTCCGTACGGCGTCCCCCCGGCGGACCGACTGGCTCCACGAGGTCGTCTGGCGGCCGGTCGCACGCCCGGCGCCCGGTGGGCCGCGCACCGGCTTCTGGCTGGTTCTCGCCGACCGGAGCGACACCGCCGACACCCTCAAGGGCATGCTCGGCGGCCGTGTGATCGTCGTGACATCGGGCGCGGCGCTCGCCAAGAGGGCCCCGGACCGGTACGAGACCGGCCCCGACGACTATCGCGAACTCCTCGCGGAGGTGCGCGGGGAGGTCGGCGACAGCCGTTGCGAGGGCATCGTCCATCTGTGGTCACGGGACGCCCGCGACCCCGGCCCCCTCGGGGGGAGCGCGGCCGGGGCGACGGCCTCGGCGGCACGGCTGGGCGGGCACAGCGTGCTGCGTCTGACCCGGGCCCTGGAGGGGACGCCGTGGTACGGGAGCGGGCTGTGGCTGGTGACCGAGGGCGCGCAGCGGCTGCCGGACCACCCGGGTGGGATGTCGGTGGGCCAGGCGACGGTGTGGGGCCTGGGCCGCTCGCTGATCCAGGAGCGGGGCTCGGCGCGCTGCGTCCTGATCGACCTGCCCGCCGGGGCCGGAAGGGGGGCCGCCGGACTGCTGGGCGCGGAACTGCTCGCCCAGGACGACGGCGAGAACCAGATCGCCTTCCGGGGCGGCCGGCGGTACACGGCCCGGCTGGTGGCGCACACTCCGGCCCTGGCCCCGGCCCCGGCCCCGGCCCTGGCCCCGGCCCTGGCCCCGGAGCCCGTCACCGCCGTCACCGCGCCCGCCGTGCTTCCGCCGGCTTTCGAGGTCCGCAGCCGCACGGCGGGCCTGCTGGACGAGCTGGGCCCCGTACCGGTGGAGCGGCGCGCGCCCGGTCCGGGCGAGGTCGCGATCCGGGTCACCCGGACGGCTCTCAACTACCGGGACGTGCTGACGGCGATGGGCGCGTACCCCGGCCTCGGCGACGCGGCCCCCCTGGGCTGGGAGTGCGTGGGCGTCATCACGGAACTCGGCGACGGCGTGGCGGGGCTGCTCCCCGGCGACGAGGTCGTCGCGCTCTCCGAGGGGGCCCTCGCCAGCCATGTGGTCACCAGCGCCCATCTGGTGGGCAGGATCCCGGCCCGGCTCACGGCCGAGGAGGCGCTCACCCTCCCGGCGGCGTATCTCACCGCGTACTACGGACTGTGCGAGCTGGCGAGACTGGCCCCCGGGGAGCGGGTCCTGATCCACTCGGCGACCGGTGGCGTGGGGCTGGCCGCGATCCAGCTCGCCCGGTGGCGCGGTGCGGAGATCTACGCGACGGCGGGCAGCCCGCGAAAGCGCGCGCTGCTGAAGACCCTCGGTGTGAAGCACGTCTTCGACTCCCGGTCGACGGCGTTCGCCGACGAGGTGGCGGCGGCCACCCGGGGCGATGGGGTGGATGTCGTCCTCAACTCCCTCGCGGGGGACGCGATCCCCCGGAGCCTCTCCGTCCTCGCGCCGTACGGACGCTATGTGGAACTCAGCAAGAAGGATCTGATCGAGAACAGCTCGATCGGGCTGCTGCCGTTCTCGAAGAATCTGGCGTTCTTCTCGATGGACCTTGTCGACATGCTCCGGCACCGGCCCCGGCGGGCGGGCGAACTGCTGGAGCGCGTACTCGAACTCGTCGAGGGCCGGGCGGTGGAGCCGCTGCCGTACGAGGAGTACGGCATCGCCGATGTCGAGGCGGCGTTCCGGCGGATGGCACGGGCCCAGCACATCGGCAAGGTCCTGGTGCGCCTGGACGATACCGAGGAGCCCGCCGCCGTTCCGGCCGTCCCCGTCCCCGTCCCCGTCCCCGTCCCCGCCGCCGCGTCGGCCGCAGTCCTCCCGTCCGGCGACGGCGGTCCCGTGCTGGTGTCCGACGGCGCCTATGTGGTCACCGGCGGGCTCGGCGGCATCGGGCTGAAGCTGGCCGCCTGGCTGGTGGAGCGTGGTGCCCGGGAGCTGATCCTGCTGGGCCGCTCTCCGCTCGGCGACCGGGCCGGGCTCCTGCGCGAGCTGGAGCGCGGCGGTGCGCGCGTCGCGTACCACGCGGTCGACGTGGCCGACGAGGACGCGCTGCGCGCGGTGTTCGGGGAGCACGAAAGCGCCGGTCTGCCGCCGGTACGGGGTGTCCTCCACGCCGCCGGGGTCATCGAGCTGGCCTCGGCCGCCGAGACGGAACCCGAGCAGTTCGACGCCATGATCGGGCCGAAGGTCACCGGGGCGTGGAATCTGCACCGGCTGCTCGAAGGGTCTCCGCTCGACTTCTTCGTGCTCTTCTCCTCCGCGTCGGCGGTTCTCGGCTCCCCGATGCTGGGCGCGTACGCGGCGGCCAACGCGGGTCTCGACGCACTGGCGCACCACCGGCGCGACCTGGGGCTGCCCGCGCTCTCGGTCAACTGGGGGTTCTGGTCGTCGGTCGGGATGGTGGCCCGGTACGACGATGAGCACGAGCGGAGTCTCGCGCCGAGGGGGATCGAGAGCTTCACCCCCGAGGAGGGGATCGGGCTGCTCCAGAGCATCTGGGGAAGCCGGGCGGCGCAGCTCACGGTGCTCGCCGCCGACTGGGGCCGCTGGAGCGCCGCGTACCCCGACGCGGCCCGGGATCCGCTGCTGCGGGAGCTGGTCACCGAGATGGGCCCGCCCCCGCCCCCGCCCCCGCCCCCGCCGGTCCCGGTCCCGGTCCCGGTGGCGAGTGTCGCCGAAGCCGAAGCCGAAGCCGTAACCGAGGCCGCCGTGCCGTCGCCCGGGCCAGAAGGCCCCGGGTCGGACGGCGACCCGGGCACGGTCCGGGCGTTCTTGACCCAGCGGATCGCGAAGGTGCTGGCTCTGCCCACGCGGCGGCTGCACGACCGCAAACCGCTGAACCGTCAGGGGCTCGACTCGCTGATGGCCACCGAGGTGCGGAGCCAGGTGCAGCGGGAGTACGGGGTGATGGTGCCGATGGCGAGAATGCTCGGCGGGCAGAGCCTCACCGATCTGGCGGATTTCATCACCGACGAACTGGCCGGCCGGGCCTGAGCGGAGGCCGCCGGCCAGAGGAGCGGGCCCGGGACGCACTGCCCCGGGCCCGCCGGCCGCTCGCCTATCTCCGGGATTCCCGCTGGGACGGCCGGCTGACGATTCCCGCTTCGTAGGCGTAGATGACGGCCTGGACCCGATCGCGTACATCGAGTTTGCTCAGAATTCCCTGAACATGCGATTTGACGGTGGACTCCGCCACCTTGAGCCAGGCCGCTATCTCCGGGTTGGAAAGACCCTGGACCATGAGTTCAAAGACGTTCCGCTCCCGTCTGGTCAGGGAGAGGAGATGTTCCCTGCTGCTGTGGTCGCCTCCCTTGAGGGCCACCGAAGCGCGGGCCAGATTTCCCACGACATCATCTTTTACCGGGGTGTATCCGGCGATGCTGACCCGGATGGCCGCAATGAGTTCGGTCGGGCTGATCCGCCGGTCCAGAACCGTGCATCTGCCGATGCGGAGCAGGTTGATGACCTGGTCCCCCGGGAAAGTGGCCAGGAATATCATATATATGGGTATACCGCTCTTGGACTGCATGGCGACCTGCTCGGCGATCTTCAAGGTGTGCGCCGAGAATTCGTGGTAGCT
Source organism: Streptomyces inusitatus (assembly GCF_014651115.1). Classification (GTDB taxonomy): domain Bacteria; phylum Actinomycetota; class Actinomycetes; order Streptomycetales; family Streptomycetaceae; genus Streptomyces; species Streptomyces amakusaensis. The sequence goes on along the minus strand of NZ_BMWG01000034.1, from coordinate 45,993 downwards.
ACAGAGGATGATGTCCGGTCTGAATTGTTCGGCAGACCTTGGGGCTTCCGAGAGGGCACTCACTTCTCCGATGACCGATATCTCACGGTCATTGTTGAGTATGGCGCTCAGTCCGGCACGTTCCAACTCATTCTCGCAGACGAGAAGGACCTTCACTCTGCCGTGCCCCTTCATCGCTCCTCCTCTGTGCCGGCTCCTGAATCAATCTCGGTATTCACTCTTTGCCGGTATTTCCAAGCCTGTAGGCCGCGTTGACCTTATCTTGGCCTGGTGAGACGGTTCAACAGAGGAATTGAGGAGGTTTGTTGATGTCTTGAACTCGTCGGTTCGATCATGGGGTTGGCTGGTCGGATTAATGGTGAAAAGCGGGGGGCGCGCGCCGTGCACCGCGCACGACCCGCGCCCCCGTGTCAAAAGCCCTCGGGTCCGCCCGGAGCTGACCCCGCGTTCACTTCTTCCGGATCGCGCACTCCTTCTCCGTGAGCGGCTGGGTGTTCCCCGCGAGCCTGCTGCACAGCACCCGTGAGCGTGAGCTCACGCTGTCGCCGCGCCGCACCTCCTTCAGCGCGATGCTGTGGCCCTTGCGGTTCTTGTACGGCGTCGCTCCGGTGAAGTCGATCGTGCCCGTCGCCATCCCCGAGAGCCGGACCGTCCGGAGGTTCACCCAGGTCTCGGCGCGGGTGTGCGAGCCGCCGGAGCGGGTCGCCGCCGCATGCAGGGCCCGGGTCGCGTCGTGCGCCAGCGCCGTCTGACCGCTGGCCAGCACCGGGGTCGTGGGGGAGAGGCGCTGGGAGGACAGCCCGGGAAGGTGCTTGGCGGCCTCCTGGTAGAAGGCCGTCTGCTCCTCCGCCCGCTCCAGCTCGGCCAGGACCGAGTGGTACAGCGTCACCTCCGAACCGACCCCGACCCCGTTCGGGGAGAAGTCGGCCTTCGACAGATCGTCGCCGCCGAGGATGGAGATGTCCTGATTCTCGCACCCCGAATCAGTGTCGAGCTGGTTCATCAGCGGGCCCAGGTGCTCCACCCGGCCCGCGAAGTAGATCACGGTCGACCCGCTACCCCCGCCGCAGATTCCCTCCGAGCCGGAGAGCAGTTCGGGCTTGCCCCCTTTGACCGCGTACCGCTTCTGCTCCCGCTCGAAGCCCTGGTCTTTCAGCATGCGCATGGCGAACTCCGCCTGCTCCTTCGTGTACAGATCATCGGCGTTCCCGTCCTCCTGGGTGAGGACGACCGCATGCTGCTGCCGTCGGTGGGGCTTCCGCAGCTGGGACGCGATCAGCCCCAACTGCTCGACCTGCCACTCGTCGGTCGCCGCCAGACTGAACCAGTTGCCGAACTCCTGTGCCAGCTTCGTGGCGGAGTTGGTTCCCGAGACCACCGCCAGATCCGCGTTCCGCAGGATCCTGGTCGCGTCCTTGCTGGACTCCAGATTCCGCCCGTTGCCCACGACGCCCACCAGGGTCCGGTCCCTGTCCGCGTACGCGGCGACGGCCTCCGCCATCTCCTTCTGGTGCAGCATGTCCACGCCGCCGTTGGCGATCAGGACCCGCAGTCCGACAGGGGAGTTCTCATTGATGACGGACTGAGCCAGATGCACGCCCGCCAGCTCCTCGATGCCCTTCAGTGGGGAGGATCCGCCTTCCGGGTCGGCGCTCAGCGGTCCGGCGTAGACGATCGTGACGTACTCGCTGTCACGCCGGCCCATGACCTTCGCATTGGCCTTCTTGATGGCCCGCTCCAGGTCCGCCAGGCTCCAACCGGGCCGCCGGCCCCCCTTCTGGTCCTCCGCCTTCTCCTTGGGCACCCAGTCGCCGAACCGCACATCCCCGGTGGCGATGCCCACGCACTCCGTCCTGCCATGGGGAACGGACCGTTTCACCGTGTCCTCATTGGCGCTCAGCAGCGAAGCCGAGCAGTGCCGGTCGTGCAGTGTCTCCGCCCGCACAGCCAGCCCCGCCGTGAGGAGGACCCCCACCAGTCCCATGGCGTGCAGCGACCACACCAGCCGGGCCACGGTCGGCCGGGACGGAGTCCGTACACAGTGCCGGAGCCCCTCCACCGGCACCAGCCGGCCGCTGGGCAGCGCCACCTTCAGCACCCACGGCAGCTCGGCCAGCTCCCGGCTCGGCGACTGCCCGGCCCGCAGATTCCGCGCCCACTCGTGGTACCAGGTCTGCGGCGTACCGCCCGGCCCCTGGATGACACTGCGCTGGAGCCTCGGCACATCGGCCCCCCGCGCCGCCGCCACGATCAGCAGCGGATCCAGCTCACTGCGCCGACTGCGGACATCGCTGACCGCCTTGATCAGCTCGATCCCGCCGTTCGCCTCGGTCAGCTGCGGCAGGAAGAGCGCGGGCGGACGCGGCCGTTTGAACCCGCGCAGATCCCAGCTCCACCGGCGGTGGTTGTCCCGCAGATCCTCGAACAGGGCGAGTACATAGAGCTGGAGCTGGAAGTCGTCCCCCGACTTGAGGGCTTCCGCCACGTCGTACGCCCGCGCCGAGATCGCGTTCCAGGAACGGGCGGGCCGCAACAGCGAGACATCGGTCGGCCGGCCGCGCGCCGCCGCCCTGAGGAACGTCGTCGTCATGAACCAGCGGCTCTCCCTGCGCAGCCACAGAAAGATCGGAGCCCGTCCCGGCAGCACATTGTCGAGCACCACCAGCAGCAGCAGAAACCCGGTGCCCGAGGCCAGCGCCACCGACCAGTGACTCCGGGCTAGCAGCGCGGCGAGCACCGCGACCAGGCTCGCGGGCAGGATGTGCGCCATGTCGAACATGCGCAGCCCACTGCTCCAGCGGGCCGCGCCCTTCGGCCGCCAGCGCTGCCGCGCGAGCTGGTCCAGCAGCTGCTGCGCCGGGTCTGGCGGGCTCCCCCGGGAGCCCGCCGCCGAAGGCGCCTGCGGCCAGTCCGCGTCCAGCTCGCCCACGGCGTCCTCGATCGCGCGCACCAGACGCAGCCGGGGGAAGGCGTACCGCCGGTAGATCGAGTGCCGGCTGTCCCACCGCCTCGGATCCCCCAGCTCGCGGACGAGTCCGGCCGCCCGCCGCACCTCGGTCGGTCCCTCCTGCTGCGCGGGTACGACGGCGCAGCGGGTGCCGTGCGTGTCCTGCCCCGTGTACAACTCCTCCACCAGGTTGGTGACTTTTCCGTCGTCGGACGCCTCGTCCGCGTGGAGCACGACGACCGGCATCGGCGGCTCATTGGCACGGAAGTCCCTTATCAGGGTCTCCAGTCTCCGCTGAACATCGATGCCGGCGCCCGTCGACATGCCCACGTGCCCGCCCGAGCACTGCGGCGGTTCATGATCGCTGTAGACCACGGCCAACCCCCGTTCATCATGGTCCTGCTTACGACGCTAGCGGCCCGGCGCTCGATTGGTGCCCCAACCGGACGGTTTGGCACTCAGGAGGAACCTTCCGCACGGCGTCCGGCCCTCGCCCGCGAGGACCGCCGCCGCTCCCGGGGGGTGTGGCGGACTCGACCGCCATGATCATGGTGTTCAACTCGGTCGTCGAGACCAACCCGGCGGTGGGGCTGTGGACCTCGCTCGGCTTCCGGATCCTGGGCGCCGTCCCGGCGTCGTTCGACCATCCCGAGCACGGTCCGGTGGCACCGCGTGTGATGTACCGGGAGCTGTAGCCCCTCGTTCAGGTGCCGTCCCGGCGACCAGGGTTCCGCACTGCTACGGAGGCGGTACGCTCCGTGGCCATGCGAATGGCTGAGGGTACGGCCGGGGCCGTGACGGTGGCGTGGTACCGGTGATGGAGAAGGACCGGAGGATCGACGGCCGGTACCGGCTGATCAGGGAGATCGGCGCGGGCGGCATGGGGGTTGTGTGGCTCGCGAGGGACGAGCTGCTGGAGCGGGACGTCGCGCTCAAGTGCGCGCGCGTCCCGGACGGGCGGAGCGCGAGACGGCTCCGGCGTGAGGCGCGGAACGCGGGACGGTTCCACCACGCCAACATCGTGAGCGTGCTCAACTTCGTCGTCGACGGCTCCGTGTGCTGGATCGTGATGGAGTATCTGCCCTCGCGGAGCCTGCGGGAGATCATCCGGGAGCAGGGCAGGATCGGGCCCGAGGCCGCGGGATCGCTCGGCTGCCAGATCGCCGACGCGCTGGCGGTCTCGCACCGCGCGGGTGTGGTGCACGGCGATGTGACCCCGGAGAACATCCTCGTCACCCCCGACGGCGTCGCCAAGCTCACGGACTTCGGGATCTCGCGCGCGGCGTGGGGCGAGACCACACAGAGCGCCGGGGTACGGGGGAAACCCCGCTACATGCCGCCCGAGGTGGCGCGGGAGAAGGCGCCCGACCACAAGTCGGACGTGTTCTCGCTCGGCGCGTCGCTGTACGCGGCGGTCGAGGGCCGCTCGCCCTACGGGGAGGCGGAGCACGCCCTCGCCTATCTGAACCGGGCGGCCGAGGGCCGGATCGAGCCGCCGCGCAGGGCCGGGCCGCTCACGGATCCGCTGTCGGCGATGCTGAGGGCGGATCCGCGCCGCCGCCCGGGCGCGGCGGCCGTCCGGCAGCTCCTGATGGAGTTGACTCCGCCGCCCCCGGAGGTCCGCCGCCGGTTGCGGAAGACCCGGGGCGGCCCTCTCGCCGCGCTCCGGGCGCGTGCGCTGCCACGCGGCGCGCGACCGTCGGGCAGGGCCGCCGGGCTGACGGCGCTCGCCCTGGCGGGGGTCGCGGCGGTGGCCGTGCTCGGACCGTGGGACCTGACGGGGGTCGTGGGCGGCGGCCGTACGGCACCGCCCCCGCCCGGGCCGGTGGCCGCCGTGCTCGACGACCGGCGGGCCGACCCCTGCGCACTGCTCGGCCTCGACGCGCTCGCCCGGCACGGACATGCCGAAGTGGACGGCGACTACGGAGAGTTCGACCGGTGCGATGTGCTGATCAGCGCGGAGCGCGGCGGTCCGGTGGTCGCCGATGTGGTCCTCAGCTTCTCCGCCGACCGTGCGGAGCTGGGCTCCCGGGCGCGTACGGAACGGATCGGCGAGGTGGTCGTCTCCGAGCTGCCGGGCGAGAAGGACGAGTGCGAGCGCAATCTCCGGCTCGCCGACGGCCATGAGATCTGGATCTCGGCGAGACGGGAGCGCGAGCCCGCCCCCGATCTGTGCGCGCTCGCCGGGGCCGCGACCGAGCACGCGGTGTCGGTCCTCAACCGGGGCCCCGTCCCGGAGCGCCCCGGCTCCTTCGCCCCGAAGTCCCTGGCCCGCCTCGACGCCTGCGCGCTGCTGGACACCGGGGCCCTCCGCCGCGCCGGCGCCTGGCGGCCCCCGGACGCCGACTTCGCCCGCTGGGAGTGCGCCTGGCGGAGCACGGCCGGCGACACGGCGGTCAATGTCGTCTTCAGCCGGGACAACGAACCGGCGGGCAGCGGGCGGCCGAAGACCCTCGGCGGCAGACGGGCCCATGTCGAACCCGGGGGCCACGGCGACGACACCTGTGTGGTCCGTACGGAGTACCGCGACTACCGGGACCCCTCCGGCGGGAGCGCCGTCGAACTGGTACTGCTTGAGGTGTGGGGGAAACGGCCGCAGCGGGAACTGTGCGCGACGGCCGAGACCCTGACGACCGCCGTCGCCGCCGAACTGCCGCGCTGACGAGCGTACGCGCGGCGGTTCGACGGCGACACCGGCCCGCCCACCGGGCGGAACGGCCTGCCGGGGATCAGCCCTTGTCGGGGCGCTCCGTCACCCGGACCGTGTTGAGCAGGGGTTTGCCGAAGCCGCCGTGGGCGACGAACCGCACATTGAGCGTTCCGTCGGTCACGGTGACCGTGTAGGTGCGCTGGATCGCCGCGTACGACCCCGCCTCCAGGGCGATGTCCAGCGAGGGCAGCACCTCCACGCCTTCCGCGAGGACGTCGAAGACCCGCTTGTTCGGCCGGGCCGCCGTCACCTCGGCGAAGCCCAGCTCCACCGTGTAGACCCCGTTGGGAACCTGGTCGAAGCGGTACTCGTACATCCCCTCCCGGGCCGTGCGGAACAGCGCCTGGTCATCCGTCCCGGTGATGGCGCGAGCGGTGGACCTCACCGAGGAGTTCCCCTGGTACCCGTACGATCCGGCGGTGTACTTCCGGTCCGGGGTCCAGGTGTCGCCGAGGCTGTCGACCTTCTCCGCCGTCGCGCCGGTGTCCAGCGCGGTCTGATGGCGCGGTACGACTATCTTGACGGGCACGGTCACCACGGGGGTCCGCCCGCTCCGGGACTCGATCCGCACATCGGCGGTGAGCACCGTGCCCGGTGTCAGACCGGCGGTGTCCGCGACCAGGGTCAGCGGCTGCCGCCCCCCGGTCGGCAGTTCTCCGGCGGCGGGAGTGACGGTCAGCCAGGACGCCTCCTCGGCGACGGTGTACGGGGTGTCGAAGCCCGGGTTGGTCAGTTCGATCGTACGGGTGCGCCGCTGCTCCGCCGGTGCCACGACGTCGAGCGAGCCGCGGGAGGCGGTGAGTCTGCCGGTGCGCAGCGACTGGCTGACCGAGGCCACGGAGTCGGCCTCCACCCGTACGGCCGCATCGCCCCGCTGATAGGCGGGGGCGGTGAGTGCGACGGTGTGGTCGCCGACCGGGGCCTGGACGACATAGCCGCCGTCGGTCCCGGTGGTGGCGGTGACCGCCGTGGCCCCCTCGCCCACGGTGACCGTCGCCCCGCCGACGCCCTTGCCGTCGTTGGCGTCCAGGATCTGGCCGCGCACCACGCCGCTTTTGGTGGTGCGGAAGGAGATCGACAGTCCGTCGCCGAGCACCGGGGTGTTGTGCGAGTAGGAGAAGGCGTCGGTGCCCGTCGCGTTCTCCACCCCGATGGTCGCGCTCGACCCGGCCTTGAGGCCGACGCCGGTGGTGCCCTTGTAGTGGTAGGAGACCCTGCCGTCCTCGCCGATCGCGAGGGCGAAGGTGAACCGGTCGGACTGCGCGGCCCAGTGGACGACGTTGCGCCACTCCACGATGTACGCGCGGTGCGGCGCGGTGCCCGTGACGCCGGTGAGGACGCTGCCCTCCGTGTCCACCACCAGATCGTCCCAGAACGGGTAGAGGGCCGCGTTGGGTGTGCTCGTGCTCGGGATCTGGATGTTGGAGTCGTTGGTGTGCGCCCCGCCGAAGCTCACCGTGCCGTTGCTGCCCACCCAGGCGGTGGAGTGGCTCTTGCCGTACAGCGGCACGGGGAACGGGAGCTCCACCCGCTCGGTGACGTCGTCACCGGTCAGGGCCAGCTTGTGGTCGCCGGTCGGAAAGGTCCGGGAGCCGGTCGCGCAGGCGTGGCCGTACGCGTCGGTGCGCTCCGGCAGGCTCACCGACGCGGTGGTGTCCGCGGCGACGGTGACCTGGGTGCTGCCCGCCGTGACACAGCGGGAGGAGTGGGTGGCGCGGATCTCGTACGAGCCGTGCGGCAGGCTCAGCTCGAACCGGCCGTCGGCGCCCGCGGTGGCGGTCACGGGGGTGCCGGTGACGGTGACGGAGGCCCCCGCCGCTGGCCCCGAGACGGTTGTGACCGTGCCGGTGACCTTCGCCGACGGTACGGGTTCGAGGGTGAAGTCGCGGGTGACGGCGGCCCCTTCGGTCACCGGTACGCTCGCGGCGACCCGGCCGTAGCCGAACTTGGTGACGGCCAGCGAGTAGTCGCCCACCGAGAGGGCGGGGAAGGTGTAACCGCCGTCGGCGGCGGTGACCGCGGTGCGGCTGATGGGGCCTTCGGCGACGACCCGCGCGCCGGAGACGGGCGTCCCGGCGGAGGTGACCCTGCCCGTGAGGGAGCCGACGGGGCCGCGCGGAGCGCTCTGGACGGCGGCGAGCGCGTCGAGCCTGCCCTCGCCGAAGGTGTTGTTGTCGGCGGGGGTGCCGCCGCAGCCGGTGCTGTCGACGTCCACCGCGGTCTGGTCGAGGAGCGCCTCGGTCTGCGCCACGGCCCCGCGCAGGGCGGGGGCGGCCGACCAGATCAGCGCGACGGTGGCGGCGGTATGCGGGGAGGCCATGGAGGTGCCGGAGAGCGATCCGTAGCCGCCGTTGCGGACCGAGGAGCGCACATTGGAACCGGGCGCGGCGATGTTCGGCTTGATCCCGCCCTCGTCGCCCGCGCCGCGTGAGGAGAAGCTCGCGATGGCGTTGGCGCTGTCGAACGCCCCCGAGCTGTAGGAGGCCACATAGTCGCCCGGCGAGCCGCTGGTGGCGCAGCCGGGGCCGTTGTTGCCGTTGGAGAAGGCCGGGAAGATTCCGGCGGCGCGCCAGGAGTTGACGACGTCCTTGTACCAGGGGGTGTGGGCCGAGCTGCCCCAGGAGTTGTTGACGATGTCGGGGGCGAGGTCGGGCCGGGGGTTCTGGCCGGCCCGGTCGGTGGGGGCGACCATCCACTGGCCGGAGGCGAGCAGCGAGGCCTGGGAGCAGGAGCTGGACTCGCAGCCCTTGGCGGCGATCCACTGGGCCCCGGGGGCCACGCCGATCTTGTTCTCCGCGCCGTCGTCGCCGACCATCGTGCCCATGGTGTGGGTGCCGTGGTTGTTGTTGTCGCAGGGCGCGTCGGTGGGGCAGACGGCGGCCGGGTCGAACCAGTTGTAGTCGTGGCTGAGGGTGCCGTCGGCGGCGCGGCCCCGGTACTGGCCGTCGACCGCCGGGTGCTGGAAGTCCACCCCGGTGTCGATGTTGGCCACGACGACGCCCTCGCCGCGGACCCCGAGCCCGTTCCAGACCTCGGGGGCCTTGATCCGGTCGATGTTCCACTCGACCGCGTTGACGGTGTGCTCCCTGCCGCCCTCGACGGGCCGGGGGAGGGGCACCCGGTCGTCGGCGTCGAGCCGGGAGACCTCGGGCCGCTGGGCGATGCTGTTCGCGAGCTTGGCGTCGCCGACCACCCGGACGGCGTTGACGATCCAGAACGGGGTGGCCTCGGCCCGGGCGTTCTTCAGGGCGGCGAGCAGATCGGCCTGAGTGCGCCGGGCGTGGTCGCGCTGGGCCTCGTACACCGCCTTCGCCCTGGCCGCCTTGGTGGTGGCGCGGCCGGCCGCGGTCAGATCCGCGGAGCTGTCGAGATAGACCCAGAAGGCGGTCTTGCCGTCCGCCAGCTGTGCCCTGAGCCGGGGCTCGATCGCGCGTTCGGCCGATGACGGCCGGTCGGCGGGGGCGGGCGCGGCGAGCGCCGTGCCGGTGCCGATGGGTAACAGGAGAAGCGAGGTCAGAGCCGCGCAGGCTGCGCGCAGGGGTCTGATCCGGCCGGTCCGGCTGCTCCGTGGTGCCACGTTGTCTCCTCTTGCGCTGGCAGCGGGCGGACCCGCTGAGGGACGGGCGGGAAACGTGCGTGGTTCGGGTGCGACTCACCCAACCTTTTGCCATGAACGGGTCAGGAACCGTTCGTATGGTCGTTCAGCGGGCACCGGGGGACAAGAGGGCCTCGCTCAGCCGTGCGGCCCATGTGGCTCATGTGTTTCGTCGCGGCCCACGGCCCACGGCTCACGGCTCACGGCGCGCGCCCCGGCCGGTGGGCCGTGCGGTCAGACCAGGACGAGGGCGGCCGCGGCGATGTATACGATCTGCTGCGCGGTGCGCGGACCGATGGCTTCTCCCATCGCCGTCTTCCGCCGGGCCGCGGAGATGTTCGCCGGGAACATGGCGATCATGAGCAGGATGAGCCCGGCCGCCGCCCATCGGGCCGTCGCGGGGATCAGCAGCCCCACCGCGCCCGCCAGTTCGAGAACCCCGGTGAGGGTCACCAGCAGACCGGGCCGGGGCAGCGAGGGCGGAACCATGTCGATGATCTCCGCCCGGAGTCTGGGAGCGAAGTGGGCCACCCCGGTGAGCACGAACATCAGCGCCAGCCCCACGCGCAGCGCCGGCTGCCAGGCGTCGAGCGCCTCCACCCCGGCGAGCCCGGCCAGTCTGGCCCCCAGGAAACCGATGACGAGGGCGATCAAGGGCTCCACGCGGACCTCCCGGGTCATCGCCGGTCCGCCCCCGCCGGCCGAGGGGGAACAGCTCACCCCCACTCCACCATCCGCCCCCGGGTCCGCGGCCGCGGCGCGTGGCGACGCCTCGGCCGGGCGGGTGAGCACCCCACCCGCCCGGCCGAAGCGCGCGCGGCCCGGGGCCCGGGTCCGGCGGGGAGTTTGTTCTCTCCCCGTTCAATCTCATGGCCGGGGCTCCTCCGAAAGGCCTTTCCAGGAAGGGGGAGCGGCTTCCGGGAAATAGAGATTTCCGCAGCCTAAAGTGCCCGGACCGCCTTTGCCCATGGGGAGTCGGACACGGCACGGCATCGGTCGACTCCGTCGACCGGGCGCTCTTAGGATGCGGAAAATACGAGTGGTCGAGATATCTGATCACCGAATGCGACGGCCGCCGTTCCCGGCGGGCCCGGGCGTCCGAGTGAGGAGAGTTCATGGTTGTGGTGATGGCTCCCGAGGCGACTCAGGAGGAAATCGACGCCGTTGTGGCGCTGGTCCGGTCGGCCGGCGGAGATGCTTTTGTCAGCCGGGGGGTTTCACGGACGATTGTCGGTCTGGTCGGCGATGTGGATGATTTTGAAGCCTTGAACCTCGGCAGCCGCGGCGGGGTGCTCCAGGTGATGCGGGTCTCCGCACCGTACAAACTGGTCAGTCGTCAGCACCACCCGGCCCGGTCGGTGATCCGGGTCGGCGGGGTGCCCATCGGACCGGACACGCTGAGTGTGATCGCCGGGCCCTGCGCGGTCGAGACGCCGGAGCAGACCCTTGAGGCGGTACGGATGGCGAAGCGGGCCGGGGCCTGTCTGCTCCGCGGCGGTGCGTTCAAGCCGCGCACCTCGCCGTACTCCTACCAGGGGCTCGGCGAGAGAGGGCTGAGGATCCTCGCCGAGGTGCGCCAGGAGACCGGACTGCCGGTCGTCACCGAGGTCATCGATCCGGGCAGCGTGGACATGGTCGCCTCCTACGCCGACATGCTCCAGATCGGCGCCCGGAACATGCAGAACTTCGCGCTGCTCCAGGCGGTCGGCCGGGCGGGCAGACCGGTGCTGCTCAAGCGGGGTTTCAGCGCCACGATCGAGGAGTGGCTGAGCGCCGCCGAGTACATCGCGCAGCGCGGCAATCTCGACATCGTGCTGTGCGAGCGGGGGATCCGCACCTTCGAGACCGCGACCCGCAACACCCTCGACATCAGCGCGGTCCCCGTCGTCCAGCGGCTGTCGCACCTGCCGGTGATCGTGGACCCCTCGCACTCCGGGGGCCGGCGCGATCTGGTGGTCCCGCTCACCCGGGCGGCGATCGCGGCCGGGGCCGACGGGGTCATCATCGACATCCACCCCGAGCCCAAGACCGCGCTGTGCGACGGCGATCAGGCGCTGGTCGAGTCCGACGTCCGCGAGATCGCCGACGCGGTGACCATCCTGTCGCCCCTGATGGGACGCACGCTCACCATGCCCGTACGCGCCGGAGCACTTCCGGCCCGAGCGGCGTGAGCCCGTATTCGGGGTAAAAGGTGGGGCCATTGTTACGGGGGGTGTCCCATGTGCACCATGAGGACACCCCCCTAGGGGTTAGGGGGGCATAAGGGTCGACAGATGGGACTTACGCAGGGGTTACAACCCTCAAAGGACGAATGTTAATTTCTTTCTCATCTGGCAGAAGTCCGGTCAACCGAACGGATGTTCTGCTCGAAAACGTCCAGGGGGGTTCGAAGGAATTGGCAGCGAGCTGGTTTCTGCCCATCGATCCACAGTGCCACAGACGCTACGGGGGCTACCGCGACGATCCGGAAATGAACCCGGGTCGCACAAGTGCCCGCCGCCTCGTCACGAGTGCGTGAGGTGGCTTGATGGCACCCGAAGAAGTGAGCATCGAACAGCTGCCCGTAGACGAAGTAGAGCTGAGTTCTCTGAAGTCGGCGGGGTCACCCAGGCTTTCCGGGGAGAATGCCGAACACGTACACATTCTGGCGGTGACACAGAGCCCGCTGCCGCCCATCGTCGTGCACCGGGCGACGAGAAGGGTCATCGACGGCTTCCACCGTCTGAAGGCGGCCAGACTGCGCGGCGCCGAGACGATCGAGGTCCGGTTCTTCGACGGGGACGAGGCCGAGGCGTTCGTCCTCGCGGTCAGGCTCAATGTCGCCCACGGCCTGCCGCTGGCCCTGGTCGACCGCAAGCGCGCCGCCGAGCGCATCATCGCCACCCATCCCCAGTGGTCCGACCGGAGGGTGGCCTCGGTCACCGGAATCTCCCCGGGCACCGTCGGCGACATCCGCAAGCGGACCGTACGGCCGGAGCCCGAGGCCCGGCGTGTCGGCCAGGACGGCCGGGTCCGCCCACTTGACGGCAGCGCCGGCCGAATGCTCGCGGGCGAGCTGCTCACGGCCAACCCGGAACTGTCGCTGCGTCAGGTCGCCCGCGCGGCCGGCATCTCTCCCGAGACGGCACGCGATGTCCGCAATCGGCTGCGCAACGGCGACGAGCTGGTGCCGAGGCAGCGCCGCAGGAGGACGCCCGTCGTCCTGAGGGTGGCCGAGGACGAGGAGATCGCCGCGGACGACTCCTTCGGCGGGCGCGGCGAACTGACCGGCCGGCCGTCGTCCCACCGGTCCGCCCGGCCGCGTACGGACATCGCCCCCGACCGCGCCGTACTGGTGAAACGGCTCAAGGCAGACCCGGCCCTGCGTTTCACCGAGACGGGGCGCAATCTGCTGCGCCTGCTGGCCCTGCACTCGCTCCGGAACGAGGAATGGGACGCGATCATCAACAATGTCCCACCGCACTGCAGCGACATCGTCGCCGATCTCGCCCGGCAGTTCGCCGACCTCTGGTCGGAATTCGCCGTAAGGATCAAAGACGATGTGGCGCAGATAGGCTGAGCGTCCACCCGGGGTGTCCGAGCGTGGAAAGCGAACGGTTGGACACGGGGAAGGACTTCCTCGCCGCGCCCTGAACCCCTCACACCGCGAAGGGCCCTTCCGCCGTCACGGCGGGAGGGCCCTTCGCCGTCCGCGCCGGGCGTCAGACGGCCCCGCCCGCGACGGGGGCGCGTCTCGCGGGCGCGTCGCCGCGCACCGTGCGCAGCCGGGCCGCGGCGGTGACGCCGTCGCAGCCCGCGAGCCCGAGGGCGTCCTCGATCTCCTCGGCCAGCAGCTCCAGGACCCGGGCGGCACCGGACTCGCCGGCCGCCGCCAGCCCCCACAGCACGGGCCTGCCCACCAGGACGCCCGACGCGCCCAGCGCGAGCGCCCGCAGCACGTCGACACCGCTGCGGATGCCGCTGTCGAGGAGGACCTCGCACCGCCCGTCGAGAGCCCGGACCACCTCCGGCAGCGCGTCCGCGCTGGGGATCGCGCCGTCGAGCTGTCTGCCCCCGTGATTGGAGACCACGACGGCGTCCACGCCCGTCTCGGCCGCCCGCAGCGCGTCCTGAGGGGTCAGCACCCCCTTCAGCGCCAGCGGAAGCCTCGTCCGCGCGCGCAGCGCCGCCACCGAGGACCAGGTCAGCGCCGAGGAGAACGCCTGACGGGTGTGGGCGGCCACCGCCGAGCCGCGGGCGGGAGGCTCATGGGCCGCGGGCCCCGTGTCGATATTGGCCGACCGCACATGGCCGGGCAGCCCGAACCGGTTGCGCACGTCCCGCAGCCGCCGCCCCATCCAGGGCACGTCCACCGTGAGCACGATCGCCGAGCAGCCGGCGTCCTCCGCCCGGCGGACCAGCTCCAGCGCCCGGTCCGGCTCCCGCAGCCAGTACAGCTGGAACCAGACCGTGCCGCCGACCGCCGCGATCTCCTCGACGGGAACGCTGCTCAGCGTGCTCACCGTGAACGGCACCCCCGCCGCCTTCGCCGCGCGCGCGGTGGCGAGTTCGCCCTCCGGGTGCACCAGCCGGTGGTACGCGATCGGGGCCACCGCCAGCGGCAGCGCGGCCGGGCCGCCCAGCAGCCTGGCCCGGGTGGACACCCGCGACACGTCCCTGAGCACCCGGGGGAGCAGGAAGAGCCGGTCCAGCGCCGCCCGGTTGGCGTCCAGCGTGGTCTCCGAGCCGCTGCCGCCGGCGATGAAGTCCCAGACCTCACGGGGCAGGACGGCCGCCGCGGCACGCTCGACGTCGGCCAGGCAGAGCGCGGGCCCGGCCCCGGGGGGCGGATCAGCGTTGACCTCCACGCTGCCCCGTCCTCTCCAGCTCCACGGCCTCGTACAGCGCCTTGATGTTCGAGCTGCCGAAGGTCTCCGCCCCCTGCCGTTCGATGACCTCGAAGAAGAGGGTGTGCCTCGGATGCGTCGAGGCGGTGAAGATCTGGAACAGCAGCCCTCCGTGGTCCTCGTCCGCCAGCACATTCGTCGCCCGCAGATCCGCGAGCCGCTCGCCCAGGTCGATGCGCTCCCCGAGCAGCTCGTAGTAGGCGGCGGGAGTGGTCAGAAAGCCCACGCCCCGCCGGCCCAGGGCGCGCACCGAGCGGACCGCGTCCGGCGAGGAGAAGGCCAGATGCTGGACGCCGGAACCCTGATGGCCCTTGAGGAACTCGTCTATCTGCCCCGCATCCGCCGTCGGATCGGGCTGGATCAGGGTCAGCGTCACATCCCCGGAGAGCGACTGGACGACCTTGGAATCCATCGCCTGCCGGCCCACCGCGATGTGCTCCTCGAAGATATTCAGAAACCCGAGGGCGTCTCGGTAGTAGTCGACGGTCGAATCCAGATCGCCGATGTTCAGGCACACCGCGACATGGTCGATCTCGACCAGGCCGACATCGTCGGCGCGGTCGCCGTCCGCCCGCAGCGCCGGGACGAAACCCGCGGGCAGCCCCGGCTTCTCCCCGGGCTCGCGCTGTACGAGGGTGTGCACCACATCGCCGAAACCCTCGATCACCGCGGTGACGGACGCGCCGGGACCCGCGTGCCGGGCGGGCCCCCGCCGCGCCCGCGCGCCCCCGGCCACCGCGGCGGCGAACGCCGCCTCCACATCGCCGGTGCGCAGCGCGATGTCGGCGACCCCGTCGCCGTGCGCCGACACATAGGACGAGGCGGGATGATGGTCCGAGGTCGCCTGGGTGAGGACCAGGGTGATCCGTCCGTGCCGCAGCGCGATGCTGCGGTGGTCGGCCGAGCCGGCCGTGCCGACCACGGTGAAGGCATAGCGGTCGACCCAGTCGAAAGCCGCCGACTCCAGATGGTCGACATATATCTCGACGTAGTCGATAGAGAGATCTCCGAGTGGACCGATGGCTTTTGATGAATCCCGCACGAGTGTCCCCCAACCGGGAAAGAACCGAGTTTCTGGAACTGTAGAACGCCGGTCTTCCGTCTGGCCAATGGACAGTTACCGCATTGACCGCACATGCGGGCCGGACGGTTAGACGGACGGTTAGACAGCCGGATGGACGCGCGCGGTTAGACGGATAAATGTCTTCTGTTGAGTTCATCAATGGGCGATGCTTTTCGAACGGGGTGAAGACTGGTGATCCGCGCCATTGCCGTCATCGGCACGGGCTTGATCGGCACGTCCGTCGCACTCGCGGCGAGCCGCCGGGGAGTGACCGTTTTCCTGTCCGACCGGGACCCCCTGGCCGCCCGGACCGCCGCCGCCCTGGGGGCGGGGCGGACCCGGCCGCCGGCCGTGCCGGTCGATCTGGCGGTCCTCGCCGTGCCTCCCAGCAAGGTGGGCGCGGTCCTCGCCGAGCAGCAGGCGCGCGGACTCGCGCACTGCTACACCGATGTGGCGAGCGTGAAGGTCCTGCCGGAGCGCACGGCGCTCAGCCTGGCCCCCGATCCGTCGAGCTATGTCGGCGGACACCCCATGGCCGGCCGGGAGCGGTCGGGCCCGCTCGCCGCCCGGGCGGAGCTGTTCGAGGGACGGCCCTGGGCCCTCACCCCCTCCCCGCTCACCTCGCCGACCGCGCTGCGCCGGGCGCGTGAACTGGCGGTGCTGTGCGGTGCGGTGCCGGTGGTCACCCAGAGCGCGTCCCATGACGAGGCCGTCGCGCTGACCTCGCACGTTCCCCATCTTCTCGCCAGTCTGATGGCGGCGCGGCTGTCCGGCGGCCCGGCCGGGGCGACCCGGTTCGCGGGTCAGGGGCTGCGCGACGTCACCCGGATCGCGGCCGGGGACCCGGGACTCTGGGGAGACATCCTCCAGGCGAACGCGCCCGCCGTGGCCGGTGTGGTCAGGGAGGTGCACGCGGATCTCTCCCGGCTGGTCGCCGCGCTGGACGTGCTCTCCGGGCCCGACGCGGGGCAGCGGGCCGGGGCCATGCGGACCATGGTGGACCTGCTCGACCGGGGCGTCGCCGGTCTCGCCGGGATCCGGCCCGGCGGCCCGGGCGGCCCGGCCGGGTGCTCCCGGGTGCGGGTGGCCGTGGCGGATCGCGCGGGGGAGCTGCCGAGGCTGCTCTCCGGGGCGGTACGGGCCGGGGCCGACGCCGAGCGGGTGACCGTCGAGGACGCCGGGCCGGGCCGGCTGTCGGTCCGGTTCGGCGTCGCGCCGTGTCTCGCCGGCCGGCTGACGGCGGCCCTGGTGGCCGAGGGCTGGGACGCTCGGGGGGAAAACAGCGTGTATGCCGAAGCCTACGAAGAAGGCCCGGTACGTCCGGCTGTCCGTACCTGAGCAGTCGGCTGGCTGATTCTCTATTCCCGCGCTGACGCATTTCGCCTAATCTCACCCGCACATGAATTCGAGCGATGTCCCAAAATCGTCCGTGCGCTCCCCTGCGAGTGGCTGGAAAGGGCCCACGTCGGCCGGTTCGGCTCGGTATGCTGTTTTGAGGTGTGTTTCTGTTCGGGTGGCCTCCAGACCCTGCATCCCCCACACGCTAAAACGCCGCAGGTCAGGTGCGGTTCCTTTGGGAATCGCACCGAAGGACGGTCCACATGGCAAACATGCGCGGCCAGGACATACAAAGCTGGACAGAGCACACAGAACGTACGGGGGGATCCGTGAAGTTCAGTGAAAGAGACGAGGAACTGCGACTGCTCGTCCGGTTGTACGCGGGCACCGCTCAGGGCAGGGGCGCCGTCGTCTTCACGAACGGGCCCGTCGGCTGCGGGAAGACCGCCCTGCTCCAGGCCTTCGCCGGCCGGGTGAAGGAAGAGGGCGGCCTGTTCCTGTCGCTGACCGCGGCCACCAGCGAACGGCTCCACCTCTACGGCCTCATCGACCAGCTGGTGAACGCCATACGAGCCGCCGGAATGACCGCGGACCCGCTCGCCGCCGAAGAGATCGGCGTCACCGTCTCCGCGGGCGACCACCCCAGAACGCCCAGGATCCCGCTGGGCCTCCTCCAGCGCGTCAGCCGCACCATCTGCGAACTCGCCGAACGGGGGCCGCTCGTCCTCGGCGTCGACGACGTCCACTTCGCCGACGAACCCTCGCTCCAGTGCCTGCGCTATCTCATCCGGCGGATCGATTCCTCCGCCGTCCTCATCATCATGAACGAGAGTTCCTGCCACGAGAGGGAACTCGCCGCCCTCCACGCCGAGACACTCCATCTGCCCTACTGCCACCGCGTCCGGCTGGCCCCCCTGACCCTCAGCGGCACCGCCGACCAGCTCACCCGGCGACTGGGCGCCGTACGCTCCCCCCGCTCCGCCGAGGCCTGGTCCGACATCAGCGGAGGCAATCCGCTCCTCCTCAACGCCCTCGTCGAGGACCATCTGATCGAGGACCAGCTCGCCGCCGACGGCGCGCCGGCCCGGGTCAACCCCGAACCGGGGGAGTCCTTCCGCCACGCCTTCCTGCGCTGCCTCCACCGCGGCGAACCCTCGATGCTCGCCGCGGCCCGCGCGCTGGCCGTCCTCGGGGACTCCGCGTCCCCCTCCCTGGTCGGCGACTTCCTCGGCGTCGACGCCACCTCCGTACGCCGCTGCCTCGCCGATCTCAACGCGGCCGGACTCCTGCTCGACCTCCGGTTCCGGCACGAGCGGGCACGCCAGGCCGTCCTCGACGGCATCACCCCCGACCGGCTGCCCCTTCTGCACGGCCGGGCCGCCGAACTCCTCCACGCCAGCGGCGCGTCCGCGCGGGCCGTCGCCGAACAGCTCATGGCCACCCATGACCCGGTCAAGGCGTCCTGGCGCGTCGGCATCCTCCGCGAGGCGGCCCGCGAGGCGATCCACCTGGGCGAGATCACCCAGTCCGTCGACTATCTGCGCCACGCGTCGGGGATCTGCGAGGACGCCGCGCAGGAAGCGGGCGTCGCCGCCGCGCTCGCCGACGCCCAATGGCTCGTCGACCCGGTGAAGGCCGCCCGCTATCTGCCCCGGCTCAGCCATCTCGTCACCACCGGGGCGCTCACCGGCGGCGAAGCCATGGTCCCCGTCAGACACCTCATGTGGCGCGGCGACTTCGCCCAGGCCGAGACACTCCTCGACATCGTCGAAAGCGAATCCGGCCAGACCGGGGCCGGGGGCGGTACCGGGGGCGGTACCGGGGGCGGCGGGCCGAAGCGGACAGCCGCCCCGGTCGATGTGAGGATCGGCCGGCTCTGGCTCTCCTTCGTCAACCCGGGCCTGGCCAAGGACACCAGAACCACGGCCGGCCCCGAGGGCCCCTCCGCGGCAACCCATCCGATCTCCCTCATGACCCTGCTGAACGTCACGGCGACCCTCGTCGGCGACGGCGAGGAATTCCAGGGGGCCGACCACGTCCTGCACCGCACCGACGCCGACAGCCCCCTCACCCCCGCGCTCTTCGCACTCCTCTTCCTGATCCAGACCAGCCGCCCCGAAGAGGCGGTGCGATGGTCCGACCGGCTGCTGCGAGAGCCGTGGATACGGCATGTGCCCATGCGCCGGGCGATGTTCGAGACCATCAGATCGGCCGCCGCGCTGCGCGGCGGGGACGCCGCGGCCGCGGGCGAGTCCGCGCGCACCGCCCTGGAACAGATCACCTCGGCCGCCTGGGGCGTCGCCGTCGGCCTCCCGCTGGCGCTCGCCATCCGCGCCGCCACCGAGCGGCGTGACTTCGACGCCGTGATGCCCTACCTCAACACCGCCGTCCCGCCGGTCATGTTCGACACCCCCTTCGCCCTGCCCTACCTCCAGGCGCTGGGCCGATACCACCTGGCCATGGGCCGCCCGCACACCGCGCTCACCAACTTCCAGTCCTGCGGCGAACTGATGAGGCAGTGGGGGGCCGACTCGCCCGAACTCGCCGACTGGCGCAAGGACGCCGTCGCCGCCCTCGTCGCCATGCGGCAGGCGGGCCGCGCCCGGACCCTGCTGGAGGAACAGATCTCCCTCCTCGGCGACGGGCGCAGCCGCCACCGGGGCATCGCCCTGCGCCGCCTCGCGGCGATCAGCGCGGCCCCCGACCGGCAGTCGCTGCTCACCGAGGCCATCCGGATCCTCGCCGACTGCGGCGACCAGTTCGAGCTCCGCCGCGCGCAGAGCGATCTGGCGGCCGCGACCGTGCCCGACCGCCCGGGCGCCGCCCGCGAGGGGCTCGACGCCCGCACCGCCGGGAAGTTCCCCGCGCCCGGCCGGCGCAGATTCGACTTCGCCCACGACATCCCCCCGGCGGAGAACCCCGGCCGCACCAGACCCCCGGCCCCGTACAGCGTGCGGAACGCCGGCGGCGGCACCGACGACGAAAAGGCCGTGCCCCCGCAGCTCGCCGAACTGACCGACGCCGAACGGCGTGTCGGCTCCCTCGCCGCCGCCGGCTGCACCAATCGGGAGATCGCGATCCAGCTCTTCATTACGGTCAGCACGGTCGAGCAGCATCTCACCAAGATTTATCGCAAGTTAAAGGTCAGGAGCCGTTCCGGGCTGCCTGTGGAACTCCTCGCCTTCAACGACCTCCCATGCTTCCCGAATGGCGGATAAAAAGGAAACGCGTCCATGCGATGAAGCCCGACGGCTTCGGCGTGTCCAAGTGACCACTCCCGTCGGTTGGACGATGCTGGCGGTCCAGTAACACCCATGTGATCCTGACGGCCGGTAATCCATTCGCCGAAATTCCTTGATTGCCTGGGGGAAATCCATGGCCGGACGCAGCCTCGACGACTATGCGCGCCCGGCGCGGGAAGGTCTGGACGCTGTGCCGGCGGAATTCCTCGCCCCGGAAGAACAAGGCCGGGAGGAGAACCGCGAAATCCCCGGCCGGGCCCTCCGGCGGCCGGCGGCCGGGGAGCCCGCCGCCGCCCCCGCCGGCCCGCCCGGCGATCTGCGCAGGAGCGAACTGCACGGCAGCGTCTCCGACCCCGTGCTCGACACGATGAACTTCCTCAACGAGGTCACCCAGCGCTACCCCGACGCGATCTCCTTCGCCCCCGGCCGCCCCTACGACGGCTTCTTCGACACCGAGGAGATCATCACCCACGTCCGCACCTACCTCGCCCACCTCGCCGAACAGGGCGGCTCGCCCCGGGCCATCCGCACCGCCATGTACCAGTACGGCCCCACCGCCGGCCAGATCCGCGAGATCATCGCCGACTCGCTCCGCGAGGACGAGAACATCGACGTACCGCCGGAGTCCATCGTGGTCACCGTCGGCGCGCAGGAGGCGATGCTGCTGGTGCTCCGCGCCCTCATCGCCGGACCCGACGACGTCCTCCTCGTCTCCAGCCCCTGCTATGTCGGAATCACCGGCGCGGCCCGCCTCCTCGACATCGAACTGACCGCCGTCGAAGCCCGCGAGGACGGCCCGGCCGCCGCCGACCTCGACGCGGCGATCCGGCGGGAGAAGGCACAAGGGCGACGCCCCCGCGCCTTCTACGTCGTACCCGACCACTCCAACCCCACGGGCACCACCATGAGCGCGCGGGCCCGCGCCGAGCTGCTGGAGACGGCCGCCCGCCACGACATCCTCATCCTGGAGGACAGCCCCTACCGGATGGTCAGCCCCGGCACCCGGCTGCCCACCCTCAAATCCCTGGACCACGCCCGCAGAGTGGTCCATCTCGGCTCCTTCTCCAAGACCATCTTCCCCGGCGCGCGCGTCGGCTTCGCCGTCGCCGACCAGGTGGTCGTCGACGACCGGGGCGGCACCGGCCTCCTCGCCGACGAACTCGCCAAGATCAAGAGCATGGTCACGGTGAACACCTCGTCCCTGAGCCAGGCAGCCGTCGCCGGGGCCCTCCTCGCCGCCCGGGGCCGGATCTCCGAACGCAACGCCGAAGCCGCCGCGTACTACGGCGACGCGCTGCGCACCACCCTGCGGCACCTGGAGCTGAGCCTGCCCCCGGAGCGGCGGACCGCCCTGGGCGTCCGCTGGAACGAGCCCACCGGCGGCTTCTTCCTCACCGTCCATGTGCCCTTCCCGGCCGACAGCGAGGCACTCACCCGCTCCGCCCAGGAATTCGGCGTCATCTGGACACCCATGTCCTATTTCTATCCACAGGGCGGCGGCGATCACACGCTGAGGCTCTCCACCAGCTATCTGACCCCTGAAGAGATCAAAGAGGGCACCGCGCGCCTCGCCCGCTTCATCGAGGCGCAGAGCGCGACGCCCCAGCCGTAGACCGGCCGCCGCATTCCCATCACCTCGTACGAGAAGGACGAAGAGAGTGACCGGCACAGGAAACACACAGCGAGCGCGGAGCAAACCGCGCATGTGGGGGTGGACGTTCCGTTGACCATCAGCATCGAGCAGCCGGCGATACCGGGTGCGGACACAGACGACAGCACCGGCAGCAGCGACCGCACCGAGAACACGGACGACACGGAGAATCAGCGGGCCCTCCGCACGGCGACGGCCACCGGACCGTACCTGCCGCTCGCGCCCAGGATCGTCGGAGTCGGCACCTCCGCGACCGCGACCTCCTACACCCAGCGGGAGGTCCTCGACGCCTTCCACATCGACGACCCGAAGATCCGAGGCGTCTTCCTCAACAGCGCCATCGACCGTCGCCACCTCACCCTGCCCGCCGAGGACGCCCACGGCGTCCGGCAGCCCGAACCGCAGGGCGACCTCCTCGACAAACACAAGGCGCTCGCCATCGAGATGGGCGCGGAAGCACTGCGCACCTGCCTCAAACGAGCCGGAGCCGAACTCTCCGACCTGCGCCATCTGTGCTGTGTCACCTCCACCGGCTTCCTCACCCCCGGCCTCAGCGCGCTGCTCATCCGGGAACTGGGCATAGACCGGCACTGCAGCCGCTCCGACATCGTCGGCATGGGCTGCAACGCGGGCCTCAACGCCCTCGGCGTCGTGAGCGGCTGGGCCGCCGCCCACCCCGGTGAACTCGCCGTCGTACTCTGCTCGGAAGCCTGCTCCGCCGCCTACGCCATGGACTCCACCATGCGCACCGCGGTCGTCAACAGCCTCTTCGGCGACGGCTCCGGAGCGGTCGCCCTCATCGCCGGCGGCGAGGAGTCCCCCGCCGCCCAGGAGGGGCCCCGCGTCCTCAAATTCGCGAGCACCATCATCCCCGAGGCCGCCGACGCCATGCGCTACGACTGGGACAGGACCCAGGGCCGGTTCAGCTTCTTCCTCGACCCGCAGATCCCCTACGTCGTCGGAGCGCACGCCGAACTCACCGTCGACCGGCTGCTGGCGGGAACGGGACTGCGCCGCAGCGACATCAAGCACTGGCTGGTCCACTCCGGCGGCAAGAAGGTCATCGACGCGGTCATCGTCAACCTCGGACTCACCCGCCACGACCTGCGCCACACCGTCGGCGTACTGCGCGACTACGGCAATGTGTCGAGCGGCTCCTTCCTCTTCTCGTACGAAAGGCTCCTCGACGAACAAGTCACCGCACCCGGCGACCACGGCGTCCTCATGACGATGGGACCGGGATCCACGATCGAAACGGCGCTGGTCCGATGGTGACCACGGGGGAGACAGCGAACATGTTCACACTCAAGATCGACGGATCCGCTCCGTTGACGGCCGAGTCGGTCAAGGCCCTCGCGGCCCTCTGCGACCAGGCCGAGGACCACACGGGCCCGGCGGCCGTCACCCTGCACGTCGAAGGCACGCCCACCGAGGGCTGGACCACCGGCCTGAGCGTGGCCGCGGTCACCAAGTGGGAGCGCACCCTGCGCCGGCTGGAACGGCTGCCCACCCCCACCGTCGCCGTCGCCTCCGGGGACTGCGGAGGCACCGCGCTCGACGCCTTCCTGGCGACCGACTTCCGGATCGCCGCCACCGGCACCCGGCTGCTGCTCGTCTCCGACGGCGAGGCCACCTGGCCGGGCATGGCCGCCTACCGGCTCGTCCAGCAGGCCGGCGTCGCCGCGGTCCGCCGCGCCCTCCTCCTCGGCCGGCCGATACCCGCCGCCGAGGCCGCGGCCCTGGGCATCGCCGACGAGGTGACCGACGACCCGGCGAGCGCCCTCGCCGCCACCGTCCGCGCCGTCGCCGGGCTGCCCGGCAAAGAGCTCGCCATCCGCCGCCAGCTCCTCTTCGACGCCACGACGACCAGCTTCGAGGACGCCATCGGCCCCCATCTCGCCGCCTGCGACCGAGCCCTGCGCCGCGTCTCCGCCGAGGCGGCCCTATGACGACGACCCTGCCCGAACACTCGGCCGCCCCGGCGCTGTGGCCGAACCTCACCGAAGCCGTCCGGCACGCCGACGACCTGGTGGCCGCACTGCCCGGGCCCGGCGACCGCACCCTCGAACAGCGCGCCGTGGCCGCCGCCGCCAAGGACGCCGCCCGCGCCCTGCGCGTCCGCTATCTCGACGCCCACGCCGACGCCGTGTACGACCGGCTCACCGGGGGACGCACCGTCCCCCTGCGGCTGGACGAACTCGTCGCGGCCGCCGCCACCGCCTTCCCCGGCCTGCTGCCCTCCGCCGAACGGCTCGCCGAGGAGCGCCGCAGAACCCAGGCCGACAAAGAGGGCCACGAGATCGACCAGGGCATCTTCCTCAGAGCCGTGCTGAGATCGCCCACCGCGGGCCCGCACCTCATCGACTCCATGCTCCGGCCCACCCCGCGCGCGCTGCGCCTGCTGCCCGAGTTCACCCGTACCGGCTCCGTCGAGCTGGAAGCCGTACGGATCGAACGCCACGACGGCGTCGCCCGGCTCACCATGTGCCGCGACGACTGCCTCAACGCCGAGGACGACCAGCAGGTCGACGACATGGAGACCGCCGTCGACCTGGCGCTCCTCGATCCGGCGGTCCGTGTCGCACTCCTGCGCGGCGGAGAGATGAGCCACCCCCGCCACCGGGGCAAACGCGTCTTCAGCGCCGGCATCAACCTCAAGAACCTCAGCTCCGGCGACATCTCCCTGGTGGACTTCCTGCTCCGCCGCGAACTCGGCTACATCCACAAAATCGTCCGGGGCGTACGCGTCGACGACCCGGGCCGCTGGCACTCTCCGCACATCGAGAAACCCTGGGTCGCCGCCGTCGACGGCTTCGCCATCGGCGGCGGCGCGCAACTCCTCCTGGTCTTCGACCATGTCATCGCCGCCGCCGACTCCTATCTCAGCCTCCCGGCGGCGAAGGAGGGAATCATCCCCGGAGTCTCCAACTTCCGTCTCAGCCGCTTCACCGGCCCCCGCGCGTCCCGGCAGATCATCCTCCAGGGACGCAGGATCCGGGCCGCCGAACCGGACGCGCGACTCCTGGTCGACGAGGTCGCCGAACCCCACGACATGGACGACGCGATCGAACGCGCCCTTCACCGCCTCGACGGCGAAGCGGTCGTCACCAACCGGCGCATGCTCAACCTCGCGGAGGAACCCGCCGACGCCTTCCGCGCCTACCTCGCCGAATTCGCCCTCCAGCAAGCCCTGCGGATCTACGGCGAGGACGTCATCCACAAAGTCGGCCACTTCGGAGCGACCACCCCCTGAGCGGCAGCCGGACCGGCCGCCGACCACACCGGCCGGGCCCGCCGCCACCCCACAGGGCGACGGTCCCGGCCCTCCGGTGTCCAAGCGCCGGTACCGGACGGTTGGACGAAGAGGCGAGACCCGGAGCGGGACGAAGAGCGAGAACGAAGAGAGACAAGGACAACACACCGATGCCGATCGCACGCATCAACGGGATCAACCTCAGCTACGACACCTACGGCTCCGGCCAACCCGTCGTCATGGTCACCGGAACCGGCGCCCCCGGACGCGTCTGGCGCACCCACCAGGTCCCCGCCCTGCGCAGAGCGGGCTACCAGGCCATCACCGTCGACAACCGCGGCATCCCGCCGACCGACGTCCCCCGAAGCTTCACCCTCGCCGACATGGTCGCCGACATCGCCGCCCTCATCGAACACCTGGGCAAGGGTCCCTGCCGCGTCGTCGGCACCTCCATGGGCGGAATCATCGTCCAGGAACTCCTGCTCGCCCGGCCCGAACTCGTCCACCAGGCCGTGCTGATCGCCACCAGCGGACGCACCGACGCCCTCCTCGCCGGCATGTCCGCGGGCGACATCGAACTCGCCGACAGCGGAGTCAAGATCCCACCCCGCTACGCCGCCTACATCCACGCCCTCCAGAACCTCTCCCCCCAGACCCTCAACGACGAGGCCAAACTCCAGGACTGGCTGGCCGTCCTCGAAATGTCCCCCGTCGACATCTCATCGGCCCGCGGCCAGCTCGGCCTGAACGTCATCCCCAACCGGCTCCCCGCCTACCGGCGCATCGACCGCCCCTGTCTCGTCATCGCCTTCAGCGACGACCTCGTCGTACGACCCCACCTCTCCCGCGAGGTCGCCGACAGCATCCCCGGCGCGCGCTACACCGAGATATCCGGCTGCGGCCACTACGGCTACCTGGAGAAGCCCACCGCCGTGAACACCGCCATCACCGACTTCTTCGCCCGCTGACCCCGCTGACCCCGCTGACTCCACTGACTCCACCGACCCGCTCCGGATCGGACCGCACCACAACCGGCCGATCACCCGTCGCCGGAAACGACACCACAATCGTCAGCCCGCCCTCCGGCCGCGCCCGCGTGGTCACCGTCGCATCATGCGCCTGAGCGATCGCCTGCACGATCGACAGACCGAGACCGAGCCCCTCCGTACGCGCCACCCGCGTCGCGTCCAGCCGCTGAAAAGGCTGGAACAGCCGGCCGATCTCGTCCGACGGGACCACCGGACCGGTATTCGTCACCGTCAGCGTCGCCCGGCCGCCCACCGTCCCCGTCGTCACATCCACCCGGCCGCCCCGCGTGTTGTGCCGCAGCGCGTTGTCCACCAGATTTGTCACCAGCCGCTCCGCCAGATTCCGATGCCCCGCCGCGACCGCCGGCGCGATCGACGGCAGAAACACCACCGTCCGATGGAGCGCGTCCGCCTCCCGGGAATCGATCACCTCACGCGTCAGCCGCGCCAGATCGAACGGCTCCCGCACATCGATACCGCCCTGACTCCGCGCCAGCGTCAGCAGCGCCTCGATCAGCCGCTCCTGCTGCGTGCCCGTCACCAGGATCCGTTCGTGCGCCGCCCGCAGCGACTCCACCGTCGCATCCGGATCCGCCAGGGCCACCTGCCCCAGAGCCCGCTGTCTCGCCAGCGGCGTACGCAACTCGTGCGACGCGTTCGCCACGAACCGCCGCTGCGCCTCGAACGACGTCTCCAGCCGGCTCAGCAGACTGTCGAAGGTGTCGCCCAGCTCCTTCAGCTCGTCCCCGGGCCCGTCGAGCGCCAGCCGCTGATGCAGACTCGTCGCCGAGATCGCCTGCGCCGCCGCCGTGATCGTCCGCAGCGGACGCAGTATCCGGCCCGCCACGATCCAGCCCAGCGCGATCGAGACCACCAGCATGATGGCGAGCGCGATCCCCGACTGGGTCAGCAGCTCGTTCATCAGATTGTCCTTGCTGTCCACCGGACTCGGCTGCGGGGTCACCTGCCCCGGCTGCCGCGTCGGCGCGGGCTCCGTCAGCCCCGGCAGCGGCTGCAACGGATCGTCACTCGGCCCCAGCTTGTCCCGCCAGCTGTCCTTCACACTGTTGTTGACGAGAATGAGCATGATCGCCAAGAGCGCCGCCCCGGAGACCAGGAACAACCCCCCGTACAGCAGCGTCAGCCGCAGCCGCACACTGCGCCGCGAGCCTCCCGACCGGAACGCGCGGCCGGAGAGACGGTCCGTCACAGACATGGGCATCCTCAGATCCGGTATCCGCGCTTGGCCACGGTCTCGATGACCGGGGGATCCCCCAGCTTGGCCCGCAATCTGCTCACAGTGATCTTCACCGCGCTGGTGAACGGGTCCGCCGCCTCGTCCCACACCCGCTCCAACAGCTCCTCCGCGGACACCGCCCGCCCCTTGGACGCCAGCAGCAGCTCCAGCACCCCGAACTCCTTGGGCGCCAGATCCAGCGGACGACCGCCCCGGCTCGCCCTGCGCCGCGCCGTGTCCACCATCAGATCCCCGTGGCGCACCACCGGAGGCACCAGCGGATGCGCCCGGCGCGCCAGCGCGCCGATCCGGGCGATCAGCACCGGGAAGTCGAACGGCTTCGCCAGATAGTCATCGGCCCCCAGGCTCAGCCCGTCGACCAGATCCTCCGCCGTCGCCGCCGCCGTCAGCATCAGCACCCGGCTGCGACACCCGGAGGCGATCAGCTCCGCGCACACCTCGTCGCCGTGCATCCCCGGTAAATCCCGGTCCAGGACGATGACGTCGTAGTCGGTGAAAAGGGCGTGCTCCAACCCCTCCTCACCGTCGAACGTCACATCCACCGTCATCTGCGCCCGACGCAGACCGACGGCCACCGTCTGCGCCATCTCCTCGTCGTCCTCCACCACGAGCACCCGCACCTGAACCCCCTCGATTCCCAGTACCTCGGACCACCGGCCGACGCGGTGGGTCCACTTCCGAAAACGGCCGCACACCCGGCTGCGGCGACCGCCCGGTCAGAGCACTACCACACCGCCGCGCCGGACACGAACACCTTGACAAGTACCCCCAGGATCCCCCGCTCACGGTTTCCGCAGGGTTTCGTCCGGCCCCTGTCCCCGACGGCCCCCGCCCACCCCGGGCGACCACCCGCCGGCCATTCCCGCGAATTAATCCGAGAAATCTGTCAACCACTGTCCAAGTGTCAGAAATTCATGGTTGGACACTAACGAAGATGACCGACGTTGCCCGCCCACACCCACCCCGCTAACGTGAAGCTCGTTCCACCAACGACAATTGATGGGAGTGGTTATGGCCAACCCGTTCGACGATGAAAACGGCACCTTCCTCGTCCTGGTGAACGAGGAAAACCAGCATTCGCTCTGGCCGGCCTTCGCCGACGTTCCCGCCGGCTGGAAGGTCACCTTCGGCGAGGACACCCGCAAGGCCTGCCTCTCGTACATCAACGAGACCTGGACCGACATGCGCCCGAAGAGCCTCATCGACGAGATGAACAAGGCCCGGGCGAACGGCTAGCGAAGCCCTCCCTACATCGAAAACGAAACAGAGGAGGCAGCAGTGGCGCTAATCGGCGGCCCAGGGCCGATGATGGGCGGCCCCGGGCCGGACGGACCCATGTCCAAACGACAGGTCACCCCCGGCACGACCAAGCGAATTCTTCCGTACGCCCGGCCCTACCGGCTCAGCATCGCTTTTCTCCTGGGCATCGCCGCACTCAACGCGGCCATCACGGTCGCGACACCGGTGCTGTTCAAGTACCTCATTGACAACGGTATCGCCGTACGCAATACCGAAGTCGTCGTCTGGATCGCCATAGCCGTCGCCGGTCTCGCACTGGCACACTCATTCGTCGGGTTCGCCGAGGCATGGCTGTCAGGACGAGTCGGCGAAGGGCTCATCTACGATCTGCGCACCAAAGTCTTCGACCACGTCCAGCGACAACCGCTCGCCTTCTTCACCCGCGCCCAGACCGGCGCCCTGGTCAGCCGGCTCAACAATGACGTCATCGGCGCACAGCAGGCGATCACCGCCCTGCTCTCCACCGTCGTCTCCGCCGGTCTGACCGTCCTGTTCGTGCTGATCGCCATGTTCTATCTGTCCTGGACCGTCTCCCTCGTCTCCCTGGTACTGCTGCCGCTCTTCGTCCTGCCCGGCAGGGTCGTCGGCCGCCGCCTCCAGCGCGTGATGAGACAGCACATGGGAGTCAACGCCGAAATCGGCTCCCTGATGAACGAGCGCTTCAATGTCACCGGAGCACTCCTCGCCAAGCTCTACGGCCGGCCCGACAACGAGACCGGCCTCTTCGCACGCATGGCAGGCCGCGGCCGCGACCTCGGAGTCCAGACCTCGGTCTATATGAAGATGCTCCCCATCTCCATGCTGCTCCTCGGCTCCCTGGCCCTCGCCACCGTGTACGGACTGGGCGGCGCCCTCGTCATCCGTGACGCCTTCCAGATCGGTACCCTCGTCGCACTGGCCACCCTGGTCACCCGGCTGCTGACACCGGTCAACCAGCTCTCCAGCGCACAGGCCGACGTCATGTCCGCGCTCGTCAGCTTCGACCGTCTCTTCGAGGTGCTCGACCTCAAACCGCTCATCGCGGAGAAGCCCGGAGCCGTACCCCTGCCGGCCATCGGCGCGGACAACGGCACCGCTCCCGCCGTCGAGTTCAGCGCAGTATCGTTCCGCTACCCGAAGGCCGCCGACGTATCGCTCGCCTCCCTCGAATCCATCGCCCTGCCCACGCAGGAGCGCACCGGAACCGAGTGGACCCTGCGCGACCTCAGCTTCACTGTCCCGGCCGGGAAGCTCACCGCCCTCGTCGGCCCCTCCGGCGCGGGCAAGACCACCATCACCCAGCTCGTGCCCCGGCTGTACGACGCGGTCGAGGGAACCGTCAGCATCGGCGGCCACGACGTCCGCGACCTCACCCTGGAATCGCTGCGCACCTCCATCGGCATGGTCACCCAGGACGCGCACCTCTTCCACACCACCATCCGGGGAAACCTCGTCTACGCGAAGCCCGAGGCCACGGAGCAGGAGCTGATGGAGGCGTGCAGGGCGGCGCAGATCTGGCAGCTGATCGAATCGCTCCCCGACGGCCTCGACACCGTCGTCGGCGACCGCGGATACCGGCTCTCCGGCGGTGAGAAGCAGCGCATCGCGATGGCGCGACTGCTGCTCAAGGCACCGCCGATCGTGGTCCTGGACGAGGCCACGGCGCATCTCGACTCGGAGTCCGAGGCCGCCCTCCAGCGCGCGCTCAAGACCGCGCTCGCCGGGCGGACCTCACTGGTGATCGCTCACCGGCTCTCCACCATCCGCGAGGCGGATCAGATACTCGTCATCGACCGGGGGCGGGTCCAGGAGCGCGGTACGCACGACGAGCTGCTGGCACAGGACGGGCTGTACGCGGAACTCCACCGCACCCAGTTCGCCGGCCAGGGCACCCCGTCGGCCAACGGCGACGCACCGGCACCGCACCGGATCCCCGAGCACGTCGGCCCCCATGGCGCCTTCCCCGGCGGTCCGCCGCCGGGCCCGTACGCCGGCGGCCCGCCGCCCCCCGGCCCCTACCCGGGCATGCCGGGCCCCGGCTTCCACCCCGGAGGCCCCGGCCCCGGTCACGGCCCTGGCCCCGGAGCCTTCCCGGGCGGCCCGCCCCCGGGCTGAGCCACACCGAACACGGACGGGCCGACGGGCCGACCGGACCCCTCCGGCCGGCCGGTCGGCCCATGAACCAGCGGCGGGCGCGAGCCCGCAGCGCAGAGGGACATCCGCCATCGAGCCAGTTGGGGACCGTTGGAATGCCTGATTCTCACCGTTCACCTCTCTCCGGCACCCACCCGGACACTTTCCTCGACCTTCTGAGGGCACGGGTCGCGAGCGTGCCCGGGGTCGTGGCCGTGCGGTGCGAGTCGGACGCCCTGTCGTACGCGGAGCTGGACGTACGGTCGAATCGTCTGGCCCGGGTGCTGGTTGGCGCGGGTGTGGGTCGGGAGCGGGTGGTGGGTCTGTGCCTGCCGCGCGGGGTGGACATGGTGGTGGCGCTGCTGGCGGTGTGGAAGGCGGGCGGGGCGTATGTGCCGCTCGACCCGGAGCACCCGGCGGAGCGTCTCGCGTACATGATCGCCGACAGCGGCGCGGTAGCGGTGCTGACCACGGCGGGTGTCGAGGTTCCGGACACCGGTACGCCCGTACTCCCGCTGGAAGAGATCGAGACGGATTCGGTCGCCGCCGAGCCGCTCGATGTGAGTGTGGGTCCGGAGCAGTTGGCGTACGTGATCTATACGTCGGGTTCGACGGGTCGCCCGAAGGGTGTGGCGGTCGCGCACGGTGGGGTGGCGAACCTCGCGTTGGCGATGCGTCCCGCGCTGGGTGTGGACGAAGGGGTGGTGGCGCTTCAGTTCGCGTCCTTCAGTTTCGACGCGGCTGTGCTGGATGTCGCGGTGACGCTGGCCGCTGGCGGAACGCTCGCGATCGCGTCGAGCGAGGAGCGGCGGGAGCCCGAGGCTTTGGCGGCGATGATCCGCACCTCCGGTGTCGAGGTCGCGAGCGTCGTCCCCTCACTTCTCGGTGTGCTGGATCCGGCGGCGGTGCCTGGTGTGCGGAACTGGGTGGTGGGTTCCGAGCGGGTGAGCGCGGGGCTGGCGAGCCGCTGGGTCACCGGCTCGCGGGTGTGGAACGCGTACGGTCCGACCGAGGTCACGGTCATCGCGACCACGGGCCGGATCGACGGCGAGATCGGCCCGGAGGATCCGGCTCCCTCCATCGGCCGTCCGCTGCGCCGTACGCGGGTGTTCGTGCTGGACGGGTTTCTGCGGCCGGTTCCGGTGGGTGTGACGGGTGAGCTGTACGTATCGGGCGACGGTTTGGCCCGAGGTTATGTGGGCCGGGCGGATCTGACGGCCGAGCGCTTTGTGGCCAGCCCCTTTGAGTTCGGTGACCGGATGTACCGGACGGGGGACTTGGCGCAGTGGTCGGAAGACGGCCAGTTGTCGTTCGTGGGGCGTGCGGACGAGCAGGTGAAGATCCGTGGCTTCCGTGTCGAGCCGGGGGAGGTCGAATCGGTCCTCGCGGGGTTCGAGGGTGTGGGGCAGGTCGCGGTGGTCGTGCGTGAGGACCGGCCGGGTGACAAGCGTCTGGTCGCCTATGCCGTACCCACGACCGCTGACAGCATCGACATCGAGGCGCTCCGGCGGTACGCGGCCTCGCGGCTGCCGGAGTACATGGTTCCGGCGGCGGTCGTGGTGCTGGAGGCTCTGCCGCTGACGGTGAACAGCAAGCTGGATCGGGCCGCGCTTCCGGCTCCGGGGCGCACCACCGGCGGGCGTGCGGCGCGTACTCCGGTGGAGGAGGCTCTCTGCGGGCTCTTCGCCGAGGTGCTCGGACTCGCGCACGTCGGTGCCGACGAATCCTTCTTTGAACTCGGCGGCGACTCCATCCTCTCCATGATGGTGGTCTCGGGCGCGCGCCGGGCGGGCCTGGTGATCACCACCCAAGCTGTGTTCGAACACCGCACCGCGGCCGCGCTGGCCACCGTGGCCACCCGCCTCGCCGCCGAACCCCTCCCAGGTGAGACCGCCGAAGGAACCGGCCCGATCCCGCTCACTCCGGTGATGCGCGAACTCCTCAGCCGCTCCCACCCCGACGGCCTCTCCGAGGTCTATCAGTCGGCGCTGGTGGTGGCTCCTGTCGGCCTGGACGCAGAGGTTCTGGCGAGTGCGGTCGGTGTGCTTGTCGATCATCATGATGTGCTGCGGGCGCGGTTCAGTGCGGAGTCCGGGGGGCGGTTGGTGGTGCCGGAGCCGGGGTCGGTTCCGGTGGGTTCCTTCGTCCTGCGTGTGGACGGGTCGGTGGCCGGTGATCTCCGGCGGCTGGTGGAGGAGGAGTCGCGGGCGGCCGTGGCCCGGTTGGATCCGGCGGCCGGTGTGATGCTCCAGGTCGTCTGGTTCGACCTCGGCCCCACCACCCCCGGACGGCTGCTGATCGTCCTCAACCACCTCGTCGTGGACGGCGTCTCATGGCGGGTACTCCTCGCCGACCTCGCTCACGCCCACACCGAACTGACAGCCGGACGGACCCCCGCCCCGGCACCGGTCCCCACATCGTTCCGGCACTGGATGAGCCGGCTGGCGGACCAGAGCCACAGCGCGGAACGCCTCGCGGAACTGCCCCGCTGGACGGAGATCCTCCAGGGCCCGGACCCCCTGCTGACGGCACGCCCCATGGACCCCGCCCGCGACCTGGGCGCCTCGGTCCGGCGGGTGTCGGTCCGGGTGCCCGTCGAGGTGACATCAGCTCTGCTGACCGCCGTGCCCGCCGTCTTCCACGCGGGCATCGACGATGTCCTGCTGACCGGACTCGCGGCGGCGGTCGAGGAGTGGCGCGGCGACCGTCAGGAACCCACCGGCGGCGGGTTCCTGGTCGATGTGGAGGGCCACGGGCGCGTCCCGCTCGACGCGGCGACGGATCTGTCCCGCACGGTCGGCTGGTTCACCCGTATCCACCCCGTACGGCTCGACATCGGAACCGGAACCGGAACCGGAACCGGAACCGGAACCGGAATCGGTAGCGGTGTCGAGATACGCGAGGGCGGCCCGGCGGCCGGGCGGGCGCTGAAGCGGGTCAAGGAGCAGCTGCGGTCGGTGCCCGGCGACGGCCTCGGCCATGGCGTTCTGCGTCATCTCAACCCCGACACCGCTGCCGAACTCGCCGAGCTGCCCTCCGCACAGATCGGCTTCAACTACCTCGGCCGATTCGCCGCCCACGACGAGGAATGGCAGCCGGCCGGGGAAACCGCGCTCGGGGAGGGCGGCGACCCCCGGGCACCCGTCATGCACCCCCTCGAAGCGGAGGGCGTCGTACACGACCGTGCGGACGGCCCCGAACTCCTCCTCAGCCTGGCATGGCCGGAACGGCTGCTGGACGAGCCGGCCGCGCGCGCCCTGGCCGAGGGCTGGGCGGCGATGCTGGCCGGTCTCGTCGACCATGCCTCCCGGCCGGGCGCCGGAGGCCGTACGCCGTCCGACTTCCCCCTGGTGGCGCTCGACCAGGGGCAGATCGAGGAGCTGGAGACCTCGGTCCCCGCCCTGGCCGAGATCCTGCCGGTGACCCCGCTCCAGGAAGGCCTGCTGTTCCACGCGCTCTTCGACGAGCAGAGCACCGATGTGTACGTCGAACAGCTGGCCATCGGCCTGGAGGGCCCACTCGACCTGCCCGCCCTGCGCGCCTCCTGGGAGGCGCTGATCGACCGGCACGCGAGCCTGCGGGCCGGCTTCCGATACCCCGCCGGAGCCGACCGGCCCGTGCAGGTGATCGAGGAACGATCCGCGCTGCCCTGGCGCGAGGAAGACCTCTCAGACCTCCCCCCGGAGACCGCGCGCACCGAATCGGAGCGCCTGGAGCACGCGGACCGGCACCGCCGGTTCGACCTGGCGGCCCCGCCCCTCGTACGCGTACTCCTGACCAGGCTCGGAGCCGACCGCCACCGCATGGCGATCACCCTGCACCACGTAGTGCTCGACGGCTGGTCGCTGCCGATCCTGACGCGCGAGCTGTGGACCGCGTACGAGGCCGGGGGCCACACGACCGGTCTGCCCGCAGTCACCCCGTACCGCGAGCACCTCGCGTGGCTCGCCCGCCAGGACAAGGACGCCGCGCGAACCGCCTGGCGGCAGGCGCTCGCCGGGCTGGACGAGCCCACGCTCGTCGCACCCCCGGAGCACGGCACCGAACCGGTCCCACAGGACGCGAACACCGATACGGGCACTGACACAGGCACTGACACAGGCACTGACACGGGCACCGTCGTCATCGAGCCGAGCGAGGAGTTCGCCTCCGCCGTACGCGATGTGGCCCGCACCCACGGACTGACACTGAACACGGTGGTGCAGGCCGCGTGGGCCCTGGTCGTCGGTCAGCTCGCGGGCCGCGCCGACGTGGTGTTCGGCGCGACCGTCGCGGGCCGCCCCGCCGAACTGCCCGGCATGGAATCGATGCTCGGCCTGTTCATCAACACCGTGCCGGTGCGCGTACGGCTCGACCCCGCGCAGACCGTCGCCGGGCTGCTCACCGAACTCCAGGCACAGCAGTCGGCGCTCCTGGACCATCAGCACCTGGGGCTCACCGAGATCCAGCGTCTCGCGGGCCCCGGTGCGGCCTTCGACACCCTCATGGCCTTCGAGAACTATCGCGCGGCCGAGAACGCCCCTCCCGCGCCACTGACGCTCACCGGGACCGAGGTCCGCGAGTCGACCACCTACCCCCTCGCCCTCGACGTCAGCCCGGTCGGCGAGTTCCGGCTCCGCCTCGACCACCGGCTGTCGGCCTTCGACACCGCCGCCGCCGGAGCCCTCCTCGACCGCCTGGTCCACGTCCTCTCCCAGTTCGCCGCCGACCCGACCGCCCGACTCGGCCGGATCGCGGTGCTGGACGAGGCCCAGCGGTCGCGGGTGGTGTCGGAGCGGAACGACACCGAGCCGCCTGCGGCCGAGGGCACCTTCCTGGACCTGTTCGCGGCACGGGTCGCGAGCGTGCCCGGGGTCGTGGCCGTGCGGTGCGAGTCGGACGCCCTGTCGTACGCGGAGCTGGACGCGC
This sequence comes from Streptomyces inusitatus, assembly GCF_014651115.1. Lineage (GTDB taxonomy): Bacteria > Actinomycetota > Actinomycetes > Streptomycetales > Streptomycetaceae > Streptomyces > Streptomyces amakusaensis. The sequence continues at coordinate 10,703 of NZ_BMWG01000034.1, read as the reverse complement.
GCGCCAATCGTCTGGCCCGGTACTTGGTTGATGCGGGTGTGGGTCGGGAGCGGGTGGTGGGTCTGTGCCTGCCGCGCGGGGTGGACATGGTGGTGGCGCTGCTGGCGGTGTGGAAGGCGGGCGGGGCGTATGTGCCGCTCGACCCGGAGCATCCTGCGGAGCGTCTCGCGTACATGGTCGCCGACAGCGGCGCGGTGCTCGTCCTGGGTACTGCCGGGACGGAGATTCCCGGGATCGAAGCGCCCGTTGTGCGCCTGGACGAGATCGAAGCGGGTTCAGCCGAGCCGCTCGATGTGAGTGTGGGTCCGGAGCAGTTGGCGTATGTGATCTATACGTCGGGTTCGACGGGTCGTCCGAAGGGTGTGGCGGTCGCGCAGGGTGGGGTGGCGAACCTCGCGTTGGCGATGCGTCCCGCGCTGGGTGTGGACGAAGGGGTGGTGGCGCTTCAGTTCGCGTCGTTCAGTTTTGACGCGGCTGTGCTGGATGTGGCGGTGACGCTCGCTGCTGGTGGGACGCTGGCGATCGCGTCGGGTGAGGAGCGGCGGGAGCCGGAGGCTTTGGCGGCGATGATCCGGACCTCGGGTGTTGAGGTGGCGAGTGTGGTGCCGTCTCTGCTGGGGGTGCTGGATCCGGCGGCTGTGCCTGGTGTGCGGAACTGGGTGGTGGGTTCCGAGCGGGTGAGCGCGGGGCTGGCGAGCCGGTGGGTGGCCGGTGCGCGGGTGTGGAATGCGTACGGTCCGACCGAGGTCACGGTCATCGCGACCACGGGCCGGATCGACGGCGGGATCGGCCCGGAGGACCCGGCTCCCTCCATCGGCCGTCCGCTGCGCCGTACGCGGGTGTTCGTGCTGGACGGGTTTCTTCGGCCGGTTCCGGTGGGTGTGACGGGTGAGCTGTATGTCGCCGGTGACGGCCTGGCCCGGGGCTATGTGGGCCGTGCCGATCTGACGGCCGAGCGCTTTGTGGCCAGCCCATTCGGTGGCCGGATGTACCGATCCGGAGATCTGGTCCGGTGGAGCGCCGATGGCCAACTGTCCTTCGTGGGGCGTGCGGATGAGCAGGTGAAGATCCGTGGTTTCCGTGTCGAGCCCGGCGAGGTGGAGTCCGTACTCGCCGCGCACGAGAGTGTCGGCCAGGTCGCGGTGGTGGTGCGTGAGGACCGGCCGGGTGACAGGCGTCTGGTGGCTTATGTGGTGCCGGGTGCGCGGGGCGTGGAGGTGGAGGCGCTCCGGCGGTACGCGGCGTCGAGATTGCCGGAGTACATGGTTCCGGCGGCGGTCGTGGTGCTGGAGGCTCTGCCGCTGACGGTGAACAGCAAGCTGGATCGGGCCGCGCTTCCGGCTCCGGGGCGCACCACCGGCGGGCGTGCGGCGCGTACTCCGGTGGAGGAGGCTCTCTGCGGGCTCTTCGCCGAGGTGCTCGGACTCGCGCACGTCGGTGCCGACGAATCCTTCTTTGAACTCGGCGGCGACTCCATCCTCTCCATGCTGCTGGTGTCCGGTGCCCGCCGCGCGGGGCTCGCGATCTCGGCCCGCGAGGTGTTCGAACACCGGACCCCGGCGAACCTCGCGGCCGTGGCCGCCACGGGCGGCTTCGAACCGGGGGCGAGCGGTGCCCCAGGAGTCGGAGAGGTGCCGCTGACCCCGGTCATGCGTGAGCTGATCGACCGGGTGGGCACGGACAATCTGGGCCAGGTCGTCCAGTCGGCGCTGGTGGTGGCTCCTGCCGGCCTGGACGCAGGGGTTCTGGCGAGTGCGGTCGGTGTGCTTGTCGATCATCATGATGTGCTGCGGGCGCGGTTCAGTGCGGAGTCCGGGGGGCGGTTGGTGGTGCCGGAGCCGGGGTCGGTTCCGGTGGGTTCCTTCGTCCTGCGTGTGGACGGGTCGGTGGCCGGTGATCTCCGGCGGCTGGTGGAGGAGGAGTCGCGGGCGGCCGTGGCCCGGTTGGATCCGGCGGCCGGTGTGATGCTCCAGGTCGTCTGGTTCGACCTCGGCCCCACCACCCCCGGACGGCTGCTGATCGTCCTCAACCACCTCGTCGTGGACGCGGTGTCACTGCGCGTACTGCTGCCCGATCTGGCGGAGGCCTGCACCGCGTCGGCCGCCGGCCGCGCGCCCGCGCTCCAGTCCGTACCGACGTCGTTCCGGCACTGGGCCCGCGCACTGGCGGACCAGAGCCACAGCGCGGAACGCCTCGCGGAACTGCCCCGCTGGACCGAACTCCTCAGGGGCGCGGACGCGCTGCTCACCGCTCGTCCGCTGGACCCCGCCCGCGACCTGAGCGCCTCGGTCCGGCGAGTGTCGGTCCAGGTGCCCGTCGAGGTGACATCCGCTCTGCTGACCACCGTGCCCGCCGTCTTCCACGCCGGGGTCGAGCAGGTGCTGCTGACCGGACTCGCGGCGGCGGTCGAGGAGTGGCGCGGCGACCGTCAGGAACCCACCGGTGGCGGGTTCCTGGTCGATGTGGAGGGCCACGGCCGTGTCCCGCTCGACGCGGCGACGGATCTGTCCCGCACGGTCGGCTGGTTCACCGGCGTTCATCCCGTACGGCTCGCTGTCGATGCCGATGGCCACGCCGGGATACGCGAGGGCGGCCCGGCGGCCGGGCGGGCGCTGAAGCGGGTCAAGGAGCAGCTGCGGTCGGTGCCCGGCGACGGCCTGGGGTACGGAGTCCTGCGCCGCCTCAACCCGGACACCGCCGCCGAACTCGCCGAGCTGCCCTCCGCGCAGATCGGCTTCAACTACCTCGGCCGATTCTCCGCGCCCCCCGAGGAGTCGTCGGCGACACCCTGGTCACCTGCCGCCGAAGGCGGACCGGTCGGCGGAGTGGGCGGCGCGTTCCCGGTGTCGCACGCGCTCGAAGCCGAGGGCGAAGTCCACGAGTCCGCCGAAGGGCCTCGGCTCACACTGACCCTCGTCCGGCCGGAACGGCTGCTGGACGAGCCGGCGGCGCGCGCTCTGGTCGAGGGCTGGGCGGCGATGCTGGCCGGTCTCGTCGACCACGCTTCCAGGCCGGGCGCCGGGGGCCGTACGCCGTCCGACTTCCCCCTGGTGGCGCTCGACCAGGGGCAGATCGAGGAGCTGGAGACCTCGGTCCCCGCCCTGGCCGAGATCCTGCCGGTGACCCCGCTCCAGGAAGGCTTCCTCTTCCACGCGACCTTCGACGAGCGCGACACCGACGTCTATGTGGAGCAGTTCGACCTTGGTCTCTCGGGCCCTCTGAACGCGGCTGTCCTGCGCGCCGCCTGGGAGGCCGTGGTGGCGCGGCACACCAGCCTGCGGGCCGGCTTCCGGCAACTGCCCGGGGTGGACCGGCCGGTCCAGGTGATCGCCCGAGAGGTGACCCTGCCCTGGCGCGCGGAAGACCTCTCGGAGCTGGCCGAGGCAGAGGCGTCGGCCGAGGCCGAACGGCTCGGCGTCGAGGAGCGCTCCCGCCGGTTCGACCTCGCGCGGCCGCCGCTGCTGAGGATCCTCCTGGTGAGGATGGGGCCCGACCGCCACCGCATGCTGATCACCCTGCACCACATCGTCCTCGACGGCTGGTCACTGCCCATCCTGATGACTGACCTGTGGGCGGCCTACGAGGCCGGGGGCAGCACGGCGGCCCTGCCCCCGGCGACCCCGTACCGCGGCTATCTCGACTGGCTCGCCCGCCAGGACCGGGAAGAGGCGCGGGAGGCATGGCGGCAGACCCTCATCGGCGCCGACGAACCGACCCGCGTCGCACCGGCCGGGACGGCCGTCGACGCGTCGGCCCCCTTCGGCCGGGTGTCCACCCGGGCCGGAGCGGCACTGACGCGCGCGCTCCGCGAACTGACCCGGACCCGTGGCCTCACCCTCAACACCGTGGTGCAGGCCGCCTGGGCACGAGTCGTCGGTCAGCTCGCGGGCCGCGCCGACGTGGTGTTCGGCGCGACCGTCGCGGGCCGCCCCGCCGAACTGCCCGGCATGGAATCGATGCTGGGCCTGTTCATCAACACCGTGCCGGTGCGCGTACGGCTCGACCCCGGCCAGAGCGTCGCCGGGCTGCTCACCGAACTCCAGGCCGAGCAGTCCGCACTGCTCGACCACCAGTACGTCGGGCTCACCGAGATCCAGCGGCTGGCCGGCCCCGGCGCGGTCTTCGACACCCTCATGGCCTTCGAGAACTACCCCGGAGACCCGGACGCGCAGCCTCCGACGGAAGGGCTGACGCTCACCGACTCCACGGCCAGGGAGTCGACCAACTTCCCCCTGATCATGATCGTGAACCCGGCCGAGGGCGACATGACCTTCCGGCTGGAACACCTGCTGAGTGCCTTCGACGAGGATGCCGCACGGGCCGTCGCCGGGCGGCTGCTATCCGTACTGGATCAGATGGCCGCCGACCCCGAAGCACCGCTGAGCGGTATCGCGGTGCTCGACGAGGCCGAGCGGTCCCTTGTGGTCGACCACTGGAACGACACCGGCCGTACGGTGCCGGGCACTTCGCTGGTCGAGCTGTTCGAGGCGCGGGCGAACCGCTCGCCGGACGCGGTGGCGGCCGTCGGCGGAGGCCGGGAATGGTCGTACGCGGAGCTGAACCGGATCGCCGACCGGGTCGCCTGCGGCCTGATCGCCCGTGGTGTGCGCCGCGGCGACCTCGTCGGAGTGGTGCTGGAACGGTCCCTGGACCTGGTGGCGGTGCTGCTCGGCGTCGCGAAGGCGGGCGCGGGATTCGTCCCGGTGGACCCGTCCTGGCCCGCCGCCAGGGCCGGGGTCGTCCTCGAACACACCACCCTGACCGTGATCGAGGCCGAGACCGGTTCGGATGTCGGTGTTCGGAACGCGCGGGCCGTCCCGGCGGCGGAGCTGCTGTCGGGCCCCGACGGAGTCCCCGGGGTGACCGTCGGCGGCGACGACGTGGCGTACGTGATGTACACATCGGGTTCCACCGGTGTGCCGAAGGGAGCCGCGATCCCGCACTCGGCGGTGGCCGCTCTCGTCTCCGACTCCTGCTGGAGCGCGGCCGCCCGCGACCGGGTCCTGGTCCACTCGCCCCACACATTCGACGCCTCGACCTACGAGCTGTGGGTACCGCTGGTGAACGGCGGCCGTGTCGTGGTCGCCCCGCCCGGCCGGGTGGACGCCGTGACCCTCGCCGGGCTGATCAGCCAGCATCGGCTGACCGCCGTCTACATGTCCGCGGGGCTGTTCGGCGTCACGGCCGAGGAGTCCCCGGAAGCCCTGACCGGACTCTCCGAGGTGCTGATCGGCGGAGACGTGATCCCCGCCGGAGCGATCGCGAGAGCCCAGGAATCCTCCCCCGACCTGGCGTTCGTCAATGTGTACGGGCCGACGGAGGCTACCGTCCTGGCCACCACGCACACCGTGGCACCCGGCGCCCAGGCCCCGGCGGTCGTGCCGATCGGCCGGCTCAGGGACAACACCCGCGTATACGTCCTCGACGAATTCCTCCTGCCCGTCCCGGTGGGCGTCAACGGCGAGCTGTACATCGCAGGCTCGGGACTGGCCAGGGGATACGCGGGCCGGCCGGTACTCACCGCCGAGCGGTTCGTCGCCTGCCCGTTCGGCGGGCGGATGTACCGGACGGGCGACCTGGCACGCTGGACGGCCGACGGGCAGCTCATGTTCGCGGGCCGCGCCGACGCCCAGGTGAAGATCCGGGGCTTCCGCGTCGAACCCGGCGAGACCGAGGCCGTCCTCGCCGCCCACGAGAGCGTCAGCCAGGCCGCGGTGACCGTCCGCGAGGACCGGCCCGGGGAGAAGCGACTGGTCGGCTATGTCATTCCGGCCGGCCACGCACACCCCGGCCTCGGTGCCGACCTGCGCGAATTCGCCGCCGAACACCTGCCCGAATTCATGGTTCCGGCCGCGATCGTCGTCCTCGACACCCTGCCGATCACAGCGAACGGCAAGCTCGACCGCACCGCCCTCCCCGCCCCCGAATTCGCCGGGCGCGCGGACGGCCGGGAACCGGCGACCCCGATGGAAGAGACGCTGTGCGGGCTCTTCGCCGAGGTGCTCGGCCTGGACCGGGTCGGCGCGGAGACCTCGTTCTTCGACCTCGGCGGCGACTCGCTCCTCGCGATGCGGTTGATCGCCCGGGTACGTTCCGTCCTCGACACCGACATCAGCATCCGCGACCTCTTCGCCGCCGCCACGGTCGCGGCACTCGCCGGCCTGATCGAAGGCGCGGACAGCGACAGCGGCGCGACCGAACCCCTTGCCGCACCGACGCCGGGGCCACGCCCCGACGTACTGCCGCTGTCCTACGCCCAGCAGCGGATGTGGTTCCTCAACCGGCTGGAGGAGACCGAATCCGGCGCGGACGCGACCTACAACCTGCCGCTGGCCCTGCGTCTGTCGGGTGAGCTGGATGTGGCGGCGCTGGAGGCGGCTCTCGGCGATGTGGCCGACCGGCACGAGAGCCTGCGGACCGTCTTCCCCGAGACCGACGGCGCACCCCGCCAGCAGATCATCCATGGTGCGGCGGGCCGCCCCCGGCTGGAGACCGAGGAGACCACTGAGGCCGAACTCACCGAGACCCTCACGGCCCACTCGGGCCACGGCTTCGATGTCAGCGCCGATCTGCCGTGGCGTGTGCGGCTGTTGGTGGTCGGTCCTTCGGAGTTCGTTCTGCTGATCGTGGCGCATCACATCGCGGTGGACGGTTGGTCGATGGGTGCGCTGGCCCGTGATCTCGGGGTCGCTTACGCCGCCCGGCGCGGAGGCCGGTCCCCTGGTTGGGAGCCGTTGCCGGTGCAGTACGCGGACTACGCGCTCTGGCAGCGTGAAGTCCTCGGCGACCTGGACGACGAGGACAGCCTCATCAGCGCACAGCTGCGCTTCTGGCGCGAAGCACTGGAAGGCGCACCGGAGGAACTGACGCTGCCGACCGACCGGCCGCGCCCTCCGGCGTCCTCCTTCCGAGGCCGCACAGTGCCCGTACGCGTCGACGCCCGCACCCACACCGGTCTCGCGGACATCGCCGGACACGGACAGGCGACCATGTTCATGGTCGTCCAAGCCGCACTGGCCGTGCTCCTCTCCCGGATGGGCGCGGGCACCGACATCCCGCTGGGGACCGCGACCGCCGGGCGCGCCCACGCCGACCTCGACGATCTCGCCGGACTCTTCGTCAACACGGTCGTCCTGCGGTCGGACGTCGGTGGCGACCCCACCTTCAGCGAACTCCTCGGCCGGGTCCGGGAAGCCGATCTCTCCGCCTACGCCCATCAGGACGTGCCCTTCGAGCGCCTGGTGGAGGCGCTCAACCCGGCCCGGTCGCTCGCCCGCAACCCTCTCTTCCAGGTGATGCTCGCCCTGGAGACCAGCACCTGGGCCGACTGGGACCTGCCCGGCCTCGCCGTCGACCGGATCGAGTTCGCGGCGGACGCCGCGCGGTTCGACCTCTCTGTCGACCTCGTCGAGGAGCGGGATGCGGATGGTGGTCCTGCGGGTATCGGTGGCGGGATTCTGTATGCGACGGACCTCTTTGATCAGGTGACGGTTGAGGGTTTGGCGCGGCGTTTGGGTCGGGTGCTGGAGCAGGTGGCGGCTGATCCGGATGTGCGGCTGAGCGGGATCGCGGTGCTGGACGAGGCCGAGCGGTCGCGGATGGTGTCGGAGTGGAACGACACGGCTCTGCCCGTCGAGGCGGACACCTTCCTCGATCTGTTCGCCGACCGGGTCGAGCAAGGTCCCGAGACTCTGGCGGTCCGGTCCGGTGCGGATGTCCTTTCGTACGGGGAGCTGGACGGACAGGCGAACCGGCTGGCCCGGTACTTGATCGACGCGGGTGTGAGTCGGGAGCGGGTGGTGGGTCTGTGCCTGCCGCGCGGGATCGACATGGTGGTGGCGCTGCTCGCGGTCTGGAAGGCCGGCGGGGCGTATGTGCCGCTTGACCCGGAGTACCCGGCGGACCGGCTCGCGTACATGGTCGCCGACAGCGGTGCCGTACTGGTCCTGGGCACGGGAGGGACGCTGGCCGATGTGCCGGTGGCGGACGCGCGGGCGGTGCTGCTGGACCAGATCGAGACGGAGCTTGTCGCCGAGTCCGCTGAGCCGCTCGATGTGGGCGTGAGTCCGGCCCAGCTCGCGTACGTGATCTATACGTCGGGTTCGACGGGTCGTCCGAAGGGGGTGGCGGTCGCTCATGGCGGGGTGGCGAACCTCGCGCTCGCGATGCGAACCGCCCTCGGTGTGGGTGAAGGGGTGGTGGCGCTTCAGTTCGCCTCGTTCAGCTTCGACGCGGCTGTGCTGGACGTCGCCGTGACCTTGGCCGGTGGCGGAACGCTCGCGATCGCGTCGGGTGAGGAGCGGCGGGAGCCGGAGGCGCTGGCGGAGATGATCCGCACTTCGGGTGTCGAGGTGGCGAGTGTGGTGCCGTCTCTGCTGGGGGTGTTGGATCCGGCGGCCGTGCCTGGTGTGCGGAACTGGGTGCTGGGTGCTGAGCGGCTGAGCGCGGATCTGGCGAGTCGGTGGCTCGCGGGTTCGCGGGTGTGGAACACGTACGGTCCGACCGAGGCGACCGTCATCACCACCGCCGTTCCTCTCGATGCGGGGATGTCGCCGGAGGATCAGCCTCCGGCGATCGGAAGCCCGATCGGCAACGCCCAGGTCTATGTTCTGGACGGTTTCCTCCAGCCGGTTCCGGTCGGTGTGACGGGTGAGCTGTACGTCGCCGGTGACGGTCTGGCCCGGGGTTATGCGGGCCGTGCGGATCTGACGGCGGAGCGTTTTGTGGCGAGTCCGTTCGGCGGGCGGATGTATCGCTCGGGTGACCTGGCGCGCTGGAGTGCGGACGGTCAGCTGTGGTTCGCCGGTCGTGCGGACGAGCAGGTGAAGATCCGGGGCTTCCGCGTCGAACCCGGGGAGGTCGAATCCGTCCTGGCCGCGCACGAGAGCGTGGGTCAGGTCGCGGTGATCGTCCGCGAGGACCGGCCGGGTGACAAGCGTCTGGTCGCCTACGCCGTACCCACGACCGCCGACAGCTTCGACACCGAGAGGCTCAAGCGGTTCGCGGGGGAGCGGCTGCCGGAGTACATGGTCCCGGCGAACGTCCTCGTCCTGGACCCCCTCCCGCTGACGGTCAACGGGAAACTCGACAAGGCGGCACTCCCGGCCCCCGAGGCAGGTGAGAGCGGTGGGCGTGCTCCGGTGACTCCGGTGGAGGAGAAGCTGTGCGCGCTCTTCGCCGAGGTGCTGGGTCTTGACCGGGTCAGTGCCGATGGTTCGTTCTTCGAGCTGGGTGGCGACTCGATCATGTCGATGCTGCTGGTGTCGAGCGCCCGTAAGGCGGGGCTCGTCATCACCGCGCGCCAGGTCTTCGAACGGAAGACGCCGGCGAGCCTGGCCGCGGTGGCCGTCGAGGATCGCCTCGGGCGAGTCGGGAGCGGCGGTGACGTCGGGGTGGGGGTCGTGCCGCTGACTCCGGTCATGCGCGAACTCCTTGAGCGGGTCGAGCCGGGCAAGGCTGTTCAGTCGACCTTGACAGTGACCCCGGTGGGCCTGGACTTCGCGGTGCTCACGGATGCGGTTCAGGCATTGGCGGACCGCCATGACATGCTCCGCGCCCAGCTGGTGCGTGGCGACGGACCGACCCTTCTCGTACCGGACACGGCCATGGTCGGCCCCTGGGTGAGGCGCGTCGACGCGACCTCCGGCGATCTGCGGCGGCTCGTCGCGGACGAGACACGCTCGGCCGCCGGGCGCATCGACCCGTGGGCCGGTGTGATGGTGCAGGTGGTGTGGTTCGACCTGGGTGCGGAGGTTCCTGGGCGGCTGTTGATTGTTGTGGATCATCTGGTGGTGGACGGGGTCTCGTGGCGGGTTCTGCTGCCGGATCTGGTGCAGGCGTACGGTGAGCTGGCGGCGGGGCGTGCGGCCGGTCTGGAGCCGGTGCCGACGTCGTTCCGGCACTGGGCACGCGAACTCGCAGAACAGGCCGGAAGTGAAGACCGGCTGGCGGAGGCGGCCCAGTGGGTCGACTTCCTCCAGGGCTCCGAGCCGCCGTTCACCACCGTCGAGCAGCCGATCGACCGGCCGGCCGACACGGCGACCCCCGCGATGAGAACCGTCTCCGCGAAGCTCCCCGCAGAGGCGACGGCCCTTCTCCTCACCCGGGTGCCGACCGCGTTCCATGCGGGAGTCGAGCAGGTGCTGCTGACCGGTCTCGCGTCGGCACTCGCCGAATGGCGGCACACGAGGAGTTCGGCACGCGGCCTCCTGGTCGATGTCGAGGGTCACGGCCGGACCTCCCTCACCGGGAACGACGATCTGTCGCGGACGGTGGGCTGGTTCACGAGCAGTCATCCCGTACGGCTGGATGTCGGTTCGGTGGATCTGTCGGAGGTGCGGGAGGGTGGTCCGGCGGCTGGGCGGGTGTTGAAGCGGGTCAAGGAGCAGGTGCGGTCGGTCCCGGGCGACGGCCTCGGCTATGGCGTACTGCGCTATCTCAACCCCGAGACGGCTGCCGCGTTCGCCGCACTGCCCTCGGCCCAGATCGGGTTCAACTACCTCGGACGATTCGCCGGGTCGGTGGAAGCGGGCCGACCCCCTCAGGGCGGCTGGCCCCTGGCCGATGAGGCTGCGGCGAGTGAGGACATCCCGCTCGCACACGACCTGGAGGCCGTCGGAATCGTCCACGACCTCTCCGAGGGTCCTGAGTTGACGTTGACGTTGTTGTGGCCGGAGGCGTTGTTCGAGGAGTCTTCGGTTCGG
>NZ_BMWG01000033.1 GCF_014651115.1 Streptomyces inusitatus | reverse complement strand
GACGGCCTCGCCAAACCTACCGTCCTGGAAGGCCCCGACCCCGCCGTACTCCTCGCCGCGTACACCAGGGCCCTGCGGTGAGCGACGGTCCCGTACGCGCCGCCGTCCTCGGCTCCCCGATCGCGCACTCGCTCTCGCCCGCGCTGCACCGGGCCGCCCACCGGGGCATGGGGCTCGACTGGAGCTACTCGGCCGTGGAGTGCGCGGAGCCCGGACTCCCCGGTTTCCTCCGGGGACTCGACTCCTCGTGGGCCGGGCTCTCCCTGACCATGCCGCTGAAGCGGGCGGTGATCCCGCTGCTGGACTCGGTGAGCGATCTCGCCCGCGCGGTCGGCGGGGTCAACACCGTGCTCCTCCGCGAGGACGGGCGGCACGGCGAGAACACCGATGTCCACGGCATCGTCGCGGCGCTGGGCGAGGCGGGAGTCACCGCCCCCGGCTCGGCCGTCGTCCTCGGCGGCGGCGCGACCGCCTGCTCCGCGCTGGCGGCCCTGCGCCGGCTCGGACTGCCGGAGGCGGTGGTCCTGGTACGGGACCGCTCGCGCGCGGCCCTGGTCGAGGAGGCCGCCGAGCGCCTCGGCAGCCGGATCTCGGTCCGCTCCCTGTCCTCCGCCGAGGGCGCGGGGGCCCGCGCGGAGCTGGTGATCTCCACTCTCCCGGCGGGCGCGGCGGACGGCTTCGCCGACGCCCTGCGCTGCGAGGCGCTGCTCGATGTCGTCTACTCGCCCTGGCCGACCCGGAGCGCCGGGGCGGTGGCCGCCCTCGGCGGGAGGGTCGTCAGCGGGCTGTCCATGCTGCTGCACCAGGCGGCGGCCCAGGTCTCGCTGATGACCGGGCGGACCGATGTCCCCGTCGAGCTGATGCGACAGGCGGTCGCCGCCCCCGGCGCGGCCGGAGGCTGAGCGCCATGGGCGGTCCGTCCCATGGCGCACCGCCCCAGAGCCCCGAGGTCTCGGACCGGGACGGCCTCAGACCGGAAGCGCCCCGGTGACCAGTCCCGGGAACTCGGCCCCGGCGAGGGCCAGCAGGGGCCTCGCCTTGACGGCGGTCTCCTCGAACTCGGACTCGGGGTCCGACAGGGCGACGACCGCCCCGCCCACTCCGTACCGGACTCTCCCGGGAGTGACGACGGCCGTTCTGATCACCACGCTCAGATGGGCCGTGCCGGAGAGGGAGAAGTAGCCGATCGCTCCGGAGTAGACGCCCCTCGGCCCCTCTTCGAGAGCGTCGATGATCTGCATGGTGCGGATCTTCGGCGCGCCGGTCATGGACCCGGCGGGGAAGGCGGCCCGTGCGCAGTCGACGGCGCTCACACCGGGGCGCAGCCGCGCGCGGACGGTGCTCACCAGCTGGTGCACGGTGGCGTAGCTCTCGACCCGGAAGATGTCGCCCGCGTCGACCGATCCGATCTCGGCGCACCGGCCGAGGTCGTTGCGGACCAGGTCGACGATCATCAGATTCTCGGCGCGGTCCTTCTCGTTGGTGAGCAGGTCGGCCACGAGCGCGGTGTCCTCCTCGGGGGTGCCGCCGCGCGGCCGGGTGCCCTTGATCGGCCTGGATTCGACGATCCGGTCGGAGCCGACCCGCAGGAAGCACTCGGGGGAGGTGCTGAGCACGGAGAGCTCTCCGCAGGAGAGCAGCGCGCCGTACGGGGCGGGGCTGAGGCGGCGCAGGAACCGGTAGCCGGCCAGCGGGTCCAGCTCCCCCCGGGCCTCGATCATATTGGTCAGACAGACCTCGTAGGTCTCCCCCGCGACTATCTCCTCTTGACAGGTACTTATCATTCTCAGGTAGGCATCATGATCGTGGCGCAGGGTCACGTCATGAAGACCGGTGTCCGCCCCGGCCGCCGGCAGGGCGGTTCCGCCCGGTTCCGCCAGCCCGGCGGCGGCGGAGCCGATCCAGGCGCGCGCCGCGCTCTCGTCCCGAGGGTCGGTGAGGGCCAGCAGATAGGCGTCCCCGGTGGCGTGGTCGACGACGACCGCGCGGTCGGCGAAGAGCATGACCGCGTCCGCGTCCTCCGACTTGTGCGCCCGCTCACCCCCGCACTCCGCCTTGAGTTCGTAGCCGAGATAACCGACCCACCCGAGCGTGAAGTCGAAGGGAACCTCAGGAATGTCCGTCTCGACGGTCCGGAGATCCTCGTTGAGCCAGTCGAAGAAGCTGCCCGCGAAGGTGTCCTCGCCGTCGGCCGATTGCACCGTCACCGTGCCGTCCCACACGTTGGCCTTCGCGACCCGGGCGAGCGGCCCCGAGGCGTCGCCCATGACCGAGAAGCGGCCGGCCCCGTCGTCGGGCCGGCTGCTGTCCAGCCAGAAGGAGTGCTCGCTGTCCTTGAAGAGCCGTTCGAAGGCGTGTTCGGCGCCCTGGGGCGCGGTCGTCCGTTCCACGAGGACCCGCAGTCCGCGGACGGGCCCTTCCTGAGCCGCCGGGGCGGTGGCGGGGGCCGGTGCCGGGGCGCTCACGGCGGGCCGGGCGGGCCGGGGGCCCTGTGCGGTGTGCCAGTCGCGGGAGAGGCGCATGAAGTTGGCGAGCAGGTCATGACCGTGTCGCGTCAGAATGGACTCAGGATGGAACTGCACTCCCCAGAGCGGGCGCAGCCGGTGTCTGAACCCCATGAGCACACCGTCCGGGGTCCAGGCGTCGGCCTCCAGCTCGTCCGGCAGACCGGTGACGGCGAGCGAGTGGTAGCGCACCGCGTCGAAGGGGGAGGGCAGGCCCGCGAAGAGCCCCTCGCCGAGGTGGAGCACCGGCGAGACGCGTCCGTGGCGGGGCTCCGGCGCGAGGCCGACGGTGGCCCCGTGCAGCAGGGCGGCGCCCTGGTGGCCGAGGCAGACGCCGAGGGTGGGGATTCCGCCGTGTTCGAGGATGTCGCGGCAGATGCCGAAATCGGCGGGGACCTCCGGGCTTCCCGGCCCGGGCGACAGCACGACATTGTCGAATTCCCGGAGCCGGCCGACCCGCCACCCGGGTTCGTCGTTGCGGATCACGACGGGTTCGACTCCGCTCACCTCGGCGAGGTAGTGGTGGAGGTTGTAGGTGAAGGAGTCATAGTTGTCGACGAGGAGAGTGCGCATATTCTGTCCGTTGGTAGGCGACCGGGCTCGCAGGACGGCTCCGCGAGCGAAGAGAGTGCGGGCTGCCGGGTGTTCAGCGGCGAATGGCCCGCACCTCGAACAGAATGTGCTCCACCGTGTCCTCGCCCTCGCGGTCGCTCCTGGTGCGGACCACGCCTAACTCCCTTCCGCACCGCGCCGCGATGTCGTGCAGCAGGGCGATGTTCCCCCGGTCGCTGAAGTGCAGCAGCACCCGGCCGCCTTCGGTCAGCAGACCGTTCGCCTCCGACAGATAGCGCTCGTGCGCCCGATAGCCGGGGTCGACATAGGCACGGTCGTGATCCGTCTCGTATTGGTAGTCTTCCGGAGCCAGGACGAAATTCGAATGCCAGTAGATCGTGTCGAATCGCTCGCCGGGCGGGACCGCGCCGAAGAGATCTCCGCACAGCGCGTCGACCCAGTCGGCCACTCCGTGGCGCCGGGCGTTGAGTTCGGTGTTCTTCGCCGCGCCGGGGTTGATGTCGGTCGCGACGACGCGGTCGCAGCCGGCCAGCGCCGCGGAGATCGCGATGATCCCGGTGCCGCAGCCGACCTCCAGGAACGATCCGGTTCTCGGCGCGGGGCTCTCGTGGAGGTCCAGCAGCTCCATCGCGATGCCGGTGGATCTGGTGAAGGGCGGCGCGAAGACGTCGTCGAGCAGATCCCAGCTCCGTCCCGCCATCGTGAAGACCGGTGGGCGGTCGTTGCGGGTGCGTGCGGTCCGGCTGCGCTCAAGCGAGCGCGTATAGCTCTTGATCTCTGTCATTGGTATGGACATCCCTTCCGATACAGGGGGATGAACCCCCTCAAAAACCCCTCCATTCATCGTCTCCGGAGGGGAGTCGCCGCCGGAAGGTGGGCCCGCGACACCCGGTCCCCCTAGGGGTGGTGCCCGGGTCACACCTAGGGGATCACCGCAGGGTCAGATCCGTTGACCCTCATGATCACAGAGACTTACGATCTTCCTCACATTTGATTCAAAATTTACTCCGGGGGGCCGTTCGATGTCGGAAGAGTTGGTTGACCAGACCCATGCGCTGACCGTGTTCGAGCTGGTGGCACGAGAGGTCCCCAGAACCCATCTGGAGGAGTTACTGAGGCAGGCCCAGAGCGCGGCGATGCCGGCCCCGGCGTTCGCCGCCCTGGAGCGCGCGGTGCATCTGGGGCTCGCCATCGGGGAGGCGACCGAGCAGCGGCGGCGGCGCGAGGCGGCGATGGCCGCCCTGATCGACGCCGCACGGGAGATCAACTCGATCCAGGATCCCGAGTATCTGCTCAGCGTCGTCACCTCGCGGGCCCGCCGGCTGCTGGGCTGCGACGTCTCCTACGTCAGCCTGCCGCGTCCCGAGGGCGGCTCCTACGTCCACGCGTCGGACGGCGAGACCACCATGTTCAACGTGGGCCTGGAGATCGAGGAGGGGCACGGCCTGGGCGAGGTGGCGCAGGGCGAGGGGGGTCCCCTGTGGACGGCCGACTACCTCGGCGACACCGCCTTCCCCCGCTCCGACCGGGTCGACGAGGTGGTACGGGCCGAAGGGCTGCGCGCGATCCTCGCCGTGCCCATGCGCCACAGCGGCAAGACCGTGGGCGCGCTCTACGCGGCGGACCGGAAGATCAGACACTTCACCCCCGACGAGATCGGCCTGATGCGATCGCTCGCCGACCTCGCCGGCACGGCCCTCGACCGGACCCGGCTGATGGAGCACGTCCAGACCGATCTGGCCGATGTGGGCGCGCGGCGCGCCAGGGAGCTGGCCATCTCCTCCCGGTCGCGGTTCCTCTCCGAGGCGCGGGGGAAGCTGGCCGGGATGGTGCTGGACGGCTGCGACCTCCGTGACGTCGCCACGGTCGCCGGGGACGTCCTCAACGGGTCGGTCGCCGTGCACGACGCGGCCGGCTGTCTCATCGTCGGCGTGGGCGCTCCGCAGGACGTGGACGCGGCCGTCACCGCGAAGGCGAGCCTGGACGCGCTCGCCATGCGGGCCCCGATCGCCCTCGGCCCCACGCTCTGGGCCGCGCCCGTCATCGCCGGTGCGGAGGATCTCGGGGCGCTGATCACCCGTACCCAGCGGCCGCTCTCCGACGAGGAGGCCAAGTTCCTGCACTTCGCGGGGCAGGCGGTCGCCCTGGTGCTGCTGCTCCAGCGGAGCACGGCGGTGGCGGCGGGCCCGGTGCGCGACGAGCTGTTCGACAATCTGCTCGCCGACTCCAACCGTTCTGTACGGCACTTGGCGGAGCAGGCCCGCAGGGTCGGCATCGATCCCAAACGGCCGCACTCCCTTCTGGTCATCCGGGTGGAGGGCAGTGAGCAGGGGCGTGCCGTGGTGTGGGCCTCCTCGTACGCCCACCGCAGGTCCGGGCTGAAGACGGTGCGCAACGGCTGCATTCTTCTGCTGCTGCCGGGCGAGAACCCTTCGGCGATCGCGCAGTCCGTGCACCATGAGCTGTCTCCGTTGCTCGCCCAGCCGGTCTCGGTGGGCGCGGCGGGCCCGACCCGCGATCTGGCCGCGATCAGGGAGGTCTACCGGGAGGCACAGCGCTGCCTGGACGCCCTGATCGCCATTGATGGACAGGGCAGCGCTGCGGCGACGGAGGACCTGGGCTTTCTGGGGGTGCTGCTCTCCGACGACCACGATGTCGATCGGTACATCAACTCGACTCTCGGCGCCGTCCTCGACTACGACAACGAACGGGACACCGAGCTGGTACGCACACTTGACGCCTACTTCAGTTCACACGCCAGCCCGACCCGGGCGGCCGGGGTGCTGCACGTCCACGCGAACACGGTCTCCCGCCGGCTGGAGCGGCTGACCGAACTGCTGGGGCCGAAGTGGCAGGAGCCGTCCGACGCCCTGGAGATCCAGCTCGCGCTGCGGCTGCTGCGGACCCGGCAGGTGCTGCGGCACCGCCATGGACCCGGCAGACGCGATCAGGCCGACAGGCGGGACACCTGACGGTGCGTCCGCTGCGCGGTGCGCCGGCCCTCGGTGGAGGAGAGGATCTCTATCGCGTGGGCGGCGGAGGCGAGTGACATGTGCCGGTGCCAGCCGCGCAGCGACCGTCCCTCGAAGTCCCGCAGCCCGGTGTTGAAACCGACCTGTGTGACGTCGAGGTCGACCCGGGAGGTGAGTTTGGTGACGAGCAGCAGCGCCTCGGCGCGGAGCATGTGCGCGTTGGCCACCCACAGATTCTCCGGGACCCGCTGAGGGTCCTGCCACTCCGCGAGCAGCAGAAGCCGCCCGTCGGCCGGGTTGCGCGGCCCGGCCGGCCGGCCCAACTCCCGTACCTGCACGGTCGCCACCAGGGAGTGGTGGGAGGCGTTCGGTGTGGCGGGGTCCGCCCAGGTGACGGGCCGGCGCAGCGACCGGGCCGACATGGCGATCTGCCGGGCCTGGAGCGGGCCCCCGGAGAAGCCCGCGAGAGCCGGGTCCTCGACGGTGAGCCGGGTCGTCGGACGCACCCGGGCCACGGCCGGCACGCCCGCGTCCGCGAACCGCCGGAACGCGGCGTCGACCCGGCCCATCGGCAGATCCAGCACCACGGGCGCCAGCGGTACGCCCCGCAGCGGCAGGGTCTCCAGTACGGACTTGACCGCGCACTCCTCCAGCGTCTCCTTCGGGTTCTCGGTGGGGGCCGCGTCGGAGCGGCCGGCCGGCTCCTGGTCGAAGCAGGTGTCCGGGAGGAACATCCGCCAGTTGACCGGGACGCTCAGCGCCGGAGAGGCGTGCCACATGCCGAACGCGCGCTGCCCCCGGAAGATCCTGCCGAGGTGGGGGTCGAAGCCCTGGTTCACGCCGACGGACTGATTGCCCGCCTTGGGGATGGACAGCGCCCGCACCACATAGGCCTGGGGCAGATTCTTCCGCTCCAGATAGGAGGCGAGCGCGTCGCGCACCGGCATCCAGTCCCACGGCGCGTTCGATATGAAGTGCTGTAACCGCTGTTCCGCCGCCGCGCCGCCCAGATGTGTGGCGAGGTTCCTGATGGACTTCCTGCCCTGCGCCTCCAGCAGCGCCCGAAGGTACTGCTCGCCCTTCTCCCGTTGGTCACGTCTGGAGAGGGAGCCGAAGAGTGTGTCGCACAGTTCGGCCGTGATGACCTCCTTCAGGCGCGCGCTTCTGCCCTCCGGGGCCCGCCACCACGTCGTGCCTGATGTCAGCCCGGCTTGAGGCTTCTTCACAGGGTTCCCCAATCGATGGACGCGGCAGCTCCCCTGCTGCCCGGACCAGGCTCGCCGCCCGGCGTCCCCCTGAGGAAGGTGAGCATCACACCACGACACCGATCGAGGCCACACAGAGTGGTCGCCCGCCCACCAGTCCCGTGCGCCACTCACGGCGGCTCACCGCCCAGCCGTCACTACCGGCGGGTAGTGGGTGTGGTGGGATCACCACTCACTCCCCGCCCACTGGTTGCCGCACAAGCGTTCGGTGGTGGTCTTTGCACACATCGCATGCACACGATCCGCACATCGTCAGGGCTCATATCAAGCCCTCGGCAGCCCGGGGCCGGGGCGGGCGGCGGCCCCGGGCGCGGGGTCTAACGGTCCGTCGGGGCGTCCGGGAGGGCGGGGGTGTTCGGGAGGGCGGGAGCGTCCGGGACGGCGGGGGTGTCCAGGAGGTAGGGGGCGATCGAGCCCCGGTAGGCGGCCCTGCGGTCGGCGGGCAGATCCTTCCAGCCGGTGATGCGGCCGCGGCACAGGACGGTGCCGCACTGGCAGCGGGCCGGGAAGTGCTCGATGGAGAAGTTCCGCATCGCGTAGTCGAAGGTGATCTCCTGACCCGACCGGATGGGGCGGCGGGCGACCAGGTCGTGCGCCCCCGCCGGGTTGAGCCCGATGCCGCAGGCCGGGTCGCAGGAGTGATTCACCTTCGGCACCAGTCCGCCGTGCCGGACGAAACGGTCCCAGCCGACCTGGGAGGCGTGGGAGTCGTTACGGCCGAGTTCGGCCTCGATGACACCGGTCAGCACCGTCTCTCCGGTGCGGAAGGAACGGACGGCGAAAACCCCGGCCCCCTTGCCCGCGGACTCCCGGAGTTCGGCCCCCGGCCGCCGGACGGCGGTGGTGGTGCTGAGTGCGGCGGGCGGGGGAACGGCGGTGCGGTCACGATCCATGGTTGAGCCCTTCGATCCGTCGGGCGCGAGTGGTGCGGACGTCCCGGCGGCGGGCCGGTGGCCGCGGAGCGGCCCCGCCGCTCCGCCGGGAGCGGATGTGGCACACACAACCCCACCCGGACCCGCGCCGCCAGGTGTTTACCGGCCGCCGCGGCCCGGGGACGACAACTGGCCGAGGACCGACGTACGCCCGGGCCGCTGGTCAGCCGGGGGCCAGAACCGGTTCCAGGACGTCGATCGCCTCGGCGAGCCCCAGCGGCCGCACGGTCCCGGGGACCCGCGCCCCGGACCAGCCGGGACCGGCCGTCAGGACGAGAGGGCGGCCGCGAGCGCCGCGTACGCCCCAGGTGATGCCCGCGACATGGCGGGCCAGGGCGCGATCGGCGGTGGTCCGGGACTGCGCCCAGAGCACCACGGCGGCGGGGCCGGTGCGGCGGACGGCGCTGTCCAGCGCCTCGACGGGCAGCGCGGCCCCGAACATCCGTACCGGAAGACCCCGCCTCCGCAGCGCCGCCGCGAGCGCCTCCAGCGGGAGGGTGTGCCCCTCCCCCGGCAGACAGGCCAGCAGGGCGGGCGGGCCCGGGCGCTCGGGGGCCACGGTGGCGCAGCCGCGCCGCAGGGCGCCGGAGATGTGCCAGGAGAGGAGGTGCTCGACCTCCACATACCGCTCGCCCGAGCTCTGCTGTTTGCGGCCGACGGCGCGCAGCACGGGCGCGATGACCTCGTGCCAGGCGGTGACCAGGCCATGGGTGCGGATGACGGAGTCGAGCAGCGCGTCGACGGCGTCGGCGTCCAGCCGCAGCGCCGCCCCGGCCAGCCCCCTGCGCTCCCGGCGCACCCCGCCGGCCGGCGGTCCCGCGTCCGCGTCCGAGCGGTCGGCGGCGGCGGTCCGGGGCCCGGGGACGCCCGCCGGGGCGTACGGGGCGCTCGGGGCGCTCCGGGCGATTCTGGCCGCTTCGGCGGGCGGGACGCCGGTGCTGGTCAGGGTGGCCATACGGGTGAGCACGGCCAGGTCGTCCGGGGTCCACCGGCGGTGCCGTCCGTCGGTGCGCAGCGCGGGGCCGACGCCGTAGCGGCGGTCCCAGGAGCGCAGTGTCGTCGGGGCCACTCCGAGCCGCCGTGCGACCGCTCCGGTGGTGAGGCCCGCGCCCGTCCCGCGGTCCCGCTCGGAGGGGGTGCTCATCGGCCGATGATACGACGCACGAACGACGCGGCTTGAAGGCCCCGGAGCACAAATCCGACACTGAGCCGCCCGTCCCGGTGCGCCCCCGTCGCGCCGGGACGGGGAATCCAGCCGGCCGGGAGGAGCGGGAGCATGAACGCCACAGCACTGTCCGGGACGGCCCCCGAGCCCCCCGCACCCGATGCGCCGCCCGGTGCGCCGCTCGGCGACGAGCGGAGCTTCGCCGACGCCTACCGGCGCTGGGGACCGCTGGTGCACACGCTCGCCGCCCGCACCCTGGGCGACGCCCGCGAGGCCGAGGACGTCACCCAACAGGTGTTCCTCGCCGCCTGGCGCGGCCGCGCCGGATTCCGCCCGGAGCGCGGCCCGCTCGGCGCCTGGCTCGTCGGCATCACCCGCCGCAAGACGGTGGACGCACTCGCCGCCCGCACCCGGCGCGGCGAACTCGCCGCCGCCGCCCGGCCGACGGCCGACGTCGGCTCCGTCTCCCCGGAGTCGGCGCTGGACCGGGTCCTCATCGCGGACGAGCTGGGCAGACTGCCCCGCCCCCAGCGCGAAGTGCTCTGTCTGGCCTTCTACGAGGATCTGACCCAGACCCAGATCGCGGAGCGCACCGGCATCCCCCTGGGCACGGTCAAGAGCCACGCCCGCCGGGGTCTGCACCGGCTGCGCGGCCGTATCGGCTAGGGCCTGTCGCCGGGGTCGATCGGGGTGAGGACTCCGAGGCGGTCCTCGACGGCCTGGGCCGCGTCCAGGCAGAGGTCCTCGCGGAAGGCGCGGCCGATGATCTGCACTCCGGTGGGGAGTCCGTCGGCCAGGCCGGTGGGGACGGCGACGGCGGGGACGCCGACGAAGCTGGTCGCGGTGCACAGGCGCATCGCGGAGGCGACGCGGTCGCGGCCCGCCCGGTCGCGGGACTCCAGACCTGGTTCGACGGGGGGTTCGGTGAAGGAGGGGCCGAGGAGCAGGGGGTACGTGTGGAGGAATTCGGCCCAGGAGCGGCGGATGTTGAGCCGGAGGCCCATCAGCCGCATCAACTCGTCGGCGCTCGCGGGCGGGGTCTTCTCCATCGCCATCCCGATGTAGCGGTCTCCGCCCTCGCCGAGCAGTTCGCGCACCGCGGGCCAGGTGGGGGCGAACTCGGTCAGGGTGATCCGGTCGTACGCGTCGAGGGCTTCGTCCAGCCTCGGTACGTCCGGCACCTCGCACACCTCGTATCCGGCGTCGTGGAGCGCTTCGGCGGCGGCCCGGACGGCCGCGCGGACCGTGGGGTGTACGCCGTGGCCGCCGGGGTCGGCGACGACCGCGACGCGCGGCGGGCCGGGGAGGGGTTCTCCGTGGAGGGGGACCGGGACGGAGCGCGGGTCCCGCGGGTCCGCGCCGGCCAGCACCTCGTAGGCGAGGCGCAGATCGCCGACGGTCCGGGCGAGCGGGCCGTCGGTGACGAGCGTCTGGGTCGCCGGGCCGGGGTCGTCGGGGCCGAAGACGCGGTGGTCCGCCGGGAACCGGCCGGTGGAGGGCTTCAGTCCGGCGACCCCGCAGAACTGGGCCGGGACGCGCACCGATCCGCCGGAGTCGCTGCCGAGGCCGAGCGCGGCCATGCCGGTGGCGACGGCCACCGCGTCGCCTCCGCTGGAGCCGCCCGGGGTCCGGCCGCCGTCCCACGGGTTGAGCGTGTCGCCGAACAGCTCGCTGCGTGTGTGCATTCCCGCCAGGATCAGGGTGGGGATGTTGCCGCGCCCGATCGGTATGGCCCCGGCCGCGCGCAGCCGGGCCACCGGGAGCGCGTCGGCCGGGGCCACCAGATCGCGGAAGCGCTTCACGCCGAAGGTGGTCGGGACCCCTTCGACGGGGGTGCTCTCCTTCACCGTGAAGGGCACGCCCGCGAGGGGTCCCGGCGTCCGGCCGGCGGCGCGCAGCCGGTCCGTCCGCGCGGCGGCCTCGCGGGCGCGCTCCGCCAGGAGTCGGGTGACCGCGTTGACCCGGGGGTTGACCTCGGCGATGCGGTCCAGATGGCTGTCGATCAGTTCGACGGCGGAGACTTCCCCGCCGCGCACGGCCGCCGCCTGCGCGGCGGCCGGCATCTTCCACAGGGCGTCCCGCACGGGCTCCCCCTCCTCGTTCCTCGTTCACCCATGTACCAATGCGCTTGCATCGGAACCGTACCCCGGAACCGATGCGAGCGCATCGGATAAAGTACGCCGCAGGAGCCGCGGAAGCAGTGGGAGCAGTGGGAGGCGAACGGGGTATGCCCAGACAGGTCGATCACGCGGGCCGGCGTCAGCTCATCGCCGAGGCCGTCTGCCGGCTCGCCGACGAACACGGGCTGGAGGGCGTGACCCTTCGCGATGTCGCCGCCCGCGCCGAGGTGTCGATGGGGGCCGTTCAGCGGTGCTTCCGCACCAAGGAAGAGATGCTCGTGTTCACTCTCGGGCACATCGGCGAGCGGATCGTGGGGCGGGTGCGGGCGGCCCGCCCCGCCGGGAGTCCGGCGCGGTCGGCCGGTGCCGCGCTGGGCCACGCGGCCACCGAGGTCGCGCTGCTCCGGGAGGAGCACCGCGCCGAGGCCAGGGTCTGGCTCGCCTTCCTCGCGCAGGCGGCGGTCAGCGAGACGCTCGCGGCGACGCTGAGGGCCGACTACGCGCCCCTGGAGGAGATGTTCACCCGGCTCGTCGCGGAGGCCGCCGGGGGGACGGACCGCGCCGTGCCCCTCGACGCCCGGCGCGAGGCCCGTACCCTGCTCGCCCTCGCGGACGGCCTCACCGCGCACGTACTCATCGGCCGTCTCACCTCCCGGGAGGCGCAGGACGTCCTCCAGGCGCGTCTGGACGGCCTCCGGGGCGCGGCGGGGAGCTGATCCCGGTTCCGGTTTCCCCCACTCCCCGACACTCCCAGACTCAGCCGACGTCCCGGGCCCGGCGGAAGCGGTCCAGCGCCTCGGGGAGGGTGACCAGGGGCTCGGGGTAGTCGTGGCGGGCGCGCTCGGGGGCGGGGAGCAGCCACGGCTCGTGCACCGCGGGGCCGGGGAGTCCGGACAGCTCGGGGACCCAGCGGCGGACGTAGTCGCCGTCGGGGTCGAAGCGACGGCCCTGGCGGACGGGGTTGAGGACGCGGTTGGGGCGGGTGTCCGCGCCCGTGCCTGCCACCCACTGCCAGTTGAGCTGGTTGTTCGCGATGTCGCCGTCCACGAGATGGTCCAGGAAGTGCCGGGCCCCGACGCGCCAGTCGATGTAGAGCGTCTTGGTGAGGAAGGAGGCGGTCAGCAGCCGGCCCCGGTTGTGCATCCACCCCTCGTGGCGGAGCTGGCGCATCGCCGCGTCGACCACGGGGTATCCGGTGCGGCCCGCCTTCCAGGCGGCGATGTCCCCGGCCGCCTCGCTCCCGGAGCGCCAGAGGTCGCGCCGGGGGCGGTAGTCGGCGTGGGCGGCGGCGGGGCGGGCGGCGAGCATCTGGTGGTGGAAATCGCGCCAGCAGAGCTGCCGTACGAAGGCCTCCGCGCCCGGTCCGCCCAGGGAGCGGGCGCGCTGGACCAGTTCCACGGGGGAGAGCGTGCCGAAGTGGAGATGCGGCGAGAGCCGGGAGGTGGCGTCGCCGGGCAGATCGTCGTGCCGGTCCTCGTAGCCGGCCAGACCGGCACGGCGCCAGGCGAGCAGCCGCCTGCGGCCCTCGCTCTCGCCGCCCGGGGCGAGCCCGGGGGCCGTCCCTGCGATGTCCGCGCGGGCGGGCACCGGCTCCGAGGCGAGGCCTTCGGGGACCCTTACCGCGCGGGGCGCGCCGAGCGGGTCGCGCAGCCGCTCCCGCGACCAGCGCTTGAAGTACGGGGTGAAGACGGCGT
The DNA here is from genome assembly GCF_014651115.1 of Streptomyces inusitatus. GTDB lineage: Bacteria > Actinomycetota > Actinomycetes > Streptomycetales > Streptomycetaceae > Streptomyces > Streptomyces amakusaensis. The sequence continues at coordinate 48,848 of NZ_BMWG01000033.1, read as the reverse complement.
AGTGGTCGGAGCCCGAGGGCAGGACCGCTCCCGGGGGCAGTGCGGTGATCACCCCGTCGTGGACATGGAGCCGGCGGTCCAGGCCCGCCAGCGCCGAACGAAGCGCCTCCTCGCGGCGGGCGGCGTAGTGGGTGACGCCCGCCGCGACACGGACCTCGGCCGCGCCGGTCTCCGCGACGACCCGGGCGACCTCCTCGGCGGTGCGGCCGGAGCGGACCACCAGCCGGCCGCCGCGTTCGCGCAGCGCGGCGTCGAGGTCGGTGAGGCAGTCGGCGAGGAAGGCGCGGCGGTTGGGGACGTCGAATCCCGCTTCCCGGACGCCCCGGTCCAGGACGAACAGCGGCACCACCTCGTCCGCCGAGGCGAGCGCGGCGCGCAGCGGCGGATGGTCGTGCAGCCGCAGGTCCGAGGTGAACAGGACGACGGAGACCGCCATGGCGTCACTCCTGGTGGGTGAGGGTGGGGTGGGGTGGCCGGGGAACGCTTCGCCGTGTTCTTCCGGTCCCGGGGGCCGCGCGGATGCGCCGTTCCGCGCCGGAAGGCCCCGACCCTCGCCGACCGGGCGTCGCCGCGCAAGCACATCGGGCGCACGGGCTCCTGGGCGCGCCGGGCGGACCCGGTGGCGGACGGCCCCGGCCCGGGCCTTGGTACGGTCGGGCCGCACCGTGCCCGCCCGGTGCCCGCACCGTGCCCGCACAGTGCCCGACCAGCGAAGTCCCAAGGAAAGACCGGTGAAGGATCATGTCGGTGGATGTGCTCGACACCCGCATCCTGCGGCTCATGATCGAGCAGCCGCGCACCAGCGTGCGGGAGTACGCCCGGATCCTGGGCATCGCGCGCGGCACCCTCCAGGCGCGGATCGACCGGCTGGAGCGGAACGGGGTGATCACCGCCACCGGTCCCTGGCTCTCCCCCGCCGCGCTGGGCCACCCGGTGCTCGCCTTCGTCCACATCGAGGTCACCCAGGGGCATCTGGACGAGGTCGGCGAGGCGCTCTCGGCCGTACCGGAGATCATCGAGGCCTTCTCGATCACCGGCGGCGGCGATCTGCTGACCCGGGTCGTGGCACGCGACAACGGACATCTGGAGGATGTCGTGCAGCGGCTGATCCAGCTACCCGGGGTGGTGCGCACCCGCACCGAGATGGCGCTGCGCGAGCGGGTGGCGCACCGGCTGCTGCCGCTGGTCGAGTCCCTGGGCCGGGAGGCCGGCGGCGCGGGGCGATAGGGCTCCCGGCAGAGATGGGAAGAGACTGGCGAGGTGGCTGAGTCTGGTGTGGCCCGGCTGTAGGCCCCCTTGGCATGCTGGAGCGCATGAGCACTCTTCGTACGACTTCCGTCATTTTCGATCTCGACGGCACCCTCGTGGACAGCGAGCCGAACTATTTTGAAGCAGGGCGCAGACTGCTCGCCGAGTACGGGGTGACGGATTTCAGCTGGGAGCGGCACACCGATTTCATCGGTATCGGCACCCGCGAGACGCTGGAGGCGCTGCGCGAGGAGTACGCGATCGGCGCGCCGGTCGAGGAGCTGCTCGCCGGGAAGAACCGGCACTATCTGGAGCTGGCCCGGGCCGCCACCGAGGTCTACCCCGAGATGCTGAAGTTCGTGGAGCTGCTGCACGGCGACGGGGTGCCCCTCGCGGTGGCCTCCGGCTCCTCCCGTGCGGCGATCGAGGCGGTCCTCGCCGGTACCGGCCTGGACGCCTTCATCCGTACGGTCGTCTCCGCCGAGGAGGTCCCCCGGGGCAAGCCCGAGCCCGATGTCTTCCTGGAGGCGGCCCGCAGGCTGGGAGCGGTCCCAGCGGACTGCGTGGTCCTGGAGGACGCGGCTCCCGGGGCCGTCGCCGCCCGCGCGGCGGGGATGCGCTGCGTCGCGGTCCCCTACCTTCCGGCGGCGGCCTCGGACCCGGCGTTCGCGGCGGCCGAGCTGCTGTACGCGGGAGGGCAGCGCGAGTTCACCGCGCGGGCGGCGTACGACTGGCTGAACACCGCGGGCTGAGCGCGCCGGGGCCGGACCCCGGGCCCGGGACCGCCCCCGAGCCCGCCCCCGGGCCCGCGAAACGCCTTGGGTAGGGTCGGGTCCCGGAAGGAGCGGTGGTGGACACGAGCGGAATGACCCGAGCGGCCGGCGCCTGGTGGCAGCTGCTGCTGGTCGTGCTGGCTCTGGGCGTCTTCGCGATGCACACCACCGGCCACCCCGACGGCGGCTCCGGCATGAGCCACCCGGGCCCTGCCCCGTACTCCTACTCGGCCCCGGAGGCCGTCCACGGCCCGGCCGAACGGCAGGACTCGGCGCACCTTCCCCAACCGGGGATGGCGATGGACATGTCCTCGCTCTGTGTCGCGGTGCTCGTCGGCTGGATCCTCGCCGCGCTGCTGCGGGCCGCCCCCGGCCGGGGCGCGGATCGGCGGGCGGCAGCGCCCGCCGGTGTGTTCGCGGCCCCGGGGCCGGGCCCTCCGCCCCCGCGACCGGACCTCGCCAAGCTGTCGATCCTGCGGATCTAGGAGTCCGTCCGGCGTCCGACCTCTCTCGGACCGAACGTTCTCCTTCCGCGGTACAGACCAGCACGAGGTGCCCCCATGACATCCCACGACAGCTTCCCCACCGGTCCGCGCGCCCCGCGCCGCCGGACCGCCGCCCGCCGTACCGCCCTGGCCGCCGCCGTCGCCGCGGCCGGGCTGCTGCTCACCGCCTGCGGCGGCGACAGCGAAGGCGAAGACACCGGCCAGGGCTCCGGCGCGACCACCATCAGCCATATCCATGGCGTCGGTATCGGCCCTTCGGACGGAAAGCTCTACGTCGCCACCCATGAAGGCGTCTACACCCCGGACGCCGAGGGCCGGCCCCGGCTCGTCGGCGACCGCAAGGACGACTTCATGGGCTTCACCGTCGCGGGCGAGGGACGGTTCCTGGCCAGCGGCCACCCGGCCCCCGGCCGGGACGCCCCGAGCAATCTCGGGCTCATCGAGAGCACCGATTCCGGGGCGACCTGGAAGGACCGCTCGCTCGTGGGAGAGGTCGACTTCCACTCCCTCGAATACGCCCACGACACGATCTACGGCTACGACAGCACCAATGGGCTGCTGCGCGTCAGCCGGGACGGCGAACGGTGGGAGAAGCGCGCCGAGCTGACCGCGCTCGACATCGCCGTCAGCCCCGACGACCCCGACACGGTGCTCGCCACCACCGAGTCCGGGCTGATCACCAGCACCGACGGCGGCAAGAGCTTCGGATCCGGCGAGAAGCCGCTGATGGCCTTCGTCTCCTGGGCGAAGACCGACGCCCTCTACGGCGTCGACCCCAAGGGCGGGCTGAGCCGCAGCGCCGACTCCGGCGCGACCTGGAAGAAGGCCGGGACCGTGCCGGGCGGCGCGCCCCAGGCGCTGACCGCGCTCGACGCGCGCCATCTCGTCGTGGCGACCCAGGACGGCGTCTACGAGTCCAAGGACGCCGGCGAGACCTTCGCCAAGCGCCTCGACGTCAGCTCCGGCGGCGGCCACTAGACCCCGAAGAAGGCCCCGGGGGCCCGGACCCCGGGCCCCCGGCCACGCGTCAGCGGAAGTCCGCCGCGTGGTCGCGGGCCCACTCCGCGAAGTCGCGGGAGACTCCTCCGGTGACCTCGGCGGCGGTCAGCCAGGGGACGCTGTCCAGCCCCTCGTACGCGGGCTCGCCCTCCTCGATCGGCGTGCCCGAGTAGTCCTCGAAGCCGAAGATGAACTCGGCGTTCTCGGCGGCCCAGCCGCCCTGCCGGCGGTAGAAGGCGAGGGCCTCCTCCTGGGTGACCGTCTCCAGCCGGACGGGTTCGCCGATGGCCGCCGCGATGGCGGCGACCCGCTCCCGGGGGGTCACCGCCGAAGGCCCGGAGATGTCGTACGCGCGGCCGGTGTGGCGGTCCTCGGTGAGCGCGGCCACCGCGACATCGGCGATGTCGGCCTCGTGGACGGGGATGCCGGGCTCGTCGGGGGCGATGTCGACCACCCGGCGTCCCTCCCGGACGGAGGGCCCCCACAGCTGGAGCGAGTTGAGCGCGAATTCCCCGGGCCTGACATGGGTCCACTCCAGTCCGGAGCGCTCCACGGCCCGCTCCACCGGAAGGTGGTAGTCGGTGTCGTACCCGGCGGTGACGGCGGCCGACGACAGGACCACGATCCGGCGTACCCCGGCGTCGGCCGCCAGCGCCACCACCTCGTCGACGGCGTCGGCGACCGGGAACAGCAGCATCGCCGACACTCCGGCGAGCGCCGCGCGCAGGGTCTCGGGGCGGGCGAGATCCCCCTCGGCGACCGTCACCCCCGGGGGCGGGGCGGCCGTGGCGGGAGCGCGGGTCAGCGCCCGGACCTCCCTGCCGTCGGCGGCGAGCCGCCGGACCACGTGCCGGCCGATGTTCCCGGTCGCGCCGGACACCAGAATCGTCATACCGCTCAACCTCCGCGCTGGTACGGGCCGTTCGGCCCTCTCCCCGTCCACCGGTCTGCCCGGCGGGCGGCCCAGAACCCTATCGCCCGGCATCAACAGGCTTTTACCCGGGCCCCATTGACGGTTGGTCTGGACCAACCTACGGTTTGCCCGTCGCACCACGTACGTCTCCAGGCCCCCACACCCAGGAGGTGAGCGTGACCCCCCGCGTCCGTCCCCATCCCCCGTCCCCGACCGGGGCCGCGCTCACGGCCCCGCCCCTCCTGGTCTCCGTCGGCCTGTCCTGCACCGCACGGGATGAATGGCAAGGGAGCTTCGTATGATCCGTCGGACATCACGCCTGCTCGGCGTCGGGCTGGCAATGGCATTCCTCATACCGCTGACCAGCGCCGTCGCCGCGCCGGCCCAGGCCCCGGCCCCCCTCTCGCCGCGGGCCGACGTCTGCGCGGTCCAGTCGAAGCCCCCGGGCAAGGTGCTCCAGGGGTACTGGGAGAACTGGGACGGCGCGGCGAACGGCGTCCATCCGCCGCTGGGCTGGATCCCGATCACCGACTCCCGGATCCGCGCGCACGGCTACAACGTGATCAACGCGGCCTTCCCGGTGATCCGCTCGGACGGCACCGTCCTGTGGGAGGACGGGATGGACACCAATGTGAAGGTGCCGACCCCCACCGAGATGTGTCAGGCCAAACAGAGCGGCCTCACCCTGCTCATGTCCATCGGCGGCGCGACGGCGGGCATCGATCTCAGCTCCAGCGCCGTCGCCGACCGCTTCGTGGCGACGATCGTCCCCATTCTGAAGAAGTTCAACTTCGACGGCATCGACATCGACATCGAGACCGGTCTCATCGGCAGCGGAAACATCAACCAGCTCTCCGCCTCGCAGTCCAATCTGATCCGCATCATCGACGGGGTGCTCGCGCAGATGCCGTCGAACTTCGGTCTGACGATGGCGCCGGAGACGGCCTACGTCACCGGCGGCAGCGTGGTCTACGGCTCGATCTGGGGCTCGTACCTGCCCATCATCAAGAAGTACGCGGACAACGGCCGGCTGTGGTGGCTGAACATGCAGTACTACAACGGCAGCATGTACGGCTGCTCCGGCGACTCCTACTCCGCCGGGACCGTCGCGGGCTTCCGGGCTCAGACCGACTGCCTCAACCGGGGCCTGGTCATCCAGGGCACGACCATCAAGGTGCCCTACGACAAGCAGGCCCCCGGGCTGCCGGCCCAGCAGGGCGCGGGCGGCGGCCATATGTCGCCGAGCCTGGTGGCCCAGGCGTGGAACGGCTACAACAACGCCCTGAAGGGCCTGATGACCTGGTCGCTCAACTGGGACGGCGCGCGGAACTGGACCTTCGGCGACAATGTGAAGTCGCTCCAGGGCCGCTGACCGCCGCATCATGACCGCGGTGCCGGGCAGGTCACCCCACCCGGCCCGGCACCGCTTCCTCCCGACCGGATCCACCGGATCCACCGGATCCACCGGATCCGAGCCCCGGTCGGCCGCCCACGCCGCCCACGCCGTCCACGCCGTCCACGCCGTCCGCGCCGCCCACGCGAAGAGCCGCCGAGCGCTTGGCTCGACGGCTCTCGACCTGCTGTGGCGAAGGTGCCTAGCGGGCGCGGCGGACCCGGGCGGCCTTGCGGGCCTCGGCGGTCTGGCGGGACTCGGCGGTACGGCGGGACTCGCCGCCACCGCCGCCGGAGCGGCCGCCGCCACCGGTGCCGCCACCGCCGCCGGGGCGGCCACGACGGGTGCCGCGGCCGAGGAAGGGCGCGTTGCCGTTGCCGCGCTTGGCGGGGCGCTCCACGACCGGGGCGGTGACCTCGACGGGGACGCCGGACGGGGCCTGGGCGCCGGTGATCCGGGTCAGCTCGGCCTCGCCGGAGCGGACCCGGGTGGTCTCCGGGACGATGCCCGCGTCGGCCATGAGACGGGTCATCTCACGGCGCTGCTCGGGCAGGACCAGGGTGACGACCCGGCCGGACTCACCGGCGCGGGCGGTGCGGCCGCCCCGGTGGAGGTAGTCCTTGTAGTCGCTCGGCGGGTCGACGTTGACGACCAGGTCGAGGTCGTCGATGTGGATTCCGCGCGCGGCCACGTTGGTGGCGATCAGCGCGGTGATGTGACCCGTCTTGAACTGCGAGAGGGTGCGGGTGCGCTGCGGCTGGGACTTGCCGCCGTGCAGCGCGGCGGCGCGGACGCCGCTCTTCAGCAGGTGCTTGGTGAGCTTGTCGACGGCGTGCTTGGTGTCCAGGAACATGATCACCCGGCCGTCGCGGGCCGCGATCTCGGTGGTGGCGCTGTACTTGTCGGCGCCCTGCACATGGAGGACGTGGTGCTCCATGGTGGTCACCGCACCGGCCGAGGGGTCGACCGAGTGGACGACCGGGTCGGTCAGATAGCGGCGGACGAGCAGGTCGACATTGCGGTCCAGGGTCGCCGAGAACAGCATGCGCTGACCGTCGGGGCGGACCTGGTCCAGCAGCTCGGTCACCTGGGGCATGAAGCCCATGTCGGCCATCTGGTCGGCCTCGTCCAGGACGGTGATGCTCACCCGGTCCAGACGGCAGTCCTTGCGCTCGACCAGGTCCTTGAGGCGGCCGGGCGTGGCGACGACGACCTCGACACCGCCGCGCAGCGCGCTTGCCTGACGGCCGATCGACATGCCGCCCACGACCGTGGTGAGCCTCAGGTCGAGCGCCTTGGCGTAGGGGGTGAGAGCGTCGGTGACCTGCTGGGCCAGCTCACGGGTGGGCACGAGGACCAGCGCGAGGGGCTGCTTCGGCTCGGCGCGCCGCCCGGAAGTGCGTACGAGCATGGGCAGACCGAAGGCGAGCGTCTTGCCGGATCCGGTGCGTCCCCGGCCGAGGACGTCGCGTCCGGCGAGGGAGTTGGGCAGCGTGGCCGCCTGGATCGGGAAGGGCTCGGTCACTCCGAGGCCGGTGAGCGTCGTCAGCAGCTGCGCCGGCATGTCCAGTTCGCGGAATGACTCGACGGCCGGAAGGGCCGGGGTCGTGGACTCCGGGAGGGCGAATTCACCCTGCGGGGCCGAGGGACGGCCGCCATTGGAACGACCACCGGAACGGCCGCCCTGGCCCTTCGGGCGGAAACGAGCGCCGCGGCCGCCGCCAGAGCCACCGGAACCGGTGGATCCGCCGCTGCGGGGGTTGGGAAAACGACTGTTCGTGCGAGCTGAGCGGTTCAAAGGGGAACCTTTCCTCGACAGGGCACGCATCGAGGAATTCTCGGCAGAAAGAGCCGAATGAATTGCAAGCACGAGCCGATAATAAGAACATGAAGGAAACCGAACGTATCCGGTCGGCAAAAAATTACGCCCGGGCGGGGTCCACCGCGGGCACGGGCACAGCCGCGGCCAGCCGGAGCCATGGACCGCTCGGGTCCATGGAGCCGAGGCCCGGGGAGGTGCGCCCGGACTGTCGCCGCCGACGGGGGGACACCCCGTAAACGGCAACGAGCTGGGGCCCGACCTTGCGGTGCGGACCCCAGCTGTATTGCGCTTGTCAGCGTCAGGCGGGAACGATGTTCTCGGCCTGCGGGCCCTTCTGGCCCTGCGTGACGTCGAAGTTCACCTTCTGGCCCTCCTGGAGCTCACGGAAGCCCTGGGTGGCGATGTTCGAGTAGTGGGCGAAGACGTCGGGGCCGCCACCCTCCTGCTCGATGAAGCCGAAGCCCTTTTCCGCGTTGAACCACTTCACGGTGCCAGTAGCCATTTTAAAAACTCCTTCGGGGCATGATCCGAGATCCACACTGTGTGAACCCCGGTGTCGCCGCGATGATTGCCCCGTCCGGAAACTGCGCCGAAAACAAAAAGTGCCTGACGACTCAAGGTCATCAGAGGCACTTGAAGCGTTTGGGAACCACAACTGCAACTTCCAACAACACTAGCACGAGATGAGCGGGGACACGATGTCTCCCGCTTTTTCGTCGTGGCGCGGCCTGGATACAGCCCACATACAACCCGCGAGAGAGCGCATTTCCCGGGCTTCTCGGCCATGCGAAGGGGACGGAGAGCGGACGCACACCTTCCGCGGGAGACGGCCGGACCCCGCCGTCCGGCCATCACCCTCAGTGATGTGCGGTGGACGCACCCGAGGGGCACCGCACCCCCTGGCCAGCCGGATCATCACCGGGCGAACCGTCCGAACAGTATTGGTCCAGACCTTTACGCGGCGGACGTGAACTTATACGGTGTCGCCCGATGCAAACGTTTGCCGCAGTTTCATCATCTCCCCCCACAAGGAGTTACGTTGACAGGGATCCTGTCGGCGTTGGCCGCGCCGCACCCCAGGGCATTGCACCGTCCGAAAGGGCGAAAAATGTCATGCCTGCTTCACGCCCGATTCATGGGCGACGGCTGTCCGGAAAGACCCGGCAGCCGCATCGGGACCGCCGCAGCGCCCACGCCCCCGGCCAGACCGCATGACACAGCGTTTCCCTCCGCCGCACAGCCGGCGACCCGGGCCGCCGCCCCACACGGACGAGCCCACCGGACCCCGACCCCACCCATGAGCACGGACGAGCCGCCGTACGGGCGACCGGCCGCCGTCCCCGTACCCCCGCACCCGGTGGATACGAGGACACCCGGCCGCCCCGGAACACCCGGACGCCACCGCTGACGCCCCCGGCGCCCCGGCCCCCCACGGCACGGGACGCCCAAAGGACACGGCGGGCCCACCCCGCCCGGGCCACGACGGCCCTCACGACCACCTGAAACAGCGCCGCCGCGGCGCGTCCCTCCGGCATGCCCGGAGACGGCGCGAGACCACCTCGGCCGACGCCTGGCGCGCACCGCCGCCGGACCCGGTCGCGGCCGGCGGGGGCGCACATCTTGTTCAGAGCTCGGGACGGAGGCGTCGCAGCCGCCGGGCCGCCGCTTCAGGTCCGCACCCCGCCGCGCGCGGGAAGCGGACGGCGCGCCCGGGCCGGTGCACCCGTGGACGTCGCGAGCCGGAACCACACCATCAGGAAGGACGCACCATGACGCGTCATATGGGGAAACGAGGCAGCACCACCTCCCGCGAGGGAACAGACGAGCGGCACCGGTCGCCGGGCCGGAGCGGCGACGCTCTCCGGTACAGGCCCTTGTTCAGCGACGCGCTGAGCCGCTACCGGCCGCACAGCACCACCGTGCTCAGGGTGTCCGTGGGGCTCGTCTTCATCTGGTTCGGCCTGATGAAGTTCGTGCCCGAGGCCAGCCCGGCACAGGACGTCGCCACCAGGACCATGGACGTCCTCTCCTTCGGCCTGGTGCCGGCGGAGGCGACCCGCCCCCTGCTGGCGCTCTTCGAGACGGCGATCGGCGTCGGCCTGCTCACCGGGGTGCTGCTGCGCCTGGCGCTGGCGGCCTTCTTCGTCCACATGGCCGGGGTCTTCTCCGCGCTGCTGATCCTGCCCGGGGAGATGTGGAACGGCCCGATGGCCACCCCCACCCTGGAGGGGCAGTACGTGATCAAGAACATCGTCCTGATAGCCGCCTGTCTCGCGGTGGCCGCCGACGAACGGCGCAGGTGAGCTTCGGGCTCCGGCCCTCCGGGGCCGGGGCCCGAACCGGGTGATACACCCGATACAACGACAATTGCCGGATGGTTGTGCACAGAGGTGTCTCGATCGGATGGAGGTGGAGTCGCATCCCTGTCACGATCGGCGTGAACGACCGAAGTGATGATCTCTCCATCGGGGCGGGGCCCTAGATTCGGCCGGAACGATCCCCGCGTGATCGGCCGGTGAACCGGGCCCCGCGGCGGAGCGTCGTTCCCCGATCATCCAGAGAGAAGCCTCCCCATGCACCGCACCGCCGTCCGCCGTACCGCCGTCGCCGCCTCCGCGCTGTCGCTGACCATGATCCTGGGCGCCTGTTCCAAGGACGACTCCGCCTCGGCGAAGGACGAGCCGAAGACCAAGGCGTCGACGAGCGCGCCCGCCGCCGCCCCGGACGCGAAGGCCCTGTCGGCGGCCGAGCTGGAGAAGCTCGCGCTGGCCGAGAGCGACATACCGAACCACAAGATCAGCAAGGCCACCAAGGCCGACCTGGCGGGCGCGAAGTCCGCCTCCAGCGACAAGGCCGAGTGCGAGCCGCTCGTCGCCGCCATGGTGGCGCGCGGCTCCGGCGAGCCCGCCGCGAGCGCGATCCGCAAGATCGTGGCCGTGCCGAAGGCCCCGGCCGCCGACGCCTCGGCGGAGGAGAAGGCCGAGGCCGGTCTGAACGCGATGGGCGCGACGGTCACCGCCGCCACGGTCAGCTCCTACGAGGGCAAGGCCGCCGAGGACGCCCTCGCCGCCGTGAAGAAGGCCGGCGCGGACTGCGCGGGCGGCTTCACCCTGATCGTCGGCGCGGACAAGACCAAGATCACCAAGGTGGAGACCGGCTCGTTCACCGGGGGCGACGAGGCCGTCGCGTTCACCATCGCCATGGACCTGGGCGGCCAGAGCGCCACGTCCCACCTGGTGTCGGCGCGCAAGGGCGGCACGGTCGCCGACTTCTACGCCATGAGCCTCGCCGGAAGGCCCGAGCAGCAGAAGGGGGCCACGGAGGCGCAGCAGAAAAAGGGGGGCGCCCCCCCCCCCCCGGGGAAGCCCCCCGCCCCGACCCGGGGCGGCGGCCTTCCCGCGTGCCGCTCAGTCGTCGGTGAGCAGCAGCCGGGCTCCGAGCACGTCGATGTCGTGGTCGGTGTTGGAGAGCACCGCCACCGCGCGGCCGCTCTCGCGCTCCGGACCGACGAAGGAGCGGGATCGTCGGGGAGCCGGTCCGGGCGGGCGAGAGGCCGTCCCGGTCGATGAGACGGCTCAGCGGCATCCCGGTGAGGACCTTGGTCACCGAGCCGGTCTCGAAGGCGGTCTCCGGGCTCGCCGGGACGGCCGCGGCGGGGTCCTCGGTACCGAGCGAGGCGAAGCGGGCCGTGCCGTCGTCGATCAGCACGGCGGAGAGGACGCGGTAGTCGCCGGGCCCGCTCCCGACCCCGTCCCCCCGCCGGAGCAGCATCGCTCGCGCCGCCGGTCGGCAGGGAGTAGGACGGAGACGGCGGGCGGCGTTCAGGAGTGGGTCTGGTGCGGATCGTGGTCGATCTCAATCGCTGTCAGGGGTACGCGCAGTGCGTGTTCCTCGCTCCCGAGGTGTTCGAGCTGCACGGCGAGGAGGCCCTGATGTACGACCCCGCCGTGCCGGACGGGCAGCTTGAGCGGGTGGCGCGGGCGGTGGCGGCCTGCCCGGTCGGGGCGGTCCTGGCCGGTGAGCGGGCGGGCCCCGGTGGCGGCTGACCCGCTCGGCGGCCGGATCGCCGTGGTCGGGGCCTCGCTGGCCGGGCTGCGGGCCGCCGAGGCGCTGCGTGAGAAGGGATTCGCCGGTGAGCTGACGCTGATCGGGGACGAGCCGCACGCGCCGTACGACCGTCCGCCGCTGTCGAAGCAGGTGCTGCTGGGCCGGGCCCGGGCCCATGAGGTCACGCTGCCGCGCGTCCGTGAGGTGGACGCGCGGTGGCGGCTCGGGGTGCGCGCCGAGGGCGTCGATCCGATCGGGAAGCGGGTGCTGCTGGCCGACGGCGGCCGGGTGCCCTACGACCGGCTGCTGATCGCCACCGGGACCAGGGCCCGCCCCTGGCCGGTCCCCGGACAGGCGGCTCTGGACGGGGTGCTGACGCTGCGGACGAGCGACGACGCTGCGGCCCTGGTCGAGCGGCTGGACGCCGGGCCGCGCCGGGTGCTGGTGATCGGGGCCGGGTTCACCGGCTCGGAGATCGCCTCCGCCTGCCGGGAGCGCGGCCTGGCGGTGACCGTCGCCGAACGCGGACCCGCGCCGCTGGTCGGCGCGCTCGGCGGGGTGCTCGGGGCCTTCGCCGGGACGGTGCAGCGCTCCCACGGCGTGGATCTGCGCTGCGGGGTGACGGTCACCGCCCTCACGGGCCGGGGCGGCCGGCTCACCGGCGCGGAGTTCTCCGACGGGACCCGGATCGGGGCGGAGGTGGCGGTGGTGTGTCTGGGCGCGCTCCGCAATACGGAGTGGCTGGCCGCGTCGGGGCTGGCGGCGGGCCCCAGGGGCGTCGCCTGCGACGCGGGGTGCCGGGCGTTCGACATGTACGGGATCGTCACCGACGACGTCTTCGTCGCGGGTGACGTGGCCCGGTTCCCGCATCCGCTCTTCGAGTACCAGATGCTCTCGCTGGAGCACTGGGGCAACGCGGTGGCCCAGGCCGGGGTGGCGGCCCACAACATGGTCAGCCCCGGGCCCGCGCGCAGGCCGCATCTGACGGTGCCCGCCTTCTGGTCGGCGCAGTTCGGGCTGAACATCAAGTCGGTCGGGGTGCCGACCTTCTCCGACCGGATCGTCATCGCCCAGGGCTCGCCCGAGGAGGGCCGGCTGGTCGCCGTCTACGGCTACCGGGGGCGGATCACGGCCGCCGTGAGCGTCAACCGCGCCAAGTCGCTGGAGCACTATCTCCGTCTCATCGAGTCGGGCGCGCCCTTCCCGCCCGGCCCCGGCGCGGCGGACGGCCGGGGTCCGCGGCCGTCCGTCCCCTCCGACGTGCCGGACCCCCGGCTGCTCTCGCACGGGCCGACCGTCGCCCTCACCGGTCATCTCCCGGACCGCGGTCTGACCCTGCTGCGGCAGGACTGAGCCCCGCACCCGCCCTCCGCGCCCGCCCCGCGTCATCCACGAGGAGACCCGTCCATGTCCCCCCAGACCCTGTTCCGGCGGATCACCGACTACGCCCACCGGGCCGATCCCTACCCGCTCTACGCCGAACTCCGGGCCAACGGTGTGGTGCGGCAGGAGGACGGCAGCTATCTGGTGGGGACGTACGACGAGGTCGCCGCCCTGCTCCACGATCCCCGGCTCAGCTCCGACCGCCGCAACCGCACCGAACCCGACCAGCGGCCACTGCCGGTGAGGGACGATCTGCCGCCGTCGTTCATCGGCCTGGACGACCCGGAGCACGACCGGCTCCGCCGGCTCACCATGCGCTCCTTCGGTCCGCCCCACTCCCCCGGCACGGTCGACGCCCTGCACACGGGCATCACGGCGATCGCCGACGAGCTGGCCGGGGCGCTGCACGGGCGGGACCGGATCGACATCGTCGACGACTTCGCGTATCCGCTGCCCGTCACCGTGATCTGCCGGCTGCTGGGCGTGCCCGCCGGGGATGTGCCGCGGGTGCGTGCCTGGACCACCGCGATCATCGCCGCGCTCGACTTCGCTCCCGAGCAGGACCCGGAGCCGCTTCAGGAGGCGGCGCTGGCGGCCCAGCGGGAGATGGCCGGGTATCTGGGCTCGCTCGCCGAGGGCCGCCGGGGCGGGCCTTCCGGGGACATGCTCTCCGCGCTCGTCAACGACGACGGTCCCGAGGGAACGCTCACCGGGCCCGAGCTGATGAGCACGGCGGTGCTGCTGCTGATCGCGGGACATGAGACGACCGTCAATCTGATCGCCAATGGGGCGCTCACCCTGCTGCGCCACCCGGATCTCCTCGTCCGGCTGCGCGAGGCCCCTGAGCTGGTGCCGCAGGCGGTCGAGGAGCTGCTGCGCTACGAGCCGCCCGTGCAGTTCCTGCCGCAGCGGACCCCGCTGACCGACATCGAGGTCGCGGGCGTCACCGTGCCCCGGGGCGCTCCGCTGGTTCTGGTGCTCGCCTCGGCGAACCGGGATCCGCTGCGCTTCCCCGATCCCGACCGCTTCGACCCGATGCGTGAGCACAATCAGCATCTGGGCTTCGGCGGCGGGGCGCACTCCTGCTTCGGCGCGCCGCTGGCCAGGATCGAGACCCAGATCGCGCTGAACGCCCTGCTCCCCCGGCTGGAGGGCTTCCGGCTCGCCGAGGATCCGCCGCCGTACCGGCGCAGCCCGGTGCTGCGCGGGCCGCGCCGTCTTCCCGTGGTGCGGGGGTGATCCCCGTACCCCCGCAGGGTGGTCACCAGGTGACGGTGAGGCGCATGGGGCTGCGGGAGGTGGTGCCCAGTCGCCAGCTCACCTCGTCCATGGGTTCGGCGAGGCGGAGCCCGGGGAAGCGGGCGGCGAGCCGGTGGAGTCCGAGTCGGAGTTCGAGCCGGGCGAGCCAGGCTCCCAGGCAGTAGTGGGGTCCGGCCCCGAAGGCGAGTCCGGGGCCCTCCAGTGGGGCGAAGAGGTCGTCGAAGGGGCCGGCGGGGAAGAGTTCGGGGTCCCGGTTGGCCAGGAAGCAGTCGGCGAGGACGACGGATCCGGCGGGGATGAGGACGCCGCCGACCTCGACGTCCTCGGCGGCGTGGCGGGCGGTGCCCCGGTCGTCGCCGAGGGGGACGAGATGGAGCATCCGCTCGGCGAGCGCCTCGGCGGCGCTCTCGTCCGCGCCGAGGCGGGCCCAGCACTCCGGCCGTTCGCCGAGCAGATAGAGCAGGGAGTTGCCGAGCATGGTCATCGTGCTGTCGTGGCCGCCCACGACCAGTCCGCAGACCAGTTGGACGAGTTGGGCCTCGGGGATGCCGCCCTCCTCGTCGGCGGCCCTGACCACGCTGCTGATCAGGTCGTCGCCGGGCTCGCGGCGTCGCCGCGAGAGGAGTCCGGCCCCGAACTCGGCGAACTCGGCGAGGACCGACTCCACCTCCTGTCCGTCGTGGGAGCCGTCCGAGAAGGCGTGCTCGGACCAGTGGCGCAGCTTGGAGCGGACCTCGTCGTCGAGGCCCATGAGCCGGCTGATCACCATGACCGGCAGCGGGAGGGTGTAGGCGGCGACGATGTCGACGGGCGGGTCGTGGTGTTCCAGGGAGTCCAGGCACTGTTCGACGATCTCGGTGATCCAGGGCTGCCAGCGGGCGACGGCCCTGGGGGTGAAGGCGCGGCGCAGGGTGGCGCGCAGCCGCAGATGGTCCTCGCCGTCCTGGTTGAACATCAGGTCGGGGTTGTTCACCAGGTCGGGTACGGCGGAGAGGGCCGGGGCGTCGGGGGCGTACAGCTGGGAGCGCCGGAAGCGGGCGTCGGAGAGTACATGGCGGACGTCCCGGTGCCGGCTGACCAGCCAGGCGGGCGATCCGTCGGGGAGCCGGGCGGGGACGGGCGGGCCCGGTTCGCCGGTGACGACGCGGTGCAGCGGGAGTGGCCGCCGGCGTGGGCAGGTGCCGGTGTGCTCGGTGTCGGACACGGTTCCTCCTGGGAGTCAGAGCTGGACCAGCACTTTTCCCAGCCGTTCCGTCCGGCCCCGGTAGAGGCTGGCGTAGGCGGCGGGGATGTTGTCGAATCCGTGGTGGAGGATGTGGTCGCAGACGATCTCGCCCCGGCGGATCCGGCCGCCCAGCTCGGTGTGGAGGGCCTGCCAGTTCCGGGCGGTGAACCATTCGAGGGAGAAGACGCCCCGGATCGTCGCGCGCGGGAACATGATGTAGGGGAGCAGCCGGGGGCCGACGGACTCCTGGCCCACCTGGGTGGCCCACTGCCAGCAGACCGCGACCTGGCTGCCGATGTTGAGCATGGAGAAGACGGCGTCGGTGACGGCGCCGCCCAGGTTGTCGAAGTATTTGTCGACGCCGTCGGGGGCGACGGCGCGCAGCGCCTCGCGGACCGCTTCGGCGCTGTCGCCGTGGCGGTAGAGGAGGACCGCGTCGAAGCCGAGTTCGGTGAGGCGTTCGGCCTTCCAGCCGGTGGTGGTGGAGCCGATGACGCGTGCGCCGGCGCGTTTGGCGAGCTGGCCGACGAGGGATCCGACGGGGCCGGACGCGCCGCTGATGACCACGGTGTCGCCGGGCCGGACGGTCATGAATTTGGTCAGTGTGCCCCAGGCGGTCATGCCGGGTCCGCCCATCGCGCCCAGGGCGGTGGGGAGCGGGAGCGCCTCGTCGTACCAGTGCGGGTCGAGTCGGCGGTAGGCGGGGAAGACCATGGGGAAGGTGCCGCTCTGCCAGGGGGTGGCGGCCCCGGTGCCGATCACATGGGTGCGCCAGCCGCCGAAGCCCTGGACCAGGTCTCCGGCCTGGTGGGCGGCGAGCGGTCCGGCCTCCACCACTTCCATGATGGAGTCGGCTCCCATGTGGTCGCCGATGGGGGTGTCCAGGGCGATGCCCTGGAGGTAGAGGTCGACGGAGACATAGACGGTCCGCAGCAGCATCTCGTCCGGCGCGAGGCGCACCTCGATGTCCTCGACGACCTTCTCGTAGACCCGGTCCACGTCGGGCACGCCCTCCATGTGCTCCCGGAGCACCCATTTCTCCGTTCTCATCACGGCTCCTCGTCTGCGCGGCTCATTCCCGCAACCCGACGGGAATGACGAGATGGGTCGGCGGCGGTCCGCTCTCATCGATGGAGGCGGTGAAGGCCTTGCGGTCGTCGCGGCAGATGAACTGGAGGACATGGCGGCCGGCCGCCGCCGCCCGGATGAGTCCGCCGGTGGTCGCCCAGACGCCGGACTGGTAGAAGTTCGCCAGCCCCGGGAGTCCGGGGCCGTGTTTCTTGACCAGTTCCTCCAGGGTCTCGCCGCTCTCCACGAACGGCTGCCAGCCGAGGACGGTTCCGTCGTAGTTGCCGGTGTAGCGGACCTGGGTCAGCGGGCTCGACACATCGCGTACGGCGATCGCGTCCTCGATGCCGGGGTGGCGCTCGGCGAGGAAGCGGACGATGGTGTCGCGCGCGCGCCGTTTGGCCGCGTAGTAGCCGCGGCCGTGCCGTACGGGCAGGGTGTGGAGCTTCTGGCCGCCCCGGCTGCGGCTGGCCTGTTCGGGGCCCTCGTCGAGGGCGCGCCAGGGGGCGATGTCGCTGAAGTAGGTGGCGTAGACGACGGTGCTGCCGTGCGGGGACAGCTCGGGGTAGTGCCTGCTGCGGAACTGGACGTTGATGCTCGGGTGGCGGATGCCGGTGAGCTGGGCGGCGGTGTGCTCGTCGAGGAGGTGGGTGGTGCAGGGCTCTCCGTCGGGGAAGTCGCGCCGCAGGCCGAGGAAGAGGGTGAAGTAGCCGGGGAAGACCATGCCGGGTTCGCGGATGGTGCGGGTGTAGAGCTTGCGGTAGGCGTCGTTGAGATAGCGGCCCTTGAGGAGTCTCATCATGGTGGTGTGGCCGTCGCAGGCGGAGACGACGATGTCGGCCCGGTGCTCGCGGCCGTCGGTGAGCCGGACGCCGACCGCGCGGTCGTTCTCGACCAGTACCTCTTCGACCTTGGCGTTGTAG
Source organism: Streptomyces inusitatus (assembly GCF_014651115.1). Classification (GTDB taxonomy): domain Bacteria; phylum Actinomycetota; class Actinomycetes; order Streptomycetales; family Streptomycetaceae; genus Streptomyces; species Streptomyces amakusaensis. Next base: position 31,288 of record NZ_BMWG01000033.1, on the reverse strand, counting down.
GTGACCTCGCCGCCCAGGGCGCGGTAGCGGCGTTCGATCGAGGTGGCGAGGCCCAGTGAGCCGCCCTCGGGGACGCCGGCGGAGAGGTTGGCGTGCGAGGCGAGCTGGAAGTGGAAGGGGAGCACGGGGAAGGCCGGGTGCTTCTCGTACAGGATGAAGTTGAACGCCTCGCGGAGCAGGGGGTCCTTGAAGCGGGCCGAGAAGTCGGTCATGAGGACGCTGATCGAGGTGCGGACGGCGTTGAAGTACGGGAGGAAGGAGGCGAGCATGCGCCAGCGCTCGGTCCGTCCCATCAGTCCGACGGGGGTGAGGAAGGGGTAGACGGCGAGGGCTTTGCGGAAGGCGCGGAGCTGGTCGCAGAAGACGCGGACGAGTTTGGCGTCGGCGGGCGAGAGTTCGGTGAGATGGGCCTGGAGCCGGTCGGGGTCGGAGTAGAAGAGGACGGTCCGGCCGTCCTGGCCGCGCACGATGTTGAAGACGTCGAAGTGGCGGATCCGCTTGCCCTGGAGGGCTCCCAGCTCCAGCCAGATCTGGTGCATCTCATTGCCGGGGCCGCTGCCGAGGAGCCAGCTGACGCAGCAGTCCAGGGTGAAGTCGCCGCGTTCCCAGGCGGTGCAGCAGCCGCCGGGGATCTCGTGCATCTCCAGGATGTGGGTGCGGTAGCCGTTCATCCGGGCGTAGCAGCCGGTGGAGAGGCCGCCGAGCCCGGCACCGATGATGATCATGGTTTCCCGGCCGGGCTTCGTCTGCGCCAAGGATCCGGTCTCCTTCGCCTGGGGCCGTCTCGTCGCGGTGCTCATGTGCCTGTTCCTGTGCTGGTACTGGTACTGGTACTGGTGCTCTGGCGGCGGGAGCGGCGGTCGCGGCCCTCGCGCCGGTCGAGCTGGGGCAGATGCCCGAGCCTGGCGGGGGTCCAGACGCCGCGCGGGGTGCTCTCGTGGGCCCGGAAGGGCATCCCCCACTCCTCGCAGAGGTACTGGACGGCGAAGCGGCCGGTGGACGCGGCGCGGATCAGTCCGCCGAGGCCGACCCACTGGCCGGCCATGGAGAAGCCGCCGAGCCCCGGCAGCCGCATCCGGTCCTTGCCGACCAGGGCGGCGGCCACGTCGTCGGCCTCCGAGAACGCCTTCCAGGCGAGGATGGAGCCGTCGAAGTTGCCGGTGTAGCGCTTGGTGGTGGCCGGCGAGGCCACGTCGATCAGCTCGATGCGCTCGGAGATGCCGGGCCGCTGCCGCTCCAGGAAGGCCCGGACGAACGCGGCCACCTGGCGCTTCTGCGCCCAGTAGGCCCTGCGGTCGGTGGAGCGCAGCTCCCGCCAGTGGTCGAAGTCGCTGAAGTAGGTGCAGTGGATGACGGATTTCCCGGGCGGGGCGAAGCCGTCCGAGTAGTGGGAGCGGAGCTGGACCACCAGGCTGCGCTGGAGCGCGCCGGGGAGGCGGGCGGCGTCCTCGGCGGAGAGGAGGTAGGTGGTGCTGTGGGTGGGGTCGGCTCCCTCGTCGCCGTCGATGCCGACGAAGGCGGAGACGACGGCGGGGAAGAGGGTGCCGGGTCGGGTGAGCAGCTCGCCGTAGAGCTTGTCGATCCGGGGTCCGGTGTACGCGCCGCCGAGCAGGGAGTGGATGGTGGTGTGGCCGTCGCAGGCGGCCACGACATGGTCGGCGTAGTGCCGCCGCCCGTTCGCGAGCTGGATCCCGACCGCGCGGCCCCCTTCCACGAGGATCTTGGCCACCCGGGCGCGGTAGGCGATCGAGCCGCCCAGCTCCCGGTAGCGCTCCTCGATGGACCGGGCCAGCCCGAGCGATCCGCCCTGCGGGAAGCCCGCGTTGCGGTGGTGGGCCGAGGCCATGTTGAAGAGATAGGGCAGCATCGGGAAGCCCTCGGGGTCCTGGAAGAAGATGTTGCGGAACGCCCGGCGCAGCAGGGGGTCCTGGAAGCGGTCGGCGAAGGTGTGCATGGGGGTGGCGGCGGTGCGCCAGAAGAGCCGGAAGGCGGGGAGCACGGTCCGCAGCATCGCGGCGCGCTCGCGGGCGGTGCGCAGCGCGGGCGCGGTCAGGAAGGGGTACAGCTCGATGGCGGTGAACCGGCGCAGATCGCGGCAGAAGGCGCGGATGAGCTTCGCGTCGGCGGGCGAGATCTCCAGCAGGTGCCGCTCCAGGCGGTCCGGGTCGTTGTGGAAGGTGACCGAGCGCCCGCTCTCGTCGACGACCCGGTTGAACATGTCGAAGTGGGTGATGGCCTTGCCGTCGAGCGCGCCCAGCTCCCGCCAGATCTGATGGGCCTCATTGCCGGGCGCGGTGCCGATGAGCCATTCGATGCAGTAGTCGAAGATGTAGCCGTCGCGGGCCCAGGCGGTGCAGCAGCCGCCGGGGAGCACATGCTTCTCGAAGATCCGGGTGCGCATCCCGCTCATCTGGGCGTAGCACCCGGTGGACATCCCGGCGACGCCCGCGCCGATGACGATCACCCGGGGCGGGGTGCCCGCGTCCGGGCCGGGCGGGCGGCCGGTCCAGTCGGTGTCCTCGTCAGCGGGCATGGGCGGCCCCGTTCGGCGAGAGGGTGCGGTGGACGAGTTCGGCGTTGCGGGCGAGGTGGCCGGGGTCGAGCATGTCGGCGTGGACCCCGGAGCCGCGCAGGACGGTGTGGGCGGTGGTGGAGCTGCCGTGCCAGGTGCCGCGCTCGCCGTCGGCGTACAGCTCCGCCTTCTCCTCGTCGGTGACGACGCTGACGGCGGCGGCGACCGCGCCGAGGTTGGGGGTGCGGCCGCAGAAGGCGAGGTATTCGGCGGCGTGTTCCATCGTCTCGCGGGCGACGATCTCGGACCCGGTGTGTTTGCGCAGGTGCTCGCGGAGTTCGTGTTCAAAGGCGGCGAGGTGTTCGCGGCCGGGCACATAGGGCTCCTCGATGCGGTGCGAGTCGAGGATGATCACATGGGCCACCTGCCGGCCGCGCCGCTCCAGCTCCTTGGCCGTCTCGAAGGCGAGGTTGCCGCCGAGGGAATAGCCGAGGAGGAGACAGCGGCCCTCGGGCTGGATGGCGTCGACCAGATCGGCGTAGCGGTGCACCTTGTCGTCGCCGGGCACATAGTTGAAGGCGGTGAAGCGGTACTGCGGGAGCGAGCCGGCGAATTCCCGGTAGACGAGTCCGTGGCCGCCGGCGGGCGGGAAGCAGAAGACGCGTTCGCCGGGGCCGGAGTTGAAGCCGATGCAGTACCGGTCCTCGCCGCTGCCGCCGCCGTCGGCGCTGATGCGCTCGACCGCCGCCGCCATCCCGTGCAGGGTGGTGACCTGGTAGAGCCTGCTGACGGGGATGGTGACGCCGAACTCGGTCTGGAGATGGTGGATCAGTTCGATCAGTTTGACGGAGCTGCCGCCGAGTTCGAAGAAGTCGTGGTCGGTGCTGATCCGTTCGCGGCCGAGCAGATCCCGCCAGTGCCGGGCCATGCTGATCTCGTAGCGGGTCGCGGGGGCCTCGTGGGGGGTGTCGTCGCTCTCCTCGGTCTCGGGCCGGGGCGCGGGCAGGGCGGCGGTGTCGACCTTGCCGTGGGCGGTGAGCGGGAGCGCGGGCAGCTCGACGAAGTAGGACGGGATCATGTACGTGGGCAGGGCGGCGGCGAGATGGCGGCGGAGCGCGCGCCGGTCGAGTCCGCCGCCCGGCTTCGGTACGCAGTAGGCGCAGAGGACGGCTTCGCCCCGGGCGTCCGCGCGGACCGCGACGACCGTACGGGCCAGTGCGGGCCACTGGGCGAGCCGGGACTCGATCTCGTCGATCTCGATGCGGTGGCCGTGCAGCTTGATCTGGGTGTCCGCGCGGCCCAGCAGATGGATCCGGCCCCGGGCGTCCCAGCGGGCCAGGTCGCCGCTGCGGTAGAGGCGTACGGGGACGGCCCCGGGCCTGCGGCTGAGGGTGCGGGTGACGAAGCGCTCGGCCGTCTGGTCCGGGTCCCCGGCGTATCCGAGGGCCACCGCGTCGCCGCCGATCCACAGCTCGCCGGGGACACCGGGCGGGACGGGTTCGCCGTGCCGGTCGAGGATGTGCAGGGCGGTGTTGGCCAGCGGGCGGCCGATCGGCACCATCCGGCTGGGCTCCAGATCGTCGGCCGGTCCCTCGAAGCAGGCGCTGTCGATGGTGGCCTCGGTGACCCCGTAGGAGTTGATCACCCGGGTGCGGGGGCCGCCGAGGGCGCGCAGCCGCCGGTACTCCCCGACCTTCCAGGCGTCGGAGCCGACCACCAGCAGTCGCATGAAGTCGAGCCGTACTCCCTGGCGTTCGCAGTGGTCCATCAGTGAGCGCACGACCGCCGGGACGAACTCGGCGGAGTCGACGCCCTGCGCGCGCATCGTGGCGTACAGCCGGGCGGCGTCGAAGACGAGGTCGCGGTCGGCGAGCACCAGCGAGCCGCCGGAGCACAGCGCCCGCACCAGGTCGCCGGTGAAGACGTCGAAGGAGGGGGCCGCCATCTGGAGATGGACGCCGCGCTCCTCCTCCAGCCGGTACTCGGTGCGCCACGCCCGGTAGGCGGAGGCGAGATTGCGGTGGCTGACCCGGACCGCCTTGGGGCGGCCGGTGGATCCGGAGGTGTGGATGACATAGGCCGGGGCGTCGGGGTCCACCTCGCCCGGGGGGTCGCCGACGGGCTCCGGGGCGGGCGGGGCGTCGCCCTCCGGGGCCGCCGCCTCGGACAGGGTCAGGGTCTTCACGGGCAGCCCCGGCAGTCCCGCCCGGCCGGGGAGGTCGGCGACGAGCACCAGGGCCGCGTCGGCGGTGCGGACCGTAAGGGCGAGACGGTCGGCGGGCTGGTCGGGCGGGAGCGGCAGATACGCGCCGCCGGCCTTGAGCACCGCGAGTACGGCGACGATCAGTTCTGGCGACTTGTCCAGGCAGAGCGCGACCACGGAGCCGGGCCCCACCCCCCGGTCGCGCAGCCGGTGGGCGAGGAGCCGCGCCCGGTCCTCCAGTTCGCCGTAGGTGAGCCAGCGGGCCCCGCCCGGCGCGGACGGCGGCACGCTGACGGCGATCGCGCCGGGGCGTTCGGCCGCGACGGCGCCGATGATCCGGTGCACCGGCAGGCTGTCCCGGGCGGCCCCGAAGTCCCCGGAGGTCCTGGAGTTCCCGGGGGCCGTGCCGCCGGAGTCCTCGGAGAGCAGCCGGGCCGCGCCGCTCCACTCGCCGGTGAGCCGTTCGCGCTCCCCGGCGTCGAGCATCTCCAGCCGGGTGGTGGGGCGTTCGGCGGGGGCCCGGGTCAGTTCGTCGAGGAGATGGATGTAGTGGGACGCCAGCCTTCGCATCGTCTCGGGGAGGAAGAGGTCGGTGTTGTACTTGAACACGCAGTGGAAGCGGTGCTCCGCCTCGTCCTCGTAGGCCGAGAGGGTGATGTCGAACTGCCCCTCCTCCTCGGGGAGTTCGATGTACTCCAGCCGGTAGCCGTACTTCTCGGTGGCCACCTTGTGGGTGAGCAGGATGAACATGGCCTGGAAGACGGCGGACCTGCTGGGGTCGTGCTGGAGGCCGAGCCGCTCCACCAGCAGCACGAAGGGGTACTCCTGGTGGTCGAGCCCGCCCAGCACCGAGCGCCGGACCTGTTCGAGGAGGGCCGCGACGGACGGGCCGCCGGAGAGATCGGCGTGCAGCGGCAGCGGATTGACGAAGTAGCCGTAGACGGAGGCGAACTCCTGGCGGGTGCGGCCGGTCACCGGGGAGCCGACGATGATGTGGTCCTGCCCCGAGTAGCGGTGCAGCAGGATGTAGTAGGCGCTCAGCAGCACCACGAACGGGGTCACCTCGTGGGCGCGGGCCAGCTCGTGGACGCGGGCGCTCAGCCCCTCGTCGAGGACGAAGAACTCGGACGCGCCGTTGTGGGTCTGCACCGCCGGGCGGGGCTTGTCGACCGGCAGATCCAGCAGCGGCACCCGGTCCGGCAGGTGCGAGCGCCAGTAGGCCAGCATCCGGTCGGCCTCGGGGCTCGCCAGGAAGCGGTTCTGGTCGTTGAGGAAGTCCAGATAGCGGGCGGAGAGCGGCGGCAGCTCCGGTTCCGCGCCCCGGCGCAGCCCCTCGTACACCGCGAGGAGTTCCTCGATGAAGGTGAAGGTCGAGATGGCGTCGGAGACGATGTGATGGACCGCCTTCATGATCACCCAGCGGTCCGGGGCGCGCTTGAAGAGCCGGAAGCGGAAGAGCGGGTCGTGGGCGAGGTCGTACGGCTTGCGGTACTCGTCCACGATGGTGCGGTGGATCTCGTCCCACTCCTGGTCCTGTACGTCGAAGAGCTTGACGTCCGGGGTGACCTCCGGGGAGACGCGCTGCACGGCGCGGCCCCGGTCCAGCAGGAAGTTGGTGCGCAGCGCGGGGTGGCGGGCGACCGTGCGGCGGACGGCCTCGAACATCAGGCCGGGGTCGATGGCGACCGCGACCTCGACCGCGCCGCCGATGTTGTAGGCGTAGCCGTCGGGGTTGAGCTGCTTGAGGAACCAGAGCGCCTTCTGGTTCTGGGTCAGCGGGTACTCCAGCTCGTCCTCGAAGACGTCGGGGGCGGCGAAGGCCCCCGGTTCGGCGGCCTCGGCGGTCACCAGAGCGGCCAGTCCGTCGTGCAGCTGGGAGACCAGCTCGCCGACGGGGACGCCGCTCAGCAGGGCGACCACCGGGAGCGCGATCCCGAACTCGGCCTGGACCCGGCCGCGCAGCTCCATCGCCAGCAGGGAGTCCAGCCCCAGCACACCGAGCCCGGTGGCGGAATCGACCTGGTCGGCCCTGGTGCGGAGGACGGGGGCGCCGGGCGGGGGGAACCCCCCGCCCCCGGGTGAGCGGCCCCCCCCCCCGCCCCCGGGGGCGGGGAGGGGGCGGGCGGGCCGGCCGCCGCCGCCGGGCCGGCTCTGGGGGGCGGCCGCCGCCAGCTCGCTCACCAGCGGCGGCGGGGAGGCGTACCAGTCGAGGAAGACCGGCCAGTCGACGACGGTGGCGATGAGGAGCTGGGCCCGGTCCTGGCCGATGACGCGTTCGAGGACCGCCATGCCCGTGTCGGGGGCGAGGGAGCTCATGCCCCGGTTGACGAGATAGTGGTCGACCAGGCCGAGTTCCTCGATCATGCCGGTGGCCCAGGGGCCCCAGTCGAGGCTGAGCGCGGGGAGGCCCTCGGCCCTGCGGTGGTGGGCGAGCGCGTCGAGGAAGGCGTTCCCCGCGGCGTAGTTGGTCTGGCCCGCCGTCGTCAGCAGGGACGCGATGGAGGCGAAGAGGACGAAGTGGTCCAGCGGTTCGCCGCGCAAGTGCCGGTGGAGCAGCAGGGAGCCGACGGCCTTGGGGTCGTGGGCCGCGTCGAAGGTCTCCCGGTCCATTCCCGCGATCAACGCGTCGCGGACCTGCCCGGCGAGATGGAAGACTCCTCTGATCGGCGGCGGGTCGCCGCGCCGGTGGTCTGCCAGCCAGCCGGTCAGCGCCGTCTCGTCGGTGATGTCGACCGGTGCCAGGATGGGCTGCGCGCCCAGCTCCTCCAGCTCCTTGAGGAAGGCGACCGCCCGGCCTCCGGGGGTCTCGGGGTCGGTGTGACGCCACTGCTCGCGATCGGGCAGCCTCGTCCTTCCCATCAGGATCAGCCGGCGGGCGCCGCGCCGGACGAGGGTGCGGCAGAGCAGCCGTCCGAGCGCTCCGAAGGCCCCGGTGACGAGATAGCTGCCGTCGGGGCGCAGCCGCAGCGGCAGTGGCCGGGTGAGCCCTTCGGCCTGCCGGATCCGGCTGGTGCGGCGGGCTCCGCCGCGCAGCCCGATCTCCTCCTCGTCCTCGGCGAGGATCTCGGCGAGGACCTCCCCGGCGCGGCTCACGGCGGCCCCGGCCAGGGGCTCCCCGGGGTCGAGGTCGATCAGCTTGCCCCGGTGCGAGGTGAGTTCCTGGTGCCGCAGCACCCGGGCCACGCCCCAGACGGGCGCGCCGAGCGGTTCGACGTCCTCCCCCGGTGTCACGGGCTGCGCGCCCCGGGTGACGATGTGGAGCCCGCCGCCGGTCCCGGAGGAAAGCAGCGCCCGGGCGAGGGCGATCAGGGAGTACGCGCCGAGGCCGCTGTGGTCGGCGAGTTCGGCCGTACGGGCCTCGCGGATGCCGGGCAGGTCCAGGTTCCAGAGGTGGACCAGGGCGTCGAAGGAGGTGACGCCGTCGGCGCGCAGCTCGGCGAAGAGGCGTTCCAGCTGTCCGGTGTCGCCGGGGACGACGGTGGACTCACGGCCCGTCGGGGGGGCCGGGGGGCCGGGGCCCGCGCCCCCCAGCCGGTACGCGGGGCCGGGGCGGACCAGAGGGCGGCGCCCGCCCCGGGCGGCCACCAGGGCGGCGAGCGCGCCGCCGACGCCCTGGGCGTCGGCGAGGATCAGCCAGTCGCCCGGGCCGGTCGCGGCGACGATCTCCGCTCCGGCGGGCCGGTCGTTCTCGTCGGGGGCGGCCGGCAGTTCGGTCCAGACCGTCTCGGTGAGCCAGGAGTCGACGGTGCTCCGGGCGACGGTGGTGGCGGCCTTCTCCACATCGGCGGCGCGGAAGCCCCGGACATGGCCGACGGCGGTGCCGTCGGCGTCGTAGAGGGCGATGTCGCCGGTCAGTTCGTTGCCGTCGTCGCGGGTGATCGTGGCGTGCGCCCACAGCGGCCGGTCCCCGGACTCGGCGATGTCGACCTCGGCGATGGAGAGCGGCAGCCGGATTCCGGTGCCGGGCGCGGGGGTGCTCCCCTCGGGGAGCCGGGGGGTGAGCAGCGTCTGGAAGCAGGCGTCGAGCAGTACCGGGTGGAGGTGGTGGCGGACGTCTGTGCCGGCTGCCGCCTCGGGGAGCCGGAGCCGGGCGAGCGCCTCCGTCGGGCCGGTCCACACCTCCTCGATGGCCTGGAAGGCGGGCCCGTACTGGTATCCGGCGGCGGCCAGCGCCGCGTAGCAGTCGGGTCCTTCGAGCCGGCGGCGGCTGCGGGCCCTGATCGGTCCGGAGTCGAGCGCGGGGCCGGGTGAGCGGTGCTGTGCGGCGCTGACGGCTCCGGTGGTGTGGACGGTCGTCCCGTCGTCCGCGCCCGTGGTGCCGGGGGACGTGGAGGCGATGGTGAAGGAGGCGTTCTCGGCGGAGAGGGTGAGGGTCACGGACCGGCTCTCGCCCTCGGGGAGGAAGAGCGCCCTGCGCAGTTCGATGTCGGTGAGCCGGGCGCTGTCGCCGCCGGTGAGCGCGCGTACGGCCTGGGCGGCCAGCTCCAGCTGACCGGCGGCCGGGAAGACCACGGCGTCCTGGATGCGGTGGTCGGCGAGGTAGGGGTGGGCCTCGGTGTCGAGTTCGGAGTGCCAGGTGGGCTCGGGGTGTTCGGTGCGGCGGCCGAGCAGGGGGTGGTCGCGGAGGCCGAGGCGTACGCGTGCCACGGACTCGGGCTCGGTCCAGTGGCGGTCGCGCTTCCACGGGTAGCGCGGCAGGGGCACGGCCCTGCCCGCCGGGTGCAGCACGTCCCAGGCGATGTCCGTGCCCAGGGTGTGCAGGGCGGCGAGGGAGGCGGCGAAGCGCTCGGTCTCGTCCTCCTGGCGGCGGACGGACGGCAGGGTGGTGCCCGGGAGTCCGCGCTCGTCGAGGCACTCGCGGATCGAGTGGGCGAGTACGGGGTGGGGGCCGATCTCCAGGAAGAGGCGGTGGCCGTCGTCGGCCAGCCGGTCGACCGCCGCGCGGAAGCCGACGCGGTCGCGGACGTTCTCCCACCAGTATCCGGCGTCCAGTTCGGGGCCTTCGGCGATGCCTTCCCGGGCGGTGGTGTAGAGCGGCACCCGGGCGGGGCGCGGCTCCAGAGAGGCCAGCGAGGTGAGCAGCTCGTCCTTGATCGTCTCCATTCCGGCGCTGTGGTAGGGCACGCGCACGCTCAGGAACCGGGTGAAGACCTCGTCGGCGGCCAGCTCTTCGGCGAGCCGCTTGAGGGCGTCCTCCTCCCCGGCGAGGGTGATGCCGGTGGGGCTGTTGACCGCCGCCACGGACACCTTGTCGCCGTAGGGGCGCACCCGGCGCTCCGCCTCGTCCTCGGTGAGGCTGACGGCGAGCATGGTGCCGGTGCCGGACAGCTTCTGCTGGAGGCGGCTGCGGTGCAGGGCGACGCCGACCGCGTCGCGCAGGGAGTAGACCCCGGCCTCGTGGAAGGCGGCGATCTCGCCGGTGCTGTGTCCGACGACGGCGTCGGGTCGTACGCCGTAGTGCCGCCAGAGGGCGGCCAGTCCGGTCTGGACGGCGAAGTTGGCGGGCTGGGCGAGCCAGGTCTCGGCCATCCGGGAGGAGGCCTCGTCGGCGAACATCTCGTCGAGGAGGGACCAGCCGGCGAGGGCGCGGATCTCCCGGTCGCAGCGGACGACGGCCTCGCGGAAGACGGGCTCGTCCGCGAAGAGCCCGCGTCCCATGCCCCACCACTGGGGTCCCATGCCGGTGAAGACCCAGACCAGCCGCCGGTCCGCCGGGTCGAGCCGGCGGCCCTGGACGACACCGGGGCGGGGCTCGTCCCGCAGCCGCGCGGCGAGCGCGGCGTCGAGGCCGGCGGCCGTGGAGTGGACGATCGCGAGCCGGGATTCATGGTGCTGGCGGCGGTGGGCGAGGGTGTGGCCGAGGTCGGCGAGGGAGACCGGCGGGCCCTGGGCTCCCGCGAGTTCCCGCCGGATCCCCTCGGCGACCTCGGGGAGGGCGTCGGGGGTACGGGCGGAGAGCGGCAGGATGGTCCAGGCGCGGGCGGCGGGCGGTTCGCCGAAGGCGCCGGGGGCGGGCGGGGCCTCCTCCAGGACGACATGGGCGTTGGTGCCGCCGAAGCCGAAGGAGTTCACCCCGGCGCGGGCGGGGCCCTCGTGCTCGGGCCAGTCGGTGAGCCGGGTGGGGATCTCGTACGGGAGCGCCGCCGGGTCGATGGCGGGGTTGAGCCGCTCCAGATTGATGTGGGGCGGGATCCGCCGGTGTTCGAGACAGAGCGCCGTCTTGATCAGTCCGGCGATGCCCGCGGCGGACTCGGTGTGCCCGATGTTGGTCTTGACGGAGCCGACGTAGCACCGCGCGCCCGGCCGCCGTCCGACGGCCAGGGCCCGGCCCAGGGCATTGGCCTCGATGGGGTCGCCGAGCGGGGTCGAGGTGCCGTGCGCCTCCATGTACTGGAGATCGCCCGGGGTGACGCCCGCCTCGGCGCAGACCCGCCGGATCAGGGAGACCTGGGCGTCCGGGCTGGGCACGGTGATGCCGTTGGTGCGGCCGTCCTGGTTGACCCCGCTGCCGAGGATGACGGCGTGGATGGGGTCCTTGTCGCGCAGGGCGTCGGCCAGCCGTTTGAGCGCGACGACGCCGACTCCCTCGGCGCGCACATAGCCGTTGGCCGAGGCGTCGAAGGTGCGGGAGCGGCCGTCGGGCGAGAGGAAGCCGCCCTTGGTCTCGGCGATGGTGTACTGCGGGGCCATGTGCAGCAGCGCGCCGCCCGCGAGGGCGAGGGAGGTCTCCCCCTTGTTGAGGCTCTCGCAGGCCAGATGGACGGCGACCAGGGAGGAGCTGCACGCGGTGTCGATGGAGAGGCTCGGGCCCCGGAAGTCGAAGCAGTAGGAGATGCGGTTCGACACCATCGTCATCATGGTGCCGGTGGCGGTGTGGGCGGCCAGCGAGCGGAAGCCCAGGTCGGAGAATTGGAGGATCTTGTAGTCGAGGGTGAACGCGCCGACGAACACTCCGACGTCGGTGCCCGCGAGGTCGGCCGGCCGCTGGCCGCCGTCCTCCAGCGCCTCCCAGGCGACCTCCAGGAGTTTGCGCTGCTGGGGGTCCATGTGGTCGGCCTCGCGCGGGCTGATGCCGAAGAAGGCGGGGTCGAACTCGTCGAAGCCGTCGATGTAGCCGCCCCGGCCGCCGGTGAGCCGTCCCGGTTTGTCCTGGTGGCGGCTGCCGAGCGTGCCGATGTCGTAGCGGTCGGCGGGCGTTGGCGTGATGCAGTCCTTGCCGTCGATGAGATTTCGCCAATAGGCCCGATGGTCCGACGCGCCGCCGGGCAGTCGACAGCCCATGCCGATGATCGCCACTCGGCCTCGCACCGGGTCGCGGGTCACGTCAGCCATGGTGGAACTCCTCACGTCGTGGCGCTGCGGCACGGAGGGGTGGGGCGGGTGCGGGACTTCTCGAACGCACCGGCTCCGAGGGCTTCCGGGGGAGAGAGCCCGGTCGGCGGGCTCTGTCGGAAGTACCGGTCAGCGACCTTCTGGGGACGGCCCATCCGCCGGATCGGCCGGTTCGCCGCCCGTCTTCGGCGGGCGGCGGCAGGGGTGGAGCAGACTGGCGAGGATCTCGCCGGTGCCGGGAAAGGACACCGGGTCGCTGAGTCCGACCGCGGCGGGTTCCCTACCGGGTCGCCAGGTGTAGCTGCCGAAGAGGTGGTCCCAGACCGAGAGGTCGGAACCGTAGTGCCCCGCTTCGGACAGAGCGGTGCTGTGGTGCAGACGATGCTGTTCCGGGCTGGCGAGCAGATGGTTCAGCCCGCCGATGCGGACCTCGATGTTGGCGTGGACGAAGTAGCCCTGCGCGGTCACGAAGAGGCCTGCGGCGAATACCGATTCGCGGGAGAATCCGGCCAGGGCCAGGGCGAGTTGAACGATTCCCTGGGCCAGGACGATGTCGAGCACATGATTGACGCCATTATTGGCGACATTGACCTTGGGCGGCACATGGTGCACCCCGTGCAGCCGCCAGAGCAGTGGCTGGGTGTGGCCGAGGCGGTGTACGAGATAACTGGCCAGCGAGCCGACCAGCAGCGCACCGGGGATTTCGGCCCAGAGCCCGATCGCCGGCTCCCGGGGAGAGAGCGCCGCGACCGCGAGGGTCACCAGCGCCTGGGCGAGCGCGCTGCCGACCATGGTGAGCAGGAAGTAAACGCCGTACCAGCGCCATTCACGGACATTGGGATGCCAGGAGCGTTCATACGGAATAAGTTGTTCAAGGGCGGCCAGATAGAGAAGAACGCCCATCAGGAAGAGCGGGCTGACCCGGGCCGGCTCCCAGTCGAGAACCAGCGCCGCCGCGGCCACCAGGACCGTGGCCGACAGCAGTACGGGGTAGGCGACCGCGCGGAGCACGGAACCGGGAGAGAGAGTCGGACTCTTCTTTCTCTTCTTTCCCGGCACCGCATCCCGGGCAGAATTCTCCCCGCCACCGGGACCATCGGATATTGCTCCGTACTCTTCCATCCATGGCTCCTCTGCAAGAGGCACGGCACAGCGAAACGAGCGAGGATGCAGAGCGACGAAAAACGAACGAGGGGATTCAATTTCTGGTCTTCAGAGTGTCTCGGTGACCGGAAAGAACGAACCCTGTTCAAACGCTCATGAATTGCCCGACAGTGCGGGTTCTGTCGCGTGCACCATCCGGGATTCGCATCCTTGGAGACTCAACAGGATGCCCCTGCGCGCTACCGCCCCGTCCGATGAACAGTGAAGCAGTATCGCCGCCTCGCGGGGAATACTTCGGGGTCCACATTTAATCAATGTGGGTTACATAGTGTTACTAGTAATCCTGGTGGGGAGCGCGGGGGGAGCATCCGGGTCCGGGCCGGCCTCGCGGCGGCGGCCCGGACCGGGCGCGCGGTCAGTCCCGGGGGCCGGGCAGTCTGGGCACGCTCTCCACGAGACGGGTCGTGTACGGGTGCGCGGGCGCGCCCAGCACCCGCGCCGTGTCGCCCTCCTCCACGACGCGGCCGTTCTCCAGGACGGCGGTCCGCTCGCACAGGGAGGCCACCACGGAGAGGTCGTGGGAGACCATCACCAGGGTCAGCCCCTGCTCCCGCTTCAGCTCGTTCAGCAGCTCCACCACGGCGACCCGGGTCGTCACATCGAGCGCGCTGACGGGCTCGTCGGCGAGGAGCACCCGGGGCTCGCAGACCGTCGCCCGGGCGATCGCGACGCGCTGGCGCTGGCCGCCGGAGAACTCGTGCGGATAGCGCTCGGCGGCGTCCGCCGGGAGGCCGACCCGCTCCAGCGCGGCGGCGACCCTGGGCCCGGCGGTGTGCCGGGTCTCCAGACCGAGCGAGCGCAGCGGCTCGGCGACGATGCTCCCGATCCGCCGGCGCGGGTCGAGGGAGGAGTAGGGATCCTGGAAGACGCACTGCACTCCGCGCCGGAACCGGCGCATCAGCTCCCGGTCGCCGAGGCGGAGTTCGTCCCCGCCGAAGCGGACGGTTCCCGAGGTGGGCCGGGTGAGGCCGAGGAGAAGCCGCAGCAGGGTGGTCTTGCCCGCGCCGGACTCGCCGACCAGGGCGAGGCTCTGCCCGTCGGCGACGGTGAGGGAGACGTCCTCCACCACGGGCGCGGCGCTCCCCCGGTAGGCGAAGGAGACCCGGTCGAGTTCGAGTACGGGGGTCATCGCCCGCTCCTTCGGTCGAGTGCCGACTCCAGCTGCCGGGCGCTGGCCACCAGGGCCCGGGTGTACGGCTCGCGCGGGGCGGTGACGATGTCGCGGACGTCGCCCTCCTCCACGGCGCGGCCGTCCTTGAGCACCAGGACGCGGTCGGCGACCTTGGCCACCACCGCGAGGTCGTGGCTGACGAACAGGACGGCCATCTCGCGTTCGCGCACCAGCGCGTCGAGCAGATCGAGCAGTTCGGCCTGGACGGTGACGTCGAGCGCGGTGGTCGGCTCGTCCGCGATGAGCAGCTTCGGTTCGCAGGCCAGCGCCATGGCGAGGGCGACGCGCTGGCGCTGGCCGCCGGACATCTCGTGCGGGAAGGCGCGGGCGATGCGCTCGGGCTCGGGGAGCAGCACCCGCTCCAGCGCGGCCAGGACCGCGCGCCGCAGCTCCGTACCCGACAGGCCCCGGCGGCGCAGCGGTTCGGCGATCTGCCGGCCCGCCCGCATCAGCGGGTCGAGCGCGGTCAGCGGCTCCTGGAAGACGATGGCGGCGTCCCTGCCCCGCACTTTGGCCAGGCGTCGTTCGCTCGCGCCCACCACCTGGGTTCCGGCCAGCTCGACACTGCCGCTCGCGGCCATCCCCTCGGGCAGCAGGCCCAGCACGGCGAGCGAGGTCAGGGACTTCCCGGAGCCCGATTCGCCGATGAGGCCGAGGCGCTGCCCGGGGGCGAGGCTCAGCGAGAGCCCGTCCACCAGGACCCGCCCTCCGGCGGTGCGGATGGTGAGGTCGCGTATGTCGAGGATGGTCATGCGCGCCTCCGTCGGGCCGCCGGGTCGAGGGTGTCGCGCAGTCCGTCGGCGATGAGGTTCACCCCGATGACGAGCAGGACCAGCAGGATGCCGGGGGCCAGCGCGCCGGCCGGGGCGGTGGTGAAGGTGGCCTGCGCCTCCTGGAGCATGCGGCCCCAGGAGGCGTTGGGCGGCGGGGCGCCGAGGCCCAGATAGGACAGACCGGCCTCGGCGAGGACCGCGAGCCCGAACTGGAGGGCGAGGTTCACGACCAGGGTGGGCCAGATGTTGGGCAGGATGTGCCCGGCCACGATCCTGGGCCAGGAGGTGCCCGAGGTGCGGGAGGCGGTGATGAAGTCCTGTGCCAGGACCCGTTTGACCAGGACGCGCACCAGCCGTCCCACGACCGCGCTCTGTGCCAGGCCGATGGCGAGCACCGCCGATTCCAGGGTGGCCGAGCGGGCGGCGACGATGAGCATGGCCAGCAGCAGGGTCGGGAAGGCGATGAGGATGTCGAGGAGTACGGAGAGGGTGTCGTCCAGCCAGCCCTGCGCGAAGGCGGCCAGCACTCCCAGGGTGACGCCGACGGTGGCCGCGATGAGGACCGAGCCCAGGCCCGCCTGGACGGCGATCCGGGAGCCGGTCATCAGCTGGGTGAGCAGATCGCGGCCGAGTTTGTCGGTGCCCAGGAGATGGCCGTCGCCGGGGGCGGCGAGCCGTCCGCCGGAGGTGTCGTCGGAGGCGTACGGCAGCCAGAAGAGCGAGACCAGCGCGAGCAGGCCGACCGCTCCGGCCAGCAGACAGCCGGTGGTCAGGGTGAGGGACCTGGTGAGGGACCTGGTGAGGCCGCGGGCGGGATTCTGTCCGGGGAGACGTTTCATCGGTTGCCTCCGGAGAGTCCGCGGCGCAGCCGGGGGTCGATGATCCGCTGAAGGAGGTCGGCCGCGAAGCCGATGATCAGCACCGCGAGGGTGGAGACGAACAGCACGCCCTGGATCACCGGGTAGTCGTGCTGCGCGATGCCGGTCGCGAGCAGTGAGCCGAGGCCCGGCAGCGCGAAGACGGACTCCACGACCACCGCGCCGAGCAGGGTGGAGGCGAGTTCGATGCCGAGGATCGAGACCACCGGGACGGAGGCGTTGCGCAGCCCGTGCCGCCACATCGCCCGTCCGAAGGACGAGCCGAGCGCCCGCGCGGTGCGCAGATAGTCGCTGCCGAGGACGTCGAGTGTGGCGGAGCGGACATAGCGGATGAGGGAGGCGCTCATCACCAGGGCGATGGTGAGGACGGGGAGGACCAGTGAGCGGATCGCCTCCCCGGGCCGGTCCCAGCCGTCGGGCGGAAAGCCTCCGGCGGGCAGCCAGCGGGCGTTCAGCGCGAAGACCGCGATGAGGATCATGCCGAGCCAGAACACCGGTATCGCGATGCCGAGCTGGGAGACTCCGCTGAGGAGCGAGCCGTACCAGGTGCGGCGGCGGTACGCGGCCAGGAAGCCGGCCGGGACCGCGATCAGGACGGCGAGGACGAAGGCCGCGAGGGTGAGCGGGACCGTCACATTGAGCCGTGCGCCGACCTCGGGCCCGACCGGCAGCGAGCTGACGAACGAGGTGCCGAGGTCGCCCCTGAGGAGCTGCCCGATCCAGTGGGTGAACTGTTCGGGCAGCGGCCGGTCGGAGCCGATGGAGCGCCGGGCCGCCGCGATCTGCTCGTCGGTGGCCCCCACGGCGGTGAGCGCGTTGGCGGGGTCTCCGGGCAGCATGCGCAGCAGCACGAAGAGCACGACGCTCGCGAGCGCCAGCGACACCAGGAGGAAGACGAAGCGGCGCAGGAGATAGCGCGCCATCAGCCCTTCTTGATGTCGTAGGCGTGGAACTGCGAGTTGAGGCCGTTGAGCGGGTAGCCGGAGAGCTTGGTGGAGGCCACCACGATCTGCGGGTAGAGATAGAGCCAGTCGCTGGCCGCGTCCTCGGCGGTCTTGCGGTTGACCTTCTTCAGCAGCTCGGTCTGCTCGGCAGTGGTGGAGGCCTGCTCGGCCTGCTCGACCCAGCGGGTGACCTGCTTGTCGTCGTAGCCCCAGTAGAAGTCGGGGTTGCCGTACCAGACGAGGTCGCGGTCGTTGACGTGCTCCTGGAGCGTGGCGGTGAAGGCCCGGTTCTTGTAGACCTTGGTGTACCACTCGTCCGAGGTGATGGTGTTGATCTTGACTTCGATGCCGACCTTGGCGAGCTGCGACTTGATGAAGGTGGCGGCGGTGGGGTGCGGGTCGTAGTTGGGGGTGTCGAGGGTGAAGCTGAAGCCGTCCTTGAGCCCGGCCTCGGCCAGCAGCTTCTTCGCGCGCTCGGGGTCGTACGCGTCGATCGCGGTGAGGTCCTCGTACCAGGGGTCGGTGGGGGGCACCATCGAGCCGATGAGCTTGCCGTGGCCGCCCCAGATCGACTCCAGGAGCTTCTTGTCGTCGATGGCGGCGGAGACGGCCTGGCGGACCTTGACGTCGGTGAAGGGCTTGGCCTTGTCGTTGAAGGCGAGCAGCAGCTTGGTGGTGGAGTCGCCGTCGTTGACCTTGTAGGCGGGGTTGTTCCGGAACTGGTCGAGGGCGTCGGGCGACTGTCCGCTGGTGACGACGTCGACGGCGTTGGTGAGCAGGGCGTTGTTGAGCGCCGTGGCGTCCTTGAAGTAGCGGAAGACGACCTGCTTGTTGGCGGCCTTGCCGCCCCAGTAGCCCGCGAACCGGTCGAGGCTGAGGGCGGAGCCCCGGGTCCACTTGCCGAGCCGGTAGGGGCCGGTGCCGTCCTCGCTCGTCTTGAGGTCGCGGGCCTCGGAGTTGATGATCCAGACGTAGGAGAGCTGGTAGACGAAGGAGATCGACTTCTTCGACAGCTTGACCTTCACGGTCCGCGCGTCGGGCGTCTCTATGGAGTCGATGACGCCGAGGTTGGCCTTGCGCGCGGACTGCGAGTCCTTCGCGGTCACCTTCTCCAGGCTGTACTTGACGTCCTGGCTGGTGAGCTTCTTGCCGCTGTGGAAGGTGACCTTGTCGCGGAGGGTGAAGGTGTAGGTGAGGCCGTCGGCGCTGACCTTGTGGTCCTGGGCGAGGAGCTTCTCGACCTCGCCGTCGTCGGTGAGCTTGAACAGGCCTTCGTAGACATTGCCGTTGAGCGCCTCGGTGACGCCCTGGCCGCCGCCCGCGGTGTTGTCGAGGTTCTGGGGCTCGTAGAGCGAGCCGATGTTGACCGTGGCGTCCGGGTCGTGTCCGCCGCCGGAGCTGCTGCCCGTGGTGGTGGCGCCGCCGCAGGCGGAGAGGGTGAGGGCGAGGGTGACGGCGGTGGCCGAGGCGTACAGGGAGGACTTCTTGATGCTCATGAGTGATACACGTACTTTCGTGCCGCAGGTCGGGGAGGGGCTGAGTCTGATCAGTCGCTGTCGGGGAAGCCGTCGCGGAAGACCGGCCGCTTCTCGCCCGCCCGTACGGGGAGGTGGAAGCGGTTCTGCCGCGGCGGCATCGGACAGTTGTACTGGTCGGAGTAACCGCAGGGCGGCACGAAGGCGCGGTTGAAGTCGAGGCGGACGGTTGACTCGCCGGTGCGGGTGACGAAGAGGAAGCGCCCGGCCCCGTAGGTCGTGTCGCCGTTGGTGGGGTCGCCGAAGACGAGCAGCAGTACGCCGTCGTCGTCGAAGGCGCTGAGGGTGTAGTCGCGGCCGTCGACGGTGAGCGAGATGTCCCCGGGGACGACCAGGTCGCGGCTGCCCCCGTTGTCCCTGATGTGCTCGAAGGCGACCTTGCGCGCGCCCTCCACCGGGGCGTACTCGGCGTCGAGCACCCAGGCCGGGTCGTACGGGAAGGCCTCGGTCCCCTCGTAGGCGCGGATCGCGGGGGCGTCCGCGGCCCAGAACCGGAGGCCGTGTTCGGGCTCCCCCGTGACCAGGTCGGTCCGCGACACCGTGGTGACGGTCACACCCTCCGGCTGTCCGGCGCGCGCCGCTTCGAGGTCGGGCGTCTCGCCGGCCGGGAGCCAGCGCGTCTCGGTGAGCGCGAGATTCCCGGTGGCCGAGGTGAGCGAACGCCCGCGGTCGGCGCGCCAGGCGGCCCACTCCCCCACGGGGTCGTCGGTCGGCGGGGCGGGGGCGGCGGAGTGGGACACGGGCATGACTCATTCGCGTAGAGGTTCATCGGTGGCCACGCCTCAAATGTCACTTGGCGTGAAGTTCAACCCAAAGCTTGTTCTTTATCATCCATAAGCCGAACTAATGTCAAGTTGCGCCACATGGCGAGATGGGGGCGCAAGGTGTGGGATGTCCCCCGAGGGGGCGCGCGGAGGGCATGCCGAAGGGGCGGCCGGCCCGGATCGGGCCGGCCGCGGCGGCTGCGGTCTCAGGGCGCGGTCAGCTCCACGAGCCTGACGACGGTGTTCCAGTTACGGGTGGTGGCGACGGCCCCCGGCGCGGGCGCGCGCTTCGCGAGGACGTCGGCGAGCCGGGAGCGGCCAAGACCGTCCGGGACATGGAGATAGAGCGCGCGGTCGCCCACGCGGAACTCCTCCGGCAGATAGGCCGCCGCGTCGAGGGAGGCCAGGTTCGCCAGGGCGACCGGCTCGGAGAAGTAGGTGACATGGAGCTGTCTGCCTTCGAGCGAGGCCGCCGGGAAGGGGCAGGCGTCGGCCACGGCGCTCAGATACGCGTGATCGCGCACCAGAAGTTCCACGCCGAAGCCGAAGCGCTCCTCCAGGGCGCGCCCCAGACGGGCGGCGAGGGCCTCCTCGTCCTCCTCGGCGGCGGTGAAGACGGCGTTCCCGCTCTGGAGATGAGTCCGCACCCCGCCGAGACCGAGCCCGGTCAGCAGCGCCCGCAGTTCGGCCATCGGCACCTTGCGGTGACCGCCCACATTGATGCCCCGCAGCAGCGCGGCGTACGCCTTCGTCTCCATGGGGCCAGCCTAGGTCGCGCCTTGGGCCCGTCGGGGCGTCACGGGCCTTCGATACCGACGACCGTGCCGAACGGATCGCGCAGCTGGGCGATGCGGCGGCCGGGCGCGATCTCCAGCGGGCCGCGGTGGTGTTCGCAGCCGGCCGCCAGGAGGCGGGCGCGGGCGCGGTCGAGGTCGTCCACCCCCCAGTACACGACCGGACTGCCGCCCCGGGGGTTGCGCGCGTCGTCCGCCGGGTGGAAGCCCAGCTCGACGCCCGCGGTCTCGATCCAGGCGTAGACCGCCCCGGTGTCGGCGACATCGAGCCGCACCGGGGCGTCCAGCAGCCCGCCCCACCAGCGGGCCGAGGCCTCGGGGTCGTCAGCGAAGATCATCACGGTGCGTACGCCGTGGAACACGGTCCTCCTCCTGGGTCCGGGGGACGTCCCCCGGAATCCCGGGGCCGGTTTCGTGTGATGGTATGCCCGGATGGATGACCGACGGCGGATGCTCATCGTGGCCTACGACGACGCCCAGATTCTCGACATCGCCTGTCCCTCCGGCGCGCTGGACATCGCCAACCGGTACGGCGCGACACCGCCTTACACGATCGAGCTGGGCACCCTCGGCCGGCGGGCCGCGCGCAGCTCGGCCGGGATCGTGATCGGGGCGGGGCAGGGTCTGGAGACGGTGACCGGGCGGCTGGACACACTGATCGTGGTGGGCGGGGCGGGGTCCTCCGACGCGGCGGCGGACGGCCGGCTGGTGACACAGGTCCGGCGCCTGGCCGGGCTCAGCAGACGCGTCGCCTCCGTGTGCACCGGGACCTATGTGCTCGCCGCCGCCGGGCTGCTCGACAACCGGCGGGTGACGACGCACTGGGGGTACGGCGATCAGCTCGCGGCCCGCCACCCGGCCGTGGCGGTGGACGTGGGGCCGCTCTACATCCGCGACGGGGACGTCTACACCTCGGCGGGCGTCACCAGCGCGCTCGATCTGACGCTGTCGCTGATCGAGGACGACCACGGTCCGACGCTGGCCCGCTCGGTCGCCCGGGAACTGGTCTCCTATCTGCACCGGCCCGCCGATCAGGCCCAGATCAGCATGTTCCTGGCCGCCCCGCCGCCCGGGGACCGGCTGGTACGGGATCTGTCGGTCCACATCTCCGCGCATCTGGCCGGCGATCTCAGCCCGGCGGCGCTGGCGGCCCGGGCCGGGGTGAGCGCCCGGCATCTCACCCGGCTCTTCACCGCGCATCTGGGCACCACGCCCGCCCGGGCGGTACGGGCGGCCCGGACGGAGGCGGCGGCGCATCTGGCGCGCTCCAGCGGGCTGCCGCTGGCGGCGATCGCCCGGCGCTGCGGGCTGGGGTCGGCGCAGACGTTACGCAAGGCCTTCCTCGACCACTACGGCGTCGCCGGGGACAGGATCCGCAAGATGCCGGACATGCCGAGACCGCTGGGGACCCCGTGGCAGCAGACTCCGGTGGCATGACGAACCGAGCGACTCGCAGAACCCTGCTGCGCGGTGGCGTGGCCACCGCCGCCCTCACCGCCGCCGCCTTCCCCGGAACCGCGCACGCCCACACGGAGGCTCTGCCCATCGAGACCCGCCGGCCCGGCGGCACCGGGCCGAAGATCGGCATCCTGCTGTTCGACGGCTTCAGCGTGCTGGATCCCACCGGCCCGGCGGATGTGCTCTCCCGGCTGCCGGGCGCGACCGTGACGATGATCGCCGAACAGCGGGGACCGGTCCGCACGGACACGGGCGATGTGCGGCTGGTGGCCGAACAGTCCATCGCGGAGGTGGACCGGCTGGATGTGCTCCTCGTACCCGGCGCGGGCAATCGCGGCACGATCGCGGCGATGCGGAACCAGGCCCTGCTGGACTGGATCCGCCGGATCCACCGGCACACCCGGTGGACGACGTCCGTCTGCACCGGAAGCCTGGTCCTCGCCTCGGCCGGACTGCTCACCGGCCGCCGGGCGACCACCTACTGGGCCTCCGGCGAATATCTGAGCACCCACTTCGACGTGACCTATGTACCGGAGCGCTATGTCCGCTCGGGAAAGATCATCACGGCGGCCGGGGTGTCCGCGGGAATCGACATGTCCCTGTATCTGGCCTCCCTGATCGCCGGTGACACCGTCGGCAAGGCGATCGAACTGGCCGTGGAGTACGACCCCCGCCCGCCCTTCGGCACGGGCGACGCGACGAAGGCCGATCCCGCGCTGAAGGAGCTGGCCCTGCGGCTGCTGGCCGAATCCCAGATCTGACCGGGTCCCCCTGGTCCCCGGGCCGGCCCGGGCCGGCCCGGCCCGGGCCGGCCCGGCGGGCTCAGGCTCTGCCGTGGGCGGCCCGTGAGCGGCGGGCCGCCGAGTCCAGGGCGACCGCCAGGAGGAGAACCGCGCCGGTGACCATGAAGCGGTAGGCGGAGTCGAGATTGAGCAGGGTCAGCCCGCTGGAGATCGACTGGATGACCAGCACGCCGAGGAGCGCGGCGAACGCGCTCCCCCGGCCGCCGAACAGGCTGGTGCCGCCGATGACGGCCGCCGCGATGGCGTTGAGGTTCACATCGCCGCCGCCGCTGCTCTGGTTGGCGGCGGCGAGCCGGGAAGCGGCCAGGATCCCGCCGGTGGCGGCGAGGGTGGTGCAGAGCACGAAGGCGGCGGTGAGGACCGCCTTGACGTCGATGCCCGCGCGCCGGGCCGCCTCGGCGTTGCCGCCGACCGCGTACATCGCCTTGCCGAAGCGGGTACGGGTCAGGAGGTAGTGGAGCGCGAACACCAGGGCGAGGAAGAGGACGAACATCCAGCCCACGCCCCGGTCGCGGTTGAGATACCAGACGGCCGTGCCGAGACCCAGGAGCAGGGCCAGACTCCGTACCGCCGGTGTGCGCCACGAGGGGGCGGGCAGCCCCGCCCGGCGGCGCTCGCTCGCGCGCGCGTGGCCGGTCGCGTAGAGCGCGAGCGCGCCGGCGGCGACCATGGTGTAGGCCAGCCAGGGCGGTACGAAGTGGAGTTGGGCGAAGGTCACCAGGCCGGAGTCGAAGGGGAGGTTGATGGAGCCCTTCGAGCCGAGGATCCACAGTTGCAGCCCGAGGAAGCCGAGCAGCCCGGCGAGGGTGACGACGAAGCTGGGCACGCCCAGCCGGTTGTGCACCTGGGCGTAGAACCAGCCGATCGCCACGGCGAGCAGGAGCGCGGCCGACACGGCGGCCCAGGCGGGCAGCCCCCGGTCCACGAAGAGGACCGCGAGGACGGCCGCGCTGAGCCCGCTGACCGAGCCGACGGAGAGATCGATCTGTCCGACGAGGAGGACGCAGACCACACCGAGGGCGATGACGCCGACCGGGACGCTTTCGAGCGCCAGATTGGTGAGGTTGGCGCTCGACAGGAAGATCGGGTTGAGCAGCTGCATCACGGTCCAGATCACGACCAGACCGGCGACGACGGGCGCGATCCCGAGATCGCCGCCGCGCAGCCGGGCCGAAGCGGCCGCGAGGGCGCGCCGGGGGCCGGGGGCGGCCCTTCGCTCCCCGGGCGGCCCGGCCGCCGGGAGGTCTGGTGCCGCCGCCGGTCGCGTCATGATCGGGGACTCCTGTCCGGGTCGGCGCCGGCCGGGGGCGGCGGCACGGCTGTCTCCGGCGGCACGGCCGCGGGACGGCCCGCGCGGCGGCTGACGACGTTGTCCGTGGCCCCGGTGATGGCGGCCACCAGCTCCGAGGCCGTCGCGTCGGACGCGTCGAACACCCCGTTGTTCCGGCCGAGCCGGAGCACGGCCACGGTGTCGGCGACCGCTTTCACCTCGGCCATGCTGTGGCTGACCATGATCACGCCGAGGCCTCGTTCCCTGAGCCGCTCGATCAGATTGAGCACTTCGGCGGTCTGGGCCACCCCCAGGGCCGCCGTGGGCTCGTCCAGGATGATCACCTTCGGGTCGCCGAGCAGCGACCGGGCGATGGCCACCGTCTGGCGCTGACCGCCCGAGAGGGCGGCCACCGGCAGCCGTACGGAGGGGATGGTGGCCGACAGCTCGTCGAGCAGCGCGCGCGAGGTCACTTCCATGGTGACGTCGTCGAGGCGGAGTCCGCGCAGTTCACGGCCGAGGTAGAGGTTCTCCACCACATTCAGGTTCTCGCAGAGGGCGAGATCCTGGAAGACCGTCGCGATGCCGAGCTGCCGGGCGGCGGCGGGCGAGGGGACGGTCACGGTCCGCGAGCCGAAGACGATGGTCCCGAAGTCCGGTGGATGGACCCCGGAGAGCACCTTGACCAGGGTGGACTTCCCCGCGCCGTTGTCCCCCACCAGGGCGAGCACCTGACCGGCCGCGACATCGAGGGAGACATCGGTGAGCGCGGCGACCGCGCCGAAGGACTTGCTGATGCCGCGCAGGGAGAGCAGTGGGCCCCCTCGCCCCGGCCGGGGCGGCGGCGCGGGTACGGGCACGGGTACCGGTACGGAGGACATGGCGCGCCTACTCGATGCCGAGCCCGGCGCAGGCCGCGGCGTAGTTCGCGGTGCAGACCTCGGCGGTCTTGAGCGGCTTCCCGGAACCCACCAGCACCTCCGCGATGTTGTCCCGGGTGACGACGGTGGGGGTGAAGAGTTCGGAAGGGGTGTCGAAAAGCGTGGCATTCCCCTTGGGCGTCTCGCCCCGGAGAAGGGCGAACGCGGCCTCGGCGGCGGACCGGGCGACGGTCTTGATCGGTTTGGAGATCGTGTTGTATTGATCGCCGCTCACGATCCGCTGCGCGGCGGCGGCCTCCGCGTCATTTCCGGTCACGGGCGGCACTTTGACGCCCGCGGCCCTGAACGCCGCGACGGCTCCGCCGCCCGTGCCGTCATTGGCCGCCACCACTCCGGCGATCCGGCCGGGGAATTTGCTGATCTGTCCGCTGACCCAGTCCTGCGCCTTGCTCGGTTCCCAGGCCGGGGTGTCGTATTCGGCGAGGAGATCGAATCCGCTGGAGTCGACGGCCCGGTGAATACCCTTCTTGATCAGACCGGCCGCCGCGTCCGTGGGCGAGCCGTTGACCTGGAGGATGCCGCCCTTGGCCGAGGTCTTCCGCAGCCGGTCGACCAGCGACTGGCCGATCATCGCGCCGATCTTCTCGTTGTCGAAGGAGACGTAGAAATCGGCCCTGGCCCTGGGTATCGGCCGGTCGTACGCGATGACCGGTATGCCGCGGGCCTGCGCGGTACGGACGGTGGTGACCGCGGCGGCCGAGTCCACCGGGTCGATGACGATGGCCTCCGCCCCCTGGGCGATGGCCGAGTTCGCCTGCTGTTGCTGCTTGGCCGCGTCGCCGCCCGCGTTCTGATAGAGAACGGCGCAGCCGTCGCAGAGTTCTTTCATCCTGGCCTTGAAAAGCGGTGCGTCGTACAACTCGTAGCGGGTGGAGGCGAGATCGGGCATGAGAAAAGCGATCTTCGCGGAGTCCTTCCCCGAACCCTTGGCCGAATCATTCGCCGAACAGCCCGCGATGGAGACGAGTACGGCCGTGACGGAGACCGTCGCGGCGAGCGTTCTGAGGGAGGAGTGCTTCACTGGAGTCTCCTTGGAATTCCGCCCGCGGCACCGGGCCGGCGACGGGCGGGACGACGCCCCCGTCGCGAAACCCCGGACACCGTCCGGTAGACCTTCGACCCTAATCCGCGCAAATACACTTAACATCGATTTCGTTAATACTGTCAATGAGTCTGTCGGAATTAAGGGCGCGGTGCCCGTGAAACACCCCGAGGAGTACGCCGCCACCTGGTGAGATCCGGTCAACCACGGCTCATGGCAGCCGTGTTCATCCGAAGCGCCCGCCGGGGGCGGCGGACCGCGGGGGCTTGTTGGATTCAACAGCCCACCTGTGAGACTGGGGCCCATGGAGAGAGCATCCGGCGACGCGCGCCGACGGCGCATCGCCGACCACGTCATGGAACACGGCACGGCCACCGGGGCAGCGCTGGCGCGGCTCACCGGGGTGAGCCTGATGACCGTCCACCGGGACCTGGACGAGCTCGAACGCCGGGGTGTGCTGCGGCGCTTCCGGGGCGGCGCCTCCGCCCTGCCGTCCACGGTGTTCGAAGCCGGCCTCGACTACCGGCTCGGCGTCAACACGGCCGCGAAGCAGGCCATAGCGCGCACCGCCGCGAAGCTGGTGGAGCCCGGGATGTCGGTGATGCTGGACGACTCGACCACCGTGCTGGCGATGGCGCGGCTGCTGGTGGACATGGCTCCGCTCACCGTGGTCACCAACGCCCGGCGGGTGGTCGACGTCTTCGCCGACCGGGAGGGCGTCCGGCTGATCGCCCTGGGCGGCGAGTACTCCCGTACCCATGACTCCTTTCTCGGGGTGCCCTGCGTCGAGGCCATCGAGGCGCTCTCCGTGGATCTCGTGGCGGTCTCGACCTCGGCGCTGGACGCCCGGATGGCCTACCACCAGGAGCAGGACGTGGTGCTGGTGAAACGGGCCATGCTCGCCTCGTCCGCGTCGAGGGTGATGCTCATGGACCGCACCAAGCTCGCCCGTACCGCGCTGCACCGGCTCGCCCCGGTGAGCGATCTCGGGCATCTCATCGTGGACGAGGGCGCGGAGCCGGAGCTGCTCGCCGGGCTGCGGGAGCGGACGCGGGTCACGGTCGCCGCCGGCCCGTGAGGTACGGGAGGGGCGCGCCGATCCCCTGTCCCACCGGCCCCCGCCTCAGCGGCGCGCGCCCCTCATCGGCTCCCCGATCTGTCGTAGCCGTCGGGCGGGCTGAGCAGCGGGTCTATTCCCGCCCGGAGATATCTCAGCAGCGCGCCGGGCGGGGCGGAGCCCAGCGCCGGGGTGCGCAGGGCCATCCGCATCAGGGTCGCGCCGAGCAGCCAGGCCGAGAGCAACTCGGCGCGCAGCGCGGCGTCCGGGCCGTCGAGCCGCCGGGCGAAGCTCTCCGTGAAGACCTCGGTGATCTCCTCGCGGAGCCGTCCGACCGCCTCCTCCCGGTCGGAGGAGCGGAGCACCGACAGCACCGGGTGCGGGACCTCCTCGTCACCGCGGGGCGCGTTGACGACGATGTCGCGGACCCACTCCGCGACGTCTTCCAGCGGAAGCCCGCGCAGCGGTTCGAACAGGGCGGTGCTCGTCGAGACCGCCGCGAAGAGTGCTTCTTTTGAGCCGAAGTAGCGGTAGACGAGCGCGGCGTCCACCCCCGCGTCCCTGGCGATGTCGCGCACGCTGGCGCCCTTGTAGCCGTACCGCCCGAACCGCAGGGCGGCGGCCTCCGTCAGCGCGGCGCGGGTGTCCGCGGCGTCGGGCTTGCGGGCGCGTGACGGCGTCGTTCCGCCCCTTTGTGATGTGCCCGGTGCGTTCACCTGTCGTACCTCCGGCCGAGTCGAATCACGGGTGTGGATGCGGGTGCGGATGCGGGTGCGGTCACGGGTGCGCGGGGTGCGAATTCCCCTGTGTCCAAAAGTCATCGAACGTTGTCACCGATCGTTGACCCAAGGCTGTACCGGCCATATTTTCTGGTCAAGGGGCGATGGCGTCGGATGCCGTTCAGCCCGGCGGGGCCGCTCGGCCACCGGACAGCCTCTCTCCTCGCGGCGACCACCCCCCGACGGAAAGGGCTCATCATGCGCGTCCTGTTCACCACCATCGGCAGCCCCTCGCACGGGCGCGCCCAACTTCCCCTGGCCCGGGCGCTCGCCGCGGCCGGGCACGAGGTGAGGGCGGCCACCACCCCGCACGTCGCCTCGGTCTTCGAGCGGGACGACGTCCAAGTGACCGAATGTATGCCCGACTTGATGCCCGGCTACCACGCGATGCCCGAGCTGACCGCGCTCGCCGCCCGTACGGATCTGGACGAGGAGGAGCGGGGCCGGCTGATGATGAGCCTCATGGCCCGTGAGCTGTCCGGCGCGATGGCGCGGGACCTCCTTGACCCGCTGCTCCCCCTCGCTCGGGAGTTCCGCCCCGATCTGATCCTCCGCGACGGCATGGACATGGCCAGCGTCCTCACCGCCGAGCTGCTGGGCATCCCCCAGCTGCCGACTCCGTCCGGTTCCACCAACTCGTTCGACCCCGCCGAGCTGCTGCCGGGCCTCAACTCCCTGCGGGAGGAGCACGGTCTGCCGCTCCAGGAGGACCCGTTGTCGATCGTGCCCCGGGGGCGCGTCGACTACGTCCCCCCGGCCTACTCCTTCACCCGGCACATGCCGATCTCCTTGTCGTACCGGCAGACGGTGGGGGTGGACCGGCACGCGGTACTGCCGCAGTGGATCACGGAGCTGCCCACCGACCGGCCGCTGGTGTTCGCCGCCCTGGGCACCGCGCTGCCCATGCTCCAGCAGCGGGGGGACGAGGCGGAGGAGAACCTCAAGGACGTGTTCCCGGTGGCGGAGCCCGCCGGGACACTGCGAACGATCATCGAGGCATTGGCGCTGCTGGAGGAGTGCACCGTCATCCTGTCGACCTCCGGGCTCCCGGCGGACGTCGAGGGGGTGCCGTCGCACGTCCATGTCACCGAGTATCTGCCGCAGCCGCTGCTGCTGGAGTCCGTCGACCTGTTCCTCACCCACGGCGGGTTCAACAGCGTCCGGGAGTCCCTGCGCACGGCGACGCCCATGGCGGTGCTGCCCCAGTTCGGCGATCAGCACGGCAACGCGCAGCGCGTCGAGGAGCTGGGCCTCGGCCGGAGGATCGCCGACCATACGCCGGAGGGCATCGCGGCGGTCTGCCGCGCGGTGCTGGCCGACGCCTCCATCGGGGCGAGGGCACGCCGGGCGCGGCTGGCCATGCTGGCGCTGCCGGAGATCGAGACCGCCGTAGCCGATCTGGAGAACCTCGTCGGATAGTCGGACGGTCCGCCGTACGGCGGGGCCGGACCGGCGCTCCGCCGGTGTGCCGACGCACCCGCGTCTCCCGGGCATTCCCCCGGGCGTTCCCCAGGCATTCCCCCGGCATTCCCCCAGGGAGATGATGTGACCTCGTCGGAGACGGCCCCGCCCGGCACCCCGGAGAACGACCGGGTACGGCTGACTCACCGTCAGATCGTCACCGTGCTCTCCGGGTTGATGCTCGGGATGTTCCTCGCGGCGCTCGACCAGATGGTGGTCTCGTCCGCGCTGCGCACCATCGCGGACGATCTGCGCGGGCTGACCGCGCAGGCGTGGGTGACGACCGCGTATCTGGTCACCGGCACCATCGCCACTCCGCTGTACGGGAAGCTCTCCGACATCTACGGCCGCCGGCCGGTCTATCTCTGCGCGGTCGTCCTGTTCGCGGTGGGGTCCCTGCTCTGCGGGTTCGCCGGGTCGATCCATCAGCTCGCGGCGTTCCGCGCGGTGCAGGGGCTCGGCGGCGGCGGGCTGATGTCGCTCGCGATGACGATCATCGCCGACATCACCTCGCCGCGTGAGCGGGGCCGTTACCAGGGGTACATCACCGCGGTCTTCGCGGGCTCCAGCATCGCCGGTCCCCTGGTGGGCGGGGTGTTCGCGGGCCGCGACACCCTGCTCGGGCTGGACGGCTGGCGCTGGATCTTCCTGGTCAATGTGCCGCTGGCGGCGCTGGCCGTCGTGGTGATCCTGCGGGTGCTGCACATCCCGCACCGGCCCGTCCGGCATCGGCTGGACTACGGAGGGGCGGCGGCGCTGGCCGTCGGCATCGTCCCTCTGCTCGTCGTCGCCGAACAGGGCCGGGGCTGGGGCTGGGGCTCCCCGCGCGCACTGGTGCTGTACGCCGTCGGGCTGGCCGGGCTGCTCGTCTTCGTCCTGGTGGAACGCCGGATGGCGGACGCCGCCCTGCTGCCGCTGCGGCTGTTCCGCGTCAAGGCGTTCCGGCTGGGGAGCGTGCTGCACTTCGTCGTCGGTGCGGGGATGTTCGGCGCGATGGCGCTGCTTCCGCTGTACTTGCAGCTCGTGCGGGGCATGAGTCCGATCGAGGCGGGTCTCGCCACACTGCCCACCGTGGTGGCGAACGTGGCGGTGACGATGCTGGTCGGCCGGATGATGTCCCGTACGGGGAAGTTCAAGGTCCATCTGGTGGCGGGCATCGGCTCCCTCACCGTCGCCATGCTCGTCTTCGCGACGCTCCGGGCCGACAGCCCGCTCTGGCAGGTCTCCATCGGCATGCTGTTCATGGGCGGCGGCCTGGGCGCGTCCATGCAGACGATCACCACGCTCGCCCAGTCCGAGATAGCCCAGCGGGACATGGGAGCGGCGACCGCCTCGGTCAATTTCTTCCGCTCCAACGGCGGCACCGTCGGCACCGCCGCGTTCCTCTCCCTCTTCTTCTCCCTCTCCGGCTCCCGCATCGGCGAGGGCCTGGACAGCGCGGCCCAGGACCCGTCGTACCGCCTGCTGGCCGAGGAGCCCGCGAACGCCGTCCCGCTGGAGGGCGTACTGCGAGCGGACGGCGGTCTGCATCTGGAGGACTCCGCCTTCCTGGGGCTCCTCGACAGCCGGGTCGCGCTGCCCTTCCTGGAGGGCTATGCCGACGGCACGCGGATCGTCTTCCTCCTCGGCGCGGCCGTGACCCTGATCGCCTTCGTGATCGCGGCGTGGCGGGTGCCGGACACCGTGCTCTCCTCCGACTGAGGTGTGTCGCGGCGGTCGGCGGTCGGCAGCCTCAGAATGTCAGTCTGAAGCTGTTGATGCGGCCCGTGTCCTGCCAGCCCTTGTCCTGCACCCGTAGCTGCCAGACGCCGTTCGCCACCTCCGACGAGGCGTCGACCCGGTAGGACTTCTTGAGGTCGGGCGCGGTGTCGTGGGGGCTGGACGCCTTGAGCGGATACACGGTTCCGTCGGGTGCCAGCAGATCGACCGCCAGGTCGCCCCGGAAGGTGTGGGTGATGTCCACGCCGATGTGCAGTGAGGCCGGGGCGTTGCCCGGGATGCCGGAGACGGTGACCGGGGAGGTGACCGGCGGCCCGAGGTCCGGAATGGCGACGGCGGTGGTGTTCTCGAAGACCGTGCCCGGGGGGTTGGGCTCGCCGCCGCCGGGCCGGTCGCCGACGTTGACACCGGCCCAGGCGTCGGTCACGGACGCGACCTCGGGGCTGGTGGCTCCGTACAGCTCGGCGGCGACCGCGAGGGTGCCCGCCCGTGCGCCCGCGTAGTCGGTGGTGGAGCTGAACTTGGTCGTCAGCGCCTTGTACCAGATCAAGGCCGCCTTGTCCCGGCCGATACCGGTCACGGGCAGCCCGTCGGAGGTGGGCGAGTAGTAGGAGACACCGTTGACGGTCTTCGCGCCGCTGCCCTCGGAGGCGAGGTAGAACCAGTGGTTCGCCGGGCCCGAGGAGTA
>NZ_BMWG01000032.1:9628-67853 GCF_014651115.1 Streptomyces inusitatus | reverse complement strand
GGGGGCCGGGGCGCGGGGGGGGGCCGGCCCCCGCCCGGGAGCCCCCCGGCCCGCCGCGGTCGCGCTCGGGCCCGGGCCGGGGGGGGCGGCGCCGCCCGCCGCCACCGCGGCGCCCGCCGCCGCCGCCGCCGGGACCCTGCTCGCCGTGGCGGGCTGCGCCGTCCCGGTGGCCGCGCTGCTGCGGCGGCGGATCGCGCCACTGCTGGCCCGCGCATGAGCCGTACACCCACGCATCCACCGTGTTCCGATGATCTGACAATGGAGTGAGAGATGGCTTTCCTGGTTGCCGGTCTGGTGCTCGTCGGAGCGATCGGCCTGCTGAATCTGCTGCTGCTCACGGCCGTCGTCCGGCGGCTGCGCCGGATCGAGGAGCAGCGGGGCGGACCGCCGGAGAGCGGCCCGCGCCCCGGTGACGAGATACCCGATTTCACCGCCGCCGCCCTGGCGGGCGGGAGCGTCTCCCGGGCCGCGCTGGCCGGCGGGCCCGCCGTGCTGGCCTTCCTGTCCACGGGCTGTCCCGCCTGCCCGGCCGCCATTCCCCATCTCGCCGAGTACGCGGCGGCGGGCGGGCTCCCCCGGGAGCGGACGATCGTGGTCATCACCGGCGAGGAGGCGGAGGCGGGCGACCTCATCGAGCCGCTGGCCGCCGTCGCCACCGTCGTGGTCGAGCCCTTCCCCGGCGAGCTGAGCCGGGCGTTCGCGGTCTCCGCGACACCGACCACCGTGATCGTCGACGCGGACGGCCGGGTCACCCACGCCGAGGCGGGCGCCCACCCGCTCCCCGCCCTGGCCGGCGCGTGAGCGGAGCCGGGCAGGGCCGGGTGGGCGGCGCCCGGGAACTCCTGGGCCGCACCGCCGAAGCCCTGGCCCTGACCTGGCGATCGGGCCCGCTCAGCTGTCTGTCGTACGCGCTGCTCGCCGTCGTCCAGGGGCTGCTGCCCGCCGGGATCGCCCTGCTGACCAAGTGGCTCCTGGACCGGATCCAGCACGGCGGGGCGGCGGCCGGGCCCGAGCCGATGGCGCTGGTGGCCGGGCTCGGTGCGCTGACCACGCTGTACGCGCTGCTGCCCGCGCTCTCCGAGTACGCGCGCTCCCGGCTCCAGCGCGGCATCCTGCTGGTGGTCCAGGACCGGCTGTACGGCACGGTCAACGGGTTCACCGGGATGGCCAGATTCGAGACGCCGTCCTTCCTGGACCGGCTGCGGCTGGCGCAGGAGGCGGCCTTCAGCGCGCCGGAGCGGATCACCACCTCGCTCTTCGCGATCGTGCAGCAGCTGCTCACCGTGGCCGGGCTGATCGCGGTCCTCTTCACCGTCTCGCCGCTCATGACGCTGGTCACGGTCGCCGCCGCGCTGCCCATCCTGCTGGTGGAGGTGGCGCTGAGCCGCGAGCGGGCCCGGGTGATGTTCTCCCTCAGCGCCCGCAACCGGCGGCAGCTCTTCTACCAGCGGATGCTGCTGGACCTGGCGGCGGTCAAGGAGATCCGTCTCTTCGGGCTCGGCGGCTTCCTGCTGCGGCGGATGAACGAGGAGACCTCGCTGATCAACGCCGCCGAGGAGCGGCTCGACCGCCGCTCGCTGCTGCGGCAGACCCCGCTGACCGCCCTGGGCACCCTGATCGCCGCGGCCGGACTGGGCTGGATGATCATGGCGGCGGTACGGGGCGAGTTCACCGTCGGGGACGTCTCGGCCTTCATCGCCTCCGTCGCCGGGGTGCAGGGCGCGCTCGTCGCCCTGCTGCTCCAGTGCACCGGGGCGTACCACTCGCTGCTGCTGCTCGGGCACTTCACCGACGTCACCACGGCCGGCCCCGATCTGCCGGTGCCCGCCGCGCCCGCGCCCACCGCGCCGCTGCGGTCCGCGATCACCTTCGAGGACGTCTGGTTCCGCTACGGCGGGGGCGGCCCCTGGGTGCTGCGCGGGGTCACCCTGACGATCCCCGCCGGCTCCTCGGTCGCGCTGGTGGGGCTCAATGGCGCGGGCAAGAGCACCCTGGTCAAGCTGTTGTGCCGGCTCTACGACCCGGACCGGGGCACGGTCCGCTGGGACGGCGTGGATCTGCGGGACATGGACCCGGCGCGACTGCGGGACCGGATCAGCGCGGTGTTCCAGGACTATGTCGAGTACGACTTCTCCGTGGCCGACAACATCGGTCTGGGCGATCTGGAGCACCGCGAGGACCTCGCCCGTATCGTCGCGGCGGCCGAGCGCGCGGGCGCCCACGAGCTGGTCTCGGCGCTCCCCAAGGGGTACGGGACCCTGCTCTCGCGGATCTTCGCCGATGAGGACGGGGACGGCACGGAGACCGGGATGACGCTCTCCGGCGGCCAGTGGCAGCGCCTGGCGCTGGCCCGGGCCATGATGCGCGAGGGCCGGGACCTGCTGATCCTCGACGAGCCCAGCGCGGGCCTCGACGCGGCGGCCGAGGAGAGGACGCACGAGCGGCTGCGCGCCTATCGCGAGGGGGCGACCAGTCTGCTGATCTCGCACCGGCTGGGGGCGGTGCGGCGGGCCGACGCGATCGTGGTGCTCGACGGGGGACGGATCACCGAGTCGGGCACCCACGCCGAGCTGATGCGGGAGGGCGGCGTCTACGCCGGGCTCTTCACCACCCAGGCGGCGGGCTACCGGGACACCGAGTCCGCGCAGAGCACGAAGACCACGAGAACCACGGAGGACGCGGCGCAGTGCTGACCGTGAGAGAGCTGTGCAAGACCTATCGGGCGGACTCCGGTTCGCCGCTGCACGCCTGCGACCGGGTCGACATGGAGGCGGCCCGGGGCGAGATCGTGGCGCTCACCGGGCCCTCCGGTTCGGGCAAGTCGACCCTGCTGCACCTGATCGGGGCGCTGGATGTGCCGGACTCGGGGACCGTCGAGGTCGACGGCCGGGAGATCACCGGGCTCGGGCGGCGCGCCCTGGCGGAGTACCGGCGCGGGGTCGGCTTCGTCTTCCAGCGCTTCCATCTGCTGCCCACGCTCACCGCTCTGGACAATGTGACGGCCCCGGTGCTGCCCTACCGTACGGACTTCGACAAACGGGCGCGCGCCCGTGAGCTGCTGGAGAGCGTGGGGCTCGGGGAGCGGACCGGCGCGCTGCCCTCGAAGCTGTCCGGCGGGCAGCAGCAGCGGGTGGCGATAGCCAGGGCGCTGATCGGCCGCCCCGCGCTGCTGCTGGCGGACGAGCCGACCGGCAATCTCGACTCGGGCACCGGGAAGGAGATCGTGGAGGTGCTGCTGGGGCTGCGGGAGAGGTTCGGCACCACGGTGGTGATGGCCACCCACGACCCCGGGGTGGTGGCCCGCTGCGACCGCGCGGTGGAGCTGCGCGACGGCAGGGTGGGCTGAGATGGCGCGGGGAGTGCGGTGGGCGGCGGCGGCCGGGACCGCCGCGCTGGCGGCGGCGGGGGCGGCCGGGTGGCTGGTGCGCCGACGCTATGTGGCGATCACGGTCGTCGGCCGGAGCATGTCGCCCGCGCTGCTGCCGGGCGACCGGGTGCTGATCCGCCGGGGCACCGGCGCGCTGCGCCGGGGCCGGATCGCGGTGCTCGCGCTGCCCGATCCGGATCCGGCGGTCGCCTGGCGCCGGAGCGCGCCGGTGGGGCGCGATCTGACCGCGGTGGAGTGGTGCGTCAAGCGGGTGACGGCGGTGGCGGGCGACCCGATGCCCGCGCGGGTGGCGGGCGGCGGGGAGCGGGTGGCGGCCGGGGAGGTGGTGGTCGTCGGGGACTATCCGCTGAGCCAGGATTCCAAGCAGTACGGGCCCTGCCCCGAGGGGCAGATCCTCGGGGTGGTGGTGCGCAGGCTCTCCCCGGCGGCCGGGCCGGGCCGCCCCCGCGCGGCGCGGGGGCGGGGGCGGGGGTGACGGGCCTTACGCGGGGTCGTCGCCGCCCGGGCCGGAGGCGCGTTCCAGCTCGTGGCGGAGGTCGTCGAGTTCGCTGCCGCCCGCCATCTGACGGGTCAGCTCGTCGAGCGTCACCGAGCCCTTGGTGTGGCTGCCGGACATCCGGCCGCGCTTGAGGAGCACGAAGCGGTCGCCGACCAGGAACGCGTGGTGCGGATTGTGGGTGATCAGGACCACGCCGAGCCCCGCGTCCCGGGCCGCCGCCACGTACTTCAGCACCACGCCGGACTGCTTGACGCCGAGCGCGGCCGTCGGCTCGTCCAGGACCAGCACCTTCGCGCCGAAGTGAACCGCGCGGGCGATGGCGACGCACTGGCGCTCGCCGCCCGAGAGGGTGCCGATCGGCTGGTCGACGTCGCGCAGATCGATGCCCATGCGCAGCAGCTCGGTCCGGGTCGTCTCGCGCATCAGCTGGACGTCGAGACGCTTGAAGGGGCCCACCCCCTTCGTCGGCTCGGAGCCGAGGAAGAAGTTCCGCCAGACCGGCATCAGCGGTACGACCGCCAGATCCTGGTAGACGGTGGCGATGCCCCGGTCCAGGGCGTCCCTCGGCTTCGCCAGCCGGGCCGGCTCGCCCTCGATCGAGAAGGAGCCCGCGTCGTGCTGGTGCAGCCCCGCGATGATCTTGATGAGGGTGGACTTGCCCGCGCCGTTGTCGCCGAGGACGCAGGTGATCTCCCCGGCGTGGACCTCCAGCGACACCCCTTCGAGCGCCCGGATGTTCCCGTAGTACTTGCTGACCTCGTCCAGCTCGATCAGAGCGGGTTCCGTCATCGTGTCGCCTCCGCCCTCTTGCGGACCCATGCGTTCAGCAGGGTGGCCAGGAGAAGCATCGCGCCGAGG
This sequence comes from Streptomyces inusitatus, assembly GCF_014651115.1. GTDB lineage: Bacteria > Actinomycetota > Actinomycetes > Streptomycetales > Streptomycetaceae > Streptomyces > Streptomyces amakusaensis. Next base: position 63,108 of record NZ_BMWG01000032.1, on the reverse strand, counting down.
AAGAACTTGAACCAGTCCGGGTTCCACTCCGCGTACACGATGCCCTTGCTGGTCATGCCGAAGATGAGCGCGCCGACCGCCGAACCGATGGCGGAGCCGTACCCTCCGGTGATCAGACAGCCGCCGATGACGGCCGCGATGATGTAGATCAGCTCATTGCCGACGCCCTCGCCCGACTGGACCACGTCGAACGAGAACAGCAGATGCTGCCCCGAGATCCAGGCCGCGAACGCCACCCCCATGTAGAGGCCGATCCTGGTCCTGACGACCGGGACGCCGACCGCGCGGGCCGCGTCCGGGCCGCCGCCGACCGAGAAGATCCAGTTGCCGAAGCGGGTGCGCAGCAGAATCCAGGTGGCGAGGGCGACCAGTCCGATCCACCACAGGATGGTCACCTTGATGGTGACGTCGCCGAGGGTGAACTCGGAGGCGAAGAGCGCCTTGGCGGAGGAGAAGCCCTCCATGTCGGCGATGGACTTGGTGGAGACCGTGCCGCTGATCAGCTTGGTGAAGCCGAGATTGAGGCCGGTCAGCATCAGGAAGGTGCCGAGCGTGATGATGAAGCTGGGCAGTTTGGTACGGGTGAGCAGCACCCCGTTGAAGACCCCGATCGCCAGGGTGACCAGCAGGGAGACCAGCACCCCTACCCAGACGTTGGCGGTCAGCTGGTAGCTGACCATCGAGGAGACGAGCGCGGAGCTGGTCACCATCACACCGGCCGAGAGGTCGAACTCGCCGCCGATCATCAGCAGCGCGACCGGGACGGCCATGATCCCGATGGTGGAGGCGGCGTACAGCACGGTGGAGAGGCTGGCGGCGCGCAGGAAGGAGTCGGCGACGATCGCGAAGAAGAGGAAGACGGCGACGGCTCCGACGACCGAGCCCAGCTCGGGCCTGCCCATCAGCCGGCGCAGCGGGGAGGTGCGCAGCAGCCGTTCGTCGCCCGCGCCCGGGTCGCGGGTTCCGGCGGGCGGCGCGGCGGCGCTCATCGGGTCCCCCGCTTGGTGTAGTCCTCCAGCTCGGCGGCGTCGTCCCGGGTGATGATCTGCGGGCCGGTGAGCACGGGCTTGCCGCCGCCGAGGATGTCGGCGTTGTAGCGGTAGAGCCAGAGGAGGTCGACCGCCTCGTACCCCTGGAGATAGGGCTGCTGGTCGACGGCGAAGCCCAGGGTGTCGTTCTTCAGCGCGGCGGCGACCTTGGCGTTGAGGTCGAAGGTGTCGATCTCGGCCTTGCTGCCGGCCGACTTCTTGGCCTTGACGGCGGCGTCCGCGAAGGGCGCGCCGAGGGTGACGATGGCGTCGATGGAGCTGTCGGTCTGGAGCTTGGCCTCGATGGACGCCTGGACGTCGGGCATGTTGGTGCCGTCGACGTAGAGGTTCAGCATCTCGCCGTCGAAGGTCTTCTTCGCTCCGGCGCAGCGCTGCTCGTGGCCGACGTTGCCCTGTTCGTGGAGGACGCAGACGGCCTTCTTCTTGCCCCGGCCGTTCAGCTCGTCGCCGACGGCCTCGCCGGCGACGGTCTCGTCCTGGCCGATGTGGGTGAGCGCGCCGTAGGCCTTGGACTGCTCGGATCCGGAGTTCACGGTGACCACCGGGATGCCGGCGGCGACGGCCTTCTCGACGACGGCCTTCATGGCGTCCGGTTTGGCGAGGGTGACGATCAGCCCGTCGACCTTCTTGTCGATGGCGGTCTGGACGAGCTGGGCCTGCTGCTGGCCCTCGTCGTTCTTGGAGTAGAGGAAGTTGATGTTGTCCTTGGCCGCGGCTTCCTCCGCGCCCTTCTGGACGATGTCCCAGAAGGTGTCGCCGTCGCCCGAGTGGGTCACCATGGCGAATGTCCAGCGGGGGGTGCTCACCGCCGCCTTGCCTGCCGCGGCCTGGGCCTTGCGGGCGTCCTCGGCGCGCTTGCCGCCGGTGCTGCTGCATCCCGCGAGGGACGCCACGAGCACCGCCGCCAGCAGCGCGCCGATCGCGCGTACCCCTGTCCTTGCCCTTGCCACGGTGCCGTGCCCTTCTTGCCGTACTGCTCTCCGGTGCCACCGGGGGGCGATTTGTCGCACCCCAGCCGACCAAGTATGGGTCACGGCAGGTAGGAGGGTGGGCATCGGGTACGCCGCGTGGCTCGCGGGGCGTCCTCGGCGGGCCGCGCCGGAGCCGTCGGGAGGGGCCGTACGAGGGGTGCGGGGGGTGTGCGCCGTACGGGGAGGGGTACGCATGGGGATCCGCCTTCTCTCCCTGGCCGCCGGGTTGCGGCTGGGGAGTTTCTACGGCGGGCCGGGGAGGCCGTCAAGGCTTTGTCCGAACATTCTTACGAGTCAGGGTCGGACCAGGAGCTGGAACTCGAAGGAGTAGCGGGAGGCGCGGTAGATGTGCGAGCCGTACTCGACGGCGCGTCCGGTGTCGTCGAAGGTGGTGCGCTCCATGGTGAGCACCGGTCCGCCCGGCTCCTCGCCGAGCAGCGCGGCCTCCTCCTCGCCGACGGCCCGCGCGCCGACCGACTGGCGGGCGCTGTGCAGGGTGATCCCGGCGGCCCGCATCATCCGGTACAGGCCGGTGGCCTCCAGCCGCTCGGTGTCGCAGTCGAGCAGCTCGGCGGGGAGGTGGTTGGTGAGCAGGGCCATGGGCTCGCCGTGGGCGTACCGCAGCCGTTCGATCCGCCGCACCTCGCTGTTCTCGGCGATCCCCAGGGCCGCCGCCACCCGGGCGCTCGCGGGTTCGGCGACATTGCGCAGCACCTCGGTCGCGGGCCGCTGGCCGGCCGCCTCCAGATCGTCGTAGAGGCTGCTCAGCTCCAGCGGGCGCTTGACCTGGCTGTGCACGACCTGGGTGCCGATGCCCCGGCGGCGCACCAGCAGCCCCTTGTCGACGAGGGACTGGATCGCCTGGCGCACGGTGGGGCGGGAGAGGCCGAGCCGCTGGGCCAGCTCTATCTCATTGCCGAGCAGGCTGCCGGGGGTGAGAGCGCCTTTCTCGATGGCCGCCTCCAGCTGCTGGGCCAGCTGGAAGTAGAGCGGGACCGGGCTGGTGCGGTCCACGCCGAGCTGGAGCGACAGGGACGGTTCCGTCACGTGTCTGGGCTGCTTGGGCACGGGGGCGAGCGTAGTCGCCGCTCATGTTGACGGGAAGTCGTGAGGTTCGGTTGTCAGGACAAAGTCTTGACACGGTGACGGGCCCGGGCCCATTTTTGGCGCATGCGCATCGGACTCATCGGGACCGGACGGATCGGCAGCTTCCACGCGGGGGTGCTCAGCCGCCATCGTGAGGTCGGCTCCCTGGTGGTGGCGGACACGGACCCCGCGCGCGCGGCGGCGGTGGCGGAGCGCACCGGAGCGACCGCCGCCCCCGGTGTGCACGAGATCTTCTCCTGGGGCGTGGACGCGGTGGTCATCACCTCGGCGACCGCCTCGCACGCCGAGCTGATCCGCCGGGCGGCCCGCGCAGGGCTGCCGGCCTTCTGCGAGAAGCCCATAGCGCTGGATCTGCCGGGCACGCTGAGCGCCCTGGAGGCGGTGGAGTCGGCGGGGACCGTGCTCCAGGTGGGGTTCATGCGCCGTTTCGACGCCGGGTACGGGACCGCCCGTGAGCTGCTGCGCTCGGGCCGGCTCGGCCGGCTGCACACCGTACGGGCGATCACCTCGGACCCCGCGCCGCCGCCCGCCGAGTATCTGCCGCTCTCCGGCGGGCTGTACCGGGACTGTCTGGTGCACGACTTCGACATCCTGCGCTGGGTGACCGGCCGGGAGGTCGTCGAGGTGTACGCGACCGGTTCGGACGCGGGCCCGGCGATGTTCCGCGAGGCGGGCGACGTGGACACGGCGGCGGCGGTGCTCACCCTGGACGACGGGACGCTGGCGACCGCGACGGCGACCCGGTGCAACGGGGCGGGCTACGACGTGCGGATGGAGCTGTCGGGCGAGCGGGACACCTACGCGGTGGGCCTGGACGACCGTACGCCGATCACCTCGACCGAGGCGCAGGGCCCGCCCGCCGCCGACAAGCCCTGGCCGGGCTTTCTGGAGCGGTTCGCGCCCGCGTACGAGGCCGAGCTGGACGCCTTCGTCCGGGTGCTGCTCGGCGAGGCCGCGAACCCCTGCGACGGGCGGGAGGCGCTCGCCGCCCTGCGGATCGCCGAGGCGTGCGAGCTGTCCCGGCGCGAGCGGCGGCCGGTGCCGCTGGCGGAGATCCCCGGCGGCTGAGCGCCTCCGTACATCCCTACGTCCCTTGAGTCCCTACGGCCTGTCGTCCTCGTCCAGCAGGCCCGCGTCATGGGCCAGCAGCGCGATCTGCACCCGGTTGTTGAGGCCCAGTTTGGCGAGGATCCGCGAGACATGGGTTTTGACGGTCGGCACGCTCAGATAGAGCGAGGCGGCGATCTCCGCGTTGGACTGGCCCCGGCCGACCGCGATCGCCACCTCCCGCTCGCGCTCGGCCAGCGAGCCGAGCCTGGCCGCCGCCGTCCGCCCCCGGGCGTCCGTCGCACGCCCGGCCGTACCGCCCGCCCCCGCCGCGCCGCCGCCCGCGACGTGCGACATCAGCTGACGGGTCACGGCGGGCGAGAGCACCGGATCGCCCGCGGCCACCCGTCGCACCGCGTCCACGATCTCCGCGGGCGGGGTGTCCTTCAGGACGAACCCGGCGGCCCCCGCCCGCAGCGCTTTGAGCACCTGCTCGTCGGCGTGGAAGGTGGTGAGCACCAGCACCTGCGGAGCGCCGGGCAGGCGGCGCAGCTCCTCGGTGGCGGTCAGTCCGTCCACGCGCGGCATCCTGATGTCCATCAGCACCACGTCGGGGGCGTGCCGCTCGATCAGCGCCGGGACCTCGGAGCCGTCCGCCCCCTCTCCCACGATCGTCAGATCGTCGGCCCCGCCGAGCATGAGGGCGAGTCCCGCGCGGACCAGGGGATCGTCGTCGACCACGAGCAACCGGATAGTCATGCCGCCCACGGTAGCCAGGCCCTGACATGGAATCCGCCGTCGCCCGTCCTGCCGTGCTCCAGGCTGCCGCCCGCGAGGGTGGCGCGCTCGGTGAGCCCGATCAGCCCCTGGCCCGAGCCGGGCACCCGGCCGGGCTCTCCGACGGGGGCGGGATTGTCGACCTCCACGACGACGCCGTCGCCCGGGGCGCCCCGGACGGCGACCGTGACCTCCGCGCCCGGCGCGTGCTTGCGGGCGTTGGTCAGGGCCTCCTGAGCGATGCGGTAGACGGTGCGGCCGGTGGCGGCGGGGACATCGGCCGGCTCCGGGATGCGGTTGACGAGGACGACCTTCATCCCTGCCTCCCGGGACTCGGCGACCAGCGCGTCCAGGGTGGCCAGGGTCGGCTGCGGCCGGTCGCCCTCGCCCTCGCCCTCGCCAGAGGTGCGCAGCACCCCGATGATCTGGCGCAGGTCCTGGAGCGCCTCGTGCGCGCTGTCGCGGATCACCCCGGCGGCGCGCGCCACCTCGGCGGGCGGCGCGTCGGGCCGGAATTCCAGCGCGCCCGCGTGGACGCTCAGCAGGGTGAGCCGGTGGGCGAGCACATCGTGCATCTCCCGGGCGATGGCCTCCCGGGCCAGCCGCTGCGCCTGCTCGGCGCGGAGTTCCGCCTCGGCCTCGGCCCGGTGGGCGCGTTCGCGCAGGACGACGACGAGCTGCCGGCGGGACCGGACGAGCATGCCCCAGCCCATCGCCAGCAGGACGAGGACGATTCCGGCGATGATCGAGGTGAGGAGGCCGACGCCCGGTTCGGGGCGCAGCAGGGGCTGGACGAAGGCGGTCACCAGCGCCAGTGCCCCGACGAGGGCGGCCGGGCGGAACGGCCGGTGCACGGCGACGCTGAACAGGCCGACGAGGAACGCCCCGCCCGCGACCGGTGAGAACACCCCGGCGATCGTGAGGACCACCGCGATCCGGACGGGCCAGCGCCGCCGCAGCCAGAGCGCGCAGCAGGCGGCCGCGCCGACGAGCTGGTCGAAGAGGACGACCGCGCCACTGGTGTTGATCTGTTCGCTGCTCTCCGCCGCGAGCAGTCCCACGGCTGCGGCGAGCAGGAACAGGACGGTGTCGACGACCCAGTCGCGCACGGTCCGCCTCGGCCTGCGGCCCTTGGGCCGGCCGCCCCCTTCCGGCGGTGGATCGCCCGGCAGCTCCGGGTCGTGGGGGTCCGCCATGGCCGAGGGGAGCAGCCAGGGGTATTCCGTACGCGTCATACGGACAAACGTACGCAGCATCGGCGCCCCCGGGCTCCCCGTGGCGGTGAACGGCTACCAAAGTCGCGGAACAGGAGACTTTCGGCCCGGCGGCCCATCCGGAGGACCGACGCGCGGCGGGCGCGGCGGGTTCCAGGATCGGCGCATGAAGAAGTTGTACGAAGTCCTCGGTGTGGTGTTGCTGTTCGGCGGCGTGAGCGGAGTGATCCAGGAGCTGACGGGGTGGTTCCCCTTCATGGGGTACACCCGTTTCCTCATCGAGAACGTGGATCTCCTGGCGGGCCGGGCGGTCTTCGCGAACATCGTGATCGCGGTGGTGGGTTTCGCGGTCCTGATGATCGCGGACCGCCGGGGGCGGTAGGGCCCGGCTTCACGGGCCGGGCGGTCAGTAGCTGCCGTACTCGGGGCGGCCCGCGCGCTCGTAGACGTGGATGGCGACGCCCGTGCCGGTGGTGCGGGCGTGGAGGTGCCGGAAGGCGGTGGGCGTCCCGCCCTCGGGGAAGAGGCGCAGGCCCTCGCCGAGGGCCACGGGGAAGACCAGCAGCCGTACGACGTCGACCAGGTCGTGCGCGAAGAGCGACTGGGCGAGCCGGCCGCTGCCGTGGATCTGGAGTTCGCCGTCCGTGGCCTCCTTGAGCGCGGTGACCTCGCGCGCCAGATCGCCGCCGATGACGGTGGTGCCGTTCCAGTCGGCGTGGGTGAGGGTGGTGGACGCCACGTACTTGGGGAGGGAGTTGAGACGGGAGGCGATCGGGTCGGCGGGGTCGGTCACCTTCGGCCAGTACCCGGCGAAGATCTCGTAGGTGCGGCGGCCCAGCAGAAACGCCCCGGCCCGGTCGAAGACCTCGACCATGAACCGTCCGAAGTCCTCGTCCCCGTAGGGCACCGACCAGCCGCCCCGGGCGAAGCCTCCCTCCCGGTCCTCGTCGGGGCCGCCGGGTGCCTGCATCACGCCGTCGAGGGTGAGGAAGGTGGTGAGAGTGAGCCGGGACATGGGGGAGCACCTGCTTCCGTACGGGGAGTACCGACGCCGGACCGATCCTCCCCCGGTGCCCCGCCCGGCCGTCGGCGCCACGGCCGTCCCGGTCCCGTTTCCACCCGCGCGCCCCGGCGGGGGTGGGCCTTCCCGCCGTCAGACGTCCAGGGGGCGCCAGGTGAAGGCGGAGCCGTCCCGCCGGACACGGCCGAACACCACATCGGCGAAGTGGATGCCGAAGCCGATCGTGTCGGACTCCGCCAGCTCCTCGACGAGCCGGCGGCGGTGCTCGGCGGCACGGACGGGGTCGTGGTCGAAGACGGTGGACCACTCGGGGTGGGCGATCTGGATCGAGGAGTGCAGGGAGTCGCCGAAGGCGATGAGCCGCTGCCCGCCCGAGGTGATGACGTACTCGGCGTGTCCGGGCGAATGACCGGCGGTGATCCGCATCCGTACACCGGGGAAGATCTCCTGCCCGTCGGCCACGGTACGGATCAGGGGTGCCAGGCCCTCGGCCTCCCGCACTTCGAGGAGGTCGCGCCGGGCCCATTCCGGTTCGGACACCAGGCAGTTCACATGGGCGAACGCGGGCCGGTCGGCGCCGGGTGCGCGACGCCAGGCCCAACCGGTGTGATCGGGGTGGAGATGGGTGAGGGCCACCGCCTCGATCCGCTCGGGCCCGCTGCCGAGCAGGGCCAGGCTGTCCAGCAGCGCGCCCCCGTGGATCCCGCCGAGCGGGCCGTCCGGCGCGGCCGGCCACGACCGCGGCCCGAACCCCGCGTCGATCAGCAGCGCACGGTCGCCGTGCTCCACCAGCAGACCGCCGACGCCCGCCACCAGGGCGCCGGACTCGTCCAGATACCCGGGATGGGCGGCCCACACCTCGCCCGGCGCGTCGGGGATCAGATCGCGCGGCCGCAGCCGCAGCGCCCCGTCCGGCACATAGGACACCTTCGTGTCGCCCAGCCGTACCGAACGGATGCCGGCCGGCCGCCGCAGCCGCTCGTCCCGGTCGCTCGCGGAGTACGTCATACCCATCTCCCCCATTGCTCCGGCGGGTTGTCGATGACGACGATAAGCATCAAGTTTGAACTGTACAAGCTCGGAATATTCTTGCTTGATGAACTTGTTAGGGTGGGATCCATGACGACGCCCCCGGAGCCGCACGCCATCGCCGAACGGGAGCTGTGCTGCCTGGTGAACGGGCTGGCCCAGCAGATCGCCGACCATGTGCGCGAACGCGCCGCCGTGCTGGGCCTCACCGCGGCCCAGGCGACCGCGCTGCGGGAGATGGCCGGGCCGATGACGATGCGAGAGCTCGCCGAGCGCATGAGCTGCGAGCCCTCCAACGCCACCTTCGTCATCGACAAACTGGAGAAACAGGGCCTGGTCGAGCGCCGTTCCCACCCCACCGACCGCCGCGCCAGACACCTCGTCCTCACCCCCGCGGGCAGCGCCTCCCGCGAACGGCTCCTCGAACTCCTCGCGCAGGGCTCACCACTGGCCGGTCTCGACCCCGAACAGCGGCGCGCCCTGCGGAGTCTCCTCGAACAGGCGATCACGCGTTCCTGGCCGGCGCCGGCGAAAGCCACGACCTAGGCGCTCAGCTCCCGGTGGCGTTCGGCGAGCCGGGCCGCGCCGTCCGGGGTCAGTTCGCCGAAGACCCGCAGTCGGGCGATGCCGCCGTCCGGGTAGACGTCGAGTCGCAGCTCGGCGCCGATCGCGGGCTCGGGCGGGAGCAGTCGGTGCGCGGTGTCGGGTTCGAGCCGGGTGCGGGGGAGGAGGTCCGTCCAGGGCGCGTGGGGGCCGTCGCGGAGGGAGAGGGAGGCCCATCCGGCGCTGTTGCCCTTGAGGTGGGCGGTGTCGATCTCGACCGCCCGGATCAGGGCCCGCTCCGCCAGCCGGTAGCGGATCCAGTCGTTGCCCCGGTCGCGGCGGCGGCGGGTCTCCCAGCCGTCGTCCATCCGTCGCGCGCGTCCGGGCCTGATGGTGTTCACCGCGGGCGAGTAGAAGAGGTCGGAGGCCTCCTCCACCCGGCCGCCGTTCTCCAGCGCGACCAGGTCGAAGGTGCCGAGGGTGCCGAGCCAGCGCGGATCGGGCACGACCTCCCCGTACGCCCGCAGCCTGGCGACGCCCCCGTCGGGGTGCTGGTTGAGCCGGAGATGGGTGAAGCGCCGCTCGGCACGGACGGTGAAGCGATTCTCGGCGTGTCCGCCGACGGGGGTACGGGGGACCAGTTCCGTCCACTTCACCGCCGGGCCCAGCAGCTCGTCCGGGGAGGGCGTGCCGTCGGCCGAGGCGGCCTCGACGGAGATCGCGGCCGGGTGGTTGCCCCGGAAGTGGGCGGTGTCGACGACGACGGCGCGTACGACGCCGGGCGCGCCGAGGCGGATCAGCGCCCAGTCGTGGTCGTCGGCGAGGGGGTGCGGCCGGCCGGCCGAGCCGCCCCGGCGGCGGCGGGTCTCCCAGCCGTCCATGACCTTGCCCTTGTGGCCGAAGCTCCCGGGGTGGAACTCCGCGCGGCCGGGCAGCAGCAGATTCTCGCGGTCGGCGAAGAACTCGTCGTTGGCGGCGACGACTCCGGAGCCCAGACGCCGGTCGGCGAGGTCGACCCAGTGCGCGGGGGCGGTGTGGGCGGCGGCGCGGTAGTCGGCGTAGGGATCGCCCCCGGCGTACGGCTCCGCGGCCCCGGTGAAGGAGGTGTCCCCGGCGGGGGCCGGGTGCTCGGCGGGGGTTCGGGGCATGGGTCAGCCGGTCCTTTCCAGGAGTCGCCCGGCCGGTGCGGCCAGGACGCCGCGGGCCGCGATCCGTTCGCCGCGCAGCCAGGTGGAGCGGACGACCCCGTGCAGTGTTCTCCCCGCGTAGGGCGTGACCGGGTTGCGGTGGTGGAGACGGGCGGGGTCGACGGTGAAGGTCTCCTCGGGGGCGAGGACCGCGAAGTCGGCGTCGTGTCCGGGGGCTATCGCGCCCTTGCCGCCGAGACCGGCGATCCGGGCCGGGCCGTACGACATCCAGCGGGCCACGTCCGCCAGGGTGTGCCCGCGCCGCCGGGCCTCGGTCCACAGGACCGGCAGCCCCAGCTGGAGCGAGGAGACACCGCCCCAGGCGGTGGCGAAGTCGGCGGTCTTGAGGTCCGCGGTGCACGGCGAGTGGTCGGAGACGACGCAGTCGATCGTGCCGTCGGCCAGCCCGGCCCACAGCCCGTCCCGGTTCGCCGCCTCGCGGATGGGCGGGCAGCACTTGAACTCGGTCGCCCCGTCGGGGACTTCCTCGGCGGTCAGGGCGAGGAAGTGCGGACAGGTCTCGGCGGTGATCCGTACGCCGTCCGCCCTGGCCGCCGCGATCAGGGGCACCGCGCCGCACGAGGAGAGATGGAGGATGTGCACCCGGGCGTCCAGCCGCCGGGCCAGCGCGATCAGCAGCTCGATCGCGCCGTGCTCCGCCGCCGGGGGACGGGAGGCGAGGAAGTCGGCGTAACGGGGGCCCGGCCGCTGGGGCACGAGCCGCGCCGGGTCCTCCGCGTGGACGATCAGCAGGCCGTCGAAGGCGGCGGTCTCCGCCATCGTCCGGGCCAGCCCCGCCCGGTCCAGCGCCGGGAACTCCTCCGCCCCGGACGGCGACAGAAAGCACTTGAAGCCGAGGACCCCGGCCCGGTGCAGCTCTCCCAGCGCCGCCGCGTTGTCCGGTACGGCACCGGCCCAGAAGCCGGTGTCGACATGCGCCCGGGAGCGCGCCATCGCCTGTTTGACCCGCAGCGCGCGGACGGTGGTCGTCGGCGGGACCGCGTTGAGCGGCATGTCGACGAGGGTGGTCACCCCGCCCGCCGCCGCGGCGCGGGTGGCGCTCCAGAAGCCCTCCCAGTCGGTGCGGCCCGGGTCGTTCACATGGACATGGGTGTCGACCAGGCCGGGGAGCACGGCGTCGTCGCCGACGTCCTCGACCCGTGCGCCGGGCCCGGGCTCGGCGCCGTACGGGAGGACCGCCGTGACACGGCCGTCCGCCACCGCCACCGAGGCCGCGCGGGCCCCCTCCGGAGTGATCACCCGGGTGGAGCGCAGCAGCAGGGGCCGTCCCGGACGCGCGTCGGCTTCGGCCACCCGTTCTCCTTCCGCGCCCACGGGCGAAATTCAACGAACTGTGGAAGGAGTCTTCACCCGGGTGTCCCGCCCGTCAAGAGTCCGGCCGCGGGAGAGCCGGGGGCCGTGCGAAAGGGGTGTCCAGGGTGCTCGACCGCAACGGACAAACACCATCTGACCGGCATGAACGCCGGTTCGGGGGCGGGTTGGCGGCGACCGCGCCCCGGTAGGCTGCTCACTTGTCCGTCCGCCCGAAAGGACCGCCACCCGTGCCGACGTCCAGCGCCAGCACCTCCGACGCCGCCAAGACCGCCAACAGCGGTGGTGTGCAGTCACTGGAGCGCGCCTTCGACCTGCTTGAGAGAATGGCCGACGCGGGCGGCGAGGTCGGGCTGAGCGAGCTGTCCGCCAGCAGCGGACTGCCGCTGCCGACCATTCACCGTCTGATGCGCACCCTGGTGTCCTGCGGCTATGTCCGTCAGCAGCCCAACCGCCGCTACGCGCTCGGCCCCCGGCTGATCCGGCTGGGCGAGTCGGCGTCCCGGCTGCTGGGCACCTGGGCGCGCCCCCATCTGGCCCGGCTGGTCGAGGAGACCGGCGAGACGGCGAACATGGCGCTGCTCGACGGCGACGAGATCGTCTATGTGGCCCAGGTGCCGTCCAAGCACTCCATGCGGATGTTCACCGAGGTCGGGCGGCGGGCGCTGCCGCACTCCACCGGGGTCGGCAAGGCACTGCTCGCGGGCGCGGCCCCGGACGAGGTGCGGGCGCTGCTGCGCAGGACCGGTATGCCGGCCGCCACCGACAGGACGATCACCACGCCCGAGGGCTTCCTCCAGGCTCTGGAGCTGGTGCGGCGGCACGGGTACGCGGTGGACGACAGCGAGCAGGAGATCGGGGTGCGCTGTCTGGCCGTCCCGGTGCCCGACTCGCCGACGGCGGCGGCCATCTCCATCTCGGGCCCGGCGGGCCGGGTGACGGACGCGGCCACGGTGCGGATCGTGCCGGTGCTCCAGGAGGTCGCCCGCGAGCTGTCGCGGACGCTGAACAGCGCGGGCGCGGGCACAGCCGCGGGGTGAGCGGGCGGGGAGGACCCGGCCCGCTCACCCATGGCTCCTTCTCAGCCCCTTCTCAGCCGGCCTCGGCCGCCGCCTCGTCGATCAGGTCGGAGATGTCCCTCGGGTGGGACGCCAGCGAGGCGTGGCTGGCGGCGAGTTCGATGGTCTTGCGCGGTGACATCCGCGCCGCCATCTTCCGCTCGTTGTCCGGGTGGATCATCCGGTCGTCGGTGGAGACCTGGTACCAGACGGGCTTCTTCTTCCACGCGGGCGCGGTGATGTTGTCGCCGAAGGTCGAGGCGAGCGGGGCCTTCTGGGTCACCGCCATGACCAGCGCCTCGTCGTCGCTCAGATCCTGGCCGAAGCTCCAGTGGAACTTGTCCTGCTTGATCCAGAGATACCCGTCGGAGTCCGGCGCGAGATTCTCGAAGGCCGCGGGCGGCAGCTCCTGGCTGATGCCACCGGGGCTCTCCCCCGCGTCGGGCGCGAAGGCCGCCACATAGACCAGTCCGACGACATTGGGCAGATCGCCCGCCTCGGTGATGACCGCGCCGCCGTAGGAGTGCCCCACCAGGACGACCGGACCGTCGACCTGGTTGACCATCTTCCGGGTGCGCTCGGCGTCCTCGGCGAGGGAGGTCAGCGGGTTCTCCACGGCGTACAGCGAACCGTATCCCCGGTTCCGCAGCTCCAGGATGACCTTGCCCCAGTGGGCGGCTCCGCCCCAGAATCCATGCACCAGAACGACTGCTGGCTTGTCGGCCATATCCGTTTCCCTTGATCAATGGACGGTCGTTTCGAGGCTTTCCTCCCCACGCTAAAACGACCGTGCCGGAGCTGCCACCGCTGACGCCCCGCCCCTTCGGCTACCCCGGGGATCCGGCGGGCGGCCCGGGCGGGGCCTCGCCGAAGAGATCCACGGCATGCCTCACCTGCATCAGGGCGGGTCCGAGCGCGCTGACCGAGCCGATGGCCCCGGCGATCAGCAGCAGGGAGCACCGCATCCGGGCGATCTCGGGCCGTCCGCCGGTCACCATCGCGGCGAGCGCCGCCAGCTCGTCCTCCGCGATGTCCCGGTCGGGGAATCTCCCGGGATTTCCGGCCAGTTCACGGCGCAATCTGGAGACGGCCGCCCCCAGCGCGGCCGCTCTCGGGTCCTTCCCGCTCCCTGTCACCGGCGTCTGCCCCACGCTCCGCAACAAAGCACTCCCCCTCGCACACCCCTGGAATCGGTCCCCACGACCGTCAGTCGACGGCCAACCACCCAGAGTTGCGGGCAAGTTAACGCCATTGTGTGCGGTACGCGCCACTCCGGGGACCGAATTCAGGACGACGGAGGTACATCGCGTCGACGCCGGGCGGCGGAGCGCGCCCGCGGGCCGTCGGGGAGAGTTGTCCCCATGACCTCCCCCTTCCCGCGTCTGACCTCTCCCCTCCCGCGTCCGGCCGTCGCCGGACTGCTGCTCGCGGCGGGCGGCGGCCGACGGCTCGGCGGCCGGCCGAAGGCGCTGCTGGGCCACCGGGGCCGGCCGCTGGCCGAGCACGCCGTACGGATTCTGCGCGAGGGCGGCTGCGACCCGGTCCATGTGGTGCTGGGCGCGGCGGCCGGCCGGGTGCGGGCCGAGGCCGATCTCAGCGGCTGTGTCCTTGTCGACAACCCCGGCTGGGCGGCGGGCATGGGCTCCTCGCTCCGGGCGGGGCTCGCCTCGCTGGCCGCCGCGGGCGCGGACGCGGCGCTGGTCTGCCTGGTGGACCAGCCGGGCGTCGGGGCCGAAGCCGTCGCCCGGGTGCGTGCCGCGTACCGCTCGCGGGCGACGCTGGCGGCGGCCTCGTACGGCGGGGAGCGCGGCCATCCGGTCCTGCTGGGCGCGGACCACTGGGCGGCCGTGGCGGCCGGAGCGGCGGACGACCGGGGGGCCCGCGCCTACCTGCGGGAGCGCGCCTCGTCACTCGTACTGGTGGAGTGCGGCGACGTGGCCGACCCCTGCGACATCGACACGCCCGCCGACCTCGGCCGCCTGGAGGGCCCGGGTTCGCCGCCCCGCCCCGGGCGGCCGACCGGCTGATTCGGGCCGTCGCGGCCCGACGGCCGCCCGGGGGCGGGGTGTGCCGCTGCCATGATGCGCGCATGAGCGGACTGCGGGTCGCCGTCGTGGGCGGCAGCATCGGGGGGTGCGCGGCGGCCCTCGCCGCGCATCGCGCGGGCCACGAGGACATCACGGTGTACGAGCGCACCTCGGGCGATCTCGCCTCGCGGGGGCTGGGACTCGCCGTCCACCACTCGCGCTACGCGGAGCTGGAGCGGCGCGGCTATCTGGACGCGGCGATGCCGTGGACGCCGATGGCCGAGCGCCGCTGGTACGTCCGCGAGGGGGACGCGCCGCTGGGCCGTCTCATCGGGTCGGGCCATTTCCCCTTCCGTACCTACAACTGGGGTCCGCTCTGGCGGGAGTTGCGCTCCCGGCTCCCGGCCTCGGTCGTCTTCCGCTCCGGTACGGCGGTCGGCTCGGCGGCCGAGTCGGCGGCCGGGGTGCGGCTCGGCACGGCTTCCGGTTTCGCCGACTACGACCTGGTGGTCGGGGCCGACGGCTTTCGCTCGGTGATCCGGGAGGCGGTCTGTCCGGGGGTGCGTCCCGCGCACGCGGGGTATCTGGCGTGGCGCGGGGCCTATCCGGAGAGCAGGCTGCCGGATCCGGGGCGGTGGGAGACGAGCGCCACGGTGTACGCGGTCTTCGACGGCGGCCACGCGGTGATCTACCGCATCCCGGACGGCGAGGGCGGTCATCTCGTCAACTGGGTGCTCTACACGGCCCCGCCGCCCGGGGCCGACACCGGCGCGAGCGGGCCGGCGGCCTCGCTCCATCCGTATCTGGCCGGGTTGGTCGAGGACCGGCTGCCGCCGTTCTGGTCCACCCTGGTCGGCCTCACCGCGCCCGGCGAACTCATCGTGCAGCCGATGTACGACTTCACGGCCGCCCCGGGCGTCACCCGCCGTCTCGCCCTCGTCGGCGACGCGGCCGCCGTCGCCCGTCCGCACACCGGCGCGGGGGCCGTCAAGGCCCTTCAGGACGCCACGCTCCTGGAAGACGCCCTGACGGCGCACCGGTCGCTGCCGGCGGCCCTGGCCTCGTACGACACCGCGCGCTCCGCCGTGAGCGGCGGCATGGTCGATCTCGGCCGCCGGCTCGGCCGCGCCCTGGTCGAGGCGGCTCCGCCCTGGGCCTCGCTGGACCGGGCGGGTCTGGACGCCTGGTGGGAGGAGGCGGACGCGGCGGGGTTGTTCGGCGGGCGGAGGCTGGACGGATGACGGCCCGTCCCGGCCCGGCCGCGCCCGCCGGGACGGGCGGGCGCGGCCGGGGCCGAGTCGGGTCCGGTCGGGTCAGCGGACGACGACCGTGCGCTGGGCGGAGAAGTCGCCCCACTTCCCGTCGGGGAGCTTGGCGCGGAGCTTGATGCTGTAGCGGGTGCCGGCCGGTTCGGTGACCGTCATGGTGTACTTCGCCTTCCCCTCCGGCATAGTGCCCCAGACGATGGTGGTGGCGGGCTTCCCGTTCAGATACAGCTCGTGGGACTCGATGTCGCCGTCCGCCTTCGGAGGCGTCCAGGACAGCTCGATGCTCCCCTTGCGGGCGGTGGCCGTCAGATCGGTGGGGGCGGTGCTGGGGCCCTCGCCCTCGCCCGCGGGGGTGGTGAGGTCCACGGCCCCGCTGTCCGGGGAGGAGTTGTCGGCGGCGTCCCGGGCCCGGACGGTGAAGGTGTAGACGGTGCCGGGGCGCAGCCCGGTGACCTTGGCGCTGGTCTCCGTGCCGGAGACGCTGTGGATGCGGGAGTCCTCCTGGTAGATGTCGTAGGAGGTGACGGCGGTGTTGTCGGTGGCCTTGCCCCAGTCGAGGGTGACCGCGTGCGTTCCGTCGAGCTTGCCGCGCAGCCCCGAGGGGGTGGTGGGGGCCTTCTTGTCCTCGGGGGTGGGCTGAGGGGTGGTGACGGCCTTCGCGGGGCTGGGCTCGGAGAGATTGCCCGCCTTGTCGCGGGCGCGGACGGTGAAGCTGTACGCGGTGCCGGGCTTGAGGCCGTCGACGTCGACCATGGTCTTGGTGCCGGGGAGCGTCTTGACCTTGACGTCCTTCTGGAACACCTCGTAGCCGGTGACGGCCTTGTCGTCGGTGGACGCCTTCCACATGACGTGGACGGAGGTGGAGCTGCCTGCCTGCGCGGTGACGTCGGCCGGGGTCGTGGGGGCCTCGGTGTCCTTGTTGTCGCCTCCGCAGGCGGTGAGGGTGAGCGCGGCCAGGGCGGCCAGCGCCAGGAGTGTGGGGGGACGTTGCACGGGTGGGACCTCCGCAAGCGGACTGAGAATGGTCCAGACCTATATGACACGGGGGGCGACCCGACATCAAGGCCCGGCCGGGGATTCGTCCTGGGACGTCCGCACATGACCGCCGGGCGGGGCGCTCAGCCGAGGTTCGCGCCCGCCACCAGGAAGCCG
This sequence comes from Streptomyces inusitatus, assembly GCF_014651115.1. Lineage (GTDB taxonomy): Bacteria > Actinomycetota > Actinomycetes > Streptomycetales > Streptomycetaceae > Streptomyces > Streptomyces amakusaensis. The sequence continues at coordinate 46,326 of NZ_BMWG01000032.1, read as the reverse complement.
CAGATCAGCACCGCGAGAAGGGCCAGCAGGGGCCAGACGAACCGGAGATATCTGTCGTAGCCCACCTTGGCCAGCGCGACGCCGCCGATGGTGACGGCGGTGGTGGGGACCCAGAGGTTCATCCAGCCGCTGGCCGCCTGCCACGCCGTCACCACCACCGCGCGGGAGACCCCGGCGAAGTCGGCGAGCGGGGCCAGGATCGGCATGGCCAGGGTGGCGTGGCCCGACGAGGAGGGGATCAGAAAGGCCAGCGGCAGATTGACGACGAAGACGATGACGGCGAAGAGCCCGGAGGAGGTGCCCCGCACCACGCCTTCGATCGAGTGGAGCACGGTGTCGGTGATCTGCGAGTTGTTCATGATGACGGTGACCCCCCGGGCCAGCACGATCACCAGCGCCGGGGAGATGAAGTCCGCCGCGCCCTGGACGACGACGGCGCTGAGCCGCTGTTCGCCGAAGCGGGCGACGATGCCGACCAGGACGGCCGCGACCAGGAACAGCGCCGCCAGCTGGGGGAAGGACCAGCCGAGTTCGAATCCGTACGGGGTGGCGGTCGCGTCGCCGGTCAGGGCGCTCGCCCAGGGGACCACCGAGAAGATCATGAAGGCGAAGACCAGGACCACGAGAACGAGGACCGTGCGGTGCAGGGCGGTCAGCTCCGGCGGGTCGGCGGCCCCGGCCGCGGCGTGCTCGCGGTCGCCGGGGAGGAAGCCGGAGAGCGAGCGGCCCGGGTCCCGCCGCACGCGCCGCGCGTAGCGGACGACATAGCCGATCGTCACCGCCGTCAGCACCACCCACATCACGGCGCGCAGGACGATGCCGTCGCCGAGGGAGATGCCCGCCGCGGAGGAGGCGACCCCGGTCGCGAACGGGTTGACGGTGGAGCACAGTACGCCGACGCCCGCGCCCAGGATGATCGTGCCGGTCGCCGTCATCCGGTCGTAGCCGAGGGCGAGCATCAGCGGCACGATCAGCCCGTAGAAGCCGAGGGTCTCCTCGGCGAAGCCCTCGACCGTGCCGAGGAGGGCGAAGACCAGCATCACCCCGGCGATCAGCAGCGCTCCGCGGTCGCGGAGCCGGTGGGCGAGCCGGGCGATGCCCAGGTCGAGCGCGCCGGTGGCGAAGACGACGGTGATGAAGGCCCCGATGGCGAGGACGAAGAGGAAGACGCCCGCGCTGCCGTACAGCTCGCCCGCGAGATCGGGGCCGACGACGCCGGTCCTGAGGTCCTGGATGCCGTAGAGGCCGTTGACCGGGGCGAGGAAGAGATCGTTCAGACGGTCGGCGAGGCTCTGGCCGCTCTCCACCCGGTGGTAGGTGCCCTCGATCGGAGCGCCGTCCTCGTCGCGGTCATAGGTTCCGGGCGGGATGAGGAAGGCCAGCGCCCACACCGCGAGGGTGACCAGGACCAGGACGGTCAGCGCGCTGGGGAAGGCGAAGCGCCTGCCGTCCGCGGGCTCCTCGGGGGCCTGCTCGGGGGCGGCCGTCGGCCCGCCCGCCCCGGGTCCCGGATCCATCGCTGAACCCCCGTTCGCGACCGGCGCGGCCGGTTCGGTCGATGTGGTGCGGCTGAGAACAATGGATCACACGGACGCCCCGGCCGCACATCGGCGAAGCCCGTCCCACCCCGCTCCACCCGCGTTCATATTTTCGATCGGCACCTTTCCGGGGGAAGATCGTTGGGCGTTCGGCCGGGTATTCCAGAGCGCGAGGTAAAGATGTCCACGACCGAAGAGTATTTGGCGAACAACGAGACGTACGCGGCGACTTTCTCGGGGCCGCTCGCCCTGCCGCCGGCCCGGAAACTGGCGATCGTCACCTGTATGGACGCCCGTATCGACGTCTACGCGATTCTGGGGCTGCGCCGGGGCGACGCCCATGTCATCCGCAACGCGGGAGGCGTGGTCACCGAGGACACCGTGCGCTCGCTGACCATCAGCCAGCGGCTGCTGGGCACCCGGAAGATCATGCTGATCCATCACACGGACTGCGGAATGCTCACCTTCACCGACGATGAATTCAAACGGGAGATCGAAGAGGACACGAAGATTCGCCCGCCGTGGGCCCCGGAGGGCTTCTCCCATCTTGAGGACGACGTTCTCCAGTCGATGCGCCGCATTCGGGTGAACCCCTTCATCCCGCACACCGGTTCACTGCGCGGATTCGTCTTCGACGTGGACAGCGGACGGCTGACCGAGGTGAAGTGAGGGCGGCCGGGGCCGGGCCGCTCAGCCGGCGGTGGCCAGCAGCTCACGGACCCGGCGGCGCAGGCTCTCGTCCGCCGCGGCGGGCTCGGCGCCCACCCCGGAGACGACGACCCGCAGGTCCCGTTCGGCGATGGCGGTCAGCCGGGCGGTCACCTTTTCGGTCAGCGCTTCGGGGCCCAGCGCCGCCAGGGCTTCGAGGGCGGTGGTCCAGTCCGTCTCCCGCTCCACCGAGGTCAGCAGCAGATCCGCCGCGCGGGCGCGGTCCGTCTCGTGGCCCAGCGCGCAGAGGGCGAGCAGCGCGGCGGGGACCTGCTCGTGGTCGTCGAGGAGCGCCTCCAGGGCGGGGGCCAGGGCGGCGGCGGCCGGGCCGATCAGGGTGGCGGCCCGGGCGGCGGCGGACAGGGTCCGCCGGGTCCACTCCCGGTCGGCGGCCTCCGCGAGGACTCCGCCGAGCACCCGCACCGGCTCGGCCGCGTCCCCCGTCAGCCGCCAGAGCGCGAGGGCCGTCTCGATGTCGGCGTCCATGTCGGGAACGGTCCGCCGGGTGCCCGGGGGCGTCAGGGCAGCCCACAGCCGGGGTATCAGGACATCGCCCTCGGGCCCCAGCTCCCCCGCCGCCCGGGACAGCTCCGGCGCGGACTCCTCCGTCAGCGCGTCCTTCAGGGCGCTCACCAGCGGGGCGGTCTCGCCGGTGAGCGTCCGCAGCGCCTGGGCCGCCGCACAGCGGCCCTCCGGCCCCGACTCCCCCGCGGCGGCGGCCCTTCTCAGCAGCCCGGCCGTCCGCTCGCGGCCCTCCGCCGGGCAGATGGCGGCGAGTGCGGGGGCGAGCGGGGCGGGCAGCCGCTCGAACACGGCGGTCAGCTCGGGCAGGGCGGCCGAGGCCTGCCGGCCCCAGCTCAGCAGCAGCGAGGCCAGCTCCCGGGCATCGCCCGTCGTGGTGTCGTCCGCGCCCGCGATCCCGGTGAGCCGGATCCGGATCGCGTTGAGCAGCTCCGGGGTGTAGGGGATCGGGAGCGCGGGCCGGATGCCGGGGAAGCCGGTCACCGCGCGCATGGTGCGCGGCCGGCCGTCCAGATCGCGGGCGAGCAGCGGGCCCGCCTGGTCGGGAGCGATCCGCACGAGCACTTCGAGCGCGCGGTCGGCGGACTCGCCGTCCAGCTCCGCGAGGGCGGCCAGCGCCGGGGCGGCCGGGGCCGCGTGTCCGCCGAGCCTGCCGAGGACCGGCAGCATCGGCACGGGATCCGTGAACGACGGGTCGGCCAGCAGGGCCAGCAGCGCCGGGGCCAGCCGGAGCGGCGCGCCCCGGGAGATCATGCACGCGTGCTCGGCCGCCCACAGCGCCTCTCCCCTCGCCTCCGCGCCCGGCAGCCGCAGCGCGGCCTCGATCAGCTCATAGGCGGCCGTGCGGTCCTCGTCGGTGTCGCGCAGCAGCAGCGCGTCCACCGCGTAGTGCAGGGGCTCGTCGCGCTCCTCGTCGAAGCGGGCGGCGACCAGCGGTCCGGCGGGCAGCAGGGAGACGGTCGTCTCGCGGTGGACGGCGCTCCAGGGCAGGCCCAGATCGAGGCAGCCGAGCACGGCGACGATCCGCACCTCGGCGGGGAGCTCCGGGGAGAGCGCGGCGGTCGCCGCCGCCGCGCCCTCCACCGGGTCGAGCAGGACGAGGGCGGCGAGCAGCTCGGCCAGGACCGCCGGCTCCTCCTCGGCCGCCCGCCGGGCACGCAGCGCCGGGAGCGCCGGGGCCGCGCCGGTGCACCCGGCGGCCCGGACGGCGGCCCGGCGCACCTCGGGGTCCGGGGAGTCGAAGAGCGGCAGGATCAGCGGCAGTTGGTCGGCGACCGCCGAGCGGCAGGCCCCGGGCCGGGGCAGGCCGTACTCGTCCCGGCTCTCCGCTATGCCGCCGAGCAGGACCAGCAGATCCCCGGTGCGGACCCCGGCGGCCGCCAGCCGGGCGAGGAACGGCACGGCCTCGGCCGTCGCCGCGTACACCGTGCCCTGGTGGAGGATGCTGCTCCACAGCTCGTCCAGCGCCTCCGAGGCCTGCTCCTCGTCGCCCGTGAGCGCGCGCAGCATGCCGGGCAGGTCGTCCGCCTCGCCGTAGGCGTGGTCGGCGTCGGCCCAGCGCACACCGTCGAGATCAACGAAAAGCCGCTCAAGATCCATGCCTCAGAGCATCCCACGGAGGTCTGACAACGCCCCCTCGGAAGAGGGCCGGAGGAGGCCGGAGAAGGGGGCCGGGGAAGGGGGCCGGAGGAGGTCAGAGAGACCCCAGCCGGCGGGCCTGTTCACGGGTGGACCGGGCCACGGCTTCCTCGTCCACCCCGGTGAGCCGCCCGTCCTCGACCACGGTCTCGCCGCCGACGAGGGAGAGCGTCACCGGGGCCGGTGCGCCCAGGACCAGGGCGGCCACCGGGTCGGCGATGGAGGCGTGGGCGAGTGTGTCCAGTCTCCAGAGCACGAGATCGGCGAGTTTCCCCGGCTCCAGTGAGCCGATGCGGTCCGCGCGGCCGAGGACGCGGGCGCCGCCGTGGGTGGCGAGGCGCAGTGCCCGGCGGGCGTTGAGCGCGTGTTCGCGGTGGGCGCCGAGGCGGCTGATGAGCAGGGCGTTGCGGAGTTCGGTGTGGAGTTCGCCGGATTCGTTGGAGGCGCTCCCGTCGACGCCGAGGCCGACGGGCACTCCGGCCGCGAGCAGATCGGGGACGCGGGCGATGCCGGCCGCGAGCCGGGCGTTGGAGGAGGGGCAGTGGGCGACTCCGGTGCCGGTCCGGGCGAAGGCGGCGATGTCCTCGTCCGTCATGTGCACGCAGTGGGCCATCCAGACGTCCGGTCCGAGCCAGCCCGTGGACGCCAGATAGTCGGTGGGTCCCATGCCGAACCGCTGTCGGCAGTACCGCTCCTCCTCGACGGTCTCCGAGCCGTGCGTGTGGAGCCGTACGCCCTTGCGGCGCGCCAGTTCGGCCCCCTGGCGGAGGAGTTCGGCGGAGACGGAGAACGGCGAGCAGGGCGCGACGGCGATCTGGACCATGGCGTCGGGCGAGGCGTCGTGGTGGGTGTCGATGGTCTCCTCGGTGGCGGCGAGCGCGCCGTCGAGGCTCTCCACGGCGAAGTCGGGCGGCAGTCCGCCCTGTGACGCGCCGAGGTCCATGGAGCCCCGGGCGAGGGTGAGCCGTACGCCCGTCTCGCGCGCCGCGCCGACGATCGCGCCGGAGAGGTCCCCGGAGCCGCGCGGGTGGATGTAGTGGTGGTCGGCGGCGGTGGTGACGCCGCCGAGGGCCAGGACGGCCAGGGAGCCCCGGGCGGCCGCGCGGACCATCGGTTCGTCGATCCTGGACCAGAGGGGGTAGAGCGCGACCAGCCAGTCGAAGAGGCCGTGTTCGGCGGCGAGCCCCCGGGTGAGCCACTGGTAGAAGTGGTGGTGGGTGTTGATCAGGCCCGGGGTGGCGAGATGGCCGGTGGCGTCGATCCGGCGGACGACCCCCTTCAGGCCCCGGGGCGCGGGTCCGTCGCCGACGGACTCGATCAGCGGGCCGGCGAGGACGAGATGGCCCCGGGCGTACTCGGTGTCGCGCTCGTCCACGGTCGCGACGGCGCAGTTCTCGATGACGGTGCGCAGGACCGGCATGCGGGGCCTCGATTCTGCCGTGGGGTCAGCGGTCGCGGAGCAGGTCCGCCGGGATGCGGGCCGGGGCTCCGGCGCGGAGGACGGTGGCCTCGATCAGGCCGTAGGGGCGGTCGGCGGCGAGATAGACCTCGTGGTCGTTGGTGAGTCCGAAGGGCGTCAGATCCACCAGGAAGTGGTGTTTGTTCGGCAGGGAGAGACGGATCTCGTCCACCTCTCCGCCCTCCCCGCCCTCCCCGCCGCTCCGCTCGATGACGTGTGAGCCCATGGCGTAGAGGGTCTGCTGGAGCGATCGGGAGTAGGTTCCGGCGAAGGCCCGGAGGATGTTCGTACGCGCCCGTTCGTACGCGCGGTCCCAGTCGGGCGCGGGCTCGCCGTCGCGGCTCCAGCGGTAGCGCCAGCGGGCCGAGATCTCGGTGGCGAGAATCCGGTCGGACGTCTCTTCGAGGGTGGTGTACGCGTCTTTGACGTATCCCCGGAATTCGGAGTCGGTCGAGTTGAGCACGGTGAGGTCCTGGAGGCCGGAGACGATCTCCCAGCGCTCGCCGTCGTAGCCGATCCTGCCTACCCTGGTCTCCCGGCCGCTGCGGACGAAGGAGTGGCAGGTCGGGCCGGTGGTCTCGACGCGCTCCCAGGCGTGCTCCTCGACCTGGACACGGGCCCGGCGCAGCCCCGGCTGCGAGGTCACGAAATGGCGGGCGAGCCGCATGCCGAACTGTTCGGCGGAGTCGATTCCGTGCTCCTTGGCGAAGGCGTACACGGTGTTCTTGGCGGTGTCGGTCGGCAGGACTCCGGCGTTGGAACCGGAGTAGTGGACCTCGTCCATGTCGCCGGAGAGGGCGATGGACACCGTGAGGTCCTTGATGTGGTGGGTGGGGCCTTCGCGGACGATTCTGACGACGCGGTTCTCCGATTTTCCGTAACTGTTCTGACCGAGAATCGTGGACACGGCTCTTGACTCAGCTCCCTCGGTAGACGGAGTAGCCGAACGGGCCGAGCAGCAGCGGCACATGGAAGTGCTCGCCCGGCACGACGGCGAAGACGACCGCCACCTCGGGGAAGAAGGCACCGCCGCCGCCCTCCCGGTGGGGGCCGGTCCGGAATTCGAGGCGGGCGTGGGCCGTTCCCTCCGGCAGCGGCGGCAGATCCGCGCAGCGTCCGTCCGTGTCGGTGGCGAAGTCGCCGAGGACCGTCCAGGGGGCGTCGTCGCCCGGTCCGGCGCGGGCGGAGAGCCGTACGGGGACGCCGGCGGCGGGGCGGCCGACGCCGGTGTCGAGGACATGGGTGGAGACGGAGGCGGTGGTTTCCGTGCTCATACGCTCTCTCTCGGCGGCGTCGTCGGCGTACGTGTGCGGCCGGGGGTTGTCCAGGAGCCGGGTCAGCCGGAGCCGGTTGATCCTGCCGAGTTCGGTGCGGACGATCTCCCGTTCGCGCTCGGGCGGGTTCTTGACGCGCAGCCGGATCGCGTCGCGCAGCCGCTCGGCCGTCAGTCCGGTGGCGCAGATCAGAAAGACATGGCCGAATCGCTCCTGGTAGGCCTGGTTGAGCGTGTGCATCTCGGCCCGGAGGGCGGCGGTGGCCCCGGCCATGGCGCGCTGCTCCCGGGCGGAGACCGGATCGCCGGGCTCCGGGCGGCCGATGGGCGGATGTCCCGCCAGCGCCTCCGCCAGCTCCCGCGCCGTCAGCTCCGCGACGGCGGCGTCGCTCGCGGCGAGGAGGGCGTCGGGGCCGGGGAAGGGCCGCCGGGCGAGCAGGCCCCGGCTCCAGGCGCGGCAGGCGCACACCTCGTGGAGCACGGCGGCGGCCTCGGCCTCCGGTCGTGCGTTGAACCGGGCGAGCGCCGCCGCTGAGGGGCCGAGGGCCCGGCCCGGCGGGGGCGACAGGATCGGCGGGGCCGACGGTGGCGGTGGTGGCGGTGGACTCGGCGTCACGGGAGCCTCCGGGACTCGCTCGCCGCCCCGCCGGGGAGCGGGCCGTGAAGAGAGGCCGCGAGCGAAATGCGGTCAAAACCCTATAGGAATCAGCCAGAATGCGATCGGGTGCGATCGGGCGGGCACAGTCGACGCCATCGGCCGACGGCCTCAACACTCTGTTGAAGAATAGGGAATGGCGGGCACCGCCGAACAGGGTCCGGAGGCCATCTGTCCGGACCGCGCCCCCGGGGCCGCCCCGGCGCACCGGGGCCCGCCCCGGCGGATCAGCCGTCGTCCGCCGCGTTCGCCCTGTTCAGATAGTTGTAGACGGTGAAGCGGCTGACGCCGAGCGCCCCGGCGACCCGCTCCACGCCATGGCGTACGGAGAACGCGCCGCGCGCCTCCAGATTCCGTACGATCGACTGCTTGGCCCTGCGGTCGAGTTCGGACAGCGGCATGCCGTGACGGCGCTCCAGCGCGGCCAGCAGCCGGTCGAGCGACTCGGAGAGCTGCGGCAGCCGTACCGCGAGAACGCTCTCGCCCTCCCAGTCGAGCACCACGTCCTCGGGCCCCGCCCGCCCCGGGGGCACGATCTCCGCGCCCAGCGCGTCGATCAGCGGCCGGACGGCCCGTACCAGCGGATGATCCGCTTCGCCGGTCATGCCCCGGACCCCCCGGACTCCCCCGGCGCGGCGGACGGATCGGCCCGAAGAGCCGGAGCGACCACATTGACCTGGAGCGTGACCCGGGTCGCCCCGGCGTCGAGAGCACGGCGCAACACCGTGTCGACGGCGGCGAGTACGGTGTCGGGGCCGCCTTCGGCGGTGTTGCCGAACGGCCCGACGTCCACGTCGTCCAGCCCCGCCATCCGGATCGCCTCGCGCGCGGCGACCGCGTGCTCCGGCGGCTCCTCCAGGTCGAAGGGCTCGGTCGTGAACTCCAGTCTCAATCGCACGCGCACAACCTAACGCGACGCGGCCCCCGGGGATCACGGTACGGAGGAATCACCGCCGCCGGGACGAGACCTGCGGGAAGATCGCCGGGGTTGGCCGAACCCGCTCGCCGTACCGATGGCGTTGGTGGACGATGGAGGGCCGACGGAGACGGTGGGGGTGTGAGCGATGGCCGATTCGGTGCCGGTGCGGTGCCCGTCCTGCCTGCGCGACCATCTGTTCGCCTCACCGGTGTACCCGTGCGCCTGCGGGGCCCCGCTGGCCCCGCCGCTGCTGCTGGGCGCGCCGCCCGAGCGGATGGTCCGGCGCAGCTGGGACGAGGAGTGGGTGGTGGTGCGCTGCACGGCGTGCGGACGGCGGGACCACTGGCCGCAGCCGGAGCTCGGCTGCCCCTGCGGGACGCTGCTGCGGGTGCCGGTGCGCCGGGCGGAGGACGGCCCGCCCCTCGATTCCGCCGCGCGGCCGGACGGGCGCGCGGAGGTGCGGCCGGCCGCCGTGGAGCCGCCGCCCGCGCCCCCGTACGCCCCGGCGCGCCCGGCCCTCTCCCCGCGCCCCCCGTTCCGGCCGGTCACCATAAGGACCGAGCGGGACGCGGTGAGCGTCGTGACGCTGTATCTGCGGTGGCTCGGATTCCATGACGTCACCGGGCGGGAGACGCATCCCGCCGAGGCCCGGCCGGAGGGACCGCCGGAGGTCCGGACCGCCGCCACGACCGTGGAGCTGCGCGCCGCCGGGCTGATCGCGCAGGTGGACCCCTCGACCCGGCCCGCGACACTGCGGGACGTGGAGTGCCTCTGGCTGAACGGGATGGCGGAGTCCTCGGCGACCGCGTTCTTCTCGCTCGCGGGGTACGCGCCCCAGGCCCGGGAGCGGGCGGACGGCCTGGGTGTGCCGCTCTTCGTGATGGACCTCACGGGGAATCCGCAGCCGGTGAACGGGGCGGCGGAGGAATTGATGGAGACGGGGGCCTGAGGTCTCCCCGCCCGGTCCGGACGGCGCGCGGATCCGCGCGGCACGGAATCCACTCGCCCGAGACCTCTTCGAACAGTGACAATTCCGGTATGCGTATATGTGTGAGAGAGGCGGAGGCCGCCGAACTGCCCCGGCTCCAGGAGATCGAGCGGGCCGCCGGAGAGGCGTTCCGGGGGCTGGGGATGGGGTGGATCGCCGATGACGAGCCGCCCGCCCTCACGGTGCTGGAGGGCTTCCGGGGCGAGGGCCGCGCCTGGGTGGCGGTGGAGCGGGCCGAAGGCGGCGGGGACGGTCCGCCGCTGGCGTATCTGCTCCATGAGGAGGTCGACGGCGCGGCCCACATCGAGCAGGTCTCGGTCCATCCGGCGGCGGCCCGCCGGGGTCTGGGCCGCGAGCTGATCGAGCACCTGGAGGGCCGCGCCCGGGCCGGCGGGCTCACCGCCCTGACGCTGACGACCTTCACCGAGGTGCCGTGGAACGCCCCGTACTACGCCCGGCTGGGCTTCCGCGCCCTCGGCGAGGGCGAACTCACCGAGGGGCTGCGGAGGATCAGACGCGTGGAGCGGGAGATCGGTCTCGACCGGTGGCCGAGGGTGTGCATGCGCCGCGAGCTGTGAGGGACGGGACGGCGGCCGGGACGGTCAGCGGCCGGCCGCCCCGTACCGCTCGCGCAGCTCCACCTTCCGCACCTTCCCGCTGACCGTCATCGGGAAGCCGTCCAGGATCTCCAGCCGGCGCGGGATCTTGTAGTGCGCCAGCCGGTCCCGGCAGAAGGCGGCGATGGCGTCCAGGGTCGGCGGGTCGGCGGGGTCGCGGGGGACGACACAGGCGAGGATCTCCTCGCCGTACCGCTGGTCGGGGACGCCGACGACCTGGACGTCGGCGACCTGGGGATGGGTGTGGAGGAACTCCTCGACCTCCCGGGGGTAGATGTTCTCGCCGCCCCTGATGATCATGTCCTTGATCCGGCCGACGATCCGCACATAGCCGTCCTCGCGCATCTCGGCGAGATCCCCGGTGTGCATCCAGCGGCCGGGGTCGACCGCCTCGGCGGTCCGCTCCGGCTCCCCCCAGTAGCCGGCCATCACGCTGTAGCCCCGGGTGCACAGCTCACCGGCCGTGCCCCGGGGCAGGGTCACCCCGCTGGCCGGGTCGACGATCTTGACCTCGACATGCGGCATCACCCGCCCCACCGTGCCGGTGCGGCGCTCCAGATCGTCGGCGCGCCGGGTCTGGGTGGAGACCGGGGAGGTCTCCGTCATTCCGTAACAGATCGACACCTCCGCCATGTGCATCTCGGCGACGACGCGCTTCATCACCTCCACGGGGCAGGGCGAGCCGGCCATGATGCCGGTGCGCAGCGAGCCGAGGTCGTAGGAGGCGAAGTCGGGCAGGCCCAGTTCGGCGATGAACATCGTCGGCACGCCGTAGAGCGAGGTGCAGCGCTCGGCGGCGACCGCGCGGAGGGTGGCGGCCGGGTCGAAGGAGGGCGCGGGGACCACCATGCACGCGCCGTGCGAGGTGGCCGCGAGATTGCCCATCACCATGCCGAAGCAGTGGTAGAAGGGCACGGGTATGCATATCCGGTCCCGCTCGGTGTAGCCGAGCGTCTCGCCGACGAAGTAGCCGTTGTTGAGGATGTTGTGGTGCGAGAGGGTGGCTCCCTTGGGGAAGCCGGTGGTGCCCGAGGTGTACTGGATGTTGACCGGGTCGTCGCAGGAGATCTCGGCCTCGCGGGCGGCGAGCCGCCCGGCGGTGACCGTCCGGCCGGCCGCGAGCAGCGCGTCCCAGGAGGCGTCGCCGATGTGGTGGACCGAGCGCAGCAGGGGGCAGTCGGCGCGCACCTGTTCGACCATGGCGCGGTAGTCGCTGGTCTTGTGGCTGAGGGAGGCGCAGAGCACCGAGACCCCGGCCTGGTTGAGTACGTACTCCAGTTCGTGCGCGCGGTACGCGGGGTTGATGTTCACCATGATCGCGCCGATGCGGGCGGTGGCGTACTGCGTCAGCACCCACTCCGCGCAGTTGACCGCCCAGATCCCGACCCGGTCGCCCCGGGCGACGCCGATGCCGAGCAGGCCCCTGGCCAGCTCGTCGACGGCGGCTCCGAACTCGGCGTAGGTCCAGCGGGGTCCGTCCGCGACCACCAGGGCCTCGCGGTCCGGGTGGGCGGCGATCGCGCGGTCGAGGTTCTCCCCGATGGTGTCGCCGAGGAGCGGGGTGGTGCCGGTGCCGTGGTCGTACGAGAGCCGGGTACGGGTACCGGTAAGGGCGCCTGTGCCGGTCACGGTGGTCATCGCGAGTCCCCTTCGTCGTATTCGGCGGTGGATCCCTTCGCGGTGCGTTCGCGCAGCTCGATCCGGCGGATCTTGCCGGAGACGGTCTTGGGCAGTTCGGCGAACTCGATGCGCCGCACCCGTTTGTAGGGCGCGAGGACGGAGCGCGAGTGGGCGAAGAGGAGCTTCGCCGTCTCCGGTCCCGGCTGCCAGCCGTCCGCCAGGACGATGTACGCCTTGGGGACGGAGAGCCGCAGCGGATCGGGCGCGGGCACCACCGCCGCCTCCGCCACCGCCTCGTGTTCGAGCAGCGCGCTCTCCAGTTCGAACGGCGAGATCTTGTAGTCGGAGGACTTGAAGACGTCGTCGGAGCGGCCGATGTAGGTGATGTACCCGTCGGCGTCGCGCGATCCGATGTCCCCGGTGCGGTAGTGACCGCCCGCCGTGGCCTCCGCCGTACGCTCCGGATCGCCCCGGTATCCGGCCATCAGCCCCACCGGGGCGGCGGAGAGGTCGAGGGAGATCTCGCCCTCCGCCGCGCCGGGCGCGCCGGTGACGGGGTCGAGCAGCTCCACCCGGTAGCCGGGGCTGGGGCGGCCCATGGAGCCGGCCTTGAGGAGCTGGCCGGGGGTGTTGGCGACCTGGACGGTGGTCTCCGTCTGGCCGAAGCCGTCCCGGATGGCGACGCCCCACTCCCGGCGCACGGTCTCGATGACCTCGGGGTTGAGGGGCTCCCCCGCCGCGACCGCCTCGCGCGGCGGGACCCGCAGCCGGGTGAGGTCGGCCTGGATCAGCATCCGCCAGACCGTGGGGGGCGCGCAGAAGCTGGTGACCCCCGCGCGGTCCATCGAGGCCATCAGCTTGGCCGCGTCGAAGCGGGTGTAGTTGTGGATGAAGACGGTGGCCTCCGCGTTCCACGGCGCGAAGAGATTGGACCAGGCGTGCTTGGCCCAGCCGGGCGAGGAGATGTTGAGGTGGACATCGCCGGGCCGGAGACCGATCCAGTACATCGTCGTGAGATGGCCGATGGGGTACGAGGCGTGGGTGTGCTCCACCAGTTTGGGGCGGTCGGTGGTGCCGGAGGTGAAGTAGAACATCAGCGGGTCGTCGGATCGGGTGATCCCGTCGGGCCGGAACACGGCGTCGGCGGTGTGCGCGTCCTCGTACGCCAGCCAGCCGGGGACGGCCCCGCCGCCGACCGCGATCCGGGTGTAGCCGCCGGGCACCTCGTCGAACTTGGGGGTGTCCTCGGCGCGTACGAGCACATGGGCCGCGCCGCCGCGCTCGACGCGGTCGCGCAGATCGAGGGGGCCCAGCAGCGGGGTGGCGGGAATGACGACGGCGCGCAGCTTCATCGCGGCGAGGGCGGTCTCCCACAGCTCGTGCTGGTTGCCGAGCATCACGACGAGGCGGTCCCCGGCCCGGACGCCCTGGGCGCGCAGCCAGTTGGCGACCCTGGCGGAGCGGGCGGACAGCTCGGCGAAGGAGAGCCGGGTCTCGGAGCCGTCCTCCTCCACGATGTGGAGCGCGATCCGGTCATTGCCCTCGGCGATGGCGTCGAACCAGTCGAGTGCCCAGTTGAACCGCTCGGGCCGGGGCCAGACGAAGCCGTCGTACGCGCTTCGGTAGTCCTCCCGGTGTCGCAGCAGAAAGTCCCGGGCCGCCCGGAACTCCTCGGTCACGCTGCTTGCCGTCATGTGCCCCTCCTCATTGCCTCACCACTCAGTAGCATCGTGTAATCAGTGACGTACGTCTCACCACCCCCGATCGGGGGGTGGGGACCCGCCGCGGGGCCCCGCGGCGGAGGTACGGAGGGGAGTGGAGCGGTGTCCGAGCCTGCCGAGGCGGTGGAGATGCGCGCGGCGCTGCTGCGGCTGCGCCGGGCGACCGGGATCCCGATCACTTTCGGAGGGATGCTGCACGACGCGCGGCGGCTGCGGATCGCCGAGATCAGCGGGGCGCGGACCAACGCGCTGCACGGGCTGGCGATCTGCACGGGCCACGGGCTCGGCGGGAAGTCGATGGCGCTGTCGCGGCCGTGCGCGGTGACCGACTACCAGGAGGCGCGCCACATCAGCCACGAGTACGACGCGGCGGTCTCGGCGGAGGGGCTGCGTTCGGTGCTCGCGGTGCCGGTGGTGGTGCGCCGCAAGGTGCGGGGGGTGCTGTACGGGGCGCTGCGGCGGCCGGTGGCGCTCGGCGACCGGGCCTTCGACGCGGCGGTGGCGGCGGCGCGCGATGTGGAGCAGGCGCTGGTGGTCCGGGACGAGGTGCGGGGGCTGCTGGCCCTGGCCAGGGAGCCGGTGGCGGGGCTCGGCGCGTGGGAGGAGGTCCGCGAGGTGCACGGGGTGCTGCGGGCGCTGGCCCCGCAGGTGGTGGACGGGGGGCTGCGGGAGCAGCTTCTCGCGGTGTGCGGGCGGCTGGCGGCGGCGGGCGGCGGATCGAGCCTCGCCGGGGCGGTCGCGCTCTCGCCCCGTGAGGTGGATGTGCTGGCCTGTGTGGCGGCGGGCTCCACCAACGCGGCGGCGGCGGAGCGGCTGGGGCTGCGGCCCGAGACGGTGAAGGGGTATCTGCGGGCGGCGATGCGGAAGCTGGGGGCGCACACCCGGCTGGAGGCGGTGGTCGCGGCCCGCCGCGCTGGCCTGCTGCCGTAGCGCCTGCCTTCGAGCGACGGCGGCCGGCGCCAAGAGCGCGTCAAATAGCGGCGGCGAACGATCAGCGGAGCGTCAGGGAACCGCTGGGGACCCCCGGGGCGGGCATAGCTTCAACCAGGTCGGCGGGGTCTCCCGTCGGCCGATGGCCCGCCATCGACTTCCCCTGCGGAGGACACCATGAACACCCTCACCCGTGAGGACGCGGAGACCGCCGACCCCGACGAACTCGGCCCGGCGGGGCCGCTGTACGTGCCGGTTCGGCTCGGCTCCGCCGGAGGATGTCAGCTGCGCTTTCTGCGCACCCCGCTCGGGGAGCGCACCGCCGTCGGATTCACCGGCCCGGAGCTGCTCGCCCGTGTCCTGGGCGCGCGCCAGCAGTGGATCAGGCTCGCGGAACCCGCGCTGCGCACGCTCGCCGAACCCCTCGGGGTGACCACCGTGACGGTGGATCCCCAGCTCGCCGCCCCCGCCCCCGCCCCGCGTGGCGACGGGGCCCCGGCCGGGCCCTGCTCTCGCCGGCTCTCCTGGACCGAGGTGTACGGATGACCACCCTGTCGACCATCCCCGTCCCGCTCCCCGAGCTGACCGCCCCCTCGGTGTGGCCCGCGTCCGCCGTGACGGCCAGGGGCGGCGATGTCTCGGTCGGCGGGGTGCCGCTCGCCGAGCTGGCCGAGCGGTACGGCACCCCCGTCTATGTGCTGGACGAGGCCGAGGTCCGGGCCCGGGCCGCCGCCTGGCGGCGCGCCCTGCCGGACGCCGATGTGGTGTACGCGGCCAAGGCGTTCCTGTGCCGGGCGATGGTGGACTGGATGGAGCAGGAGGGTGTGGGGCTGGACGTCTGCTCGGCGGGCGAGCTGGAGCTGGCCGCCTCCCGGGGCTTCCCCGCCGACCGGATCGTGCTGCACGGCAACGCCAAGTCGCCCCGGGATCTGCGGACCGCGCTGCGGCTGGGTGTGGGCCGGATCGTCATCGACTCGGAGTGCGAGATCGCCCGGCTGGCGGCCCATGTGCCGGGCCCCGAGGCGCAGCAGGTGATGGTGCGGGTGCTGCCCGGGATAGCGGCGGGCGGCCATCACAAGATCAGCACCGGCGCGGAGGGGCAGAAGTTCGGCCTCTCGATCGCGGGCGGCGACGCCGAGGACGCGGTGGCCCGCATCCTGGGCCAGCCGCGGCTGGAACTGGTGGGACTGCACATGCATCTGGGGTCCCAGATCGCCTCCGCCGAGCCCTATGCGCGGGGGGTGCGGCGCGTGGTCGCGTTCATGGCGAGGATCCGTGACCGCTACGGCGTCACCCTTCCCGAGCTGGACGCGGGCGGCGGCTTCGCGGTCGCCCAGCTGCCCGGGGAGCCCGCGCCCTCGCCCGCCGCGTACGGCCGCCGGATCAATGACGCGCTGGTGCGCGCCTGCGCGGAGTTCGACCTTCCGCTGCCCCGGCTGACCGTGGAGCCGGGCCGCTCGATCGTGGCCACCGCGGGGGTGGCGCTCTACCGGGTGCTGGCGGTCAAGCGCACCGGCGGCCGGGTCTTCGCGGCGGTGGACGGCGGGATGAGCGACAACCCGAGGCCCGCGCTGTACGGGGCGCGGTACACGGTCCGGATGGTGGGGCGGCCGTCCGCCGCGCCGATGCGGGCGACGACGGTGGTCGGCCGGCACTGCGAGGCGGGCGATGTGCTCGCGGAGTCGGTGGAGCTGCCGGAGGATCTGCGGCCCGGCGATGTGCTGGCGGTGCCCGCGTCGGGCGCGTACCAGGTGTCGATGGCCTCCGGTTACAACCTGACGGGCCGGCCGCCGGTGGTGGCGGTCGCCGGGGGGCGGTCGCGGCTGCTGGTGCGGCGGGAGACCTTCGAGGACCACCGGGGCCGGGACGTGGGCCTCTGACGGCCCGCCGGGACCTTCGGCCCGCTCGCTTCACTCGACCGGGCCGAAGCGGATGTCGTACGAGGTGGCCGCGGAGAGGGCGGAGAGCATCAGCTCCCCCTCCGCGGCCACTTCTTCGCGCCGGGCGCGGGAGAGGTCGCCGAAGGGCCGCACGGTCAGGGTGGCGTGGTCGCCGGTCTCGGTCAGCCGCCAGATCCCGGCGAGCGCTCCGTCGATCAGGAGGGTCGGGAAGGACTGGTTGCCGCGCCGGGTGAGGGCCCGGTGCCCGTCCTGGGCGATCACGCGTGAGCGGTCGGCGTGGGAGAGCAGCAGATTGTCGAACTCGGGGAGGAAGCGGGGCGGGGCCGGGGTGTCCGGGCCGGGCCTCGGCGCTTCGGGCAGATCGAAGAGTTCGACGCCCTTCTCGTCCTGGAAGACGGCCAGCGCCGGGCGGAGGCGCTCGAAGGCCGGTCTGGTCCGGGTCAGCCCCGACCAGGACTGGAAGTCCTTCACGGAGGCGGGTCCGAAGGCGGCCAGATAGCGCCGTACGACCTCGTCGAGGGCGGCGGCGGGCCCGGCGGGGCGGCCGAACCAGTGCTCGGCGGTGGTGAGCGTGACCTGTCCGACGCCGCCCCACAGCCCGCGCGGGGTGGTCTGCACCAGCGGGAGCACACAGCGGGCGGCCACCGAGAGCGCGAAGGGGTCGGCCCGCGGCCACTCGGTCAGCAGCGCCTCGCGCAGCCGCTTCATGGTCCTCGGCTCCTCCTCCACGAGCGCCCGGGTCAGCTCGGCCAGCCGGCCGAGGTCCACTCCGGTGAGTCCGGCCCGGAACGCCCTCAGCTCGCGGTCGGGGCCGCCCGTCTGGAGGAGGGGGCGCAGCGCGAGGCAGTCGTCGGCGGTGTGGGTGTGCAGGGTGGAGCGCATGGTGACCAGACGGGCGACCCGGCGGGAGGCCATCAGCCCGGAGAGTTCGGCGGGGTCGAAGTCCGCGAGCCGGGCGGCGAGGGCGTGGTAGGGGGGTTTGACGTTCTGCGCCTGGAGGCCGACGAGGTGCTCCACGGCTCCCTCGACGGTCAGCTCGCTCCGGGGTGTCCGGCGCAGCAGCAGCTGTCTGGCGAGGGTGGCGCGGCCGAGGTCGCGGGCGGTGAGCCGGGGGTGGGTGGTCTTGGGGGCCATGGCGTACACGTTACGGAGGCTTGCGGACAGTTCCGGTCCTCATCGATGGCCCGGAGTGTCTTCCGTGCCCGCCCGGCGGCGATCGGCCCGTACGGGTCCGGTGAGTCCGCGTTTCGCCGAACCTCCTTGTAACAAAAGAGAGTTGGCTTGATCTGGGGGTGGGAGGGGGCGTCCTTGACGGAGTACGGCCGGGGCACGACTGGTTCCGCGGTGACCGGGAAGGAGACTCTCGGCCGGAGCCCTCCGCGACTCAAACCCGTACGCGGGCGCGAGGTTCGGTGAACGGAGGCACACGGAGGGTCACGGTGTGCGCTCTCACGCCCCCCTCGCGTCCGCCCGCGCACGGGTATTAGGCAGTTCGTCAGTGATACGCGGGTCGTCTGCGATGAACTAGTGGTAGTTGCGCATAGAACCAACTGACCCAACGCACTCTTCGGTAACGAGAGTTGAGGAGCACCCCCCCATGACATCGGTTCTCTTGGTACACGCGGTGGCTCTGTGGCGCGCCTCGCTGGCCTCTCTGCTCGGCAGGGACCAGGGACTCCAGGTGCGCACCACGGACAAGGGCGGGGTACGCACCGCCATGGCCGAGTGGGCGGCGGACATACTCGTCACCGACCTCGACTGTCCGGATTCCGTGGAAGTCCTCAGCTTCGTCGAGTCGTCGAGGCACCCGGCCGGACTCGGCACGGCCCTGGTGGTGCTCGCCCGGGGGGATCGCGCCGGGGATCTGCGCAGAGCCTCGGACGCGGGGGCCAGGGGCTACATCGACAAGTTCGGCCAGGTGGACCACTTGTGCGAGGTCGTACGGAAAGTCGCGGCGGGCGGCCGTCACATCGACCAGTCGCTCGCCTTCGGTCTGCTCCAGGCGAGCGAAGTGCCGCTCTCGCCGCGCGAATTACGGGTGCTGGCTCTCGCGGCGGAGGGTGAGTCCGTCTCGTCGATAGCCGGCGCACTGCATCTGGCCAGTGGGACCGTACGGAACTATCTGGCGGCCGCGATCCGCAAGACCGGCGCCCGCAACCGGCTCGACGCCATCCGGCTCTCCCGGGAGTTCGGCTGGCTCTAGCCGGTCCGGGGCCGCTAACGGGGGACACCGGGGACACCGGACCAGCGGCCGGCCAGATCGCGGTAGAGCGCCGATCCGGCGAGCAGTTCGGAGGGGGTGCCGAGAGTCGTGTGCGTGCCGTCCATCACCAGTACCCGGCCGGCGCGGGCCGCCGAGCTGAGCCGGTGGGCGATGACCACCAGCGCCCCGGTCCGCTCGGCGAGCGCGCTCTCGGCCCGGGCTTCGGCGGCCGCGTCGAGGCTGCTGGTCGCCTCGTCCAGGATGAGCAGGGGCGCGGTGGTCAGATGGGCTCTGCCCAGTGCGATCAGCTGGCGTTCGCCCGGGGAGAGCCGCCCCGGGTCGAGCGGGGCGTCCGGCCCGCCGAGCCGGTCCGACAGTTCACCGAGGCCGATCGCCGCCACCGTCTCGGCGATCTCCCGGTCCCGGGCGCCGGGCCGGAGATAGCGGAGATTGTCGCGGAGCGTGCCGGTGAAGACGTACGGCTGCTGGGGAAGGAGCGTACGGACGGCGGTGGGCCGCTGCCCCTGGGCGGGGCGGCCCAGCCAGCGGACCTCTCCCCCGGTGGGCGCGGCCACCGCGGCGAGCACCGCCGCGAGGGTGGACTTCCCGCTGCCGCTCGGGCCGACGACCGCGAGACGGTCCCCCTCGCCGAGGGTGAGATCGAGCCGGTCGAGCACCGGGCGGGCCGCCGGCCCGTAGGCGAAGCTGACGCCCCTCAGCTCGGCGACGGGCGGGCGCGGGCGCGCCGTCGGGGCGGGCACGGGAGTGGGCACGGGCGGGTCCGCCGGGGGCAGCGGGGCGGGGCCGGTGAAGCGGTCCAGGACCACCACGAGCCGGCCGCCGGCGGTGCCGAGCATGCTCAGCAGCGCGTGCACGGCGGGGGCCAGCGAGTAGGTGAGATAGGTGAACGCCCCCACCAGCGCACCGCTGGTGAGCCCGTGCCGCATCAGCCAGGGCGCGGCGAGCAGCAGCACCAGCGGCGGCACCCGCCCGCACACCGCGAGCGCGAGGATCCGTACGGCCGCCCAGCGGGCCAGGCCCCTGGCCTGGTCGGCCTGGTCGCGGGCGAGCGCCTCGGCCTCGGCGACGGTCCGGTCGGCCGCGCCGGCCGCCGCGATGTCGCGGAGCGCGGCGGCGGTCCGGCCCGCGTGGGCGGCGAAGGCCTCGTCCGCGCCGAGATAGGCCCGCTGACGGGCCGCCATCGGGAAGAGCGTGGCGAGGAAGAGCCCCAGGCCGAGCAGGAGCGGCGGCAGGACCACCAGCAGCAGCCGGGGGGAGAGGACCGCGAGACCGGCGAGCGCGCCCGCCGCGGTGAAGACGAAGGAGCGCAGGGACAGCACGAGCCCGGCCCAGCCGTCGCGGGCGATCTCGCTCTGATGCGTGACCTGGGAGACCGAGCGGGTGGTGGCGGCGGCCGGGCCGTCGAGCGCGTCGCCGAGGGCCCGGGCGACGGCCCGGCGCACCAGCCCGTCGCGCATCGGCTCCACCAGATCCGCCAGCCGTCCGAAGACCCCCCGGGTCGCGAGCGCGGCGGGAAGCGTGGCGACGGCGGCCACCGCCAGCCAGAGCAGTCCGGTGCCCGGCTCGCCCGCGAGGAACCCCGCGTCGATCGCCCGGGCGATCGCGAACCCGCCCAGGAAGGTCTGCGCGAACTCCAGCAGTGACCAGCCGCCCAGCCGCAGAAGAACCCCGGTGCGCGCCCGCAGGAACGGCCGCCCCTCGCGGACGACGCGCCCCAGCGCGGTCTTGGGTTCCGCCTCCGTCGTGAGGGCGGCGGCCGGTCGCTGTGGGGTCAAGGCGTCTCTCCGTCCGGGCGGCCCGGACCGGCGGCACCGGCGCGAGCAGCGGTGCCGGGGCCACGCGGCGCGGCCCCTGCTTCCGGCTCGGTGCGAGCGCCGGGTTCGGCGGTGAAGACCGCGCGGTAGGCGGGGTCGGACCAGAGGTCGTCGTGGCGGCCGACGGCGCGGACGGAGCCGTTCTCCAGCCAGACCACGCGGTCGGCGCGGGCGGCGGAGGAGACGCGGTGGGCGACGACGAGCCGGGTGCCGGCGCCCGCGCGGGCGGCGAGGGCGCGCTGGATGTGGGCCTCGGTCACGGTGTCGAGGCTGGAGGTGGCGTCGTCGAGGATCAGCAGCCGGCCGGCGTGGGCGAAGGCGCGGGCGAGCCCGAGGCGCTGGTACTCGCCGCCGGAGAGCGGGGCGCGCTCCAGCGGGGTGCGGTATCCGAGCGGGAGCAGGGCGACGAAGCCGTCGGCGCGGGCGGCGCGGGCCGCCGCGCGGACCTCGGCGGCGGAGGGGGTGCGCGCGCCGAAGGCGATGGCGTCCTCGACGGTGGTGCCGAGCAGCGCGGGCCGGGCGAAGGCGAAGGCGATCTCCTCGCGGAGCCGTACCGGGTCCACGCCGTCCAGCGGTACCCCGTCCAGGGTGACGGTCCCCGCGTCGGGGTCGGTGAGCCGGCCCGCGACGGCCGCCAGCTCGGACTTGCCGGAGCCGGAGCGGCCGACGACCGCCATCGAGGTGCCGCCGGGCACGGTGAGGCGGACCGCGCGGAGCACCGGCCGCCCGTCCCGTACGACGTCGACGTCGTACAGCTCCACCGTGCCGGGGCCGCCGGGCGGCAGGGCGAGGGAGCGGTGGGGCACCGGCGGGAGGTCGAGCAGCGGGCTCAGCCTGCGGGCCGCGGTGCGGCCCCGGGAGATCGCGGCGAGCGCGCCGGTGAGCGCGCCGAGGCCCACGGAGAGCACGGCGTAGCGGGAGACGGCGAACAGATCGCCGACGCTGATCGCGCCGGAGGACATCCGCAGCCCGGCGACGGCCAGCACCAGGACGGTGAGCAGGGGCAGCAGCACGGCACTGGCGCCGACGGCCCGGCCGTGGACGTCCCAGGTGCGGCGGCCGTGGGCGGCGAGCGCGGTGAGGGGTTCGACGATCCGGGCGTGTTCGCGGGCGGCGGTGCGGGCCGCTCGTACGGTGGCGATCCCGTCGAGCGTCTCGGTCAGCCGGGTGGCGATCAGGGCCTGTTCGCGCTGGTAGTCGGCGGAGGCGTCGGCGGTGCGGCGGACGAGGACGCGCAGCACCAGGATGAAGGCGGGGGTGCCGAGAAGGAGCGCGAGGGCCGAGAAGGGGTCGATGAGCAGCAGTCCGACGGCTCCGCCGAGCGGGAGCAGGACCACGGATGCGGCGTTCGCGGTGGTGACCGGGACGGCGGCGGCCTCGGCGGCGTTGGAGGTGAGCCGGGTGGTGAGGTCGCCGGGGGCGATCGCGCCGCCGCGGCGGGGTTCGGCCCGGACGAGGCGGTCCATGACCGCGGTGCGCAGCCGGGCGGTGAGATGCGCTGTGGTGGTGCCGCCGAGGAGGGCGACGAGCGCGTCCAGGACGACTTCGGCGGCGGTGAGCGCGGCGCACAGCAGCAGCGCGGTCCAGGGGATCCGGCCGCTCGCGAGGAGTTCGTCGACGGCGGCGCCGAGGGCCGCGGGCAGGGCGAGGGCGGCGAGGGCCGCTCCGGTGGAGCAGATGACGACGGCGGCGAGGGAGAGCCGCCCGGCGCCCGGCGGCCGGAGGACCGTCGCCTGTGGCGGGGAGGACTGCGCCACGGGCCGACTGCTCGTCACACTCACGGTCCTTCCGGTATCGGCCGGGCGCGGGCCGGCGGGGCCGGCCCCGGGCGAAGCGCCCGGGTGCCGGCCGGTGGGCCGAGGGGCCCTGCGGTGCGGTTGTTCACCGGTCAGACCCTCGGCCGTGGTGTCACGGGGTGCAGAGAACGACGCTCAGCGAGCTGTGCTCACAGACGAGCAGGCTGACCTGGCTGCCGTGTTCCACATCGCCGAAGGCGTCCTCGGCGGGGGTCTCCAGGGCCTGAAGGTCGAGAAGAGCCATGATGAATTCCTTTCGTGGGGACGTATTTCTCATTGGTGCGCGGCCCCTGGCTGGGGCCGGGTCTCGGGGCTCTCGCGGGGCGAGAGGAACGGCAGGGCGGCCCGGTCGGGCCGGTGCACGCTGCCGAGGGCGAGCAGACATCCGGCGGTGCCGGTGGCCAGGTCCATGGACCGGCGCATGAGCTGCTCTCCGGGGAAGGCCAGTTCACCGGCGTACGGGGTGGCCTGGCGGCCGAGGAGTCCGGTGTGGCGGTCGATGGCGCGCCGCCGTTCGCCGGGGTCGCCGAGGGGGGTGCGGACGAGATGGAGGATGAGTCCGGCCACCCCTCGGAAGAGTCCGGGCTGGACGTAGAAGGCGGAGCGCAGACCGGGTTCGATCTGCCGGCGGGCGGCTTCGAAGGCCTCGTCGTGGCGGTGGGCGAGATAGTCGTCGAGCACTGTGGCGAGCCCGGCGCTGCCGCCGCCGAGGTAGGGCATCAGCCGTTTGCCGTCGACGACCATCAGCGCGCCGTCCGGGCCGGGCTTGCAGCGGGCCAGATCGCGCCGGAGCGCGGTGGCGGCGAGGTCGAGGAGGGCCGGGTCGCCGGTCCTCTCGTAGCGGCGTACGAAGAGGAGGGCGAGGCCGGTCGCGCCGTGCAGCAGTCCGGTGCGGGCGGACGGCGGGCCGGAGGCCAGGGCGCGGGCGGCGAGGGCGGTGCAGCGGTCGGCGGCCCGGCGCAGGGCGGTGGCCTCGGCTCCGGTGGCGGAGCCGGCGAGGTCGTCGAGGGCGAGGGCGATGCCCGCGTGGCCGCCGTGCAGATCGGGGGTGAGGCCCTCCAGCGGCTGGCGGGCGATCAGGCGGGCGGTCTCGGCGGCCTGCTCGCGGTGGCCGAGGCGGTCGAGGGTCCAGGCGATCCCGGCGAGGCCGTCGTAGAAGCCGACGGGGGTGCCGGACGCGGGTTCCTTGACCTTGTCCAGGAGCCATTCGACGGCTTCGGGGCAGGGGGGCGCGCCGGTTCGGTGGAGGGCGTAGAGCACTCCGGCCGCGCCGTGGGCGAAGGACTGGCCGCCGGCCGGGGAGGCGAACTGGGCGATGTCGCCGGGGAAGCAGCGGTCCTCGCGCTCGGGGGTGAGGGAGGCGGTGATGGCGCGGGCCATGGAGTCGCGGCTGAGGGGCCACTGTCCGGGCTCGGGCGGCTCCGGTGCGGCGGCCTGGCGGTCCGCGCCCCGGGTCCGGGCTCCGGTGCGGGCGGGCCCGGCGTCCTCGTACCGGGGCTCGCGCAGGATCTCCGCCACCGCGGGGCGGAGATCCTCCCCGGTCACCGGGAAGACGCGGGTGATCTCGCGTGCCAGCCGGGCGGCGACGCCCCGGTCGATGGCGAGGAGGGTGGTCAGGGGGAGCAGCAGGGCGAGGCGCAGACAGGCGAGGGCGTAGCGGTCGATGTCGGTCCCCCGGTGGTCGCGCGGGGCGACGAAGGCGGGGTTGGCGACGACCTGGCGGCGGTTCTCCTCGGCCGGGAAGGCGGCCTCGAAGTCCAGGAGCGTGATCCGCGACTCGTCCTCGGAGACCATGACATTGCTCATGTGGAGATCGCTGATGACGATGCCGCGCTCGTGGACGGCGCTCACCGCGCGCTCCACCCTGGTGTGCATGCCGGCCGCCCAGGCGGCGTGCTCGGCGAGCCGCTCGGCGTCCGGGTCGGCGGAGGAGAGCGGGAAGCGGCGGGCGAAGACGGTGTTGAGGGTGGTGCCGGGCACATGCTCCAGCGCCAGGAAGTGATGGCCGCCGAGTTCGAATCGGTCGAGCACCGCGGGGACGCAGTCGAGTCCGGCGAGCTTCTCCAGCGCGGTGCGCTCGCGCTCCAGCCGGGCGACCGCGTCGGCCCCGTCGGCGGCGAGTCCGGCGTGCGGCCGGGCCTCCTTGAGGACGACGGTCTTCCCGGTGCGGGTGTCGCGGGCCCGGTAGACGCCGCCGCCGTTGGAGAAGTGGAGCGCGCCCTGGATCTCGTAGGGCATGCCGTCCATGCCGACGGCCTGCCGGGCCTCCAGATGGGGCCGGAGGATCTCGGGGGGCGTCACCCAGTCGGGGATGCGCAGCGAGGGGCCGCGCGGATCGGGTACGAGGGCGCCCGTCGGGTCGGCGATGGCGGGGACCAGCCGGCCGTCCGGGCCGGGACAGTAGCGGGCGGCGAAGGCTCCGTACCGTACGTGCACCGGTCCGTCGCCGCAGCGCAGATCGCTGAGGATGTACGGGCCGTGCTCGCCCTCCAGCAGGGCGGTCAGCTCCGCGCACAGCTCGGGGAACATCTCCTCGGAGTGCGGGTAGACCGTGATGAACTTGCCGCTGCCGGCGCGGTCCGCGTATTTGGCGTTGCGCAGCAGGAGCAGGCCGGGGCCGGGGATGAACTTGAGCGGGATCCGCCGGGGGAGGCAGTGGTCGAGCACTCGGCGCAGAATCGATTCCGCGTTGTCGAGGGCGGCGGCCACATGGATCTTCCAGCCCTGCTGGGGCAGGGTGAGCCCGCTGGGGGTGAGGGAGAGCCAGTCGCCCCGGCGGGAGGTCTCCCAGCCTTCGGGGGCCGGGGTGCGGGCCGCGGCGTAGAACGACTCCTCGGCGGCGACACCGCCCCGGTCGCGGTGCGGCGCGTCGTAGAAGTCTCGGTCCGCCTGACAGTACGCGGCGTACTCCGGGTTCACCCCGTACCTCCCTCAGGTCGGCTCCGGTTGTGCTGGTGAGAGGAAGCTTTCACAACGGTCGGGGGGCCTGACAGTCATCGCTGTCATGACTCCGGTGTACGGCCGGACATGCGGAACGCATGCCTCCCGCACGCTCGCGCGCAGCGTTCGGGCATGCGGAACGCACATCCTCCGGGGAGCGCCGCCGCGCGGATCGCACCGGCGGCGGCCGGCCGCCGCGCGCCCGGAGCCCCCTCAGTGTGGTTGGCGGTGATGCCGAGACGTCTCCCCTGCTGCGCCGGCCGGGGCCCGAGCGTGGGCTTGCGGCCCGCGGAGGCTTTCGTGGTCACGCATCGGGCCGCGTCTCTCGTCCAGCGCGGTCAGGAGACGGCCTTGTCGAGGATGTCGGCGAGTTCGGTGGGTGCGGACAGCATCGGCCAGTGCCCGGTGGGCAGTTCGAAGCGCCGCCACGGCGGCTGCTTCAGATACGCCAGCATCGGTGTCCCGGCATCCAGCAGGCCCATGAAGTCATGACAGGTGATCAGGACACGGTCCACACCGGCCCCGGGCTCGGTCGGGCCGGCGAGGCGCTGGGTGTAGGTGCCGAACGGGTGAGGGGTGGCACGCGAGCACAGAGCGTCCCGCTGTCCCTCACCGAGCCCGACGAGGCTTCCGGACAGACCCAGGACCTCGAACGGCGGCATCGGCAGCCGCCACCCGTCGCCGGAGGCGGAGACCTGCCGGTTCAGCTGGTCCGCCGCCTCCGGCGGCATGAGGTCGAGCATGCACATGCCTGCGGTGAACGGGGCGCTGTCCACGTAGATCACGCGCTCCAGCCGGTCGACGAGACGCCCGGCCGCCCCGGTGACCGGGGCAGCCGCGTAGCTGTGGGCGACCAGCGTGACGTCGCGCAGACCGTTCTCCTCGATGAAGCCGGCGATGTCCGCGATGTGCGTGTTCAGGTCCGTCTCGGGTCCGCCCTGACCTGCGCGCTCGGCCAGGCCTGTCAGCGTGAGCGGCAGCGCCGTGTGGCCGTTCTCCCGCAGAGTGCGGGCGGTGTCTTCCCAGGCCCACGCGCCGAGCCAGGCGCCGGGAACGAGTACGAAGGTGGCCATGCGATCTCCCTGATGTGAGGTGCTGTCGGGAGCGTAGAGTTGATACAGGACATTTTCCGCCCTGAAATGCCGAGTGATCCATGTCGCATCCCCTCACCCGTGTTCTGACCCTGCTGGAACTCCTCCAGTCCCACGCCCGACTCACCGGGGCAGAGTTGGCGGACCGTCTGGACACCGACGTCCGCACGGTGCGCCGGTACATGTCCCACCTGCGGGAACTGGGCATCCCCGTGGAAGCCGAACGCGGACGCCACGGCGGCTACCGACTGGCCCGCGGCTACCGGATGCCACCCCTGGTCCTCACCAACGACGAGGCCCTCGCCGTCGTCCTGGGTCTGCTCGCCGCGGAACGCCTGGGCATGAGCACGGCCGCACCGGCCAGCGCCGGCGCCCTGGCCAAGATCGAGCGGGTGCTCCCGCACGCCACGCGCGAACCGCTCGCCGCCATGCGGGAGGCCCTCTCGTTCACCGCCAACGCCGTGATCGGGCAGGCACCCGGGACCGGCGTCCTGCTGGCCCTGGCCCAGGCCTCCCGCGCCAGCACGACCGTCGGCATCAGCCACCGGTCCTGGCGGCAGGAGCAGACCGAACGCGACATCGACCCCTACGGCGTCGTCTTCCACACCGGCCGCTGGTACGCCGTCGGCCACGACCACCTCCGCGACAGCCTGCGGACCTTCCGCATCGACCGCATCGCCTCCGTCGCCCCCCGAGCCGACAGCTTCACCGCACCCGACGGCTTCGATCCCGTCGCCCACCTGACCTCCACCCTGGCCCAGGGCCCCTACCGCTGGCAGGTCGAGGTGACGATCCACGGCCCCCTCGACGAGATCGCCCGCCGACTGCCCCGATCAGCGGTCACCCTCACCGCCCAGCCCGCCGGCGTCCTCATGCACGCACGAGCAGACCGGCTGGACGGCATGGCACACCTGCTCGCCTCCCTGGAATGGCCCTTCACCATCCACCACCCCGACGAACTGCGACAGGCCCTCAAGGACCTCGCCGCCCAGCTCACCGCAGCCGCTCAACGGCGACCGGAAGAACCGTCGCGGTAAATACCGGATTCACCGCGGCAGTTCGGGAAGGGCGAGGTCATCCCGTTACCCCCTTGGCGCACATCTCGGTCACACCCCAACAGCGGTCCGGTGGGCGGAGGGTCGCCATGGTCACAGCTCCGCCGCACCCTCAGAAATCAATCCTTAGGTTAGGCTAAGCTAAGTTCCTGTCGGGCGGGGTGACGGTCACCGCGTGTCACCAGCGATCGAAAGAGAAGATTCCTGAGATGACCTTCGGCGTGGCTGTTGCGGGCGCGAGTGGTTACGCCGGGGGTGAGATTCTGCGACTGCTGGCGGCCCACCCCGAGGTGGAGATCGGCACCCTGACCGCCCACAGCAGCGCGGGCCGCCCCCTGAGCGAGGTGCAGCCCCAACTGGGGGCCCTCCACAACCGCTTGCTCGTGGAGACCTCGGCCGAGTCGCTGGCCGGGCACGATGTCGTGTTCCTCGCGCTGCCCCACGGGCAGTCGGCGGAGCTGGCCGGGCGGCTCGGCGACTCCACTCTGGTGGTGGACTGCGGCGCGGACTTCCGGCTGCGGGACCCGGCGGCGTGGGAGACCTTCTACGGCTCGCCGCACGCCGGCGTCTGGCCGTACGGACTCCCCGAACTCCCCGGCTGCCGGGAGGCCTTGCGGGAAACCCGCCGGATCGCCGTGCCCGGCTGCTACCCGACCGCCGTGACGCTCGCGCTCTTCCCCGCGTTCGCCGCCGGGCTGCTGGAACCCGAGGCGGTGATCGTCGCCGCGAGCGGCACATCGGGCGCGGGCCGCGCCGCCAAGCCCCATTTGATCGGCTCCGAGGTGATGGGCTCGATGAGCCCGTACGGAGTCGGCGGCGGCCACCGGCACACCCCCGAGCTGGTCCAGAACCTCTCGGCGGCGGCGGGCGAGGCGGTGACCGTCTCCTTCACCCCGACCCTCGCGCCGATGCCCCGGGGCATCCTCGCCACCTGCTCGGCGCGGGTGCGGGAGGGGGTCCACGAGGTGCGCGCCGCCTATGAGAAGGCCTTCGCCGACGAGCCGTTCGTCCGGCTGCTCCCCGCGGGACGGTGGCCCTCGACCTCGGCCGTACTCGGCTCCAACACCGCCCAGGTGCAGATAGCCCTGGACGAGAGCGCGTGGCGGCTCGTCGCCGTGAGCGCGATCGACAACCTCACCAAGGGCACCGCGGGCGGTGCCGTGCAGAGCATGAACATCGCCCTGGGGCTGCCGGAGACCCTGGGACTTCCCATGAATGGAGTGGCCCCGTGAGTGTCACCGCTGCCCAGGGATTCCTCGCGAGCGGCGTCGCCGCCGGGATCAAGGAGTCCGGAGCCCCGGACGTCGCGCTGGTGGTGAACACCGGACCGTCGCGGGCGGCGGCCGGGGTCTTCACCTCCAACCGGGTCCAGGCCGCCCCGGTGCGCTGGTCGCGCCGGGTGCTGGCGGACGGCCGGCTCTGTGCCGTCGTCCTCAACTCCGGCGGCGCGAACGCCTGCACCGGGCGCGCCGGGCACGAGGACACCCGGCGGACCGCCGAGCTGACCGCCGAGGCGCTCGACGCCGACCCCGACCAGGTGGCCGTATGCTCCACCGGTCTGATCGGCACCCGGCTGCCGATGGACCGGCTCGCCGCGGGCGTCGCCGAGGCCGCGGGACGGCTGACGCCGGACGGCGGCCAGGAGGCGGCCTTCGCCGTCATGACCACCGACTCGGTGCCGAAGACCGCCGCGGTCTCTGCCGACGGCTGGACGGTCGGCGGCATGGCCAAGGGCGCGGGCATGCTCGCCCCCGGCCTCGCCACCATGCTGGCAGTGCTCACCACCGACGCCGACGCCGACGCCGACGCGCTGGACACGGCGCTGCGGGACGCGGTCCGCACCACCTTCGACCGGGTCGACTCCGACGGCTGCATGTCGACCAACGACACCGTGCTGCTGCTGGCGTCCGCCTCCTCGGGCGTCGTCCCGGAGCCGGAGACCTTCGCCCAGGCGGTCCACACCGTCTGTCTCGACCTGGCCCGCCAGCTCGTCGCCGACGCCGAGGGCGCGTCCAAGGAGATAGAGGTCGAGGTCGTCGGCGCGGCCTCCGAGCGGGACGCGGTCGCCGTGGGCCGGTCGGTCGCCAGGAACAACCTCCTCAAGTGCGCGCTGCACGGCGAGGATCCGAACTGGGGCCGGGTGCTCTCGGCCGTCGGCACCACGGACGCCGTCTTCGATCCCGACCGGCTCGATGTGGCGATCAACGGAGTGTGGGTGTGCCGGGACGGCGCGCCCGGCGAGGCCAGGGAGAAGGTCGATCTGTCGGGCCGTCAGATCACCCTCACCATCGATCTGCGCGCCGGCCGGGAGTCCGCCGTGATCTGGACCAACGACCTGACGGCCCAGTACGTCCACGAGAACAGCGCGTACAGCTCGTGAGCGCCCCGGGCCCGCTCCCGGCCGACCCGGCGGGGCCCGCCTCCCGCGCCCGTACGGTGATCGAGGCACTGCCCTGGCTGGAGAGCTTCCGCGACCGTGTCGTCGTCATCAAGTTCGGCGGCAACGCGATGGTGGACGAGGAGCTGAAGGCGGCCTTCGCGCAGGACGTCGTCTCCCTGCGGTACGCGGGGCTGCGCCCGGTCGTCGTCCACGGCGGCGGCCCGCAGATCAGCTCCCTGCTGGGCAGGCTCGATCTGGAGGTCCGCTTCGCGGCGGGCCTGCGGGTCACCACCCCCGAGATCATGGACGTCGTACGGATGGTCCTCGCGGGCCGGGTGCAGCGCGAGATCGTCGGGCTGATCAACGCCCACGGCCCGTTCGCCGTCGGGCTCACCGGCGAGGACGCGCACACCATGACCGCGGTGCGCCGCCCGGCGTGGGTGGACGGCGAACCGGTGGACATCGGGCTGGTCGGCGAGGTGGTCCGGGTCGACCCGGACACCCTGCGGGCGCTGCTCGACGGGGGCCGTATCCCGGTGGTCTCGCCCGTGGCGCGCGGCGAGGACGGCCAGATCTACAACATCAACGCCGATCTGGCGGCCGCCGCGCTGGCGAGCGCGCTGAACGCGGAGAAGCTGGTGATGCTCACCGACGTCGAGGGGCTGTACGCCGACTGGCCGCACAGCACCGAGGTCATCGAGCGGCTGACGGTGAGCGAGCTGGAGAAGCTGCTGCCGGGGCTCGCCAGTGGGATGGTCCCCAAGATGGAGGGCTGTCTGCGCGCGGTGCGCGACGGCGGCGTCCGCATGGCGCATGTGCTCGACGGCCGGGTGCCGCACTCCCTGCTGCTCGAAGTCTTCACCGACGACCGCACCGGCACGACGGTGGTGCCCGACGCCCGGGACCAGGGCCGCCCGAGCACCGGCTCCCCCGCATCAGAGGACGGCAGATGACGACCACCGCGCACCCCGTGCCCGCCGCACACCCCACGCACCCTACGCACCCCGCGCACCCCGCGCACCCCGTGCACCCCACGCCCGCCGACGACGCCGTGGCCCGGCGCGGCGGCACCGCCGATCTGACCCAGCGCTGGCGGGCCGTGATGATGGACAGCTACGGCACTCCCCCGCTGGCGCTGGTCAGGGGCGAGGGCCGCACGGTGTGGGACGCCGACGGCGCCGCCTATCTCGACCTCGTCGGCGGCATCGCGGTCAACGCCCTGGGCCACGCCCACCCCGCCGTCGTCGGCGCGGTGGGCGAGCAGATCGCCCGGCTCGGCCATGTCTCCAATCTGTACGCGGCCGAGCCGCCGGTCGCCCTCGCCGAACGGCTGCTGCGGCTCTCGGGCGGCCGGAGCGGCCGGGTCTTCTTCGCCAACTCCGGCGCGGAGGCCAACGAGGCCGCCTTCAAGATCGCCCGCCGTACCGGGCGGAGGCGGATCGTCGCCGCCGCCGGAGGCTTCCACGGCCGCACCATGGGCGCGCTGGCCCTGACCGGCCAGCCCGCCAAGCGGGACCCGTTCCTGCCGCTGCCCGGCGAGGTGGTCCATGTCCCCTTCGGCGACCCGGCAGCGCTGCGGGAGGCCGTCACCGAGGAGACGGCGGCGGTGCTGCTCGAACCGATCCAGGGCGAGGCCGGGGTGATACCGGCCCGGCCCGGCTATCTCCGGGCGGCCCGGGAGATCACCCGCGACGCGGGCGCGCTGCTGATGCTGGACGAGATCCAGACCGGAATCGGCCGCACCGGCCACTGGTTCGCCCATCAGTCGGATCCGCTGATCGTCCCCGACGTGGTCACCCTCGCCAAGGGGCTCGGCGGCGGACTGCCGATCGGCGCGGTGCTCGCCTTCGGGGCCGCGGGCGAGCTGCTCACCCCGGGCCAGCACGGCTCCACCTTCGGCGGCAACCCCGTGGCCTGCGCCGCCGCGCTCGCGGTCCTCGACACCATCGAGGCCGACGGTCTGCTCGACCATGTCCGGCGGGTCGGCGAGCGACTGCGGCGCTCCGTCCTCGCCATGGACCACCCCCGGGTGCGCCAGGTGCGGGGCGCCGGGCTCCTCCTCGGCATCGCGCTCACCGAACCGGTGGCCGCCCGGGCCGCGCTCGCCGCCCAGCACGCCGGATTCCTGGTCAACGCGACCGGCCCGGACCTGCTGCGCCTCGCGCCCGCGCTGACCCTCACCGCCCAGGAGGCCGACGCGTTCGTCGCGGCGCTGCCCGAGATCCTCGGCACCCCCGGCTGACACCGCCGTACCCGACGGACCCCCACACCGCCCGCCGGCTCATCACCCCCCGAGCCGGCCCCCACCCAGTAAGGACGAGCATGTCGGCAGGGCACGCGAGCACCGCACAGCAGGAGACCACCCCCACCCAGGACCTGGTGGGCATAGGCTTCGGCCCGGCCAATCTCGCACTGGCCATAGCCATCGCGGAGCACAACGGGCAGTGCGCCCCCGGGCAGACGGTCTCCTCGGCCTTCGTGGAGCGCCAGGGCGACTTCGGCTGGCACCAGGGCATGCTGCTGGAGGGCGCCACCATGCAGGTGTCGTTCCTCAAGGACCTCGCCACCATGCGCGACCCCGGCAGCCGCTTCACCTTCCTGCGCTACCTCCACGATCGGGGCCGGCTCGCCGACTTCATCAACCAGAAGAGCTTCTTCCCCACCCGGGTCGAGTTCCACGACTATCTGCGCTGGTGCGCGGCGTCCTTCGCGGACCGGGTGTCCTACGGGCGGGAGGCGGTCGCCGTCCGTCCCGTCGAGCGCGGAGGGCTGGTGGAGAGCTTCGACGTACTCAGCCGCCCGGCGGACGGCGCGGGCGGTACGGGCGGCGCGGGCGGTACGGGGGTCGAGGGCGGCGCGGGCCGGGTGGTGCGGGCCCGCAATGTGGTCCTGGGCACCGGGCTGCGGCCCCGGCTCCCGCAGGGCATCACCGCGGGCGAACACGTCTGGCACAACCGCGATCTGCTCTTCCGCGCCCCCGGGCTGAAGAAGCGGCCCCACCGCAGATTCACCGTCGTGGGCGCGGGCCAGTCGGCGGCCGAGACCGCCGACTATCTCCACCGCACCTTCCCCGACGCCGAGATCTGCGCCGTCTTCACCCGCTACGGCTACAGCCCGGCCGACGACAGCCCCTTCGCCAACCGGATCTTCGACCCCTCGGCCGTGGACGACTTCTACGACGCCCCCGAGGACGCCAAGCAGGCACTGCTCGGCTACCACGGCAACACCAACTACTCGGTGGTCGACGGCGATCTCATCGAACAGCTCTACCGCACGGTCTACCAGGAGAAGGTCGCGGGCGCGCAGCGGCTGCGGATCCTCAACACCCGCGAGCTGACCGGCGTCGAGGAACTGCCCGACGGGGCGCGGGCGGTGGTGCGCTCCCTCACCACCAAGGAGCTGATCACCCTCGACTCCGACGCGGTGGTACTGGCCACCGGCTACCGCCCCTGCGACCCGCGCGAGCTGCTCGGGCCGCTCGCCGACGAGTGCCTCACCGACGGACAGGGCAGGCTGCGCATCGACCGGGACCACCGGGTGCGGATGTCGGACCGGGTGCGCGGCGGCGTCTACCTCCAGGGCGCGGGCACCGAGCACACCCACGGCATCACCTCCTCGCTGCTCTCGACGCTCGCCGTGCGCTCCGGCGAGATCCGCGACTCGCTGCTGCTGCGCCGCGCGGGGAGCGAGGAACTGGACCGGCTGGACCGGCTGGGCGCGGACCTCGGCGAGGCCGCGGGCAGCGTCGCCGCGCACAGCGGCTGAGGGCGGCCGGGACGATGTCAGAGACGATCCTCCGGGGCCCCGCGCCGGTCCCCGGCGACCCGGCCGGCGCGGAGCCGCTCGAACTCACCGAGGCCCAGGCCGAGGTGCTCGCCGCCCAGCGCGCCGCCCCCGACAACGCCGCCCACAATGTGGGCCAGTACATCGAGCTGACCGGCCCGCTCGACGTCGCCGCGCTGGAGGGAGCCCTGCGCCACACCCTCGCCGAAGCGGCCGGACTGCACTTCCGGGTACGGGAGAGCGGGGGCGGGCTCGGCCAGGAGCCGGCCGTCTTCGACGCGGGGAGCTGGCGGCTGCCCCGGCTCGACACCTCGGGCGCGGGCGACCCCACGGCCGCCGCCGTGGAGCTGGTGCGCGAGCAGCTCGCCTGCCCGCCCCGGCCGGATCTGCTGTTCGCGCCCCCCGGCCCGGCGGCGGGCCGCGCCGCGCCCTCGCTGACCGGGGCCGTCCTGGTGACCGTGGGGCCCCGGCGGCATCTGCTCTTCCAATACTTCCACCATCTCGCCGTCGACGGCTACGGCCTCTCCCTGCTCACCCGCCGCATCGCCGAGGTGTACACCGCCCGCGTGCGCGGCACCGCGCCGCCCGGCTCGCCCTTCGAACCCGTCGCCGCCCTGGTGGCGGCGGAGCGCGACTACCGGGACTCGGCACGGCAGACGGCCGACCGCGCCCACTGGGCGGCCCGCTACGCCGACGGCCCGAGAGCCGCCTCCTTCGCGGCGGGCTCCGCGCCCGCGTCCGACACCGCGCTGCGCCACACTGCGGTGCTGGACCGCCGGGCGGGCGCGGCGGTCGCCGAGGCGGCCCGGGCCGCCCGGGTCACCTGGGCGGAGGCCGTCGGCGCGGCGCTCGCCGTGCAGCTGCACCGGCACACCGGGACCCCGGAGCCGGTGCTGGCGATGTACGCGATGGCGCGCACCGGGCCGGGGACGCTCCGGGTGCCGGGCATGGCCCTGAACACCCTTCCTCTGCGGCTGCCGCTGACGGGCCGTGACACCTTCGTCGAGGTGCTGGAGCGGACCGGCCGGGAGTTCGCCGCCGTCCGCGCCCATCAGCGGTTCCGGGGCGCCCGGATCGCCCGTGAGCTGTGGCCGGGGCTGCCGGACGAGGACCGGCCGGGACCCGCGCGGCTGCCGGGGCCGCTGCTCAATCTGCGGCCCTTCGACACCGAGCTGGACTTTGCGGGGACGCCCGGCCATGTGGTCACCCTCGCCTCGGGCCCGGTGGACGATCTCTCGCTCTCCGCCGTCCGGTACCCCGACGGGCGGCTGAGGCTCGACTTCGACGCCAACCCGGCGCTGTACGACGTACCGGCG
Organism: Streptomyces inusitatus; assembly: GCF_014651115.1. Taxonomy (GTDB): domain Bacteria; phylum Actinomycetota; class Actinomycetes; order Streptomycetales; family Streptomycetaceae; genus Streptomyces; species Streptomyces amakusaensis. Next base: position 11,438 of record NZ_BMWG01000032.1, on the reverse strand, counting down.
CTCGCCTCTCACGCGGTGCGGTACACGGATCTGCTGCGGCGGCTGTGCGCCGAGCCCGGCCGGCCGCTGTCCGGCTTCGCGCTGCTGGACGAGGAGCGGATCGCGGCCGCCCTGGAGGCCGCCGGGCCCGAGCCGGAGCCCGGGCCCGGGCCGGAGGCGGGGCACGGCACCGGCTCCCGGGGCGAGGAGGAGGGGCCGCTGCCGCTGCTGCCCTCCGCGCACCGGCTGCGGGAGGCGGGCAGGCCGGTGGCGCGGCTCCAGGAGTCCCTGCTGCTGACGGTGGGGCCCGGGCTCGCCGCCGGGCCGCTGCGCCGGGCACTGGCCCTCCTCGCCCGGGAGCAGCCCGCGCTGCGGCTGCGGCTGCACCGGGCGGCGGGGGTCTGGGCGACGGAGATCCTGCCGTCGGCGACGGCTCCGGCCGTGGTGGACCCGTCCACCCTGCGCCGGGTGGACGTCCGGGGCGTCGGCGGCGAGGAGCTGGTCTCCGTCCTCGCGGGCCGGGCCCGCGCGGCGGCGGCGGAGCTGGACCCCGGCACGGGGACTGTGCTGCGCGCGGTCTGGTTCGACGCGGGCCCGGACGCACCCGGCCGGCTGCTGCTCACCGGCCACCGGCTGGCCGTGGACGACGCCTCCTGGCCGCTGGTCGCCGACCGGCTGGCTGCGGTCGCCGCCGCGCTCTCCCAGGGGCACGAGCCACCGGAGGAGACTCCGGGCGGCGGGCTGCGGAGCTGGGCCGCGCACCTGTCCGAGCAGGCCCAGGAGCCGGGCCGGATCGCGGAACTGCCCTACTGGCGCGAGCTGCTCGCCCCCGCCGCCGACGGGCCGGGAGCCGCACCGGACGGGCCCGATGCCCTCGACCGGGTCGACCAGGTCGTCGAGTCCGCGCTGCCGTCCGGTGTCGAACCCGCCCTGCTGGACCGGGCGGTGCTCGGCGCGCTGGCACTGGCGGCACGGGACGAGCCGAGGCTCCGCCCGGACGGCGGCGAGCTGCTGGCTGAGGTGGAGCTGCCCTCCGTACTCCGGCCGGAACGCACGGTCGGCGCGCTGACGCCCGTCCATCCGGTACGGGTCGCCCCGGCCGGGTCCGGAGCGCCGTGGTCCGCCGTACCGGACCACGGCCGGGGGCATGAGCGGCTGCGCCATCTGCATCCGCAGGCGGGGCCGGTGCTGGCCGCCGGGGCACGTCCCGCCGTGCGCTACACGCGCGGCGAATCCTCCCGCCACTGGGCGGAAACGCCCGGCTGGGGCCTCGCGCCGGGGCCCGAGCGGGCCGCCCTGCGGGCAGCGCTGGCCGAGCTGCCCGGCACGGAGCCGCCGGTGCGCGGTGCGCTCGAACTGACCGTGCCGGCAGATGATCAGGACGGAACGGTTCTGCGCTGGCGCTGGGCGGGCAGGCTGTTCACCGGTGAGGAGGCCCTGCGCCTCACCACCCGTATCACCAAGACGATCACGACCCTTGTGACCGGAAACGACACATCTGAGGAGACACCATCATGACCGCCACCAACCCCTTCGAGGACGACGACGCCCAGTACTACGTGCTGGTCAACGACGAGAACCAGCACTCGCTGTGGCCGGTGTTCGCCGAAGTCCCCGCGGGCTGGACCGTGGTGCACGGCGAGGACTCGCGGCAGGCCTGCGCGGAGTACGTCGAGACGCACTGGACCGACATGCGCCCGGCGAGTCTGATCGCCAAGTCCTGAGCCGAACGTAGAGGGGGGGGCCCCGCTCCCCCGGCCGGGCCCCCGCGGTGGCTGGGCGGGGCCCCCCCCCCCCCCCCGACAGTGCGCGGGACGGCCCCGGGGGGCAC
>NZ_BMWG01000032.1:0-9618 GCF_014651115.1 Streptomyces inusitatus | reverse complement strand
GAGGGCCGGACCGGTCTCCCCGGTCCGGCCCTCGACGTTTCCTGGCCGGTGCCCGGCCCCGCCGTCAGAGGGTGCGGGCGAGGACCCGGGAGCCACGGCGGGGGTCGAGGGCGCTCGCCCAGGACGCGGGCGCGAGGTCTGCGGCGGCGGGGGTGAACCCGTGTCTCAGGAACAGCTCCCCGCCGCCCCCGGTGGCCGTGAACACCGCCCACAGCGAGCCCTTGGACGCCCGTGCCAGGGCCGCCCTCAGCAGCGCGGAGCCCACGCCCCGGCCCTGACTGCCGGGCGCGACGCAGAAGTTGTAGAGAACCCCGCCGGGGCCGCTCGGCCCGTCGGGGTGGATCCGCAGGCCCAGACAGCCGGCGAGGGCGCCGTCGGCCCGCTCCACGACGAGGAAGTCGGCCGCGTCGGCGGCGTAGAGGGCGAGGGGGCGCTCGCGGAGCGCGCCGCAGCGGAAGAAGAGCCGGGAGAGCCCGTGGAGGGCCTCGGCGTCATCGGCGCGGGCCCGGCGGACCGTCGGGCGCGGGGGGCCCGGTGCGGCGGCGGAGCGCGGCGGCATGACGGAACGCGGCAGGGCCGTGGTCAATGGGTTCCCTCTCCTCGGTCCCGCCGGGTGCGCGGTGCGCCGAGCGCACGGGGCACCGCCGAGCACGACCGTAAAACTTAGGCAAGGCTTACCTTATCGAGGGCTACAGTACGACACGGCGCTCCGCGCCCCACCACGGGGGCAGCCGAAGGAAGTTGACCGGAACGGGCGGTTCTGGGCCCGCGCCCCTCCCCGGCTTGACGTGGAGCGACCCAAGATAGTTAGGTGAGGCTTACCTAATCTCCACCGACGGGACATGGAGTCCCGTCAGAGAGAGGACACAGACGATGGCCGAAACGGCCCAGGAGCCGTCCGCACCGGACGCCTCCGCCCACGGCACCTCCGCCCACGGCGCCTTCGCACTGGAGCGGCTCGTCCGCGACGTGGCCGAGATGCTCTACGTCGAGACCGAGGACGTCGATGTGGCGGAGAACCTCCTCGACCAGGGCCTGGACTCGATCCGGCTGATGACCCTGGTCGAGAACTGGCGCACCGACGGCGCACGGATCAGCTTCGTCGAACTGGCCGAGCGGCCCACCCTCAAGGAGTGGGCCGAACTGCTGAACAACCGGGGCTGACAGCGCGCCCCGCACCGGGGCCACCGCCCCGAACCGCCCCCCGGCGGCCGTCGGGTGCGTGAAATTCAACGGAGGAAGAGACTCATGGGCGAGAGGCTGCGGGCCGAGGGCCTGACCCTGGCCTACGACCGGCGCGTCGTGGCCGAGCACCTCGGCATCGGCATCCCCGACGGATCGCTGACCGTGATCGTCGGCCCCAATGCCTGCGGCAAGTCCACCCTGCTGCACGCCCTGGCCAGGATCATCAAGCCCCAGGCGGGTGCGATCGTCCTCGACGGCCGCCCCATCGCCTCGATGTCCCCCAAGGCACTCGCCCAGCAGTTGGGCCTGCTGCCCCAGTCGCCCACCACCCCCGACGGCATCACCGTCGCGGACCTGGTGGCGCGCGGCCGTTTCCCGTACCAGAAGCTGCTGCGCCAGTGGTCGGCCGAGGACGACGAGGCCGTACTGACCGCGATGCGCGCCACCGGCGTCACCGAACTCGCCACCCGGCTGGTGGACGAGCTCTCCGGCGGCCAGCGCCAGCGTGTCTGGCTGGCCATGGCGCTCGCCCAGGAGACCCCCATCCTGCTCCTCGACGAGCCCACCACCTTCCTCGACATCGCCCATCAGGTCGATGTGCTCGACCTCTGCGCCGAACTCCGCGAGGAGCGGCGGCGGACCGTGGTCGCGGTGCTGCACGACCTCAACCACGCCTGCCGGTACGCCACCCATCTGATCGCCATGCGCGACGGCCGGGTGATCGCCCAGGGCCCGCCCGCCGAGATCGTCACCGCCGAGCTGGTCGAGGAGGTCTTCGGGCTGCGCTGCCGGATCATCACCGACCCCGAGACGGACACCCCGCTGGTGCTGCCGCTGGCGCGGGAGTCCCGCGCCCGCCGCGACAAGACCGAAGACAGAGCTGCGGCAGGGGTCCCCCGTGTCAGTGCGTGATCACCTCATCGACATCTCGCCGCTGCGCGACAGCAGGGACTTCCGCGCCATCTTCATCGCGCGGGTGGTCTCCCTGGTCGGCCTCGGCATGGCGACCGTGGCGCTCAGCGACCAGGTCTACGACCTGACCGGGTCGACCTTCCAGGTCGCCGTGGCCGGTACGGTCATGAGCGTCACGGTCCTCCTCGGCTCGCTCGCGGGCGGGGTGATGGCCGACCGGATGGACCGGCGCGGAATCATCGTCTTCGCCCGGGGAGCCGCCGCGCTCGCCTTCGCCGGACTGGCCGTCAACGCCTTCCAGCCGGAACCCCGGCTGTGGGCGATCCTGGTCTGCGTCGCCTGGGACGGTCTCGCCACCGGTGTCAGCGTCACCGCGCTGATGGCGGTCGCCCCCACCCTCGTACGCCCCGACCAACTGCCCGCCGCCGGGACGCTGATCTCCCTCACCGGGGAGATCGGCTCCATCGGCGCGCCGCTGCTGGGCGGTGTGCTGCTCGCCCTGTGGGGACCCGGCCCGGTCTACACCCTCGCCGCCGTCACCACCATGATCACCACCTTCCTCATCTCCCGCATCCGCTCGCTGCCGCCCGGCGCGGGCGACGACGATGACGAGGCGGAGGAAGACAGCGGCTCGCTGCTGGTCGCCTTCAAATACGCCTGGCGCAACAAGGTCGTCGGCGGACTGCTCTCCCTCGGCGGCGTGACCGCGCTGTTCACCATGCCGGTCGTGCTCTTCCCCGAGATGGTCGACAAGCAGTTCGACGACAGCGAGGTGATCCTCGGTCTGCTCTACACCGCCCCGGCGATCGGCTCGGTCCTCGTCTCGGCCGGCAGCGGATGGCTCACCCGGGCCGCCCGGCCCGGCAAGGTGCTGCTGATGGCCGCCTTCACCGGCGGCATCGCCACCATCGGCTTCGGCATGAGCGGACTGCTCGGCCTCGGCGTCGTCGGCCATCTCGCCCTCGCCATGGTGATGCTGGCCGTGGCCGGTGCCGCGGGCACCGTGTACGAGATCCTCGAATACGCGCTCATCCAGCACAACACCCCCGACCGGCTGCGCGGCCGGATCGTCAGCGTCAGCACCACCCAGGACACCGCTGGCGATCTCGTCGGCGACGTCGAAGCGGCCCTGGTCGCCAAGTGGTTCAGCCCCGCCGGAGCCGCCGTCGTCAACGGCGTGATCTGCGCGCTGGCGGCGGTCGTCGTCGCGGTCGCGGTGCCCGCGCTCCGCAAGGCGACCCTCCCCGCGGGCTGGGACGACGACGATGACGACGACGAGACCGAGGACGAGGACGAGGACGCGGGTACGGGCCCCTCCGCCGACGCCCCCGTGCTGGAGAAGGCCCCCCGCCCCGCCCCCACCGGCTGAGCCCCGGCGACAGAGCCGCCCGAGCCATGTTCAAGAACACCGTCCGCCGCCCGCGGACCGAGAAAGGCAGAACCCTCATGCTCCGAACCCGTGCACACGCGAGCGGCACCGCGCGTACCCCGGGAGTCCGCGTCGCCCGCCTCCGCCGGACCGCGGCGGGGCTGGTGGCCGCGGTCGCCGTCACCCTCACCGCGTCCTGCTCCACCACCACGGAGACCGGCGCCGAGAGCGGGGAGAAGAAGGACGGCGGCTCCGCCACCCGGACCGTCCAGACGCCCGACGGACCGGTGAAGATACCCACCGACCCCCAGCGCATCATCGGCCTCTCCTACGCCTCCGCCTGGATGCTGGACGCCGGAGTGCCCATGGTCGGCGTCACCGACATCGACGAGGGCGCCCTCTCGGCCGACCAGAAGGCCGCCGTCAAGAAGATGACGATCGTCGGCGAGGGCAACGAGCTGAACTTCGAGAAGATCCTCTCACTCAAGCCCGACCTGATCGTCATCTCCGCCCCCAAGCACGTCCCGTTCAACATCGAGAAACTCAGGCCGATCGCCCCCGTCCTGTCCTACGGCATCGGCAGGCCGACCGAGCTGCTGCCCGCCTCCCTCAGCGTCCTCGACGCGGCGGGCGCGGCCGAGAAGGGCGCCGAGTTCAAGAAGGCGTACGACGACAAGCTCGCCCGCGTCAAGAGCACCTACGCCGACAAGCTGGGCCGCACCGACTGGGCCATCGTCAACTCCGGCGAGGCCGGGAAGTTCTCCGTCTACACCGAGACCTCCTGGCTGGGCGCGGTCGCCAAGGACGCCGGCCTGAAGTTCGCCCCGGTCGCGGGCGCGCCCAAGGACGAGTTCTCCTACGACCTGTCGTTCGAGCAGATCGGCAAGTTGAAGGACGCCGACGTCGTCCTCGTCGACGGCGACGGCCCGAACGGCACGCCGGTCGCCGAGACCAAGTCACTGATCTCGCAGAAGAACTGGTCGGAGCTGCCGGCCGCGAAGAACAAGCAGGTCCACCCGGTGCCCGGCTTCTTCATCAGCCGCTACCCCGAGGGCGTGAAGATCCTCGACCAGTTCGAGCGGATCCTCAAGGCCCTCCCCTAGGTCGTGTCTTCAAAGTCCCGTCTGCCTGTCGTGCCCTGGCACGCACTCCCCCTGGGCTTCGCCCGGGGGGACCCCCAGCCGCGTTGTCGTCAGTCGCCTACGGCCCCCTGGGCCTGGCGGCCCGGGTGGGGGTGCCCCCGGCGGAGCCAGGGGGAGTACCCCCACCGCGTGGGCTCCTTCCTCCGCCTTGCGATCTGGGGGCACCCCCGGGCGAAGCCCAGGGGGAGCACCAGACCCCGCCAGACCCTCCCCCTGGGCCTTCGGCCCGGGGGGACCCCCACTACGGGCGGACGACGCTACTTTGAAGACACTCCCTGATTCTGTGCGGCCCGGCCCTTGTGTCCGTCCGGACGCCGCACAGCCGCAGGTCCGTACCGGTCCTCCAGGCCCCGGGACCGGTACGGCCCGTGCGGGTTCCGCCTCCGGCCACCGCGAGCGCTTCGGCGAGCGGCGGTACGGGGGCGGCGCCCGGCCCCCTCTCCCCCCACCGGCTCCCCGCGCCGCCTTCGACGCCCGGGTGAGCCTCCCGCCGACACCACCTCGTGCGGTCGCGTCCGAAACCTGGAGCAAGATTCCATGACCGAGCGTGCTTCCCAGCGTCTTCCCCTGACCGGGGCTCAGACCGGCGTCTGGTACGGCCAGCGGCTCGACCCGTCGTCACCGGTCTACAACGTCGGACAGTACGTCGAGATCGAAGGACCGCTCGACGTGGAGCTGTTCGCACGGGCGCTGCGGCAAACGGTCTCCGAGGCCGACGCGCTGACCGTGCGGTTCGAGGAGGACGAGAACGGCGAGCCGGTGCAGCTGACCGGCGGGCCGACCGGCGACGGGCCCGCGCTGAAGGTCACCGACCACAGCGCTGCCGAGGACCCGCACGCCTGCGCGGTCGAGGCGATGCGGGCCGACATGGACCGCCCGGCCGACCCGGCGGCCGAGCCGCTCTTCGCCTTCGCCCTGCACACCGTCGGCCCCGACCGCACCCTGTGGTACCAGCGCGCCCATCACATCGCGCTCGACGCCTACAGCTTCTCCCTGCTCTCCCGGCGCACCGCCGAGATCTACACCGCGCTGACGCGCGGCGAGGAGCCCACCCCCCGCGCCTTCGGCGCGCTCGCCTCCGTCGTCGAGGAGGAGCTCGCCTACCGCGACTCCGAGCGCTGCGCGCGGGACCGCGCCTACTGGCTGGACCGGCTCGCCGACCGGCCGGAGCCCGAGCCGCTCGGCGGGGCCTCCTTCGCCGCCTCCCCCACCTTCCTGCGCGAGGGCGCGACCCTCTCCGCCGAGACCACCGCCGGGATCTTCGCCATCGCCCGTGCCGCCCGCGCGAGCTGGGCCGACGCGGTGACCGCCGCCTTCGCCGCCTTCCTCAACCGCTCCACCGGCAGCCGCGACATCCTGCTGTCGCTGCCCGCGATGGCCCGCCTCGGCTCCGCCGCGCTCAATGTGCCCGCGATGGTCGTCAATGTGCTGCCGCTGCGCATCGCCGTCCACCCCGGCGCGCCGCTCGCGAAGCTGACCGCCGAGGTCGCCGCCCATGTCCGCGACCTCCGCCGCCACCAGCGCTACCGCGCCGAGGACATCCGCCGCGACCTCGGGCTCGTCGGCCGCGAACAGGGCCTCCTCGGCCCCATGATCAACGTCAAGGCGTTCGACAACGCCCTCGACTTCGCGGGCTCCCCCGGCACCGTCCACAATGTCGCCGCCGGGCCGGTCGACGATCTCACCCTCGGCCTCTACCACGACGCCGAGAGCGGACGGATCCGCTTCGAGTTCGACGGCAACCCCCGCGCCTACGACGCCGGGACGCTGGCCGCGCGCAGCGCCGAGTTCGCCCTCTTCCTCACCGGGGCGGCGGCCGCCGGGCCCGAGGCGCCTGCCGCCCGGATCGATCTCCTCCCCGCCGATACCCGCCGCGCGCTGATCCACGACTCCAACGACACCGCGCACCCGCTCGAAGGCCGGGGCGTCGTCGAGTCCTTCGCCGACCGCGCCCGCGCCCACGGCGACCTTCCCGCCCTGATCGCCGGCTCGACCACCCTGACCTACGCCGAACTCGACGCCCGCGCCGACCGGCTGGCCCGGCTGCTCACCCGCCGGGGCGTCGGCCCCGAGGGCATCGTCGGTCTCGCGCTGCCCCGCTCGGCCGATCTGCTGATCGCCGTGCTCGCCGTGCTCAAGGCGGGCGGCGCCTATCTGCCGCTCGACCTGGACTACCCGGCGGACCGGCTGGAGTTCATGGTCGCCGACGCCCGCCCGGTGTGCGTCCTGACCACGCTGGACTCCGCCGCGGCCGCACCCGGCGTGCCCGGCGTCGAGACCGTCGTACTGGACGCCCCGGACACCCTCGCCGCACTGGCCGATCTGCCCGCGGCCCCTCTCGACGCCGTCGGCCCGGACGGCGCGCACCCGGCGTACGTCATCTACACCTCGGGGTCCACCGGCCGCCCCAAGGGGGTGATCGTGCCGCACGCCGCCCTCGCCAACTTCCTGGAGATGCAGGCGGAGGAGCTGGCGCTGCGGCCGGGCGACCGGCTGATCGCCGTCACCACCATCTCCTTCGACATCGCCGCGCTGGAGATCCATGTACCGCTGATCAGCGGGGCGACCGTGGTCCTGGCCGACCGGGACACCGTGCGCGACCCGGCCGCGCTCGCCGCGCTCGTGGACGCCCACCGGCCCGCCGTCATGCAGGCCACGCCCTCGCTGTGGCACGCCCTCCTGGATGACGGCCGCCCCGGCTCGCTCGGCGACGTCCGGGTGCTCGTCGGCGGCGAGGCCCTCCCCGCCGACCTCGCCGAGCGGCTCGCCCGCGCCACCCGGTCCGTGACCAATGTGTACGGGCCCACCGAGGTCACCGTCTGGGCGACCTCCGTCACCCTCGACCCCGCGCACACCGGCGCGCCCGACATCGGCGCCCCGTTCTGGAACACCCGGGCCTACATCCTGGACGGCGCGCTGCGCCCGGCCCCGGCCGGCCGTCCCGGCGAGCTGTATCTCGCGGGAACCCAGCTCGCCCGGGGATATCTGGGCCGGTACGCGCTGACCTCCGAGCGGTTCGTCGCCGACCCCTTCGGGGAGCCCGGCAGCCGGATGTACCGCACGGGAGATCTGGTGCGCCGCCGGGCGGACGGCCGCATCGACTTCATCGGCCGCGCCGACGACCAGGTGAAGGTGCGCGGTTTCCGGATCGAGCTGGGGGAGATCGAGAGCGCCCTCACCGCCCGCCCCGAGGTGGGCCGCGCGGTGGTGCTGGTCCGTGAGGACCGCCCCGGGGTGCGGCATCTCGTCGGCTATGTCACCCCTTCGGCACGGCCGGACGCGCCCGGCGGGGCCGCCGGGCCGCTCGACCCCGCCGAGCTGCGGCGGGGGGTTGCCGAGCGGGTGCCCGAGTACATGGTGCCGACGGCCGTCGTCGTCCTCGACGCCTTCCCGCTGACCGCCAACGGCAAGATCGACCGGCGCTCGCTGCCCGCCCCGGACCTGGCGGGCCAGGAGGCCGCGGGCGGCCGGGGGCCGCGCGGGGCCCGGGAGGAGATCGTCGCCGGGATCTTCGCCGATGTGCTCGGACTGGAGGCGGTCGGGCCGGACGACGACTTCTTCTCGCTGGGCGGCCACTCACTGCTCGGGGCGCGGGTCGTGGCCCGGGTCCGCACCGCGCTGGGCGCCCAGTGCACGATCGGCGACGTCTTCGAGGCCCGTACGGTCTCGGCGCTCACCGCGCTGCTCTCCACCCGCTCCGCCGCCGCGGACCGGCCCGCGCTCACCGCCGTCGAGCGGCCCGGGCCCGCGCCGCTCTCGCACGCGCAGCGCAGGCTGTGGTTCCTGCACCAGATGCGGGGGCCGAGCGCCACGTACAACATCCCCTTCGTCGCCCGGTTCGCCGAGCCGCTGGACGTCGACGCCCTCCGGGTCGCGCTGGACGCGGTCGTCGCCCGGCACGAGACGCTGCGGACGGTCTTCACCGAGGTCGGGGGCGAGCCGTACCAGCGGGTGCTGAGCCCCGGGGACGCGGCCGTGCCGCTGCGGGTGCTGGATGTGCCCGCCGAGCGCTTCGACGCGGAGGCGGAGGCCGCGCTGAGTCATCTCTTCGACCTGGCCACCGAGCCGCCGCTGCGGACGACCGTGCTGCGGGACCCGGCGACCGGCGCCCACGCCCTGGTCGTACTGCTGCACCACATCGCGAGCGACGAGTGGTCGATGGGCCCGTTCCTGAGCGGCCTGGAGCGCGCCTACGCCGCGCACCGCGCGGGCGCGGATCCCTCGCTCGGCGAACTCTCCGTGCAGTACGCCGACTTCGCGCGGTGGCAGCGCGCTCTGCTCGGCGACGCGGCGGACGCCGGCTCGCTCACCGCGCGGCAGTCCGCGTACTGGCGCACCGCGCTGGCCGATCTCCCGGAGGAGCTGGCGCTGCCGACCGACCGGCCGCGTCCCGCCGTCGCGGGCGACGCGGGCGGCATGGTGCACCGGGCGGTCCCCGCCGAACTGGCCGCCGGGGTGCGGCGGCTGGCGCGGGAGAGCGGCAGCAGTGTCTTCATGGTGGTGCACGCGGCGGTCGCCGCGCTGCTGCACCGGCTCGGCGCGGGCGACGACATCCCCCTCGGCAGTCCCGTCGCGGGCCGGGGCGAAACGGCCCTGGACCCGGTCGTCGGCTTCTTCGTCAATACGGTGGTGCTGCGCGCCGACCTCTCCGGCGACCCGACCTTCGCCGAACTCCTCGACCAGGTCCGCGCCACCGACCTGGCAGCGCTGGACCACACCGATCTCCCCTTCGACAGCGTCGTGGAGACGGTCAACCCCGAGCGCTCCCTTACCCGCCACCCGCTCTTCCAGACGATGGTGTCCCACAGCACGGTCACCCAGGACATCCGGACGCTCTTCGGGCTGGCGGCCGAGATCGACCGGGTGGATCCGGGTGTCACCAAGTTCGATCTGGACATCACGTTCTCGGACACGGCGCACAGCGACGATCTCGATCTCGAAGTGTTCTACGCCTCGGATCTCTTCGACCGGGTGACGGTCGGGACGCTCGCCGACCGGCTGCTGCGACTG
>NZ_BMWG01000031.1 GCF_014651115.1 Streptomyces inusitatus | reverse complement strand
CCCCCGCCGCATCGGGCACATACTTCACACAGACAACAATCCTCAAGCTCACGCCGGCTCTCCCACCGCTGGACGGATTCGTCCCGATCAGGCTATGGAACTCAGTACCCCTTGTAAAGGTACGGAGTGCCAAATGGTGGTCTCCGGTGTTACGTTTCCCGGCATGACTGAGGCACGCAGATCACGCGGGGCCGCCGGGGGCGCGGCGGCGGACCGCCCGGCCGCCAAGACGCCCATGCGCGAGCTGCTGGCCGAGGCCGCGTTCGAACTCTTCATGGAGCGCGGCTTCGAGGGGACGACGGTGGACGACATCGTCGCGCGGGCGGGGGTGGGGCGCCGGTCCTTCTTCCGCTACTTCCCCTCGAAGGAGGACGCGGTCTTCCCCGACCATGAACGCTGCCTCGCCGACATGACCGGGTATCTGGCGGGAGCCACCTCGGGCGACCCGCTGGACAGGGTGTGCGAAGCGGCCCGGATCGTGCTGCGCATGTACGCGGCCAACCCCGTCTTCTCCGTGCGGAGATACCGTCTGACCCGCGAGGTTCCGGGGCTGCGCACCTATGAGCTGTCCGTGGTGCGCCGCTATGAGCGCACCCTCGCCGGCTATCTGCGCGGCCGCTGGGGCGATGCTCCGGACGGATCGCTCCGGGCCGAGGTGATCGCCGCCGCGGTGGTCGCCGCGCACAACAACGGGCTGCGCTCCTGGCTCCGCTCGGGGGCCGTCGGCGACGCCGAAGTCGCGGTGGACCACGCCCTCGCACTCGTGCGGGAGGTCTGGTCCCGGACGCCGGACCGGCCGGTGACCGTGCTGGACGGCGCGGACGGCGACGGCCGCGAGGTCGTCGTGCTGGTCGCGCCCCGGGGAGCCCCGCTGTGGCGGGTGGTCCGCCGGCTCGAATCGGCCCTGGCGGAGACCCCGGCCCCCGAGTAGCCATCTCTGGTGGGCCCCTGGTGGCACTCAGTGCCATCGATTGTTCACGGCTCAGTGCACCCGCAGCGCCCCCAGCATTCTGGAGAGCGCCGCCCTGGTGTCCGCCAGATCGTCCGGGGAGCCGGACGCGGCCAGCCACAGCGCCGCCTCGTTCATCGCGCCCGACAGCAGATGCGCCAGCGGGATCACCGGCTGGGGCGCGATGACACCGCGCTCGACCAGATCGCCCAGCTCCTCCGCCAGATGGCGCGCCGAGGAGGACTCGTCCATGGCCCGCCACTCGTGCCACCCCAGCACCGCCGGGCCGTCGATCAGCATGATCCGCTGAATGTCGGGGTGGGTGGCGGCGGTGATGAACTCCTGGCAGCCCGCCGCCAGTCGCTCCCACGGATCCTTCCGCTCCTCGGCCGCGGCGGCGACCCGCTCGCCCACCTCCTCCTGCACCTCCGTCAGCACCGCGCGGAACAGCGCCGCCTTGCTGGCGAAGTGGTGGTAGAGCGCGCCCTTGGTGACATCGGCGGCCTCGACGATCTCCGCCAGCCCCACCGCCGCGTACCCCTGTGAGGCGAACAGCTCCCGGCTCACGTCCAGCAGCGTCCGGCGGGTCCGCTCCCGCTGCTGGGCTCTCGTCGTCTGCGGCATCGTGCTCCGTCCGTCCGGGCGGCCGGGAGTCCCGGCATGTTGACATACCGATGGTACGTCAATAGATTCTTGGCATACCGCTGGTATGTCAACCAAGGGAAATCGCCGTGCTCTCCAGCTTCTACCCCGTTATCGCCACCGACCGTGTCCAGGAGACCGTGGACTTCTACACCCGTCTCATGGGCTTCGAGATCACCTTCGAGGCCGACTGGTACGTCAGCCTCCGCCGCGCGGGCGACCTCCCCTACGAGCTGGCCGTGCTCGACCACACCCACCCGACCATCCCCGAGGGCTACCGGAACCCGGTCACCGGCCTGCTGCTCAACTTCGAGGTCGACGACGTGGACGCCGAATGGGAACGCCTCGTCGTGCGCGGGGGCCTCACCCCCCGGCTCGAACTGCGCACCGAGGAGTTCGGCCAGCGCCACTTCATCGTCGCCGACCCCAGCGGCGTCCTCGTCGACATCATCACCGAGATCCCGCCCGCCGAGAGCTACGCCGACGGCTTCCGCGCCCCGTGAGCCCACGGACAGGCCAGCAGAACGCGCGCGCGTCCGCCCGCCGGGCTCCAATGGACGAGTGACGGCGACACCCGACGACTGCCTCGCCCGCAATGAGTGGATCTGCGGCGAGTACCTCTCCACCCGCCGATCGATCCTCGGGGACGCGGTGGTCCAGCACCTCCAGCTCACCGTCGCCGCCGTCCTGATCGGCCTCGCCATCGCCGTGCCGCTCGCCGTCGCGGCCCGCCGCTGGCGCTGGGCCGCCGGACCGGTGCTGGGGATCACCACGGTCCTCTACACCATCCCGTCGCTGGCGATGTTCTCGCTGCTGCTGCCCGTGTACGGCCTCTCCGCCTCCATCGTCATCGCCGGACTGGTGTTCTACTCGCTCACCCTGCTCGTACGGAACATCCTCGCGGGCCTCCGCGCGGTCCCCGAGGAGACCCGCCAGGCGGCCCGGGGCATGGGGTACGGCCCCGTCCGGCTGCTGCTCGCCGTCGAACTGCCGCTCGCCCTGCCCGCCGCGATGGCCGGGCTGCGGATCGCCACCGTCTCCGCCGTCTCCCTGGTCACCATCGGGGCCATCGTGGGCTACGGCGGTCTCGGCAACCTCATCTACTCCGGCATGAACACCTACTTCAAGGCACAGGTGCTCACCGCCTCCGTCCTCTGCGTCATCATCGCCGTCGCCGCCGACCTGCTGCTTCTGCTCGTACAGCGGTACGCGACGCCCTGGACGCGGGCGGTGGGCGAGTGAACACCCTCGCGGGGGCCTGGGAGTGGCTCACCGACGGGGCCAACTGGTCCGGCGAGGGCGGCATCGGGAACCGGCTCACCCAGCATCTCTATCTCACCGGCGTCTGCCTGGCCCTGAGCTGTCTGATCGCGCTGCCCGTCGCCCTCGTCCTCGGGCACATCGGGAAGGGCGGCGCGCTCGCCGTCAACATCTCCAACATCGGCCGGGCCGTCCCCACCTTCGCCGTCCTGGTCCTGCTGCTGCTCAGCCCGATCGGCGGCTACGGCTCCTGGCCCACGATCATCGCGCTGGTGCTCTTCGCCGTGCCGCCGCTGCTCACCAACGCCTATGTCGGCATGCGCGGCGTCGACCGGGACGTCGTACGCGCCGCACGGGGCATGGGCATGACGGGCCGACAGCTGCTGACCGGGGTGGAGATCCCGCTCGCCCTGCCGCTGATCCTCACCGGCGTACGGATCGCCGCCGTACAGCTGGTGGCCACCGCCACCATCGCCGCGCTCGCGGGCGGCGGCGGCCTCGGCCGGATCATCACCGCCGGCTTCAATCTCGCCTCCACCTCCCAGGTCGTCGCCGGCGCGCTCCTGGTCGCCGTCTTCGCCCTGCTCGTGGAGGGACTGTTCGAGGCGGGGCAGCGGCTGGCCCCCTCCTGGGCGCGGGACCGGGGATGACACGGCCGCTGCTCGCCCTCGGGACCCTGCTGCTGCTCGTGCTCGCCGCCTGCGCGACCGGACCCTCGCTGGAGCGGAGGGGCGATGTCACCGGCTCACCCGGCGACAGCCGGGATCTGACGATCGGCTCGGCGGGCTTCACCGAGAGCGATCTGCTCGCCCAGATGTACGCGCTCCTGCTGCACCGGGCCGGCTACCGAACCAAGATCCTCTCCGTCACCAACCGGGAGATCTACGAACCCGCGCTGGAGAGCGGACAGATCGATGTGGTTCCCGAGTACGCCGCGACCTTCGCCGACTGGCTCAACGCCAAGGCCAACGGCCCGGACGCGCCCCCGGTCGGATCGCCCGACCTCGCCCGGACCATGACGGCCCTCCGCCGGCTCGCCACCCCGCGCGGTCTCGACGTCCTCGACCCGGGGAGAGCCGTCGACCAGAACGCCTTCGCGGTCAGCCGCTCCTACGCCGCCGAACACCGTCTGAAGACCCTCAGCGACCTCGGCCGGTCCGAACTCCCCGTACGGCTGGCGGCGGGCGACGAATGCGTCAGCCGCCCCTACTGCGAACCCGGGCTGAAGAAGGTCTACGGAATCGACATCACCGCCGTCGACCCGAAGGGCGTCGGCACCACCCAGGCCAAACAGGCCGTCCAGAACGGCCAGGACCAGATGGTGCTGACCACCACCACCGACGCCACCCTCGACGACTTCGGCCTCGTCCTCCTCGCCGACGACAAGCACCTCCAGAACGCCGACTACATCGTGCCGGTGGTCAACCGCGCCCGCGCGGGCAGCACCGGAGTCACCCGCGCGCTGTCCGCGCTCAACACCGTGCTGACCACGGCCGACCTCGCCGCCCTCAACGAGCGGGTGGACAGCTGGCGCAGACTGCCCCAGGACGTCGCGAGCGAGTACCTCCGCTCCAAGGGCCTGCTCCCCGGCTGACCGGGTCCGGCGAGGGCCTGAGCGGGCCCACCCCTCAGACCGGACGGGCCGAGTGTAGACTCTCCAGCCGGCGCTGGAGCACCCTGAGCGCGCCCCGCTGACGGCCGGGCACCCGGCGGCGCAGCGTGACCAGCCGGGGGGCCAGCGCCCGCGCCTCGGCGGCGTCCTCGATCTGCTCCCACTGATGGTGGGCGCGGTCGACCGCGGCCTCGACATCGGGATCGTCGCCGGCCTGCTCACGCGTCAGCCGGGCGTCGGCCGCGGTCATCCACAGCTCACAGCTCAGCCGGGGCTCGCGCGCCAGCCGGGCCAGATCGGCCCGTACCTCCAGCCAGTGGATCGCCTGTACGGAGCCGGGCCCGTGGGCCCGCATCTCCTGCTGCTCCCACGCGGCGGCGGCCGCCGCCGCCTCGCTGTGCCGCCCCGCCTGCGCCGCGGCGAGTATCGCCGGATGCGGGTCGCCGTCGCCGACCGGAATCGCCGCTCGCGCCGGCTCCGGGGAGCCCTGCGGCGGCCCGGAGCTCGCGAGCGCCTGCCCGCCGCCGCCCGCGCCCGCCGGGACCGGTGCGGGCGGCCGGGACCCGGCGGGCGCGCGCACCGCCGGAGGGGGCGTCATCGCCGGTGGCGCGTCCCGCCCGGCGGCGCCGGTGCTCGCCGGCAGGGCGGGGGTGCCGGACAGCAGCAGCGCGCCCGACATCCCGGCCTGGATCGCGGCCTGTTCGTGCAGGGTGTCCAGATCCGGACGGGACCCGGCGCGCCAGATGGCGGCGCAGGCCCGCAGATACGCCGGGCCCGGCTCCTCGCGGCGCGAGGCGGGCGGTGCGACACGGCCGTACAGCCGGATCGACAGCCCCAGGCCGAGTCCCTCCTCGCCCACCCGCCGCCAGGCCTCCGCGTCCGCGACCAGATCGACGAAGACGGTGGTCGTGCCGGGCCGCCGGATCGTCAGCTCCGAGGCCAGCCAGTGCCAGGGCAGACCGGTGTACCGCAGGGTCGAGGGGGTGGACCGGGCGAGCGCCAGATGCGGCAGCCGCTGCTTGCGGTCGAGCTGGAGCTGCCCCGCGACATACAGGAAGAGCGGCCCCGGCGCGGCGGCGGCCGACCGGATCCGGGTCAGCACCGTCTGCGGGTCGAGCGGGTCGGCCAGCTCGATCACCGTCGCCGCCGAGGTGCCCGTCAGCACGCTCGGCGGGACCGCGGCGAGCGCGGGCAGCACCGAACTCGCGTCGACCAGACGCCCCTTTCCGACCGGCGCGGCCGCGATCAGCAGCGCGGTTCCCGGCGCGGCAGTGTCCCCACCCGTGATCAGCACACCCAGCACGGTATCCGACGAGGCCGGTCCCGAGCGCCTCGTACGCCATTCCGGGCACGCCTCTCAGCCGTTCAGCGGTCCGCTACACATCGGACACCGAGTCGAACTCCACCTCGTCGCGGGAGACCCCGCGCTCGTCCGCGTCCACCGATCTGCGCAGCGCCTCATGGAGTTTGGCCGGGGTCAGCACCCCCGCGAAACGGGATCCGTCCACCACCGCCACCCACCCCGCGTCATGCTGGAGCATCTCGCTGAACGCCTGCTTCAGCGGGGCTCCCAGCGGCACCCAGGCCTCCATGCGGCGGGCCAGATCGCCCACCGTGCCCCGCTCTCCGGCGAGGGCCAGGGCCTCCGCCGACACCCAGCCGTGCAACTCCCCGCCCGTGCCGACCACCACGGCCCAGCGCGCGCCCTCGGACCGCAGCCGGAGCGCGGCCGTCCGCACGCTCTCGTCCAGCCGGGCGAGCGGCGGCTGCTCCAGGTCGTCCTCCTCGATGGCGGTGACCGAGAGCCGCTTCAGCCCCCGGTCCGCGCCTACGAAGCGGGCCACGTACGGCGTCGCCGGCGTGCCCAGCACGGCGGCCGGGGTGTCGAACTGCTCGATGCGCCCCTGCCCGTACACGGCGATCCGGTCTCCCATCCGCACTGCCTCCTCGATGTCGTGGGTGACCAGCAGCACCGTCTTGCGCACGGTGGCCTGAAGGTTCAGGAACTCGTTCTGGAGCCGCTCGCGGACCACGGGGTCGACCGCCCCGAACGGCTCGTCCATCAGCAGCACCGGGGGATCGGCGGCCAGCGCCCGGGCCACCCCGACCCGCTGGCGCTGCCCGCCGGAGAGCTGGGCGGGATAGCGCGAGCCGTGGACCTCCGGGTCGAGCCCCACCAGATCGAGCAGTTCGGCCGCCCGCGCGCGGGCCCGGGGCTTCTTCCAGCCGATCAGCGCGGGCACGGTGGCCGTGTTGTCGAGCACCGTGCGGTGCGGGAAGAGCCCGACCTGCTGGATGACATAGCCGATACGGCGGCGCAGCTTCACCGGGTCGACGGACGAGATGTCCTCGCCGTCGATCAGGATCCGCCCCGAGGTGGGCTCGATCAGCCGGTTGACCATCATCATCGTGGTGGTCTTGCCGCAGCCGGAGGGGCCCACGAGGGTGACCAGCTCCCCCTTCGCGACCTCGAAGGACAGGCCGTCGACGGCGGTGGTGCCGTCCGGGTAGACCTTGGCCACCTGCTCGAACCGGATCATGTGTCCACGCTAGGAGCGGCGGACGGCCTCCGCACACCGGCCGGGACCGGACGGGACGGGATCCGACGGGACGGGTTCCGACCGGACGGGCCGTCAAGGCATCGCAGGGCGCGACACGCCGAAACCCTTCTCCCGTCGAGCCCCTTGCAACAGCTTGTTGGAGCCCTTTACCGTTAGGAAAGTTTCCTACCACTCCCATTACCCACGACCAAGGCAAGGGAGAACCATGGATATTTCACGCAATCGACTGCGCTCGCTCACCGGCGCCGGCACACTCGCCGCCGCGCTCGCCCTCGGCCTCACCGCCGCCCCGGCCACCGCCACCGCGACCCCCTCGGTCCCCCTGACCCCGGCCCCCGCCGCGGGTCCCGTGCTCCCGGCGGCGAACGCACCCGCCCCCGCCGTCAGGGCCCCCGCCGGATCACCCGTGGCGATCAACGGACAGCTCAAGGTCTGCGGCACCAAGCTCTGTAATCAGTACGGCAAACCCATCCAGCTGCGCGGCATGTCCACCCACGGCATCGGCTGGTTCCCCAACTGCTACACCACCGGCTCGCTCAACGCCCTGGCGAACGACTGGAAAGCCGACGTCCTGCGCATCTCCATGTACATCGAGAAGTCCGAGAAGGGCTATCTGGAGAACCCGCGCAAGTACACCGACATGGTGCACAACCTCATCGAGCAGGCCACCGCGCGCGGCATGTACGCGATCGTGGACTGGCACATCCTCACCGAGGGCGACCCCTGGACCAACATCGGCCACGCCAAGACCTTCTTCAAGGAGATCGCCGAGCGCCACAAGAACAAGAACAACCTGCTCTTCGAGATCGCCAACGAGCCCAGCGGCACCAATGTGACCTGGTGGACGATCAAGACGTACGCCGAGGACCTCATCCCCTACATCCGGCAGTTCGACCCGGACACCCCGGTCCTCGTCGGCACCCGCGACTGGTCCTCCTTCGGACTCTCCGGCTCCACCAATGAGTCCGAGGTCGTGAACAACCCCGTACAGGCCTCCAACATCATGTACACCTTCCACTTCTACGCGGCCTCCCACCGCGAGTGGTACCTCGACGGCCTCACCCGCGCGGCCGACAAGATCCCCGTGTTCGTCTCCGAGTTCGGCACCCAGAACTACTCCGGCGAAGGCGCGAACGACTTCCCCATGACCCAGCGCTTCCTCGACGTCATGGCGAGCAAGAAGGTCAGCTGGGTCAACTGGAACTACTCCGACGACCACCGCAGCGGAGCCGTCTTCAAGCAGGGCACCTGCAACTCCGGCGGCCCCTGGACCGGCACCGCGCCGCTGAAGGAGGCCGGAGTCTGGATCCGGGGCAAGATCCGGACCCCGGACAACTTCCCCACCAGCTGATTCCCCACCCTGTTCGACGCCCCGCGCCCGCCCGTGAAGTCACCGTGTGATCCCATGGGCGGGCGTGCAGCACAGAACAGGAGCTTTCGTGACCAGCTACCGCCAGCCCGGCGTCGTTCTCACCGACCGCCGCTTCACCGTCCCGCTCGACCACTCCGACCCCGGCGGGGAACGGCTGGAGCTGTACGGACGGGAAGTGGTCGCCGCCGCGCGGGCCACCGAGGAACTCCCCTGGCTGGTCTATCTGGAGGGCGGCCCCGGCTTCGGGGCCCGCCGCTTCATCGGCCCCCAGGCCTGGCTGGGACGCGCCGTGCGCGACTACCGCGTCCTCCTCCTGGACCAGCGCGGCACCGGCCGCTCCACCCCCCGGAACCGCCAGACCCTCGCCCCGCTCGGCACCCCCCGCGCCCAGGCCGACCACCTCGCCCACTTCCGCGCCGACAGCATCGTCCGCGACTGCGAGACGATCCGCGCCGAGCTCACCGGCGGCGCCCCCTGGAGCGTCCTCGGCCAGAGCTTCGGCGGATTCTGCGCCACCCACTACCTCTCCACCGCCCCCGAGGGGCTGCGCGAGGTATTCATCACCGGCGGCCTGCCCTCCCTCGACGGCCACGCCGACGACGTCTACCGCGCCGCCTACCCGCGCATACAGCGCAAGGTAGAGGCCCACTACACCCGCTACCCCCAGGACGTGGCCCAGGCCCGCCGGATCGCCGCCCACCTCGCCGACCACCCGACCACCCTGCCGGGCGGCCACCTCCTCACCCCCGAGGTGTTCCAGTCGCTCGGCATCCTCCTCGGCGGCGGCGACGGCAGCCACCAACTGCACTACCTCCTCGAAGACGCCTTCATCAAGGCCGGCGACCGCCACGAACTCTCCGACGCCTTCCAGGAAGCGGTCCGCGCCCAGCTCTCCTTCGCCGGACACCCCCTGTACGCCCTGCTCCACGAGGCCATCTACGGCCAGGACGAGCGCCCCACCGACTGGTCCGCCGAACGGGTACGCGCCGAATTCCCCCAGTTCGACGCCGCCACCGCGCTCGCCGGGGACGCCCCGCTGCTCTTCACCGGCGAGACCATCCACCCCTGGCACTTCGAGACCGACCCCGCGCTGCGCCCCCTGCGGGAGACCGCCGAACTCCTCGCCGCCCGCACCGACTGGGCCCCGCTCTACGACGCGAAGCGGCTCGCCGCCAACGAGGTGCCCGTCGCCGCCGCCGTCTACCACGACGACATGTACGTCGACACCGCCCACTCGCTGACCACCGCCCGCGCCATCCGGGGGCTGCGCACCTGGGTCACCGACGAGTACGAGCACGACGGAGTCCGGGCCGGCGGCCCCCGCGTCCTCGACCGGCTCATCTCCCTGGCCCAGGGCGAGATCTGACGTACCCGGCCTTAGGGCCTGTCTGACAAATCTCGCCTGGTGCGCGACGCCCAGCACGCACACTCGCCGCGTTGTCGGAGTCATCCAAGTACGTCCAGTACGAGGATGATCCTCCGCCTTGCGATTGCACGCACTGGACGCCGCGCACCCCGCCCTTCGGGCGGACGCCGACATTTGTCAGACAGGCCCTAAGGTTGGGCCATGGATGCGCAGCTGAAGCCCATGCCCGACGACTGGCGGCGAGCGCTCGCCGTCGTGGCCCACCCCGACGACCTCGAATACGGCTGCGCGGCGGCCGTGGCCGGCTGGACCGACGGCGGGCGGGAGGTCGCGTATCTCCTCGCCAGCCGGGGCGAGGCCGGGATCGACACCGTCGACCCCGCCGAGTGCGCGCCGCTGCGGGAGCGCGAGCAGCGCGCGGGCGCGGCGGTCGTCGGGGTGTCCGAGGTGGAGTTCCTGGACCACCGGGACGGCGTCATCGAGTACGGCACCGCCCTGCGGCGGGACATCGCGGCGGCGATCCGCCGCCACCGTCCCGAACTGCTGATCACCCTCAACCACCGGGACACCTGGGGCGGCGGCCACTGGAACACCCCCGACCACCGGGCGGTGGGACGCGCAGCGCTGGACGCGGTGGCCGACGCGGGCAACCGCTGGATCTTCCCGGAGCTGATCTCCGAGCAGGGCCTGGAGCCCTGGGGCGGGGTTCGCTGGGTCGCGGTCGCGGGCTCCACCGAGCCCACCCACGCCGTCGACGCGGGCCCCGGTCTCGAACGCTCCATCCGCTCGCTCCTGGAGCACCGCACCTATCTGGAGGTGCTGACCGAGGACCCGGACAGCTATGTCCGCTCCTTCCTCACGGACATGGCCAAGGAGGCGAGCCCGCGCTTCGGCGGCAAGCCGGCCGTGACCTTCGAGCTGTTCCCCCACTGACGGCCCCGCCAGGTCCCGCCCGCGCGGGACCTGGCCCCGGCCCCCGGCCCTCAGCCCTCGTCGGACTCCGTCCGCCGGAGCAGCAGCGTCACAAACCCGAGCGTCCGGCGGTAGCCGTGCAGCCAGGCGTCACGGTGCTCCCGCGCCGCCCTCAGCGCCGCGGCGCGCTCCGGTCCTGCCGGCCGGTCCAGCCCCCAGCGGGCCAGGGTCCCGGTCCACGACCACTCGTAGTCGTCCCATTCGTCGACCGTGCTGACATGCCCGTACACCGGCGTCCAGCCGGCGTCCCCGATCCGGTCCACGGTCACCGCGAGAGAGTCGTACTCCTGTGCGGTGAAGCCAGCGTCCAGTGTCTCCCGGCCCGGCTCGCGCTCCCAGAAACCCTCGCCGATCAGGACCGAACCGCCCGGCGCGAGATGCCCGCGGGCCGCCGCGAGCGTGGGCAGCAGACCCCCGAAGGCATGGGTCGCCCCCACACAGAGCACCAGATCGAAACGGTGGTCCGGGGCGAACTCCGAGGCGTCCCGGACATGCAGCTCGACCTGGCCCGCGAGCCCGTCCGCCGCGAAGGCCGCCCGCCCGCTCCCGACCGCCGAGGCGTCGATGTCGACGCCTTCGGCCCGCACCCCGGGCCGGCCCCGTACCGCACGCCTCAGCCAGGCGCCCTCCCGGCAGCCGAGATCGAGAACGCGTTCGTCCCCGCGCGGTAGGGCCCGGTCCAGCAGTCTTGCCACGGAGGTCTCGTGCAGCGGAGCGGCGACGGGGTGATCCCCATGAGCGATAGAACTGATCGTCTGACGGTCCATGGACGCATCCTGCCCTCCCGCCCGCCGCCCGGTCTCCCGAATTCTCCCGTGCGTCCTCCGGACCGGAGGCGGCTCCGGCTCAGCCCGCCGGGAGTTCGTCCGGGGTCGGGTACGAGTCCTGCGCGCCCCGGCGCGTCACGGCAGCGGCCCCCACCCGTACGGCGTACGCGGCGGCCGTGACCAGCCGCTCGCCGAGACTCAGCCGCCACGCCAGCGCGGCGGTGAAGGCGTCGCCCGCCCCTGTGGTGTCGACCGCCGTCACCCGGGGGCTCTCCACCAGCACCGCCGGAGCCGAGGGGCCCTCCGCGACCAGCGCCCCGGCGCTCCCCAGCGTGATCACCACCGAGCGCGGTCCGAGCGCGAACAGCCCCCGCACCCATGCGCGCGGCTCGTCCCCGGCCGGGTCGCCGAGCAGGAACCGGGCCTCGTGCTCATTGACGATCAGCGGATCGCAGACGGCCGTCACCTCGGCGGGCAGGGCCGCGGGCGGTGAGGGATTGAGGACCAGACGGCTGCCCGGGGCCAGCGCGCGCACCGTCTCCACCACCGTCGCCAGCGGGATCTCCAACTGCGCCGAGACCACCCGCGCCGCCCGGAAGAGCGGCGCGGCCCCCCGTACATCGGCCGGGGTCAGCCGGGCGTTCGCGCCGGTCGACACCACGATGCTGTTGTCGCCGGAGGGATCCACCGTGATCAGCGCCACCCCGGTGGGCGCGCCGCCCACCAGCACACCGTCCACCGCCACCCCGGCCGCCCGCTGGGACTCCAGCAGCAGCCGCCCGTGACCGTCGTCGCCGACCCTGGCGAGCAGCGCGGTACGGGCCCCGAGCCGGGCCGCCGCCACGGCCTGATTGGCGCCCTTGCCGCCCGGATGGACGACCAGATCGGAGCCGAGGACCGTCTCGCCGGCTCCGGGCCGCCGCTCCACACGGGTCACCAGATCGGCATTGGCCGAACCGACGACCAGCAGGTCGTAATCGCTCATACGCCACCTCCTCACGGGTCGGACACGCACGGCCACCTTCTCATCGGCGGCCGCGGGGACCGGCCGGAGCCGATCGAGCCAATGTTTCCCGCATCCTTTACGTGCTGTTTAATGCATGACGTTCGCAACAACAGCTGATCTTCAGTAGGGGTGTGGGAGCCGTGTCTGCCCGACCGATCCGACCGATTCGTTCGACCCGTTCGACCCGTTCCATACGCAGCCTGGCCGCCCTGACCACGGCCGCCGCGCTGACCGTCGGCGCGGCCGGCTGCTCCAACCCGGAGAGCGGTGCGTCGGGCGGCCAGGGCGAGGGCGAGTCGGCGGTCGTCGGCATCGCCTACGAACCCGAGAGCCTCAGCCCCCTCCTCGGCTTCGGCAAGGACGGCAACTCCAAGATCTTCGACGGGCTGCTCGCCCTCGATGGGGACATGGCGCTCAAGCCCGCCCTCGCCGCGGCGCTCCCCGAGGTCAGCGAGGACGGTCTGACCTACACGTACAAGCTTCGCCAGGGTGTGAAGTTCAGCGACGGCAAGCCGTTCTCGGCCAAGGACGTCGTCTTCACCTACCGCACCATCCTGGACGCGAAGACCAACAACGCCTCGAAGTCCGAACTCGACGCGATCAAGGACATCAGGGCGACCGGGGACGGCACCGTCGTCTTCACCCTGAAGTACCCCTACGCCCCCTTCGCCCAGCGCACCGTGCTCCCCATCGCCCCCGAGCACATCGCCGCGAAGCAGGACGTCAACACCGGCCCCTTCACCACCAAGCCGATCGGGACCGGCCCCTACACCCTGACCGGCTGGTCCAAGGGCGAGAAGATCAGCTTCAAGGCGAACCCCTCCTACTGGGGCGGCGAGCCCAAGGTGAAGAAGTTCACCATGGCGATCATCAAGGACGACGACGTCCGCGCCACCCGGCTGCGCGCGGGCGACCTCGACGGAGCGATCCTGCCGCCGAACCTCGCCGAGGGCTTCAAGAGCGACAAGGCGAAGAAGACCCACGCCGCGAAGACCTACGACTACCGGACCGTGACCCTGCCCGGCGGCAACAAGGTCGCCAAGGACCAGGCCGTCCGCCAGGCCCTCGACATCGCCGTCGACCGACAGACCATGGTCGACCAGATCCTCGAAGGCGCGGGCAAGCCCGCCTACGGCCCCGTCCCCACCGGCAGCGAGTGGTTCACCGAGGGCACCGAGCGCACCCACGACCTGGAGCGGGCCAAGAAGATCCTGGACGACGCCGGCTGGAAGCCCGGCAAGGACGGCATCCGGGCCAAGGACGGCGTCCGCGCCGAGTTCCCCCTCTGGTACCTCTCCGGCGACCGCCTCCGCCAGGACCACGCCCTCGCCTACGCCTCCGACGCCAAGAAGGCCGGAATCTCCATCAAGACCCAGGCCGGCACCTGGGAGGTCATCCAGCCCCGGATGAAGACCGACGCCGTCCTCGCGGGCGGCGGCGCACCCGGCGACCCCGACTTCGACCAGTACCTCCTGCTCACCTCCTCCCTCGCCGGAGACGGCTTCAACAACATGGCCTGGTACGACAACCCGGTCGTCGACAAGGCCCTGGAGAAGGGCCGCGAGAGCGGGAAGAAGGCCGAGCGCAAGGCCGCGTACGACACCGTCCAGCGCGAACTGGTCAAGAACCCCGGCTACACCTTCCTCACCCACATCGACCACCTCTACGTCGTGGACGACAGCTGGGACGGACTCACCACCCAGATCGAGCCCCACGACCACGGACTGGCCTCCGGCCCCTGGTGGAACGTAGAGGACTGGACCCCCAAGGGCACGAAGAAGTGAGCACCGGCCTCATCGAGGGGAAGACGGCCCGCCGCCGACTCCCCTGGGGGCCCATGGCACGCATGGCGGGGCGGCGAGCACTCTTCGCCGCCCCCGTCCTGCTCGCCGTGACCTTCGGAGTCTTCGCCGTCGCCGACGCCTCCCCCTTCGACCCCGTCAAGGCGTACACCGGCACCGCGGGACTCACCGCCTCACAGGAGAACCTCGACCAGATCCGCGCCAACCTCGGCGTCGACCAGCCCCTCACCACCCGCTGGTGGAACTGGCTCACCGCCGCCCTGACCGGCGATTTCGGCGACTCCAGCGTGATGCGCCAGCCCGTCGCCGACGTCATCGCCGAGCGCATGGGCTGGTCCGTGCTGCTCGCCGCCTCCGCGTTCCTCATCGCCATCGTCCTCGGCACCGCGCTCGGCGTACTCGCCGCCCGCCGCCAGGGCGGCTGGCTCGACCGCTGCGCCTCCGCCGCCGCCTACACCCTCGAAGCCGCCCCCGCCTTCTGGCTCGGACTGCTCGCCATCTGGTTCTTCGCCCTCGAACTCGGCGTACTGCCCGCCGGCGGACTCACCGACACCGCCAGCGATGTCATCACCCCCGGCCAGGTCGCCTCCCACCTGGTGCTGCCCGCCGCCGTCCTCGGCATCTCCCAGCTGCCCTGGTTCTTCCTGTACGTACGCCAGGGAGTCGCCGACGCGCTGGACGAGGACCCCGTACGCGGGGCACGCGCCCGGGGCCTGAGCGAGACCTCCGTACTCCTGGGCCACGCGCTGCGCTCCGGAATGCTGCCCATGCTCACCCTCATCGGCTCCCGCGTCCCCGAACTGATCACCGGCGCGCTCCTCGTCGAGACCGTCTTCAGCTGGCCCGGGATCGCTGCCGCCACCGTCGAGGCCGCCACCTCCGTGGACTTCCCCCTGCTGGCCGCGCTCACCGTGCTCGCCACCACCGCCGTACTCCTCGGCAACCTCCTCTCCGACCTGCTGTACGGACTCGCCGACCCGAGAGTGGGCTTCGATGGCTGACACCCTCTGGCGCTCCACCGGACGGACCCGCCGCTCCACCCGCACGGTCCGGATCTCCTTCTCCGCCGTGACCGTCGCCGCCGTCGTCCTCGCGGTGCTGATCGTGCCGCCCCTCGCCCAACTGGACGAGCAGGCCGTCGACCTCTCCAAGAAGCTGCTGCCCCCGTCCTGGGAGCACCCCTTCGGCACCGACGACGTCGGCCGGGACCTGCTGCTCCGCTGTGTGTACGGGCTGCGGATCTCCCTCCTCGTCGGACTGGTCGCCGCCCTCGTCGCCACCGTCGTCGGCACCCTCGTGGGCGCGGCGGCCGCCGCCTTCGGCGGCTGGACCGACCGGATCGTGATGCGGCTGGTCGACACCTTCGCCTCCGTGCCCCATCTGCTCCTCGGCATCTTCATCGTCGCGATGTTCCGCCCCGGGGTCTGGCCGGTCATCGCCTCCGTCGCCCTCACCCACTGGCTCTCCACCGCCAGGATCGTCCGCTCCGAAGTCCTCTCCCTGCGCTCCCGGCCCTTCGTCGACGCGGCGATATCCGGCGGCGCCTCCCGGCTCCGGCTCACCGCCCGGCATCTGCTGCCCAGCGTGCTCCCGCAGGCCGGCCTCGCCGCCGTCCTCATGGTCCCGCACGCCATGTGGCACGAGTCCGCGCTCTCCTTCCTCGGCCTCGGCCTCCCCACGCACCAGGCCAGCCTCGGCAATCTGGTGCAGTCCGCGCGCAGCTCCCTGCTGGCCGGGGACTGGTGGCCCACCCTCTTCCCCGGACTGTTCCTGATCATCCCGACCCTCGCCATCGCCGGCCTCGCCGGCGCCTGGCGGGAACGGATCAACCCGCGCCGCCGATCGGAGCTGATGCTGTGACCGCCGCCGTCCTGTCGGTACGTGATCTCTCGGTACGGTTCCGGATGCGCGGCGACCGCCATGTCGCCGCCGTCACCGGAGCGTCCTTCGACCTCGCGGCGGGGGAGTGCCTCGCCCTCGTCGGCGAGAGCGGCTGCGGGAAATCCGTACTCGCCTCCGCCCTCCTCGGCCTCCTCCCCGGCAACGCGCAGACCGCCGGCAGCGCCACCGTCGACGGCCTCGAACTCCTCGGAGCGGACGAGCGCACCCTCGCCCGCTCCGTACGCGGACGGCGCGTCGCACTGGTGCCCCAGAGCCCCGCCGCGCACCTCACCCCCGTCCGCACGGTCGGCGCGCAGCTGGAGGAGACCCTGCGCGCGCTCACCGCCACCCCCCGCCGCGAACTGCGCCGGGCCGCCGTCGCCGCCGCCGAACGCGCCGCCTTCCCCGCCAGCCATCTCGACCGCTACCCCCACGAGCTCTCCGGCGGACTCGCCCAGCGCGCCGCCACCGCCCTCGCCCTCATCGGCGACGCCCCGCTGCTGCTCGCCGACGAACCCACCACCGGCCTCGACCGCGACCTGGTGAACCGCACCGTCGACGAGCTGCGCCGCCACACCGACGACGGCGCGACCGGCCGGGCCCTGCTGATGATCACCCACGATCTCGCGGCGGCCGAGCGCATAGCCGACCGCGTCGCCGTGATGTACGCGGGCCGCATCGTCGAGATCGCCGAGGCCCGGACCTTCTTCGGCGAGCCCGGACCGCTCCACCCCTACGCCCGGGGACTGCTCGCGGCCCTGCCCGAGCGCGACTTCACCCCGATCCCCGGAATGCCCCCGGAGCTGGGCGACCTCCCCGACGGCTGCGCCTTCGCCGCCCGCTGCGACCGCGCCACCGGCCTGTGCGCCACCCGCCCCGACTTCGCCTCCGGCCTCGCCTGCCACCACCCGGCGGCCGTCCCCGGCGAACGGAGCGCCGCCCATGCGTGACCCGCGCCCCGGCCGCCCCACGCACCACCGCCAGGAGTGCCACCGTGCTTGAACTCGACACGATCACCGCCGGATACGACCGCCTCCGGCCCGTCGTCCGCGAGGTCTCGCTCACCCTCGCCCCCGGCGAGGCTGTCGGCCTCCTCGGCCCCAGCGGCTGCGGCAAGTCCACCCTCGCCAAAGTGGCGGCGCTGCTGCACCGCCCCTACGCGGGCCGGGTCGTCATCGACGGCGAACCCGCCCGGGGCTGGCGGCACACCGCGCCCCGCGCCCAGCGCACCGCCATCGGCGTCGTGTTCCAGCAGCCCAGGATGTCCGCCGACCCCCGGCTGCCGCTGCGCGACCTCATCGCCGAGCCGCTGCGCGCCACCGGCCGCCGCGACGAGGTCCCCGCCCGGGTGGGGGAGCTCGCCGACACGGTCGGCCTCACCGGCGAACTCCTCGGCCGCCGTCCGCACGAGGTCAGCGACGGCCAGCTCCAGCGCGCCTGTCTGGCGCGTGCGCTGGTGCTCCGCCCGCGCTGGCTGATCTGCGACGAGATGACGGCGATGCTCGACGCCTCGACGACCGCCGCCCTCGTGGCCGTCGTGGAGGAGTACCGCGCCGCCGAGGGCGCGGGGCTGCTCGCCGTCGGCCACGACAGCATCCTTCTCGAACGCTGGTGCGACCGAACCGTCCACTGGCAGACGCCCCCGACCGACTGACCGCGCCTTCCGGCCCCGCGCGTGGGCGGGCCTCACCCGCCGAGCCGGCGGATCTCCTCCAGCGGATACGGGGTCCGCCTGCTGCGGGACTGGAACGCGCGGTTGAAGTCCGACACCACGGCGGCGATCGGCGCGTGCCGGGCGATGACCGCGGCCGCCCCCTCGGGGATCCCGGTGGGCCGCTTGCCCTCCGCATAGGCGCGCACCAGCGCGCCCCGGCCGTCCCGGTCCCCCACCTCGAACCCGTGCAAGGCGGTGACCAGCCAGTTCACCAGATACGCGGCGGTGTAACAGCGGTCGTAGACCTGGTTTCGGTCAAAGAAGTCGGCCTCGGGCCGCGACAGTTCGAAACGGGAGGAGAGCGCGAGGCCGTAGTCGCCGAAGTAGAGACGCCGGCCGTCGGTCAGGATGTTCTCGAAGTGCGCGTCGAAGTGCAGCAGCCCCCGCGCGTTCATGAACGACACACCGGCCGCCAGCTCCCGCTCCACCATGGCGCAGGCCCGGTCGACGGCTCCGTCCCCGGCCGCGACCCGGGTGCCCAGCCACTGGTGCAGATTCCGCGGGATGTACTCCAGAAACAGTGCGACGCTCGCCGAGGACCGCTCCAGAGCCTCGATCCGCCGCCGCACCTGAGACCCGCCGCCCCAGTAGGCGACGGCCCGTTCGACGTCCGCCAGCTCCTCGGGCAGGGGCGCCGAGTCGGGCAGCACCCTCCAGTGGTACATCAGGGGGAAGCCCTCGTGCTCCGCCGCCAGCACCCAGTTCGTCGTCATGGTGTGCACGGCCAGCTCTCTCCAGGCCCCGAAGCCCGGCCCGCCGATCGCGCTGACGCCGTACTGGCAGAAGACGGGCAGCTCGAACAGATTCGCCGTGGACCGGATGTGCTCGGGCCGCAGATCCAGATCGGTCAGGGGCACCCGCTTCACGAAGACCGGCACTCCGCCGACCTCCAGCAGGGCCGACTTCCCGCCGATGCCGGATCCGATCGGCACGGCCGTGTCCACCAGCTCGCCTAGGGCCCGATCGCCGTACAGGGCCAGGGACGTGGAGACGGCACCGTGGGCGGTCAGCCGCGCGGCGCGCGACATGTCGGGGGACTCCACCGCGTCCTCCACCCGGGCACCGGCCTCTCTCGATTCCATGATTCCGCGCACTCGCGCCGAGCATAACAACGCCTGGCCCCGCGGGCCTTGACCGCTCCACCGTCCCGCGCACAGCGCCGAACCCCTTGCGGGCCCCCTGCCGTTCGGCTCCGCCCCGGCCGATACTCCGGTTGTCCCGCCACACCACGCCGTACCGCTCTGGAGGCCCCACCGTGCCGACCACCCGTCGCAGTGCCGTCACCGCGGCCGCCGCCGCGCTGGCCGCCGTCGCCGTGCCCGCCGCCACCCGCACCGCACACGCGGCGGAGGACGACCCTCCGCGCCCGAGGCCGCTGCGCCGGGCCCACGCGCACAACGACTATCTGCACCCGCGCCCGCTCCATGACGCCCTCGCCCACGGGTTCACCAGCGTGGAGGCGGACATCTTCCTCGTCGAGGGCGAGTTGCTGGTCGCCCACACACCGGCCGAGCTGGATCCCGCCCGCACCCTGCGCTCCCTCTATCTCGACCCCCTGCTCGCACGGGTGAGGGCCAACTGCGGCACCGTTCACCCCGGCCACCCCCACCCCGTACAGCTCCTCATCGACATCAAGGCCGACGGCGTCGCCTGCTACCGCGAACTCGACCGCCAGCTCCGCGACTACCGGAGGATGCTGAGCGAATACGCCGACGGCCGCGTCGGCCTCGGAGCCGTCACCCCCGTCGTCTCCGGAGACCGCGCCGCCCGCGCGCCGATGGCGGCGCAGCGGCAGCGGTACGCGTTCTACGACGGCCGGCTCGACGACCTCGCGACAGCCGCCCCCGCCTCCCTCGTCCCGCTGATCTCCGGGAACTGGAACAACAGCTTCATCTGGCGGGGCGACGGAGAGTTCCCCCCGGCGGAGCGCGAACGGCTGCACACCCTCACCGAGTCGGCCCACGCCCGGCACCGGCGCATCCGCTTCTGGGCCACCCCCGACACGCCCGGACCGGCCCGTGAGGCACTCTGGAGCGAGCTGCTCGACGCCGGAGTCGACCATCTCAACACCGACGATCTGGCCGGTCTGGCGGCCTTCCTGCGGGCCCGCCGCCCCTGACCGCGCCCTCCGCGAACGCAACCACCCGTACGGCGGACACGCCAGTCGGCCGTACGGCCCGCCCACTGCGCCAGACTACGGCCGAATGCCGTTGAACCCGGCACGGTGAAGGAGGTTGGCGATGGCCATTTCGATTTCGGTGGTGCTGCTTCTGGTGGTGCTCGCGGTGATCTTTCTGCGCAGCGGGGGACTGAAATTCTCCCACGCGCTCACCTGCGCGCTCCTCGGCTTTTTCCTCTCCGGCACCAGCATGGCGCCGACCATCCACGAAGGCGTCGCGGCCACGGCCGAGGTCGTCGGCAGCCTCCACCCCTGACCCTGCCCCGCCCCGCCCCTGCCCTGACCCTCCCTAACCGCCGACGACATGTGAGCGGATCAGGAACCGCACCCCCTCCGGAGCCTCCAGCGAGAAGCCGCTCCCGCGCCCCTCGACCACATCCACCACCAGCCGGGTGTGGCTCCACACCTCGTACTGCGACTTCGACATCCAGAAGGAGACCGCGTCGGCGACCCCCGTCACCCGCAACTCCGCCAGCAGGACGTCCGACTGTCCCGTACGGAACTCTCCTCGCGGGTAGCACATGGGGGCGCTGCCGTCGCAGCAGCCGCCCGACTGGTGGAACATCAGCGGACCATGAGCCGCCGTCAGCGATCGCACCAGTGCGGTGGCCGCCGGGGTCAGCTCCACGCGTGGGGATTCGGTCATCCGTTCAGCACAGCACGAACGAGGTTGCGTCAGCGTTGCGGCACTCGCCCCGGCGGCCGGCGGGTGGGCCCTGTCGCACAGGCGCGCAGCCGGGAATGATTGACCCGGGTCCGGCGACGCGCCGACGGCACGGCCGCCGGACCGCTGGATCACCGTCTCCGACAGAAAGTGTGGACGCCATGCCTCTTGAGGGCGAGTACGAGCCCAGCCCGGCGCAGTGGGTGAGGGACCAGGTCGAGTTGTACGAGAGCTCCGGCGGCACCGAGGGCACCACGCTGAGGGGCATGCCCGTCGTCATCCTGACCACCGTGGGCGCGCGCAGCGGCCGGATCCGCAAGTCCCCCCTGATGCGGGTGGAGCACGACGGCCGGTACGCCGTCGTCGCCTCGGCGGGCGGGGCCGACTCCCACCCCGTCTGGTACCACAACGTGGTGGCCCAGCCCCGGGTCGAGCTCCAGGACGGCGCCGTGCGCCAGGACATGACGGCACGTGAGGTCGAAGGGGAGGAGAAGGCCCTGTGGTGGGCGCGCGCGGTCGAGGCCTACGCCGACTACGCCGACTACCAGGAGAAGACGGACCGCCCGATCCCCGTCTTCGTCCTGGAACCCGCGCCGGACGGTCACTGAGCCGGCGCCATGGGCCCGGAGCGGCGCCGACTCCGCTCCGAGCCCCTGTTCACCGCCGGACGACCGCCCACGACGAGCGGAGGAGACCGCCGTGTCCGACCCCCACACCGGCGGGGAGAACGAGAGCCCCGCCGAACTCCCGAGGCTGCGCTACGCCCTGTACGTCGAGGCGCTCCGGGCGCGCATGCCCGGCCCGGCGTTCACTCTTCTGATGGAGGCCGTCAACCTCTATGTGAAGGCCGGCGGCGGCCGCGTCAGACTGCGGATGGACCCCGAGGACCGGGAGCTGTTCACCGCCGAGGTGCAGCAGGAGCTCCTCACTCTGCTTGGTCTGCTCGGCGCGATGCAGCCGGGCCACGCCGACCGGGCCGACCATGTCGTCGTCAGGCTCGGCGACGGGGAGCACGCCAAGGGGGCCCTGTCGCTGGTGCCGCCCGAGGTCGCGGCCGACCCGGAGCGGCTGCGCGCGATGCTGGAGAAGATCGACGCGCAGCAGCGCCGGCTCGACGACGACCGCCGGGAGGTGGAGGAGATCGCCAGGGTCAGCGGGATGCCCGTCGGAGGGTCCGGCCCGTCCCAGGAGTGAACACGGCCGTGACCGGCCCCGCCGAGAGGGCGGGTCCGGTCACGGTCCGGCCCTCGAAACGCCCGTACGGGACTCGTACGCCTCACTCGTACGGGTGAACTCTGCCGCCCCGGTGTCGGCCGGTGTCTGTCGGTGTCCGTCGGTACCGGGACCCCGTCAGCGGGCCGCCGCGCCGAACTCCTCCGCCAGCTCGACGATCGCGCCGGGGTTGCGCGGGCTCTCCACCAGCTCCACGTAGTCCAGGACGACGAACCGGTCGTTCTTGATCGCCGAGACCTTGGCGAGCGGCGCGTACGACTTGAGGAACTTCTTCTTCTCCTCGGCGCTCGTGTCCCCGTAGTTGTTGATCACGATCACCTCGGGGTCCCGCTCCACCACGGTCTCCCAGCCGACCGTCGTCCAGCTGTCCTTCAGATCCTTCATCACATGGTCCCCGCCGGCCTTGGTGATGATGTCGTGCGGCCCGGCGTACGCGCCCGAGGTGAACGGCTTGTCCCGGCCGTCGTCGTAGAGGAAGACCCGGGGCCGGTCGGCCCCCTGGGGGGCCTTGGCCCGGGCGTCGGCCACCTGCCCGCGGAACTTCGCCACCAGGGCCTCGGCGCGCTTCTCGACGTCGAAGAGCTTCCCCAGGTTCAGCAGATCGGTGTAGAGGGCCTCCAGCGGCGGCATCAGCCCCCGGGCCTTCGAACGGCCGTTGCGGCAGGACTCGGTCAGCAGATACGAGTCGACCCCGAGCCGCTTCAGCTCCGCCGGGGTGAAGCCCTCGCCCTCGTTGAATCCGTAGTTCCAGCCCGCGAAGACCAGATCCGCCCGCGCGTCGAGCACCAGCTCCTTGTTGATCCGCTTCTTCGACAGCCAGGTGGTCCGGTCGTAGGCCCCCTTCCACGGCACATCGGCGACCGAACCCTTGTTGTCCGGCATCACATAGCCGGCCATCCGGCCCTCAAGACCGAGCGCGAACATGATCTCGGTGATGCCGACGTCATTGGTGACGACCCGCTCCGGAGCCTTCTCGAAGGTTCTGCGCTCACCGCAGTTCTCCAGGGTCACCGGGTAGTGGCCGCCCGCCGACGCGCTCTTCTCCCCGCCCGGGGAATCGGCGCCGGTGTCGACGTCGGCGCCACAGCCGGAGAGCGCCAGCGCGGTCGCGAGTATCAGCGCCGGGACGCGCAGAGGACGGGGGGAACGGGGCATGGCGGAAGGCTCCTTGGAACGGCGGGCGACGGAACGGACAGGAGAAGAGAACGAGGAGGGAGAAAGGAGAGGGATCACGGGGCGTCGGCGGCCCCGCCGCCCGGAGGCAGTCGGTCGAACAGCAGCTGGATCGCGCCGGACACGGGATGCGCCACCCGGTGCGCCCGGACGCCGAACACCTCCGCGAGCAGCTGTGCCGTCAGCACCTCGTGCGGCGGACCGGCGGCGACGATCCGGCCGTGGTCGATCACATGGAGCGTGTCGCAGTGCACGGCGGCCAGATTGAGGTCGTGGAGCGCGGTCAGCACCGTGAGGCCGCTGCCGCGCACCAGCGACAGCACCTCCAGCTGCTGAGCGATGTCCAGATGGTTGGTGGGCTCGTCCAGCACCAGCACGCGCGGACGCTGCGCCAGCGCGCGGGCGATCAGGACGCGCTGCTTCTCTCCGCCGGAGAGCGTCAGAAAGCTGCGGTCGGCGAGATGGGAAGCGCCCACCCCGGCCAGCGCGGCACGGCACTGGGCCCGGTCCTCGGCCGAGGTTCGCCCCGCCGCCCGCTGATGCGGCAGCCGGCCCATCGCCACCACCTCGGCGACGGTGAAGTCGAACTCGCCGACCGTCTCCTGGGGGAGCGCGGCCAGTCTGCGCGCCCCCTCACGGGGACTCAGCGCGTGCAGATCGTCGCCGTCGAGCCGGACGGTGCCGGCGGCCGGGCGCAGCGCCCGGTAGACACAGCGCAGCAGGCTGGACTTGCCGCTGCCGTTGGGGCCCACCAGCCCCACGAGCTGACCGCTGCCGGCCCGCAGGTTTATGTCCTCCACCAGCCGCGCCCCCGCGACGGCGACGGTCAGATCGTCGATGTCGATCCTCATCACTGGCCTCCGAACGTGTAGCCGCGACGGCGCATCAGCAGAACGAAACAGGGCACGCCGATGACCGCGGTGAGCACGCCCACCGGCAGTTCGGTGGGGGCCAGCACGACCCGGGAGAGGATGTCCACCCAGATCAGCAGGATCGCGCCGGCGAGCGGGGCGACGGCCAGCACCCGGCGGTGGTCGGCGCCCACCAGCATCCGAACGGCGTGCGGAACCATCAGCCCGACGAAGCCGATCGCCCCGCTGACCGCGACCACCGCCCCGGTGACGGCGGCGGAGACCACGAACAGCTCCCTGCGCAGCCGCCCGGGGTCCACACCGAGCGCGGCGGCGGTCTCGTCGCCCATGGCGAGCGCGTTCAGCCGGCGCGCGGAGAGCCCGAGGTGCGCCAGCCCGGCGAGCACCGCGCCCGCCGCGATGGGCACCGCGGCCCAGTTCGCCCCGCCGAGGCTGCCGAGCAGCCACATCATCGCCGAGCGGGCCGCCTCGCCGTGCTCGGCGGCGAACACCATGAAGGTGGTGATCGCCGAGAACCCGTAATACATCGCGGTGCCCGTGAGCACCAGCCGTATCGGGGTCAGCCCGTGGGCGGTACGGGCGACCGCGTACACCAGGGTCATCGCGAGCAGCGCCGAGGCGAAGGCGGCGGCGGACAGCGCCCAGACACCGAGCGCGCCGAGCGCGCCGAAGATCAGGACCGCGTTCGCGCCGACAGCCGCCCCCGACGAGATGCCGAGGACGAACGGGTCGGCCAGCGCGTTGCGCACCATGGCCTGCACAGCCACGCCGATCGCCGACAGCCCGGCCCCGACGACCGCCGCCAGCACCGCGCGCGGGAAGCGCAGTTCCCAGACGATGGTGTACGAGGAGATCTGCTCGCCGGTGATGGTGCCGCCGGTCAGCCCGGCCCAGAGATGCCCCAGCACCTCGCCCCAGCCGATGCCGGACGCCCCGATGCCCGCGCCGCAGACGACGGAGACCGGCAGCGCCAGGCCGAGCGCCACGACCAGCGGAAGGAGCGGCACCCGCCGGGGCGGTGGCGGGCCCGTGCCGGCGGGGGACACCGCGTCGCGGGCGGCCGGCTGTGGCGCGGTGGACTGATGGTCGGTGGGTACGGCCACGAACGACGTCGCTTTCGCCTCGGGCCGTGCGTCCACGGCCGAGGAGCGGCCCGGGAGACGGATGTCCGGCCGGGCATCCTCTCGCAGTCCACGGCGAGTTGACAGGATCCTGCGCCACCGCGGGTAATCGGGCTCACGGGTCCGGTCTCCCGGACTCCGCCTACCGTTGCGGGTCAGCGCCGGAATTCGACCGGACTTCCCCCACAGGGCGTCTGAAGAGTAACCCCTTCCGGCGGAGCGCGGGTTGCCGGGGCCGCGGGGCCGGGCGCCGGGGTCAGTCGTAGACCATGCCGAAGTACGGATCCGGCTCCCCGGTGTAGGGGTTGACCCCGGCATCCCAACGCTCCTTCTCCAAGCGCCGGTTGACGAAGTGAGGGGCGGACTCCCTCCAGAGGGAGGCGTCGCTGAGCGGACACTCGGGGAACTCCCCGGCGAACACCCGCCGCAGGAACTCCGCCATCCCGAAGTCGTAGACCTTCCAGTGCGGCCACCCGTGCCGCTCCCAGACGACCACCGGCCACGCGTCCGGATCGCCGTCGTCGGTCAGCCACCCCAGGACGTCCGCGCCACAGCTGACCCCCCAGGCGACGGCCCGGTCCGCCGTGGCCTCCACTCCGGCGGGTCCCCCTTCCCGCTCCCAGGTGAGCCGCAGGGTGCCCGTCTCCTCCGCCATCCCGCCGTGCTCCTTCGAGCCCCCGGGAGCGAGCACCGAGAAGGCATCGTCGATGCCGCCGGATCCGTACGCCGCCATGAAGGCCCTGTAGTCGGCCGGGAAAGAGGAGACCCCCCACTCGGCCCCGGCCGCGGCCCAGTCGATCCGCTCGTCCACCCCGTCGTGCGGTGACATCACCGCCATGAGCGCGGCGATGGGTGAGTGTTCGGACATGTTCCCCTCCAGTGCCGTCCTTTCGCTTCAACATAGCCCCGGCCACTGACAGTCGAGTGGGTCGGCAGCCGGGCCGTCTGCTGTCGGCAGAGCGCCCTTGGCCTCCGCCTCCGCCGCTGTTTGAGTACCGGCATGGAGATTCTCGTTCTGGGTGGTACGGCATGGGTGGGCCGCGAGCTGTCGCGGGCGGCGATCGGGCGCGGCCACCGGGTGACCTGCCTCGCCCGCGGTGAAAGCGGGGCGACGGCGGACGGAGCCGTGCTGATCGCCGCCGACCGGCGCGATCCGTCCGCGTACGCGCCGCTGCTCGGCCGCGAGTGGGACGCGGTCGTCGAGGTGTCGTGGCAGCCCGGCTTCGTCCGTGACGCCCTCGCCGCGCTCGGCGGCGCGGCCAGGCACTGGACGTACGTCTCCTCGATGAGCGCCTACGCCTCCCACGCCGACCCGGACGCGGACGAGTCCGCCGCGCTCCTCGCCCCGACCGACCGGAGCGAGGTGGGCCGAGAGCTGTACGGAGAGGCGAAGGCCGCCTGCGAGCAGGCCTCGGCGGACGCCCTGGGGGATCGGCTCCTCGTCGCGCGGGCCGGTCTCATCGGCGGCCCCGGCGACCACAGCGGCCGTTCCGGCTACTGGGCGGCGCGCGCCGCGCGGGATCCGCGCGGTCCGATGCTGGTACCGGACGAACCGGCCCTGCCGACACAGGTGATCGACGTCAGAGACCTCACCGACTGGCTGCTCGACGCCGCCGCCGAGGGAATCACCGGCACCTACGACACGGTCGGCCCCGTCCTCCCCCTCGCCGAGTGGATCGAGCTGTCCCGCGCGGCCGGCGGGCACACCGGGCCGGTGACCCGCGTCGACTCGGCCCGGCTGCTCGCCCATGGCGTGGCCGAGTACATGGGTCCCGAGTCGCTGCCGATGTGGCTGGTCGAGCCCGGCTGGGAAGCCTGGTCGGCCCGCGGGGGAGCCGCGGCGCTCGCCGCCGGTCTCCGCCACCGGCCCCGGGCGGAACTGCTGAACGACACACTCCGCTGGGAACGCGGGCAGGGCCTGGACCGCCCGCGCCGCGCGGGTCTCACCGCCGCGCGAGAGCGCGAGCTGCTGGCCGCTCTGGGCTGACGGGGGCGGAGGCCGCCGAACTCCCACTGGACGCGGTCGACATGGACCACACGGTGTCAGGCTCCCAACGCCTGCCGTTCCAAGGTCATCGGCTGGGCCGGGACCGCATGGGCACGTGTAGATTCCGCCTCATGGGCGTGAAAGCGCGCCTGGGGGCGGGGGAGTGGCATGAGCGAGCAGCGCACGGCGGCCTCGAAGGCCGCGTTCTTCCTGTTCGGCACCGTGACCGGAGCGATGGCGGTGCTGCTGACCCGAATCGATCGGGCGGAACTTCGGCGGCCGGGGCCGGCCGCCGGTCCTCGGCGATCTGATGATCACGCTCGCCGAGCGCGACGGTCTCCGGGCGGACGTGATGGTCGCCCACATCACCTGTCGACGAGCGGCGAACCCGCCCTCTTCTCCCTGCCCTGACCCTGCCCGCCCCCTGCCCCTGCCCCTGCCCCTGCCCCTGCCCCGACGGGCGGACGCAGCCCCCGGACCCCCGGACCCCCGGACCCCCGGACCCCCGGACCCCCGGACCCCCGGGACCCCGGACCCCTGGACCCCTGGCACCCCGTCCGCCGAGGATTCGGCCCATCTGGAGAGAGACCGTGACAGAGCACATACCCCATGACCCGACCGCCCCGGTGGACGCGGCACGGGTGATCCGGGCCGTCGAGGACGTCCTCCGGGCGGGCCCGCTGACCGCCGGGGACAGCTTCCACGCCTTCGGCGGCTCATCCCTCCAGGCCATGCGGGTCTGCCTCCGCCTGGAGCAGGCGACAGGCGTGGCCACGCCCCCCGAACTCCTCCTCGACAGCGAGACCGTGGGGGAGTTCGCCGAAGCGGTCGTCGCCCGGGCGGCCGCCCGATGAACGACCTCCCGCCGATCCATGCCGAGGTGGCCCGCCGGGCGGCCGCCACCCCCGACGCCCTCGCGGTGGTCACCCCTCATGAACGCGTCGGGTACGCGGAACTCGACGCCGCCGCCGACGGCTGGGCCGCCCGGCTGGGCGAGCTGGGGGTCGGCCCCGGCGATCTGATCCCCGTCGATCTGCCCAGGTCGGCCGAGCTGGTGGCGGTCCTGCTCGGAGTCCTCAAGAGCGGCGCGGGCTACGCGGCCCTCGACCGTCGCTGGCCGCCGGAACGGGTGCGCACCGTACTGGAGACGCTGTCGCCCCCGCTCTTCATCACCCGCGGGCCCGTGCCCGGCGCGCTCGTACCGTCCTGGGCCCCGGACGGGGAGCCGCCGCGCGCCCCCCGCACCCCGCCGCCGGACGTCACCGGCGACGCCCCCGCCACCGTGTTCTTCACCTCGGGAACCTCCGGCGCTCCAAAAGCCGTCGTCTCACCGCACCGGGCGACCACCCGACTGGCCCGGGACGCGCGGGCCTGGACGGGACCCGGCCGGTCCATGGCCCAGACCTCCCCGGTCTCCTGGGACGCTTTCTCCCTGGAGGTCTGGGGAACCCTCATCACCGGCGGACGCTGCGTCATCTCCGACGGCGACCATCTGCTGCCGAGCGGTCTGCGCTCCCTCGTCCGGGAATTCGGGGTCGACGCCGCCTTCCTGACCACCTCGCTCCTCAATCTGATCGCCGAGGAGGACCCGGACAGCCTGCGCGGACTGCGGACCCTGGTCACCGGCGGGGAGCGGATGTCCGCCGGACATGTACGGCGCTGTCTGGAGAGCCACCCCGGCCTTGAGGTGATCAACGGCTACGGCCCGGTGGAGAGCTGTGTCTTCGCCGCCACCCACCCCGTCGAGCCGGACGACTGCACCGCGCCGGACGGCGTCCCCCTCGGCACCGCCGTCTCCCGCACCGGGATCCATGTGCTGCACGGCGAAGAACCGGCCGCCCCGGGCGAGATCGGCGAGATCTGTCTCTCCGGCGACGGACTCGCCCTGGGATACCTCGGCGACCCCGAACTCACCGCGGCGAAGTTCCCCACGGTACGCCTCGCCGGATCGCCCACCCGGATCTACCGGACCGGGGACCGGGGCCTGCTGGACGCCCGAGGCGTCCTCCACTTCCGCGGGCGCGGCGACCGGCAGCTGAAAATAGCCGGGCACCGGGTCGAACCTCAGGAGATCGAGGCGGCCGCCCGGCGGATCCCCGGCGTACGCGCGTGCACGGTCGCCGCGCTCCGCGACACGGCGGACGGCACCGGCGGCACCCGGCTGGCCCTGTTCTACACCACCGAGCCGCCGGGAGCCCCGGAGCACCGGGACCTCGGCCCCGCCGCACTCCGGCGCGAACTGGCGTCCAGGCTGCCCCAACACCTCGTACCCCACTTCCTCTCTCCGCAGCAGGCCTTCCCGCTCACCCCGAACGGCAAGGTGGACCGGGCGGCCCTGCTCGCCCTGCTGCCTGTCCCGGCCGCCGAGGGCCACGCCCCGAACAGGAGCTCATGATGGCCACCGGCCCCATCAGAAACACCGGCCCCACCGGGAACACAGAACCGGCCCCCCTCGTCCACCCCATGTCGTGGGAGCAGGAAGGGATCTGGCTGAACGACCGGCTCGGGGACGGCGTCTCGCGGTACGTGGAGTCCTGGGTCCACCGGCTGCGCGGCCCCCTCGACGCACGGGCCGTCGAGGGGGCCCTCACCGGTGTCGTACACCGGCACGAATCCCTGCGCACCGGACTGCTCCTGGCCGACGGCGTCCCCGTACAGGAAGTGCTGCCGCCCATGCCCGTGCCGCTCCTCAGACGGCGGGTGACCACCGGCGAACTGGACCGCGCGGTGCGCGAGGCCGTCTCGGGCCCGCTGCCGCTGGACCGGCCGCCCCTGCTCCGCGCGACCCTGCTGGAAGTGGGGGACGACGACGCGGTGCTCGCCGTCGCCGTCCACCACGCGGCCGTGGACGGCTGGGCCCTGTATCTGCTCGACGAGGAGTTCAGCAGCCTCTACCGCGCCCGGACCGGCGAACCGGAACCCGAACTGCCGCCCGTGCCGCTCCAGCCCGGACCGTACGCGCACCGACAGCGGACCTCCGGCGCGCCCCGGGCCGAAACCGCGGAGTACTGGCGGCGCACCCTCGCGGACCCGCCCCCGGAATCCACCTTCCCGCTCGACCGCCCGCGCCCCAAGACACTCGGCCACCGGGGCGGAACAGTCGAATTCACCCTGGACGAGGAGTTCGTCTCCCGGCTGCGCCGACTCTGCGGCCAGACCCGGGCGACCCCGTTCACCGTCTTCGCCGCCGCTCTCACCGCGCTGATCGACAGACACGGCGACGGCCGGGGGAACGGCCAGAGGGACGGCGGCGACGGCGACGGCCGGGGCGCGATCCTCGGCGTACCGGTCTCCCGGCGCGACGGAACCGACACCGAACCCATGATCGCGTGCCTCGCCGAGGTACTCCCGCTGCGCCCGCGCACCACACCGGAGCAGTCCTTCCGCGAACTCGTGGCCGAGACGAAACGGACGGCCCGGGAGGTCAGGGAGCACCGGGACATGCCGTACACCCGGCTGGTGGCGATGGCCGGCGCGTCGCGCACCCGATCGCGGACGCCGCTCTTCCAGGTGGTGCTGACGGTGGACGACGGGCAGGCGCCCGGCCTCTCACTGCCGGGGGTACGCGCCGAACGCCTCCGCCCGCACGACGGAACGGCGAAGTTCGACGCCTTCTTCCACCTCGCCCCGGAGCAGGGCGTCTTCCGGGGGCGGCTGGAGTACGCGGCGGAGCTGTTCACCCCCGCCGGTGCGAGACTTCTGACGGAACGTCTCCGCGTTCTGCTGGACGACGCCCTCTCCCGCCCGGACGCGGCGGTGGCCGAACTGGCGGTGCTCACACCCGGGGACCGGGAGCGGACGACCGCGACCTGGGCCCAGGGCCCGCCGCCCGCCCCCGGCCGCCCCCTCGCCCATGAGGCCTTCGCCCGGGCCGCCCGGCGCACCCCGGATGCGGTGGCCGTCGAGCACAGAGACGTACGGCTCACCTTCGCCGAACTCGACGCGGCCTCCGACGCGCTGGCCGCCCGGCTGGTGGCGGCCGGACACGGCGGCGGCCGGGTCGGGATACTGCTGGAACGCTCGCCGGAACTCCCGGTCGCGGTACTGGCGGTGCTCAGGGCCGGAGGGTGCTGCGTTCCCGTCGACCCCGCCTATCCGGCGGAACGGATCTCCCTCATGCTCCGCGACAGCGCCGCCGCGGCCGTGCTCACCACCCGCCGGACCCTCCGGGACCTGGCCGTCGACACGGCCGGTGCCGAAGCGCTGTTCCTGGAGGACACGGCGGAGCGCCCGGCGGCGGCCCTTCCCGCCGTGAGCCGCGACGACCCGGCGTATCTGATCTACACCTCCGGCTCCACGGGACTGCCCAAGGGGGTGCTGATGCCGCACCGCGCCCTCGCCTGCGTCATCGACTGGCAGCTCCGCCGGTCCTCCTCCCACGCGCCCGGCCCCCTGCGGACCGCCCAGTTCGCCCCGCTCAGCTTCGACGTCGCGTTCCAGGAGCTGTTCTCCACCTGGCACGCGGGCGGCACCCTCGTCCTGGTGGACGAGACGGCCCGGCGCGACCCCGCCCGGCTGCTGGCCCTGATCGACGACAGCCGGGTCGAACGGCTCTTCCTGCCCTACGTCGCCCTCCAGCAGCTCGCCGAGTACGCGGCCGGTGCCCGTGGCGGCGGTGGCTCGCTGCGCGAAGTCGTCAGCGCGGGGGAGCAGCTCTTCATCACCCCGGCCGTCCGACGGTTCTTCACGGAGAACACCACCGCCGTGCTCGACAATCAGTACGGCCCGTCCGAGACCCATGTCGTCACCGCCGGGGAACTCACCGGACCCCCCGCCGGATGGCCGGACCGCGCCCCCGTCGGCCGTCCGGTGCCGGGGGCCCGTGTCCGTATCCTCGACGACCGGCTCGCCCCCGTCCCGCCGGGAGCGGTGGGGGAGCTCTGGCTCGGCGGCGAGAGCCTCGCCATCGGGTACCACGGACGGCCGGACATCACCCGGCGGATGTTCGTCCCGGATCCGCTCATCCCCGGCGAACGGCTCTACCGCAGCGGCGACCTGGGCCGATTCCTGCCCGGCGGAGCCATCGAATTCCTCGGCCGACGCGACGGCCAGATCAAAATCCGGGGCCACCGGGTCGAACTCGGCGAGATCGAGTCCGCCGTCAAGGCGGTCCCCGGAGTCGCCGACGCGGTGGTCACCGCCGACACCTCCCTGCCGCACAGCACCCGCCTGGTCGCCCACTACATCCCGGCGGGCCCCGCCGCCCCCGACGCGGAACGGCTGCGCGCCGCCCTGCGGGAGAAGCTGCCCGAAGCCATGGTCCCGGTCATGATCATGCCCGTGCCCGGTTTTCCGCTCACCCCCAGCGGCAAGGTGGACCGCGCCGCGCTGCCCGCCCCCACCGCACCCGGCGCGAGCGCCCCGGAGCCGGCCCCGGCCCGCACCGGCCCGGAGCACCGGATGACCGAGATCTGGCGCGAGGTGCTGGGCACGGACCGCATCGGGGCGGACGACGACTTCTTCGCACTCGGCGGGGACTCCCTGCTGGTCGTCCGGCTGCTGCTGCGCGTCCACGAGGAGTGGGGCGTACGGCTCAGCCTCGGCTCCTTCTTCGCCGCACCGACCGTCCGCCGGATGGCGGCCCTCCTGACCGGCCAGGCCCTTCCGACCGACCCGACCGACCCGGGCGACCGGACCCGGACTGCCGCACCCGATCTGCGCGCCGACGCCGAACTCCCTGCCGCGATCGTGCCCACACCCGCCCCGGCCCGGGCCCTCGACCGCCCGGAGCGGACCTTCCTCACCGGCGGGACCGGCTTC
This sequence comes from Streptomyces inusitatus, assembly GCF_014651115.1. Taxonomy (GTDB): domain Bacteria; phylum Actinomycetota; class Actinomycetes; order Streptomycetales; family Streptomycetaceae; genus Streptomyces; species Streptomyces amakusaensis. The sequence continues at coordinate 43,183 of NZ_BMWG01000031.1, read as the reverse complement.
CTCGGCACCTTCCTCCTCCACGAACTGCTCCGCTCCTCCGCCGACGGCCTCGTGCACTGCCTCGTCCGCGCGCCCGACACGGCCACCGGCCACAAGCGGCTGCGCGCCGCGCTCGACGGCTACGGCCTCTGGAAGGACTCGTACACGGACCGGATCACGGCCGTGCCCGGAGATCTCGCGGAGGAGGGTCTCGGAATGCCCGCCGGAGACTTCGACAGCCTCGCCCGCCGGGTCGACACCGTCTTCCACTGCGGGGCCGAGGTCAATCTCACCCACTCCTACGAGCGGCTGAGGAGGAGCAATGTGCGCGGCACGGCGGAGGTGCTGCGACTGGCGGCCCTCCACGGCTCCGTACCCCTGCACCACATCTCGACCGTCGGGGTCCACACGGCGGGCCCCCCGGACGGCGGCCCCGTCCGCCCGGAGGACCCGCTGCCCCCGGCGGACGCCCTGCGCAACGGCTACGCGCAGAGCAAATGGGCCGCCGAAGCGCTGCTGGAGCAGGCACGGGAACGCGGCCTGCGGATATCGGTCCACCGCCCCGCGCGGATCTGCGGAGCCACCGACAGCGGACTGTGCCAGACCTCCGACTACTTCTGGCTGCTGCTCAAGGGGTGCGTCGAGGCCGGACTGGCCCCGGCCGACCTGGAGGAGCGGTTCGACCTCGTCCCGGTGGACTATGTGAGCAGAGCCGTCGTCGCGCTCTCCCGCACCCCCCGGGCGGCGAACCGCACCTTCCATCTGGCCGCCGGGGACCGGGTCCCGCTGGCCCGCGCGATCGGCTGGCTGCGCTCCCTGGGCTACGCCATCGGGGACGTACCGCTCGCCGACTGGCGGCGGGCCGTCGAGCGGGAGCCGGCCAACACGGCCCACCCCCTGCTCTCCCTCCTGCCCGCCGACGCGTTCGACGCCGCGACCCGCTTCTCCGGCGCGGCGGTCTTCGACGCCACGAGCACCCGGGAGGCGCTCGGGGGAAGCGGGATCCACTGCCCGCGGGTGGACGAGGCCCTCTTCACCCGGTACGTGGAGTCCCATGTCCGGATGGGCTTCCTGCCGCCGCCCACCGGATCCGGCTGAACCGCGCGCCGCCCGTACCCCGCCCGCTCACGGGCCGGGCGAGGAGGAGACCGTCCGTACGGCGCCCGCCGACGCCGCCCCCACGGGCGTCGAGGCCCCGGCGCGACCGAACGGCCTACTCCGAACCCGGCCCCAGCCCCGCCTGGCCGCCGCCACCGCGCTCGCCGTCCCCGAACAGGCCGTCGACCGGGACGGCACGCCCCGGGACCGGGTGCCGTGGAGCCGGACCGAGGCCCGGCCACTGCTCGACGAACTGGTCACGGTGCCGGGCGTGGCATCCGTGACGGTGGACCGCTCCTTCTACGCGCAGGCCTTCTCCGACGACGGCGAGCCGGTCGAGGACGAAGGAGCACTGGAGGCGGGACACGGCTGGTCGAGCGCGCGACTCGCGCCGTACAGCCTCGTCACCGGACGGGCGCCCGCCGCGGCCCACGAGATCGTGGTGGACCGGGCGCTCGGAGTGGCCACAGGCACGGCACTCACGGTCAACATCACCGCCGGGCGCGGCGAATTCCGAGTGGTCGGCACCGTCAACGGACCGGGCTACTACTTCACCGACGACTTCGCCGCCCGCCAGGAACCCGGGGTCGGGGCCATCGCGATCATCGCCGACAAGGGCGCCTCCGCCGACGACATCACGGCGAAGGCCCGGAGCGTCGTCGGCGACAGGGGCACCGTGGTCTCCGGCGACGGCCGGTCCGCACTCCAGCCGGCGTACGTGGAACACCGGCGGTTCCTCGGTACGCAGCTCATCGGAGCCATGGCGGCGCTCGCCCTGTTCACCACCGTCTTCGTGGTCGCGTCCATGCTGGTCCTGACCACCGGACTGCGACGGCGGGAGATCGGCCTGCTGCGGACGATCGGCGCGGCACCCCACCAGATACGCCGGATGATCCTGGGCGAGGCCGGTCTCATCGGCCTGCTGGGCTCACTGACCGGCTGTCTGGCGGGCGTCGGAGCCGCGCCGCCGCTGCGCGACATCCTTCAGCGGCTCGGCGTGACACCGCCGGAGCTCGAACTGCGGACAGCGATGTGGCCGCTGCTCACGGCGACCGCGATCGGCGTCGGCGTCAGCGTCCTGGGAGCCCTGGCCGCCGGCCGGACGGCCGTGCGAGTCGCGCCGATCGAGGCGCTCTCCGACAACGGCGCGAACAGCCGTACGATGAGCCGCCCCCGCTGGATCGGCGGCCTGACCGCCCTCGGCCTCGGCGCGCTGCTCACCGTCGCGACCGCCGCCGTGCGCGCCGACACCCGGGTCAACACCGCGATCCTCGCCACGATGGCGCTCATCGTGGCCGCCGCACTGCTCGCCCCGGTGTGCGTCGGCCCCGTCGGACGGGCGCTCACCGCACCGTTCGAACGGCTCGGCTCGGCCACCCCGCTCCTCGTCCGCGCGGAACTGCGTGCCGACTCGCGCCGGGCGGCGTCACTCGCGGCCCCGGTGATCGCGGCCGTCGGGTTCGCCGTCCTGCTCAGCGGTATGGGCGAGACGATGCGCGTGGCGTACCCGGCAAGCGAGGCACTCAGGCTCACGGGACAGGTCATCGTGACGCCGGACGGAACACCGGGCAACACCGACGAGGTGGTCGCCGCCAACCCGGTGGGCAGGGCGGCACTGCCGACCCGCGCCTTCGTCCGCGACAAGCACGGCACCCTCACCGTCATCGACGCACTCGGCTCACGCGACCCACGCTGGAACAGACCGGGCCGGGCGGTGCTCGGCAGGAAGACGGCGGACTTCCTCGGAGTGAAGGCCGGGGACGAGCACACGGTGAGATTCGCCGACGGTGCCACCGTGAAACTGCGCATCGGCCAGGTCCTGCCGGACGACCCCGCCCGAGGCGACTTCGTCCTACCCCGCCAACTGGTCCGCGCACACGACCCGGCCGCCCTCACCGACGACATCTTCGTACCGGCGGCGTCCCGGCCCGACTCGGTCGTTCCCGGCACCGCCGTGCACGACGCGGTACGACACGCCCTCGACGACTACGCCACCGACGCCGGACTCACCGACACCCTCACCACCATGCTGCTCTCCATCGCCGTCGGCTACAGCGGCATCGCCATGGCCAACAGCATGGCCATGACCGCACACAGCCGCCGCCGCGACCTCGCCGTGATGAAGTCCGCCGGCGGCACCGTACGGCAACTGCTCCTCCTCTCCGCCGCCGAGACCTCCCTCACCGTCACCGTCGGCGCGGCCCTCGGCCTCCTGGTCCCCCTGGCGCCGCTGGCCGGCATGGCCTCCGGACTGTCCCAGGCGACCTCCACCGAAGTCGGACCGCACCTGAACCCACTCACCATCGCCGCGGTGATCCTCGGCTCCCTCGTCCTGGCGACCACATCGAGCGTCATCGTCACCTGGCGCACCGTACGGCGGGAGGACCGGCCCGCCGTACGGTGAAGGCGTCCCGGCCGGGACGCCGCCCCAGCCCTCGTCAGCGCTCGTCCAGCACCGCCCGGATCACCTGCCGGGCATTGCCCGCCATCACCGGGTTCGTCGTCCGGTAGTACGGCAGCGCGATCAGCGCCTGCGAGAGCGTCCGACCCCGGCCTCGAATCCAGGTCGCCTCGTCCACGCCCAGCGCCTCGCGGAAGACCTCCCTCGCGTCGCGCGGCAGCAGATTCCACGCCGGAAACAGATCACAGGCAGGATCCCCCCACCCCATGCACCCGAAATCGATCACGGAGGTCAGCCTGCCGTCCTCGACCAGCAGATTGCCCGGCATCAGATCCGCGTGCAGCCACACCGGCGGACCGTCCCGGAGCGGGGCCCGCAACGCCTCCTCCCACACGGCGGACACGGCATCACCGTCCACACCCTCCTCCGGAATCCCGCGCAACTCCTCGACAGCCGCCCGGGTCTCCGCGTCGAGCGAGGCGAGAGGCCCGCCCCGGTGCGCCTTCGGCGCGCCCGGCAGTGTGACGCTCCACATCGACGCGACGAAGGCCGCCAGATCCTCCGCCAGCGTAAGGGGCTCGCTCAACGCCCCCGATTCGGGATGAACGCCTGCCAGCCACCGATGCACCGACCACGGCCAGGGATACCCCTCGGCGGGCTTCCCGGCCCCGAGCACCTCGGGAATGCGCGTGGGCAGAAGAGGCGCGAGGCGGGGCAGCCACTCCTGCTCCGTCGACACGTCCTTCGCCCCGCCCCGTACCAGCGGCAGCCGTACGACCATGTCGTCGCCCAGCCGGTACATGGCGTTGACCGTGCCCCCGGACGGCCACCGCTCCACCGCCAGCCCCGCCCACCGGGGGAACTGCCCGGCGATCAGCCGCCGTACAAGCTCACCGTCAATGGGGTGCATCCCGGGACGCGTCAGCCCTGTGTTCATGCCCGCCATCCGAGCACCGGACGCCGACGGGCGTCAAACACCTTTCCACGACGCCGCTTGACCTTGTCATTGGTGGCAGGGTTGCAGGATCACCGACATGAACAGCAGAAGCGCATCGCAGTCCGGCCGGGTCGTCATCGTCACCGGGGGAGGCACCGGGATCGGCCGGGCCACCGCCCGCGCCTTCGCCGAGGAGGGCGCTCATGTGCTCGCCGTGGGCCGGCGGGTCGCCCCGCTCGACAAGACCGCCGCCGGACACGACCGGATCACGCCACTGGTCGCGGACATCACCGCCGAGGGCGAGCCCGAGTGGATCGTCGAAACCGCGCTGAGGGCGCACGGACGCCTGGACGTACTGGTCAACAACGCGGGCATCGTGAGCGGCGGCGCGCTCGGGACGCTCACACCGGAGGTGCTGCAGCCCCAGATCGCCACCAATCTGATCGCGCCCATCCTGCTGACCCAGGCCGCGCTGCCGCTCCTGGAGACCTCCGGCGGAGTGATCGTCAACGTCAGCACCTCGGTGGGCCAGCGCGCCTGGCCGGGTAACTCGGTCTACGCGGCCACCAAAACCGCGCTGGAGCTGCTCACTCGCAGCTGGGCGGTCGAGCTGGCACCCCGTGGCATCCGGGTGGCGGCGGTCGCGCCCGGCGCGATCGACACCCCGATCGGCGAGCACCAGGGTCTGACACCGGAGCGGACGGCCGAGGTACGGAAGTGGCAGCTGGCGCACACCCCGCTGGGCCGGATCGGCCGCCCGGAGGAAGTGGCCTGGGCCATCACCCGACTCGCCTCACCGGAAGCATCGTTCATCACCGGGGTGGTACTCCCGGTCGACGGGGGAGCGGTCGTGGCGTGATAGGGATGACCCGGGAGGCGGAACGGGTGAGAATCGGCGAGCTGGGCAAGGCGACGGGGACGACCGCCCGAGCGCTGCGGCACTACGAACAGGCCGGGCTGATCTTCTCCGAGCGAGCCGCCAACGGCTACCGGGTCTATGACGAGCGAACGGTCGCACGGGTGCGCAACATCCGTCACCTGCTGGCCGCAGGCCTGACCCTGGACGATGTGCAGGCGTTCCTGCCCTGCCTGGACGGCGACATATCCACCGCGCCGCCCTCGGAGAAGGGCCTGCGGATCGCCGTCGAGCGACTGGCGGTCCTCAACGAACGGATCGCGGCCCAGACCGAGGCCCGCGACCGCCTCAAGGCCGCCCTCGACCGGCGGACCGCCGAGCTGCCCCAGCCACCGGCCTGACCGGTCACCCCGGGGCGCGGAGCTCCCGCGGCCCGTAGATCGCGTTGCTCGCACCCGTCATGAGCGCCCAGTACCGGTCCCCGTAGGACCAGTGCCACCACTCGGTCGGGTAGTTGACCAGGCCCGCCGCGCCCAGGGCCGCACCCATCGCCTTCCGGTTCCGCCGGGCCCGCTCCGTGAGTCCGGGAGCGTCGGTGTAGCAGGCGCCGTCGCTCTCCTCCGGTGTGGCGGCCTCCGGGCACCCCATGTCGACCTCGGCCCCGTCCCTTGTGCACACCGTGAGATCGATCGCCGCACCGGCCACATGGCCCGCTGTCTCCTGCGGAGCGACCCAGCGAGTGGCCGCGTTGATGAGTTCCGCCTCCGTCGCGCCCGGTGGGAGTCGCCGCAGAGAGGACAGATAGCCGTCGAAGATACTTTGCTGGAGAGCCGGAGGGCGATGCCCTTCGACAAGAAGCCACCGCCAGTCGTCCGGCAGCGATTTCTCCGCTTTCAGTAGCCGTTCCACCACGCCGGACCGCAGGTGCGCCCAGTTTCCCGCGGTGTCGGAGCGCCGTTCGTCGACGCGCAGTATTCCCCGGCAGTCCACCAGAGGTTCGCCGCATTCGTCCACCGGGACGGCGGTGACTCTCGGGTCCGACATCAGCACGATTTCCGTCATCGGGAATCCCCTTCGGCTGGCTGGGTGGCGAGGGCTCAGGATTCACCCTTGCCGCAGGGGGCCTTGGTGTTGGTGTGGCCCTGAGCGGCGTTGACAGTGGTGTTGGAGCAGGTGAGGGTGTTGTCTTTGGCGGTGAGGTTGTATCCGTAGCCGGGCCCGTTGACATGGGCGGTGTTGTTGTTGAAGGTGTTGCGGATTCCCCAGCCCTTGAGGATCTGATGGGTTTGGTAGCCGTCCTGGGGAGTGTTGTGGCCGGTGTTGTTCTGGATGAGCCAGTTATTGCCTTTTATGTCGATCCAGGAATCATTGTGCTTTCCGGTGAGATGGGTGCCGTCGAAAATATTGTGGGTGATGGTGCCGTTGGAGGTGCCTTCTTTGACGTCGATGGCTTCGGCGGTGGTTTTGGTGATGTGGTTGTTGGCGATGCGATTGTTGTCGCTGTTGTCGGGTTGGCATTGAGTGATGGTGCACCAGTTGGATTTCGCGGTGCCGATGTAAATGCCTTCGCCGTATTTGGGTTTGCGGAGGCCGGTGGTGTGGATGGTGTTGTGGCGAATGGTGTTCTGGGTGCTGTGGTTACGGAAGTGGATGGCTTCGTCGCCGATGTCATGGACGGTCAGGTTGTCGAGGGTGGTGTGGTGGGTGCTGTCGGCCATGACGCCTTTTTGGGCGTTGCGGATGGTGAAGCCGCTGATTTTCCAGTGGGTGGCGCGATTGAGGTGCAGGGCGTATCCGCCTTTGATGCCGTCGCCGTCCAGGACGGCGTCGGAGGGGCCGCAGAGGGTGATGGGTTTGTCCTTGGCGGCGGGGGCGGTGGCGATGAAGCGTCCGGTGTAGGTGGTGGGACTGAGGCGGATGTTGTCCCCCGGACGGGCGTCGGCGAGAGCTTTCTGGAGGGAGCGGGCGTCGGCGACGGTGACGGTGGCCGGCGGGCAGTCGGTTTCCCGGGAGGGAGCGGGCGGGGCGAGGGGGCCGCCGGGAGTGGGCGTGATGGTGTCTACGGGGGAGGGGGCACCGGTGTCGGTGCTGGAGGGTTCGGGAGAGTCGGCGTCGGCGTCGGCGCCCGCATCGGTGGGGAGAGTTCCGGGCCTGACGGACCAAGTGCTGTGGGGGCCGGCCTGGGTGGCTCCCGGGACGATCTCGGGGCCGTCGTCATCGTTGTCGGCGAGAGCGATGACGAGCGCGGCGAGGGCGGTGACAAGGGCGGCGCCGGACAGCCAGACGGCCGGGCCGCGGAACGCGGCCCGGCCGGCCGCTTGTGGTCCGGGTGCCTGCTCCGGGTCGGGGCCGGACTGCACCGGCGGATGGGACGTCATGGTCGGTGGCTCCGGTTTCGGCGGGAGATGCGGTGATGACCAGAGAGGGCCGGGGCGGTTCTAGCGCTGCTCGGTGGGGGGCGGCGAGGGGAGGGGCTGCTTGTCGGCGTACGGGTGGGGGGCGGTCGGTGTGGCGGTGGTGTTGTTGTGGCGGCTGGTGCGACGGGCGCCCAGGATCGCGGAGATGAGGATGAGAAGGAGGATCGTGGTCCACAGGATGGTCATGGGACTGGCGTAGTGGCGGAACTTGATCCAGAACGTGCTGGTGTCGTGCCAGGCGAAAGTCTGGTTCTTCTTGAGCGTGATGGTGCCGTGGGCGCGGCTGGTGTCGAGGGCGCTGGGGCCGACGCCCGCTACGACGTTGTAGGAGACGGCGGTGGCGCCGACACGGCCGACGAGCGAGATGCCGTGCGAGGTGGCGTCCTGGACGGTGTTTCCGCGTATCTCGGCTTTCGCGTCGCGCAGATAGATGCCGGTGTCGGTGCCTTCGACGAGGTTGCCGCTGATGGTGGCGTCGGTCACTCCGTCGCGGACGGAGATGCCCTGCCGGGTCTGACCGGTGAGATGGTTGCCGGTGATCGCCACTTTGGTGGTGTTGTCGCGGGTGACGATGCCCATGTCGCCGCCGTGGATCTTATTGTCCTGGACACCGACATTGGTTCCGCCGAGGACTTCGATGCCGTGGCGGCCGTTGTCGCGGGCGGTGCTGTGGGAGACGGAGTTGGATCCGTAGGCGGCGGTGGATTCACCGGCCGCGGAAGGCCCGTCGGCCAGGGGGCGACCGCTGAGGGTGAAGCCGTTGCCGCCGTTGGAGAGCGCCGTGGATCCGGTGACACGGACCTGCTGGGTGGCGCGGGAGAGGACGAAGCCGTCGCCCGCGTTCTTCTGGGAGACGGTCCGGTCGACGACGACGTTGGTGACACCGCGGTGGAGGACGACACCGTCCTCCAGGCTGCTCTCGACGCGGGTACGGGTGATGTTGACCCCGGTGGCGCCGGAGACGAACAGTCCGAAGAGGTTGCCCTTGATAGTGGAGTTGCTGATCTCGGCCGAGAGATAGGAGAGATCGGGGAGGGAGAAGCGGGTGTCGGGGGTGGTGAGCTCCCCGGCGGGACCGGCGATGATGCCGCCGCTGCGAGGCGTACGTTCGGATTGCCGCTCGGCTTTGTCGTCGGCGGCGGACTGCTCGCGCTGGTTGAGATCTTCGGCGTCGGAGTACTTGATGTTGCCGGTGTCGGGGCGGTCGGTTCCGGTGAGGCTGAGCCCCGCGGTGCGCCCGCTCCAGAAACCGAGGTCGGATATGTGGGTGTGGGTCATGGAGAACTGGCCGCCGATGGCGCGAATGAAGGCGCGCCCGTCTCTGACGTCGGTGTCGGGTGTGTTGGTGCGGGTGTCGGAGCTGCTGATGCGGGTGGGGGCCTGCGGGGTGCCTTCGAGGGTGAGGCGGCCGCCGAAGGAGACGATGGAGACGAAGCCTTTGGTGTTGCTGGCGAGGCGCAGGGTGAGTCCGCCGGGGCTGGAGAGCTTCAGCTTGGCGCCGGTGTTGAGATAGATGTTCTCGGTGAGCAGATAGGAGCCGTCGCGTTTCCGGACGAAGGTCTGGGGAGCGAGTTCAAGCAGGTCGGAGACGCCGTAGGGCTTGGTGCGGCGGGTGAGGACCAGGGTGTATCCGCCCTGGGTGTCCAGCCGGTAGGGGCGCGACCACTGAGGGCCTTTGAGGGGGGCGACGGCGGCGACCGCGCGAACCTGGTCGAGGCGGCGGTCCTCGGCGGCGACCAGAGCGGTCTGGTTCTCGGCGTCCTCGGGGGTGAGCTCCCGGTCGCCGCCGCGCCCGCTGTCGTCGTCGGCGCGGCTCAGGGCCTGAGCGGCCCCGGCCCCGGCGAGGGCGGCGGAGCCACCCGTACCGTTGTCGGCGTGGGCGGTGGGGGTGATCAGGAGAGCCGCCGTGAGGGGGAGCACGACCGCCAGGCGGCGCGCGGTGCCCGGGCTCCGTCGCGCGGCGGAGACGGTGTGTGAGATGTGGTGTGTCACCGCTGTGCCGCTCCCGCCGGTGTGGCTGTGGCTGTCTCGTCGGATCGCGGTGCGCTGCCGCCGCCGCTGCTGTTCATGAGGGAGGCGGAGTCCTGACCTTCGCCGCCGATGCTGGTGCTGGTACGGGTGAGCCAGCCCTGCTTGTTCATGGTGAGGAAGGCGTAGAGCTTGATGGGCAGCGAGATCATGATCACGACGAGGGCGAGGAGCGGCAGGATGAGTATGTCCTGAGGGTGTCTGCGCAGATGGGAGTAGCCCCGGATACCTCGCCCGACGACCAGCCAGATGACGACCAGGACCACGCCGCGGCCGTTGAGTTCGAGCCGGCTGAATAGCAGATAGCCCAGGGCCATGCCCATGGTGACCGGGGTGAGCAGGATCTGCAGGACCGTGATCTTGGTGACGAGAGGGGCTCGCCAGAGCCAGCCCTTGTAGAGGGCGGTGAGATAGCAGCGGTAGGAGTTCCTGCTCCAGCGCACCCGTTGTTTCACGAAGGCGGCGAACGAGGCGGGGAACATCGACAGGGCGCGTGCGGAGGACTGGTGCACGGTGCGATAGCCGGAGGCCAGGACGAGCCAGGTCAGGCGGCCGTCGTCGCCCGCGACGCAGCGGCGGCCGAGGAAGAACTCGTTCTCCAGGTTCTCCAGCACCGGTTCGACGGCCGCGCGCCGGTAGGCGGCGGTACGGCCGGAGAGGCAGGCGACGGCTCCGGCGCGGCCCATGGCCGGGACATAGTCGTAGTAGCGGAGGTTGACCAGCCAGTCGGCCAGCCGCCGCCAGACGCTGGTGGCTCTGAGATAGACGTTCTGCTGGGTGCCGACCCCGCCGACCTGCGGGTCGGCGAAGGGCATCTGGACCGCCGCCAGCAGCCCCGGCTGCCAGCGGGTGTCGGAGTCGACGAGCACGATCAGCTCACCGGTCGCGGCCCGGATGCCCACACCCAGTGCCGAGCGTTTGCCGCGGTGCTCGAAGGCCAGCACCCGCACCCGGGGGTCTTCGACCTGCCTCAGCCGGCGCAGGACCTCGGTGTCCTCGACGTCGGGCACGATGATGATCTCGGTGGGGTCCTGTGCCAGCCAGGTCTCCAGACAGTCCAGCAGGATCTGAGGATCCTCGCGGTACGCGGGGACCACCACCGACACCGTGGTGCGGTAGTCGTTGACCACGGGCCGGGCGAAGCGCGAGAGCACCGTCCGGTAGAGCCACAGCGCCCAGACGAACGCCCCGGCGAGCCCCAGGGGCATCAGCTCACGCCACGATGTCTCCCCCACCGCCATGACGATCCATGACCACACTCCGTCGAAAAACCCCGACACTTTTTCCGGTCCCCCAACCCGCGTGGCGAGTGATGACGTTGAGTCAGAAGCCCACGCGATGCGCCACTGTACGGGAGAATATGGAGGCGAATGAATGATCTCTCCACACTTGGCGCACAGGGTGCCCTCAGTACACCCCCAAACCTTTACATTCCAGACGTCATTCGCTCGCTTTACCCCCAAATCCGACTGCTCCGGCGGGTGCTGTTCGCCCCTTCGCACGCGCTTCCCGGACCGGTGCGCGGAGTCGGTGGGCGGGGTCGACAGGCGCCCGGGTGCCGGGGGTGCGGGGGCTCGGATTCCGCGATATATTGATCTTGTTCTCGCGGCCGGGACTCCCGGTGGTGGGACCGGCGTTGGTGGTCCAAGGAAAGACACCCCACTTCCCGTGGGGGGATGCGGGTGCAAGGCCTGCCCAGCGCTCGATCAGAGCCCCGGCCTCCTCAAGGAGGCCGGGGCCTTCTGTCGTACGGTGCTTCGGCCGGCCGCCCAGACGGCCAGCGCGCAGACCGCGAACCCGGCCCCGAGCAGGCTGGTGCCGGTCCAGCCGTGAGCGGTGAGAACAGCGGTGGTCGTGGCCGCGCCGAGGGCGGAGCCGAGCGAGTAGAAGACCATGTAGCCGCCGATGACACCGCTGAGGCGATCCGGATACGCGGCGGTGAGCAGGTGCTGATTGCTCACATGCACGGCCTGGACCGCGAAGTCGAGAACCACGATTCCGGCGATGAGAAGCCACAGCGACCACGGCAGCCGCGCGATCGCCGCCCAGGAGAGGACGAGCAGGCCGAGCGTGAGACCGGTGACCGGGACCGCCCGTCCCGCGTCCGCCCACCGTCCCGCGCGCCCCGCGCCGAGCGCGCCGGCGAGTCCGGCGATGCCGAACAGCCCGATCTGGCCCTCGCTCAACCGCCACGGCGCGTCCGCCAGCGGCAGGGACAGTCCGCTCCACAGGGTTCCGAACGAGGCGAACAGGAAGAACGCGATGAGCCCGCGCGCCAGGAAAGCGCGCTGCCCGAACAGCCCGCCGAGTGAGACGACGGCCTGCCGGTACCCCGCGAGCCGGTCGGGGCGCTCCTCCTTCGGCAGTACGGCGAGGACGAGGGCCGCGAGCCCGAGTGAGAGCAGCGCGAGCACGGCGTAGACGCTCCGCCAGCCCCACATCTGGGCGAGCGCGCCGGTGACGGCCCGCGCGCCCAGGATGCCGATCACCACCCCCGAGGTCACGACGCCGATGTTCCGTCCGCGCTCGGCGGGCGGCGAGACCGAGGCGGCGTAGGCCACCGCCGTCTGCACCACGACCGCGAACACCCCGGCCGTCGCCAGCCCCGCGAAAGCCGCCCACGCGGCTGACGCCGAGGCGGTCAGGACCATGCCCGCCGCGCTGACCGCCAGATGCACGGCGATGAGCCGCCGCCGCTCGACCGCGTCACCGAGCGGCACCAGCAGCACCAGTCCCACCAGATAGCCGATCTGGCTGGTCGCCACGATCCACCCGGTGAGTTCCGCCGGTACACCGAGATCGCGTCCCATCGGCTCCAGAACCGGCTGCGCGGCATAGACGCTCGCCACCGCCACACCGCACACCACCGCGAGCAGCAGCCGCCGCCACATGTCCATCGCGCCCCCAAGAAAGTAGCAAATTGCAACCGTTTTGACCGTACGGCATAATGGTTTCAATCCGCAACTCATCGGGAGGTGTCATGCCGGGCACGACCGCTCACGCCCCGGACCACGACTGGACCGACCCCCACTGTCCCGTCGCCCGCACGCTCGACCTCGTCGGCGACAGATGGACCCTGCTCCTCATCCGGGACGCGATGGACGGCGCGCGGTCGTTCACCGAGTTCCAGCGACGCACCGGCATCGCCCGCAACATCCTCACCGACCGCCTCCGCAAGCTCACCGCTCACGAACTCCTCGCCCAGCGCACCGCACCGTCGGGCCGCCGCCAGGAATACGTGCTCACCGACGCCGGCCGCGACCTCTTCCCCGTCGTCCTCACCCTGCGGCAGTGGGGAGAACGCCATGCCTTCGCCCCCGGCGAGACCCACTCCACCCTCGTCGACCGGCACGGCACCCCCGTACCGGAGATCGCTCCGACCGCCGCCGACGGCACGCCCCTCGACGCGGACACCACTCAGGTGCGGAAGATCGGGTAGCCACTCCACGCGTTCCGCGGCGGACGCCACCACCGAATACGGAAACCGCCACCGGGTGCCCTGCGCGGCATGACCAATCCATCCCCGGGCCTCGACGACGTCGAGGTCGCGACAGCCGCGGCACATGGCGGCGCCGACGTGGTGCAACGTCGCACTGCGCGACGGCGTGGCAGCCGTCGCCGACCCCTTCAGCGGCGAAGTCTTCTTCACCGACGGCGAGATCGCCCGGGTACGGCACAACGGCCTCGACACACGACTGGAGCCTCTGACGTGGACGGCTTCGCCGGCGTCCGGGTCGGCGCTGTTCGGTGTTCCCGTGGAGTCCGGTCAGACGACCTCGTGGACGAGCTGGCTGGTCAGCTCGTACCGGGCTCCGACGATCGCCAGCCGCCCCGACGCGATCCTCGCCGCGAGATCGGGCTCCGCCGCGAGCCTGGAGCGCACACGGCGTACCTGGGCGGAGATCGTCGCGTCGATCCGCGCGTCCCCTTCGACGGAGTGGTCGATGACGGGTTTGATCTGGTCGGCGATGAACTGGATATGGGCGGGCAACTCCTCGCCCGTCTCATTCGCTCGTACGGCCGCGGCCACCGCACCGCACGACTGGTGCCCGAGCACCACGACGAGCGGGATGTCCAGTTCGAGTACTCCGTACGCCACGCTTCCCAGGACCGACTCGTCCAGGACCTCACCCGCCGTGCGCACGGTCATCAGATCACCCAGCCCCTGGTCGAAGACCAGCTCCGGCGGAACCCGGGAGTCGACACAGCCGAGGATGACCGCGAACGGGTGCTGCCCGGACACCACTTCGCGCCGGACCGTATGCGTCTCGTGAGGGTGCTGCTCATGGAAGGTGCGCCAGCGCTGGTTGCCCGCGTTCAGCTCCCGAAGGGCCGCTTCGGGGGTGGCGGGCCGCGGCCTGTCGGGCGTCCGTGAGCCGGCCGCCGCGGCCGGGCCGCTGAGGGCCCAGACGCCGGTGGCGACGGCGGTTCCGGTGATCGCGGCGCGCAGCAGCTTGCGGCGTTCGGGTGATGTCGGGGCCGATTGACGGTTGTCGGCGGTAGGCGATTCAGGCGATTCATGAGTGGAAGCCACATGACGAGCATACGGTTCGGCGGTCCCGGGGGAGCCCCACATGTAATCCTGCGATTACCGTACGAGGGAGGCTCCGGCTCCCGGTACCGGGCGGCGGCGGACCCTCCCCGCGAGGACGCCACCCGGTACCTCCACGACACGCCGCAGGCCCGGTCGGCCCGGCCGGGCCGACGCCGAAGCGGACCTCGGTCTCAGTCCTCGGGGAGGATGACACCGTCCTCGCTGAGCGGTGGATGCATACGGGTGGGCTCGTACTCGTCGACATCGCTCGGCCGCGGCCCCTCGGGCCCGTCGGGGCCCCAGCGCAGCAGTCGACGGGTACGGCCGATCTCGTACAAAGCGCCCTGGAACTCCAGCCGGTTGACCAGACGGCCGCCCCGCAGTTCGCGGGCGGCCTCGACATACGGGGCCAGTTCCGGCGTCGAAGCGTCGCGGTCCCCGTCGACCGCCACGGCGGAGAAACCGAGGGGCGCACTCGCGTCGGCGGGGAGCACCCCCTGCTTCCGCGGCCAGGTCCAGGTCAGGGCGAAGTCCAGCGATCTGCGGGCCGCGTGCGCGGTGGCATGCGGGCCGCTGATCGGCCGCCATCCGCTGTCGGTGCGTTCCACCAGCGTGAACGTCGCGGGCAGCAGCAGGACATCCGGGTGAGTGTCCAGCGCCCGGCGTGACTCCTCCCTCACCGGGGCGGGGAACCGGTCGCCGGTGTAGTGCAGATCGAGCATCGCCAGCCGCTCCGCGGCCTGGGTCGGGGTGACCGGTGCGTCGGGGTCCAGAACCACACCGTCGTCGACTCGCGGTTCCCGCTCCGACATGGCCCAGCTCGGCACGAGAGGCTCGGGATCGGTCGGACGCGGCGGTTCCATGCCGAAGGGGCCCGTGACGGTGTACTCCTCGGCGCGCACGATCCGGTAGCGGGTGCCGGCCGCCGCCACCTCGTCCACGGGTTCACGCTCCAGCCGTGCGACCGCCGCCAGCAGCGACCGCCGCTCCTCCCGGTCCTCGGTCTCGTCCTTCGCCCGGAACCACAGCAGCGAATTCAAATTGTCGCGCGCCATCTGCGGGGCCCCATCCGTCACCGCGACCACCACCTGCCACCGGGACAGCTCTCCGGGGGCCTGCGCGACCACACCGAACCTCGGGCCGCGTAAGGCCAGATCGCTGTAGCGCGCCGCGGCATCGCTCGCATCGGCTTCCACGACAGCCTCCACCAGCTCGACCGGGACTCGCACTGCCATCGGCCGCATCCGGCCCGGACCGAGATCTCTCTGCTCCATGTCCCCATCCTGCCGATATCGGCACTCGGACGGGCCGGTTTTCCGGATCTACCCCTTTTCGGGTGGAGAAGCCCCACCGAGGCCCGTCCCGACCGCGATCCACAGGGCTCGATACGACGGCGACGCGCTCGGCCCCCACCCGGACCAGGGGGCCGCGTACGCGTCCGGATCCCCCCTGGACATCCGCCGGCACCTGGATATGCTCAGCGCCTCCACACGGAACCGGTGCACGGGGGTGGACACCATGGAACCGGGAAGCGCAGCGTCCAGCGATGCCTCGGTGGCACGGATCCTGAGCGCCGACGGAAGACCCGAAGGGGCCGGGTTCCGCGTCGGGCGGCGCGAGGTCATCACCTGCGCGCACGTGGTGGCCGCGGCACTCGGTCTGCCGTCGGACACCCGCGAATCCCCCGGAAGCCGATTATGGATCGACTTCCCGCTCGCAGGGCGCGGCACCCGGGTGCCCGCGCGGGTCGCCGCGTGGACACCGCTCCGGCCCGACGGCTCCGGCGACATCGCCGTTCTGGAACTCCTCGCCGATCCGCCCGCGAAGGCCCCCGTGGCCCGCCTCGTCCAGGACGCGGCAGGCCCCGACCGCCGGGTACGCGCCTTCGGCTTTCCGCACGGCTACGACGACGGCGCCTGGAGCGTCGGCTGGCTGCGCGGCGCGACGGGCGCCGGCTGGCTCCAGTACGACACCGACCCCGCCAGCGAACACCGGGTGGAGCAGGGCTTCTCCGGGGCCCCGGTCTGGGACGTCGCCGAGGGCGGCGTCGTCGGCATGGTGGTCGCCGCCGACACGGGGGCGGGCGTGCGTACCGCCTATCTGATTCCGGTCCGGACCCTGCGCGAGAGCTGGTCGGCACTGGCCGTCAGCGCTCTGCCCGCCTGCCCCTTCCGCTCCCTGGAGCCCTTCGGGGAGCAGGACGCGGACCTCTTCCACGGCCGAGCCGAACCCGCCGACCGCGTTTCCGACCTGCTCGCCCACGCCCCGGTGACCAGCCTCGTCGGACCGTCGGGCTGCGGCAAATCCTCTCTCCTGCACGCCGGTGTGCTGCCCCGGCTGCGCGAGCGTACCGAGCTGGAGATCATCGTCTTCCGCCCCGGACGACTCGGACGCGCCCCGCTGGACGCTCTCGCGCTCGCCCTGCTGCCCCGCCTGGAACCCGATCTGACGGAAACCGCCCGACTCGCCGAACTCCCCTCCCTGGCCGCGCTGTTACGGGAAGGAATGCTCCCCGCGGTGGTGGAACGGCTGCTCGCCCGGCAGGGCAGGGAACAGCTCCTCGTGGTCGCCGACCAGTTCGAGGAGGCCCTCATCGGCACCGATGCCGACGCCCTTGGCGAACTGGACTCCTTCGCGGCCGCGTTGGCGTACTGCCTGCGGGCCGGCTCCCGGATGCGGCTCGTCACCACCCTGCGCGCCGATTTCCTCGGTCCCGCCCTCGCCCACCCGGGCCTCGCCCCCCTGTTCTCCGGCGAACGGCTCTTCACGGTGGGCGCGATGTCCGACACCGAACTGCGAGCCGCGGTCGAGCTGCCGCTGACAGGCACGGGCGTCGCCTACGAACCCGGACTGGCCGACCGCATCCTCAGTGACGTCGGCAGCGACCCGGGCCGCCTGCCGCTGCTGGAGTTCACCCTGACCAAACTGTGGGAACGCCAGCGGCAGGGGCGTATCGGCCACACCGCGTACGAGTCCCTCGGACGGGTCCACGACGCACTGGTCACCCACGCCGAACAGGTGTGGGCAGGAGCCCTCACCGAGACCGAGCAGCGGGCGGCCCGCGCCCTGCTGGTCCAGCTCGTCCACCCCGGCGACGACGGCATCGCGCCCACCCGCCGCACACTGGCCCGCTCCGAACTCCACCCCGAACAATGGCGACTGGCCCAGCGGCTGATGACCACCCGCCTGCTCGTCCCGGGCGAGGACTACAGACCGGACTCCGGACCGCCCGAGGAGACCGTCGAGCTGGCCCATGAGACGCTGCTGACCCATTGGGACCGGCTGCGCTCCTATGTGGCCGAGGACCGCGACTTCCGCATGTGGCAGGAAGGACTGCGCCGCCGTATCGCCCTGTGGTCCGGCGACGACCGCCCCGGGCGACGGCTCCTGCGCGGACAGGACCTCCGCGACGCCCGCCGCTGGCGCACCGCTCGTACCGGAGAACTGCGCCCCGCCGAAGAGGCGTTCACCAGGGCGAGCGAGCACGGCGCCCGGCGGCGTCTGACCGGGCTCATCGCCGTGGTCGTCGCCCTCGCCCTGCTCGCGGGACTCGGCAACTGGGCCTGGCGCGAGGACGTCGGCCGACAGGTGGCCACCGAGGCGTCCGACGTGCTGATCCAGCAGTCCCATGACGCCGACGCGGGCGGAAACTCGGCCGACTTCGGCATGTCGTACACCTCGCTGCTGCTCGCCCTGCGCGCCTACCGCACCCAGGACACTCCGCGCACCCGGGAGAGACTCGGGGAGATGTACGCCCGGTTCGGGTTCGCCGACCTGCTCGCCCCCCGGTACAAGGGCACCACCAGCACCGTGCTGCAACTGATGAGCACACCTGTCGAGACCGTCACCGACCGGGAGGCGAAGGTGGTCGCCGCGCGGACCGGCGACGGCGAACTCGTGGTCCTGCGCAGGGCCGCTGCGGGGGTCGAACGGGTGGAGACACAGCGCGAGGGGGATGTCACGGCGGTCAGTGGAGACGGCACGATGGTGGCACTGGCGGACTCGGCGGACGTCTCCCCCGACGTCACGAAGCCATCGGACCCGAAGCGGACGGCCGCCCGGCTGCTCACGGTCGCCACCGGCCGGATCCAGGATCTGGAAGCTCCTCGGGGCGACGACCCGTTCCCCAAGGAGATCGACACGGGGCCGGAGATCCCAGGACTCGATCCGCCGACCTTCCCCGACATTCCCGGAGCGCGGCTGCCGACCCAGTACGCCCGGCTCGCCTTCGACCAGGATTCCAAGGTCCTGCTCGGACAGACCGGTCTGTTCGGGCAGGGCGGCAGACTGGTGCTCTGGAACACGGCTGACGGACGTATCAGAAAAGTCATGCCCGGCCTTCCGGACCCCGTCGAGCGGCTGTGGCCGACGGACGGGGGCGACCGGCTGCTCACCCTGGCCGTCGAGGCCGAGTTGTCGGGGGAGACGACCACGGTGGTGAAGTCCTGGGACCTGACCGGGGCGAAACCCGTCGGCCGGGAGCTGATGCGCCGGCGGAGCACCGGGGACAAGCCGGTGCACCTGGACATGAGCCCGGACCTCACCCGGCTGGCGCTCGTCGAGACGGACACCGGTCTCAAGAATGGGCTGTCGCCGTCCCACCGCATCACCGTCCGCGACCTCGACGACGGAAGAATCCTGCACCAGGAACGCAGCACGCAGCAGATCACGATCACCGGGATCTCGCTGCGGACCCCCGGGACGAAACCGCTGGCCTACTACCTGGCGAACGGGAAGCTGCCGCTCCCGGACGCATCGGGCGAAGGCCCCGTCCGAATCATCGGCCAAGGGAACATCTGGACGAGCCTGGATCTGACCGGACCGGCCGACAGGACTTCCGTGGTACTGGAATCGATGGGCGCGTTCGCCGTGGTCGGGCCGGACGAGGGCGATCCGCTCGCCCGGCTCCCCGACCGCGAGGAGAAGCCCGTCAAGGCGCCCTCCGCCGACAGAGCGAGAGGGTGGATGGCAAAGCTGTGCCGGATCCTCGGAGACGAGACGCTGCCGCCCGCGGTGAACGAGAACGTGCCGCCCGGTGCCTACCGGGGACCTCTGTGCGAAGGAAGGAAGAAAACCCGTGGCTGACAACGCACAGCTCATCTGGGTTCCGCTGGCCCCGGACCGCGAGGGCGAACGGGTGGCGGTGGAGGTGCCGTCCGGCAGCTCCGGGATCGTACGCGCCGCCCGGCCCGGCGAGATCGCGGGTACGGCCGCGCGGTCGCTGGCCGAGAGCCTCGATCAGGTACGGGCGGCCGCCGCCCTGCTGCTGGACCGGATGACCACCATGCCCAGCCCGCCGGACACGGTCGAGGTCGAACTCGGAGTGAAGATCAACGCCGAGGCCGGCGCGATCATCGCCAAGACGGCCGCCGAGGGAAACTTCACCGTCCGGCTGACCTGGGAACGGGGAGAACGCGCGATCCCGGGCGAGCGGGACCGCCCGGCCGTGCCGACGGATCCGCCGCCGTCCGCGACATCGCCCTGATTCACCCGCCGACCGGCTGTGGCGGCGCTGACAAGGCGGCTTGGGCCGGACCGGTGAACCGCCGGTGAACGCCTGCGCTCCATGAAGACCGGGCGGGCGGGTGTCTGCCAGGTTCGGGGCTGCTGCACCGCACGGCGGTCGGCGAGGACAACGAGGGACTGAGCGTCAGCGATCCCTACGAGGTGGCCGATTTCGCACCGGGGGCACAGCTCCCCGGCGTCCAGCGTCTGGAGCACCGACTTCCGGCTCGCGCTCAAGGAACTGGACGCCGGCCCGTCGTTCGAGATGCTCGTCGACGCGGACGGCAAGCGCTCTACATGCTGGTGAGCCTCGCGGCCACCAGCATCGCGCTCGGACTCTGCCTGCCGCGCACCGGCAACCGGCCCCAGCTCGTGGCACTGCTGGTGATCACCGCCCTGCTGACCGGAACACTGGTGATGATCCGCGACGCGGAACGCCCTTTCACCGGCCTGGCCCGGGTGAAACCCACCGCGATCGCGGAGACCGAAGCCCAGGCCACCCGCGAATTCCGGACGGTCCACGGCCCGGGCAGGCGGCCCTGCTGGAGAACGACGCCTTGTCAGACCCGCGTCATACGCTTTGGGCATGAGCGTTTCTCTCTACTACAGCGCGTACCGCACGACACCTCTGACCGAGACCGAGTCGGCCTCCGTCGCACGTATCGTCGCCGTGCGCATGGCGTCGTTCCCGTACGAGGACGAGGAAAGCCTGTACGTGTACGACCAGGGCGACCAGGACGCGGACGAACCGCGGCAGATCGTCGCCGGGTCCACCAAGATGCCGTTCGATCCCACTCGTCTGATGCCGGTGATCGCCCATCTGCTCGATTCCGTGTCGGAGTTGCGCCGGGCCATACCGGACGCCGAATGGCGCGTGCACATGGACGACCTCGACGTCCCGTGGGACGAGGCGGAGGGATACACCCTGCCCGGCATACGGACCTGATCGCACGAGAGCGCCCTCGACCGGCCCACCGGCGGCATCGGAGCCACGGCCACCGAGTCGATGGCCACCCCCGCTGCCCGGTTGTCCCGGAGGACTCGTGAGCATCCCGCCTTCCGCCCCGCCCGCGCATGTCCTGCGCCTCCTCTCACGGGCACGGCACCGTACGGACGCGGTGATCGCCCCCCTTCTGGAGCGGGTCCACCCGCTCCATGCCAGAGTGCTGGCCTACCAGTGGGGGCTGTGGGACGCCCGGGCGCGGCCCCTTCCGGACGACGGGCGCGGCAGGGGCAAGGGCCTGCGGGCGGCGCTCGTATTCGCCTCCGCCCGCGCCACCGGCCGTCCCGGCGCCGACTCCCTGCTGTCGGCCGGGGCCGCCGCCGTCGAGATGCTGCACACGCTCTCGCTCCTCCACGACGATGTGATGGACGGGGACGAGGTGCGCCGGGGCCGACCGGCGGCCTGGCGCGTCTTCGGCCCCGACGCCGTCGAGGAGGCTGTCCGCGCACTCACCCCCCACGCCGTCGAGCTGCTCTTCGACACCGTCCCGACCGATGTCGAAGACGTCGTGACCACAGGCTCCTGCGGCCTCCCGACGCCCCGGGATCCCGAGGCGCTGCGCGCCCCCGCGCGGGCCGCCGCCGCGCTCGGCGACGCGCTCGTACGGCTCGCCCAGGGCCAGGCCCTCGACCTCGCTCTGGAACGCGAGCCGAGCCCCGGCACCGCCACCATATTGCGTGTGCACGCCGACAAGACCGGCTCGTTGTTCGCCTGCGCGTGCGCGCTGGGGGCGGTCCCGGCCGCAGCCGCGGACCTCGCCGCCTTCGGGGAACAGCTCGGCATCGCCTTCCAGATCGTCGACGACATCCTCGGCATCTGGGGCGACCCGGCCGTCACCGGCAAGCCGGCCGCCGCCGACCTGTCGACCAGCAAGAAGTCCTACCCCGTCGCCCTGGCCCTGGCCCTGGCCCTGGCCCTGGCCCTGGCCCTGGCCCTGGCCCTGGCCCCGGGTCCGGACCGGGCCGAGGACGGCATCCTCCGACGGCTGCCCCACCTCTACGCGCTCCCCGTCACGCGCGTACAGCACCTCCGTGGTCGCCACCAAACGATCGGCCACAGAACCACCGCGGGCCGGGATGCGCGCCATCGTCTCAGTCACGTTCCGATAGAACCCGGGGAAGAAACGGAAGCCGTGCTCACCCGGCAGATCACTCCGCCCGTCCCGACCGGTACCAAGAACCGGAATACTGCGCGCCTTCCCGCCCAGCGCCCCGGCCTCCACCACCGTCACCTCGAAACCACGCTCGGCCAACTCCATCGCCGCGGTCAGCCCAGCGGGACCACCCCCGACCACGACCACCCGCCGCCCGCTCCGTGCCCCTGAACCCGGATTCGCCCGCATGCCCCAGCCTCACTGCTTGTCCTGCCGCGCAGAGCCGGTCGATTATCCGATACGGACCGTGGAACATCACCACGTCAGTACGGACCCGGCGAACAGCATGACGACCACGACGCGGAAACTGGTGTACCCGATGACAGGCCGCGACCGGGGCACTAATCGCCACCGTCGCCGCCCCGGCCCCCGCCCCGATTCTTCCCGAGCGCACGGACCACCGCCCCGGCGGCCAGGGTCCCCGTCGCGACCTTCCCGGCCCAAGGCGGCCCACCACGCCGGGACCACACCACACACGCACACCCGAAGACGGCGAGCACCAGAACACCGAGCAGCACCAGGACCACGTCTCCCCCTGTCCGTTTCCCACGGTTTCGCACGGCCACGACGGCCGTACCGAACAGGAGGATGGCCCATCAGCCCCCGCGGTTCATCGGAGGCGGTGAAGAGGGCCGAACAGAGTGAGCACCATGACGGACCTTGTCGTCCGCCTCCGCGAAGGGCGGAGAAAACGGCTTGCCTCACGGTGCCGCAGCACCGAAGCTCGCCCCCATGGGCACAGATCTCATCGTGCGCCCGGCCCGGCCCGCCGATGCCCGGGTCTTGCCCCAGCTTACGATTCATCCTGAAGGGGGGCTCGTATGGCCGAGGGAAGAGGACGCCCTCGATGTGCTGCGGGCACTTGACGACGGGTGGCACGCACTGGCCTGCCTCGATGCTCGGCTGGCGGGGCTGCCGCTGCCCCGTCGGCTGCCGCTGTGCTTTTTCGACGCCCGGCACGGGCGGGCCGTGCGCGAACTGCCCTGGCATCCGGCGGACGGGGCCACCCGCAATGTCGCGGTGTGCGCGGCATGCGGGGTGCGGCTGGAGGAGCGGCACGGCGCGGGAGGAGCAGGGACTCCCCGGCGAGTGAGGTCCGGAGCCGCGCTCCGGCAGCCGGGGCCAGGGGCCGCTGCCCAGCCTGAGGCGGGCGAACGGGCTTACGGGAAAGGCCCTGGGACCGCGCGGGTGCGGCTGCCGGCGGTGGGGAGGCCCGCAGTCCTGTTGGTGCGGAGCGACAGCGCCGAGCGGCTGACCGTCGTCCTGCTGCTCCGCGGCGCGCAGCGCATGGCCATACGCTGGGCGACGGCTCCGATCCGGTGTACGCCCGGGTACCGCTGCCATGCTCGGGTAACCGTGAAGTGGCCCGGTTCCAGATGGAGCTCCGGGGCACAGCGCGGGCCGAGTGGGAGGCCTGGGCCGAACCCGTCGACGCCGTACCGGAGTTCACCGAGCGAATCCACGGACGCGGCGGAGACCTCGTACGGTACGCGGGCCCGGGCGGCCCGGCCCTGCTGCGGCACCGCGGGCGCGGCGACGTACGGCTGCTTGCCCTGGACGACGACCTCGCCGTGCGAGCCGAGGCAGCCCGGGGCAAGGGCGACGCCGACCTGCCGCTCCACCTGCCGGGGCCCGGTGTCTACCAGATCCAGGCCCGGGGCAGCTGGGTCATCGAGACACGAGAGCCTGTGTGAGGCCGTGAGCAACGACCAGTAGGAACTCATCAAGCCGTACTCGCCGATGAGCGAGTACGGCCCGAGCGTTCGGATCGACGTTGAGCGGCTGCGTCGGACATGCGCGCTCGACGGACAGGCTGTCCTGCCACGATGTGGTCCTGCTCGGCCCCGAGAACGATGCGACTGCTGCGACGCTCAGTGCCAGCTTCTGAACCCGGTGGCTGCCAGAGCAGCAGGAATAGCGGGCTCCGCAGCTCACCATGACGCTTGTCGGAGCGAACCACGCTCGGTGTGCGGGACGACAGTGATGCCGATGAGCTGCTGTTCTGGACTGAGCGGAGGTTGGTGTTCGAGCAAGTTGGATCTTGCGCTAACGTCCCCGCCCATGATGAGTCGAAACTGGGCCGTTGTGGCCGTCGCTCTCTCCAGCATCGCTGTTTCCGCCGCGCCCGCCGCGCAGGCCGCCGACCCGTCCGCGGCCCGGGAGTGGCAACAGGTCGGCACCGGGATAACCGGTGGCGTCAGCGGGCTCGCGGTGATTGAGAATGGTGCGAACGAGGGAGAGCCGGTCGACCTCGTGATGGTGCGGGACAACAAGAAGCCCGGCGAGAACCGGGTCGCCACCGTGCGGTACCGGCACGCGAGCCCTCCGGTGGTGAGAGAACTCCCCTGGCGGGGCCTGGAGGAGCCGAAAGACCTCGAAGCGGTCGACGCGGTGCCCGGACAGCCGGGTGACTTCGTGGCGCTGTCCAGCGACGGCACGGCCTACCACTTCACCCTCGACCCGGACGCGGCCATGGTGTGGGGAAGCTCCCCCGTCCCCGGCCGTGCCCCCGGTGACAACTACGAGAGCTTCGCGCTGACCCGTCAGCACGGCCGGACCGTCGCCGTCTGGGCGACCAGGGGTTCGAGCGATGCCCAGCCCGCGAAGGTGCGCGCCGCCGTGTACGACCCGAACAGCGGGGCGTTCGGCCCGGCGTCCGGGCCGGTGCTGTTCAGTGTTCCCGACCCGCTGCCCGTCGACGGACAGGAAGTACGCCACGCCAGCGACATCAAGATCCACGAGGACGGGACGGTACTCCTGACCGCGGCATCGGACCCGAACATCAACTCCGGCCCGTTCGCCTCGGCCGTCTACCGTGCCGGGAAGGTGACGTCCGACACCGCGGGGAGAATCGGGCTGCAACTGCTGCCCAAGGACCGGCTCACCGCGCTCGCGTCCTTCAGCAAGGAGGTGGACAACCGCAAGATCGAGGCGGTCGCCTGCCCCGGCAACGGCGGCCCCGGAATCGTGGGCACGGACGACGAGGACCACGGCGGATCGCTGCTGACCCTCGACATCTGCCCGAATCCGAAGAACTGACCGTATAGAACCAGCCGTTCCACCGGGCCGGCTCGGCCGCCCCGGATGTTTCCGCCCCACGGGGGACTGGCACGGAGAGCGAACCCCTGCCAGTCCCTCAGGTGACGGCGGAGAATGACATGTGACCCGCTGACCCGCCGAAGCTTCGCGAGGAGCCGACCAGGCCCGAAGGCCCCGGCAGGCGGACACTACGGCTTGCCGGAGTCAGCGAAACGAGTCGATGTTCTCGATGACCCAGTCGTCATAGGTGCGCGGCGAACGGCCGGTGATGTCCTGCACGGACGGCCGCTGGTCGGCTGTCCACCGAGCGAGTTCGGCGAATCGGGCACCGTACTCTTCGAGGGCGTACAGCGTCACCTCGATCGCGCCGTCGGGCCAGCCGAGGTGTCGCCAGATCTCCCGGCTCTCGTCCGGTGCGAGCTGGACGGTATCGATGTCGCGGCCGAGCGCGGCGGCGATGCTCCGTACGCGCGAACGTGTGCTCAGCGGCGGGCCCACCGCCTCGATGACCGTCCCGGTGAAGTCGTCGCCGATCAGGGCCGCAGCCGCTACGGCTGCGAGGTCCTCCTCGTGGATGAAGGGGTAGTGGCCCTGATCGAGGAAAGCCTCACGGACCATCCCGCCGGCGCGGACGGTGTCGGGCCAGTCCGACCCTGTCGCCGGGTAGGTCCCCTCGATGACGGCACCCATCACAGCTGACGGCCGGATGTGCGCCCAGGCGATGCCCGAGCCCTCCACCGCCTTCTCGATCGCCAGCCAGAACCAGGTCTCCGGCGGATTCGCCTCCTCGTACTCCGGCCCGTGGGACGACAACAGGACGATCTTCCTCGCGGCGGCGTTCCGCGCCAGGGTCAGGGCGTCCTGGACCGTGGCCGGATGGGCGCCTGCGAGGAACACGGCCTCGACACCGTCGAAGGCGCGGCCGCACTCCAGCGGCCGGGTGATGGATCCTTCGACGACTTCGACCGTCTCGGGCCAGCCGTCGCACTGGTCCGGCTCGGCGATCACCCGCACGCGCCGGCCCCTGGTGAGCAGTTGTCGTGCCAGGCACCGGCCGACGATCCCGGTCGGACTGTTGCCCTCGTCCTTGCGCGGGCTGACGACGGTCAGCAGATAGACGCCTTCGGTTTTCGGTGCCATCTCATTCTGCGCGAACCTTTTCACAGCAAGACCTTTCAACGCGTCAGCGTGGATCTTGCACCTGGCCCGGACACCGGACGGCCTCTGCCGTGCCGCGTGGCCGCAGAACCGAGGCTGCGGATCGAGATCGACGAGCCTACCAGGAGCAGCGACAGGCCCCGGAGCGGACGAGAACTGACGCTCTACTGGTTTGAGCCGCACCTGCGGCCGCTCATCGGCCCACCAGACCTCGAACTCCGTCACGATCCCTACCGCAGGCCGGCGCTCCGCGGTGGATGGAAGCAGCAGCGCATCTACGAAACCTCCAACCGGGAAACCGATGTCAACGAAGATCCCCGCCGCGCGCCCGGACTCGGGACCGCGACCACCGTCCCTGAAAGCCTCTGCCCCAAACGCAGGCCTCTCCGGGCCCGAATACACCCCCAACGCTTGCCATGAAGCCCATCCTCGAACTCGCCGGCCCCGGTGACGCCACCGGATCGCAGGCAATGTGTCCGCGATGGTGGACCTCCCCGCGCTGACCGGCGCCGCGGTCCCCGACCCGCTCCAGGCCGCGCTCGACGCACTCCATGCCGCCGCCATCGCCCACGGAACCGACTGGCACGACCTCCTCGCAGATGTCCGCAGCACCTTCCCGGAGACCGCCCACGCCCCGCTGCCGCCAGTAGATCGCCCACGACGTTACGCAGCGGCGACCACGGTCTGGACCCGCCTGGAATGGCGACCAGAAGAAGGACGGCAGCAGAAGCCCTGAACTCGGTACCTGCTTCAGCCCCGGCCTCGGCCCCGGCGGAGAATGGGCCGTACAGGGCCTTCGTCCCACTCGGCGGTGCTAAGTCCCGTCCGGACGATGTCAGCGACACTTCCTCGCTCTCCGCGTAGCACCAGCGGACGAGAAGTCGGTGCTCGGGAAGGTAGGCAATCAGACAGGACTTGATCCGCTTCGCGCAGCCGTCGAACCCTGGGCCGGTGAACGCTTTCACCGCGGCCGGCTAGGGGCCGTCCTCCACCGAGGGCGTGCCCATGGGCACGATCTCGACACGCGGATGGAGCGCGGCGAGCTCCGGCAGATTCGGCCAGGCAGTAGTGGCCCGGCGGCCGTCGAGGATACCCGTGGCGGCGAGGGTGAACGTTTCTGTGCCGATCGCGGCCATCCGGCAGCCCCGTTTCGCACAGGCGCGCAGGGCAGCGGCGACCTCGGGCGGAGGCGGCTCACGGAAGGCGTCGTGGCCAGTCACCAGGACCGTGTCCGCGTCGGTGAGCGCGTCCAGACCCCAGGGAGTCGTGAGGTCCAGCCGCGGTTCGCCGGTGGTGACGGACTCGGCGGACGAGCAGATCCGCACTTCGTACGGGACCTGGGGCAGAACCGGTGTGACGGCCGTGAACACCATTCCCGGGGTGGTGAGTTGATGGCCCGGCACCCCGTCGGCGACAAGCACGGCGATCACTGACATGAGCAGAATTTAGCGCAAGGTGACCAGGGTGCCGCTTTTTCGATGGTGCGCACGGAATACAGGATGAAGACGGAGCCACCGGAAGCGAGGGGACGCCCGGCGGCTCGAATCCCGTACACACACAACTGAAGGGGACAGCCCTGTGTTCCACCGCATCACCACCGTCCGAGCGCGCTCGTCCGATGCCGTCCCCAGGCACCGCACGGCCTGGTACCCGGCCGTCACCCTGGCCACCGCGGTCTGCGCCACCGGGGTCTGCGCCACCGCGATGACCGGCACCGCCGGCGCGATCATCGGGGTCATGGCCACCTCGCACACCGGGGACGGCACAGGGAACCACGAGGAGGACCGGGGATGACGACCGATCGAGTACGAGCAGGGCTGATGGCGTCCGTCGCCGTGGCCGCGGCCCGGGCGGAGATCTGACAGCTCTCTCCCACATGGCCGAAGATGTGAACATCGTCGGCGTGGGCGAGGCCACCCACGGCTCCAAGGAACTCTTCCAGCTCAAGCACCGCCTCTTCCAGCACCTGGTGCAGAAGAACGGCTTCCGGACCTTCTCTCTGGAACTGCACTGGTCGGCAGGCGTCCGCCTCGACACGTACGTGCGCACCGGCCAGGGCGACTTGCGGCAGATCATGCGCGACGAGTTCCAGTTCAGCTTCGAGGACTGGCGCAACGAGGAGTTCCTCGCCCTGTTCACCTGGATGCGTGAACACAACCGCACCGCCACCCCCGACCGGCAGATCCGCGTCATGGGCAACGACATCGGCGACGTGGGCCGGGAACAGTACGAGCGCATCTTCACCTGGGCTGCCCAGCACCAGCCGGCCCTGCTGCCCGAACTGCGGAAGCGCTACGCCGCCCTGCTCGCCCTGCCCCACAGCATGGGGGAGCGGATGCGGGCCCTGGCCGGAAAACCGGCCGCCGAACGCAGGGCCGTCGACGCCGACGCGCGAGCCGCCCACCGGCTCCTCGAACAGGCGGACACGAAGGACCTGTGGGTGCTCCAGGAAGCCCGCGTCATCCAGCAGGTCACGACCGTGTACGGGTACGTGGGGAACGGCCCGGCCGATGAGGCCGAGTCCAACCGGCACCGCGACCGGGCGATGGCGGAGAACACGGCGTGGTGGCAGCGGCAGACCGGGAACCGGATCCTCGTCCTCCGGGAGCTGGTCGGACATGAGTATCTGGCGATCGGCACCACCATCCACAGCGGCGAGTACCGGGCGATGAACAGGGACACCGGCCAGTACGAGGTGTTCTCCACCGGCCTCGCCGCCCCCGGCAGCAACGAGCACACCCTCGACAAGGTCCGCCACCACGACTACTACGTGGACCTCCGCAAGGCGGGCCGCACCCCGGCCGTCGGCGGCTGGCTGGACGCCGCCCGGCCCACCTTCGTCGTGCCGGGCGGATATCCCAGCGAGCCGCTGCCCGTATCACTGGGGCGTACCTTCGATGTGATCGTGCACCTGAACCACGTACGAGCGTCCGTACCCGTGGACTGAATGATTGATTCCAAGGGGCGGCTGTACGGACGCCAGGGTGCCCACTCCCAGAGTGCGCCGACCGAGACGGGGCCATGGGTCGATTCCTCGCCCTGACCACTGCGATCCGGCACAACTACGAGGAAGAGGCCTGACGTCCCCGGACATATCCAGGGCGTCAGGCCGTTCGCTCTCTCCTCGCTACCGGTCCCTGAGGCCGGGGGCGGGCGGGGTCCGCGGTCGCAGGCGCTCGCCCTGTGGCCCGAACATGATCAGGTATTCGACCGGGCCGCCGGGGCCGGCGTTCGCGACCCCGTGGGGATCGCGGGTTTCGAACTCGGCGACGTCCCCGGCACTCAGGACGAGGTCCTGATCGCCGAGTGCGAGCCACAGCCGCCCGTACAGGACGCACAGCCATTCCCAGCCGTCGTGGGAGACCTGCCGGGGCCGCGCGGGCGGCTCCTGGACGGCCGGCAGGACGTGTTTGTGGGCATGCAGGCCCCCGACGTACCGGGTCAGCGGCAGCACCGCCTTGTCGTCGCCGAAACGCTGGAGCGCGGAGGCGCGGGGAACGGCGGCGGGGGCGGTGCCGGCCAGCTCGTCCAGGGAGACGCCGTACTCCTTCGCCAACCGCAACACCACTTCCAGGGTGGGCTTGCGCCGACCGGTCTCGATCCGCGACAGCGTGCTCGGGGAGATGCCGGTCGCGCGGCTGACGCCGGTGAGCGTGGAGCCGCGCTGCTCGCGCGCGGCCCGCAGCCGGGGGCCCATCGCCGCCGGCGTGCCGGTCATATCGTCGCCTGTCATCCGCTCCGCCCCTTCTGGACGCGCCGCTCCACCATCCTGTCCTGCACATTTGCCAGACTGGCAAGAGTAATCGCGTCGGACGGGCACCGCGCCGCATGATCGGGGGGTACCTGTGTCCACCCGCGAACCGAGGAGAAGCTCCCATGCAGCCCGAGCCGTCCGACGCACTCCGTCACCGCACCGTCGAGGCCCCGGCCGGACGTCTGCACCTGGCCGAGCAGGGCACCGGACCGCTGGTCCTGCTCGTGCACGGCTTCCCCGAGTCCTGGTACTCCTGGCGCCGCCAGCTCCCCGCACTCGCCGCGGCCGGCTACCGGGCGGTGGCGATCGACGTGCGCGGCTACGGCCGCTCCTCCAAGCCCGCGGCGACCGACGCCTACCGGATGCTGGACCTGGTGGAGGACAACGTCGCCCTCGTGCACGCCCTCGGCGAGGAGAACGCGGTGGTCGTCGGCCACGACTGGGGCTCCAACATCGCCGCCACCTCCGCCCTGCTCCACCCCGAGGTCTTCCGGGCCGTCGCCCTGCTGAGCGTCCCGTACGCGCCACCCGGCGGCCCCCGCCCCACCGACCTCTTCGGCCGGCTCGGCGGCCCCGAGCAGGAGTTCTACATCTCCTACTTCCAGGAGCCCGGCCGCACTGAGACGGAGATCGAGCCCGACGTGCGGGGCTGGCTCGCGGGCTTCTACGCCGCCCTGTCCGCCGACACCATGCCCGCCCAGGGCGAGCCCGACCCGCACTTCGTCGCCCGCGGCGGCCGGCTGCGCGACCGCTTTCCCGCCGGCATCCTCCCGGCCTGGCTGACCGAGGACGACCTCGACGTCTACGCCGGAGAGTTCGAGCGCACGGGTCTGACCGGCGCTCTCAACCGCTACCGCAACATGGACCGCGACTGGGAAGACCTCGCCCCCCACCGCGGCGCCCCGATCAAGCAGCCGTCCCTGTTCATCGGCGGCGCCCTGGACGCCTCCATCACCTGGATGTCCGACGCCATCGACACCTTCCCCACCACCCTCCCCGGCCTGGCCGCCTCCCACCTCATAGAGGGCTGCGGCCACTGGATCCAGCAGGAACGCCCCGAGGAGACCAACCGTCTGCTGACCGACTGGCTCAGCACCCTCACGGGCTGAACCGCCCGGGCGCGGCCGGTGCTGCCGTCCGGGTACTCCCGGCGGCCGAGCCGGGGCCTGCCCGACCATCCCCACCCGGCCCGCTCCCGCACCAGACGTACGCCGCGCTCGTGGGCGGGCCGCTGGACGGACTGCCGCCCGACATCACCGGCTGGCGGCCGGAGGAGCTGGACGACGGTGTCCTCCCTGACCACCGAGCTGCTCACGATCCGGGCCCGGCCCCTGCGCATCGGAGGACCGGATCCGCGCCGTGCGGCCCTGGACACCGGTGAGACCGTTTTCCACTGCGACCCTGTCCCTGTTCACCCGGCACAGGGTCGGCCGACCTGTGTGGCGGGCGGCCGGTCACAGCGAGGAGCGCCGGGAGTCTGGCTGGGCTGCCGAAGGCACGGTAGAACGCGAGCCCGGCCGGAGAGAGTGCGAACAACCCGGACAGTGATGTGACAGGCTCGATCGACATCAGCGTGAAGGCGGCGATCATCCGCCACTGGAGTCGTTGAACCCGGGTTCCGGAGTCGAGCAGCGGGCCGAGACGGCGGTGGCGAGCGCCCGTCATCTCGCGGATGTCGTCACCCCCCACGGCCTGGAGCGAGGTGGCGGCCGAGGACGTGCTGGACGCGATCGACGTCCTTACTGCCGCGTTGTCCGGGATCGGCCCGGAGACCGCCGGGGCGCTCGCGTCAGCGGTTGCGGCCACCGCAGAGGCGCGCCGCCGGCTCGGTCTCCCCGCCGAGGCTGACATGGCTTTGCCCGGGGACGCGGCCGTACAGACCGCCGGTACCGGGCAACGGGCCACACCCAGGGAAGCCGGCCCGGCGCCGGGCGGGGCGGCGTGGGCCCGGGCCTCCGGTGTACGGCGTGGTGGTCGGGGTGGTCACGGCGTCGGCGGGTCCGCCGGCTTGGCTCGTTGTGGGTGGATCGTCTCGTGGCGGGCCAGCATCGCCACGTACTCGGCGATCTTCCGGGTGCGCGTCTCGGTCCGCTTGACGGCATTGACCCGGTTGATGAGGGCGAAGCGGTTGGTCTTGGTGAGCACCTCGAACATCGCCTGCGCCGCTGGGTCGGCGGCGATCGCGGCTCGCAGGTCGGCCGGCACCTCCGCCTCCGATGACGGTGCGTAGGCGGCCGCCCACCGGCCGTCGGCCTTCGCGGCGTCCACCGCGGCGCGGCCGGCGGGCAGCATCAGGCCGGCCGCCTCCAGCCGGGCCACGTTGGCGACGTTGCGCAGCGACCAGACACTGCGGGGCCGGCGCGGGGTGAGCCGCCTCCAGGAACTCCCCTCGTCCCGCTTGCGGGCCTGGCCGTCGATCCAGCCGAAGCACAGCGCCTCGTCGACCGCCTGCTGCCAGGTCAGCGTGGTGACGGAGCCGCCCTTCCTGGTCAGGGCGAGCCACACGCCAGGAGAGGCGGTGTGATTCTCCAGCAGCCACGCGCGCAGCGCCGCGCTGTCAGCGACGATCAACTCATCCAGCTCGGTTCCGGTCACCACCGCAGGTTAGTGCCGCGACCCGGTGCCGCGACCTGGCGGGGTGTGACTCGTTGAACCCGCAGCGTCGGTGCCGGCCCGGCTCGCCCACCACGCCCGCCCCGGTGAGCTCGCCGTCGAGGTCGGCACAGGGGTCTTCAGACCGATGATCTCGACCGTCTTGCCGCGCTGGACGTACTTCAATTCGATCGCGTCCAGGGCAGCGACCGTGGAGGCGTCCCAGATGTGCGCTGGTACGACGCCCACGCCCACGCCGCCGCCGTCACCTTGACCGCTGCCGGCTCACCGGGGCCGGGTGCCGGGGTGGTGTCTACTCGGCCCTGCTGATGCCCATCGCCTGTTCCACCATCTCGTCGCTGAGGCTCGGGGTCTCCAGCGGAGGATCGTCGGGGCGCCGACGAAGACCGTTGAGGAGGATTTCGAGGTAGCGGCGCCAGGTGTCCGGCTGCTGGCCGTGGGTGAACTGGGCGGCGGCGTACACCATGTGCTGGATGACGGGGATGTCGGCGGGAGTCACCTCGGGGCGGAGATCCCCGCTTTCCCGGGCCCGGCGGATCAGGGCCTGGAGCAGGGGCAGCATGCCGTCGCGTGCCGAGTCGATGGGGGCGGATGTGTGCGCGCCCAGCATGAGCACTTCGTACAGGCCACGGTTCTCGGCGAGGTCGGCGGCCATCTCCATCAGGAAGTCGACCAGGCCCTGCCAGGGGTCGGGGTGTGCGAGGGCTCTGTCGGCCGCTTCCTGGCGTATCCGGAGGTCCTGGGCGAACAGGGCCTGGATCAGGGCTTCCTTGGTGGGGAAGCGGCGATAGACGGTCCCTACGCCGACTCCCGCGTGGCGGGCCACGCCGTCGAGCGTGACCCCCAGCCCCTGTTGGCCGAAGACCTCACGTGCCGCGTGGAGGATGCGCTCGCGGTTGAGGGCGGCGTCTCGGCGCAGGGGGCGACCGCCCTCCACCGGATCGCTCTGCCGGGAACTCTCCGTCATGCGGCACAGGATAGTCCCGCCGATCCAGGGCGGTTCGCGATGACTCCGCTGGAGGGGATCCCGGCCGGTGCGGTCAAGCGTTCCCTTGGAGACGCCCCTCAACGCTGAGGAGTCGGCGCGGAGTTGCTCGCACTCCGGACCCGGCGGTGCTACGGTCATTAACTGGAGATATCTTCTCCACTTACTGGAGGGGCCGCTATGGCTGCATATCGCAGGTTAGGCGTGATCGCCGGGATCACACTTCTCGGTCTGGGTGGGACGGCATGCTCGTCCGCCGGACCCGTGACATCCACCGAGGCCCTGGAGATCGCGGCCGTGACCAAGACGGCCGACTGCCCGAAGTCCCCCGCCGCCCCCGGCGGGCCACCCGAAGGCGCCGTTCCGATCGCGAAGACGGTCAAACCGGCCAGTACGCGATCCAGCACGGTCATCGTTCCGGACGGACCACAGATCCGCTGCGGGAAAACCCAGGTGACCATGCATCAGAACATCGTGTACGCGTCGCCCACCGCCGGAGGCGTGCGGCACGACCTGAGGCTGGATCTGCAGATCCCGCGGACGAAGGGCCCGAAGCCCCTGGTGGTCTACATCACCGGCGGCGGATTCCTGATGGCGGACAAGACGAACAACCTCAACCAGCGCACCTATGTGGCCGAGCAGGGTTACGCCGTGGCGAGCATCGAGTACCGCACCACGAGGACCGGCTCCACCTACCGGGACGGCGTAGCGGATGTGAAGTCGGCGATCCGCTATCTGCGCTCCCATGCCGACGCCTTGGGCATCAGCACCGACAAGGTGGCCGTCTGGGGCCAGTCGGCCGGCGGCTATCTGGCGGCCATGACCGGCGCCACCAACGGCAGAGAACAGTTCGAACAGGGCGACCACCTCGACCGGAGCAGCGACGTCCAGGCCGTTGTCGACCAGTTCGGCACCCATGACCTCGCCAGGACCGCCGACGACTTCGACGCGGAGACCAGGGCCCTCAACATGGCGCCCAACAGCTCCATCAACGCCTATGTCTTCGGACCGAACTCGACCAAGACCGTCCTGACGGACCGCGCCGCGAACCGGGCGGCCAACCCCGCCACCTACCTCAGCCCGTCAACGCCACCCTTCATCCTGCTCCACGGCGACAGCGACCGCATCATCTCACCCAGCCAGTCACTGATCATGCTCGACGCCCTCAAGGCGAAGCGGGTCCCGGGCACGCGCTATGTCATCAAGGGAGCCGACCATGGCGACCTGGCCTTCCTCGGTAATCCCGAGGCCGGAAAGAAGTGGACCACACAGAAGGTGATGGGCACGATCACCCGATTCCTGGACAAGGAGCTCCGGGACCGACGGTGAACCACCGCTTCCGAGTATGTGGTAAGCGGGTCAGGGGGTGAAGCTGCCCAGATCTCCGCGCAGCCGCCGGGCGCGGAGGACCAGTTCGAGTTCAAACGCCGGCTGATCTCGTGAAGGCTGGGAGACTCCCGTGACCGGGTAGCCCCCCTCGGGAACACCCGGGTGCGGGGATCGGCTGGGTGTGAACGGGGCCACGGCCACGGTGCCGCCGTGGCCGGTCAGGCGGGCGTGGAATACGACGGCAAGAACGCCGGCTGGATCGGACGCGGAAGCGGCGAACAAAGAGGTCCTCGACAAGGCATTCGCGTCGGCCGTTGTCGGCTGTATGTCGCGCTCCGGGGCCCCTGTCGGGTGTCGTATCGGAATGATTTGTTCTAGCTGTTGAGTCGACTGGAAGCCATGTCTTCATGCGTTTAGCGCATGATTTATTGGTAGGGTGTGGTCATGGGAATGGGTTTGGAGGAGTCGCTGCGGTTGACGGTGGCGGCGTTGATGCAGGCGACAGGGGATTCGCAGCGGGTGGTCGCGGAGGTCCTGGGGCTGACGCAGACACAGGTCTCGCGCCGTCAGTCCGGTGCCGCTTCGTGGCAGCTGGCCGATGTGGACACCCTCGCTGTCCACTACGGCGTCCGTCCCCTCGACCTGCTCGACGGGCCGACGAGGGCGTGCGAGGCGCTGCCCGCGGACCGGCGGCGCACCGTGAGGGTGAAGGGAGCCGGCCGGTGAGCGACCACGACTTCGAGGCGATCGACTCGCTGCTGTCCTCCGTCATCGAGCAGGCCGTACTTCCCGAGCCCGGGGTGCGCAGGGAGCTGCGCGAGCGCGCCCGCCTGTCCAAGGCACAGGTCGCCAAAGCGCTCGGGGTGAGTCCGTCCACGCTGTCCGGCTGGGAGTCCGGCCGCGACCCCTCGGGTGAGATCCGTACGAAATACGCGTACCTCCTCGACGGCCTCGCGGCGAAGTTCGCCACCGAGCCCCCGGCCGTCGAGGACGGCGTGGACCTGGTCGACATCGACCCCGCGTCCGAGGAAACGCCCTCCGAGGCCGCCGCCCTGGCCCCCGGGAACGACGAGCCGGCCGATGACGTCGAGGCCCTGGCGGTGCCCGAGCCGTGTGTGCTGTGCGGGAATCCCGCCTCCCATCGGATGGACGGTTTCGCGCAGCACCTCGACCCCGCCGACTGCCACCCCACTCCCACCCCTCCCGTCGCCGCTTCTCCTGCCGTGGCTCCCGCCGAGCCGGGACCAGCCGCCGACGCCACCCCCGCCCCGGCAGGGAGCGCTCCCGCTGCGCAGGCGTCGCCGCCGGTCTCGGAGCGCGCCGTGCGTACGAGCCGCCCGGCCTCGCGTCCGGCGTCGGTGAAGCCGCCGCGTGGGCGGGCGTTCCAGGAAGAGTCCGGCCCCGGCGTCCTCATCGTCCAGGCTGTCCGGGCCGCGCTCGCCGAGCACGGTGGCGATGTCGACGAAGCCACCGCCGCCCTGATCAAGAAGGCGATCCCGGACGCGATGGCCCTCCTCGACGAGACCCGAAAAGGCGCCCGCTACGACATCGTCGCGCACCCCGCCCTGCCGAAGGTCCTCCGCAAGCAGACGGCGAAGGGCGCCGACCAGGTGTGGGAGGCCCGCCCGAAATGGACAAGGGCAGTACCGCCTCCGGGCGTGCACGAGGTGACCGCGCTCGACATGAACGCCGCCTACCTCTCCGCCCTGAAAACACACCTGCCGATCGGCCAGCTGGAACACTCCACCGGCTTCGACTTCGACCGCCGCCGCGCCGGAATCCACCTGATCACCCCACCCACCTGGAACCACAGCGACGTCCTGCCGAACCCGATCGGCCAGCGTGACGAGCCCGGCCCCCTGTGGGTCACCGAACCCACCCTGCGTCTCCTGCTCCGCCTCTCCGGGCCGAAGCACCAGCTGTGTGAGCCCCCGGAGATCCACGAGTCGTACACCTCCGGTTCGACGGAGAACCTCCTGGAGAAGTTCCGGATCACCCTCACCGACGCCCGCGCGCAGGCGATCGAGGACGGCGACAGTGTGACCCTGGAGTATGTGAAGGCGATGTACTCGAAACTTGTCTCGACGATGGGGGAGTCGAACTACAACCGCGAGCTCTACCGCCAGGACTGGATGCATCTGATCCGCTCCCAGGCGTTCGCGAACTTGTGGATGAAGGCGTGGAAGGCCCACACCGAGGGCCTGCACGTCGTCCGCGCCATGGGCACCGACGAACTCCACGTCATCGGCGACTGGCGGCATGTGTTCCCCGAAGGCCGCGGCGTCACCGAGGTCAAGGTCAAGGACACCTACACCATCGGCACCACCACCGAAGACCACACCACGACTGGAGAGAGGGAGTAAGTGCCTGAGAAGAACATCGAGTTCGGCAAGTACGGCGCCGACGGCATCAAGGGCGGAGACGCGGTCGCCGACCAGCTCGACAAACTCGCCGGAGGCATCACCACCCCCGTCACCGCCAAACGCGGCTGGACAGCCCGCCTGAACTACCTCACCCGCACCGGCCACGCCCGGGCGGCGGCGAAAGCCGCCGGCCTCACCGTCACCGACCGCACCCTCAAAGCCTGGCTCGAAGGCAAGCAGAAGCCCTCCCGGGCGAGCCTGGAGAAAATCGAACGCGTCTACCGGGTTGTGCGCCGCCAGAACGTGGCCAAGCATCTCCTCAAGCGCCTCAACAAAGACGGCCGCGGGACCCGTATCGAGATCCACCCGCTCAACCAGTCACGGGTCGCGCAGCGCAACAAGCGCGTCCTCACCCACCGGGACATGAACGTCCGCCGCTGGGACAAGCTCGTCGGAGCGTGGGCAGCCGGCGACCACCGGGGACTCGAAGACGCCTGGGACGACATCATCGGCGACCTCGGCTCGGACTGGGGAAGCTACGAATACGTCACCAGCGTCGGCTTCGCCGCATAGAAGAAGCGAGCAACCCCAGAAGCCTCCCATCGCCGGGAGGTTTCTGTTTGGGGGCGCCTTGAGCCGCTGCTGGACATCAACCCGTCCCGGAGTAGATCAGCCCCACGGCCTCCCGGACGGGGCCGCCAGGCACTCACGCCGTCTGCCCCGACCCGGCCCGCACCGCGCCCCTGGGCCACCGCACCGCCATGCCCCAGATGGACGCGAGGTCCTCCAGCCACCGCGCGGGCAGTTCGTCCGCCCACCGCCCGGTCAGCGCGAAGGGGAGAGTGGTCAGGCGTTCCAGCACGATCAGGGCGACAGGGTGCGCGAGGAGCTCGTACCGCCCACGCCGGGAGATCGCCGACCCGGCCTGTAGTCCGCGAACAGCCCCACCAGCCGCTGTCGCACCACCACCAGCTCGTAGGCGCGCAGCAGATCCGGGTCGGCAGTGAACAGATACCCGTCCTGCCGCGACCACACGAGCGGCGGCAATTCCTGGTCGCTGATCTGGTCCCGCGGCATCGCCGACCCGCTGCGTGCCTGGCCCGGGGAGAGCTCGGTGGCGCGCAGGAGCTGGCCGGAGAGGAGTCCGGCGGGGCGGGCTTCCATCCTCGAGCACACGAGCGATATTGGTCTGCACGGTCGCGCGTTCGTCCTCCGAGGGGGCGCGGCCCCGCATCAGAGGGACCAGCCGGCCCGTCGCGGCCACGAACTTGTGACCCGCCCCGATCAGGTCGAGGAACTCGATCGTCCGGTCCAGACCCCGCACCGCCGGAGTCAACGGCGCTGTCCCCACGGGTCCGTGGGGACAGCTGCTCGGAAGGTGAGGGCAGCGAGGGGGTGTCCGCCTGTAGCGCGGCCACCCCCGGGCGTTTGAGCAGTAGCACCGTCCAGGAAGAAACGCGGACTTGGCCGGCACTGGCTGCCAGATGCGGGGAGGGGGCGGGGTATGAGCCATCAGACACGCCACTCTCGCGCCATCTGAGGAGGAAGTCAGCCTTGGCTGCGTCCTGTGTGCCTAGGCTGTCTCGTAGCAGTACGGAACATGCACGGGCCCGTGGGGGGACCCTGGTCGCCGAGGCCACGGCGACGGTCCCGCGCCATCTGCGTGAGGAGCCTCGTCATGACTACGCCGGCAGCGCCCGGCAGCCCGTACAGGGGCCGCATTCACTCATCCGGTACCGGCTTCTCGTTCCTGTCCCGCCGCGTCGTGCGTGCTGCGGGCCGCTTCCAGCAGCTGCCGCCAGGGCGTCACGGTGGGCCAGCGGCGCAGTAGCGTGCGCCTGTCCCGCTCGGTCATCCCGCCCCACACGCCGTGCTCGACCCGCCCGTCCAAAGCATGGGCCGGGCGCTCGGTGCGATGGTCCTCGAGCCGGGCCAGGAGCTGCTCACCCATTCTGCTGTGCCCTCCATACGCCCAACAATGCCTGCATCGTCTTGGCGCTGATGTGTTCGGGTCCGAGGAT
Source organism: Streptomyces inusitatus (assembly GCF_014651115.1). GTDB lineage: Bacteria > Actinomycetota > Actinomycetes > Streptomycetales > Streptomycetaceae > Streptomyces > Streptomyces amakusaensis. The sequence continues at coordinate 4,010 of NZ_BMWG01000031.1, read as the reverse complement.
TTGCTCGAAGCTGGCCAGGACCTGCTCCTGGAGGTGGATGGCCTCCTCGGCGCGTCCAGCCCGCCGGTAGGAGGTGGCAAGATCGCGGCGGGCGGTGAGGGCGTTCTCATGTTCGGGTCCGAGGATGCGTTCAAAGCTGGCCAGGACCTGCTCCTGGAGGTGGATGGCCTCTTCGAGACGGCCTGCCTGCCGGTAGGAGGTGGCAAGATCGCCGCAGGCGCTCAGAGTGTCCGGGTGTTCGGGTCCGAGAACGCGTTCATGGTCGACAACGGCCTGTTCCTGGATGCGGATGGCTTCGACTCTACGTCCTGTATACCGGTAACAGAGAGCAACGCTGCGACGGGCGGTGAGGGTGTGGGGGTGTTCGGGTCCGAGGATGCGTTCCCGGTCGATGACAGCCTGCTCCATGATGCGAGTGGCCTCCTCAATACGTCCTGCCTGTCGGTACGAGGTGCCGAGGTTGCCGCAGGCGGTGAGGGTGGCGGGGTGCTCGGGTCCGAGGACGTGTTCGTGGTCACTGAGGACCTGCTCCTGGAGGTGGATGGCTTCCTGGGTCCGTCCCGCCTGCTGGTAGGAGTGGGCGAGGTTGCCGCGGGCGCTGAGGGTGGCCGGGTGCTCGGGTCCGAGGATGCGTTCCCGGTCGATGGCAACCTGCTCCTGCAGGCGGATGGCTTCCTGGGTCCGTCCCGCCTGCTTGTATGAGGCGGCGAGGTTGCCGCAGGCGGTGAGGGTGGCCGGGTGCTCGGGTCCGAGGATGCGTTCCCGGTCGATGGCAACCTGCTCCTGCAGGCGGATGGCTTCCTGGGTCCGTCCCGCCTGCTTGTATGAGGCGGCGAGGTTGCCGCAGGCGGTGAGGGTGGCCGGGTGCTCGGGTCCGAGGATGCGTTCCCGGTCGATGGCAACCTGCTCCTGCAGGCGGATGGCTTCCTGGGTCCGTCCCGCCTGCTTGTATGAGGCGGCGAGGCTGTTGCGGAAGCTGAGGGTGTGGGGGTGCTCGGGTCCGAGGATGCGTTCGCAGTCGATGACGACCTGCTCCGCGATACGGATAGCCTCCTCAAACCGTCCCACCTGCCGGTACGAGGTGGCGAGGTTGCCACAGGCGACAAGAGCTGTTGGGTGCTCGGACCCGAGGATGCGTTCGCTGCGCGTGGCTAAGTCGTGCCAGTAGGAGACGCTGGCCAGACCTGAGTCGAAGAGGCTAGTACCTGAACGAAAGAGGACTTCATGTGCTTCGGGTTGCCACAAGTGATCGCCGGAATGGTGGTCGAGTATGCCGGTATTGGCCCGCAACGCAGCGGCGAGGTCAGCATCCGCATGATCAGGCTCGGGCCACACTTCCCGCAACATGTCGGCAGCGGCTACAGCCAGTACAGGGACCTGCTCCTCGACGGTGGTCTCCCTCACCGCACGGGCAGTGAGGGCGTGGATACGGATCGCCCGGGGCTCAGCACTGGTGTTACAGGCGAGCAGCGCGTACCGGTGAAGGAGGCGCAACGCGCTGTGAGCCTGCTCGGATGTGATAGACGGTAACTCTCCGAAATCCTGCTGCTGCGACGGCTCAGCCCTGTGCCCACCCAAGTGAGCGAGCGCTGCCTGGGTGCTCCACAGGGCATGGGGATGACCGGCCGGGTCGAGGAGAGCGGCCAAGCGCAGGACTGGCTCGGCGAGCCCGGCCGGATCGGCCGCACGCGCCGCGTCGAGAGAGAGCAGCAGCGTGATGGCGACCTCTCGCCCATACCCTTCGGTATCCGCCCACGACGGCAGGGCCTGACCAAGACGCGTCTGACGGTGGTTGAACCGGTCGAGGTAGGCCGCGCAGGTGAGTTCCTCGTTGATCATGTAGGCCGCGGCATGTCCCAGTGCAAGAGGGAGAAGCCCGAGCGCTTCGGCCAGAGCACCCACCTGATCGTCAAGGAGATACTCCACCCCGTCGCCGGTCAGCCGGTCCTGCACGTAGGTGACGGCTTCCTCAACCGTGTAGACATCGATACCGATACGGGTACGCCCGCCGCCGGTGAGCCGCGCGTCCTGGAGCCGGGTGGTGGCCAGAACCCAGCCCGACCCGGTACGGCTGACCGGCCACCAGGAACCCATAACCGCCGGATCAGTGACATCATCCAGAACCACGAGCCACCGCCGGGAAGTGGTCCCGAGCCACGCGAGGAACGCCCGCGCATCCGTCTCCGGATCCCGCCCGTCAGCTTTCGGCGCCCGTACCCGGACCGCAGCCTGCGCGTACTGGGTGATCACCTGCTGAACATCCATCGCCCCGGCCCAGACCACAAGGTCAGTCCCCTCAGCGAGGGCGTCAATGGCGTAGGCGGCGGCCAACTGCGACTTCCCGACTCCACCCCCACCGCACAAGACCTGAGTGAGCACCACCGCACCACCCCGCGAACGGGCCGCGTCCACCCGCTCCCGCACGGCGGCACGAGGCTGAAAAGCGGAGGCGAGCCCTGGCACCGGCCCAATCTCCACCGGCCACACCACCTCACTCTCAGGCACCAGCGCCTGGTGAACATGCTGCTCACGGACGTACAACACCTGGCTGTTCGCACCGAAGGCGGACCCCTCAATGTTCCCGCCCGCCCCCACCCCACCCCGTCGCACATCCACCTGCCGTGTTCCGTCGATGACCGGCACGGCGTCCTGCCCCAACCCATCGTCCCCGTCCCCGTCGACGACGGCCTGCTGCTCTGGCAGGCCGGCTTCGCTGTCGGTTACAGGCTCGGTCTCCGCTCCGTCCATGGTGGGAGAGCGTTTTTCGCGGTTCCAGAAGGGTGGTGTCATCGTTGGCTGTCCTCCCCGAAGGCGTTCCCCGTGATGTCCCCGCCGGCGGCGGTTCCGCCCGGACCGGCCTGGACGTCATCACCCGTGCCGGATCGTCGCGCGGTGGTGGACCCGGGCGTCCGGGGACCAGAGATTTGCGACCGGTCGCCGATGGCGTTGCCGGTGATGTCACCGCCCGCAGCGATCCCACCGCGCCCGGCCCTCACCCGTCTGCCAGCACGGTCCCCGGCTCTGCTTCCGGAACCACCCGGGGTGCGGGCCAGAGCGGCCACGGAGGCAACGACTGCCGCCAGACCCCCGATCGCACCGGCGATACTCGCCACCTGCCCCGCCGTATCCAGATCAGCCAGGACCACGACCAGCACCAGCCCCGCCGACACCAGCCCGGCCAGCACCACGGCTGTCCACAGCCAGACTCTTCCCCACCCCGCGCCCCCCGCCATCAAGCACTCCCAATCGTGTGAAGCCGAACCTGAACACCCCTACCTTCAAGCGCTGTTGAGACAGCGGCGACAGGGCGCTACGTTCCCTGAACGGTAGCGTCACAGCACCACGGCGGCACCCACTCCGGAACGACACCTCTCGCCGACCGCCGTTCGCATACTCCGCCGATTCAGAACGATAGGAGCCAGAACGCGGTCCAGGCTCAGGAGAAGGACGGCAGTCCTGCGCAATTCCGACTGCCTGCGCTCGAAGGACCGGCTACCGCAAGTCTTTCCGCCGACGACTGACCGACTCGCGGGGAAGGGACATTCCGATGTGGTCGGCCCCACGGCCTGCCCCGGATCTGCTCAGCCACCCTCCACTGGCCCTCGTGTTTGCGAGGCCGTCACTGGCCCGGCCCTCCAACGACGCAACGACGCGGTCCTGCAAGGGGCCAGGGCGCCCGTACCTCGCGACCACGGAATGCGGCCCGTACTCCGCGTACAACCGCACCAGCCGCTCCCGGTACCGGCCCACGAACGCCTCCAGCTGCTCCGGGTACGTTTCCCGCTCCTCCTCAGTGATCACCGACCACAGGACGGGCAGGACCTCTCCGGTCATCGAGTCGCCGGGCACGGGCACCGCGAACGCGGCGTAGACCGCACCGCAGCCGCCAGAACCGGGTCCGCAGCGCCGTCCCGCACGTCGGCCACCGCCCGCCGGACCGGGCCGCTGGTGTATGTGTCCGTGCTCACCGCGTCGCCCTCCCCGCCCGCGCTGTGGTGGTCCACCGCATG
>NZ_BMWG01000030.1 GCF_014651115.1 Streptomyces inusitatus | reverse complement strand
CCCCCGCCTGGGCCGGGGGGCCCCGGCGTTTCCCCCCCTGAACCCCTTGCCCCCCCGCCCCGCCCGCCCGCCCGGGGCCCCCCCGGGGGAGGGGGCCCCGGGGCGCTCGTGCGCGACCGTGTTCAGCCGGGCGCGGGGGCCGTGCCGGTGACGACCGCCTCGAAGGCGTGGAGATAGGCGTTCACCGGACGGATGTCGCCCGGCGGCAGCCCCGCCAGGGTCATCCGCTCCACCATGCTCTCCCTGGTGTGCTTCGCGCCGCCCACGTTGAGCAGCAGCAGCAGGTCCATCGCGGTGGTGAACTTCATGGAGGGGGTGTCGTCCACCAGGTTCTCGATCACCACCACCCGTGCGCCGGGGCGGGCGGCGGCGACCACATGGCCCAGGGTGGCGCGGGTGCTGGCGTCGTCCCACTCCAGGATGTTCTTGATGATGTAGAGGTCGGCGTCGACCGGGATCGCCCGCCGGCAGTCGCCCGGCACGATCGTCACCCGCCCGGCCAGCGCGCCGCCCGCCAGCAGCCGGGGATCGGCCTTGGCCACCACGTCGGGCAGATCGAGCAGGGTGCCCCGGACCTCGGGGTGCTTCTCCAGCAGCGAGGCGAGCACATGCCCCTGCCCGCCGCCGATGTCGGCGACCGAGCGGACCCCGGTGAGGTCGAGCAGCTCGGCCACCTCCAGCGCGGACTGCTTGCTGGAGGTGGTCATGGCCCGGTTGAACACCTGGGCCGACTCGTGCGCGTCCTGGTGCAGATACTCGAAGAAGCCCTTGCCGTACAGCTCCTGGAAGACCGGGCCGCCCGCCGGGCGCACCGCGTCGTCCAGCCGGGGCCAGGCCGCCCAGGTCCAGGGCTCGGTGCACCACAGCGCGATGTAGCGCAGGCTCTGCGGATCGTCCTCGCGGAGCATTCTGGACATCTCGGTGTGCCCGAAGGTGCCGTCCGGGCGTTCCTCGAAGACGCCGTAGCAGGAGAGGGCGCGCAGCAGCCGGCGCAGCGGCCGGGGTTCCGCGCCGACGGCCCCGGCGAGCTTCTCCGCGCTCGCGGGTACGTCGCCGAGGGCGTCGGCCACCCCGAGCCGGGCCGCGGCCCGCACGGCGGCGGCGCACGCGGCCCCGAAGACGAGTTCGCGCAGCCGCATGCCCGGGGGAGGGGCGGCGTCGACGGGGGCGGTCTGGACCGGTCGGGTACTGAGAGTGGTCATGAGGTCTCGCATCCTTGTGACGGGTGGAAAGCGCCCGCGCGGGCGTTCGAACGAGGCGGCCCCGGGCTCGGCGCGGGTGGCTCAGCACAGTCCGGCGGGCTCGGACGAGGCGCAGGTGTTGCCGGTGAACCGGTTGCCCCCGCCGTCGCCGCGGTGGACCAGATCGGCCCTGCCGTTGCCCTCGACCTCGTTGTTCACGATGACGTTGTCGGTGTTGGCAGCGCCCACCAGCGACTCGAACAGCACGATGCCCCCGGACATGGGCGCGGAGCCCACGTTGTCGCGGATCGTGTTGGAGCGGACGACGGTGGCCTCGGAGCCGGTGAGGACGATGCCCGAGCCCTGGATGACGGGCAGCCTGGCGGTGGCCGGACAGAGCCTGTTGTTCCCCGAGATGTCGTTGGAGCGGACGGTCATCGCCCCGGCGGCGGGCTTGGACTCGTCGCCGACGATGAACATCCCGGCGCAGTTCGCCGTGAGTTCGTTGTCCCGTACGGTCAGATTCCTGACCCGCCGCACGGTCACCCCGATCCGGTTGCCGCTCGCCGTGTTGCCCGCGATCAGCGCGCCGCCCTGGTCGGTGGCCCCGCCCTCGGCGTCGACGGCGTTGGCGAGGAAGATGCCCGCGTCGCCGTTCTCCCGGACGGTGTTCTCCCGGAACGAGCCCCGGACCGAGCGCTGCTGCGCCAGCCCCCAGACGCCGTTCTTCTCGGAGACCACCTGCCGTACCGAGAGCCGGTCGGTGCGGGAGGCCCACAGGCCGTGGCCCTTGAAGCCCCGCAGGGTGAGCGAGCGGACCGAGACCCGCTCGACGTCCGCGCCCTCGGTCCCGGTCACGCACACGCCGTGGCCCGCCCGCGCGCAGCCGTGGGCGTCCGCCGCCGCCGGCCCGGCCGGCGGGACCAGCACGGTCGCGGGGCCCGAGCCGCGCAGCGTCAGCCGCGCCGTGGTGATCAGCACGCTCTCGCGGTACGTGCCGGGGGCGAGGACGACGGTGTCCCCGGGTTTCGCGGCGTCGACCGCCGCCTGGACCGACTCCCCGGGGCGTACGGTGTGCCGCTCCGGGCTCTCGGCCGCCGGGGCGAGGCCGACCCCCGAGACCACGGCGGCGGCGACGGCCAGCAGCCGTCCGAGCTTCCTTCTCTGTCGCTTCTGGTGCTTTTGTCGTAGTTCCATGAGGCGAAGCTATGGGCGTTCATGAGGGCTCGCCACATGGAGTAGCCGGATGGGCGCGCGGGTCGCCTTCCCCGGCCGCCCCGGCCGCCTTCTCCGCTCCGCCCGGCCGTCTCAGCCGGCGCGGCCCCGTACCGCCTCCAGCACGGTCGGCGCGACCGCGGCCAGCGCCTCCGGACGGGTCATCCCCAGCCGGACGCACTCCACCGGGGTGTTCCGCACGGTCCCGGAGACATACGGCAGCCAGCTCCGCCAGCCGGGACCGGCCCGGTCCGGCTCCCGCGCGGCGGTGACGAAGGAGAGGTCGCCCCGGAAGGGCTTCGGCTCGAACCGGCTCGCCAGCAGGGCGTTGTTCACCGAGGACCGGTGCACGGCGGCCAGTTCGCGCTCGTCGAACTCGACCGGCACCCCGGCGGACCGCCGCAGCTCGACGCCCCGCGCGCCCGGCCCCGCCCCCTGTCCGGCCCGGGGCCCGGGCCCGGACTCCGTACGCCCCGGCGAGCCGTCGAGCACGCACAGCAGCCCGACCTCCTCGCCCTGCCGCTGCAACCGCACCGCGATCTCCTGGGCGACCAGCCCGCCGAACGACCAGCCGAGCAGATGGTAGGGCCCGCGCGGACGCACCGCGCGGATGTGCTCGACATACCCGGCCGCCATCTCCTCGACGCTCCCCGGCAGCAGCGCCGGATCGGTCAGCCCCGGATCCTGGAGCCCGTACACCGGAACCCCCTGCCCCAGCAGCCTCGGCAGCCCCGCGTAGCACCAGCTGATCCCCGCCGCCGGATGGACGCAGAACAGCGGCGCGCCCGTCCCCGCCGTCCGCAGCGGGAACAGCGTCTCCAGACCGCTCAGGGCGGGTCGCCCCGCGCCCCGCTCCGCCATCGCGGCGGCGAGCCCGGCGGGCGTCGGCGCGTCGAAGAGCCGCCGGACGGGCAGCTCCACCCCCAGTGTGGAGCGGATCCGCCCGATCAGCCGGGGCGCGAGCGCCGAGTCCCCGCCCAGCGCGAAGAAGTCCTGGTCCACCCCCACCGCGTCGGCCCCGAGGACCTCCGCGAACAGCTCGCACAGCAGATGCTCCCGCATCGTCCGGGGCCGCCGCCGCGCCGCCGCGGCCGGCCGGGGCCTCGGCAGCGCCCGTACGTCCACCTCGCCCTCGGCGTCCCTCGGCAGCCGGTCCACCACCACCAGCGCGGCGGGAACCAGCGAGTCCGGCAGAAAGCGGGCCAGATGGACCCGGACCGCCGCCGGGTCCAGCTCCTCCCTCCGGCCCGCGGGCACGAGATAGGCCGTCAGCCGGCGCTCCCCCGGACGGTCCTCGCGCAGCAGCACGGCGGCGCGGGAGACCTGGGGGTGGGCGGTGAGGGCGGTCTCGATGTCGGCCGGCTCCACCCGGCGGCCCCGGACGGTGATCTGACGGTCCGCGCGCCCCAGGTGGGTGAGGGTCCCGTGATGGCTCCAGCGGGCGAGATCGCCGGTGCGGTACATCCGCTCGCCGGGATGGAAGGGACTGGCCACGAAACGCCCGGCGGTCAGCCCCGGCCGGTGGAGATACCCCCGGGCCAGCGAGGGCCCCGCCAGATACAGCTCCCCGGGGACACCGGGGGGCACCGGGTTGAGCCGGTGGTCCAGCAGATGCACCCGGGTGCCGGGGAGCGGGCGGCCGATGGGCGGCGCGGTGGGCCAGGTGCGCGGATCCCCGGTGAGGAGCGCCGCCGTGGCCTGATGGGTCTCGCAGACGCCGTACTGATTCTCCAGCACCACCCCCGCCAGACCCGACAGCAGATCCACCGTCTCCGGGGCCAGCCGCAGCGCCTCGCCCGACACACTGACATGCCGCACCGCCAGCGCCGACGGCCGCTCGCTCCAGGCGACGGCCAGCCGGTCGAGCTGGGCGGAGGACAGCCGCACCCGCTCCACCCGCCGCCGCGACAGCAGCTCCAGCAGCCGCGCCGGATCCTGCCGCGCCCCGTCCCCCACCAGCACCAGCCGCCCCCCGCGCAGCAGGGTCACGAACACCTCGGGCAGCGACACGTCGAAACCGTGCGAGGCGAGCTGCGCGCACGAGCGGGCGGCGAGCCCCCTGGTCCGCAGCCGGTGCCCGTCGAAGCGCAGCACGCTCCGCAGCGCCTGCCAGGTCAGGGCGATGCCGCCGGGCGGGCCCGCCGGGCCCGGGGCGTGCACGATCTGGGCGAGGGCGTCCAGCTCCCGGGGGACGTCGGGCGGGGTGACGGGGCGGCCGACGGGCGCACTCCCGTCGTGGCGGAGCACCGGCAGAGCGCCGGTGGGCAGCCGGGGCGCGTGCGCGGCGTCGGTGAGGACGAGCCGCACCCGGGCGTCCCGGAACACCGGGGCGAGCCGCGCGGCGGGCAGCGCCGGGTCGAGCGGCAGACAGGCCGCCCCGGCCTTGAGCACGGCGAGGAGCGCGGTGACGGCGGCGAAGCCCCGCTCCAGGCAGATCGCGACGACGTCCTCCGGCCGGACCCCGTGCCCCGCCAGCAGCCGGGCGAGACGGTTCGCCCGGACGTCCAGCTCTCCGTAGCTCAGCTCCTCGCCCGCGTACTCCAGGGCCACCGCCTCCGGATCGGCGCGGACCACCTCCTCGAACCGGTCCAGCGGGTGCCCCTCGTACTCCTCCGGCCGCCCCCGGTCGTTCCACACCCGCAGGATCCGGTCCCGCTCCTCGGCGTCCAGCAGCGGCAGTCGGGCGACGGTACGGCCCGGACCGGCCGCGATCCCGGCGCACAGGGTGAGGAAATGCCGGGCCAGCCCGCGCACCGTCGCGGGCTCGAAGAGATCGGTGCTGTAGCGGAGCGTCCCGCGCGTCCCTCCGGGGCCGTCCGTCAGCTCCAGCTCCAGATCGAAGCGGGCCAGCCCGAGATCCGCGCCCGAGCGCTCGACCGACCAGCCCGCCGGCGCGGGACGGCCGCTCTCCTCCCCGTACGCGAAGAGGATCTGGAAGACCGGATGACGGCTCAGGTCCCGCTCCGGGGCCAGCTCCTCCACCACCCGGTCGAAGGGGACGTCCCCATGGCGCCGGGCCTCCCGCACCAGACGCTCCGTCCGCCCCAGCAGCTCGGTGAAGGCCGGGTCGCCCCGCCAGGTCAGCCGCAGCGCCAGGGTGTTGACGAGGAAACCGACCAACTCCCCGGCCCCGGGACCGGACCGCCCCGGCTCGGGGGAGCCGACGACGATGTCGCCGCCGCCCGTGTACCGCGCGAGCAGCACCTGGAAGGCGGTGAGGAAGACCGCGCGCGGCGTCGCCCCGTGCTCCCGGCCGATCGCGCGCAGCGCCTCGGCGGTCGCCGCCGGAACCGTGAAGTCCAGCGTCCGGCCGCGCCCGCTGAGCGCCCGGGGCCTGGGCCGGTCGGCGGGCAGCGCGGGCGAGTCGGGGGCCCCCGCCAGCAGCTCCGTCCAGAAGCGCAGCCGCTCCCCGGCCTCTTCCCCCGCCAGCCAGGAGTTCTGCCGGGCCGCGTGCTCCGCGTACTGGACCGCGGGCGGGGGCAGCGGCGAGGGCAGCCCCGCCGCGTACGCCTCGTACAGCGACGACAGCTCCCTCCACAGCACCTCCGCCGACCGGTCGTCGGCGACGATGTGGTGCAGATGGAGCGCGAGCCGGTGGCGGTCCTCGGCGACCTGGAAGAGCTGCGCCCGCAGCAGCGGGCCGGCCGTCAGATCGAACGGCCTGGCGGCCAGCCGCCGGATCCGGCGCAGGGCCTCCTCCTCCGACCCCCGCAGATCCTCGGTCTCCAGCACGAACACGGCCGAGGGGCTCACCACCGGGCGGGGGCGGCCCTGCGCCCCGGTGAAGGTGGTCCGCAGCACCTCGTGCCGGTCGCAGATCTCCCGCAGCGCCCGCGCCAGCACCTCCGCGTCGACCCGCCCCTCGATCCGCCACACCGCGGTGACGTTGTACGCGGGCGAGCCCGGCGTCAGCTGGTGGGAGAACCACAGCCGCCGCTGTGCGCACGACAGTTCGCCCGCCGGAGGATTCCGGACTCCCGTACGAGGGGTGAGAAGCCGGCCCGCGGGCGATTCTTCTAAACCGCCGACGCCGCCGCCCGCATCGCTGACGCCGCCGACCTCGCCGGCACCGCGCCGCCGCGCGTCGTCGCCGATCGCTCCGTGCATCCTCTTACGCTCCATCAGCCGACGGTGACAGCGGGGAAACTCGAAAAGATGTGCATATCTAAGCCTCCGTCGGGAACATAGCGATTTCCACGGTCCAGAAGCATTAGCGATGATATCGGCCCACGCGATTCCCTGATCCGGGATTCAGTCGCGGCGCACTCCGCCACCCGCTCCCCGGCCTGGCCACATTCCAGCGCATTGGGTCATTTTTGCCACTGTCCAACGGGAGACCGGGCGGCATACCGTCGGTCCGAGATCGCCGAACAGGGCGTGAAAAACAAGGAGACAGCGCGAAATGCTCGCTCAGATAGTGCTCTTCGACGGATTCGACCCCCTGGACGCGCTGGGGCCGTACGAAGTGCTGTTCGCCGGAGGACTGTTCACCGACGGCGACCTCAAGGTCGAACTCGTCACCGCCGAGGGCCCCCGGGACGTCCCCAGCGGCACACCCCCGCTCTCGGTGCGGGCGACCGCCCGGCTCTCCCCGGAACGGGCCGATCTGATCGTGGTCCCGGGGGCGGCCGGCCGGATCGACGCCCCCGACGACTCGGAACTCGCCCAGCGGGTCGACAGCATCGCCCACCATCTGGAGCGGGCCCTCGCGAGCGAACTGCCGGGCCTTCTGCGGGACGCCGTGGAACGCCCGGACACCACCGTGGCCACCGTCTGCGCCGGCTCCCTCATGCTCGCCGTGACGGGCCTGATCACCGGCCGCCACGCGACCACCCACCACACCTGGAACCGCGACGGCCTGGCGCGCCTGGCGGAACACGGCGTCACCCCCGTCGAGGCGCGCGTGGTGGACGACGGCGACCTGGTGAGCGCCTCGGGCGTCGTCTCCGGCGTGGACCTCGGCCTCCACCTTCTGGAGCGCTTCCACGGCCCCCGGGTCGCGCGAGCGGCCGAGAAGCTCCTCGGCCACGACCGTCAGGGCCTGGTCTGGCGGGCCGAGGGCCCCGAGCCCCACACCGTCTGACACCGCCCTCCCCGCGGGAGGGCGACGGGGCCCCGGCCCGCCCCCGTCACCCTCCCGCCGTGGGCCGGTCGCCCCAGCCCGCGCGGCCGATCAGGTCGTACCAGTCGGGCATCGTCCCGGGCGGCACATGGCGGCGGAGCAGCTCGCCGGGGAAGGTCAGCGGGCTTCCCTTGAGCGGGTTGTCCAGGGCCTGGGCCACGATCGCGTCCGTCAGGGCGTACGCCAGGTTCTCGCGCGGGAACGCGGCGTGCACCCGGTCGGCGAAGCCCTCGGGCAGCTCCTCGCGGTCCCGGCCGGTGATGTCGACCCCGATCCCGGCGTGGCAGAGCGCCACCTCCGGGCCCTTGCGCCGGGCGAGCCCGGCGGACGTGTGCAGCGCGATGGCGTCCCATACGACCGACACCCGGTCCTCGGCCATCCCGTGCTCCCGCAGAAACCGCTCGGCGAGATCCGCGCCGTCCGCCTCGAAGCGCTGATCGCCGTTGCCCTCCTCCGAGAGCCCGATGTCATGGAGCACCGTGGCGACGAACATCAGCTCGTCGTCGTAGTCGTGGCCGGGCCGCAGCCCCCGGCGCTCGCCCAGCGCCCTGCCGTAGAGATAGCCGCGCACACTGTGCCGGAAGACGAACGGCTCGGTCAGCTCCTCCGCGTAGCGCAGCGCCGCGACGGCGAGTTCGGTGTCCGGCAGGGCGAATTCCTCGTACGGATCACTGGTCATGAGGCTTCTCCTGGATGAATGTCCGGCGCGCGGTGCTTCACCGCGGCGACTGACTCGATCCTGTTCCCCCTCGGCCGGCCCCCGACAGTGGCCAGAATGCCGTGATCCGCTAGGTTCTGGCCATGACTGTTGTGGCGATACTCGCGCTCGACGGTGTGCTGCCGTTCGAGCTCTCCGTGCCGGGCCAGATATTCGGCACCGCCAACGAGGCGATCGGCCGCCCCCACTACCGGGTACGCGTCTGCGCGCCGGGCCGCGAGGTGTCCACCGCCTCGGGACACGGCGGTTTCCGGCTCGCCGCCGACTGGGGGCTGGACGGACTGGCCGGCGCCGACACCGTCGTCGTCCCCGGTCACGCGGGCTTCCTGCACGCGCCCCCCGCCGACGTCGCCGAAGCGCTGCGGGCCGCGGGCGCGGGCGGCGCGCGCATGGCCTCGGTGTGCGTGGGCGCGTTCACCCTCGCCGCCGTCGGCCTCCTCGACGGCCACCGGGCCACCACCCACTGGCAGTTCACCGAGGACCTCGCCCGCCGCCACCCTGCCGTCGACGTCGACGGAACCAGCCTCTACATCGACAACGGCCCCCGGGTCACCTCGGCCGGAGTCGCCGCCGGCCTCGACCTCTGCCTCCATCTGGTCCGCCGCGACCTCGGCGCGGCCACCGCCGCCGCCACCGCCCGCCGCACCGTCATGCCCCTCCAGCGCGACGGCGGCCAGAGCCAGTTCATCGAACACCCCGACCCCGGCGGCCGGGACGCGCTGATCCAGCCCACCCTCAACTGGCTGGAGTCACGCCTCCACGAACAGCTCACCCTCGGCGACATCGCCCACCACGCCGCGATGAGCGTCCGCAGCCTCAACCGCCACTTCCGGGCCCAGACCGGCACCACCCCTCTCCAATGGCTGCTGCGCGCCCGCGTCCACCGCGCCCAGCAGCTCCTGGAGACCACCGACATCCCCGTCGAACGCATCGCCGCCGAAACCGGCTTCGGCGCGTCCTCCACCTTCCGCCAGCACTTCGCCCGCCACGCCGGCGTCTCCCCCCAGGCCTACCGGACCGCCTTCCGCTCCCCGCCGCCCGGCGTCTGACCGGCCCGTCACCCGGACGACGGCTTCGCGTACTCGCCGTATCCGGTCCAGTCCAGCATCACGCACGGCTCATCCCCCACCACCCAGGCGTCATGCCCGGGGGCGACCCGCGCGAAGTCGCCCGGACCCACCTCGGCGCTCTCGCCGTCGTCCATGACGACCTTGATACGGCCGCTCACCACATACCCGGTGTGGGCCGCCTGGCAGCTGTCGGTGCCGGCCAGCGGCTTGACGTGCTCCGACCAGCGCCAGCCGGGCTCGAAGACCCCCCGGCCGACCGGTCCGCCATCCGTTTCGAGCACATCCAGCCTGCCCTTGCCGTCCTCGAACGGTCTGGTCTCATCGGCGGAGTCGAAACTCCGGATCACCAGCCCAGCCATGATCAACCGCCTCCCGGCGGGGGAACGGGCCCCGAGTCCACATCCAGCCTAGTCCGGTGCCACGAGCCGCGCGAAGGCTCCGGGAACGGGCCGTGAACTCCGTCGCCACTTCCGCGCGACGGAGTCTGAGCCCGGCTGCCGGGCGGGTGAGCCGGAGCCGGTGCCGGAGCCGGTGCTTCGGCCGGGGCCGCGAATAATGGCTGGCATCGGCCCACCGGGGCGGGTTAACGTTTCGGCGTTCCGTCGGAGCGCGACCCGGTCTTCTGCCCGGAGTCCGCCGACGTTCTGGTCCATGAGGGAAAACGGGAGGTGAGGACAGTGATGACGGTCACGGTTACGGGCGCTGCCCGCGCTCAGGAGTTCATTCTTCCCACCCCTGTGGTCTCCGGCTGACACCCACTTTCTTCCGCGCGTCGAGCGCGCCGCCGGGGCCACCCTTCGAAGGGTTTTCCCGTCTTGTCCAGCATTCCGCTGAACCTGTCTTCTTCTTCCCCCGCCTCCGCCGATGTCGAGGCGACTCTCACCCCGTACGGCTGGGACGAGGGCTGGGCCGCCGCGTTCGCCCCGTACGCCGCCCAGGGCCTGGTCCCCGGCCGGGTCGCCCGGGTGGACCGGGGGCTGTGCGATGTCCTCGCTCCTGAGGGGACCGTGCGGGCCGATACCGAGTTCGTGGTGCCGCACGACCCGATGAAGGTCGTGTGCACCGGTGACTGGGTCGCCGTCGACCCCGGCGGCGCCGATCCGCGCTATGTCCGGACGCTGTTGCCGCGCCGCACGGCCTTCGTACGCTCCACCTCGTCCAAGCGCTCGGAGGGGCAGATCCTCGCGGCCAATGTGGACCACGCGATCATCGCGGTCTCGCTCGCGGTCGAGCTGGACCTCGGGCGGATCGAACGGTTTCTGGCGCTGGCCTGGGAGAGCGGGGCGCAGCCGCTGGTCGTGCTGACCAAGGCCGATCTGGTGCCGGATCCGGTCGGGCTCTCGTATCTCGTACAGGATGTGGAGACCGCCGCGCCCGGGGTGCGGGTGCTGCCGGTCAGTTCGATGACGGGGGAGGGGACGGCGGAGGTCGCCGCCGTGGTCGCCGATGGTACGAGTGTGCTGCTGGGGGTCTCGGGGGCGGGGAAGTCGACGCTCGCGAACGCGCTGGCGGGGGCGGAGCTGATGGCTGTTCAGGCGGCGCGGGACGTGGACGGGAAGGGGCGGCACACCACCACGACGCGGAATCTGCTGGTGCTGCCCGGGGGCGGGGTGCTGATCGACACCCCGGGGCTGCGGGGGGTGGGGCTGTTCGACGCGGGGAACGGGGTCGGGCAGGTCTTCTCCGAGATCGAGCAGCTCGCCGAGGGGTGCCGTTTCCACGACTGCGCGCACGAGTCGGAGCCGGGCTGCGCGGTGGCCGCCGCGATCGAGGACGGGTCACTGGCGGAGCGCAGGCTGGACAGTTACCGCAAGCTGCTGCGGGAGAACCGGCACATCGTGGCCAAGACGGACGCCAGGGCCCGGGCCGAGATCCGCAGGGAGTGGCGGCTGAGGGGCGCGCAGGGGCGGGCGGCGATGGAGGCCAAGCGCGGCCGGACGCGCTGACCTGAGGGCCCTCGGGAGGAGGGCCTTCGGCGGGGGTACGGGCGGGCCGGTCCCGCCCGTACCCTCCGGGGCTACTCCTCCTCCAGACCCCAGCTGTGGATCTTCTTCGGATGGATCCGGATCAGCTCGTCGCCGACGGCGGGGCCCAGCTCGTGCGGTCCGGTCAGCAACTCGGCCTCGCCCCTGATGTCCACGCCCCGCACCTTCCACGGCCGCACGCTGACGATGTCGTCGACGACGAGGCCCACCTTCGGATTGGTGCGCAGATTCCGCCACTTCTTCGTCGTGGCGAGCGCGTGCCCGCCGATCAGGATCGTCCCGTCGTCCTGCGGGAAGAAGCCGACGGGGTTCGCCTGCGGCTGGCCCTTGGGGTCCACGGTCGCCAGCCGCCCCAGCCGCTGGGTCGCCAGATAGGCCCGTTCGGCCTCGGTGAATTCGGTCATACGCGAAGCCTCACACGCCGGGGCCCCGCCCCGGCACCGGGAACCCGTACAACTCGTACAGTCGGCGGAGGCGGACCGGACCGGACCGGACCGAGAGACCCGAGAGACCCGAGAGACCCGAGAGACCCGAGTGAACAGGCGGAGCCGTATGACCACCTCCCGACGCCTGCTGTGCACCCTGGTGGCAGCGGCGGGACTGACCCTCCTCACCCCCGCGGGCACCCGGTCCACGACCGCCGGGGCGCCGAACCCCGGGGTGCCGAACCCCGGGGTGACGGGCGCGGCCCACGACCGGGGCTGGACCGGGACCTGGGAAGCCGCCCCCTCCCACGCCGTGCCCGCGCTGCCCGGCTCCTCCATCCGCAATGTGGTGCACACCAGCGTCGGCGGCCGGGCCGCCCGGATCAGGGTCACCAACCGGTTCGGCACCGCGCCGCTCCGGATCGGCGCGGTCACCGTCGCGCTCCAGCGCCCCGGGCGGCCCGCGAGCCCCGGGGCGGTGCCCGGCTCGATGCGCCGGGCGACGTTCTCGGGGGCGACAGCCGTCACCGTCCCCGCCGGCCGGGACCTGGTCACCGACCCCGTGCCGCTGGAAGTCCCCGCCGACGCGAATCTCCTCGTCACCCTCCACACGCCGCCCGGCGGCCCCGACAGCCCGGCGACCCAGCACCGCTCCGCCCGCCAGACCGGCTTCATCGCCCCGGGCGGCGACAGCACGGCGGACGAGAGCGGTACGGAGTACACCGCCGCCACCGGCTCCTGGCACTACCTCACCGGCGTCGACGTCCTCAGCCCCCGCACCCCGGGCAGCGTCGTCGCGCTCGGCGACTCCATCACCGACGGGACCGGCTCGACCGCCGACGCCAACCGCCGCTGGCCCGACCGGCTGGCCGCCCGGCTGGCGGAACTGCCCCCCGAGGAGCGGCCGGGGGTGCTGAACGCGGGGATCGCCGGAAACCGGCTGCTCCTGGACGGCACCGGACCCGGCGCGCGGGCCCGGTTCGACGCCGACGTCCTCTCCCGCACCGGGGTGCGCGCGGTGATCGTGCTGATCGGCGTCAACGACCTCAAGGGCGTTCCCGAGCAGACCGATCCGGCCGCCTTCCGAGCCGCCCACCGGGAGATCGTCCGGCGCGCCCACGCGCGCGGCGTCCGGGTCGTCGGCGGCACCGTCGCGCCGTTCGCCGGGCACCCCGGCCACACCGAGGCCCGGGAGCGCGCCCGGCGGTCGGTCAACCACCTCATCAGGACCGGCGGGATCTTCGACGCCGTCGCCGACTTCGACGCGGCCGTCCGCGACCCGGAGCACCCCCGGCGGCTGCTGCCCGCCTACGACACGGGCGACCATCTGCACCTCAACGACGCCGGACTCCAGGCACTGGCCGACACCGTCGACCTCCGCGATCTGACCGGCACCCGGGCCCCGGGCACCGACCGGGCCCCCGGACACTGACGGGCCCCGGACACTGACCGGGCGGCGGGCTCAGCCCGCCAGGACCGCCCCCAGCCACGCCCCCACCACCAGCAGACATGCGAACAGCTCCACCAGCAGGCTCGTCCCCGCCCCCCGCATCACCGCCCGGGTCGACGCCACCGCCTGGCCGTGCCCGCCCAGCCGGAGCCGCTCGACCGCGTAGATCCCCGCGACGAAACCGGGTATCGCGCCCACCACCGGCAGCAGCACGAAGCCGGTCACGGCCCCCAGACCGGCGAAGACCGCCACCCGCCCGGTGCACCCCGCCTCCCTGGCGCGCCGGACGGGCAGCAGCCACACCACGACCTGGTCCACCAGGAACAGGACCGTGGCGGCGACCAGCAGCACCCACGCCGTCGTCGACAGCTCGTGCAGCGACCACCAGAGCATCGCCGCCCAGACCAGCCACCGCCCGGGCACACCGGGCACCAGCACCCCGACGACGCCCAGCACCATCACCAGGCCGACCAGCACGAGCTGCCACACGCCCATCTGCCAAGGGTGCGGGATCGCGGCGGATCCCGCAGTTCGCGCCGGAGAGCGCGGGCGTCCGTCACCCGCACGGGTCGCGCGCCACCCAGCCCCTGGCACAGGCGTGCCAGCCCAGCTGGAGCCGGGTGGTCACTCCCGTCAGCTCCATCAGCCGCTTCACCCGGCGCTGGACCGTCCGCAGCCCCAGATCCAGCCGCTTGGCGACCCGGGCGTCCGTCATCCCGGCGAGCAGCAGCGACAGGATCTCCAGATCGGTGGCGTCGGGACCGGCCGCCGACTCCTCGTAGCCGCCGGGTGTCAGCCGCAGCGGCAGCGCCTCGCGCCACACCGCCTCGAAGAGACCCAGCAGCGAGTGCAGCAGCCCGCAGTCGTGCACCACCAGCGCCGCCGGACCGCTGTCCCGGGCCGTCAGCGGAATCATCGCCAGCGCGCGATCGGCGACCACCAGCCCGCTGGGCACCTGGTCCACCACCCGCACCCGGCCCTCCGGACCCAGCGCGCCCACCAGCTCACGCATCCCCCGCGACAGCGCGTCACGCTCGACGACCACCCGGTACGCCACTCCCGGCCGCAGCTCGGGACGGCCGTCGGCGGCGGCGACCAGGGCGCAGATCTCGTCCGCCGCGCCCAGCCGGAGCTGGGCGGAGCGCCTGGCGACCGCGCTCGCCCCCGTCACCACCTCCACCAGATCGTGCACGGCGGGCTCCGCCGCCTCGGCCCGGTACTCGTCGGCGAGCGCCGTCGCCGCCAGCTCGGCCCGCTCCAGATCCGCCCGCTGCCGGGCCAGCAGCGCGCCCAGCGCCACCCCGGGCGGGGCGGCCACCCAGCGCCCCTCGCCCGCCGACGACCGCGCGGCGAGCCCCTGCTGCGCCAGCCGCCGCAGCGCGTGCTCCGTATCGGTCTCCGGCAGGGCCAGCCGATGCGCGAGATCACTGACCTCCGCCGCTCCGAGCGCGACCAGCGCGCGGTACGCGGACTCCTGTCTCGCGTCGAGACCAATCGCTCCCAGCACCGGACCTCCCCTTGACACCACGCACATCATCCCTGCACACGGGGGCGCCCGGGTACGGGGGAGGCCCCGCCGCACGGCTGTTCGGCCCCGGAGCCGGGGCGAGCGCGCCCGTACCGCCGCGCGTAAGGCCCCAACAGCCCCTGAAACATGGGGAGTACGAGACGGATCTCCGCCGGAGGTTTCGCCGTCGGCCGTTTCCGGGAGGCCCTCGCGGTGGACAATTACCGGCATGAGTCAGCAGGCCGAAGACGACTGGTGGGACCGGCTGTACGAGGCGTCCGCGACGGACGGGCGGGGTGGGCCGGACGGCGGGCGGGGCATCCGGAAGGACGAGCCGGCGGGCCCGGGCGGCGAGCCGGGGGACACCCTCGACTCCCGCTTCGCCACCGCCTCCGAGGCGGTGGCGAAGGCCCCCGGCGCAAGCCCGCCCGCCCGGCGGGAGCCCGATCCGGCGGACCTCCCGGCGATATCCGGCACCCCGGTCGCCCCGCCGCCCGGGGCGGGCGCCGAACGGCGGGCCGCGGGCCGGGCCGGATTACCGGACCAGGGCGGCCCCACGGCCCCCGACGGAGTCCGGCCCCGGCCGCGCGCGCCCTGGGAACCCCCACTCGACCCCACTCCGCCCGCCCCCGCCCCCGAGCCCGCCCCCGCCGCCGAGCCCGTCGAGCTGCCGTCGGCGGTCTCGTACCCGCTGTTCAGCGGATTGGGACAGCCGGTCCCGGCGAGCCCGCCCCCGCCCCCGGCGTCCCCGCACCCCGCGGCGGCGGCCGGACATCCGGGCCATGTCGGGGACGGACCGCCGACCTACCGGCCCGAGCCCGACGCCCTGCCGGCCGCCACGGCGGAGAACCTCGGGCACCTCGTCCCCGACACCGTCCTCGACGGAGCCACCTACGGCTCCAGCACGCTGCGCGCCGCCTCCGTACGGGGCGACTCGGCCCGCTACCGGGGCGAGACACGGCGCGAGGCGCTGCTCACCGCGCGGTTCGGGAGCGGGCCCGCCGCCCTGGTGCTGGTCGCCGTCGCGGCCGGGGAACGCTCGGCCGCGGGAGGGCATCTCGCCGCCGCCGACCTCTGCCGCAGGATCGGCGGCGCGGTCGCCCGGGGACACGCCCGGCTCTCGGACGACATCAGGGCGGGCCGGCACGGCGACCTGGAGTCCGGGCTGCGGCGGCTCACCGACCACGGCTACGGCAGGCTGCGGGCGGCGGCAGCCGAGCGGGGGATGGCCCCCGGCGCGTACACCGCGGGGCTGCGCTGTCTGCTGCTCCCCGCCGACCCCGGCTGCCGCACCCGGGTCTTCTTCGGGGCCGGCCCCGGCGGCTTCTTCCGGCTGCGCGACGGCGTCTGGCAGGACATCGAGCCCGCGCCGCCCGAACCGGCCGACGAGCCCGGAGCACCCGGGCGGGCCACCGGCCCCGAGCCGTTCCGCTTCCGCGCCCCCGTCGCCCGCCCGGGGGACACCCTGTTGCTCTGCGGCCCGGGGCTGGCCGATCCCCTGCGCTCGGAGCCCGCGCTCGCCGCCGAGCTGGCCACGCGCTGGGCGGGCCCCGGCGAACCCCCGGGGCTCGCCGGGTTCCTGGCGGACGCCCAGCTCAGGGTCAAGGGATACGCGGACGACCGGACGGCCGCCGCCGTCTGGGAGACATGACCGGGAGCGATCGGGAGCCACCGAGAGGCGGAACCGCGCCGCTCATGGGTTGATGGATCCATGGCCAAGCAGAATGTCGCGGAGCAGTTCGTGGACATCCTCGTTCGCGCGGGTGTCCGGAGGCTGTACGGAGTCGTCGGCGACAGCCTCAACCCCGTGGTCGACGCCATCCGGCGCACCTCCGCCATCGACTGGATCCAGGTCCGCCACGAGGAGACGGCGGCCTTCGCCGCCGGCGCGGAGGCCCAGATCACCGGGGAGCTGGCGGCCTGCGCCGGCTCCTGCGGGCCCGGAAACCTGCACCTCATCAACGGCCTGTACGACGCGCACCGCTCGATGGCCCCCGTACTCGCCCTCGCCTCCCACATCCCCTCCAGCGAGATCGGCCTCGGCTACTTCCAGGAGACCCATCCCGACCAGCTCTTCCGCGAGTGCTCCCACTACAGCGAGATGATCTCCAACCCCCAGCAGATGCCCCGGCTGCTCCAGACGGCGATCCAGCACGCGATCGGCCGCAGCGGGGTCAGCGTCGTCACGCTCCCCGGCGACATCGCCTCCCAGGCCGCCCCCGAGAAGTCCGTCGAGCACGCCCTGGTCACCTCCCGGCCCTCGGTCCGCCCCGGTGACGCCGAGATCGACAAACTGGTCCGGCTGATCGACGAGGCGGAGCGGATCACCCTCTTCTGCGGCAGCGGCACGGCGGGCGCGCACGCCGAGGTGATGGAGTTCGCCGAGCGGGTGAAGTCCCCGGTGGGCCACGCCCTGCGGGGGAAGGAATGGATTCAGTACGACAATCCCTTTGATGTGGGCATGAGCGGCCTGCTGGGCTACGGGGCGGCGTACGAGGCCACCCACGAGTGCGACCTGCTGATCCTCCTCGGCACCGACTTCCCGTACAACGCTTTCCTCCCCGACGATGTGAAGATCGTCCAGGTGGACATCAGGCCGGAGAATCTGGGCCGCCGCTCCAAGCTGGATCTCGCGGTCTGGGGCGATGTGCGCGAGACCCTGCGCTGTGTCACCCCCCGAGTGCGGGCCAAGACGAGCCGCAAGTTCCTGGACAAGATGCTGAAGAAGCACGCCGACGCCCTGGAGGGCGTGATCAAGGCGTACACCCGCAAGGTCGACAAGCATGTCCCCATCCACCCGGAGTACGTCGCGTCCGTCCTGGACGAACTGGCCGACGAGGACGCCGTCTTCACCGTTGACACCGGCATGTGCAATGTGTGGGCCGCCCGCTATCTCTCGCCCAACGGCCGCCGCCGGATCATCGGCTCGTTCAGCCACGGCTCGATGGCCAACGCGCTGCCGCAGGCGATCGGGGCCCAGCTCGTCGACCGGAGCCGCCAGGTCGTCTCGATGTCCGGCGACGGCGGATTCGCCATGCTGCTGGGAGACTTCCTCACCCTCGTCCAGTACGACCTGCCGGTGAAGGTGGTCCTCTTCAACAACTCCTCGCTGGGGATGGTGGAACTGGAGATGCTGGTCGCGGGACTTCCCTCGTACGGCACGACCAACGTCAACCCGGACTTCGCCGCGCTCGCCCGGGCGGCCGGCGCCCACGGGGTGCGGGTCGAGAAGCCCAGACAGCTCGCGGGCGCGCTCAAGGACGCCTTCCGGCACAAGGGGCCCGCCCTGGTGGACGTGGTCACCGATCCGAACGCGCTCTCCATCCCGCCCAGGATCAGCGCCGAGATGGTGACCGGATTCGCGCTCTCCGCGAGCAAGATCGTGCTCAATGGCGGAGTGGGCCGCATGGTGCAGATGGCCCGTTCCAATCTCCGCAATGTACCCAGACCCTAAGGCGGATCGCCACGTTCCGACAGCGCGCCGACTGCTGCGGCGGACGTAGCCGAGCTCAGCAGTCGGTACGAAAACGCTTCGGCTCCTGGCACCGGTTGACCGTTCGCAAGGCGTGGGCCCGCCCCGGCGGGGGCAGTCCACCTCCGTGAGGATGTTCGACACACGGAGCCAGTCGGACACCGTTCCGACGTGCGGGTGGGGATGATGACAAGGCGTCAGGGAGGGGCCGGCGACGGAGGCCACACAGCTCACGGGGGCCACCACGCCGGATATGACAACAGCTACGGCGGGTGCGAGGGGCACCAGGAGTACGCGGGGCGTACCGGAGTGACGGCGCGGCGCGCGGCATCCCGGGCGGCCGGGCCCGAGCCGGGCGAGGGCCGCGCCGCCGCCCGCGCGCCGGGCGCGCCGCCCGCGCCGCCCCAGCACGGACCCCGGTGCCGGCGGCTCGGCTGCGCCGACCTCAACTCCGTGCCCGAGGTGCGGCGGGTGCTGCGCGATCTGCTGCGGCAGTGGGACGGCTCCGACGCGGCGGATGTGGCCGATGTGGCCCAGCTCCTCGCGAGCGAGCTGGTCACCAACGCCCTGATCCACACCGACCACGGCGCGGTGGTCACCGCGACCGTCGCCTCCGCCACCCTGCGGGTCGAGGTGCGGGACTTCATGGCCGGGCTGCCGGTGCCCGAGTACCCGGCCCGGCGGCGCGATCCGCTCGACACCCACGGCCGGGGGCTGGCCCTGGTGGAGAGCCTCGCGGACTCCTGGGGCGTACACACCCAGAGCGCGGGCAAGATCGTCTGGTTCGAGCTGCGCGAAAGGCCGGCCTGAGGGTCTCGGGCCGGCCTTCCGGGTACAGCTGACTGTCCGTACGCCGCCTTCCGGGGCGGGGCGCTCGCGCGCCGGGGACTCAGCCGAACTGCTGCTCCAGATCCTTCAGCTTCCGCTCCAGGGAGTCCAGTCGCGGGAGGGTCTGGGTGTCGTCCTCGGCGGTGAGGTCGACGGTGATCGGACCCATCGGGTCACTGTCGCGGCTTTCGCGGGCCGAGGAGACGGACCGGCGAGAGGGCAGAGAAGGAGGAGGCAGCTGTCCGGTTTCTATGGCAGGCTCCGCTACGGGTTTCGAACCCTCGGTCAGGGCCTGTGCGGACCCTCCCGAGTTGCTCGGACCCGAACCCTGTCCGGAGGCGAGCACGGGCAGCTCCGGCTCGCGGATGACCCGGCCCCGGCCCCAGGCGCGGTGCTGCCGGTTGAGCGCCTTTATCCGGGCCCGGTCCAGCTTGGCCTGGTCACGGGCGCGCAGCTGATTGGCCTTCTTCGCCTGACGGTCCTCACGGACCTCCTCGACGGCCTCGTCCAGGGTGCGCACATTCTCCAGCAGCATCAGCGACCAGGCGTTGAAGGTCTCGCGGGGCGCCCGCAGCCATCGCACCACCCGGATCTGCGGCAGCGGGCGGGGCACCAGGCCCTGCTCGCGGAGGGCGGCCCGGCGGGTCTGCTTGAGGGCCCGGTCGAAGAGGACGGCGGCCGACAGCGACATGCCCGCGAAGAAGTGCGGGGCGCCGGCGTGGTCCAGGCCGCGCGGCGCGTGCACCCAGTTGAACCAGGCGGCGGCGCCGGCGAACGTCCACACCAGCAGTCGCGAGCCGAGCGCCGCGTCACCGTGGCTCGCCTCACGCACGGCGAGCACCGAGCAGAACATCGCGGCGCCGTCGAGCCCGAAGGGGACCAGGTACTCCCAGCCGCCGGAGAGGTTCAGATTCTGCCGGCCGAAACCGACCAGACCGTGGAAGGAGAGCGCGGCGGCGACAGCGGCACAGCAGAAGAGCAGAACGTAGGACGCCGTGCCGTATATGGCTTCCTTGCGCCTTCGGCGGTCCTCGCTGCGCTCCCAGGTGTCTTCCGCCGGGGCTTTGGCCGCCGCCTTCTTGCCGCGTGCGAGCACTGCGACCGCGACCAGGACTCCCACGACCATCACGCCGCCGGGAAGCAGCCAGGTTAGCGATATGTCTCTCATGTTGGTGTCCCTTGCATCTGCATCGCGGTAGGGCGTTTCGGCCGCCATATTGACCGAAGTCCCGGAGATCCCAGGGGGTTTTGTGCCAAGAGAACGCCAATGGGGCCATACGGCATACGGATAGGTGGGTTTCACTCGAACTGCCGTACGCGGCAGGTGAGTTGCGTACGATTTATATCACCCGGAAGGGGGGCGTGACATCCGGAGTCTGACAACTGCTCAGGGGCAGTGATCAGGCACTGGGCAGGAGTCGCGTCACTCGGGTGGTGTCGCAGGTACGGGGGCAGGTGACACAGGTGTCGTCGGGCCGCAGTGTATAGAACAGGCAGCAGCTCGCCCGGTCCCGGGTCGCCAGTTGTTCGCCCTGAGGCCCGGTCAGCTGACGGAAACCGGGAATTCCCACATACGGTTTGACGGTTCCCGGCAGCAGCAGTTCCAGCTCTTCGATCGCCCGGGACTCCTCGCCGAGGAGATTCCCGATGTGCCAGAGGCCTTCGACCAGATCGTCCGTCACCATCCCCCACAGGGAACGCCTTCCGCGCCGGGCCCGCGAGGCGAAGCCGTCCAGCACGGGTTCGAGGTGCGCGGCCACGGCGGCGCGCACCTCGCCGCGCAGGGCCTCCTCGTCCGGCACCACCCGGGCGCCGGGCAGGCAGGCCACCGGATCGCCGGGCAGACAGGCGAACTCCGCCGGCCGGACCGTCATCCGGCCGTGCGTCCGCCGGAAGAAGACCTGACCGCCGGAGAGCCGGGGCACCCGGCGGAGCAGGAACCACGGCACGGTGAACAGCAGACAGGCGGGCCACGCGTAGCGGTGCAGCCCGAAGCCGGCCACCACGTCGGGCCTGCCCTCCCGGCCGTGGTCCCGCAGCACTTGGGCCCGGTCCCAGTCGAGGAAGACGTCCAGCGCGCCGCCCCCGCGCGCCAGCTCCTCCGCGCGCACCCAGCCCTCGCCCGCCGGTTCGCCCTCGCCGGAGCCCAGCTCGCGCACGGTCAGCCGGGGGAACACCTCGGACAGCCGGGAGTACGCGTCCCCGAAGGGGGAGGCGAGGGCGGGCGGGACGACGGGAGAATTCATGCCGGGACCACCGTATCGCGATCGTTAGCAGGTAAGGCTTACCTTACCCCGCCGGGCTGATGTGTGAACTGCTGTCACGTCCGCCTATCGTGCACTCGGGGCCCGGCCGTGCCGGTCCGGCCCGGCGTCCGGCCGGAGGAGGATCCGAGATGGAGCAGGCCCGACCGGGCGAGACGGCGTCTTCCCCCCTGCCGCACCCCGCCCGGCCCGCCGCGACACCGCGGCCCCGCGCTTCCGTGCGCCCCGCTTCCGCTCCGGTGCCCGCCCCCCTCGGCGCGCCTTCGGACGCCACCCGTCCGGGGGCGCTGGGGACGGCCCGCGGCGAGCACACCCACAGCGAGCCGCCCGCGCCGCGCGGGCCCGCCGCCCACACCGTCCAGCGGCACTCGGTGCGCGGGCAGATCCTGAAGGCCCTGCGCGCCGCCCTCGCCGAGGGAGAACTCGTCCCCGGCGAGGTCTACTCCGCCCCCGTGCTCGGGGAGCGCTTCGGCGTCTCCGCGACGCCCGTGCGCGAGGCGATGCAGCAGCTGGCCGCCGAGGGGGCGGTGGAGGTGGTCCCCAACCGGGGCTTCAGGATCGCCGCCCGGGGCCCCCGCGAACTCGCCGACATCGCCGAGGTGCGCGCCCTGATCGAGGTGCCGGTCATCCTCCGGCTGGCCGCCTCGGTCCCCGCCGCCCGCTGGGGCGAGCTCCGCCCGCTGGCCCGGGCGACCGAGGCCGCCGCCCTGGAGGGCGACCGCGCGCGGTACGCGGAGGCCGACCGCGCCTTCCACCGCGCGCTGCTCTCCCTCGCGGGCAACGAGCAGCTCGTGACGGTCGCCGCCGATCTGCACCGCCGCTCCCAGTGGCCGCTCGCCGCCGACCCGGCCGCCCGCCGCGCCGGTCTGACGGCCGACGCGGCGCAGCACACCGCCCTGCTCGACGCCCTGGTCTCGGGCGACTTCGAGGCGGTGCGCTCGGTGGTACGCGCTCATTTCGGCGGCGCGGACCGCTGAGGCCCGCCGCCTTCTTCCGGCCCGGATTCGGACCGCCGACCCGGGCCGCCCGGTGCCGGTGCCGGTGCCGGGATCCCGCCCGGACCCGCACCGCCGGTCGCGGTGCGGCGAGGGTGTACGTACGCCATGTCCGGAGTTTCGGCCGCGCCCGGCCGCTCCTTGAGGGGCCGGGCCCCGGGTGGACGACCCGGGTGGGTGGCCCGGGGTCAGACGGCCGGTCCCGGCAGGGCCGTCGTCGTGGCCTGCGCGGGGAGGGAGAGCCGGGCCGCGAGCCAGACCGGGACCCCGCCCAGGAGGCGGAAGAGGCGGCCGGCCTCGGCCCGGAGGCGGCCGGCCTCCGGCTCGGGCTCGCAGTCGGCGAGGGCGGCCAGGGTCGGCGCGGTGCCGATCAGATAGCCCAGCTCGACCCGGATCCGCAGGGCCTCGGAGAAGCCGTGCCTGGCCTGGGTCAACTCCCCTTCCTGGAGCGCGATCCCGGCCTGCTGGTGCCAGGTGAAGGAGAGCAGCAGGGCGTCGTCCTGGGCCGCCGCCCCCTCGTGGGCGCGGCGGTAGGCGGCCAGGGCCGCCTGCGGGGAGGCGGCGATGTGCTCGGCCACCAGACCGCGCCGGAAGTCGAGCAGCGGCCGCCGGGGTGAGCCGGGGGCGAGCAGCGCCGCCGCCCGGCCGAGCGCCGACCGGGCCTCGTCGGCCCGGTCCCGCACCCCGAGCCTGGTCGCCGCGTACGCCAGCCGTCCGCGCTCGGACGCCGCGCCGCCGCGCTCCTCGTCGTCCCGGGCCACGGCCTCCGCCGTGCGCAGCGCGTCCTCCGCGTCGGCCCAGCCCTCCCCGGTGAACAGACACCGCTCGACCAGGAGTCCGGCCCGCTCCAGGGCGGCGGCCGGAGCCGCCGAGTGGGGCGCGAGCAGCGCCGCCGCGTCGGTCCAGCAGCCGCGCGAGCGCAGCCGCCATACCGCGGTCTGGAGGGGATCGTCACCTGCAGTGGTTCCGGAACCAGACATGGCGGTATGCGCCACTATGCCCTCCCCGAGCACGCCATTGAGCTGTTGAGTCGAGGGAATCTCAGCATGGATGGGGGTGCCGGGCCAAGGGGTTGGGTGAATTATTTCACAATCTCTCATCGGCCGACGGGGTCGAACTCCGCCCCGTCGCCGGGGAACACGAGAGCGAGATGGCCGCCCTCGTCGAGCGGGGTGGGCGTCCGCAGCGTCGTCACCGTCTCCGCCCTTGAGGCGTCGACCAGTTGGATCTCGCCATGGCCGCCCCGGGTGACGGCGACGAGGCCGCCGCCGGGCGAGCCGGCGATCGCCCGGCGCTGCACTCCGTCCCAGGGGGTGCCGCCCGCGCGGGGGGCTCCGTCCATCGCGGGGAGCGGCAGTCTGCCGCTGACGCGCGGCGCGGAGCCGGGCGGGGCCGAGACCAGGACGAGTTCGTCGCCGTCGGGGTGGACGCGGGCGAAGGCGACATGGCGCGCGGTCACCGCGAGCCGGAAGACCAGCCCCGGGCCCAGCGGCACCCGGCCGGTCCGCGCGGGGGCCGGGTCGGCGGCCGGGTCGAGCCGGTGCCACCAGGCGTCGTTGGTCCATTCCGGCCACCGTCCGGGATCGGCGGGCCCGCCCCGTACGCACGACCAGAGTATCCGGCGCACCGGGTCGAGCCGCAGGAAGTAGCCGCGCCCTGGCCCGCCCCAGGGCAGCGGCTCCTCGGCGAGGAGCGACGAGCCCGCGCGGCGGACCCGGTGCACCCCCGACCCCGCCGCGGCGAACGTCAGCCCGGTCGACGGGTCGTGGGCGTCCCCGTGGCCGTCGTGGTCCGGCAGCGGCAGCTCGTGCACGGGCGCGGCGGGCGGCGCGGAGGGGGCGGCGGCGAGCAGATCGGCGTGGCGGTACGCGGTGAGCGAGCCGGGTTCGCGGTGCCGCAGGACCACCAGCGCGCCGTCCTCCCCCGCCCCGGCGGGCCCCGGGAGGGTCACTCCGGGCTCCCCGGCGCGGGTGCGCACCCGCGCCGTCCGCGGCCGGTGCGGGTGGTCGAGGTCCACCACGGTCAGCAGATCGCTCCACGCCTCCTCGTTCCGGCCGAGCCCGGTGGTCACCGCGAGCAGCCGCCCGGAGGGGTCCGCCGCCAGATGCTCGGCGGGCGTCGCCACCGGGGCGGTGGCCGTCACCAGCGGCCCGCCGCCGTCGGGGCCGTACGGATCGAGGACGAGCAGCTCGCCCGCGAGGTCGTCGACGAAGGCGGTGCGGCCCCCGGGGAGCGCCAGGAAGCCGGCGTGCTCGGCGAGGAAACGGCCCTCGATCCGGCCGGTCTCACGGCCGTCGGGAAGGCTCAACACCCTGATGGATCCGGCCACATGATCGGCGACGAGCAGTCGGGGTCCGGCGGCGTTGGGGGGCGGCATGGCGACTCCGGGGGAGTGGGCGGGTAACGATCTTATTGGTAATGATTATCATGTGGCTCACTTGTCCGTCCGTTCGGAGTGAGAAGAGAAGTGATGTCACGCAGGACGCTGATGACCGTCCGCCGCTGGACCGCCGTCGCGGTGCTGGGAGGCCTGTTGGCCGGATGCGGAACCTCTAATGACAGCAAAGGTGGTAATGACGGTAAATCGGAGAAAACGGAAGTAAAGGTCGAACCTATTGGTGCGGCTCGGCAGATCACCGACGCTCAGGGCGTCACCGTCACCACCCCCCGACCACCGAAGCGCATTGTCTGCCTGGTCGCCCTCTGCGACGACATGCTCGCCGAGCTGGGCATCACCCCGGTCGCCAGCAACTCCGCGCTGCTGGCCCACCCCAAGTTCCTCGGCCCCGAGAAGGCAGGGAAGATACCCTCCGTCCCCGGCGGCTTCCTCAGCCCCGAGGTCGAGGCGGTCCTCTCCCACCGTCCGGATCTGGTCATCGGACTCAAGGACACGCACGGCAAGCTCGCACCCGCGCTCAAGGGCGCGACGGTCTTCTGGCCCGTCCAGCCGGGCGACTGGCAGGACAGCGTGGGATACCTCCGCGACCTCGCCGCCCTCACCGGGCGCACCGCCGAGGGCGAGCGCGCCGAGCGCGGCTTCCGGGAGAGACTCGCCCGCGCCGAGCGGGCGAAGTCCAAGGCCACCAGCCTCATCATCTTCGGCAGCGACGAGAACTTCGGCGTCGCGACCCCCGGCAACGACGTCGCTGCCGGACTCTTCCCCAAGCTCTCCCACTACCCCTGGGAGAGCCGTGGCGTCGAGGGCTCCTACAGCATGGAGGAGATCCTCGCCCGGGAGGTCGACGTCCTCTTCGTGGAGACCCTCTCCTTCGGCGGGAAGAGCGAGGTCAGCCTCTCCGAGAAGCTCGCGAAGAACCCGCTCTGGTCCCGGATCCCGGCGGTCCGCGACGGAAAGGTGTACGAGGTCGACGCCGAGGTCTGGGCGAAGGGGCGCGGCACCCGCTCGCTCGGCATCGTCCTCGACGAGGCCGCGGCCAAGCTCGCATGAGCCGTTCGCACGCGGTGTGCGCCCTGCTGCTGGCGGCGGTGGCCGCGGGGCTCTGCCTCGGCACGCCCACGGTCCCGCCCACCGCGCTGGCCGACGAGTTCGTCGTCACCGAACTGCGCCTGCCGCGCCTGGTGCTGGCGCTGGTCGCCGGGGCCTGCCTGGGCGCGGCGGGCCTGGTGCTCCAGGAGGCCCTGCGCAATCCGCTCGCCGTCCCCGAGATGCTCGGCGTCTCCTCCGGGGCGGCCCTCGGCGTCGCCGCCCCGCTGGTGCTCGCCGTCTCGGTGCCGCTCGCCCTGCAACCCCTGCTCGCGATCGCCGGGGCCGCCGCCGGGGGAGTGCTCACCCTGCTCGCCGCCGGTTTCGGACGCAGCCCGTCCGCCGTGCTGCTCACCGGCGCGGCGGTCACGGCCGCGCTCCAGTCCGCCCTGCTGGTGCTGATGGTGCTGGCCGATCAGCTCGACCTCCAGCTCATCTACCGCTATCTGCTGGGCAGTCTCTCCGGCCGGACCTGGACCGATGTGACCGGGCTCTGGCCCTGGCTGGCGCTCGCCGTGCCCGCGCTGGTCCTCTGCGCCCCCGTCCTGTCGGTGCTGCGGCTCGGCGACGACGACGCCCGGGCCCTGGGCGTACGGGTGCGCCGCGCGCGGCTCGCGGCGCTCGCCGTCTCCATCGTCCTCATCGCGCCCGTGGTCGCGGTCTGCGGGCCGGTCGCCTGGGTCGGCTTCATCGCCCCGCACCTCGCGCGCCGGCTGCGGCCGGGGGCCGAGGCCGTACGGCTGCTGCCCTGGTCGATGGTGTGGGGCGCGCTCGCCGTCGCCTGCGCCGATCTGCCGGCCCGGCTCGCGCTCGCCCCGGTGGAGACGCCGGTGGGCGCGTGGACCGCGCTGCTCGGCGTCCCCGCCGGGGTCGCCCTCCTCAGAACGACACGTGCGACACGTACGACACGTACGACACGTGTGGCGCGTACGGCACGCGCGGCACGGACCGAGGGGGAGGCGGGCCCGTGAAACGCAGGCTGATCCTGTTCTCCCTGCTCGCGCTGGCGGTGGGCTGCGCCGGGCTGGTGGCCGGCCGGGCGCTCGGCCCGGCACAGGTGTGGGAGGTGCTCACGGGCGGCGGCGACCCGCTGGCCCGCCATGTCGTCCTGCGGCTGCGGCTGCCCAGATCGCTGGTGGCCCTCGGCGCGGGCGCGAGCCTGGGCCTGGCCGGTCTCGTACTCCAGTCCGCGCTGCGCAATCCGCTGGCCGGACCCGAGGTCACCGGGGTCACCCCCGGCGCGGTCCTCGGCGCGGTGACCGCCACCGGACTGGGCCTGGCGGGCTGGCAGTCGCCGGCCGCCGTGGTGGTCGCCGCCTGCGCGGGCGGGTTCGCCGGGGCGGGGCTGCTCTGGCTGCTGACGGGCCGGGAGGAGTCCGACCCGGTGCGCACGGCCGTCCACGGGGTGCTCGTCTCGGCGGTGCTCTCCGGGCTCACCGCGATGGTCCTGCTGGTCGCCCCCGGCGAACTCGGCAGTGTGGTGCAGTGGCTGGTCGGCTCCACCGAGGGCCGGGTCTGGGAGCACTGGAACCTGCTCTGGCCCTGGACCGCGGGCTGGTCCCTGCTCGCCCTCGCGCTCGCCGCGCCGCTCGCCCTGCTGCGCTGCGGCGACGACCAGGCCGCCGCGGCCGGACTGAACACCGGCCGGGCCCGGGCCGCCGCCCTGATCTGCGCGGTGGCGCTCACGGCGGGCGCGGTCTCGGCCGTCGGGGCGATGGGATTCGTCGGACTCCTCGTGCCGCACCTCGCGTTCGCGCTCTTCGGCGCGGATCCGCGCACCGCGCTGCCCGGCGCGGCGCTGCTGGGCGCGTCCGTGGTCGGCGGCGCGGACGCGGCGTCCCAGTGGCTCTCCCGGCTGCTCGCCGAGGTACTCGGGGCCGACCGGCTGAGCGTGCCCACCGGCGCGCTGACGACCTGTGTGGGAGCGGCGCTGCTGCTGGTGGTGGCGCGCCGCTCCGTGAAGGAGGAGACATGATCCAGGCGGAGCGGCTCAGCTTCGGCTACCCCGGCCGCACGGTCCTCGACGGGGTGGACCTCACCGTGTCCGACGGGGAGCTGGTGGCCCTCATCGGGCTCAACGGCTGCGGCAAGAGCACCCTGCTCAGACTCTGCGCGGGGCTGCTGCGCCCCGGCGCGGGCCGGGTGCTGCTCGACGGCGACGACCTGGCGGGCCTCTCCCGCCGGGCGGCGGCCCGCCGGGTCGCGCTGCTGCACCAGTCGGCGCCCTCCGTGCCTGGCATGACGGTACGTCAACTGGTGCGCCAGGGACGGTACGCGGTCCGGGGGCCGCTCGGGATGCTCAGGGACGGCGACGACGAGGTCTGCGTACGCGCCATGGCGGACGTCGGGGTCGGCGGCTGGGCCGACCGGCCCGTGGACGCCCTCTCGGGCGGCGAGCGCCAGCGGGTGCGCCTCGCCCTGGCGCTGGCCCAGGACACCCGGGTGCTGCTGCTGGACGAGCCCACCACCTATCTCGATCTGCGGTACCAGCTTGAGGTGATGCGGACCGTGGTGCGGCTGCGGAAGGAGCGCGGGCTGACGGTGGTGATGGTGCTGCACGACCTCGGCCACGCGGCCCGCTTCGCCGACCGGATCGTGGCACTGCGCGAGGGATCCGTGGTGGCGGACGGCCCCCCGGACGAGGTGGTGACGCCCGGACTCCTCGCCGAAGTGCTGGGAGTGGCAGGGCGGGTGGGGCGCGATCCGGTCGGCGACTGGCCGGTGTGTTACCCGGATCACCCGCTGGAGGGCCCCAACCCCTTGCGGAATGAAAATCATATTCATTAGTGTCTGTGGTGCGCGCCGCGCCAACGGCTTCGGCCGGGGCGCGAGCTTTTCTGTCGACATCCAATGAATTCCGATGAAACGGAGGCTCAACTCATGGAGCAGCAGAAGGTGTTCAGCCCGATCGCCGAGCAGGGCCAGCTCGCCCACCTCTCCGCGACCCACTCCAACGCCCTGGTGGAGAACCCCTTCGACGGGGACGAGACCGCGGTCGACGCGGTCGCGGACGGCGACAAGTAACACCGGCCGTACGGCCTTTCCCGTACCAGGGCCCGCCCGGGGCACTCTCCCCGCACCCGGGCGGGCCCGCCCGCCTCCTCCCGCTTTTCCCCCGTCCGCCAGACCCTTTGGAGCAGTCCTGTGTCTCTTGTGTCCCGGGCGGCCGCCGAACGGCTCGCCCCCGGTGTCGCCCTGGTCCCCGTCCCCGGCCGGGGGCTCGCGGTCCGTACCGCCGACGGGGAGTTCCTCCGCGTCGACACCGGGGAGGTGAGCGAGGCCGCGCTGCTCGCGGCGGTACGCGGGACCGCCGCGACCGCGCCCCCGGACCGGGGCCCCGAACTCGACCGGCTCACCGCCGCGTTCACCGAGGCCGGATTCCTCACGGCGGCCCCCGAGAGCGGCGGCGCGCTCCGCGGCCACCGCGTCCTCCTCCTCGGCGACCGGGTGCTGACGGAACCGCTCGCCCGCTGCGTACGGGCCGAGGGCGGCGCGGTCCGCCGGATCGAGCCCGCGCTGCTCCCGGCGGCGCTGTCCGGCGTCGCGGGGGCCCGGGACCCCGGGCGCACCGCCGTCGTGTGGTGCCTGGACTCGCCCGTGCCGCCGGGGCTCTGGGACGAGGCCGACCGCCTCCCGGACCGGTCCGTCGGCTGGCTGCGGTGCCACCGGGAGGGCGCCCAGGTCTGGCTGGAGCCCCTCGCGGCGGCACCCGGCGACGTGACCTCGGCCGATGTCCGTCTGCGCCGTCTCGCCGCGACCCCCGCCCACCGCGAACTCGACGCCTACTGGCACGGACCGCGCACCGAGGCCCCCGGCCCCGCCCACACCGCCGCCTCCGCCGCGCTCACCGCCGGGCTGCTCACCGCCGAACTGATCGCCTGGGCGACACCCGCCGCCCCGCCCCGCCGCCGGCTGTGCCGCCTCGACCTCCGCGACCTCACCCTCACCACCCACCCCGTTCTCCCCGTACCCCCCAGCACCCCATGACCACCTGCCTCCTCCCCGCCCCCGGCGCGCGCCTCGCCACCGATCTCACCCTCCCCGGCACCCGCCCCCCGTACCCCGCCGTCGTCATCCGCACCCCCTACGGCCGCCAAAACCACCGCGCCGAGGCACGGGCCTGGGCCGCCCGCGGATTCGCCGCCGTCGTCCAGGACGTACGCGGCCGGTACGGCTCCGAGGGGGAGTGGCGGCCCTACCGCCACGAGGCCGCCGACGGCGCGGCCACCCTGCGCTGGATCCGCGCGCGGCCCTGGAGCGACGGAACCGTCGTCGCCGCCGGAGCGTCCTACGCCGCCCACTGCGCCCTGGCCGCGGCCCTCGAACCGGAAGACACCGACACCGGCCCCGACGCCGTCATCGCGGCCGTCCCCGCGCTCGGTGCCCCCGAGACCGCGCGCGAGCCCTCCGGAGTGGAACGGCTGCTGGGCCGCGCCGGCTGGTGGGCCGCCCACGGCGACCGGCCCGACTCCGACGCCGCCGCGCTCGACCGGGCGCTCGCCGACGACCCCCGCCTCCTCGAACACCTCCCGCTCACCGGGCTCCCCGAGCGCCTCGGCCGCGAACTCCCCTCCTGGCGAGGGCTCTGGGAGGACGGTGATTCCCGGGACCGGCTCGTGGACCGGGCCCCGGCCGCCCGGGTGCCGCTGCTCGCGATCGGCGGCGCGCGCGACCCCTTCGCCGCCGACACCCTGCGGCTGTGGCGCGCCTGGGGCGGCCCGGCCCGGCTGCTGATCGGCCCCTGGGGCCACGGGCTCACCGCCGAACCCGCGCCCGACGCCCGCCCCGGCCACCGGCTCAACCTCGGCGCGCTCTACACCCGCTGGGCCCGGGCCGCCCTGGCCGGCACGCTCGCCCCGGGCCGCCGCGGCGCCCTCGCCCTCGGCGACAGCGAACACTGGCACCCGGCCGCAGCCCCCCGCGCCCGCACCCTCCTCAGCAGGCCCTTCGGCCGCTCCCACGGACTCCCCCTGCACCACGGCGGCCACTTCCTCGCCGACCCCGCCCGGCCCGTACGCTCCGACGATCTGAGCGTCCCCGCCGACGGCGAACCCGACCGCGCGCTCCTGCTCTCCGCGCCGCTCCCGCGCCCCCTCGACCTCTTCGGCCCGGCCGGGGCGAAGCTCCGCGCCACCGCCGACACCCCGGCCGCCGACTGGTTCGTACGCCTCACCGTCCTCACCCCCGACGGCCGCGCCCGGCCCCTCGCGCTGGGCACGGCGCGGCGCGCCGACCCGCCGGGCAGGCCCGCCGAACTCACCGTCCCGCTCGGACATCTCGCCCGCCGGATCGCCCCCGGCTCCCGGCTCCGGCTGGAGATCTCCGGACACCACTTCCCCGCCCACGCCCGCAACCCGCACACCGGAGAGGACCCCATGACCGCCACCCGGCTCGCCCCCTCCCGGCGCGTCCTCGACCCGGCGGGCGGCGCCCTGCTGCTCACCGCGGGACCGGGCCGCCGCGTCGACCCCGTACAGGAGATGTGCGCATGACCCCGATGACCCCCGAAGACCTCGTCGACCCCGTCTGCGGGCTGATCCGCGCGGTCGGACCCGTACCCCACCCCTCCGGCGCGCCGCCCCGCTACACCGCCATGACCGCCGAGGTCTCCGACGCCCGCCGCTTCGGTGCGTGGCCCGCCGACCGGGTCTCGCTGGGCACCACCTTCGGCGACCCGGCCGGGGCCAGGATCGCCGCGATCGCCGAGGCCGCCGAACGCTACTGCGGCAACCGGCTGCCCCCGCCCGGCCACCCCGACGCCCCCCGCAGGGCCACCGCCGCCGAACTCCTCGCCGAGGGACGGCGGCTGTACGGCCCGGGGGCGCTCCCCGCGTACGCCGACTGGCAGTACTGGCGGCCCCGCTTCCCCTACCGGCCGCTCACCGCCGACACCCCCGCGCTCTGGGCCAGGGCCGCCGAGGACGGCGAGGAGTGCTGGGCCCCCGTCGCGCTCACCCATCTCAACTGGCGGCAGGGCGCGCTGCGCGAACTCCCGCGCACCCACCATCTCAACTACGCGGGCATCGCCACCGGCCAGGGCTTCGACGACGCCGTGGAACGCGGACTCCTCGAAGTCGTCGAGCGCGACGCCCTCGAACTGTGGTGGCACCTCGAAGGACCGGCGCGCGGCATCGACCCCGCCTCCGTCCCCGGGCTCACCCACGACCTCGAAGGCTGCGAGCTGTCGGTCTGGATCGTGGAGCTGCCGTCGGAGTTCGCGCCCTGCATGGCCGCGCTGGTGCACGACCCGGCGCGCGGCATCCACGCGGCGGGCTTCGCCTGCCGGTACGACCCCGCCGACGCCGCCCGCAAGGCCGTCCTGGAGGCCGTCCACACCTGGGTCTTCACCCAGGGCGCGGTCGACGCCGACGGCTGGGTGTTCCGGGCGGTCGAGGCCGGGATGCTGGCCCGCGGCCTCTATCTCGACCACCGGCCCGACCGGCGCTATCTCGACGACTGCGGACCGGACTTCGCCGCCGTACGCGACCTGGGGGCGCACGTCCAGGTCTGGCTCGACCCCAGGACCGCGCCGCTCGCCCGCCGCTTCACCCACCCGGAGCTGGGCGTCGTCGGGGTCGACGAGATCGCCCCCGGCGACCGGGCCGCGCTCGACGCCCGGCTCGCGGCCGGCGGACACCGTGTGATCACCCTCGATCTGACCACCGAGGACATCGCCGAGACACCCCTCAGAGTGGCGCGGGTGCTGGTCTCCGGTCTCGTCCCCAACGCGCCCGCCGCGTTCGGATACTTCGGCTGCCCCCGCTTCGGGGAGGCCGGGGTGGGGCGCGGCTGGCGCGCCAAGGCCCCGAGCGGGCCCGGCGATCTCACCCTCGTACCCCCGCCGCACATGTGAAGGGCCCACCCGCCATGCCCTCCTCCCCGCTCCGCCGGGCCCTCGCCCGGGCCCGCTCGGCCGAACTCCCCGGCCCGGTGTTCACCGCCGCCGCCTTTGGAGCCGTGCCCGCGCGGCCCGGCGGGCCGATCGCCGTCCCGCCCGCGCTGGACCGGCCGCTCGCCCTCTCCCTCGCGGGCGACCGGCTCCGCCCGGTCCCCTCGGCGGGCGCGCTCCACCCCGTCGAGCCCCGGCTGCTGCTGGGCGAGGGACACCCGTACGGCATCGCCCCGGGCCACTACGCCTACGACCCGCGCCGCCACCGCCTCCACCGGCTCGGCCCGGCACCGGACCCGGCGCCCCGGAACGCCTTCCTCGTACTCGGGGCCCGCCCGGAGCGGACGGTCTCCCACTACGGACACCGGGGATGGCCACTGGTGCTGCTGGATGTGGGACACGCCGCCGCCGGGGTGCTCGCCGCGTGGCCGGGGCCCGAGCCGGTCGAGGCGACCCTCGGAGTCGGGCCCGTGGAAGGGATGGACTTCCCGCTGGCGGGAGTGCGGCTGGCGGGCGGCGGCGGGACCGGGGAGTGGGCCGGGAGCGGCGCGCCGCCCGAGCCGCCGGCCGCCGGGGTCCCCGCCGATCTGGCCGAGGCACGGCGGGTGCTCGGGGAGCTGGCCCGCGCCGAGGACGGCGGCTGGAGCGCACCGGGACCGGGCCGGACGGACCCGGCCCCGCTGCTCCGGCGGCGCAGCGCCGACCCCGCCCGGATCGGCTCCGGCGCGCCGCCCCCCGACCCCGCCGCCCTCCTGCGCGTGCTCCAAGCCGCCGAGAGCGCCTGCCGGTCCCAGGGTCCGCGCTGGTGCCTCGCCGTCGGCGGCACCCGCCCCGGACTGCTCCGGGCCGAGCGCGGCACGGCCGCGACGCTCGCCACCGGCCACGTCCTGCCGACCCTCGCCGCCTGGGCCGCCGGCCAGGGATGGATCGCCGGGGCCGGAGCCGTACTCCTCGCGTACGGCTGCCCCTCCGACGCCGCCCCCGGCCGCGTCCGGCGCGACCACCTGCTCGCCGGATACGGCGTCGGACACGCCCAGATCGAGGCCACCGCCCTCGGGCTGGCCTCCCGCCCCGTCGGCTCCTGGCAGCACGCCGACCTCGGAGCCGCGCTCGGCGGCGAGCCCGGCCGCGAGTGGATCCTCCACGGACTCGCCCTGGGGAGCGCCTCCGAAGCCCCGCCCGCCCGCCGTGCCTCCCCCGGCCACCGCCGGTGGGAGTGCCCCCGGCGGGGCCAGGAGGAGGACCTTCAGGTACGCACACCCTCCCCCGCCGGGGTGCCTCCGGCGGGGGAGGGGGGAGGACCCTCGGCGTTGTTGTCGGTCGCTGACGGTCTCCTGGGCCCGGCGGCGCGGGCGGGGGTGACCCCGGTGGAACCGGGGGGAGGACCCCCGGCGTTGTCGTTGGTCGCCGATGGTCTCCTGGGCCCGGCGGCCCGCGCGGCGGTGCCCCCGGCGGAGCCCGGGGGAGGACCCCCGGCATGCCGGCTCTCCAGCTCCGCAGCCCTTCGGGCGCGGCCGGGGAGGCCTCCGGTGCTGTCGTCGGTCGCCCACGGCCCCCCCGGGCCTGGCGGCCGGGTGGGGGTGCCCCCGGCGGAGCCCGGGGGCAGGACCCCCCCGGCATGCCGGCTCTCCAGCTCCGCAGCCCTTCGGGCGCGGCCGGGGAGGCCCCCGGCGCTGTCGTCGGTCGCCCACGGCCCCCCGGGCCTGGCGGCCGGGTCGGGGAGTACCCCCACCGCGTCGACTCTCCCCCTGGGCTTCGCCCGGGAGGGAGTGCCCCCGGCTCCGCCTTGCGATCCGGGGGAGCACCGGACCCCGCCAGACCCTCCTCCCGGGCCGCGAGGCCTGGGAGGACCCTCACCACGGGCGGACGACGCCACTTCGAAGACCCTCCCCCTGGGCCTCGCCCGGGTGGGGGTGCCCCCGGCGGGGCCGGAGGAGTGCCCCCGCCCTCCGCCTCGCGATCCGGGGGCTCTGCCCCTGGGCCTTCGGCCCCGGGAAAACCCCCTCCCGGGCGAAGCCCGGGCGCAGCACCGGACCCCGCCCTAGACCCTCCCCCTGGGCCTCGCGGCCCGGGTGGACCTCCACCCACGGGCGGACGGAGCCACTGTGACGACACCACTCCCTCGGACGCCCCGCGAAACCCCCGCCCGGCCCACGGCCCCCGGCCCGCCGCGCGCCGATCCGCACAGCCGCACCACCACAGGAGAAGAGACCCCATGATGCTCCACCCGGAGCTGCTGCGCGCCGCCCGCACCGCCCGCCGCCCCCTGCTCCGGGCGACCGCGCTCCTCGGCGCGGTCGCCGTCACCCATCTCGTCCAGGCCGTCCTGCTCGCCCTCGCCCTCGCGGGCATCGCCCGGGGCGAGGCGGGCGCGCTCCCCGGGCTCCTCGCGGGTGTGCTCGCCGCCGTGCTGCTGCGGGCGGCGCTGGCGAGATGGCAGCGCGCGGTCGCCGTCGACGCGGGCGCGGCGGTGCGCACCGGGCTCCGTGACGAACTGCTGCTGCGGCTGGGGCGCGGGGGGCCCCGGAACCGGGCGGGCGAGCGGGCGGGGGCGGTCAGGGCGACGCTCGTCGACGGGGTGGAGGGAGTGGACGCCTATGTGTCGCGCTACCTCCCGCAGGCCCTCGTCACCTGTGTCCTGCCGCTCCCGCCGCTGATCGCGGTGGCCCTCGTCGAACCGCGGGCCGCCGCCGCCCTCGCCCCGGCGCTGGTCCTCGCGCTCTTCGCGCCCCGCTGGTGGGACCGGCTGCTCGCACGGCGCGGACGACAGCACTGGGGGGCGTACGAGGCGCTCTCCGCCGACTATCTGGAGGCCCTCCAGGGCATGCCCGACCTGCGCGCCGCCGGCGCGGTGGGACGGGTCAGGGCGCGGCTGGACGCGCACTCGGCCGAGCTGCACCGGGCCACCGTCGCCAAGCTCCGCGTCTCCCTCGTCGACACCGGCATCACCGATCTCGCCGTCCAGGGCGGCACCCTCGCCGCCGTCCTCCTCGCCTGCGCCTCCGCCGCCTCCGGGGAGACCGCCGCGACCGGCACCTACCTCCTGCTCCTGCTCGCCTCCGAGTGCTTCCGGCCGGTACGGGACCTCTCCCGCGCCTGGCACTCCGGCTATCTCGGCGTCTCCGCCGCCGACGGCATCGCCGCGCTGCGCACCGCGCCCGACGCCGTCCCCGACGAAGGGAGCGTCGAAGCGCGGTGGGCGGACGGAGCGCCCGAAGTCCGCTTCGAGAACGTGGGCTTCACCCACCCCGGCGGCACCCGGCCCGCGCTCGCCGAGGTCTCCTTCACCGCCCCCGCCGGACGGACGACGGCGATCGTCGGCCCCTCCGGCGCGGGCAAGTCGACCCTCCTCGGACTGCTGCTGCGGCACGCC
The DNA here is from genome assembly GCF_014651115.1 of Streptomyces inusitatus. Classification (GTDB taxonomy): domain Bacteria; phylum Actinomycetota; class Actinomycetes; order Streptomycetales; family Streptomycetaceae; genus Streptomyces; species Streptomyces amakusaensis. The sequence goes on along the minus strand of NZ_BMWG01000030.1, from coordinate 44,809 downwards.
GACCCCGACAGCGGACGGATCACGCTCGGCGCGGCCGAGACCACCGCGTACCCCCTCGGCGAACTGCGCCGCCGGATCGCGGTCGTCTCCCAGGACACCTACCTCTTCCACGACTCCGTCGCCGCCAACCTCCGGCTCGGCCGCCCCGGCGCGAGCGACGCCGAACTGCGTGAGGCGGCCCGCGCGGCGGGCGTCCACGAGGAGATCCTCACCATGCCCCAGGGGTACGACACCGTCGTCGGCGAACGCGGCTCCGCCCTCTCCGGCGGCCAGCGCCAACGCCTCGCCCTGGCCCGCGCGCTGCTCGCCGACGCGCCCGTCCTGGTGCTCGACGAGGCGACCAGCGCGGTCGACGAACGACGGGAGGCCGGCATCGTCGACGAGCTGGTACGGGCGGCCCGGGGCCGCACCTGTCTGGTCGTCGCCCACCGGCTCGCCGCCGTGCGCCACGCCGACCGGATCGTGGTCCTCGACGGCGGACGCGTCGAGTCGGTCGGCGACCACGCCGCCCTCCTCGCGCGCGACGGCGTCTACGCCCGGCTCGCCGAGGCGGTGCGGGCCGCGTGAACACGACGACCGCCGAACAGCCTCCGGCCGGGAGCGACCCGTACCCGCGCGGCGCGCTGCGCGCCCTGCTCCCCGTACTCGGCGCGCACCGGGGCATGACCGCCCGTACAGTGTGCGCCGCCCTCCTCGGACAGTCGGCCCTGGTCGCCCTGGTCACCCTGGCCGCGCACACGGTGGGGACCGCCGTCCTGGAAGCCGCCCCGCCGGGCCCCGGGGCGCTCGCCGCCCTCGTCGGGCTGGTGCTGGTCCGCGCCTTCGCCACTTGGTGGGAGATGGACCTCTCGCACGATCTCGCCTACCGTGTCCTCGCCGAGCTGAGGGTCCGGGTCTTCGACGGGCTGGCGCGCAGCGCGCCCGCGCGGATCGGCGGCCGGCGCAGCGGCGACCTCGCGTCGGCGGCGATGGGGGACGTGGAGGCGCTGGAGTTCTTCTACGCCCACGCCGTGGCGCAACTGCTGGCGACGGGAGCGGTGTTCGGGGGCGGCACCCTCGTACTGGCGGCCGTCGAACCCCGGCTGCTCGCCGCCGTGCTGCCGGTCGCCGCGCTGCTGGCGCTCGCGCCGCTGCTGGAGGGGCGCGGGCGCGCGGAGCGCGGGGCCCGCACCCGGGAGGCGGCGGCCGCGCTCTCCGCCGAGGCGGTGGAGAGCGTGGACGGGCTCCGCGAACTGCTGGCCTTCGGGGCGCTGGAGGAGCGGCGGGGCCGGCTGCGGGGGCTCGGCCGCTCGCTCGGGGAGGCCCAGCGGGCCGAGCAGTCCCGGGAGGCGGACGCGGCGGCGCTCCGTGATCTGCTGGTGGTCGCGGCCGTGGTGGGGGTCGTTCTCGTCGCCGGGCGGCACCTCCCCGGGGCCTGGGCCCCCGCCGCGATGGCGCTCGCGCTCGGAGTGCTCGCGCCGGTCGCCGACGCGGCGGCGGCCCTGGCCCAGGCCGCCGGACTGCGCGCGGCGGCGGCCCGGGTCGGCGCGGCGGCCGGGGCCCCGGCGGGCGCGCCGGAGCCCGCGCTGCCCAGAGCCCTGCCGCCGGGGCCGCTCGGGGTGCGGCTGCGGGGCGTCCGCTTCGACTACGGCGGGGCCCCGGTGCTCGACGGTCTCGACCTCTGTGTCCCGGCGGGGCGCACGGTCGCCCTGGTCGGAGCCTCCGGGTCCGGCAAGTCGACCTGCGCGCACCTTCTCGCCCGGTTCTGGGACCCGGTCGGCGGGAGCGTCGAACTCGTCGCGGAGAACGGCGAGCACATCGATCTGCGCGAGATCTCCGAACGCGAGCTGCGGGCCGCCGTCGCCGTCGTCGGGCAGGACACCCCCCTCTTCCACGGGACACTGGCCGACAATCTGCGGCTCGCCGCGCCCGGGGCCGACGACGCGCTGCTCCACCGGGTCGCGGCGGCGACCGGGGTCGACGCGATCGCCTCCACCCTGCCCGAGGGCTACGAAACGGCGGTCGGCGAGCGGGGCGCCACCCTCTCGGGCGGCCAGCGCGCCAGAGTCGCGCTCGCCCGCGCGCTGCTGACCGAGCCGAGAGTGCTCATCCTCGACGAGACCACCGCGAAGCTGGACGGAGTCGGCGAGGCGGAGGTGGCCGCCGGGCTTCCCCCCTGCACCAAAATCGTGATCGCCCACCGCGCCGCCACCGTCCGCCGCGCCGACCGCATCGCGGTCCTGGAATCGGGCCGCATCGCCCAGGAGGGCTCCTGGGCCGAACTCTCCTCGGCCCCGGGACCCTTCACCCGGGTGCTCTCGCGCTCGACGGAGGAGTAGGGCCCGCGGCCCGCCCCGCCCCGGAGAGGGGTTCTCAGCCCCGACGGCCGGAAAAATTCGTACGCGCCGGGGAAGGCCCCCGCCGTACGGTTCGGGCCATGGACGGTGACGACGGGTACTTCGGAGAGAGTGTCGCGGCGACCTACGACCGGACGGAGTCAGACATGTTCGCCCCGGACGTCGTCGACACGACGGCCGGTTTCCTGGCGGATCTCGCCGGGGGCGGCCGGGCCCTGGAGCTGGGGATCGGGACGGGGCGGATCGCGTTGCCGCTCGCGCGGCGCGGGGTCGAGGTCCAGGGCATCGATCTGTCGCGGGCGATGGCCGCGCGGCTCAGGGAGAAGCCGGGGGGTGACGCGATCGGCGTCACGATCGGGGATTTCGCGAGGACGAGGGTGGACGGGACGTTCTCGGTCGCTTATCTGGTCTTCAACACGATCATGAATCTGACGACGCAGGAGGAGCAGGTGGCGTGCTTCCGCAACGCCGCCGCCCATCTGGAGCCGGGCGGGTGCTTCGTCGTCGAGGTCATGACCCCCGAACTGCGGAGGCTCCCGCCCGGGCAGAATGTCGTGCCGTACCACGTGAGCCCGACGCGCTGGGCCTTTGACCTCTACGACGTCGCGACGCAGGCGACGAGTTCGAACTACATCGAGGTCGTCGACGGGCGCGGCGAGTACAGAACGATTCCCTTCCGGTATGTGTGGCCGTCGGAACTCGATCTGATGGCGCGGTTGGCGGGGCTGCGGCTGCGCGAGCGGTGGGAGGGGTGGACGCGGGAGCCCTTCACGAGCGAGAGCCCCCGGCATGTCTCGGTCTGGGAGAAGCCCGCCGGCTCGCCGTGAGCCGTACGGGGCGGGGGAGCGCCCGGTGTCCGGGGGGTTGTCGGTGGGGGCTGGCAAGATCGGGGGTATGACGAACACCACGGCCATCGCCGCCTATTGGGACGCCGCCGCCCCCGGCTTCGACGACGAGCCCGACCACGGTCTGCGCGACGCGGAGACCCGCGCGGAGTGGGCCCGGCTGCTGGACGGCTGGCTGCCGCCGGGCCCGGCGGACGTGCTGGACGTGGGGTGTGGCACGGGCTCGCTCTCCCGGCTGCTCGCCGAGGTCGGACACCGGGTGACGGGGGTGGATCTGTCGCCCCGGATGGTCGAGCGGGCCCGGCTCAAGCTGCTGGCGGGCGGGTTGACGGGCCGCTTCCTGGTGGGCGACGCCGCCGCGCCGCCCACCGGCGAGGAGCGGTTCGGCGTGGTGCTCTGCCGCCATCTGATGTGGACGCTGCCCGATCCGTCGGCCGCGCTGCGCGACTGGGTCGGCCGGCTCGGACCGGGCGGCACCCTGGTGCTGATCGAGGGCCGCTGGGGCGAGGCCGGGAGCGGTGGATCGCCCTACGCGGCGGGCGCCGGGGCGCTGCCCTGGCGCGGGGGCGTCGGCTCCGGGGAGCTGGCCGCCGCCGTGCGCCCGCTGGTCGCCGACGTCCGGATCGAGCCGCTGAGCGACAACGCCCTGCTGTGGGGCCGTCCGGTGACCGACGAGCGGTACGCGGTGATCGCCCGGGTCTGACCGGCCGCCCGGCTCAGGGGAGCAGCCGGTCCGTCAGCCAGGGCCGCAGCACCGGGAGTACGTTCGCGGGCTGCATGGCCCCGGTGTGGTCGAGCCCGTCGAGCACGGCCACGTCCCAGCCCGCGGCGGTCAGCCCGGCGCGCCCGTCGACGACCGGGCCCGCCATGCTCACGGTCACACCGCCCCAGCGCTCCCCGTAGACGATCTCGTCGGCGGAGCCCACCACACAGAGGCGGGGGCAGCCGATCCGGGTCTGCGCGGCCCGGTCGTCGAAGCCGCGCAGGGCCTCGTAGAAGGTGACGAACTGGCCGGTCTGCGCCGTGGACAGGGAGATTTCCACGGTCGACCAGTCGTACTCCCCGGCGCTCGTCTCCAGCGGCTCCGGGGTGCTCGGGGCCGCTCCCGCCATCGCGTGGGCGGCCGTGGTGACGCGGAGCATCTCGGCGTAGGGGCCGCCGAGGGGCGGGAAGCCGCCCATGACGAGCGCCGAGAGCCGGTCGGTGCGGATCGCCAGCTGAAGCCCGCTCAGGGCCAGCCAGGAGTAGCCGTAGTAGGCGAACCGGTCGGCCCCCACGGCGTCGGCGACCGCCAGCAGATCGGCGGCGACGCCGTCGGGGGTCAGCGTCCCCGGCCGGGGCGTGTTCATGAGATGGCCCTCGTAGTCGAAGGCGACCACCCGGAACGCGTCGCCGAGACCGTCCATCAGGGAGCGGCCCAGCGCGGGGTCGGTCCCCCACTTCCGCAGCTCCTCGGCGCGCGGGCCCTCGGCGGGCCGGGGGTCCACCGGGAGCAGCAGGGTGGGTTTCCCCGGCCCGGAGCCCTGGACCGTCGCCTCGATGACGCTGCCGTCGCTCAGTCCCACTTCGGTCATGGATCTCTCTTCCCGTCAATTCCTTAGGCGGTAAAGTGATGAGTGGAGACAATACCTTATGACATAAGGAGTTCAGATTGACGATCATCGCCGGACAGGGCGACGCGACCGTGTCGATGACCCTGCTGTGGGCCGGACAGGCGGAGGAGACCCCGCGCAGGGCCCCGGGGCCCAGGCCCGCGCTGAGTCTCGACGCGGTCGTGGCGGCGGGGATCGCGGTGGCCGACGCCGAGACCCTGGCGGGGCTCTCGATGCGCACGGTGGCCGAGCGGCTGGGGCGCACCTCGATGGCGCTCTACACCTATGTGCCGGGGAAGGCCGAGCTGCTCGACCTGATGTACGACCGGGCGCACGCGGAGCTGTCACCGGAACCGGAACCGGAACCGGAACCGGAACAGGGACAGGGCGGTCCGGGCGGGGAGTGGCGGGCGGCGGTGACCTCGTGGGCCACCGGGCTGAGGGCCTTCTGTCTGCGGCACCCCTGGGTGCTCCAGATCTCCTACGCCCGCCCGGTGCTCGGCCCCCACGAGCAGGCCGTGCTGGAGTCGCTGGCGCGGATCCTGTACGGGGCCGGGCTGCCGCCCAGGACCCTGCGGCCGGTCGTCGCCTCGCTCTTCGACTTCGTCCGGGGCTCCGCGCGCACCGCCGCCGACGCCCGGCTCGCGGCGACCGCGACCGGGGTGTCCGACGAGGAGTGGTGGGCCGGGCGCGCCGCCCTGCTGGCGCGGGTCGCGCCCGACTTCGCAGAGCGCTTCCCGTACTCCGTGCGGCTGGCGGGCGAGGACGCGACCGCGGGGGCCTCGTGGGAGCGGCGGCTCGACGACGCCTTCACCATCGGCCTCGACGTCCTGCTCGACGGGATCGAGGCGGCCCGCACCGCCCCGGAGGGCGGGTGACGGCGGCTCAGGAAGCGGCCGGCCCGGGGTGGAAGGCCGCGGTCCCGTCGACGCGTACGCCGGTCTCGTCGCCGGGCCGGACGGTGAGGGAGCCCGGGGCGCGGACGGTGACGGACGGGCCGCCGTCGGGCAGCTCGACCAGGACGAGGGCGTCGTGCCCGTGGTAGCGGACCTCCGCCACCCGGCCGCGCGCCGAGGCGTCCTCCGTCGGCGCGGTGAGCCGCAGCTGCTCGGGCCGGAGCACGACGGTGCCCGTGGCGGACCCGCCGGCCGGACCGGCCGGCAGGGCGGTCAGCGGCACCCGGCCGAGCGCGGTCGCCGCGTGCCCGCCGTCGAGGGCGGCGGGCAGCAGGACCGCCTCGCCGACGAAGGAGGCCACCCAGGGGTCGGCGGGGCGCGCGTACAGCTCCTGCGGGGTGCCGGACTGGACGACCCGGCCCCGGCGGATGACGGCCACCCGGTCCGCGACCGACAGCGCCTCCTCCTGGTCGTGGGTGACCAGCAGCGCGGTCGCCCCGGCGGCCCGCAGCGCACCGCGGATGTCCGAGCGCAGCCCCGCGCGCAGGGCGCTGTCCAGCGCGTTGAACGGCTCGTCGAGCAGCACCAGCGCGGGGCGCGGGGCCAGCGCGCGGGCGAGCGCTATGCGCTGCTGCTGGCCGCCGGACAGCTCGTGCGGCATCCGGTCGGCGTACTCCCCGAGGCCGACCAGCTCCAGCATCTCGGCGGTCCGGGCACGGCGCTCGGCCCGGCCCGCCGTCCGCAGCCCGAAGGCCACATTGCGGGCCACGCTCAGATGCGGGAAGAGCGCGCCCTCCTGGGCGACGATCCCCACCCCGCGCCGCTCCGGCGGCACCTGCGCGCCGGGGCCGCTCACCACGCGCCCGCCGACGACGACCTCGCCGGAGTCGGGCACCAGGAACCCCGCGACCACCCGGAGCAGGGTGGTCTTCCCGCAGCCGGACGGGCCGAGGACGGCGGCGAGTTCGCCTTCCGGGACGGTGAGGCCGAGGCCGTCGAGGACCCGGTCCCCGCGCCCGTACGCATGTGTCAGCGCGCTGACGCGCAGTCCCGAGCTTCCCGAGGTCATGAGCGCCTTCCGAGCAGATAGGAGGGAACGGCGGCGAGCAGGACGATGCCGGCCGCGTACGGCGCGGCCCCGGCGAACGCGCCCGCCCCGGTCTCGGTCCACAGCCGGGTCGCGAGGGTGTCGGTGCCGGTGGGCCGCAGCAGCAGCGTCGCCGGGAGCTCCTTCATGATCACCACAAAGGTGAGGGCCGCGCCCGCGCCGATGCCGGGGGCCGCGAGCGGCACGGTGACCTCGCGCAGCACCCGCAGCGGGGAGCGGCCGAGCGAGCGGGCGACATCCTCCAGGACCGGCGGGGACTGGAGCACGGCCGCGCGCGCCGAGGCGACGGCGACCGGCAGGAACAGCACCACATAGGCGGCGATCAGGAGGGGTGTCTCCTGGTAGAGCGGATAGGCGTAGCGGACCGAGAAGAACACCAGGGCGAGGCCCACGGTGATCCCGGGCACGGCGTGACCCGCGTACACGGACTGCTCCAGCAGCCGTGCGAACCGGCCCCGGTGGCGGGCCGAGAGCACCCCGACCGGCAGCGCCAGCAGCGTGGTCACGGCGGCTCCGGCGGCGGCGACGGTGACCGTGGCGAGGGTCGCGGACCACAGCCGTTCAAGGTCCCAGTCGGCGGAGTTCCCGATGGTCAGCCAGTAGCCGAGGGTCGCCAGCGGGAAGCCGACGGCCGCCGCCGCGACCGCGCCGCACCAGGCGAGCGCGGGGGCCGTCCAGCGGCCCAGCCGCAGATCGGCGGGCGGGCGGGCGCTGCCCCGGCCGGTGCGGGAGTGCCCGGCGCGGCCCCGGGTGCGGTTCTCCGCCAGCACGAGGAGGACGGTCATGGCGACCAGGACACAGCCGAGGACGGCGGCCGGGGTCCGGTCGAAGCTGGCCTGGTACGAGGAGTGGATCGCCCGGGTGAAGGTGTCGTAGCGGGTGATCGACACCGAGCCGAAGTCGGAGAGGACGTAGAGCGCGACGAGGATCGCCCCGCCGGCCGCGGCGGGCCGCAGCTGCGGCACGGTCACCCGCCAGAAGGTGCGCAGCGCCCCGCTCCCCAGGGAGCGCGCCGCCTCCTCCTGCGCCGGGTCGATGCCGCGCAGGGCGGCGGCCACGGGCAGGAACACATAGGGGAAGCAGGCGAAGGTGAGAGTGATCGCCGCCCCGGGCAGCCCCGCCAGCGAGGGCGCGGCGGAGATCCAGGTGAAGGCGGCGACATAACTGGGCACCGCCAGCGGCAGGGTGGCCAGCACGGCCCAGATCCGCCGGCCGGGCAGGGTGGTGCGCACCGTCAGCCAGGCGAGGGAGACCCCGAGCACCAGGCACGCGGTGACCACGATCGCCGTCAGTCCCAGGCTGCGGCCGAGCAGCTCCAGGGTCCGCGCCTCGGCGATCAGGTCCCAGGCGTACCCCCAGCCGTGCTCCATGGCGCGCACGCCGAGATACCCGAGCGGCAGCAGCGCCAGCAGCGCCGCCGCGGTGGCCGGGAGCAGCAGTACGAGGGCAGGCCGACGCCGTCCGCCCGCCGCGAGGGACGCGGCGGCCGGACGGCGCACGGACCGTGAGCTGTCAGTCGTCATCCGACGGATCAGACCATCCCGGCTTCCTTGAGGAGCTCCAGCGTCTTCTGGAGGGACTCCAGCTCGCCGAGGTCGATCTTCGGCGCGTCCAGCGAGTCGAGCGCGGGCAGGCCCTTGACGGTGCTGGTGACACCGGTGGCGAGCGGGTACTCCGAGGTCTCCTTGGCGAAGTAGTTCTGCGCCTCGTCGGAGAGGAGGAAGTCCACGGCCTTCTCGGCGGCGGCGCTCTGGCCGCCGTTCTTCAGGACGCCGACGCCCGCCGCGTTGATCAGCGCGCCCGGGTCGCCGCCCGGCAGGAAGTGGATCTTGGCGTTGACCTTGTCGGCGCCGACCTCGGCGACCTTCTCGTACCAGTAGTAGTGGTTGATCAGGCCGAGGGAGACCTCGCCCTTGTCCACCGCGTCCAGGACCACGCCGTTCTTGGCGTACTGCTTGGCGTCGTTGGCCTTGAGGCCCTTGAGCCACTTCAGGGTGGCGTCCTCGCCCTCCAGGACGCGCATACCGGTGACGAAGGCCTGGAAGGAGGCGTTGGTGGGCGCGTAGCCGACCTTGCCCTTCCACTCGGGCTTGATCAGGTCGTGGACGCTGTCCGGGGCCTTCTCGGTCTTCTTCGGGTTGTACGCGATGACCCGGGAGCGGCCGGAGACGCCGACCCAGTCGCCCTCGCCGCCGCGGAAGGCCGCGCCGACCTTGTCCAGGGACTTCTGCGGCAGCTTCGCCAGCATGTCGGCCTGGGAGAGTGCGCCGAGCGCGCCGGCGTCCTGCGAGAAGAACAGGCCCGCCTTGGTGCGGTCGCCCTCCTCCAGGATCTGGGCGGCCAGCTCGGCGCTGTCGCCGTAGCGGACCTCGACCTTGGCGCCGGTCGCCTTCTGGAGCTTGTCCATGATCGGGGCGATGAGTTCCTCATTGCGGCCCGAGTAGATGACCAGCTCTCCGGCGCCCTGCTCCTTCTTGGCCTCGGGCTTCTCGTCCTTCTTCTTCTCCTCGGAGCCGCCACAGGCGGCGAGGACGGGAAGAAGCAGCGCGGAGAGCGCGAGCGCGGTACCGCGACGGACGGACGGGCGTGGCATGGAAGCCTCCTGAGCAGCCCGCGAGTGCTGCCGGACGCGGGGTGCGCCGAGGCGGTGCGGGGGAACTGTCTATGGGAACACCATATGAATATGGTGAGGCTTCCCTAACTGTCAATTTACCGCTGCGGCCCTTACCGGGAAATGCGGGTTCCCCCGGCGGATCCGGCCCCGGCGGAAATGCCAACTCCCTTTCCCGGAAGCCCCATTGGCTTCCGGGTCACGGTTCGGTGAAATGATTCCCCCACCCGCCGCCGGGGCCCGCCGGAGCCCGCCGGGGCGCTGAAACCCCCGACGAACGTGACAGCTCAGCTCATCCGCAATGCAAGGAAAAAGTCGAGTTTGTCCTCAAGGCGCGACAGATCACGCCCCGTCAGCTGCTCGATCCGCCCCACCCGGTACCGCAGCGTGTTCACATGCAGATGCAGCCGCTGCGCGCACCTCGTCCACGATCCGTCGCTCGCCAGGAACGCCTCCAGCGTCGGGATCAGCTCCGCCCGGTGCCGCAGGTCGTACTCCCGCAGCGGGTCGAGCAGCCGCGCGGTGAACGCGCGGCGCACATCGTCCGGCACGAACGGCAGCAGCAGCACGTGCGAGGCCAGCTCGTGATGACCGGCGGCGGCCACCCGGCCGGGCCGGGCCGCCGCGACCCGGCGGGCGTGCCGGGCCTCCTCCAGCGCGCCCCGCAGCCCCTCCGCCGAGCTGACCGCCGCGCTCACCCCGATCGTCAGCCGGCCGTCGTCGGCGAGCCCCGCCGACAGCGGCTCGCGCACCCGCTGGAGCAGCGCGTCCGCGTGCAGCCCCTCCTCCGCGCCCCCGGCCCCGTCCGGCTCCGGGGCGGCCGGCAGCGGCAGCAGCGCGATCGCCTCGCCCCCGGCGTGCGCGACCGCGATCCGGTCCGAGGGGTCGGGCCCGGCCGCCGAGGGGTCGGCGAGGATCTCCTCCAGCAGCGACTGGGCGACCGGCCCGGCCGCCACCCGGGCCCCTTCGGCGCCGCCCCAGTCCACCCTGGCCACCACCACCTGCCAGTGCGGCGCGGCGTCCAGGCCCGGCAGCAGCACCGGCGCGGCCACCCGCAGCCGCGCCGCGATCTCGGCGGGCGCGGCACCCGTCTGCACCAGCTCCAGCACCTCCTGGGCGAGCCGCCGCCGCACCGTGCGGGCCGCCTCCCGGCGCTCCCGCTCCACGGCGATCAGCTGGGTGACCCCCTGAAGCAGATCCAGCCGCTCGGCGGGCCAGTCGCCCGCGTCCGCCTCCACCGCCAGCAGCCAGTCCGAGAGAACACTCTCCCGTACGTCCTTCTCCCCGCCCCGGCCCGAGCCGATCGGGAAGAGGGAGTACACCGTGCCGCCCACCGCCGCCCGGTGCGGTCCCGGGCGGCCGGTACGGGCCGCCGCCAGCCGCTCGCCCGCCAGCGCGACGCGCACCCCGGCGGGCAGCGGGTCGCCCCCGCCGTCCTCGTCCTCGCCCTTGCCGCCGGCCGCGATCAGCCGGCCGGTGGACGAGAGCACCCAGGCCCGGAGGTCCAGATCGGAGCCGAGGAGATCGAGCACACCGTCGGGGCCGCCGCCCGCGGGACCCGAGGTCATCAGCCGGCGGTGCCGGTCCACCACCGCGGCCAGATCACCGGCCCGCTCGCCCGACACCTGACGTACGACGTACTCCGTGATCGTCGCGAACGCCACCGACTCGTGGACCGCGAACAGCGGCAGCCGGTGCCGCTCGCACGCCGCCACCAGATCCTCGGGAACGGCCCCCAGCTCCGCCTCACCGGCCGCGAGCGCCGCGACCCGCGCGCCCGCCAGGATCCGTACGAAGGACTCGGAGTCCTCCGGCGAGCGACGCCAGGCCAGCCCGGTCAGCACCAGCTCCCCGCCCGAGAGATAACGGCTCGGATCACGCAGATCCGTCGTCATCACCCCGCGCACCCCACGGTCCAGCTCGTCCCCGCCGCCGAGCAGCCGCAGGCCCAGCGCGTCGTTCTCCAGCAGTGCGCGCAGCCGCATCTCGCCCTCGCCGATCATTTCGTCGCCATCGGTGACCGACGGTCACCGTCTTTCTGGGGGGAACAGTGAGAACACCGGGCCCCGCTTTTCGTTCGAATCTACAAGATGACCGTGGCGACCAGCCAACTCCTTCATGGCATCGGTGACTGCACCGGGGGAGGAGCACCCTTGTGTACTGAGGGACGAGGTATATCGGGGCCCGAGCCAGAAAAGAGCGCTCATGGACTTTCTTCGGCCCGCCGGCTGGGAGGAGGCGCTCGCCGTCAAGGCCGAGCACCCCGACACCGTGCCGATCGCGGGCGGCACCGATGTGATGGTCGAGATCAACTTCGACCGCCGCCGCCCCGACCGGCTCATGGACCTGGGCCGGGTCGAGGAGCTGCGCGACTGGGAGGTCGGCGAGGAGACCGTGCGGCTCGGCGCGTCCGTCACCTACACCCAGATCATGGAGAACCTCCGCACCGAGCTGCCGGGGCTCGCGATCGCCTCGCACACCGTCGCCTCCCCCCAGATCCGCAACCGGGGCGGCGTCGGCGGCAACCTCGGCACCGCGTCCCCGGCCGGCGACGCCCATCCGGCGCTGCTCGCCGCCGGGGCCGAGGTCGAGGCGGAATCGGTGCGCGGCAGCCGCCGCATCCCCATCGACGCCTTCTACACCGGCGTCAAACGCAACGCCCTCGCCCCCGACGAGCTGATCAGAGCCGTCCACATCGCCCGGGCCGACGGACCCCAGCAGTTCTCCAAGGTCGGCACCCGCAACGCCATGGTCATCGCCGTCTGCGCCTTCGCCCTCGCCCTGCACCCCCGCACCCGCACGGTCCGCACCGGCATCGGCTCCGCCGCGCCCACCCCGGTACGGGCCGCCGAGGCCGAGGAGTTCCTCGCCGGGGCGCTGGAGGAGGAGGGCCTCTGGGAGAGCCGGGGGGCCGTCCCCCCGTCCGTCGCCGCGCACTTCGCCCGGCTGGCCGCCGCCTCCTGCGCCCCCATCGACGATGTGCGCGGCACCGCCGCCTACCGAAGACACGCGGTGGCCGTGATGGCCCGGCGCACCCTCGGCTGGAGCTGGGAGTCGTACCGTGGAGGAAGGAGTGCCCCGTGCGTGTGAGCTTCACGGTCAATGGCAGACGCCAGGAGGCCGACAATGTGTGGGAGGGCGAGAGCCTGCTGTTCGCGCTGCGCGAGCGGATGGGCCTGCCCGGCTCCAAGAACGCCTGCGAGCAGGGCGAATGCGGATCCTGCACGGTACTGATGGACGGCGTCCCGGTCTGCTCCTGTCTGGTCGCGGCGGGCCAGGCCGAGGGCCGTGACATCGTCACCGTCGAAGGGCTCGCCGACCGGGCGGCCCGGCGCTCCGGGCGGGACGCGCCCGGCACCTCGCTCCAGGACGCCCGGGGCTGGCGTCCCGACGACCCCGGGCTCTCCCCCGTACAGCGGGCCTTCGTCGACGCCGGGGCCGTCCAGTGCGGCTTCTGCACCCCCGGCCTCCTCGTCGCCGCCGACGACCTCCTGGAGCGCGAGCCCCGGCCGTCCGACGCCGACATCCGCGAGGCGCTCTCCGGCAATCTCTGCCGCTGCACCGGCTACGAGAAGATCCTCGACGCGGTCAGACTCGCCGCCGCCCGCACCCGGGAGCGGGAGGGGGAGCGATGACCGCCACCGGCGCCCCCGCCGACGCCATCCGGACCTCCCTGGCCTCCCGGACCGCCGGGGGGATCGGCGAGTCCACCCTCCGCCCCGACGGCGTCCTCAAGGTCACCGGAGAGTTCGCCTACTCCTCGGACCTGTGGCACGAGGACATGATCTGGGGCCACACCCTGCGCTCGCCCCTCGCCCACGCCGCCATCCGCTCGATCGACATCTCCCGCGCGCTCGCCGTCCCCGGCGTCCACGCCGTCCTCACCCACGAGGATCTCCCCACCGCCGTGACCACCTACGGGCTGGAGATCCAGGACACCCCCGTCCTCGCCACCCGCAAGGTCCGCCACCACGGCGAACCGGTCGCCCTGGTCGCCGCCGACCACCCGGAGACCGCCCGCAGGGCCGCCGAACGGATCAGGGTCGACTACGAGGAACTCCCGGTCGTCACCGGCGAGGAGTCCGCCCTCGCGCCCGGCGCGCCCCTGGTCCACGAGGACCGGACCGACCACCGGAGCGGCCGGGTGCCGCACCCCAACATCGTCCACCGCCAGCCGGTCCTGAAGGGCGACGCGGCCGCCGCCGCCCGCCGGGCCGAGGTGATCGTACGCGGCGAGTACACCTTCGGCATGCAGGACCAGGCCTTCCTGGGGCCCGAGTCAGGGCTCGCCATCCCCGCCGAGGACGGCGGCGTCGACCTCCATGTGGCCACCCAGTGGCTCCACTCCGACCTCGGCCAGATCGCCCCCGTCCTCGGACTGCCCGAGAACAAGGTGCGGATGACGCTCGCCGGCGTCGGCGGCGCGTTCGGCGGCCGAGAGGACCTGTCGATGCAGATCCACGCCTGTCTGCTCGCCCTGCGCACCGGCCGCCCGGTCAAAATGGTCTACAACCGCTTCGAGTCCTTCTTCGGCCATGTCCACCGCCACCCCGCGAAGCTGACGTACGAGCACGGCGCGACCCGGGACGGCCGCCTCACCCACGTACGCTGCCGGATCGTGCTGGACGGCGGAGCGTACGCCTCCTCGTCCCCCGCCGTCGTCGGCAACGCCGCCTCCCTCGCGGTGGGCCCCTACGCCGTGGACGACGTCGACATCGAGGCGCTCGCGCTCTACACCAACAACCCGCCCTGCGGAGCCATGCGCGGCTTCGGCGCGGTCCAGGCGTGCTTCGCCTACGAGGCCCAGATGGACAAGGTCGCCGCCCGGCTGGGACTCGACCCGGTCGAGTTCCGCCGGATCAACGCCATGGAACAGGGCACCCTCATGCCCACCGGCCAGCGGGTCGACTCCCCGGCGCCGGTCGCCGAGCTGCTGCGCCTGGTCAAGGCCCGCCCGCTGCCCCCGGAGCGCGGCTGGGAGAACGGGGACGGCACGGCGGACGTCCGCGCGCTGCCGGGCGGGCTCTCCAACACCACCCACGGCGAAGGCGTCGTCCGGGGCGTGGGGTACGCGGTCGGCATCAAGAACGTCGGCTTCTCCGAGGGCTTCGACGACTACTCCACCGCCCGGGTGCGCCTCCAGACGGCGGGCGGCGTCCCGGTCGCGACCGTGTACACCGCGATGGCGGAGGTCGGCCAGGGCGGGGTCACCGTCCACGCCCAGATCGTCCGTACCGAACTGGGCGTCGAGCGGGTCACCGTCCAGCCCGCCGACACCGGGATCGGCTCGGCCGGCGGAACCTCCGCCTCCAGACAGACCTATGTCACCGGCGGGGCCATCAGACACGCCTGCGAGACGGTCCGCGCCCAGGTCCTGGAACGCGGCCGCGGGCTCTTCGGCCGGGACCGCCCCGAGTGGGCGGAGGCCGGGCTGCGGCTGGCCGACGGCAGGGTCCTCACCGAGCGCGGCGAGACGCTGGCCGAGCTGGCCGAAGTCCTCGGCGACGAGCCCGCCGAGGCCGAGGTCGAGTGGCGGCACCGGCCGACCGAGCCGCTCGACCGGCTCACCGGCCGGGGAAACGGCCATGTCCAGTACTCCTTCGCCGCCCACCGCGCGGTCGTGGAGGTGGACACCGAACTGGGCCTGGTCAAAGTGGTCGAGCTGGCCTGCGCCCAGGACGTCGGCAAGGCCCTCAACCCGCTCTCGGTCATCGGGCAGATCCAGGGCGGCACCACCCAGGGCCTGGGGATCGCCGTCATGGAGGAGATCCTCGTCGACCCGGTGACCGCGCGGGTCCGCAACCCCTCCTTCACCGACTATCTGATCCCCACCATCCTCGACACCCCCACGATCCCCGTCGACATGCTCGAACTCGCCGACGACCACGCCCCCTACGGACTCCGGGGCGTCGGCGAGGCGCCCACCCTCTCGTCCACCCCCGCAGTGCTCGCGGCGATCCGGGCCGCCACCGGCCTCGAACTGAACCGGACCCCGGTCCGGCCCGAGCATCTGACCGGCACGTGACCGGCATCTGACCGGCACCGACCATCGCTGACCGAGAGGAGACCGGCATGCTGGACATCGCCGATGAACTCAGCCGGTGGGTCCGCCAGGGCCGCTCCTTCGCCGTCGCCACGGTCGCCTCGGCCGAGGGCAGCGCGCCCCGCCCGCCGGGCGCGGCGCTGGCCGTGGACGACCGGGGCACGGTGATCGGATCGGTCTCCGGCGGCTGTGTCGAAGGCGCGGTGTACGAACTGTGCCGACGGGCCGTCGAGGACGGCCTCCCCGTGGTGGAGCGCTTCGGGCCCGGCGGCCAGGACCCCTTCGCCGCCGGACTGACCTGCGGCGGCACGGTCGAGGTCCTGGTCACCCCGGTCCTGGCCGCCCGTGACCAGGACCGGGTCCTCGTCGCCGCGCTGACCGCCGCCGCCCGGGGCGAGGCGGTCGCCCTCGCCAGGGTCACCGCCGGGCCCGCCGGATGCACCGGCCGGGCCCTGCTGGTACGCCGGGACGGTTCGTACGAGGGCGCCCTCGGCGCGGGCGGCGGGGCCGACCGGGCGGCGGCCGGCCGGGCCGGGGCGCTGCTGGCCGCCGGGCGCACCGGCCCCGTCACCGTCGGAGCGGACGGCGGCCTCTGCGGCGCTCCGCTGACCCTGCTGGTGGAGTCCAGCGTCCCGGCCGCCCGGATGATCGTCTTCGGCGCGGTCGACTTCGCCTCGGCGCTGGCCCGCGTCGGGAGCTTCCTCGGCTACCGGGTCACCGTCTGCGACGCCCGCCCGGTCTTCGCCACCCGGGAGCGCTTCCCGGCGGCGGACGAGGTCGTCGTCGACTGGCCGCACCGCTATCTCGCCGCCACCGAGACCGACTCCCGCACGGCCCTGTGCGTACTGACCCACGATCCCAAGTTCGACGTTCCGCTCCTCGTCCACGCGCTGACCCTGCCCGTCGCCTACATCGGGGCGATGGGCTCCCGCCGCACCCACGAGGACCGCGAACGGCGGCTGCGCGCCGCCGGGGTCGGGGACGCGGCCCTCGCCCGGCTGCGCAGCCCCATCGGGCTGGACCTCGGGGCGCACACCCCCGAGGAGACGGCGCTGTCGATCGCGGCGGAGATCGTGGCCGACCGGCACGGCGGCAGCGGGGCCTCCCTGTCGGGGGCGAGCACCCCCATCCACCGGGGCCGGCCGGTACGGGCCTGAGCCGGGCCGGGCCGGTCCTGTTCGCCCGGGGCGCCGGGCCCGGTCAGGCCGGTCCGCGGGCCAGCACCAGCCGGCAGCGCGGGCTGCCGTCCGGCCGTCGGCCCAGCTCCTCCAGCGGGCGCAGCTCCACCGAGAACCCGGCCCGGCGCAGCTCGCCGTGGACGTCGGCGAGCCGGAAGGTGCGGTAGTACATGACGAACGGCGGTCGCCACACCAGATTCCGCACCCGCATCGCGGCGTCGAACGCCCACAGCGCCAGATGGAGCCGGGAGCCGACCGGCGGGGGAGCGGGCAGCGGGAAGGCGAACAGACCGCCGGGGCGCAGTGCTTCGCGGATGCCGGCGAAGAGCCCGGGGCGCTCGGCGGGCAGGAAGTGGCCGAACGCGCCGAAGCTGGTGACGAGGTCGAACGCCGGGGCGAAGGGCAGTTCCCGGGCGTCCGCCCGGACCCAGTGGACCGAGGGCCCCGCCGTGGCGGGCCCGGCGGGCACGGCGGACCGGGCCCGGGCCAGCATCCCCGCGCTGAAGTCCACGCCGGTGACGCGCTCCGGGCAGAGCCCACGCAGCGCGGCGACCCCCGCGCCCGTGCCGCAGCAGACGTCGAGTCCCCGGCGGAAGGGGCCGAGCGGCCCGAGGGCGCGCACCACCGGGCCGAGCACCTCTTCGGGGGTGCGGAAGGGGGTCGCGTCGAAGGTGGGCGCGAGGAGGTCGTAGCCGCGCTCGACCGAGGAGAGCGCCTGGACGGCGAGTTCGCGGGCGGTGGGTCCGGAGGGCGAGAACACCGGCTTCACAGTACTCTCCGGACTCTCAGGTCTCTCCTGTGCCGGGGTCTCTCCTGTGCCGGGGTCTCTCCTGTGCCGGGGCGCTGTGTCCGGACCGCGTCGGGCGTTGCACGACCAACTCCGGGACACGCCAAGGATCCGGCCTTTCTCCGAGTGGGTCGAAGCACGGAGGCAACCCTCTCGGCGGCGTCCGCGCGCCGGAGTGCGCCGGGGGCCGCGATCGGAAGCCGTGCGGGCCATCGAGGCCGGGGGCCTGTCCGCCGGGCAACCGGATGGACAGCTTCCGCTTGCTTCGAGGGGTTCGGTTCCAGCCAGTTGGCACATGCTGATTCGGTAAACGATAAGCAAATGCGAACACTGAATCGAGCGCGAGGGATACGTTCACCCCCATGAGTCCGACAGGGGTCCCTCGCCTCAGCACGGGCCGTGGCGCACCGCGCCCGGCCGCCCTCCGCCCGGCCCTCCGCCCGGCGCGGATCCCCGGCCGCCCGGCGGCGGCTCCGGGAACGGACTTCCTCCGGTGCCGATGGGAGTGCCCGAACCCCTGACGGCCCCGGTCCCGGCCCGGTTCCGCCCGGGCCCGGCCGTCGGCAGTGCCCGGAATTTCCTTGTCTCCCGCGCATCCCATGGTGCTTCCCATGCCTATCCATGACAGTGAACCGGCACAACCCGGGACGAGTTCGGTGCCGGACGACGGTGTTCCGCCTCGCGTTGGCGTCGCCGCTCGGTCCGGCCTTATGGTTCGGTAGCGCTGAATGTTCGGTCAGCAACACGTAGCGTTGACAGCAGGGACAGAAATGACCAACGAGCCGGCAATTCCCGCACAGCTGGGCAGGCCCGAGCGGATGTGGGAACGCGCCGTCGTCCTCGTACTGATCGCGGTCACCCGAACTGCGAGGCCCGCATTCCGTCTGACCGGCCGTGAGCTGTCCTGTTCGCATTCCAACGGCGGCTGGACCCTGACCCTGGAGCCGGAGGGGAAAGCCCTCTTCTACGGCCAGGACGTCGACTGCAGCGACACCACCTATCGGGGCGACAAGCCCGTCGATCTGCTGGCCACCGCGCCGCACTGGCTGCCCGCGGACCGGCTCAGGGAATTGAACGACAGCTATGAACTGGGCTATCTCTACTGGTGGGAGGAGGGCCGCTGGGGGCGTGCCCCCTATCCCGACTTCGTCGCCGACGACGGTCTGGTCGCCTCCTGCGACGGATACGCCGGAATCTTTGACGATCACTATCTGGCGGACAGCTTCGCGGACGCCGGCTACCGGGACCGGGAGGCCGCCGCGCGCTTCGTCGCCCGGGTGGAGGCGGGCACGGTGAACGAGTCGGCCGTCAAGGATCTGATGGACTCGGCGACCGAGCCGGGACCGCTGCCCAGGGAGTCCCGGCTGCCCTCCGCCCTGGAGTGGGCGGCCCGGCTGGGCGTCGCCGAGCGGATCGGCGCGGCCCGGACCTGACCGCGTTCGATCCGGACGGGAACCGTCCACCGCGAACCGCCGTGTGAGTGTCTGAACGTACGCCCGTTGGGGAAAAGGCTCCCTTGGAGTCGGGGGAGTCGAGGGGAGACAGCGGTGACCGCCGGAGACAGACCCGCCGCCGAGGAGCCGCGCCTCGCCCTGCGGCGAAGATCCGCGTCCGCGTGGTCACGGCGGGGCTTCCTCACCGTCTTCCTCCCGGCCCTGGCCCTCGTCCTCATCGGCGCGACCGCGCTCGGCACCTCGGGGAACGCGCTGCTGCCCTTCGAGCGCGTCATCACGCTGGAGGGCAAGATGGCCTCCAAGCGGGACTTCTTCGAGGACGAGAAGGTCCGCCGCATCCTGCTCAAGCACCACATCAGGATCCACATCACCAGCGTGGGTTCGCGCGAGGTTGCGATCAGGGATCTCGACGACTACGACTTTGTCTTTCCGTCCGGCCAGCCCGCCGGGGATCTCATCACCCGGGAACGCGCCGAGAAGAACGAATTCACCAAGATCTACCGGCCGTTCGTCAGCCCCATCGTGCTCGCCTCCTACCGGGAGTACGCCGAGGTGCTCGCGAAAGAGGGAATCGCCGAACCCCAGCCGGCCTCCGGCAAGGGCGAGCCGCTCTACTACACCCTCGACATGGACGCGTTCCTCGAACTGATCGAGAAGAAACGCCAGTGGGACGAAATCGGAATCGAAGATTTCGGAATCACCAACACCAATAGAATCCTCGCGCAGACCCCCGATGTCTGCACCGCCAACTCGGCCAGCACTTATCTCGCCCTGGTCGCCTTCACCCGGCGGGGCGAAGGCAGCGAGGTGCCGGAGACTTCACACGAGGCGGAGGAGCGGGCCCATCGCATCAAACCCCTCATGGAACAGGGACTTCCGCACGCCGACGTCTTCCGTACCTATGTCTCCCCCGAGGGCAAGGGAGTCGCGCCGGTGGTGGTGGCCTACGAACACCAGTACCTCACCTATCAGGCGCACTACCTCGCCCGCTCGAAGAAACTGGACCTCGAACGCGTACTGCTCTACCCGAAGAGCCAGTTCGTCACCCAGCCGCAGTTCATCGCGCTCAACAAGGACGGCGACCGGCTCGGCCAGCTGATCACCCAGGACCCCGAGCTGCGCAGACGCGCCATGGAGCTCGGATTCCGCATCCTCGACCCCACCGGAGAGGTCGCGGGGGACCAGCTCACCGAATTCCTCCGGGAGACCGGCATCCCCGTCCCCTCGGTGGACGACGACACCCGCACCGCGATGCCCCGGCTCCGCCTCCTGGAGCGCATGATCTCCATCATCGGGGACTGCTCGGGCGAGGAGAGCGGATGACCCCCCGCCGCCCGGCCCCCCGCCGCCCGGTCCTGCGCCGTCTGACCGCCCTCCTCCTCGCCCTGCTGCTCCCGGCCGCCGCCTGCACCGCCGACGGCCCCGACGACCGGGTCACCCTGCGACTGCTGGCCTCCCCCGAACTCGCCGATCTCCGCCCCCTCCTCGACGAACTGCGCGAAGAGACCGGCATCGCCGTCGAGACCGACTTCCGGGGCACCGCCGACACCGACCGCGAACTCACCCGCCGGAACTCCCGCTACCACCTCGCCTGGCTCGCCTCCGACCGCTCCTTCCGCCTCAGACTCCGCGCCGCGGGCCACCGGGCCGAACCACCCCTGGCCACCGCCATCACCCGCTCCCCGGTCGTCGTCGGCATGCGGCCCGCCACCGCCGCCCGGCTCCGCGCGAACAGCCCCGACCAGCAGATCTCCTGGGCCGACCTGGCCGACGCGTCCGCCGCCGGAACCCTCGCCTTCGCCATGGCCGACCCCCGGCAGACCACCAGCGGACTCGCCGCCCTCGTCGGCGTGGCGACCGCCGCGGCGGGCACTGGAGGAGTCCTCCGCCCCGACGACGTCTCCTGCGACCGGCTGCGCGGCTTCTTCAGCGGCCACACCCTCACCGAGGAGTCACCGGCCCGGCTGGCCGCCCGCTTCACCGAACGCCAGAACACCCTGGACGCCCTGATCACCCACGAGTCCGAACTGCTCGCCCTCAACGCGACGGGAAAACTCCGCACCCCCCTGGAGATCGTCTACCCCAAGGACGGCATGATGCTCTCCGACCACCCGCTCCTCCTCCTCGACCCGGCCCAACGCGCCGCGTACGACCGGGTGGTGGAGTGGCTGAAGAGCGAACCCGTACAACGCCGGATCATGGAGCGCACCATGCGGCGGCCCATCGACCCCGCCCTGGAGCGCATCCCCAGTCTGCGCCGGTCCATCGGCAACGCCCTCTACTTCCCCGACCGGCGGCAAGTGATCGACCGGCTGCTCGCCGACTACGGCGATCCGCGCCGCCCCCGCCCCGCCCAGGTGCTGTTCCTGCTCGACTTCTCCGGGTCGATGCGCGGCGAGCGCGCCGCACAGGTCCGCGCCGCCTTCAAGGGCCTCAGCGGCGCGGACGATTCGCGATCGGGAAGGTTTCTCCGCTTCCACCGGGGCGAGACGGTCACCGTGCTCCGCTTCGGCGGAAAGGTGCTCGACGAGCGGACCGTGACCTACCGGGACGACCGCGATCCGGCCCGGCTGCGCGCCCTGGTCGTCTCCGAGGACTTCGACGGGAGGACCGCCATCTGGTCGGGCCTCGACCACGCCTACCGCACGGCCGCCCGGATCCTGCGCGACCACCCGGAACGCAGGCTCTCCATCGTGCTGATGACCGACGGCCGGAACAACGCGGGCATCGGCCTGGACACCTTCCTCGACCGGCACCGGGACCTCCCGCTCCGGGCGAGGGCGGTACGCACCCACACGGTCCGCTACGGCGAGGCCGACGCCGGTGAACTCGCCCGCGTCGCCCGGGCGACGGGCGGCCGGCTCGCCGACGCGGCCGGACGGCCCGTCCTCGCCGCCTTCAAGGAGATCCGTGGCTGTGTTCACTGAGGAGTGGTGGAGCGTCTGGTGGCCCTGGATGCTGCTGTGGCTGCTGACCGCGGCCGGCGCGCTGACACTGCTGCTGACACCGGCCCTCTTTCTGCGGGCCCGCCGCCGCGCCCGCGACCGGAATCCCACGTACAGCATCTGCTTCTATCTGCACGACCGGTCCGTGATGGACCACTACCAGATGCGCAACTACACGGCGGCGCTGCGCAAAGAGGTCGAACAGCGGACCAGCGACAGCAACGACGGCAATGTCCGGGCCACCGTCTTCGGGGTGAGCGCGGGCGGCGGCAAGCGCGACAACAAGGAGATCGTCAGCAGATATCTCGAAGTCGCCGAGCCGATCTCGGTCATCGGGGTGATCATCGATGTGCTGGAGGCCAAGGACGTCATCGTCCATGTCGACCTTGTGAACCAGACCGTCCGCCGCAACGCCGCCCTGGCCAACGCGCTCTCCCTCCAGGGCCGTCAGGGGCCCGGGCCGAGGACCGCGCGGCTGCGGGACATCGAGGACTTCGTGCTGATCCGGGGCCGCTTCCGCAAAATCAGCGAATCGCCGGAGTCCACCGTTCTGCTGGCCCCCTACGGCGACCCGGACGACCCCTCCCGGGGCCCGCGCGTCCGGGTCGTCTGCGCCACGGAGGGACTGCGCGACGAGGTCCCCGGGGGCGCGTTCTCGGCCCGCTGCCTCGGCAAGGTCCAGGACTGGAACGCGGCCGACCAGACCCTGGAGGTCCAGGCCGTGGCGATCTTCCGCTGACCCGGCCGGTATCCCGGTGCCGCGTCCCGGTGCCGCGTCCCGGCGTGCGGCACCGGTGTACGGGCCGGGTCAGAAGACCCGGTCGGTGGTGAGCACCCGGGCGCAGCGGCCCGCCGCCCACTCCAGCGCCATCCTGTGCTCCCGTTCGGAGAAGTCCGCGACGGCGTCCGCGACCAGGAAGGTCTGGATGTCGCGCATCCAGGCGTCGCACGCCGTCATCATGACCCCGATGTGCGCGTACACACCGGTGACGATCAGCTGGTCCCGCCCCTGCTCGCGCAGCCGCTCCAGCAGATCGGT
Organism: Streptomyces inusitatus; assembly: GCF_014651115.1. GTDB lineage: Bacteria > Actinomycetota > Actinomycetes > Streptomycetales > Streptomycetaceae > Streptomyces > Streptomyces amakusaensis. Next base: position 21,975 of record NZ_BMWG01000030.1, on the reverse strand, counting down.
CCGGATGAACGCGCTGTACTTCCACTTCGTCAGCACGGTGTCCCCGGGGCCGGGTGCCACGGCCTCCGCTATGGCCGCCGCGTGTGCGTCGTCCGGCAGTCCGGGGCCCCAGAAGTCCTGTTGCAGACCGCGCTCGGCCGCCGTCTGACCGCCCGGCTGGGCGGTGTAGATCACGGGCACTTCGAGCCGGTCGGCCTCCTTGCGGAGCAGGGAGACATGGTGCAGCAGCGTGGTCACCGGCTCGGTGTGCTCGCCGAACGCCGACAGGAAGTAGTTCTGGAGATCGTGCACGAGCAGCACCGCGCGGTCCGGGTCCACCTCCCAGTCGACCCGTCCGGCGGGCAGTTCGTCCGGCCGGGGCATCGAGTAGGGGGTGATGGCGGGCAGAGCCATGGAAATTCCGTTTCCGTGCGGGAGGTTGGCGGGGTGAAGCTACGCGGTCGGGGCGGGCGCGGCCGCGCGGAGGTCCTTCTTGGACACCTTGCCGACTCCCGTCTTGGGGAAGGCGTCGACGAACACCACCCGGTCCGGCACCTTGTAGGCGGCCAGTCCGCGTTCCCTCACGAACTTCTTCACGGCGGGTGCGCGCAGCGGATCCGCGCCCGGCCGGAGGATGACGTACGCGCAGGTGCGCTCGCCCAGATAGGGATCGGGTTCGGCGACGACATTGGCGTCGTGGACGGCGGGGTGGGCGAGGATGTGGTTCTCCACCTCCTCGGCCGCGATCTTCTCGCCGCCCCGGTTGATCTGGTCCTTGGCGCGGCCCTCGACGATCAGATGGCCCGTCGGGGTGAGCCGGACGATGTCCCCGGTGCGGTAGAAGCCGTCCTCGGTGAAGGAGCGGGCGTTGTGCTCGGGGGCCTTCCAGTAGCCGCGGATGGTGTACGGGCCCCGGGTCAGCAGATGCCCGGCCTCGCCCACCGGCAGGTCGTTGTCCTCGTCGTCCACGACCCGGATCTCGTCGTCGGGGGAGATCGGGCGGCCCTGGGTGGTGACGACGGTCTCGTTCGGGTCGTCGAGCCTGGTGTAGTTCACCAGTCCCTCCGCCATGCCGAAGACCTGCTGGAGCGTGCAGCCCAGCGCCGGGCGGACCCGGCGGGCGGTCTCCTCGCTGAACTTGGCCCCGCCCACCAGCAGTACGGAGAGGCTGTTCAGGTTGTACGCCGAGCGGGGCGCGGCCTCCGTCCACACCAGCGCGAGCGGCGGGACCACTCCGGTGATGGTGACGCCCTCGGACTCGATCAGCCGGAAGGCCTCGTCGGGGACCGGGCTGGGGCAGAGCACCACTCGCCCGCCCGCGTAGAGCGTGCCGAGCGAACCGGGGGAGGAGAGGGGGAAGTTGTGCGCGGCGGGCAGTACGCAGAGATAGACGCTGTGCTCGTCCACGGCGCAGATCTCGTTGGAGCCGCGCAGCGAGTAGATGTAGTCGTCGTGGGTGCGCGGGATGAGCTTGGGCACGCCCGTGCTGCCGCCGGAGAGCTGGAGGAACGCCAGGTCGTGCGGGGCGGGTTCGGGCAGGAAGGCCGGCTCGGCGGGGACCTCGGCGAGGCTGTCGAACTCTCCGGCGTCGCCCCCGGAGACGAAGACGTGCTTGAGGGTGGGGACCTCGGCGCGGGCCGTCGCGGCCAGCTCCCGGTAGTCGAATCCGTCGTGCACGGCGGGGATCACATAGGCGACGGCCTCGGTGAAGGAGCAGAAGTAGACGATCTCGCTCTTGCGGTGCGCGGGCAGCGCGAAGACCGGCAGCGCCCCGAGCCGGAAGAGCGCGAAGACCACTTCGAAGAACTCGGCGACATTGGGCAGCTGGACGACGACCTTGTCGCCCCGGCCGATGCCGCGCGCGGCGAGGCCGGCGGCCATCCGGTCGGCGCGCCGGTCGAGTTCGCCGTAGCTCCAGGCCCGTCGGCCGCCGTCGGGGCCGCCGGTGGGGTCGACCACGGCGATCCGGTCGGGGTGGGCGTTGGCCCGCTCGCTCAGCATCTCCCCGAAGGTCTCCCCGCGCCACCAGCCCGCGGCCCGGTAGCGGGCGGCGAACTCCTCGGGCCAGGTGGGCGCTTCGGAGGGGTCGGGCCGGTGTTCGGAGGGGGGTTCCCCGGGTCCCGCGGTGGTTCCCGGGGCGCTCGCCCCGGCCGGATCGGTGCTCACAGCTCTGCTCCCACAGCGTTCAGGAAGGTACGGAACTTCGCGGCCGTCTCCCGGGTCTCCGCGTCGGGCTCGGAGGCGGCGACCACCCCGGCCCCGGCGTAGAGCCGCAGGGTGCGCTCCTCGGCCTCGGCGCAGCGGATGGTGACCACCCATTCGCCGTCGCCGCCCGCGTCGCCCCAGCCGACCACGCCGGTGAAGAAGCCCCGGTCGAAGGGTTCGGTCTCCCGGATCACGGTGCGGGCCAGCGCGGTGGGGGTGCCGCAGACGGCGGGTGTGGGGTGCAGCGCGCAGGCGATCTCCAGGGCGGAGACCTCGGGGCTGTGCAGCTCCCCGGTGACGGTCGTCGACAGATGCCACATGGTGGCGGTGCGGATCAGGGTGGGCCGGGCCGGTACGTCGATGGACGAGCAGTAGGGGGCCATGCCCTGGTGCACCGCGTCCACGACGACGGCGTGCTCGTGCAGATCCTTGGCCGACTGGAGGAGGGCGGCGGCGCGGCGCACGTCCTCGGCGAGGTCGGGGCTGCGCGGGGTGGAGCCGGCGAGCGGGTTGGAGACCAGCCGGTCGCCCCGGCGGGAGACCAGCAGTTCGGGGCTGGCCCCCAGCAGGGTGCGGCCGGGGGCCGTCGGCAGCGCGAAGGTGTAGCCGGAGGGGTCCCGGCGGGCGAGCCGGTCCAGCAGTCCGGGGATGTCCAGGGGGTCGCGGCCGGTCAGCGCGAGGGTGCGGGCCAGGACGACCTTGCTGAATTCGCCCTGCCACATGCGGTCGACGGCCGAGGCCACGCCCTTGGCGTACTCCTCGGGGGCCGGCTCGGGCCGGATCTCCCAGCCGCCGGGGGGCGGGCTCCCGGCGGGGAGGGCGATCAGCGGGTCGGCGGAGAGCGGCGGCCCGGTGCGCACGGCCTCGGGGATCACCAGCGCCGGGGCGGCCGACTGGTCGAAGGGGATCGCCCCGATCACCATGGACGAGGGCGAGCCCGCGAGGGCGGCGGCCACCCGGTGGGCGACGGGGCCGTCGCCCTCGGGTATGGAGCGCCCCACTCCGTGCGCCAGCAGGGTGCGGGTGGGGGTGGCGATGAAGCGGTCGTCGGGGCGGTAGGCGTCGAGAAGTGCGGTGGCCGCTCCCACGGCGGGGTGCGCCGGGTCGTCCATCGCGCGGTGGGCGGCGACTTGGTGGGCAGCCGTCGACACGGTGACTCCTCTGTTCGAAGTGAGGGTGCGGGGGCGGTGCGAAGGGCGGTACGGGGATGAGGTGCGGGTGGTGCGAGGGGCCCGGGGCGCGCTCGCCCCGCCCGCCCGTCCGGGCGGGTCAGCGCAGGGTCGCTCCGCCGTCCACGTACAGGTCGTGCATGGTGATCTGCCGGGCCCGGTCGGAGGCGAGGAAGACCACGGCGTCCGCGATGTCCTCGGGTGCGGCGATCCTGCCGAGCGGGATGCCGGTGCGGTACGCCGTCGGCGAGGGGTCGCCGTCGACGACCCGGGCGGGGGCGGACTCGTCGGCCCACAGCGCGCGTTGCATCGGGGTGTCGGTGGAGCCCGGGGCGACCACATTGCAGCGGATGCCGTCTCGGGCGCTCTCCAGGCCCAGACACTTGGTGAACATCACGGCCGCGGCCTTGGAGGCGGCGTAGGCGGCCATCCTGGTGCGGGGGATGCCCGCGGCGTTGGACGCCACGGTCACCACGCAGCCGGAGCGGCGCGGGGTCATCCGGGCGACCACGGCCCGGGAGAGATGGAAGACGCCGGTGGTGTTGACGGCGAAGGTGTCGGCCCAGTCCCGGTCGGTCATCTCCAGCACGGTGGCGGTGCGCAGTATGCCCGCCACGTTCACCAGGGTGTCGACGGGGCCGAGTTCGCGTTCGACCCGGGCCACGGTGGCCTCGACGGCGTCCGCGTCGGTGACATCGAGCGGATAGGCCGTCACCCGGCCGGCGGCCGGCCGGCGGCCGGTCTCGGCGGCCTGCGCGGCCTGCGCGGAGGCGACGCCGGAGACCGTGTCGGCGTCCCTGTCGGTGGCGGCGACCGTGGCGCCGAGCGCGGCGAGCGCGCGTGTCACCGCCGCGCCGATGCCTTGTCCGGCACCGGTGACGAGCGCCACACGTCCGGTGAACTCTCCGCCGGACGTTCTGTGGTCGGGCATGAGCAAACCTCCTCATTCTTAGGTGAGCCTAACCTAAGTTCAGCCATTGGCCCACCCTCGCCCCCCGGGGGCTCCGGAGGTGAACTGGCGGAAGGCTGTGAGGACTTCTCCCGATCTACTTAAGATAGGCTTACCTTAGTTCTTTTCAGGTGAGGCCGTGATCGGTTCCCTGTACCCAGAGGGAGAAGGTGAAGTGGCCACGGTCCCCTCGCGCGACAGCGCGACCGCGCCCCGGAGTCCGAAAGACGCCCCGGGCCCGCGGAAAACCATCGGCGCCCCCCGGCCCCCCGGCCCGGCCGGGCCCTCCGCCGTGCGCCGGGGCGCGGCGATACGGCTCACCGGACTCCTGGTGGCCTGCGCCGTACTCCTTCTGATGATCGTCCTCAGCATCTCGCTGGGAGCCAAGTCCATCCCCTTCGGCGATGTCGTCGAAGGGCTGCTCCACCCGGACGGCTCCGAGAACGCGGTCATCGTCCAGGACTACCGGCTCACCCGGACCCTGCTCGGCATCGTCGTCGGCATCGGACTCGGCCTCTCCGGCGCGGTCATGCAGGCCCTGACCCGCAACCCGCTCGCCGACCCCGGACTCCTCGGCATCGAATCCGGCGCGTCCGCCGCCGTCGTCGTCGCCATCGGCGGCTTCGGGATCACCTCGCTCCTCGGATACGTCTGGTTCGCGTTCGCCGGAGCCGTGGTCGTCGCCGTCGTCGTCTACATCCTGGGCGCCTCCGGCCGGGGGGCCGCCGGTCCCGTCCGTCTCGTCCTCGCCGGAACCGCCGTCAACGCCTCACTGATCGCCGGGATCACCGCCGTCACCTTCCTCGACGACGAGGCCTTCGGCGAACTGCGGATGTGGGCCGTCGGCACCCTCGCCGGACGGGAGGGGGCCGTACTCGGACAGGTCGCGCCCTTCCTGATCGCCGGCGCGCTGATCGCCCTCTCGCTGAGCGGATCCCTCAACGCGCTCGCCCTCGGCGACGAGGCCGGCAAGGCCCTCGGCGCGCGGGTGGTGCGCACCCGGGTCCTCGGAGTCCTCTCCGTCACCCTGCTCTGCGGGGCCGCCACGGCCGCGATCGGACCCGTCGGCTTCGTCGGCCTGATCGTGCCCCATGTGGCCCGGCTCATCACCGGCCCCGACCACCGCTGGATCCTCGCCCACTGCGTCGTCCTCGCACCCGTCCTGCTCCTCGGGGCCGATGTCCTGGGCCGGCTGGTGGTGCGCCCCGACGAACTGGCCGTCGGCATCGTCACCGCCGCCATCGGCGCACCGGTCCTCGTCGCCCTCGTCCGTACCCGCAAGGTGCCCCAGCTATGAGCACTGACTCCCTGACGAAAACACCCGTCGAGCCCCCCGGGCCCGCCGCCCCGCCCCCGTCCGGGGCCCCGCTCACGGCCCGGCGGCTCGTGCCCGGCTGGCGGCTGCGGCTGGCCGGCGGCCGGATCGCGCTGCGGCTGCCCAAGCGCCCGCTGGTCACCGGATTCGCCCTGCTGGCCGCGGTGCTCACGGTCGCCGTGCTGGCGCTGGGCACCGGCGACTTCACCGTCTCGCCGCCCGATGTCGTACGCGCGCTGGCCGGGGCGGGCACCTCCGCCACCGACTATGTCGTCAACACCCTGCGGCTGCCCCGCCTCCTCGTCGGCATCGTCGTCGGCGCGGCGCTCGGGATGAGCGGCGCGGTCTTCCAGAGCCTCGCCCGCAACCCCCTCGGCAGCCCCGACATCATCGGCTTCGAGACGGGCGCCGCCACCGGCGCGCTCCTCCAGCTCCTGATCTTCGGCGGCGGCCCGTTCGCCGTCGCCGTCAGCGCCGTACTCGGCGGCCTCGGCACCGCGCTGGCGGTGTACGCCCTCTCGTACAAGCGAGGCGTCCAGGGATACCGCCTGATCCTCGTCGGCATCGCGGCGGGCGCGCTGCTCAGCTCGGTGAACTCCTATCTGATGATCAAGGCCTCGCTGGACGAGGCGCAGGCCGCCGCCGTCTGGCTCACCGGCTCCCTCAACGGCCGGGGCTGGGACCAGCTGGCCCCCGCGCTCATCGCCGTCGCCGTCCTCGTCCCCGCCGTACTGCTGCTCGGCCCGCACCTGCGGATGATGGAGGCCGGGGACGCCTCCGCCAAGGCCCTCGGAGTGCCGGTGGAGCGCTCCCGGCTGGCCCTGGTCATCGTGGCCGTACTGCTCTGCGCCACCGCCACGGCCGCCGCCGGACCGATCGCCTTCGTCGCCCTGGCCGCACCGCAGCTCGCCCGCAGACTCACCCGCGCCGCCGGAGTGACCCTCGTACCCGCCGCGCTGATGGGCGCGCTGCTGCTGATCGCCGGAGACTTCGCGGCCCAGCGGGTGCTGGCCCCCATCCAGCTCCCCGTCGGCATCATGACGGCCGCCATCGGCGGTCTCTATCTGATGTGGCTGCTCACCCACGAATGGCGGGCGGGCCGCCGCTAGATGACGCCCGAAGCCCCTCAATTGCTGGTGAGCAGCCGTGAGGTGAGCTGGGCCCGGCGGCTGACGCCGAGTTTGCGGTAGGCGTGGGTCAGATGGGTCTCCACGGTACGGCGGGCGAGATGCAGCGAGTCCCCTATCTGGGCGTTGGTCAGCCCGCGCGCCGCGAGGTCCACGATGCGGCGCTCCGCGTCGGTCAGCGAGCCCACCCCGTTCGGGGTGCGGCGCACCGCGCGGGCGTCGACCAGGGCGAGCGCCTCCTCGGCGGCGCGCACCAGCCTCGGCAGCGGGGGATGTTCGGCCGAGGGCCGCTGGGCCGTGCGGTACGCCTCGCGGAGCGTCTCCCGGCCCTTGCGGGCCCTGCCCTGCTCGATCTGGGCCCGGCCCAGGTCCAGCAGGGCCTCGGTCAGCTCCACGACGGCGGGGGAGACCCGCAGCAGCGCCACCGCCTCCCCGAGGGCCTCCAGTCCGCGCCGGCCGCCCACCGCCCTGGCCCGGGCGTGCAGGGCCCGGCCCACCACCCGGGGCGTGCCCCAGGAGCGGGCGTACCGCAGCTCCTCGTCCGCGAGGGCCACCGCCTCGGCGGGCCGCCCCAGGGCGATCAGGGCGTGCGCGGCGCCCGAGCGCCAGGGCTGGGCGACCGGGCTGTGGAAGTTGCGGTGCAGCATGCGCGCGCCGCAGGCCCGGTAGTCCTCCAGGGCCTCTTCCCAGCGGGACTCGCCCGCGTACAGCCGGGCCCTGGTGCAGAGCACATCGTCCCAGGGCCAGCCGTCGTTGGAGGACTCCGAACCGGCCCGTGCCAGCAGCTGCCACGCGGTGTCCGGCCGGCCCAGCTCGAAATGGGCCAGTGAGAGGGTGGCGAGCAGATGCGGGAACTGCACCCCCCGGTCGAGCGAGGCGTGCAGCACCGGTTCGTACTCGTCGATGACCTGCTGGAAGCGGCCGGCCCACAGACTCGCGGTGGCCCGCGCCCCGACCAGGAACTGATGGCCCACATCGGTGAGATCGGGCAGTTCGGGCGGCTCCGGCAGTCCGCGCACGGTGAGCGCGCGCGCCTCGTCCAGCCGGTCCGCCCACTGGAGCAGCGAGGCCGCCGAGCCGAGCCATCCCGACCTCAGCAGCGGATCGACCGGGCCGGAGAGCCGGGCCGTGACCCGGGCGACGGCCCGGTGGGCGGAGAGATTCCCCGCCCCGGCGTCGTACGCGGTGAGCAGCCCGCAGACCAGCGGTTCGAGCGCGGCGGGCGTGTCGTCGGCCAGGGTGCGCAGCTCCTCGACCGCGTAACGCCACTGCTGGGGGTCGTGGATGGCGATACCGGCGGCGACGATCTTGGTGGTCTGGATCAGCCGGGAGTCCTGGGACCGCTCGCTGACCTCCCGGAGCACCCGCAGCGCCGGATCGATGTGCCCGCAGGCGACGAGCGCGCCGGAGAGCGCCGACGCCACGGTGAGCCGGCCGGGCCCGTCGGCGTGCTGGAGTTCGCGCCGGATCCTGCGGGTGCCCGCCTCGGCGGAGCGGAACAGCTCCAGCGAGCCCAGCCGGCACACCAGCGTGGTCCGGTGATCGGCGCTGAGCGGCCCGCCGACGGCCCGGCGCAGGAGCTGCACCGCCCGGTCCGTGCTGCCCTCGCGCAGCGCCTGGCCGGCCGCCTGCTCCAGGGCGAGCGGCATCCACTCCTCGCCTATCTTGGGCAGTTGGGCGAGCTGGGCCGCGACCGCGGTGGCGCTCGCGCCGCGTTCGTAGAGCTGGCGGGCGGCGCGCAGCCGCAGCGGGCCCAGTTCGGCGTCGGCCGCGCCCGCCAGCACCGCTTCCCGGGCCAGTGGGACGGTGAGCAGCCGCTCCAGGGAGGGGCCGTTGCGCAGCACTTCGGCCTGGCGGCCCGGGGCCAGGCCGGTCATGCCCGCGAGGAGGGCCGTGTCCGGGTGGGAGACCGAGCCGGGGGCGAGCAGCAGCGCCAGGGCGAGCGCGGTGTCGCGGCGACCGGGTAAAGAACCGGCGTTCAGCCAGCGGGTCATGGCGTCGCGGTAGCGGGTGCCCGCCAGCTCGTCCAGGCTCCGGGGGGCCGGTCCCGGCGGCAGATCGGCGAGGAGGGCGTGCAGCAGCTTGGGGCTTCCGGCGCTCGCGCGGGCGCACAGCCGGGCCGTCTCGGGGCCGTGCCCGTGGGCGGCGGCGAGCTGCGCCACCGCCGTGTCGCTGAGCGGCGCGAGCGACATCTCCTGCCCGGTGGCCCCGGGCAGTCCGTCGATGTCCAGGGAGGGCGAGCCGGAGAGCAGCAGCAGCACGGGGAGCCGGCCGATTCGGCGGGTGAGGTAGCGCAGCCAGCGGAAGGAGGTGTCGTCGGCGTACTGGGCGGCCTCCACGACGAGCAGCGCGGGCCCCTGGGCGGCCAGTTCGTCCGTCAGACCGTGGAAGATCCGCTGCCGTTCCTCGGCGAACACCGGGCTGGCGAAGGGCAGGGTGGCGGCCTCCGGGAAGAGCTGTCGCAGTACGCCGAAGGGGAAGTCCGTCTCCTGGGGGCAGCCGCGGGCATGGCTGACCCGCATGCCGTTCGCCCTGGCGCGCCGTACCGCCTCCGCCACACAGGAGGTGAGGCCCATCCCGGTGGTGCCCCGCAGCAGCAGCCACCGTCCGTGACCGGCCAGGGCCGACACGCCCGCCTGCGCGACCGCCGTGAGTTCCGCATCCCGTTCGAGCAGACTGTGCTCCACTGCGCCCCCTGTCCGAGTCCGCCGTACTGCTTACGGACTGTTCCGCGAGCCGAGCGGATAATCATGATCGAATGGAATGTTGTCACTTTCTCAAAACCCATTGACATTCGAAATGACGACAAAGCGCAGGATACCGGATGAATCGCCGGGATTGGCGGATGAGTTCGGCCACGGTTGCCGGGGGTGGAAACCGTGGCCGATGTGGATCAGTCGTCCTCGTCCTCGGGCTCGTGGTGGTCCAGGTTGACGATTCCGCGCTTCCAGAACCCGTCCACATCCGTGTACTCACGGTTGAGACCGAGGTCCTTGTGGAGGTGGCGGCGGATGGGCTTCAGCTCGCCCGCCTCGCCCGCGATCCAGATGAACGGGTCGCCGGGGAGGAACTCGACCCCCTTGACGGCCTTCTCCATCAGGTCGCCCTCGCCGTGCGCGAGCCCGTCACGGTGCAGCCAGACGATCTCGGCATCGGCCCGGGTGTCGATCGGGTGCTCCTCCGCCGCGTCGTCCACCAGCAGGAACACCTTCGCCGGCACGCCCTCGGGCAGCTCCTCCAGCATCCGGCAGATGGCCGGGATCGCGGTCTCGTCGCCCGCGAAGAGATACCAGTCGAACACCCACGGCACCATGATGGAGCCGCGCGGCCCGGCCACCCCGATCTTCTGGCCCGGTGTGGCCTGCTCGGCCCAGACGGAGGCCACCCCCTTGCCGTGCAGCACGAAGTCCAGGTCCAGTTCGCCCGCCTCGGCGTCGTAGCGGCGGGTGGTGTAGTCCCGCGAGACCGGGAAGGGGGGCTCGGTCGGGAACTCCAGACCGTCGCCGTCGTCCGCGACCCGCGGCAGTACGGGGAGTTCGGCGCCCGGCTCGGGGAAGAAGCACTTCACATGATCGGCGGGGGAGCGGTCGACGAACCCCGCCAGCTCGGGCCCGCCCAGGGTGACCCGGACCATCCGGGGGGTGGGCCGGGTGACGCGCAGGACCTCCAGCGTACGGACCGCTATGTCGTGGTAGACGACCTCGATGTCCGGCAGATTCCTGGTTTCCACGGTACTGACTCGCTTCCGAAGGGGGTGAACTTAGGTAAGCCTTGCATAATTTGCCGGCGCTTGGCAGTCGGGGTCCCCGCTCACAGCGCGGCGAGCGCGGCGTTCAGGACCGGCCCGATCTCCGCGAGCCTGCCCGTGTCCATCAGCTCGTCGTGCGAGCAGTCCAGGACGTGTTCGGTGATCTCGCCGTCCACGAACGCGGGCCACACCTTCAGCGGCTCGTCCTCGGGCCCGGTGCTCCGCGCCGCCGTGAAGAACAGCACATCGCCCCGGTACCGCCGGGTGGTGCTGCGCGAGAGCAGCCGCACACAGTGGACGTTGGTCTCCACGATCGCGCTCAGCAGCGAGTCGTCGAAACCGGCCAGCAGGCCCTGGCTGTCCCGGATGGCGGTCACCGCCTCCTCCCGGCTCAGCGCGCCGCCCTCCGCGCCCGCTTCCCCGCCGCCCGCGCTCACTCCGGCGACCGCGAGCAGGAAACCGCTCTCCTCCCGCTCCAGCCGCTCCCGGAAGTCCGGCGCGTCGACATACGACCAGTCGTCGTTCTCCGGCGGATAGGCGTCGAGGAGACCGAGGAACGCGACCTCCTCGCCCCGCTCCTGGAGGAGCGCCGCCAGGGTCTGCGCGAGCGTCCCGCCGAAGGAGTAGCCGAGGAAGTGGTACGGCCCCCGGGGCTGCACCGTCCGGATCTCCGCCAGATACACCTCCGCGAGAGCCGCCACGTCCGCGCACTCGGGCAGCTCGCCCGAGAGCCCCGGCGACTGGAGCCCGTACACCGGCCGCTCACGGTCCAGATGGCGCAGCAGTCCCGTGTACTGCCAGCTGAAACCGGACGCCGGATGGAAGCAGAACAGCGGGGCCAGCGAGCCGCGCTCGCGCAGCGGCATCAGGGTGCGCAGCGCGTCCCGGCGGGCGTCGGAGCCGATCCGGGCGGCCACATCGGCCACCGTCGGGGCCGACATCACCGTGCCCACCTGCACCGGGATGCCCAGTTCGGCGCGGATCCGGCCGACCAGCCGCATCGCCAGCAGCGAATGGCCGCCCAGTTCAAAGAAGTTGTCCTCGGCCCCGACCCGCTCCAGCCCGAGGACCTCGGCGAAGATCTGGCAGAGCAGCTCCTCCCGGGCGTCCTTCGGCGGCCGGCCGCTCTCGCCGTCCCCGAAGTCCGGGGCGGGCAGCGCCGCCCGGTCCACCTTGCCGTTCACCGTCAGCGGCAGCGCCGCCAGCTCCATGAACACCGACGGGACCATGTACTCCGGCAGGGCGGCCGAGAGCGCCGTCCGCAGCCGCACCGGTTCCGCGCCGGCCGTGCCCGACGCGGGCACGGTGTACGCCACCAGCCGCTTGATCCCGGTGGGCCCGGTGTGGACGGCGACCGACGCGGCGGCGATCCCCGGCAGCGAGGCCACCGCCGACTCGATCTCGCCCAGCTCGATCCTGAAGCCCCGGATCTTCACCTGGTGGTCGGTACGGCCCAGATAGTCGATGCTCTCGTCCGCGCGCCAGCGCACCAGATCCCCGGTGCGGTACATCAGCGTCCCCGGCTCGCCGAACGGGTCCGCGACAAAGCGCTCGGCGGTCGCGGCGGGCCGCTCGAAGTACCCCCGGGCCAGCCCGGCGCCCGCCAGATACAGCTCCCCCGGCACCCCGGCCGGAACCGGCCGCAGGCCGCTGTCCAGCACATAGGCGCGGGTGTTGTGGATCGGCCGCCCGACGCACGAGCCCGCGCTGCCGTCGACGTCCGCGCCCAGCGCGTTGATCGTGTACTCGGTCGGACCGTAGAGGTTGTACGCCATGGTGCCCTCGGCGGCCTTCAGCAGCGACCAGAGCGAGTCCGGCACCGCCTCGCCGCCCAGCAGCACCAGCACCGGCCGGTGCCGGTCCGGGGCCAGCAGACCCGCGTCGATCAGCTGCTGCCCGTACGACGGGGTCACATTGACCACGTCGACGCCCACCCGGTCGTAGTGCGCGGTCAGCGCCGCCGGGTCCAGCCGCAGCTCCTCGCCGATGACATGCACCTCGTGCCCGTCGACCAGCCAGAAGAACTCCTCCCAGGACATGTCGAACGCGAACGACACCGTGTGCGCCACCCGCAGCCGCCGGCCGCCGGCCTTCGCCACCGCCGGGGCGAAGATCCGCTCCCGGTGGTTGACCAGCATGTTGGTCAGCCCCGAGTACGGCACCACCACCCCCTTGGGGCGGCCGGTGGAGCCCGAGGTGTAGATCAGATACGCCGGGTGCCGCCCGTCGCGCACACCGCTCAGCTCGGCGTCCGCCACCGGCCCGCCCGGCAGCGCCGCCAGCTCCGCCACCGTCTCCGGAGCGTCCAGCACCAGCAGTGGACCGCCCGCCGGGACCCGCCCGATCACCGGGGCGCAGGTCACCAGGGTCAGCGGAGCCGCGTCGTCGACCATCGCCGCCAGCCGCTCCACCGGATGGCCCAGATCCAGCGGCAGATAGGCCGCGCCCGTCTTCAGCACCGCGAACAGCGCCACCACGAAGTCCGCCGAACGCGGCAGCCCCAGCGCCACCACCCGCTCCGGACCCGCGCCCCGGGCGATCAGCGCCCGGGCCAGCCGGTTGGCCCGCGTCTCCAGCTCCGCGTAGCTCAGCCGCTCCCCGTCGAAGACCAGCGCCGTGGTGTCGGGCGTACGGCGGGCCTGCTCGCCGAAGAGCTCGACCACCGTGGTGTCCGGCACCGGGTGCCCCATGTCGTCGCCGAGGGCGAGCAGCCGCGCCCGCTCCCCCTCCGCCAGGGTGCGCAGCCGCCCGACCGGGGCGGCCCCGCCGTCGGCGAGCTGCTCCACCAGCAGCCGCAGCCGTCCGGCGATCCGCCCGGCGCTCTCGCGGTCGTAGAGATCGGGCCGGTACGCCACGCTCAGTTCGAGTTCGCGCTCCGGGGTCACCGCCAGGGTCAGCGGATAGTGCGTGCCGTCGACGCTGTGCGTCCAGCCGATCCGGTGCCGCTCCACGGCCTCCTCGCGCGCCGCGTCGTCCAGCGGGGTGTTGCGGAAGACATAGAGGGTGTCGAAGAGCTGCCCCACCCCGCTCAGCCGCTGAATCGCGCCCAGCCCCACATAGTGGTGCGGCAGCAGCTCCGCGTGCTCGCCCTGGACGCGCACCAGCAGCTCCCGCAGCGGCTCGTCCGGCCGCAGCGTCACCCGGAACGGCAGGGTGTTCATGAACATGCCGATCATCTGATCGACCCCGGGGATGTCCCCCGGGCGCCCCGAGACCGTCGCCCCGAACACCACGTCGTCCCGGCCCGTCAGCTGCGCCAGCGTCAGCGCCCACGCCGAGCTGAGCGCCGTGTTCAGGGTGACGCCGCAGCCCCGGGCGAAGGTGCGCAGCCGGTCGCTGACCGCCTCGTCCAGCACGATCTCCACGACCTCGGCCGTCATCGGCTGCCGCTGCGGATCGGCCGGAGCCACCAGCGTCGCCTGGTCGAGCCCCGAGAGATGATCCCGCCAGGCCAGCGCGGACGCCTCCCCGTCGGTGGCGGCCAGCCAGCGCAGATACTCGCGGTACGGAGTGACCGGAGGCAGCCCGTCCACCTCGCCGCCCCGGGCGTACAGCGCGAACAGCTCCTCGAAGAAGAGCGACTCCGACCAGCCGTCGGTCAGGATGTGATGCTGTGTCACACAGAGCATCCACCGCTCGGCGGAGAACCTGAGCAGCGTCACCCGGATCAGCGGCGGCGCGGCCAGGTCGAAACGGGTCGCCGCGTCCGCGAGGGAGAACTCCCGCAGCGCCTCGTCCTGCGCCGCCCGGTCCAGACCGGTCAGATCCAGCTCCCGCCACGGCAGCTCCCACTCGGCGGGCACCACCTGCACCGGGCCGTCCAGGCCCTCGTGCCAGAACGCGGAGCGCAGATTCGGATGCCGCCGCAGCAGCGCGTCGAACGCCGACCGCAGCGCGGACACGTCCACGGCGTGCAGCAGCTCCAGGAAGTTCTGCATCAGATAGACGTCGAGCGCCCGGTCGTCGTAGACCGCGTGGAAGTACAGACCCTCCTGGAGCGGCGAGAGCGGCAGCACCTCCCCGGCGTCCGGGAACGCCCGCCCCAGCACCTCGCGCCCGGCCTCGTCCAGGACCACCAGCGGCCCCCGCTCCCCGGCCGGAGCGGCGGCGGGCTCCCCGGCGGCGGCCACCGGCCGCGCCACGGCCGCCAGCTTCGCCACCGTACGGTGCTCGAACACCTCGCGCGGGGTCAGCGCCAGGCCCTCCTTGCGCGCCCGGGACACCAGCTGGATCGAGACGATGCTGTCGCCGCCCAGGGCGAAGAAGTCGTCGTCCACCCCGGCCGAAGCCAGCCCCAGCACCTCCGTGAAGACCCGGGCGAGCGTCTCCTCCGCCGCGCCCTCCGGCGCGCGGGAGACCTCCGACCCGCCCAGCACCGGAGCGGGCAGCGCCGCCCGGTCCAGCTTGCCGTTGACATTCGTCGGCAGCACGTCCAGCACCACCACCGCCGCCGGGACCATGTACTCCGGCAGCGAGGCGGCCAGCTCCTCCCGCACCGACGCGGGCTCCGCCCCACCGGTCACATAGGCCACCAGCCGGCGTACCCCCGGGGTGTCCTCACGCACCACCACGGCGGCCGTGCCCACCTCCGCCAGCGCGGTCAGCGCCGACTCGATCTCGCCCGGCTCGATCCGGAAGCCCCGGATCTTCACCTGGTCGTCGGCCCGGCCCAGATACTCCAGCTCGCCGTCGGCCCGCAGCCGCACCAGATCCCCGGTGCGGTACATCCGCGTCCCCGGCCCGCCGTAGGGGTCCGCCACGAACCGCTCGGCGGTCGGCGCGCACCGGCCCAGATAGCCGCGCGCCATGCCCCGGCCCGCGAGATACAGCTCGCCGGCCGTGCCCGCCGGAGCCGGCCGCAGCGCCGAGTCCAGCACATACGCCGAGGTGTTGCCGATCGGACGGCCCACCACCGGCGTCGCGCTGTCCGCGAGATCCGCCGCGAGCGCGTCCACGGTGTACTCCGTCGGCCCGTACAGATTGACCGACATCACCCCGCTCGCCGCCCGCACCCGCGTCCACAGCGAGTCCGGCACCGCCTCGCCGCCCAGCAGCAGCAGCGCCGGCCGGTGCCGCTCCCCGTCCAGCAGCCCCCACTCCACGAGCTGCTGGGCGTAGGTCGGCGTCACATCCATCGCGTCGATGCATTGCTCGCGGACATAGCCGACGACGAACTCCGCGTCCCGCCGCCCCACCTCGTCCAGCACATGCAGCTCATGCCCGGCGATCAGCCAGAACAACTGCTCCCAGGAGGTGTCGAAGCTGAACGACGCGGTGTGCAGCGCCCGCAGCCGACGGCCGCCCGAAGCGCCCGCCACCGGGCCGAAGACCCGGTCGACATGGTTGGCGTAGAGATTGGCGAGACCGCCGTGGGTGAGCACCACACCCTTGGGACGGCCGGTGGAACCCGAGGTGTAGATGACGTACGCCGGATGGTCCGCGCTCACCGCCGGGGCGGCGAACCGGCCGTCGAAGGTCGCCAGCTGCGCCGAGGTCCACTCGCCGTCCAGCACGATCCGCTCCGGACCGCCGCCCTGCGGCAGCAGCCCGGCAGCGGCCGAGGTGGTCAGCACACACACCGGGGCCGCGTCCTCGATCATGTAGCCGAGCCGGTCCGCCGGATGGTCCAGATCGAGCGGCAGATACGCCCCGCCCGCCCGCAGCACCGCGAGGATCGCCACCACCGAGTCCGCCGAACGCGGCACGGCCAGCGCCACCACCGACTCGGGGCCCACCCCGCGCGAGGCCAGCAGCGCCGCCAGCCGGCCCGCCCGGGCGTCCAGCTCGCCGAAGGTCAGCTCCTCGCCCCCGGAGACCACCGCCCGCGCGTCCCGGGCCCGCGCCGCCCGCTCGGCGAACCGGTCGGCGACCGTGCCCGAAGGCACCGGGAACGCCGCCCCCCGGGCCCCGCCCAGCAACTGTTCGCGCTCCGCCGGGGACAGCAGCGCCAGCGCTCCCACCGGTGTCTTCGGCGCGGTGGACAACTGGTCGAGCACCGAGGCCAGCCGCTCCGCGATCAGCCCGGCCCGCCGCTCGTCGAAGAGATCCGGCCGGTACTCCAGCTCCAGCCGGACCCGCTCCTCCAGCGACACCGCGAGCGTGAGCGGATAGTGCGTGGCGTCCCGCGCCTCGACCCCGGTGACGCTCAGCCCGTCCCCCGGCTCCGGCCGGGCGTCCGGGTCCACCGGATAGTTCTCGATCACCACCAGGGTGTCGAACAGCTCCCCGCCGCCCGCCTGCTTCTGAATCAGCCGCAGCCCCAGATGGTGATGGGCCAGCAGCCCGTTCTGCTCGTCACGGAACCGCCGCAGCAGCTCCTCCGCGCTCTCCGCCGAACGCGGAGTGATCCGCACCGGCACCGTGGTGATGAAGAGCCCCACCATCGACTCGACGCCCGGCAGCTCGTCGGGACGCCCCGACACCGTCAGCCCGAACACCACGTCCTGACGGCCGGTCAGCCCGCCGAGCACCAGACCCCAGGCGCACTGGATCAGCGTGGAAGGCG
This sequence comes from Streptomyces inusitatus, assembly GCF_014651115.1. GTDB lineage: Bacteria > Actinomycetota > Actinomycetes > Streptomycetales > Streptomycetaceae > Streptomyces > Streptomyces amakusaensis. The sequence goes on along the minus strand of NZ_BMWG01000030.1, from coordinate 4,978 downwards.
TGGTGCCCAGCCGTCTCGCCGTCGCGGTCAGCCGCCCGGTGGCCTCCTCGGACAGCTCCACCCCGAGCACACCCGGCCGCACCGAGGTACGCGCCGGATCCGCCGGAGCCACCAGCGAAGCACCCTCCAGACCGGCCAGCGCCGAACGCCACGCGGCCTCGGCGGCCGGCCCGTCCTGCTGCTTCAGCCACTTCAGATACTCCCGGTACGGACGCACCGCCGGCAGCGCCGAGGCGTCGCCGTCACTCCGGTACAGCGCCAGCAGATCCCCGACCAGCAGCGGCATCGACCAGCCGTCGACCAGGATGTGATGAACGGTCACCACCAGACGGTGATCGCCCTCCCCGAGCCGCGCCAGCAGCAGCCGCAGCAGCGGCGGCCGGTGCAGCTCGAAGCGGCGCGCCAGCTCCTGGCGTTCCACCCGCCGCAGCGCCTCGGCGACAGAGCCCTCATGACCGCCCGCGCCCCGGTCCGACAGATCTACCCGGCCCACCGGGACGCTCACCTCGGAGGGCACGAACTGCACCGGCTGCGGCACACCCTCGTGCCAGAACCCCGCCCGCAGATTGGCGTGCCGCCGCAGCAGCGCCGCCGCCGCCCGCTCCAGCCGCCCGGCGTCCACCGGCCCGGCCAGCGCCACCGACACCTGCACGGTGTAGACGTCCGCCGCCCCGGCGTCGTACACGGAATGGAACAACATGCCCTGCTGAAGAGGCGACAGCGGAAGCATGTCCTCGATTCGAGCCTGCGTCACTGCTGATCCCTCCACATTGCTTCGAGCATGCTGATCTGGTCCTGGTCGAGATCGACCAGGTCGAGGTCCGAGGGCGTATGACCCCCAGTGGTGGTACCGCCGGCCGCCCAGGCGACCAGGGCGTCCAGTGCGGCGAGCCAGCCGTCGGCGATCTCGCCGACCGTGGCCTGATTGAGTGCCTCGCCCGCCCAGATGAACCCGGCGACGAGCCTCGGCCCGTCCGGACCGTTCTCGATCTCCGCGTTGATCTCCAGCGGATGCGAGAGCGGAGTCGCCGGATCCGGCCGTACGGACAGCGCGTCCGCCTCGGCGGCCGGACCCCAGTCCGCCGAGGGCGCGTCGGCCGTGTCGCGGCCGAGATAGTTCCAGAGGACCTCCGGGCGGGCACCCGGATCGAACAGCCGCGCCGTGGCCGCGTTGGCGTACCGCAGCAGCCCCGCGCCGAGCCCCCCGTCCGGGACGCCCCGCAGCAGCTCCTTGACCTCCTTGAGCGCGGCCCCGGCGTCCTCACGGCCCGCCAGCACCGCCGCCGGGTCATAGCCCCCGCCGCCGAGCCGCAGCGGATACAGACTGGTCAGCCAGCCCACCGTCCGCGTGAGATCCGCACCCGGCAGCAGCTCCTGCTCCCGGCCGTGCCCCTCCAGCTCCACGACCGGCGCACCGGCCCCGATGTGCCCGGCCCGCGCCGCCCAGTCGCCCAGCGCCAGTGCCAGCGCCGTCAGCAGCGTGTCGTTGACCGTCCCGTGGAAGGCCCGTGGCACCGACTCCAGCAGCGGCGCGGTGCGCTCCGCCGAGAGCCGTACGGTCAGATCCCGCGCCGTCGCCACCGTGTCCCGCGCCGGATCCAGCGGCCGGGCCGTCAGCGTACGCACCGGGGCGTCCGCCTCCAGCCAGCGGTCCAGCTCCGCCACCCGGCGCGGCGCGTGCGCCTCCGCCAGCAGATGCGTCGTCCACGTCCGCAGCGAGGTGCCCACCGGATCCAGCGCCGGGGCCCGGCCCGCGACGACCGCCTCCCAGGCGGACCGCAGATCCGGCAGCAGGATCCGCCAGGAGACCTCGTCCACCGCCAGATGGTGCGCCACCAGCAGCAGCCTGCCCACGACGCCCGGCCCCGCGTCGAACCGCACGGCCCGCACCGTCTCACCGGCCACCGGGTCGAGCTCCCCGGCCGCCCGGTCCGACTCCCGGGCGATCAGCTCACGCAGACTGTTTTCGTCCAGACCGCTCGCGTCCACCGTCCGCAGCACCGCCCGCGCGTCGATCGCGCCGCGCGGCCGCACCTCGGCGCTCCACACCCCCGGCCGGCTCACCGTCAGCCGCTGCCGCAGCCCGTCGTGATGGTCCAGCAGCGCGCCCAGCGCGGGTACGAGATCCTCCTCCCGCACCCCGGCCGGCAACCGCACCAGCCTGGCCTGGCAGAACCGCGCGAACGGACCGCCGCGCCCGGCCAGCCACCGGGCGATCGGCGGCAGCGGCAGCGCGCCGACCCCGTCGTCCACCGGCCGGGCCACGGCCGCCGCCGCGCCCTTGGCGACCCCGGCGAGCCCCGCCGGCGTCGGCTGCTGGAAGATCTGCCGCGCCGTGATGGTCAGCCCCGCCCTGCGGACCAGACTCACCAGCCGGATGGAGACGATGCTGTCGCCGCCCAGCTCAAAGAAATTGTCGTCCGCCCCGACCCCGGGACGGCCCAGCACCTCGGCCATCGCCCGGCGGAGGATCTCCACCGGAGACCCGCCCGCCGAGGGATCCGGCACCGCGCCCACGGCCACGGCCACGTCCGGGGCCGCCGGCCGCGCCACGACCGGGGCGGGCGCGGGCAGCGCCCGGCGGTCCAGCTTCCCGTTCGGCGACAGCGGCACCTCCGCCAACTCCAGGAAGACCGACGGAATCATGTAATCCGGCAGCCGCTCGGCCGCGTGCGCCCGCAGCGCCCCAGCGTCGAACGCGCCCGCACCGGCGGCGGGCACCGCGTACGCGACCAACTGCCGCACACCGGGAACATCCTCACGGACCACGACCACGGCCCGCGCCACCCCGTCGGCGGACGCCAGCACCGCCTCGATCTCACCCAACTCGATCCGGAAACCGCGCAGCTTCACCTGATCGTCGGCGCGCCCCAGATAATCGAGCCCGCCGTCCGCCCGCCACCGCGCCAGATCGCCGGTGCGGTACATCCGCGCCCCAGGACCCCCGTGCGGATCGGCCGTGAACCGCTCGGCCGTCAGCCCCGGCCGCGCCGTATAACCCCGGGCAAGCTGCGCCCCGGCGAGATACAGCTCACCGGCCACACCCACCGGAACCGGCCGCAGCGCCCCGTCCAGGACATACACCCGGGTGTTCCACACCGGACCGCCGATGGAGACCGAACCGGCCGCGCCGTCCCCGGCCCGGCAGGAGGCGGCGGTCACATCGACGGCCGCCTCGGTCGGACCGTACAGATTCTCCAGCGCCACCGCGTTCGCACCGGCCGACGCGTGGAAACGCGCCACCAGATCGCCGGGGAGCGCCTCACCGCTGCACACCACGAGCCGCAGCCCCGGGCAGGAGGCGACCTCGACCTCGCCGACGAACGCCTCCAGCATGGAGGGCACGAAGTGCAGCACGCTCACCCGCTCCTCGCGGATGAGCGAGGCCAGATACTCCGGGTCCCGATGGCCGTCCGGCCGCGCGATCACCAGCGGAGCGCCCTCGGTGAGCGGCCAGAACAGCTCCCACACCGAGACGTCGAACCCGGCGGGCGTCTTGTGCAGCACCCGGTCCGCCGGAGTGAGGCCGTACGCGCCCTGCATCCACTTCAGCCGGTTGACGATGGCCGCGTGCTCCACCATCACCCCCTTGGGGCGGCCGGTGGACCCCGAAGTGAAGATCACATACGCGGGGTGGCGCGGCAGCAGCGCCGTCGACCGGTCCACGTCCGTCACCTCGAAGGAGGCCAGCGAAGCCAGCCGCTCCAGCGTCCCGGGCGCGTCGAGCGCGATCCGCTCGGCCGCGACCCCGGACGGAAGCAGCGCCTCGGACGCGGTGTCGGTCAGCACACAGACGGGCCGTGCCGTGTCCGTCATGTACGCCAGCCGGTCACCGGGCAGCGTCGGATCCAGCGGCAGATACGCGCCGCCCGCCCGCACCACCGCGTGGACGGCCACCAGCAGGTCGAACGAGCGGGGCAGCGCCACCGCCACGACCGCCTCGGGACCGACCCCGCGCCCGATCAGCAGCCGGGCCAGCCGGTTCACCCGCTCCTCGAAGCCGGCGCGCGAGAGCCGCTCACCGTCGAGAACCAGGGCGTCGGCGGAGAGATCACGGGCTCCGGAGGCCACCAGGGCGGCCAGCGTGACCGGTCCGGACAGCTCACGGGCGGTGTCGTTCCAGCCGTTCACCACCTGTTCCCGTTCCGCCGGATCCATCACCGCGATGCCGGAGACCGGCGCCCACGGGTCGGCGGCGACCGCGTCCAGCAGCCGCAGCAGCCGGTCCGTCAGCCGCTCGGCCCCCGAGCGGTCGAAGAGATCGGTGGCGTACCGGACACCGCCCGAGAGACGGCCGTCGGTCTCGGACGCGGCGAAGGCCACCTCCAGATCGAGCTTGGCGCCGCCGATCTCCACCGGCAGCTCAGCCGCCGGGAGACCGAACAGCTCCCGCACTCCCTCACCGGTCGAGTAGTACGTCACCATCGTCTGGAACAAGGGATTCCGAGACTGCGAGCGGGCCGGGCCCACGGCCTCCACCACCCGCTCCAGCGGCAGATCCGCGTTCTCGAACGCGGCCAGACCGGTGTCCCGCACCCGCGCCACCAGCTCGGCGAAGGTCGGGTCGCCGGAGAGATCCGCCCGCAGCACCAGAGTGTTGAGGAAGAAGCCGACCAGCTCGTCCACCGCCGCCTCGCCCCGCCCGGAGACCGGGCTGCCGAGGGGGATGTCCTCACCCGCGCCGAGCCGGTGCAGCAGCGCCGCCACGGCGGCATGGGCCACCATGAACATCGTCGCCCCGGTCTCCCGGGCGATCCGCGCCAGCGCCCGGGCCGTCGCCTCCGGCACCTCGAAGGCCACCACATCGCCCCCCTGGCTGGGCGTCGCGGGCCGGGGCCGGTCGGTGGGCAGGGCCAGTTCCTCGGGGAGTCCGGCGAGCGCGGTGCGCCAGTGTTCGGTCTGTGCGGTGGCGAGCGGGGTGTCGCCGAGGAGTTGGTGCTGCCAGAGGGCGTAGTCGGCGTACTGCACGGGCAGCGGC
>NZ_BMWG01000029.1 GCF_014651115.1 Streptomyces inusitatus | reverse complement strand
GCGCGCGGTCTGCTCCGCAGACACGACGCGGAGCCGCTACGCGGCTCTTTCCCGTATCGCTTCGCGATACGGGTTGCCGGTCCACTCCGTGGCCCAGCGCCATTCACTCGGCTTCGCCGTGTGAATGGATTCTGGATCGCTCCGCGACCGGAATGCAGGGCACGCTCCGCGCGCCCCGAAAGGCGCTGGCAACGGGTGGAGGTGGTGTCGGATTCCTTGCGTCAAAGGGGGGAGCGCTGGCTTGGTCCCACAACACGGACCCCACTCCGGGGAGTTACGTGGAGTCAGACGGCTAGCTCTCAGGAGCGGATAAAGGGGCGGGTGAAACCGGACCTGAGCGAGGACGGATACGGGCTGATCCCTCCAGTGCGCGTCACCATTGAGCATCCGCTAACTTAGTCCCACAACACAGATACCCATCCCTGACCCAGTCGCCAAAAGAATCTGCGTCACTCCGTCACTCATTCACCGGAATGGCACTCCCATGAATGACCGAATGGCACCGGTGAATCGCTGATGGATTCCTCTTTGACTACCATCGCTGCTGATTGATTCGGGCCGGAAAATCCTGTTGGAAACATGCACCGTACGTTACTCGGAAAGGGCCATCGGATGTCGAATGACGGGCTTCGCCCGCATCAGATCGAGGCGATTGATGCGGTACTCCGCTATCTCCAGCTCCCGGCCGGCTCCCCGGTGCCGCCGGAGGGGCTGCGGTGCCAGGTGATCGCGGCGACCGCGTCGGGCAAGACCCGCATCGCTGCCGTGGTCGCCCAACGGCTCCACGCACGGCGGGTGCTGGTCCTGGTGCCGACGGTGGATCTGCTGGCCCAGATGGCCGCCGAGTGGCGCAGAGCTGGACGGGCTGGGGCGATGGTCGGTGCGTGTGAGTCACGAGTGGCGGCGTCCAGTGGGATGCCGTGCACCACTGATGCGGCGGAGCTCTTGTCGTGGGTGGGGGACGGTGAGGACATGGTGACGGTGTTCTCGACGTACGCCACCGCGTCCATGGCGGTCCAGGGCGCGCACAAGCTCGGGATGGGTGCGTTCGACCTGATCGTGGCGGACGAGGCGCACCGCACCTCCGGGGATGCCGAGAAGTCGTGGGGGGCCGTGCACGACCAGGCGAAGATCCCTGCCGTGCGGCGGCTGTACATGACCGCGACGGCTCGGGTATGGGAGGCCGCCGAGGATGCGAGGAAGGGCGGTCGGGAGGTGCCGCGGCTGATCGCGAGCATGGACCCGAACTCTCCGATGTTCGGGCCGGTGGCGTGGAAGCTGACGCTCGCCCAGGCGATCAGTAGAGGGTTGGTGGCTCCGTACCAGGTGATCTGCGTGGACATCTCCGACCCCGAGCTGCACGCCGCGCAGGCCGGCGGCGACCGGGGGTCGGACCTGGTACGCGGGGCCCGGCTCGCGGCGCTCCAGGCCGGACTGGTCACGGCGGCTGCGGACGAGAACCTGCGGAAGACCTTGGCCTTCCACTCCCGGGTCGCGGAGGCGGAGGCGATGTCCGAGGGTATTCCCGCTGTTGCGGCGCGCCTGCACGCGCAGGATCCGAAGCGGTACCACGCCCCGGAGCGGGTGTGGGCGTCGTGGCTGTACGGCGAGCACAAGCCGGGCCGCCGGAAGGTGACCCTGGACGACTTCGCATCCGATGTGATCACGGTCCCGGACGGTAAAGGCGGAATGGTGATACACCCCGCCATGCTGAAAGTGATCTCTTCCGTGAAGGTGCTGGGCGAGGGCGTCGACACCAAGCACTGCGATTCCGTCGCTTTTTGTGACGCGCGGGGCTCGATGGTGGACATTGTGCAAATGGTGGGGCGTGCTCTCCGTATGCAGCCCGGTGAGGGGAAAGTGGCATCGCTGGTGGTGCCGGTATTCCTCGCACCAGGTGAAAGTCCGGACGACATGCTGACCTCCAGGGGGGCGGAGACCCTCGCGAAGGTCCTCGGAGCGCTCCGGGCACACGACACGGACGTGATCGAGGCGCTCGCCGACCCTCGCGTCCGCAGCGGGAGTTGGGAGCCCGGGGAGAGCGAGGACGACCGTGAGGCGGAGGGCCTGGAGGAGCCGGGGGCGGCGAAGGGCCCGAGCGCGCCCGCACAGGGGCTCCTGAAGTTCTCGACACCGCGTGATCCGGCCGAGGTGGCCCGGTTCGTCGCGCTGCGGGTGCTGCACCCGGAGACCGACTACTGGCGCAGCGGTCTCGCGGCGGCCGTGCGGTATGTGAAGGAGGTCGCGAAGGATGGTGTGCTGCGGGTGCCGTACGACTACGTCACCCCTGAGGACTGGACGCCGGACGGGTTTCCGCTGGGGACGTGGCTGCGGAATCAGCGGACCGACTACCGGGCCGGGACCCTCGCCTCGGAACGTGTTCGGGAGCTGGAGAAGCTCGGGGTGGTCTGGTCGCACCAGGACCACGCCTTCGAGGAAGGACTCACCGCCGCCCGCCACTGGGCCGCCGAGCACGGGCACCTCCTCCCGCCGGCCACTGCCGTCTGGGACGGGTACCCGGTCGGGACCTGGGCCAAGAATCTTCGGACCGCGGCCCGGCTCGCGGACGCGCGCGCTGAACAGCTGGAGGCCGGACTGCCGGAGGGCACGCAGACGGGCGGGCTGTCGGCGGAGCGGCGGGCCGCGTTGGACGAGATCGACCCGGGGTGGTCGCCGGTGTGGGACGCGGGATGGCAGCGGTGCCTGCGCCTCGCCCAGAACCACCTGGCCAACGGCGGCACCGTGCCCCTGGAGGCCGGGGAGGTCGTCGTCCAGGGCGAAGACCTCGGCCGGTGGGTCCAGGGCTGCCGGTACGGATGGGACGCGCTGCAGCCGGCGCAGCAATGGCTGCTGGAGAACGCGCTCGGGCTCGAACCGGCGGGTGAGGACGAGCGGCCGGTGAAACGCCGGACTCAGGACGACAAGTGGACCCTCAACCTGCGGGCGGCACAGCAGTTCCACACCCGTGAGGGGCACCTCGGTGTCCCGAGGAAGCACGTAGAGCATGTAGGGCCCGGTGAAGGGCTGCGGGGTGCTCAGAACGGTACTGAGGGCGTTGTGGAGGTGAAGCTGGGGATGTGGCTCGACAACGTCCGCAAACGCGCCGACAAGCTCAACGCGGAACGCCGGGCGGAGCTGGACAAGCTAGGCATGCGGTGGACCACCACAGCGCGGGCGGGGAGGGCGACGCGGTGAGCACGGACACATACACCGAGGACGCGGGCCGACGGGCAGCACGAGAGGTGTGGGCGGGCACAAGAGGCCGAGTGCCGACCAGGCATCGTGCGCATGGGCAGCAGCCCAGTCTGAGCACCTGCGCGGGCTCTGCGGGCCAGAGCAGGTGACTGAGCGGCCGTCCACGGCCAGCCTGCAGATTGGGCCGATGTTCTCCCCGGCGACTTCCGGAGCCATCCGCAGATCTCTGGCCCAATCACCTTGTAGTCGGCGAGGCCCGGTGTGATCAGGGCGGCACCGTGAGGGGAGCCGTGGCCTGATGCCCAGATACACGCCCGCCAACTCCCGTTCTCATGCCCTGCGCTGTGTGCCTTGTGCTCTGTGTCCTGCGTCCCCTGCCTGTCCTCCTGCGAGGCGGTCCACCTATGCTGCGGGCATGCCGGATCCGCTCTCCCTCCAGGAATACCTCGTCAAACGCTGCGAGCGATGCGACCGGGTCGGCTTCACCCTGCATGACGGCCGCGAGTTTCTCGGCTGGGTGACCGAGGTCACCGACAGCCTGGTCCTCCTGGACTGGGCCCTCGGCCCGATGGACCTGAACCCGCCCGCCGAGCAAGACCTTCTCGACGAATCGGGTGAGTGGCTGTCGCTGGACGCGATCCTCCCCGGCTCTGCCTCCCACTACGACCGCGGCAGCCGCACTTGGGTGCCCCGGCCCTGCTGAGGGTCGCCCGGTCATCGCGGATCCGATCGGCTGGGGCGGGCGGCCGAAGGCGCGGGTCCCAGCCCCTCACCCGGCCGAACCGTCCGTGCCGATGGTTCATGGGGGGGGGCTCCCTGGTGGGACGCACGGTCAGACTCCGGTGGAGGAACCGGCCCTGGCGCCGCGGTACGCGAGGCGCGTCCTGGCGGTGGCGGGCGGGTTCACGGCAGGGAGAATGACCCCGGATAGGGGCGAGCCGGAGCCAGTTCGGCAACCCGGGCGGAGCGACCACCGGGCCGGGCCAACAGCCGTCACCGGAGTTCTGTTCTCGCGGACCGTCAGGGCTCAGGTGTCTCCGAGGTGCGTTCGCCGAAGTCGGGGCCGGGTCGCTGCAGACCGTCAGCCCTGACCGCCTGCTCGGCAGCATGTCGGGTCTTCGCCTCGTCAAGCGCGTCGCCCATGCGGCTGTACAGTGCCTCCCTGCGCCTGACCGCGAGGGCTCGTGCGGCGTCGAGACGTTCGAGACTGCCTTGAAAGTGCGGGGCGACCTGCTGCGCGAACAGTTCGAAGTGCTGACGGGTGGCGTCTGCCCTCGCCCATTCGTGCGCCATCATGAGGTAGCAGCCGAAGCCGTGGGACTGCTCTTGCAGCAAGCGGATGTGCCGGATCGCGTCGTCCGGTGTGCCGATTACGCCAACACCGGATTCGTTGATCCAGTCGATGCGTTCCTTCAGCGTCGAGCCGCCGGGCTCGAAGTGCGGTACCGCAGCTTCATACTGCAGATAGCGGCACCAGTCATCGAGTCCGTACGCGACGTCCTTGTAGGCCTGTTCTTTCGTTTCGGCGATGTGCATCGGTCCGACCAGTCGCCATGCGGCGCGTTCAATAATGGTGTCGAACTGATGGGCTCGTTCTTCCATCACGCTCCAGTGCGCGGCGAGCATGTCCAGGTCGCCGGTCATGGTCGCGCCGATGGACAGCAGCGCCAACCCGTGCTTGCCTGCGATCCGTGGGCCGGACGGCGAGGCGATCGCCGCGATGCCGACTTCGAAGCAGGGTGTGGTGTACGGGCGTAACTGACATCTGGCTTCGACGAGGTTGTAGCGGGCGGTCTTCTTGGTAACGGGTTCATCCTGGGTGAGCAACTGGATGAGGACGTCGGTGTCCTCTTCCAGCGCGGACCTCTGTGAGACCGGGTCGATGCCGATCATCGTCGCGTCCGTCGGGAGGGAGCCGGGGCCGAGGCCGAGCATGAATCGGCCCCGGGTGAGGTGATCGAGCAGGATCGCGCGGTCCGCCACCCACAGTGGGTTGTGATACGGCAGAGAGAGCACGCCGGTCCCCAGCTTGATGTGTTTGGTCTGGGCTGCGACGTGCGCGATGAAGATCTCTGGGCTGGCGATCAACTCCGATCCGCCAGAGTGGTGTTCGCCGATCCAGGCTTCGTCGTAGCCGAGCTCGTCGAGTTGCTGAAGGGTGGCCAAGTCCCGTGCGAAAGCAGTGAGGGGGTTCTGTCCCCGAGCAGTGTGAAACGGTGCCATGAAGACTCCGAAACGCATCTCATGTCCTTCCGTCAGATCAGATACCGGCCAGGCGACCCACCGCTGAAGGGCGCCCTCGCGTGGTGCTCAGCCTCCGGGCCGTTACGGGTCTGCCGCTCGATTCAGCGCCGGCTGAACCAGCGTGTCCCGGGAATCGGGTAGGAAGGTATTACTGTACTCAGTTCCAATCCGCTGTAGTTCCGGCAGGATGATGCGCAAGGCAGCCGACGGCCTGTGTTGGGTCGGGAAGGTGTCCATCGCGCCCGGGAGTTGGCAACCGTGGCCGAAGTGACGGCCGGGTTCGGCGGCGTATCCCAGCAGCTTGAGCCAGAAGGTTCACCCCTGTCACGTCCAGAAGGCTCGAAGGTCCTGCCGGCCGCGTGACATCGCGCTGAAACCGGTACATCGGCTGTTCTGAACCTATGCGCATCCTCCTTGTGCCGACCCCGGTCTGCCTGTACCCCGGGGAAGCTGTCATCCGGATCAGCCTTTGGCGCCAGGAGCTCGAACCACTCGGTGTAGCGGCGGACCTTGGCCACCAGGTCGTCGACGGGCTCGGTGACCCGGTCGATCTCCAGCAGCATCGCGGGCACGTCCGCGTCCGGGGCATGCAGTATCAGGTCGGCGTACTGGGTGTACCCGTACGGAAGGCGGTGGGCGATCTCGGTCTGCCACGACAGCGGCGTACCGAACCCGGCCCCGGTCAGCACCGCCACAGTCGATGCCTGCTGGTGGGCGTGGGTCTCGGCGGCGGCCCGCTGAGCGGGAGTGAGAGCGGTGTCCCGGCCGGGGTGGTCGACGGCGTGAGGCGGATCCGCCGGCGCCGGTCGTGACCCGCACCATCCTCTCGTCGGCGTCGCCCGGGCGGCCCACCAGGAGGTGTTCCGGCGGATGGACGCGAATGCTGACGGGGCCGTCACCTTCGACGAGTCCTGCCGGCCCGCTCTCGGTTCCCTTTTCGACCTCGCCGACCTCGCCGACCTCGACGGCGAGGGCTGCTGACCCGCGACGAGTTCACCCGGCTGCGCGCCGCCACCGGGAACAGCTCCGACGGCGCGGACGCCGCGTTCACCGCCCTCGACGTGAACGGCGCCAGCGCCGTCGACCGCGACAGCTATCTGGCCGCGATTCGTGATCTCCTCACCACCGGCAACTCGCCCATGGCCGGCGCGTACCCGGACAGCCACCCGACCCGGCCGGCACCATCACCTCCTGAAACAGGTGATGAGCGAAAGGCCGGGCGAGTGCGCCGCAGGTGGTGAGCAGGACACCCAGCGGGGTGCGTCCCACTGAGCGGCCCGTCAGACCGCCGGTCCCGGGTCGACCGGGTGGTCGGCCAGTGAGTGGACCGTGACGTCCATCCAGGGCCAGACCGGCAGCGCGGAGATGATGGTGTGGAGTTCAGTGGGGTCGGCCGCCCGCCACAGTCCCCAGTTCTCGGTCCGGCCTGGCACCCGCCACATACGGACCAGATTTCCGGACGCGGCGAGTTCGGCGGCGCGGCGGCGTTCCTCCTCGGAGACCGCCGCCTTGAGCCCGGGGTCCATGGCATCGGGCCAGGTGATCCGGATGTTGACGAGAAATTCCATGGGAGGGGGTCCTGTTCCTGGGAGGTCGGGAGAATCCCGAGGCATACGAGGGGTGGTGTCCGCCGGGCGGTGGGCGGTGGGCGGTGGGCGGTGGGCGGTGGGCGGTCAGTCGCCGAACGGGTCGGCCGGGGTTCCGTGCTCGGTGACGACGGACTTGGTCTGGAGGAATTCGGCGACGGCCTCGACTCCGTTCTCCCGTCCCAGACCGGACTGCTTGTAGCCGCCGAACGGCACGCTCCAGTGCAGCAGCCGGTAGGTGTTCACCCAGACCACCCCCGCCTCCAGCCGCCGTGCCACCCGGTGCGCACGGGCCACGTCGCGGGTCCAGAAACCTGCGGCCAGGCCGTACTCGACGGAGTTGGCGAGGGTGACCGCCTCGTCCTCGGTGTCGAAGGGGTGCACGGTGACCACCGGTCCGAAGATCTCCTCCCGGCAGACGGCGAGGCCGGGCGGGGCGTCGGCCAGCACGGTCGGTTCGTACCAGAAGCCCGCGTCGGCGGGCGCGGCCACGGTGGCCCGCCGTCCGCCGGTGACGGCCCGGGCGCCCTTCGCGAGGGCGTCGTCCACGTATCCCTCGATCCGTGCCAGGGCCGCCGCGGAGGCGACCGGCCCGACGTGAGTGCGCGGGTCGCGGGGGTCGCCGACGCGCAGCCGTCCGACCGCCTCCCCGTACCGGCGGAGGAAGTCCTCGTACACCTCGCGCTGGACCAAGACCCGGGAGCCCGCCACACAGGTCTGGCCGGCCGCGGCGAAGGCGCCCTGCCGGGCCGCGACGACGGCGGCGTCGAGGTCGCCGTCGGCGAAGACGATGTGTGCGGACTTGCCGCCCGCCTCACAGACGTAGCGCTTCATCCGCCCGGCCGCGCGTGCCCCGAGCGTACGGGCGACGGCGGTGCTGCCGGTGAAGGTGACCATGGCGATGCCGGGGTGGTCGGTGAGGCGGCGGCCCTCGTCGGCGCCGCCGATGACGACGCTGATCACTCCCGGCGGGAACCCCGCCTCCAGGGCCAGTTCGGCGAGGCGCACCGAGGAGGCGGGGGCCTGCGGCGGCGGTTTGAGGATCACGGTGTTGCCCGCGGCCAGCGCGGGGGCGAGTTTCCAGGAGCCGAGTGAGAGTGCGCCGTTGAAGGGGGTGAGTGCGGCGACCACGCCCAGTGGTTCCCGGGTGATGAGCGCGCTCGCGGTGGCGCTGAGCGGGCGGGAGATGTCCTCCATGGTCTCCGCCACGGCGGCGAAGTAGCGGTACCAGCGGGCCAGGGCGCCGACTTCGCCCCGGGTGGCCGTGAGGGGCTTGCCGTTCGCCCGGGTCTCCAGTGCCGCGAGTTCCTCGGTGTGCGCGACCAGCACGTCGCCGAGGCGGTGGAGCAGATCTGCGCGGGCGTGGGCGGGGAGTGCGCCCCAGGAAGGGGCGAGGAAGGCGGCGCGGGCGGCGTCCACGGCGGCGTCCACGGCGTCCGGGTCCTGGTGGGCCCGGGCCCAGATCTCCCCGGTCGCGGGGTCGGTCAGCGGCACCGTCGCGCCCGCGGGTGCGCGCCGGGCCCCGCCCGTGTGGGAGGTGTAGTCCTCGATGGGCGGCGCGGTGTCGGGGGTGGTCATGGAGCGGTGGTCCTTTCCGGTGACGGGGACGGGCCTTCTGTGGCCGGGGCCTCCGTGGAGGGGTTCGTGGGGGGCGGGTTCTTCGGGGACAGTGCGGCTCGTACGCCGGGTGTGCCGGCGTGGTGGCAGGCCAGGGTGTGTCCGGCCGCCCCGGCGGCGGTGGTCGGGGGTGGCGGGCCCTCTCGGCAGACCTCGGTGGCGAACGGGCAGGAGCGCTGGAAGCGGCATCCGGGCAGCGGATCGGCCGGGTCCGGGGGTTCGGCGCGGGTGCGGACCTCGCCGGGGCGGCCGGGGGCCCGGGGGTCGGGCACGGGCACGGCCGCCAGCAGCGCGTGGGTGTAGGGATGGCGCGGCGCGGAGAACACCTCGTCGCAGGGGCCGCTCTCCATGATCAGGCCGCCGTACATCACGATGACGTGGTCGGAGATGTGCCGTACCACGCTCATGTCGTGGGAGATGAAGAGGAAGCTGACGTCCTGGTCGCGGCGGAGGTCCTTGAGGAGATTGACGATCTGGCCCTGGATGCTGACGTCGAGCGCGGAGACGATCTCGTCGCAGACGATGAAGCGGGGCTCGACCGCGAGGGCGCGGGCGATGGCCGCGCGCTGGCGCTGGCCGCCGGAGAGTTCATGGGGATAGCGGTCGGCCAGCTCGGTTCGGAGGCCGACCTGGGCGAGGAGTTCCGCGACCCGCTCCCCCGCCTTCTCCCGAGGTGTCGTCCGGTGCACGGAGATGACCTCTCGGATCATCGCCCGGATGGTCATCCGCGGGTTGAGGCTGGCGTAGGGGTCCTGGTGGACGATCTGTGCGAGCCGGGGCAGCGAGCCTTCGCGGCGGATCTCCTCCAGGGCCCGGCCGTGGACGCTGACCCTGCCGGAGGCGATGGGCGAGAGGCCGACCAAGGCGCGTCCGGTGGTGGTCTTCCCGCTGCCGCTCTCGCCGACGATGGTGACGATGCTGCGGGCGGGCACTGTGAAGGAGACCCCGTCCACGGCGTGTGCGGTGCCGGTGACCCGGCGGAGCACGCCGGTGCGGATGGGGAAGTGGACCCGCAGATCGGCCACGGTGACGGCATCGCTGTCGGTGTGGGTGCCGGGTGGTCCGGGGGTGGCGGGCGGCGACGCGCCGGCGGCGTTCATGAGCGCTCTCCTCGGTGGTCCGCACCGGCGGGGACCGGTGCGGTGAAGGGACAGCGGACAGCGTGTCCGGGGACGGCGGAGGTGAGGGGGAGGAGTCCGGGGACGGAGTCCTCGCACTCCGCGCGGGCGGCGGGGCAGCGGGGCCGGAAGGCGCAGCCGGGCGGCGGCGCGGCGGGGTCGGGCGGGAAGCCGGGGATGGCGGGCAGATACTCGACCCGCGGACGGTCCATCCGGGGGATCGAGTCCATCAGGGCACGGGTGTAGGGGTGGGCGGGGTGGTCGAAGAGCGCGGTGGTGGGGGCCGTCTCCACGATCCGGCCCGCGTACATCACGGCGATCCGGTCGGTGACGCCGGCGACGACCCCGAGGTCGTGGGTGATGAGGATCAGGGCCATCCGGAGGTCCTTGCGGAGCCGGTCGATGAGCTGGAGCACCTGGGACTGGATGGTGACGTCGAGGGCGGTGGTGGGTTCGTCGGCGATCAGGACCTGGGGTTCGCGGCTGATGGCCATGGCGATCAGGACGCGCTGGCGCATGCCGCCGGAGAGTTCGTGGGGGTGGCTGCGGAGCCGTTCGCGGGCGCCGGGGAGGCCGACGAGATCGAGGAGTTCGGCGCACCGCGCGGCGGCGTCGCGGCGGCTGAATCCGTCGTAGTGGATGAGGGGTTCGGCCATCTGCGCGCCGATGGTCATGGCGGGGTTGAGTGCGGAGAGCGCGTCCTGGGAGACGAGCCCGATGCCCGAGCCCCGGACGGCGCGCATCTGCCGAGGGGTGAGCGCCGTCAGGTCCTTGCCGTCGAAGTGCACCCGGCCGGTGATCTCGGCTCCGGTGGGGGCGAGCATGCGCAGGACGGCCAGCATGGTCTGGCTCTTGCCGCAGCCCGACTCGCCGACGACGCCGAGGGATTCGCCGGCGGCGACGCTGAAGGAGACGTCGCGCACGGTCTCCAGGGGGGTGCCGGCCTGGTTGTGGCCGCGGTGGGCGACCCTGAGGTGTTCGACTTCCAGTACGGTCACGGTGAGTCCTCCCGGTGCGGAGTGTCTTCGAAGTGGCGTCGTCCGTCCCCTGGGCCGTCAGGCCCGGGGAACGGGTCCGGCGGGGTCCGGTGCGGGGGGGTACTCCCCCTTCGGCTCCGCGCGGGGGCACCACCGCCGGGGAAGGCGGACGTGCCGGGGATGGCGGACGGACGGGGCTTCGAGGAGACGGCCTAGGCCAGTTTGATCTTCGGGTTGAAGTACGCCTGGATCACGTCGACCAGGAAGTTGATCAGCACGAACGCGATGGCGATCACGAGGATCCCGCCCTGTACGAGGGGGATGTCCCGGGCCGAGATGGCCTGGTGGAGGGCGAGGCCGATGCCCGGCCAGGAGAACACCGTCTCGGTGAGCACCGCGCCGCTGAGCAGGAAGCCCGCTTGCAGGCCGATCACCGTGATGACGGACGGCAGGGCGTTGGGGAGCACATGGCGGACGATGACCCGGAACTCTCCGACGCCGCGTGAGCGGGCGGTGCGGACGTAGTCGTTGCCGATCACTTCCAGCACCGATGAGCGGGTCATACGGGCGATGACCGCCAGTGACCAAGCGGCGAGGGTGATGACGGGCAGCACCATGTGGGCGGCGATGTCGAGGGCTCCGCCGCCGCCGATGGAGGTCATCCCGGTGGCGGGGAGGATCCGCAGTTGCAGCGAGAAGACGACGATGAGCACCAGTCCGAACCAGAACGACGGCACGGAGTTGAAGAACAGGACGCCGATGGTGAGGCCGCGGTCCCGGGCCGAGCCGGGTTTCTGCGCGGCCCAGGTGCCGATGGCGACGCCCGCGACCGCCGCGACGGCGATCGCGGTGCCCGACAGCAGCAGGGTGTTGAGCAGCCGGTCGGAGAGGACTTCGGAGACCGGTCGGCCGAAGGAGAGCGAGCGGCCGAGATCGCCGCTGAGGAGGTTGCCGAGATAGGTGAAGTAGCGGGAGAGGGCGGGTTCGTCCAGGCCGAGGTCCTCGCGGAGCGCCTGCCGGTCCTCCTCCGAGGAGGTGGGGCCGAGCAGGGCGCTCGCCTGGTCGCCGGGGATGATCTGGCCGAGGCCGAAGGTGGCGATGGTCACCCCGAGAATAACCGGGAGCATGTGCAGCGCGCGGCGCAGGGTGAAGGTCAGCATGGCGGTTCTCCAGGGCTGTTCATGACCGGCTCCACCGGGTCCACAGGGGGCGTGGGCCTCCGCGCGCGGCCCGGGACGTGCGGCTGCGCGGGTCGAGGCGGTCCCGGATGCCGTCGCCGAGCAGGTTGAATCCGACGGCGAGCACGACGATCGCGAGGCCGGGAATGGTGGCGACGTGGGGTGCGGTCACCAGCAGTGCGCGTCCGCCGCTGAGCATCTGGCCCCAGTCGGGGGTGGGCGGCTGGGCGCCCAGGCCGAGGAAGGCGAGACTTGAGCTGAGGATGACGTTGCGGCCGGTCTGGAGGGTAGCGAAGACGGCCACGCCGCCGAGCAGGTTCGGGGTGATGTGGCGGAACGCGATGCGCAGATGGCCGTAGCCGAGGGCGCCTGCGGCCTCCACGTACTGTTCCTGGCGCAGGGCGATGACGTTGCCCCGGACGATCCGTCCGAATTCGGGGACGGTGACCACCACCATCGCGATGACCATGGAGGTGATGCCGGGGCCGAGGGCGACGCCGATGCCGAGGGCGAGCAGGATGCCGGGGAAGGAGAACATCACGTCGAAGATCCGCATCAGTGTGCTGTCGAGCCAGCCGCCGGCGTAGCCGGAGAGCAGTCCGATGCAGCCGCCGATGACGAGCGCCGCCAGCGTCGGCACCACGGCGACCAGCAGAGCTAGCCTGGTTCCGTGCATCAGCCTGCTGAGTATGTCGCGGCCCACCTCGTCGGTACCGAGCAGGTGGCCGTCGCTGAGGAGGCCGAGCCCGATGGACGAGGGGTTGGTGGCGAGGGGGTCGTCCGGGGCGATCAGCGGCGCGAGGAGCGCGATCAGGATCGTGACGGCGACGATGGCGCCGCCGATGAGGACGGTGGTGTTGCCGGAGCCCGCCGGCGGGCGGAGGCGGATGCGCCGCCGGGGGGTCGCGGCCCGCACGGCGGCGGGGCGGGGTGGTGCCGCTGTGGCCTTCATGGCTGTGATCTCCTCACCGGCGGCGGATGGTGGTGTAGTCGATGTAGACGGACGCGGCGGGCACGACTCCGTCCACCGTGCGGCTCAGCAGGCGGGGCAGCCGGTCCTGGTAGAGGAAGACCCAGGGCGCGTCGGCCGTGATGGCGTCGGCGGCTTCGCGGTAGAGCGCGGTACGGCGGTCCGCGTCGGGTTCGCCGCGGGCGCGGTCGAAGAGGCTGTCGACGTCCCGGTTGCGGTACCAGCCGCGGTTGACGCCGTTGGGGGGATGCAGTTCTCCGCTGAACATCCGCTCCAGGAAGTCGGCGGCGTCGGCTCCGGTGGTCCAGCCGTTGAAGGAGCCGTGGGTGGTGTCGTTGTAGCCGTTTCCCTCCTCGGCGACGAGTGAGGCGAACTCCATGTACTGCGTGTCCAGCCGGACGCCGACCGCTTTGAGGTCCTGCTGGATGAGCGACATGATCTCGGTGGCCTGGGAGAAGCCGGGGCCGCTGTCGGGTGCGAGGATCCGCAGCCGTACGGGGGTGGGCACCCCGCTCTCGCGGATGAGCCGACGGGCCCGTTCGGGGTCGTAGGTGTCGGCGACGGCTCCGGGATTCTCCCGGTATGCCTCGTTGCCCCGGGGCAGCGGTCCGGTGGAGGGGGCGACCTGCTTGCCGGTGAGGGTGGCGATCGCCCGGCGGTCGACGGCGTGGTTGAGTGCCTGCCGGAAGACGGCGTTGTCAGTGGGGGCGATCCGGGTGTTGAGGCGCAGGAAGTACTGGTTGGCGGGTTCGGGGTACTGCACGGTCATGGTGCCGCCGTCGGCGAGCTGCCGGACCTGCTGGGCCCCGGCGCTGAGGATCGCGTCCACCTCGCCGGTCTGGGCGGCGATGGCGAGCGTGGTGGGGTCGGTGACCGACTCCACAATGATGGCGGGGGTCCTGGCCGCGCCGCCCCAGTAGTGCGGGTTCCGCTTCAGCGTGATGCGCTTGCCGCGATCGGCGGACTGCTGGGTGAAGGGGCCGGTGCCGACGGGATGGAGGCCGATGTCGTCGGGCTTGTGGGCGCGGAGCGCCTTGGGGCTGATGATCGACATGCGGCGGTCGGTGAGCACCCGGGGCAGACCGGCGTACGGTTCGGTGAGTCCGAGGGTGACGGTGTGAGGTCCGCGGATCTCGACCTTCTCGATCCAGCGGGTCAGGAACTTCATGTTGCCGGCGGCGGTCGGGTCGTGGAAGGCGGACTTCTCGTCCATGATCCGGTCGAAGTTGGCCTTGACGGCGGCGGCGTCGAAGGGTGTGCCGTCGGTGAAGGCGACGCCCTCGCGGAGTTCGAGGGTGTATGTCCGGGCGTCCGGGGAGGCTTCCCAGGACGTGGCGAGCCCGGGGCGGAGTTCGGGGGCCTGGGCCGTCTCCTTGCCGAGGTTCTCGCGGATCAGCGGATCGAAGAGGGCGTCGATGACCCGGAGCACCGGGGTGCCGGAGGCGCGGTGCGGGTCCAGGGTGGGGATCTCTCCCTCGGCGCCGATGATCAGGGTCTGCGCGTCGCGTCCGAAGGACGGATTGGCGCTGCAGCCGCTGAGCAGGACGCCCGCGACGGCCATGCCACTCACTGTGCGGCTCAGTCGTCCGGTTCGTGGGCGCTCGGGCCCACTGCGGCGCGAAAGCCTCATGCTTGTCGCCTTTGCTCGTGGTGAAGGTCGTGGAGAACCGCTCCGGCCGTGTTCCTGCCTGGTGTTCCGGTGATGTAGCCGCCCGGCCAGGTCCCGGCCCCGCTGATGTAGAAGCCCGTGAGCGGGGTGCGGTATGCGGCGACGGAGGAGTGCGGGCGGGCCCCGAAGAGATTGCCGGGCAGCATGTCCCCGTGGGTGATGTTGCTCTCCGGCAGGCCCAGTTCGCTCTCGATCTCCACCGGATTCATGAACCGGTGGTCGATGACGCGGTCGGCGAGTCCCGGCATCAGCCGGGAGAGTTCCTCGACGCACCGGCGGCCGAAACGGTCCGTGCGCTCGGCGTCCCAGGGGCCGTCGTGCGGACGGTAGGGGGCGTGCCAGGCGTTGACGCTGATGAGATGGGTGCCCCCCGGGGTGAGTCCGGGTGAGGTGAGGGTCGGTATCAGCCCCCACATCAGGGGCCGCTCGCCGGCGCGGCCCGTCAGTGCCCGGGTGATCGACTCCTCGATCTGTCCGAGCGAGGAGCCCACGCGAAACTGGCATGCCCGCACCCGGTCGGGGTCGGCGTCGTCGGGGAGCCCCGCGTAGGCGGGCAGCGAGTCGACCTCCAGGACGACTTTGAACGCCGATCCGCGCATCGCCGTGCCCGCGACCTCCGCGCGGATCTCGGGGCCCATGGCCGCGTCGTCCAGCAGATCGCGGAAGAGGTGGACGGGGTTGACCGCCGACACCACCCGGTCGGCGGTGAACTCCTCGCCAGTCGCGGTGACGACGCCCCGGACCCCGCCGCCGCCGTGCAGGATCCGCGCCACCGGGGAGCCGGTGCGCAGGGTGACGCCGTGGGCGCGGCAGCAGTCCGCCAGCGCGTCCACGATCGCGCTCATCGACCCGACCGGCAGTCCGGTGGAGCCGCGGAGCGCTACCCGCTCGGCGGCGTCGCCGGAGTGTGGCGCGCCTGCCGCGGCGAGGGCGAAGGGGCGCATCATCAGTCCGACGGCGCTGCCGGGTGTCGAGGGCGGTACGAGCTGGGCGTTCAGTGCCAGCAGGGCGAGCAGGGCCTTGGCCTGGTCCGAGCGGAGGTGTTGGTCGAGCAGCCCGGTGAGGCTGCCCTCGAAGACGGCGGTGAAGAGCTTGCGCTCCGCCGGGTCGGTCAGCCGATCCCCGAGTTCGGCCAGGGCGGGCGGAGGGCCGTCGAGCAGGACCCCGAGGCTCGCGCCGAGCCGTTCGAGGGAGCTGATCAGCCCTCGGTAGCGGCCGGCCTCGCCCGGTGCGAAGGCGTCGAGCTGCTGGTCGACCCGGGCGGGGTCGCGCCAGCCGAGGAAGCACCGGCCGTCGAACTGCTGGACGACGGTCGGGTCGGCCCGGATGAACCGCAGACCGTGGTCGGCGAGCCGGAGTTCGCTGACCACGGCCGGGTTGAGCGACCCGGGCGAATTGGTGAAGGCGAGGCTGCGGCCGGGCAGGAACTCATAGCCGCCGCAGGGCCCGCCGAGGCTCCGCCGGGATTCGACCACGGCGACGCGCAGTCCCGCCCGGCCCAGATAGGCCGCGGTGACCAGCCCGTTGTGGCCGCCACCGACGATCACCACGTCAAACCGGTTCATGCCCGCCCTTCCTTTCCGCTCTCACGCCGTCGTCTCCGCGCCGTCAGTTCCGGGAATCGGCCACGAAGCCGGCGCCGAACATGCGTAGCCAGTTGCCGCCGGAGATGAGCTCGACCTCGCTCTCGCTGAACCCGCGCTTGCGCAGGTGCTCCAGCACGGTGGCGTAGCCGCGGCCGGCGGCGAACCATTCGGGAAACTCGACGGGGCCGGAGATGGGCACCATGGGTTTACGGCTCCAGCGGCCCTGCCGCCACCAGTGGAGTTCCTCGTCGCCCTGTCCGGCGTAGTAGTCGGAGCCGAGCCCGACGTGCTCGACGCCGATCAGATCGACGGTGTAGGCGATCATGTCGCAGAACTGGGCGACGGTGCAGTCGACGCCGCTGGGCGCGATCCGCGGGTACATGCTCAGGCCGACGACGCCGCCGGATTCGGCCGCCTTCTTGAGGACCGTGTCGGATTTGTTGCGGAAGGCGAGTTCGACGTTCTCGCCGACGAATCCCCGGGGGTTGGCATGGGTGATGGCCACCGGCCGCTCGGACGCCTCCAGGGCTTCGAGTGAGGTGCGCTCATTGCAGTGGGAGACGTCGATGAGCATGCCCACCCGGTTCATCTCCCGGATCAGATTGATCCCGTAGGTGCGGGAGAGTCCGGCGTCGTCGCCCTCCCAGCAGCCCGCGCCCGCGGAGTTCTGGGTGTTGTAAGTGAGCTGGGCGATGCGCACCCCGGCCTGATGGAAGGCACCGACGAGGTCGAGATCGTCCTCGAAGGGGCTGCTGTTCTGGAATCCGAGGACGACGGCGGTACGGCCGTCGCTGCCGGCCGCGCGGATGTCGTCGGCGGAGCGGCCCTCCCGGAGGAGGTCGGCGTTCTCCGCGAGCAGCCGCTGCCAGCGGCCGACCTCGCGCATGGTCTCGGTGGAGTCCTCCCAGATCGCGACGGTGGCGTGGACGCCGGCTATCCCGGCGGCGTGCCACTCCTCGAATCGCTCGCGGGCGGGCTTGACGAACTGCAATGCGTCTACCAGCACGTTCTTTCCTCTTTTGACGGATCGGCCGCGTGGTCCGGGCGGGGTGACAGCCCGGCGGTGCGGCGCGGTGTGACGGTGGGGGTGCGGGGTCGGTGTCCCCGGCCGGGCGGGGACGTCCGGACCGGTGTCAGGTGAGCCGGCCGAGGCGGCCGAGCTGCGGGATCTCGTCGCGGAGCCCCAGGGTCCGCAGGGCGCTCCAGAGGGATGCCTGGTTGCTGGTCACCACGGGCCGTCCAGTGTCCATTTCGAGGTACGGCAGGATCTCGAAGGTCCGGTAGGTGCCGCAGGAGATCAGCAGCGCGTCGGCGTCGGGGGCGGCCCTGTGCAGTCTGCGCCCGAGCCGGTAGGCGCTGTCCGCGTCGTGGACGCTGGCCTCGTAGGGGTCGGTCATCTGGAGCCCCTCCATCACGGGCACCTCGAAGCCGACGGCCGTGAGGTACGCGCGCAGCGCCTCGTTGACCTCGTCCGTGTAGATGCTGCCGACGGCGACCGAGGTGGCGCCCACGGCGCGCAGGGCGTCGACCGTCGCCCGCATCATCGTGATCGCGGGAATCCCGGTCTCGGCCTTGATCTCGTCGGTGACCTTCTCGTCGGTGCCGAGGCCCGGTATGAAGGTGCCGGGCGCGCCGCACTGCACGATCAGGTCGACCTTCGCGGTGGCGAGTTGGCGGGACGCCTCCAGCACCTGGCCCATCATTTCGCGCAGCCCCTCCGCGTCGACGCGGGGAACGATGGTCCGGGCGTCGGCGAAGGCCACGCCGGTGGGCGCGACCGAGCGCCACTCCTCTGCTCCTTCGATCGCGGTCGCCGGTCGGATCTGTCCGATTCGTGCACGCCAGCCGAGCATCATGAGGCATTCCTCCTGGAATGGGCCGTATATGCGGAAGGTGAGAGTGTCGAGCGGTGGTGGAGTCCACCGGGACTGATGTGGTGCACGGATTCTGTTGTGTGGAACGTCACCCGTGTAGCGACAAAGGTCCCGTTTTCCCCTGGGATCGACCGGGGCCGGCACCGCCGTGAAGCAATCTGGGACAGTGGACCAGATTTGTTTGGGACACCGTACCCACGGGTTTCGGCCAGGTCAATGGTCAGGTTTTCGGGCAGGGGATGGTACGGGGCGCCAGCCCCGGGCACAGCCGGCCCGCCGGGGTCCGGGCGGGCACGGCGGTTCGCAGCGCGGGCCCATCGGGGTTCGGCGCGTGGCCGCCGGAAGAGGTCACGCCGTCACGGCGCAGTGAGAGGCACGCCGGAGAGGGCTCCCGACGCCGCCGTTCGCCGGGAGCCGGCCCGCCGGCGGGCCCGGAAGGACACGGCAGCAGGCAGGGACTGCCGCGACATACGGGAAGGGCTCGGGGCATGCGGTCCGGCGCGGTGATCGCAGGGGACCGGGGCGCCGGGCGCCGGGGCAGCGGCCCGGGGGTCAGGCGGGCTGGCGCCAGCGGATGGCGATCTGGGCCGCCGCCGCCCGGAGGGTCGGGACCAGTTCGGCCATGCGCCGGTCCGCGAGCCGCGCCTCCGGGCCGTAGATGCTCAGCGCCGCGGTGACCGTACCCTGTGTCGCGATGGGCACGGCGACCCCGCACCCGCCCGTGATCCACTCGCCGCGACTGAAGGCGTACCCCCGCTCACGAGCGGCCGTCACCCGGTCGGCGATCTCCGTCGCGACGGTCGCGCCGACCGTGGAGGCATGCTCGCGCACCAGGTGTTCCAGCTGGGCTTCGGGCAGCATCGACAGCAGCACCCGGCCCGTCGCGCCGGAGAAGAGCGAGTAGGGACGGCCGACCCCCGTGATCAGACGGAGCGGCTGGGAACTCTCCACCTCGTACACCGTCACCCGGCGCCCGTCCACAACGGCGGAAACACACGCGGTCTCGCCCGTCGCGGCGGCGATGCGGGCCGTCGCCTCCGAGGCGGCGCTCACCAGGTCGCTGTTGGCGGCGTGCCGCCAGGCCAGCGTGAGCGCGGCCGGGCCGATCACGTACTTGCGGGAGTTCTCGTCCATGACAGCGAGCCCGACGCGCTCCAGAGAGGCGAGAATCCGCTGAGTGGAACTCTTACTGATCTCCAGATCCCGGCTCAGCTCACGTACCCCGCGCGGCCGGTCGGCCTCGGCGATCGTTTTGAGCACCAGCAGGGCATGGTCCACGATCTGCACCGTGCTCGCGGGGGACGTCCGTTCCCCTGCCGTCCCCGCCGCCGACGCTCCGGTCCGCGAGGCGGCCTCCGCCGACTCCGGCCCCTGTCCGTCCGCCATGGGGCCGGTCCTCTCCCTCGGGAAGCACGGCCCGGTGTGAGGGCGCCCCCCACCGACGATCCGGCCCCTGCCTGCGCGTTGCATGAATAATCGCTCGCGATTATCACACAGTGGCCCCACCTCGTCCTGTACCGCTGCCACCGCGCCGGCCGGGCACGGCAACGAGGCGACCGGCGGGACGGCGGGCGCCGGCAGGCAGCGAGGTGACGGATGGCTCCGGGCAGAGCGGCGGTCGGAGCCGTGCCCGCGGTTCGGTGTGTTCCCCCACCGACCGGTGCACATCATGGTGGAACTGCCCATCCGATGCGGAACACGGTGGACTCCACTCCCGGTGGACTCCACCGGAGCGCCGGGGTGGTTCCATCGTCCGGTGCTCAGCTCCGGCGGCGGCTCCGTGCGGTGCGCCACGGGTGCGGCTGTCCGCCGGGGTGCTGCCGGGGTAACCGGCGCGGCCGCCGGGCCGGGGGCGGTTCCGGCGCCGGGTAGAGCGCCCGGCGCAGCCGGGATGCGTCGGCGAGCTGCCCCCAGGCGCTCGATCCGCCGGTCCAAGTCCGCGGCGAGCAGTTTCAGGTACTCCGGCGTGACGCGGGGCGGGGTCGCATCGGCCATGCGGGTCTCCGGTACTCAAGGGTGATCGGTTCCACCGCACCCTCGCCTGGCCGGCACGGCTGCGGGGGTGCGCGGCCGGTCGCGTCCCGGCAGCCGGCGTGGTGACTTCGGCCCCCGTCCCGCCCGGCGGTCTCGGCCGCCCGGCAGCAGTACCGGCCGTCACGGCGGGCCCGGCCGTCACGGCTGAACACCACCCCGGCCCTGATTCTGCCCGTGGCCGGGCTGCTGCGGGTGCCCGTGCCCCTGGCGGCACGGGCCCACCGCCGGTTCGGCGGCCTGGCCCACGAGTTCCCCGCCGGCCAGGGCACGGCGGCCGACGTCCGCGTCGGCGAGGCTGCGGCTGCGGCTGCGGCTGCGGGCCTCGGCGTCTGCGTCTGCGTCTGCGTCTGCGTCTGCGTCTGCGTCTGCGTCGAGCTTGGCGAGGAAGGCGAGGCGTTCCGGGGTGGTCACCCACGTCCCGGGGTCGGTCGTCCGCCCCTCCGCGTACTCCTGCGGCATCGCCGCCTGCTGGTGGGCGTGGACGGCGGCGGACCGCTGTGCCGGGGTGAGGGCAGTGTCCCGGCCGGGGTGGTCGACAGCGTGCGGCGGATCCGCCGGCGCCCGGTCGCCGTGGTGGTCGTGGCCGGTGTGTGCCGCAGACGATGCGGTCGCGGCCGCGGCTCCGTCCTGCGCGGCTGGCGCCTGTCCCGCAGGTGTCCCGCAGGGTTCTCACTCGCCGCAGTCGGTCACCTCGATGGTCTTCCTGAACCCCGTGCCGAGGCCGTTGACGACGGAGGGGACGTCGTGCATGGAGGCTTGGTCGTAGGTCCACTCGCCCACGACGCACGGGTGGGTGCTGGTGCTGTAGGTGTCGAAGAACCGGCCGGAGTTGTTCCGCATCCAGCCCTTGTACTCGGCCCCCGTGGGGTCGGTCAGCTTGTAGCTCAGGTTCCAGGCGTTGCAGGTGGTCCGAGGCCAGTACCCCAGCCAGTCCTTGGCCTTGCACTCGCTCACCAGCAACGCCGTGACGGTCCCCTCGGACACCGCCAGACATCCCTGGGTCCGCACCTCCGCGGATCCCGCGCTCACGGTCACGGTCGTCCAGTTGCTCTCCCCGCAGAACCATTGCGACTCCGCCGCGACGGCGGGACCCGCCCCTGTCAACGTCCCCGTCACAGCCACGACACACGCCCACACGCCTGCTCGCATCACACGCTCCCTCTCACACGACCCGGATCGACACACTGCACCGAACAGCACGAAACCGCCGTTCCACCGCGAACCCGCAACGAGCCCCCATGCCCGGAGGTACCGAAGACCCGAACCCAATGGCCTGAACGCACCCGCATACCACCCACCCGTCCGAAAACACCACACGCCCCGATCACCAGGCCGACCCTCGCACCGAAACCGCCCCGACCCGGGGCCCCCGCCTCAAAGGACCGGCGACCCGCCATCCACTACGACGCGTCCTCGCCGCGGGCGAACCCCACACCCGTCCCACACACCACAACGTCCGCACCAGACCGGGCGAACTGGATAAACGTCAAGCTCAGCAGAGCCGATACGAGGGGGCCGGTGCCGTGGCTTCCTTCTGTGGGGAGTTTTCGGGCTGTGCGAGCCCGGGCAGAAGTGTCGGCGCACGTGCCGCAGGGCGGCCTCGCTCTCGCCGTGCTCGCCGGTCGCCACGATCGCGCGGATGCCCGTGTCAGCTGGCGGTGTCCCTGCCGCGTGCCGCGCACCGGATGGACGCCGGGGCCCCGGTGGACACCACCATGGCATCCACATCCCCGGCCGGTGAACACGATGTCCGTGCACTCCCCCGGCGGTGTCCACCGTGATGCGCGAGTGCACGGCATCCCCAAATACGGAGCCGGGGGCGGAGTGCCCTCTCGTGGGCATCGTACGGGCGTGGAGAGTGCTCGGCATCGTGGGCGCGTGCACCGGGTGCGCTCGGTTCGGTGCATCGTGCGCACCCGAGCGAGTGCACGACATCGCCGGCACGGTGCGAGGCGGGTGCACAGCATGGTCACCGCGGGGCACCGGATGCCGGGATGCTCCCCGTACGTCACCGCCGGCGTCGGCGGAGGGCGTCCAGGGCTTGGCTCTGGGGATCTCCTGTTGGGTCTGGCCGACCCGCCCATGAACCCGACCCCCTCCTG
The DNA here is from genome assembly GCF_014651115.1 of Streptomyces inusitatus. Classification (GTDB taxonomy): domain Bacteria; phylum Actinomycetota; class Actinomycetes; order Streptomycetales; family Streptomycetaceae; genus Streptomyces; species Streptomyces amakusaensis. The sequence continues at coordinate 69,054 of NZ_BMWG01000029.1, read as the reverse complement.
GTCGATAATGCGGGCGTGAGCGAGCGAGCCCTTCCCCTTCCACCCGAGCACATACCCGCCGGGACCGTAGCGTGGCGGTCCGCCGACGCCCGAACATGGTCGGAGGCGATGCCGGGGAGGTGGGCCCATCCCCTGTTCGCGGCGCTCGCGCTCGCGGGAGGGGCGATCTGGGCGATGGTGTCGGTGTCCGAGACGCCCTGCAGCACGGGCCAGCCGTGCGGTGCCGACTGGCTGGGACTGGCCCAGATCGGTCTGCTGCTGCTGTGTCTGTACTGGATCTGGCGGCAGCCGGTTCCCGCGCTGGCCGGGGTGGTGGTGCTGGCGGCCGCCAGCCTGACCGCTCTGGCGGACCCCGGCACGGCGACCGGCATGGGCGAGTCCGGGTTCGTGGCCGCCGCCGGATTCGTCGCCCTGACCCTGACGCACCGGCTCGGCGCCCGCCGTCGTCAGCGGGCACTCTCGGAGGAGGCGGCGGGACCGCAGCGGCATCCGCTGCCCGAGTCCGCGGGCCGGTTCGCCCGCGGTCGTGTGTCGTTGATCATGGCTGGACTCCTGTTCACGGTGTCGGCCTACGCGCTGTGGGAGGCCCATGGGGAGATCGACGCCTATGAGGAGCGGGCAGACCGGAGCACCCGGGTGAGCGCCCGGGTCGTCCAGGTCGACATCGAGGACGAGGACACATCGCCGCTGGTGGCCATGTCGGACGACAACCGGCGGTACACGGTGGAGACGGTCTTCCCCGAGGACTATCCGGTGGGCACCCAGGTCGAGCTGGTCGTCGACGGCGACTGGATCCGCCTGGTGAGCGAGCCGTACGACATCTTCGGGTGGGAGCTCGTCCTGCTGGCGGGCTCGGTCGCGGGCGCGGGGTTCCTCGCCAACGGAGTAAACGGACGCCGTCGTTCCCGTGTCCTCGACCGCAGTCCCCTGCCGGTGCTGAAGGTCCTGCTCCAGGAGGGCGAGGACGGACGCACCTGGGTGTACGGGGCCGACGACACCGAGGCGGCACGGCCGCTGCTCTCCTTCCACTCGCTGCACGCGAGCGAGAACGCCCCTGAAGATCTCGAAGAACCTGAGGACACTGCCGACTCCTCCGCCCCGGACGGAGCCGACGCCGAGGACGACCACGTCGTGGCGGAACGGCTACGGCGCGAGGAAGAGGCCATCGAGGCCATCCTGAAGGGCTGCGCCGACAAGTCCCCACTGCGGGAGGCGTTGTTGTACGGCTCCCTGTACCAGGGCGCCGAGGTCGCCTTCCTCGCCCCCGAACAGCCCCTGGAACCCGACGGCGAGGTCGAGGTGGAGGTCGAGCGGAGTGTGACCCCCGTACGGCCCGTGGGACAGGGACTGCTCCCCTCCCGGCTCGCCCGGAGCCGTGACCAGGTCCCCGGCCACGGCCGGGACGGTAACCGCCGTCACCGCCGTCCCGTGGCGGCGATCGCGGCGGAGATGCTGCCGTCGGCCGCGCCGCTGACCTGGTCCGCCGACGGGGCGTCACGCGGACTCGGCCTGTTCCTGCTGCTCATGCAGGGCGGCGGCGCATGGGCAGTCCTCAGCGATGGACTGTCGTGGAAGTCACTCCTGGCGGTGCTCGTCCTGCCCATGCTGATCAGCTCGATCGCCACGGCGCTGAACTGGCGGCTGACCGCCGACCGGGACGGTGTCTGGGTGGCCGGCCCCTGGCGGGTACGGCACATCCCCTGGAACTCCGTCACCGGTGCCCGCCACAGCTCCGACACCATCGCGATCAGTGTCTCGGGGGACAAGGACGTCCAGCTGACATCCGTGGGCTTCTTCTGGCTCCAGAACAAGCTGGGCCGAACCTCCGCGGCACTGAAGGCGGCCGAGGAGGTGCAGGCCCTGCTCCACCACCCCGAGCTGCGCCCGGATCAGGTGGCGGGCCCGTCCGAGCAGGGCATGCCCCTCGGCCCAGTGATCGTCGTCATCGTGGCGGTGTGGGCGGCGGCGGTTCTGCTGCTGCTCTGAGGCGTGGGCTGTTCAGAAGTACCGCTGATCATGTCCGGGAGAGCCCCGGCGGAGATCGCCTTCTGTTCGACAGGCGATCTCCGCCCCCGGTCCGAAGGCCGCCGATGTCATTGGCAGGCGGTTGAATGAGCGGCATCACACCCACAGGGCGGACACCGGCCAGGCCATGCAAATGTTGCGCGGCAACCACCACACCAGCACCACACACCTCAAAAACGCCGAGTAAGACCAAGTAGCGCCACCAGCGGTATCCAGCACACCCTCACACACCACTCCCCCACACGAGGGCCACCAGCCACGCCCCAACCCGAGCGAGACACCCACCGCCCCCGGCAACGCCGGGGGCCTTTTTCGTGCTGCCCGGAGGACACCGTGCCCACGTACGAGGCTCTGCACCGCTTCACTGCCGCCCACCGCCGCCTCTCCCCCGAACAACGCCGCATCTCCCGCTGGGTGGTCGAGGCGGAGGAGGGCCGGATCCTTGCCTCCTGGGCTCCGAGCCCCTTTGACGACCCGGTCGACGACGGCGACGGGGAAAGTGGCGACGAGTGGGTGACGTTCACATCGATCCGCCCCGGCACGATCGGCCGCTATGACTGGACGGTCCACCGCTGGGTGACCATGCCCTGCTGAACCGCCCGGCTCAGCAGGGGGTCGCGGAGTGTCGAGGGCGTCGGGCATGACGGGCAGCAGCAGGGTGCGGCTGGAAGGCATCGACCCCTCTCGGGCAAAAGGAACATGACGGGACGTCACCGGGTCGCCCTGACCTTCCAGCCGCCAACTGCCAGCTGTTCGCCTTTGGGTGGAGTCGTCCCCGCTCGCCGCCTCGCCGACGACCTCACACTTCTTCAGCTGAAGTCGGGGTCTCCTGCGCGGGCTGAACCGAGGTGGGGGGTGCGCCCGTTCTGGCGGGCGGCCGTTCAGCGATAGGTCAGTTCGGCGCAGAATGCGCGCCCTCATGCGTGAGCAGGGTCTGGCGGGCGGCTGGGGGCAGACCGTGACACAACCCGGCGGCCCCGCTCCTGAGGCCTTGGGCGCATCTGGCCTGTTCACCTCTGTGGTCACGTGAGTGCCCCTGCGACACTTCAGGAGCAGGATCCGGTAAAGGCCGCCGCAGAGCATCCCCCTATGGAAGGGACTCTCATGTCACGGACCACCCGTCGTCTCGCCGCGCTCGCGATGATTCCGGCAGCGCTCACCGGCGCTGCCGCCACTCCCGCAGTCGGCGCCTCTGGGGCCGTAAGCGTGATCGGCATCGCGTACGAACGGGCCTTCTACCGCGGCCCGGCCGACGAGCTCAAGGACGTCGGCAGCACCTGCACCGCCATCCCGCCCAAAGGCTCAGCCGTGAACCACGAGAGCTCCGGACACGTCATCACCTTCTACCTCGGCACCCAGTGCCAGATCCCCTTCGCCGTACTGAACCCCGGACAGTCGGACAGGAACATCGGCGAACTCCCCGTCCGCGCCTACACCACCACCCCCGAGTAGAACCCATCCCACCGGCCGGAGCCGAGGCCGACGCCCCCCTGCCCTCGAAGCCCTTCGGCACACCATGGCCGCTACTGCGCGCAGGCTCTGCTCAGGGCCCCACAGGGACCTCCTGCCGGCGGCTACCTCGTCCTCGCCCACCAGCCCGTCCTCCTCCCGCCCCGCCTCGCCGCCCTCATCAAGCAGCAGGCCGCCCGACCACGGCGCTTCCCGGCCGCCGCGTAGCCGCCCGCGCCGAGCCCGCCCAGTACCGCGAGGCGCGGGGGTATCAGGCACGCACTGCCAGCCGGCCCGGACGAACGCCGGGGCACCCGGTCTTCGGTCTGATACCGCCACGCAGCGCCACCCGCAGGCCAAGTACGGTCCTGGTATGGATATTCGAGGTGTCGACCCCCGTGATACCACTTGGGAGCTGGACCACGCCCGTTACCGTGTCTACTTCTGGGACCGGGCGAATGCCGTTTCCGACGAGTACGAGATCTCTGGCGAGGTCGACGTTGAGGAAGTCCTGGCCTGGGCCGCGCAGTTCGCGGAGGAACACCGCTACACCGTCTACGTGTCCGTGAAGACCAGTGGAGATTCAGGGCTCATCCGGCTGACCGGCGTTCTTGGCGATCCCTTCGCTCGGCCGCTCTCTGCCGCACGTGACGAACAGGCCGCAGAGAGCGCTGCAATTCGTATCGGGCCATTCACACCCGGCTGACGCCCTGCACGGAACACAGGCCGCCGACGCCGCGATCGACACCGCCTGCCGCCTGCTGCGGCTGCCCTCGATCCGCAACGAGTTCAACGACATCGCCGACAGGGCCGTCAAGGACCAGATGACCTACCGCGGCTTCCTCGCCGAACTGCTGATGACCGAGTGCGACGACCGGGCACGCCGCCGCTCCGAACGACGCATCAAAGCAGCCGGCTTCCCGCGGGAGAAGTCACTTCGGGCCTTCGACTTCGACGCCAATCCGAAGATCGACGCGGCCACCGTCCACACCCTTGCCAGCTGCGAGTGGATCAAGAAGAGCCAGCCACTCTGCCTGATCGGAGACTCCGGAACCGGCAAGTCCCACATGCTCATCGCCCTGGGCACCGAGGCCGCCATGAAGGGCTACCGAGTCCGCTACATGGAACTCGACCGCCACGGCGCCGAACTGCTGTTTCAGGTCCTGACCGAGCAGGAGGAGAAGAACAGCGTCGCCATCACGTCCAACGAATCACCGACCTCGCCTCTGCGCGGCCATCGTCGACCGTCTCACCTTCAACGGCACGATCATCGAGACCGGCACCGACTCCTACCGTCTCGCCAGCACCCGGGCCCGAGCCGAAGAGCACGTCGCCAGCTGAAGAGCCTCCCTCCCAGGCATGAGGACACGTCCCAGGCCCAGGAGGTCCAAGGTCACAAGGCGATCAGGCCTGCCGCCGTCTCTCTGAAGCCGCAGGCATCGAAGTAGAACGATCGCAAGTGCTCTTCGAAGTCGACATGCAGCCACTCACACCCCGCAGCACGGCATCCCTCAGCAGCTGCCTTGACCAGCGCGGCTCCCACCCCGTTCGAACGATTGCGCTGAGCCACGACCGTGTCCAGGACGAACGCATGGACGCCGCCGTCCCAGGCGACGTTGACGAAGCCGACCAAACGATCATCTTCCCAGGCGCAGACCCAGCCGAGACTGTGACGTTGAAGCCTTGCACGCCAGTCCGTCTGCCCGACCGGATGATCGAACCCTTCGGCATGCAGCTTGTTGAGAGTTGAGTTGTCGACGTCGCCCCGCCACTCATACGTGATCGTCATGCTCTGAACCTAGTGACCACCAGAGTCGGACTACAGGGCGGGCCGACTCACTTACTCTCGGCTGCCGTCAAAACTGCTGAACAACGAACGCGCCGAAGATCGGTAAGTGCTGCCCAAACCCATCGACAACTGCTGTCGCAACAAACGAACGAAGCCGAGCGGGGAAGGCTCCGTGCGCGTGGACGAGGAGGCAGCAGCCGAGTGGATCGAGTTCGGTTATACACCACTGCGGACACCCCCGACGAGCGATCCGCGCAGCAGCCCCCTGAAGGACGAACTCGACCAATCGTTAGGGTTCCTGAGTGACCGTCAAGCCGATTCGACACCACGGCCAACATCATGATCGGTTACGCCTATGGGCACGCCGAGGCGATGCTCTTGGCCGACCGCGAAGAACCGGCCCGAGAGAAGCTGGACTTCCTGATCCGGGCAGCCAAGGAATTCAAGGACTACCCAGATTTTCCCGGACCTCGGTGATCTTTTCGGCCCCAGGTATCACATCCGACCAGGCCACGCAGGCAGCGAGACGATCGAATAGATCCAGCACGACCTGGTCGTTCCCCATCGGCTCCCAAAAGGAGTCGTTTCCCCTTTTCCAAGTCAGCGCGGTGCGGTCTGTTCTCGTCCGGGCAAACCGGCAGCCCTTGATCCGCAGGGAACAGACACCAGCACCAGGCTGACCGGACCGGGGCGAACCTCGGAACGCAGTCCGGTCGAAGGTCCTGCACTGGTGGCGGAACTCGGCGGTCCCCTGGTGGACCGCCGATGGCAGAACGGCGGGGGCTACTCGTTGATGTCTGCTGTGAGCGTGGTATGTGGCACGTTGACCGCCGCCGGAGATGGCATCAAATTCTGCAACGTAAACGGTAATCCACATTCCATTACCAAGTGTCGTAATATTTGTTCACGCAGCAGTCCGAACTCGCGTATCTGGTGTGAATACTCCCCCAGGGCAACCACGCGTGCGCCCCCGATCAGGCGGCGCAGTGTCACCAAGTCATTGATCGGAGTACCGAGACGGACAGCGTTGCGTTTCGCCCAGTCAACGAGACTGAGCGGATTAATAGGTTCCATGATCACGACCTTAACGGCCTGCATCAACACCCGAAGTCGATTGGGAAATAAGCAGATCAGAGACGATGGCACGAGCAGGCAGCCCAAGAATACGATGACCTGCAAGGGCATGTTTCCGGAATGGTTTGTAACAGCATCAGGATTCATGGCGGCCCCTCGAACCGCACACCGAGCGGCGCGGACGAGGTCGTCGCCCGTCTTCAGGCTGTGGAATCGCGCTGCGGATGCACGGGGGTCCACGGGGCGCCGTCGCCCGGCAAGGGTCCCCACACCAGTGCACTCCGATGCAATCCGGGGGTGGTGCGGTCCATCAGCGGGCCGGTGCCTCGGGTGAGAGCTTCGGCCAGAGCGTTGAGGAACTCGGAGAGGGTTCCGTGTGCGGGGGAGGCGTGCGGCGTGGGCGGTTCGCCGTCGGCCAGGCTGAAGGCGGCGAGCCGGCCGGTGGCGTCGACTGCCAGGCCGTCCCAGGGAGGGAGGGAGTAGTCGGCGACGGCGAATGGGACCCAGGGGCCCCAGAACTGCTCGGAGCTCCCTCCGCTGTCGCGGACCGCCGCGATCCTGTCCAGTGGCAGAAGGTGGTACTGGGCGAGGAAGAGGCCGGGGTCGTATTCGTCCGAGTCGCGGTCCAGGGTCGAGGCGTCGACCGTTCCGTCGTGTGTCGTGAGCAGCGTGATCAGATCGGCGGGCAGGCTCACGCCCAGTTCGCTCTCGGTGGAACGAATGTCGGCCGGGGTCACGCCCGGCCGTAGCGTGGCGTGCGAGGCGGGCGCGTACACCGCCAGCCAGTCGGTGACGGCGGTCCAGGCGGGCAGGATGTCGCTCATCATGTCTTCCATCGAGGCAGGCGAGGCGGCAGGAGTGCGTCCGAAGTCGAGCGTGGAGTCGTGGATACAGTGATGATGTGTCGCGGTTTGTCGGGGTGGAGCTGTTTCCCGATCTGCTCGGTGGGCGTCATGCCTGATCAGATGAACGGGGAACCGGCCGTCGTGGCGGGGGCGGTGCTCCCACCGGCCTCGCGGGAGGATGCCGCAAGGGCGGAGGAGGAGCTTCGGTGAGCGGCATTCCGGTGGGTGGGATCTGATCGGCGGCGCTCGGACGACGGGAGGGCGTGCTCCGGGGAGGCTCGGCTATCGCGGCTCTGTCGCGATCTGGATGAGGTTGCCGCAGGTGTCGTCGAGGACGGCCGTGGTGACGGGACCCATTTCCAGGGGCTCCTGGGTGAAGTGGACACCGAGGCCGCGCAGGCGTTCGTATTCCGCCTGTACGTCGTCGACGGCGAACTGATGGGCAGGGATGCCGTCGGTGACGAGTGCGTCGCGGTAGGGCTTGACGGCCGGGTGGCCGGCGGGCTCCAGGAGGAGCTCGGTGCCGTCGGGTTCGGCGGGCGAGACGACGGTCAGCCATCGGTCCTGCCCGCCCAGCGGGATGTCGTGCTTCTTCACGAAGCCGAGAATCTCGGTGTAGAAGTGGAGGGCTTTGGTCTGGTCGTCGACGAAGACGCTGGTCAGATGGATCTTCATGGGATGCTCTCCTCCGGTCCGGATGTACGGGGCAAGGGCCATCGCTCGGCGATCTGCCGCAGCGGGGCCGTGTCGAGGTCGTGGAACTTGTAGCGGCCCTCCCGCCTGGCCCCGACGAGCCCGGCGGCCTCCAGCACGGCGAGGTGCTGGGAGATCGCCTGGCGCGAGATGCCGAGCCCATGCTTCATGCTCAGGCGCGAGCAGATCTCGAACAGTGTCTGTCCGGACTTCTCCGCCAGCTCGTCGAGGATGGCGCGGCGGGTGGAATCGGCCAGGGCTTTGAAAAGGTCGTCGGCCACAACCACACGATAGGCAAGTGCGCACTTGCCTATCAAGTCGAGGCACAGCGCACCGCCTCTCCCCGGGCAGACGGTCCGCCCTGGCACGGATCCGGCCTCCTGCGCGGTCCGGGCCGTAGTCTGCTCCCGCAGCTGCTCCGGCCGTACGCCTCGCGGAGCTCAGCAGCGCCGGTCAGACGGCCGACAGCTTTCCCGCCCGCAGAGCGTCAGGATTTCTCGATGTGTTCCGCCGTACGCAGTGCCAGCGAGGCCGCGAGCGTCACGCCGGGGTGTGCGGCCAGTGCGAAGACCCCCGGGGCGCTCGCCAGTGGTGCGCAGAGCAGGCCGTTGCCGGGCGGGATGGGGCGGACGCCTGTGGTCACGTTCCTCAGCACCGGTTCCCGCGGGAGTCCGAATGCTTCCCTCACGGCGCTGAGGGACGTATGTACGCGCGCCCTTGTCGCCGTCTCGGTCTCGCCCGGGACCACGTCCTCGGCGCCGACGAAGCCGTGTCGGGCGGATGGCCGGATCTCGAAATCCGGTGTGGACATCACTCGGTCCAGGCGCAGTTCCGGAGCGGTGAAGGTGAAGCGCGCGGCCGGGACACCGGGCACTTCGATGTGTTCGCCGAGCTGCGCCGCGAGGGCGGGGAGCCCTGTCCCGCAGGCGAGTATGATCCGGTCGGCGACGTGTGTCGCTCCGGCGCCCTGGAGTTCGTAGCCGCCGGCCCGCCGGGCCCGGATGCGATCGACCCGAGTGGCGACGACGGTGGCTCCGCCGGCCCGGGCGCGGGAGAGGAACGCGCGGCGCAGGTCGTCCGGTTCGACCATGCCCTCGTCGCTCGCGTGTGCGACGACCGGTGGCAGGACCCGCAGGCCGGGAAGGAGCTGCCGTAGGGCTTCCGCTTCGACGGTCGTGACGCCGGGGCCCGATCGCTCGGCGAACCGAGCCGTCGCGGCTGCGGTCGATGCCCAGCTGACGGCACCGTTCCAGGTGATGATGGAGCGCAACGGCGATGTCGCCGTGGCGTTGCGCAGTGCGCCGAGCGACCGGGCGAGTTCGTCCCGGTCGCGTGCGTCCGACGGCGGTTCCGCCGCCGATCCGTGTGAGTTGAGCCAGCCGAACGCCGCGTCCGTCACCGGCGGCCGGGACTTCTCCGCCGTGCAGACCACGACGGAGAGACCTCGGCGGACGAGCTCGTCCGCCACCGCCGCTCCCAGTGCGCCCGAGCCGACCACGGCGACGCGCATCATGCCCTCCCGAGCCATTGGCCCGTCTCTGCTTTCGCGGCGACCGTGCGCATCGCACGGCGACGGAGATCGAACGGGTACCCGGAAGGTCGTGCCATGGCTCGATCCTTTCATGGAATCGAGCCTCCGTTCGAGCCGGTGCGGAGGGAAACCGTGCGCCCTGAGTGGCTCCCGAGTGGCATTGAGGTCAAGAACTGACCTATATGACGCCTAGCGTCGTTCCTGCCCGACGGAACAGCGACAGAACGACAGAACAAGGCGGAGTTCATGACCATCATTGAAGCGACGACCCTCGATCCGGCCGACTCTCCGGTGGTCGCCGGGGAGCACAGCGAGCTTCTGGAGATGCTGGAGCAGCAGCGGCACTTCCTGCGTTTCACCACGCGTGATCTGACCGACGAGGAGGCGGGGAGGCGGACGACGGTCAGTGAGCTGTGCCTGGGCGGGCTGATCAAGCATGTCACGGGGGTTGAGCGGGGGTGGGCGGCGTTCATCGAGGAGGGGGCGGCCTCGATGGGGGATTTCACCGACATGGGTGAGGCGGAGTGGGCTCGCAGGTCGGACGAGTTCCGGATGCTGCCGGGTGAGACGCTCGCCGGGGTGCTGGCCGACTACGCGGAGGCGGCCCGTCGTACGGACGAGCTCGTGGCCTCGCTGCCGGATCTCGGTGTCTCACAGGAGTTGCCGAAGGCTCCGTGGTTCCAGGGTGACGCGCGCTGGTCGGTGCGTCAGGTGGTTCTTCACATCATGGGCGAGACCGCTCACCACGCGGGTCACGCGGACATCATTCGCGAGGCGCTCGACGGCGCCAAGAGCATGGGCTGAGCGGTGGCTCAGATGTCGTGGGGGATCCATGCGGCGATGTCGCTCCCGAAGGCGGTGGCGGCACGGGCCAGTGCCCCGGGGCACTGGTCGCGCACCCGTCCGGCCGCCGCCAGTTCGGTGAGGCGGGTGTCGCCCGGGTAAGCGGCGCCGAGGTCGCGGATGTCCGGGACGAGGTACTGCCAGGGGTGTCCCGGTTGGTGGCGCATCTCGGCCGGCCACGACCCGATTTCCCGAGGTGGCCGCTACGGCGCGAAGGAGTCGCTCAGGACGGGGAGTACGGGTCCCGCGGCCAGGCCGAGGCACAGGGAGATCGCGGCGGCCGTGTGGGCAACCGCCCGTGCGGGGCGGTCGCCGTCGGCGAGTCGGTGCCCGCCGCCGGGTGAGAGGGCGGGCACGATCCAGCGCAGGTAGTAGAAGAGGGAGGCGACGGTGTTGACGGCGGCCAGGACCGCCAGCCAGGCGTAGTCGCCGTCGAGCGCGGCGCTGAACGCCTCAAGTTTGCCGACGAACACGGCGGTCGGCGGTGTGCCGACGAGTCCCAGGAGGCAGATGGCCAGGCTTGTGGCCAGGAGCGGGCGTCGGCGGGCCAGGCCTCGGTAGTCGCTGGTCCGGGTGGCGCGGGGAAGGGCGCACACCACGGCGAACGCGCCGAGGTTGGTGACGGTGTATCCGGCCGCGTAGTAGAGCAGGGCCTCCTGGGCGAGGGCGGAGCGGCCGGCGACGGTGACCGGCAGCAGAAGGTAGCCGACCTGGCTGACGGCCGAGTAGGCGAGGAGCCGTTTGACGTCGTCCTGGAAGAAGGCGGCGAGATTCCCCAGTGTCATCGAGGCCGCGGAGACCGCGGAGAGCAGGGCCGCCCACGGCATTCCGCTGTCGGCGAGGACGGTCTCGCCGAGCCGCAGCAGCGCCGTCAGCGCGCCGATCTTGGGGATGGTGGTCAGGAACGCGGCGACCGGGGAGGCGCTGCCCTGGACGGCGTCCGGCACCCAGAAGTGGGCCGGTACGGCACCGGCCTTGAACAGTACGCCTGCGAGCAGTCCGACGGCGCCGGCCGCGACGAGCGCGTCCGGCGCCCCGGGCAGCGCGGGGCCGAGGAGCGGGTAGCCGGTGGCTCGTCCCGCCGCGTACAGCGCGGTGGTGCCGGACAGCAGGAAGACGCCGAGGAGCGCGCCGAGGACGTAGTACTTGAGCGCGGCCTCGGTGCCGGGGCCGTCCTTGCGGAAGCCGGCGAGCGCGTAGGCGGGGATGCTCGCGAGCAGGTATCCGGCGGCGAGCAGCAGCAGGTCCTGGGCGCCGGCCATGATGAGCGCCCCGAGGGCGGAGAGCTGGAGGAGTACGAAGAACTCGCTCTCGCGCGGGTGGGCGTGGAAGGGGCCGGCGGCGAGGGCGAGGACGAGCAGGAGGCCGCCGAGGACGACGACGCGGGAGGTGCTCGTGATCGGGTCGACGGTGAACGCCTCGCCGAACGCGGTGACATCGGGCCGGGCGGCGGCGAGGGCCGCCGCGGTGATGCCCGCGCAGGCCGCCGTCGCCGCGAGGAGTCCGACGAGCCATTGTCTGCGGCGCGGCAGCCAGGCGCCCAGGAGGAGTCCGAGGACGGCCGACGCCGCGAGGAGCGCCTCGGGAAGGATGTCCAGCGGGTTCTCGTTCATGGAGGCCGTGGAGGCCATCGAGGTCAGGGCGGTCATGCCGGTCATCGGGCGAGCTGCTCCAGGATCGCGTGGGAGGCCGGTTCGATGACGTCGAGGAGGAATCGCGGCGCGATGCCCAGGATCACGGCGAGTACGAGGAGAGGGGCGACGCCCGCGTACTCGTGCGCGCGCAGGTCCTGGAACGCGCGTGGTGCGCCGGACGGGTTCGGCGGCCGCGGCGGTCCCGTCAGGATCTTTCGCAGGGCGCGCAGGAACAGTCCGGCCGTGAGCAGGATGCCGAGTACGGACAGGGCGGTGGCCAGGGGTTGCGGGCCGAGCGCGCCGGTGAAGATCTGGAACTCCGCGATGAATCCGGAGAAGCCGGGAAGCCCGAGCGACGCGAAGGCCGCCGCGCCGGTCAGGATCGCGAACGCGGGGGCGGTCGCGGCGACTCCCCCGTACGCGCCCATGTCGTACGTCCGCCCGCGCTCGTACAGCGCTCCGGCGAGGAGGAACAGCGCGCCGGTGATGAGTCCGTGGCTGACCATCTGGGTGACCGAGCCGGTGATGGCGAGGGAGCGTGCCTGGGCGGAGGTGCCGGCGGCCTGGGCGGCGGCTCCGATGCCCAGGAGGATGTACCCCATGTGGTTGACCGAGGTGTACGCGATCATGCGTTTGAAGTCGGTCTGGGCGAGCGCCACCAGCGCGCCGTGGAGGACGGACAGGACTCCGACGACGACCAGGACGAGCGCGTACCGCCGCCACGCGTCCGGGAGCATGGGCATCGCGATGCGGAGGAAGCCGTAGGTCCCCATCTTCAGGAGCACTCCGGCGAGGATGGCGGACCCGGCCGCCGGGGCCTCGGTGTGGGCGGGTGGGAGCCAGGTGTGGAACGGGACCGTGGGCGTCTTGACGGCGAGGCCGAGGACGATGGCGAAAAGGACGGGCGCGGCGTGGGCGGGCCGGTCGGCGAGGGGGTTCTGGCGGGTGAGGTCGACCATGTCGAAGGTGTGGGGGGCGGCGGCCAGATAGAGGCCGATGAAGCCCAGCAGCAGCGCGAGTGATCCGAGGAATGTGTAGAGGAAGAACTTCAGGGCCGCCGCTTTGGCGTCGCGGTGGCCCCATCCGGCGATGACGAAGTACATCGCGACGATCGACAGGTCGAAGAAGACGAAGAAGAGGATCAGGTCGAGGGAGACGAACAGCCCGAGACAGGTGGTCTGGAGGAAGAGGAAGAGCGCGGCGAACTCGCGGAAGCGGCGGTTCTCGCGGAGCGAGTGGAGCGCGCAGGCGAGGAACAGCACACAGGTGAGGGCGAGCAGCGGCAGGGAGAGGCCGTCGACGCCGATGTGGTAGCCGACCCCGGCGTTGGGGATCCAGCGGGCCCGGACCTCGTACTGTGTGCCGCCGCCCGTCTCGTAACCGGCCCATACGGCGACGACCAGGCCGAGTTCGACGGCGGCGGTCGCCGCCCAGACGGCGCGCAGGGCCTGTACGGGGGTGCGGGGAGGCAGGGCGAGCAGCAGCAGGGCGACCGCGGTCGGGGTGAAGACGAGGACGGTGAGCAACGGTTACCTCACGAGGGCGAGCACGGCGGCGATGACGGAGAAGGCGGCGACGGCCTGTGCGAGGTACTGGTGCAGTCGGCCGGTCTGGGGGCGGCGGGCCTGTCCGCCGAGCCGGCGGGCGGTGGCGGCGACGCCCTCGACCGCTCCGTCGATCGCCCGCTCGATGAATCGGTCGGTCCATCGGGCGAGGCCGACCGCGCCCCGGGCCGACGCGTTCACGGCGCGGTCGAGGACCCGGTCGTCGAACGCGGCGGCGGCGCGGGCCGCCGCCAGGGTCGGGGAGACGAGGAGGGTGTGGGCGGCGTGTTCGAGGCCCAGCCACTGGCGGGCCAGCCGTTCGGCCCGGGGCGGCAGGGGTGGCGGGCGGTCGCCCCGGGTCCAGGCCGCCGCGGCGGCGAGCAGGGCGAGAGTGCCGGAGAGGGTGAACTCCCATGCGTGCGGTACGGGTTGGGCTTCGGCGCCGAGATATCGGGTGAGCGCGTCGCGGGCGGGCGGGAAGGCCATGGGTGTCAGCGCGACGCACGCGGCGGCGAGGAGGGCGAGCGGGATCACGGCTCTGCCCGGAATCCGCCGGCCTGCCGTCCCGGCACGCGGCTCGGGGCGGCCCCACACGAACCGGAGGATCTTGACGCTGTAGACCGCGGAGAGCACGGCGGCGGCGAGCCCGGTCGCGTACAGCCACGGGCTGCCCTCCAGCGCCCCGGCGAGCAGTACGTCCTTCGCCGCCCACAGGGAGAGCGGTGGCAGCCCGGCCAGTGACAGGGCGCCCACCGTGCACAGCGCGCCGAGGACCCGGTCGGTACGGGCGGCTCCGCGCAGTGCGGGGAGCCGCTGGGTTCCCCAGGCGGTGAGCCAGGCGCCCGCCACGAGGAACAGCAGGCTCTTCGCGGCGGCGTGCGCCGTCAGTTGCAGGACTCCGCCGGTGGCCGCTCCCGTGCCGGCGGCGAGCACCATGAACCCGATCTGGGCGCAGGTCGAGGCGGCGAGCAGCTGTTTGAAGTCGCTCTGTGCCACCGCGACCAGCCCGAGGGCGAGGGCGGTCGCCGCGCCCGCCCACGCGGTGGCTTCCGCGCCCCAGCCGGAGGCGTCCAGCAGTGGTCCGGTCCGCAGCAGGAGATACGCGCCCGCGACCACCATCGCCGCCGAGTGCAGCAGTGCCGACACCGGGCTCGGTCCCCGCATGGCCCGTGACAGCCAGAAGCTGAAGGGGAGCTGCGCGGATTTGCCGAGCGCCGCGACCAGGACGCCCGCCGTGACGAGCGACAGCCACGGTTCGTCGGCCCGCGCGAGCCCGTCGAGGGCGAGCGGTCCGGGTCCCGCCGCGAGGGCGGCGCCCGCGGCGAGGTAGAGGCCGAGGTCGGCGGCGCGGGTCGTCAGAAAGGCGGTGCCGGCGGCGGCGGTGCGTTCCGGTTCTCGCCACCGGTATCCGATGAGCGCCCAGGAGGCGGCTCCCATGACCTCCCAGCCCATGAGGAGCGTCGGCAGGGTGGTGGCGGTGACGGTGACGAGCATGCTTCCTTCGAAGAGGAGCATCAGGCCGAAGAATCGGGCCCGTGCCTCTTCCTCGCCGGGCCGCGCCGCGCTGTACAGAAGGACGGCGAGGGTGACGGCGGCGACGGTCACGACGAGGACCCCGGAGAGGCCGTCCACCGCGAGCCGGAGAGGAAGTCCTTCCAGCAGGGGTGCCTCTACGGCGGGATGGCGCAGTGCGGCGGCGACGGCCAGTCCCAGGACCAGTGCCGAGACCGCTGTCGCGAGCGGTGGCGCCCCTCGGTCCGCCCGCCGTCCCGCCGGGGCGAGCAGCGTCCCGGCGGCGAGGGGCAGGCCGATCAGCGACCACAGTGCGGGGCTCATTCCCGCAGCTCCGCCGCCATGTCGGTCGTGTCGACCTCGCGGGACCGGAACAGGGCCGTCACGACGGCGAATCCGATCGCCATCTCCACCGCCATGGCCGTGATGGCGACCACGATCAGGACCTGCCCGTCGGCGGCGGCCGGGGCGATGTGGTGCCAGGCAGCGCCGGCGGCGAGGATCACCCCGCCCAGCATCAGCTCCAGGCCCATCATCAGCATGACGATCGACTGCTGGGTCAGCGCGCCGTACAGTCCGACGCAGAACAGCGCGGCGGCGGTGATCAGGAACAGTTCCAGGTTCATCGGCCCACGCCGCCGCGGACCGGGTCGTCGGGCCGGGCCGCCCGGAGGTCGTCGCCGTACCGGTCGTACCGGCCGCGCCGGGTGGCGAGCACGACGGTCGCGACGATCGTCGCGAACAGTGCCATGCCCAGGGTCATCATGGTGAGCATCTGCGGTCCCATCAGGGACATGCCGAGGTCCATGGTCGGGTCGGCCGGGGCTCGGCCGACCCGGCGCGGCCAGGGTACGAGGAGGATGCCGACGACGAGCGACGTGAACGAACCGGCGCAGATCAGGGCCGCTCCCCGCCGGTTGTGGAGCATCGTCATGGGCATGAGCCCGGCCGGGTTCATCATGAACATGATCATGAAGACGGCCATGATGGCCATCTCGATCGTCATCATCAGCACGGTGACGACGCCGAGGTAGTCGAGCCCGAGCACGATCAGCTCCCCGCCCACGCACAGCAGAGCGGTGAGCAGCGAGAAGGTCGCGCGCGCCATCGAGTCGAAGCGGAAGACCATGATGCCGCTCGCCACCGCGAGGACGGCCAGTGCCCAGAACGCCGCTGTGCTCACTTTTTGAGCACCACCACGGCCACGACCAGCGCCTGTGCCACCGCCAGAGGCGTCAGAACCACCCAGGACAGCTCCATGTACCGCTCCGTTCGTACGGTCGGCACCCGGCGGCGCACCCACAGCAGGAGGCCGAGCACCGCGGCCGTCTTGATCAGCGTCCACGCCCAGCCGGGCAGGAGCGGGCCGTGTCCGCCGCCCAGGAACAGCGGTACGGAGAAGGCGGCGGCGACCACGAGCAGGAGCCGTCGCCCGCCGAGGAACACCAGCCGGTCCACCCCGGACAGTTCGGCCGCCGCGCCGCCCGCCGTATCCCTCCCGACCGGCTGGTCGAACGGGCCCCAGAAGGCCATGGCGAGGGCGCTCAGCAGATAGATCCCGAACGCCGCCGGCATCCACACCGCGAACCAGAGCCCGGCCTGCGCGTCCGCCACCGCGCCCACCCGCAACGACTGGGCGCCGAGCGCCGCCGTCGTGATCGCGAGCATGTGCGGCAGTTCGTACGCCAGCCCCTGCGCGAGGAAGCGGTACCCGCCGATCAGCGACAGGGTCGAGTTCGGCCCCCAGCCCGCCAGCCACACGGCCGCCCAGGCCAGTGCCTCCATGGCGTTGAACCACACGATCCCGTCGGGCAGATCGGACACCGGCCGGAAGCCGAGGGGAAGGACGGCGGCGGCGAGCACCGCGGCGACCGGGAGCAGCGTCGTCGCCAGCCGTACGAGAGGGACGTCGGCCGCCCTGGTGATCCGCCGCTGCTGCACCAGCAGCCGCAGCACCTCGCGGCCCGGCCCGGTGGACCTCGCGTCGGCGGTCGCCAGGGCCGTCGCGACCAGCGCCAGCGCGAGGGGCAGGACGAGTGCCGCCCACGGCGGAGCAGGTTCAGCCATGGGTGCGGCCGTCCGGTGCGCGCCGTGCGGCCAGTTCGTCGAGATCGGGGTCGAGGCTCGCGACGACGAGTCGGGCGCAGGCGAACTCGGCGCCCGCGAGGAGGGCGGGGAGGGCGGCGAGCAGCGTCCGGGACGCCGGGGCCTCCGTGTCGTCGACGCGGCCCCGGGGTCCGATCAGGGGGTGGTCGGCGAGCGGGGTGCGGTCGCCGATCGCGTCGAGGGCGTACTCGATACCGTCGAGCCAGCCGATGAGTCTGCTGTGGGCGTCTCCCGCGACCGGTCCTCCGGGCAGTTCGCCAACGCCCGCCGTCAGCCAGCGCAGGGTCCGCGATTTCCGTACGCGCCGGACCAGAGGGTGTACGAGGGGCCGCAGCTCCTCGCCGTGCGCGTCACCGAGGGTCCGGTCGCGCGCCCGGCGCGCCCTGGTCGCCGCGTCGCTCCAGCCGGCCACGCCGAGGAATCTGCCGAGGCTGTCGAGATGGGCCGCGCACCGCCGCCGGGCGGCCTCGCCGGACGTCCCCGGCTCACCGGCCAGGGCTTTGAGCCACGGTTCGCTCCAGAAGGCGGGCCGGGAGGCGGCGGGTGTGGGCATCGGGTCGACCTCGGCCCGGCGCACCACGTCTCCCTGGAGTTCCAGGCGCAGCACGAGTCCGGCAGGCCAGTCCGGCAGCGCGGGTCCGAGCGGCACATGCAGCCGGTCGAGTCTCAGACCGTCCCGGT
Organism: Streptomyces inusitatus; assembly: GCF_014651115.1. Classification (GTDB taxonomy): domain Bacteria; phylum Actinomycetota; class Actinomycetes; order Streptomycetales; family Streptomycetaceae; genus Streptomyces; species Streptomyces amakusaensis. The sequence goes on along the minus strand of NZ_BMWG01000029.1, from coordinate 51,328 downwards.
CCTCGGCTCTTTCCGCCAGGGGGAGACCGGCCACGGTCCCCGGGGGGCGGCCGTGGTGGGCGTGGTCCATGCCGCCGTGGGAGCCCTGGGAGTCGTGGGGGCCGTGATCGGGCGCGGCGGCCGTCGCCGTCTCGTGACGCTCGGCGGGGTGTGCGGCCGGCGTGAGGAGTGTGCGGTGCCCGTGGTCCAGCGTGTGCGCGGCGTGCTCGGCGTCCGTGACGGTCACTCGCGCCTTCGGGGCGGGTACTGCCGTCCATACGCGTTCCGCCCAGTCGTCGTCCCGCAGGGGAAGGGGGACGCCCGCGAAGACGAGCAGGTCCGCCGAGGCGGGCCCGGCGGCCGACGGCCAGCCCCTGCGTCCGAGTTCGGCCTCGACGGCCAGCCGCTCACGCGTCGCGCCGGGACTGGTGGCGAGCAGAACGGCGGGGCGGGCCAGCGCCGCCCTGGTGAGGCGTGCCCTCAGGTCCATCGGAACGCCCCCTCGCGCCAGGCGTAACCGACGCCGGCGAGCAGAACGCCGAGGAAGAGGAACATCTCGACGACCGCGGGGACGCCGACCTCCGGGACGACTCTCGCCCACGGGTACATGAAGAGCATTTCCATGTCGAACGCGAGGAAGACCATCGTGACCGGATACCAGCGCGCATGGAACCGGGAGACCGGGTGTTCCCTCGGCTCCAGCCCGCCGCTGAACGGCCCTGTGCTCAGGGGCTCCCGGACGGTGCGGGCGGCGGCCCCGAGGAGGTGGAGCAGGAGGACGCCCGCCACGACGGACGCGAGGAGGAGGGCGACCGGCTCCCAGGCCGCGGCTTCCACACAGTCCCCTTCCCGGCAGTGCCCTTTCCGGCGGGCCGGGCGCTCCCGGTCGGCATCGGCAGGCAGTCTCTCAGCGGTCGCACCGTAAGAGGGGTGCAACACGGGATGGAAGGTGACTTTCTTCGCCGTACTGGCCGCCGGACGCCCCGCCTCAAGAAGGTATGAAAAAACGCTGAAGCAGATTATCTTTAAAAGAGAAATTAAATCAGCAAATTCAGACTACTTATTCATCTCCCGAATCTCACGGCTCGGCGCTTCAATGTGAATTTTGAAATAATCGCCATCGATATACAAGGGCGCATCATTCTGCACCTTGACGCCACCAACAACACCGACAATCAAAATCAGCGCGATGAAAATCCATCTGAATTCTCTCAGCATTCCGCGCATCCCGTGGGCGGCGGAGGCCACATCGCGCGCCGCACCACCGCGCCGCCTGCCTCCAGCTCGCCGAGAAGCGCCTCTGACCTGCATGTTTCTACCGTTGCGCACCCTTCTCGCCCTACTTCTCACAGTCAACACATCTCCCATCTCTCAGTTGTTTTGGGTAAACGAGAGCCCGGTTCGAGGCCCCTCGGCTCGTTCCGGGCTGAATCGCATAAAAAATGGGCGCCTGCGGCACCCGTTCATCTCTCAATCGATATAAATATCATACACCACCAACCATGATCAACTCAATAGGGAGCGCTGGGGCCGTCACCCGCCTGCCTTTACCAGGAAGCCGGATCTCCTCACCGTACTTCGGTGTCCACGGTACCCGACCGGATGAATCCAGGTATGACGGTGACCGCGCCCGGGAAGTTCCGTTGTCATGCAGTCGACCGAGGGGCGGGGCATGGCGGAGGAACACACCGCGGGAGAGGTCGGGGGGCGGCGGGCCGATGAGGCGGTGCTGCTCGCCGCGGGGGTGGCGGATCTGGTGCTGGAGCAGGCGGAGGGCGCGCTGCGGAGGGTGCGGGGGCTGCTGGGGCGCTCCGATCTGTCGGAGCTGGCGGCGGACGCTCGGCGGGATCTGGTCGCGCGGGGGCGCAACAGCGGCCTGGACACCTCGGCGTTCGCGCTGTCGGAGGCGCATCTGGAGCTGCTGGCGCGGCGGGCGCAGGCCCGCGTCCGCCGGGAGGGCGCGCGGACGGGTGACGCCGAGCCGGGTCGCGATGCGGGATGACGGCGGTCACCGTGGGGCAGGGTCGCCCGTACCGGGAAGCCGATGGCGGGTACGGGTCACTCGCCGTGCTCAAGGAGCGGGTCGATCACGAGCTGGGGGTGTTCGCGCGGACCGAGACAGCGCTGCTGGAGGCGGTGGATCCGGAGCTGAAGCCCGTGGCGGAGCAGTTGCGGGCGGCGATCGCGGTGGGGAAGCGGTTGCGGGCGGCGTTCTGCTACTGGGGCTGGCTGGCGGCCGGGCGTGAGGACAGCGACGACATGGTGCGGGCGGCCGCCTCGATGGAACTCGTCCACGCGGCCGCCGTCGTCCATGACGACGTCATAGACCAGAGCGGTCTGCGGCACGGCAGACCCACCGCGCACCGGGCGCTGATCCCGCGCGGCCGCCGGGGCGGGGAGGACGCCGAGTCGACCGGGCGGGCGCTGGCCATCCTCCTGGGTGATCTGCTGATCTCCTGGGCGGGGCAGTTGTTCAGCGGCTGCGGGCTGCCGGGGGCGTACCTCAACCGTGCCCGTCCGCTGTGGGCGAGGCTCGCCCGCGAACTGGTCGCCGGGGAGTGCCTGGAGGTGCTGCGCACCGGCGCGAGCGGGCGCGATCCGGTGGGCGCGGACAGCTCTCTGAAGATCATCCGCTATAAGACGGCCAAGTACACCGTCGAGCATCCTCTGCACATCGGGGCGCTGCTGGGCGGTGCGCCACCCGCTCTGCTGGAGGTCTTCAGCGCGTACGGCGTGCCGCTCGGGGAGGCGTTCCAGCTGCGGGACGACCTGCTCGGGGTGTTCGGCGCGCCGGATGTCACCGGCAAGTCGAATCTCGACGACATCGCCGGGGCCAGGCCGACGGTGCTGCTCGCGCTGGCCCGGCAGCGGGCCGGTGCGGCGGAGCGGTGTGAGCTGCGGGCCCTGCTGGAGTGTCCGGAGCCGGGGCGGGAGCAGCTCGACCGGTTCCGGGAGATCGCCGAGCGCACGGGGGCGCGCCGCCGGGTGGAGGAGCTGATCGCCGTGCGCGGGGACGCGGCCGCGGCGGCCGTGGAGGCGGGGCTGCTCGGCGGGCTGCTGTCGGCGGACGCCGCCGACGCGCTGCACGCGCTCGCGCGTACCGCGCTGGCCCGCGCGCTCTGATCCGCCGCCGTACTGAACGCCATTCCGAGAGGGGCACCGTATGCACAGCAGTGGAGCCGATGCGAGTCCGGCCGGGTCCGGGCCTCGTTCACCGGCGTACACCGAGTCGTCTCTCGACGCCTTGCGCGAGGCCGGGGACGAGTTGGCGGACGCCACGGTCGCGGAGTTGTTCGCGCGGGGCGAGATGGGCGAGTTCAACACTCTGATGCGCTGGTTCTCCACCGCCGGCCAGGAGTTGCCCAAGGGGCTGCCCGAGGTGGCCCGCGCGTATCTGGAGGCGACGGCGATGCCGCCCTCCTGGGTGGACTGGGGGGAGATGGAGAAGGCGCGGCTCTTCTTCATCGACAACAATGTGCATATCTCGACGGCTCTGTCCTTCGCCTCGATGCCGGCCTGCTATGTGGTGCCGCATGTGGCGAAGCTGCTCAGTGCGACCCATTCGCTGGAGTACCCCTCCCGGCGGATGGCGGAGACCGGCCAGTTCACCCTGTATCTCATGCGGCCCGACGCCTTCGAGGCGGGCAGCCGTTTCATCCCGGCCGCGCAGAAGGTCCGTCTGCTGCACGCGTCGATCCGGTACCACCTGCGGCAGGAGGGGCGCTGGGACGTCGGACGCCTGGGCACGCCGATCTGTCAGGAGGACATGATCGGCGGCCAGATGATGTTCTCCATCCAGGTGCTGGACGCCCTGCACCGGCTCGGCGTCCACATCTCCAACGAGGGGGCGGACGCCTACTTCTACGCCTGGCGGGTGGTCGGGGCGATGCTCGGCATCGATCTGGCGGCCATGCCGAGGGATCTGGACGAGGCCCGTCTCTTCTCCGACCTCTATATGAGCCGTCACATGGGGCCGTCGGAGGAGGGGGTGCGGCTGACCCGGCAGCTGATCGATCTGTACGAGGAGGTCGTCCCCGGGACGGTCCTGGACCCGGTCGTCTCGGCCATGATCCGCCATCTCGTCGGCGACACCGCCGCCGACTGGCTGGACGTTCCCCGCTCGTCGCTCTGGGACTCCGCGATCCGCGCCGCCCCCGCGCTCCTCGGCGTACTGGAGAGCATCGAGGACCGCTCCCCCCTCGCTGCCTGGGCGCTCGATCGCGTCGGGCACTTCACCAGCGTCCTCGAACTCAGTTCGCTGACCCGGGGGCGTGTGATGCAGTACGCCGTTCCCGAGCGGCTCAAGAAGGAGTACGGCATCACCTCGGCCGGGCCCCGGCTGAACCGCTGGATCCCGCCGACGCTCACCCCCGATCCCTCAGCGGCTCCCTGAAGGGCCCCGGCCGGCGGGCGGATCGAACAGTTCGTGTTCGGACTCGGCGGGGGCCTCGAACTCCGCCTCGTACGCGGACAGCAGCTCGGGGGTGATGACCGCCTCCCCCGGGCGGCTGTTCCGCAGGGCTGTGCGGCGGCGCAGTTCCTCCATGGGGACGGCGAGATGGCGCAGTTCCACGGCCGCGCCGAGTTCACGGGCGCGGAGGCGCTTCTCGTCCCGCTCCGCGCGGTCCCAGAACCCGTTCTCCAGAATCACCACCGCGCCCGCGGCGAGAAGGTCCTGGGCATGGGCCCAGAGGCGGCGCTCGACCCGGTCCCGGGCCGGGGCGTCGAAGAGGTCGAAGCCCAGGCCGGTGAGCCATTCGTCGGGGCAGAGGCGTACGGCGGGCAGGGTCTCGGCGAGCTGCCGGGCCAGGGTGGTCTTGCCCGACCCGGGCAGACCGCACAGCAGGATCAGCCTGGGGCCGGGGGCGCGCAGGTGTCTCTCTTCTCTCATGGGGTCCATGGTGCGGTCCCGTCCGGCCCGGCCGCCGCGCGGGGCGGCCGGGCCGGGCGGGTGCGTAAGGGTTCAGCCCCGGCGGGCGGCGGGCCTCATCTCCAGGGGCACTCCGAGCCGGTTGAGGGCGTTGATCAGGGCGACCTGGAGCACCAGGTGCCCGCGCTCGGCCTCGTCGGGGAAGTGCTCGCACACCTCGTGCCACAGCCGGTCGTCGACCGGGGTGAGGCGGGTGACGGTGTGGGTGTAGGCGAGGGCGGCGCGCTCCCTGCCGTCGAACAGCTCCGATTCCTCCCACACCGGAAGCTGGTCCAGCCTGTTCTGGCTCTCGCCCAGCTCGCGCGCCTCGCGCGAGTGCTTGTCCACGCAGTACACGCATCCGTTGAGCTGCGAGGCGCGGATCTTCACCAGCTCGCGCACCGTCGCGTCGAGCGGTCCCCCGCGGATCGCGCCGTCGGTCTGGATGAGCGCCTTGTACGGGTCGGGGGCCGCGGTGCTGAGATCCATGCGTGCCATCGGTACTCCTCGTTCGATCAGGTGGTGCGGAGCCGCGGGTCCTCGGTCTTTGTGCGGCTCCTCGGTTCTCACCAGGTGGACGAGACAGCCCACCCCGGTGTGACAGCCGCGCGCTGTCGGACATGGGTGAGTTTCGAGGGGGTGAGCTGCCGCCAGTACGCGACGATCAGGCCGTCCCGGACCAGCATGGTGTCGACGGAGTGCGTGACGCCGTCGGCACGGCGGCGCAGCAGCGCGGGTTCGCCGCCGACCTCCACCGGGACGAGGGTCGTCTCCGACCTCCGTTTGCGGGCCACGCGGAGGAGGACCTCGGCGACGCGGCGGCCGCCCGTGATCGGTTTGCGGGCCGCGAAGACCTCGCCGCCGCCGTCGGTGAGCAGGACCGCGTCCGGGTGGAGGAGGCGCACCAGCGCCTTGAGGTCGCCGGCCTCGTACGCCGCGCGGAAGGCCAGCAGGACCCGCTCGCGCTCGGCGCGCGAGGCCCCGGGGCTCTCGTCGTCTGCCGCGCCGGCCGCGCCTGCTCTGGCGATCGCGCGCCGGGCGCGGGAGGCGAGCTGGCGGGTGGCGGCGGGAGAGCGGTCCAGCACGGTGGCGATCACCGCCGTCTCCAGCCGGAACACGTCCCGCAGGACGAAGGCGACCCGCTCCGGCGGGCTCAGCTCCTCCATCACCAGCATCATGGCCGCGCCGACGGACTCGTCGACGAGTACCGGTTCCGAGGCGTCGGGGCCGGTCAGCAGCGGTTCGGGCAGCCAGGGCCCCACGTACTCCTCGCGGCGCACGCGGGCCGATCTGAGGATGTCGTACGCGCGGCGCGCCGCGACGGTCACCAGCCAGGCGCGGTGGTCGGCGATGTCCTCCGACCGGGTGCGCGTGGTGCGCAGCCAGACGTCCTGGACCACGTCCTCGGCGTCCGCGACGCTGCCCAGCAGCCGGTACGCCACGCCGAAGACGGCGGGCCGGTGCTTCTGCCACTCGCTGCCGGACATGCCGGTCCGGGGGTTCGCGCCGGTAATCCTCTGTTCGTCGGTCATCACGGCAGTCTCCCCGACGCGGGCGGTCCGTCCCGCGGGGGGACGCGGGACGGACCGGGAGGTATGGTCAGCCGTCGGCGGGGCGCGGGCGCAGCAGTACGGCGGCGATGACCGCGGTGCCGGTCAGTCCGATCGCTGCGAACACGGCGACCGTGGTGAAGCCCTGGTCGTAGGCGACCCTGGCCGCGTCGACGACCTGGGCGACGGCCTGCGGTTCGAGCTTCTCGGCGAGTTCCTCGGCCGAGGAGAAGGATTCCTTGACCACATCGCGGTCCGACTCGCTCAGGCCCGGGGTGTCCGGCATCGCGAGCCGGTAACTCGCGGTCAGCGTGGTGCCGAGGACGGCGACGCCGAGACCGGCTCCCAGCTCGAAGGAGGTCTCCTGGATGGCGGCGGCCTCGCCCGAGCGGTCCGGGTCGGCGGCGGACATGATGGAGTCCGCGCCCAGCGTCATCACGATGCCTGCCCCGTACCCGGCGACCACGAGGGGCGCGATGAGCAGGGGGTACGCTCCGGTGTCGCCGACCAGCGCCATGAACAGCATGGCGAGGGCGAAGACGCCGAGGGCCGCGGTGAGCACCCAGCGGTTGCCCCAGCGGGCCGAGAGCCAGGGCGCGGTGGTCGCGCCGACGGCGTTGGCGGCGGCGAGCGGCATCAGTGCGAGGCCGGCGGCGACCGGGGAGAATCCGCCGACGTTCTGGAGCCACTGGGTGAGGAAGAACAGCAGCGCGACATAGCTGCCGAAGCATCCGATGACGCACAGTGTGGCGGCGGCGAAGCGGCGGTCGGAGAAGAGTCCGAAGTCCAGGAGGGGTTCGGTGAGCCTGCGCTGTCGGCGGACGAAGACATAGAGCAGGGCCGCGCCGCCGACCGCCGTGAGGACGATCACCGTGTCGACGCCGGCGTGCTCGCCTCCCTGCTTGAGGGCGTACACCACACCGGCCAGACCGGTGACGGAGAGGGCCACGCTGGCGAGGTCCCACTGCCGGGGCCGGGGGTTGCGGGACTCGGGGATGACATAGGCGCCGACGACGAGGATTATCAGGGCGATCGGCACATTGACCAGGAAGGCGGCCCCCCATCCCCACTGCTCGGTGAGGAGTCCGCCCACCAGCGGGCCGAGGGTCGCGCCCACGCTGTGGGCGGCCGTCCAGACGCCGATGGCGAGGGCGCGCTCGCGGTCGTCGGTGAAGACGACCCGGATGATCGCGACGGTGGACGCCATGATCATCGCCGCGCCGACGCCGAGGAGCACCCGCGAGGCGATCAGCTGTGAGGTGGTGGAGGAGAGGCCGGCGGCGGCGGAGGCCAGTCCGAACAGCGCGAAGCCGCTCAGCACCATCCGCTTGCGTCCGATCCGGTCCCCCAGCGTCCCGAAGGTCACCAGGAGCGCGGCGAGGGTGAGCGAGTAGATGTCGACGATCCACAGCAGTTCGCTGCTGCTCGGGTGCAGCTCGGTGCTCATGCTCGGCACCGCCGCGTGGAGCACGGTCAGGTCGATCCCGCACAGCAGGAGGCTGGTGGAGACCACGGCCAGCACCAGCCAGCGCTGTTTCGCGGTCCTCTCGGCAGGCGGTGGGGAGGAGCGTAACGATGCTGTGCTGTTGGTCATGGCAGCACTATCGTGCGCTGGCTATCGCCTTGGCAAGTACGGTCATTCATGTGCCATAGTGCCAATCTGTATACCGAGGGGAGGCGTTGATGCGGAGCACTGTCGACGACACGCCGGACTACTGTGCGATCGAGATCGCGATGGAGGTGCTCGGCGGCCGCTGGAAGCTGGCGATCCTCAAGCAGCTGCTGTGCGGCACACAGCGGTTCAGCGAGCTGAAGCGCGGCATGCCGCGCATCACCGCGCGGATGCTCACCCGCCAGCTGCGCGAGATGGAGGCCGACGGGCTGGTCGAGCGCACGGTCTACCGCGAGGTGCCGCCACGGGTGGAGTACGCGCTGACCGAGACCGGCCGGGGCCTCGACTCCATAGCGGGCATGCTGGACTCCTGGGGCCGCTGGTATCTGGACGCCCACGGGAGGCCGCCGAGCGCGCTGCGGCCGCCTGTCGGGCAGGGCTCCGACCAGCCGGCGGAGAAGACCGGTCATCTGGTGGAGAAGACCGTCTCATAACCCAGCCTCGGCCCGCGCGAGGGCGCGCCGCCCTCGGCCGGGAGACCGATGTTGACGACCGCGAGCACGGTGTGGCCGCCGCCGGGGAAGAATTCCTTCGTCACGCCCTCGGCGTCGTACCCGGTCATCGGTCCGGCGGCGAGTCCGGCCGCCCGGACCCCGATGAGGAAGTACGCCGCTTGCAGCGCTCCGTTGAACACGGCGGAGCGCTCCCGTACGGCGGGATCCCCGTAGAAGCGTGTCGCGGCCTCGGGGAAGGCCGGGAACTGCTCGGGGAGTTCGGTGTGGAAGTCGTGGTCGGCGCCCAGGACCGCGATGAGCGGGGCGGTCTCGGACTGGGCGCGGTTGCCCCGCGACAGATGGCCGAGCAGCCGCTCCCGCGCCTCGTCCGAGCGTACGAGAACGACGCGCAGCGGCTGCTGGTTGAAGGCCGTCGGACCGTACTTGACCAGGTCGTGGACGGCCTGGATCGTCTCTTCGGGGACGGGGTCCTGGGCGAAGGCCTTGGTCGTGTACGCCTCTTTGAAGAGCAGGTTCTGGGCGGCGGCGTCCAGGGCGAGCCCGGTGGCGGGGGCGTGCGTCATCTCTGTTCCTCCGTGGTGGACGGGGTGGGGGCGGGAGGCGGTCGCCGGCTCTCCGCGGCGGCGAGGGGCCTCCCGCCCGCGAGCGGTCAGAACTCCCTGAGGTTCTCCCGCAGGGTCGCGCCGGGCGTGTACACCGAGCGGGTCAGGCCACGGCGCTGGAGAGCGGGTACGAGACCGTCCGCGACCTCCGTGATGTAGCGCCGGTTGAGCCGGAGCAGCGGCGTGGTGATCATGAAGCCGTCGCCGCCGACCTCCTCCATGATCTCGCCCATCCGTTCGGCGACCTGGTCCGGAGTGCCGATCAGCTCGACCGAGGAGACCAGGCCGCCCGCTCCGTCCACCGCCAGCTGACGCAGGGTCTTGCCGCTGCCCCACTGCTGGAACTTGTCCAGCGATCCCTGCTCGCCGTTGGTGGTGAGCTTGTGCGGCAGCGGCTCGTCCAGCTCGAACCGCATGAAGTCGATCTCCGTCAGGGAGGAGATCTGGGCCAGGATGTTCTGGGTGAACCTCGGTGACGCGACCATCCGGGCCTGCTTGGCCTCGGCCTCCTCCAGGGTCTCCCCCAGGGTGGGCGTGACGCAGAAGAGCACCTTGATCTCGTCGGGGTCCCGGCCGGCCTCGGCCGCGTACCGGCGGACGTTCTCGCGGAACTCCCGCATGCTCTCGACCCCGCTGCCGATCGCGATGATCGAGTCGGCGTTGCGGGCGGCGAACCGCTGGCCGCGCGGTGACGCGCCCGCCTGGACGAACGCGGGGCGGTGCTGCGGCGAGGGCACGGTGTTCAGCGGGCCGCGCACCGAGAAGTGCTTGCCCTTGAAGTGGACCGGGCGGACCTTGGTGTGGTCGGCGTAGACGCCCTTCTCCCGGTCGATGACGACCGCGTCCTTGTCCCAGGAGTCGAAGAGCTGCTTGACCACGTCCACGTACTCGTCGGCCATCTCGTACCGCACATCGCGCGGCGGCAGCACGTCCATGCCGAAGTTCTGCGCGGCCAGGTCCTCGGCGCTGGTGACGATGTTCCAGCCGAACCGCCCGCCCAGCATGCTGTCCATGGTGGAGGAGAGCCTCGCGGTCATGAAGGGCGGATAGGCCATCGTGGACAGGGTGGCGACGATGCCGAGATGCTGTGTCGCCAGCCCCATCGCGACCGCCAGCGGCACCGGGTCGTGCTTGGGCGCGACCATGGCCTGCTTGAGCACGGCCTCGGCGGAGCCGCCGTAGCTCTCCGGCACCATCAGCTTGTCCTCGATGATGACGTAGTCGAAGCAGGCGCGTTCCAGTGCCTGGGCGACCTCGGTGTGGAACTTCCCGTCCCACGGCGTGCCCCCCGAACCGAAGGGGCCCTGCCAGTCGTCCGGGGTGAAGTTGAAGATGAAAGCGAGGTGGAACGGGCGGCTCATGATGTCTCTGACCCCTCGGTCCTGGCGGTGGTGGACGGTACGGCGCCGGGGGCTTCTGCCCGATGGTCCGGCCGGTCGCGGGTGAGCAGCCCCTCGCCGCCCCGGACCAGGGCGGCGGCCTCGGCGACCACATGGCGGAAGAGTTTCTCGCCGAGAGCCGCGCTGGAGCCGCTCGTGGAGGACAGCACGCCCTCGTTGGTGGTCCGGGCGACGTCGATCGGGTGCAGATAGACGCCGTTGCGCGGCGGTCTGTCATGGCCCGGCCTGGCCTCCCGTACCAGATCGGGCCGGAGGTACAGCATCAGACTGGTCTCGGTGACCCCCGCGTGCTCGGCGTGCCAGCCGGGGAATTCGGGCAGTTCGGCCCGCAGCCAGGATTCCTGGACCAGGCTCCACCAGCTGAAGGCGAGCACCTCCTTGCCCTCGAACCCGCCCTGCTGACGCACCTGGTCCAGCGCTTCAAAGATGAACGGCTCGTTCTCGAAGTGGCCGTTGACCACCAGCAGCCGCGAGAAGGGCAGACCGGTGAGCGAGAGGAGGGCCTCGCGCAGGAACCGGACGAGGGTGTCGCCGTTGACGTGCAGTGTGCCGGGGAAGGACAGCCCTCCGCCGCTCTGGGGCAGCGAGCGGGCCGCCACCGGCTGCACGGGGAGGACGAAGCCGTCCAGCTCCCCGGCGATCGCGCGGGCGAACTCCTCGGCGAGCACGGAGTCGACGGAGAGCGGCAGATGCGGCCCGTGCTGTTCGGTGGCTCCGACCGGCCACAGGACGGTCTGACCGCCCAGAGCGCCGGGCGTCTCGGCGCTGGTCAGGTCCGCGTAGAAGCGGGGGCCTTGGCGCGGGCCGGTCATACCGGCGCCTCCTGCGGCACCGCGGTGATCGCCGCGGCCTCGGTGACGATCCGGTCCAAGGTGGTGTACATGTCGGTGTGCAGGGCGGTGTACACCTGGGTCACGTCCGCGCCGACCTGGAGATAGTCGGCGACGTCGCGGCCGGAGGCGATACCGCCGACCCCCATGATCGGGAGGGTGAACCGGCGGCGGCGCAGCCGCCAGATCGCCGCGAGCACCAGTGGTTTGATCCCGGGCCCCGAGTAGCCGTACACCCCGCCGAGTTCCAGCTCGCCGCTCTCCGGGGCCACCGCGGCCCCGGAGATGGTGTCGCTGAGGGTGACGGCGTCCGCGCCGCCGGCGATGGCGGCCCGTACCCGGTCCTCCAGACCCTCCCCGATGGCGAGTTTGACCGAGACGGGCAGCGAGGTGCGGGTCCGGACCTCGGAGGTGTACGAGTACACCCGGTCCGCGTTGTCGTCCGGGAGCCCGGACTCCTCGTTGAGGCAGGAGATGCCGAGTTCGAGCGCGCGGCAGCCGGTGCTCTGCACCTCGGCGGCGAGGACGGCGAGTTCGGCCGGGCTGTCGGCGTGGATCGAGGCGATCACCGGCAGCCCGTCGTCCGCGAACGAGCGCAGCACTCCCAGCCAGTGGGCGACCGAGCGCTTGGAGTAGGTGGTGCTGTTGAGCATCCCGACCGGGAGCCGGAGGATGCGTTCGTCCAGTCCGGCGGGCGGGCTCGGATGGATGGTCTTGGTGACGACGGCTCCCGCGCCCGTCTCGATCAGTTTGCGGATATTGCGCTCCTGATCGGTCAGAAGCCCGGAACCGACGATCACAGGATTGGCTATGGGTATGCCCAATATGGACAGGTCGGACACACGGTCCTCCGGTGGGGGTGGGCGATCGATGGGCCGGGAGTTCTCCGGGGAAGGTCAGGCGACGAAGCCGGCGTTGACGGCTTCGCGCTGCCGCTCGGTGGCGGCGAGGATGGCCTCGGTCAGCAGGCTGGGCTTGTCGAGGAACTCGTCGAAGTCGATGGTCCGTACGGAGCCGACCCGGTGCAGGCCCTTGAGGAGGTGGCTCGCGGACTCGACGAACGGCTGCTTGGTGATCATCACGATCGGGCGGCCGAGGGCGGTCGCCCACCCCAGCTCCACATGGGTGCCGTCGGTGCGGCGCAGCGTCAGATCCTCCAGGACGGGCAGGACCGGGACAAAGACATCGCACTTGCGCATCCAGCGGAAGTCCCGGACGGAGACCTGCTCGGGGGTGAAGGCGGCGGTCTGCGCGCCGAACTCCTCCACGCGGTGGGCGGAGAAGGTGGTGGCGCCGTTCTCCTCGGCGACGGAGATCGCCGTCTGGATGGCGTCCTGGAGCTGGTGGACGAATCCATTGGGGAGGATGGCGTGCTGGATCGGGCCCCCGACGAAGACGTCGAGGCCGGTGAGCAGTCCGGACGGAAGGGCGGTGGTCGACATATGAACTCTCCTCAGTGTTCCGCGACGCGCCACGGCGGCGTGCGGCACGGCTCGTTCGCCTCGGGGAAAGCGCCGTGAGGGCGCTCGGAGGCGACGAGATGGCTGATCGATTGCCTGGTACGGGGCGGACGGCCGGACGGGCCGGCGCCGGTGAAGGGGGAGACGGCCCGCGCGGGGCGGGCGACGGGTGATCGGGATCGCTCGGGGCCGGTCGGGCCGATGGCGGGACCGGGCGGTGGCGGGGGGGGGAGGGAGGAGCGGTCAGCCGGTGGCGCGAAGACCGGCGTAGCGGCCCCGGTGATACAGCAGCGGCCGTTCGGACAGACCCGCGCGCAGCCAGCGGACGTCCCCGACCACGATCACATGGTCACCGCCGGGGTACTCGGCGTTCAGCTCGCACTCGATCCACGCGGACGCGCCGGCGAGCAGCGGGGATCCGCCCGGCGAGCGGTCCCAGGGGACGCCGTCGAACTTGTCCCCTCCGGAGCGCGCGAACCCCTCGCTCAGCCGCCGCTGATCCTCCGCGAGGATGTTGACGCCGAAGTGCCGGAGCTCGCTGATCACCGGCCAGGTGGTCGAGGTGCGGCTGACGCCCAGCATGACCCGCGGCGGGTCCAGAGAGAGCGACGAGAATGCCTGACAAGTAAATCCAACCGGCCCATCGGGGCTTTGGGCGGTGACAACCGTGACACCGGAACAGAAGTTCCCGAGCACGGACCGGAAGGGCGCTGAGGCCTGCTCTCCTAAGACCTTTGGCGCGTTGTCCGTAGGCATTTTCTCCCCACTCATCGAGCACGCGCCACTGCTCCGACAGACAGTGGCACCAGAGGATTCCCTTGTACTGAAAAGGTGATGCGACAGGCGCTGAGAACAGGAAAGAGCAACTGACCCCCTGGCCTTCCAAGGGGTCTGCCTCCATCCACCCGGAGGACCCCTCCGGACGACAACAAGCATGCACGGTCGGAACAGATATGCCAATAGATCATTTTCCGATGGCGAGAATCTCGCGGAAGGATCCCGCCATGGGACACCGGTTCCCGCACGCGGACACAGGAGAGATCGCATGGTCGCCGCCGGCCGGAACACCGGCTCTCAGCTCGCCGTTCTCATCCGGGCGAGTGCTGCGGAATGACACACCCCGCTTCCCTTCGGCGAAAATCGAGCCAGCCATCGTCCAGCGCGATCCAGCCACTCCGCAGATTCCGAAGTCTCCGAGAATTAAGATTCCGTGAACGGAAAGCAGCCGAATCCCCTGCCAGGAAGGAGTGGATCACGCCGCCGAACCCGTAAACGGCTCGTTTTCCCCGTGGCGTCCCCGAATCGCCGGGTAGCCTCTCTGCGCGAACGCCTACGTTCTCCGCCCGGGCCGACCGACGAACCCGCCGCCCGGGCAGGCCTCTTCGCCTTATGCGCACCTGCCGCAGGACCGAATACCGACCCGCGCCCCGGACCGAAGTCCACTCCAGAAGCACGCCATCGCGCCGCGCGTCGGGACCGGGGCCGCCACCACCGTTCCCACAGGAGCTGACCAGACATGGGCCGTACCGAACCGACCAAGCACATCTTCGTCACCGGAGGTGTCGCCTCCTCCTTGGGCAAGGGCCTCACCGCCTCCAGCCTGGGAGTCCTGCTCAAGGCGCGGGGGCTGCGGGTGACGATGCAGAAGCTGGACCCTTATCTGAATGTCGATCCGGGCACGATGAACCCGTTCCAGCACGGGGAGGTGTTCGTCACGAACGACGGTGCCGAGACGGATCTGGACATCGGGCACTACGAGCGTTTCCTCGACGAGGATCTGGACGCCTCGGCGAACGTCACCACGGGCCAGGTGTACTCGACGGTGATCGCCGAGGAACGGCGCGGGGCGTATCTGGGCGACACCGTGCAGGTCATTCCCCACATCACCAATGAGATCAAGAGCCGGATCCGGCGGCTGGCCACCGACGACATCGACGTGGTGATCACCGAAGTCGGAGGCACCGTCGGCGACATCGAGTCCCTGCCCTTCCTGGAGGCGATCCGGCAGGTCCGCCGTGAGGTCGGCCGGGAGAATGTCTTCGTCGTGCACATCTCCCTGCTCCCGTACATCGGTCCGTCGGGCGAGCTGAAGACCAAACCCACCCAGCATTCGGTCGCCGCGCTGCGCAACATCGGCATCCAGCCGGACGCGATCGTGCTCAGGGCGGACCGGGAGGTGCCGATCGCGGTGAAACGAAAGGTCTCGTCGATGTGCGACGTCGACCAGGCCGCGGTGGTCGCCGCGATCGACGCGAAGTCGATCTACGACATTCCCAAGGTGCTGCACTCGGAGGGCCTGGACGCCTATGTGGTCCGCAAGCTGGACCTGCCGTTCCGGGACGTGGACTGGCGTCAGTGGGACGATCTGCTGCGCCGGGTGCACCGGCCGGACCACGAGGTCACGGTGGCGCTGGTCGGCAAGTACATCGACCTGCCGGACGCCTATCTCTCGGTGACCGAGGCCATTCGCGCCGGCGGCTTCGCCAACAGCGCGCGGACCCGGATCAAGTGGGTGGCCTCCGAGGAGTGCGAGACTCCGGAGGGCGCCGCCCGGGAGCTGGGCGATGTGGACGCGGTGGTGATACCCGGAGGGTTCGGGGAGCGGGGGGTCGACGGCAAGATCGGCGCCATCACCCACGCCCGTGAGAACCTCATTCCGCTTCTCGGCCTCTGCCTGGGACTCCAGTGCATCGTGATCGAGGCCGCCCGGAACCTGGCCGGGATCGAGAAGGCGAACTCCACCGAGTTCGACGCGGGGGCGGCGGAGCCGGTGATCTCCACCATGGCCGAGCAGTCGGACATCGTGGCGGGGGACGGCGACCTGGGCGGCACCATGCGGCTCGGGCTGTACCCGGCCACGCTCGCCGCGGGTTCGATCGTACGGTCCGTCCACGGCGACCGGCCCTGTGTGGAGGAACGGCACCGGCATCGGTACGAGGTCAACAACTCCTACCGCGGCGAGCTGGAGAGGAAGGCCGGTCTGGTGTTCTCCGGCACCTCGCCGGACAACACGCTCGTGGAGTACGTGGAGTATCCGCGCGAGGCCCACCCCTATCTGGTCGGAACCCAGGCCCACCCCGAACTCCGCTCCCGTCCCACTCGGCCCCATCCTCTCTTCACGGGGCTGATCCAGGCGGTCCTGGCACTCCGTGAGACGGCGGACCGGCCCGAGGAGGGTGGGGCTCCGGCACCGGGTCCGGGGCCGGTGGCGAACCCGGTGTGAGCCGGCCGGCCGCTCGCCGCGCCGCGCCGGGTCACCGCCCGGCGGCGGGCGGCCGGTACATGGCGACGACACCCAGGGGTCCCAGGGGGACGCGCCGCAGGACGGTGAACCCGAAGCGCCGGTAGAGCGGCACATTCCCCGGGTCGGCCGTGCTGAGGAAGACGCCGTCCGCGGCGGGCGTGTCGGCGAGGAGACGGTCCAGCAGCCGCCTTCCGGCTCCGAGACCCCGGGCGGCGGGGACGACTCCGAGGAACTCCAGCGTCCAGGCCCCCTCCGGCGTCCGGGCCTCGGCCGCGCGGAGATAGCGCAGGGTTCGCGCACAGGCCCCCGGTCCGCAGTGGGCGAGGGTGCCGACCGCCCACCGGGCCTGTGCGAGGGGCGAGGGCGCGGAGGCGGGCGGGGTGAGGACGGCGGCCCCGAGGGGCCGTTCGCCGGGCCCGGCCAGGGTGTAGCGGCGGGCCCCGGGAAGAGCCGCCTGGGTGCGCAGGGTGGCGGCGAACCAGTGCCGCCGTACGGCCCCGGACTCGCCGCAGATCCAGGAGGCGGCCGGTTCACGGGCGAAGGCGTCGGTCAGCACCCGCGCGCAGGCCTCGGAATCGGGCCGGTCGTCGATCTCCCACAGGTCGATAGCGTCAGGCACGGTGACTCCGCCGCTTCAGGGGTGCTTCGGGGACGAGGTGGCAGACGAGGAGTTTCAGGAAGAACAGGGGGGCGAACCAGGCGAGCGCCACGGGTGTCTCCAGCCAGAACAGATTGACCAGGACGGCGGTCATGAGGACGGCCATCGCCAGCGGGCGTTTGAGATGCAGGGCGGTGAACTCCACGGCGACCGCGCCGGCGAGCAGGAGCGCGGAGTTGGCGAGGGTCCAGGTCCAGTCCCGGGGGAGGACGATCAGCCCCATGGCCCCCAGATGCAGCAGATGCGCGCCGACGAAGGTGAGCCGGGCGCGTCTGGTCCCGGGGTCCTGACGGTGGTACCAGCGCTTGGCGGCGTTGGTGGCGTTGGTGAGGACGCCGCCGATGAGATCGAGACCGGCCAGGACGACGATCGTCAGCTCCAGCGCGGACCAGTCGCGATGGGCCCCGCTCGACCAGATCCCGGCGGCCAGCACGGCGGCGCAGCCGATCAGACCCGCGTTCTCCACGGCGGACTCGGAGCGGGACTTGCCCGGCCCCATGAACCGCTCCAGCCGCCCCGGCCAGCCGGCCGGGGTCGGGGGTATCTCCCAGTCGACGTTCAGATCAGTGCGCAAGGTCCCCGCCCTTCCGGTCTCCGTCGTGTCCGCCGTCCGATTCCCGGCCGTCGGGCGTACTCCACAGCCCGCGCAGCAGGCTCCACAGCTGAAGGTCCGTCGGCTCGGCGTCGTCGGACGCGCGGAGGCGGGCCAGTGTCCGCGCGTCCGCGGCCTGGAAGACGGCGGCGGTCACCGCGACCAGCAGATCACGGTCGATGTCGGTGCGGATGACGCCCAGCCGCTGCCCGTTCGCCACCACGGCCGTGAACCAGGTGAGGTACTCCTCGTCGCCTCCCTTTCCGAGCGCCGCGACGGCGAGCGCCAGATCCTCCGGATGTGTGTGCAGATGCGAGATCAGCGCCCACGATCCCTGTTCGAGCCGGCTCCAGAACTCCTCGGCACGGCGGGCCTCCGTCCAGGGGCCCAGCGCGCCGGAGAGCCGCTCGCGCACCGCGTCGAGAACGGCCGACAGCAGATCGTCCCGGCCGTCGAAGTACTGGTAGGCGGCGGTCTTCGAGAAGCCCACCGCCTCAATGATCTTGTTGTAGGAAGCGGCTTCCGGTCCGTGTTCGGCGAAGTGGTGCCGCGCGACGTCCAGGATGTACATCTGGCGCTCGGGGGGCAGCCGGTGAAAGCGGGGAAGAGGCATGAATCAACAGTACAGACCATGAGGGTGTACTGCCAGTACACCCTCATGGTCTCTCCGGACCCGGCCGGGTGTGGGCAGGTGCGCGGCGGGGTCAGGGGGTGTCGTGCCGCCAGTCCCGCTTTCCGGGGGCAGAGGGTCTCGGGGCGTAGACCGAGCGGCCGCCGGGGCCGTAGCGGCCTATCTCCGTGGGAAGCGCGGTCTCCTCGGCCAGCCTGTGGGCCGTCCAGCCGGTCACATCCAGCAGCAGGCCGTCGAGCGGACCTCCCACCAGCTCCGCGTAGTCGCGGCCCGGCCGGGGGCCCGGGTCGGGGTCGTCGTGGTCGGAGCCGTAGACCCGGCCCCGCATCAACTGCTCGTCCATGTTCACCAGGATCGCAGCCGCCACTGACAGTCCACTCGGCGCGCGCTCCCCACTCCCCCGGCGGCGGGCGCGCTTCTCCGGGCAGAACCCGTGACGCCGGTGCAACCGCGAGGGCGGACAGATCGTCCGTATGACCGAACGATCAAGCGCAGGGGGGAAGATGACGATCCGATTCCGCGTACGGCACACGGCGGTCGCGATGTCGCTCGCGGCGGCGTCGCTGCTGCTGACGGGCTGCGGCGAGGGCGGCGACAGTACGGGGAAGGAGCGCGGCGCACCGGCCGAGGGTGAGCGGGCACCGGCCGCCGCGCTCACTCCGGCGGAGGTCAAGGCCGTACTGCCCCGGGCGGGAGACCTTCCCCGGTGGAAGGCCGTCAGCTCGGCGGTCCTGGATCTGAGCGAGGGCCATACCGAGCGGGCGTGTCCGGGCGGCACGGCCAAGGAGTGCATGGCGGCGCGGCACGTCGGAACAGCCGTTCTGGAGAAGGACGGTGAGGGGCGGGTCGAGTTCAAGGTCTTCGCCCACAAGGACACCGACGCCGCGTCGGACGCGTACCCCTTCCTCTGGAAGGACGCCTCCAAGGGCTGGCTGTCCCCGGCGGAGAAGGCCTCGATCGGCACCCCGGGGGACCGGCGCGACGCGCTGCGCGGCGAGCACGAGACCGGTTACGGCTCGAACATCCAGATCCGGGTCGGCCCCACCCTGCTCTCGATCAGGGCGGACACCGGCGCCGACCGGCCGCGCCGTACCGACGCGGAGCTGACGGCACTGGCGAAGATGTTCGCGGAACGGGCGCGGCAGGCCCACGAGGGAGAGCTTCCCTCAGCCGTTCTCAGGCCCTGAAGGAGCACGCCCGGCCCGCGCACCGGCGGCGCGGGTCACGGGCGGCGGACGGAGAAGGGGTCAGGTCACTTCACCGAGCAGGCCGGTGGCCACGTCGAAGACGAAGCCGCGCACCGAGTCGGTGTGCGGCACGAAGGCGCTCGTCCTGATGCGCCGGAGCGACTCGCGCACATCGTCGTGGAGTTCGGGGAACGCCTCGGCCGCCCAGGGCGGCCTGACACCGGTCTCCTCCTCGATCTGCTGGGCGAACGCCTCGTCGGTGAACGTCAGCATTCCGCAGTCGGTGTGGTGGATGAGGATGATCTCGCGGGTGCCGAGCAGACGCTGGCTGATCGCGAGCGACCTGATCTCGTCGTCGGTGATCACCCCGCCGGCGTTGCGGATGACATGCGCCTCACCGTCCTGGAGACCGAGGATGCCGTAGACGTTGAGCCGGGCGTCCATGCAGGCGACCACGGCGACCCGGGAGGACGGCGGGAGGGGCAGCGGTCCCTCGAAGGTCGTCGCGTACTTCTTGTTGTTGGCGAGGTACTGGTCGGTTACGGACATGCCGGTCTCGCTTTCTGTCGGTGACGAGGCCAACGTAGTGACGTCCGGTACGCCCCGCTCCGCCCCGCTCCGGCCCGCCCCAGGACCCCAATATTCCAGCAATACCCCGACAATGAGGCCGGGTGGGGCCAGGCGGCCCGTCCGCCCCCCCCCCCCGGACCGGCCGAGCGGGCGGGCCCGGGGGCGCGGGGACGAACCGTCGCGGGGGAATCAGCCCCGCATCTCCGGGGGAAGCTCTTCGTCCGAGAACATCTTCTCCGGCGGACCGCCGAAGAAGCCCTCGATCAGCTCGTCCATCGTGACCTCGGAGGCACCGGCGGGGGCCTCGGGCTTGTCGCCCCCGCCCAGGCGCAGAACCAGCGCGATCTTTCCGGCGCTCTTCTTCTCCGCCAGCGCGGCCAGGTCGACGGAGACCTCGTTCAGCGAGCCGTTCTTGAGGGTGAAATCGGCCTTGGCCTTGCTGTTCGGCAGCTCCTTGAGGTCCTTGGCCGCCGGCAGGAGGTCCGCGCCCTGCGGCAGGTCCTTCACCAGCGGACGAAGGGTGTCGATCAGCTCGGTGACGAGAGACCGGAGCGAGGCGGTGGCCGTGATCCGCTCGGTGCCGTCCTTGCCCTCGGCGGTGCTGAACTCCGTCTCCCGGGCGATGGCCTTGCTCAGCGCGTCGACGACCTTCTTCTGCGTCGCGGCGTCGAGGCTGGGCTCCGCCGAGGGCTCGGCGCCGGCCTCGTCCAGACCCTTGCTCATCTCCTCGGCGGCCTGCCGGGCCTCCTTGGCCGAGAACTTCACCCAGTCGCCCGACAGCAGGCTCTTGAGCGGTCCGGCGCTCTCGGGCAGTTCGTCCTCGGCCGGCGCGGGCTGCCCCATCAGCCCGGCGACCACCTTCGCGTCGAGGCGGAAGTAGACGTGATCGCCGACGAGCCGGTACTCGGCGGCATCGCCCTCCGGAGTGCTGAACTTCATCGCCATACCGGTGAGGTCCTTCTCGCCCGAGTCGGCGAGCGGCTTCTTCGACTCGACGGAGAGGGAGATCTTTCCGCCGCTGAACGCCTCGGCGACCTCCTTGGGCATCTTCTCGCCGGGCCCGGAGCTCTCCGCGCCCAGGGCTGTGAGCGTCTGGGCGTCGGCGTCCAGATCGAGCTCCAGCGAGATCGACTTCTCCTTGCCGAGCTTCTCGAACGCCCGGTCCAGCTTCTGCCCGGCGGAGAGGTTCTCCACCGTTCCGCACGCGGCTGCGCCCGTCACGACCAGGGTGACGACAGCGGCGGCGGTCAGGGATTTACGTATGGCGGAAATGACGGTCTCCTCGTTGGTACGACCACGGAAGTGGTCGATGGGGAGACCGATCAGCACCTCACAAGGTTGTACGTGCACCGCGTGATAATTCCGCCCGCCCGGCGGAGCCTGGTGTTTGTCGTGTTTATCGTGTTTGTCAGGACTACTGGGACTCCTGGGACTCCTGGCGCGAGGACCGACAGCGGGACAGGGCCTCGCTCTGGACGGCGGTGAGGCGGCCGGGGGTCGCGGTGGCGGTGAGGGCGCCGGAGGCGGATCGCCGCAGGGTGACGGGGTCGGTGGCGTGCGGATCCCGCTCGGCCGCGTCCAGGGCCCGGCGGATCCGGGGAGCGGGCCAGTCCAGTGCGGTGGCGAGTTCTTCCGGGGAGAGGGGGACGCGCACCGTCACCAGCGCGGCGAGCACCGTCCGGGCGTCGTCGGCGGCGGCCGGGTCGGCCGGGCCGCCGGACATGTCGTCGCTGAGCCGGGCGAAGAATCCGCCCATCTCGGCCAGCCGGGCCCCGGCGGGGGTGGCGGCGTCGAGGAGGTCCGCGCCCCGCCGGGCGGCATCGGCCCACATCGCGTTCGTCCGGGCGCTGGTCAGCCAGGCCCGGAGCCAGACGCCGTCGTCGATGACATAGCGTTCGCGCCGCCGGCGGTTCTCGCGCTCGCGCCGGACCACTTCGAGGCCTTCGAGATATCCGACGGCCTTGGACACCGAGGCGGGGCTGACCTTCAGCCCGCGCACCAGCTCGGCGGCGGTCAGCACCCCCGAGTCCGTGGTGACGAGACGGGCGAGGACCCTGGCCGCCATGCGCGGCAGGCCGGTGGCGACCATCAGCGCGGCGAACTCCTCGGCGAAGTCCCGGACGGCGTCGGGGTCGCGGCCGTAGGAACCGGTCGGGGGCGGCGGGGCGGCGGCGGTCGCGGCACGGCTCCCGTGCCGCCGGGCGCGCCGCTTCGACGCCTCGTGCGCGTCGTCGGCCCGATAGCCCTCGGGTCCCCCGTTGCGGGCGACTTCGCGGGTCACGGTGGACGTCGGTCTCTCCAGCTCCCTGGCGATCTCCGCGTACCCCACTCCCCCGGCGAGTCCCGCGCGGATCCGCCGTCGGTCCTCATGCGTCAGCCTTCCGCCCGGCATTCGCGCCTCCCTCGACCCTCGGATCGGTCCAGTATATGCATTCACTCTCAGGCTATTGCAACGATCCGGTCAGGCGTCGTTGCATTTACCTACTATCTCATTGCAATTATCGCCACTAATATCCTTCTTTTTAAGGGCAATTGACTCAGTCAGCTTTGACGAATAATTGAATGCAACGTAGCTTTCGCGTCATCGTGAAGATGTTCCGAGGAAGGTGACATGACAGCGGACGAGGGAACAGTGCTCGACGTCGACGGTCTGCGGATGGGGTACGGCGCGAAGGAGGTGCTGCGCGATGTGTCGTTCCGGGCCGGACAGGGGGAGGTGATCGCCCTGCTGGGCCCCAACGGGGCGGGCAAGACCACCACGATCGAGATCCTGGAGGGCTTCCGGGTCCGGTCGGCGGGCCGGGTGAGCGTCCTCGGAACGGATCCGGCGCACGGCGACGAACGGTGGCGCGCACGGCTGGGAGTGGTGCTCCAGTCCTGGCGCGACCACGGCAAGTGGCGGGTGCGCGAGCTGCTCACACATCTCGGCACGTACTACGCCCCGTACTCCACCGACACGATCCGGCGGCCGTGGGACGCCGACGAACTCATCGAGGCGGTCGGCCTGACGGAGCAGGCGGGCAGCAGGGCGGGCACGCTCTCCGGCGGGCAGCGGCGCAGACTGGACGCGGCGATCGGTCTCGTGGGCCGCCCCGAGCTGCTGTTCCTGGACGAACCGACCACGGGCTTCGACCCCGAGGCCCGGTACGCGTTCCACGACCTCGTCCGCCGGATCGCCCGCGACCACTCGACGACGGTCCTGCTCACCACCCACGATCTGGCGGAGGCGGGCAAACTCGCCGACCGGATACTGATCCTGGCCCGGGGACGGATCGTCGCGGACGGGTCCGCCGACGAACTGGCCCGGCGGATCACGGGCGAGGACGAGGTCCGCTGGACCCGCGACGGCCGGAGCTTCGCCGTGTCGACACCCGACGCGACCGCGTTCGCACGCGGCCTCTTCCAGCGGTACGGCGAGGCGATCGGCGAACTGGAGGTCCGCCGGGCCACCTTGGAGGACACCTATCTGGCCTGGTCCCGCCGGCACGAGGCGGACACCCACGAGACGGCGGAGGCGAACCGGTGAGCCCCACGACCCCCGCGACCACTGCGGTGCGCGCGACCACGGCGGTACGCCCCGGTCTGGCCCGGGGCCTGATCGAGCTGCGGCAGTCCTTCACCAACGGCGGGGACCTGCTGTCCCATCTGCTCTGGCCGGTGCTCATGCTCGCGGTCCTGTACGCCGTGCGGAACAGGGAGTTCGGCGGTGACGGACTGCTGCTGGGCACACTGGCCCTGCCGAGCGTCCTGGGCATGAACGCCGCGCTCGGCATGGTCAGCATGAGCCAGCATCTGACCGCCGACCGCGAGGACGGCACCCTGCTGCGCGCCAAGGCCGTCCCCGACGGCGTACGGGGCTACCTCATCGGCAAGGTCGTCACCGTGGGCGGCGGTCTCCTCGCCGACCTGGCCATCTTCCTGGTGCCCGCCCTGTTCATCGTCGACGGCCTGGCCGTCGGCCCCGGCTCCTGGCCCACACTGGTCTGGGTGCTGGTGCTGGGCATGGCCGCCACCCTGCCGATCGGCGCGATCCTCGGATCGGTGTTCTCCGGAGCCCGCGCCCAGGGGCTGATCCAGCTGCCGGTCCTGGGCATGATCGCCGTCTCCGGCATCTTCTACCCGGTCACCGCCCTGCCGGACTGGCTCCAGGTGGTGGCACAGCTGACACCGGTCTACTGGCTCGGTCTGGGCATGCGGTCCGCCCTGCTCCCCGACGCGGCGGCGGCCGTCGAGATCGGCGCGTCCTGGCGGCACCTGGAGACCGCCGGGGTACTGGGCGTCTGGGCCGTACTGGGGCTGGCGATCGCGCCGGTCGTGCTGCGCCGGATGGCGCGGCGGGAGTCCGGATCGGGCCTGGCCGCACGGCGCGAGAAGGCCCTGCGGCGCGCCGCCTAGCCGGGCCGACGGCCCCGGACTCCGGGACTCCGGGACTCCGGGACTCCGGCCACAGGCCGACCCCCTCCCCGAGCAGCTACATCTTTCGGTGTAGTCGCTGTTCATCTGCGGTCATGAGGTCTTCGGGCGAACCCGCCGAGACGATGAGAGACATGACCGAGACCCTGGCCTCACCACCGGCGACGACCGCACCGTCCGCCCGTCTGCCGCTCCTCGACGTACTGCGCGGGGCGGCGATCCTCGGCACCCTGATGACCAACGTCTGGATATTCACCAGCCCCGGCGCGGAGTGGGGCGCGCTCTCCAGCGGCATGTCCGAGACATGGCTGGCCTCGTTCCCGGACGCGGTCGAGAGTCTGCTGCGGCTGCTGGCGAACGGGAAGTTCCTGTCGCTGCTGACGATCCTGTTCGGCGTCGGCCTGGCGATCCAGTACGGATCGGCGGCGCGCCGGGGCGAGTCCTGGCCGGGCCGCTACCCCCGGCGCGCCCTGTTCCTGTTCGCCGAGGGGACGGTGCACTTCGTCCTGGTCTTCGCCTGGGACGTGCTGATGGGGTACGCCGTCACCGCGTTGTTCGTGGCCTGGCTGCTGGCCCGCTCGGCCACAATCCAGCGCCGGGTGATGTGGTCGGCGGCGGGGGTGCATCTGGTGTTGATGGGGCTGCTCACAGTGGTCCTGGTGACGGAGGGGGGACTCTCGGCGGCTCCCGTCTCCCAGAAGGCTCGGGATCTGTACGCGCACGGCGGCTACGGGGAGCAGATCGCGTTCCGGCTGGAGAACGCATTGGCCCTCCGGATGGAGCCGGTGCTGACGATCTTCCTGCTCGTCTTCCTCTTCCTGCTGGGCGTACGGCTCTTCCGGGCGGGCGCGTTCGGTGACGACGCCACCGGGCGGCGCATCCGCTCCCGGCTGCTGGTCTGGGGACTGGGTCTCGGACTCCCGATCAGCCTGGTCTCCTCGCTGGCGGGTGCGGATCTGTTCCTTCTGGACCGCTACATCGGCGGCCCGCTCACCGCGCTCGGCTATCTGGGGCTGATCGGCGCGCTGGTCGACCGGGTGCGTCGGCCGGGACCGCTGACGCACGGTCTGACCAGCGTCGGCAGGACCGCTCTTTCGGGGTACGTGCTGCAGAACGTGCTGTGTGTGCTCGTCTCGTACGGAATCGGCCTGGGGCTGGCGCACCGGCTCGACGACTCCTGGCGGCCGTGGTGGGTGCTGGGTCTGTGGGCCGTGGTGTGCGCCGTGCTGATGGCCGGTTCGACGCTGTGGCTGCGGCGCTTCCGGGCGGGACCGCTCGAATCCTTCCAGCGGTGGGCGCTGCGCCGCTGAAGCAGGCGGAATTCGGCCGACCGCGTGTGGACGCCGTGGTGACGCGAAGCCGGAAGCGGTAAACGGTACAAAGGACTCCCCTTCGAGGACTCCCTTCTCTGTGAGGACCACGATGAAGGAAACCATTGCCTTCCCCCAGAGCCGCTCCTGTCCCTACGCGCCGCCCGCCGAGTACTCGGCGCTCCGCGAGGCGGGCCCGCTCACCCGGGTCTCGCTGTACGACGGGCGGGCGGTGTGGGCCGTCACCGGGCACGCGCTCGCCCGGCGGCTGCTGGCCGACCCCCGGCTGTCCACCAATCGGGACAACCAGGCGTTTCCCGTGACCAGTGCCCGTTTCACCCCCATGCCCGGCAGACGGCGGGTCGCGCTGCTGGGTTTCGACGATCCCGAGCACAACGCCCAGCGCCGGATGCTGATCCCCGGCTTCACCCTCAAGCGGGTGGCCGGGCTCCGGCCGTCGATCGGGCGGACGGTGGACAGGCTGCTCGACTCGCTGGTGGCGCAGGGTCCGCCCGCCGAGCTGGTCAGCGCCTTCGCGCTGCCGGTGCCGTCCATGGTGATCTGCGATCTGCTCGGGGTGCCCTACGCCGACCACGACTTCTTCCAGACGCAGTCGCGGGTGCTGCTGCGCGGCCCCTCGCCCGAGGACGTCGTCCGGGCGCGGGCGCTGCTGGAGGAGTACCTCGGCGGGCTGATCGACGAGCGGTTCGCGGGGGCGGCCGACGGCGACGAACTCCTGGACGAGCTGGTGCGGCGGCAGCGGGCGGAGGGCAGGCGGGACCGCGAGGAGCTGGTCGGCATGGCTCTGATCCTGCTCGTCGCGGGGCACGAGACCACCGCGAACATGATCTCGCTGGGGGTCTTCACCCTGTTGCGGCATCCGGAGCGGCTGGCCGAGCTGCGGGCGGACGAGTCGCTGATGCCCGCGGCCGTCGACGAGCTGATGCGCTTCCTCTCGATCGTCGACGGCATGCTCCGGGTGGCGGTGGCGGACATCGAGGTGGCGGGCGAGACGATCCGGGCGCACGACGGAGTGGTCTTCACGACCTCGCTGATCAACCGTGACTCGGACGCCTTTCCCGCGCCGGACGCCCTGGACTGGCACCGGGCGGCCCGTCACCATGTCGGTTTCGGTTACGGGGTGCATCAGTGCCTGGGACAGAATCTGGCGCGGGCGGAGATGGAGATCGCGCTGCGGTCGCTCTTCGTCCGGCTGCCGGGGCTGCGGCTGACCGTGCCGGCCGAGCGGGTGCCGTTCAAGCCGGGCGACACCCTTCAGGGAATGGTGGAGCTGCCCGTCGCCTGGTGACACCGGTGCGGCGGACGGCAGACGGCAGACGGCAGACGGCAGACGGCAGACGGGAGCCGAGGGGACATGCGGGTCGAGGTCGACAGGGATGTGTGCGTCGGGGCGGGTCTGTGCGTGCTGACCGCCCCGGAGGTGTTCGCCCAGGACGACGACGGGCTGAGCGGGCTGCTGCCGGGGGCCGGAGGGCGCTTCGGCGCGGAGGTGCGGGAGGCGGCGCGGCTCTGCCCGGTGCGGGCCATCAGCGCCGTCCGGGAGGAAGGGCCGGAGGGGCCCTGAGCGGGGTCCGGGGAGGGTGAGGTGACGACCGCCGCCTTCGCGTGCCGTCCGGCCGGGCGGGCGGGCGGCGATGGCGCTCCGCCTGCGAGAATGTTGCGTACGCACGCAAGGAGGAGGCGGACCATGCCACGGACAGATCCCGTCACCATGTCCCGGTCGTTCAAGGTCGGGGTGTGGCGCTCGCTCATGGAAGTCCACAACGCGGTGCTGGGAGAGATCGAGCACGAGCTCGCGGAGCGTCACCGTCTGTCGGTGAGCGAGTTCGACGCGCTGGTGAACATCCCCCTGGCCGGCACCCGGCTGAAGGACCTCAAGGAGCGGATCGTCCTCACCCAGAGCGCGGTCAGCAGGCTCTGCGACCGGCTGGCGCAGCGCGGTCTGGTCACCCGTACCCCGATCGAGGAGGATCAGCGGGGCGCGATGATCACTCTGACGGACTCGGGCCGGAAGCTGCTGCGCGAGGCGGTGCGGACCAATGCCGAGGTGGTGCAGCGGTCGTTCGCCGATCCCCTCTCGCGGGACGAGCTGCTGGCGCTGCATGAGGTCTTCGGGCGGCTGAAGGCCGGCGGGCAGCCGAGGGAGTGCGACGTCTCCGAGTGAGACAGCGGGCCCGGAACCCTTGTGGCACAAGGGTTCCGGGCTTTTCCGTGTGACCGGGAACAGATCCCGCAGAGGCTGGTTATGATGAATGCGCAAGCAACAAACTGCTCGCACAGGCTCTCGCCACGGCCGCCCCGGCGGCCCGACCTCAAGGAAGCGGACATGAGCGGCAACAGCTACCTCACCGACCGGCTGACCCCCGAGAACACCGGCATCCTGCTCGTCGACCACCAGAGCGGTCTGATACTGGGCGTCCAGGACCACGACCAGAACCAGGTCCGCCGCAACGCGCAGGCCCTGGCCCGTACCGCCAAGGTCTTCGGTCTCCCGATCGTGGCCACCACCTCGGCCCCTCAGGGGCCCAACGGCCCGCTCCTGCCGGAGCTGGTCGCGGAGCTTCCCCAGGGGACTCCGATCATCCACCGCAGCGGTGAGGTCGACGCCTTCGACGACCCGGCCTTCGACGAGGCGGTCCGCGCGATGAACCGGCCGAACCTGGTGATCGCGGGCGTCATCACCGACGTCTGCCTGATGTTCGCCTCCCTCTCCGCCCTCGGCCGCGGCTACAAGGTCCACTCGGTGCTCGACGCCTCCGGGACCACGAACACCCTGGCGCGGGAGACCTCCCTGTTCCGTCTGCAGAACGCGGGCGCCACGCTCAACAGCACCGTCGGAGTCATCTCCGAGCTGCTGCGCGACTGGAAGAACCCCGGCGGCCCCGGCACCGCCGACATCTTCGGCAACCTCGCGATGCCGTTCTACGGAGCGGTGAGCGCCAGCCACGCCTCCGCCTTTGCCGCCGGCTCCGGCGACAGCCGCGGCTGACCTCCGTACCCGTTGACAGCGCTCGGCGCGGTCCGCCCCACTTCCGGGGCGGGCCGCGCCGAGCCGCGTCATGGTGCCCGCCGTGAGCGCGGTGCGCGCCGCCTCCCGTCCGGCGGGCCTCAGGAAGCGGTGGCGGACACTCCGGCGACGACACGGAAGCGTTCAAGGACCACGGGAGTGGTGTCGTCGACGGTGAAGCCGGGATCGCCGAGCGCGGTACGCATCCCCTCGCTGTGCCAGAACGCCTCGTGGGCCCGCCGCCAGCCGGCCACCGTGGTGTCGCCCTCGGCCACCGCGTGCGCGAGGTCCACCTCGCTCAGCGGCACCACGCGTACGGCCGTCACCTCGATGACGGCGACCGGGCGCTCCGCCGAGTCCAGGACCACCGACCGGTCCCCGACCCGGGGCAGCGGCTCGCGCTCGCGCTCGTACTCGGTGAGCAGTGATGCCGTGGCCGTCTTCGATCCGTCGAGGACGGCGGCGACGAGCTTGTCGCGCAGCGGCCCGGGGAACCCGAACTCGGCCGGGGGCAGGGCGGTTGCGGCATCGGCGGGGATCGGGGCTGCGGTCATGCCGTCATCCTATGCGGGCGGGGAGAGCCACCCGCCGGGAGGACTCAGTGGAATCCGCCGCGCCGGAGCGGCTGCGGGCGGGGGAAGACTCCGTCCACGGGCGGTCTGCCGCGCGGGACGGCGGCGTCCTGTTCGACCGGCGGGGCGAGCGGGGCCTTGCCGGGGGGTTCGGTGGGCGGGCGCTGGTCGGAGGGCTGTCGGTGCTCGGCCGGGGGCGGCGGGGGCGGGGTGCGATGGCGGTGGCGCGCGGCGGCCTGACGAGGGGGCCGGAGCATGGTGATGAGACGGACGAGCTGCTGGAAGCAGGCCAGGGCGGCGAGGGACGGCAGGGCCGCGGCCGCCGCGTCGGTGAACGTCCGGGGCGCCTGGGCGACACAGAGCAGCGTGGCGAGGAGGGAGAAGGCGAGGACCACGGACCAGGAGTGCACCGCCCGCCGCCGGTGGAGCGAGGCGCGCAGGATGGACAGGGAGGCGACGGTCCAGGGGCCGTAGACCAGCAACGGCCACCAGCTGACGAGCCCCTGGGAGATGCGCGGGTCGGCGATGCTCCGCAGCGGATCCAGGGCGATCATGACGCCGAGGGCGCTCACCATGGAGACGATGACGGCGGCGACCGCCGCGATGAGGAAGCTGACGACCCGCATCAGCACCACCCGGGGACTCCGGGCGGGCTGCCTGCGACGACGGCGGTGGGGCGGGGGCGGCCCGAGCGGCACGGCGGCGGGCCCCGGCGGACCCTGGTGCGGAAGGTCGACCGGCGATTCGTGCCCGTGCCCGTGATCGTGGACATGGCCGTGAACATGGGCGGAAGCGTGGGCGGGAGCGAGATCGAATTCATGGGTGTCGGAGGTCTGGAGCAGCTGTTCCAGTTCCTCGTTGGGATCCCAGGTGGCGTCCAGCTGCTCCATTCCCACCGGAACGACCGGCTGATAGACGGTCATCGGATCGCCGGGCACCGGAATATAAGCGTCCTCCCAGGGGACGTATCCGCTCCGGTCGGGGTAGGGGGCGGCACCGCCGTAGGTGTCGTACTCGTCATACATGGACGACGCGCCCCGTCCAATCGTCACCGTGCCCGGCCGAGGACTCGTGCGGCATGCCGGACAGCCGGTGGAAGTCGGCCTGGATCTGGCCGATCGCCGCCAGCAGATCCCTGAGCACCGAGGAGGCGTACGTCAGCTCGATACGCCGGTCCTCCTGCTGAAGGATCGTCTCTCCGCCCGAGCCGGAGACAAATGCCCATGCGCCCATGGTGACCGCGGCGGGGCCGGCGGCACGTCCCGCGGTGACCGCGGATGGAGTCCTCGTTCTCGTCATATTCCGAATAACGACAGAATCAGCACACCTGATGTGTAGCAACCGGGCGATATCTTTAGGCCGCACGGGCGGTTTATCCGGCAATTACATCGCCTTTTACGACGAGAGTAGAAACAGTTCGTCGAAACTCCTTTCGAGCAAGGGCGAATCCGGCGCGGACGGAACGGACCGGCGGCCGGGGTACGGAGATCCCCCGGCCGCCGGTCCGTTCGGTTCAGCTCTTGCGGCCGACCCCGCCCAGGGCGATGGTGTCGCCCTCGGGCCCGGCGGCCGAAGGGTCCGGCCGCCACCGGGCCAGCGGCACGACCCCGGGCTCCAGCAGCTCCAGGCCGTCGAAGAACCCGGCGATCTCCTCGTGGCTCCGGAGGAAGTAGGGCGCGGCCCCGCTCTCGTTGTAGCGGCGGGTGGCCTCGGCGTTGGCCGGGTTGGTGTCGACGCTGTCGTTGAACACCAGATAGCTGCCGGACGGCAGGGCGGCCATCAGCCGGTCCACGATGGAGCGGGCCCGCCGGTACTCGGTGACATGGCCCACCACCTGCATCAGCGTGAGCGCCACCGGCCGGGTGAGGTCGAGCGACTGCGCCGCCTGCCGGATGATCGCCTCGGGGTCGTGGAGATCGGCGTCGATGTAGTCGGTGGCGCCCTCCGGGGTGCCGACCAACAGGGCCCGGGCATGGGCCAGTACCAGCGGGTCGTTGTCCACATAGACGACGCGCGAGGAGGGCGCGACCCGCTGGGCGATCTGATGGGTGTTGTTCGCGGTGGGCAGGCCGGTGCCTATGTCCAGGAACTGACGGATGCCCACCTCGCCGGCCAGATGCTCCACGGCCCGGCCGAGGAACGCCCGGGAGTCGCGGGCGAGGTCGACGACCCCGGGGAACTGCGCGCGGAACGCCTCGCCGACCTCCTGGTCGATGGCGTAATTGTCCTTCCCGCCCAGCCAGTAGTTCCAGATCCGGGCCGAGTGCGGCAACGAGGTGTCCATGGTCGTCCCCTGCCCCTTGGCCTGTGTGTCGGCGCTCACGCGGTGAACCTCCTGGTCGTGGTCGGTCGGCCCAGTATCCCCGTACCGAGCCCCCCGGCTTCACCGGCCCGGGGTGTGCCCGGCGTCCCGAGTGTCCACCGTATTCGCCCCGCCCGCCGGGCTCTTGGGGTTTCTCAGCACCTCGATCACGCTCGCGTAGCTGCTGGATCCGTGGCCCGCCGCGCTGGCCCGCTCCATGACGGCCCTGAGCAGTTCGGGCAGTCCGTTGTCGAGACCGCGCTCCCCCGCCGCGTGGATGAGGTGTCCGACCGTCGAGATCTGTACGTCGACGGTGGCGTCGTCGCCCGGGTAACTGCCCGCGTCCACCTGGGAGGCGTAGGTGGTGAGGAAATCGTTCACGGTGGCCAGCCAGCGGATCGCGATCGGGGTGAAGGCCGTGGCGCTCGTGCCTTCCGTGCCGACCAGGGCGGTGCCGTGCAGCCAGCCCGTCATGGTGGACCACATCAGCCCGAGGAGGGCGGCGTCGTAGAGGGAGGCGAGGCCCGGGGCCGGCCCGAGGTGGAGGGGGTCGCCGAGGGCCGCCAGGGTGGCCCGGTGGGTCTCGAAGACCTCCGGCGCGCCGCTGTACAGGAACATCCGCCCCGGGTCGCCGACCCCGGGCGGGGTGGTCATGATCGCGCCGTCGAGGTACTCGGCCCCGTGCGCCCCGGCCCACGCGGCGGCCTCCTCCGCCTGCTCCGGGGAGTTGGAGGTGAGATTGACCAGGGTCTTGCCGGCGAGGGACCCGGCGACGGGGTCGAGGACGCCGTGCACGGCGTCGTGGTCCAGTACGCAGACGACGACGAGGGAACCGGCGGCGACCGCCTCCCCGGGGGTGGCCGCGACCCGGGCTCCGCGCTCGGCCAGGGCCCGGGCCTTCTCGGGCGAACGGTTCCACACGGTGGTCGGGTGCCCCTGTTCGAGCAGAGCGGTGGCCAGTGCCGATCCCATCAGGCCCAGTCCGATGACGGTGACGGCGGGAAGGCCGGTGTTCATGTGGTGCTCCTTGCGGTTCTCACGGTTCCTGTTATTCGAGCACGCGTTCGATCGCGTATGGACAACGTTCTCAGCGCGCGCCCGCCCGGGACAGTGACGGGAGTGACAGGCGGCACCAGATTCCTGCCATACGCTTCGGGGCATGAGCGCTGGTTCCGTCGCCCTGGTCGTACCTCCCGGTATCGGGGTCCCCTCGTGGGACCTGTACGAACTGAGCATCCCCTGCACCGTCTTCGGGAAGCCGCAGCCCGATCTGGCCGACCACTGGTACGAACTGCGGCTCTGCGAGGTCGGGGGCTCGTGGGGCGGCGGCGGTACGGACGGGGCGGCCGGGCTGTCACTGCGGACGCCCTACGGGCCCGGGGACCTGGTCGGCGCGGACACGGTCATCGTGACGTCGGTGCCCGACGCCTGTGTGGACGAGGGCGCGCCGGTGCCGCCGGAGCTGGTGGAGGCGCTGCGGCTGGCCCATGACGCGGGCGCGCGGATGGTGTCGCTGTGCACCGGCGCGTTCGCGCTGGCGGAGGCGGGGCTGCTCGACGGCCGGCGGGCGACCGCCCACTGGATGCACACCGCTCAACTGGCCGAGCGCTACCCCGAGGTGGAGGTGGACGACTCGGTGCTCTATGTGGACGACGGCGATGTGCTCACCAGCGCGGGGCTGACCGCCGGACTCGACCTCTGTCTGCATCTGGTCCGGCGCGATCTGGGCGCGCGGGTCGCCAATCAGCTGGCGCGGCGGATGGTGGTGCCCGCGCACCGGGTGGGCGGGCAGGCCCAGTTCATCGAGTCGTCGGTGCCGGACACCGACGACGAGGGGCTGGGGCCGGTGCTGGAGTGGGCCCGTGAGCGGCTGTCCGATCCGCTGACCGTCGACGATCTGGCCCGGCGCGCCGCGATGAGCCCCCGGACGTTCTACCGGCGGCTGCACGCGGCGACCGGGACGACACCGCTGCGCTGGCTGCTCCAGCAGCGGCTGGGGCAGGCCCAGGCGCTGCTGGAGTCCACCGGGCTGCCGGTCGAGAAGGTGGCGGAGCTGAGCGGGCTCGGCACGGCCAACAATCTCCGGCACCACTTCGTCAAACATGTCGGGGTGTCGCCCGGCGCGTACCGGCGGGCCTTCCCCCGGGCGGTGAACGGCCCGCCCTCCGCCGCCCGGTGAGCACGGGTCACCGGGCGGGGAAGGGCGGGCCGGGCGGCGAAAGGGCCGGTCAGCCGCCGATGTAGGCCGCGAGATGCTCGCCGGTGAGGGTGGAGCGGTCGGCGACGAGGTCGGCGGGGGTTCCCTCGAAGACGATCCGGCCGCCGTCGTGGCCCGCGCCGGGGCCGAGATCGATGATCCAGTCGGCGTGGGCCATGACCGCCTGGTGGTGCTCGATGACGATGACCGACTTGCCGGAGTCGACCAGCCGGTCGAGCAGGCCGAGCAGCTGCTCGACATCGGCGAGGTGAAGACCGGCGGTCGGCTCGTCGAGTACGTAGACCCCGCCCTTCTCCGCCATGTGGGTGGCCAGCTTGAGCCGCTGCCGCTCGCCGCCGGAGAGCGTGGTGAGCGGCTGACCGAGGCTGAGGTAGCCGAGTCCGACGTCGGCGAGGCGGACGAGGATGGCGTGCGCGGCGGGAGTGCGCGCCTCGCCCGAGCCGAAGAACTCCTCGGCCTCGGTCACCGACATCGCGAGCACCTCGCTGATGTCACGGCCGCCGAGGCGGTATTCGAGCACCGCCGCCTGGAACCGCTTCCCCTCGCACTCCTCGCAGGTGGTGGCCACCCCGGCCATCATCGCCAGGTCGGTGTAGACGACCCCGGCGCCCTTGCAGTTGGGGCAGGCCCCCTCGGAGTTGGCGCTGAACAGCGCGGGCTTCGCGCCGGTGGCCTTCGCGAACGCCTTGCGGATCGGGTCGAGGAGTCCGGTGTACGTGGCGGGGTTGCTCCGCCGTGAGCCGCGGATCGCCTCCTGGCCGATCGAGACCACATTCGCGCCGGCCTCCCCCGACCGGTGCGGCAGCGACCCGTGCACGAGGGAGCTCTTGCCCGAGCCGGCGACGCCGGTGACGACGGCGAGCACCCCGAGCGGGATGTCGACGTCGATGTCGCGGAGGTTGTGCTTGCTCGCGCCGCGGATCTCCAGCTTGCCGGTGGGCTCCCGTACCGCCTTCTTGAGGGTGGCCCGGTCGTCGAAGTGGCGGCCGGTGACGGTGGCGCCCGCCCGCAGCCCGTCGACGGTGCCCTCGAAGCAGACCTGGCCGCCCGCCGGGCCCGCGCCGGGGCCGAGGTCGACGATGTGGTCGGCGATCGCGATCGTCTCCGGCTTGTGCTCCACGACGAGGACCGTGTTGCCCTTGTCCCGCAGTCGCAGCAGCAGGTTGTTCATCCGCTGGATGTCGTGGGGGTGCAGCCCGGTGGTCGGCTCGTCGAAGACATAGGTGGTGTCGGTGAGCGAGGAGCCGAGGTGGCGGATCATCTTGACGCGCTGCGCCTCGCCGCCCGACAGCGTTCCCGAGGACCGGTCGAGCGAGAGATAGCCGAGTCCGATCTCCACGAAGGAGTCGAGGGTCTGCCCCAGTGTGGCGAGCAGCGGTGCCACCGAGGGTTCGTCGAGGCCCCGGACCCAGTCGGCGAGGTCGCTGATCTGCATCGCGCAGGCGTCGGCGATGCTGATCCCGCCGATCCGGGAGGAGCGGGCGCCCTCGCTGAGCCGGGTGCCCTCGCACTCGGGGCAGGAGGTGAAGGTGACCGCCCGGTCGACGAAGGCCCGGATGTGCGGCTGCATCGCCTCCCGGTCCTTGGCGAGGAACGACTTCTGGATCTTGGGGATCAGTCCCTCGTAGGTGAGGTTGGCGCCCTCGACCTTCACCTTGGTCGGCTCGCGGTAGAGGAAGTCCTGCATCTCCTTCTTGGTGTACTTGCGAATCGGCTTGTCCGGGTCGAGGAAGCCCGACTCGGCGTAGAGCCGCACGGTCCACCAGCTGTCCGACTTCCAGCCGGGGATGGTGAACGCGCCCTCCGCGATGGATTTTGAATCGTCGTAGAGCTGGGTGAGGTCGATGTCGGAGACCGCGCCCCGGCCTTCGCAGTTGGGGCACATGCCGCCGGTGCGGGTGAAGGTCTGCTTCACGGTCTTGCTGCCTGCCCCGCGTTCGACCGTGATCGCGCCGCTCGCCCGGACGGAGGGGACGTTGAAGGAGAAGGCGTTGGGCGAGCCGATGTGGGGCCGCCCGAGCCGGCTGAAGAGGATGCGCAGCATCGCGTTGGCGTCGGTGGCGGTGCCGACGGTGGAGCGGGGGTCGGCGCCCATCCGCTGCTGGTCGACGACGATCGCGGTCGTCAGTCCTTCGAGCACATCGACCTCGGGCCGTGCCAGCGACGGCATGAAGCCCTGGAGGAAGGCGCTGTAGGTCTCGTTGATCAGCCGCTGCGACTCCGCCGCGATCGTGCCGAACACCAGGGAACTCTTGCCCGAGCCGGAGACGCCGGTGAACACCGTCAGCCGGCGCTTCGGTATCTCGACGCTGACGTCCTTGAGGTTGTTCACGCGCGCGCCGTGCACACGGATCAGATCGTGGCTGTCGGCGGTGTGCGACGCGGGCGGCCGCGTGTCCGTCCTCTTGGCCTTGCTCATCGTCTCTCCATCGTGTTCGAGACCGCCCTCGCGGTCTCTTTCGGGGCGGTCCTCAGCGCTGGTGGGGCTGGGTGAAGCGGAGCATATTGCCGGCCGGGTCCCGGAAGGCGCAGTCGCGGACGCCGTAGGGCTGGTCGATCGGCTCCTGGAGCACCTCGCCGCCCGCGGCCCGGACGCGTTCGAAGGTGGCGTCGCAGTCGTCGGTGGAGAAGATCACTCCGCGCAGTACGCCCTTGGCCAGCAACTCCGCCATCACCTGCTTGTCGGCCGGCGAGGCGGTGGGGTCGGCGAGCGGCGGTTCGAGGACGATCTCCACATCGGGCTGCCGGGGTGAGCCCACGGTCACCCAGCGCATCCCCTCGAAGGAGACGTCGTTCCGTACCTCAAGGCCGAGGGCGTCGCGGTAGAAGGCGAGCGCCTTGTCGTGGTCGTCGACCGCGATGAAACACTGTGAGAGCTTGATGTTCATGCCTTCGAACCTACGAGGCGGCGGCGGATTTCGCTTCTCCGATCCTGACCGGTCTCGTACGGATCTTGGCGACGCACGCCGGGATCGCGGCTCCGGCCTCGTGGCGGCGGGCCCGGTAGGCGCTGGGGGTCTCTCCGACCAGCTCGGTGAAGCGCGAGCTGAAGGATCCCAGCGAGGTGCTCCCGACCGCGAGGCAGACCTCGGTGACATTCATGTCGCCGCGCCGCAGCAGGGCCTTCGCGCGCTCGACACGGCGGGTCATCAGATAGTTGTAGGGCGTCTCCCCGAAGGCGGCCCGGAAGCTGCGGGAGAAGTGCCCGGGCGACATGAGGGCGACTCTCGCCAGCGCGGGCACATCCAGCGGCCGCGCGTAGTCGCGGTCCATCACATCCCGCGCGCGGCGCAGCCGTACCAGGTCTTCCAGGGTCATGCCCACCAGCATCGCACGGCGGTGCCGGGCTTGTGGGGGTGTCGGTGCGGTACGGGGACGGCACGGCCGTGGGACGCTCGGTCCGCGCGCCCGCGAAGCCGCGGCGGGCACGGAGGCGGCGCAGGAGGCCCGGTGGATGTCAGCACGTTCTACGCACTCTTCTCGGCCACCTGTTTCACCCTGGTCGGACTCTGGTGGAACGTGGTGCAGAGCCATCCCGACTGGATGCGGGTCCCGGCGATGCGCCGGATCGTGGGCGGGATCTATCTCTCCTTTCTGCTGCCGGCTCTGATGGGGCTGTTCGCGCAGGTGGGAGGTACTGGTACGCCGGGGATCTGGCGGGCCAGCTTTGTGGTCGTCTCGGTGGTCGGCTGTCTGTCGACGCTGCGTCTGCTGGCCCAGGGCTCCCGGGACGACTCCTCCGCCTCCCTGGTGCTGCCCCAGCTGGGGGCGGCGGCCGTCTATCTGCTGATCGCGGTCGTGGGGCTGGCCCCGGAGCTGGCGGACCCGCTCGGTCTCCGGCCGATCCAGGCGGAGGCGATTCTGCTGAGCCTGCTGATCCTCCTCGGCCACGGTCTGGTGTGGCGGTTCATGGTCGGCTCGGGGCGGCCCGCCGGGGCGTCCGGCTAGGGAGTGTCCACCCGGGGGGGGCTCAGGTCAGGGAGGGCGGTCCCCAGCGGGTGAGGTCGAAGGTGGGGTGCTGCGCCGCCGCGTTGGCGTCGCGCCAGATCCGCTGGAGCGGGTCGGTGTCGTAGATCGCGCCGGAGCCGGCCGCCTCGAAGACGGTGTTGACGATCCGCCGGCAGTCGGTCCCGGCCCAGGCGATGTCACGGCGTACGGCGGCCCGCTCCCGCGCGGTGCCGCCGGGCGTCGCGGAGGCGGCGAGCCGGGCGAGACCGGTCAGCAGCAGCGCCTCGGCGGCATCGGTGCGGGCGAGGAGCGCGGGTGCGTCCGCGCCCGCCGCGACGCGTCCGCGCTCCAGCAGGGCGTCGACGGCGGCCCGGGCCGTGCCGAGGAGTACGCCGGCGAGGGGGAGCGTCCCGACGGTGGTGAACGCCATGCGGTAGGCGGGGGTCGGGGGCCGGTCGTACGGGGTGGGCAGGGCCGGGTCGAGCCCGCTGAGCGGGAGGGCCCGGTGTGCGGGGACGACGGTCTCGGACAGGGTGAAGGAGCGGCTGCCGGTGGCGCGCAGTCCGCTGGTGCGCCAGTCGTCCACGGGCTCGGTGTCGTCCACCGGGATCAGCATGACGTGGGGTTCCGGTTCCGCCCCGGCCGTGCGCGGGGCCGGGATTCCGGCGAGGACCCACCGCGCGTGGTCGATCCCGCTGCAGAACCGGCCGCGCAGATCGCGCAGGAGGTAGCCCTCGGCCACCTTCCGCGCGGGCGGTCCGGCGATCCGCAGCTGGAGGGCGACCCGGTTGTCCGGGGCGGCGAAGACCTCGCGGCGGGCCCGTTCCGGCAGCTGGGCGACGGCCCAGGTGTTGCCGCCGAGGACGGCGCGCAGCCAGCCGGTCGAGGCGCAGCCCCTGGCGAGCGCGGCGGTGGTGAGAAGGGCGGTGTCGAAGCCGAGGCCGAGGCCGCCCCACTCGCGGGGGGTGAGGACATGGAGGAGTCCGGCGGCGTCGAGCCGTCGGACGGTGTCGTGGGGGACGGCGCGGCGCGCCTCCGCCTCGGCGGCCCGTTCGGCGAACAGGGGGGCCAGGGCGTGCGCGGCGGCGAGGGCCTCGTCATGGCCGCGCGGGGCCCCGGGCGCTCCGGTGTCCTGAGACGCCGGTGCGGCGGATGCGGCGGATGCGGTGGGCGGCGGGGCGGTGTGCGTCATCGGCGGCCCGGCTCCGTTCTGGCCTGGTCTGGTCTGGCCTGGTCTGCGGTCTCGTGGCGGTGGGCGGCTCTTCGATCGAAGTTAGGGTGCCCATAGTTAGATTGGATCCGATTCAGAGGCCATCGTCAAGCGCGGCCGGTGGCGGATACTGATGCCCATGCCGTCCCGCACCCCTTCCCCGTCCGGCAAGAACCCCACGGTCGAGCGGAGGGTCTTCGATCTGCTCAACGCGGAGATCCTCGATCTGCGTCTGGAGCCGGGGGCCCATATCGTCACCGAGACCGTGGCGGAGAGCCTGGGCGTCTCCCGGCTGCCGGTGCGCGAGGCGCTGCGCGCGCTGGCGGGGCGGGGGCTGGTGGAGGTCCATCCGCACCGGGGGGCCTTCATCCCCCGGCTGGGCCCGGAGGATCTGGACCGGATCGTCGAGACCGTCGAGGCACGGGCGAGGCTGGAGCCCTGGGCGGCGGAGCTGGCGGCCGGGCGGCACCGCGCGGATCAGCTCGCCGAGCTGGACGCGGCGCTCGCCCTCGGGCTGGAGGCGCTGCGGAACGGGAACCGTCCGGCGGCCAACCGCGCGCACCGCGCGTTTCTGCGGCTGCTGACCCTGATGTCCGGGCACACGACGCTCATCGAGACGCTGGAGCCCCTCCAGTACCGCACCATGCTGGCCTTCGTGTCGGTCGTGATGACCGCGGAGCCCCAGGGGTGGGAGTCCCACCGGCTGGTGCGGGACGCCGTGGCCGACCGGGACGGGGCCGCCGCGAGCACGGCGATGAGGCGTCATCTGGACGAGGTGCTGGAGGCGCTGCGGCTGCCGGGGAACGTCGTGGCGGCGACCGTGGGCCGGGGCGCCCGGACCGGCGGCCGCAAGCCGGGCGGGCGGCGGCTCGCGGCGCTGCGGCTGGAGACCGGGCCCGCGGCGGAGCCCTCGGCACAGTGATGCCGGGGCCCAGGGCTCCCCCGCGCTCAGAGGCGGTGGCCCCGGACCCCGAGGTCGAGGCCGCCCGCCGAGGTGTGGCCGGAGAAGACGCCCTTGGCCCAGGTGTGCGCGAGCAGCCGGAATCGCCGGCCGCCGCCGGGCAGCGGGACGGCGAGGTCGAGGATGTGCGGCCGGCTGCCGTGGGGGCCGCCCGAGGCGCGGAGGGCCTGTCCGTCCCCCGTCGTGTAGACGGCGGCGAAGGGGTGGGCCGACACGATGTCCAGTCTGCCGCGCACCCCGTCGTGGTTCATCTCCCAGACCCCCGTCCAGTCGGGGGCGGTGAAGCCCTGGGCGGGTGCGCCGGGAAGCTCGGCGCGGCCGAGGCTCAGCCCGAACGGGGTGCCGTTCCAGGTGGTCCAGCCCGCCGCGCTGTCGGGGTCGCCGCCGAAGACGTACGCCCGGAACTCCTGTCCGGCGGGTGTTCCCGGGCGGAGACGGCCGGGGAGGTCGGCGACCCAGAAGTGCAGTCCCTGGCCGTTCTGGGTGGTGACGCCGTTGACGTCGTAGGCCTGCCCGTTGCGGTAGTAGTCGCCCAGTTTGGTCGGGGCGTGCGGGTCGCTCCGGTAGTCCGTGGTCCGGCGGATCACGAGATCGCCGCGCCAGCCGTCGTGGTCCATCCGCCAGCGGCCGATCCAGAAGGCGTCCCACTGCGGGGCGGCGTCGGGGGCCTGGACGGCGGTGACATAGCGGCCTCCGATGACCGGCCAGTCGGCGGAGTCGTAGGACAGCTCCAGGAACTCGCCCTCGCCCCAGGAGTTCTTGACCGTGTAGACGCGCCGGGCCCGGTCGTACCCCACCAGCAGCAGACAGTGCCCGGGGAGGTCCGCGACGACTTCGTGGCCCTCGGCGAGCACGGCTTCCACCTGGGCGGGCGAGGGCGAGTCCGGCAGGGCCGCGAATCCGGTCACCCGGAAGCGGGCCGAGCGGCGGGCGCGGGTGGGCACATGGGCCTCCAGATATTCAAACGCGTCCACCTCCTCCTGGACGCACCCCGGGCCGAGGGATCCGCTCGCCGGGGTGGCGTGCCGGAGCAGGTCCATCGCCCAGCCGTCGAGATAGGGGGCGAGCGACTCCTCGGGGAGAGCGGTCCGGGCGAGCTTGTCGACGATGTCGGAGCCGCCCTGGAAGTCCCAGTAGGAGCTGTTGTTCTCGGGGTGTGTGCCGGTGCTCGCGTAGTCGGGGCGGAGTTCGCCCGCCTTGTGCACATGGAAGGCGAACTGCTCCGAGAGGTCGATCTCGATGCCGTGGGCGCGTTTGTACGCGGCCTCGACGGCGGCGCAGGCCGCGAAGGCGCAGCAGGTGCCGCGGCTGCCCTGGTCCCGGAATCCGGTCTGATGGCGGGTCAGGGAGACGGCCTCACGGGCCGGGGCGGCGGGCGGGACGCGCACCAGTCCGTTGAGAAGGGCGGCGTCGTTGGCGCGGCGCACGGCGCGCCGGTGTGCGGCGGGGTCGTCGAGCAGATGCCGCTTGGCCTCGGCGATGTCTTCGAAGCGCAGGGGTCGTGGCATGCGCCGTCCTCCGGTCTGTGGGTTCGGCCGGTCGGGCCGGTGCGTGCGCTCGCGAGACGCGGGGCGGGGCGGGGAAAGCAGGGGGAAGTGGGAATCAGCATGAAGATTAGTCGTCACCATGAGCGACCAAACGATTCTTCACGGTCACTGGAAAGCGTGGTTTACCAACGGCTTCACGGGATTGTTCCGGCGCGTCCCATCGGCGGGAATCACGGGGTGAACGGCGGCCGCGGTCACCGCCGATCGGATTTCGACAGCGGCCATTCGAATATCATCCTTTGTTACTTACCGCTGGTCGTACCGTCTCTCCGGGGGCTCCGGGCGGCCCGCGCGCGATGCGCGGCGCGAGGCGCAAGGCATGGCTCGGACCGATATCGACGCAGGCCAACGGCCTCTCTCACGAAGGTAAATGGTCCAGACCTATTGACGTATTGGTCCAGTCCTTCCTAATCTCTGCGTCACCCTCTGTTGATTCCGGTTCGGGCGAACGCCCATCGGAGTCCAACGCACTTCACCCCCACACATGTTGAGCAAGGCCGATCACCCCGCGCCCCCCACGGGCGCCGGGCCCCCCACCAGGAGGATCCGACCGTGCTGTCCCCCACCCGTACACGGGCAACGCTGCTCTCGGCAGGCGCGGCCGTCGCCGCGCTGCTGGCCGGCGCGCTGTCGCCCGGCGTCGCACAGGCGGCCCCCGCGGCGCCGGTGGCGCCGCCCACGACTCCCCACGAGTCGTGTCGCCCCGACGGTCTGTACAAGACGCCCGGCGTCGACGTCCCGTACTGCTCGGTCTACGACACCGAGGGCCGCGAGAAGA
This sequence comes from Streptomyces inusitatus, assembly GCF_014651115.1. Classification (GTDB taxonomy): domain Bacteria; phylum Actinomycetota; class Actinomycetes; order Streptomycetales; family Streptomycetaceae; genus Streptomyces; species Streptomyces amakusaensis. The sequence goes on along the minus strand of NZ_BMWG01000029.1, from coordinate 9,302 downwards.
TGGGCGCGGACCATCAGCGCCGCATCATCGGCTACTTCGCCAACTGGCGCACCGGCAAGGACGGCAGGCCCGCCTACCTCGCCTCCGACATTCCGTGGGACAAGATCACCCACATCAACTACGCCTTCGCGGCGGTCGACTCCGCGAACAGGATCACCGTCGGCACGGACGGACCGAACAACCCCAACACCGGGATCACCTTCCCCGGCGTCCCGGGCGCGGAGATGGACCCGTCGCTGGCGTACAAGGGCCACTTCAACCAGCTGACGAAGTTCAAGAAGCAGCACCCCGACGTCAAGACCCTGATCTCGGTCGGCGGCTGGTCGGACACCGGCGGCTACAACGACGACAACGGCAATCGGGTCAACTCCGGCGGCTTCTACTCGATGACCACCAACGCCGACGGTTCGGTGAACCAGGCGGGCATCAACACCTTCGCCGACTCGGCCGTGGCCTTCATCAAGAAGTACGGCTTCAACGGCGTCGACGTGGACTACGAGTACCCGACGACGATGAAGGACGCGGGCAACCCGCTGGACTGGCAGCTCGCCAACGGGCGGCGCGCCGGTCTCGTCAAGAGCTACTCCGTCCTGATGAAGACCCTCCGCGAGAAGCTGGACCGGGCCGGCGCGGCCGACGGCAAGCACTACCTGCTGACCGTCGCCGCCCCCTCCTCGGGCTATCTGCTGCGCGGGATGGAGACGTTCCAGGTCCAGCAGTACCTGGACTACGTCAACATCATGTCGTACGACCTGCACGGCACCTGGAACGAGCACGTCGGTCCCCAGGCCTCGCTCTTCGACGACGGCAAGGACTCGGAGCTGGCGGGGGCGAACGTCTACTCCACCGCCCAGTACGGCGGCATCGGGTACCTCAACACCGACTGGGCCTACCACTACTTCCGCGGTTCGATGCCCTCCGGCCGCATCAACGTGGGCCTGCCGTACTACTCGCGCGGCTGGAAGAACGTCCAGGGCGGCACCGACGGTCTGTGGGGCAAGGCCGCCTCGACCACCTGCCCGGCCGGACAGAATCTGACCAAGTGCGGTGACGGCGCGGTCGGCATCGACAACATCTGGCACGAGACGGACACCGCGGGCAAGGAGGCCCCCGCCGGCTTCAACCCGATGTGGCACGCCAAGAACCTGGAGAAGGGGATCGTCGGCGACTACGTCACCAAGTTCGGTCTCCCCGCCGACACCAAGCTGACCGGCACCTACGTCCGCAAGTACGACTCGACGCTGGTCGCGCCGTGGCTGTGGAACGCGCAGAAGAAGGTCTTCATCTCCACCGAGGACGAGCAGTCCATCGCCACGAAGGCCGACTACGTGGTCGACAAGGGCATCGGCGGCACGATGATCTGGGAGCTGGCGGGCGACTACCGCTGGAACGCCGCCAAGGGCCAGTACGAGCCCGGTGACACCCTCACCAACCTGATGTACCAGAAGTACAAGACCGCCACCCCGTACGGCAACAAGAAGACGAACATCGCGCTGCCGGCCGAGGCGGTCAAGGTGGACGTGGAGCTGGGCCAGTTCGCGCTGGGCGACTCCAACTACCCGATCAGCCCCAAGATGAAGATCACCAACAACACCACCAAGCCGCTGCCCGGCGGCACGGAGTTCCAGTTCGACTACGCGACCTCCGCGCCCGGCAACGCCAAGGACCAGTCCGGCTTCGGTGCGACGGTCATCCGCAGCGACCACACGGGCAACAACAACATCGGCGGCCTGAAGGGCGACTTCCACCGCGTCTCGCTGAAGCTGCCGGCCTGGCAGTCGGTGGCCCCCGGTGCCTCGGTCGAGCTGGACTTCGTCTACTACTCGCCGACCTCCACCCCGTCCAACTGGACGGTCGCCTTCGGCGGCAAGACGTACTCCCTCGCCGGTGACCTGGCGCGCGGTGTCACGATCGTCGAGCCGACCGACGGCTCGGGCCCCGGCGGCCCCGGCGGCACCTGCACCAACCCGGCCTGGGCCGTGACTGGCGAGTACCCCGCCAACACGACCGTCTCCCACAAGTCCCGCAACTACAAGGCCAAGTGGTGGACGAAGGGCGATGAGCCCGGCGCCAGCCAGTGGGGCGCCTGGCAGGACCTGGGCGCCTGCTGATCCCCTCCTGATCCCGAAGGCCCCCGGCGGCGGTGTCCCTGGCCTTGCCGCCCCCGGGGGCCTTCGCCATGTCCCGGACACGACGGAGCCCGTCGTGCGCCGATTCGGCGGACGACGGGGCTCCTGGCCGCTGTCGGGGATCAGGCGCGCTCGCGCACCGTGACGACCCTCAGCTCCGGCGAGGCGAGGATGTCCTTCTCGCAGAAGCGGGGGGTCACCCACTTCTTCTCGGCCATCAGCCGGGTCTGGTCGCTGGAGTGCGGGGAGAGCGGGTTGGAGGACTGCCCGTACGTCAGCAGGGTCCGGGCCACCGGGCACCGGGAGCCGTCCCAGGTCACCGCCTGGATATGGCTGGTGCCGTGGACCATCTCCGTGTAACCGCCGACCGCCGGGTCCCAGACGCCGATCATCATGTTCCACACACCGAGCTCGTGCGGGCCGCCGTGCACGGGGATCCGCGATCCGCCGCGCTCGACGAAGTGGTGCTCGCCCCAGGGGGCGTCCAGTGCGGTGTTGACGGAGCGCAGCTCCTGCACGGTGTCCGCCAGGGCCCGCGCCACGGCGGGCTCGTCCGTGGCGAGGGTGTGCGGGGTGCGCACCGGGTCGGCCGCCGAGAACGGCGTCCTCCAGAGCCGCTCCTCGGGCAGCGCCCCGGTCAGCCGGTTCCAGAAGCGCTGGAAGAGCAGCGCGCCCCGGCTGTCGGCGTCGGTCGTGCGGTCCCACCGCTCCAGCACTCCGCAGGCCGCCGACACATCGACGACGGCCCCGTCCGTGGCGGTCGCGCTCCCGCCGGGCAGTGCGGCGCAGGCGCGTGCCGTGTCGGCGGCGGCCATGTCTCCGGCCGGTGTCCGGTTGGCGAACTGGAGCCGCTGGGCGTCCTCGACGGTGAGCCCGCCGCGCCGTGTCATCGCCGCGAGGTCCTCGATGCCGCCGCGGGTGCGCAGCGAGCGGGAGGTGTCGAGGTCGCCGAAGACCCGCTCGTACCCCCGGATCGGGCGGTCGGCGTTGGCGAGCCAGGCGCTGTCGTTGGAATTGGCGGCGTACGGCGCGTCCTTCAGCGTCGGCATCTTCCCCGGGCCGAAGGTGCCGGGCTGGACGGCGTCCTTGTCCGTGCCGGGCGCGCAGGAGGCGCGCGAGCCGTCGAGGACGGCGAGGCCGGCGGCCGGGTAGACGGCGCGGCCCAGGGCGGTGGAGCAGCGTTCGGCCAGGGCGTCGGTGATTCTGGGGAGCACCTGGGACTGGGTGTAGAGGGTGCCGCCGCGCGAGTCGGCCGCGACGGTGTTCACCCACGGCAGGCCCTGGGTGCGGTTCAGCCCCTTCAGCATTCCGCCGGTGCTGCGCGCCTTGCCGAGGGCGAGTCCGGTGTCGAAGAACCGCATGTGGCTCGCGTTGGGGTCGCCGACGGCGTAGGCGCGGTCGGCGGTCCAGGGCAGCGGCAGCTCGCGGCCGAGCCCGTTGACGACGGGGCCGTACCGGGTCCACCACTGGGTACGGGTGACCGGGGCGCCGTCCTTCACCTCGACGGTGACGGTGCGCTTCCGCATCCGTTCCCGCTCGCCGTCGACCAGATAGACCGTCGGGTCCTTCGGGTCGAGCGTCAGCTCGTGCAGATTCATCGGGGTGCCGGTGGAGACGGTGTGGCTCCAGGCGACATGCCGGTTGTAGCCGATGTTGACGACCGGCGAGCCGAGCAGTGAGCCGCCTGCCACGTTCAGCTCGCCGGGGATGGTCTGGTGGGACTGCCAGAAGCGGCGGCCGCCCTGCCAGGGGTAGTGCGGATTGCCCAGCAGCAGGCCCCGGCCGTTCGCGGTGGTGTCGCCGTGGAAGGCGACGGCGTTGGATCCCATGCTCCGGCGGGCGTGGTCGAAGAGCTCCCGTGCTCCCCTGACGGCCCGGTCGGGGTCGACGGCCGCGTCGCTCGCCGCCCGGGCGGCCCCCGTGGCCGGCGGGGTGGCGGCGACGATGCCCTCGGTGGCCATGACCTGTCCGGCGGTCGCGGTCATCGCGTGGGAGAGCAGCGCGAGATCGTTGACGTCGACCGGGCGCACCCAGGAGCGGCCCCGGCAGGCCGGGTCGTCTGTCTCGTTCTGGGCGAGCCAGGCGTTGTAGCCCCTGGCCCAGCCGCGCAGCAGATCCTTGACCTGGCGGCTGGGCCCCTGGGGCGCGGGCCGGGCCAGAAGTCTCCCGGCCGTGCGGGTGTCCCGCAGCCCCTGGAAGTAGAGGTCGCTGCTGAGGTTGGTGCGCCCTCCCGACAGGGCGTTCTCGGGTTTCGCGGCCGCGCCGAAGTGGCGGGAGCGCTCGGCGCGGAGGGTGACGAAGCCGTCGGCGAGGACGCACACCTGGTCGGCGGCCTGGGCCCAGCCCGAGCCGAAGCCGAGCCGGGTGTAGTCGCTCGCGGTGATGTGCGGGATGCCGTATTCGGTGTAGCGGATGGTGGCCGAGAGGGACCCGGCCTTCACTCGGGACACCCGGTCGCCGGCCGGGCCGTCGGCGGTGGCGGCGGCCGTGGGCACAAGGGTCGTCGCGGTGGTCGCCAGCGCGATCGCGGCTATGGCGAGAGTACGGATTCGGCCGCCCCCGCGCGATCTTCCCGAAGGGGGTGCGGAAGAAGTACGGAAGAACAAAAGGTCTCCCAACCAGGGCTCTGACAAAGGTTGTTGTGGGCACCATGGACCGGTTGCCCACGCCAACCCATCAGGAGTCAATTCCCTTTGTCAAGGACGGAACTTCACCGCTGGAATCTGCGTCTTCACCGTGGTTCCGCGTGTGTTCCGGAGCCGATTCAGAACCGCTTCGGGGCCCATTCGGGGTCTATTCGGGGCCGAATTCCGGACAGGTAAAGGGCTCTCGAACCAGCCGTTCGAGAGCCCTCCGCGCACCTGGGGTCAGACGGGCCGGTGCTCCCAGCCGCGCGCCGTACGGGTCAGTTCGCGGAAGCCGTGCCGGGTCAGTTGGGCGATCTCCTCGGCCTCGTCGTCGGTGGCGTACGCCAGGATCCGGTCGCAGCCGCTCAGAGTCAGCCACTGGCGGGCCTCGGCGAGGAGCCGGCCGAGGAGTTCGGGGTGCGGGTCCTCGGGGAGTTCGAGATCGGCGATGTCGGCGAGGCCCCCGGAGCGCGCGTGCCGCTCCGGGCGTTCGAGGTTGGTGTCGAGTTCGATGTGGGCGACGGGCTCGCCGCCGCGCCGGGCGGTGAGCCGGGTGCCGAGTTCGCCGAGGGTGCGGTGGAAGGAGAGTCCCGGCAGCGGCGGCTCTCCGGGGGCGGGGAGCGCGGGAAGCTCATGGAGGGAGGCGATGAGCACCGTCTCGGTGTGGCCGGTGTGGACGAATCCGGCCCGCTCCAGGGTCGCTCGCACATGGGGCCACTGCTCGGGTACGCCGTAGACGCCGGGGGCGGGCAGCTGCCCGTCGGCGAGGCGGGCGCGGACGTGCCAGCGGGTGAGCTGGGCCAGGCAGGCGGACATCAGCTGCTCGGCGGGGTGCTCGGCCCAGCTCTCCGCGTCGGCGTCGGCGTCGGCGTCCGGCTCCGGGAAGTGGACGAACCAGGCGATGTGGCCGGTGTCCCGGTAGTCCTCGCCGACGTCCGGGTCGTTGCGGTAGCGCAGCAGATGGGCGGCTGCGGTGATCTGCCGCTCGCGCTCGGCGACGAGCGTGGTGCGCTCGGCGACCCAGGGGTCGGTGACGTACTCCTCCGGGCAGCGCTCAAGGCTGCTCAGGACGGTGTTGACCGAGACGGTCGCGCCGGGGACGACGGCGGCGGCGTGCGCGTTGACGAGGGTGGTGAGCTGGTCGCGGTCCTCGCGACGGAAAACGCGCACATGGGACATCGCAGGCATGAAAGGGCCTCCGTGGAGTAACGGTTGGGGGAGGCCGCCATGAGGTGCGGTACGCGAACGACCATAGCACCACGCCTTCGGAGGCACGCGGGCCGGGCGGTCAGCGGCCCCGGCTCCAGCGGAACTCGATCTCCGGGAAGCGGGCCGAGGGGCCGCGCAGCAGCGGGGCCGGGCGGTGGGCGAGGAACCGGCCGAAGAAGGCGACGGTGAACGCGCGCACGGCCGCGGTGGCCCGGTCCGGTGCGACGGTGCCCAGGAGCTCTCCCCAGAGCGGCTCGGGCCATCTCTCGCGCAGGCCGATGGCCTCGGCGTACCCGGGGAGATCGGTCGCGCTGAGGTGCCCGCCGCCGGCCAGGTGCAGATGGCGGCCCCAGCCCTGCTGGGCGGCCCGCCAGCGGGCCCAGGTCTCGTGGTCGGGTGAGGAGGTGAGCAGCAGGAAGGGGCGGTCCAGGCCCCGGTCGGCGACGGCGGTGCCGAACAGGCCGCCGTCGAGGTCCATGCCCGCGGCGAAACGGGGGTCCTGGCGCATCGCCTCGGCGGCCGCCGCGCCGCCCATCGAGTGGCCGAGGAGGCCGATGCGCCGGGGCGCGAGGCGGCGGGCGGTCAGCTCGTCGGCGACGAATCGCAGATCGGCGGCGCGCACGAAGGTCTCAAGACGGTCCTGGGCGTCCCAGTCCTCGGGCGCGGACGGCAGACTGCCGCGGATGAGCCGCCCGTCGGGGAAGTGGACGGCGGCGGCGTCATGGGTGTGGTCCACGGCCGCCACCAGATGTCCGTGCGAGGCGAGTTCGGCGGCGAGCGAGGTGGTCAGGGCGCGGACGGAGCCACGGCCGTGGCTGAGCAGGATCAGGGTGGGGCGGTCGGGGACCCGCCGCGCCTGCCGGACCCCGGTGCGCACCCGGGCGAGGGAGCCGGCCGCCACTCCCCACCCGGCCTCCAGCACCGCCGCGGTGGGCGCGTCCGTGTACCCGGCGTGGCCCTGGTCGGCAGGGCCCCGGCCGGCGGGGCCCTGTCCCGCGTGGCGCGCGGTGGGGAACCAGAGCTGCACCATCAGTTCGCGCGGCCCGGGACGGGACGCGAAGGGATCGGTGCGGCTGTGGTCGGTCGCCGGGAGGGAGCGGGTGCCGACGGGGTGCGCGCCGGTGGGCCGGGGCAGCGGCAGCGGGCCCGCGGCGGTGGCGGCGACGGCGGTGTGCGCGGCGGTGACGGGGAGCGCGGCCGCGGTGGCGGCCACCGCGGCTCCGAGCAGCAGGGAACGACGAGCGGGCACCGGCACCTCCGGGAGTCCCGGGTGCGGGGTGCGCCCGGATCACCGCACACCATAATTGGTCCGGACCATTTGGCGGGAGGGTCGGCGGAGGGACATGTCGATTCGTCAACTTCCGTGGTGAGTCGCCCCCTTGATGCCGTCACCACAACGCCGGAATCACCCCGCGCGGGTGAATTCGCCGTCGGCGGGCCGCCGCCAGGTGTGTCCGGTCCGGCATCGGGGCAGGGCTCGGGCAGCCGCCCCCGGTCCCCGTGCACGGTGCCGGGGTGGAGGGCGGCCGGGACGGTGAGTGCACGGGTGACGGAGACCGGACAGAAGGCTGCCGAGGGGGCGCGGATCCACGCGGCCGGGGCGGGACTGCGGCTGCGCGGCGGCAGGGACGTGCTGCGCGGGGTCACCCTCGAAGCGCCGCCGGGGCGGATCACCGCGATCGCCGGCGGCAGCGGCGCGGGCAAGACCCTGCTCCTGGAGACCCTCGCCGGGCTGCGGCGGCCGAGCAGCGGGCTGGTCGGCCACGACGGGGCCGACCCCGCCGAAGCCGCCGTGCCCTTCGGGTTCGTACCGCAGGAGGACATCCTGCACCGGGGGCTCGGGCTGCGGCAGAGCCTTCGGTACGCGGCCCGGCTGCGCGGCGCGGACGGCGAGGACGTCGACCGGGTGCTGCGGGAGCTGGGGCTGTGGGGATGCGCCGGGCAGAGCGTGGGAAGCCTCAGCGGCGGGGAGCGCAAACGGGCCGGGATCGCAGTGGAGCTGCTGACCCGGCCCCGGGCGCTCTTCCTGGACGAGCCGACCTCGGGGCTCGACCCGGCGACCGGCGCACGGCTGATGGACCTTCTCGGCCGACTCGCCGCCTCCGGCGTCACCGTGGTGCTGACCACCCACTCCCCCGCCGATCTGGCCCGCTGCGACCGGCTCCTCTTCCTCGCCCCCGACGGCTCCCCCGCCCGCGAGGGAACGCCCGGCGAGGTGCTCGGGCACTACGGGGCGGCCGACTTCACCGAGGTGTACACGGCGGTCGCCGAGGCCCCGGCGATCCGCCCGGCCCCGGAGCCCGCCGACCCGCCCGCGCCGCTCCCGGCCCGCCCAGCCCGCCGACCCGGGCCCCGGCCGGGGCCCGGGGCCCTCGCCCAGTGGCTGCTGCTCACCCGGCGCGGCGGCGAGCTGCTGCGCCGCGACCGGCTGTCCGCCGCGATCATGGTGGGTTCGCCGCTGATGATCGTGGCGATGTTCGCGCTGCTGTTTCGGCCGGGGGTCTTCGACCCGGCGCGGCCGGTCCCCTCCTCCACGGCGATGGTGCTGTTCTGGATCGCGTTCGGGGCGTTCTTCTTCGGGCTGGCCTACGGCCTCCTCCAGATCTGCGCCGAACTCGCGGTGGTGCGCCGGGAGCGGCTCACCGCCCTGCGCCTCGGCCCCTATCTCGCCGCCAAGGTCACCCTCCTGCTGCCCGTCCTCGCGATCGCGGACGCCCTGCTGCTGGTGGTGCTGCGGGCCGGGGACCGGCTGCCCGACGCGGGGGCCGGGGTGTACGGATCGCTCTTCGCCACCAGCGCCCTGGCGTCGGCGGCCGGGCTGGCGCTGGGGCTGCTCGTCTCGGCCGCCGTCTCGGACCCGGGGCAGGCCGCGCTGGCCCTGCCGCTGCTGTGCTTCCCGCAGGTGCTGTTCTCCGGCGCGTTCGTCCCGGTGCCGCTGATGGCGGCGGCCGGGCAGTGGATCGGCGCGGCGATGACCAACCGGTGGGCGTTCGAGGCGCTGGGCTCCGCCGCCGGTCTGGAGGAGCTGTGGACGCACGGGGCCTCGCCGCTGGGACCGCCGCTGCTCGCCTCGTACGGGGACAGCTTCGCGCACGCCCCCTGGTCGCGCTGGCTGATCCTGGCCGGCTTCACCGTGCTCTTCCTGAGCGCGGCCGGGTGGATGCTCCACCGCCGGTGCCCCACCCGGTCCCGGCCGCTCACCGGGGGCACGGGCCGCCGCTGAGCACGGGCCGCCGGACCGGCCGCCCAGGCCGGCCCGGCGGCCCGCCCTAGAGAGTGTCTTCAAAGTAGCGTCGTCCTCCCGTAGGGAGGGTCTGGCGGGGTCTGGTGCGTGCGA
>NZ_BMWG01000028.1 GCF_014651115.1 Streptomyces inusitatus | reverse complement strand
GACGGCCTCGCCAAACCTACCGTCCTGGAAGGCCCCGACCCCGCCGTACTCCTCGCCGCGTACGGGGAGGTCTCGGCGTGACCCGCCGGGTACTGGTCCTCAACGGCCCCAACCTGGGGCGGCTCGGCTCCCGCGAGCCCGATGTCTACGGCGCGACCTCCTACGCCGGACTGGTGGAGAGCTGCCAGGCGCTCGGCCGGGAACTGGGCCTGGACGTGGACGTCCGGGAGACCAACGACGAGGGCGAGCTGATCCGCTGGCTCCACGAGGCCGCGGACGGCTCGATCCCGGTGGTCCTCAACCCCGGAGCCTTCACGCACTACTCGTACGGGATGCGGGACGCCGCCGCACAGCGCACCGCGCCGCTGATCGAGGTCCACATCTCCAACCCGTACACCCGGGAGACCTTCCGTCACACCTCGGTGGTGGCCGCCGTCTCCAGCGGCACCATCGCCGGCTTCGGCATCGGCTCCTACCGGCTGGCGCTGCGCGCGCTGGCCGAGGAACTCTCCGCCTGAACGAGTACGAACGAGTAGGTACGGGGGCGCTCCCCGGAGCGCCCCCGTCGCCGTGCCGTGCCGTGCCGCTTCGGCCGGGCCGGGCCGGGCACTTCGGGCCGCGCCCGGCCGTTGGAGCCCATGAGGACCGGGAATCGGCTGAGATTCACGGCGCGCCCGGAGGGTACCGTTCGAGGGCATGACAGCCGAGTTTCCGCCTGACCAGCGTCAGTCGTACGAGACGGAGTGGCACCGGATGCAGCTTCCAGGGGGATCCCCGCTGCCGCCGCCCCAGGGGCCGGGGCACGGGCCGGGATGGACTCCGGGCGTCGGGCAGGGACCTCCCGCGGTGCCGCCCCCGCCCCGGACGCCCCCGGGGCCGACCCCGCCCGGCTGGGCCCCGCAGGGCCCGCCGCGCCCGCCCGTCGCGGGCCCACCGCGCGACACCACCGGCCCGGTCCGGCTGCCGCCCGGCGGCCCGGTCCCGCTGCCCGTGCCGCCCGCGGGCACCGGCACGGCCACCCTCGCCGTCCTGCTGATCGGCCCGGCCGGCGCGGGAAAGACCACCGTGGCCCGCCACTGGGCGACCCGCCGCCGCGTCCCCACCGCCCACATCAGCCTGGACGACGTCCGCGAATGGGTGCGCGCCGGTTTCGCCGACCCGCAGACCGGGTGGAACGACCACTCCGAGGCCCAGTACCGGCTGGCCCGCCGCACCTGCGGCTTCTCCGCGCGCAATTTCCTGGCCAACGGAATCTCCTGCATCCTCGACGACGCGGTCTTCCCGGACCGCCCGGTCGTCGGCCTGGGCGGCTGGAAGCGCCATGTGGGCCCCGGGCTGCTCCCCGTCGTCCTGCTGCCCGGCCTGGAGATCGTCCTGGAGCGGAACGCGGAGCGCGGCGGCAACCGCCGGCTCTCCGACGAGGAGGTCGCCGCCATCCACGGCCGGATGGCGGGCTGGTACGGATCGGGCCTGCCGATCATCGACAATTCGGCGTACGACGTGGAGACCACCGCCCGGGTCCTGGACGAGGTCCTCGCCCGCGCCGTCGCCAGCCCCCCGGCCTGGTAGGCCGCGCGTCCCCGGGCACCCCGGTCGGACGCGCTGGCCGGGCCGAACGGGGCGTCCGCTCGTACGATCGGGGCATGTCTGAGGTGTATGGGGTCCGCCGCGACCGGCTGCGTGACCGGTGTGCCGCCGCCGGCAGCACCGGGGTCCTCGTCTCCCGCCCCGCCAATGTGCGATATCTCGCCGGCGCGGTGCCCCCCGGCGCGGTGCTGCTGCTGGGGCCCGCCGAGGACGTCCTGCTCTGCCCCCGCACCCTCGCGGGAGACCCGGCGGGCGGCCGGCCGGACGAGCGGGTGCGGCTGTCCGTGCTGCCCAGCTCGGCGGGCGATCCCGCCGTCGCCGCCGCCGAGCTGGCCCGCACCGCCGGGGAGTCGCTCGCCATCGAGGAGCACCATCTCACCGTCGCCCGGCACCGGGCGGTCAGCTCCGTCGCGCCCCGGCTCCGCCTCGCGGACCTCGGTCTCGCCGTCGAGCAGCAGCGCATCGTCAAGGACGAGGAGGAGATCGCCTGTCTGCGGATCGCCGCCGAGATCACCGATCAGGCGCTGGGCGAACTGCTGGAGTCGATCCTCGTCGGCCGCACCGAGCGGCATCTGGCCCTGGAGCTGGAGCGGCGGCTGATCGACCACGGGGCCGACGGGCCCGCCTTCCCCACCTCCGTCGCCACCGGGCCCAACTCCGGCCGCCGGGGGCACCACCCCACCGACCGCAGGGTCGAGGAGGGTGATTTCCTCTCCGTCTGCGTCGGCGCGGACTACCGGGGCTACCGCTGTGAGATCGGCCGTACCTTTGTGATCGGCACCTCTCCCGCGGACTGGCAGATCGAGCTGTACGACCTGGTCTTCGCCGCTCAGCGGGCCGCCCGGGAGGCCCTGCTGCCCGGGGCCGCCTACCGTGACGTGGACCGCGCGGCCCGCCAGATTCTGAGCGCCGCGGGCCATGGAGAGGGCCTCGCACCTCTCACCGGGCACGGTGTGGGCCTCGAAATCGACGAGGACCCGCAGCTCGCCCCGGCCGCCATGGGTAAACTGGACGCTTGCGTGCCGGTCACCGTCGAACCGGGGGTTCACCTCCCTGGCCGGGGCGGGGTCCGGATCGATGACACGCTCGTCGTGCGCCAGGAGGCGGACGGCGGCCCCGAGCTACTCACCATCACGACCAAGGAGCTGCTCGCGCTCTAGCCGGCGCGCACTGCCGTAGCCCCCGGTCGTCCACCAGCGTCAGTCCAGGAGATTCCGCAACCGTGGCTTCCACGAACGACCTCAAGAACGGCATGGTGCTCAAGCTCGACAACGACCAGCTCTGGTCCGTCGTCGAGTTCCAGCACGTCAAGCCCGGCAAGGGCCCGGCCTTTGTGCGCACCAAGCTCAAGAACGTGCTGTCCGGCAAGACCGTCGACAAGACGTTCAACGCCGGCGTGAAGGTCGAGACGGCCACCGTCGACCGCCGCGACATGCAGTTCTCGTACATGGACGGCGAGTACTTCGTCTTCATGGACATGCAGACCTACGACCAGCTGCATGTCGGGCGCGCCGCCGTCGGCGACGCCGCGAACTTCCTGATCGAGGGCTTCACGGCCACCGTCGCCACTCACCAGGGCGAGGTGCTCTACGTCGAGCTTCCCGCCGCGGTCGAGCTGGTCATCCAGGAGACCGAGCCCGGTGTCCAGGGCGACCGCTCCACGGGTGGCACCAAGCCCGCGACCCTGGAGACCGGCTTCACCGTGCAGGTCCCGCTCTTCATCACCACCGGTGAGAAGATCAAGGTCGACACCCGCTCCGGCGACTACCTCAGCCGGGTGAACAGCTAACCGTGGCCGCCCGCAACAAGGCCCGTAAGCGCGCCTTCCAGATCCTCTTCGAGGCCGACCAGCGCGGTACGACCGTGCAGACGGTCCTCGCCGACTGGATCCGGCACTCACGGACCGACACCCGGCAGCCTCCGGTCACCGAGTACACGATGGAGCTGGTCGAGGGGTACGCGCAGTACGCGGCCCGGATCGACGACCTGATCTCCACGTACTCGGTCGACTGGGAGATCGACCGGATGCCCGTCGTGGACCGGAACATCATCCGCCTGAGCACCTATGAGCTGGTGTGGGTGGACGGGACCCCGGACGCGGTGGTGATCGACGAAGCGGTGCAGCTCGCCAAGGAGTTCTCCACCGACGAGTCCCCCTCCTTCGTCAACGGCATGCTCGGCCGTTTCAAGGAGCTGAAGCCCAACCTGCGCCGCGAATAGCGGACGGCGGGCGAATGGCCACGGCGGGCCCGGAGCCGGCGACGACGACAGTCGTCCGCTTCGGGCCCGCCGCCGTTTTTCCCGGGCGTGGTTTCCCGGGCGTGCGCGGGGCGCGTCCCCGCCGCCCCCGGAGGTCTCAGACGCCCCGCTCGCGCCCTGCCGGACCGCCGTGCGGGCCGGGTGCCGCCGCCGGGCTCCCGGAGACGCAGAGCGGCGGCCAGCCCTCCGTATGCGCACCGGGGGCGGACGCGCGGAAGGGCGGACCCGCACATGGCGGGTCCGCCCTTCCGGTGTGACGTTTCTCCATACTCCTGCCGGAGCGGGAATCAAGCCCTGGAGAGGTCTCTCAGCTCTCCTCGTGGGTGACCGCGCGGCGCGCGTCCGCGTCCAGCACGCCCCAGCCGATGAGCTGCTCGGTCAGCACCGACGGCGACTGGTCGTAGATGACGGCCAGCGTGCGCAGGTCGTCCTGGCGGATCGACAGCACCTTGCCGTTGTAGTCACCGCGCTGCGACTGGATCGTGGCGGCGTAGCGCTGGAGCGGGCCCGCCTTCTCGGCCGGCACATGGGCCAGCCGCTCCAGGTCGAGGACGAGCTTCGGCGGCGGCTCGGCGGCCCCGCCCGGCGTCGTGCCGGGGAGCAGCTCCTGCACCGGAACCCCGTAGAAGTCCGCCAGCTCGGCCAGACGCTGCACGGTCACGGCGCGGTCGCCGCGCTCGTACGAACCGACCACCACGGCCTTCCAGCGGCCCTGGGACTTCTCCTCCACACCGTGGAGGGACAGCCCCTGCTGGGTGCGGATCGCGCGGAGCTTGGCCCCGAGCTGTTTTGCGTATTCGCTGGACATATAGCTCCCCGGACGCTGTGTCGACGTGCGGCGCCGCCGCCTGGCTGGTAACTCACTGTGAGGTTACGCAGCGTTACTTGGATGAGTCAAGCCGAATGGTCCGGACCGGTCTGTCGTCATGATCCGGCCCCTTCCGGGCCGTGCTCCCGCGACGGATTCTGCCAGGGGGGAGGCCGGGCGGCCTGTTGGGCCCTGGTACGGTGGTGACGCAATTTCGACGTCCTTTAAGGTCCGTCCCGTGAGGCGGAGAAGGAGGTCCGTTTCATATGGACACGCACAGCTCCGATGTGGCCCGCCCCGTTCTTGAGGCGCCCGACATCGCGCGGGTACTGACCCGCATCGCCCACGAGATCGTCGAGCGCGCCAAGGGCGCCGACGACGTGGTCCTCCTCGGTATTCCGACCCGCGGCGTCTATCTCGCCCGCAGGCTCGCCGACAAGCTTCAGGAGATCACCGGCCGCACCATCCCGGTCGGCTCCCTCGACATCACCATGTACCGCGACGATCTGCGCCTGCGGCCCGCCCGGGCGCTGGCCCGCACCGAGATCCCCGGCGAGGGCCTCGACGGCCGGCTGGTGGTCCTCGTGGACGATGTGCTCTTCTCCGGACGCACCATCCGCGCCGCCCTCGACGCGCTCGGCGACCTCGGCCGCCCCCGCGCCGTACAGCTCGCCGTCCTGGTCGACCGGGGCCACCGCGAGCTGCCCATCCGCGCCGACTACGTGGGCAAGAACATCCCCACCTCGCTGCGGGAGACCGTCAAGGTCCAGCTCGCCGAGGAGGACGGCCGCGACACCGTGCTGCTCGGAGTCCGCGAACCCGCTCCCGCCCCGGGCGCCGAGCAGTAGCACCCCCGCCCGTCCGGCCCGCCGCCCGGCGGGTCCCGCGCGCCCGCATGTCCGCCGCGCCCCCGCGCGCCGGTGACACCGGCGGCCGCCCCCGCGAGCCCTCTCCCCGACACATCGGAGCCCCTCGATGAAGCGACACCTCATCTCGGCCGCCGACCTCACCCGTGACGACGCCGTCCTCATCCTCGACACCGCCGAGGAGATGGCCCGCGTCGCCGACCGGCCGATCAAGAAGCTGCCCACCCTCCGCGGCCGTACCGTCGTCAACCTCTTCTTCGAGGACTCGACCCGGACCCGGATCTCCTTCGAGGCCGCCGCCAAGCGCCTCTCCGCCGATGTCATCAACTTCTCCGCCAAGGGATCGTCGGTCTCCAAGGGCGAGTCCCTCAAGGACACCGCGCTGACCCTGGAGGCGATGGGCGCGGACGCCGTCGTCATCCGCCACCACGCCTCCGGAGCCCCCTACCGGCTGGCGAACTCCGGCTGGATCGACGGCGCGGTCGTCAACGCGGGCGACGGCACCCACGAGCACCCCACCCAGGCCCTGCTCGACGCCTTCACCGTGCGCCGCCGGCTCGTCGGCCGCGACGCGGGCCTCGGCCGCGACCTCGAAGGCCGCCGGATCACCGTCGTCGGCGACATCCTGCACAGCCGGGTCGCCCGCTCCAACGTCCTGCTGCTGAACACCCTCGGCGCGCACGTCACCCTCGTCGCCCCGCCCACCCTGGTGCCCGTCGGCGTCGAGAACTGGCCGTGCGAGGTCTCGTACGACCTGGACGCGGTACTGCCCAAGTCCGACGCCGTCATGATGCTGCGGGTCCAGAGCGAGCGGATGAACGCGGCCTTCTTCCCCACCGAGCGTGAGTACTCCCGCCGCTACGGCCTCGACGGCGACCGGATGGCGCGGATGCCCGAGCACGCCGTCGTCATGCACCCCGGACCGATGAACCGGGGCATGGAGATCACCGCCGAGGTCGCCGACTCCGACCGCTGCACGGTCGTCGAGCAGGTCGCCAACGGCGTCTCCATCCGGATGGCCGTCCTCTATCTGCTGCTCGGCGGCGCAGAGCCCGCCGTCACCACCGCTTCCGCCCGTACCGAGGAGACCAAGTAACCATGAGCAAGATCCTTATCCGTGGCGCACAGGTCCTCGGCGGCGAGTCGCAGGACGTCCTGATCGACGGCGAGACCATCGCCGCGGTCGGCACCGGCCTGTCCGCCGAGGGCGCGCAGGTCGTCGAGGCCGCCGGCCAGATCCTCCTCCCCGGCCTGGTGGACCTCCACACCCACCTCCGTGAGCCCGGCCGCGAGGACTCCGAGACCGTCCTCACCGGCACCAGGGCCGCCGCCGTCGGAGGCTTCACCGCCGTCCACGCCATGGCCAACACCTTCCCCGTCGCCGACACCGCCGGTGTGGTCGAGCAGGTCTACCGGCTCGGCCGGGAGTCCGGCTACTGCGACGTCCAGCCGGTCGGCGCGGTCACCGTGGGCCTGGAGGGCAAGCAGCTCGCAGAACTCGGCGCGATGCACGACTCCGCCGCCGGAGTGAAGGTCTTCTCCGACGACGGCAAGTGCGTGGACGACGCCGTCATCATGCGCCGGGCGCTGGAGTACGTGAAGGCGTTCGACGGAGTCGTCGCCCAGCACGCCCAGGAGCCCCGGCTCACCGAGGGCGCCCAGATGAACGAGGGCGTCGTCTCCGCCGAACTGGGACTCGGCGGCTGGCCCGCCGTCGCCGAGGAGTCGATCATCGCCCGCGATGTCCTCCTCGCCGCCCACGTCGGCTCCCGGCTGCACATCTGCCACCTCTCCACCGCCGGCTCGGTCGAGCTGGTCCGCTGGGCCAAGTCCAAGGGCTGGGACGTCACCGCCGAGGTCACCCCGCACCACCTCCTCCTCACCGACGAGCTGGTCCGCACCTACGACCCCGTCTACAAGGTGAACCCGCCGCTGCGCACCCAGGCCGATGTGCTCGCCCTGCGCGAGGCGCTCGCCGACGGCACCATCGACTGCGTCGCCACCGACCACGCCCCGCACCCGCACGAGGACAAGGACTGCGAGTGGGGCGCGGCCGCCATGGGCATGGTCGGCCTGGAGACCGCCCTCTCCGTCGTCCAGGAGACGATGGTGGAGACCGGACTGCTCGACTGGGCCGGTGTCGCCGACCGGATGTCCTTCCGCCCCGCCGTCATCGGCCGGCTGGCCGGCCACGGCCGGCCCGTCGCCGCCGGTGAGCCCGCCAACCTGACGCTCGTCGATCCGGCATACCGTGGAGCGGTGGACCCCGCGGGCTTCGCCTCCCGCAGCCGCAACACCCCCTACCGGGGTCGTGAGCTGCCGGGACGTGTCACCCACACCTTCCTGCGGGGCCGGGCAACGGTACTCGACGGGAAACTCGCGTGACATCACTCACCCACCTCGCAGCCCACCTCGCAGCCGAGAAGAAGTCGGCGGAGGTGACGGACTGGGCGGCCCGCATCGGCTGGGTCGTCGGTCTGCTGCTCTTCATCGCCCTCGTCTACTGGCTGATGCGCCAGGGCTGGAAGTGGCGCGGCAGTCTTCAGTCCGGACTGCCCGAGCTGCCCGCCGCACCCGAGACGGCCGGCGAACCCCGGCTCAGCCTCACCGGCCGCTACCACGGCTCCACCACGGCCGGCCAGTGGCTCGACCGGATCGTCGCCCACGGTCTGGGCGTCCGCAGCCGGGTCGAGCTGACCCTCACCGACGCGGGACTGACCGTCCTGCGCCCCGGTGCGACCGACTTCTTCATCCCGATGGACGCACTGCGCGAAGCCAGACTCGACAAGGGCATCGCGGGCAAGGTCCTCGCCGAGGGCGGCCTCCTGGTCCTCACCTGGAAACACGGCGACACCCTCATCGACTCCGGCTTCCGCTCCGACACGGCAGCCGGGCACAACGAGTGGGTCACCACCCTGAACCACCTGATCAGCACAACGGAAGGCGCACGATGACGACCTCCACCCGGGGAGCCGGCCAGGCTCCCGCCGTACTCGTCCTGGAGGACGGCCGCATCTTCCGCGGCCGCGCCTACGGGGCCGTGGGGGAGACCTTCGGCGAGGCGGTGTTCAACACCGGCATGACCGGTTACCAGGAAACGCTCACCGACCCCTCGTACCACCGCCAGGTCGTCGTGATGACCGCCCCCCACATCGGCAACACCGGCGTCAACGACGAGGACGACGAGTCCCGCCGGATCTGGGTCGCGGGATACGTCGTACGCGACCCCGCCCGCATCCCCTCCAACTGGCGCTCCCGCCGCACCCTCGACGAGGAGCTGACGAGCCAGGGCGTCGTCGGCATCAGCGGCGTCGACACCCGCGCCCTCACCCGCCACCTCCGCGAGCGCGGCGCGATGCGCGTCGGCCTCTTCTCCGGCCCGGCCCTCGCCGGGGCCGACGACGAGAGCCTGCTCGCCCGCGTCCGCCGGGCCCCGCAGATGACCGGCGCCGACCTCTCCTCGCAGGTCGCCACCGCCGAGGCCTATGTGGTGCCCGCGATCGGGACCAAGCGCTTCACCGTCGCCGCCATCGACCTCGGCATCAAGGGCATGACCCCGCACCGGATGGCCGAGCGCGGCATCGAGGTGCACGTCCTGCCCGCCACCGCCACCGCCGAAGAGGTCTACGCCGTCCGGCCCGACGGAGTCTTCCTCTCCAACGGCCCCGGCGACCCCGCCACCGCCGACCTCACCGTCGTCAAGGCGGTCCTGGAGCGCAAGACCCCGCTCTTCGGCATCTGCTTCGGCAACCAGCTCCTCGGCCGCGCCCTCGGCTTCGGCACCTACAAGCTGAAGTACGGCCACCGGGGCATCAACCAGCCCGTGCAGGACCGCACCACGGGCAAGGTCGAGATCACCGCGCACAACCACGGATTCGCCGTCGACGCACCCCTCGACAAGATCTCCGACACCCCCTACGGCCGCGCCGAGGTCTCCCACGTCTGCCTCAACGACGACGTGGTCGAAGGACTCCAGCTGCTCGACCAGCCGGCCTTCAGCGTCCAGTACCACCCCGAAGCAGCCGCGGGCCCGCACGACGCCGCGTACCTGTTCGACCGCTTCGTATCCCTGATGGAGGGCCAGCGTGCCTAAGCGCACCGACATCCAGTCCGTCCTGGTCATCGGCTCCGGCCCGATCGTCATCGGACAGGCCGCCGAGTTCGACTACTCCGGCACCCAGGCGTGCCGGGTGCTCAAGGCCGAGGGCCTGCGGGTCATCCTGGTCAACTCCAACCCGGCCACGATCATGACCGACCCGGAGATCGCCGACGCCACCTACGTCGAGCCGATCACCCCCGAGTTCGTCGAGAAGATCATCGCCAAGGAGCGCCCCGACGCGCTCCTGCCCACCCTCGGCGGCCAGACCGCGCTCAACACCGCCATCTCCATGCACGAGCAGGGCGTCCTGGAGAAGTACGGCGTCGAGCTGATCGGCGCGAACGTCGAAGCCATCAACAAGGGCGAGGACCGCGACCTCTTCAAGGGCGTCGTCGACGCGGTACGGGCGAAGATCGGCCACGGCGAGTCCGCCCGCTCGGTCATCTGCCACACCATGGACGACGTCATCAAGGGCGTCGACACCCTCGGCGGCTACCCCGTCGTCGTCCGCCCCTCCTTCACCATGGGCGGCGCCGGCTCCGGCTTCGCCCACGACGAGGAAGAGCTGCGCCGCATCGCCGGCCAGGGGCTCACGCTCTCCCCGACCACCGAGGTCCTCCTGGAGGAGTCGATCCTCGGCTGGAAGGAGTACGAGCTGGAGCTGATGCGCGACAAGCACGACAACGTCGTGGTCGTCTGCTCCATCGAGAACTTCGACCCCATGGGCGTCCACACCGGCGACTCGATCACCGTCGCCCCCGCGATGACCCTCACCGACCGCGAGTACCAGCGCCTCCGCGACATCGGCATCGCGATCATCCGCGAGGTCGGCGTCGACACCGGCGGCTGCAACATCCAGTTCGCCATCGACCCCGACGACGGCCGGATCATCGTCATCGAGATGAACCCCCGCGTCTCCCGCTCCTCCGCGCTCGCCTCCAAGGCCACCGGCTTCCCGATCGCCAAGATCGCCGCCAAGCTGGCCGTCGGCTACACGCTGGACGAGATCCCCAACGACATCACCGAGAAGACGCCGGCCTCCTTCGAGCCCACCCTCGACTACGTCGTGGTCAAGGCCCCCCGGTTCGCCTTCGAGAAGTTCCCCTCCGCCGACTCCACCCTCACCACCACCATGAAGTCGGTCGGCGAGGCGATGGCCATCGGCCGGAACTTCACCGAGGCCCTCCAGAAGGCCCTGCGCTCCCTGGAGAAGAAGGGCAGCCAGTTCGACTTCACCTCGCCCGTCGGCGACAAGGACGAACTGCTGCGCGAGGCGGTGCGCCCCACCGACGGCCGGATCAACACCGTCATGGCCGCCATCCGCGCCGGAGCCACCCAGGAGGAGGTCTTCGACGCCACCCGGATCGACCCCTGGTTCGTGGACCAGCTCTTCCTGATCAAGGAGTACGCGGACGAGCTGACCGCCGCCGAGAAGCTCCACCCCGAGCTGCTCGCCGACGCCAAGCGCCACGGCTTCTCCGACGCCCAGATCGCCGACATCCGCGGTCTGCGCGAGGACGTCGTCCGCGAGGTCCGGCACGCGCTCGGCATCCGCCCGGTCTACAAGACGGTCGACACCTGCGCCGCCGAGTTCGCCGCCAAGACCCCGTACTTCTACTCCTCCTACGACGAGGAGAGCGAGGTCGCCCCGCGCGAGAAGCCCGCGGTGATCATCCTGGGCTCCGGCCCGAACCGCATCGGCCAGGGCATCGAGTTCGACTACTCCTGCGTCCACGCCTCCTTCGCGCTCTCCGACGCCGGGTTCGAGACCGTCATGGTCAACTGCAACCCCGAGACCGTCTCCACCGACTACGACACCTCCGACCGGCTCTACTTCGAGCCGCTCACCCTGGAGGACGTCCTGGAGATCGTCCACGCCGAGTCGCTGGCCGGACCCATCGCCGGAGTGATTGTCCAGCTCGGCGGCCAGACCCCCCTCGGCCTGGCCCAGGCCCTCAAGGACAACGGCGTCCCCGTCGTCGGCACCCCGCCGGAGGCCATCCACGCCGCCGAGGACCGCGGCGCCTTCGGCCGCGTCCTCGCCGAGGCCGGACTCCCCGCCCCCAAGCACGGCACCGCCACCACCTTCGCCGAGGCCAAGGCCATCGCCGACGAGATCGGCTACCCCGTGCTCGTCCGCCCCTCCTACGTGCTCGGCGGACGCGGCATGGAGATCGTCTACGAGGAGGCCCGGCTCTCCTCGTACATCGCCGAGTCCACCGAGATCAGCCCCACCCGCCCGGTGCTGGTCGACCGCTTCCTCGACGACGCCATCGAGATCGACGTCGACGCCCTCTACGACGGCCACGAGCTGTACCTCGGCGGCGTCATGGAGCACATCGAGGAAGCCGGCATCCACTCCGGCGACTCCGCCTGCGCCCTGCCCCCCATCACCCTGGGCGGCTACGACATCAAGCGGCTGCGCGCCTCCACCGAGGCCATCGCACGCGGCGTCGGCGTCCGCGGACTGATCAACATCCAGTTCGCGATGGCCGGAGACATCCTCTACGTCCTGGAGGCCAACCCCCGCGCCTCCCGGACCGTGCCCTTCACCTCCAAGGCCACCGCCGTGCCCCTCGCCAAGGCCGCCGCCCGCATCTCGCTCGGCGCGACCGTCGCCGAGCTGCGCGCGGAGGGCCTGCTGCCCCGCGAGGGCGACGGCGGGACACTCCCCCTGGACGCGCCGATCTCCGTCAAGGAGGCCGTGATGCCGTGGTCGCGCTTCCGCGACATCCACGGCCGGGGCGTCGACACCATCCTCGGCCCGGAGATGCGCTCCACCGGCGAGGTCATGGGCATCGACTCCGTCTTCGGCACCGCCTACGCCAAGTCCCAGGCCGGCGCCTACGGACCGCTGCCCACCAAGGGCCGCGCCTTCATCTCCGTCGCCAACCGCGACAAGCGGTCGATGATCTTCCCGGCGCGCGAGCTGGTCGCCCACGGCTTCGAGCTGCTCGCCACCTCCGGCACCGCCGAAGTCCTCAAGCGGAACGGGATCAACGCCACCGTCGTGCGCAAGCACAGCGAGGGCGAGGGCCCCGACGGCGAGAAGACCATCGTCCAGCTCATCCACGACGGGGCGGTCGACCTCATCGTCAACACCCCCTACGGCACCGGCGGCCGGCTCGACGGCTACGACATCCGCACCGCGGCCGTCGCCCGCTCCGTCCCCTGCCTCACCACCGTCCAGGCCCTCGCCGCCGCCGTCCAGGGCATCGACGCGCTCAGCCGCGGCGACGTCGGCGTCCGCTCCCTCCAGGAACACGCCGAACACCTGACCGCGGCCCGCGACTAGCACACGGGGATGGGGGACACCGGAAACGGTGTCCCCCTCCTCATGAGGACACCACCATGTACCAGCTCTTCTTCGCCCTCGTCTTCCGCTGGATGGACCCCGAACGCGCCCACCACCTGGCCGTCCGCTGGATCCGCCTCACCGCGAGCGTCCCCGTGCTGCGCACCTTCGTCGCCGCCGTGCTCGCCCCCCGCCACAAGGAGCTGCGCACCGAGGCCCTCGGGCTGCGGATGCACGGCCCCTTCGGGCTCGCGGCCGGCTTCGACAAGAACGCCGTCGCGATCGACGGCATGACCATGCTCGGCTTCGACCACATCGAGATCGGCACCGTCACCGCCCTCGCCCAGCCCGGCAACCCCGCCAAGCGGCTCTTCCGGCTGATCCCCGACCGGGCGCTCATCAACCGGATGGGCTTCAACAACGAGGGCTCGGCCGCGGTCGCCCAGCGGCTCGCCGAACGCCGCCCGGTCTTCAAGGGCGTCGTCGGCGTCAACATCGGCAAGACCAAGGTCGTCCCCGAGGCCGAAGCCGTCGCGGACTACGTCACCTCCACCGAGCGGCTCGCCCGGCACGCCGACTATCTCGTGGTGAATGTCTCCTCGCCCAACACCCCGGGCCTGCGGAACCTCCAGGCGACCGAGTCGCTGCGCCCGCTGCTCACCGCCGTGCGCGAGGCCGCCGACCGCACGGTGACCGACCGGCGCGTCCCGCTGCTGGTCAAGATCGCGCCCGATCTCGCGGACGAGGACATCGACGCGGTCGCCGACCTCGCCCTCGAACTGGGCCTGGACGGCATCATCGCCACCAACACCACCATCGGCCGCGAGGGCCTGCTCTCCCCGTCCTCCCTGACCGAGGAGGCCGGCGGGCTCTCCGGAGCACCCCTCAAGGAACGCTCCCTGGAGGTCCTGAGGCGGCTCTACGCCCGGGTCGGCGACCGGATCACCCTCGTCGGCGTCGGCGGCGTGGAGAACGCCGAGGACGCCTGGCAGCGCATCCTCGCCGGGGCGACCCTGGTCCAGGGGTACAGCGCCTTCATCTACCGGGGACCGTTCTGGAGCCGATCCGTCCACCGGGGCCTGGCCGCGCGCCTCGCCGCCAGCGAGTACGCCACCCTCGCCGAGGCCGTCGGCGCGGGCGTCCGCGAGAACACCACCACCGCCGCCACCGCAGAGGAGCCCGCCGCGTGATCCCCTTCGGTACCCGGCTGCGGGAGGCCATGGACACCCGCGGCCCCCTCTGCGTCGGCATCGACCCGCACGCCTCCCTGCTGGCCCAGTGGGGCCTCGGCGACGACATCGCGGGCCTGGAGCGATTCACCCGTACGACAGTCGAGGCGCTGGCCGACCGGGTCGCCGTCCTCAAGCCGCAGTCCGCGTTCTTCGAGCGCTTCGGCTCGCGCGGCGTCGCGGTGCTGGAGAAGGCCGTCGAGGAGGCCCGGGCGGCCGGCGCGCTGGTGCTGATGGACGCCAAGCGCGGCGACATCGGATCCACGATGGCCGCCTACGCCGCCACCTACCTCGACCCCGCGTCCCCGCTCTTCTCGGACGCGGTGACCGTCTCCCCGTACCTCGGCTTCGGCTCGCTGCGCCCGGCCCTGGACGCGGCCGCCGCGGCCGGCTCGGGCGTCTTCGTGCTGGCCCTCACCTCCAACCCGGAGGGCGCGGAGGTCCAGCGGGCCACCGCCGCCGACGGGCGCTCGCTGGCCCAGCTGATGCTGGACCACATGGCCGCCGAGAACGCGGGCGCGAAGCCGCTGGGCTCGGTGGGAGCGGTGGTCGGCGCGACGCTCGGCGACGCCGGGGTGGATCTGGCGATCAACGGCCCGCTGCTCGCCCCCGGCATCGGGGCCCAGGGCGCGACCCCGGCGGATCTGCCGGGCGTCTTCGGCGCGGCGGTCGGCAATGTGGTGCCGAGCGTGAGCCGGGGCGTGCTGCGGCACGGACCGGACCTCGCGGCGCTGAGGGAGTCGGCGGAGCGTTTCGCGGACGAGGTCAGGGCCGCCGTGGCAGGCCGGTAAAACGCGTGTACCAGCCCTCTTGACGGAATCTTGGCCTAAATCACAGCCCTAATGTCGGAAAAGTCCTGGTCGGTCGATGCTGACCAGGACTTTTCGCTTGTTCTCGCTGACTGGAGCGTTGATGGCCGCTAGTCTCCGTCGAAGAGCGAACGTGCAACGCGTTGCTCGTTGCTCCCCTGGTGTGGGGCGACTAGGTTCCTCACCGGTCCGTATCCGACAGTTCGACATCCGAGGTGACGTAGGCGTGGCTCTTCCGCCCCTTACCCCTGAACAGCGCGCAGCCGCGCTCGAAAAGGCCGCCGCGGCTCGCCGGGAGCGGGCCGAGGTCAAAAATCGACTCAAGCACTCCGGCGCCTCGCTCCATGAGGTCATCAAGCAGGGTCAGGAGAACGACGTCATCGGCAAGATGAAGGTCTCCGCCCTGCTTGAGTCCCTGCCGGGCGTGGGCAAGGTCCGCGCCAAGCAGATCATGGAGCGGCTCGGCATCTCCGAGAGCCGCCGAGTGCGTGGTCTCGGCTCCAACCAGATCGCGTCCTTGGAGCGCGAGTTCGGCGGTGGCCCCGCCTGAGGTTCTCGGGCACTCCCGGGAACCTGGATAATCTGCTGCATGGCAGTAGAGGTACGTCCGCGGCTGACCGTGCTCTCCGGCCCCTCAGGGGTCGGCAAGAGCACGGTCGTCGCGCATATGCGCAAGGTCCACCCCGAGGTCTGGCTCTCGGTGTCGGCCACCACGAGAAAGCCGCGCCCCGGTGAGCGCGACGGTGTCCAGTATTTCTTCGTCTCGGACGATGAATTCGACAAGCTGATCGCCAATGGCGAGCTGCTGGAGTGGGCCGAGTTCGCGGGCAATCGGTACGGGACACCGCGCAACGCGGTCCTGGAGCGCCTGGAGTCCGGTGAGCCGGTGCTGCTGGAGATCGATCTCCAGGGCGCCCGCCAGGTCAAGCAGGCGATGCCGGACTCCCGGCTGGTCTTTCTCGCCCCGCCGAACTGGGACGAGCTGGTCCGCAGGCTCACCGGGCGGGGCACCGAATCGGCCGAGGTGATCGAGCGCCGGCTGACCGTCGCCAAGGTCGAACTCGCCTCCGAGTCGGAGTTCGACACCACGCTCGTCAACACCTCCGTCGAGGACGTGGCCCGTGAGCTGCTAGCCTTGATGACGGTGTCTTCCGGGGAGTGACTTCCCGGGTTTTCCGGGGAACGATCCCGGAACCTCACACCATTCGGTTTTTTCCATTCTTCGGAAGGTAGAGCGTGTCCTCTTCCATCACCGCGCCCGAGGGCATCATCAACCCGCCGATCGACGAGCTGCTTGAGGCCACGGACTCCAAGTACAGCCTCGTGATCTACGCGGCCAAGCGCGCGCGTCAGATCAACGCGTACTACTCGCAGCTCGGTGAGGGCCTGCTGGAGTACGTCGGTCCGCTCGTTGACACGCATGTTCACGAGAAGCCGCTGTCGATCGCCCTGCGTGAGATCAATGCGGGGCTGCTGACCTCCGAGGCCATCGAGGGCCCGGCTCAGTAAGCACGCGGTACAGCTCAGTGACCACAGGCCCGGCGGGATGTCCGCCGGGCCTGTGGTGTCTCATGGGGGAATGACCGGCCGAGTGCGGGGAGACACAGTGGAAAAGCCGAGGATCGTTCTGGGGGTCAGCGGAGGAATCGCCGCCTACAAGGCGTGCGAGCTGCTCCGCAGGCTGACGGAATCAGGCCATGATGTACGGGTCGTACCGACCGCCGCGTCGCTGAACTTCGTCGGAGCGGCGACTTGGTCGGCGCTTTCCGGCCACCCCGCCGCCACTGAGGTCTGGTCGGATGTCCATGAGGTGCCGCATGTCCGGATCGGGCAGGGCGCGGATCTGGTCGTCGTCGCCCCCGCCACCGCCGACCTGCTGGCCAAGGCGGCCCACGGCCTCGCGGACGATCTGCTGACCAATACCCTGCTCACCGCCCGCTGCCCGGTCGTCTTCGCACCGGCCATGCACACGGAGATGTGGGAGCACCCCGCCACCCAGGAGAACGTGGCCACCCTTCGCCGGCGCGGCGCGATCGTGATCGAGCCCGCCGTCGGCCGTCTCACCGGCGTCGACACCGGCAAGGGCCGGCTGCCCGACCCGGGCGAGATCTTCGAGGTCTGCCGAGGGGTGCTGGCCCGTGGGGTCACCGCCCCCGACCTCGCCGGACGCCATGTCGTCATCAGCGCCGGCGGCACCCGGGAGCCGCTGGACCCGGTCCGCTACCTGGGCAATCGCTCCTCCGGCAAGCAGGGGTACGCCCTCGCCCGCACGGCGGTGGCCCGAGGGGCCAGGGTGACGCTGATCGAGGCCAACACCCAGCTGCCCGACCCGGCCGGCGTCGATGTGATCCATGTCGACACGGCCGTCCGGCTGCGCGAGGCGGTGCTCAAGGCGGCGGCGGAAGCCGACGCCGTGGTGATGGCCGCCGCCGTGGCCGATTTCCGCCCCGCCGAATACGCCAGCGGAAAGATCAAGAAAAAGGACGGCCAGGAGCCCGCGCCGCTCGCCCTGGTCCGCAACCCCGACATCCTCGCCGAGCTCTCCGCCGATCGGCCCCGGGCCGGTCAGGTGATCGTGGGCTTCGCCGCCGAGACGGACGACGTCCTCGCCAACGGCCGCCGGAAGCTGCGCCACAAGGGCTGTGATCTTCTGGTGGTCAATGAGGTGGGGGAGGACAAGACCTTCGGCTCGGAGGAGAACGAGGCGGTGGTGCTCGCGGCCGACGGCGAGGAGACGCCGGTGCCGTACGGACCGAAGGAAGCTCTCGCCGACACGGTGTGGAGCCTGGTGCTGCCGCGCCTTCTGTGAATTCTTTATGTCGTGAGAGATACGGATGAAAGCGGATGAGACCGGCATCACGGCCAGCGATTTTTGGACTTTCGCGCAGCTCTACGCCCTGTGATCGGGGGCTCCGGGGTCGCTGGCCGGATCTCGCTGGAACCGTCGCTTGACAGCCATTCGTCTCCACGGATCGAGACGGGTGGTTCAGAGCCGAGTGGTGGCGGATAAACTGGTGGTGGAACGTCGCGGGGCGCAGCCCCCTGCCGGTCCGCCAATGATCAGCCAGCAGCCGCTGCAACCCCAGGGAGCGATGTGTCCCGCCGTCTCTTCACTTCGGAGTCCGTGACCGAGGGTCACCCCGACAAGATCGCCGACCAGATCAGCGACACCATCCTCGACGCCCTCCTCCGGGAGGACCCGACGTCCCGCGTCGCCGTCGAGACCTTGATCACCACCGGTCTGGTCCATGTGGCCGGCGAGGTCACCACCAAGGCCTACGCCGACATCCCCACTCTCGTACGCAACAAGATCCTGGAGATCGGGTACGACTCGTCGAAGAAGGGATTCGACGGCGCCTCCTGCGGCGTCTCGGTCTCCATCGGCGCGCAGTCCCCCGACATCGCCCAGGGTGTGGACACGGCGTACGAGAAGCGCGTCGAGGGCGACGAGGACGAGCTGGACAAGCAGGGCGCGGGCGACCAGGGCCTGATGTTCGGCTACGCGACCGACGAGACGCCCGAGCTGATGCCGCTGCCGATCCACCTCGCGCACCGGCTCTCCCGCAGGCTCTCCGAGGTCCGCAAGAACGGCACCATCCCGTATCTGCGTCCCGACGGCAAGACCCAGGTCACCATCGAGTACGACGGCGACAAGGCCGTCCGTCTCGACACCGTGGTGGTCTCCTCGCAGCACGCCTCGGACATCGACCTGGACTCGCTGCTCGCCCCCGACATCCGCGAGTTCGTCGTCGAGCACGTCCTCGCCCAGCTCGTCGAGGACGGCATCAAGCTGGACACCGAGGGCTACCGCCTCCTGGTGAACCCGACCGGGCGCTTCGAGATCGGCGGCCCGATGGGCGACGCCGGACTCACCGGCCGGAAGATCATCATCGACACCTACGGCGGCATGGCCCGCCACGGCGGCGGCGCGTTCTCCGGCAAGGACCCGTCCAAGGTCGACCGCTCGGCCGCGTACGCCATGCGCTGGGTCGCCAAGAACGTCGTCGCGGCCGGCCTCGCGGCCCGCTGCGAGGTCCAGGTCGCCTACGCCATCGGCAAGGCCGAGCCGGTCGGTCTCTTCGTGGAGACCTTCGGCACGGCGACCGTCGACACCGAGCGGATCGAGCAGGCGATCGCCGAGGTCTTCGACCTCCGCCCGGCCGCGATCATTCGCGACCTCGACCTCCTCCGCCCGATCTACGCCCAGACCGCCGCCTACGGCCACTTCGGCCGCGAGCAGGCGGACTTCACCTGGGAGCGCACCGACCGTGTGGCGGCCCTGCGCGCGGCCGCTGGCCTGTAAGCACCCCCGCGTACGCCGAAGGCCCCGGCCCCTGCCAAGGGCGGCCGGGGCCTTCGGCCGTCCCGGGGTCCGTCCCGGGGTCGGTGGCGTTGTCAGTGGCGTCTGGTAGGAATTTGGCTGTGAGCAGCGAGGACGAGCGGCCCGACGAGCCCGCCGACGGTGCGCCCGCCGCCGGTGGGCCCGCCGCCGGTGGGCCCGAGCAGCTTGCGCTGATCAGGGAGACCGTGCGCGGGGCCAAGGTGCCCAAGGCCAAGCCGAGGACCTGGCGGGGGGCCGCGCTGGCGAAGGAGCTGCCCGTCGCGCGCGTGGTGGTCAACAAGGGCGTGCTCCATCTCGACCAGTACTTCGACTACGCGGTGCCCGAGGAGCTGGACGCCGAGGCCCGGCCCGGGGTGCGCGTCCGGGTGCGGTTCGGGGCCGGGGCGCACCGGGTCAGAGACGGCCGCCGGGAGGGCGGCGGCCTGATCGACGGCTTCCTCGTCGAGCGCCGCGCCGACTCGGACTACGGGGGAGCGCTCGCCGCCCTCGCCTATGTCGTCTCGCCCGAGCCGGTCCTCGGCCCCGAGATGCTGGCGCTCGCCCGCGCCGTCGCCGACCGGTACGCGGGCTCCCTCGCCGATGTGCTCCAGCTCGCCATCCCGCCGAGGAACGGCCGCGCCGAGTCCAAACCCTCGCCCGAGCCGCTGCCGCCGCCCCCCGCGCCCGAGCCCGGGAGCTGGGAGCGGTACGCCAGCGGCCCGGCGTTCCTGGCGGCGCTGGCGGGCGGGGGAGCGCCCAGAGCCGTATGGACCGCGCTGCCCGGGCCCGGGTGGCCCGAGGAGCTGGCGCGCGCCGTCGCCGCCGCCCTCGCGTCCGGGCGCGGGGCCCTGGTCGTGGTGCCCGACGGGCGGCGCGCCGCCCGTCTCGACGCCGCGCTGACCGCGCTGCTCGGCGAGGGCCGCCACGCCCTGCTGACCGCGGACTCGGGCCCCGAGAAGCGGTATCGCCAGTGGCTCGCGGTGAGCCGGGGCTCGGTCCGGGCCGTCGTCGGCACCCGCTCGGCGATGTTCGCCCCGGTGCGGGCCCTGGGGCTGGTCGCGATCTGGGACGACGGCGACTCCAGCCACAGCGACGACCGTGCGCCCTTCCCCCATGTCCGCGAGGTTCTCCAGCTGCGCGCCGCCCAGGAGGGATGCGCCTTTCTGCTGGGCTCCACGAGCTGCACGGTGGAGGCGGCCCAGCTGGTGGAGAGCGGCTGGGCCCGGCCGCTGGCCGCCGGCCGTGAGCAGGTGCGCCGCGCCGCGCCGCTGGTGCGGACCGTCGGCGACGGAGATCTCGCCCGCGACGAGGCGGCCCGCGCCGCCCGGCTGCCCACCATCGCCTGGCAGGTGGTGCGGGAGGGCCTCAAGAGCGGCCCGGTGCTGGTCCAGGTGCCCCGGCGGGGCTATGCCCCCCGGCTGGCCTGTGAGCGCTGCCGCACCCCGGCGCGCTGCCGCCACTGCTCGGGGCCGCTGGAGGCCCCCGACGAGCGTGAGCTGACCTGCCGCTGGTGCGGCCTGGGCGCGGTCGACTGGCACTGCGCCGAGTGCGGCGGCACCCGGCTGAGGGCCCGGGTGGTGGGCGCGCGGCGCACGGCCGAGGAGCTGGGCCGGGCCTTTCCCGCCGTCCCCGTCCGCACCTCCGGCCGCGATCATGTGCTGGACGCGGTCCCCGGGCGGCCCGCGCTGGTGGTGTCCACCCCCGGCGCGGAGCCGGTCGCCGACGGCGGCTACGCGGCGGCGCTGCTGCTGGACGGCTGGGCCATGCTCACCCGGCCCGATCTGCGGGCGGGCGAGGACGCGCTGCGCCGCTGGATCGACGCGGCCTCGCTGGTGCGCGGCCAGGACGACGGCGGCACGGTGGTGATCGTCGCCGAGCCGACGCTGCGGCCGGTGCAGGCCCTGGTCCGCTGGGATCCGACGGGCCACGCTCGGCGTGAGCTGGCGGACCGCGCCGAGCTGGGCTTTCCGCCGGTGTCCCGGATGGCGTCGGTGACCGGCCGCGCCGAGGTGGTCGGCGCGTTCATGGCGGTGATGCGGCTCCCGGCCGACGCGGAGGTCCTGGGGCCGGTGCCGCTGCCCGTGCCGCCGCCGGGCCGTCCCCGCCGGCCGGGGGAGCCGCCGGTGGGAGAGGTGTGGGAGCGCACACTGCTCCGGGTGCCGCCGGGCAGCGGTGCGGAGCTGGCCGCCGCGCTGAAGGCGGCCCAGGCCGCCCGGCTGGCCCGTGGCGGCACGGACCAGGTCCGGATCAGGATCGACCCGCTGGACATCGGCTGAGGCCCCAGGCCTGGCCTGTTTTCGCCCGCGCGCGAAGGCACGGCCCGGACGGCATGGAGCCGTCCGGGCCGTGCCCGGTCACCCGCGGTCCCGGTCAGCCGTTGCGCGGCCCGGGGAACGCGCCGGGGCGGGCCTCGTCGCGGAAGGCCTGGCCGGTCACCGCGTGCTGCGGCGGCATGGCGCGGGCGGCCGGCACCGCCGCCGGAAGGCCCGGGACCGCCAGCGTCCGGGTTGCCGCTGTGGTGGTCTCCACCGCCCGCTCCGGCTCGCCCCCCGCCGGCTGCGCGGCCCGGCGGGCCCCGTACCGGCGGTGCACGGCCTGCTTGGTGACGCCGAGGGCCGAGCCGACCGCGTCCCACGAGAAGCCCAGCGAGCGGTCGAAGTCGACCGCCGCCGTCACCAGCGTCTCGACGCTGTCCCGCAGCTCCTGCGCGAGACGCACGGTCGGAGCCGGGGCCCGGCCGTAGACGACGAAACCGGTGGAGGGACCGGAGCGGCGTGGACGGTAGACATTGCCCAGCTGGGCGGTGAGCGTGCGCAGCGCGTCCACCTGTCGGCGGACCCGCTCGATGTCCCGCACCAACAGATGCAGGCTTGCCCGGGCTTGGGCGTCGTGGGTTGCGTGGTCGGCCATTGGGAAGCCTCTCGAACCGGCGTTGAAAGGGGGCCGGGCCGTATCGCATCCGAACGGCCCGCGTTGGTCAATCTCACTTGACCAACGCGCCACCGGGCGATGTGGTCACGGTCCAGGGGCGTAAGCGCGTACGGACAGGGCGCGCGGGCTTCCGTACGCCCCCCACGCGGACCACCCCGGACCACCCCGGACCGGCTCGGACCGGCCCTGCGCGCGCCGGGCCGGACGGCCTAGACTGGTGCGCCGCCCGTTCTCGTACGCGACGGAGGTCCGCCGAAGGGCCGTCGAAGGCCTTCCGCGCACGTCACCGGCGCACCGCACCCATCAGCCTGAGAGGCAGTCAGCACCGATGAAGCTCGTCTTCGCAGGCACCCCCGAGGTCGCCGTACCCGCCCTGGACGCACTGATCGCCTCCGACCGGCACGAGGTGGCCGCCGTCGTCACCCGGCCGGACGCCCCCGCGGGCCGGGGCCGCAGACTGGTCGCCAGCCCGGTGGCCCAGCGCGCCGAGGAGGCGGGGATCGAGGTCCTGAAGCCCGCCCGCCCGCGCGACGAGGACTTCCTCGCCCGGCTGCGCGAGATCGGGCCGGACTGCTGCCCGGTCGTCGCCTACGGCGCGCTGCTGCCCCGTGTCGCCCTCGACGTGCCCGCCCGGGGCTGGGTCAATCTGCACTTCTCGCTGCTGCCCGCCTGGCGCGGCGCGGCCCCCGTCCAGCACGCCGTGATCGCCGGGGACGAGATGACCGGCGCCGCGACCTTCCAGATCGAGGAGGGACTCGACTCCGGCCCGGTCTTCGGGGTGCTCACCGAGCGGGTCCGCCCCACCGACACCAGCGGCGATCTCCTCACCCGACTGGCCCTCGCGGGCGCGGGACTGCTCACCGCCACCATGGACGGCATCGAGGACGGCACCCTGAAGGCCGTTCCGCAGCCCGCCGAGGGCGTGTCCCTCGCTCCGAAGCTCACCGTCGAGGACGCCCGCGTCGACTTCAAGGCCCCGGCGCTCCGCGTCGACCGGCTCGTCCGGGGCTGCACCCCCGCCCCCGGCGCGTGGACCGAGTTCCGGGGCGAGCGGCTGAAGCTCGTCTCCGTACGACTGGACCCCGAGCGCGGCGACCTCGCCCCCGGAGAGCTGGCCGCGGGCAAGAACGACGTGTACGCGGGAACAGGCTCGCACGCCGTCGAGCTGCTCTGGGTCCAGCCCCAGGGCAAGAAGCCGATGCGCGCCGCCGACTGGGCGCGCGGTGTCCGCATCGCCCCCGGTGAGCTGCTGGGATCCCGCTGACCCGGGATCCGTCCGGGAGGCCGCCCCGTCCGGGAGGCCGCCCCGGCCGGAAGCCGGGGCGGGCGGCCTCCCGGCGCGGAGCCGCCCGCGCGGGAAGGGGACTACCCTTACAGGGTTCGGAACCCTTGTGACAGCGGAGCACCTTTGAACGACCAGGCACGCGCCCACGGCCCTCGCCGATCCCACACGCCCTACCGCCGCCCGAAGAAGGATCCCGTGCGGATCCTCGCCTTCGAGGCGCTGCGGGCCGTCGACGAGCGCGACGCGTACGCGAATCTCGTGCTGCCCCCGCTGCTGCGGAAGGCCCGGGAGGAGGGCGACTTCGACGCGCGCGACGCGGCGCTCGCCACCGAGCTGGTGTACGGCACCCTGCGCCGCCAGGGCACCTACGACGCGATCGTCGCCGCCTGCGTCGACCGGCCGCTGCGCGAGGTCGACCCCCCGGTGCTCGATGTGCTCTCCCTCGGCGCGCATCAGCTGCTGGCGACCCGTATCCCCAGCCACGCCGCCGTCTCCGCCAGTGTCGAGCTGGCGCGGGTGGTGCTCGGCGACGGCCGCGCCAAGTTCGTCAACGCCGTGCTGCGCAAGATCGCGCGGGACGATCTGGACACCTGGGTCGAGCGGGTCGCCCCGCCCTACGACAAGGACGCCGAGGAGCATCTCGCGGTGGTGCACTCGCACCCCCGGTGGATCGTCTCCGCGCTCTGGGACGCGCTGGGCGGCGGCCGGGCCGGCATCGAGGACCTGCTGGAGGCGGACAACGAGCGCCCCGAGGTCACCCTCGTCGCCCGCCCCGGCCGCTCCACCGCCGACGAGCTGCTCGGCTCGCTGGAGGAGGACGCCGGGCTGCCGGGCCGCTGGTCGCCCCATGCCGTACGGCTCGTCGAGGGCGGCGAGCCCGGAGCGGTGGAAGCCGTCCGCGAGGGCCGGGCCGGCGTCCAGGACGAGGGCAGCCAGCTCGTCGCCATGGCCCTGGCCAACGCGCCGCTGGAGGGCTCCGACACCCGGTGGCTCGACGGCTGCGCGGGCCCCGGCGGCAAGGCGGCCATGCTGGCCGGGCTCGCCGCGCAGCGCGGCGCTTCGCTCCTCGCCTCCGAGAAGCAGCCCCACCGCGCCCGGCTGGTGGAGCGGGCACTGGCCGGCAACCCGGGCCCCTACCAGGTCATCACGGCCGACGGCACCCGCCCGCCGTGGGGGCCCGGGGTCTTCGACCGGGTCCTGATGGACGTCCCGTGCTCCGGCCTCGGCGCGCTGCGCCGCCGCCCGGAGTCCCGCTGGCGCCGCCGCCCGGAGGATTTGGAGGGTTTCGCGCCCCTCCAGCGGGCCCTGCTGCGGGAGGCCCTCAAGGCCGTCCGCGTCGGCGGAGTGGTCGGGTACGCGACCTGCTCGCCGCATCTCGCCGAGACCCGGGTGGTCGTGGACGACGTGCTGCGCGGACGCGGCGGGAACACCCCGATCGAGGCCGAGTGGGTGGACGCCAGGCCTCTGATGCCCGGTGTGCCCGCGCTCGGCGACGGCCCGGACGTCCAGCTGTGGCCGCATCTGCACGGGACGGACGCGATGTATCTGGCTCTGCTGAGGCGTACCGCCTGACAGTCTCTCCGCCCCTGACCTGGGGCGGAGTGGATTTTTCGGGTGTACCACACGGCCGCCCGGCCGAATTGGTCTGTACCGGATCACCGGCCGGGGCGGGGAAGGGTCCCGGAGCATGGCAGTCTTGCCCCATGGCCGTACAGATCAATCCCAGCATCCTCTCCGCGGACTTCTCCCGTCTGGCGGAAGAGGCCCGCGCAGTCGAGGGCGCCGACTGGCTCCATGTCGATGTGATGGACAACCACTTCGTGCCCAATCTGACGCTGGGCGTGCCGATCGTGGAGTCCCTCAGCCGGGCGACGGACACCCCGCTGGACTGCCATCTGATGATCGAGGACCCCGATCGCTGGGCCCCGCAGTACGTCGAGGCGGGGGCGGGATCCGTCACCTTCCACGCGGAGGCGGCGGCCGCCCCGGTGCGGCTGGCGCGGGAGATCCGGGCCAAGGGGGCGCGCGCCTCGATGGCGCTCAAGCCCGCGACCCCGATCGAGCCGTACGAGGATCTGCTCCCCGAACTCGACATGCTTCTGATCATGACCGTGGAGCCCGGCTTCGGCGGGCAGGCGTTTCTCGACATCATGCTGCCGAAGATCCGCCGCACCCGGGAGCTGATCGCCAAGCACGGGCTTGAGCTGTGGCTTCAGGTCGACGGCGGAGTCTCGGACACGACGATCGAGCGGTGCGCCGAGGCGGGCGCGGACGTGTTCGTCGCCGGGTCCGCCGTCTACGGGGCGAGCGATCCGGCCGAGGCGGTCCGGGCCCTGCGCGCCAAGGCCGACGGCGCGTGCCGCCACTGACCGGGAGCACCGGGAGCACCGAGGCTTCGACCGGCCGGCCGGCCGGTGAGCAACACCGGGGGGAATCGCGCGTGCGCACACCGTGCCACCGCGCGTGCCGCCTCCGGGCCACAACAACCGAACTCGGCCCGACAGGGCTGATCAACATCCATCGGATCTGACAGGATGACGGATCCGGAGTATGTACTGCAGTGAGGAGATCGCGGTGTCGACGGGCCGGTCAGCTGCGCGGATGGGACCCGCGGAGCTGGTGCAGGCGGCGGCCATGGCCCGCCGCTTCTATCTAGAGGGCAAATCCAAGATCCAGATCGCGGAGGAGTTCGGCGTCAGCCGCTTCAAGGTCGCTCGGGTCCTGGAGACGGCGCTGGAGCGTGATCTCGTGCGTATCGAGATCCGCGTCCCGGCGGAATTGGACGCCGAGCGCTCGGACGCGCTCCGCGCGCACTTCGGGCTGCGGCACGCCGTGGTCGTGGAGTCCCCGGCGGAGGCGGAGGAGTCGCCCGACCCGGAGAATCTGGGCGAGGTGGCCGCCGATCTGCTCGGCGAGCTGGTCGACGAGGGCGCGGTGCTGGGGCTGGCCTGGGGCCGCTCCACCATTCACATGGCCGCCGCGCTCGACCGGCTGCCGCAGTGCACGGTCGTCCAGCTCACAGGGGTGTACGACGCCGGAACCGCCGAGCGCGGCTCGGTGGAGGCCGTCCGGCGCGCCGCCCAGGTGTCCGGCGGCGACGCCCACCCCATCTACGCGCCGATGCTGCTGCCCGACGCGGCGACCGCCGCCGCGCTGCGCAATCAGACCGGCATCGCCCGCGCCTTCGACTACTTCGACAAGGTGACCGTGGCGGCCGTCTCCATCGGCTCCTGGGAGCCGGGCATCTCCACGGTCCACGACATGCTGAGCGAGGACGAGCGCGCGCGGTATGCCTCGTACGGCGTCGCCGCCGAGATGTCGGCGCATCTCTTCGACCGCGACGGCCGCCGGGTCGGCCGCGATCTGGGAGAGCGCTGCATCACCGTGGAGGCCGACCGGCTGCGCCGTATCCCCGAGGTGGTGGCGATCGCGGGCGGCCAGCGCAAGGCGGACGCGATCGCGGCCGTACTCCGCTCCGGCCTGGTCACCAGCCTGGTGACGGACACCGCCGCCGCCGACCATCTGTTGTCGGTGCCGGCCGGCCCGAGGCCCGCGCTGGAGCGCGCGGACCCCGACGACTGACCCCGCCTGACCGCGCCGCCGGACCGCCCCGCCGGACCGGGGGAACCGGTCCCGCTCTTCGCACGGGCCCGTACGACCGACCGTACGGGCCCGACGCATGCCCCGGCCCGTACGGTTCGCGCCCCGGCCCGCGCCGCCCGTGAGCCCCCCGCGCGCCGCGGTCCCGCGCGCGCCTCCCCGGGACCCGCCGCCGGGCGTCCGCGGTGGTCCCATCGCCCCCGAACCGCCGTACAATCACTGGTATCAGACAGTCCGTCAACTTTCCTTGACCGGCGCCTGTGCGCCCCGCGCATACTTCCGCCGTCAGGTTCCTCCGCGGACGTATGACCAGGGAGGTCCCCAGCGCATGACGGACGAGTCCGGCGCGGCGGAACTGCCCCGGCGAGTGGCCGCACGGCTGAACCTGCTCTTCGACGTCATCCGGCCCGCCGCCCTCCAGCGCCCCTGGAGCAGCGCCGAGATCGCCGCCCGGGCCGGGGTCGACACCGAGTACGTCGACGGACTGCGCGCCGCCGCCCTCCCGCCCGAGGACGTGGATCCCCAGATCGGCGAGAAACAGCGGGAGCGGCTCTTCGCCCAGCGCCTGGAGTGCCTCTTCCGCACCAGGGTCTCCCCCCGCACGGGGAAGCGGGTGACCCAGACCGAGGTCGCCGAGGCCCTCAAGAGCAACAAACAGCACGTCGGCAACCTCCGGGCGGGAAAGAACAACCCCTCGATCGTCCTCGCCCAGAAATACGCCGACTACTTCAAGGTCGACGTCGGCTACTTCAGCGCCGCCCCGCTCAGCGCCGTCGCCGCCTGCTTCGGACACTCCAAGGACTTCCTCGTCCGCGCCGACGACGACCCTTATGTCGTCCAGGCCGTCGCCAATCTCCGGCTGCTGCGCGCCATGGCCGACCGGCGCGTCCGCCATGTCGTCGGGCGGCTCGTCGACCGCTACGAGGCCGCCTCGAAGGAGGCCGTACCCCCTTTTGGAGGATCGGCTTGACGGCGCCCCCGCGCGCTGGAGCTTCCTCCCAGCACACCCGGGCCCCGCCTCGTGGGAGAATGAAGTACGTGCGTTTTCCCCCGTTCCATCTGCCCGGGGGCCAACTCCGATCGACTGGGATGTTCAGCACGTGCGTTTCCTCAATGATCTGAAGCCGCCGTACGACCTCACGTATGACGACGTGTTCATGGTCCCGCGCCGCTCGGCGGTGGGCTCCCGCCAGGCCGTCGACCTCTCGTCCCCCGACGGCACCGGCACCACCATCCCGCTGGTCGTCGCCAATATGACCGCCATCGCGGGCCGCCGGATGGCCGAGACGCTGGCCCGCCGGGGCGGCCTCGTCGTCATCCCCCAGGACATTCCGATCGAGGTCGTCACCGACGTCGTCTCCTGGGTCAAGACCCGTCATCTGGTCCTCGACACCCCCATCGTGCTCGCCCCCCACCAGACCGTCGCCGACGCGCTCTCCCTGCTCCCCAAGCGGGCGCACGACGCGGGCGTCGTCGTGGACGGCGACCACCGGCCGGTCGGCGTCGTCACCGACGCGGACCTCGCCGGAGTGGACCGCTTCACCCAGCTGACCGAGGTCATGTCCACGGATCTGCTCCTCCTCGACGCGGACATAGACCCCCGCGACGCCTTCCACAAGCTCGACCACGCCAACCGCCGCTACGCCCCCGCCGTCGACGGCGACGGCAGGCTCGTCGGCATCCTCACCCGCCGGGGCGCGCTGCGGGCGACCCTCTACACCCCGGCCGTCGACGCCGCGGGCAAGCTGCGCATCGCCGCCGCCGTCGGCATCAACGGCGATGTCGCGGGCAAGGCCAAGCAGCTCCTCGACGCGGGGGTGGACACCCTCGTGGTGGACACCGCCCACGGCCACCAGGAGTCGATGATCTCCGCGATCAAGGCGGTCCGCGCGCTCGACCCCCAGGTCCCCATCGTCGCGGGCAACATCGTCGCCGCCGAGGGCGTACGCGACCTCATCGAGGCGGGCGCGGACATCATCAAGGTCGGCGTCGGCCCCGGCGCGATGTGCACCACCCGCATGATGACCGGCGTCGGCCGGCCGCAGTTCTCCGCCGTACTGGAGTGCGCCGCCGAGGCGAAGAAGTACGGCAAGCACGTCTGGGCCGACGGCGGTGTCCGCCACCCGCGCGACGTCGCCATGGCGCTGGCCGCCGGAGCCTCCAACGTGATGATCGGCTCCTGGTTCGCCGGCACCTACGAATCGCCCGGCGACCTTCAGCAGACCGCCGACGGACGGCTCTACAAGGAGTCCTTCGGCATGGCCTCCGCGCGCGCCGTCCGCAACCGCACCAGCGAGGAGTCCGCGTACGACCGCGCCCGCAAGGCGCTCTTCGAGGAGGGCATCTCCACCTCCCGGATGTTCCTCGACCCCGACCGCCCGGGTGTGGAGGACCTGATCGACTCGATCATCGCGGGCGTCCGCTCCTCCTGCACCTACGCGGGCGCGGGCTCCCTGGAGGAGTTCGCCGAGCGGGCGATCGTCGGCGTCCAGAGTGCCGCCGGTTACGCCGAGGGCAAGCCGCTGCACGCCAGCTGGAGCTGACCCGCCGCTTGTCCGACGGTCCGGCCCCCGGGAGTCTCCGGGGGCCGGATCCGCCGTTTCCGGCCCCCGGAGACCCTCCCCGGAAAATCTCCCGCGCATGGAAGGAGTGAACCGGGGTAGGCGCGCTGTGCACTGACCACGGAGCAGGGGAGGACTGAGTGTCCACGGCGAGCCAGGTCGCGACCGAACTCACACAGCCGGGAACACGGGGGCCGAGCGCTGAGCTGCACCTTCCGGAGGTGCCGAACCCTGGGGAAGTCGCCCCCAAGGACGCGCGGGAGATCTCACGGATCTTCTTCGTCCGGCTGGCCGAACTGGAAGAGGGCACCCGCGACCACCAGTACGTCCGGAACACGCTCATCGAGCTGAATCTGGCACTGGTGAAATACGCGGCGGGCCGCTTCCGCAACCGGGCCGAGCAGATGGAGGACATCGTCCAGGTCGGCACCATCGGCCTGATCAAGGCGATCGACCGCTTCGAGCTGAGCCGCGAGGTGGAGTTCGCCACCTTCGCCGTCCCGTACATCGTCGGCGAGATCAAACGATTCTTCCGGGACACCAGCTGGGCCGTCCATGTCCCGCGCAGGCTCCAGGAGCTGCGGATCGACCTCGCCAAGGCCACGGACGACCTCTCCCAGCGGCTGGACCGCTCCCCGACCACCGCCGAACTGGCCGAGCACCTCGGGATCGACCAGCAGGAGGTCATCGAGGGCGTCGTCGCCAGCAACGGCTACACGGCCGGCTCGATCGACATGCCCATGGAGGACTCCTCCGACCACACCGCGACCCCGCTCTCCGACCGGCTCGGCGCGCCCGACGCCGATCTGGAGATCGCCGAGAACGTCCAGGCGCTCAAGCCGCTGATCGAGGAGCTGGACGACCGCGACCGCAGGATCCTCCGCATGCGCTTCGGCGAGGAGCTGACCCAGTCGCAGATCGGCGCCGAGCTGGGCGTCTCCCAGATGCATGTCTCCCGGCTGCTGACCCGGATCACCACCCGCCTCCGCGAAGGACTCCTCGTCGCCGAGTGAGCCGGGCGAGCCGGGTGCACGGACGGGTGGGCGGCCACCGGGGCGAAGAAGATCGCCCCGGTGGCCGCCCACCGTTCCGGATCACCCCCGCCGCCATGGTCTACTGCGGTGACGGCCTCGTGCTGTCCCCGCCCCACCGGCCCGGCAGAGAAGTGATCCACCCGCAGTGCTCCTCAATGACCTCGACGAACGCATCGTCCACGCCCTCGCGGAGGACGCCCGCCGCTCCTACGCCGACATCGGCGCGCTGGTGGGGCTCTCGGCCCCGGCGGTGAAACGCCGGGTGGACCGGCTGCGCGAGGTGGGGGCCATCACCGGCTTCACCGTACGGGTCGACCCGGCCGCGCTGGGCTGGGAGACCGAGGGGTACATCGAGCTGTACTGCCGCAGCAACACCTCCCCCGAGGCCATCGAGCGCGGCCTGAAGCGCTACCCGGAGATCGCCTCGGCCTCCACCGTCACCGGGGAGGCGGACGCCATCGTCCAGGTCTTCGCCTCCGACATGCGCCACTTCGAGCGGGTGCTGGAGCGGATCGCCGGCGAGCCCTTCGTCGAGCGCACCAAATCCGTGCTGGTCCTCTCCCCGCTGCTGCGCCGCTACTCCTCGGGCTCACCCGCCTGACCCCGCCAGGCCCCTCCGTACCGCTCAGCGAAACGCGCCGCGCAATGAATCGCCGCACCCGGCTCGAATCGCGCAATGAATCGGCCGTCGGAGCGCAACGCTCGCTCCTTGCCCGCACCCGAGCCCGGAACATACGGTTCTGGAGGTCCTTAAACCCCCGGGCGACGCCCCGGACATCCGGTGCTTCCCGCCCGTACATCGCCCGAGGTCAGCCATGCCGCCGTTGCGCACAGCCCTGCTCCAGAGCTCCGGTCGACCGGGCTCGGTCGCCGAGAATCTGACGGCGCTCGACACCGCCGCCGCCCGTGCCGCGGCGGCCGGCGCGCGCCTGCTGATCACCTCCGAGCTGTTTCTGACCGGGTACGCGATCGGCGACCGGGTGCCGGTGCTGGCCGAGGCCGCCGACGGGCCCGCCGCGGAGGCCGTGGCCGAGATCGCCGTACGCCACGGCCTCGGCATCGCCTACGGATACCCCGAGCGCTCGGGGGAGCGGATCTTCAATTCCGTCCAGCTGATCGGCCCCGGGGGCGACCGGCTCGCGGGCTACCGCAAGACCCATCTCTTCGGCCCCTTCGAGCAGCGCTGGTTCACCCCCGGCGAGGAGCCGGTGGTCCAGGCGGAGCTGGACGGGGTCCGGATCGGGATGCTGATCTGCTACGACGTGGAGTTCCCGGAGAACGTCCGGGCGCACGCCCTCGCGGGCACCGAGCTGCTGGCCGTGCCCACCGCGCAGATGCACCCCTTCCAGTTCGTCGCCGAATCGATGATTCCGGTGCGTGCCTTCGAGAGCCAGCTCTACATCGCCTACGTCAACCGGACGGGCCCCGAGGGCGAGTTCGAGTTCGTCGGACTGAGCTGTCTCGCGGGCCCCGACGGGCTGGCCCGCACTCGCGCCGGACGCGGCGAGGAACTGGTCCTCGGCGAGGTGGACCCGGACTTCCTCCGGGACTCCCGGGAGGCCAACCCCTATCTGGGCGACCGCCGGCCCGGCCTCTACTCCTCGCTGGGCTGACCCCGCCCGCGTACCGCCCCCGCCCCCCGGCCCCCCGCCCCACCCGCTCTGAAGCTTTTCGCTTTTCCCGCGCAAGGAGTCCGTACCCCATGACGTCCACGGTGCCCACCGCCGTCCAGCACACCGACGCGCAGCCGCCGATCACCATGTTCGGTCCGGACTTCCCGTACGCGTACGACGACTTCCTCGCGCACCCCGCCGGGCTCGGCCAGATCCCCGCGACCGAGCACGGCGCCGAGGTCGCGGTGATCGGCGGCGGGCTCTCCGGCCTGATCGCCGCCTACGAGCTGATGAAGATGGGGCTCAAGCCGGTCGTCTACGAGGCGGACCGGATCGGCGGCCGGCTGCGCACGGTCGGCTTCGAGGGGTGCGACCCCTCGCTGAGCGCCGAGATGGGCGCGATGCGCTTCCCGCCGTCCTCCACCGCGCTCCAGCACTACATCGACCTGGTGGGGCTGACCACCACCCCCTTCCCCAATCCGCTGGCCCCCGGCACCCCCTCGACCGTGGTCGACCTCAAGGGCGAGACGCACTACGCCGAGACCATCGACGATCTGCCGCAGGTCTACCGCGATGTGATGGACGCCTGGAACGCCTGTCTGGACGAGGGCGCCGACTTCTCGGACATGAACCGGGCCATGCGCGAGCGCGATGTGCCGAGGATCCGGGAGATCTGGGCGCGGCTGGTGGAGAAGCTGGACAATCAGACCTTCTACGGCTTCCTCTGCGAGTCGCAGGCGTTCAAGTCCTTCCGCCACCGCGAGATCTTCGGCCAGGTCGGCTTCGGCACCGGCGGCTGGGACACCGACTTCCCCAACTCGATCCTGGAGATCCTCCGGGTGGTCTACTCCGAGGCGGACGACCACCACCGGGGCATCGTGGAGGGCAGCCAGCAGCTTCCGCTGCGGCTGTGGGAGCGCGAGCCCGCGAAGATCGTCCACTGGCCGCTCGGCACCTCGCTCGCCTCGCTGCACGGCGGCGAGCCCCGGCCCGCCGTCACCCGGCTGAACCGCACGGCGGGCAACGGGATCACCGTCACGGACTCCTCGGGATCCATCCGCACCTACCGTGCGGCCGTGTTCACCGCGCAGTCCTGGATGCTGCTGTCCAAGATCTCCTGCGACGACTCGCTCTTCCCGATCGACCACTGGACGGCGATCGAGCGCACCCACTACATGGAGTCCTCCAAGCTCTTCATCCCCGTCGACCGGCCGTTCTGGCTGGACAAGGACGAGGAGACCGGGCGGGACGCCATGTCGATGACGCTCACCGACCGGATGACCCGGGGCACCTATCTGCTGGACAACGGCCCGGACGCGCCTGCCGTCATCTGCCTCTCGTACACCTGGTGCGACGACAGCCTGAAGTGGCTGCCGCTCTCGGCGCACGAGCGGATGGAGGTCATGCTGAAGTCGCTCGGCGAGATCTATCCGAAGGTCGACATCCGCCGGCACATCATCGGCGACCCGGTGACCGTCTCCTGGGAGAACGAGCCGTACTTCATGGGCGCGTTCAAGGCGAACCTGCCCGGTCACTACCGCTATCAGCGGCGGCTGTTCACCCACTTCATGCAGGACCGGCTGCCCGAGGACAAGCGGGGCATCTTCCTGGCGGGCGACGACATCTCCTGGACGGCGGGCTGGGCGGAGGGGGCCGTGCAGACCGCGCTGAACGCGGTCTGGGGAGTGATG
Organism: Streptomyces inusitatus; assembly: GCF_014651115.1. Lineage (GTDB taxonomy): Bacteria > Actinomycetota > Actinomycetes > Streptomycetales > Streptomycetaceae > Streptomyces > Streptomyces amakusaensis. Next base: position 64,391 of record NZ_BMWG01000028.1, on the reverse strand, counting down.
ACCCACTTCGGCGGCGCGAGCGACCCGGCCAACCCCGGTCCCGGTGATCTGTACGAGGAGATCGCGCCGGTCGAGCTGCCGGAGGACTGACCGACCGCCGCCCTCCGCGGCGCGTCGCGGCGCGGCTCAGGACCAGGGGGTGAGCAGACAGCGGCCGACCAGCCCCGCCCCCGAGTCCAGCCGTTCGGTGAACTCCTCGGCGAGGGAGGGCAGCTCCCTGATCCGCCACAGCAGCCGGGCCGCCGACCAGGCCCCCTCACGGGCCCGGTCCAGGCTCCACGCGCCGACCAGATGGGTGAGCGGATCGGCCAGCTCCAGCGCGTCGGGGCCGGGCATCAGATCCTCGCGGACGGACTCCTCCATCAGCCGCAGGATCTCGCCGACCCGGTCGAACTCGGCCTCCAGATCGGCTGGCTCGCACCCCAGCGCCCGGCAGGAGTCGACCACCGCGAGCGCCAGATCGTGCCCGATGTGCGCGTTCACCCCGGCGAGGGCGAACTGCACCGGGCGTACGCCGGGATGGTGCCGGTACTGGAAGAGCGGCCGCCAGCAGGCGGGGGCCCCGGCCCCCGTCTCCGCCGCCGTCACCGCCGCGAGATAGCGCCCCGCGAAGAGCACGTCCAGCGTGGCCGCCGCCCGGCGGTCGGGGAACTCGCCCGCCTCGATGCGGCGACCGATCTCCTCGGTCACCGTCAGATAGACCCGGTTGAAGACCGCCACCCCGTCGGCCGCGTGCCAGCGGGAGCCGAGCGCCCGCAGCCGCGCCACCACATCGGTCACATCGGTCACATCGGCCACGCCCGCCGGGTCCGTCGCGATCACTTCGCTGTACGTCATGGGGGCAGCGTCCCAGCAGCCGGGCCGCTCACGGGGCGAGCGGCCCGGACTTCCCCGGAACGGGGTACGAGGCCCTACCGCTCCGTGCCGCCGCCCTTGGGGCCGTCGGAGGGAGCGTTCCCGGAGTTCCCGGCGTTCCCGGAGTCGTACGCCGAGGTCCCGGCGTCCAGCAGCGGCTTCTGCTCCTTCAGATGCGCCGGGGCGAAGGCCCGCAGCACGTGGTAGCCGGTGATGACCACGATCGTGCCGAGCGCGATCCCGCCGATCTCGAAGTCGTCGGTGACCTTCAGGCTCACCCCGCCGACGCCGATGATGATGCCCGCCGCGGCCGGCACCAGATTCAGCGGATTGCTCAGATCGACCTTGGCGTTGATCCAGATCTGTGCGCCCAGCAGCCCGATCATGCCGTAGAGGATCACGGTGATTCCGCCGAGCACCCCGCCGGGGATCGCGGCGACCACCGCGCCGAACTTTGGACAGAGTCCGAAGAGCAGGGCGAATCCGGCGGCGGCCCAGTAGGCGGCGGTCGAGTAGACCCGGGTGGCCGCCATGACGCCGATGTTCTCGGAGTACGTGGTGTTCGGCGGCCCGCCCACCGCGGTGGAGAGCATCGAGGCCGCGCCGTCGGCGGCGATCGCGGTGCCGAGCTTGTCGTCGAGGGAGTCGCCGGTCATCTCGCCGACGGCCTTGACATGTCCGGCGTTCTCCGCGATCAGGGCGATGACCACGGGGAGCGCGATCAGGATCGCCGACCACTCGAAGCTGGGCCCGTGGAAGGAGGGCAGCCCGATCCAGTCGGCCCTGCCCACCGCCGAGAAGTCCAGCCGCCAGTGGTCGACGGCCTCGCCGCCGCCCACCGGGGAGTTGATCTTGCCGAAGACCCGGTCCAGCACCCAGGAGAGCAGATAGCCGAAGATCAGCCCGAGGAAGATCGCGATACGCGAGAGGAAACCGCGCAGACAGACCACGGCGAGCCCGGTGAAGAGCATCGTCAGCAGCGCGGTCCACTGGTCCTGCGGCCAGTAGGTGCTCGCGGTGACCGGGGCCAGATTGAAGCCGATGAGCATCACGACCGCGCCGGTCACGATAGGCGGCATCGCGGCGTGGATGATCCGCGCGCCGAAGCGCTGCACGGCCAGGCCCGCGAGGAAGAGGGCCGCACCGACCACGAAGACCGCGCCCGTGACGGTCGCGCTGTCGCCGCCGCCCGCCCGGATGGCCGCCGCCACGCCCACGAAGGAGAGCGAGCAGCCCAGATAGCTGGGCACCCGCCCCCGGGTGGCGAGGAGGAAGATCATCGTCGCGACGCCGGACATCATGATCGCGAGGTTGGGGTCCAGCCCCATCAGAACCGGGGCGACGAAGGACGCCCCGAACATGGCCACGACATGCTGAGCGCCCAGGCCCGCCGTCCGTGGCCAGGAGAGCCGTTCGTCGGGGCGTACGACGGCGCCCGGAGCGGGTGTCCGCCCGTCGCCGTGCAGGGTCCAGCGCACGCCGAGGTTCACGGGCCGCTCCTTTGTGTCCTTCGGGGGTGTTCGACGATCGGCGCAATGGTAGTGCGAGTTTCGGCCAGGTTTTTCCCTCCGGGCGGGCGGCGCGGGATTGTCACCCCGCCCACCGGGGGTGCGCCTTCGGCGGGGGAGGGGCGGCCCCGGGCGGTACGGTCCGCCCCCCGGTTCAGGACTTCGGCTTGGTGAGGGTGTGGTCCTGAGGGGCCGCCGGGGTCGTCGGGGCCGACCGGGCCCGCTCGCCACGCGCGGAGCGCAGCACCCCCGCGCCCAGGATGATGCCGAAGGCGAGCGCTGTCACCAGGCCGAAGGAGACGATGAGGCTGGTCGCGTCGGCGACCGCGCCGATGGCGGAGGGGGCGATCAGGCCCGAGGTGTAGGTGATGGTCGCGACGCCCGCGATGGCCTGGGCGGGGCGGGGCCCGCTCCGGGCGGCCGCGGCGAAGGCGAGCGGGACGACCACGGCCACCCCGAGGCCGATGAGGCCGAAGCCGCTCACGGCCAGCGCCGGATGAGGGGCCAGCACCACCAGCAGTCCGCCCGCGGTCGCCAGCACCCCTCCCCATCTGACCGTGCGCACCGCGCCGAACCGGTCCACCACCCGGTCGCCGACCAGCCGTGCCACCGCCATCGTGAGGGCGAAGGCCGTGGTGGAGGCAGCCGCGAGACCGGCGGATGTGCCCAGCTCGTCGCGGAGGTAGACCGCCGACCAGTCCAGGCTCGCGCCCTCCGCGAACACCGCGCAGAAGCCGACCGCTCCGATGATCACCGCGGACCTGGGCGGCAGCGCGAACCTCGGCGGCGCCTCCTCGTCGGGGGTGCTGCGCAGATCCAGCACGCCCTGGCAGGCGATCAGCCCGAGCGCGGTGAGGACCGCCGCCGCCATCGCGTGGTGCAGCCGGGCGTCGGTGCCCAGGTGCGCGGCGAGGGTGCCGCCCGCCGAGCCGATCAGCGCACCCACGCTCCACATGCCGTGCAGGCTGGACATGATCGAGCGGCCGATCCGGTTCTCGGTCTCCACCCCGAGCGCGTTCATCGCCACGTCGGAGAGCCCGGCCGCGGCCCCGTACAGGAAGAGCGCGCCGCAGAGCGTCGCGAGATTCGGCGCGAGGGCGGGCAGCGTCAGCGCCAGGGTCCACAGGGCGAGCAGTCCGCGCAGGGCGTTCCGCGCGCCGAAGCGGTGGCTGACCGTGCCGGCCAGCGGCATCGTCAGCGAAGCGCCGATCGCGGGAAAGGCGAGTGCGAGCCCGAGCTGTCCGGCGCTGACCCCGGCGTGATCCTGGATCCAGGGGATGCGGGTGGCGAAGCTGCCCGTCACCGCGCCGTGCACACAGAAGACCATGGCCACGGCGAACCGCGCCCGTTTCCATCGTTGTTGCCCAGAAACCACTGCGTACGCCATGCCGGCGTCCCTCCCTGTCCGTTGGTTGGCAGTAAACTATCAGGAACCCTGCCTGATAGATAATGGTCAATCCGGGGGAGCCGATCTGAAAGGATTCCCGCATGCCCGCATCCCCGAGCACCGCACGGGCCATCAACGACCGGCTCGCACTCGAACTGCTCCAGAGCGAGGGTCCGTTGACGGCCGGACAGCTGAAGACCCTGACCGGGCTCTCCCGGCCCACCGTCGCCGATCTGGTGGAACGGCTCCAGGCCTCCGGGCTCGTCGGAGTGGTCGGCGAGACGGGCGCGCGCCGTCGCGGCCCCAATGCCCGGGTGTACGGGATAGTCGCGGACCGGGCCCATCTCGCGGCCCTCGACATCCGCACCGAGGGCGTCTCGCTCGTCGTCGCGGACCTCCTCGGCGAGATCCTCGCCGAGGCCGCGCTGCCCGTCGACCGGGACACCGGCCCCGGCCCGGCCGTCGAGCGGACGGTGGCGGTGCTGGAGCGGACCGTGCGGGAGGCGGGCGCGACCAGGCTGCACACCGTCGGCATCGGGGTGCCCGGCCTGATCGACCCGGCCACCGGCGAGCTGCGCGACGCCACGGGCCTGCCCGCCTGGCACCGGCTTCTCGTGGCCGAGCTGCAGAAGCGACTCCCCGCGCGGGTGGTGCTGGAGAACGAGACCAATCTCGCCGCCGTCGCGGAGCAGCGCGCGGGCGCGGCGCGCCACCGCGACACCTTCGTCTGTCTCTGGCTCGGCCACGGCGTCGGCGCGGCGCTCTTCCTCGACGGCAGGCTCCGCCGGGGCGCGTCGGGCGGCGCCGGTGAGATCGGCTTCCTCCCGGTGCCCGGCACCGGCGGGCTGCCGTCCGCCCACGGCTGCGATGGGGGTTTCCACTCCCTGGCGGGGTCGGCGGCGATCTGCGCCCTCGCCGAGGAGTACGGCGTCAAGGCGCCCGACGCGCCGGGCCCGGCGGCGGCCGCGATCGTCGCCGAGGCGGTCGCGGCGGGGGAGGACGCCTTTCTGGACGCGCTCGCCCGGCGGCTGGCCCTGGGGGCGGCGGCGGTGGCCTCCGTGCTCGACCCGGGGTGTGTGGTGCTCGGCGGCGAGGTCGGTCTGGCGGGCGGGGCCGAGCTGGCGGCCAGGGTCGAATCCGCGCTGGCCGAGCTGACCCCGCTGGCCACCCGGGTCAGGGCGGGGGAGCTGGGCGGCGCGGCGGTGCTGCGCGGAGCGCTGCTCACCGCCCGTGACGCGGCGCAGGAGGAGGTCTTCGGCCCGGCTCTCTGAGCGGCCGACGCTGCGGCCGATCCTGCGACCGGCGCCGTGATCGGTGCCGCGGCCGGCGCGGAGGGACGCCCGGCGGCGGCAAGGGCCGGGACTCCGCCGCCGGGCGTCCGTCACCCCGCGCGCGTGCGGAGGTCCGCAGAGCGTAAAAGGACTAGACCAGAGGGGTCAATAGGGGGAAATCAAGCCAAGGGGCGAGGCTGTCGGCCGATGCCTGTGAGTCAGACCACACGCTTCACCCGCATGGTCCACATCGTCCCGTGGCAGACTGGCCCTGTATCAGCAGCAGCGCACTCCGGGGTCGGTGAAATTCCGAACCGGCGGTTATAGTCCGCGACCCGTCCGCATCCAGCGGCCGGTTGACCAGGTGAAATTCCTGGACCGACGGTTAAAGTCCGGATGGGAGGCAGTGCGCGGCGGGCGGCCCTTCATGGCACGCCGGCCGTTATCGGCGGCTGATCGCCCCCGTGGCGATCGGTGCCTCCGACGGCCCGGCGCTGTTGTGTGTCAGGCGTCCCGCTCTCTGTCGTCATCGACAGGCCCCGGAGTCCGTGCCCGAAGAGGCAGGAGGACCCGGTGGCCACCGCAGCCGACACCGCCGCCATGCGCCGAGCCATCGCGCTCGCCGCCCGCGGACTCGGCTTCACCAGCCCCAACCCGGTCGTGGGATGCGTCATCGCCGACGCCTCCGGAGAGATCACCGGCATCGGCTACCACCAGCGCGCGGGCGGACCGCACGCCGAGGTGCACGCCCTCGCCGCGGCGGGCGCGAGCGCCCGGGGCGGCACCGCGTACGTCACCCTCGAACCCTGCGACCACACCGGCCGCACCGGCCCCTGTACGCGAGCGCTCATCGAGGCCGGCGTCGACCGGGTCGTCTACGCGGTGGGCGACCCCACCCCGCAGGCGACCGGGGGAGCCGACACCCTGCGAGCGGCCGGCGTCCGGGTCGAGTCCGGCCTGCTCGCGGCCGAGGCGGCGGCGGGCAACGCGGCCTGGCTCACCTCCGTACGCCTGCGCCGCCCCCATGTCCGGTGGAAGTACGCCGCCACCCTCGACGGCCGGATCGCCGCCCGGGACCGCACCAGCCGCTGGATCACCTCGCCCGAGGCCCGCGCCGATGTGCACCGGCTCCGCGCCGAGGCCGACGCGGTCGTGGTCGGCTCCGGAACCCTCGCCGCGGACGATCCGCACCTCGCCGTGCGCGGTGTCGACGGCGCGCGCCAGCCGCTGCGCGTGGTCCTCGACACCCATGCCGTGATCCGGCCGACGGCCCGCGTCCTGGACGGCGCCGCGCCGACCCTGATCGCCGTCGGCGAGCGCGCCGACACCGGCTCCCTGCCCGGGGTGGACACCGTCCGCCTCCCGCCCGGCGACGGCGGCGGCCTCTCCGTCCAGGCCCTGCTGGACGAGTTGTACGCCCGGGGGGTGCGCGCCGTGCTCCTGGAGGGCGGCCCCACCCTCGCGGGGGCCTTCGTCGCCGCCGGAGCCGTCGACGAGATCGTCGGCTACCTCGCCCCCGTACTCCTCGGGGCGGGCCCCGCCGCCCTCGGCGACGCCGGAATCTCCACCATCGGTGAAGCGTTCCGGCTCAGAACGACGGAAACCGTACGCATCGGCCCGGATCTCCGGATCACCGCCGTACCCGACACCCCCGACACCCCCGGCACCCCTGAAACAGCCGTCCCCGTCATCGCACCCAAGGAGCGCTGAGTGTTCACCGGAATCGTCGAAGAACTGGGTGAGGTCACCGCCGTCGAGGACCTCGGCGACGCGTCCCGCTTCCGTCTGCGCGGCCCCGTGGTCACCGACGGCGCGAAACACGGCGACTCCATCGCCGTCAACGGCGTCTGCCTCACCGTGGTCGAGACCGGCGGCGGGGAGTTCACCGCCGATGTGATGGCCGAGACCCTGAGCCGCTCCAGCCTCGGAGCCCTCACCCCCGGCTCCCGGGTCAATCTGGAGCGGCCCACACCGGTCGGCGGACGCCTCGGCGGGCACATCGTCCAGGGGCACGTCGACGCCACCGGCTCCATCCTCGACCGCACCCCGTCGGAGAACTGGGAGATCGTCAAGATCGCCCTCCCGGCCGCCCTCTCCCGCCATGTCGTCGAGAAGGGCTCCATCACCGTCGACGGGGTCAGCCTCACCGTCGTGGAAGCGGGCTCCGACCACTTCACCGTGAGCCTCATCCCCACCACCCTCGCGCTGACCACCCTCGGCCTCAAGGGCAAGGGCGACCCGGTCAACATCGAGGTCGACATCATCGCCAAGTACGTCGAACGACTGCTCGGACCCCGAATCGAGGGGATCGCGCCATGAGCGCCCTGTCCACCCTGAACTCCGTCGCCTTCACCGCCTTCGGCCAGGACATCAAATGGTCCGACATGATCGGCAACACGATCGGTCTGGCCGCCCTGGCGCTCGGCTGGCGGCGCTCGATCTGGACCTGGCCCGCCCAGCTGCTCTCCGGCGTCGTCCTGGTCGCCGCCTACGCCTCCGCCGAGCTGAGCGGCGGAGTCGGCAAGCAGTTCCTCGTCATCCTCGTCGCGCTCTGGGGCTGGCGGCAGTGGTCCCGGGGCAGCCGGCAGGCCCAGGACGGCTCCATCGCCGTCCGCTTCGCCACCTGGAAGGAGCGCGGGCTGCTCATCGGCGGAGCGGTCCTCGGCACCCTCGCCGTCGGCGGCCTCTTCACCCTCTACCCCTCGCTGTCCTGGAGCCCCTGGGCCGACGCGTACATCTTCGTCGGCACCCTCGTCGCCATGGTCGCCCAGGCCCGCGGCCTGATCGAGTTCTGGTTCGCCTGGCTCCTGGTCGACATCGTCGGCGTACCGCTCGCCTTCAGCAGCGGCCTCGCCTTCTCCGGACTGGTCTACGTCATCTACTTCGCGCTCGTCCTGTGGGGCATGCGCGACTGGTGGCTGCGCTCCCGCACCCCGGTTCTGAAAGGAGCCCCGGCATGACCTCCCTCCCACTGGAATCGACGGCACCCGCCACCCCCCTTCCGCCGCGCCCGGCCCAGGAGCCGGCCCCCACCTGGTACTCGACCGACAACCGCGAGGACTTCGCCCTCGACCCGGTCGAACAGGCCATCCGTGACATCGCCGAGGGCCGTCCCGTCGTGGTCGTGGACGACGAGAGCCGAGAGAACGAGGGCGACCTCGTCATCGCCGCCGAGAAGGCCACCCCCGAGGTCGTCGCCTTCATGATGAGCGAGTGCCGCGGGCTGATCTGCGCCCCCATGGAGAGCGACGAGCTGAACCGGCTCGAACTCCCCCAGATGGTGGAGCGCAACACCGAGTCCATGCAGACGGCCTTCACCGTCTCCGTCGACGCGTCCGCCGCCCACGGCGTCACCACCGGCATCTCCGCCGCCGACCGCGCCACCACCCTCCAGCTGCTGGCCGGCGGCACCGCGTCGGCCGCCGACTTCGTACGCCCCGGCCATGTCTTCCCGCTCCGCGCCAAGCGGGGCGGCGTCCTCGTCCGCAACGGCCACACCGAGGCGGCCGTCGACCTCGCCCGGCTCGCGGGACTGCGCCCCGCCGGGGCCATCGTGGAGATCGCGGGCGAGGACGGCGTCATGCTGCGCCTGCCCGAGCTGGTCCCCTTCGCCCGCAAGCACGGACTGACGATCATCTCCATCGAGGATCTCGTCGCCCACCGGCTCGCCACCGAGCCCACCGTCCAGCGCGAGGCCGCCGTCGACCTGCCGACCTCCTTCGGCCGGTTCACCGCCTACGGCTACCGCTCCACCATCGACGGCGTCGAGCACGTCGCCCTCGTCCACGGCGACATCGGCGACGGCGAGAACCTCCTCGTCCGTGTCCACTCCGAGTGCCTGACCGGCGACATCTTCCACTCGCTGCGCTGCGACTGCGGCCCCCAGCTGCACGCCTCCATGGACCGGATCACCGAGGCCGGCCGCGGCGTCGTGGTCTATCTCCGCGGCCACGAGGGCCGGGGCATCGGGCTGCTGCCCAAGCTCCGCGCGTACGAACTCCAGGAGCGCGGGCGCGACACCCTCGACGCCAACCTGGAACTCGGACTGCCCGCCGACGCCCGCGACTACGCGGCGGGCGCGCAGATCCTCGCCGACCTCGGCGTGCGGAGCGTACGGCTGATGACCAACAACCCCGACAAGATCACCGCCCTGGTGCGGTACGGCCTCACCGTCCACGGCCGGGAGCCGATGCCCGTCCAGGCCGGCGAACACAATCTCCGCTATCTGCGCACCAAGCGCGACCGGATGGGCCACGATCTGCCCGGGCTCGACGCGTCCACCGGGTCCGCCTGCGGAAATCAGTAGAAGACAACCACCGGGAACCACCAGCATCACGAGCATCACCACCGAACGCACACGAGAACCACGAGAACCACGAGAACTCTGAGGAGAAGCGTTGAGTGGCAAGGGCGCACCCGAACTGTCCGTACGCAACGTCGGCGACCTCCGTGTCGCCGTCATCGCGGCCCTCTGGCACGAGAAGATCATGGACGGGCTCGTCGACGGGGCCCTGCGCGCCCTGGGCGAGCTGGGCATCGACGAACCGACCCTGCTGAGGGTCCCCGGCAGCTTCGAACTCCCCGTGGTCGCCAAGGTGCTCGCGGGCCGGGGCTACGACGCGATCGTCGCACTCGGCGTCGTCATCCGGGGCGGCACCCCGCACTTCGAGTACGTGTGCCAGGGCGTCACCCAGGGCCTGACCCAGGTCTCGGTGGACACCGGCGTCCCCATCGGCTTCGGCGTGCTCACCTGCGACACGGAGGAGCAGGCGCTCGCCCGGGCGGGGATCGAAGGGTCGACCGAGGACAAGGGTCACGAAGCGGTCACCGCCGCCGTGGCCACCGCCGCCACCCTGCGCTCGGTCAGCGAACCCTGGCGCTGAACCGGCCGCCCGTACCCCGTACCCTGAGACCATCATGGCGAACAAAACCTTCGAAGAACTCTTCGCCGAGCTGCGGCTCAAGGCGGAGAACGGCGACCCGGCCACGTCCCGCACCGCCGAGCTGGTGGAGAAGGGCGTCCATGCCATCGGCAAGAAGGTCGTCGAGGAGGCCGCCGAAGTCTGGATGGCCGCCGAGTACGAGGGCAAGGAAGCCGCCGCCGAGGAGATCTCGCAGCTGCTCTACCACGTCCAGGTGATGATGGTGGCGCGCGGGATCTCCCTCGACGACGTCTACGCCCACCTCTGACACCTCTGATCCACCGGCCCGCCCGCTCCCTCCACCCGCCTGCCTGCCTACGTAAGGAAGCCGACCTCATGCTGCGCATCGCCATTCCCAACAAGGGTTCACTGTCCGGACCTGCGTCGGCGATGCTCCATGAGGCCGGCTACCAGCAGCGCAAGGAGTCCAAGGAGCTGGTCCTGGTCGACCCGGAGAACGAGGTCGAGTTCTTCTACCTCCGCCCCCGCGACATCGCGATCTACGTCAGCACCGGCCGTCTGGACATCGGCATCACCGGCCGCGATCTGCTGCTCGACTCCGGGGCGGGCGCCGAGGAGATCCTCCAGCTCGGCTTCGCCCGCTCCACCTTCCGCTACGCCACCAGGCCAGGCACGGCCAAGGGCGTCGAGGACTTCGGCGGCATGACCGTCGCCACCTCCTACGAGGGCATCGTCGCCCAGCACCTCGCCGACAACGCCATCGACGCCTCCGTGGTCCACCTCGACGGAGCGGTCGAGACCGCGATCGAACTGGGCGTCGCCCAGATCATCGCCGATGTGGTCGAGACCGGGACCTCGCTGCGCAACGCGGGCCTCGAAGTCATCGGCGAGCCGATCATGACCTCCGAGGCCGTGGTCATCCGCCGTACCGGGGCCGACACCGAGGACCCCAAGGTGCGGCAGTTCCTCCGCCGCCTCCAGGGCGTCCTGGTCGCCCGCTCCTACGTGATGATGGATTACGACTGCCGCGTCGAGCACCTCGAACAGGCCGTCGCCCTCACCCCGGGCCTCGAATCGCCGACGATCTCCCCCCTGCACCACGAGGGATGGGTCGCCGTCCGCTCCATGGTCGCCGCCAAGGAGGCGCAGCGGATCATGGACGATCTGTACGAGCTGGGCGCGCGGGCCATCCTCACCACCGCCATCCACGCCTGCCGGCTCTGAGGATCACCGACACCATGTCCAGCAGCAGCCCCGCCACCCGGAACGCCACCCTCCCGGTGACCTTCCGTCCCACCCGTACCCGAGTCATCCTGCTGACCATGGGTGTGGCGATGTTCGCCGTCGTCGCCTTCGTCGGTCTCACGCTGGAACGGCTGAACACGGGGGAGCGGATCAGCTTCGTCTTCACCGGCCTGCTCTTCCTCGGGGTGCTCCTCCTGCTCAGCAGGCCCAAGGTGGTCGCCGACGACCGGGGTGTCACGATCACCAACATCACCGGGGTCCGCCGGCTGGAGTGGGCGGAGATCGTCCGGGTCAACCTCCGCCCGGGCGACCCCTGGGTCTTCCTCGATCTGAGCGACGGCACCAGCCTGCCGGTCCTCGGCATCCAGCCCGGCGTCGCCAGAGAACAGGCCATCACCGACGCCCGCGCCCTGCGCGCGCTCGTCGACGAGCGCGCGGGCCACTCCGCTTCCTAGGGCTCAGCCCGCTCAGCCGGCCGGGGGCTCCTGAGGCCCCCGGTCGCGCGGGCCCCGGCCCGAGAGCACCTCGCCGTACGCCTGCATCAGATCGGGCAGCCGCAGCGTGGCGAGATCCTCCCGGGTGGGCGTGCCCGGATAGCCGGAGAGCCGCAGATCGCGGTAGGCGCAGCTCTTCTCGTACAGGGTCCGCAGAAAGCGCCCGTTGCCCAGCTCGTCGATCCAGCTCTGGTCGACCACATGGCCGCTGATGGAGCGCAGCTCGTCCACGGCCTCCTCGTCCCACACATCGCCGTTCTCGGCGGCCAGCACCTCGCCGATCGCGGTCAGCTCCAGCGGGCGGTACGAGGGGAAGTCGACCCGGGTGGTGAAGCGGGAGGTGAGCCCGGGGTTGGCGGCGAGCAGCCGGTCCATGCCCTCGGGGTAGCCCGCCAGGATGACCACGAGGTGGTCGCGATTGTCCTCGGCGCGCTTCAGCAGCACCTGGAGGGCCTCGTCGCCGTAGGCGTCGCCCTTGGTGTAGCCGGAGTTGGCCAGGCTGTAGGCCTCGTCCACGAAGAGGACGCCGCCGAGTGCCGAGTCGATCAGCTCATTGGCCTTCACCGCCGTCTGGCCGAGGAACTCGCCCACCATGTCCGAGCGCTGGGCCTCCACCAGATGGTCGCCGCCGAGCAGACCGAGCGCGTAGAAGACCCTGCCGAGGATCCGGGCGACGGTGGTCTTCCCGGTGCCCGAGGGGCCGGAGAAGATGAAATGGCGTTTCGGCGGCTGCACCGGCAGCCCCTGACCGGCCCGCAGCCGGGCCATCTCCAGCTGTGCCGAGAGCGCCTTGACCTGCCGTTTCACCGGATCAAGGCCGACCATCCGCTCCAGCTCGGCCAGTGCCTCGGCGAGCAGCGCGGGATCGGTGGGGCCCGAGGGCAGCAGGGTGGGGGAGCCCGGCCCCGAGCCCTGGGTCCGTCCTCTGATCGCCTCGGACGGCGGCCCGGGCGGGGTCGCGCCGGGGAGCTGGCTCTGCTGGTCGGGCCCGGGGCGCGCCTCGGCCGGGACGGTCCCCTCGGTCTCCACCGCCTCGGTCGCCCGCTCCTGGAGGGGTTCGGGCCCGAATCCGGCGAGGGAGACGGCGAGCCCGGCCGACTCGTCGTAGCCGTCGATCCCGTCGTACTCGGCGATCGCCGTCAGCCGGGCCGAGGTGTCCATGAAGGCGGGGTCGACGCGGTGCACCGCGCGGTAGAGCGGAAGGGCGGCGGCGCTGCGGCCGGTGCCCTCATGGGCCCGCGCCAGCCAGTAGCGCAGCTCCTTGCGCTGGGGCTGTTCGCTGCGGCAGCGCATCAGGGCCGCCGACAGCAGCGGCTCGGCCTGTCCGTACATCTCCAGCCGCACCCGGGCCATGCCGCCGAAGAGACCGGCCTCGATGCCCAGCAGTGCGTCGCCGACCAGGGGTTCGGTGTGGCGCACCAACTCCTCCCAATCCTTGACGAGATAGGCGCGGCAGGCGTGCAGAAAACGCACCTGGGGGTCGGCGTCCACGGGCGGCAGCCCGGCCAGCGCCCGGTCCAGATCGGGCACATGGCGGCCGTCGAGCCAGTGGGAGGCGTGCGCGAGCAGCAGATCGCGCGGGGTCTCCAGGACCGGCTGGACCCACCAGCCGAGCCAGTACCAGGAGTTGAGGGTGCGCCGGTGGCGGGAGCGCTGCTCGCCGAAGCGCTCGCGGGCGCGGTACATCCGCAGCAGCGCGTTGGAGGTGTCGACGCGCAGCGCGTGCAGCCCCAGCCAGCCGTCGGCCATGCCGGGATCGAGCTGTACGGCGGTCCGGAACTCGTCCTCCGCCTGGGGGTAGGCCCCCATGGTGTACGCGTCCACGCCGCGCACCCAGGCGAGGTCGGCGGGGGCCGGTGCGCCCTGCGTGCCGATGTCCATCAGGCCCCCCACAAAGTGCACCTGCGCCGTGTCCGGGAGGACGTCCCCCGGTCCGCCGTCGGCGGGTGACGGCGGCCAAGGCACCGAACCGCCGTTCCTTGGACGGGATTTGACCCCAACGAAGGGCATCGTACCTGCGCGGGGACGCGGAGATTAAGGGTGCCGCCAAGTGATCCGGGTCGCGGTGACCGAGGGTGAGGAAGAGGTGTCGCGGTGGGCGGATCCGGACGGAAATGAGGGGCAGAACGAAGCCCCCGGTCACGGGGGAACAACCGGGGGCTTCGCGTCCGAGTCGGCCTTCAAGGCCGCACATTGAGAACGTAGGACCTGTACGGCCCCTTGGTCAAGCGGAGTTCGGGCCCTCTTGGGGCGGTTTTCCGACGGCTCGACACCCCACTGAAGAGTGGTCACCCAGTGTGATGATCTGGTTCTGACGTGCGTTTGTTCGGGGCCCTGGAAGCAACTCGTACCCCTGGGGACGCTCACGCACCAGCGCATCCGCGAAAGGGCGCGACGGGTCGGCCGAGAAATGGCGTGTCTCCGCCGCTGTCCAGCCGTCCCAGAAGGCGGTCAGCCCCGCGCCGTCGCGCCGCCGGCCGCGGCGCCAGGAGTCCTCGGCGTTCCGCTCCATCCACAGCAGGGCCGCCAGCCGGGGCCGGAGCGCCCGGCGGCCGGCGCCCACGCCCTCGATCAGGACGACGGGGGCGGCGGGCAGGGCGCGCGCCGGGGTGAAGCGGCGCTCGTTCCAGTCGTACGGGGCGTAGCGCGCCTCCGCCCCCCGTGCCAGCGGCCCGATCACCTGGTCGAGCAGCCGGCCCGTCCAGTCGAAGAGTTCCTCGTGGCTGGCCAGATCGTCCAGGTGCAGTACGGGGACGGGGGCCCCGCCGCCGGGAAGGCGCGCGAGCGCCTCTTGGAGCCGGGCGGTGAAGGTGCTCTTGCCGGAGCCCGCGTGGCCGTCGACCGCGACCAGCCGTACCGGGCCGCAGGACGGCGGCCGTGCGCGCAGCGTTCGGGCGAGTCGGTCGAGATCCTCCATTCGGCCAGCCTACGGCGGGAGGACGCCGCAGGTCACACCAGTGGTCCAGGCCAATATCGGGGTGCCGGGAGGGGGCCGTAACACTGGCCGTGACCCGTCGGAAGCGGCGATAGTGGCCCCCGTCGAGTCCAACCGGCCGAGCGTTACCGACCTGGGGGTTTCCCATGGCCACTTCGCGCAGAACCGTGCTGAGCGCCGCGATCGCGGCGGCCGCGGGAGCGGGCGCCCTCTCCGCCGCGTCCGCCGCCGCTCTTCCCGTACCCGCTCTTCCCGTACCCGCGACTCTTCCCGCCGGACGTCCGCCCCGGCCGTACCGGACGCCCCCGACCGTGGACAACCGCTTCTGGTCCTCGTACGCCGACTGGCACTCCGGAGCCCGGGAGGGCGTCCGGGCCGTCGCCGGACGCCGCTCCGGCCTGGTGATCACCCGCCCGGCCGGACTGCTGGAGTACGCCGATCCGCACACCGGGCGCACCGAGAGCTGGGAGTACGCCACCTGGACCTCGCCCGAGCACCGCCCGGAGGTCCCCGCCACCGAGGTCATCGCCTCCTGGAACGCCGAGACCCCGGCCGGCACCTGGCTCCAGACCGAGCTGAGCGGTGTCTACTCCGACGGCACGACCTCGCCGTGGTTCGTGCTGGGGCGCTGGGCCTCGGGCGACGGGGACATCGCACGGACCTCGCTGGACGGCCAGTCCGACGGCAGGGCCTCCGTCTGGACCGACACCCTCTCGATCGACGACGCCGACGCCGACGCCGACGCCGACGCCGACGCCGACGCCGCGAGCGGGCAGCGGCTGCGGCTGCGCTCGTACCGGCTGCGGCTCACCCTCCACCGCAGGCCGGGCAGCCGGCTCACCCCCACGGTCCACCGGGTGGGGGCGATGGCCTCCGACGTACCGGACCGGTTCACGGTGCCCGCGACGCCCGTGACCCGGCCGGGGGCCGCGCGCGAGCTGGAGGTGCCGCGCTACTCCCAGAACATCCACATCGGCCGCTACCCGGAGTACGACAACGGCGGCGAGGCGTGGTGCAGCCCCGCCTCCTCGCAGATGATCATCGAGTACTGGGGCCGTCGGCCCACCCCCGAGGATCTCGCCTGGGTCGACCCGGCCTTCGACGACCCCCAGGTCTGCCACGCGGCCCGCTCCACCTACGACCATCAGTACCGGGGCTGCGGCAACTGGCCCTTCAACGCCGCCTACGCGGCGTCCCACCCCGGGATGAACGCGGTCGTCACCCGGCTGACCTCGCTGACCGACCTGGAGCGGCTGATCGCGGCGGGCATCCCCGTGATCACCTCGCAGTCCTTCCTCAAGGAGGAGCTGACCGGCGCGGGCTACGGGACCGCGGGCCATCTGATGACCGTGATCGGGTTCACCCCCGAGGGCGATGTGATCGCCAATGATCCCGCGTCCGACTCCAACGAGGAGGTACGGAGGGTCTACCGCCGCCGTGAGTGGGAGAACATCTGGCTCCGTACCAAGCGGTACAACGCGAGCGGGAAAGTGTCGTCCGGCACAGGAGGCGTCTGCTACCTCTACTGGCCCGAGCGCCCCACGCCCGCCCAGCGCCGGGCTCTGGCCGCTCTCGGGGTGCGCTGACGCCGACCGCCGCCCCGGGGCCGGTGACGTACGTCTCTACCCCCGGGGCGGTCCGCCTGGCACTGTGGTCGGGACACCGGCCGACCGGGGAGCTTCCCGAGACCCCCGGGGAGCCGTCCCCCGCCGTCCGACCGAGCGAGACCGCCATGACCTCTGCCACCGGCTCCGCCGCCGCCCCCGCCGTCGCTCCCGCCGTCCGCACCCGCACCGGCGGCCCCGACGACCGCTCCGACCTCGTCGAGCACATCGTCGGCTGGACCCTGGTGGTCGTCCTCGCCATGCTCGTCACCCGGCTCGGCCTGATCTGAGGCGCGTCCTCGAAGCAGCGCCTCCCACCGCGCCGGGAGTTGACGGAGCGTCTGCCTCCGCCAACCCGTGACGTATCTCATCCGATCGGGCATACTCAACGCGCCACAGCCGCCGACCAGCGCCTTCCGTGATCCGGAGGCGCAGCATCGGCCTGGCAGAACGACGGGCGATGCGCGCACCCACCCTTCGCGCGCCACGCCACAGCGCCCGACAGGGAGGAGCACGCGCAATGCCCGACAGCGTCCCGCAGCCGGTGGACCGCCAACTGCCCACGGAGGAGTCCGGGGAACTGATCGCCCTGGTCCGAGACATCGCCCAGCGGGAGATCGCCCCCCGGGCGGCCGAGGAGGAGGAGTCGGGGCACTTCCCCCGGAAACTCTTCTCCCTGCTGTCCTCCTCAGGACTGCTCGGCCTCCCCTACGCCGGTGAGCACGGCGGCGGGGATCAGCCGTACGAGGTCTACCTCCAGGTCCTCGAAGAACTCGCCGCCGCCCGTCTCACCGTGGGCCTCGGCGTCAGCGTCCACTCGCTGGCCTGCCACGCACTCGCCGGATACGGCTCCGAGGAGCAGCGGGCGAAGTGGCTGCCGGACATGCTCGGCGGCGGACTCCTCGGCGCGTACTGCCTCTCCGAGCCGTCCTCCGGCTCCGACGCCGCCTCGCTGCGCACCAGAGCGGTGCGCGACGGCGAGGACTGGATCATCACCGGGACCAAGGCCTGGATCACCCACGGCGGTGTCGCGGACTTCTGCACCGTGCTCGCGCGCACCGGTGAGGAGGGCGCCCGGGGCATCACCGCCTTCCTGGTCCCCGGCGACGCGCCGGGCCTTGAGGCCGCCCTGCCCGAGAAGAAGATGGGCATGAAGGGCTCGCCCACCGCGCAGCTCCACTTCGACGGGGTCCGTGTCCCGGACGCCCGCCGGCTCGGCGAGGAGGGGCAGGGCTTCGCCATCGCGCTCTCCGCCCTCGACTCCGGCCGGCTCGGCATCGCGGCCTGTGCCGTGGGCGTCGCACAGGCCGCCCTGGACGAGGCGCTCGGATACGCCACCGGACGCCTTCAGTTCGGCCGTCCCGTCGCCGACTTCCAGGGGCTGCGGTTCATGCTCGCCGACATGGCCACCCGGATCGAGGCGGGCCGCGCGCTCTATCTCTCCGCCGCCCGGCTGCGGGACGCGGGACGCCCCTTCTCCCGGCAGGCTGCCATGGCGAAGCTGTTCTGCACGGACGCGGCGATGAGCGTGACCATCGACGCCGTCCAGGTGCTCGGCGGCTACGGATACACCGCCGACTTCCCGGTGGAGCGCTATATGCGCGAGGCGAAGGCGCTCCAGATCGTCGAGGGCACCAATCAGATCCAGCGCATGGTCATCGCCCGTCATCTGGCGGGACCCGAGTCGCGCTGAACCTCCCCGCCACGGTGCCGCGTTCTCCCGGAGAGCGCGGCACTGCCGTAGGGGTGTTACGGGGTACGGAAGGGTCAGGCGGCGCGCCGGTGCGCGGACCGGGTCGGCACCGGGCGGGAGCCGGGGCCGCCGACGTGCGAGAAGGGCTGCATCCGCCAGTCCAGGCTCTGAGGCAGCGTCAGCAGCAGCCCCATCTCCTGCTCCTGGACCTCCAGCGTCTCGTCGGCGGGCCGGGCGGCTCCGGCGGAGCGGCCGGTCCCGGAGCAGACGGTCAGCCCGAACGGATTCCACGGAGTGGGGCACAGCGCGTGCTCCGGCAGTGTCTCCTCGTCCGCGAGAAGCGCGATTGGCTGGGAGCAGTCCGGGCAGACGACCCGGTACATCTCGAAGGTGTCGTACGCGTCGAACTCGTCCTGCTCCACCGACTCGGCCGGATCGAGAGGCTCCGGTTCGGGACGGCCGATGTTCTTGACACTCTGCATGGGTTCTCCCCCTCGGGTGGGCCAACCAGGGACATGTGGCCTCGACCACAGCAAGCACTTCCCCATGCGATTAGCTGGTAACCGTCAGGTCACGGCCCAGCCCCTCCCATCTCTGTGGCGTTCGTCACATGAGCCTCGTAGATGCCCCGGCACGGCCCGCGGGACTGTGCCGGAGACGGCTCGGGCAATTAGGTTGATCCGCATGGAGGAGCTGGATCGTCACATCGTTGAATTGCTCGTCAAGGACGGCCGCATGAGCTACACCGACCTGGGCAAGGCCACCGGCCTGTCCACCTCGGCGGTGCATCAGCGGGTGCGCCGGCTCGAACAGCGCGGAGTCATCCGCGGTTACGCCGCGGTCGTGGACCCCGAGGCGGTCGGGCTGCCGCTCACCGCGTTCATCTCGGCCAAGCCCTTCGACCCCAGTGCCCCCGACGACATCGCCGAACGCCTCGCCGACGTCCCCGAGATCGAGGCCTGCCACAGCGTCGCGGGCGACGAGAACTACATCCTCAAGGTGAGGGTCGCCACCCCCCTGGAGCTGGAGAACCTCCTCACCCGCATCCGCTCGCTGGCCGGCGTCTCCACCCGTACCACCGTCGTCCTCTCCACCCCCTACGAGGCCCGCCCGCCGCGCATCTGAACCGGTCCGCGGAACTGGTCCGTGGAACCGGACCGCCTGAATCCGGCCGCCCAAGGACACGGCCTAGGGTGGTGCCATGACCGAGAACAGCCACCCGAGCGGCGAGCACCGCACCACACTGCTGCGCGGCGGAGAAGTCCACAGCCCCGCCGACCCCTTCGCGACCGCCATGGTCGTCGAGCGGGGGCATGTCGCCTGGGTGGGCTCCGAGGGCGCGGCCGACGCCTTCGCCGCAGGGGTCGACGAGGTCGTCGATCTCGAAGGGGCTCTGGTCACCCCGGCGTTCACCGACGCACATGTGCACACCACGGCCACCGGCCTCGCGCTGACCGGCCTCGACCTCTCCGGCTCCCGCACCCTCGCCGACGCGCTGCGGCGGGTGCGGGAGCACAGCGCCGGACGCCCCGCCGGGCAGGTGCTCATCGGCCACGGCTGGGACGCCGCACGCTGGCCCGAGCGACGGCACCCCTCCCGCGCCGAGCTGGACGAGGCGAGCGGCGGACGCCCGCTCTACCTCACCCGTATCGACGTCCACTCGGCCGTCGTCACCACCGCCCTCCTCGACCTGGCGCCCCAGGTCACCGGGTTGACCGGCTACCACCCCGACGGTCCGCTCACCGACGCCGCCCACCACGCCGTACGCGCCGCCGCCCACGCGGCGATCACCCCCGCCCAGCGCGAGCGGGCCCAGCTCGCCGCCCTGGAGCACGCGGCCTCGCTGGGCATCGGCACGATCCACGAGTGCGCCGGACCCGACATCTCCGACGAGGACGACTTCACCGGCCTGCTCTCCCTCGCCGCCTCCCGCCCCGGCCCCCGGGTCGTCGGCTACTGGGCCGAGCGAATCGCGGACGCGAAGGACGCCCAGCGGGTACGGGAGCTGGGCGCGCGGGGCGCGGCGGGCGACCTCTTCGCCGACGGCTCCCTCGGCTCCCACACGGCCTGCCTCCACGCCCCCTACGCCGACGCGGACCACACCGGCACCGCCCATCTCGACGAGGGCGACATCGCCGCCCATGTCACCGCCTGCACCGAGGCCGGTCTCCAGGCCGGCTTCCACGCCATCGGCGACGCCGCCCTCACCGCCGTCGTGGCGGGCGTGCGCCGGGCCGCCGACACCCTCGGCCTCGCCCGGGTGCGCGCCGCCCGCCACCGGATCGAGCACGCCGAGATGCTCACCCCCGAAACCGTCGCCGCCTTCGCGGAATTCGGCCTCACCGCCTCCGTACAGCCCGCCTTCGACGCGGCCTGGGGCGGGGACGAAGGCATGTACGCCCAGCGCCTGGGCGTGGAGCGGGCCCGCACCCTCAACCCGTACGCGGCGCTGCTGCGCGCCGGAGTCCCGCTGGCCCTCGGCTCCGACAGCCCCGTCACCCCGCTCGACCCGTGGGGCACCGTCCGCGCCGCCGCCTTCCACCGGACCCCCGAGCACCGGATCTCGGTCCGCGCCGCCTTCACCGCCCACACCCGGGGCGGCTGGCGGGCCGCCGGCCGGGACGACGCGGGCGTGCTGGTGCCCGGAGCCCCCGCCGACTACGCCCTGTGGCGGACCGGCGAACTCATCGTCCAAACCCCCGACGACCGGGTCGCCCGCTGGTCCACCGACCCGCGCTCCGGCACCCCCGGACTGCCCGACCTCACCCCCGGCCGGGAGCTGCCGGTCTGTCTGCGGACGGTGGTGCGCGGACAGACCGTCTGGACGAACCGGTCGTGAGCCGCCGAACGAGTGACGTACGGATATTTCGCTCCCCGGCCCACCGTTCCGGGCGGTCGGCCGCGACCTGCGAGTCTTCCCCGTGGAACCGGCCGAATTGGGCAAACCGCGCAGATCGCTCGACTGTTGACATGAAGCGCCCAGGGGCGGGTAGGTTCGGCCGAGTCCACCACAGGACGTCCGACCGGCAGACCTCCACGCAGTCGTCGAACGCCGCTGGGCCATGGGGCAGTGCGCCGCACCGGGGCACCGCCACTGGGAGCCAGGTCCAGCGCCCGCGCCTCGGGAGCGAGGGAAGGTTTCAGCCGGACGGCAGGTGAGACCCGGACGGGGTCCGGCGTTCAGTAGACAACGGCTCTCGGTCGGCCCGCAGCCGGCGGGTCCCAGGCCGGCCCGAAGGACGCCGGACCCCTGTCCGTACCCTTTGTCACCTCTCTCGTCATCTCTCGCACGATCTCTCTCACGACGGACCCCCGGCCCCCTCGGCCACGCCCCGGCCGACACCCCAGCCCCGTGCCGTCGCGGGAGCCCCGCCCGGCGATCGCTATGGTTGGGCTCTGTGCACGGACATAAAAGGGGCCAGCAGTGAACGACGGCGCTAGGGACAGCGAAGCCCAGGCGAAGCGGTATGGGCCGCTCGGCAGATCCTTGGTGATCATTCCGACCTACAACGAGGCCGAGAACATCACGACGATCGTCTCCCGGGTGCGGGCCGCCGTGCCCGACGCCGACATCCTCGTCGCCGACGACAACAGCCCCGACGGCACCGGCAAGATCGCCGACGAGCTGGCCCACGAGGACGAACAGGTCCAGGTGCTGCACCGCAAGGGCAAGGAGGGCCTCGGCGCGGCCTATCTCGCGGGCTTCGACTGGGGTCTGGAGCACGGCTACGACGTGCTGATCGAGATGGACGCCGACGGCTCCCACCAGCCGGAGGAGCTGCCCAGGCTGCTGACCGCCCTCAAGGGGGCCGACCTGGTCCTCGGCTCCCGCTGGGTCCCCGGCGGCCGGGTGGTCAACTGGCCCAAGTACCGGGAGTTCCTCTCCCGGGGCGGCAGCACCTACTCCCGTCTCCTCCTCGGCCTCTCCATCCGCGATGTCACCGGCGGCTTCCGCGCCTTCCGCGCCGACACCCTGCGCGGCCTCGGCCTCGGCCAGGTCACCTCCCAGGGCTACTGCTTCCAGGTCGACCTCGCCCGCCGCGCCGTCGCCACCGGCTATCACGTGGTGGAGGTGCCCATCACCTTCGTCGAGCGCGAACTGGGCGATTCCAAGATGAACCGCGACATCGCGGTGGAGGCCCTGTGGCGGGTCGCCGGCTGGGGCATCTCGGACCGGACCAACCGGCTGCGCGGCCGCTCCGCCCCCTGACCGCCCGGGCTCTTTCCCGGCCGCTTGGGCCCTTCCCCGGCCGCCCGGACCCTCCCACCGGGTCCGACTCCTTCCGCCGGATCCGCTACCACACCGGCCGTCGCCCATCCAGTGCGAGCTGTGCCCTGTCACCCGGCGGCCGGCGCCCCGAAACTGATTCCGATCCACCCGAACGCCCCGGCCCTCGGTGGCCGGCCGGCTCCCCGCCTGCCGGCCGGCCGCACGAGCGGGGCGGGCCCGGTCCGAGCGGACGCACGGCGCCGAGCACGGGGGAGCGGGGGGTACGGGGGAGCCCGGGGCCGTGCCGAAACGGCGCGGCCCCGCAGGGCGGTCCCCGCGCGCCCGACGGCGCTTCTCGGACAACGTTCGCCCGCACCCGGTGACGAGGCTGCCCCGGGGCTCCGTACCGGCCGCATAATCTCGACCATGGCCCTCCACAACCCAGAACTCCGGAACTTCCTGCTGTCACGGCGGGCCCGGCTCGTCCCGGGAGATGTGGGGCTGCCCACCTCGGGATCCCGGCGGGTGCACGGATTGCGCAGGGAGGAGGTCGCCGCCCTCGCCGACGTCAGCGTCGACCACTACATCCGGCTGGAGCGGGGCCGCGGCTCCCAGGTCTCCGACACCGTCCTGGACGCCGTCGCCAGGGCGCTGCGGCTGACCCCGGCCGAACACCGCCATCTCTACCGCCTCGCCCGGCCCGACGCGCTCGCCGGGACGGACGACCCCGCCGAGACCCCGGTCCGCTCCGGGGTCCGCCAGGCGCTCCAGGCCCTGTCCGCCCCCGCCTATCTGGTCGGCGCGCGCGGCACGGTCCGGGAGTGGAACGGCCCGGCGTGCGAGGTGTTCCTCGACTTCGCCCGGATACCGCCGGAGCGCCGTCTCATCGGCTGGATCGTCTTCACCGACCCGCGCGCCCGGGAGCTGTACGTGGACTGGGAGTCCAAGGCCCACGAGACCACCGCCTTTCTGCGCACCGAGGTCGCCCAGTACCCCCACGACGCCGAACTGGCCGCCCATGTCGACGAGCTGAGCGCGGCGAGCGAGGACTTCCGCGCCCTGTGGTCGCGCCACGCCGTCCTCGGCGTCGCACACGGCACCACCGCGATCCGCCACCCCGGCAGCGGGGTGCTGGAGCTGTCGTACGAGACCATGCGGCTCACCGACGACCCCCGCGAGGTGGTCGTCGTCTACTCCGCCGCCGCCGGATCGCCCTCGGCCGCCGCCCTGGCACGGCTCTGTGCCCGGACCGGCGGGGCGGATACGGGGCCGGGGCCGGCCGGAGAGCCTCGGGCCGCCGGGGAATGATCTTTCCGATCACCCCCTTACGCCGCTCCGGCGGGTGTCCAGGCACACTGGGGTCATGACGACCGGCATGCCCCCGACCACCCCCGGCCCCAAACGATCCCGCGCCCGCACCCTCATTCCGCTCGCCGTCGCCGGCTGGCTCGTCCTGGAGATCTGGCTGCTGACCCTGGTGGCCGGGGCGGCCGGTGGACTGACCGTGCTCGCCCTGCTCATCGCAGGCGCCGTCCTCGGCGGAGCCGTGATCAAGCGTGCCGGGCGGCGGGCCTTCCGCAATCTGACCGAGACCCTTCAGCGGCAGCAGGAGAGCGGCGGCCGGCCGGACCCCTCGGCCGCCGCCCCGCGGAGCGGCGAGGGCAATGGCCTCCTGATGCTCGGCGGGCTGCTGATCCTGCTCCCCGGCCTGCTCTCCGACGTGGCGGGCCTGCTGCTGCTGGCCCCGCCGGTCCGCTCCCTGCTGGGGCGGTACGCGGAGCGCTCGCTGGAGCGCCGGATGCGCCGCGCCGACCCCGGCAGCCTGGGGGACGCCTTTCAGCAGGCCCGTATCCACCGCCCGGACGGCAAGGTCGTCCAGGGCGAGGTCATCCGCGAGGACGGCACTCAGGCCCGCCCCTACGGCGGCGCCGACGGCGACGGCGGCCCCAGGCCCCCGCTGACCCGCTGACCGGCTGACAGGCAGGCAGTCTGACCTGCACCCGGAGCGCGCTCCGGCCCCGGGCGGAGTGCCCGGGGCCGCCTCGTCTCCCGGTCTCCCGCGCACGGGCGTACGGGCGTACGCGCCCGGGTGCACCACATACGCCAAAAGCCGCGGGCCGTGGCACACACATGGTGTGACACGGCCCGCGGCTCTTGTCTTGCTCGATGCTCCGGTATCCGGCTTACGCGGACTTCCTGCTGTCCCGCGGATGCACGGCGATGTTCATGGCGCCGGAACGAAGGACCGCCAGCCTCTCGGCCAGCACTTCCTCCAGCTCCTCGCGGGTACGCCGCTCCATGAGCATGTCCCAGTGCGTGCGCGCGGGCTTGCCCTTCTTCTCTTCGGGGCCGTCCCCGTCCACCAGGAGTGCCTGGGCGCCGCACGCCTTGCACTCCCACTCCGGCGGAATTTCTGCCTCGACCGAGAACGGCATCTCAAACCGATGTCCGTTCTGGCATGCGTACTCCACCGCCTGGCGCGGGGCCAGATCGATGCCGCGGTCCGTCTCGTAGCT
Source organism: Streptomyces inusitatus (assembly GCF_014651115.1). Lineage (GTDB taxonomy): Bacteria > Actinomycetota > Actinomycetes > Streptomycetales > Streptomycetaceae > Streptomyces > Streptomyces amakusaensis. The sequence continues at coordinate 39,790 of NZ_BMWG01000028.1, read as the reverse complement.
GGTAACCACGAGGCGCGTGCCGCGGAGAGCTCGCTCACTCATGAATCGTGCCTCCCGGGCTTGTCGCCCACAGGACAGGTGTCGCTGTCGTCGTCATCCGGTCAACGTCCGGTCGGCCGTAAAGATTCCCGTTCCGGGTCACGCGTCGCCCGTCGTGCCGCTGCTTTCCCAAAGTTGGGGTACCCGCCAGTGCCCGGTTTGTCACATCTGACAGAAAGTGTCACCCACTGATTCCACTTCCCCCCTGTGCGCAGTAACGGTCCGCCTGGCAGGCCAAACGCGTACACTACCGGCCTTTCACTTCACCGTCTAAATCCGGTCCGGCGCGGGATTGCCGGCGGCCGCCACCGCACGGGCCACGGGAACCCGCGCGAGCAGGACGAAACCCACCCCGAAGAAGACCGCCAGCGAGACGATCGCATCGCGATAACTGCCGGTCAGCTGGTACGCGAGGCCGAAGAACAGCGGCCCGAGCCAGCTCAGTCCGCGGTCGCTCATCTCGTACGCGGAGAAGTACGCGGCCTCTTTGCCGCGCGGCACCAGGTGTGAGAAAAGCGACCTTGACAGCGCCTGACTGCCGCCCAGCACCAGCCCGATGGCCGCGGCCAGCGCGAAGAACCACCCCGGCGAGGCGGCCGGCAGGAAGAAGCCCGCCACCAGGATCAGCGTCCACACCGCCAGCGAGCCCAGGATGGTCCTTTTCGCGCCATGGGCCCTCGCCAGCCGTCCCATCCCCAGCGCGCCCGCCACCGCCAGCACCTGCACCAGCAGCACGGCGACGATCAGGGTCGTCTGATCGAGCCCCAGCTCCTCCGAGCCGTAGACCGAGGCCTGCGAGATCACCGTCTGGATGCCGTCGTTGTAGACCAGATACGCGAGCAGGAAGGAGAGGGTCAGCGGATGCCGCCGCATGTCCTTGAGGGTCGCCGCCAGCTGCCGCCACCCCGAGCCCACCGCGCCCGTGCCGTCGCCGCGCACCCGCCGGTCCCGCAGCCGCCGCAGCGGGATCAGCGTGAACGCGCCCCACCACAGCCCCGCCGTCGCCAGACAGATCCGTACCGCCTCCGACTCCGACAGCCCGAAGGACTCGTGCCCGCTGTAGAGCACCAGATCGAGCACCAGCACCAGCGCACCCGAGGTGTAGCCGAAGGCCCAGCCCCGGGAGGAGACCGCGTCGCGCTCGGCAGGCTCCGCCAGCTGCGGCAGATAGGCGTTGTAGAGCACCATCGACACCGACAGGGACGCGTTCGCCACGATCAGCAGCAGCGCGCCCAGCGCATAGCGCTCACCGCCGAGGAAGAACATGCCGGCCGTCGCCGCCGCCCCGGTGTACGCGGCCACCGCGAGCAGCGGCTTCTTGCGGCCCGTACGGTCCGCCCACGCGCCCGCCAGCGGCATCAGCACCACCGCGAGCACCACCGAGGCGGAGACCGAGTACGCGAAGAGGGAACCCGCCCGCACCGGAACGCCCAGCGGGTGGACAAAGCCGTCCGCGTCCGCCGCCGCCTTCGCCACCGAGGTCAGATACGGGCCCAGGAACACGGTGAGGACGCTCGTCGAATAGACGGAGCACGCGAAGTCGTAGAAATACCAGCCGCGCTGCTCCCGTAAGCGGCCGCCGGGCCCGTCGGTCGCCGTGTCCACGGTCTCGGCGGTCATCCGCGCCCCCACTCGTCGCCCGCTCCTCGCGGTGTCTGTTCCCCGGAGCGGGCGGGCGAATCAGGCCCAGGCCCCCCGGTCCGTCAGGACCGTGCGCAGCGTCTCCAGATGATCGGTCATGATGCCATCCACCCCCAGGTCGAGCAGGAGTCCCATCCGCTCCGGGTCGTTCACCGTCCACACGTGCACCTGGAGCCCCCGGGCGTGCGCCGCCCGCACGAACCGCCGGTCCACCAGCCGTATCCCGGACCGCTCCTCCGGCACCTGGACGCAGACCGCCCCGGCGCGCACGGCGGCCGGGACGCCGAGCGAGAGCAGCCGCAGCCCCACCACCCCGCGCACGCCGTAGGAGGTGGCCAGCCGGGGGCCCGCCAGCCGCGCCGCCCGCGCGACGCGGCCCTCGGAGAACGAGCCGACGCAGACCCGGTCCCACGCCCTCGCGCGGCGCACCAGTTCGACCAGGGGGGCCACCGCCGACTCGGCCTTGACGTCCACGTTCCAGCGCGCCCCGGGGAACTCCTCCAGCAGCTCCTCGAAGAGCGGCAGCGGCTCCCGGCCTGCCACCCGGGCCCGCCGCACCTCGCTCCACGGCAGCCGGCCCAGCCGGCCCCGCGCGTCGGTGACCCGGTCCAGCGTCGCGTCGTGGAAGGCGACCAGCTTCCCGTCCGAGGTGGTGTGCACATCGGTCTCGAAGTAGCGGTAGCCGAGGGCGGCCGCCCGGCGGAACGCGGCGGCCGTGTTCTCGACCCCGTCCGCCGCGCCGCCGCGATGGGCGAACGGCAGGGTCAGGGGGTGGTCCAGATAGGGATGGCATACGCGAGTCACCGCCGCAGTATCGCCCGCTTCGGCGGCCGGACGGCGGCGGGGTCCGCCGGTTCGGCCGGGGCCGCCGGCCCCGGTGCGCCGTTCCCGGAGGCCACGACGATCGTGCCCGCCGGGCCGCCGGCGCCCTTCGCGCCCTCTCCGGCCGCGCCTTCTCCGCCCGTGCCCTCTCCGGTGCCCTTCGGCGTCCCGGTCCCGGCCCCGGTCCCGGCGAAGATCCGCAGGAAGAACTGGGCCAGCGGGCCGATCGCCAGGGCGTACGCGACCGTCCCCACGCCGACCGAGCCGCCCAGCGCGAACCCCGTCACCACCACCGTCACCTCGATCCCCGTGCGCACCAGCCGGATGGAGCGGCCGGTGACCCGGTGCAGCCCCGTCATCAGACCGTCGCGCGGCCCCGGTCCGAGCCGCGCCGTCAGATAGAGGCCGGTCGCCGCGCCATTGGCCACGATGGCCACCGCCATCAGCGGTATCCGGGACCCCAGCGCCCCGATGTCCGGGAGCAGCGCCAGGGTGGCGTCCATCACCAGGCCGATGACCACGACATTGGAGACCGTGCCGAGGCCGGGGCGCTGCCGGAGCGGGATCCACAGCAGCAGCACGGCCGCCCCGACGATGATCGACATCGTGCCGATGGTCAGCCCGGTCCGCTCCGAGAGTCCCTCGTTCAGCACATTCCACGGCTCAAGTCCGAGTCCGCTCCGCAGCAGCAGCGCCGAACTCGCGCCGTACAGCACCAGACCGGCGTACAGCTGGAACAGCCGACGGGGGAGGTGGGTGGACCTTCTCTTCACGGTGGTGGCCCCTCTGGCGATAGTGGACTGACCCATGACACTCTGTGGCTATGGAACGGATGGCAACCATGGCCAATTCCGGGAAGGTGGACTGATTTCCATGACTCAGTGGACCTCGGCGGTCGGAGCGTCCCAGCTCGCCCGTCAGCTCACCGCCCAGCAGCCCCGCCCCGCCGGGCCCGGCACCCGCAAGCCGCCCGCCTATCGCGCGCTCGCCGACGGCGTCCGGCTCCTCGTCCTGGAGGGCCGGGTCCCCGTCGCCGCCCGGCTCCCCGCCGAGCGGGAGCTGGCCCTGGCGCTCTCCGTCAGCCGCACCACCGTCGCCGCCGCCTACGAGGCGCTGCGCTCGGAGGGATTCCTCGAATCGCGCAGGGGAGCGGGCAGCTGGACCGCGGTCCCGGCAGGGAATCCGCTGCCCGCGCGCGGTCTGGAGCCGCTGCCCCCGGAGTCCCTCGGAGCCATGATCGACCTCGGCTGCGCCGCGCTCCCCGCGCCCGAGCCCTGGCTCACCCGCGCCATCCAGGGCGCGCTGGAGGAGCTGCCGCCGTACGCACACACCCACGGCGACTACCCGGCGGGCATCCCCGCCCTGCGCCAGATGCTCGCCGACCGCTACACCGAGCGCGGCATCCCCACCATGCCCGAGCAGATCATGGTCACCACCGGGGCCATGGGCGCGATGGACGCCATCTGTCATCTCTTCGCCGGGCGCGGGGAGCGGGTCGCGGTCGAGTCGCCCTCGTACGCCAACATCCTCCAGCTGATGCGCGAGGCCGGGGCGCGGCTGGTGCCGGTGGCGATGGAGGAGGGACTCGGCGGCTGGGACCTGCCCCGATGGCGGCAGGTGCTGCGGGACGCCGCGCCGCGCCTGGCCTATGTCGTCGCGGACTTCCACAACCCCACGGGCGCGCTCGCCGACGACGACCAGCGCCGTCGTCTGGTGGACGCGGCCCGCTCGGCCGGGACGGTCCTGGTGGTGGACGAGACGATGTCGGAACTCCATCTCGACGACGGCCGCGAGATGCCCCGGCCGGTCTGCTCCTTCGACCCGGCCGGCTCCACGGTGCTGACGGTCGGCTCGGCGAGCAAGGCGTTCTGGGCGGGGATGCGGATCGGCTGGGTACGCGCCTCGCCCGAGGTGATCCGCTCGCTGGTGGCCGCCCGTGCCTACGCGGACCTGGGCACCCCCGTGCTGGAGCAGCTCGGCGTCAACTGGCTGATGCGGACCGGCGGCTGGGAGCGGGCGGTCGCCGTCCGCCGTACCCAGGCCCGGGAGAACCGCGACGCGCTGGTGGCGGCGGTGCGCCGGGAGCTGCCGGAGTGGGAGTTCGCCGTTCCGGACGGCGGGCTCACCCTCTGGGTGCGGACCGGCGGGCTCTCCGGCTCACGGCTCGCCGAGGTCGGCGAGCGGGTGGGGGTGCGGGTGCCGTCCGGTCCGCGCTTCGGGGTCGACGGGGCCTTCGAGGGCTTCGTCCGGCTGCCCTTCACCGTCGGCGGCCCGGTCGCGGACGAGGCCGCCGCCCGGCTGGCGGCCGCGGCCCGGCTGGTGGAGACGGGGGCGACGACGGGCACGGACGCGCCGAGGACGTTCGTGGCCTGATCGGGCGTCGGTGCGGTGCGTGGGACCGCCTTCGGGCGGCCCTCGGCCCCCGCCCCGCCTTCGGCCGTCCGCCGCTCCCGCTCAGCCCTCCGCCGGTACGGGGGCGGGCGTGGCCGACGCGTCCCGCGCGGGCGTGAGGTCGCCCGGCGGGTCCGGCTCGTCCGGCTCGCCCCCGCCCGTGTCCTGGCGCTCCGGCAGCAGGTCCAGCACCGCCCGCCGGTGCGCCTCGCTCGTCGCGTCGTCGTACGGGTCCGGGGTCGCCGGGACCTGGAGCCTGAGCACCGGCCCCTCGCCGAGGCGCGCGTAGCCGCGGCCCGGCGGGACCTCGGGCGTCGGCGTGGTGTGCGGGGCCGCCCCGAGCACCGCGGCCACCTCGTCGAATCCGGCGGGGCCGAGCACCGCCCGGGCGCGGGTGTGCGTCCGTACCGTCTCGGACAGCGTGTCCAGGCTGTCGGACTGCTCGGCCACCACCACCGTCACCGCCGCCGCCCTGCCGTGCCGCAGCGGCACCTGGAGCAGCTCCTGGGGGTCGCGCCGCCCGTCGGCGGCGGCCAGGTGCCCGAAGACGCCCGGCCGGTCCACCAGGATCCACAGGGGCCGTTTGACGTCGTCGGGCACCGGGTGTCCGGCCTGCCGGGCGCGGTTCGCCGCGATCAGCCGCCGCTCGGTCTCGTGCGTCGCCCACTCCAGGGAGCTGAGCGCCCCCGCGAGGCCGCACTCGACGGCCAGCACCCCCGAGCGCCCGGCGAGCGCGGCGTAGTCGCCGGTTCCGCCTCCCTCCACGATCAGCACGTCCCCGTGCTGGAGGGCCTGGAGGGCGATCGAGCGCAGCAGGGTCGTGGTGCCGCCGCCGGGCCGGCCGACCGCGAGCAGATGCGGTTCGGTGGAGCGCGGACCCGTCCGCCAGATCACCGGAGGCGCGTCCCGGCTCTCCTCGCCGTCCGTCACCGGCACGGTGCGCTGCACCGCGCCCGCGTCGGTGAAGCCGAGCACGGTCTCGCCGGGGGCGGTGACGAAGCGCTGCGCCGCGATGGCGGTGGACAGGGCGGGCAGCACCCGCATCAGCAGCCGGTTGCCCTCCTCGTCCCAGACGAAGCGGTACTCGCGGCCCCGGCCGGACTTGGCGTGCAGCAGCTGTTCGATCCGGGCCCGGGACTCCGCCTCGCCGTCGGTGAAGTACGCGGGGTAGGACACCCGCAGCTCGGTGAGCCTGCCGTTCTCGTCGAAGGCGTAGTCGTGGAGGGCGCCGGTCCACTCGCCGCCGTGGGTGTAGAGCGGCGCGGGGTCCTCGGGGACGGTGAAGTACGGCACGAGGGCTTCGTAGAGCGACTGGAGCCGCCCGGCCTCGGCCTCGTCGGGGCCGGTCCGCACCGGGGTGCGCACCCGCCCCTGCCAGGCGGCCGCCCCCATCACCGAGACCAGGGCCAGCAGCGGCCCGAACGGGACGAGCGCGATCGCCGTCACGCATCCCGCCACCAGGGCGAGCGTGGGACCGCGCCTGTCCTTGGGGGTGCCGGCCCACTTCCGGCGGGCCAGGACCGCCAGCTTCCGCAGGCCGCGGGAGACCGTGATCAGCGGGTGGAGGACGTCCGTGGCGCTGTCGGCTGCGGTGCGGGCGATCTCCCTGGTCCGGGCGATCCGCGCGGTGCCGCTGCTCAGAATGCGGGGGAGCGGTCGCCGGGCCACATCGGTCTCCTGAGGGTGCGGGGTGCTGAGCGGACTGAGCAGGCTGAGCGGGCTGAGGGTGCGGGCATGCGCGGAGGTACGGGGACACGCGGGTCGGCCGGGGGAGTGGCCGGGTCAGAACTTGATCCCGCCGAGCAGGCTGGCCAGGCTCTGGCTGCCCGCCGCGATGCTGGGGGCGATGGCGGTGCCCGCCAGGAAGAACCCGAAGAGTGCGCAGGCCACGGCGTGGGATGCCTTGAGGCCGCCCTTCCGGAAGAAGAGGAAGACGATGATCGCGAGCAGCACCACGCCCGACATGGAAAGGTTCATGAGTTCTCCTGGGTGAGGGGACGGTCACCATGAGTTCTTCCAACCTCGCAGGAAGTATCTATGCGATAAAAGGTGCAAATGGGTGAAAGGGTGAGAATTTCACTGCACTGGTTCACGGCGACCGGCCTCCCGGCGGGCGCACCGGGCCGCCGCACGGCACAGTGCCCCCGTCACAGCCGGAACGGGCCCTGTCCCGGCCGGCCGGGCAGTAATCTGTCCCGGTTCACCCATGCGGCCGCCGCTGCCTCGCGCACCCCGGCCCACCGAGGCACCCATCAGCCCAGCGAAAGGCGGTTCCCACGATGAGCGAGACCCCGGACCCCGAGGTCATCGAGCTCGCGACCAAGGTCTTCGACCTGGCCCGCCAGGGAGAGACCGAGGCGCTCGCCGCCTATGTCGACGCGGGCGTCCCCGCCGATCTCACCAATGACCGGGGCGACACCCTGGTCATGCTCGCCGCCTATCACGGCCACGCCGCCGCTGTCGAGGCCCTCCTCGCCCGTGGCGCGGACCCCGACCGCCACAACGACCGGGGGCAGACCCCGCTCGCGGGCGCCGTCTTCAAGGGCGAGGACGCCGTCGTGCGCGCCCTGCTGGCCGGCGGAGCCGACCCCGAGGCCGGAACCCCCTCCGCCGCGGATACCGCGCGGATGTTTGGGAAGACAGAGCTTCTGGAGCTGTTCGGCGTCCGGTGAGGCCGTCGCACGGCACACGGACAGCAAGCTCAGAGGCACCCGGACATCACCGTGAGCCCCTGGCGGGGACGTCGTAAATGTGGTCGCGGTGGCGATATGGGTGGGTCATCATGACGTCAGGCCCTGCCCCGGACATCACCGGGAGTTCCCCTGGGGCCCACCGACGAGAGGCAGGAAGATGGTCTACAACAAGCGGAAGACGCGGATGACGACGGGCGGCTCCTCATGCTGCTGCGCGGCCTAGACATCTCCATTCCCCGGTCGCGTCGAGAGCTTGATGTGAGGCCTTCCCCATGTTCGATCCAGTCATAGCGCCGAGCGGCACGCTGCTCGGCCTGCTGCAGAGGGGCCGCGGCGACGGCACACTGCACGCGCTCGCCGCTCCCCGCGCCGAAGCGCTCGCCGCCCTCAACCACTGCGTGCTCAACGATCCCCGTCACGACTGGCAGGTCGAGAACCGTTCTCTCTACTACGCCCGTCTCTACATGGACCTCCACGGCGGTCTGGAGGAGATCCAGCGGCATCTGTACGACATCGACGACCGCCTCGACACCGACGAGGCCAGAACCGGCCTCGCGCTCGCGGTGCTCGGCCATCTCGCCTCGTACGGCAGGGACGACGCCCTGAGGCTGCTGCGGGGCTACGCGGCCACCGGAGCCGGCTGGGCCTGGGCCCTCGACGAGCTGGCCCTGCGCGACGACGACGCCGGACTCCGCGCGCTCGCCGCCCCCGTCCTCGCCAGATTCCCGGTCACCCCGGACGGCGAGGCCGAACTGACCGCCGCCGTGCGGGACGCCTTCGAACCGAGGCCCTGGCGGCTGTGGGCCGAGGACCCCAGGCCCGAGATCGGCCCCCGGGTGCGCGCGGCTCGCGAGGCCGGCTCCTTCGACCGCTGGCAGCGGCAGCTGAGCCCCACCGGCCCGCGGCCCGGCTGGAGCGTCCAGGCGGTCTTCGACTGGGCGGAGGAGGGCCTGGAGCGCGGCGCCGCACTCCATGTCCCCGCTGCCCGGTGTCTCTCGGCGGTCGCCGGGGCCGAGGACCGGCCCGCGATCCTCCGTGCGGCCCGCGAGGGCGGCGACGGCGCGCGCTCCACCGCGCTCCACCACCTCGCCGTCTCCGAGGACCCCGTCGTCCTCGACCTCATCGAGGCGGCGTACGCGGGCGGCTCGCGCACCGTCGCGGACGCGGCGATCTCGGCGTTCGAGCGGATGTGCGGCGACGAGGCCGTCAACCGCGCCCGGGGCTGGGTCCACCGGCCCGACGCCCTCGGGGCCTCCGCCGCCGGAGTGCTGGCCTGCCGGGGCGGCGCGACCGACTCCCCGCTCGTCCTCGGCGCGCTGCGCGAGACGGTCCGCGCCGACGGTCCCGACGCGCCCACGCTGTGGACCCTCGTCGACGGCGCCGGACGCCTCGGCATCGGCTGCGCGGCCCCCGTGCTGCGCCATGTCTACCGTGAGACCGCCTCCTCCCAGCTGCGGGGACGCGCCGCCAGGGCGCTGGCGGCCACCGACGCCTCCTTCGCCACGGGATTCGCCGTCGAATGTCTCTGGGACTGCGAGGAGACCACCCGGGAGGTGGCCGCGCGGCACGCCGAGACCGGCGATGTGCGCGTCGCCGAACGGCTGCGCAGGCTCGCCGCGGACCCCGCCGAAGAGGCCGAGGTCCAGACCGCGGTGCGCAGCAGAATGCACCAGCCCCCCCGCGGGGCCCGCCCCCGCCCCCCCCCGCCCGCCCCCCCGCCCCCGCCGCCCCGCCCCGGGGGGGGAGTGGCGCCGCGCGGCCCCGGCGCGCGTCCCGGGGCCGCCCGCCGCGGTGGCGGACGGCCGCCCGGTCGCCAGAATGGGGACATGGCCGGGCGCTGGGAGTTCTGGATCGACCGAGGCGGCACCTTCACCGACATCGTCGGAAGGCGTCCCGACGGCCGGCTCGTCACCCGCAAACTCCTCTCCCACGACCCCGAGCGCCACCGCGACGCCGCCGTCGCCGGAATCCGGCTGCTGCTCGGTCTCGGCCCCGACGAGCCCGTCCCCGCCGACCGGGTCGCCGAGGTGCGCATGGGCACCACCGTCGCCACCAACGCCCTGCTGGAACGGCGCGGCGAACCGACCGTGCTCGTCATCACCGAGGGCTTCGGAGACGCCCTGCGCATCGCCTACCAGAACCGCCCCCGGATCTTCGACCGCCATATCGTCCTCCCCGAAGCCGTGTACGAACGCGTCATCGAGGTTCCCGAACGCCTCGACGCCCGCGGCACCGTCATCCGCCCGCTCGATCTGCCAGCCGTCACCGAACAGCTCTCCCGGGCCCACGCCGACGGCTTCCGCGCCGCCGCCGTCGTCCTGATGCACGGCTACCGTCACCCCGCCCACGAGCAGGCGGTCGCCCAGGCCGCCCGCGATCTCGGATTCCCCCAGATCAGCTGCTCCCACGAGGTCAGCCCGCTGATCAAACTGATCCCGCGCGGCGACACCACCGTCGTGGACGCCTACCTCTCCCCGATCCTGCGCCGCTATGTGAGCGAGGTCGCCGCCGAACTCGACGGCATCCGCCTGATGTTCATGCAGTCCAACGGCGGACTGCGCGAAGCCGCCCACTTCCGGGGCAAGGACGCCGTGCTCTCCGGCCCCGCCGGCGGCGTCGTCGGCATGGCGCGCACCGCGGCCCAGGCCGGATTCGACCGGGTCATCGGCTTCGACATGGGCGGCACCTCCACCGATGTCTCGCACTACGCCGGAGCGTTCGAACGGGAACTCGGCACCCAGGTCGCGGGCGTACGGATGCGCGCCCCCATGATGAGCATCCACACCGTCGCCGCGGGCGGCGGCTCCGTCCTCCACTTCGACGGCCGCCGCTACCGCGTCGGCCCCGATTCGGCGGGAGCCGTCCCCGGCCCCGCCTGCTACCGGCGCGGCGGCCCCCTCACCGTCACCGACGCCAATGTGATGCTCGGCAGGGTCCAGCCCGAACACTTCCCGGCCGTCTTCGGCCCCGACGGCGACCAGCCGCTCGACGCCGACGTCGTACGCGAACGCTTCACCGCCCTCGCCCGGCGGGTCGGCGAGGAGACCGGCTCCGAGCCCACCCCCGAGGAAGCCGCCGCCGGCTTTCTGGAGATCGCCGTGCTCAACATGGCCAACGCGGTCAAGAAGATCTCCGTGCAGCGCGGCCACGACATCACCCGCTACGCCCTCACCTCCTTCGGCGGCGCGGGCGGACAGCACGCCTGCGCCGTCGCCGACGCCCTCGGCGTCACCACTGTCGTGGTGCCCCCGCTCGCCGGAGTGCTCTCCGCCTACGGCATCGGACTCGCCGACGTCACCGCCATGCGCGAGCGGTCCGTGGAAGCCGAGCTCGACGAGGACACCCTCACCCGGGTACGGGATCTCTGCGCCGAACTCGCCGCCCGCACCCGCGCCGAACTGCGCTCCGACGCCGTCCCCGACGACGCGATCACCACCCGCGCCGAAGTCCTCCTCCGCTACGCGGGCACCGACGCGAGCCTCCCGGTGCCACTGGACACCGTCGCCGCGATGACGGAGGCCTTCACCTCGGCCCACCGCGCGCGCTACGCGTTCACGACCAGGAAGCCGCTCGTGGTCGAGGCTGTCTCGGTCGAGGCCGTGGGCGCGGCCGCCGCCCACGGAGCGCCGGTCCCCGACGGCCCCGGGTCGGCCGGCCCTCATTCCCCGCCGCCCCGGCCCGCCCGGGTCACCGTGTTCATGGACGGCGCGCCGAAAGAAGTGCCCCTGCACCGGCGGGCGGAGCTCGGCCCCGACACCCCGGTCGACGGACCCGCGATCATCGTGGAGCCCGACGCCACCACCGTCGTCGACCCCGGCTGGCGCGCCCGCGTCCATGAACACGGCCATCTGCTGCTCACCCGGGTCCGCTCCCGCCCAGGCCGGGCCGCCGCCGGCACCGAGGCTGACCCGGTCCTCCTGGAGGTGTTCAACAACCTCTTCATGGCCATCGCCGAACAGATGGGCGTACGGCTGGAGAACACCGCGCACTCCGTCAACATCAAGGAGCGGCTCGACTTCTCCTGCGCCCTCTTCGACCCCGACGGCAACCTCATCGCCAACGCGCCCCACATCCCCGTCCACCTCGGCTCCATGGGCGAGTCGATCAAAGAGGTCCTGCGCCGCCGCGACAGGGCCGGGATGCGGCCGGGGGACGTCTACGCGATCAACGACCCTTACCATGGCGGCACCCATCTGCCCGATGTCACCGTGGTGACCCCGGTCTTCGGCCCCGACGGGCGCGAGCTGCGCTTTCTGGTGGCCTCGCGCGGCCACCACGCGGAGATCGGCGGGATCACCCCCGGCTCCATGCCGGCCTTCAGCCGGACCATCGAGGAGGAGGGCGTCCTCTTCGACAACTGGCTGCTCGTGCGGGACGGCCGACTGCGCGAACGGGAGACCCGGGAACTGCTGACCGGGGCGCGCCACCCGTCCCGTGCCCCGGACGTCAACATCGCCGACCTCCGCGCGCAGATCGCCGCCAACGAGAAGGGCATCGCCGAGCTGCGCCGTATGACGGACCAGTTCGGCCTCGACGTCGTCCACGCCTATATGCGCCACGTCCGGGAGAACGCCGAGGAGTCCGTCCGGCGGATCGTCGCCCGGCTGGACGACGGCGAGTGCCGTTACGAGACGGACGACGGCTCGGTCATCCAGGTCGCCGTGCGGATCGACCGCGCCCGGCGCGCCGCCGTCATCGACTTCACCGGCACCTCGCCCCAGCGCCCCGGCAACGCCAACGCGCCCACCTCCGTGGTGATGGCGGCGGTCCTCTATGTCTTCCGCACCCTGGTCGGCGAGGACATCCCGCTCAACAGCGGCTGTCTGGAACCGCTGGAGGTGAGGGTGCCGGAGGGCTCCATGCTCGCGCCGGTCTTCCCCGCGGCCACCGTCGCGGGCAATGTCGAGACCTCCCAGGCCGTCACCGGGGCGCTCTACGCGGCCCTCGGCGTACAGGCGGAGGGATCGGGCACCATGAACAATCTGACCTTCGGCAACGATCTGGTGCAGTACTACGAGACGGTCGCCTCCGGCTCCGGCGCGGGCGAGGGCTTCCCCGGCGCGGACGCTGTGCAGACCCATATGACCAACTCCCGTCTGACCGATCCGGAAATCCTGGAATGGCGCTACCCGGTACGGGTCGACGCCTTCTCGATCCGCCGCGGCAGCGGCGGCACCGGCCGCTGGCGCGGCGGCCGTGGAGCGGTACGGCGCATCCGCTTCCTGGAGCCCATGACCGTCACCCTGCTGACCGGCCACCGCCGCGTCCCGCCCTACGGCATGGCGGGCGGCGGCCCCGGCGCGCTGGGGGAGAACTCCGTGGAGCGCGCCGACGGCACACTCACCCCCCTGGCCGGAGTCGACTCGGCCGCCGTCGGCCCGGGCGACGTCCTGGTGATGGCGACCCCGGGCGGCGGCGGCTTCGGAACCCCGCCCCGGGACGGTCAGCCCAGCGGAACGAACCGCACCGGTGTCCCGGGCGTCGCCTGGGCCGCCGCCCCCAGGTCCCCTTCGTCCACCACCGCCACCACCGGATAGCCGCCCGTCGTCGGATGGTCGGCGAGAAAGACCACCGGGCAGCCGTCCGGCGGCACCTGCACCGCCCCCAGCACCATGCCCTCGCTCGGCAGCTCCGCACCGCGCGCCCGGGTCAGCCCCGGGCCCTCGGTGCGCAGGCCGATGCGATTGCTCGCGGCCGACACCCGGTACCGGGCGGCGGTGAGCGTCCGCAGTGCCCCGTCCGTGAACCAGTCGGCGCGCGGCCCGAACCGTATGCCCAGCACCAGCTCCGCAGGGGGCGCGGGCCAGGGCACACCGCCGTCCAACCGGGCCGGCGGGCTCGTCGGAGCACCCAGCGGCAGCACCGCTCCGTCGGCCAGCGGCGGCGGACCTGTGCCGGAGAGCAGATCGGTGGAGCGGCTCCCGAGCACCGGATCGACCGCTATCCCGCCCGCGAGGGCCATATAGCCGCGCACCCCGGCGACCGCTCTCCCCACCTCCAGCAGCGCCCCGCCCGGCACGCGCACCGGCGTCCCCCAGGCCGCCGGCCGCCCGTCGACGGTCACCGGGGACGGAGCCCCGCCCACCGCGACGGTCACCGCGCACCGGGGCCGCAGCGCACAGCCCGTGAGCGTCGTCTCCAGCACCGCCGCCCCCTCCGGATTGCCCACCAGCCGGTTGACGAGCCCGGCGGCTCTCGGATCGAGTGCCCCCGAACGCGGCACACCGAGATGCGCGTGCCCCGGCCGCCCCAGATCCTGCACGGTGGTCAGCGCACCAGCCCTCACCACCACGACCGCCCGGTCCGTCATCGCCGCCCCGTCTCCGCGACGAACCGCACCCGCGCCCCCGGGCTCAGCAGCGCGGCCGGCTCACGGGACGGGTCCCACAGCTCCAGATCCGTGCTGCCGATCAACTGCCAGCCGCCGGGCGACGATCGCGGATACACACCCGAGTAGGGGCCGGCCAGCCCGAGCGACCCGGCGGGGACCGAGGTGCGCGGAGTGGCCCGGCGGGGCACCGCGTACCGCTGCGGCAGCCCGGTGAGATAGCCGAAGCCCGGCGCGAACCCGCAGAACGCCACCCGGAACTCGGTCGCCGAATGGATCGCCACAACCTCCTCCTCCGTCACCCTCCACACCGCCGCCACCTCGGCCAGATCCGGCCCGTCGTAGCGGACCGGGATCTCCACCGCCTCCGCCGTGCGGGCCGGCGGGGGCAGGGTCTCCCACCCCGCCAGCTCCGCGGCGAACCCGGCCGGCCGGTCGATTCCGTCGAGGAGGACGGTCCGCGCCGCCGGCACGATCTCCCGTACGGCGGGCAGGGTGCCCGCCGCGCGCCTGCGCAGCAGCTCGGCATGGAGCGCCTCGGCCGCCGCCCCGTCCGCCAGCTCGATCAGCAGTGCCCGGTCCCCGACCGGCAGCACCTTGATGCCCGAAGGACCGCCGGGCCGGCTCATGCGAACGGCTCCACCCTGACCCCGGCGGCCTCCAGTTCGCCGCGCACCCGGCGGGCGAGCGAGACGGCCCCCGGGGTGTCGCCGTGCAGACAGAGCGAGCGGGCGCGCACCGCCACGGTCTCGCCGCAGCGCGCGGTGACCGTCCCGAACCGGGCCATGCCGACCGACCGTTCGACCACGACGGCGGGATCGGTGAGCACCGCGCCGTCCTCGCCGCGCGGGGCCAGCCTGCCGTCGGCGGTGTACGCCCGGTCGGCGAACGCCTCGGTGACGACCGGCACTCCCGCCTTCCCCGCCGCGGTGTGCAGAACGGAGCCCGGCAGCCCCAGCAGCGGCAGCCGCCCCCCGGCCAGCAGCACCCCGTCGACCACGGCGGCCGCCTGCTCCTCGTCGTGGACGACCCGGTTGTAGAGCGCGCCGTGCGGCTTCACATACGAGACCCGGGAGCCCGCCGCGCGGGCGAACACCTCCAGCGCCCCGATCTGATAGGCGATCTCGGCCGTCAGCTCGGCCGCCGGGACATCCATGGAACGGCGCCCGAAACCCGCGAGATCGCGGTACGAGACCTGCGCGCCTATGCGCACCGACCGCTCGGCCGCCAGGTCGCAGACCCGCCGCATGGTGACCGCGTCCCCCGCGTGGAATCCGCAGGCGACATTGGCGCTGGTGACGACCGACAGCAACTCCTCGTCGTCGGTGAGCCGCCAGCGGCCGAAGCCCTCGCCGAGATCGGCGTTGAGATCGATGGACGCCCAGGTCATGTACTCCTCCTCCGTGCTCCGTGCCGTGTCATCCGTGCCGTGGATCGATGCGATGAGGCAAACGTAGGGGATTGTTGAACGATCCGACAAGGGGCGTGTGGGCTCGTACCTCCTTCTACGATGGACACCCGTGCGCCGGTTTGAACCCGGCGGCGAAGGAGAGAGGGGTGTCGTGGGGACGACCCAGCCGGATACCGGCCACGCCGAAGGACTCGACGGACTCGACGGACTCGCAGGACCCGGGGGACCCGGCGGCCTGGAGGAGGACCGTGTCCTGCTCGGCCGCACCAGCACGGCGGAACGCGTCGCGGACATCCTGCGCACCCGGATCGCGGAGGGGTACTTCGCGCCGGGGGAGCGGCTCTCCGAGGACGCCATCGGCAAGGCGCTCGGAGTCTCGCGCAACACCCTGCGCGAGTCGTTCCGGCTGCTGACCCACGAACGGCTCCTCGTCCACCGGCTCAACCGGGGAGTGTTCGTCCGCAGACTCGCGGTCCAGGACGTCATCGACATCTACCGCACCCGCCAGCTCGTCGAGCGCGCCGTCCTCCACGACCTCGGGGACCCCCCCTACCCCCTCGACCGGCTCGACGCGGCCGTCGACCACGGCGAGCGCTCGGCCCGCGAGGAGGACTGGAAGGGCGTCTCCACCGCCGACATCCGCTTCCACCGCGAACTGGTCGCCCTCGCCGGCAGCGCGCGCACCGACGAGCTGATGCGCGGCGTGCTCGCGGAACTCCGCCTCGCCTTCCACGCGGTGGCCGACCCGCGCGGGCTGCACCAGCCCTTCCTGGTCCGCAACCGGACCATCCTGGAAGCGCTGCGCGCGGGCGACCGCACCGGGGCCGAGGAACTCCTCGCCCGCTATCTGGACGACTCCCGGGCGAGAGTGGTGGAGGCCTGCGCGCGCCTCGCGCCGGATCGGGAGTAGCGGCCGGGGCCGCCCCGGGCGAGAGGTCCGCGGCACGGCGCGCCCGGAGAGCTTCTGCGCCGTTTCGACCGTTGTCAGTGCGAGGACCTAATCTGTGCAGCGTGACTTCGCCTGCCTCGACGGAACTCGTTCCGCCCCAGCTCAGCGCGGGGCCCCGGCCCGCCCAGGGCCCGGCCGCCGACGAAGGGCTCGCGCGGCGGCTGCGCGCGCTCGCCTGCACCGCGCCGCTGCACGATCTGGACGCCCGCAAGGCCAACCTGGCGGGCGAGTACACGGTCTACGCGATGGCGGAGGTGGCCCTCGCCGCCATCGACCTCGTGACGCTCAACATGGACTTCGACACCGGTGCCGACCATGACCAGATCGTCGCCAGGCTGCTCCCCAGAATCGCCGCCCAGGCCCCCCGCCGCCCCGCCTCCGAGCACGAGCGGGTGGCCCGCTGGGTGCTGGAGAATCTGATCAACGTCGGCAGCGTGGACCGGGGCTTCCGCGCGGTCTACGGCACCTTCGGCCCCGACGGCGTCTACACCCGCCGCGACTACGACTTCAAACTCATCGAAGAGGTCCCGGGATACGGCGGCAGCGTCTGCCTGCGCACCACCGACGAAGCGGTCAACGTCCTGGTGGGCGCGCTCGACACCGATGTCACCAGCTCGCAGATCGCGGCCGAGGTCAAGCTTGAGGTCCTCATCAGCCGAGGCCGCCTCGCGGACGCCCAGCTCGCCGCCGAACAGGCCCGCTACCGCACGGTGCAGTACGCCGAGACCCTCCGCAGGACCCTGGAGGCCACCCGGCGCAATGTCCGCGCCGTCGACTGGCTCAACGCCGTGCCCGACATGATCGCCGAGGCGCTCGACCACGTCGCCGACCGCTACCGCCACGAGAACGCGATCCTCACCAACATCCGCCGGGCACGCGACGAGGCGGAGGAGCCGGAGCACAAGCGCCGCGCCGCCGAGCTGGTCGACATCGTCAAGGACTGCATCCGCCGCCACACCCAGCTCCAGTCCCGCCTGCTGGAGGCCGGCCCCCTCTTCCGCGCCGAACAGGACCGCCAGGCCTTCGCCCGCCCGGCCACCCGCTCCGGCCTCGATCTGTACGGCCAGCTGGTGGCCCCCGTACTGCCCCTCCCCCTGGACGCGGCGATCCGCGTCACGGACGCCTTCTTCGCCCGGGGCACCGGGCCGCGCACCCCCTCGTCCGTCCGGATGGGGGACCTGGTGGACATGCTGCTGACCCCGCCGGTCGAGCGGGAGCACCTCGGCGCCGAGATGCCCGAGCCCGATCTGATCGCCACCCCCGACGACAGCCGGTTCAGCGAGGAACAGCTCGCGGCCGCCCTGCGCCTGCTCGACCTGGAACACGACGCGCCCCGCCGCCTCTCCGGCCTGCTGGCCGATGCCCGCCGGCAGGACCCCGAGCTTCCCTACCTGGTGGCGCTGCTCGCCGTCCACGCCGCGAGCCCCCCGGTCGGCACCGCCTACCGCCAGGGCGAGGAGCGCCTCCTCTTCGCCGTCGACGACGGCACGGAGCTGGACGACTGGGAGTTCGGCGGCGCGGACCTCATCGTCGGCACGGCCCTGCTCGACGCGGCCGGCATGGCGGCGGACCGCACGGAGGCCGCGTGACACGCCCCGCCGCCCCCGCCACCCCACCGGGACACACCATGAACCCCGTGAATCCCGCGAACCACCCCCGCCCGCCACGCCACGACGAGGAGCCACCCCAGTGACCGACCACCACGCCGAGCGCGACCCCTGGCGTGACCCGGCCACCACCGAGACGCCCGCGGACGCCGACCCCGGCGCCGCCGCCCGCCTCACACCCCCCGACGCGGCCGACGCGGCCCGGCTGGTCTCCTTCGGACTCCAGCCCAAACTCCTCCCCGCCCGCGACGCCGAATACGCCGACCTGCTGCGCCGCTACCGCGAGGACCCCGCCTTCGCCCGCGTCGCCGACGCCGTCGCCACCGGGCTCGGCCTCATCGTCCTCGAAGTGTCACCCCGCGCGGGCATGGCCCTCGCGGCGGGCGAGGACTCCGTCTTCGCCGTCCGCATGGGCGACTACGCCCGCCGGGCGGCCACCGACTCCGCGGACCGCTTCCTCCACGGCCTGGCCCATCTCGCCGTCGCCGCCATGTCCTTCCCCCGCCCCGAGGACCTCGCCGACGACGGCTACATCGGCCGCATCACCGTCAACGGGGTCGACGCCTTCGTCCGTCAGGCCTGCCACCGGCTCGAAGAACGCGCCGAGGCACAGGGCGAGAACACCGACCCCGCCACCGACGCCCCCGGCCTGGAGGCCGCCTGGCGGATCTACGCCCGGCGCAGCTCCACCGGCGCGACCAAGGACGCCCGGCGGCTCGCCGGATCCACCACCGGCATCGTCGCCAAGGCCGTCGCCTTCCTCACCGACTCCGGCTTCCTCCAGCGGACCGGCGACGACGCGGGAGGCGCCTACCGCACCACCGCCCGCTACCAGCTCCAGGTCCGAGACATGGCGGGCAACGCCGCCATGGCCGAATTCCTCGAACTCGGCGTCGTACCCGTCAGCGACGGCACCGCCACCCTGCTGCCACCGCCCGACGGCGACGACCTGGAACTGGCGGCCGACGCCGGACTGCCCTTCCACGCCTGACCCGCCCCCGCACCACCGCATCCCCACCCGCGCCGCCAACCACGAGAGTCCGCCGCCATGTACGAGCTGTCCCGCGTTCGCCTCTACTCCATCGGGCCCGCCGGTGCGCGCTACGCCGACACCGTGCTGGACCTGCGCGGAGTCGGCGAACCGGTGCCTCACCCCGCCCCCGCCCAGGCGGAGTTCTTCGAGGAGGAGCCGGTCGGCCCGCCCCGCCGCCCCGCCCCCGCCGGCGTCCTCTTCCTGGAGAACGGGGGCGGCAAGTCCGTACTGCTCAAGCTGATCTTCTCCGTGATGCTGCCCGGTCACCGCAACACCCTGGGCGGTGCCAGCTCCGGCGTGCTGCGCAAATTCCTCCTCGCCGACGACTGCGGCCACGTCGCCCTGGAGTGGCAGCACACCCTCACCGGCGAACTGGTTGTCGTCGGCAAGGTCAGCGAATGGCGCGGCCGCCAGGTCTCCAGCGACCCCAGGAAGTTCGCCGAGGCGTGGTACTCCTTCCGCCCCGGCCCCGGACTGAGCCTGGACTCGCTGCCGGTGGCCGAGTCCACCGTCGTACGCCCCCCGGTCGAGGGAGCCTCCGGCGCGCAGGGCCGCCGCCGCACCATGAAGGGCTTCCGCGACGCGATCACCGAGTCCGGCAAGGCCTACCCCCACCTTGAGGTCTCCTGGGAGGAGATCCACGACCGCTGGAACGAACACCTCGGCGATCTGGGCCTCGACCCCGAACTCTTCCGCTACCAGCGCGAGATGAACGCCGACGAGGGCGAAGCCGCCGGCCTCTTCGCGGTGAAGAAGGACTCCGACTTCACCGACCTCCTGCTGCGCGCGGTCACCGACACCCGCGACACCGACGGCCTCGCCGACCTCGTCAGCGGCTTCGGCGACAAACTCGGCCGCCGCGCCGAACTCACCGCCGAGCGCGACTTCACCGCGGGCTCGGCCGACCTCCTCGGCCGGATCGTCGAAGCCGCCGACGCCAGAGCACGCGCCCGCGAGATCCACACCGGCGCCGAGCGACGCACCCGTACCCTCTCCCGCAGGCTCGCCGACCGCGCGGCCGTGGAGCGCTCCCGCACCGCCGATCTCGCCCAGCGCGTCACCGCCGCCGCCCACACGGTCACCGAGGCCGAACAGGCCCGGGGCAACAGCTCGCTGATCGCCGCCGAACTGGCCTACCGGCACGCCTCGCTCGCCCTCACCGCCGCCGAGAAGGGAGCCGCGGCCCAGCGCCGCGAGCTGACCGACGCCCGCACCCTGCACTCCGCGTGGCAGGCGGCCGAAGCCGTGCTCCGGCACCGCGCCGCCGCCGACCGCTCGGCCAGGGTCGCCGTGGCGATCCGCGAGGCGGAGCGGGACGCCGCCCCCGCGCTCGCGGCCCGCGCCACGGCCGCCGCCGACCTCGTCCGGGCCCTGCACTCGGCGGCCGAGGACGGCGAACGGCTCGCCAACGAGGAGGAGGAGCGCTCCGCCACCCTCCAAGAGGCCGCCGAGACCGCCCACCGCGACGCGACCGCCGCCGCCACCGAGGCACAGCGCGCCCGCAGCGAGATCGGCCACCTCCGCCAGCGGCTCACCGAGGTCGAACAGGAGACCGCCGAAGCCGTCCGCGCCGGCTGGCTCGACGACACCGCCCCCGACGCCGACCCCGCGCGCGCCGCGCTCGCCGCGAGCGACGCCGAGAAGACCGCCGTCGCGGCCTGGGACACCGCCTGCGAGAGCGGCCGAGCCACCGCGGACCGAGCCAAAGAGGCCGCCGCCGAGGAGGCCCGCGCGGAACTGGCCGCCGCCCGCGCCTCGGACGCCGCCCGCACCGCCGACCACGCCTACGAAGCGGAACGCCGAGCCGCCGCCTCCATCGCCGAGCATCAGCGCCTGGCCGAACTGCTCAGCCTGCCCGCCCCGGCCACCGCCGCACCCGTGCCCGCACCCCGGCGCGGCGGCCCTGCCCCGCGACCGGCCGACGGCACCCCGGACACCACCCCCGAGCCCCACGGCGCCCCGGCCGCCCCACCCCGCCCCGACGGCACCCCCCTCACCGCCGAAGAGCTCGACCGCTACGCCGACGACCTGCGAGAACTCCTCGACCAGTACGTGGCGTCCGCCGAACGCCAGCTCTTCGACCTGCGCACCGCCGCCGCCGACGACTCCCGCATCCTCGGCGCGCTCGGCGACGGAGGACTCCTCCCGCCTGGACCCGACGTCCTCGCCACCGTCGAATACCTGGGCGAGCACGGCATCCCCGCACTCCCCGGCTGGCGCTATCTCGCCCAGGCCGTCGACCCCGCCGACCACGCGGCCGTGCTCTCCGCCCGCCCCGAGCTGGTCGACGGAGTCGTCATCACCGACCCCGCCTCGCACCCGCGCGCCCGCGAAGTCCTCGCCGGAGCCGCCCTGCTGCCCCGCTCCACCGTCGCCGTCGGCACCGCCGCCGCACTGCTCGCGCCGGTACCCCCGGCCGGCGGCGGCCAGGCCGACCCCGAGGTCTTCCTCGTACCGCCGAACCCCGCCATGCACGACGAGCACGCCGCCGACGAGGAGAGGCAGACCCTCCGCGCCCGGGCCACCGCACGCGACGAGGAGATCCGCGACCTGGCCGCCCGCCTCGCGGGAGACCGCTCACTCGCCGCCCGGATCGGCTCCTGGCGCGCGGACTGCCCGCCCGGAATGCTCGCCGAACTGGCCCAGGGCGCGGCGACGGCCCGCGAGACCGCCGAAGAGGCACAGGCCCGGCTCGCCGAGGCCCGCACCGTCCGCGCCGAGGCCGACGAGACCGCCGCCGACGCCGCCCGTGTCCGCGACGACCGCCAGGAGACCGCCCAGCGCGCCCGCCGCGCCGCCGACGCCCTCGCCGGCCTCGCCTTCCGGCTCCGCGAACGCGCCGGATGGCAGGTGAAACGGCGCGAACTCGCCGACGAGGCCGCCGAGTCCGAAGCCCGCGCCACCGTCTGCCTGGAGCGCGCGAAAGCCGCCGACGAGGACCGCAGGGCCGCCCAGCGCGCCGGCGACGACGCCCGCCGAACCGCCCGCGCCCTGCGCGCCGAGCGCGCCGAGATCGCCGGCGCTCCGGAGACCCTGCCCGAGGCCGACCCCGCCGCACCGCGCGTCTCCTTGCCCGCCCTGCGCGAGGCCTACCGCGCCGCCTCCCAGCTCTACGAGAAGGTCGGCGTCGGCGCCGACCTCCGGGCCGAACAGGCCCGCGCCGAGAGCGACGAGAGCGCCGCCCTCGCCGAGCTGGACCGCCTCACCAACAAGGTCCGCACCCGCGCCGCCCTCCTCCTGGAGAGCACGGACGGCGCGGACGGCCCCTCCCGCCAGGCCGCCGCCGCCCGCGCCGAATCCCTGGTGCAGATGCTGGAGACCCGCGCCTCCGAGGCCAGCGAGAAACTCGGCAGGCTCCGCGGCGAGGCCGAGCGCCTGGCCCCCGCCGACGGCGGAGCCCACACCGAACTCCCCGCCGACGCCGTGCCCGCCGACGCCGAGCAGGCCCAGACCCTGCTGCGCGTCGCCACCGCCGAACTCGCCTCCCGCACCGACGCGCTGGAGACCGCCCGCGACGCGCACACCGCCCTCCTCCAGGCCCACCGGGCCGCCGAGGACGCCGCCGGCGGCTTTGACGAGACCGCGGCCCTCCTCCGCGACCTGCTGAGGGAACAGCGGGACGACGACGAGGCAGCCGAGCGGGAATCCGACCCCTACCCCGGCGGCCCCGCCGAGGCCCGCGAATCCGCCGCCGAGGCCCGGCGCTCCCTGCGCGGCTGCGCCGCCGACCTGTCGGCCGCCGAATCCGCCGTCCGCGAGGCGAGCGACATCCTCGTACGCCACGCCAACTCCACCCGCTACGAGCAGGTGCGCACCCCCGCCCGCCAGCAGATCCGCGAACTGCCCGCCGCCGCCCTGCCGGAGCACGCCGCCAAGTGGGCGGAGGCCTTCCTGCCCCGGCTGCGCGTGCTCACCGACGAACTGGAACAGCTGGAACGCAACCGCGACACCATCGTCGACCGGCTGCGCGGCCTCGTGGAGTCGGCACTCGCCACCCTCCGCTCCGCCCAGCGGCTCTCCCGGCTGCCCGAAGGACTGGGGGAGTGGTCCGGGCAGGAGTTCCTCCGTATCCGCTTCGAGGAGCCCGACCAGGCGACCCTGGCCGAGCGCCTCGGCGAGGTCGTCGACGAGGCCACCCGCGCCGCCGTCCGCAAGAACTCGTCCGCCGTCTACGGCGAGGGACGCAGGGACGGCATGTCACTGCTGCTGCGCGGGGTCCAGGCGGCACTCCAGCCCAGGGGCATCGCCGTGGAGATCCTCAAGCCGGACGCCGTGCTGCGCGCCGAGCGCGTCCCCGTCGGCCAGATGGGAGACGTGTTCTCCGGCGGACAGCTGCTCACCGCGGCCATCGCGCTGTACTGCACCATGGCCGCCCTCCGCAGCAACGACCGGGGCCGGGACCGCCACCGCCACGCCGGGACGCTCTTCCTCGACAATCCGATCGGCCGGGCCAACGCCACCTATCTGCTGGAGCTCCAGCGGGCCGTCTCCGACGCCCTGGGCGTCCAGCTGCTCTACACGACCGGACTCTTCGACACCACAGCGCTCGCCGAATTCCCGCTGGTCATCAGGCTCCGCAATGACGCGGACCTGCGGGCAGGCCTGAAGTACATCAGCGTCGAGGAGCATCTGCGCCCCGGCCTGCCCCAGCAGGACCCGTCCGGCGAGACCGTGCACGGCGAGATCACGGCCACCCGGATGTTCAAGCGCTCCCAGCCCGCCGCCGGACCCGACCGGACCGGCCGCCGACCCGCCCCGGCCGCGGGCCCGGCGGCACCCGCCAGCGAGTAGCGACCCGCCACCGAGCAGCACACAGCCCGGGCCGGCGGATCCCTCCCCGGCCCGGGCTTCGGTCAAGTCAGGCGCGGTCAGGTCAAGTCAGGCCAGGCCAGGCCCGGTCGAGCCAAGCCCGGTCAGCCCGGTCAGACCTCGGACAGCTCCGAAAGGCGGCCGGCCCCCCGCTGCGGCACCCGCTCCCCGCGCCCGGGCCCCCGCCGCCGTATACGCGCGCCACGCCGTGCCGCCGCCCTGGCCGCACGCCGCTCCCGCCTGCGATCACGCCGCAGCCGCCGGGCGCTGCTGCTCGGCTCCGACACCACCCCGTGGCGCTGATTCCAGACCTGACGGGTCACCCAGGCGTCCAGCACGCCCCAGGTTGCGACGACCGTCCCGGCGACACCGCCGAGCACCATCGGAAACGCCAGCCAGGAACCCGCCATCGTGCACAGAAAGGCGATCATCGCCTGAATCAGCGTCAGCGAAACGATGAGCACCGCGCGGACCGCAGACGTACGCACCGGATCGGCCATCCTCCGCCGCGCGGCCGGCTCCTCCACCCAGAGCTGCCGCCGAACCGGCGTCCCCGGCACCCGGTCCGCCGCTCCGCTCCCGTCGCGACGCTCGTCCGCTTCCATCGTCCTTCTCACTTCCCACCCCCTACACACATGTCTCCACCCTCGGTTCGGCTGCCCGGAATCCACCGCTCCACTCCGGCCCGCCACCGCCCCTCGCGGAGCGCCGCCGAACCGGCCGGACCGAACATCCCCCGCCCCGACGAGATCGAGACCCCCACTCGCGCCACCGGCCGGTGAGCCGGACCCACCGTCCCGCGCGTCCCCTCACTACGAAGACGCGCGATCAGCTCGGATGATTCCCGTATCCCGGGCACGAGGCGAAGAATTCCAGCCAATGCCCCTCGTTCGGTATCCGAGGCGCGCCGGGTCTCATACGACACGCCGGGAATGCCAACTCCTTGAATACCGGGACATCCCGTGATCAACACAGCAGCGACAGGCCGAAAATCGACCGGACGTGTCTTCGAGTTGTCTGAGTGACAGTAGTAGGCTCGCGCCGTTTGTTGACCGAGGGAACACCGTTTGTACCGGACGGTGTTGAGCAGGGGGAGGCCATGCGCTTTCGCGGGAAGTCCATCCGCCGGAAGATCGTGGCGTTGTTGCTGGTGCCGCTGCTCTCCCTGACCGCCCTCTGGGGCTTCGCCACAGCCATCACCGGACGCGAGGCCGACAACCTCCTCGACGTGGGCGCGGTGGTCGACCGGATCGGCGAACCGATGGTCGACGCGCTCGACGTCGTCCAGGGGGAGCGCCGCCAGACGCTGATCTACCTGGCCGACCGCCGCGCCTCCGACGCCCTGCCCACCCTCCGCGACAAGCGCCGCGCCACCGACAAGGTGGTCGCCAAACTCAAGGAGAGCATCGCCGGACAGGACGTACGGGACGATCTGCGCTCCGACTCCGAGCGCAGGCTCGCCTCGCTCGTCAAGGGTTTCGACGGACTCGTCGCCCTCCGCCGCTCCGTGGACTCCGGCACCGTCTCCCGCGCCCAGGCCCTCGACTACTACAACCGGATCATCAACCCCGGCTTCAGCTTCATGGCCACACTGCACTCCGTCCACGACGTGGACATCGAGCGCCAGGGCCGTGCCGTCGCCGGACTGGCCCGCGCGGCCGAGATGCTCTCCCGCGAGGACGCGCTGATCGTCTCCGCCCTCACCACGGGCAAGGTCACCGCGGGCGAGATCCGCAGGCTCTCCGACTTCGTCGCCCACCGCGAGCTGTACTACGAGATCAACCTCGAATCCCTGCCCGCCCGGGAACGCGAGATCTATCTGCAGTTCTGGCGCGGCCCCAAGACCGAACCCCTGCGGGCCGCCGAGGAGCGCCTCATCGACGGCGGGCCCGTCGCCCGGGCCTCCGCCGCCCAGGTCGAGGAGTGGCACACCGCCGCGACCCCCGTCCTCGAAGAGCTCAGCCGTGAGGCCAGGGCGTCCGGCGAGCGCCACCAGGACCGTGTCGGCCCCGCCGCCAACGGAGTCTTCCTCCAGGCGGGCGTCGCGGGCATCCTCGGCTTCCTCGCCCTGCTCGTCTCCGTCATCGTCTCCGTACGCGTCGGCCGCGACCTGATCCGCGACCTCTCCAGGCTGCGCAAGGAGGCCCACGAGGTCTCCGGCGTCCGGCTGCCCAGCGTGATGCGCCGTCTCGCCGCCGGAGAGAAGGTCGACGTCGAGACCGAGGCACCGCGCCTGGAGTACGACAAGGACGAGATCGGCCAGGCGGGCCAGGCCCTCAACACCCTCCAGCGCGCCGCCGTCGAGGCCGCCGTCCGCCAGGCCGACATGCGGCGCGGCGTCTCCGAGGTCTTCGTCAACCTCGCCCGCCGCAACCAGGTCCTCCTGCACCGCCAGCTCACCCTCCTCGACGCCATGGAACGCCGCACCGAGGACACCGACGAACTGGCCGACCTCTTCCGCCTCGACCACCTCACCACCCGTATGCGACGCCACGCCGAAGGCCTGGTGATCCTCTCCGGCGCGGCCCCCTCCCGGCAGTGGCGCAAGCCGATCCAGCTGATGGACGTCGTACGGGCGGCCGTCGCCGAGGTCGAGGACTACGAGCGCATCGAGGTCCGCCGGCTGCCCCGCATCGGCGTCGGCGGCCCCGCGGTCGCCGACCTCACCCACCTCATAGCCGAACTCCTGGAGAACGCCACCGTCTTCTCGCCGCCGCACACCGGTGTCCAGGTGCTCGGCGAGCGGGTGGCCAACGGCTTCACCCTGGAAATCCACGACCGGGGCCTCGGAATGGCCTCCGAACTGCTCCTCGACGCCAATCTCCGGCTCGCCGAGACCCCGGAGTTCGAACTCTCCGACACCGACCGCCTCGGACTGTTCGTCGTCAGCCGGCTCGCCCAGCGCCAGGGCGTCAGGGTCTCGCTCCAGCCCTCGCCGTACGGGGGCACCACAGCGGTCGTCTTCATCCCCGCGCCCCTCCTCACCGAGGCCCCCGAGACCCAGGGCACCGGCTTCCGGCTCGACCGCAAGAGCGACTCCCCGGCCGGGCGGCGCGGCAGCGACGGCAAACTGTCGGCGCGCGCCAGGCCCTCCGGCCGGACCCCCGACCACCGGGACGACTCCGCGCTCTTCGACGGCCCGGTCGAACTCGAAGGACCCGTCGACCCGCTGGGGCTGAGCGGCGCGGAGACCCTCACGGACCCCGACACCCTCACCGGCCCCGGCGCGCTCCTCGATCTCGACGGCGGCGACCGGGACCGCGCGGGAGTCTTCCGCTCCCGCTCGCGCCACGCCCGGCGCACCGCCCCGGACGAGCCGCACCCGCAGCCGTCCGACGCCGAGGCGGAGCGGAGGGCGGAGCCCGTGCCGCTGCCCCGCCGCACCCCCACCCTCGTCGCCGACCGCGGCCGCCGGGTGGACGAACCGGCCCACCCCCGCCCCGCCGCCACCCCGACCCTCCCGTCGAGCCGCGCCACCGCGCCCGGCACAGGGAGCGGTACGGCAAGCGGCGGTACGGGAAGCGGTACGCGGAGCAGTGGTACGGGAAGCGGCAGCGGCAGCGGTGACGACGCGGCACCCGCGCTGATCGACGGCCTGCCCCGCCGGGTCCGCCAGGCGAACCTGGCCCCCCAGCTCCGGGCCGCCGCGCCCGACCCCCGTACCGAGGACCGGGAACCGGGCCGGGAGACCGAACGCGACGCCGAGGAAGTACGCAGCCGCATGGCCTCCATGCAGCGGGGCTGGCAGCGGGGCCGCCTCAAGAACGCACACGGGGACGACGAGGCCGACCGGACCATCGGCACCGTCCCCGGCCGGACAGCACCACGAACGACATCGGAGGGGGACGGTCCATGACCGCACCGCATGCCGCAGCACACCACACCGCCGGCGGACGCCCGGCCAACCCGGCAGTGGGTGAACTGAACTGGCTGCTGGATGAACTGGTCGACCGGGTCGGCAGCATCCACAAGGCTCTCGTACTCTCCAGCGACGGTCTGGCGACCGGCACCTCGCGGGAGCTGACCCGGGAGGACAGCGAGCATCTCGCCGCCGTGGCCTCCGGGTTCCACAGCCTCGCCAAGGGTGTGGGCCGCCACTTCGACGCGGGCAGGGTCCGCCAGACCGTCGTGGAGCTGGACGAGGCCTTCCTCTTCGTCACCGCCGCGGGCGACGGCAGCTGTCTGGCCGTGCTCGCGGACGCCGACTCGGACGTCGGCCAGGTGGCGTACGAGATGACGCTCATGGTCAAACGAGTAGGAGTCCACCTCGCCACCGCGCCGCGGACCGGTCGCGCCGGAGGGTGACGGTTCCGTCATGAGTGAATCCGCTCATCACTCCCAGAATCCGCACCACTACTTCGACGCCGAGGCGGGTCCGGTGGTCCGCCCGTACGCCATGACCCGCGGCCGTACGAGCAGCACCTCCCACCACCGGCTCGATCTGATCGCCCTCGTCGTGCCGGAACCGGCCGCCGACCACCCCGTGCACGACCAGTCGCTCTCGCCGGAACACGTCGAGATCGTCGAACGCTGCGAGGACACCCCGCAGTCCATCGCCGAACTCGCGGCCGGCCTCGACCTCCCCGTGGGGGTGGTGCGCGTCCTCGTCGGCGATCTGGTCGAGGACGCGCTCGTGCATGTAACCCGTCCCGTACCCCCGGCAGAACTGCCGGACGTGAATATTCTCCGCGAGGTGATCAATGGTCTTCGGGCGCTCTAACAGCCGGCGGCCCGTCGAGCCGGTGACCCTGAAGATCCTGGTCGCGGGCGGATTCGGGGTGGGAAAGACCACCCTGGTGGGCGCGGTCAGCGAGATCAGACCGCTGCGCACCGAGGAGACGCTGAGCGAGGCGGGACGCCCGGTGGACGACACCGCGGGCGTCGAGGGGAAGACGACGACCACCGTCGCCATGGACTTCGGGCGCATCACGCTCCGCGAGGATCTGGTGCTCTATGTCTTCGGCACCCCTGGCCAGGACCGCTTCTGGTTCCTCTGGGACGAACTGGCCCAGGGCGCGCTGGGCGCGGTCGTCCTGGCCGACACCCGCCGTCTGGAGGACTCGTTCGCCGCCGTCGACTACTTCGAGCGCCGGGGGATTCCCTTCACCGTCGCCGTCAACTGCTTCGACGGAGCCGGCCGCTTCCCCGTGGAGACCGTGCGGACCGCTCTCGACCTCGATCCCGGTGTGCCGCTGATGATGTGCGACGCCCGCGAGCGCGAATCGGTCAAGGAGGTCCTGGTCGCGGTGGTCGAACACGCCCTGGAGCGCGTCGACGGCTCGCGACGCGCGGCGGCCGCGACCTGATCCGCCGCCCCGACCGGCCGTTCCGACAGCGTTCTCAGCGTTCTCAGCGTACGGCGACGACGGCCGAGCCGTGCCCGAACAGCCCCTGGGTCACGGCGATCCCGGCCCGCGCCCCGGCCACCTGGCGCGCGCCCGCCGTCCCCCGCAGCTGCCGGGTCAGCTCGCACACCTGCGCGATGGCCTGCGCGGGCACCGCCTCCCCGAAGGAGGCGAGCCCGCCGCCGGCGTTCACCGGGATCCGGCCGCCGAGCGCCGTCACGCCCTCCCGTACGAGCTTCGCCCCCTCGCCGGGCCCGCACAGCCCGATGTCCTCGTACCACTCCAGCTCCAGGGCGGTGGAGAGGTCGTAGACCTCGGCGAGCGAGAGATCCGCCGGACCGATGCCCGCCTCCTCGTACGCGGCCCGGGCGAGCGAGGCGCGGAAGGAGTGCGGCGGCGATCGCACCGCGAGCGCGGAGTCGGTCGCGATGTCCGGAAGGTCGAGGACCGTCCTCGGATACACCGGGGTCAGCGTCGACACGGCACGGAGCCGGACGGGATCGGCGGCCCCGTGCCGACGCGCGAACTCCAGGCTGGAGAGGACCAGCGCCGCGGCCCCGTCGGAGGTGGCGCAGATGTCGAGCAGCCGCAGCGGATCTGCGACGACCGCCGAGGCCGCCACCTCGCGCGGGGAGACCCGGGTACGGTAGC
The DNA here is from genome assembly GCF_014651115.1 of Streptomyces inusitatus. GTDB lineage: Bacteria > Actinomycetota > Actinomycetes > Streptomycetales > Streptomycetaceae > Streptomyces > Streptomyces amakusaensis. The sequence goes on along the minus strand of NZ_BMWG01000028.1, from coordinate 10,071 downwards.
GGGCGTCCGGATTGAGCGCGCCCGCCGCCGCGTTCTTCACCTTGACCAGGGCGAAGTCCTCCGGAGTGTCACCGTGCAGGGCCATCCGCCGCCGGGCGTGGAGCCCGAAGTACGCGGGGTTGGTCGCCCCGAGGACCCGGAACCGCAGCCAGTCGGGATCGTCCGGCCGGTCGCCGCCCGAAGGCGCGAAGAAGCCCTTGGGGGCCGAGTCCGCGCCCACCACCAGCACCGCGTCGGCGAGACCGGCCAGGATCTGGGCCCGTGCCGCGTCGATGGCCTGCGCCCCGGAGGCGCAGGCCGCGTAGACGCTGGTGACGCGGGCGCCCTGCCAGCCGAGCGCCCGGGCGAAGGTCGCTCCGGCCACCTGCCCGGGGTAGCCGCCGCGCACGGTGTTCGCACCGACCACCGACCGGATCCGCCGCCAGTCGAGGCCCGCGTCGCCGAGCGCCGCCCGCGCCGCGACCACCCCGTACCGCACAAAACTGTGGCCCCACTTGCCCCAGGGATGCATCCCGACCCCCAGGACCGCGATCTCGCCGGACCCGGACCCGGCTTCGGCCCCGGATGTCATCGGCCCACCGCGACCGGCCGCCACCACCAGGTGGTCCGGACCGTCCCCGTCCCCGCCCCTGTGTCCTCGCCGAGCACCCCGGGCACCGCCTCGGCCGTCATGCCCACCGCGAGATCCGCCGGGGTCACCCCCGGGGCCGCCTGCCCCAGCACCACGATGCGCTCGGCCGCCAGCTCGACGGCTATCAGGGTGTACGGCCGCCACGGGGTGTCCGGGTCGGACGCGTACGGCGCGGGCGGGCGGTAGCGCGCGTCGGTGTACGACCAGATCCGCCCCCGCCGGGAGAGCGGCGCCCGGGTCAGCTCCCCGCCCGGGCAGCCGGGGTCGCGGCAGAAGTCGCGCTCGGGCGGGAAGAAGACCGCCGAGCACGCGGTGCAGCGGGTGCCCAGCAGCCGGAAACCCTCCTCGTCGCCGTCGCCGCCTTCGTCGGTGAACCAGCCGGCCACCACGGGTACGCGCGCCACAAGCCCTCCCCGGCCCAGTATCTGACGGTACGTCAGAAGTGTGGCACGCCCGACGGCCCACGACGAGAGGCGCGGCGCCCCGGGTGGCCGTACCGCGCCCGTGCCGAGCGCGTGATCGGATACAGTCCGCCCGTGCCCAAGGACTCGTACTGCGGCAACTGCGGAACCCCGTACGGCGGTTCCGCCGGCGGATGGCCCCGCACCTGCCCCGCCTGCGGCGAAACCGCCTACCGCAACCCCCTGCCGGTCGCCGTGGCACTCCAGCCCGTCCACGGCGGCGAAGACGGCCCCGGCCTCGTCGTCATCACCCGCACCATCGAACCGATGCGCGGCGGAGTCGCCCTCCCCGGCGGCTTCATCGATTACGGGGAGACCTGGCAGCAGGCGGTCGCCCGCGAACTCCACGAGGAGACGGGCATCGAGGCGTCACCCTCGGACGTCCGGCTCGCCGACGCCCTCAGCGCCCCCGACGGCCATCTGCTCCTCTTCGGCCTGCTCCCCGCACGAGCCGCCGCCGAACTGCCTCCCTCCGTCCCCACCGACGAGACCTCCGGCCACCATCTGCTGCACACCCCCGCCGAACTCGCCTTCCCCCTGCATACGACGGCGGTACGGAGATGGTTCCTGCACCGCTACGGCTGAGGCGGGATCCGGCCATTCCCCGGCCGCCCGCTCCCGACGGCCCCCACGGCTCTCACAGCCCTCGCAGCCGCACCCGCCGACTCGGCGGAACCGCCCCCTCCGCGCTGACCCGCCGCACCTTCACCCGCCCGTCCACCAGCCGGGACGTATAGCGCTCCACCTCGGCGCGCGCCCAGCCGTCCCCCGGATCCGGCACCACCACACCGCCACCCCTGCGCCCGGCGGCCGGAGCCCACACCTCCAGTTCCACCCCGCCGTCCGCCCCGCGCACCGGAATCACCGCACCGCCCCGCGCCAGCACCGGAACCCGTGACAGCGGCGCGTCCAGCACCACCCGCCCCGGCCCGTCGTACGCCCGGCCCGTCACCGTGTCGTACCAGCGCCCCTTCGGCAGCCGCACCGCCCGCCGCTCCACCCCCGGCTCCAGCACCGGGGCCACCAGCAGGGCGTCCCCCAGCAGAAACGCGTCCTCGCACTCCCGCAGCCCCCGGTCCTCCGGGGAGCCCCACCACAGCGGACGCGCGTACGGAGCACCCGTCGACCGCGCCGTATGGGCGAGCGTCACGAAGTACGGCCGCAGCCGCTCCCGCTCACCGAGCGCGGCCCGCGCGTGCCCCAGCACCGACGGCCCGAACTCCCACGGCTCCCTGCGCCCCGCGCCGAGCGCCGCGTGCGTACGGAACAGCGGCAGATACGCGCCCATCTGGAACCAGCGCAGATACAGCTCAGGCGAGGGATCACCGGCGAAACCCCCGATGTCGGGCCCCGAGTACGGCACCCCGCACAGACCGAGCCCCAGCACCAGCGAGAGCGAGGCCCGCAGCCCCGGCCAGTCGCTGGACACATCGCCCGACCAGGTCCCCCCGTACCGCTGCATCCCCGCCCACCCCGAACGCGAGAAGAGGAACGGACGCTCCCCGGGGCGCAGCCGCGCCAGCCCCTCGTACCCCGCCCGGGCCATCGTCAGCCCGTAGACGTTGTGGCCCTCGCGGTGATCCCCGCCCCGCCCGTCCAGATCGTGCCGGGCCGACCGGGGCAGCGTCCGGTCGCCGAAGGGAGCGAAGGACACCGGCTCGTTCATGTCGTGCCACACCCCCGCGAAACCCCGGGCGAGCCGCTCCTCGTACAGCCCGCCCCACCAGCTCCGCACCCGCGGATCGGTGAAATCCGGATATACGCACTCACCGGGCCAGACCACCCCCCGCACCTCCCGCCCGTCCCCGTCCCGGACGAACGCCCCGGCCGCCGCCCCCTCCTCGTACACCGGATTCCCCGGCTCCGCGCGCACCCCCGGATCCACGATGGAGACCAGCCGGACCCCCGCCCCGCCCAGCTCCTCCGCCAGCTCGGACAGTGCGGGAAACCGCTCCCGGTCGACCGTGAACACCCGGTGCCCGGCGAGATGGTCGATGTCCAGATGGACCGCCGACAGCGCGAGCCCCCGCTCCCGATACCCCGCCACGATCCGCCGCACCCCCTCCGCGCCGCCGAAACCCCAGCGGGCGTGCTGCGGACCCAGCGCCCAGGACGGCGGCACCGCGGGCGCGCCCGTCAGCCGGGCCCAGTGCGTCAGCACCCGCGCCGGCCTGCCCACGATCACCCAGCAGCGCAGCGGCCCGCCCGCCATCCGGACCTCGCTGGTGCCCGGCCGGTCATGACCGGAACCCGCCCCCTCCTCGCCCTCGCGCAAGGTCACCAGCCCGTCCCAGGAGTTGTCCTGAAACGCGAGATGCGTCCCCGCGTCGGCCACCACCAGCTGTACCGGCATGGTGATGGAGAGAGGATCGTCACCGGGACCGAAGGAACCCCCCGGATCCGTGTTCCACAGCCGGTACGCGCCATTCCGCAGCCGGGGCCCCGAAGCCCGCCCACCCAGACCGAAGAACCGGGCGTCCGCCGCCACCTCCGACCGCTGCGACCACCGCGCCGGACCGCCGCCCACCGGCTCCCACCAGCGCGGCGGCAGCTCCCGCCGCAACGCGATCCCACCGGGCGTACGGATGGAGACCGCGCCGATCCGCGAGATCTCCACCGTCACCCGCTCCGACACCACCCGCCAGCCGCCGTCCTTGTCCGGCTCCAGCACCGCCCGGGGATCCGGCTCCGGCGCGCCGCCGGCCAGCGCGTACGAGGGCTCCGGACCCGCGCCGTCCCAGCCCCAGAACACCGCACCGCCCACCACCACACAGATCCGCAGCTCAGAACGGGCGAACCGGACGATCCCGCCCCCGGGCAGCGGCTCGGCACCGGTCACCGCCCCCGGCGCCCTGGCCAGCTCCGGACCCCGGTCGGGCAGCCATCGCGCGTCGATCCGCCGCCGTCGCCAGGCGAAACGTGTCGCACGCACGCCTTGCCAGGTCGCGACACCCCGTGCCCAGCGGATCAGTCCCCGACAGTCCATGCAGTTCAGCCTGCCACCGGCGCGACCGGGAACGCGCTCCGTTCAGCCGCTGTTCACCCCGGTCGTGGCCGCATCCGGCCGCATCCCGGGGGTCTCCCGGAGGTCTCCCGACGGTCGGGCAGCGGCCCCGCGAGGAGCCCTGGTGCGAAAGACGATCACATGGCATCGTCCCTCTCAGCAGCCACAGAGCCACCCGGGAGCCGCCCCATGACCCCAGCAGCGAACGCCGCGCCTCTCTGGCAGCCCGACGAGCGACGGATCGCCGCCGCCCGGGTCACCCACTTCCAGACCTGGGCCGCCGAACACCACGGAGCCCCCGCCCACGGCGGCTACCCGGCCCTGCACCGCTGGTCGGTGGAGCGGCTCGAAGACTTCTGGCGCGCGCTCGCCGAATGGTCGGACGTCCGCTTCACCACCCCGTACGAGTCGGTCCTCGCCGACCCCGCCATGCCCGGCGCGCGCTGGTTCCCCGGAGCCACCCTCAACTACGCCGAACACGCGCTGCGAGCCGCCGCCGACCGCCCCGGCGAACCGGCCCTCCTCCATGTGGACGAGTCCCACGCGCCCGCCGAGACCAGCTGGTCCGAACTCCGCCGCCAAGTGGGAGCGCTCGCCTCCCAGCTCCGCGCCCTCGGCGTACGCCCCGGCGACCGCGTCAGCGGCTACCTCCCCAACATCCCGCAGGCCGTCACCGCCCTCCTCGCCACCGCCGCCGTCGGCGCGGTCTGGACCTCCTGCGCCCCCGACTTCGGCGCGCGCAGCGTCCTCGACCGCTTCCAGCAGGTCGAACCCGTCGTCCTCTTCGCCGTCGACGGCTACCGCTACGGAGGCAAGGAGCACGACCGCACCGAGACCGTCGCCGAACTCCGCCGCGGACTCCCCACCCTCCGCGCCCTGATCCATGTGCCAGTGCTCGGCGCGCCCGCCCCCGAAGACGCCCTCGACTGGTCCGAAGCCACCTCGGGGACCGCCGAACCCGTCTTCGAACAGGTCGCCTTCGACCACCCCCTGTGGGTCCTCTACTCCTCCGGCACCACCGGCCTCCCCAAGGCCATCGTCCAGTCGCAGGGCGGCATCCTGCTGGAACACCTCAAACAACTCGCCCTCCAGTGCGACCTCGGCCCGGGCGACCGCTTCTTCTGGTACACCTCCACCGGCTGGATGATGTGGAACTTCCTCGTCTCCGGCCTGCTCACCGGCACCACCGTCGTCCTGTACGACGGAAGCCCCGGCCACCCCGGCACCGACGCCCAGTGGCGCATCGCCGAACGCACCGGGGCCACCTTCTTCGGCACCTCCGCCGCCTACGTCATGGCCTGCCGCAAAGCCGGCGTGCACCCGGCCCGCGACCACGACCTCTCCCGTGTCCGCTGCGTCGCCACCACCGGATCCCCCCTGCCCCCCGACGGCTTCCGCTGGCTCCACGACGAGTTCGCCGACAACGGCGGCGACCTGTGGATCGCCTCCGTCAGCGGCGGCACGGACGTCTGCAGCTGCTTCGCCGGAGCCGTGCCCACCCTCCCCGTCCACATCGGCGAACTCCAGGCCGCCTGCCTCGGCACCGACCTCCAGTCCTGGGACCCGCACGGCAAGCCCCTCGTCGGCGAGGTCGGCGAACTCGTCGTCACCCGCCCCATGCCCTCCATGCCGATCCGCTTCTGGAACGACCCCGACGGCAGCCGCTACCGCGACAGCTACTTCGAGATGTTCCCCGGCGTCTGGCGGCACGGAGACTGGATCACCATCACCGACCGAGGCTCCGTCGTCATCCACGGACGCTCCGACTCCACCCTGAACCGCCAGGGCGTGCGCATGGGCTCCGCGGATCTGTACGAAGTCGTCGAGCGACTCCCCGAGATCAAGGAGTCCCTGGTCATCGGAGTGGAGGAGCCGGAAGGCGGCTACTGGATGCCGCTCTTCGTCCACCTCGCCGACGGCGCGACCCTCGACACGGCGCTCCGCGACCGGATCGTCCGCACGATCCGGGAACAGCTCTCGCCGCGCCATGTCCCCGACGACATCATCGAGATCCCCGCCGTCCCCCACACCCTCACCGGAAAACGCCTCGAAGTCCCGGTGAAACGCCTGCTCCAGGGCACCCCCCTGGCCAAGGCGGTCAACCCCGGCTCGGTCGACGACGCCGGACTCCTCACCTTCTACACGGACCTCGCCCGCACCCGGGGGCGCTGACGGTCCGGCCGCGTTGTCAGTGGCACCCGCTACGGTCAGTAATCAGTGAGAGACCGACCGCAGGGGGAAGACATGGCTCACGACAAGACACCCGGTTCTCCGTCCGGCAACCCGTCGGGCAACCCGTCCGGTGGACCGGCCGGCCGCCCCACCCGGCGACCCAAACAGCGCGCCCGGGGCGGCCCACGACGCACGGGCGACCGCCCGGCCGGCCGGAGCGAGGCACGCACCGCACTGCGCCGGGAAGTCGTCAGCACCGTGGGCGTCCTCGCCGACGCCACCGACTTCGCCGCGATGCGCCGCTACCGCACCTTCGCCTTCCACAACCACCGCGTCTACCTCCGCGAGGTCGAAGAGCTGCTTAAATCCCTCACCACCGACCGGCTGCACACCACCGTCGCCCTCTTTGACCCGCAGGACTTCGCCGCCTACTGCGAGACCCACGACCTCGACCCCGACACCGCCCTCAGCCGCAGCAAATACACCGCCGGCATCGCCGAGCGCGGCAGCACCCTCCCCTACGGCGGAGAGCCGCTCGACCGACTGCTGCCCCGGCTCGTCGACACCGCGGTCCGCCGGGCCACCTGGGAGTACGCCACCGCGCTCCTCGCCGACATCGGAGAGTGCGCCGACTGCGGCCAGGACATCGGCCGCGCCGCCCTCAACCGCGCCTCCCACCTGCTGTCCCGGCTGCTCACGGCCGCCGGACCGGGCCGCCACCACGTGGTGTGCAGCGTCCGCGCACCCGATGAGCACCTGCTCGCCGTCCTGCACATCACGGACACGGACACGGACAGGGACACGGACACCGACCGCGATGCCGCTGAGGACGGCGAAGGCGACGACCCCCCGGCCACCGCCCGGTTCGACGCGGCGGAGAGCGCGGAGTTCGTGACGGTACTGGCCACCGCGATCGCCCTGGAGAACCCCGGCGGAGTGGTGCTGCGCACCAGCGCCCCCGACAGCCCCGACCGCCTCCACGGCTGGCGACTGCACCAGTCCGACCTGGTCCCGCTCACCGAGGCGGAAGTCTTCAGCGCCTACTGCACGGACGCCACGACGGGCGAGCCCATCTCACCCGAACCGAACGTCGAATACCTGGCCGGCTTCGACCTCGGGACCGACGCCCCCGACTCCCACCACTGAACGAGCGGGAGGGGCCCCGCCTCCGCGGAGCCCCTCCCACACACCACCCCGGCCCTCCCGGGGCGCGCCGCCCGGCCTACTCGCCCGAGAGCACCGCCCGGGCGGCGACCCGCGCCTCCTCGGCGGTGTCCACCGCACGTGCCGCCGCGGCGGCACGCTCGCACTGGGCCAGCGTGTACTTCGCCAGAGTCGCCCGTACATACGGGATCGAGGCAGCCCCCATGGACAGCGACGTCACGCCCAGACCCGTCAGCACACAGGCGAGCAGCGGATCGGACGCGGCCTCACCACAGACACCACAGCTCTTGCCCTCGGCCTTCGCCGCCTCCGCCGACAGCGCCACCAGATCGAGCAGCGCGGGCTGCCACGGATCCTGAAGCCGGGACACAGCGCCCACCTGACGGTCGGCGGCGAAGGCGTACTGCGCCAGATCGTTGGTGCCGAGCGAAAGGAACTCGACCTCTTGCAGAATCGAACGCGCCCGCAGCGCGGCGGACGGAATCTCCACCATCGCGCCGAACTTCGCCCGCAGACCGGCCTCCCGGCACGCGTCCGCGAACGCCTTGGCGTCCGTGCGGTCCGCCACCATCGGGGCCATGACCTCCAGATACACCGGCAGACCCTCGGCGGCCTTCGACAGCGCCACCAGCTGCGTACGCAGCACCTCCGGATGATCCAGCAGGCTCCGCAGCCCCCGCACACCCAGCGCGGGGTTGGGCTCGTCGGCCGGCGTCAGGAAGTCCAGCGGCTTGTCCGCGCCCGCGTCCAGCACCCGCACGACCACCCGGCCCTCGGGGAACGCCTCCAGCACCTTGCGGTACGCCTCGACCTGCGCCTCCTCCGACGGAGCCCGCTCACTGTCGTCCAGGAAGAGGAACTCCGTACGGAACAGACCGACGCCCTCGGCGCCCGCAGCCACGGCGGCCGGAACATCGGCGGGCCCGCCGACATTGGCCAGCAGCGGCACCTTGTGACCGTCCGACGTGGCACCCGGACCGCTGGACGCGGAGAGCGCGGCCTTCCGCGCTGCGGCGGCGCGCTCCAGCTCGGCCCGCTTCTCGGCGCTCGGCTCCACGAAGATCTCGCCGGTGCTGCCGTCGACCGCGATCAGCGTGCCCTCGGCCAGCTCACCCGCGCCCGGCAGCGCGACCACGGCGGGCACCCCGAGCGCCCGCGCCAGAATCGCGCTGTGGCTGGTCGGCCCGCCCTCCTCGGTGACGAACCCCAGCACCAGCGCGGGGTCCAGCAGCGCTGTGTCGGCGGGGGCCAGATCGCGGGCGATCAGTACATAGGGCTCGTCGCTGTCCGGCACCCCCGGCATCGGCACCCCCAGCAGCCGGGCCACGATCCGGTTCCGCACATCGTCGAGGTCCGCCACTCGGCCGGCCAGATACTCACCGGCACCCGCCAGCAGCGCCCGATAGGCGGCGAAGGCGTCGTAGACCGCGCGCTCGGCGGAGCTGCCGACGGCGATCCGCCGCTCGACGTCCGCCATCAGCTCCGGGTCCTGCGCCATCAGGGCCTGCGCTTCGAGCACGGCCTGAGCCTCCCCGCCGGCCAGGTTGCCCCGGGCGATCAGGTCCGCGGCCACGGCCTCCACCGCCTGGTGGGCGCGCCCCTGCTCGCGCTCGGCGTCCTGCGCGGTGTTCTGCTTGGCCGGCGGTTCGAGGACGGCCGTCCCCATGTGCCGTACTTCGCCGATGGCCACGCCGTGACTCACACCGACGCCTCGCAGCGTTGTCTCCATCTCACCCGTCTCCGATCGAGCGGCGGCATGTGCCGCCGCGCTGGCTGTCTATCCGGCCCGTCACCCTCTGTTCGGCGTCACCGCCAGCCGAAGAGAGGGTCCCCGAGCTTCACGTCCCCGTCCTCACGGACATCGGAGAGGGAGTCGGCGGTCGCCTCCAGCGCGACCACCGGACAGATCGGGGACTTGCCCGCGGTTTCCACGGCGGCGGGGTCCCAGCGCACGACGGCCTGGCCCCGGACGACGGTGTCGCCCTTGTTGACGAGCAGCTCGAAGCCCTCGCCGTTGAGCTGCACGGTGTCAATGCCGAGATGCGTCAGCACCCCGTGCCCCTCGTCGTCCACGACGACATACGCGTGCGGGTGCAGAGAGACGATGACACCGCCGACGGGAGCCAGCGCCTCCGAGGGTTCCCGGGCGGGATCGATGGCGGTACCGGGACCGACCATCGCGCCGGAGAACACCGGATCGGGCACCGCCGCGAGTCCGATGGCGCGTCCGGCAATAGGTGACGTCACTGTGGTCATGGAGCCTCCCAGGGGCGGAGAGTCGATTGACGCGCCGTCACTGCCTGTCCCGGACGGCGCACTGTTGAGCAGCGTAAGTCATATGAAGTCCCGGTTCCGCCCGAATGCTGCTGGTTGGCGGCTTCCTCGGGGCGCTCCGGGGGCGATTTGCCTCGCATCTCAGCGCCGGGTACTGTCGTACTCCTGCCCGACACCAACCGGACTTCGAGTCCGGGGTCGAGCGGAAACCCATCAAGCTCAGATCGTAACTGGTCTACATCTCTGCATGTCCGCAGAGAGGTGGTCAGGAAGACCGAGAAAGCCTGATACGGTTTAGACACACCGAAGGGAAAGCCCGGAGGGCCTGGTGAAAAGGGCCTGAAGGAAGCGTCCGTTCCTTGAGA
>NZ_BMWG01000027.1:71637-98568 GCF_014651115.1 Streptomyces inusitatus | reverse complement strand
AACAATTTTTAGCCTCAGTCCCCGGACACATTGTGTCCGGGGACTGAGGCATTTTTGCGTTCAGGATCTTTTATTCGGCGGTTTCGGCGGTGACCACGGCGACCTGCTGCCAGTACCAGTCGGACTCGGACATGGCCCGGAGATCAGGACGGGCGGCGAGAGCGTGGAGTTCGCCGTAGGCCAGCACCTTGCGGGGCGAGGGACGGCGGGGTGGCGCGGGTGCGGCGTACGAGACGATCAGGTCGATCAGCCGACCCGGCAGGGAGCGGGGCAGGGACCGCTTCCAGGCCCGTATCAGCTCGGCGTGCGCCTGCGGTGGCCGCTGCACCCGAGCGAGCATCTCCAGCCTGCGCAGCTGCTCGTCCCCGGCCGATTCGTACAGGGCCTGCCAAGTGGCCCTGCGCCATCTCAGCTCGAACAGCAGATCCTCGGCGCGGCCCTGCTCCGCCGACGCCAGCTCGCTGAGGGACACCTCCTCGCTGAGTACCTGGGTGATGGTGGCGATCGGCTGGCCCAGACTGCGTAATCGTCTGATCAGACAGAGGCGTTCCAGGGCATCCGGCCCGTAGCGCCGATGCCCGCCGGGGCTTCGGCCCACCTCGGGCAGCAGCTTGATATCGGTGTAGTACCGGACCGTCTTCACCGGCAGCCGACTGTGCGCGGCCAGTTCACCGATGCTCCACCCGCCCTGTGGAGTGGGGCGCGTCACATTGTTTCGCATGCTCTTGAACCTCCCGTGTGAGGGAGGTTTTACGGTAGGAGCCGCCGGCGGGACGGTGAAGGCAAGTACCGGCCGCTTGGGGCCGCCGTCCGGCCGGGAAACACGGATCGATCGTCAACCGATCTTCAACCGTTCTCCGGAAGGGAGAGCCATGGCGAAGAAACGGACACGCTTTCTGGCCGCCGTTCTGCCGATGATCGCCGCAGCGGGCCTGGTGACGGCCGCGGCGCCCGCGCAGTCGGCCACGTCTGCGTCGGGCCCGCTCGGATGTTCCAATCACCCCTGGTCCAACAAGGACTCAGACTCGGGGCAGGTCACATCGTCGTCGCTGGTTCGCCCCGGGCCGCACGCGTCCTGCGGTGAGACGGCGAGGGTTTACCCCGGCGAGGTGCTCTACTACCACTGCTACGTCACGAACGAGTCGGGCAACACCTGGACCCATCTCCGTATCAGCGGCACGAATATCCAGGGCTGGGTGTACGACGGCAATCTGAACGACGGCGGTTCCACGAAGGTCTGTTGATCGGCTCAGCCGGTCAGAGGCTCTGACCAGCGGGCGCGGGCCTGTTCGGCGGAGCGGAGCAGGGCCAGTGTGGGAAGGCCCTGCTCCGCTCCATTCGCCAGCAGCTCCGGAAGCCGGGGAAGCGGAGCCACAGCTGCGACATCGTCCAGAACGAGTGTCATTGGTGGGTCGAGCCGGCCGGCGGATGACCGTGCGGCCATGCGGCGGCCGTGCTCGACCACGTCTGCTGCCAGTGCGGTGAGCAGTGGCATCGCTCCGGGGCGGGATCTGGGGTCCTCTATGGGTTCACCCACCAGATAGAGGGTTCCCCCTTCGTTCGCAAATGATTCCAAGGTGAGGGAATCAGTTCGGTTGGGGGTGCATGCCTCGCGGATATGGATCGAGGAGAGGCCGGACAGCGCTCCGGCCACCAGCTCCTGTGCGATCTCCCGGCGTTCGGGATGGGCGGTGAGCGCCGATTCCAGCAGCCCGGCGAGGCCGCCCGCGGCCTTGGGGTGCGTACGGAGGATGCGTACCGCCTCTTGCGCGCTGCCGCCCTGGGCCCAGCGGTGGACCTGTTTGACGCCTCGGCCGTCCACGGCGGCGGCGTGCAGCCAGCAGCGCAGCAGGGTCTCGGCGGTGTCGGCCATGACGGCGTCCAGGAGGGCGCGCGGCCGGACGGGGGCGAGGAGCGCGGTGGCGCGGGCCGCCGCGACCTCGGCGTCCTCGCAGTGGGAGACGGGGGACCAGTGCAGCCGGGCGGGGGTGTCGCAGAGGTGCCCGGGGTCGTAGACGAGGACCGGGCCGAGCTTGGCCCGGGTGTCCTTGGTCTCGGCCCAGACCGTCGGGTCGGAGGTGACGACGACGGCGGGGCCCTCGGCGTCCAGTACGGCCTGGAGCGCGGCCGGGCGGCGGGCGGAGGGGTCGCCGTAGAGGACGCGCGGGGTGCGCTGGGCCGGGACCGGGACCGGGACTGGGAGGTCGGGCACCACGATCGCCTCGACGGCGGGTGGTTCGGGGTGGTGCGGCGCGGGAGCGGGGGCGGCGCTCTCGCGGAGGCGGAGGCGTTCGGCGCGGCGGGACTCCCGCAGGGCCTTCCAGCGGGCCAGGGTGCCCAGCAGGAAGACCGCCAGGACCAGCAGCACCATCAGCTGACTGATCGCCAGCCCCCAGAACAGCCCGTACCCCGAGAGCTCCCCCGCAGGGGTGCCCGGCCAGGCGCCGGGCAGGTCCTGTGGCGCGGTGACCAGGGAGCGTACGGCCTGTGGGGCGTTCTTGAAGGTGACGTCCGACGGCCAGGAGCCGTGTGCGAGCAGGCCGGAGAGGCCGGTCGCCGTCCAGGTCAGCAGCAGGGAGCTGACGCCGAGGCCGAGCAGCCCGAGCAGCATGCCGTCCGGGACGCCTCCCGATCTCTCCCGCTCATGGCGGCGCTGCTGGGACGGGTGCATCTCACGCCACCGTCGACTCGGAGGATTCGTCCAGCTTGTGACGCTCGATCAGGGAAGCGCGCTGTTCCGCCTCCCACTCCGCGGCTTCCAGATCTTCGGAGAGCACGGAGCCCGATGACTCCGTCATGGCCCGGTCGGTGAAGACCAGGGGGCGTTCCGCCTCGGTGATCAGGTGTTTGACGACCTGCACATTGCCGTTGACGTCCCAGACGGCGATACCGGGGGTGAGGGTCGGGATGATCTCGACGGCCCAGCGGGGCAGTCCGAGGACGAGGCCGGTGGCGCGTGCCTCGTCCGCCTTCTGGGCGTAGATCGTCCGGGTGGAGGCCATTTTCAGGATCGCCGCGGCCTCTCGTGCCGCCGCTCCGTCGACGACGTCGGAGAGGTGGTGGACGACCGCGACGAAGGAGAGGCCGAGGCGTCGGCCGAACTTCAGCAGCCGCTGGAAGAGCTGGGCGACGAAGGGCGAGTTGATGATGTGCCAGGCCTCCTCGACCAGGAAGATGCGCTTCTTCCGGTCGGGGCGGATCCAGGTGTGCTCCAGCCAGACGCCGACGATGGCCATCAGGATGGGCATCGCGATGGAGTTGCGGTCGATGTGGGAGAGGTCGAAGACGATCAGCGGTGCGTCGAGGTCGATGCCGACCGTCGTCGGGCCGTCGAACATGCCTCTCAGGTCACCGTCGACCAGCCGGTCCAGTACCAGCGCGACATCGAGGCCCCAGGCCCGTACATCGTCTATGTCGACGTTCATCGCCTCGGCGGACTCGGCCTCCGGGTGGCGGAGCTGTTCCACGATGTCAGTGAGGACCGGCTGGCGGTGGGTGATGGTGGTGTTGACATAGGCGTGGGCGACCTTGAGGGCGAAGCCGGCCCGTTCGTCGAGGCCGTGGCCCATGGCGACTTCGATGATGGTGCGGAGCAGTGCCAGCTGGCCGGTGGTGGTGATCGCGGGGTCGAGCGGGTTGAGCCGGATGCCGCCGTCGAGGGCGGTCATCGGGTCGAGCCGGATGGGGGTTATCCCCAGCTCCTGCGCGATGAGGTTCCACTCGCCGACGCCGTCCTCGCCCTGTGCGTCGAGGACGACGACCTGGCGGTCGCGGAAGCGGAGCTGGCGCAGTACGTAGGTTTTCTCCAGCGCCGACTTGCCGTTGCCGGACTCGCCGAGGACCAGCCAGTGGGGGGCGGGGAGCTGCTGTCCGTACAGCTGGAACGGGTCGTAGATGTATCCCTTGCCGCTGTAGACCTCACGGCCGATGATCACGCCGGAGTCGCCGAGGCCCGGTGCCGCGGTGGGCAGATAGACGGCCTGCGCCTGCCCGGTGGAGGTGCGCACGGGCAGCCGGGTGGTCTCCACCTTTCCGAAGACGAAGGAGGTGAACGCCTCGGTGAGGATGGACAGCGGATCTCGCATGAGGATCAGGGCCCCTAACGGCGGATGCCGGTCGCGAACGGCAAGGTGTTCACAAAGGCCCGGTGGTGCTCGCGGTCGCACCACTCCAGTTTCAGGTACGACTTGCCGGCCGATGCCCTGATCGTCCGCTTGTCCCTGGCCAGGGCCTCGGGGGAACGGGACGACACCGTGATGTACCCGACGAGGTTGACGCCCGCCGCACCGCTGGCGAGATCTTCACCCCGCTGGTCGAGCCGTCCGTGCGCGGCGATGTCGCGCGGGTCGACCGTGCGGTTCATCTTGGCGGCGCGGCTGGCGTCGGCCTCGTCATTGGTCTTCTCGGTGAGCATGCGCTCGATGGCGACCTCGGTGGGTTCCAGGTCCATGGTGACCGCGACCGTACGGATCACATCGGGGGTGTGGACGAGGAGCGGGGCGAGGAAGTTGACGCCGACCGGGGTCATCGGCCACTCCTTCACCCAGGCGGTGGAGTGGCACCAGGGCGCGCGGGTGGACGATTCGCGGGTCTTGGCCTGGAGGTAGGTGGGCTCCATGGCGTCCAGCTCGGCGGGCCAGGCGTTGCGCTTGGTCATCGCCTGGATGTGGTCGATGGGGTGGTCGGGGTCGTACATGGAGTGGACGAGGGAGGCGAGCCGGCCCTGGCCGAGCGGCTGGCGGACCCGGATGTCGGCCTCGGCGAGCCGGGCGCAGATGTCGGTCAGCTCGCGGGCCATGACGACGGCGAGTCCGGCGTCCTTGTCGAGCCTGCGGGCCTTGGTGCCGGCGGCCGCGCGGGCGGCGCGGGCCATGGCGTTGGCCTCGGCGGCGAGTTCGCGGGTGTAGTGCATGCAGGCCACGAGGTAGGCGCGGTGCTGCTCGCTGGAGGTGGAGACCATCGACTGGAGCTGGTCGTAGGACTCGCGCAGCCAGGGCGGGGAGTGGGTGTCGCCGCGCTGGGCGACGTCCTTGGCGTGGGCGTCGGGGTCGGCCGGGAGGGTGCGGGCGAGCATCTGGATGCGGGTCACGAAGCCGTCGCCGTTGGCGACGTGCTTGAGGAGGGTGCCGAAGCGGTCGACCAGGGCCTCCTGGTCCTCGCTGTCGCGCAGTCCGACGCCGGGGCCCTCGATCTCGATGGCGGCGGTGACGGTGCGGCGGTCGGCGTGCAGGAGTACGGCGATCTCGTCGGGGCCGAAGGGGGCGGCGAGCCAGCTGATCCGGCCGATGCCGGGCGGCGGGCCGACTTCGACCTCACGGCCGTCGAGCGCGGTGCCCGCCTCGGCTGCGGAGGACCGGTAGGCGGTCTTGTTGCCGCGCACGCTGCGTTTGAAGCTGCGGTTGATTTCAAACCATTTGTAGAAGGTGCGGTTTTTGTACGGGACGTAGACGGCGGCGAGCGCGAGCATCGGGAAGCCCGTCAGCAGCACGATCCGCAGGGTGAGCACGGGGACGATGAGGCCGCTCATCATGCCGAGGAACGCACCGGCGATGATCAGGGCGATTTCGCCGGTCTCGCGGTTCTTGCCGATGATCGCGTTCGGCCGGGCGCGGCCGATGAGATATGTCCGGCGGGGTGCGATGGGATGGGACTGGGTCGTCAACGCCCGCCACCTCCTGTGCTCTTGCGGTTGCTGTGCGGGGTGTTGGTGGTGGGCGCGCCGCTACGGGGCGGTGGCGCGCTGCCGCCGGCCGCCGGGCCCGATCCTCCGGTGGAGGGGGTTCCGGTGGGGCGGGAGCTGTGGGCGGCGACGCCTCCGCCGATGGGGTTGGCGGGGCGGGCGGCGGAGCTTGAGCCTCCGCTGTCGCCTCCGCCGCCGGTGTTCCCCCGGGAGCTGTGGGTCTTGATGCCCTGGGAGACGAGGGCGGCGGGGGAGCTGATGACCGCGGCGGCGCGGTTCTCTACGCCGCCCTGGACGCGGTTGTTGCGGGAGGCGACGATCTCGTCGCCGAAGCCGGGGACGAAGCGGTAGATCATCCCGGAGGCGATGATGGCGAGGATGATGATGGCGAGGCCGGAGACGATCGCGCCGATGGAGTCGGTCTTCTCGGAGTTGGTGAGGGCTCCGGCGAGGCCGAGGACGATGGCGATGATCGGTTTGACCAGGATGATCGCGATCATGATGCCGGCCCAGCGGCGGACGTTGCCCCACATGTTCTTGTCGACGAGTCCGGAGTAGACGACGACGCCGAGGAGCGCGCCCACGTACAGGACGATGGCGCGGATGAAGAGTTCGAGGTAGAGCACTCCGGCCGCGACGATGGTGACGAGCGAGACGACGATCTGCATGATCGGGCCGCCGCCGATGTCGTTGCCCTGTTTGAGGGCGGCGGAGAAGTTCCCGAAGAACTGGTCGGTCTGGTCGCCGGTGCCGCCGGTGATGACCTCGGTGACTCCGTCGGTCGCGGAGACGAGGGTGTAGAGGATCAGCGGAGTGAAGGCGGAGGCGAGGACGGCCAGCCAGAGGAAGCCGATGGCCTCGGTGAGGGCGGTGGTGAGGGGGACGCCGCGGATGGCTCGCTTGGCGACGGCGAGGAGCCAGAGGAGGAGGGTGAGGACGGTGGTGGCGGCGAAGACGATGGCGTACTGGGAGAGGAAGGTGGTGTTGGTGAAGTCGACGGTGGCGGTCGACTTCACCGCCTTCGAGAGAGTGTCGACGGTCCACGAGGCGGCGTCGGTGCAGGCGCGGCCGAGGGCGCCGAGGGGGTCGGCGGCGCTGGTGGGGTCGAGGGAGTTGCTGGAGCTGCCGCTTCCGCCGCCGTTCTCGCCGCGCTCGCAGAGGTCCTGTGCGGCGCCGGGCACGATGCTGCACGGGTCGTTGCTGGAACTGGGGCTCGGCGAGGGTGACGGCGAGGGCGTGGGCGCCGCCGTCGCCCGGGAGGCGAAGAGGACGATCGACGCCGGGACGGCGGTCAGGGTGGCGAGGACCCTGGTGCGAAGGTGGCCACTACCGGGCATAGGTGAAGCCTCCGTATCCCGCTACAGCACTGGCGATCTCGTCCGCGGAGGACGCGCGATTGTCCCCGTAGACCGGTGTCGGTCCCTCTTTCTGGGTCGATGAGACGATCTTCCAGTCGTTGTCGACCCAGCGGAGCTTCTGGGTGAGCGTGAACCAATTCTCGGTCACCGGCTTGACGGAGGACGGCCCCGCCAGACCGATGAGACCCGTGCACCACACTTCCACGGTCACCATGTCGCCCTTCTGCTCCGTCACCGAGGTGCCGACGGGGACGGTGCGGGAGATGAAGGAGAGCCCCTTGGGCGCGGTGCCGTCCTCCTCCAGGCCGACGCCCGCCAGGAATCCGGGGGAGTACGCCTTGTCCAGGTCCGTCAACAGGCGCTCGACCGTGGCGGGGTCGTGCACGGTTCGGACGATGTTCTCCCGGGCGGCCGTCTTGAACATCCCGTCGGAGCCCAGGGCCACGGCGTAGTTCGCGGCCGCGCTCTGGGCGCCCTGTTCGGTTTTGGGGTGGCCGGTGGGGATGGATTGGGTGTGGCCCTGGACGGGTTTGACGCCGGTGGGGGCGGTGGGGTGGGTGCCGGGGCGGTTGGCGGGGGAGCCGGGGGTGGAGGTGGTGGTGTCGGGGGTGTCGCCGCGGTTGGCGAAGGCGATGGCGGCGATGAGCAGGACGACGACGCCCACCACGGTGATGAGGGAGCGGGAGCCGCGGGCCGGGCGGCGTGGGCCGCCGTGGGCGTCGGTGTCGGCGGTGCCGGGCAGACGGGTGCGGGTCTGGCCCGTACCGCCGAAGCCGTCGTCGCCGCGGCCGCCCGGATCGCTGCGGTAGCCGTGGTCGTCCCCGAGGCTCATCTTGCGTACTTCCCCTCGCTCCGCTGGGGGAGACGCCCTCCCTCAACCAGGTGCGCACCCGTGCCGTGTGACACGGAGTCATACGACGACGGTAGCCGCGCTGAGGTCCGCGCGGGCGCGGTGTGGTGACTCGACATCGGGGAGACGCAACCTCTGAGGGTGGGCCGGGCACACGGGGAGCTGGGGAAAGGGGGCGGGGGAGAGGTGGCGGGAGTGGGGTCAGACGGCCATCCCGTACACGATGGTGAAGACCGTTCCGAGGGAGCCGATGATGAAGACGCCGGTCAGGCCGGCGACGATCAGGCCCTTGCCCTGTTCCGCGCTGAAGGTGTCGCGCAGTGCCGTCGCGCCGATGCGCTGCTTGGCCGCGCCCCAGATCGCGATGCCGAGGCAGAGCAGGATGGCCACGGCCATCACTACCTCGATCATCACCCGGGCCTCGTTCCCGAGGCCTCCGAAAGGCCCCCAATTTGGAGCGATTCCGCCGATGATGGTGGTGATATCGCCCTTTTCGGCTGCCAGGATCATGTGTAACTCACCGCCCCTGTCGGGTTGTTAGCCGCCCGTGCCCCTCGGCATGGGCCATCCCTCTATCTTCGCTGATGAAACCGCCCTCGTATGCCGACTTGGCGGGTCTCTTTAGTCGATCTCCGCACGTATGACCGATGCCACTGTCCTGAGCTGCGGAGAACTGGATCAGAGCGCCCCATTGAGCCCGTACCGTCACTCTGTGTATCACGGAGAGTGACTCCGGGCAATGACTGTCGTTGTCCCACCTTTGGGGCGCTCCTCACGTTTCGGGCGCGCTCTGTCCCCTTTGATGCCGGGGTGGTCACAACGTCCTCTCGGAGGGTGCCCACTTGGGTACGGTGTGCCGCGTGACCGGACACGAGGACATCCGCGGGCGGATCGACACCACACGCCCTCATACCGCCCGCATCTGGAACTACTGGCTGGGCGGCAAGGACAACTACCCCGTCGACCGGGAGGCCGGCGACCGGATCCGGGCGATCCACCCGGGGATAGGGGAGTACGCGAGGGCCGACCGCCTCTTTCTGGGGCGGGCCGTGCATCAGCTGGCCGCGCACGCGGGCATACGGCAGTTCCTCGACATAGGCACCGGCCTGCCCAGCGCCGACAACACCCATGAGGTCGCCCAGCGCATCACGCCGGACGCCCGGATCGTGTACGTCGACAACGACCCGCTCGTCCTCACCCACGCCCGGGCGCTGCTCACCAGCACCCCCGAGGGCCGCACCGACTATCTCGACGCCGATCTGTCCGACACGGACGCCATCCTGGAGCGCGCGGCCCGGACGCTCGACCTCTCCGAGCCCGTGGCGCTGATGCTGCTCGGCGTGGTGATCTTCATAGCGGATCACGAGGCCTCGTACGGGGTGGTACGGCGTCTCATGGCCGAGCTGCCGCCCGGCAGCCATCTGGTGCTCTCGCATACGATCACCAGCCCCTCGATGCCGGACGTGGACGCGGCGGTCGCCTTCTGGAACGAACACGGCACCCCCCGGCTCACCCAGCGCACGCCCCGGCAGGTCGAGCGGTACTTCGACGGCCTGGAGCTGCTCGACCCCGGAGTGGTCTCCTGCTCCCGCTGGCTGCCGCCGTGCGGCTTGGACGCCGACAGCGACAGCGGCATCGGCACCGGTATCGGTGTTGACGCGGACGGCGGTGTCCCCGACGAGGTCGCGATGTTCGGCGGCGTGGCGAGAAAGCCCTAGGGACGCCTCGTCGAATCCCCGTTCTGTCCCCTTCGTCCACCTCCGGAATCGACCTTCCCCCACCTACACTGACGCCAGGTGGCGTACTCCCCACGGGTGAAGGGCGGTTGACGGTGCGTAAGGCGTGGCTGATCGCGGGTGTGTCCGCGGGGATGGCCCTGGCGTTCGTCGCGCTGCTGGTGATCGGGACCTTCTCCGCCGCCGCCGGGCTCTTCGGCGGCGGTGTCGACGCGAAGAACAGGGCGCTCGGGCTCGCCAAGGGCGCGGTTCCCGCGCGCTATCAGGCGCTGGTCCAGAAGTGGGGCAATCTCTGCCCGGAGCTCACGCCCGCGCTGCTCGCCGCCCAGCTCTACCAGGAGAGCGGCTGGAACCCGCGTGCGCAGAGCCACGCCGCCGCGCAGGGCATCGCGCAGTTCATCCCCGGCACCTGGGCCACCCACGGCATCGACGGGGACGGCGACGGGGACCGGGACGTCTGGGACCCGGCCGACGCGATTCCGTCCGCCGCCAGCTACGACTGCGCGATGGCCAAGTATGTGAGCAAGGCGCCCGGCGACCCCACCAGCAACATGCTCGCCGCGTACAACGCGGGCCCGTACGCCGTCATCAAGTACGGGGGCGTCCCCCCGTACAAGGAGACGCAGAACTATGTGAAGGTCATCCAGACGCTGGAGAAGAGCTTCGCGAGGCCCGTCGGCCGGGTGGATCCCTCGCGGCAGGCGGCCGGTGCGATTGAGTTCGCGCAGAAGCGGATCGGCACCCCGTACCTCTGGGGCGGAAACGGCACTCCCGAGCACGGCGGGCGCTTCGACTGCTCCGGGCTGACGCAGGCCGCGTACCGGACCGTGGACATCGAGCTGCCCCGGGTGGCCAACGATCAGTACAACGCCGGACCGCACCCCTCCCGCGAGGAGCTGCTCCCCGGCGATCTGGTCTTCTTCTCGGACGATCTCACCAACTCCCGGGCCATTCGCCACGTCGGCATCTATGTCGGCGGCGGATATATGATCAACGCTCCCCGTCCCGGGGCCGTGATCCGCTTCGACAAGATCGACACCCCGGACTACTTCGGGGCCACCCGGGTCACCGAGGAAGGCGCGAAATCGCTTCCCACGCTGCCCCCGGAGGCCTGACAGGGCTTGTCCGGCCCGGCCGGGGAAGCCACTGCCGGGCCATGGTCCCGGACGGCGGCGACGGATCTCCACAGCTCTCCACAGGCTCCACGGGTCTCCCTCGGATCTCTCTTCGATAACGTCCTGGTGAGCGTTGGGTGGAGAGTGGAACGCCGTGGGGAACCGGGCCGTTCCCTGGACGGAGCGGCCGTGCCGGGCCCGTGCCCGGCCGGCGCGGACGGACACCGACACCGACGCCGAGCAGTTCAGGTCGATACAGAGGCAAGGGGCCGCAGCAGATGGCTGGACTCGCAATGGGGATCCCCCTCGCGGAGCCAAGGACGGGGCTTTCCCTCGCGCAGGCGGGCGGGGGGTCGGGCGCCGATCTCAATCTGCTCTACGACATCAACGGCCTGTCCAAAGCCGCCCCGCCGTGGTTCGACCGCATCATGGGGTTCGTCGGCGAGTACGGAATCATGTTCGGGCTCGCCGTCGTCGGACTCTGGGCCTGGTGGAGCGTACGCCGCCTGGGCACCGCCGAGGACTCGACCGCCGCCGTCACGGGGCTGGTCTGGGCGCCGCTCGCCGCCGCCGTCGCCGTGGTGGTCAACATCCCCATCCGGGGCTTCGTGGAGCGGCCCAGACCGTTTGTGGACCACAAGGGCCTGGAGGTCCTGGTCGCGGGCAAGACGGACTACTCCTTCGTCAGCGATCACTCGACCATGGCCATGGCGCTCGCGGTCGGCATCTTCCTCGCCCACCGCAGGCTCGGCTTCGCCGCGCTCGGTCTCGCGCTCGCCGAGGGCTTCCTCCGCGTCTACATGGGCGTCCACTACCCCACCGACGTCATCGGCGGCTTCGCCCTCGGCACGGCGGTGACGCTGCTGCTCGCGCCCCTCGCGATGGCGCTGCTGACCCCCGTGGTGTCGGCGATCGCCGGGTCGAGGGTCGGCGGCGTGCTCGTACGGGCCAAGCGGCCGCGCTCCGGCCGGAACGGCGAGCGGGGCGGGGCGCTGGGCCTCCCCGAGCCGAGGGGCAAGGGCGCGGGCGAGAGGGATCTCGCCGCCTGACCGCACACCGCACACCGCACACCGCACACCGCCCATCGCAGGGCCTCCGACGAGCCCGTCCGCGTCACTCCTCCCGAGTGACCCGGGCGGGCTCGCCGCCGTTCAGGGCGGAGCCGAAGGAGGCCCGGGGCCGGGGCTGTCAGCGGCGGTTGTTGCGGCTGCGCCGCTGATGCCGGCGGACTATCAGGACGGTGGCGGCCGCGGCCATCGCCCCGGTGCCGGCGACGGAGAGCGAACTCTCGATCGGACCTTCCGGCTTCGCCGCCGTGGGCGGCTGAGCCGTGGGCGTCTGTGCGGCGGATGCCTGTGCGGCGGCCGCCGCCCCGCCGAGGGGCAGGGCGAGTACGAGTACGGCGGCGGAGGTGAGGACGGCTATTCGGCCGCCGCGGCGCGCGGAGCGGCTTCGGGATCGCTTCATGGCAGGACGTCCTTGGGTCGGCCGGAGTGCGGCCGTCGAAGGCGGATCGGTGTTCCGGTGAACACCCCTTGTGGACAAGGGCACCGCCGCCGGGGTCCGACGGCCATCCGGACGCCTCCGTACGGGGCCGTCCGGCGGCCCGATCCGCCCGTTCAGCCCTCCGGGAGGGGCACGGCCTCCGGGGAGTGCGCCCGCGCGTCCGAGCGCGCGCGCTCCCGGGACCGCCGGGCCGGGCCCGACCAGCCGCAGGAGCAGCGGGCCACGGCGAAGGACCCGCGCTCGGCGGTGCCGGTGCGATGAAGCGCCCCGGCGGGGGCCGGAAGGTCTGACGGAAGCACACCCCCACGGTACTGGGGTGGTGCGGGCCGCACACGGCCGCGTGACGGCGGGCCCCGGTTCTCGTTAGGCGGGGCGGGCGGAGGTCTCTGGGAAGCAGCGGTCCGGTGTTGGGGGTTGGCAGGCGATGGTGGCGCAGCAGCACAGGCGTACGGGCGGGACGGTCGCCCTGGCCGCGGTACTGGGAGCGATGGCGGTCGGCGGGTGCTCCGCCGGGGTGAGCGGTCCCGCCGACGGCAGGCCGCGGCTCGACACCGTCCAGGGCCAGGCGGGGCAGGTGGCGGACGAGCGCTCGGACGAGGTCCGTACGGCCGCCGACAGGCTCATCGCGGCGGGCAGCGCCCGTGCCCGCACCTCGATGGAGACGGCGGCCGGAGGCACCCGGGTGACGATCCGGGGCGAGGGGGGTTATGACTTCGTCCGCCGCGAGGGCCGTCTCACCGTGGTCCTGCCCAAGGACCCGGCGGGCATGGAGGCCCGCCGTCCGGTCACCGAGCTGATGACCCCCGGCGCGCTGTACATGAAGAACCGGGGGGCGGGGGTCCCCGCCGACAAATGGGTACGGGTCGACACCACCACGCTGGAGGACGGGAACCTGGTCACCGGGGGCGCGACCGACCCGCTGGCCGCCGCCGAGCTGCTGCGCAGCGCGCGGAACGTGATCTACCTCGGGGAGGAGACCCTCGACGGCGCGACCGTGCGCCACTACCGGGGCGACGCCGACATCGCGCGGGCGGCCCTGGCCGCCGAACCGCACGCCCGGGCCTCGCTGGCGGCGGCGGCGAAAGGGTTCGCCAGGGACGCCGTCCCGTTCGACGCCTACCTCGACGAGCGGGGGCGGCTGCGCAAGGTGCTCCACCGTTTCACCTTCACCAACGGCGCGGGCACGGTCGAGGTCGCCTCGACCACCCTGCTGTACGACTTCGGGGCTCCGGTCGTCGTACGCCTGCCCGACCGCCGGGACATTTACGCCGGAAAGATCAGGGGCTAAATGGTCCGGACGTGCCATGCGCGGTCGGTTCGTCACTCCCTACGCTAGGGATATCGGTACCGGCAGGAAGAGGTGAAATGCACGTGGCTGCGCCCAGTACGACATTGGTACAGGACCACGTGGCCCTCGCCGAGATCGAGCTGTGCGGCGATCTGATCATCGCGGCGTCGGCGGCGGACGGGGAGCGGCTCAGCTTCGACCGTATCGACGAGGTGCTGAAGGTGGCCGCGGAGCGGTCCGCCCGGCAGGCCGGGCACGCTCAGGCGCAGCAGGTCCGGCGGGCCCGGCAGGGCTGACCGGGGTGTGGCCGGGGCGGCGGTGCGCCCCGGCCCTTCCTTTTTCGGCGGCGGTGGGCCTCAGGTGCGCAGAAGGCGGGCGATGGCCTTGGTGGCCTCCTCCACCTTGGCGTCGATCTCGGTGCCGCCCTTGACGGCCGCGTCGGCGACGCAGTGCCGCAGATGCTCCTCCAGCAGCTGGAGCGCGAAGGACTGGAGCGCCTTGGTGGACGCGGAGACCTGGGTGAGTATGTCGATGCAGTAGACGTCCTCGTCGACCATCCGCTGGAGGCCCCGGATCTGGCCCTCGATCCGGCGGAGCCGCTTGAGGTGCTCGTCCTTCTGGTGGTGGTAGCCGTGGACGCCCTGGTCGTGGTCGGTGACCGGGCAGTCCGCCGGTGCGGCGGCGGTGTCCGCGACCGGGGGGCCGGCCGCCTCGGTGGTCGTCATCGGTTCCTCCCGTTGTCCTGCGCTCTGTGTCCGAAAATGATCTGCTGACAAACCAGGGCTGTATACCCCTCGTGGGTATATGGTACCGAACGGCCGGGGAAAGGGGTCTTCCGCGCGCCCGAGGGTCCCCCGCCCGTCCCCCGCCGCGATGGGCGACACTGAGGAACACCGGTTGGCCGTGGCCGGATGAATGCGCCTAGCATCAGCCTGTCCGAACCCAGAGCACCCGAGGACCCCACGTGCGATTTCGTCTGACCCCCAGGGAGACGAGCTTCTACGACATGTTCGCCGCGTCCGCGGACAACATCGTCACGGGCTCCAAGCTCCTGATGGAACTGCTCGGGGCCGATGCCTCCGGGCGGGCCGAGATCGCGGAACGGATGCGGGCGGCGGAGCACGCGGGCGACGACGCCACCCATGCCATTTTCCACCAGTTGAACTCCTCGTTCATCACGCCGTTCGACCGTGAGGACATCTACCGGCTGGCCTCCTCCCTCGACGACATCATGGACTTCATGGAGGAGGCCGTCGACCTCGTCGTGCTCTACCAGGTCGAGGAGCTGCCCAAGGGGGTCGAGCAGCAGATCGAGGTGCTGGCCCGCGCGGCCGAGCTGACGGCCGAGGCGATGCCGCATCTGCGGACCATGGAGCATCTGACCGAGTACTGGATCGAGGTCAACCGGCTGGAGAACCAGGCGGACCAGATCCACCGCCGGCTGCTCGCGACCCTCTTCAACGGCAAGTACGACGCGATCGAGGTGTTGAAGCTCAAGCAGATCGTGGATGTGCTGGAAGAGGCCGCCGACGCCTTCGAGCATGTGGCGAACACCGTGGAGACCATCGCGGTCAAGGAGTCCTGACCCTCGTGGACACCTTCGCCCTGATCGTGACCATCGGCGTCGCGCTCGGCTTCACGTACACCAATGGCTTCCACGACTCCGCCAACGCGATCGCGACCTCGGTCTCCACCCGGGCGCTGACGCCGAAGGCGGCGCTGGCGATGGCCGCGGTGATGAACCTGGCGGGCGCGTTCCTCGGCCAGGGGGTGGCCAAGACGGTCAGTGAGGGCCTCATCGCCACGCCCCAGGGCAGCAAGGGGATGGGCATCCTCTTCGCCGCGCTGCTGGGCGCGATCGTCTGGAACCTGGTCACCTGGTACTTCGGGCTGCCCTCGTCCTCCTCGCACGCCCTGTTCGGCGGGATGGTGGGCGCGGCGCTCGCGGGCGGCACGGAGGTGATCTGGTCCGGGGTGCTGGAGAAGGTCGTCATCCCGATGTTCGTCTCGCCGCTGGTCGGTCTTCTCGCCGGTTATCTGGTGATGGTCGCGATCATGTGGATCTTCCGCAAGGTCAATCCGCACAAGGCCAAGCGCGGCTTCCGGATCGCCCAGACCGTCTCGGCGGCGGCGATGGCCCTCGGCCACGGTCTCCAGGACGCTCAGAAGACGATGGGCATCGTGGTGATGGCGCTGGTCATCGCCGATGTGGAGCAGCAGGCCGACGAGATCCCGATCTGGGTGAAGATCGCCTGTGCGGTGATGCTGTCGCTGGGGACCTACGCGGGCGGCTGGCGGATCATGCGTACGCTCGGCCGGAAGATCATTGAGCTGGACCCGCCGCAGGGCTTCGCCGCGGAGACCACGGGGGCGTCCATCATGTTCGGCTCGGCGTTCCTCTTCCACGCGCCGATCTCGACCACCCATGTGATCACCTCGGCGATCATGGGCGTCGGGGCGACGAAGCGGGTGAACGCGGTCCGCTGGGGCGTCGCCAAGAACATCGTCCTGGGCTGGTTCATCACCATGCCGGCGGCGGGCGCGGTGGCGGCGATGAGCTACGGGGTGGTCTGGCTGGTCTTCGGCTGACCGGCGGTACGTGAGAAGGGCCGGCACACGCGATGTGCCGGGCCTTCTCCGTACCGCTCTGTACCGCTCCGTACCCCGTGCCCCCATGTGTCCCGGGCCGGGCATACGAAAGGGCCCGCCCTCGGGGGGTGAGGGCGGGCCCTTCGTCTCGTGGCGGCACCGCCATGCAGCACCCCGAGACGTGTGGGGCGTGCGGTGCTCAGCCGAAGCGGCCGGAGATGTAGTCCTCGGTCGCCTGCACCGACGGGTTCGCGAAGATCCGCTCCGTCTCGTCGATCTCGACGAGCCGTCCGGGCTGTCCGACCGCCGCCAGATTGAAGAACGCCGTACGGTCGGAGACCCGCGCCGCCTGCTGCATGTTGTGGGTGACGATCACGATCGTGAACCGCTCCTTCAACTCGCTGATCAGGTCTTCGATCGCCAGCGTCGAGATCGGGTCCAGCGCCGAGCAGGGCTCGTCCATCAGCAGCACCTCGGGCTCGACCGCGATCGCGCGGGCGATGCACAGCCGCTGCTGCTGGCCGCCGGAGAGGCCGGAGCCCGGCTTGTTCAGCCGGTCCTTGACCTCGTTCCAGAGGTTGGCGCTGCGCAGGGACTTCTCGACGATGTCCGTGAGCTGGTTCTTCTTGTACGAGCCGTTGAGCCGCAGGCCGGCCGCCACATTGTCGAAGATCGACATGGTGGGGAAGGGGTTGGGGCGCTGGAAGACCATGCCGACCGTGCGGCGCACGCCGACCGGGTCGACGTCCGAGCCGTACAGATCCTCGTCGTCCAGCAGCACCTTGCCCTCCACGCGGCCACCGGGGGTGACCTCGTGCATACGGTTCAGGGTGCGCAGGAAGGTGGACTTGCCGCAGCCGGAGGGGCCGATGAAGGCCGTCACCGAGCGGGGCTCCACCGTCATCGAGATGTCCTCGATCGCCTTGTGGGCGCCGTAGTAGGCCGTCAGACCGCTGACGTCGATTCGCTTGGCCATCTTCTTAGATCACTTCCAGGAGGCCGCTAGCGGCCGGTCTTCGGGGCTTTCCAGCGGGCGATTCCGCGGGCCACCAGGTTGAGGAGCATGACGAAGGCGATCAGGACCAGGGCGGCGGCCCAGGCGCGGTCGTACGACGCCTCGCTGCCGACCCGGTACTGCTCCCAGATGTAGAACGGGAGCGACGACTGCGCGCCCTCGAACGGATTGGCGTTGATCAGCTGGCTGCCGAAGACCAGCAGCATGATCGGTGCGGTCTCTCCGGCGATGCGCGCGACGGCGAGCATCACCCCTGTGGTGATACCCCCCAGTGCGGTAGGAATCACCACTTTGAGGATGGTGCGCCACTTCGGCACCCCCAGGGCGAGGGAGGCCTCGCGCAGCTCGTTCGGGACGAGCTTCAGCATCTCCTCCGTGGAGCGGACCACCACGGGGATCATCAGGATCGCCAGGGCCAGCGCGCCCATCAGGCCGGAGGGGCTCAGCTCGAACATCAGCATGATCGAGAGGAGGAAGAGGCCCGCGACGATCGAGGGGATGCCGGTCATGACGTCGACGAAGAAGGTCACGGCCTTGGCGAGCGCGCCCCGGCCGTACTCGACGAGGTAGATCGCGGTCAGCAGACCGATCGGCACCGAGATCACGGTGGCGAGTCCGACCTGCTCCAGGGTGCCGATGATCGCGTGGTAGACGCCGCCGCCCGTCTCGAAGCCGGGGACCCCGGCCATGGAGTGGGTCAGGAAGTATCCGTCGAGCACCTTCAGGCCCCGGCTGACCGTCACCCAGATCAGGGAGAACAGCGGGACGACGGCGAGGATGAAGCAGACCCACACCACGCTGGTCGCCAGCCGGTCCTTGGCCTGCCGCTTGTTCTCGACCGTCGAGGTGACCGTGTACGAGATGAGCACGAAGAACAGGGCGGAGAGCAGTCCCCACTGCGTCTTGCTGTGCCAGCCGGCCACCGCGCCCAGGCCGCAGCCGAGGGCGATCGCGGCGGCCGCGAAGCCCAGCGGGGCCCAGCGGGGCAGCGAGCGCCCGCTCAGGGTGGAGGGCGGGGTGGGCGGGCTGGGGGTGGGCGGCACCTGTACGGCTGTCTGGCTCATGCGTTGGCCCCCGAGTACTCCTTGCGGCGGGCGATGATGAGGCGGGCCGCGCCATTGACCAGCAGGGTGAGGATGAACAGGACGAGCCCGGAGGCGATCAGGGCGTCGCGCCCCAGCTCATTGGCCTCGTCGAACTTCGCCGCGATGTTCTGGGCGAAGGTGCCGCCGCCCGGGTCGAGCAGATGCAGGGAGATCACGAAGCTCGGGGAGAGGACCGTGGCCACGGCCATCGTCTCGCCGAGCGCCCGGCCCAGGCCCAGCATCGAGGCGGAGATGACTCCGGAGCGGCCGAAGGGGAGCACCGACATCCGGATGACTTCCCAGCGGGTGGCCCCGAGCGCCAGTGCGGCCTCCTCGTTCATCCTGGGGACCTGGAGGAAGACTTCACGGCTGACGCTGGTCACGATCGGCAGGATCATGATGGCGAGCAGGACGCCCACGGTGAAGAGCGAGCGGGCGACGCCGACCTCGGTCTTGTCGAAGATGTAGGTCCAGGCGAAGAACTCGTCGAGCCAGAGATTCAGCCCTTCGAGGTACGGCACCAGGAAGAGCGCGCCCCAGATGCCGTAGATGATCGACGGGACGGCCGCCAGCAGATCGACCACATAGGCGAGGGGGGCGGCCAGTCTGCGCGGCGCGTAGTGCGAGATGAACAGCGCGATGCCGACCGCGATCGGCACGGCGATCACCATCGCCACGAGCGAGCTGACGACGGTGCCGAAGAGCAGTACCGCGATGCCGAAGACCGGCGGGTCGCCGGCCGGGTTCCAGTCGAAGGTGGTGAGGAAGTTGCCCTCGTCCTGCGAGATGGCGATGACGCTGCGGTAGGCGAGGAACCCGGCGATCGACGCCATGATCACCAGGAGCAGGATGCCCGAGCCCCGGGAGAGCCCGAGGAAGATCTTGTCGCCCGCGCGGCCGGTGGAGGCGGATTTCCCCGGACGGGCCGGCGGGGCCGGGGGGAGGTCAGTGGGTGTGGTGGATGCCATGGTCTTTCCGGTCTGGGTGAGGGGAGCGGAGTGACTCCCCCGGCGGCGGTGCACCGGACGGGGCGGCGGGCGGGGACGCTGGGCGGGGGCACAGGCCCCCGCCCGCCGCTCCGGGTTTACTTCAGACCCGCGACGGTCTCGCGGACCTTGGCGTTGATCTCGGCGGGGATCGGGGCGTAACCGGCGGTGGAGAGCACCTTCTGGCCCTCCTCGCCGGCGGCGTAGCCCAGGAAGGACTTGACGGTGTCCAGCGTCTCCGGCTTGTTGCCGCTGTCGCAGACGACCTCGTACGTCACCAGGACGATCGGGTACGCGCCCTCGGCCTTGGTGGTGTAGTCCAGCTCCAGGGCCAGGTCCTTGCCGGTGCCCTTGACCTTGGCGGCGGCGATCGCCTTGGAGGCGTTCTCCGAGTTGGCCTCGACGGGGGCGCTCGCGCCGGTGTCGATGCTGACCGTGGGGATCGACTGGGAGGTGGCGTACGACAGCTCGAAGTAGCCGATCGCGCCGTCGACCTGCTTGACCTGGGCCGCGACACCGGAGGAGCCGGAGGCCGCCTGGCCGCCGGGGGCGGGCCACTTCTTCTCGGCCTCGTACGGCCAGTCGGCCTTGGCGGTGGCCCCCAGGTACTTGCCCAGGTTCTGGGTGGTGCCGGAGTCCTCGGAGCGGTGGAAGGCCTGGATCGCCTTGTCGGGGAGGGACGCGCCCTCGTTGAGCTTGGTGATCGCCGGGTCGTTCCACTTCTTGATCTTGCCGTTGAAGATCTTGGCGATGGTGGCGGCGTCGAGGTTCAGCCTGTCGACGCCGGAGAGGTTGTAGCCGATCGCGATCGGGCCGCCGACCATGGGGAGGTTGATGGCCTGGCCGCTCTTGCAGATCTTCTTGGAGTCGGCGACCTCTTCCGGCTTGAGTGCCGAGTCGGAGCCCGCGAAGCCGACCGTGCCCTGGTTGAAGGCGACGATTCCCTCGCCGGACGAGGAGGACTTGTAGTTGATCTCCACGCCCGAGCAGGCGGCCATGTAGTCCTTGACCCACAGGTCCATGGCGTTCTTCTGCGCGCTGGAGCCGGAGGCGAGCAGCTTGCCCTTGGCGCCTTCGCACTTGATGTTCGAAGCGGCGCTGGTCTTGCCGTCGCCACCGCCGGTGCCGCCGGTGTTGTCGTCCGAACCACACGCCGTGAGGACCAGGGCGCCGGTGACGGCCAGGGCGCCGAGCGCGGTGGCGCGAAGCCCGTTCTTGCGCTGAAGCTTCACTTTCGGGTGTTCCTTCCAGAAGCCGCCGGGACGCTCTCTGTCGCCGGACGTCCGGTGGCGGCGTGTGTCGGGGGTGGGGAAGCCGGCCTGCTGCCGGTTACCGCGTAAGGCCGAAATTAAGCAGATCAGGTGAAGCCGCCCACGGGGGCGAGTGAACGTCAGGTGAACCGTGTCGGGCGGCTGGGTGCGGGCCTGGCCGAAGCCGTACGGAAGGCCTCGTGGAAGGCCGTACGGGAAGCCGTGCGGGAGTCGCACGGGAGTCGCGCGGAAGGGCCCGCGAAGGCGCCCGGGAGGGGTTGGGCCGGGGCGCTCGTCGGCGCGCGCGGCGACGGCCTCAGGCCGTGGGGCGTATGTGCTCCCCGGCGTCCGGCCGCAGATGGCGCGTGGGCGCCCGGCCGGGGGCGGGGGTGTGGCGAACGGGCATGATCCGCGACCGTACACCCCTTGTCCGGTACGCGGGAGGGCCTCGAACGGGTGCGCGGATCCGATGGGTTCCGGTGCGCGCGGCGGCCCGGCGCGGGCCTCAGCGGCCGTCGGCCGCCGGTCCCCGGGCGTCGAGGAAGGCGGTCACCAGCTCGGCGTCCCGCTCCTGGGTGAGCAGCTCCCGCGCCTTCGCGGGCGAGAGCCAGCGCACCCGGTCGACCTCGCTGTTGGGGGCGAAGGAGCCACCGGTGGCCTCGGCAGCCCAGTAGCGGACCTCCTTGGGGCGGCCCTCCACGAGATAGCGGACGGCGGGCAGCTCCGGGCCGGGGGCGCAGTGCGCGCCGGTCTCCTCCAGCACCTCGCGCAGCGCGCCGTCCAGGGCGCTCTCGCCGGACTTCAGCTTGCCCTTGGGATGCGACCAGTCGTCATATTTCGGTCGATGTACGAGACAGATCTCCACGCCGTCGCCGTCGCCGTCAGCGCTGCCGCTGTCGCCCGGCGCGCGCCGCCAGAGCACGCACCCGGCCGCGAGCACCGGCTCCTCGTTCCCCTGCCTGTCCTGCGCCGTCACCGTCCGCCTCCCGTCGGGGCCCCGGCGGCCGTCTGCCAGATCTCCTGGAAGGCGAACCGGGCCGCCTCCACCTCATGGCGCTGATCCGCGTGGAGCACTCCGAGCACATACGCCGTCGCCGGGGCGATCCTCGGGGTGCGGGCCGCGACGGCGGCGGTGGTGGCCGCCTCGGAGGCGTCCCGGTGGCGGTCCAGCAGCCGCCCGGCCCCGGCCAGCACCGGATCGGGCTCGGGGCCGGTCACCTCCAGGGCGTACCGATGGAGTCTGAGCAGGCTGCGGACCCGGTGCCAGGGGGCGTCCTGGGCCTCCTCGGCGGACGCGGTCAGCCCGTGGACCAGGGCGTCGGCGTTGTACGGGCGTCCCGCGCGGGCGAGCGGGAGCCCGGCGGCGGCGTCCAGCAGCCTTCGCCGTACGGCCTCGGTGACGGCGTCGGCGGGCGGCGGCGGGAAGGCCGGGGCGGGGGGCCGCTCGGAGGCGAGGAGGGCGACGGCGTCCGCGACCGCGTGGAAGCGGGCGGAGCCGAGCGCCTGGAGCGCGGCCGAGTGGGAGCGGGTCCTGCCGAGGGTCAGCTGCCGCTCCAGCAGGGCCCCGGCGCGGGCCGCGCCCATGCCGAGCGGCCCCCGCGCTTCGGCCTTCCCGCCGCCGCCCGCCGCACTGCCTGCCCCGCCGCTCGCCCCGGCCGCTCCCGACAGCCGGGTCAGGGCCGCCACCAGCCGGTTCAGCCGTGAGACACAGGCGTGCTCCTGCGCGAGCGTGGTGGCGAGCCAGGTCAGCTCCGCCCGGAGTCCGTCCGCCCACACCGGGTCCAGCATCGGCCGGAAGGTGTGCAGTGTGCCGCTGATGCGCCGGGAGGCGGTGCGCAGGGCGCGGGCGGCCTCCGCCGCCCCCGCCGTGTCCGCGCCGCTCTCCCCGTGCAGCCGCAGCCCGCGCAGGAACTCACCCGCCCGTGCGTGCAGATACCCCGCGAGCGCCTCCCCGGCCGAGGGGGAGCCGCCCGGGGCGTGCGCCGCCGGGGGCGCTCCGCCCTGGGCGGGGACTCGGGGCAGTTCAGGTTTGAGCACGCCTTCGCCTCCGGGACTCAATGAGCGTCTCCTGCACATTGCGCAGCGGCTGACCGTCCTGGTCGGTCGCGTGACGCGTCCAGGCCCCGTCCGGGCCCAGATGCCAGGAGGATGTGGAATCGGACATGCCGGTCTCCAGCAGCCGGGTGAGGGCCGCGCGGTGGGCCGGGTCGGTGACGCGTACCAGCGCCTCGATCCGGCGGTCGAGATTGCGGTGCATCATGTCGGCGCTGCCGAACCAGACCTCGGGTTCGCCGCCGTTGCCGAAGGCGAAGACCCGGGAGTGCTCCAGGAAGCGGCCGAGCACCGAGCGGACCCGGACGTTCTCCGAGAGCCCGGGTACGCCGGGGCGGATCGCGCAGATCCCGCGCACCCAGATGTCGACGGGCACGCCCGCCATCGCCGCCCGGTAGCAGGCGTCGATGATCGCCTCGTCCACCATCGAGTTGACCTTGATGCGGACATAGGCGGGACGCCCGGCCTTGTGGTGGGCGGCCTCCTTGTTGATCCGGGAGACCAGACCGTCGCGGAGCGACTTGGGCGCGACCAGCAGCCTGCGGTAGGTCTCGCGCCGCGAGTACCCCGACAGCCGGTTGAAGAGGTCGG
Organism: Streptomyces inusitatus; assembly: GCF_014651115.1. GTDB lineage: Bacteria > Actinomycetota > Actinomycetes > Streptomycetales > Streptomycetaceae > Streptomyces > Streptomyces amakusaensis. The sequence continues at coordinate 75,467 of NZ_BMWG01000027.1, read as the reverse complement.
AGAGGTCCGCGCCGACCTGCGGATCGGTGGTCAGCAGGCCGAGGTCCTCGTACAGCCGGGCCGTCTTCGGGTGGTAGTTGCCGGTGCCGACGTGGGAGTAGCGGCGCAGGGTCTCGCCCTCCTGGCGCACCACCAGGGAGAGCTTGCAGTGGGTCTTCAGACCGACGAGTCCGTAGACCACGTGGCAGCCGGCCTCCTCCAGCTTGCGGGCCCATTTGATGTTGGCCTGCTCGTCGAACCGGGCCTTGATCTCGACCAGTACGAGGACCTGCTTGCCGGACTCGGCCGCGTCGATCAGCGCGTCCACTATCGGCGAGTCGCCGGAGGTGCGGTAGAGGGTCTGCTTGATCGCCAGTACGTCGGGGTCGGCCGCCGCCTGCTCCAGGAAGGCTTGTACGGAGGTGGAGAAGGAGTCGTACGGGTGGTGCAGCAGTACGTCGCGCTCGCGCAGCGCCATGAAGATGTCGGGCGCGGAGGCGGACTCGACCTCGGAGAGGTCGCGGTGGGTCCCGGCGATGAACTTGGGGAACTTCAGCTCGGGCCGGTCCAGTGCGGCGATCCCGAAGAGACCGGTCAGATCGAGCGGACCGGGCAGCGGATAGACCTCCGCGTCGGACACCTTCAATTCGCGGACCAGCAGATCCAGTACGTACGGGTCGATCGACTCCTCGACCTCCAGCCGGACCGGCGGGCCGAAGCGCCGCCGCATCAGCTCCTTCTCCAGGGCCTTGAGGAGGTTCTCGGCGTCGTCCTCCTCGACCTCCAGATCCTCGTTCCTGGTCACCCGGAACATGTGGTGCGCGAGCACCTCCATGCCGGGGAACAGCTCCTCCAGATGGGCCGCTATGACGTCCTCAAGGGGCACGTACCGCTGGGGCGAGGCCTCCAGGAAGCGGGAGAGCAGCGGCGGGACCTTCACCCGGGCGAAGTGGCGGTGGCCGCTGACGGGGTTGCGCACCACGACGGCGAGGTTGAGGGAGAGGCCGGAGATATACGGGAAGGGGTGGGCCGGGTCCACGGCCAGCGGGGTCAGCACCGGGAAGATCTGCTGGCGGAACAGGGTGAAGAGGCGGGCCTGCTCCTTCTCGGTGAGATCGGGCCAGCGGATCAGATGGACGCCCTCGTCGGCGAGGGCCGGGGAGACGTCCTGCTGGAAGGCGGCGGCGTGCCGGGCCATCAGCTCGCGCGAGCGGGTCCAGATCAGGTCCAGCACCTCGCGGGGCTGGAGGCCGGAGGCGGAGCGGGTGGCGACCCCGGTGGCGATACGCCGTTTGAGGCCGGCGACCCGGACCATGAAGAACTCGTCCAGGTTGGACGCGAAGATCGCGAGGAAGTTGGCCCGCTCCAGGAGGGGGGTCGCCGGGTCCTCGGCGAGTTCGAGCACGCGTTCGTTGAACGCGAGCCAGCTGCGCTCGCGGTCCAGGAAGCGGCCCTGGGGCAGCTCGGTGCCGTGGCCGACCCGGTCGTCCTCCTCGTAACCGTCGAGATCGGCGTCGAGATCGGGCTCCAGATCGGAGACCGTGGCGGCGACGGTGTGCGGTCGGTGCGCGGCTATGGAACCGACGGACGGCTGGGGATGCTGGACCGATGCCTCGGCGGGCTGCTGACTCATAAGCCCATTCTTCCGCGCGAAGGGGGCGACGGGCGCGTCGGAGCGGGCGGGAGCGATCTTTCCGTTGACGGCGGCGGGGACGGCGGCGGGCACAGCGGGCTGCATTGGGAGAGGTTCGCAGCGCTGTCTGAATGGCCGGTGAAGAGGGGGTGACGCCCCGGGGGGCGTGTGGCCTCCGGCCGGGGTACGGGACCCCGTGCCGGTCAGGACCCCGTACGGCTCAAGACTCCGTGCGGCTCAGGACTCCGTGCGGCTCAGGACTCCGTGCGGTACATCAGGTCGACCTCGTGGGTGGTGAAGCCGAGGCGCTCGTAGACGGTGACGGCGGCGGTGTTGTCGGCGTCGACGTAGAGCATCGCGGTGGGGAGTCCCTGTGCGGCCAGATGGCGCAGTCCCACGGCGGTGAGGGCCTTGCCGAGGCCGCCGCCCTGCGCGTCGGGGCGGATGCCGACGACGTACACCTCGCCGAGGCGCTCGGCGGCGTGCGTCTTCGTCCAGTGGAAGCCGATGATCTCGCCGTCGCGCTCGGCGAGGAAGAATCCGGCGGGGTCGAACCACGGCTCGCTCTTGCGGTCGTCCAGGTCCCGCTGGGTGAGGGAGCCCTGCTCGGGGTGGTGGGCGAAGGCGGCGGCGTTGACGGCGAGCCAGGCGGTGTCGTCCTGGCCGGGGACGAAGGCGCGGATCGTGACCCCGGGCGGGAGGACGGGCTCGGGGATGTCGAGGGGGGCCAGCGGGCGGCGAAGCTGGCGCAGTTCGCGGAAGAGGGTCAGGCCCAGGACCTGGGCGAGATGGCGGGCGGCGGACTTTCCGCCGTGCGCCCAGACCCGCAGCCGTTTGCCGGAGGCGGCGAGCAGCGCGCTGCCGAGCGCCCGGCCGTGGCCGCGCCCCCGGCGGGAGGGGCGGACGACGAGTTCGGCGGCGGGGGCCTCGACCGGGTCGACGTCCTCCAGCTGGGCGTATCCGGTCAACTCCCCGTCCACGGTGAGCAGCAGATGCCGTACGCCCTCGCGCCGGCCGCCGCGCAACTGGAGCCTGCCCTGCTCGGAGACGGCCTGGGTGCCGTCGGCCTCGGCGGCCTCGGCGAGCAGGTCGAGCACCGCGCGCGCCTGCTCGGCGGTCAGCTCGTCCTGGGTGCTGATCTGCCTGCCGGGTCCCGCGGTCGCTGCGTCAGTCGTCATGGGAAGAGCCTACGGCGGCGGGAATCGCCCTGAGGGGTCCGGCGGTGTGATCGGTGTCGCACGGGAGTTGATCCCGGCCGGGGGTCCGTCAGGGGTCCGCCGAGGCGCTGCCGGGGGTCCGCCGGGGAGGCGTCGGGTGTGACGCGGTGTGGTCGGGGCGGTGGTTCCGGATCCCGGTGGGGCGCGCGAGGTGCCGGGGCGCACGGCACGGGGGCGGCGAGCGGGAGAGCGCCGAAGGGCCGGGTCGGGCGAGAGCCTGGGGCCCTTCGCTGAGCTGGGCATCCTGCCCGCCCGCCGGGCGCGTCCGCCGGGTTGTGCGCCCCCCGGCCGGGTTGTGCGCCCCTTCGTCCGTCCGGGTGAGCTGGGGAGTCCTGGGGCCGGGTGCGAGAGGGTGGTGTCCGCCTGTTGCGCCCCTGCTCTTCGTGGCGCTACGGTCGCTGTGCGTCGCCATCACGGGCCGATTCTCCGGCCTCCGCCCCCGCGACAGGAGGCGAGACATGCTCGCACCTTCCCATCTGGCGATTCTTCGAGGAACAGGGCCGTGCGCCGGTCCGGAGCGGTCGCCGCTGACGCGTCCGGGCCTCTGGTACGAGCTTCTGCGGTACCGCCCGTGCGCCGAGAACGAGAGCGAGCGGAGCCCGGAGCCGTGCGAGTCGGCCGCGCCGGAGAGCCCGCGCCAGGCGATACGCGCGCTGCGGGGCTCGGTCCGCGACTGGGCGGCCCGGATGCCGCCGCGCGACCGGTACGCGATCCTGACGGCCCTCGACGACCACAGCGACAACGGGCTCTCCGGGGATGTGCAGGCGGTCGCCGCGCTGTACCAGGGGCTGCCGGTGGGCTTCGCGCACACCGCGCAGAACGGCGACCATCTGGAGTGGGCGGTGCGGCCCGTGCTCTTCCTCGCGCTGGTCTAAGACCCGGCGCACGGCGGGCGGCCCGGGCCCCGGGCCCGGGCGGCCGCCGCCCTCGGTCTGCCCCCCCGCCGCCCTCCCCCCCGCCCCCCCGCGCCCGGGGGGCCCCCCGCGGGGGGCGCGGGTGTA
>NZ_BMWG01000027.1:0-71627 GCF_014651115.1 Streptomyces inusitatus | reverse complement strand
CGGAGACGGGGGCCCCGGGGGGGGGGGGGGGGGGCCCCGCGCCCTCCCGCGCGCGGGCCAAGGCCCGGGCGCGCGGCGCCCGCCCCGGCCCGGGGCCGGGGACGCCCGCCGCTCTTGTTCAGCCGCTCAGCCGCTCTCCGCTCAGCCGCTCAGCGCCGGGTGAACCCGTCGGCGAAGCCGCTGTTGAAGCCGGTCCCGGTCAGGGTGGCGGAGCCCTTCGCGGAGGTGCCCTTCTTGGCCTTCGTACCGCAGAACTCGGCCCCGACCGGGTCCCCGTCACCGCCCCAGTCCCCGTTGACGTTGTACGCCAGCGTGTGGCGTCCGTCCTCGGTGGTCAAGGCGGACGATCCGGAGCCGTGGATGCCGCCGCCGTGGCCCCACAGGGTCACCCCGCAGCCCAGGGTGTCCGTCGCGATGCCCAGGCCGTAGCCGGAGACGGTGGTCTTCATCGCCTTGAGCTGCTCGTTCGGGATCAGCTTGCCGCGCATCAGGGCGCTGAAGAACCGGTTGAGGTCCCCGGCGGAGGAGATCATGTCGCCGGCCGCCCAGGCGACGGACGGGTTCAGCTCCGTGACGTCGTAGACCTTGACCGTCGTGGGGCTGTCGGCGAGCACCGAGTAGCCCCGGCCGCTCGGCTTCGGCATCCGGGGGCTGTCCCCGGGGGCGGTGGTGGCCGTCAGCCCAAGCGGCTTGACGATCCTTTTCCGGACCTGGTTCTCGTAGGAGTCCCCGGTCACCTTCTCCAGGACCAGCCCGGCCAGGATGTAGTTGGTGTTGGAGTACTCGTGCCGGGCCCCGGGTGTGAAGTTCGGCGGCTGGGTCATGGCCTCCTTCACCCAGGTCTCGGGCGCGACGGAGGTGTAGCGGTTCTCGAAGAAGCCCGAGGCGAAGAAGTACCGCTCGGTGAAGCTCGGGGACGAGGTGTAGTTGTAGAGCCCGCTGGTGTGGTTGAGGAGCTGGCGCACGGTGATGGTGCTGCCGTCGTTGCCGTTGCCGGTGACCAGCCCGGGGAGGTGCTTCTCCACGGTGTCGTCCAGGTCGAGCTTGCCCTCGGCCTCCAGCTGGAGCAGCACGGTGGCGACGAAGGTCTTGGTGATGCTGCCGATCCGGAAGCGGTCGTCCTTGCCACGCGCCTTGCCGGTCTTCAGATTCCCGACGCCCGAAGCGCCCTTCCAGACGCCCTTGGCGTCCCTGGCCTGCCCGGTCACACCCGGCAGCCCGGACTTCACCAGGGTGTCGAACGCCTGCTGGGTGGCGGCGTGCCGAACGGTCGGCCGCTCCTCGGCCTGAGCGGGCACGGCGAAGACGGTGGCCGCCACCGCGGCGGCGGCGAGCGCCGCCAGGCCCGTACGGGTGAGCTGTCGTCCTGTCATGAGGTCCTCCCGGAAGTCGCCTTGCCCTGGGTGAACTTGGCCGGGGGCTTGGTCCCGGCGTTTCCGCAGAATTCGACATCGGTGATGTCGGGGCTGCTCTGCGCCCCCCAGTCGCCGTTGAGGTTGTACGAGAACTGCCGGCGGCCGTCCTCCGTGGTGACCACGTTGGAGAGCGAGCCGGCGATGCCGCCGCCGTGGCCCCACAGCTGGGTGCCGCAGCTCGTCCTGGACTTGATGATCCCGAGGCCGTACCCCATGTCGGGACCCCAGTCGGGGGCGGAGACGGTGGTCTTCATCGCCTTGAGCTGCTCGGGCGGCAGCACCTTGCCGGTGATCAGGGCCTTGAAGAAGCGGTTGAGGTCTCCGGCGGTGGAGATGATGTCGCCGTCCGCCCAGCCCTGGGAGCCGTTCATCTCGGTGACGTCGTGGATCTTGGCGTTGGGCTGGTCGACGAACAGCTTCGAGTACGCCCGTCCGCTCGGCCGGGGCATATGGGGGCTGTCGCCGGGCTGGCTGGTGGCCTTCAGCCCGAGCGGCTTGATGATCCGCTCGGACACCTCGTGCTCATAGGTGTTGCCGCCGACCTTCTCGATGATCAGCCCGGACAGGACGTAGTTGGTGTTGGAGTACGAGAAGGAGGTGCCGGGCTCGAAGCCCGGCCGGTGCTTCATGGCCACCGAGACATGGAACTCGGGCGTCAGGGTGTCGTAGCGGTGTTGGAGGAAGCTCTCCCCGATGAGGTACTTCGCGCCGTACTCCGGGTCCGAGGTGTAGTTGAAGATCCCGCTGGTGTGGTTGAGCAGCTGTCGTACGGTGATCTTGTTGCCGTCGTTGCCGTTGCCGCTGACCACGCCGGGGAGGTGCTTCTCCACGGTGTCGTCGAGGTCGAGCTTGCCCTCGGCCTCCATCTGCAACAGCACGGTGGCGACGAAGGTCTTGGTGATGCTGGCGATCCGGAAGCGGTCGTTCTTGCCGCGTGCCTTGCCCGTCTCGCGGTTTCCGACGCCCGAGGTGCCCTTCCAGACCCGCTGTCCGTCTCGGCTCTGGGCGACCACTCCGGGGATGCCGCCCGCCACGATGGCGTCCATCGCCTGCTGGGTGGCGGTGTGCCGGGGGGCCTTCGAGGACTGGTCCTGTGCCTGGGCCGGGGCGGCGAAGGCGGTGACCGCCACCGCCGCGGCGAGGAGGCCCACCACACCCGTACGCGCCTGCTCCCGTGTTTTTGTGCTCATGCCGTGCTGACTCCTTCTTCCTTCGGTGGTGCCGGTGGATGTCATCGGGTCAGGTGGGCGAGGGGCGCGAGGGGCGCGAGGGGCGCGAGGGGCGCGAAGCCCTTGGCACCGCCCTTGGGGACGCCGCTGCCGCAGAACTCGGCCTCCACCGGGTCCGCGACCCCGGGCCTCGCCCAGTCGCCGTTCAGGTTGTAGACGAGCTGACGGCTTCCGTCCTCCGTGGAGAGGGCGTTGGAGAGCGAGCCGATCCAGCCGCCGCTGTGCCCCCACAGCTCGATGCCGCAGCTGGTCTTCTCCCGGCCCAGGCCCAGCCCGTAGGCGGAGGTGCCGTCGTCGGAGTGGGCGGTGGTCGTCTTCATCGCCCTGAGCTGCTCGGCGGGCAGCAGTTCGCCGCGGAGCAGCGCGCGGAAGAAGCGGTTCAGATCGCCCGCGCTGGAGATCATGTCGCCGTCCGCCCAGGACTGGGAGGCGTTCTGGAGGGTGGCGTCGTGCACCTTGGCGGTGGCCGGGTCGAGGAACAGCACCGAGTAGGCCCGGCTGCTCGGCTTCGGCATCAGCGAGCTGTTCCCGGGGACGGTGGTGGCCTTCAGCCCGAGCGGCTCGATGATCCTCTTCCGGACCTGGTTCTCGTACGAGTCCCGGGTCACCTTCTCGATGATCAGCCCGGCCAGGACGTAGTTGGTGTTGGAGTACGCGTAGGCGGTGCCGGGCGCGAAGTCCGGCCGGTGGGACATGGCGGCGTCGACCGCGACCCGCGGTGACCGGTAGTCGTAGCGGTGCTTCAGGAAGCCGTCGCCGATGAGGTACTTGTTGTGGTACTCCGGCACCTGGAGGTACTCGTAGATCCCGCTGGTGTGGTTGAGCAGCTGCCGCACACTGATCTTGCTGCCGTCGTGGCCATTGCCGCTGACCACGCCGGGGAGGTGCTTCTCCACGGTGTCGTCGAGGTCGAGTCTGCCCTCGGCCTCCAGCTGGAGCAGCACGGTGGCGACGAAGGTCTTGGTGATGCTGGCGATCCGGAAGCGGTCGTTCTTGCCGCGCGGCTTGCCGGTCTTCAGATTTCCGACGCCCGAGGTGCCCTTCCAGACCCGCTGTCCGTCCCGGCTCTCGGCCAGCATCCCCGGGATGCCGCTCGCCACGATGGCGTCCATCGCCTGCTGGGTGGCGGTGTGCCGGGGGGCCTTCGAGGGCTGGTCCTGTGCCTGGGCCGGGGCGGCGAAGGCGGTGGCCGCCACCGCCGCCGCCAGAAGTCCGACCGTTCCGGTACGGGTGTGAGTACGGGTACGAGTACGGGTCATGCGCCGTGCTGCCATCTGCTGTGCTCCTCAACTCCGCCGGGGTACCGCCCCCGCTGCCGGGCCGGACGGCTCCCCGGGTGAACTGTGACCGCGGGCCGGGGCGGCCGCCTCGGACCGGCATCGCCTGAAGTGACCGCGTGAGGGGGCGGGAGGGTTGATCGCTCCACCGGGCGCGCCGCCGAATGGCCGAAGACAGTCGTTGGCCGAAAAGGCGGATTTGACCGAAAGTAGCCGCGAAGGCAACCGGATCGTCATCTCATTCCTCTGTCGCGCTACGCGCGTTGACCCTAGGCTGCGCTCGCAGCACACATATCCACCGCGCAACCACCAAGGGGAGCGATGTCAGCCAGACCGCACAGGACGGGCCCTTCGTCCAGAAACCGCCGGATACTCGCCGTGGTCGCCGGACTGACCACTGTCGGCGCACTCGTCGCGGCCATGCCCGCCGGATCCCACGAGGCACAGGAGCGCAGCCACGGTCACGGCCGTACGGTGGATGTGCAGCTGCTGTCCTTCAACGACCTGCACGGCAACCTCCAGCCGCCGTCCGGTTCCGGCGGCCGGGTCACCCACACCCACCCCGACGGCACCACCAAGACCATCGACGCGGGCGGTGTCGAGTACCTCGCCACCCATCTGCGTGAGGCGCGCGAGGGCAACCGCTACTCCGTCACCGCCGCCGCGGGCGACCTCATCGGCGCGACGCCGATGCTCTCCGGGCTCTTCCACGACGAGCCCACCATCGAGGCGCTGAACAAGCTGGACCTCGACGTCTCCTCCGTGGGCAACCACGAGTTCGACGACGGCGCGAAGGAACTGGGCCGCATCCAGAACGGCGGCTGTCACCCCACCGCGGGCTGTCACGAGCCGGGCAAGAAGTTCAAGGGCGCGGACTTCCCCTACCTCACCGCCAATGTGACCCACGAGAAGTCCGGCAAGCCGCTGCTCGACCCGTACTTCATCTGGAAGAAGAACGGCGTCAAGATCGGCTTCATCGGAGTGACCCTGGAGGGCACCCCGGACATCGTCAACGCCAACGGCATCAAGGGCCTGAAGTTCAACGACGAGATCGAGTCGATCAACAAGTACACCAAGATCCTGGAGCGCAAGGGCGTCAAGGCGATCGTCGCCCTGCTGCACGAGGGCGGCTACCCCGCCTCCTCCTCGTACAACTACGACTGCGACAGCCCCGGCGCGGGCGACGGCATCTCCGGCCCGATCGTGGACATCGCCAAGAAGGTCAGCCCGCAGGTCGACGCGCTGGTCACCGGCCACACCCACGAGGCGTACGCGTGCACCATCCCGGACCCCTCCGGGAAGCCGCGCACCGTCACCTCGGCAGCCTCCGCCGGGCGGCTGTACACCGACACCACGCTGACCTACGACCGCCGCACCCGCGATGTGGTCCGCACCTCCGTCGAGGCCGCCAACCACGTGGTCACCCGTGATGTGCCCAAGGCCCCGGACATGACCCGGCTGATCGACCGCTGGACCACTCTGGCGGGCCCGATCGCGGGCCGTCCCGTCGGACACATCGCGTCCGACATCGAGACCTCGGCCACCGAGGAGAGCCCCCTCGGCAACCTCATCGCCGACGCCCAGCTCGAAGCCTTCGCCCCCGCCGACAAGGGCGGCGCGCAGCTCGCCCTGATGAACTCCAAGGGCATCCGCGCGAGCCTGGTGCACAAGGCGTCCGGGGCCGAGGGCGACGGAGTGGTGACCTACGGCGAGGCGTTCACCGTCCAGCCGTTCACCAACATGATGAACGTCGTCGACCTGACCGGCGCGCAGCTCGTCACCGCGCTCCAGCAGCAGGTCAGCGGCGCGAACCTGGAGACCCCGAAGATCCTCCAGAGCTCGAAGGGCCTCACCTACACCCTCGACTGGACCAAGACCGGCGCGGACCGCGTCGTCGCCTCGTCCGTCAGGCTGAACGGCGAGGCCATCGACCCGGCGAAGACCTACCGGGTCGCGATGAACGAGTTCCTCTCCGCGGGCGGCGACGGCTTCGCCGTGCTGAAGGAGCACCGCAACAAGGTCGTCGGCGCCTCCGACCTGGATGTGTTCATCGGTCATCTGACCGCGCACTCCAGCGCCGCGGCCCCGCTGACCCCGCCGGCCGTCGGCCGGGTCACGGTCGTCAAGTAACGGCGGAAGACGGTACGGAGGCGGGGCGGCGGGTCCGACGGACTCGCCGCCCCGCCGCGTTCCCCGCGTTCCCCGCGTTCCCCCGCGTTTCTCAGCCCGCCGCCGGTGCCTTCGGCGCCAGGCCGAGGTTGTACACCGTCCATTCGGCGAACGGCCGGTACCCGACGCGCTCGTAGAGGGCGTTGCTGGTGGCGTTGGCCGCGTTCGTGTACAGCACCGCCTCCGTCGCCCCCGCGTCGAGCGCGGCGCGGGTGACCGCCACGGTCACGGCCGCCGCGTACCCCCGGCCGCGCAGCGGGGCCGGGGTGTAGACGGGGTCCACCCGGGCCATGCCCGCGACCGTCGGATTGATGCCCGCCATGGAGACGGGGGTGCCGTCCGGGGTCTCCCAGAAGGTGTAGCGCTTCTCGGCGAAGCGGGTGACGGGCCAGGTGCCCGCGTCGATGGTGACGCTCTCGCCGACGTCCGCCGCGAACCCGCGGCACCAGCGCATGAGGTCCTCGTGGTCCGCCTCGCCCAGGGGCCTGCCCCGGCCCGCCGGGAACGGATCGGGCGGGGTGAGCGCGGCGAGACGGCGCAGCCGGAGCCGGACGCGGACGGACGGCTCCGCGCCCGTGTGCCGCTGCCAGGCCCTGGCGAAGGCGGTGGCGGTGGCGTGCTCCGCGCTGACGGAGGGCAGCGAGTGGCCGAGGGCGACCAGATGGGCGGCGAGGGAGTCGGCCTGCCCCGGGGTGAGCGGGGTGACGCTCAGCCCGCCGGAGGGGAAGCGGTGGAAGGCGGCGAGGACCTCGCCCGCCCGCTCCAGCCTGCCGAGGACGGGGGGACCGTCGCCGAACGAGGCCGGTCCGAGCGTCCGCAGCTTCTCGACCGTCGTCAGCGCGGTGGTGTGCATGACGGGCCGCGAGCGCAGGAACTCTCCGGCGTGGGTGAGGAAGTCTTCGAGGTCTTCGGTGAGGTGCCAGTCGTCCGTGAGCATCCCGCATGATCGCCGACGGACCCGCCCCCGGGGAAGCCGAACACCCGGTGATGGTCCACCGCCTCCGGACGCTCTCCCCGGCAGCGGACCCCCTGCTCAAATCCCTCACGGCCGGGGGCCGTCGGGGCCCATACTGGCGCGGTGTTCACCGCCGACGACGCCGCAGAGCTGTACGACCTGCTGAACCCCTGGGACGCCGGACTCTTCCCCGCCAGCCGCTTCTACGACGAGTTGGTCATGGCCGCCGACTCGGTCCTCGACGTCGGCTGCGGCACCGGCCTGATGCTCCACAGCGCCCGCGAGCACGGCCACCGCGGCGCTCTCACCGGCCTCGACCCCAACCCCGCCGCGCTGGCGCGCGCCCGCCGCCGCACCGATGTCGAATGGACCGAGGCCACCGCCGCACAGGCCCGCTGGGAGCGCGCCTTCGACCTCGCGACGATGACCAGCCACGCCTTCCAGTGCCTCGTCTCCGACGAGGAGCTGCGCGCCTCCCTCACCGCGATCCGCGCCGCCCTGCGCGAGGGCGGACGCTTCGCCTTCGAGACCCGCCACCCCCAGGCCCGCGCCTGGGAGCGGTGGAGCCCTCCGTACGCCCGTGACATCGCGGGCCCGGACGGCCGCGCCCTGCGCGTCGGGCACCGCGTCGACTCCGTCGTCGGCGAGGTGGTCACCTTCACCGAGACGACGGCCGACGCCGAAGGCACCGTGCTGTACACCGACCGCGAGAGCCTGCGCTTCCTCGGCGCCGGCCCGCTCAACGCCTTCCTCGCGGAGGCGGGTTTCGCGATCGAGGCGCAGTACGGCGACTGGCACGGCGGGCCCCTCACCGCCGACAGCACCGAGATCGTCACCGTCGCCGTACGCACCGGCTGACTTTTTCCGACCCCCCTCAGGGGTGCGCCGAAGGCGGCGGCACCGAGGCCCCCGGCAGCCGGATCACCGCACGGGTGCCCCCGCCCGGGGCGCGCTCCAGCCGGATGTCGCCGCCCGACTGCTGGACCACCCGCGCCACGATCGAGAGCCCGAGCCCCGACCCCGGCAGCGACCGCGCCGACGGCGAGCGCCAGAACCGCTCGAAGACATGCGGCAGCTCATCGGCCGGGATGCCCGGACCCCGGTCCCGCACGGTGAGCGTGCCGTCCTTCAGCCGCACATCCACCGTGCCGCCCGCCGGGGAGAACTTCACCGCGTTGTCCAGCACATTCACCAGCGCCCGCTCCAGCACGGCGGGCTCCGCCCGTACGTACCAGGGAGCGATCTCCGTCGCGAAGACCAGCTCCGGACCGCGCAGCCGCGCCCGGCCCAGCGCCGTCCCCAGGATCTCGTGCAGCGCCACCACCGTCACCGGGCCGCCCCGGACCGCGTCCGGCCGCGACAGCTCCTGAAGATCGCCGATCAGCGAGGCCAGCTCGGTCATCTGCGCCTCCACGGACGCCAGCAGCGCCTGCCGGTCCGCCGGCGGGATCGCCCGTCCGGTGCGCTCACTGCGCACCAGCAGCTCGATATTGGTCCGCAGCGAGGTCAGCGGCGTACGCAGCTCATGGCCCGCGTCCGCGATCAGCCGGGCCTGCCGGTCCCGCGAGGAGGCCAGCGCGGCGGTCATCGCGTTGAAGGACCGCGACAGCCGGGCGATCTCGTCCTCCCCCTCCGCCGGGATCCGCACGGTCAGATCCTCCGTGCGCGCCACATGCTCCACCGTCTCGGTGAGCTGGTCCACCGGCCTCAGCCCGGTCCGGGCGACCAGCAGCCCCGCCGCGCCCGCGCCGACGACACCGACCCCCGCGAGACCGCTCAGCAGCAGCGCCAGCCGGTTCAGCGAGGTGCTGATCTCATCCAGCGGCCGGGAGACGGACACCGCGACATTGATACCGCCGCCGATGCCCATCAGCGTGGTGTGCACCCGCACCGGAGAGCCGTCGTCGGTGACGCTGTCGTGCAGGGTGCTCTTCAGAGTGCCGTTCGCCACCCCCACGTCCGAGGGCCGCACCTTCACCGGCTCGGAGTACGGGCCGACACAGCGCGCGCCGTTCGGCGTCACGAGCTGGGTGTACGCGAAGTTCGGCGACTGCTTGCTGTCGGCCGGGCGCACGTCGTAGCAGCTCGCGTACGCCTGGCGGACCATGTCCACCGGCGCGCTGGTGTTCCGCAGAGTGGTGTTCAGCTCCTCGTACAGCTGACCCCGGGTCAGCAGCCAGGAGACGACGGAGACGGCCGCGACCGCGACCGCGACGGCGGTGGCCACCAGCAGGGCGAGCCGGGACCTCAGGGGCAGCGTACGGAACCGGCCGGTCAGGCCCGTCACGCCTCACCGCCGCCCGCGCGCAGGACATAGCCCACCCCGCGCACCGTGTGCACCAGCCGGGGCTCGCCCGCCGCCTCGGTCTTGCGCCGCAGATACATCACATACACATCCAGTGAATTGGAACTGGGCTCGAAGTCGAAGCCCCAGACGGACTTGAGGATCTGTTCCCTGGTGAGCACCTGCCTCGGGTGCGCCAGCAGCAGTTCCAACAGCGTGAACTCGGTACGGGTCAGCTCCACCGGGCGCGCCCCCCGGTGCACCTCGCGAGTGATCAGATCCATCCGCAGATCGCCGAAGGACAGCACCTCGTGCCCGTCGTCCCCCTCCGCCGCCCCGCCCGCGGGCGCGGCGTACGCACTGCGCCTGAGCAGGGCCCGGATCCGGGCGAACAGCTCGTCCAGCTCGAACGGCTTCACCAGATAGTCGTCCGCCCCGGCGTCCAGCCCGGTGACCCGGTCGCCGACGGTGTCACGGGCGGTCAGCATCAGAATCGGCACCGTGGACCCCGTGCTCCGGATCCGGCGGGCCGCGGTCAGACCGTCCATCCGGGGCATCTGGATGTCCAGCACGATCAGATCCGGCTGATACGCCTCCGCCTTCGCCAGCGCGTCGACGCCGTCGACGGCGACCTCCGTGCCGTACCCCTCGAAGGCGAGGCTCCGGCGGAGCGCCTCCAGGACTGCGGGCTCGTCGTCGACGATCAGGATGCGTTCGCCTTCGCGCGGGGTTGTCATGGAACCAGCCTCGCACGCGGGCCCCTGGCTCAGCGGTCGCCTTTGCGGAGGTCGCCGAGGACACTCTTGACGGTGTCCACGGGGATGGCGAAGCCGAGGCCGACGCTGCCCGCGGCCGACTCGCCCGCCGCGCTGGGCGAGTACATGGCGGAGTTGATCCCGATGATCTCGCCGCGCATATTGATCAGCGCGCCGCCCGAGTTCCCCGGGTTCAGCGAGGCGTCCGTCTGGATCGCCTTGTACGTGGTCTTCGAGTCCCCGGTGTCGCCGTTGAACTGCCGCCCGCCGAACTCGAAGGGCCACCCGGTGTCCGGCAGCCGCTGCTCCTGCCCCGGCTCCTTCGCCACCGTCACATCCCGGTCGAGCGCGGAGACGATCCCGCTGGTCACCGTGCCCGTCAGCCCCTCGGGCGAGCCGATCGCGACGACCTCCTCGCCCACCGTGAGCTTCTCCGATTCGCCCAGGGCCGCCGCCTTGAGGCCGCTCGCCCCCCGGAGCTTGATCAGCGCCAGATCCTTGCCGGGGTCGGTGCCGACGACATCGGCGGTGGAGGTCTTCCCGTCGCTGAGACCGACCTGAACGGTCTCAGCGCCGGAGATCACATGGTTGTTGGTGATGATCTCCCCGTCCCCGGTGATGATCACACCCGAACCCGTGGACTGCCCCGCCACACCCCCGGCCCTGATCTCCACGATGCTCGGCATGACCGCCTGGGCCACCCCCGCCACCGTCCCCGCGCCGCTCGTGGACACATTCGTCCCACTCACCCCGGCACCCGGCGCCCCCGCCCGCTCCCCGCCCGTCTCACCGAACCCGCCGACCAGCGTCGCCACCCCGCCCCCGACGGTCGCCGCCACGATCGCCACCGTCAGCAACAGCCCGATCGGCCGCCGCGCCCGCGCCTGTGCCCGGTGCGTCGCCGGGGGCTGTTCGGGCTGCGGCGGATAGGCGGTGGTGTCGTAGGTCTGGGGCTGCGCCTGGTAGTGGTCCGTCATGGATACGACTGTCCCGGCGGCAGATGAGAACCGTCTGAGGCGGCCGTAAGAACAGCACCAGAAATCCGTAGGACCCGGATAAACAGATGCGGCCCCTCTCTCCCCCTACACCTGCCGGCCCAGGAAATTCAGCAGCCTGGTCCGGGCATCCGCGTCGGCGGCCGAAGGCACCTTCGCGCCGAACGCCTGCGGCATCCTGATGTCCCGGTCCTCCGGCAGCAGGATTTCCGTCGCCACCGCCACCGCCTCGGAATCCAGTCCCTCGTCCTGACCGGTCGCCCGCGCCAGATCCCACCCGTGGATCAAGGTGTCGGCACACGCCATCCGCCGCACGAACTCCTCGAACGGCATGGAGCCGAACTCCTCCCCCAGAAGCGTGCGCGCTTTCACCGGGTCCCGCAGGGCGGCCTTGATCGCCTCCGACGCCGCATCCCACGCCCGAGGCAGATCCTCGCCCCGGCCGGGCGCGGAATAACCCGAACCGTCCAGCCCTGCGATGGCCCTCCGGTGATTCGAGATCACATGCGCCACAACGTCCCAAGCCGTCCATCCAGGACACGGGGACGGATCTTCCCATCTGTCCGGCGGGCAATTGAGGATCAGCTCCCCAAAGCGTTCCGCGATCCGCTCGTAAAGCTCCGGCACTGAAGATCTCACTCGACTCTTCTCTCCGATTTCCGAACCGTCATCCCGGGCCCGCCGCCTGCCCCGCCCGTCCCATCAGGCCCTGTAGTCACACGAGTGCCCCAGCGCTACCGTGGCCTCAGCGATCGGTCGTACGCCGGCGATCGTCCACCGCGCGGCCGCCCGGTCCCAACTCATGGGAAAGGACACCATGTTACGGACCCTTCGACGCCTCTCCGCCCTCACCCTGATCCCCGCCGCTCTGGCCCTCCCCCTCGCCGGAACCGCGACCGCCACCTCCACGCCCCCCAGTGGAATAGGCACCGGCTATCCGCTGTCCAACTACGTCGGGACTCCCCACCCCCTGCTGGACGTCGGCACCACCTGTACCCGCGTCACCGACACCCGCTCCGCGAAGAACTCCGAGGACTCCGGCCGCGTCATCACCCTCTACCTCGACCCCCGCTGCGAGACCCCGGTCGCGATCATCCCTCCGGGAGACGGCTGGGCCTGGATCGCCGAGGTCGGCGCGATGAGTTACACGACCAGCGCCGCGTAGGACGCCGATGTGTCCGGCTCGCGCTCAGACCGCGTCAGAGGTCTGGGCGGGGCCGGCACTACGGCGGCGGGCACAGCTTCGAGTGCGCGGACCCGGAGTACGGGGTGCTCCGGGTCCCGGAAGGCGTCAGCCGCAGCCGCAGGAGCCGCGGATGACCAGGCGGGAGGGGAATTGGCGGACGCGTTCGCGGCGGGAGCCGGTGAGGCGGAGGCTTTCGTCGAGGACAAGGTCGACGGCGGCGCGGGCCATGGCGGGGCGGTCGGAGGCGACGGTGGTGAGGGGCGGATCGGTGAGGTGGGCTTCTTTGACGTCGTCAAAGCCGGCGACGGCGAGTTCGCGGGGGACGTCGATACGGAGTTCGCGGGCGGCGCGGAGGACGCCGATGGCCTGGTCGTCGGTGGCGCAGAAGATCGCGGGGGGCCGCTCGGGGCCGGCCAGGAGCTTGAGGGCGACCTGGTAGGCCTCGTAGCGGTTGAAGGGGGCCTTGAAGAGGCGGCCCTCCACCGGGCGGCCGGACTCCAGCATCGCCCGCCGCCAGCCCTCGACATGGTCGGTCACCGGGTCGCCGACGGGCGGGGTGGTGTCCGGGCCGCCGAAGCAGGCGACGTAGGCGTTGCCGTGCTCCAGGAGATGGCGGGTGGCGAGCTGGGCGCCGCCGATGTCGTCCGTGACGACGGCGACGTCGTCGACCCCCTCGGGGCGCTCGTGGAGGAGTACGACCCGGGCGTCCCAGGCCTCGATCTCCTGCGCGGCCTGCTCGGTCAGCCCCTGGCTGACCAGGATCAGCCCGGCGACCCGCATCCCGAGGAAGGCGCGGAGATAGTGGACCTCGCGCTCACGGCGGTAGTCGGAGTTCCCGACGAGCACCATTTTCCCGCGCTCGGCCGCGGCCTGCTCCACCGCGTGCGCCATCTCGGCGAAGAAGGGCTGCCGCGCATCGGGGACGATCATGCCTATGAGGTCGGTCCGCCGCGATGCCATCGCCTGGGCGACCCGGTCCGGCCGGTACCCCAGCTGCTTGATCGCCGCCAGTACCCGCTCGCGGGTGGCCGGGGCGACCGGTCTGGGTCCGTTGTTGATGACATAGCTGACGACGGCGGTCGAAGTCCCCGCCAGTCGCGCCACATC
The DNA here is from genome assembly GCF_014651115.1 of Streptomyces inusitatus. Classification (GTDB taxonomy): domain Bacteria; phylum Actinomycetota; class Actinomycetes; order Streptomycetales; family Streptomycetaceae; genus Streptomyces; species Streptomyces amakusaensis. Next base: position 58,255 of record NZ_BMWG01000027.1, on the reverse strand, counting down.
GTCCCGCGTCACCTTGGCCACGCGCGGCAGTCTACGCGTGGTGACCTACCTCTGGGCAGGCCGTACAGAGGCTTTCTGCTGCTCGGAGGCTTCCTCCGAACGGGCGATGGCCGAGGCGGCCTCCGCGGCCTCCCGCTCCGCCTTCTCCGGCACCACGAAGCGGTAGCCCACGTTCCGTACGGTTCCGATGAGCGACTCGTGCTCCGGGCCGAGCTTGGCGCGCAGCCGCCGCACATGGACGTCGACCGTTCGCGTACCGCCGAAGTAGTCGTAGCCCCAGACCTCCTGGAGCAACTGCGCGCGGGTGAAGACCCGCCCGGGGTGCTGCGCCAGATACTTCAGCAGTTCGAATTCCTTGAAGGTCAGATCGAGGACCCGGCCCTTGAGCTTGGCGCTGTAGGTGGCTTCGTCCACGGAGAGATCGCCGTTGCGGATCTCCATGGGGGAGTCGTCGGAGGTGATCTGCCGGCGGCCCATCGCCAGTCGCAGCCGGGCCTCGACCTCGGCCGGTCCGGCAGTGTCGAGGAGTACGTCGTCGACGCCCCAGTCGGCGGTGACGGCGGCGAGTCCGCCCTCGGTGACCACGAGGATCAGCGGGGAGCCGGGGCCGGTGGAGCGGAGGAGCTGGCAGAGGGAGCGGATCTGGGGGAGGTCGCGGCGGCCGTCGACCAGGATCACATCGGCGCCCGGGGTGTCGACCAGGGCGGGGCCCTCGGCGGGGGCCACCCGCACGCTGTGGAGCAGCAGTCCGAGGGCGGGGAGCACCTCCGCCGACGGCTGGAGGGCGTTGGTCAGCAGCAGGAGGGAGCTCATCGTGTCCCACCCGCCTGTGCCCGGGGCGTCGTCTTGAGGTCGTGCACGGTTCGCTCACCCATAACGTCGTTTCCCTCCTCGGTCGCTGCGAGGACGTGGTGCTGCGGCCCTGCTTCGTACGGTTGGTTCACCTGTCTGTAACAACAGTCAGGAAACACAAAAGGACCCGGGGGCTGCGTCGCCCTGGATCCTCTCCCGAGCACAATAGCCCACATGCGTTCTGAGCCAGAGGGCTGATTTCACCCTGTGGACGCCTCTTCGCCCGGGGACCGCTCCCGGTACAAAACTACCCGTACCGTCCTCTTTCTGTCGGGTGACGGCGGGATCGACGCGCGGTGACACCGTGCTGTGAGCGTGTGGCGTGAGCTTGCGCACGCTCCGGCGGTTCCAGGTGACTCCGGAATTCGAGGGGCGCACGGAAGCACGGACGGTGGCGCGGGGGTCGCCCAGGGCGTGGACGGCGCACCGGAAGCGGCCGTACGCCGGGCAGCGCCCGGTGCGGATGGCTCATGATGGTTGCCGACGAGGGGAAGGGAGCCGGCATGCCCGCGGGAACGATCCGCTACTGGGCCGCGGCCAAGGCGGCCGCCGGGAGACCGGAGGAGCCGTACACGGAGGCGACGCTGGCCGAGGCGCTCGACGCCGCCCGGCGCAGGCACCCGGGGGAGCTGGTGCGCGTCCTGAAGCGATGCGCCTTCCTCGTCGACGGCGATCCCGTCGGGACCCGTGACCATGAGACGGTACGGCTTGCCGAGGGCGGCACGGTCGAGGTGCTCCCGCCGTTCGCAGGAGGGTGAACCCACAGCATGAGCAGTGATCAGCAGTATCCGTACGGCCAACCGCAGCACCAGCAGCCGCAACCGCAACCGCAGCCGCACCAGCCGCAGCCGTACCAGGGACAGTACGACCCGTATCAGGGCCAGTACCAGGGGCAGCCGCAGTATCAGCCCCAGCCCCAGCAGCAGTACCAGGACCCTTACGCCCCGCAGCAGGACGGCGCGGCGCAGACCTGGGAGGGGGAGACCTGGGACACCCAGTACCAGCCGACGATAACCCCCGAGCACCACGCGCCCCCGGCCCCCGCCGCCGAGGAGACCGCCTATCTCCCGCCCGTCCGGAGCGGCCCGCCCGTCCGTACCGGCTCGCACGCGCTGCCGCCCGAGAACCCCGCGGCCGCCTACGCGCCCCCGGCACCGGCACCGGCCGCCCCCGCGCCCGAGCCGCCCGCCGGTTACAGCGCCCCGACCATGGGCGGGAACGCCCGGATCACCGACGCCCAGCGCGCCCGCGCCGAGGGCCGTTCGCCGATCATCCCGCCGGGCATCGAGCCCGCCGCCCTGACCGCCGGGCTCGGACTGCTGCTCGCGGTCGGCGCGGGCATCGGCGCGTACGGGCTGCTCGTCCCGCTCGTACTGCTCCAGGCGGTCACCGCCGCCGGATGGTTCCGGCTGAACGGCATGTGGCCCGCCCGCCAGGGCATCGCGCTCGCCTTCGCGGGCGGTCTCGTCGCGGACGCCGTACTGCTCGGGGTCGGCAAGGAGCACGCGCCCGCCGCGATCCTCGGCACGCTCGGCATCTGGGTGCTGCTCATCCTCGTGCTCCAGCTGCGCAGCGCCGCGGGCGCGGACGAGCGGATGCAGGGGCTGATGGCGACGGTCGTCTCGGCGGCGCTCGCCGTCCTCGCGGCCGGCTTTCTGGCCGCCGCCGACCACGCGGTGATCACCGGCGGCATCGCGGTCGCCGCGGCCGTCGTGGTCCGCGCGCTGCCGCTGCCCGCCGTCGCCTCCATGGCGCTGGCACTGCTGGCGGGCGCGGGCGCGGGTCTCGCCGCCGGCGGGATGACCGCCATCGGCTCCCAGGGAGCGCTGCTCGGGCTCGTGGCCGGAGCGCTCGCCCTGGTCGGACTGCGGGTGGCCAGCTACGACTACCCCTCCCGCTTCGTGCACTTCACGGCCGGGGTGGCCCTCCCGCTGACCGCCGCCGCGCCCGGGATCTATCTGCTGGGCCGCGTTCTCGCGCCCTAGCCGTACCCAGCCGCACCGAGGCGGCCCGGGCGGGGCCGGAAGCGCCCCCGCCCGGGCCGTACGGAACAGGTGTACGGAACCATTGGCGGTGCCCGTACGTCGATGAGTACCGAGAAGGCGTCGTCGGCCGGGAGCCCCCGGACCGGGGGAGGGGGCGCGGAAGTCGGACGCATCAATGGGGGACACCGGACAATGCGCGCACTGCGAATACTTCTGATCATCGCCGTGATCCTCGGCATCGTCTTCACCGGGGTGGACCGTCTCGCGGTCAATATCGCGGAGTCCCAGGTGGCCGAGAAGGTCAAGGCCCGGCAGGGCCTGTCCGTCACCCCCGAGGTGTCGATCAAGGGCTTCCCCTTCCTCACCCAGGTCATGGACAAGAACCTCGACGAGGTCGACATCTCCCTCTCCGGCGTCACCACGGAGACCGTCGGCCGGATCGTCGAGATCACCGACATCAAGGCCGAGCTGACCGGGGTGCGGATCGGCTCGGACTACAGCTCCGCCGTGGCCGCCGACGCCGAGGGCTCCGCCCGGATCGCGTACGAGGATCTGAGCAAGGCCGCCCCCAAGGGCGCCTCCATCGGCTGGGCGGGGGCCGAGCGGGCCGCGAAGAACCAGGTCAAGCTGGCCGGCCCGCTGGTGGACCTGCTCAAGGGCGCGGGTCTCCCGATCCACTCCGGGATCCAGACGCTGCTCGGGGACCAGAAGATCACCGTCTACAGCACGGTCGAGCTGAGCGAGTCCGGTGCGCTGCGGCTGAAGACCGACACCCTGCCGACGCTCCCGGTGTCGGGCTTCGAGGACCAGCTTCGCGCGGCGGTCGACCACGAGCTGAAGATCGAGGGGATGCCCGCCGGGATCGCCCTCGACCGGCTGGAGGTGACCGAGAGCGGTCTGAAGATCATGGGCACCGGCAAGGACGTCGCCCTCGCGGGCTAGCGGCACCCCGGAGACCTCGGAGCCCCCGGGGGCTACCGCTCGTGGAGTGCGATCAGCTCCGCGAGATGGCGGCCCGCCAGCAGCAGAGGGCGCTCGTCCTGGCAGACCTGGGCGGCCAGCTCCGCGCCCTCCAGGGTGCTGATCACGGTGACGGCCAGCTCCCGCGCGGTCTCCTCGGCCGTGCCCGAGGCGATCAGGCGTTCGGAGACGAGCCCCTGCCAGCGGGTGAACGCCTCGGCGGCGGCCCGCTGGATGTCGGGGAAGCGGGCGGCCGTCCCCAGGGAGGTCGCCGTGACCGGGCAGCCGTCGGTCCAGCCGGACTCCCGGAGCCCGTCGGCGAGGCTCCGGGTGAGCGCGCCGAGGACCTCGGCGAGAGTGCCCTCGCCGGCCAGGGTCTCCCCCAGGATGTCGGTGAACTCCTCGTCGCCCCGGTGCACGGCGGCGACGGCCAGCTCCTGCTTGCCGCCGGGGAAGAAGTGGTAGACGGAGCCCAGGGTCGCCCCGGCCTCCTGGGCGATCTGCTTGATCCCGGTGCCGTCGTACCCCTGCCGCTGCATCAGCGTCGAGGCCGCCCGGACGATCCGCTCCCGGGTGCCGGGCCGGTCGTCGGATGCCGGATCCGTCTGCTGCCGTGTCCTGGTCTGCATTCTCCTGAATTTACTGGATTGAACGACCATTACAGAACCCCGCGTGCCCTGCCGGGCCCCGGTTTCCGCGCCCTCCGGGCCGCATGGCCGCATGGTGAGACAACGCTGTCCGAGGGGCAGAAGGTAGGGCGCGTGAGCTGGCGATGCGCCCCCTTCGCGCCGTGCGCGCCCCTCATTCGTATCAAATACCGGACGATCGCGTCTCAATATTCGACACACCGGTGACATTGCCCCCGATCCGTCCCTACGATCGGCCCTATGAAGCAGCGACAGGCGGATCTCACGAAGCGGCGGGCAGTCGACCTGTGCCGCGTCGCCGCCATGCTCTGTCGCCTCGTCTGAAAGAGAGCGCCCGCGCTCTCTTCCCTCCGGCCCTTCGACCTCTCTGATCAGGGCCGCCCCTCGTGCGGTACGCCCGCTCCCGACGTGTACCCGCGCAGCGTTTTTTCGTACCACCCGCCGCACACTGCCCCGGAGGAGAAACAGCATGAGCCGCAGCGACGTCCTGGTCGACGCCGACTGGGTCGAGGCCCACCTCAATGACCCGCAGGTCGCCATTGTCGAGGTCGACGAGGACACCTCGGCCTACGAGAAGAACCACATCACGAACGCGATCCGGATCGACTGGACCAAGGACCTCCAGGACCCGGTCCGCCGTGACTTCATCGACCAGGAGGGCTTCGAGAAGCTCCTCTCGGCCAAGGGCATCGCGAACGACACCACCGTGATCCTCTACGGCGGCAACAACAACTGGTTCGCCTCCTACGCGTACTGGTACTTCAAGCTCTACGGCCACGACAGCGTCAAGCTGCTCGACGGCGGCCGCAAGAAGTGGGAGCTGGACTCCCGCGACCTGGTCGAGGCCGTCCCGACCCGCCCGGCCACCGAGTACAAGGCCAAGCCGCAGAACTCGGCGATCCGCGCCTTCCGCGACGACGTCGTCGCCGCGATCGGCACCCAGAACCTGGTCGACGTGCGCTCCCCCGACGAGTTCAGCGGCAAGCTGCTCGCCCCGGCGCACCTCCCGCAGGAGCAGTCGCAGCGCCCCGGCCACGTGCCCAGCGCCCGCAACATCCCGTGGTCCAAGAACGCCAACGACGACGGCACCTTCAAGTCGGACGACGCCCTGAAGGCGCTCTACGTCGACGAGCAGGTCGACCTGGCGAAGGACACCATCGCCTACTGCCGTATCGGCGAGCGCTCGGCCCTGACCTGGTTCGTCCTGCACGAGCTGCTCGGTGTCGAGAACGTCAAGAACTACGACGGCTCGTGGACCGAGTACGGCTCCCTGGTCGGCGTGCCGATCGAGCTCGGCGCCGGCAAGTAACCCCGACCCGCGGACATTTGGAGAGCTGAGAGTATGTGTGGAGCGAAGGCCGGCGGCCCCGACGCCTCGACGATCAAGCCCGGTGAGACGACGATCCAGGGACAGGTGACCCGCGACGGCGAGCCCGTCACCGGCTACGTCCGCCTGCTGGACTCGACCGGCGAGTTCACCGCCGAGGTCCCGACCTCGGCCACCGGACAGTTCCGTTTCTACGCGGCCGAGGGCACCTGGACGCTGCGCGCCCTGGTGCCGGGCGGCACGGCGGACCGTACGGTCGTCGCGCAGACCGGTGGTCTGGCAGAGGTCGCTATCGCGGTCTGAGCGCCGGCACCGCGATCGCGGGTGACCCCGGGACACAACCCGGCGGTCACACCGAACGGCCGAAGGGCCGCACCCCAGGGGGTTGGACGCCACTGGATCGGGGTGCGGCCCTTCGGTCGTGCCGCCGGAGCCCCGCATGCCCGCGGGGTGCGTCGCCGGAGGGTGCGGGACAGGCCCCGCGCCGTACCCTGGAGGCATGTACGCGCGGCGTCGGCGTGTCTATTTCCTGCTGATGGGCGGATGTCTTTTCCTCTTCGTCTCCGCCTGGGCCGTCGTACGCCTCTGGTCGGTGCCGGCGGCCGTCGCCATGTGTGTCGTCGCCATGGTCATCCCGCCGGTCGCGGCGATGATCGCCAACCGGCGAGGGCCGGAGGACCGCTGGTGGGACGATCCCTCCGGCGATCCCCAGTCCGACGAGTGGTGGGACGAGCTGGACGGCAAGCGCCGCCGCCCGGGCTCGGACGAGCGTCAGTAGGCCAGGCCTGGCCTGGCCGTGGGCGGACCGTCAGTAGACGAGCGCCTGTACGCCGTCCGGCATGATCTCGCTGACGAAGACCTGGGCCCCCGCGATCCGTACGCCCTCCAGCACATCCGCCTCAGTGATCTCCCGGCGCGCCGCGCACTGGGTGCACAGGGTGATCTGTCCGGCCGCCAGGATCGAGTCGAGCAGATCCGGCAGCGGGGCGGCGTGCGGCAGCTCGAACTCGGCAGCGCGGCCCGGCAGCGCGAACCACGAGGACTCACCGGTCAGCCAGAGGGACACCTCCACCCCGCTGGCCACGGCGACCGCCGCCACCGTGAAGGCCTGCGAGCAGCGCTCGGGCGCGTCCGCGCCTGCGGTCACCTTGATCACGAGCTTTTTCGCCATGCCCGAACTCTAGTGCGCGCCCCGCCCATGCCCCGGCCGTGCCCCGGCCGCGTCCCGAGGCCGCCCCGGCCGCCGGGCGGGGCGACCTCACCGGGATCCCCGGGCCCCCACCCATTAGGCTGGTGCCGGACCCCGACCCACTGTCGAGCCGTCCTGCCCACCGCTCATCCGAGGAGCACCCGTGCTTGAGGCATTCTTCGAAGCCCTGCTGGTCCTGGTCTGCATCGGCGTCACCGCCTTCGCCTTCCTGGCCGTGAAGAAGCTGTACCAGGGCCAGCGCTAGCGGCACGCGCGGATCCCCCTGCCACCGCCCGACGGCGTACCCCGCCGACGTACTACAGATCGCCAGAGCTGCTCATGATCGAGATTCCGTCCGACCTGAACCCGGACCTCGTCCCTCTCTTCTTCCTCCTCGGCACCTGGGAGGGCGCGGGCGTCTCCGACTTCCCCGGCTCCGAGAAGTGCAACTTCGGCCAGTCCGTGACCTTCAGCCACGACGGCCGGGACTTCCTGGAGTACGTCTCGCACAGCTGGGTCCTCGACGCCGAGGGCAACAAGGTCCGGCCGCTGGAGAGCGAGCACGGCTACTGGCGCGTCGACAAGGACCGCAAGGTCGAGGTCGTCATGGTCCGTGACCAGGGCATCGTGGAGATCTGGTACGGCGAGCTGGCCGACCAGAAGCCGCAGATCGACCTGGTCACCGACGCCGTCGCCCGCACCGCGGCCTCCGGCCCGTACAGCGGCGGCAAGCGGCTCTACGGCTATGTGAAGAGCGATCTGATGTGGGTGGGCGAGAAGGCCACCCCCGAGGTTCCGCTCCGGCCGTACATGTCGGCGCATCTGAAGAAGGTCGTCACCCCCGAGCAGGTCGCGGACTGGGCCAAGGACCTCGGCGACCTCCCGGACGACGGAATCGCCTTCTTCAAGTAGGAACACCCCGGGCCCTTCCGGCCCGGCCCCCGGGGGGAGCGGCTCGCGGCATCGGCCCGCAGGCCCTCTCCCGCCTACACTGGGGGCGTGGTGAGCACCGACTGGAAGAGTGATCTGCGGCAGCGCGGCTACCGGCTGACCCCCCAGCGCCAGCTTGTCCTGGAGGCGGTCGACGCCCTGGAGCACGCCACCCCGGACGACATTCTCCGCGAAGTGCGCAAGACCGCCTCCGGCATCAATATCTCCACCGTCTACCGGACCCTGGAGCTGCTGGAGGAGCTGGGCCTGGTCTCCCACGCCCATCTCGGCCATGGAGCCCCCACCTACCACCTCGCCGACCGCCATCACCACATCCACCTCGTCTGCCGTGACTGCACCGGTGTGATCGAGGCCGATGTCGAGGTCGCCGCCGACTTCACCGCGAAGCTCCGTGAGACCTTCGGGTTCGACACCGACATGAAGCACTTCGCGATCTTCGGCCGTTGTGGCGACTGCACGGCCGAGGCTTCGACCACCGAGTCGTAGGCTTTCCCCATGGCCACCGTGAAGAGCCCTCTGCTGTCCCTGCCCGGCGCCGTGCCCGCCGAGGGCACCGACGAAGGCGTCGCCGCGCACTACGGCGACCTCTTCCGCGAACAGCGCGCCCTCGCGGCGGGCAAGGGGCTGGTCGACCTCTCCCACCGGGGCGTCGTCACCGTCACCGGCGACGACCGGCTGAGCTGGCTGCATCTGCTGCTCACCCAGTACATGACCGACCTCCCGGCCGGACAGGCCACCGAGGCGCTGATCCTCTCCGCCAACGGGCACATCGAGCACGCGCTCTATCTCGTCGACGACGGCACCACGGTCTGGGCGCATGTCGAGCCCGGCGGCGCACCGGCGCTGATCGCCTACCTGGAGTCGATGAAGTTCTTCTACCGGGTGGAGGTCGCCGACCGCACCGACGACATCGCCGTCGTCCATCTCCCCGCCGGTTCGATCGCCACGACTCCGGAGGGCGCCGCCGTACGGGAGACCGCGTACGGCCGTGATCTCTTCCTGCCCCGGGCCGAGCTGGAGGAGTACGCCGCCGTCCACGGCCCGCCGGCCGGGATCCTGGCGTACGAGGCGCTGCGCGTGGAGGGCCACCGGCCCCGCGTCGGCTTCGAGACCGACCACCGCACCATCCCGCACGAGCTGGGGTGGATCGGCACCGCCGTCCACCTTCAGAAGGGGTGCTACCGAGGCCAGGAGACCGTCGCCCGGGTGCAGAACCTGGGCAAGCCGCCGCGCCGGCTGGTCTTTCTCCATCTGGACGGCAGCGAGGTCCATCTGCCGGGCCCCGGCACCCCGGTACGGCTCGCCTCCGACGGCCAGGACGGCCGTCAGCTCGGCTTTGTCACCAGCTCCGCGCGCCATCACGAGCTGGGGCCGATCGCGCTCGCGCTGGTGAAGCGGAATGTGCCGCTCGATGCGGAGCTGATGGCCGGGGAGACGGCGGCGGCCCAGGAGACCGTCGTCGAGCCCTGATCCCCAAGGCTGCAAGGGCTCAGAGGTCCAATATCACTGTGAACGGGCCCTGGTTCGTCAGCGAGACCCGCATGCTCGCGCCGAACCTGCCCGTCTCCACCCGTGCGCCCAGCTCCCGCAGCCGCGCCACCACCTCGTCCACCAGCGGCTCGGCCACCGGGCCCGGGGCCGCCGCGTTCCAGGTGGGGCGACGGCCCTTCCGGGCGTCCCCGTAGAGAGTGAACTGCGAAATCACCAGCAAGGGCGCATTCACGTCCGAGCAGGACTTCTCACCCTCCAGGATCCGCAGCGACCAGAGCTTGCGGGCCAGCCGCTCCGCCTGCTCGGGGGTGTCCTCGTGAGCGACCCCCACCAGCACACACAGTCCTTCGCCGACGATCTCGCCGACCGTCTCGGACCCGGACTCGTCCGTCACGACGACGCTCGCGCCGTCCACTCTCTGCACCACCGCACGCATACAGACCAACCTATCTGGGGCTGAACGGGTGCAGAGCGCCTGCGTCGGAAGGCGGCGGAGTGGCACGATGCACAAAGGCGGGGTGCCGCACCGGTCAAGGGGACGGAATTACGCATATGAGCACATCTGGAACCGGGCAGCCGGCCGGTCCCTTCACGGCTGAGTCCCTCCCGCCGCCGGTGGCCCCGGCCGCCCTCGCGACGGTGACCGCCCCCCTCCCCCCGGTGCCCCGCCCGCCCCAGCAGCGCACCACGGCGGGCGCGCTCCCGGACCCGCCGCAGTACGATCTGCGCGCCCTGCGCCTGCCGGAGCTGCGCGCCCTGCGCCGGGACTCCCAGCGCGACGAGGCCGACCTCAGCTACGTACGGCGGCTGCTGCACGGGCGGATCGACATCCTCCGCGCCGAGCTGGCCCGGCGCGCCCGGCCGCCGGCCCCGCCGGTGGACCGGCTCGTGGTCGACCGGCTCGTCGTCGACCGGCTCTCCGAGATCCTCGCCGACACCCCCTCGCGGCACCGCACCTCGGCCCGCCATGTGACGCTCTCGCCCCCGCACGGCGAGGAGTACCGGCGGCTCGCCTCCGACATGCTCGCCGATGTGGAGCTGTCCGATCTGAGTGCCCGTACGGACGAGGAGCTGCTTGCCGGGACGGGCCGGCTGATCCGCTACGAGCAGCAGGTCTCCGGCCGCCGTCAGCTTCTCCAGCGCACCGCCGACGATTGCAGCGCGGAGATCGCCCGCAGGTACCGTGAGGGAGAAGCCCAAGTCGACGACCTGCTGACCTGAAGCGATCCTTCCGGGAGCGGGTTCTCACCCCGCCTGGAGATCGACCATGACCACCGCCGCCCACGCCATACCCCCGGTCCTCGCCGAGGTCGTACGCTCAGGCTTCGTCGAGGGCCACCATCGCGGCTCCCTGGTCGTCCTGGCCGCCGACGGCCGGGTGGAGTTCGCGCTGGGCGACCCGGCCGCCCCGGTCTTCCCGCGCTCCTGCAACAAGCCCTTCCAGGCCGCCGCCGTGCTCCGGGCCGGTCTCGACCTGTCCGGCGAGCGCCTCGCGCTGGCCGCCGCCAGCCACTCCGGCGAGGACTTCCACCTCGCTCTCGTCCGCACCATGCTCGACGAGCACGGGCTGAGCGCCGACGAGCTGCGGACGCCGCCCGATCTGCCGCTGGACCCGGTCGAGGCCGAGAGCTATCTCGCCTCGGGACGGGTGCGCGACAGGATCGTCATGAACTGCTCGGGCAAGCACACCGCGATGCTCGCGGCCTGCGCCCTCAACGGCTGGGACCGCGCGAGCTATCTCGACCCCGCCCACCCCCTCCAGCGGCTCGTCCACACCGTGGTCGAGGAGGCCGCCGGGGAGCCGGTCGCAGCCGTCGGCACCGACGGCTGCGGTGCGCCGCTGTCGGCGATCAGCCTCACCGGGCTCGCCCGGGGGTTCCGCTCCCTGGTGCTGGCGGAGCCGGGCTCGGCCGAGCGCCGGGTCGCGGACGCGATGCGGGCCCACCCGGAGTATGTGGCGGGCACCCGCCGCCCGGACACCTGGCTGATGCGCGAGGTGCCGGGGACGCTCGCCAAGATGGGCGCGGAGGCCGTGCAGGCGCTGGCGCTCGCCGACGGCCGGGCCCTCGCCTTCAAGATCGACGACGGTTCGGGCCGGGCGCTGGGCCCGGTGCTCGGCCGGGCGCTGGAGCTGCTGGGGGTCGACTCCCCGGTGGTCTCCCGGATCGGCCGTTCGCCGCTGCTCGGCGGCGGCGCGGAGGTCGGCGCGGTCCGCGCGGCCTTCTGAACTCTTCCGGATCTTTCTGGACCTTCCGGACCTTCTGGACCTTCTGGACCTTCTGAAGGGGCTCCGGGCGGTCCGTGACGCCCGGGTCCCAGGACGGCCGCCGCTCTGGGCCCCGGGCCCGGGTCGCGGGCCTCATCGGCTCCGTACCCGGAACAGGGCCGCCGACGCGGCCACCGACACCGTGAGGATCCCCGCGCACCACGCCAGCGCGACCCAGGGCTCGTTCCCCACCGGCTCGGCGAGCAGCAGCCCCCGCAGGGACTCGATCATCGGGGTCACCGGCTGGTGCTCCGCGAAGCCGTGCAGCCAGCCGGGCATGGTGTCGATCGGGACGAACGCGCTGCTCGGATAGGGCAGGAAGACCATGAAGAAGCTGAAGCCGCTCGCCGCCTCGGGGGTGCGGGCCAGCAGTCCGACCGCCGTGGAGAGCCAGGAGATCGTCACCACGAAGGCGGTCAGCAGCCCCGCCGCCGCCAGCCAGCCGGCCGGGGACGCGTCGGGGCGGAAGCCGATCAGCAGGGCCGCGCCCAGCACCAGCGCCGTGGAGAGGAGATTGCGCAGGGTGCTGGCGACGACATGGCCGGCCAGGATCGACGTACCGCCCACCCCGAGCGAGCGGAAGCGGTCGATGATGCCGCCCTTCATGTCCTCGGTCACCCCGATGGCGGTGGTGGACCCGCCGAAGGCGGCGCAGAGCACGAGGACGCCGGGGACGACATAGGTGACATAGGCGGTGCCGGTGTCGATCGCGCCGCCGAAGAGATAGATGAAGACCGCCATCAGCATCAGCGGCAGCAGCAGCGAGGTGATGACGGCGTCGATGTCGCGGGCGCTGATCCGGATCCGGCGGCCGGTCATCGTCACCGTCCGGCCGATCGGGCCGAGGGCGTCAGAGCCGAGGGCGTCAGACATGGGCGGTCTCCTGGTGGGGTGCGGCCTCCCGGCCGGTCAGGGCGAGGAAGACATCGTCGAGAGTGGCCCGCTCCACCGAGAAGCGGACCACATCGCACCGCTCGGGGTCGGCCCGGTCCAGCAGCGCCCGGACCTCGTCCGCGCCGCCGTCCGTGGGGAGGGCGAGGGTCAGGCTGTCGGGGGAGTGCCGGAGCTGCCGGGGCTGCCAGGGCTCGTGCGCCGGTACGGGTCCGGCCTGGGCCGCTCCCTCGGGCCGCCGCCACGGCCGCCACGGCCGCCCGGCCTCCGGGCCGACGCGCGAGACGATCCGCAGATACGCCTCCGGGCCGGCGGCGACGAGGTCGAGACGGTGGCCCGAGACCCTCGCCTTCAGCTCGTCGGCCGAGCCCTGCGCGATCAGCCGGCCGCCGTCGACCAGCGCGATCCGGTCGGCCAGCCGGTCGGCCTCCTCCAGATACTGGGTGGTCAGAAACACCGTCGAGCCCGCCGCCGACAGCTCCCGCACCACCTCCCACAGCCCCGCCCTGCTGCGCGGGTCGAGCCCGGTCGTCGGCTCGTCGAGGAAGATCACCTCCGGTTCGCCGACCAGTCCGGCGGCGAGGTCGAGCCGTCGCCGCATGCCGCCCGAGTACGTCTGTGCCCGGCGGCGGGCGGCGGCGGTCAGATCGAAGCGCTCCAGCAGCTCGGCGGCCCGGCGGCGCGCGGCCGGCCGGGAGAGACCGCTCAGCCGGGCCATCATCCGGAGGTTCTCCTCGGCCGTCTGCTTCTCGTCCACCGCCGCGAACTGCCCGGTCAGGCTGATCACGCGGCGGACCGCCGCGCGCTCGGCGACGACATCGCGCCCGGCGACGCGCGCCAGGCCGCCGTCCGGGGCGGTGAGCGTGGCGAGGATGCGGACGGTGGTGGTCTTGCCCGCGCCGTTGGGCCCGAGGAGGGAGAAGACCTCGCCCCTCTCCACCTGGAGATCGACTCCGGTCAGCACCCGGACGGGTCCGAAGGACTTCCGGAGGCCGATGGCCTCGATGGCCGGTGCGTCGGGCCGGTGGGGTTCTGGTGAGGAGGGGGTGCGTCGGGAGGTGCGGGAGGAGGTGCGGGCGGTGGGTTCGGTGTGCGAGGTGCGCCGTCGATGCATGGCCAACCCTTCTGCGTATGCCATACGCGTTATTGCGTAAGGGTTACGCATTACTAGGATGGGCGTCAAGCCGACGGCCGAGGGTGAGGGCGAGGGGTGTGATGAGAGACAGCGGCGACGCGGACACCGGTCTGCCCGCCAGCATCGAAGCCGCGTGGGGCCTGCGCGAGCGCCCCGCCAAGGGGCCCCGGCCCGGGCTGAGCCTGGACCGGATCGTGGCCGCCTCGGTCGCCCTGGCGGCGGCGGAGGGGCTCGACGCGGTCTCGATGGGCCGGGTCGCCAAGGAGCTGGGCGTCTCGACCATGTCCCTCTACCGCTATGTCGCGGCCAAGGGCGAGCTGTACATCCTGATGCTGGAGGCGGCCGTGGGCCCGCCGCCCCCGCCCCCGCCCCCCGGCACCGGCTGGCGCGAGGCGATCGCGGCCTGGGCCGCGGCGCACCGCGCCGCCCTGCGCCGCAACCTCTGGGCCCTGCGCATCCCGGTCTCCGGGCCGCCCGCCACCCCCAACTCGGTGGCCTGGTGGGAGCAGGGGCTCGCGGCCCTGGAGGAGACCGGCCTCGACGAGGGCCGGAAGCTGTACGTGATCATGCTGGTCACCGGGTTCGTCCGGGACGAGGCGCTGGTGACGGCGGACCTCGCCGCGGCGATCGACTCCACCGGACTCACCGCCGACCAGGTCATGCGCCGCTACGGCCGCACCCTCGAACGCCTCGCGGACCCGGCCCGCTACCCCTCCGTCGCCCGGGCCCTCGCCTCCGGCGTCCTCTTCGAACCGGGCGACCCGGACCGGGAGTTCTCCCTCGGTCTGAGCATCCTCCTGGACGGTGTGTCCGCCCTGATCGCCCGGCGGGGCGACACCGAGACCCCCACCGGGGCCCCGGCCTGAGGCCCGCGGCCCACCTGCGGTCCACCCGCGGCCGGGCCGCCCCGTACGCTCGGCCCCATGAGCGGTGACGAGGCGGGCGGCGGCCTGCGGGAACGCAAGAAGCGCCAGACGTACCAGGCGATCTCCGACGCGGCGATCGCCCTCTTCCTGGCGAAGGGCTTCGGCCCGGTCTCCGTCGCCGAGATCGCCGCCGCAGCCGGGATCTCCAAGCCGACCCTCTTCCGGTACTTCCCCGCCAAGGAGGACCTGGTGCTGCACCGGCTGGCCGACCACGAGGGCGAGGCCGCCCGGGTGGTGGCGGGCCGGCCGCCGGGCCTCTCGCCGCTGGACGCCCTGCACCGCCACTTCCTGGCGGGCCTGGACCGGTACGAGCCGGTGACCGGGGTCAATGACGAGCCCGAGGTGCTCGCCCTGCACCGGCTGCTGTACGGGACGCCGAGCCTGGTCGCGCGGCTGCACACCTTCCAGGGCCGCTCGGAGCTGGCGCTCGCCGAGGCGCTCGGCGGCGGCCTCCGGGGGCGGCTGGCCGCCGGGCAGATCATCGCCGTACAGCGGATCCTCGCCGAGGACAGCTGGCGGCGGATCGCGGCGGGGGAGAGCGCGGCCCACGTCCGCCCCGGCGCGGCGGAGGCCGCCGGGATCGCCTTCGGCCAGCTCAAGGACGGCCTGGAGCCGAATTCCTGAACTCGGTTAAAAATGTAACTCGGTTACGCTAGCCTCGCTGCAATGACCGACCTCAGCCATGCCCCCAGCCATGCCCCCAGCCATGTCCCGGACCAGGCCCCGGACCAGGCCCTGCGCCAGGAGCGCGCCCACCACGAGGCCTGCCGCGCCGCCCTGTCCGCGATGGCCGACGACGCCGTGCGCTCCGTCCGTACGGGAGAGAACGCCTTCGCGTCCGGCGCCGACGCCGAAGTGCTCGGCCGCCATCTCCGCGGTCTGGCAAAGGAACTACGCGCGGAACCCGAGGGTCCGCTGTTCTTCGGCCGACTGGACTTCGCCACCGACGCCGCCTCCGGGGCCGGGGACCACAGCGGGCAGAGTTACCACATCGGCCGCCGCCGGATCACCGAAGACCCCCTGAAACCACCCCTGGTCATCGACTGGCGGGCCCCCGTCTCCCGCGCCTTCTACCAGGCGAGCCCCCGCGACCCCCAGGGCGTCGCGGTCCGCCGCCGCTTCGGCTGGGCCCCCTTCGCCACCGGCGAACCGGCGGACCTCACCGGCATCGAGGACGAACCGCTGAGCCTGCCCGGCACGGGCACCAGCGTGGGCGCGGGCACCGGCACCGGCGTGGGTCCCGTGCCCGGCGCCGTCGTGGTCCGGGAGATCGAGCGCCCCCGCCTCGGCCCGATGCGCGACATCGCCGCCACCATCCAGCCCGAACAGGACGACCTCGTACGCTCGGAGCCCACCCGCTCCCTCTGTGTGCAGGGCGCGCCGGGCACCGGCAAGACCGCCGTCGGCCTGCACCGCGCCGCCTACCTCCTCTACGCCCACCCCCAGCGCGTCCGGCGCGGCGGGCTGCTCGTCCTCGGCCCCGGCCGCGCCTTCCTCGCGTACATCGCCGAAGTCCTGCCCGCCCTCGGCGAGAGCGGCGTCCGCCAGTCGACCATCGACGAGGAGATCGCCGCCCATGAGACCCGGGCCCAGGACGGCCCCGCCGCCGAGGCCGTCAAACACGACGCGCGCATGGCCGGGGTGCTGCACCGGGCGCTGTACGCCAGAGTCGCCCCGCCCGCCGAGGAACTCACCGTCCCCGACGGCTCCTACCGCTGGCGGGTCCCGCGGGACGAACTGGCCGGCATCGTCGCCGAGGTGCGCGCCGAGGCCCCGCCGTACGCCGTCGGCCGCGAACGCGTCCGGGGCCGTGCCGTCCGGGCACTGCGCCGCCGGGCGGAGCGCCGGGCCGGGCCCCGGGGCGAGACCTGGGCCCGGCGGATCGGGCGGGCCCGCCCGGTCGCCGCCTTCGTCGACGCGGTCTGGCCCGGGGCCCGGCCCGAGGAGGTCCTCGCCGGGCTGCTCACCGACCCCGCCGACACCGCGCTCACCCCGGCCGAGCGGGAGGCGATCCGCTGGGCCCGGCCGCCGCGCTCCCCCCGGTCCGCGCGGTGGAGCGCCGCCGATCTGCTGCTCCTGGACGAGCTGGCCGGACTGATCGAACGGCCGGAGGGCTTCGCCCATGTCGTCGTGGACGAGGCCCAGGACCTCTCGCCGATGCAGTGCCGCGCGATCGCCAGACGCGTCGGCGGCTCCGGCTCGCTGACCGTCCTCGGCGACCTCGCCCAGGGCACCACCCCCTGGGCGGCCCGGACCTGGCCCGGGCAGCTCGCCCATCTGGGCCGCCCGGACGCCGCCGTCATCCCGCTGACCACCGGCTTCCGGGTCCCGGCCACGATCGTGGACTTCGCGGGCCGGCTGCTCCCCGCGCTCGGCGTCGAGGTGCCCCCGGCCCGCTCCCTGCGCGCGGGCGGCGAGCTGACGGTCCGCCGGGTGGACGACCTCGCCGCCGCGACCGTCGCCGCGGTGCGCGCCGCGCTCTCCCGCGAGGGCTCGATCGGGGTCGTCGCCGACGGCCCCGGCACCGGCGCCCTGCGTACGGCGCTGACGGGTGCGGGCGTCGAGACGGCCGTCGCCGGGACGCCGGAGGCCGCCGGGGCGGCCGCCGCCCGGGTGACGGTGGTGCCCGCCGCGCTCGCCAAGGGACTGGAGTACGAGCACGTCGTCGTCGTCGAACCCGCCGCGATCGTGGGCGCGGAGCCACGCGGTACGCATCGGCTGTACGTGGCCCTCACCCGCGCCGTCTCCCGCCTGGACGTTCTGCACCGCCTGCCGCTGCCGGCCGAACTGGCGGGGCCCGCGCTCTGATCAGACGGGCGCGGTCTGGCGTACCCGCTCGGCGGTCCCCGTCCCTGTGCAGGTTCCTGACGCGCCGGTGAGCGTCGGCAGATCCCACCACCAGGCCACGACGGGTATGCCCAGCGGCAGATCACGGTCGTCGGTGGGCCGGTCGCTGAAGGAGGTGGGCAACCGGGCGGGGTCGTGCGGGGTGGTGTAGCGGACGGAGCTGATGCCCCAGTCCTGCGCCCCCCGGACGAAGTGGGTCAGACTGGTGAGATAGCGGCGCAACTGCGGTCCTGCGGTCGCCATGAGGTCGTCCTTCAGCCGCAGATACCGGCACATCACCCGGTCGCGCTGGGCGACGGCGGTCGCCAGCGCCTCGTCGGGGGCCATGCCGTGGTGGTGCTCCAGCACGCGGATCACATTGAGCCAGTAGCCCTTGCTCCGGCTCTCCTTGTGGTGGGACAGGATGTCGTTGTCCCAGGTGATGATGAAGGACGCCATCTCGGCGGCGGCCCGGGTGCTGGGGCTGTCGCGCTCGTGGGGCTGGAGTTCATAGCCGTGGCCCATCTCCAGCAGGGGGAGTACGACGGTGGTGGCCCCGTCGTAGAGCCGCATGAGCGTGTAGTCGTCCAGGCCGGGGACGGTACCGGCGCGGCGGTGCTCGGCCTCCCAGGCGACGGAGAAGAAGTACTCGCGCAGCGCGTCGATCCAGCGGGCGGCCTGGCTGTGGGTGCCGTACCGGGAGACCCTGGCGCGCAGATCGCGGAGTCCGACCGCGAGCGGGTCCCGTTCGAGGAGCGGTGTCTCGGGGTTCTGGGCGATGCGCAGCAGCCGGTGCAGCAGCGCGATCAGATCTCCGGGGCGGTGTCCGAGCTCGCTCTCCTCGCAGCAGCCGTCGTCCACGCCGAAGAGCCAGAGGATGAAGTCGGAGAGGAGGGAGACGACTTCGTCGCGGCCGTCAGGAAGGATCATGGCCGAGAAGGTGCCGATGTCATGGCTGACGAGCCGGGCCCGGAGTTCTTCGGTGCCGATGCCGATGGTTTTGGCCCAGGCGGAGGTCTGGGCGTCTATGGCGGCGTGCCGGGGGTGGATGGCGGGAGGAATGGGGGAGAAGATCGGCGGAATGGTCAGCTCGGGCCCCACTTTCGGCCACCTCTCTGCTCTGTCGAATCTGCCTGCCGGGTCCGAGGCTGGTCGGATGTCGGATACGGGAGGCGCGCTCGGCACGCCCGGTGGGGCGACGGGTACGGGTACGGGTGTGGGTACGGGTTGCGAGTTACGGGTTACGGGTACGGATGCGAATCGACGCTTTGCGAACCGCTGCTTCACGGGAGGGCGTTGAGCGCCCCCCGCGGCGAGTCACTCCATGCGACTGATCGAATACGGCGCATCGTACTCACCGGTCACACCCCTTCCAACGGGCCCTTCACGCCACTTCCCGCCCGCTCCGGGCCTCCCGTACCGGCGTTGTCGCCCCCTCCGGCGGCCGTTCGAGGGCGGCCGGCAGGCGGGCGTGCGCCCCGGAGCGCTTTCGGGAGCAGCCGTCCGGAGGGGAGAGTCCCTGATGGCGGGGGATCGGCCGGGCCGAAGCGGACGTGGCGCGCCCGGCGGTCGTCCGGGGGTCGGCGGGAGGCTGCGGCGTCGATGCCGGGCGGGGGCCGGGGGATCCGGGGGCGGCGGGGCGTACTGGCATGAATGGCCTCAGAAGGCTCAGAAGCCTCAGGAGGGGAGTGCGGCATGACTGCGTGGAGTGACTCAGTGATCACACTTTGCGGCGTGTCGGGCCCTCCGTGCCCCTTCGCCGCGTTGCGAGCTGGCCGAGAATGGCCGGTCGGGGGAGCGCGGCCGTGGCGCGGGGCGGTTCGGCGCTGAATCCCCCGGTGATAAGGGGCGAGTTCAGGGCCGTGGCGACTGGCTTCGGCGGCTCAACTGCCGTTATCACTCATAGAATCTTCATACATCGATGCAACCATTCACAGAGCCCCCTTGTCTGGACTTGATGAGTCAGCAGACTCATAGACCTCCGGGCACCCAGAGGGCGCGTGCGTCGCGTCTTGGAGCCCCCTCTGAACTGGGAAAAATATGCGCATGCGTGCATCTGCCGCCGTGGTAACGGGCGCCCTGGCGCTCACGTCCCTGGTCGCTCCGGTCGCACAGGCCGATGACAAGCCCGTCTCGGACGCCCCCCGTTCGGCGTTCGCGGCCAAGGGTGCGGACGATGTCCAGCTCGGCGACACCAAGATCTCGAAGGTCGTCGTCAACGGTGGCAAGCCCGTCGTTGCCGGCACCGCCAACGTGAAGTTCAAGGTGAGCTTCACGGCCAGCGACAACTCCGGTATCGCGTCGGCCGACGCCTACCTCTGGCACGGCGCGGTCGGCAAGGAGGACGGCTTCGTCTTCGCCGAGGAGGACACCGCCAAGTGCGGCACCGGCACGACGGTCACCTGCACGGTCACCTTCGTCGTTGAGCCGTGGTGGGACCTGAACAAGAACTCCCTGGGCACGAACTGGAAGGTCGCGGCCACCGCGGACGCCAAGGACTACGACTTCACCATGAAGGACAACGTGAAGTCCTTCAACATCCAGCGCGCGGCCAAGCTCAGCGTCAACGCCTCGCCGGAGCCGGTGAAGAAGGGCAAGACCCTCACCGTCACCGGTGCGCTGACCCGTATCAACTGGGAGACCGAGAAGTACGCGGGCTACACCGACCAGTCGGTGCAGCTCCAGTTCCGCAAGAAGGGCACCAAGGCCTACTCCACCCTCAAGACCGTGAAGACGGACAAGAAGGGCAACCTGAAGACCACGGTCAAGGCGACCGTCGACGGTGACTACCGCTACAGCTTCGCCGGCACCACCACCACCCAGGCCGTGAACTCGGGCGGCGACGGCATCGACGTCCGCTAGTCCCCGTCCAGTCCACGTTTCCTCACCGGCCCAGATGCTGACAGTGCCCCCGAGCCCTTCCGGGCCGGGGGCACTCGAGCCGGGCCCGCCCGACGCCGGGGGCCGCACGGGAGTGCGACCGGCCGGACGGGCCCGCTGCCGGGTGCGTAGTCCTTCGCGGACCGCTGCCCGATGACGCTACTTGAAGAGCTTGCCGTCGAACTTGGCCCAGTCGTACATCTGGTGCACGGCCTGGCCCAGGATCGGGATGCTGATGTGCTCGAAGACATCCTCGATCAGGTCGATGTCACCGGTGTTGTAGATCAGCGGTCCGTTGATGTTGATCAGACCGCCGGACAGAATGCCGGAGCGCGGCTGCTGCTCCTGAGCGTGCGCGGTGCCGCTCGACATCGTCAGGGCGATGCCCGTCGCCACCAAAACCGCAAACCCCGCACTGCGTACGCGACGCTTCATTCTCTCTCCGCTTCTGGGAACTCAGATGTCCGGATTCGGCCCAGCGCCAATCGCCCGTCGAGACGGGTGAGATGAACTGAGGGTGTTGCCACTGGGGCCGAAGTGACCGTCAGCTTGCCATCGGGTCAAAGGCAAGTAAAGCGCCTGGTCAGGAAGATGTTGATCTTGGCTGATTCTCGATGAACCCGCCCCGGGTGACTCATTCTCATCGGCAAACCCCACCCCGGGAGACCCTGCTCGGCCGGTCGGCCACATGGGCGCGCCGGCCGCACTCTTTCCTGCTCCAGGCCTCCAGGGGTGGGCCGCAGGGGCGCCGGACGACCCGCCGTCGGGCCCGGTTCAGCAATTTCCGACCCGTATCGACGCCGAACGCGCCCTCGATGAGCGATGGCTGACGGTGGCTCAATCTCTACTGTAGATTCCGGGCATTTCGCCTAACTCCTGATCGGGTGTCAGTTCCCCTGCTCCGGTTCCCGGGTGAGAAGACCCCGGACCTCGGGGTCGGTCATGGACGGAACGCCAGGCCGGTTCGCCGCCCCCGCCGCCGCGCCGCCGCTGCCCCCGCCGGCCTCCCGAGCGGCCTTCTCCACTCGGTCGCGATGCCTCTCCCACCAGGCCGGGTCCCCCGGGGCCATGCCCGTGTTGTTCTTATTCATCCCCACCGCCCCATCGAGCAGTTCACGGAGGATGTCGGCGTGCCCGGCGTGCCGGTGCGTATCGGCGATCATGCGGATCACGGCATGATTCAGCGTCACCTCGTCCCGGCCGTCCGGCCACCACGGCACCCTGCCGACGGTCTCCAGCTCCAGCGCCTCGATCGTCGCGTCCGTGTGCGCCCACGCCCGGCGGTAGAGCCCCACCACGTCCTCCCGCGACTCGTCGGCGGTGACCCACATGTCGCCATTGGACTCGGCCGCCTCCGCCATCCACGGCAGCGGCTCGCCCGACGGCCGCCCGAAGGTGTCGCCGAGATAGCCCAACTCCATACTGGCCACATGCTTGACCAGGCCCAGAATGTTGGTCCCGGTCGGCGTCAGCGGTCGGCGCGCGTCGTACTCCGAGAGCCCTTCGAGCTTCCACAGCAGGGCGTCCCTGGCGGACTGGAGGTAGTAGCGAAGGACATCCTTGGGTTCCGATTCGACCATGGCCCCAGTCTGTTCTCCTTACGTGGTGCGTCCACCGCTTTTCCGCCCGGCCCACCCGGCGACGCGGTGACCGCGGTCCTGTAAGCCGTCTTCGTCGGCGGCCGGCGCTGACCGCCCGCCGGACCGCTATCGTGCGGTCGTGACCGGTCCGGAGCAGCTTCCCCTTCTCTTTCTCGACATCGACGGCCCCCTCATCCCCTTCGGCGCGACACCTCAGCAGTATCCGGACGGCTACCCGACGTACCACCCGGGCCCCGGGCGGTCGACAGCCACTGGGAATCCACTGCTGGCCAGGATCAATCCCGCGCACGGCCCCCGGCTGACGGCGCTGGGATGCGAGCTGGTGTGGGCGACGACCTGGATGGCCGACGCGAACGAATGCGTCGCACCTCTGCTCGGTCTGCCCTCCCTCCCCGTAGTGATCTGGCCCGATCCCTCTCCCGGCGAGCACGAGCCCGGCGGACTCCACTGGAAGACCCGCCCCCTCCTCGCCCACGCCGTCGGCCGCTCCTTCATCTGGGTCGACGACGAGATCACCGACACCGACCGGACCTGGGTGGCGAACCACCACCCGGCCCGATCCCTCCTCCACCGTGTCGACCCCCGCCACGGCCTCACGGACGCGGACTTCGCGGCGCTCACGGAGTGGCTGCGCACAGGGCTGTGACGTGGGTACGGGTTGCACCTTCCGTAGCGGCATGTGGTCCGGTGGGCTCGCGTCCCGAGCCCCTGAGGAGAGGTCCCGCTCATGCGTCCGTCTTTCATGCCACCCCGCCAGGTCAGGATCGGCGACGCGGCGGCCTTCGTCGGCAGCACGCCACGGGCGATTCGCCACTACCACCAGATCGGCCTGCTGCCCGAGCCCGAGCGGGGCGGTGATGGCCGCCGTCGCTACGAGTACGAGGACATGATCCGCCTGCTGTGGATTCGCAGGATGGCCGACGCCGGGATCGCCCTGGACGGCATCCGTGACGCCTTCACCACCGGCACCGCTTCCGCCGGTGCGGACAGCGGGGAAGGCATCGCGGGCATCCTGGAGCGGCTGGAGGAAACCCTCGCCGAGCAGGAGGCGAGACTGCGGCGGCAGCGGACCGCCGTGCGGCGGATGCGCACCGAGGGCAGCCGGATGGGCCTGCTCTCCGACTTCGTCACCGAACGCCTCAAGAGCCTGCCCGAGGGCTCCCTGCGTCAGGCGGACCTGGACACTCTGCTGGTCACCGAGCGGATCTTCGGCCCGCTCGGCGCGGCCGCCCAGGCCACCCGTTTCATCGCCCTGGCCACGCATCCCGCTCTGCGGGAGGACTCCGACCGCGTCGACGAGGCCGAGGAAGCACTCGACGACAGCGTCGCCGTCGACGATCCACGGGTGGTTCGAACGGCCGCCGAGCGGCACGCCTTCGAAACCGCCCTCCAGGCCGTCATCGAGGAGTCCGGTTTGGACGAGGCCGACGACGCCCTCTTTGACGCCTGGGACGCTCTGCACCCAGAGGGCGGCGAGGCCGGTTCCATGAG
The DNA here is from genome assembly GCF_014651115.1 of Streptomyces inusitatus. Classification (GTDB taxonomy): domain Bacteria; phylum Actinomycetota; class Actinomycetes; order Streptomycetales; family Streptomycetaceae; genus Streptomyces; species Streptomyces amakusaensis. The sequence goes on along the minus strand of NZ_BMWG01000027.1, from coordinate 34,837 downwards.
CGCGTTCGAGGCCATCGGCAAGATGCCCTACGACTTCTCCCCGGCCCGGCTGCGCTGTATGGAACTGGCCGAAGAGCTGTCCGCCCAGGACTCGCCCGTTGCCTGAGGCGCGGCCTGGATCGGTGTGACTCGCAGCGATTGTTGTCACCGATGACGCCCGCTGACCTGGGCGGTTTTCCGAGGATCTCAGCGCTTTCTGTCACCGGATGCGCGCAGTAGTTGTCACTTCTGGGCTGTTCTCAATCATGTTGTCACCAGCTCCGGAGAATCTCCTCGTGCTCGTCAACGGTGCGGGTTCGCTGGAGCTGTGGACGGAGCACGTTCTCGCGTACATCTTCCGCCCGGGGGCGAGACCCAGAGCAGAGGGTTGTGGTCGCACAGGTGCAGGTGGGACGAGCTGCTCGTTCCTGTGTCCGTCGCGGCGGGCCGGGGCGGACTGGACCTGCGGCCGGGGTGGACCCGTCGTTGGACGGCGACGTGGCGTACGGCGGGCGATGAAGTGTCGTGCATGGTGCGGGATCTGGCCGAGGCGCCAGTGGCCGGAGGCAACCCCCTGCGCTGGTTCTCGTGGCGCCGAGCCCAACGCCACCGCCCTGGCCTCCAGTTTCTTGTCAGTACAGGGCGTCATCACGGTGCCGAAAGCTTGGAGGAGGCCCGTCTGCTGCTGGCTTTGGACTTTGCGGCCGGCCTCGTCGACGTGGTGTCGCAGCCCATGCGTCTGCGGTTCGACACGGTGACTGCGCGGCGGGGGCACATCCCGGACTTCCTCGCGGTGACCCGGACCGGTGTCTGGCTGATCGATGTACGGCCGCGAGCGCTCATCGAGCCGGAGGACTTGGAGGCGTTCGCCGCAGCCGCCGAGGTCGCACTGGCCTGCGGCTGGCATTACACAGTTGCGGCGGAGTGGGTGGAACACGTCTCGGCAGCGGTCGACGTGTTCTCTTCCCAGCGGCGGCACCTGTCCGATCCACTTGCGCTGCGACCGACCCTGCTGGCGGCGGCTCGGGAGCGACCAGCGTTCGTCGAACTCGCGGACGCGGCGCCGTTTCCTCCGCTGGCCCGGGCCCAGCTTCTGCACCTCCTCTGGCACCGGCAGCTCGGCGTCGATCTGGGGGAGCCGTTCGGGGACCGCTCCGTCGTCGTGCACCCGGCGGGTGGTGAGTGATGAGGGCCGCGCATGTCCTGGACCTGTCTCCAGGGGCGGCGCTGGTGCTGGACGGCACGGAGTGGACGGTCGAGCGCCGCGAGCCGGAGCTGGGCCGGGTGCAGCTGGTCCGGGACGACGGCTCTCGGCAGCGCGTGAGCTTCCGTTTCCTCGCCAACAACCCCGGTTGTCGCCCGGCGTCAACGACCTCGGCACCAGGAGCCAGTCGCGGGCGTCAGCCGAAGAACGCACAGGATCTGGAGCCGGGACGGCGGGAGCTGGCCGCCTGTCGGCTGGCCCACCTGCTGGAGGTCGAGACAGGTTTTCGCAGTGGGGATCCGCTGCGCGCGGGGCCGGGTGAACCGAGAGCGCAGTACGACCCGGCCACGACGACGTTGACGGACCGCCGACTAGCCAAGGTCGCCGAGCTGAAGGCGATGGACCGGCAGCAGGCCAAGCTGTTGGGCCTGGACCGGGTCGGCTACCGCACCCTGATCCGGTGGGACCAGCGCCGGCGGGAGGCCGGACTGGTCGGCTGCGCCGACGAGCGATGGCTGAGGAAGAGCGGTGGCCACCCCAGCATTACCGAAGAGATCCGCGAGGCGATCTTCGCCGTCCGGGCGGAGACGCTCCACCGCTCGAAGGTGACGATGCGGACCCGCGAGCGCATGATCCACCAGTACGTACGGGAAACCTTCCCCAGCCGGGACATCACCGTTCCCTGTTACAACACCCTGCGGGCCGTCTGGCGGGAGTGGTTCGGGCCGGGCGGAACCCGTCAGCGCTATGCCCGGTCCGCCGAACTACCGATTAAGAACGGGCACGTGCTGGTCCACCGTCCGGGCCAGGTAGTAGCGCTCGATACCACGGTTCTGCCGGTGGTGGTCCGTGATGGCGTGTTCGGTGACCCGGTGAGAACCCACCTCACACTCGCCATGGGCGTCCATACACACGCTCTTTGCGCCTTCCGCCTCACCGTGGTCTCCGACAAGTCCGTGGATGTCGCGATGCTGCTGCGGGACGTGATGCTGCCGCTGCCCATGCGGTCCGACTGGGGCGAGGAACTGGAGTGGCCCTATCCCGGCCTGCCCGCCGCGGTGGTCGCCGAGTTCGCCGGGCACAAGGTCGCCGGCCTGCCGTTCTTCACCCCGGAGACCGTGACCACCGACCACGGCTCGGTCTACCGCAACCATCACCTGGTCGACGTCCAACGGGTGCTTGGCTGCAACATCCTTCCCGCACGCGTCCTACGGCCGACCGACAAGGCAGCGGTCGAACGGGCCTTCGGAGCGATCAGGACGCTGCTGTTCGAGCAGCTGCCCGGTTACACCGGCATCGACCCCGCCGACCGCGGCGCTGACCCGGAGGGCGACGCGGTGCTGACCATCGACGAGATGGAACACCTGATTGCCACCTGGATCGTCTCAGTCTGGCAGCGGCGCAAGCTGGGCGAGTACGCACCCAGCTGGGACCTCGGAGGCGATCACAGCCCCAACTCGCTGTTCGCGGCCTCGTTCGCACAGGCTGGCTTCGCCATGGAGATCCCGTCACCGGACCTGTTCTACGAACTGCTGCCCGTTCACTATGTTCAGAAGATCGATCCCCGGCGCGGGGTGAAGGTTCTCGGACTTTGGTACGACAGCCGCTCCCTGGACCCCTATCGGGGCCAGCGCTCCACCCGCGGCGGCAAGCACAAGGGCCAGTGGATCATCCGTCGCGACCCCAGAGACCGCCGCACGGTGTTCTTCCAGGACCCGCTCACGCACGACTGGCACCCGCTGCCCTGGACCGGGCTGCCGCCCAGCGGGCAGGCCCCCGCCTTTGGCGACGCACGGGTACGCGAACTGCTCAAGAAGGCCGAAGCCCATGGACTGCGGCCTCGAACGGACGACGAGCTACTTCCCGTCCTCCTGGAGCTGATCGGCTCCCGTATTCCGGTGAGCCAGTGGAAGACCCGGATGCCTAAGGCCGTGCGGACCGAGCACACACGCGAGGTCACCCAGGCTGACGCCGCCCAGTGCGACCGCCCGCCGAAAGTTGGCCCTGGCACCGCGCGCCAGGCGCCACCCAGCACAGTGGTGACCCCACTGCGTTGGCCCGAGCGAGCCCGGGAAGCGGACGCCAGCATCGACGACGCACGGCGGCACCGTCGCGAACAGGCCGTCAAAGCTCGGCCCGCACCGCCTCCTGCCCTCGGCACGTCCCTGCGCAACCGCGACCTGTTCCTACTACCCGAGGGCGACGAGGAGGACCAGCCCGATGGCGGACCGAACAAATGAGAGCGGCATCGTTCCGTTCCTGCGAGCCGGATCAGCACCGGACCGCACCCGCCGCGAGGGCTGGCAGCAGTGGCGCAGGCAACGGGACCTGTTCACCCCGGCCCCGAAGCTCTCGCTGGAGGAATACACGGCACTCAGCCCCCGGGGCAGAGGTCTGCATGACATCCACCGCACAGCCACCCACATGAACATCGGGCTGCTGGAGACCCCGATGAGCGCCAGAATCACCAAGCTCATGCGGTCCAGGCTGCGGAACAACGCGCTGAACTTCGAGCCGGGCACCCGCGACGGCCTGATGATCAGCGGCGGCGGATACCTCGGCAAGACCGAAACGGCCTGCGCCGCCGCGGCTGGCTTCGAAGACGTCTGGCGGGACCTGCACCACCAGCTTCTGCCTCCCCCGGTCGAAGGCACCCGCGACCTCTTCGTCCCGGTCGCCTACTGCCGCACCCCGGTACGGGCCACACCGAAAGCGCTCTGCGCGACCATCCTCGATTTCTACGGCGCCCCGCACCCCAAGACCCTCAACGGACTGATCCGCGCGGTCTAAAGACTCTTTGCGGGACCATCGCACTACCGCGTTGCTGCTGGACGACATCACCAGACTCCGCCTCCACCGCGAAGACGACCAAGACACCCTCGACCTCATCCGCGAGCTGATGGACCTGAACGTCACCCTGGTCCTCATCGGCGTCGACATTCCCCGCTCGGGCTTGGTCAGGGGCGGCTTCGCCGACCCGAACACCGGCCAGTGGATCGTCCCGCCGGTCCACTCCGGCAAGAGCCACAATCCAGCAGCCGCCACCCAGACCGAGCGGCGCTTCGACCTGGTCGACCTCGACCCATTCGACTATGACACCACCGAGGGCATGACCGCCTTCATCGAGCACCTGGCCGGGATCGAAGACCGACTCAGGCTGTTCCGGGCCTGGCCCGGAATGCTCACCGAGGGAGAGATGCCGGAGTACCTCTACCGCCGCACCCGTGGGATCGTCGGCCTGCTTAAGCGCCTCATCGAGGCCGGCAGCAGCGAAGCGATCGAATCCGGCACCGAGATGCTCACACCGGAACAGCTGGCCACGATCCCCATCCGGCTGGGCAATCTCGCCGACCGGGACCCTTCCGAAATTCCCGAGATCCCTGAAGCTGAGCCTCACCCTGCACACCAGGCCAGGCCCAACCCACGGCGCCGAGGCCGCGACACGGTCTTCGACGACCGCGGTGACCGCGCCGCCGGAGGAGCGTGACCATGGTCACGGAACCTCGCCAGCTGCCCCGCGGCCTGGCCCCTCTGGCCGACGAGAGCCTGCCCGGCTACGTCCTGCGCCTCGCCCACCGTCTGGGCACCGCCCCGGGCGACATCGCCACCCGCACCGGCTTGTCCCAGCGGCCCGCCGGGCTCCTCCCTCTGGGATTCCTGCACGCGGTGGGCGCCGACACGGCACAGGTATTCGCGCAGGTCACTCGGCTCACGCCAGACGAAGTCAGCGGGCTTGGACTGGCTTCCCTCAGCCCGCGATACGGCCCACTCGACCTCACCCACACCTCGGCCAAGGTCACCCGATCAGTGATCAACAACAACCCGTGGGCCTACTTCCGGTCCACCCGATACTGCCCGCACTGCCTCGCAGGCGACGGCAGCGAGATCCAGCAACGGCATGGTGGGCCCTGGCAGCGGCTTTGGCGTCTCCCCGTGGTCTTCGCCTGCCTCAAGCACCGTTGCTTCCTCCGGCACCGATGCCCGGCCTGCGACCAACTCGTGCAATTCACCGCCCGCACGCGAAGCCTGATCCCCCGACCCGGAGACGGCAGCCTGCACCCCGCCCAGTGCCGAAGCAACGCGGGATCAGCCCGATCCGCTCAACCCCCTGCCTGCGGCTACTCACTCGACGGTCCGCTCCCCGACCGCAGTGGCCCGCTGGATGACCAGTCGCGCGATGAACTCCTTCGCGTCCAGCGCCGACTCGTCACGCTCCTGACGGCACCAGACCGCGACACCACGCACAGCATCGGAACGCCGGTCTCCATCAGTCACTACTTCATGGACCTGCGCACCCTCATGGTCTTGATCTTCGCGTCCTGGCCCACGGGGCGCACCTACGCGGCCACCCTGAGCCTTGCATCTGCCCTCGACACAGAAGCAGAACGCCGGCACAAGGCATACCGCGATCTCCAGGCGAAGCCAGGCAAGCGCCACCACTCGCGGGCCTACTCCGCTCCACCCGACGATGCGGTTGTCACCGGCGCAGTCCTCGGCATCGCCGAGACCCTTCTTGGCATCCAGAACCACGACGCAGCCACCAAGCGCCTCTTTCCCCTCGTCTTTCAGTCGATCAATCGAGACCCGGCCGCGAGCTACTACCTACGCGCCATGCGCCGCGGCACGTCGTCAGCCTTGCAGGCGGCGCTGCACGTGGATCGGCGCAAGGGCAGTCTCCGAGCCCACGCCCGAGCTGGTGGGAGCAGGACAACATAAGTCTCCAACCGCTGAGCCGGAGGAGAACCGGAGCCGAGCGGCGGCACTGGAGCCGCAGAAACATGAGTGCGGGTGCCCGACGGCGCCGCCGGGCGTGTCCGCTGGAGTGGTGCATCGACGGCTGGGGCCGCGGGCGAGGTGAACCCAGTCAGCGTGTCATGGGCATTCGCCCAGCCGGTCTTGAGTCCTCACCGCGTTCCTACCTGTGGATAGCACAGACCATGCAGGGACACCGCCGCTGCTCAGGTGCGCTGAGCAGCGTGGATGGCGCTGCGGATGGCTGTGTCAGCGCGGCGGTCGTCTATCACTTCGTGGTAGTGGCGGGCACCGTGCGGCTGGGCGCGGAGTGCGGAGGCCACGGTGGCGGCGGCCTGACCGGTCAGGGTGCGCAGCCAGTCTCGGATGGTGTTGCGCGGGTCCCACCGGTCCCAGCGGCCGTCCCAGTCGCACATCCCTTGGACCGCGTCGTCGAGCATGGGCCACTGGTGTTTTTGTGCGGAGAGGCAGGCGACGCGGAGGAGCCACCACACGGCTCGATCGGCCTCCTCCCAGGTGGGCCAGTCGCCTCGGTCTCCGGCTGCGTGTCCAGTCAGGGCCTGCAGGACGGCGGTGGTCTGCTGGGGGTTGGCGAGCAGCGCGGCCGTGGCGTCAGGGATGTTCAGCTTGGTGACCACGTCGAGGTAGAGCTCGTAGGAGTTGGGCTGGTCGGCGGCGAGGGTGAGGAGTTGGGCAGCTGCGGCGGTGTCGCCGCGTTCGTTCGCGTCTTCGAGGAGGCGGGTTGCGCGGGTGATGGGGAGTTCGTCCTGGAAGCCCGTCTCGCGTTCGACGAGGTTGAGGAAGGTGTTGATGTCCTGGGGTCGTTGGGCGGAGTCGAGCTGGGTGGCCTGGCGTACGACGCCGTACCACGGTCCGGGCGGAGGCAGTAGGGGCACGTTCGCCTGGGGCCAGGTGCCGGTGGAGATCCAGCCGATGAGCTGTCCGAGGCTGTAGATGTCGCTGGCGGGGGTGATGTCGTGGCCGTCGACGGACAGCTCGGGTGCGGCGAAACCTTCGGTGCCGATGCCAGCGCGGGTCAGGAGGCCGGCGGTGCTGGTCTCGCCGCGGGCGCGGCGCACGATGCCCCAGTCCGCAACCGTCCATCGGCCCTCCAGGAGCAGGATGTTGGACGGCTTGATGTCCCGGTGGATCCAGCCGTGCCGGTGTGCGTCGGCCAGGCCGGCGGCAACGGCACCCACGAGGATGTGCAGCTGGGCGGGGTCTTGCAGTTCGGTTCGCTTGTCCTCGACGGTGGCCTCGGCGAGCGGCATGACGAACCAGTCGTGTGCGGGGCCGAAGTCGAGGACTGGCATGACGTGCGGATTGCCGCCGAACTTCAGGGCGGCCTCCACCTCGCGGCGCATGCGCCGTTCGTCCCTCGCGCCTTTGCCGATGCGCTTCTTGAAGGCCACGATGGTGCCGGTGTCTTTGTGTTCGGCGCGGAACACCTCGGCTTGGCCCTCGCGGGCCAGGGGCAGTCTGTCGAGCCGGTAGTCCCGGCGCTCGCCCCGGGCTGACTGGCTCACCGCCTCGTAGCCGATGGTTGGGGCGACAGGAGGCGGGGGCATCGTGGGGGCGGATGTGTGGTGGCCGGTGAGGCGCATCAGGACTGGCCGGACGTGGGTGGGGTCGTTGTCAGGCAGTGAGGCGAGCAGGTAGGCCGGGCCGTCGTCGGGTTCCTGGACGAGTCCGAAGATCTCGCCGAGCTGGGTGTGCAGCAGAGGCTCGCTGGTGCGGCTGGTGATTTCGGTGCGGTGCAGGCCCACGCCGATGCCGGTGCCGTCAGGCGATGCGCTAACCACGCTGTCCGTGCCTGCGGGCAGGACGTGCCCCGGGTAGGAGACGGGGGTGCGGATCCAGTCGTTGAGCTGTCCGGCGTCCGTGGTGCGGGCGAGGTCGATGACGGCACTGTGCCCGGAGGCGGCGAGGAAGAAGCGGCGCCTGTCCAGCCAGACCGCTGATCGGACCGAGGCTTCGAAGGTGATCGGGTAGCTCACCTGGTCCCCGACCTGGTCGCCGGCGCGGGTGAGCGCGAGGGTCCCCTGGCCGGTGTTGAAAGTGACGCCGGAACCGGACAGTACCCACGGCTCCCCGTCCGGGCCGGGAAGAAGGACCGCGCCGTCTTCGAACCCTCCCGCGATGGCGTTCAGCCGACCGTCATGCCAGCGCACCAGGGTCGAGCCGCAGAGGACCAGGACGGCGCCGTTCTCCCGTACGACCGGTGCGCCGTGGCAGCCGGGCAGGGCGAGGTACCAGTGGGCGTTCCCCCGGACGGTATCGACTTCGAGCAGACCGTTGGGGGTGGTCACCAGGGCTTTTTGGTCGGGCAGCAGCGCCATCCCGGTCGGCCGGTCTTGCTGCTTCTGTCCGACGAGCAGGAGTTCCGCGCTCGTGCCCGCCCATGTCTGGGTCTTCACGCTGGGCGGCGACACCAGCCGTGCGGTCGGCGTCATCGACCATTCGTCTGGGGCGCGGCCGCCAGCGGTGAGCAGGGACAGCAGGGGCAGATTCGTCTGCCGTCGGCGGAAGTGGTCCCTGATCAGTTCAGCCAAGGGGCGCATCCCAGCAGCCGCCGCCTCCAGATGGCTCCGGTCCAGTACCGTCCCGCCGAACTCTCGGGTCCTGGCGACGAGATCTTCGCCGATCGTATCTGCGGTCCACACCAGGGACGCCCACCGCCCGCCGTGTGCTCCGCCCGAGGTGGGGATCAGCTTCTTGCGCCCAAGGAACAGCTCGTCGTCGTTTTCGTCGAGCCTGAGGATGTAGTCCCATCCCTCGAACTCGTACATGAGCCCGGGGCCGTCCTCGTGGTCGTATCGCTGGACGGAGTCACCGGGTACGGACTGCCCCAGGAGCAACGTCACGATGTCAGCGAGCTGCTCGGCCCGATCGTCGTACGAGGCGGTCTCGTCTCGGCGCCACTGGCCGTACTGAGCCAGCAAGTCCTGTACGTCTTCCATTGGCTGATCCCCCGTTCGTCCTGGTCACCGTAGTGGCCACGGTGCCTCGCTCGCAGGGGAAAGGTTCGTGATCAGCCCTGTGCAGATGGTTGCTCGGCACCCCGTGGCCGCCGCAAGCGATGCCCGCCAGGGCGACGCCGTCCTGAGGTAACGGGAATGAACACCGCAGCCGTCGGGGCGGTTCTCTGCCCGAAGGGTGTTCTGAACGGCACCACCGTGGCGTGTGGGCCCGTCTAGTGCACTTCCGGTGCCTGGCTCACGGTGAAGGGGTTACCTGCTTTTCCCAGGTCAGGTGCCTGGTCTTGGTGTTAGCCTGCGGCGATGAGCAGTTCTGTCTCCGGCTTGGTGCCGGTGCACATTGGACAGCCGGAGCCCGGATCCGAGCGGGATCGGACGTTGAGGCAGTGGCAGGAGCATGGGCGGGACCGTCCTGCACCGATGCGCGTCCCGGCAGACGTGGACTGGCCGAGCCACGGCCTTCAGCCGCGGTGGCTGGGGGCGGAGAGCAGCGACTGCCCCGCAGCTCTGTCGCCGGGCTACTCCCACAACCGGGGTGCCGCGGAGATGAAGCGGCTCCTTGCCGGCGCTCGCCAGCGCGGCGAGATCGCCCTCGTGCTCGCGGTGATCGGGCAGGTCAACGAGGACCGTACACACAATTCGCTGTGGTCTGGCGACGCGTCCGTGAACGTCGGGGATCTCTTCACGAGCGTCGGCGGGCAGCGCCTCCCCGCCGGGACGCGACCCCAGATCGCGCCGGACTTGAGCGGAGCTGACCGGGACCTGGCGATTCGGTTGCTGACCCGTCCGGAAGGCTCCCCCTGGTGGAGCCTGCACCTGCGCGGCGTGCACCTGGAGCGCGGCGATGGCTCCGGCTCTGAGGACCACCCTGCCGAAGGCGCTTTGGACCCCATCCTGGTCGACGCCCTGGGGGACCCGGTAGTCGCCGCATGGACGTCACCTGCGGGCAGCCAGCGCTGGTATGTGATCCCGGACGGCACCAGCTGGGACAACGTGCTGGGCTGGCTGGTCCATCGGGCGCTGCCGGAGTACGTGCCCGGTGCACTGCGTAGGGCGCGGTCGCCGTACTTCGTCGACCCCGATCTGCAGAGCGTCGGTGAACAGACCGCTCGGCAGACCCTGGACAACCTGGAGGCGCAGTACGCCGACGAAAAGCGCCAGTTGGAGCGAACGCTGCGGGAGGCCAAGGAGAAGGCGGAGCCGGTGCGGTACGGGCTGCTGTACGGGAGCGGCTCCGAGCTGGTCAACGCGGTGGCGCAGGTCCTGGCCGACGCCGGGATGCATACCGTCGATCTAGACGAGCAGCTCGGCGGTACGAAGTCAGCCGACCTGCTCGTCAGCGCCGAAGGTGTGTCGGCGCGTCTGGTGGAGGTCAAGGGCGTTTCCGGGCCCGCGCAGGAGCACCTCGTCGGGCATCTCCAACGGCATCTGGAGACCTGGCCGCAGCTGCAGCCGGACGAGCCGGTCTCCGACGGTGTGCTGATCGTCAACCATCAGCACAAGCTGCACCCGTCGGAGAGAACGGCGGAGGTGTACTCGCGGCCGGAGTTCGTCGCCTCGCTGGAGTCGCTGCCGGTGAAGGTGATCAGCACGGTGGAGTTGTTCAACTGGTGGCGTGCCGAGGACTGGACGGCGATCCGTACGGCCGTGCTGGGCGACGCGGCCACCTCTTGGCGGCCGGCGGCGCCGACGAGCCCAGAGCAGTCGCCGTCCGCCCCGCGGCGCCGGTGGTGGACCGGAGGACGTCGCGGGTAGCTGCGAGGGACAAGGCCATACGGTCCCCGTGCCTGCCTCGGACAGGACGGCAGACGTTCGCGGTCCCGCGTTCCCTTCGAACGCGACGCCGGACTGCCCGCCTGCCTTGAGCCAGGGGTTCGTTCGGGGCGGCGGACTGCGGCTGGGTGGGGATCCGTCGCCACAGTCGCCGTATGGCGCTCAATGAGCAGGGCGGCAATGAGCTCTCGATCCTTCGGCGGCGAGTCCTACGAGCGACGCTGGAGAACGCGAGCAGCCGCGCCGACACAAGTTCGAGCCCGTCATACCGGCGCGAGCACAGTTCTGTCGGCGCACGAAGCCACGCACACGGAACCAGAATAGCGAATTCCGTCACTCCGCTTGCCTATAGGCAACTCCGTGGGGCGTGTCGCGCATGTGGGGCGACTGTTGTTGGCTGACTTCACCTTTTGGGGATGAGGGTATCGAAATTTCCTACAAGGGTGCTGACTTCGTCTGGACGCTCCTGTGCCCAGATGGCTAGGAACGCGTTGGCGACGACCATTCCGGCTGTGAAATCCAAGTCCTCGCCGATCTGTTCGAAAACGACATGGCGGTCGCGGTTAGTCAAGGCTCGATCGCGAACCACTTGCTTGACCCGCTCCTGCGCGCTGGTCGGAAGCTGCATGGAGACCGTAAGCCTCGCAGCGACGTGCTCCAGGCGCCCTAGTACGACGTCGAAGATGTGGGCCTCGGGATCTCCCTCGCCGGGCAGCGTCCAGATTCGACGCTTGGGATCCGCCTTGTGCGCCTGGTCCCCATCGACGAGGCAGACAGATGGGAAACTCGAAGTGGGGTCAAGGTTGTGCTGCTCGTTGACTTTGATCGCGGGGTCGACTCCCCCCATTCCGTGGATTTTGACCGCATCGAGCTCGATCCCTCCGTGGTAACGAAGCGCAGTTGTCACCAAGAGTTCGGCAAAAGCATCTTCGACGAAGATCGCAAGTTTGGCGTCGATCTGGCCGGTGATGGTTCGAAGTGCTTTGATGTCCAGCTTCCCTTGGAGGACCTCGCCGTTGTAGGCGGCCCAGATAGCTTTAGACGGCAGTGGGTCCAAGGCGTCGTTACTGTGCGTTGAGAAGATGACCTGGCACGACTTGCGCAGGGCCACTTCGATCAGGTATTCCACGATACGGCGAGTGGCGATGGGATGCAGTCCGTTCTCGATCTCCTCGATCAGGATCATTGCCCCATCGGGCGCCTCTTCGATGTCCGAGACGATGCGGATGACGCTGGCTTCGCCAGCCCCGAAGTGAAATTCGGAATACTCGCTGCCGTTGGAGTTTCGGGCTGCGAACATCGTAGCCCTTCCATGCGCGTCGATCGAAAGGCGGTTGCAGCCCTGCATCTCCTTGGCGAGGATCTTCTCCACTGCGGCGACTACCGGAGCTGAAAGAGCCACCTCTTTTTCGGCGACGAACTTGTTTCCTACGGCCTTGACGAGTTCCCTGCGTTCGGTAGCGGGAACTGTGCGCGACACTCCGAAGAGAAGTACGGGACGTACGACCGCCTTGCGATTCCACTTCAGCTGAGGGAAACTCGCTGTCCGCTGTAGGGGAAGGCGTGGGTTGAGCTTCTTGTCGATGATCTCGTACTCGATGACCCAATCCTTCATGCTGGCGTCGTACTTGCCGCTCTTGGCAAAGAAGTCGCCCGGAGCGATGTCCTTATAGGCGATGCCAGCAGCTCCGAGGATGGTCGTCTTGCCGCCGCCGTTGGGCCCCACTACTGCGGTGACGGGAAAGTCGAAGCTGACAACTCGATCTTTGAACCCGCGTACTCGCTTCAGCGTGATCCGACGCAGGTAAGCCCCGTAGTTGGTTGAGGCGACCTTCTCTTCGAGGCGCCGGATGTCGCCTTCGCGGATCTCGCTCCGGAAGCTGGCCATGGAGTCCGTCCCTACGCTTGTGGATGGCCTACCGCACTATGTGCGCGCGAGAGGGGGGTCGCCTCGCGCGATCCGAGCGTTACTTTACTCCTCTTGGGCGCGCAAGGGTGTGTGGTTCGAGCGCTTAAGGCTGCCTCGACGAGGCTCGCCGTGGGCTATGTGGCGATGTCTCAGGCGGGGTCCATTCGGCTCATGCGGCAGGCCTTCCGGGACCCTGTCAGCTTCGCTGGGAACGGACCGGGGTGGTCGCCCGGAGCGCGCGCCGCGCGGCGTGGAGGAGGTGTGTCCGGTCTTCGAGTGCATGCGCTTTCCCAGTGGAGCTCGTCCGGGTGATCGTCCTCTGGCTCGTCGAGTGACGCGGCGTGCCGGCTCCTCGCGCTACGGGTTATGGCGAGGGGGCTGCGGAGGTGCTGTCGCACCCCTGGGCCCCGCGCATCGGGCCAGCTGGTGACAGCGGCGCTGCGAAGTGACATCTATCGCTGCGAGGCACAATCGGATCCGCTGTGGCGCGACACACTATTGCAAGCATCTGCTTGCAATAGTTAGCAAGGGTGGTGCACCATCGGGGCATGGCATCACTCAACGTCGGCAATCTCGGTGAGTACCTCCGCGAGCAGCGGCGCAACGCTCAGCTCTCGCTTCGGCAGCTCGCCGATGCCGCGGGGGTGTCCAATCCGTATCTCAGCCAGATCGAGCGCGGGCTGCGCAAGCCGAGCGCGGAGGTGTTGCAGCAGGTCGCGAAGGCGCTGCGGATCTCCGCCGAGACGTTGTACGTGCGGGCCGGGATTCTTGACGAGCGGGATCGGGACGAGTTGGAGACGCGGGCCGTGATCATCGCGGACCCGTCCATAAATGAGCGGCAGAAGGCCGTTCTGCTCCAGATCTACGAGTCCTTCCGCAAGGAGAACGGATTCGAGACCGCGCCGGGGGCGGACGACCCGGACGCGAGCAAGCAGCCGGAGCCGGATACGGAGCCGGAGACGGAAATGAAGACCGGCGGGGAGTCCGTCGTGCGGAAGGACTCCGGCACGGATGATCCGGGCGCCGCGGGCTGAGACCCGGGCCGGTCGACCCTCACACTGAACTGCGTTCCAGGAGGACCACAGCAATGGCCATCACCGATGACCTCCGCAAGACGTTCACCGACCCCACCCCCCTCTACTTCGCCGCCGGCACGGCCGACCTCGCCGTTCAGCAGGCCCGGAAGGTCCCGGCGCTGCTGGAGCAGCTCGCCGCCGAGGCGCCCGGCCGGATCGAGGCCGTGCGGAACGCGGATCCCAAGGCCGTGCAGGAGAAGGTGAGCAGCCAGGCCAAGGAGGCCCAGGCCACCGTGCAGGCCAAGGTCAACGAGGTCTTCGGCGGGTTCGACGCCGATTTCAAGAAGCTCGGCGAGACGGCTCAGGATCTCGCGCTGCGCGGGGTCGGGGTGGCCGCCGAGTACGCGGTGAAGGCCCGGGAGACCTATGAGAAGGTCGCCGAGCACGGTGAGCAGACGGTGCGGAACTGGCGTGGCGAGGCGGCCGAGGAGATCACGGAGATCGCTGTCGCGGTCGAGCCCGAGCCGGTGCGGCCCGAGCCCGTGAAGACGGAGCGGGTGCGCACCGAGCCCGCGGGGCCCGCGGCGGCCAATGGCCGCCCGGCCAAGCCGGCGGCCCGCAAGCCGGCCGCCGAGCGCAAGGCCGCGGCCCCGAAGAAGAGCACGCCGCCCGCCGAGTAGGCGCGGGGGAGAGCCGGGGCCGGACACCTTTGTGGGTGTCCGGCCCGTTCTCCGGGTACGTTGGCGGCGAGGCGCTTGTCTCACTCTCTAGGCCTAGGCGGTGCCCAGCATGTTGCGCACGAATTTCGAGTTCACCCTCTGGCTCGTCGTGGACTTGATCTGTCTGACGACGGCCGTGATCGCGCTGGTCATGGCGGCCCTCGCGCGTGAGGACGCCTATCGCGCCGCGGACAAGCAGACCAAGAGCTTCTGGCTGGTCATCCTCGGCGTCACCGTCGCGGTGAATCTGTTCGTCTCGATGCTGTTCCTGTCCCTCGCGGGACTGATCGCCACCATCGTCTTCTTCGTCGATGTGCGGCCCGCGCTGGCGCAGGTCTCCGGCGGCAGAGGACGGCGCGGCGGCGGCTCCAGCAGCGACGGACCCTACGGCCCGTACAACGGCGGACGGTAGAAGCCCCGGGGGCTCCCCAGGGGAGAGCCCCTTCGCTCAGCCCCTGCTCAGCAGCAGGACCGCGACATCGTCGGTCAGCTCGCCGCCGTTGAGTTCGCGTGCCTCCGACACCGCGGACTCGATCAGAGCCTCGCCCTCCAGGCCCGCCGACAGCCTGCGGTTGATCATCTTCAGCATTCCCTCGTCGCCGAGGCGCTGCTTCTCGCCGGGGCCCGAGCGGCCCTCGATCAGCCCGTCCGTGTAGAGCATCAGACTCCAGGCCCCGCCCAGCTCCACCTGGCGGCGGGGCCAGCGGGCGCGCGGCAGCAGGCCGAGCGCCGGGCCGCCGCTCTCCTGCGGCAGCAGCTGTGCGGCCAGGCCGCCCCGGGTGATCAGCGGTGAGGGGTGGCCGGCCAGACAGATGCCCGCCCGCCGTCCGTCGGGCGCTATGTCGATCGTGCACAGCGTCGCGAAGATCTCCTCGCTCTCCCGCTCGTGTTCCAGCACCCGCTGGAGCGTCGAGAGCAGCTCGTCCCCGCACAGCCCCGCGAAGGTCAGCGCGCGCCACGCTATGCGCAGCTCCACACCGAGGGCCGCTTCGTCCGGGCCGTGGCCGCAGACGTCGCCGATCATCGCGTGGACCGTGCCGTCGGGGGTGCGGACCGTGTCGTAGAAGTCTCCGCCGAGCAGCGCGCGGGAGCGCCCGGGCCGGTAGCGGGCGGCGAAGCGCAGATCGGAGCCTTCGAGCAGGGGGGTGGGCAGCAGCCCGCGCTCCAGCCGGGCGTTCTCCTGGGCGCGCAGCCGTGACTCGGCGAGCTTTCGCTGGACGGTGTCGGCGCGCTTGCGCTCCACCGCGTATCTGACGGTGCGGTGCAGCAGCCGGCCGTCCAGCTCGTCGCGGAAGAGATGGTCCTGGGCCCCGAGCCGGACGGCCTCGGCGGCGCGTTCCGCGTCGGCCGATGTGGTCAGTGCCAGGACGGCGTGCCGGTCGGCGAGGCGCAGCACCTCGCGGAGCGCGCCCAGCTCGGTGTCGGCCGGGCCGCCGGGCAGCGCCAGGTCGACCAGGACGCAGTGGACGTCGTCGGTGAGCAGCCGCTCGGCCTCGGTGAGGTTGCGGGCGCTGCGGATACGGATCCGGGAGCCGGCCGTGTCGGCGGGCTCGGGTACGGAGAAGGTGCCGGTCGGGTCGTCCTCGATCACCAGCAGGACGAGGTCGCCGACGGTGGCGGCGGTCTCCGCCGCGGGGGCGGTGCGCTGCTGCGGTACGGGTGCGGGCATGTGTCCGGGTTCCTTCCCTCCCCCCGAGGGCGCGGCGGGACGACGAGCGACGTTCCGCCAGACGGGGACACTAGCGGTAGCCTCCGGCGCGGCGGAATGAGGAGAGTGGGCACTGACGCCATATGCCGGGAATCGGCGGGCGGTTGGCGGCTCTGTCATGACGAACATCACCCCCTTGGGCACAGCGGGTGTCCGCTCCGCCACGGCGCGCGTCCACCCCGGTACCACGGGCCCGGCCGTGACCAGCCTGGGCCAGCCCGGCCCGGTCACTTGTCGGGGCGCACCACTCCGAGGATCTTCATGGAGCCCGCGCCCGCGACGCTGACGTTCCGGCCCGGCCGGGGGGCGTGCACGATCGATCCGTCGCCTATGTACATACCGACATGGCTCGCGTCCGCGTGGTAGATGATCAGGTCGCCGGGCCGCATGTCCTCGACGGCCACCTTGGGCAGCTGTCGCCACTGCTCCTGCGAGGTGCGCGGTATGGTCCGCCCGGCCGAGGCCCAGGCCTGCGAGGTCAGCCCGGAGCAGTCGTAGGATCCGGGGCCCTCGTCCCCCCAGCCGTAGGGCTTGCCCAGCTGGGCGGACGCGAACTTCACGGCCTTGGCGCCCTGGCCGCTCGCGCCGTCTTCCCGGCCGTCGGCGATCTCCCCAGTGGTGTCACCCGTAGTGTCCCCGGTGGTGTCGCCGCCTGCGGTGAGGCCGTCCGCCGCCCGCTCGCGCTCGCGGGACTCCAGCCACCGCGCCTGAGCCTTCTGGGCCGCCTCCCGCTCCAGCTCCAGCAGCCGGGCGCGCTCCTTCTTCTCCAGGCGGCGCTCCAGCCCCTCCGCTTCGGCGATCTTCTCGGTGATCTCCTTCTTGGCCTTGTCCCGCTTGAGGCGGGTGGCCTCCAGCGCTCTCCACTGGGCCCCGGCGTCCTGGGCGTAGGTCTTCAGCTCGGACTGGGCCCTCTCCAGATCGCGGAGAAGGTCCTTGGTGGCCTTCATGCCCTGCTTGACGCGGTCGACGCCGTCCAGGAAGAGACGGGGGTCGTCGGTGAGGACCAATTGCGCCTCGGCAGGCAGGCCGCCGCCCCGGTACTGCGCGCGGGCGGTGGCCCCCGCGCGGTCCTTCAGCTCCTGGATGCGCTTCTGGCCGTCGGCCGTCCGCCGCGCGAGTGCGGTGATCTCGGCGGACTGCCGCTCCGCCTCCTCCTCGGCGAGGTTGTACGCGTCGGTCGCGGACACCGCCTGGTGGTAGAGGCCCTCTATCTCCACCCGAACCCTGTCCAGGGAGTCCTCGGTGCTCTCCCCGGCGCGGTCCGGCGGCTCCGGGGCCCGGGGGAGGAGAGCCGCCCCCGCCGCGAGGGAAGAGAGGGAAGAGGAGGGAGGGAGGGGAGAGGCGGACGCGACGCCCGATGACGCCGGCACGGCGAGTGCGCAGAGCGCGGTGAGCACGGTGAGCGCGGCGATGGCACAGCGGCGTCGGTTCACGACTCCCCCTCCGATGACCAACTGAATTACCGTCAGTAACTTACGGGCGCTGCCGTGATGGTGCCACGGCGGCCCCCGGAGCGACAGAGGGCCACCGGTGGACGGCCCCCGCGTCGACTCCCACGCACCGGTGACGAACAGCGAGCCCCGGGCGTTCCCCATTCGTACATACGTTCACTCGTTCGAGGGAGCCAGCGCCGCCCACTCCACGGTGACCTCGCCCTGCCGCCACCGCTTCGGGCCGTCCCTCAGCGGCCAGTCCCTCCCCAGCTCGCGCACCGCCCGCATCCAGCGCTGCCGCGCCCCCAGTGAGGCGTACGGCGCGGCCGCCGCCCACGCCCGGTCGAAGTCCCGCAGAAAGGCATGGACCGGCTCGCCCGGCACATTGCGGTGGATCAGCGCCTTCGGGAGCCGTTCCGCCAGGTCGGAGGGGCGGTCCAGGGAGCCCAGCCGGGTCGCGAAGGTCACCGTGCGCGGCCCCTCGGGCCCCAGCGCCACCCATACGTGCCGCCGGCCGATCTCGTCGCAGGTGCCCTCGACCAGCAGTCCGCCCGGCGCGAGCCGTCCGCACAGCCGCGCCCAGACGGCCGCGACCTCGCCCTCCTCGTACTGCCTCAGCACATTCGCCGCGCGGATCAGCAGCGGCGGCTCCGGTACGGGGAGCTCGAAGCCGCCGTGGCGGAAGCTCAGCCCCT
The DNA here is from genome assembly GCF_014651115.1 of Streptomyces inusitatus. GTDB lineage: Bacteria > Actinomycetota > Actinomycetes > Streptomycetales > Streptomycetaceae > Streptomyces > Streptomyces amakusaensis. Next base: position 16,671 of record NZ_BMWG01000027.1, on the reverse strand, counting down.
CGACGGCGTACGGCTTCGCCGCGGCGACCCGCGCGGGGTCGATCTCGATCCCGACGACCTCGCAGCGCGGGTCCGCGGTGCGCAGCCGTCGCAGCAGCTCCAGGGTGGTCCAGGGGGCCGAGCCGTAGCCGAGGTCGACGGCGAGCGGCCGGGCGGCGCGGCGCAGCGCGGGGCCGTGGGCGGCGGCGATCCAGCGGTCCATCCGGCGCAGCCGGTTGGGGTTGGTCGTCCCGCGGGTGGGGGTGCCGACGGGGCGGGTGCTCATGGAAATGAGCCTAAACGGCCGGACCGGACGGGCTTGTGCCCCCTCCGTCCGGCCCGGGAAGGCATGCCCCGAAGAAGCCCGCCCCGGGAACCAACCACGCCCCCCGTTCGTAATGATTTGGCAAAGTGCCGGAGCCCGGGAAATGGAAGGGAAGGCTCCGCTGTTGAGGGCCGTGGAAACCCGGCTCTGCCCATGCCGGAACGAGGAGGAACGACGACGTGAGCCAGTACGTCTCCCGCCTCGGCAGCGGCTTCCTGCCCCCCCGGATCAGATTTCCCGGCGGGCACCGCAGACCGCGCCGCATCGCGATGCTCAGCGTCCACACCTCCCCGCTCCATCAGCCGGGCACCGGCGACGCGGGCGGTATGAACGTCTACATAGTCGAGCTGGCCAGACGGCTCGCCGCCATCAACATCGAGGTGGAGATCTTCACCCGGGCCACCGCGGGCGGCCTGCCCCCCTCCGTGGAACTCGCGCCCGGCGTCCTCGTACGCCATGTCGACGCCGGCCCCTACGAGGGCCTCGCCAAGGAAGACCTGCCCGGCCAGCTCTGCGCCTTCACCCACGGCGTGATGCGCGCCTGGGCCCACCACCGCCCCGGCCACTACGACCTCGTCCACTCCCACTACTGGCTCTCCGGCCATGTCGGCTGGCTCGCCGCCGAGCGCTGGGGAGTCCCCCTCGTCCACGCCATGCACACCATGGCCAAGGTCAAGAACGCCTCCCTGGCCGACGGCGACACCCCCGAACCGGCCTCCCGGGTCATCGGCGAGACCCAGATCGTCAACGCCGCCGACCGGCTGATCGCGAACACCGCCGAGGAGGCCGACGAACTGGTCCGCTTCTACGCGGCGGACCCGGCCAAGGTCGCCGTCGTCCACCCCGGGGTGAATCTCGACCGCTTCCGCCCCGCCGACGGCCGGGCCGCCGCCCGCGCCCGCCTCGGAGTCCCGCAGGACGCCTTCGTACCCCTCTTCGCCGGGCGGATACAGCCGCTGAAGGCCCCCGACATCCTGCTCCGCGCGGTCGCCCGGCTGCTGGAGCGGGATCCCTCGCTGCGCCCCCTGCTCCATGTCCCCGTCGTCGGCGGCCCCAGCGGCAGCGGTCTCGCCAAGCCCGAGGGCCTCCAGAAACTGGCGGCGGGCCTCGGCATCGCCGATGTCGTCCACTTCCATCCGCCGGTCCGCCAGGAGGCGCTCGCGGACTGGTTCCGCGCCGCGTCCGCGCTGGTGATGCCCTCGTACAGCGAATCCTTCGGCCTGGTGGCGATCGAGGCCCAGGCCGCGGGCACCCCGGTGGTGGCCGCGCGCGTCGGCGGGCTCCCGGTCGCCGTGCGCGACGGGGAGACCGGAATCCTCGTCGACGGCCACGACCCCGCCGACTACGCGACGGCGCTGCACCGGCTGCTCGCCCACCCCCCGCGCACCGCCCGGATGGGCGCCGAGGCGGCCCGGCACGCCGAATCCTTCGGCTGGGACACCGCCGCCGCGGCCACGGCGGACGTCTACACGGCGGCGACCCACGAACACCGCCGCCGGGTACGCTCCCACCATGTCTGACGCCCGGCGGCCCACGGAAATCATCGAGCGCGCCCTGACGGACGCCGACCTCGGCTGGGAGAGCCCGGAGCCGGGCACCTTCGTGGTCACCCTCCCCGGCACCCGCAAGCTCGCCACCACCTGCTCCCTGCGCGTCGGCAAGCACTCCCTCTCGGTCAACGCCTTCGTCATCCGCCACCCCGACGAGAACGACCCGGCGGTCCACCGCTGGCTGCTGGAGCGGAATCTGCGGCTGTACGGGGTGAGTTACGGGATCGATCACCTCGGCGACATCTATCTGACCGGCCGGCTCCCGCTCTCGGTGATCACGCCGGACGAGGTGGACCGGCTGCTGGGGTCGGTGCTGGAGGCCTCGGACGGGGCGTTCAACACTCTGCTGGAGCTGGGGTTCGCCGGGGCCATCCGCCGGGAGTACGACTGGCGGGTCTCGCGCGGGGAGTCCACCAGGAACCTGGACGCGTTCACCCATCTGACCGGCGCGGCCCGCGACTCCGAGCCCGGCTGACCCTCCCCGCCCCCCAGGGCCCGCCCGGCTGACCCTCTCCGTCTCGCCGGGCCCGCCCGGCTCTGGGTGCGGGAGACCCCACCCCGGGGCAGAATCCTGCCCATGCGCGACAAAAAGGGTGAAATCGGCGATCGGTCGGGCTCCGGCCCCGCCACGCCTCCCGCCGAGGGGGCGCCCCCCGGGCCCTCGGGCTCCGCCAACCAGTCCCTCGCGCTCGCGGCGATGATGTTCGCCGTCGCGATGACCTTCATCGATCAGACCATCGTCGCCATCGCCGCCCCGGACATCACCGACGAACTGGGACTCACCGCCTCCGGCATGCGCTGGGTGGTCAACTCCTATCTGCTCGCCCTCGCGGTCTGCTTCGCGCTCGGCGGCCGGCTGGCCGACATCTACGGCCACCGCCGGATGGTGCTGATCGGCACCCTGATCTTCGTCGTCGCCTCCGTGCTCTGCGGCTGTGTCCCGGCCACCGGCTTCGCCCAGAGCTGGATGATCATCTTCCGCGCCGTCCAGGGTGTGGGGGCCGCCCTGCTGTTCCCCGCCGCGCTCGCCGTGGTCACCGCGGTCTTCCCGGTGGAGCGCCGGGGCCGCGCGATCGCGCTCTTCTTCGGCGTCTCCGGCGGCCTCACCGCGATCGGCCCGCTGCTCGGCGGCTGGCTCACCGCCTGGACCTGGCGCGCCATCTTCTGGGTGAACGTGCCGGTGGCCGTGGTCGCCATCGTCCTCACGGTGCTGGCCCGGATCCCCGACACCCCGCGCGAGGAACGCCTCGACCTGCGGGGAGCGGCCCTGATCGCGGCCGGCATGGGCCTGAGCGTGCTGGGCCTCCAGCAGGCCGCCGGCTGGGGCTGGGGCTCCGCCGCCACCTGGGGCTGCATCCTCGGCGGACTGCTGCTGCTCGCCGTCTTCTGCGTCTACGAGCTGCGGGTCCCGGAGCATCCGCTGATCAAGCTGAGGGTCTTCCGCGACCGGGCCTTCAGCGTCGACACGGCGGTGCTGTTCTTCGGGATGCTCGCCTTCGTCCCGCTGTTCTTCTTCGCCTCGGTGTACGCGCAGGTCTCGCTCCGCAAGTCGCCGAACGAGGCCGCTCTCTATCTCCTCTACTTCTTCCTCGGCTTCGTCATCGCCTCCCAGCTCGGCGGCCGGATGCTCGACAAACGGGGAGCCCGGCCGCCGATGCTGCTGGGCACGGCGATCGGCACGGCCGGATTCGCCCTGTGGGCGGCCAAGCTGACGGACCTCTCGTACGCCGCGCAGTGGCCCTATGTGGTCCTGTCGGGCGCGGGCATCGGCCTGCTGCTCGCGCCCGCCTCGACGGACTCGGTCAACCGGGCGATCGACGCCTCGTACGGAGAGGTCACCGGCATCACCCAGACGGCGCGCAACTACGCGGCGGCGGTGGGGCTCGCGGTGTACGGGACGGTGCTCAGCCATGTCACCGTCGACAAGGTGGCCGCCACCCTCCACGCGGACGGCATGTCCCGGGAGGAGGCCCGCCGGGCCGCCCACGGCATCGCCCAGTCGGTGGCGGGCCACGGGGACGGACGGGGGACCGGCGACGGTTCGGTGACCGCCGCGCTGGGACAGACGGGACACGCGGTACGGATGGACTTCGCCGAGGCCAACCAGTGGGTGTTCTACGGGATGGCGATCGCCCTGGCGGTCGCGTTCCTCTGCGCGCTGGCGCACCCCGGGACCCGGGTGACCGCCGACTCCTGAATTCCGAAGCCCTCCCTTTTAAGGGTGAACTGCGCCACATCGATTCCCCGGGCGGTCCGTCCGCTTATGGCGTTCCGCGTGCCCGCTTCACAGGCCGGCACCGCTGGACAAAGGCCGGCCCGGGATTCCCCGCTCCCCGCGCGCTCTCATCCGCGCCCCGCTCGCGCTGTCTGTCCCGGCCCGCTTCGGTGGACGATGTGGCATCTCGGCAACACCCCGGAAAAGGATGCCCCTTGCGCCATATGAGACGTGCTCTTCTCTCCTCGTTCGCCGTCACGACCCTGGTTCTCGGACCGGGCCAACTCGCCGTCGCCGAACCCGTCGGCGGCATATCGCCCGTGATGGCGGGCGACGGCTCGTCCACGGTCGGCGCGACTCCCGAACTGTCGAACGGCGAAGACGTCGACTCCCGCGCCGAAGCCCTCGAAGCCGGGAAGTACTGGACCGCCGAGCGCATGGCGCGGGCCATTCCGGCGGACAACCACCTTCCCGCGCCGCCCACCGGACCTGCCCGCGCGGCGGTTCCCACGGGCAGGCCCGGGAGCACCCCGGCCGCCTCGCCGACCGCGATACGGCCCGGCGGGCGGGCCGCCCGTGTCGCGGACACGGCGTCGGTCGGGAAGGTGTTCTTCAAGAACCCGGTCAACGGCAAGAATTACGTCTGCTCGGCGGCGGCCGTCAACAGCCCGTCGAAGCAGATGGTGGTCACCGCCGGGCACTGCGTCAACACCGGCGGTTCCAAGGGCACCGCGGGCCGGTGGATGCGGAATTGGACGTACGTCCCCCGCTATCGCGACGGGTCCCGGCCGTTCGGAACCTTCGCGGCCAAGCATTTCCGCTCCTTCAGCGGCTGGACCGACCACAGTGATCTGGCACGGGACGTGGCCATGGTGACCACCTGGCCGCTCAACAACAAGAAGCTCGTGAATGTCACCGGCGGTCACGGACTCAGCTGGAACTTCAGCCAGAAACAGGAGACGACCGTCTTCGGATATCCGGGGAACCACGGCAAGGGCAAGTCCCAGCGCGTCTGCCGGGGCAAGACCCGGGCCGCCGGAGCGTCCTACAGCGAATTGCGGTGCGACTTCGGCAGCGGGGCCAGCGGCGGCCCCTGGCTCCGGGAGTACGACGAGGCCAAGGGACTCGGCCGGCAGAACGGCGTGATGAGCACCCGCAACCGCGGCGGCTGGAACCGGACTCCGTACTTCGACACCGCCGTCAAGCGGCTGTTCGACGCCCAGGGCCGGGCGACCTGACACCCCGGCGCCCCCAGCCCCCGCGCCCCGCTCAGGCCTTCCGCGCCGCCTCCGCGACGGGCGCGGACTCCACCGGCTTTACCACCGAAGCGGGCTCCACCACCGAAGCCGGCTCCTCCGCCGAAGCGGACACCTCCGCCACGACGGGCTCCTCCGCCACGTCCTGGGGAAGATTGCGCATCAGCGCCCAGTACCCGAGCCCCGCGACCGACCCCAGCACCGCGCACATCCCCCACAGCCAGTCGGCCCCGAACCGGTCGATCACCACACCCGCCACCAGCGGGGCGACCAGCATCGCCACCGACCAGGTCATCGTGTACATCCCCTGGTAGCGCCCCCGGCCGTGCACCGGCGAGAGACGGACCACCAGACCGGTCTGCGTCGGCGCGTTGACGATCTCGGCCAGCGTCCACACGACCACCGTCAGCGCGTACAGCCCGATCGACCCGGCGAACGCGGTCAGCCCGAAGCCGTACCCCGCCAGCACCGAGGAGAGAATCAGCAGCCGACGCGGATCGCGGTGCTCGATGAACCGGGTCACCGGGATCTGGAGCGCCACGATCAGCACCCCGTTGAGCGCCATCACCGTGCCGTAGTCGGAGGCCGAGAGCCCGTCCTGGCCCATCGCCAGCGGCACCCCGATATGACCCTGCATGAAGATCAGCGCGATCAGGAACGACAGCCCGACGACGCCCATGAACCGCCCGTCGCGCACCACGGTCATCAGCCCGACCGCCGGCTCCGCCGCCCCGCCGGCCGCCGGGCGCTCCGGCCGCGACTCCGGCAGCTTCACAAAGATCAGAACCGCGCAGGCCAGCGTCATCGCGGCCTCGCCGAGGAAACCCGCCAGATAGCTGTACTCGGCGATGAAGCCCGCCGCCACCGCGGAGATCGCGAAGCCCAGATTGATCGCCCAGTAGTTCAGCGAGAACGCCCGCACCCGGTCCTTCGGCGGCACGATGTCCGCCATCATCGCCTGCACGGCAGGCCGGGAGGCATTGCTCGCCGCGCCCACCAGACACGCCACGGCCGCGATCGCGACCGGATGGTGGACGAAGCCCAGCGCCGCCACGGACAGGCCGGTGGCCACCTGGGAGATCAGCAGCGTCGGCCGCCGTCCCAGCCGGTCGGCCATCACCCCGCCGCCGAGCGAGGCGACCACCCCGCCCAGCCCGTACAGCGAGACGACCAGTCCGGCGTACGCGGCCGAGTGCCCCCGGTCGGAGGTGAGGTACAGCACCAGAAAGGTGGCGACGAACCCCCCGAGCCGATTGACCAGGGTGCTCGTCCACAGCCACCAGAACTCCCGGGGAAGCCCCGACACGCTCTCCGAAACGGCGCGGCGCGCACCGGCGAGCAGACCGGCTGTGGACATGGATCCCCCCAGGACCTTCGGCGGATGGCGATGTAAGTGGCGCTCCAGCAAGTCGAACGTTACTTACCCGGTCGTCCCGGCGGCCAGTCAATTGACGCGGACCGTCAAACGTCGCCGCCCGCCAGGCCGAACGCCATGGACCGCCCGAGCCGTCCGACGCGCGGACCGCGGAGGGAGAGCCGCACACCCGTCCATTAGGCTCGGACACATGGCCGACGCACCGTACAAGCTGATCCTCCTCCGCCACGGCGAGAGCGAGTGGAACGCCAAGAACCTGTTCACCGGCTGGGTGGACGTCAACCTCACGGAGAAGGGCGAGAAGGAGGCGGTCCGCGGCGGTGAGCTGCTGAAGGACGCCGGTCTGCTCCCCGACGTACTGCACACCTCGCTCCAGAAGCGCGCGATCCGCACCGCCCAGCTCTCGCTGGAGGCCGCGGACCGCCACTGGGTCCCCGTGCACCGCTCCTGGCGGCTCAACGAGCGCCACTACGGCGCGCTCCAGGGCAAGGACAAGGCCCAGACGCTCGCCGAGTTCGGCGAGGAGCAGTTCATGCTCTGGCGCCGCTCCTACGACACCCCGCCGCCCGCCCTTGAGGACGGCACGGAGTTCTCGCAGAGCGACGACGCCCGCTACGCCACCATCCCGCCGGAGCTGCGCCCGCGCACCGAGTGCCTGAAGGACGTCGTCGTCCGGATGCTGCCCTACTGGTACGACGGCATCGTCCCGGACCTGCTGGCGGGCCGCACGGTCCTGGTCGCCGCCCACGGCAACTCGCTGCGCGCGCTGGTCAAGCACCTCGACGGCGTCTCCGACGAGGACATCGCCGGTCTGAACATCCCGACCGGCATCCCGCTGGTGTACGAGCTGGACGCCGACTTCAAGCCGCTCAAGCCGGGCGGCACCTACCTCGACCCGGCCGCCGCCGCCGCGGCGATCGAGGCCGTGAAGAACCAGGGCAAGAAGTAACCCCGGACGCGATCATGCCCCCCGGCGGAGTTCTCCTCCGCCGGGGGGCATTTCGCTGCCCGGCCCCAAGGGCCCGGGCCTCGGGCTCTTACAGCTCGGGGAGCGCGGTCAGCGCCGAGAGCTGCTGGATCGTGGTGGAGCCGACGGCTCCGGAGTACGCGCGGACCTCGTCGACCGCACCGGCGAAGTGCTCCCCGCCGGTCGCCGAGCGGCCCACCTGGAGGCCGCCCGTCGCCTGCCACGAGGTCGTGTCGGCGGCGGTACCGATCGCGGCCCGCTGCCCGTTCACATAGAGGCGCAGCTCGCCCGCGGACGCGTCGAAGACCACGGCGAGGTGGTCGCCGGAGCCGCTGGGGTCGGTGCTGGGCAGCCGCTGGTCGTCGCTGACGACCACACGGGGGGCGTCAGCCCGGTCCTCGGTGGCCACGACGGCCTCCCACCGGCCGTTGGCGGGCTGGTACCGGACGGCGATCCGGTCGGCGCCCGCGCCCGGGAGGGAGAGCACCGTCTGCGTCCGCCCGTCGGCGGCGTTCAGCCGGGCACGGGCGGCGATCGTGAAGCTGCCGTCCCCGCTCACGGGAGCCGTGGCCGTCTGGGCCCAGTCCCCGTCGCCGTCGAGCCGCAGCTCTCCGCCGCCGACCAGGGCGGGAGTGTCCCAGAGGCCGTCGGACCAGTAGATCCAGGGATTGCCGTGCAGTGCCAGGGGCTGAGCACCGGCCTGCGCATTGGGTGAGAGACCGCCGGACGCGGATTCCAGCGGCCAGTAACCCTTACGGCTCGGCGGAGCCTCGACGGTCGTGGTGCCGGTGGTGGCGGTGCCCGCCTCGGCGGCGTTCGCCGGGAGCGCTCCCAGCGTGAGCGTGAGCGCGGTCGCGGACAGTGTCGCGGCGACGGCGCGATGAGTGAAGTTCATGATCCCCCCTGGATCCTGTGCCGGATTTCGAATGATCTTCGACTCAAGCGGGGGGAACCGCAAGGTGTTTCCGGCCCGAAGGACCGGACACCCCGGCCGTACCGAGACGATCCGGTACGGCCAGGGCCTCTCCGGGTGTGCCGCCGCGATCAGCCGCAGCCGCCGCCGCACTGGCACGACCCGCCGGACTGGCAGCCGCAGCCGCAGCCCGAGCCGCAGCCGCAGGCGGCGAGGACGGAGAGCCGTCCCACCTCGGTGGGGTTCTCCTGCCGGGGATCTGATGTGGGGAAGTCGGCCATGGGCCCTCCTCATGAGCGTACGAGCCGTACAGGACGTACGAAACATGTCCGCACAGAGCCGTACGGTCGGCCTCGAAGGCGAGCACGAGAGCCGCCCGCACGGTGTACGGGGCATGGCTGTGCCGGGCGGGCGCGAACGGCCGCCCCCGCCATTGGACGCCCGCCGGCGCGGGGGCGTCAACAGCGCGCGGAGGCACAGCCCCGGTCCCCGAGTGCGGGGACTACGCGCCCTCCGCCGGGAGCGTCGCCTGGAGCTCGTCCGCGTGCTCGCCGGTGACCAGATAGACCACCCGCTTCGCCACCGACACCGCGTGGTCGGCGAACCGCTCGTAGTAGCGGCCGAGCAGCGTCACATCGACCGCCGTCTCGATGCCGTGCTTCCAGCGGTCGTCCATCAGATGCTGGAAGAGCGCGCGGTGCAGCAGATCCATCTCGTCGTCGTCGGTCTCCAGCTGGAGCGCCAGATCGACATCCTTGGTGATGATCACCTCGGCGGCCTTCGCCATCAGCCGCTGTGCCAGCTGGCCCATCTCCAGGATCGTCGCCTGGAGATCCCTGGGCACCGCCGAGTCCGGGAAGCGCAGCCGGGCGAGCTTCGCCACATGCTGGGCCAGATCACCCGAACGCTCCAGGTCGGCGCTCATCCGCAGCGAGGTCACCACGATCCGCAGATCCGTGGCCACCGGCTGCTGCCGGGCCAGCAGGGCGATCGCCCGTGCCTCCAGATCGTGCTGGAGGTCGTCGACCTTCTGGTCGGCGGCGATCACGGTTTCGGCCAGCTTGAGATCGGCGTCGAGCATGGCCGTGGTGGCGCGCCCGATGGCCGACCCCACCAGCCTGGCCATCTCGACCAGGCCTTCCCCGATCGAGTCCAGTTCCTCGTGGTACGCGTCCCGCATCGAGTTCCCTTTCAGCTGCTTGTGAACAGAGGTCCGGATGGGGCTCTCGGACCCCCACGGTCCCACGGTCGGTCCGAAACGCGTCGGGGGACTCCCGGTCATATGAACCGGCCCCGTCCCCCCGGTGAACTCTGGGCGACGAGTCCCCGGGGCGCTACCCGATTGGCTGTGAGCATGTCGGCGGGCCCGCCTAACCTGGAAGCATGGACGTGAACGCGGCGGTCGCCGCAGTGGCTGCGATCGCCGGTCTGCTGACCGGCGTGATCGCCATGCTGGCGTTTCGCTGGAGCGAGCGTGACCAGCGCAGACCCACCCGCACCTCACTGCACACCGATGCGGTGCTGCCGCCGGGTGTGGACACCGTGCTGTCCGTTCTGCGCTCCTCCGCGGTCGTCCTCGACGAGAGCGACTCCGTCGTCAAGGCCAGCTCGGCGGCGTATGCGCTGGGTCTGGTCCGTGGCGGAAAACTGACGGTCGAGGCCATGCTCCAGATGGCCCGCGACACCCGGCGGGACGGCGAGATACGACAGGTCGAGCTGGATCTTCCCCGTCGCGGCACCGGCCGCGGCGAGGCGCTCGCCGTGTCCGCCCGGGTCGCCCCCCTCGGCTCCCGTCTCGTTCTCCTTCTCGTCGAGGATCTCACCGAGGCCCGGCGGATCGAAGCGGTACGGCGGGATTTCGTCGCGAATGTCAGCCATGAGCTGAAGACCCCGGTCGGCGCGCTCTCACTGCTCTCGGAAGCGGTCATGGACGCGTCCGACGACCCCGAGGCGGTCTCCCGCTTCGCCGGGCGGATGCAGATCGAGGCGACCCGGCTCACCAATCTCGTCCAGGAGCTGATCGACCTCTCCCGGGTGCAGAACGACGACCCGCTGGAGGACGCCGAGCCGGTACGGGTGGACGAGCTGGTCGCCGAGGCCATCGACCGCTCCCGGCACCCCGCCTCCACCAAACAGATCACCATGGCCAGCGGAGGCACCTCCGGGCTGCACATCTGGGGCAACCGCGGCAAGCTCGCCGCCGCCCTGGGCAATCTGGTGGAGAACGCGGTCAACTACTCGCCGGCCCGCACCCGTGTCGGCATCTCGGCCCGCAGACTCCCCTCCCCGGGGGGCGAGGCCGGCCAGAGCGGGGGCTTCGGCGGGCTGATCGAGATCGCCGTCACCGACCAGGGCATCGGGATACCCGAGAAGGACCGCGAGCGCATCTTCGAGCGGTTCTACCGGGTCGACCCCGCCCGCTCCCGCGCCACCGGAGGAACCGGCCTCGGTCTGGCGATCGTCAAACATGTGGCAGCCTCGCACGGCGGGGAAGTCACGGTCTGGAGCACCGAAGGCCAGGGCTCCACCTTCACGCTCAGGCTTCCCGAAGCGGGCTCCACCCGCGACCGTACGGCCTCCGCCCCCGAAGGCGGCCCGGACGGCCCGACGGCCGCCGAATTCGGATCCGAATCCGAATCCGAACCCGGAAGCGGATCCGGAACGGAGACCGGCGGCGAAACCGGAGCCGAAACCGGAACCGGAGCCGCCTTCGGCTTCGGGTCCGGAACCGATCCTCACCCTCACGCAGTGCCCGACCCTCACCCCGGAACCGGCTCACCCACCGGAACCGACACCCGCCGCCCGGATCGCCTCGACCAGCAGTACGACGACCGGCCCTACGACACCGATCCACACACCGACATCCCTGCCCCGGAGGTCCTTCCGTGACCCGAGTGCTCGTCGTCGAGGATGAGGAATCATTCAGCGACGCCCTGTCCTACATGCTCCGCAAGGAAGGCTTCGAGGTCGCCGTCGCGACCACGGGCCCCGAGGGGCTCGATGAATTCGAACGCAACGGCGCCGACCTCGTCCTTCTCGACCTGATGCTGCCCGGCCTGCCGGGCACCGAGGTCTGTCGCCAGCTACGCGGCCGCTCCAATGTCCCGGTGATCATGGTGACCGCCAAGGACAGCGAGATCGACAAGGTCGTCGGACTGGAGATAGGGGCCGACGACTACGTCACCAAGCCCTTCTCCTCGCGGGAGCTGGTCGCCCGCATCCGCGCCGTGCTGCGCCGCCGGGGCGAGCCGGAGGAGGTCACCCCGGCGGCCCTGGAGGCCGGCCCCGTCCGGATGGACGTGGACCGCCATGTGGTCACCGTCTCCGGCGGCAAGGTCGATCTGCCGCTCAAGGAGTTCGACCTGCTGGAGATGCTGCTGCGCAACGCGGGCCGCGTCCTCACCCGGATGCAGCTCATCGACCGGGTCTGGGGCGCCGACTACGTCGGCGACACCAAGACGCTGGACGTGCACGTCAAGCGGCTGCGCGCCAAGATCGAGCCCGACCCGGGCGCGCCGCGCTATCTGGTGACGGTCCGCGGCCTCGGGTACAAGTTCGAGCCGTAGCCGAGCCCGGGGCCCGTCCGTCCGCACGTCCGCATGTCCACAGGTGCGGGCGGACGGGCCCCACAGCGGAAACGGGTGGGCCCCGCCGGAGAAGATCCGGCGGGGCCCACCCGTACGCGTTGCGCCGCGAGTGCGGCCGTCAGCTCGCGGGCTGCGAGGCGGAGTCCGAAGCGGAGTCCGCAGGCGCGTCCGAAGCGGAGTCGGAGGCGGCGTCGGACGCCTGGTCCGTGGCCTCGCTGCCCGGCGCGCCGCTCGCGGACTCCGAGGGGGAGCCGGACGCCTTGGGAGCCGGGGCGGCCGGGGTCGGCAGGCTGCTCGGGCCGAACTCCTCGAAGTACTCCGTCGAGGGGACCACGAAGGCCTTGAGCTTCACATCGCCCGTGTCGCTGAGGCGGAAGACCGTCTCCTGGATGCCGCCGATGTTCCCGGTCAGCGCGGTGCCGTCCTCGATCACCGCGGTGGCGTTGCCCTTGCCGCCGATCACGACCGAGCCCAGCGCGGGCACGGTGATCGGGCCGGAGCCCTTCGCCGGGGTGAGCTTCACGGTCCCGGCCCCGCCCGCCAGGGTGACCGACTCGATGGTCTGGTCCTTCTGGCCGCTGTTGAAGACCGTCGCGGAGACGACCGCGGGACCCGCGGCACCGGCCTCCGGCTGGGTGATCACGTTGGCGTTCTGGATGATGATCTTGTCGACCGTCGCCTCGGCGGTGTCCGGCTTGATGCCGAGGGACTGCGCGTTGTTGCCCGCGCCACAGGCGGTCAGCGCGGTGAACGACAGCGCGACAGCGGTCACGGCGAGGGCGCCGCGGCGAAGGCGGAGGACGCCCCCGGGCGGAGTTTGGGGGAGGCTCACGGCGGCGGCATCTCCTTGGACGTGCGGGCTGACGGTTGACGGGTCGGTCGAACCGGCGCAATGGCGGCCGGGCCCGCGTGAGTTCGCGATACCGTCCGAGATCACCTCAGTTCGCCGCCAGATTACAGAGCCGCCGCGCCGAGGTCGCACCCGACCCGCCCCTTCGCGCCACAGCGGCCTCCGGGGTCCCTCGCGTATGCCTTCCGCCCACCCGTCACGGCTCTTCCGGGCCGCCCTTCCGGCGGTGTTTCGCCCGCCGTTTCGCCCGCCGTTTCGACCGTCCGTTCGGCGCCCGTTCAAGGCCGTGTTACGGGTGGTGTTCCGGAGGTGTTCCGTAGGTGTCACGCGGAAGTCCCGGGCCGAAGTCCGGGGCCGGCCGTTTACGGGCCCGCTCACATATCGCCGATGATCAATTCCGTCCCCCGGAGAGCATTCCCGGGAATACCTTCGGCGTGACTTCGTTGATCAATTCCGGATTCCCGGCCGAAGCGTCCGTACGGGTGACCGACGGCCGAACGGAGTAGGGGAAGTTCACCGTCGAGAACCCGGCAAATCGGGACGTTCACCCTCTCCTGAGCGTCTCAGGCCCGGCGTGGCGCACCCGTTTCCCTTCCCTTGTGCAGCCGCTCCCACCTGCGAATACCCCCTTCCGGAACCCGTCCGCAGCACGATCCTGTCGTTGTTGTCAAGCCCCGAGATATGCCCTGACCTGCGAAAACGCCATTCAGAAGAAGCTGTATCCGTGTTACCCTGGATAGCCACGGAAGGGGTACCTGTCACATGACGTTCAAGGTTGGCGACACCGTGGTCTATCCCCATCACGGGGCCGCGCTGATCGAGGCCATCGAAACTCGCCAGATCAAAGGCGTGGACAAGACCTACTTGGTGCTCAAGGTCGCCCAGGGCGACCTGACGGTTCGTGTGCCGGCGGACAATGCGGAGTTCGTCGGTGTGCGCGATGTGGTCGGCCAGGACGGGCTCGACCGGGTCTTCGAGGTGCTGCGCGCGCCGTACGCCGAAGAGCCGACGAACTGGTCCCGCCGCTACAAGGCAAATCTTGAGAAGCTCGCGTCCGGCGATGTCATCAAGGTCGCCGAAGTCGTGCGCGACCTGTGGCGCCGTGAGCGTGAGCGCGGTCTTTCCGCAGGTGAGAAGCGAATGCTCGCCAAGGCTCGCCAGATCCTGGTGAGCGAGCTCGCCCTCGCGGAGAACACCAACGAAGACAAGGCCGAGGCTCTGCTCGACGAGGTCCTCGCGTCCTGACGCACGACGCACCAATGCCGCGGTGCCCGCTGACGTGCCATGATCATCTTTGATCACGGTGCTGTCGCCGGGCGCTGCGGCATGTTCGTGTCCACCCCGCGGATCTCCCACGAGGTGCCCCACGCACAGCAGCACCACCTGACTCCTGTGGTGTGCCGGGCCCGGACGGCTGGCGCAGACCAGTGGTCACGGAAGGGTCCGTCAAAGCGTCGCGCCCGGCACGCTGTGGCCATACCCATGTCGGCCAAGGAAACAAACCTGCCGGAGTACAACCGATGACAGACGCATCGCAGCCGTCCCGCACCGCAGCCGTGATCCCGGCCGCCGGCCGGGGCGTACGCATGGGCCCCGGCGCCCCCAAGGCGCTCCGCACGCTCAACGGCACGCCCATCCTCGTCCACGCCGTCCGCGCCATGGCGGCCTCCAACGCCGTCACCCTCGTCGTGGTCGTCGCACCGCCCGAGGACACCGCTTCCGTACGGAACCTCCTCGCCGATCTCGTCCTCCCCGACCGCACCGACGTCCTCGTCGTGCCCGGCGGCGAGAACCGCCAGGAGTCGGTACGGCTCGGACTCGACGCCCTCCCCGAATCCGTCACCACCGTCCTCGTCCACGACGCCGCGCGCCCCCTGGTGCCGGTCGACACCGTCGACGCGGTCGTCGAGGCCGTCCGGGACGGGGCGCGGGCCGTCGTCCCCGCCCTGCCCCTCGCCGACACCGTCAAAGAGGTCGAGCCGGGCCCGGGGAACGCGCCCGAGCCCGTCGTCGCCACCCCCGAGCGGTCCAGGCTCCGCGCCGTACAGACCCCGCAGGGCTTCGACCGCGCCACCCTGGTCCGTGCGCACGGCGCGTCGCGGAGCCCGTCCGGCGAGGGCGCGACCGACTGCGCCGGGCTGGTCGAGCGGCTCGGTGAGCCCGTCGTGGTCGTGCCCGGACACGAGGAGGCGTTCAAGGTGACCCGTCCGCTCGATCTCGTACTGGCCGAGGCCGTACTCGCCCGCAGGAGGGCCAATGACGGCTTCTGACACCCTGCCGCCCCCGCTGCCGCTCATCGGCGTCGGGACCGACGTACACGCGTTTGAAGCGGGCCGCGAGCTGTGGTGCGCCGGACTCCTCTGGGAGGGCGAGGACGGCCTCGCCGGCCACTCCGACGGCGATGTGGCCGCCCACGCGGCCTGCGACGCCCTCTTCTCCGCCGCCGGCGTCGGCGACCTCGGCGCGCACTTCGGCACCGACCGCCCCGAGTGGTCCGGCGCCTCCGGGGTCACCCTGCTGACCGAGGCCGCCCGGATCGTCCGCGCCGAGGGCTTCGAGATCGGCAATGTCGCCATCCAGGTCATCGGGGTGCGCCCGAAGATCGGCAAGCGCCGGGCGGAGGCCCAGCGGGCCCTGTCCGAGGCCGTCGGAGCCCCGGTGTCCGTCTCGGGCACCACGACGGACGGCCTGGGCCTCACCGGCCGCGCCGAGGGCCTCGCGGCCATCGCCACCGCGCTGGTCCACCGCACCGCCGCGCGGCCCGCCGGAGCGGCCGGCTGAGCCGTACGGAGGGATCGGCCGCGCCATGTGGCCGGGGTGAAATATTCGCCGGGTGTGGCGTGGTTCACCCGGCGGGTACTGGTTACCCGGACGACGATCAACGATCGTTCCCGCCCACCACCAGAAAGGCCGCACCATGACCGCCGCACTCACGGACGAGCTGAAGACGCTGCTCGACGGCCCCGTCTTCGTGCACATCGCGACCATTCAGCCCGACGGCAGTCCTCAGGTGTCCCCGGTATGGGTGAAGCGGGACGGCGACGATCTCCTGATCTCCACCACCGTCGGCCGGCAGAAGGAGAAGAACCTGCGCCGCGATCCCCGGGTGACCGTGGTCGTGCAGCCCTTCGACGCCCCGTACACCTATGCCGAGATCCGCGGCACGGCCACCCTCACCCCCGAGGGCGGCCCGGAGCTGATCGACGAGCTGTCCCGGAAGTACACGGGCAAGGGGTACGCGGAATTCAACCCGGCCTCCGCCGAGGACGCCCAGCGGGTGATCGTCCGGATCACCCCGCGCAAGATCGTCGGACGCGTCTGAGGACGGATCCGAGGGCGATCCGAGACGCCCTGACGGCGACCCGGGGACGTATTCGATCACACAGCCGACTTGTACGGGTGCACAAAGTTCGCCCCGCGATCCACAGGGGTCGCGGGGCACTGCTATACGGCCACTACCCTTGTTCCGTGACCATTCGCCTGTACGACACCAGCGCCCGGCAGATCCGTGACTTCACCCCGCTCATTCCGGGCTGCGTCTCGATCTACCTCTGTGGTGCGACCGTCCAGGCCGCCCCGCACATCGGGCACATCCGTTCCGGGCTGAACTTCGACATCATGCGCCGCTGGTTCGAGTACCGCGGCTACGAGGTG
>NZ_BMWG01000026.1:46203-106486 GCF_014651115.1 Streptomyces inusitatus | reverse complement strand
GACGGCTGCTGATGAGCAGCAATGACGAGGGCCTCACCGGAAGCAGTCGGGTCACCGTATTCGTCATGTTCGGCGTGGTGTTCGGCTATGCCACCCACCACCTTGACGAGCGGCGGATCGGAGACGTGGCCGTCGTCGGCCCGCTGACCCCCAAAGTCGAGTGGGGACGCCTGTGGCAGATGGCCCGCAACTGCGAACGGACCACAGCCGGAGAGAAAGAGCTGGCCCGATGGGTGCTCGCCCAAGCGACCCGGGCATTCGTGTGCGGCAGCGACCGCATCGCACAATTGCAAAAAGGGGAATGGAAGCTGGAGCCCGGCGGCAGACGCGTACGGTTCGACACGACATACGCCAACCGTGACCAGCTCTGGACGGGAAACCTGACCGTCGAGGGACTCACCCCGAATCAGGTGGCGGAGCGCCCCGCGTTCTACAGCGCCTGAACGCGTAGCCGCGAGGGTATCTGAACCATGAGTCGGCATCGGCTACAGCTCGGGGCGGCGTCTCAGGCGGAATCTGTGACCGTGATCGAATCAGCGCGAAGGGAAGTCATGCGATGACCCAGACCAACTCGCCCCCACTTCGGTGGGTCAAGTCCTCGTTCAGCGGTCAAGGTGGTTCATGCGTCGAGTGGGCCCCCGACCACACCCCCGCCACCGGCATCGTCCCCGTCCGGGACAGCAAGAACCCGGCCGGGCCGACCCTGATGGTCTCCCCCTCGGCGTTCGCGGGCCTGGTGACCCTCGCCCGTTCCGCCGAGGTCTAGCCAAAGCCGCACAATCACCCCGGGCCCCGGGCCGAGGGGACGCCCCCGGCCCGGTGAGGGTTCAGTGGTTGCGGGGGAACCCCAGGTCCACGCCCGCGTGTGGCTCGGAGGGGTCGGGCCAGCGGGTGGTGATGACTTTGCCGCGGGTGTAGAAGTGGACGCCGTCGTTGCCGTAGATGTGGTGGTCGCCGAAGAGGGAGTCTTTCCAGCCGCCGAAGGAGTGGTAGCCGACGGGGACGGGGATGGGGACGTTGACGCCGACCATGCCGGCCTGGACCTCCAGTTGGAAGCGGCGGGCGGCGCCGCCGTCGCGGGTGAAGACGGCGGTGCCGTTGCCGTAGGGGGAGGCGTTGATGAGGGCGAGGCCCGCTTCGTAGGTGGGGGCGCGGAGGACGCAGAGGACGGGGCCGAAGATCTCGTCGCGGTAGGCGTCGGAGTCGGGGGAGACGTGGTCGAGGAGGGAGAGGCCGATCCAGTGGCCGCCCTCGTACCCCTCGACGGTGTGGCCGGTGCCGTCGAGGACGACGTGGGCGCCCTGGGCGGCGGCGCCGGTGACGTAGGAGGCGACCTTGTCGCGGTGGGCGCGGGTGATGAGGGGGCCCATCTCGGAGGAGGGGTCGTCGCCGGGGCCGATGCGGATCTTCTCGGCGCGTTCGCGGATCTTGTCGACCAGTTGGTCGGCGACGGAGTCCAGGGCGACGACGGCGGAGATCGCCATGCAGCGCTCGCCCGCGGATCCGTAGGCGGCCGAGACCGCGGCGTCCGCGGCGGCGTCGAGGTCGGCGTCGGGGAGGACGAGCATGTGGTTCTTGGCGCCGCCGAGGGCCTGGACGCGCTTGCCGTGGGCGGAGGCGGTGGTGTGGATGTGGCGGGCGATCGGGGTGGAGCCGACGAAGGAGACGGCGGCGACGTCCGGGTGTTCGAGCAGGGCGTCGACCGCGGTCTTGTCGCCGTGGACCACATTGAGCACGCCGTCCGGAAGGCCGGCCTCGGCGGCCAGCTCGGCCAGGAGGTTGGCCGCGGAGGGGTCCTTCTCGCTGGGCTTGAGGACGAAGGTGTTACCGCAGGCGATCGCGAGGGGGAACATCCACATCGGGACCATCGCCGGGAAGTTGAACGGAGTGATGCCCGCGACCACGCCCAGCGGCTGGCGGATCGAGGCGACGTCCACCCGGCCGGAGACCTCGGTGGACAGCTCGCCCTTGAGCGCGGTGGTGATCCCGCAGGCCAGCTCGACGATCTCCAGGCCGCGCGCGACCTCGCCGAGGGCGTCGGCGTGCACCTTGCCGTGCTCGGCGGTGATCAGCGCCGCGATGTCGTCCCGACGGGCGTCCAGCAGGGCCCGATAGCGGAAGAGGACGGCGGTGCGCCGGGCGAGCGAGGAGGTCCCCCACTCCGCGTACGCCTCCTTCGCGACGGCGACGGCGGCGGCGACCTCCTCGGCGGAGGCCAGCGCCACCCGGGTGGTGATCTCTCCGGTCGCCGGGTCGGTGACCGGTCCCCAGTTCCCCGACGCGCCCTCGACGGCCCTGCCGCCGATCCAGTGGTTGACGGTCTTCGTCATGACGGAAGGCTCCTCATCTTCGGGTCTCACAGTGGACGGCGGCGGTCCGCGACCCGGCGCTCGTACTCCTCGCGGGCGGCCACGGCGGCCGGACGGGTCGCGACCGCCGCCACCGGGACGTCCCACCAGGCCTGCGCCGGGGGCGCGCCCGCCGAGGCGTCCGCCGGGGCGGTCTCGACGTAGACGCCGGTGGGGACGTCGGAGGCGCGGGCCTCGGCGAGGGCCGCGCGCAGCTCGCCCACGGTGGTGGCGCGCAGGACGCGCAGGCCGAGCGAGGCGGCGTTGGCGGCCAGGTCCACCGGGAGCGGATCGCCGGTGTACGCGCCGTCGGGGGCGCGGTAGCGGTAGGCGGTCCCGAAGCGCTCGCCGCCGACGGACTCGGAGAGACCGCCGATCGAGGCGTAGCCGTGGTTCTGGACGATCACCACCTTGATGGGGATGTTCTCCTGGACGGCGGTGACGATCTCGGTGGGGTTCATCAGATACGTGCCGTCGCCGACGAGCGCCCAGACGGGCCGGCCGGGCGCGGCCATCCGCACCCCGACGGCCGCCGGGATCTCGTATCCCATGCAGGAGTAGCCGTATTCGACGTGGTACTGGTCGGCCGAGCGGGCGCGCCACAGCTTGTGGAGGTCGCCGGGGAGCGAGCCCGCCGCGTTGATCACGATGTCCTCGCCGGTGACGAGGGAGTCGAGGACGCCCAGCACCTGCGGCTGGGTGGGCCGGGCGGCCGGGTCGTCCGCCGCGTACGCCCGGTCGACGAGCCGCTCCCAGCGCTCCTTGCCCGCCCGGTACTCGGCCTCGTACGACGGGGGTACGCGCGGTACGCCCTCAGGGACGGCGGTGGTCAGCTCGGTGAGGGCGGCGCGGGCGTCGGCGAGGACGGAGAGCCCGGCCATCTTGTGGGCATCGAAGGAGGCGATGTTGATGTTGATGAAGCGGACTTCGGGGTTCTGGAAGAGGGTGGCGGAGGCGGTGGTGAAGTCGGACCAGCGGGTGCCGACGCCGATCACCAGATCGGCCGTACGGGCCAGTTCGTCGGCGGTCGCGGTGCCGGTGTGGCCGATGCCGCCGACGTCGCAGGGGTGGTCGTGGGGCAGGGAGCCCTTGCCCGCCTGGGTGGAGGCGACGGGGACGCCGGTCGCTTCGGCGAAGGCGCGCAGCGCGTCCTCGGCCTCGCTGTGGTGGACGCCGCCGCCCGCGACGATCAGCGGTCGGCGCGCGGCGGCGAGCGCCCGGCGGGTCTCGTCGAGCGCCCGGAGGTCGGGGCGGGGGCGGTCGACCCGCCAGATCCGCTCGGCGAAGAACTCCTCGGGCCAGTCGTACGCCTCGGTCTGGACGTCCTGGGGCAGCGCGAGGGTCACCGCGCCGGTCTCGGCGGGGTCGGTGAGCGTGCGCATCGCCTGGAGCGCGGCGGGGATCAGCGCCTCGGGGCGGGTGACCCGGTCGAAGTAGCGGGAGACCGGGCGGAGCGCGTCGTTGACGGAGACATCGCCCGCGTGGGGGAGTTCGAGCTGCTGGAGTACGGGGTCGGCGGGGCGGGTGGCGAAGACGTCGCCGGGGAGGAGCAGTACGGGCAGCCGGTTGACGGTGGCGAGCGCCGCGCCGGTGACGAGGTTGGTCGCGCCGGGGCCGATGGAGGTGGTGACGGCGTGCGCGGAGAGCCTGCGGCGCTGGCGGGCGTAGCCGACGGCGGCGTGGACCATGGCCTGTTCGTTGCGGCCCTGGAGGTACGGGAGCGTCGGGGCCCCGGAGGCCGGTCGCGGGGTGCCGACGGGCGTCGGGCGGTCGGGGCGGGGGCCCGCGCCGGACTCCAGGAGGGCCTGGCCGATGCCTGCCACATTGCCGTGGCCGAAGATCCCCCAGGCGGCGGTGATCAGCCGCTGGCGGTGGCCGTCCCGCTCGGTGTGCTGGCGGGCGAGGAAGGCGATCAGCGCCTGGGCGACGGTGAGCCGGCGGGTGCTCATCGACGGTCCTGTCCGGCGGTGGCGGCCGGGGAGAGCGGCAGCCGGGGGTCGACCGGCTGTTCGGGCCAGGTGTCGCGGATCCAGCCGTGCTCGGGGTGGTCGCTGATCAGCCACTCCCGGGTGTCGCCCGGGCCCGCCATCACATTGAGGTAGTACATGGCGCGGCCGGGCGGGGCGATGGAGGGGCCGTGCCAGCCGTCGGGGACGAGGACGGCGTCCCCGGTGCGCACCTCGGCGAGCACATCGGCCCCGCCGGGGCGGGAGGGGGAGACCCGGTGGTAGCCGACGCCGTCGCCCTCGATCTCGAAGTAGTAGATCTCCTCCAGCTCGGACTCGACGCCGGGCCGGTGCAGATCGTGCTTGTGCGGCGGGTAGGAGGACCAGTTCCCGCCGGGGGTGAGGACTTCCACGGCGATGAGCCGGTCGCAGTCGAAGGCGTCGGCGGCGGCGAAGTTGTTGACCTGACGCGAGCAGTCGCCGGAGCCGCGCAGTTCGACGGATACCTCCGGCGCGGGGCCGTAGCGAGCGGGGAGTCGTCGCTCGCACTTCGCTCCTGCCAGGGCGAAGCGGCCTCCCGCGCCGGAGGCGATCTGTGCCTGGGCGTCTCGGGGGAGATAGGCGAAGTCGGTGACTTGGCCGAATACGCTCTCCCTGCCCAGGAGTTCGAAAGTCGCGTCGGGTGTGGTGACGACGCAGCCGCCGCTGAGCGGCAGCACGATCCACTCGCTGTCGCCGGTGGCCAGCGTGTGGGACTCGCCGGGGGCCAGCTCCAGCACCCGGAGGGAGGAGTGGGTCCAGCCGGCCCGCCGGGGGTCGATGCTGAGGGCGTACGGGCCGGCCGCCGCGGTGCCGGCGCGCAGATGCAGACGGCGGGGGCCGTCGTCGGCCGGGTGACGCGTTTCGTCGGTGCTCATGACCTCTCCGTATACCCCTGTGCCCGTTCCCGGTGGTCCGGCGCGGCGGTGTGCCGGTCCTCCGCCCTGTTTTTCAATCCCTTGTCCCTACAGCAGCCCCACGGCCGTGTCGACCGCTCCGGCGACGTCCCCGCCGGGCGGGTAGAGCAGCGAGCGGCCCACCACCAGCCCCTGGACGGTGGGGAGTTGAAGGGCGCTCCGCCATTTCTCATATGCCCCGTGCTGATCGTCCCCGATCTCTCCGCCGAGAATCACGGCGGGGAGGGTGGATGTCTCCATCACGGCCGCCATGTCGTCCGGGTTCTCGGTGACGGGGACCTTCAGCCAGGTGTAGGCGGAGGTGCCGGCCAGTCCGGAGGCGATGGCGATGGAGCGGGTGACGGCCTCGGCGCGGAGGTCGTTGCGGAGGCGTCCGTCGATCCGGTGGCAGATGAACGGCTCGACGAAGACGGGGAGCCGACGCTCGGCCATCTCGTCCACCGCGCGGGCGGTGGAGTGGAGGGTGTCGAGGGAGCCCGGGTCCTGGTAGTCGATGCGCAGCAGCAGTTTGCCCGCGTCGAAGCCGAGGCGGGCGAGATCCTGGGCGCGGTGGCCGGTGAAGCGGTCGTCCAGCTCGAAGGAGGCGCCCGCGAGGCCGCCCCGGTTCATGGAGCCCACGACGATCTTGTCGTCGAGCGCGCCGAGGAGGAGGAGGTCGTCCAGGATGTCGGCGGTGGCGAGGACGCCGTCGACGCCGGGGCGGGAGAGCGCGAGGCAGAGCCGTTCGAGGAGGTCGAGGCGGTTGGCCATGGCGAGACGGCTGTCGCCGACGGCGAGCGCGCCGCGGCCGGGGTGGTCGGCGAGAAGAACACCAGGCCGCCCGCCGCGTCCGTGGGGCGGGGCCGGCCGTCACGGGAGGCCTGCCGCCTCGGCGCCGGCCCCGGGGTGGCGGCTGCGGATGCCGACCAGCTCGGCGATGTCGACCCTGGTCACGACGGCTCCCCGGCACCGGCGCCGGTGTCGGCGGTGTCGGTGGGTACGGCGGTGTCGTCGTCGGAGGGGAGGGGCGGGCCGGGCGGGATCGGGCCGCCGGAGAGGACCTGCTCGACCTCCGGCGGGTACGGCATGGCGGCCGAGCAGGCGAGCCGGGAGGCGACGATCGCCCCGGCCGCGTTGGCGTACTCCATGATCCGCGACGGCTCCCAGCCCGCGAGGAGTCCGTGGCAGAGCGCTCCGCCGAAGGCGTCGCCAGCGCCGAGGCCGTTGACCACGTCGACGGGGACCGGCGGGACCTCGGCCCGGGTGCCGTCGCGGTGGAGGGCGAGGACGCCCTTGGGGCCCTGTTTGACGACGGCCAGCTCCACCCCGGCGGCGAGCAGCGCGCGCGCCGCCGCCTCCGGTTCGCGCTCGCCGGTGGCGATCTCACACTCCGCCAGATTGCCGACGGCGACGGTGGCGTGGCCGAGCGCCTGCCGGTAGTACGGCCGGGCCGTGTCGGGGTCCGGCCAGAACATCGGCCGCCAGTCGAGGTCGAAGACCGTGATCCCGGCGCGGTCGCGGTGGGCGAGCGCGGCCAGTGTGGCGCTCCGGCTGGGTTCGGCGCAGAGTCCGGTTCCGGTCATCCAGAAGACCCGGGCGGCGCGGACGGCCGGCAGATCCAGCTCGTGTTCGTGGATCTCCAGGTCGGGGGCCTTGGGCAGCCGGTAGAAGTAGAGCGGGAAGTCGTCCGGGGGGAAGATCTCGCAGAAGGTGACGGGGGTCGGGTAGGCGGGCACGGGCGTCACCCAGCGGTCGTCCACGCCGAATCCGGCCAGCGCCTCGTGGAGGTACTCCCCGAAGGCGTCCTGGCCGGTACGGGTGATCAGCGCCGTGCGGCGGCCGAGCCGGGCGGCGGCCACAGCGACATTGGAGGCCGAGCCGCCGAGGAACTTGCCGAAGGTCTCGACCCGCGCCAGGGGCACCCCGGTGCGGAGCGGATACAGGTCCACCCCGATCCGGCCCATCGTGATCACGTCGTACGGCTGAGGGTCGTACGGCTGTGTCATGTGCGTCCCTTCGGTTCGACGCCCGGCTCTCCTCAGGTCTAATGCTCTCTCCCGAGCCCTGTCAACATTTTGTCCTTACATTCGGACGAGTGCTTGACACCCCTTCGCGGCGGCCGGAAAGCTCGGGCGCATGACCTCCCCCGTCCCCTCCCCGCACCGCATCCGGGTCGGCTCGGCCCCCGACTCCTGGGGGGTGTGGTTTCCCGATGATCCTCTTCAGGTGCCCTGGCGGCGTTTTCTCGACGAGGTCGCGGAGGCGGGTTACGAGTGGATCGAGCTGGGGCCCCACGGCTATCTCCCCGGCGATCCGGCCGTGCTGGCGCGGGAGACCGCCCGGCGCGGGCTGAAGGTGTCGGCGGGGACGGTCTTCACCTCGCTGCACCACGGTCCGGCGGTCTGGGAGAAGACCTGGGCGCATGTCGCGGACATCGCGGCGCTCACCCGGGCGATGGGCGCGGAGCATCTGGTCGTCATCCCCTCCTTCTGGCGGGACGACAAGACCGGCCGGGTGCTGGAGCCCCGGACGCTGACACCCGCACAGTGGCGCGATCTGACCGTTCAGACGGAGCGGCTGGGGCGCGAGGTGCGTGAGCGGTACGGGCTGAGGATCGTGGTCCATCCGCACGCGGACACGCACATCGACAGCGAGGAGAACGTCGCCCGGTTCCTCGACGCCACCGATCCCGGGCTGGTCTCGCTCTGTCTGGACACCGGTCACTACGCCTACTGCGGCGGGGACAGCGTCAAGCTGATCGAGACCTATGGGGAGCGGATCGGCTATCTCCATCTGAAGCAGGTGGACCCTGCCGTGCTCGCCCGGGTCGTCGCGGACGAGCTGCCCTTCGGGCCCGCCGTGGGGCGGGGGGTGATGTGCGAACCGCCCGCCGGGGTGCCCGATCTGGAGCCCGTGCTGAAGGCCGCCGCGGCGCTGAACGTCGATCTCTTCGCCATCGTGGAGCAGGACATGTATCCCTGTCCGCCGGAGAAGCCCTTCCCCATCGCCGAGCGCACGCGTAGATTCCTGCGCTCTTGCGGGGTCTGAGGGGCAGGTGCCGGATCCGTCATGGTTGTCGCCCGCTCATCACACGTGTCTTGATCGCGCGGGTCTTCCGTCACAGGCGTTCAACATCACCGTCCTCCCTCTGCCCACCGACGCCGGGCGGGCGCAGGCTCAGTGATCGCCAGCGCTCGCACGGCGGGTCCTCCGGCGGTTCCCAGGCCGCCGCTGCCGCGCGCGCAGGGAGAGGTGTCGCACAGATGACAGACCGAAGGCTCTGGTCGTACAAGGACATCGCCGCTCATATCCGGGTGCAGCCCGACACCGTCCGCAGCTATCGCAAACACGGCCTCCTCCCGCCGCCCGACCGGGTGGAGGCGGGCAAGCCCTTCTGGTACGCGGAGACCATCCGGGTCTGGGTCGCGGGCCGTCCGGGGAACAGGGGCAGAAGAGACTGATCCGGTCGTCGCCGCGCGCGGTTCCGCCGTCCCCCCGGAGTGGCGGAGCCGCGCGCGGCGGGCTTCTCAGCCGCTCACACCCCGGCCCTGTCCCGCTCGGGCTCGGGCTCGGCGGCGGGGGCGGGGCCGGTGGCACCGGCGGCCGGGTCGGCGGTCGGCGCGGGGCGGGGCGACGACTCGCCCTCGCTCAGACCGAACCGCTCGTGGAAGCGGCGCAGCGGGGCGGGGGCCCACCAGGTCCAGGAACCCATCAGCTTCATCACCGAGGGCACCAGCAGCCCGCGCACCACCATGGCGTCCATCAGCACGGCCAGCGCGATGCCCAGCCCGAGCATCTTGGTGTTGGTCACCCGTGAGGTGCCGATGGCGACCATCACCACCGCGAGGATCACGGCGGCGGCCGTGATCAGCCCGCCCGTGCGCTGGAGGCCGAAGCGCACCGCCTGGTCGTGGTCGTGGGTCCGGTCGTACTCCTCCTTGATCCGGGAGAGCAGGAAGACTCCGTAGTCCATGGAGAGGCCGAAGGCGATGCAGAACATCAGCACCGGCAGATTGGTCTCGATGTCCCCGGTGGCGGTGAAGCCCAGCACCCCGGAGAGATTGCCGTCCTGGAAGACCCAGACCATGGCTCCGAACATGGCGGTCAGGCTCAGCGCGTTGAGCACCACGGCCTGAAGGGGTATCAGCACGCTGCCGGTGAGCAGGAAGACCAGCAGCAGGGTGGCCACCACGATGATGCCCAGCGCCAGGGGGAGCCCGTCCGCGATCGCGGACTTGGAGTCCTCCAGGGCGGCCGCCCGCCCGGTGACCGAGGTGTCGAACGGAGCCGGCACCTCGCGCAGCTCGTGCACCAGCCGCTGGGCCCCCTCGCCCACCGCCTCGCCCTCGGGCTGCACCGTGAAGTAGGCGATCTCGCCGGGCGCCCCTGCCCCGCCGGGGGTAATGGGCCCGTCGACCCTCAGCACGCCCGGCAGGGCGGCTATTCGCTCGCGGTACTCCGTGTAGTCGGCGGGAGCGACGGGCTTGCCGCTCCCGCGCTCCACGAGCACCTCGATGCCGCCGTCGGGGCTGCCGGGGAAGCCGTCCCGGATCTGCTGCTGGACGAGGTGGGACTCGGCGGTCGAGGGGAGCTGGCGGTCGTCCGGGGTGCCGAACTTGACGCCGAGGAAGGGCAGGCCGAGCAGGAGCAGGGCGGCGATGGTGGAGAAGGCGAAGAGCGGGGCCCTGCGCATCACCAGACCCGCGAACCGCCCCCAGCCCGCCCCGCTCTCCGCCGGGCTCTCCGCCGGGCCGTCGGCGGGCTCGGTCCCCTTCCCGGCCCGGGCCGCCCGGCGGCGGCCGAGGAGTCGGCGCAGATCCAGGGCGTTGACCCGGTGGCCCAGCAGCATCAGCGCCGCGGGGAGCAGGATCAGCGCCGCGGCGGCGGCGAGGATCACCACGGCGATGCCCGCGTAGGCGAAGGAGCGCAGGAAGTACATCGGGAAGACCATCATCGCGGCCAGCGACACCGCGACCGTGAGCGCGGAGAAGAGCACGGTGCGGCCCGCCGTGCGCAGCGTGGTCCCGACCGCGTCGCGGACCTCGGCGCCCGTCGCCAGCTCCTCGCGGAATCTGCGCACGATGAACAGGGCGTAGTCGATGGCGAGTCCGAGGCCGAGCGCGGTGGTGAGATTCATGGCGAAGACGGATACCTCGGTCACCTCGGTGAGGCCGCGCAGCACCGCGTTGGTCCCCAGGATGGCGACGATGCCGACGCCCAGCGGCAGGACCGCCGCGACCGCGCTGCCGAAGACCATGACCAGCAGGATCAGCGTCACCGGCAGGGCTATCAGCTCGGCCAGCAGCAGATCCTCCATGACGATGCTCGTCATCTCGTACTGCACGGCGACCGGGCCGCCGATCGTGACCTCCACCGGGCCGTGGGTCCCCCGGTAGTCGGGCGCTATGCGCTCCAGCACCTCGTGGGTCGCCTTCTCGTCGCCCTGGACCCGGGCGGCTATCAGCGCCTGCCTGCCGTCCTCGGAGCGCAGCGCGGGGGTGGGTGTGCCCCAGTAGGACCCGACGCCGGTGACGCCCTCCTCGGCGGCGAGCCGCTCCGCGAGCCGCCGGCCCTCGGCGGCGACCTCGGGGCTGTCCACCCCGGCCCGCCCGACGCCGTCCCCCGCGTCGACGAGGAGGATCAGATTGGGCTGGGAGGCGGGGAACTCCCGCTGGAGCGCCTCGGTCGCGTAGGTGGACTCGGCGGCCGGGTCCGTCCAGCCGCCGCTGCCCATGCGGTCGGCGACCCCGCTGCCCGCGAACACGGCGAGCGCCGTGATCACCAGGGCCACGAGCAGGGAGAGTCTGGGGCGCGCGGTGACCAGGCGCGTCCATCCTCCGGTCCGGCCCGGGGGCTTCGGCGGGCTGTTGACTTCGGACATGGTGCGGTGTCCCCATTCACCGTGGCCCACGCGCGGGCTTCCGCTCAGGCAGCATGGGTCGGCCATTGCCATAGACTTTGGCAAACACGAGCGATCGCTCGCATTAACCAAGAATGCGAGCGAGCACTCGCGTTTGTCAACCGCGCCAGGAAGCTGGGGATTTCAGTGCCGGAGCCGACCGCACAACACCCTCCGGACAGCTCGGACAGCTCGGACAGCTCGGGCGGCACCGACACCCCGGACCACCCGAACGCCCGGACCGCCCGGGCCCGGAGCAGCGCACGCGACGAGGAAGCACCCATGACCGAGAAAGCGCCCGCCCCCGAATCGGCCCCCGACGAGACGGCGCCCGCCAGACCGCGCCGCCGCCAGGCGCGCGGGGAACGCCGGATCGCCCAGCTCCTGGACGCCGCCGCGACCGTCTTCACCGCCACCGGCTACACCGCGGCCAGCACCAACGCGATCGCCCGCGAGGCGGGCGTCTCCCCCGGCACGCTCTACCAGTTCTTCCCGAACAAGGAGGCCATCGCCATAGAGCTGGGCGGCCGGCTCCTGGAGCGGTGGCGCGAGTCCCACGGGACGGCCCTGATCGCCGCCGAACTCGATCTGCCGCTGGAGGAGCTGCTGGACTCGGTGCTCGATCCGCTCTTCGTGTTCAACTACGAGAATCCGGCCTTCGCGGTACTGATCCACGGCCCCGACGCCCCGGGCCAGATCACCCAGGAGTTCCAGGCGATCCACGAGGGGCTGCTCACCCGGATCGAGGAGATCCTCGGCGGCTATCTGCCCGACACCCCGCCCGCCGAGCTGTCCCGCGTCGCGAACACCACGTTCACCATCTTCAAGGCCGGGCTCGATCTGGCCCTGGCCCACCAGGGCGAGGAGCGGCAGGGCTATGTCCGGGAGATCAAGAAAGTGCTGTTCCGCTATCTGGAGCCGCTCTTCCCGGAAGACGCCGAGGGCAATTGCGCCGTCGCCCGGGCGCGCGCCGCCCGCGGACCGGAGCAGGACACGCCGAAGAGCCCTCTTGATACCCCCTAGGGGTATTGTATAGTCGGTGTCACAGAGCCCCGGGCGTCCCGGAGGCCTCTGGCACGCCAGATGTGCGCCGCTGCGGCGCGCCTCACCTGCCCCGCGAGGAGACCGACATGACCGCGAAGACCGAGATCGAGATCACCGAGACCGCTCCCGCCGCCGGCTGCTGCGGCGGCGGCTCCTGTGGCGGCGGCTCGGCCGAGGCCGCGCCCGAGGCGGCCGTCACCACCGTCTACGAGGTCTCCGGGATGACTTGCGGCCACTGCGAGGGCGCGATCTCGTCCGAGGTCTCCACGATCCCCGGCGTGACCTCGGTGACCGCCGTCGCCGCGACCGGCCGGGTGACCGTGGTCTCCGAGGCCCCGCTGGACGAGGCGGCCGTGCGCGCCGCCGTCGACGAGGCCGGCTACGAACTGGTCGGCCAGGCCGCCTGACCGCCCCCGCACCCCGCACCCGCGAGCCGGGTCGCGCCCGACCGTCCTAAATCGGTCCCGCGCGGCCCGGCTTCGCGCGTGAGCCGCGAGAACCCGGCCGGAAGATCCCCGGACGGGAGAGTCGGACGGGAGAGTCGGGCGCAGGGCCCGGCACGGGGCCGCGGAACGCTCGCGGAGGGGCCCCGGAGACGTGACCTGTCTCGCACGGCGGACTCCCGCCGCCCCTGTGAGGAATCTTTTTCAGCCGTTCTACCGAGACGACTCAACCACAGCACTTGCGGCATCGCCCCTGATCAACGGCATGATCGCCAGATTAACCGTGGCCTTTTCGTCCATTTTTGCGGGGACGGACGGCCAGCACCCGCCACCTCCGGCGGGGCTACATGTGACGCACAAGACCTTCACAAAGAGACCTAGATCACAGATATTTGGGGGTAACCATTCGGGCTCCTCGCGAGTCTTAGTGGCTGATGCCAGGACGTCTTGGGGGACGTTCATGGAATGTCTTGGGGGACGTTCCAAAGGCAAGCGTTGGCCGGGGCACGTGCCCGGGGAGCTTTGAGCGGCCCTCCCGTGCGTACGTACCCCGGCAGACCGCGTGAGAAGCTTGCGGCGCAACAGACGCCCGGCCGGATCCCGTGGGGGGAATCCGCTCCGGGGATATGGAAAGCGCCCCGCGCGCCGACCCGTGGGGGGATCGGTGGCGGGGCGCTTTCGTCGTCTGCGGGGCGCTGTGGGCCCGGTGGGTGTTCCGGGGCCCGGCGGGCGATGCCCGCCCGGCACAGAGCCGCACACGGGCCGCCGGAGGCCGAAGCCTCCGGTGACCTCGGGGCGAGCGGCTCAGCGAGCCTCGACCGGGATGAAGTCGCGCTCGACGACACCCGTGTAGATCTGGCGCGGACGGCCGATGCGGGAACCCGGCTCCTTGATCATCTCGTGCCACTGGGCGATCCAGCCGGGGAGCCGGCCGAGCGCGAAGAGCACGGTGAACATCTCGGTCGGGAAGCCCATGGCGCGGTAGATCAGGCCCGTGTAGAAGTCGACGTTCGGGTAGAGCTTGCGCTCCACGAAGTAGTCGTCGGACAGGGCGTGCTCTTCCAGCTTCAGCGCGATGTCGAGCAGCTCGTCGGACTTGCCGAGAGCCGAGAGGACGTCGTGCGCCGCGGCCTTGATGATCTGGGCCCGGGGGTCGAAGTTCTTGTAGACCCGGTGGCCGAAGCCCATCAGCCGGACGCCGTCCTCCTTGTTCTTCACCTTGCGGATGAAGGCGTCGACATCGCCGCCGGAGTTCTGGATGCCCTCCAGCATCTCCAGCACCGACTGGTTGGCACCGCCGTGCAGCGGACCCCACAGCGCGGAGATGCCCGCGGAGATCGAGGCGAACATGTTCGCCTGCGAGGAGCCCACCAGGCGGACAGTGGAGGTGGAACAGTTCTGCTCGTGGTCCGCGTGCAGGATCAGGAGCTTGTCGAGCGCCGCCACCACGACCGGGTCGAGGTCGTACTCCTGCGCGGGGACCGAGAAGGTCATGCGCAGGAAGTTCTCCACGTACCCGAGGTCGTTGCGCGGGTAGACGAAGGGGTGGCCGATCGACTTCTTGTAGGCGTACGCCGCGATCGTCGGCAGCTTGGCGAGCAGCCGGATCGTGGAGAGGTGCCGCTGCTTCTCGTCGAACGGGTTGTGGCTGTCCTGGTAGAACGTCGACAGCGCGCTGACCACCGAGGACAGCATGGCCATCGGGTGGGCGTCGCGCGGGAATCCGTCGAAGAACCGCTTGACGTCCTCGTGCAGCAGCGTGTGCTGCGTGATCTCGCCCTTGAACGCGGACAGCTCGTCGACGGTCGGAAGCTCGCCGTTGATGAGCAGGTAGGCCACCTCAAGGAAGCTGGACCGCTCGGCCAGCTGCTCGATGGGGTATCCGCGGTAACGCAGAATCCCCTCCTCGCCGTCGAGGTAGGTGATCGCGGACTTGTAGGCGGCCGTGTTGCCGTAGCCGCTGTCCAGGGTCACCAGACCGGTCTGGGCTCGGAGCTTGCCGATGTCGAAGCCCTTGTCACCGACGGTGCTCTCAGTCACCGGGTAGGTGTATTCACCATCCGCGTACCGCAGTACTACAGAGTTCTCGCTCACGTCATCCCTCACCGACGTAGTGCCTCTTCTTCGAGGTGCCCTGACTGTCTCCACCATCCCCCATCCGGCTCAGGAGAGTGCACTCGGGGTCGACCGTTGGGCCCTTTGGCGGCACTCAGTGCCGCCAACCTGCTCATCCTGCCCCGTTCGCCCTGATTCCGGAAGTCGGGGTGTCATTTCCCACGCCCGGGACGGAGCGCTTCCCTCGCCCGGCGGAGCCGGAAACCGCGCCCGGAAGCGGCCGGAAGGCCTCGCGCCGACGCCGCCGCTCAGCCGCCCGAGAGCCGGTGATCGAGCGCCGTGAAGCGTCTGCCTGCGGAAATCGTGCGCACCGCCTGTCCGATCGCCTTGCGGGAGCCGACCAGCACCACGAGCTTCTTGGCGCGGGTGACAGCCGTGTAGAGCAGATTGCGCTGGAGCATCATCCAGGCCCCGGTGGTGACCGGGATCACCACCGCCGGGTACTCGCTGCCCTGGGAACGGTGGATGGTGACCGCGTACGCGTGGGCCAGCTCGTCCAGCTCGTCGAAGTCGTAGGGGATCTCCTCGTCCTCGTCGGTGAGGACGGTCAGCCGCTGATCGTCCACATTGAGCGAGGTGACGACGCCCACCGTGCCGTTGAAGACGCCGTTCTCCCCCTTCTCGTAGTTGTTGCGGATCTGGGTCACCTTGTCGCCGACACGGAAAACCCGGCCGCCCATACGCTTCTCGGCCAGGTCGGGGCGCGCGGGCGTAATCGCCTGCTGAAGCAGGCCGTTCAGCGTGCCCGCGCCCGCCGGGCCCCGGTGCATAGGGGCCAGAACCTGGATGTCTCGCCGGGGATCGAGGCCAAACTTGGCCGGAATCCTACGGGCGGCCACATCCACCGTGAGGCGTCCCGCGTCCTCCGTCTCCTCCTCGGCGAAGAAGAAGAAATCGGTGAGGCCCGTGGTGATGGGCTGTTCGCCGGAGTTGATCCGGTGGGCGTTGGTGACCACTCCCGACTGCTGGGCCTGCCGGAAGATCTTCGTCAGCCGGACGCTGGGCACCGGGCCGCCCTCCGCGAGGAGGTCGCGCAGCACCTCGCCCGCGCCCACGCTGGGCAGCTGGTCGACATCGCCCACCAGCAGCAGATGGGCCCCCGGCGCGACCGCCTTGACCAGCTTGTTGGCGAGCAGCAGATCGAGCATCGACGCCTCGTCGACCACCACCAGGTCCGCGTCGAGCGGCCGGTCCCGGTCGTAGGCCGCGTCCCCGCCGGGCCTCAGCTCCAGCAGCCGGTGGACGGTGGACGCCTCGGCCCCGGTCAGCTCGGAGAGCCGCTTGGCGGCGCGCCCGGTGGGGGCGGCGAGCACGACCTTGGCACGCTTGGCCCGGGCCAGCTCGACCACCGACCGTACGGTGAAGGACTTTCCGCAGCCGGGGCCGCCGGTGAGCACCGCCACCCGGCTGGTGAGCGCGAGCCGGACCGCCGCCTCCTGCTCGGGCGCCAGCTCGGTGCCGGTGCGCTCGGCGAGCCAGGTCAGCGCCTTGTCCCAGGCGACGTCCTGGAAGGCGGGCAGCCGGTCGTCGGGGGCGCGCAGCAGCCGGTGCAGCTGGGCCGAGAGAGATATCTCCGCCCGGTGGAAGGGGACCAGATAGACGGCGGTGAGCGGCTCGCCGCCGTCGGGCGCGGGGACCGTCTCGCGGACCACGCCCTCCTCGTCGGCGGCCAGTTCGGCGAGGCAGTCGATGACCAGGCCGGTGTCGACCTGGAGCAGTTTCACCCCGTCCGCGATCAGTTTCTCCTCGGGGAGGAAGCAGTGTCCCTGGTCGGTGGATTGCGACAGGGCGTACTGGAGGCCCGCCTTGACGCGCTCGGGGCTGTCGTGGGGGATGCCCACGGCCTGGGCGATGCGGTCGGCGGTGAGGAAGCCGATGCCCCAGACGTCGGCCGCCAGCCGGTAGGGCTGGTTCTTCACCACGGAGATGGAGGCGTCCTCGTACTTCTTGTAGATCCGCACGGCGATGGAGGTGGAGACGCCGACGCCCTGGAGGAAGACCATGACCTCCTTGATGGCCTTCTGCTCCTCCCAGGCCGCCCCGATGAGTTTGGTGCGCTTGGGGCCGAGCCCGGGGACCTCGACCAGCCGCTTGGGCTCCCGCTCGATGATGTCGAGGGTGTCGGTGCCGAAGTGCTCGACGATCCGCTCAGCGATCCTGGGGCCGATGCCCTTGATCAGGCCGGAGCCGAGATATCTGCGGATGCCCTGGATCGTGGCGGGCAGGACCGTCGTGTAGTTCTCGACGGTGAACTGCTTGCCGTACTGAGCGTGGGAGCCCCAGCGGCCCTCCATCCGGAGCGACTCGCCGACCTGGGCCCCGAGCAGCGAGCCGACGACCGTCAGAAGATCGCCGGAGCCGCGGCCGGTGTCGACCCGGGCGACCGTGTACCCGTTCTCCTCGTTGGCGTAGGTGATCCGCTCAAGGACGCCTTCGAGCACTGCCAGATTGGACATGCCCCGACGCTACCGCCGAGGTCGGACATTCCGCGCCGCCTGTGGACAAGCGACCGCCTGTGGACAACCCCCGGTCCAGGAGACGGAGCCGGACAGGAGGGCGGGACGCAAAGAGGGAGCCCGGTCGGTGCTGACCGGGCTCCTCCTTCTTCCCCCGCCCCGTCAGGTCCACGCGGTCCCCCCGAACCGTTCCCCCGTGAAGCCCTGACGAGAGTCAAGACCCGACCGGCCGCCAAAAGGTTGCGCCGACCGGGCGGTTGCCACGACTAGCGAGTCCCGCTCACCGTGTGGCTGCCCTCCCCCGCCGCCATGACGCTGCCGTCCTTCGCGTACGCCACGACCCCGTACTCGAACGAGCCGGTCCGCTTGGGGAGGAAGACATAGAAGGCGCCCCAGCTGGTGTCGTCCCGCAGCCGCACGACCTGCGCCGTGTGAACCTTGTCGCGCCGCTCGATCCAGACCTCGACCCGCTCCGGCTCGCTCTCCGTCCTGAAGACCCCGCTCACCAGCCGTGCTTCGTTCGGCTGGTGCTCGGTGTAGTACGGATGGAGAGTGTTGATCATCAGCATGCCGCTCGTCGCGCTGCGGGCCCGCTCCGTCTGCTCGGCGATGTCGGCCTCGTTCTTGCCGAGGGCGTAGAAGTGCTTTCCGTCCGGCACCAGGGCCAGCCGCATCCCCCGTCCGATGTCGAGGGACTCGTACGGGGCGACCGTCCGCACGGGCGGCGCGGCCGGGCGGGCGGGCAGGGCTGAGGACGTCACCTCGGTGTCCGGCGACGCGCCGGCGGCCAGGTGGTCCTCGTCCGGGTCGCGGTTGCCGAAGACCGCCAGCACCACCACGGCCATCACCCCCGCCACCATCACCACCCCCATCCTCGTCTCGGACCGCCGCCGGCGCTCCTCGCGCCCCCGGTTCAGCACCGCGTCGACCGGGGCGTGCTCCTGCGGCGCGGCGTCGGCCTCTCCGCGGAGCGCCTTCCTCAGCTCCGCCTCGACCGCCTCCACCGCCTCGGCGCGCATGCCGTCGTTCATGGACGGGCCTCCCTCGGCGCCGGCCCGACCCCCGTGCGGGCCGGCGGGAGACCCGCCCAAGCTTCTGTGACACTCAGCTGCTCGCGGAGTCTGCGCAGGGCCCGCGCGGTATGGCTGCGCACCGTCCCCACGCGTGTTCCGAGCATCCGGGCCACCTCCGTTTCGCTCCGGTCCTCCAGGTACCGAAGCACCACCACCGCCCGCTGCCTGGGCGGCAGCTCCTGGAGCACCTCGGTCAGGGCGCTCCGCTCGGCGATGCAGTCCGTACGGTCCGGGGCCTCGGCCTCCGGGAATCCGGAGGTCAGCCACTCCCGGACCCGGATCAGCCGCAGCCGGTCCGCATTGGCGTTGATCATGATTCGCCAGACGTAGGCGTCCATGTCGTCGGCCCGGCGCACCCGTTCCCACTTCACATACGCCTTGGCCAGGGCGGCCTGCACCAGGTCCTCGGCGTCGTGGTGGTTGCCCGTGAGAAGGCGCGCGGTCCGCAGCATGCGCGGCCAGCGGCTGACGACGAACGCCTTGAACTCGACCTCCGCGCTCGTCTTCACTGCCGAGTCCTCACGTCAGGGCCGCTGTTCACCGTCCTCGTGTCACGCCGTCCGCACCATGGGATCCCTGACAGAGGCGAGCCTCGTCGCTCTCATTCTCTTCCTCCAGCGGTCCCGGGGGCGGTGCTCCGTCCGAACGTGTTCATCTCTCAGACGTCGTGGGGCCGTGGATCTATGTCACCTTCCGAAAATATTTTCTGACTAATTTCCGGGAGCCTCTCTCACCGGGCGGCGAACAGGGTCGAAAAGCGGGCAACCGTCTCTTCCAGTACGCCGATTCCCTCGCGCGCCCACAGCCCTTCGTTGAACAGCTCCACCTCGACCGGCCCCCGGTAGCCCGCCGCCTCCACCCGGTCCCACCAGCGGCACAGCTCGATCGATCCGTCACCGAGCTGCCCCCGGCCGGTCAGCGCCCCGGCCGGCAGCGGGGTGACCCAGTCAGCGAGCTGGAAGGCGTGGACACGGCCCGCCGCCCCCGCGCGGGCCAGCGCGGCGGGAGCGGTGTCGTCCCACCAGACGTGGTACGTGTCCACCGCGACGCCCACGCCCGGGGCGGGGAACCGCCCGGCGACGGAGAGCGCCTGCGCGAGAGTCGAGATCACACAGCGGTCCGCCGCGTACATCGGGTGCAGGGGTTCGATCGCCAGCCGCACACCCCGCTCCACCGCGTACGGGACCAGCTCCGCCAGCGCGTCCGCGACCCGCTCCCGCGCGGAGGCCAGATCCCGGCCGCCGGGCGGCAGCCCGCCGGAGACCAGGATCAGGGTGTCCGTGCCCAGGGCCGCCGCCTCCTCGATCGCGGCCCGGTTGTCGTCCAGGGCGCGCGCCCGGCCCGCCGGGTCGACGGCCGTGAGGAAGCCGCCCCGGCACAGGGTGGTGACGGCGAGCCCGGCGTCCCGCACCAGCCGGGCGGCAGCCCGCACCCCGTACGCGCGCACCGGTTCGCGCCACAGCCCGACGCCGGGGACGCCCAGCCGGGCGCAGCCGTCGACGAGTTCGGGCAGCGAGAGCTGTCGTACGGTCATCTGATTGACGCTGAGGCGCGCCAGAGGCACAGCGGCGCTCACCCGGCTCACCCGTCGATCCCGTACACGGCGAGCAGGGCGCGCATCCGCGACTCGGCCGCCTCCGGATCGGGGAAGAGACCGAGCCCGTCGGCGAGTTCGTACGCCCGCGCGAGATGCGGCAGCGAGCGGGCCGACTGGAGTCCGCCGACCATCGTGAAGTGCGGCTGATGCCCGGCGAGCCACGCCAGCAGCACCACGCCTGTCTTGTAGCAGCCGGTCGGCGGCTCGAAGAGATGGCGGGCGAGGGCGACGGTCGGGTCGAGCAGGGCGCGGAAGGCCCCGGGACCGCCCGTGTCCAGGGCGTGCGCGGCCTCGGCGGCGAGCGGCGCCAGCGGGTCGAGGATCCCCAGCAGGGCGTGGCTGAAGCCCTGCTCGTCGCCCGCGATCAGCTCCGGGTAGTGGAAGTCGTCGCCGGTGTAGCACCGTACGCCCGGCGGGAGCCGCCGGCGCAGCGCGATCTCCCGTCCGGGGTCGAGCAGCGAGATCTTGACGCCGTCGACCTTGCCGGGGTGGGCGGCGACGAGATCGAGGAGGGTCCCGGCGGCGAGATCCGGATCCGCGCTCCCCCAGTAGCCGTCGAGCGCGGGATCGAAGGCCGGGCCGAGCCAGTGCAGCACCGCCGGGCGGCTCGACTGGCGCAGCAGACCGCCGTAGACGTCGAGATAGTCCTCCGGGGAGCGGGCCGCCGCCGCGAGCGCCCGGGACGCCAGCAGCACCGGGCGCGCGCCCGCCTCCTCCACGACCGCCAACTGCTCCTCGTACGCGCGGCGGACGCCGTCGAGCCCGGCGCCCGCGCCGAGCCGGTCCGTGCCCGCGCCGAGCCGGTCCGTGCCCCCGGCGAGCTGGTCCGTGCCCGCGCCGCAGACGATCGCGCCGCCCGCCGCGCGCGCCTCGGCGGCCGAGCGGCGGATCAGCTCCCGGGCCGAGGCCCAGTCCAGGCCCGCGCCGCGCTGCGCGGTGTCCATCGCCTCCGCCACGCCCAGTCCGCGGGACCACAGATGGCGGCGGAAGGCGAGCGTCGCGTCCCAGTCGACGGCGGCGGGCGCGCCGGGGACCGCGGCGGCGAAGCGGTCCGCCACCACATGGGCGGCGGCGAAGAAGGTACGGGAGAGGGCGGGGCGCGCGCGGGGCGTGAGGCGGAGCGGATCGGCGCGCGGGACATACGTACGCGATCTGCCGTCCGCGAGCGGCAGCCGGAGGGTCACAGCGCCAGCTCCGGCACATCGAAGCGGCGGCCCCGGGCGGCGGACCGCAGCCCCAGTTCGGCGAGCTGCACCCCGCGCGCGCCCGCCAGCAGATCCCAGCGGTAGGGGCCGCCCAGCGCCACATGGCGCAGAAACAGCTCCCACTGCGCCTTGAAGCCGTTCTCGAAATCGCCGTTGTCCGGCACCTCCTGCCACTGGTCGCGGAAGGCCTCGGCGGCGGGCAGGTCCGGATTCCACACCGGTCTGGGGGTGGCCGAGCGGTGCTGCGCCCGGCAGCGGCGCAGGCCCGCGACGGCCGAGCCGTGGACCCCGTCGACCTGGAACTCCACCAGCTCGTCGCGCATCACCCGGACCGCCCAGGAGGAGTTGATCTGCGCCACCGTCCCGTTCGCCAGCCGGAAGAGGGCGTACACCGCGTCGTCGGCGGTCGCCGGATACGGTTTGCCGCGCTCGTCCCAGCGCCGGGGGACATGGGTGGCGGTGTGCGCGAATACGCTGGTCACCCGGCCGAACAGCTCGTGCAGGACGTACTCCCAGTGCGGGAACATGTCCATGGTGATCCCGCCGCCGTCCTCCGCGCGGTAGTTCCAGGACGGGCGCTGGGCGTCCTGCCAGTCGCCCTCGAAGACCCAGTAGCCGAACTCTCCGCGCACGGAGAGGATCTCGCCGAAGAAGCCGCCGTCGATCAGCCGCTTCAGCTTGAGCAGGCCCGGCAGGAACAGCTTGTCCTGGACGACTCCGTGCCGGACCCCGGCGGCCTCGGCGAGCCGGGCCAGCTCCAGGGCGTCCGCGAGACCGCGGGCGGTCGGCTTCTCCGTGTAGACGTGCTTGCCCGCCGCGATGGCCCGGCGGAGGGAGTCCGGGCGGGCAGCGGTGGCCTGGGCGTCGAAGTAGACGTCCACCGCGTCCTCGCCGCGCGCGGCGAGCACCGCGTTCAGATCGGTCGACCAGTGGGCCAGACCATGGCGTTCGGCGATGGCGCGCAGGGCGTCGGCGCGACGGCCGACGAGGACGGGTTCGGGCCACAGGACGCGGCCGTCGCCGAGGTCGAGACCGCCCTGCGCGCGAATGGCGAGCAGCGAGCGGACCAGATGCTGGTGGTAGCCCATGCGCCCGGTGACGCCGTTCATCGCGATGCGTACGGTGCTGCGCCGGTCGACCGAGGGCTGTGCCGGGGGCGGGGACGGGGGCTGGTTCGGGGTCGGGGGCATGAGGGTCGCCTCCCTGCGGCTCGCCCTTTATGGCGAGATCGTGACAGCAAGCGCTTTCTAAGGGGTATGACGCTAGCCTGCCGACATTGGCCGGACAAGGGTCCCGGCCCAACTCCCCCCGGAGGAAACGATGACAGTCACCCTGGCGGATGTCGCGGCACGCGCCCGGGTGTCCCCGGCCACCGTGTCCCGGGTGCTCAATGGGAACTATCCGGTCGCGGCGGACACCCGGGAGCGGGTGCTGCGCGCGGTGGACGAACTGGACTATGTGCTCAACGGGCCGGCCAGCTCGCTCGCCGCCGCCACCTCCGATCTGGTCGGCATCCTCGTCAACGACATCGCCGACCCCTTCTTCGGGATCATGGCCGGAGCGGCGCAGACGGAGATCAGCGGGCCCGGGGGCTCGGCCCGGGCCGGCTGCGAGAAGCTCGCGGTGATCTGCAACACCGAGGGGTCCCCGGAGCGCGAACTGACCTATCTCACCCTGCTCCAGCGGCAGCGGGCGGCGGCCGTGGTGCTCACCGGGGGCGCGCTGGAGGACCCCGGGCACATCGCCGCGATGTCGGCGAAGCTCGGGAAGCTGGCGCGCGCCGGGACCACGGTGGTGCTGTGCGGCCGGCCGCCCATGCCGGACGGCGATCAGGTGCTCGCCACCCTCGCCTTCGACAACCGGGGCGGGGCACGGCGGCTGACCGAGCATCTGCTCGGTCTCGGCCACCGCAGGATCGGATACGTCGCCGGGCCGCCGGAGCGCACCACCACCCGGCACCGGCTGGAGGGACACCGGGCGGCACTGCTCGCGGCGGGGATCGACGAGCCGCAGGACCGGCTCACGGTCCACGGCTCCTACGCGCGGAGCTCCGGCTACACGGCGACCGTGGAGCTCCTCGCGCGGGAACCCGGGCTGACGGCGGTCCTCGCGGCGAACGACACCGTGGCGCTGGGGGTGTGCGCGGCGCTGCGGGAGAAGGGGCTGCGGATCCCGGAGGACGTCTCGGTGGCCGGATTCGACGATCTGCCGTTCGCGGTGGATACCTGGCCCGCGCTGACGACCGTACGGCTGCCGCTGGCCGAGGCGGGGGCGAGGGCGGGGCGGCTGGTGATGGGGAAGGAGGCCGCGCCGGTGGGAGGGAGGGTGGGGGTGGAGGGGGAGTTGGTGGTGAGGGGGTCGACGGGGGTCCGGAGGTGAGGCTGGAATTGGCCACCCTGGATCCGTGCGGGGCCAGGGCCTCGGGGCTGTCCTCAATCTCCCCCTGGCTCCGCCGGGGGGACCCCCAGACGGGCTGGAATTGGCGTACCTGATGGGGGAGGCAGTTGGAATTTGGCCACCCTGGTTCAGTGCGGGCATCGAAGCTGTCCTCGAATGTGACTGGCAGGGAGTCAAGGATGAAGTTCGCGTTTTCCACGTTGGGGGTGCCGGGGTGTTCGGTGGGGGAAGTGGTGGGGCTCGCGGTGGAGTGTGGGTATCAGGGGGTGGAGCTGCGGGTCGCGGAGGATGAGGTGGTGCATACGGGGCTCGGGGGGCGGGAGCGGGGGCGGGTGGTGGAGGAGTTCGGGCGGGCGGGGGTGGAGGTGGTCGCGGTCTGCGGGTATGTGGGGATCGCGGCGGAGGGGGAGGACGGGCGGGTGCTCGGGGAGATCGGGGAGCTGGTCGGGCTGGCCCGGGATCTGGGCGCGCGCCGGGTGCGGGTGTTCCCCGGCGGGCGGGGGCAGGAGCCCCGTACCGCCGACGCGAGGGCCGTCCGCAGGCTGGCCGCCGCCGGGCGGATCGCGGCCGGGGCGGGCGTACGGATCCTGGTGGAGACCCATGACTCGCACCCCACCGGCGCGGCGGTCTCGCGGGTGCTGGGGCCGGGGGATCATCGGCGCACGGGCGCGATCTGGGATGTGCTGCACCCGTGGCTGAACGGCGAGAGCCCGGCCGCCACTCATGCCGCTCTCGCCCCCTTCCTTGACTATGTGCAGGTCAAGGACGTGGCCTCGCGCGAGGATCTCACCCCGCTGCCGCTCGGCGCGGGCACGGTCCCGCTGGCGGAGTGTCTGGCCACGCTCACTCCCGGGACCTGGCTGAGCTGGGAGTACGAGAAACGCTGGCATCCGGCGGCGGCGGAGCTGCCGGAGCTGCTGGCACCGGGCCGGAGGCAGTTGGAGCGGCTGCTCGCCGCAGGGTGCTGAGGGCGACCCCGCCGATCAGCAGCACCGCGGCGGCCCAGCGGAGCGGGCCGATCGGCTCGCCGAGGAACAGGGCGGCGGAGGACATCCCGAAGACGGGTACGAGCAGCGAGAACGGGGCGACGACCGAGGCGGGGTAGCGGTGCAGCAGATACCCCCAGGCGCCGAATCCGAAGACGGTGGAGACCCAGGCCACGAATATCAGCGCCCCCGCGCCGCCCGGGTCCAGTGAGCGGAGCGCCTCAAGATCGGCGCTCGGCCCCTCGATGAGGAGCGAGAGGGTGAGCAGGGGCAGTACGGGGACGACACAGACCCAGACCATGAAGTTCAGGGCGTCCGGCGGGGACGCCTTGCGGGTGAGCACATTGGAGAGGCCCCAGCAGGCCGCGGCGGCGACGACCAGGCCGAAGGCGAGCAGCGGCCCGGAGGTTCCCTCGTCGACGGCGGCGAGGACGATGCCCGCGAGGGCGATCGCCATGCCGAGGACGCGGACGCGGTCCGGGCGTTCCGCGAGGAGGGCGGCGGCGAACACGGCGGTGAAGACGGCCTGGATCTGGAGGACCAGCGAGGAGAGTCCGGCCGGCATCCCCTGGTCCATGCCGACGAAGACGAGACCGAACTTCGCCACGCCGAGCGTGCACCCCACCGCGACGATCCACTTCCAGGCGACCTTGGGGCGGCCGACGAGGAAGACCGCGGGCAGGGCCGCGACCAGGAAGCGCAGGGCGGAGAAGAGAAGCGGCGGGAAGTGGTCGAGGCCGATCTCGATGATGACGAAGTTCACCCCCCAGACCGCGGCGACCAGAACGGCGAGGGTGGTGTGAAGGGGGCGCATGAACCGAGAATCGCTGGGATAACCATGTAGTACCAGCACGGATTCCTACCTGGTGGGGTTCAGCGCTGCTAATGAATGGGGGCGGGGATGCTCGATCTGGGGCGGTTGCGGGCGCTGCACGCGGTCTCGGTGCACGGTTCGGTGGCCGCCGCGGCCACCGCGCTCGGATACACCCCGTCGGCGGTGTCGCAGCAGATCACCAAGTTGGAGCGGGAGACGCGTACAACACTGCTGGAGCGGCGGGGGCGGGGGATCGCGCTCACCGACGAGGCGCGTCATCTGGCGGCGACGGCGCAGGAGCTGCTGGTCATCGTGGAGCGGGCCGAGGTCAGATTGGAGGAGCGCCGGGGGCGGCCGACGGGACGGCTGACGATCGCGGCGTTCTCTTCGGCGGCGCGAGGGCTGCTGCCGGGGGTCCTCGCGGAGCTGGGGCGGCTGCATCCGGGGCTGGACGCGCGGCTGACGGAGGTCGATCCGCATCTCTCGGTCGATCTGGTGGTCCGGGGGATGACGGATCTGGCGGTCGCCCACGACTGGGACATCGCGCCGCTGCCCGCGCCGGACGGGGTGGAGCA
The DNA here is from genome assembly GCF_014651115.1 of Streptomyces inusitatus. Lineage (GTDB taxonomy): Bacteria > Actinomycetota > Actinomycetes > Streptomycetales > Streptomycetaceae > Streptomyces > Streptomyces amakusaensis. The sequence continues at coordinate 80,653 of NZ_BMWG01000026.1, read as the reverse complement.
GGTGCGCATCGGGGACGATCTGTGCGATCTGCTGCTCCCCGAGGGGCACCGGCTGGTGGGGCGGGGCGCGGTGCGGCGGGAGGAGCTGGCGGGGGAGCGCTGGATCAGCCAGCCGCCGGGGACGGTCTGTCACGACTGGCTGCTGCGCACCCTGCGCTCGGTGGGGTGCGAACCGGATCTGGTGCATCTGGCGGAGGACAACCACACCCAACTCGCACTGGTGGCGGCCGGGCTGGGGATCGCGGTGATCCCCCGGATGGGCCGGGGTCCGCTGCCCGCCGGGGTGGTGGCGGTGGAGCTGGATCCGGTGCCGAGGCGGCGGGTGTACGCGCTGTGGCGGGTGGGGGCTTCGAGACGGCCGTCGATCGTGGCGGCGGTGCGGGTGATGAGGGAGATGTACGGGTCGGGGTGAGGGCTCGGGTCGGCGCCGGAGGCCGGGGGCCGACCCGACCCCCGGCGCGCGGCCCCGGCGCGCGGCCCCGGCGCCCGGCCCCGGTGGCGGGCTGCGGAGGCGGGCGCGGAGGCGGCTCCGGCACCGGCCCCGGCGGCGGGCCATACGCGGGCATACCCCCCGCCGTACCGGTGACCTTTCGCGCGGCGCGCACGGTTTCCGGTGCCGGACCCTTGACCTGGTAGTTATTTTCCGGTTATCCGTTTGTTCTTGGAAGTTTCCTTCAACTCGCTTATTGGGCAAGGCCGGAAGGAGCACCATGAACGACCGGAGCCTCTCCAGACGCACCCTCCTCGCCGCCACCACAGCCACCGCCGCCACCGCCGCCGTCGCGGCGGGCCCGTCCGCCGCCGCTGTCTCCGCCGTCGACAGCGGCCGGCACACCGACCGGCTCAAGCGGCTGATCTCCCGGATGAGCCTGGAGGAGAAGGTCGGCCAGCTCTTCGTCTCACGGGTGTGGGGGCACTCCGCCACCGACCCCGAGCAGGGGTACGCCGAACTGAACCTGAGGGACTTCGGCGTCCGCTCGGCGGCCGAGCTGGTCGCCAGGTACCACGTCGGAGGCATCATCTACTTCTCCTGGGCGGACAACGTCCGGGAGCCCCATCAGATCGCCGACCTCTCCAACGGAATCCAGCGCGCCGGGCTCGCCCAGCCCACTCCCCTGCCGCTGCTGATCTCCGTCGACCAGGAGCACGGCGCGGTGACCCGGATCGGCGATCCGGTGACCCAGTTCCCCGGCGCGATGGCCCTGGGGGCCGGCCGCTCCCGCAAGGACGCCCGCAGCGCGGGGCGGATCGCCGGGGCCGAACTCGCGGCGATGGGCATCCACCAGAACTACGCCCCGGTCGCCGACGTCAACGTCAACCCCGCCAACCCGGTCATCAACGTCCGCTCCTTCGGCTCCGACCCGAACGCCGCCGCCCGGATGGTCTCCTCCCAGGTGCGCGGCTACCGGAGCGCGGGCGTCGCGGCCTGCGCCAAGCACTTCCCCGGACACGGCAACACCAGCGTCGACAGCCACACCGCCCTCCCGCGCATCCTGCACACCCGGGAGGAGTGGAGCCGGATCGACGCCCCCGCGTTCCGGTCCGCGATCGCCGCCGGGATCGACTCGATCATGACGGCGCACATCCAGTTCCCGGCGCTGGACGCGAGCGAGGACCCGGCGACCCTCTCCCCCGCCATCCTCACCGGGATCCTCCGGGGCGAACTCGGCTTCGACGGTGTGGTGGTGACCGACGCCCTCAATATGAAGGGGGTGCTCACCAAGTACGGCGAGGCCCGGGTGCCGGTGCTCGCGCTGAAGGCGGGGGCCGATCAGCTCCTCTACCCGGAGAATCTGGCGCTCGCCTGGAACGCGGTGCGCGACGCGGTGCTCGGCGGGGAGCTGACCGAGGACCGCCTCGACGAATCGATCCTGCGGATCCTGCGGCTCAAGGACAGGCTGGGGCTGCTCCGCGACCCCTATGTCACCCACCCCGGGGTGGACCGTACCGTCGGGATCCCCGAGCATCTCGACACCGCCGCGGAGATCGCCGAGCGGACCACGACACTGCTGGTCAACAAGGCGGAGCTGCTGCCGCTGAGCCGGCGGCGGCAGCGGAATCTGCTGATCGTCGGAAGCGACCCCAACCCGGCCGTACGGCAGAACGAACGGCCCGTCGCCGCGCTGCGGAAGGCCTTCGCCGAACTGGGCTTCACCCCGACCGCGCTGCCCTTCGAGAAGGCCCCCACCCCGGCCCAGATCGACCAGGCGGTCGCGGCGGCGGCCGGCCAGGACGCGGTGCTCGTCACCACCTACAACGTGGACGCGGCGAGCAGTCAGCGCACCCTGGTCTCCCGGCTGGCGGCGACCGGCGTTCCCGTGATCACGCTGGCTCTGCGCAATCCGTACGACATCGCGCGGCTCGGCGATGTCTCCGCCGCGCTGGCCTCGTACGGCTGGTCGGCGGTGGAGCTGAGGGCCGCCGCGCGGGTCATCGCGGGACGGATTGAACCGGAGGGGAAGCTGCCGGTTCCGGTGCTCCGGGCCGACACTCCGACGGCGGTGCTCTTCCCGGCCGGGCACGGGCTCCGCTACCACGACTGAGCGAGCGGAAAGGCAGCCCCTTTGGCACCTTGTGCCACTGGCGTGAGATGCCTGTGCCGGGTCACCCTGGACCGACCGGCCGACGGCGGCCGGAGGTTCAGGGGGGTTTGCTGTGGCACATCGGCGTTCCGTCGCCAGGGGCGCGCTGCTCGGTGCGCTGCTCGGCGCGCTGATGCTGACGGCCGGCTGTTCGTCGGACGGCGACCGGTCCGCCGGGCGGTCCGCCGCGCCGCCGGACGGCGGGCACGGGCCGGTGCTGCTGGACGTCGACGAGTGCGGCTCGCGCGGTCACAACCCCCGGGAGACGCTCTGCACCCGGGCGGAGGCGGTCGCCCGGGTGATCGCCCGGTACGACGGGCGGCCGGCCGACGGGCCCGCGTGCCCGCTCACCACGGACTTCGTACTGAGCGTCTCCAAGAGCCGGGAGACGGGCGGCGGTGACGGCCAGGGCGAGGGATACGCCTGCATGCGCAATCTGGAGGCACCGCATCCGGGAGACCCTGGCGGAGGCGGCGGCCCGCACACCGTGGTCGGCGACTGTGTCCGCCGCACCGGGGACGGCCGGGTGAAGGAGACCGCCTGCGACGGCTCGGGGGCGTACGAGCCCGAGTACACGATCGGTTCGGCCCACCCGGACAGGGCGCGGTGCCCGGCCGGCACCGCCCTGTATGTACGGCTGCCCGGGGAGAGCCCGGTGGGCTGCGCCCGCCGCGTATGAGCGGCGGCGGGCGCGGCCCGGGGAAGGGTTACGGCCGCAGGGCCGACTCCTTGCGCACTTCGCGCTTGTCGAGCTTGGCGTCGAAGCGCGCGAGCGGCTTGGCCTTCGTCTCGCTCTTCTGGACGGCGGCCGGGGCGACGCCCGCCCACTTCAGGATCGAGGCGGTGGCGGCGGCCTTCTCGGCGGCGGGCAGACCGGCCACATTGGCACCGTGGTTGGCTCCGGGGACCGTGTAGACATAGCTGTCACGGCTGCCCTTGCCGAGGCGGAACGGCTCCGCGCTCCACGGGTCGTTCGCTCCGTTGACGAACATCATCCGGGTACCGTCGTGGCGCACCCAGCGGTCGATGTCCTTCATCGCCTTCGGCTTGAACGTCATCTCGATGTCGCGCGGGACGAAGTTGCGCGGCGGCTGGTACCCGTACCGGCTCAGCCCCTTGAGGTGGCGCTGCTTGATGTCCGGCGCGCCCATCTCCGTACCGGCCTGGTAGTAGTACGGCGTGTACGGGGTCAGGCCCTGGTCGGTGTAGAAGGAGAAGCCGGAGATGTCGTCGACCAGGTCGAACAGCTCCTGGTCGGTGGTGTTGGCGGCGACCGGGATCGCGGCGCAGTCGGCTTCCTTGCGGTACTGCCAGAAGCCCCAGGTGAAGTCGAGGACGACGGCCTCGAACGCCTTGTCCAGCGAGCCTATGGTGTTGAAGGTGTAACCGTTCGCGGCCACCTGCTTCTTGTACAGCTCCTGGAGCGGCCCGCGGCGGATCAGCGACTCGCGCTGGACGTTGTTGAGCTTGGTGCGGCACTCCTGGGTGCCGACCCGCTCGAAGAAGCGGTCGTACGCCTTGTCGCTGTGGTTCACGGTGTCGTTCGGGGCGACGTAGGCGACGATGCCGTCCATGTCGTCCGGGTAGAAGCGCTCGAAGTAGGTGGCGGTCATCCCGCCCTTCGAGCCGCCCGTGGCCAGCCACTTCCGGTCGTAGATGCCCTTCAGCGCCTTGTGGATGCGGTGCTGGTCGCTGGCGGCCTGCCAGATGTCGAGCTTGGACCAGTCGGCCGGGCTCGGGCGGGACGGCGTGAAGAAACGGTACTCCATGGAGACCTGGTTGCCGTCGATGATCGCCGTGGGCTCACTGCGGCGCGGGTTGGTGTTCAGCCCGTAGCCGGAGGTGAAGAAGACGGTGGGACGGGTGGTGTCCTTGTGCAGCAGGGTGATCCGCTGCTGGAAGGTGCCCTTGCCGGGGTTCCGGTGGTCGACCGGCTGGGTGTAGTTGAGGACGAAGAAGCGGTAGCCCGGGTGGGGCTTCTCCTCCACCAGGCTCATCCCCGGTATCGCGAGGATCCGGTCCTTGATGTCCTGCTGTGCCGCCCGCTGTCCGGCCTGTGTGCCGGTCTCGGACTGAGCGGCGGTGGCCGCTTCGGTGGCCGCCCCGGCCGCGGTCGCGGTGCCGATGAGCATCGCGAACGACAGCACCCCTGTGAGCGCCTTGCGCATGAACCCTCCCCTGACTTCTTCATGTGGGTCGCGGCGAACCTAGCGGTGGTCACACCCGACCCGCCAGCCCCTAATATCTGCAACTCACATGAATTCAGGTGACAGATGGGGGTGAAAGACCACAAGGCGGTCAGCAGAGAATCCAACCGGTGGAACGTCCCACTCCGGAAACCTTGCCGGAGGCCCGTACACAGCGGTTGAGCGCGTGCACGGTGACCGGTCCGGCCCGGTGGGTGAAGCGGCCCTCGTCCACCCGGGGGTGTCCGCCGCGCGCCTGGATGGAGACGGACATCTTCCGGCGCGGACCGGGGTTCTTCGCGATCGTGACGGCGCACGCGTACCGGCGGTTCTTGTAGACGCGCAGCTCACCGGTGGAGAACTCCAGGACCCTGTCCGGTCTTCCGGTGCAGACGGAGGAGGGGTTCACGCTGATCGACGGGGTCGCGGCGGCGGCCGGGCCGGCCGGCGCGAAGGTCACCAGCGAGAGGAGTACGGCGAGGAGCCGGGCGAACCGGCGGCGGCCCGAGCGGGACACCGCCCGCCGGGCCGCTCCTCGTACCGCCTCCGCCGCCCCCGCCTCCGGCTCCGGCTCCGCCGTCCCCCGTGTCACTCCGTGCTCCGTGGCCCGTCCCGTATGTCCCGTACTCGGCCCGCTCAGCGTCATCGCCGCCCCCTCGCCTCGATCCCCGTACCTTCGTACACGCTCCGGCGAGGCGTTTGGTTGGCCCGTCACCCGGCGAACTCACCCCGGCGGAGCAGTGCGGGGGCGGGGGCCTCAGCCGGCCACGGCCGCCGGGACGTCCTCGGGCGGGCGCTCGTCCGCGCCGGTGAAGGTGCGCCACAGGGTGGCGTAACGGCCGCCCCTGGCGAGGAGTTCGGCGTGGGTGCCGTCCTCGGCGACCTTGCCGTCGGCCATCACCACCACCCGGTCGGCGCGGGCGGCGGTGGTGAGGCGGTGGGCGACGACCAGGGTGGTGCGGCGGCCGGTGAGCCGGTCGGTGGCCTGGTTGACCTGGGCCTCGGTCGCCAGGTCCAGCGCTGCGGTCGCCTCGTCCAGAAGGAGTATGTCGGGGTCGACCAGTTCGGCGCGGGCCAGCGCGATCAGCTGGCGCTGACCGGCCGAGAGATTGCGCCCGCGCTCGGCGACCTCGTGGAGATAGCCGCCGTCGAGAGTGGCGATCATGTCGTGGGCCCCGACGGCGCGGGCCGCCGCCTCCACCTCGGCGTCGCTCGCCTCGGCGCGGCCGTAGGCGATGGCGTCGCGGACGGTGCCCTCGAAGAGATACGACTCCTGGGGGACGACCCCGAGCCGGTGCCGGTAGGCGGTCATGTCCAGCTCGCGCAGATCGGTGCCGTCGGCGGTGACCCGGCCCCGGGTGGGGTCGTAGAACCGCGCCACCAGCTTGACCAGCGTCGACTTGCCCGCGCCGGTCTCCCCGACGAAGGCGACGGTCTGTCCGGCGGGTATGCGGAGGTCGATGCCCCGCAGCGCGGCCTCCTTGTCGCCGTAGGCGAAGTCGACGTCCTCGAAGACGATCTCGCCCCGCAGGGAGGGGACGTCGGCGGGGTGCCCGGCGGGCCGGGTGGAGGTCTCCTCGGCCAGCAGCTGCTGGATGCGCTTCACCGAGACGGCGGCCTGCTGATAGCCGTCGAAGACCTGGGAGAGCTGCTGCACCGGGGCGAAGAACAGCTCGATGTAGAGGAGATAGGCGACCAGCGCGCCCGTGGTGAGGGTGCCCGCCTCGATCCGGTTGGCCCCGACGATCAGCACGGCGGCGGCGGCCACCGAGGCCAGCAGCTGAACGAAGGGGAAATAGACGGATATCAGCCACTGGCCCTTGACCCTGGCCCGCCGGTAGCTGTCGCTGCCCGCCGCGTAACGGCGGTTGCCCTCCTCCTCGCGGCGGAACGCCTGCACGATCCGGAGCCCGGAGACGGACTCCTGGAGGTCGGCGTTGACGGTGCTGACCCGGTCGCGGGCGAGTTCGTACGCCTTCACGCTCTGCCTGCGGAAGAACCAGGTGCCGACGATCAGCACCGGCAGCGTCGCGAAGACGACCAGCGCCAGCGAGACGTCGATGACGACCAGGACCGCCATGATGCCGAGGAAGGTGACCACCGAGACGAAGGCCGTGACCAGACCGGTCTGGAGGAAGGTGGACAGGGCGTCCACATCCGTTGTCATCCGGGTCATGATCCGGCCGGTCAGCTCGCGCTCGTAGTAGTCGAGCCCCAGCCGCTGGAGCTGGGCGAAGATCCGCAGCCGTACGGAGTACAGCACCCGCTCACCGGTGCGGCCGGTCATCCTGATCTCGCCGGTCTGGGCGATCCACTGCACCACCACGGTGAGCAGCGCCAGCAGCGAGGCGGTCCACACGGCGGCGAGGGCGGCCTGCTCCACGCCCTGGTCGATGCCGTGCCGGATCAGTACGGGCAGGAGGAGGCCCATGCCCGCGTCGACGGCGACCAGCAGCAGGCTCGCCAGCAGCGGCAGCCCGAAGCCGCGCAGCAGCATCCGCAGCCCGCCGCCCTCGCCGCGGGAGCGCTCGGGCCCGGCGGCGGCCCGGGTCTCGTCCACATCGGGGGTGGCGTCGGCGGGCGGCAGCGCCTCGACCTGCGCGAGCAGCTCGGGGGTGGCTCCGGGGGCGGCGGACTCGGGGACGCTCTCGCCCCGGACCCAGAGCCGGGGGGTGATCCCGTGCTCGGCGTCGAACTCGGCGTCCAGCTCCTCGCGCACGGTGCGGTCGTCGTCGGGCGCGCCCGGCCGCGGCGGGGTGTGTCCCGGGGAGACCGCGCCCAGCTCGTCCGGGTCGGTGAGCAGCTTGCGGTAGAGGGCGGAGCGGGCGGTCAGCTCCTCGTGGGTGCCGATGTCGGCGAGCCTGCCGCCGTCCAGGACGGCGATCCGGTCGGCGAGGTTCAGGGTGGAGCGGCGGTGGGCGATCAGCAGGGTGGTGCGGCCGGTCATGACCGTGCGCAGGGCCTCGTGGATCTCGTGCTCGACCCGGGCGTCGACGGCGGAGGTGGCGTCGTCGAGGAGGAGGAGACGGGGGTCGGTGAGGATGGCCCGGGCGAGCGCGATGCGCTGGCGCTGGCCGCCGGAGAGGGACAGGCCCTGTTCGCCGACCTCGGTGTCGTACCCCTCGGGAAGCTCGGAGATGAAACGGTCCGCCTGGGCGGCGCGCGCGGCGGTCTCGATCTCCTCCCGGGTGGCGTCCGGCTTTCCGTACGCGATGTTCGCGCGGACGGTGTCGGAGAAGAGGAAGCTGTCCTCGGGGACGAGCCCGATGGCGGCCCGCAGCGAGTCGGTGGTCAGCTCGCGCACATCGTGGCCGCCGACGAGGACCGCGCCGTGGGTCACGTCGTAGAAGCGGGGCAGCAGCAGCGAGACGGTGGACTTGCCGCTGCCGGACGCGCCGACGACGGCGACGGTCTCGCCCTCGCCGATCTCCAGCGAGAACCCTTCGAGGACCGGCCGCTCCGGGTCGTAGCCGAAGGTCACCGCGTCGAACTCGACGGTGGCCGGAGCGTCGGCGGGGAGTTCCTTGGTGCCGTCGCGGAGGGTCGGCTCGGTGTCGATCAGCTCCAGGACGCGGTCCACGCCCGCCCTGGCCTGCTGTCCCACGGTCAGGACGACGGCGAGCATCCGCACCGGGCCGACGAGCTGGGCGAGATAGGCGGAGAAGGCGACGAAGGTGCCGAGAGTGATCTGCCCCCGGGTGGCCAGCCAGCCGCCGGTGGCGAGCATGGCGACCTGGCCGAGCGCGGGCACCGCCTGGAGGGCGGGGGTGTAGCGGGCGTTGAGCTTGATGGTGCGCAGCCGTCCGGCGAAGAGCTTGCGGCTCGCCGCGCGCAGTTTGCCGGACTCCTGCTCCTCCTGGCCGAAGCCCTTGACCACGCGTACGCCGGAGACCGCGCCGTCCACGACGGAGGCGACGGAGGCGGCCTGGCTCTGCGCGTACCAGGTGGCGGGGTGGAGACGGTGGCGGCTGCGGTCGGCTATCCACCAGAGGGCGGGGGCGACGGCGAGGGCGATCAGGGTCAGCGGCAGCGAGAGCCACGCCATGATCACCAGGGAGATGAGGAAGAGCAGGATGTTCCCGATGGTCATCGGGAGCATGAAGAGCAGGCCCTGGATGAGCTGGAGGTCGCTGGTGGCGCGGCCGACGACCTGCCCGGTGGAGAGTTCGTCCTGCCGGCGGCCGTCGAGCCGGGTGATCGTCGCGTACATGTCGGTGCGCAGATCGTGCTGGACGTCGAGGGCGAGCCGGCCGCCGTAGTAGCGGCGTATGTACGTCAGTACGTAGACGACGACGGCGGCGGCCAGCAGCAGACCGGTCCAGACGGCGAGGGAGCGGGTGCCGTCCCCGATGACGTCGTCGATGACGACTTTGGTGATGAGGGGGACCAGGGCCATGACGGCCATGCCCGCCAGGGAGGAGCCGAGGGCGAGGATCACATTGCGGCGATATCGCCACGCGTAACCGCTCAGCCGCCGTGCCCAGCCGCGACCGGGGCCGTCAGGGCTCCCGGCGTTCCCCGCGCTCCCTGTCCGTTCCGCCGCCTTCGCAGCCGCCACGTGGTGCCTCCCGTCGGTTCTGTCCCACCGGAAGGCACCAACGCGCTGAGCGGCGGATTTCATCCCGCCTTAACAAAGGTGGCGTTTAGTCCAAGGCCGGGACCGAGGCCCGGGCATCGGGGGAGGCGGCGCGCTCGGGGGTGGCCGGGACGGATTCGGTCGGTATGGCGGGGGGCGCGAAGGCGGTGCGCGCGGGCGCCTTGGGGTTGAGGGCCTTGTGGACGGCGCGGGAGACGGCCTGGATGGTGTTGACCCCGTCGTTCATCGACTTGTTGCCCTGAGTGAGGACGGTGATCGTGTAGTCGTGGCCCTTGCCGGTGAAGGCCCCGACGCTGTGCACCCGCCAGCCGTGGGTCTTCCGGGGCAGCCAGCCGTTCTTGACCTGCACGGTCGCGGTGGCCGGCGCGCCGGCCGGGGTGCCCCAGCGCTGGGACGGGACGACCTCGCGCATCAGCTTGCGGGCATAGGCCCGGGAGTCGTCGTTGAGCAGGGTGTTCTTGGCGGTCAGCCGTGCCAGCAGCCGCTGCTCGTCCCGGGCGGTGATCTGGGTGAGGCCCCAGTAGCCGCCTGCCCCGGGGGTGGTCTGGGTCATCCCCGCGCCGCTGAGGAAGCTCTTGATCTTGGTCATGCCGAGCTGCTTCCACAGGGTGGAGGTGGAGGCGTTGTCCGACTTGGTGATCATCGCCTTGGCGAGCTTCTGCTCCTGCGAGGTCAGCTTCCGCTTCTTCTTCTGCGCGTCCAGCAGCAGCGCGCCGAGGACGGTGACCTTGACGACGCTCGCCGAGTCGAACTTCTGGGTCGCGCGGTACGCGCAGCTCGTCCCGGTCACCGTGTCGTCGACCTGGAAGGCGATGGTGCCCTTGCGGCTCTTGAGGGCCGCGGTGAGGTCCTTCGTCATCTTGGCGGCCAGCCCCGCCTTCTTCGACGTACAGCCGACCTTCGGCGCGGCGGCGGCAGCGGGTGCGGCGGCCACGGCGGTCGGCAGGAGTACGGCCGCCGCGAGGACCGCGGCGACGGCGCGCCCGGGCGCGGCTGTTCGGTGGTGCGTCATGGAGGATTCCCCATCCCCTGGTGCCTGATGCGGGCGCCCCATTCATGTGCACCCACCACTCATGACTCACGGGAGACGGGATGGTTGTACGACAATTCCGGACCCGCCCGAACGGTTACGTACCGGTGACCCGCATGGGACGGGAGGTGTCAGAGGTGCTGGTGAACGGCGCGGGAGACGGCCTCTATGGTCGTCACGCCGTCGTTCATGACCGCGTTGTCCTCGGTGAGGACGGTGATCGTGTAGTTCCGCCCGGTGCCGGTGAAGGCCCCGAGGCTGTGCACCCGCCAGCCGTGGGTCGCCCTGGGCAGCCAGCCGTTCTTGAGATGGACGGCCGCCCCGGCGGGAGCGCCGGCCGGGGTGCCCCAGCGCTGGGACGGGATCACCTCGCTCATCAGCTTCAGCGCATAGCGCCGGGAGGCGTCGGTGAGTACGTCGTTCTCCCCGGTCAGCAGCGCGAGCAGAGTGCCCTGGTCACGCGCGGTCACCTGCGTCAGCCCCCAGAAACCGCCCCCGCCCGGGGTGGTCGCCCGCATCCCCGCGGCGTCCAGGAACCGCTGCACCCGGCCGGTGCCCAGCCGCTGCCACAGCGCCGAGGTGGAGGCGTTGTCGGACGCGGTGATCATGGCCCGGGCCAGCGAGCGCTCCCCCGCCGTCAGCTTCCGCCCCCGCTCCTGCGCGTCCAGCAGCAGCGCGCCGAGCACGGTGACCTTGACGACGCTCGCCGAGTCGTAGGGCCGGTCCGCGCTCACCTCGCAACTGGTGTCGCTGATCCGGTCGTGGACATGGACGGCGGTGGTCGAGGCGCGGTCACCCACGGCGGCAAGTATGTCCCGCCCCAGGCGGTAGGCGAGGTCCACGTCCATGGAGGTGCAGGCGACTTCCAGATCATCGGCGACGGCGGCGGTGGCGGCGGGAGCGGGAGCGGCCCGGGGAGCGGCCGGGGCCGCTGCCGCCGGGGCGGCGGCGAGCAGCGGGGCGAGCGGAAGAGCGGCGAGGAGGAGTGCCGCCGTGCGCGGTAACCGGTGTGTCATGAGGCCCCCTTGGTTGAAGGGCCATTGACGCACGCCTGCCTGTGAACGCGCGGACGTTCGACAGGACCGGCTTCCGGCGGGCTCGGAATTCGATTCACTCAGGGAGTGAAGTCGTACTCCAGGATGTAGGCGGACGAGTCGAGGACCATGTCGTTGACCTCGACGGCGGTGCCGTCCTCGGTGAAGGCCGTGCGGCGGACCAGGACCACGGGAGTGCCCGCCGGGAGCGAGAGCCGCTCGGTCTCCAGCGGGGCGGGCATCCGCGAGCGGACCTCCTCGCGGAAGCGGACCGGCCGATGGCCGATCTCGCCGAGCCTGGCGTAGATGCCGCCCGGGCCGGTGTCGATATCGGTGATCGCCGTGCCCGCGACGAGTCCGGCGTCGAGATGGGAGGTGGCCAGCATGACGGGCCGCCCATTGAGCGCGTACCTTCTGCGCCGCATGCACACGGGCACGCCCTCGGCGAGACCGAGCAGCGACCTGATCGCCTCCGGCGGACTCTCCTCGGCCACCGAGACCGAGTCCAGCTTCAGATCCCACCCCTCGGCGTCCATCGACCACACCGAGCGGCCCTCGCCCCACAGCCCCGCCGACAGACGCTGCACTCCACGCCGCCGGATCGGCCGGTACTCGCGGACGAAGACACCCGCCCCCTTCCTCGCCTCGGCCAGCCCCTCCGCCCGCAGCACCCCGATCGCCTGCCGGGCGGTCATCCGGGCGACGGCGTGCGCGGCCATCAGGTCGTTCTCACCGGGCAACCGGTCGCCCGGGCCGTACTCCCCGGTCTCGATGGCGGCCTTCAGTTCGAGGGCGATGCGCTGGTACTTGGGCTGTCGGCCGCCGCCCTGGCTTCCCATGTGGGACCCCTCCCGGATCATCTCCGCCCATCCTAGGCAGGCCCTGTGAACCTGTTCGACGTTCCACGGCGACACGCGCAATCGAACATCTCTAGAGACGACTTGACTCCGGAGCGTGAGGGGCGCTTCACTCGGATCATCTCTAGAGATGCGTCAGTCCATACCGCGATCCTGTGGAGGCTTCCGTGTCCGTCACCCACACCGTCGAGGCCGGTTGGCCGCTCCCCCACTCCCCCCGGAGCGCCGCTCGGGCCAGGGCCCTGCTCCGGGAGCGGCTCGCCGACTGGGGCATCGCGGGTGAGACCGCCGACGACGCGTCGCTGCTCCTCTCCGAGCTGGTCGCCAACGCCGTCCGCCACGCCCCCGCCCCCTCCCCGGACGGCCGGGGGATCGGGGTACGGATCTCCCTCGGCGACGGAGTGCTCCGCCTGGAGGTGGCCGACGCCGACGACCGCCGCCCCGCGCCGAGGAAGGCGGCGTCCGACGAGGAGGACGGCCGGGGGCTCGCGCTGGTCGGCGCGCTCGCCGAGCGCTGGGGGTGCGGCGAGCGGGCGCGCGGCGGCGGGAAGACGGTCTGGGCGGAGCTGAAGGCCCGCTGACCGGGGCCGGGGCTGGGGCCGGAGCCGAGGCCGGGGCCGGGGCGTTCAGGCGTCCCGGCGGCGCAGCGCCTCCCACCCCGCCCAGACGGAGGCGGCGGTCCAGAGAGCCAGTACGGCGAGGCCGGTCCAGGGGCCCAGGGAGCCCACCGGGTCCTGGAAGAGGATCTGCCGGCCCGCGCGGTCGGGGAGGTACTCGATCAGCCCTTCGCCCCTGATGACGAAGGGCACGATCATCAGCAGCGGGATAAGCAGCCCCAGCACGGCGGTCGCACCGCGCAGCAGCGTCGCGAGACCGGCCGCGAGCAGGGTGATCAGCGTCAGATACAGACCGCAGCCCACCATGGCGCGCACCGCGCCCGGGTCGCCGGGGCCCATGCCTCCCCCGGCCGTCAGCGGCTGCCCCGCCAGAAAGCAGACCGCGCCGGTGACCAGGCCCACCGCGAACGACGGGACGGCGACGGCCGCCAGCTTCGCCGCGTAGAAGCGGCCCCGGCGCGGTACGGCGGTCAGCGAGACCCGGAGCGCGCCGCCCCGGTACTCCCCCGCGACGGCCAGCGCGCCGAAGCAGACCGCCGCGACCTGGCCGAAGTTGAGGCCGAAGTACGCGGACTCCAGCGGGTCGAAGTCCGGCGCGGCCTGCTCCTCGGGGCCGAGCGAGGTGCTCATCAGCACCGAGAAGCCCGCCGTGACGGCGAAGACCAGGGCCAGGGTGAGACCGAGGGAGCGCGCCGAGCGGATCTTCAGCGACTCGGAGCGGAGCACGGCGGCGAAAGCGGTGAAGGCGGTGACGGACACGGACACGGACACGGACACGGACACGATCAGACCTCCCGGGGGTGAGCGGCGGCGAACTCCGGTGCCCCGGCGGTCAGCGCGAGATACGCCTCCTCCAAGGTGCCCTGTTCCCCGGTGAGTTCCAGTACGGGCAGGCCCGCCCGCGCCATGAGCGGACCGATGTCCGTCACCCGTGCGCCCCTGACCGTCCAGCGGCCTTCGGCGGCGAGGACGGGCGCGTAACCGTGCTCGGTGAGCAGCGCGCGCAGCCGCTCCCCCTCCGCCTCCGTGGTCCGCAGCCGTACCCGGGGCGTGGTCCAGGCCTCGATGAGCGCGCCGGTCCCGGCGTCGGCGAGGAGTCCGCCGCCGCCGAGCACCACCAGATGGTCGGCGAACTCGGCCGTCTCGCCCATCAGATGGCTGGAGACCAGGACCGTCCTGCCCTCCCCCGCCAGCTCGCGCAGCAGCCCCCGGAGCCAGATGATGCCTTCGGGGTCGAGCCCGTTCGACGGCTCGTCCAGCAGCAGCGCCTCCGGGTCGCCGAGCAGCGCCGCCGCGATCCCCAGCCGCTGCCGCATCCCGAGCGAGAAGCTCCGGATCCGGCGGTCCGCCGCGCCCGCGATCCCCGTCAGCTCCAGCACCTCGGCCACTCTGCGCGCCGGGATCCGGCCCGCCGCCGCGAGGACGCGCAGATGGTCGCGGCCGGTACGGGAGCCCGGTGCGGCCCCCGGGTCGAGCAGCGCGCCGACCCGGCGCGCGGGTTCGTCCAGCGCGCGGTACGGCAGCCCGCCGACGGTGGCGGTGCCGGAGGTGGGGCGGTCCAGGCCCAGGATCAGGCGCAGAGTGGTGGACTTGCCCGCGCCGTTGGGCCCGAGAAAGCCGGTGACCCGGCCCGGGCGTACGGCGAAGGTCAGCCCGTCCACGGCGCGGACCGGACCGTACTCCTTGGTGAGATCGGCTACGTCGATACTGGTCATGGCAGCAGCCTGGCCGCCCCAAAACCCCCGGCGCCTCCCCCGTACGGGGACGGCCCCTCCCCCGCGCGGGGGAGCCGCGAGCGCCGGGCCGCTGACACGATGGCGCGATGCCCGCCCTGTCGCCGCACCCGCTGATCCGTTCGGTCACCTACACCCGCTGGCTGCATCTGTTCATCGGCGCGGTCGTCTGGGGAGTGTGGGAATTCATCGACGAAGAGGGGCGGTTGGCCCCCTTCGCCCTCGTCGGCCTGGTGGGGCTGATACCGGCTGTGCGCCTGGTCGAGGGCCTTCAGGCACGGCTGCTCCTGACCGGGGACAGCCACCGGGAGTCCGCGTCGAGGATCGCCGCCGCGCCGTCCGCGAACTGGGCCGACCGCTGGCGCACGGCGCTCTGGATGGAGGTCCGCCTGGCCCTCGGGCTGCTCACCGCCTACCTCACGGCCGCCCTGGCCGGACTCTCGTTCGCCCTCGCCCGAGCGTCGAGCGGGGCCGACCCCGTCGCGATGGGCGCCCTCCCGTGGAGCCTGCCGGGCGGGCACTGGTGGTACGCCCTGCTCGCCCCCCTGCCCACGGTGGCCCTGCTCGCTGCGGTGGCGGGCCTCGGAGCGCTGATCACCGCGATCGCCCGGCGGCTGCTGGGGCCTTCGGGCGCGGAGCGCCTCGCCGCGCTGGAGGAGCGCACGGAACTCCTGCTGGAGCGGAACCGGATCGCCCGCGAGCTGCACGACTCCATCGGGCACGCGCTGACCGTGGCCGTGGTCCAGGCGGGCGCCGCCCGCGCCGCGAAGAACGAGGAGTTCACCGTACGGGCCCTGGCCGCCATCGAGGAGACCGGCCGCGCCGCCCTGGAGGACCTGGAACGCGTCCTCCTCATCCTCCGCGAGTCCGGCGGCCCTGTCCCCGCCCGCCCCACCCTCGCCCACCTGGACCGGCTGCTGGAATCCGCCCGCGCCTCCGGCGCGACCGTCGACGCCTCCGTGAGCGGCCCGCTCTCCCTGGTGCCGGGCCCCGTCTCCCGGGAGGGCTACCGGATCGCGCAGGAGTCCCTCACCAATGTGCTGCGCCACGCGGGCCCGGCGCCGATCCGCGTACACATCACGATCGCCGACGGCCGCCTCGACCTGGAAGTGACCAACCCCCTCCCCACCACCCGGCCCCCGGCCGCCCCCGGCGGCGGGCTGCGCGGCATCCGCGAACGGGCCGCCCTGCTCGGCGGGCGCGCCACGGCGGGGGCGGAGGGCGGGGAGTGGCGGGTACGGGTGAGGCTGCCGCTGGACTTCGCGGCCAGGCGGGTCGAGGCAGGGGGGCACCCGTATGCGTGAATCGCCCTTCCCGCTGCCCAGGACGACACGGTGAACGCGTCCGCAGCGTCGCGGCCGGCAGTCAGGCAGGCAGTGCCCGCGATCTCGACTGCGGTGCCGAAGGCGGTCTCGTCCGCCTCAACGCCGACCGGGCCCCGTACGGACGCGGACCTCGCTGACGCCGAGCAGGCCGAGCAGGGGCACTTTGGCGGTTCGCTGGCCGGGGTCGACGGTCAGGCCGGCTTCGCGGATCCGGTCCAGGAGCAGTTCGGCGAGGGGCATGACCATGTGGCGGCCCCAGCAGCGTTCGGAGGAGTGTCCGAAGGGCAGGTAGCCGGGGGTGTTGTCGGGGTCGAGGTGGTCCCAGCGCTCCGGGCGGAAGTCGTTCGGGGAGTCCCACAGGGCGGGGTCGCGATGGGAGAGGAGTGGCAGGACGAGGATGTCGTCGTCCGGGCCGATGCGGGGGTCGAGTGGGGGGTACTCGGGTGAGGCGCGGCGGAGGATGTTCCATGACGGGGGCAGGAGGCGCAGGGACTCGAAGATGATGTTCCGGTTGGGTGTGCTGTCGTCGAAGGGGGAGCCCAGCCAGAGGGCGTTCGCGACGAGGGTGGAGATGGTGAAGCAGACTGGCGCGGCGGCTCGGCGATACATGCCGAGTGCGTATCGCCGGTTCTGGTAGCCGGTTGCCTTCGCGGCGAGTCTGCCGAGTTCGGTGAGGTCGTCGGTGGGCCTGGGGCCGCCGGGCAGTGCGGCGGCGGCGGAGATCACCAACCAGGTGAGCAGGGGGGTCAGTTCGAGGTTGCGGCTCATCAGGATGGTCAGTCGGCGGGGGTCCCGGCCGAGGATGAGGTCGCGCAGGAAGAGGTGTCCGGTGAGGGGCCAGGGGCCGGAGAGGTCGATGTTCGGCGGCAGCGGGGCTTTCAGCGCCTCACGGACGTCGTCGCCGATCGTCCGTGTGACCGAGGAGGCCTCGGTGCGGGTGATCGAGCGTCCGTGGAGGGGCTTGAAGGTGGGCCGTTCGATCTCGGTGGCGCGCCGGGCGGCGAGGACCCGGTCGATGAGTTCGGGCCCGGCGACCCCGATCGTGTCGGGTTCGAGCCGGACCGCGTCCTTGCCCAGATGGTCCCTGAGGAGGGCCTCAAGCCGGGGGGAGAGGACGGTGGTTCGCGAGCGGGCGGAGGCGGGGGAGAACGTCATGTGATGTCTCCGAGACTTTGCCGGGGTCGGTCACCGCCCCCGCCCCGCTCCCGCCCGGGCCCGATCTCTCGGCGGAGGTCGCGAGGGGGCGGAGGCGGATCAGCTGTTCAGATCAGATACCGGAGGCGCTGATCGGCCGACTCAGTACCAGATGTACCAGGAGCTGGCCTTCAGGCTCTTCCTGGCGAAAGACGCGTCGCGGATGGCGAAGAGGATCTTCATCTTTGGCTCTCCCTTTCATTTCAGGGTAGTTGAACGATCTAAGATTACTCCGCGGCTACCGCGCAAACACCTGCGCACAGTCAGGTTCGCGCCAGATTCACCCTTTCGGTGAAGCTCTTCGAAACTCCCATTGAGGAACTGAGAGGCATCGGGCTCGCGTTCGAATGCCCGGAAAGGGGCGGCGGTGTTCGCTTCCGCCCACTAAAGTTCACCCCCCAGTGACGGGCGTCACACACCCCAGGGGGCATCGACAGAGCATGGACACACCCGAGAACCCGGAGACAGCGCGACAGCAGCCACCGCCGTCGGCGTTACGGCCCAAGGCGTCCGGCGGCGACAGGCCCTGGCACAACCGAGTCGCTCCGCCGCCCCGGCCGACGCTCCCCCCGCATCTGGCGGGCGGTGTCGAACTGCGTACCAGCAAAAGGCTGTTGTGGGTGGGTGGCGCCGCATACCCGATCCAGAACATCACGCGGGTGTACACATTCCTGCTCACCCCACGGCGCGGTGAGGCGGCCATGCTCTTCCTCAAGCGGGTCGGGATCGTCCTGTCGGTGGCCTTCGCCCTGACGATCCTCAACGGAGCCGTCGGCATCGCCAGCGACGGGGGCCCCTCCCCGACGGTCACCCGACTCGTCTGGTTCGGCGCCCTCGCGTCGCTGGTCTACTGCGTCGGGGCCCTGGGAACGGTCCTGACCGCCGCCTCCCACTGGGCGCTGGCCGTCGAGACATCCGGTGCTTCGACGGCCCTGGTGACCAGCAAGAACACCCAGCATCTCAATGAGCTGGTCGACCAGGTCGTGAACTGGATCGAGAACCCTGAGACCGAGTTCCAGGTGAAGGTCGAGACGCTTCTGATCAATCCCAGGAACTACCACTTCGGCGACAACGTCAATATGTACGGCGGATCGGGCAACGTGGGGATGGCGAAGTCATGAGCGGCGACAACTACCACTTCGGCGACAGCGACAACGTCAATATGTACGGCGGCACCAACAACACCGGCATCGTGAAGAACGCGGCTCCGGTCTCCATGAGCCCTGAACTGCGTTCCGCGATAGAGGCGCTGACAGCGCAGATCCGAGACCTGCGCGCGGAGGTCTCGCCTCCGGGTGCGCGGACGATCGACGAATCGCTGCCGGTCCTCGCCCCCGACGCCGTGGTCCCGACGCAGGTCCGCACACACGCCCTGATGGCCATCGCCGGCGTCGCCGCGACCGCCGGGGCGCTGGGAGTGCCGATCGTGGAAGCGGTGAACGGGATTCTCCAGCTCCTGGGCGCGGGGTAGCGGAGGCAAGGCCGACCCGCGAAGGTCCGGACCCTCGAAGGCCCGAGAGACAGGCGGACGGCCCTAGGCTGCCCGGATGGCGATCTCCGTACTGCTCGTGGACGACGAACCGCTGGTGCGTGCCGGGTTGCGGGCGGTGCTGGAGGCGCAGTCCGACATCGTGGTGGTGGGGGAGGCGGCCGACGGGGCGGCGGTGGTGCCGTTGGTGCGGGGGTTGCGGCCGGATGTGGTGGCGATGGATGTGAGGATGCCGCTGCTGGACGGGATCGAGGCGACGCGGGCGGTGCTGGCGTCGGTGGAGCGGCCGCCGAAGATCCTGGTGGTCACGACGTTCGAGAACGATGAGTACGTGTACGCGGCGCTGCGGGCGGGGGCGGCCGGGTTTCTGCTGAAGCGGGCCAGGCCGGCGGAGATCGTGCACGCGGTGCGGCTGGTGGCGGAGGGGGATTCGCTGCTGTTCCCGGCGGCGGTGCGGGCGTTGGCGGCCGAGTACGGGAGCGGGGAGGCGCGGGCGGCGATGGTGCGGGCGGCGCTGACCGAGCGGGAGGGGGAGGTGCTGCGGCTGATGGCGCGGGGGATGAGCAACGCGGAGATGGCGGAGCGGCTGATCGTGGGGACGGAGACGGTGAAGAGCCATGTGAGCGCGGTGCTCGCGAAGCTGGGGGTGCGGGATCGTACGCAGGCGGTGATCGCGGCGTACGAGTCGGGGTTCGTCGCGCCGGGCTGAGACGGGACCGGCGCGACGGGTGGACCCGGTCCGGTCAGAGATGTGTCGGGGCGAACATCTTCAGCAGGGCGGGCAGCACGACGACCGAGGGGCCGGGGGTGGCGAGGGCCTTGGCGAGGTCTTCGGTGAGGCGGTCGGGGTCGGTGCGGACGGCGTCGACGCCGAAGGAGTGGGCGAGGGCGGTGAAGTCGGGGCGGGTCAGCTCGGTGGCGGTGGCTTCGCCGAAGGAGTCGGTCATGTATTCGCGCAGGATGCCGTAACCGCCGTCGTCGACGATGAGCCAGGTCACGGGGTAGCCGTACTGCTTGGCGGTGGCGAGTTCGGCGATCGAGTACATGGCGCCGCCGTCGCCGGAGACGGCGAGGACCGGGCGGGTGGGGTCGGCCTCCGCCGCGCCGAGGGCGGCGGGGAAGGCGTAGCCGAGGCCGCCCGCGCCCTGGGCGGAGTGCATGGTGTTGGGGCGGCGGGCGTCGAAGGCGGACCAGGCCCAGTAGGCGAGGATCGTCATGTCCCAGAAGCTGGGGGCGTCGTCGGGCAGGGCCATGCGGACCGAGTCCAGGACCTGCCGCTCCAGGGTGAGGTCCTGGGCTTCGATACGGGTCCGGACCTGGGCGAGGAGGGTGCGCACCCGCTCCGGCGCGGTGGCGTCGGGACGGGCGTCGACGGTCTCCAGGAGGGCGGAGAGGGCGATGCGGGCGTCCGCGTGGATGCCGATGCCCGGGTGGTTGGACTCCAGCTTGCCGGCGTCCGCCTCGATCTGGATCACCCGGCCGCGCGGGGCGAAGGTGTGGTAGTTCGAGGAGAGTTCGCCGAGGCCGGAGCCGATCACCAGCAGGACGTCGGCGTCCTCCAGGAAGTCTGTGGTGTGGCGGTCCTCCAGCCAGGACTGGAGCGAGAGCGGGTGCGTCCAGGGGAAGGCCCCCTTGCCGCCGAAGGTGGTGACGACGGGCGCGTTGATCCGCTCGGCGAGCGCGCGGAGCTTGCCGGAGGCGTCGGAGCGTACGACTCCGCCGCCCGCGACGATCGCCGGGCGCTCCGCCCCGGCCAGCAGATGGGCGGCGAGGGCGGTCAGCTCGGGGCGGGGCAGGACGTCGTCGGGGGTGGCGTCCATGGCCGTGACCACGGGCAGCACGGTCGGCGCGAGCAGGACGTCCTGGGGGATCTCCACCCAGACCGGTCCGTGCGGGGCGGTCAGCGCCGACTCCCAGGCGGCCGCTGTCGCGGAGGGGATCTGGGAGGGCGTACGGGCGGTGTGGGTGGACTTCACGATGTCGCGGAAGGACGCCCGCTGGTCGCGGAGTTCATGGAGATAGCCGTGCCGGCCGCCGCCGAGCCCGGCGGTGGGGACCTGGCTGCCGATGGCGAGCACCGGGGCCGATCCGGCGGCTGCCTCCTGGAGCGCGGCGAGCGACATCAGCGCGCCGGGCCCGGTGGAGAGCAGCAGCGGGGCGACCTCGCCGGTGATCCGGCCGTAGGCGTCGGCGGCGAAGCCCGCGCTGTTCTCGGTGCGCAGCCCGACGTAGCTGAGCGAGGAGCGGCGCAGGGCGTCGAACATGCCGAGCGCGTGCTGTCCGGGGAGCCCGAAGACGGTGGTCGCGCCGAGGCCCTGGAGCGTCTCGATCACCAGGTCGCCGCCGGTGCGCCCGGGCGGCGGGTTCAGCGCGGCCTCGGTCTGCGCGGCGGTGGGGCGCAGCACCACATCGTGGTCGTGGGTCACTGGACTGCCCTCTCGGCGGCTATCTGGCGGGACATGATCGTAGTCAGTTCGTACGCCGTGTGGGACGCGGCGACCGAGGTGATCTCGGCGTGGTCGTAGGCGGGGGCGACCTCGACGACGTCCGCCGAGACCAGGTTGCAGGAGGAGAGGCCGCGCAGGATCTCCAGGAGTTCGCGGGAGGTCATGCCGCCGGCCTCGGGGGTGCCGGTGCCGGGGGCGTGCGCGGGGTCGAGGCAGTCGATGTCGATGGAGATGTACAGCGGCCGGTCGCCGATGCGCTGGCGGAGCTGGTCGGCGACCTCGTCCGCGCCCCGCCGGTAGACGTCGGCGGAGGTGACGATGCCGAAGCCCATCTTCTCGTCGTCGGTGAGGTCCTGCTTGCCGTAGAGGGGTCCCCGGGTGCCGACGTGGGAGAGGGCGGAGGTGTCGAGGATGCCCTCCTCGACGGCGCGGCGGAAGGGGGTGCCGTGGGTGTACTCGGCCCCGAAGTAGGTGTCCCAGGTGTCCAGGTGGGCGTCGAAGTGGAGCAGGGCGACCGGGCCGTGCTTCCGGGCGACCGAGCGGAGCAGCGGCAGGGCGATGGTGTGGTCGCCGCCGAGGGTCATCAGCCGGGCACCGGTGCCGATGAGGTCGTCGGCGGCGGCCTCGATGGTCTCGACGGCCTCGTGGATGTCGAAGGGGTTGGCGGCGATGTCGCCCGCGTCGGCGACCTGGGCCAGGGCGAAGGGGGAGGCGTCCTGGGCGGGGTTGTAGGGGCGCAGCAGCCGGGAGGCCTCGCGGATGGCGTTGCCGCCGAAGCGGGCGCCGGGGCGGTAGGAGACCCCGGCGTCGAAGGGCACTCCGACGACGGCGACGTCGGCGCGGCCGACCTCGTCGAGGCGGGGCAGCCGGGCGAACGTGGCGGGGCCCGCGTACCGGGGGACGCGGGAGGAGTCGATGGGGCCGCGCGGCTGCTCGATGCTGCTCATGGAATGCCTTCTTTCCTGCGCTTCGTCGCTTTTTCCGACTGTAGTCAGAGTTTGGGTGGAGAGCGGTGGTCACCGCGTTCGCCCGGGTCTCACCGCCCCCTGACGGTAGGTGGCCGGAAAGCGCCGCTGAAGTGTACGTTTCATCCATTGATGCTGGATGAAAGGGATGGTCCGTCCATGTCTGATGCCACGGCGGCCCCGCCCACCCCGCCGGTCCCGCTGGCCGCGCTGCTGGAGAGCGAGGAGCTGGGGCTGCGTCAGATCGCGGGACCGTCGGCGACAAGCGGGCCCGGCGGAACCGGCGGAACCGGCGGGCCCGGCACGGTGGTGCACTGGGTGCACGCCTCGGAGATGGCGGACCCCTATCCGTATCTGCTCGGCGGGGAGCTGCTGCTGAGCGCGGGGGTGCAGCTGCGCGACCCGGACGCCTATGTCGCCCGGCTCGTGGCGGCGCGGGCGGCGGCGCTCGGCTTCGGCGTCACACCGGTGTACGACAGGGTCCCGGCGGGCCTCGCGGAGGCCTGTGACCGGCATGGGCTGCCGCTGCTCGAAGTGCCGCCGAGGACCACGTTCACGGCGGTGGCCCGGGCGGTGTGGCGGCTGATGGCCGAGGCCCGCCACCGGGAGCTGCGCCGGGTGGCCCGGGCCCAGCAGGGGCTGGCGGGCGCCGCGGCCCGCCCGGATCCGGTACCGGCGGTCATCGGCCAGCTGGCGGCGCGGCTGGGCGGCCGCGCGGTGCTGCTGACCCGCGAGGGCGCGGAGCTGTCGGCGGCCGGTCCCCGGCCGCCCGCGGCGGTCGGGTCGGCGCTGGTGCGCCTCGCCCGCGTGGTGAATCCCCCGGCGGCTCCCGCCGGCGGCGGCGCGCCCGCGACCGCCAGTGACACCGTCGAGGGGATCGGCCTGGCCGCCTACGCGCTCGGGGGCGGCCAGGGCCTGACGCTCGGGCTCGCGACGCCCGCCCGGGAGGCGGGGGACCACACGGTGGCCGGAGTGGCCGTCGTCCTGCTCTCCCTGCTCACCGCGGAGCACCAGGGGCTCGACGGGGCCGGGCGGAGCGCGGCGCTGGTGCGGCTGCTGCTGGGGGCCGGTCCCGCCGAGGCGGCGGCTCCGCTGGGGACGGAGCGGTGGACGGTGGTGCACGGGCGCGGCGGCCCGCGTACGCCCTTCGCCGCGACGGCGCTCGGCGCGGCCCTCGGCAGCGCGCTGGTGGACCCGGCGGAGGACGGGACCGTACGCGTACTGGTCCCGGCGGACCGGGACGTGACCCCGCAGCCCGGGTGGACGCTCGGGGTCAGCGATCCGGTGGGCCCGGCGGAGCTCACCGCGGCGGACGCCCAGGCGGCGCGGGCGCTCCGCCGGGCCACGGCCGCCCGCGCGGAGCTGGTCAGACACCGGGGCGGCGGGCTGGCCGCGCTGCTGGCGCCCGAGGAGGCCGCCGCGCACGCCCGGCTGCGCCTCGCGCCGCTCGCGGGCTCCCCCGCCCTGCTGGAGACCCTGCGGACCTGGCTGTCGCTGCACGGCGGCTGGGACCGTACGGCGGCGGCGCTGCAGGTGCACCGGAACACGGTCCGGCAGCGGATCGCGCGCTGCGCGGCGCTGCTGGACGAGGACCTGGACGACGCGGACGTACGGATGGAGCTGTGGTTCGCGCTGCGGGTCACCCCGGAGACCTGAGGAGCCCCGGGCCCGGACCGTCCCCCTGTTCGGACAAGCCTGGACAGCCCTGATGACCAGCGGGTAACTTTTAGCTGAGCAAGCGCTTAGCGATTCAGTCTTCTCCGCCAGGACTTCACAGGTCACAGGACTTCAAGGGAGGCGTCCGTGCGCCGCAGCGTGTACAACGAGGACCACGAGGCATTCCGGGAGACCGTCCGCGCCTTCATCGAGGCCGAGGTCGTCCCCGTGTACGACGAGTGGTGCGCGGCGGGCCAGGCGCCCCGCGACTTCTACGGCAAACTCGGCGAGCTGGGCATATTCGGCATCGAGGTGCCGGAGGAGTACGGCGGCTCGGGCCAGAAGTCCTTCAAGTGGCAGGCCGTCATCACGGAGGAGACCGCCCGGGCGGGCGTCTCCTTCGGCGGCTCGGGCGTGCATGTCGCGCTCTGCCTGCCCTATCTCCTCGCCTATGGCAGCGAGGAGCAGAAGAAGCGCTGGCTGCCCGGCTTCGCCTCCGGCGCGACCATGTACGCCATCGCCATGACCGAGCCCGGCACCGGCTCCGACCTCGCGGGCATGCGGACCACCGCCAAGCTCTCCGAGGACGGCACGCACTACGTCCTCAACGGCGCGAAGACCTTCATCACCGGCGGCGTCCACGCCGACCGCGTCATCGTCTGCGCCCGCACCGCCGCCCCCACCGAGCAGGACCGCAGGCACGGCATCTCGCTCTTCGTCGTGGACACGACGCTGCCGGGGTACGCGGTCGGCCGCAAGCTCGACAAGCTGGGGCTGCGCGCCTCCGACACCGCCGAGCTGTCCTTCTCCGACGTCCGCGTCCCCGCCGGGGACCTCCTCGGCGAGGAGAACAAGGGCTTCTCCTACCTCGGCCAGAACCTCCCGCAGGAGCGGCTGGCGATCGCGGTCGGCGCGTACGCCCAGGCCGCCGCCGCGATCCGGTTCACCCAGGCCTATGTGGCGGAGCGGGTGGTCTTCGGACAGCCGGTGGCCTCGTTCCAGAACACCAAGTTCGAGCTGGCCGCCTGCAAGGCCGAGACCGACGCCGCCGAGGCGGTCGTGGACCGGGCGCTTCAGGCGCACGACGCGGGCGAGCTGACGGCGGCCGAGGCGGCGTCCGCGAAGCTGTTCTGCACCGAGGTGGCGCACCGGGTCATCGACAAGTGCCTTCAGCTGCACGGCGGCTACGGCTATATGAACGAGTACCCGATCGCCCGGCTCTACGCCGACAACCGCGTCAACCGGATCTACGGCGGGACCAGCGAGGTCATGAAGTCGATCATCGCCAAGTCCATGGGTCTGTAACCGCCTTGCGCACGGCACTCGACGAACTGCTCGATCTGCTCGACGTGGAGCGGATCGAGCGGGACATCTTCCGGGGCCGCCGGGGGCCGGTCTTCGTGCCCCGGGTCTTCGGCGGACAGGTCGCGGCGCAGGCGCTCGCGGCGGCGGGGCGCACCGTCCCCGCCGACCGCGCCCCGCACTCCCTGCACGCGTACTTCCTGCGGACCGGCGACCCCGGCGCGCCGATCGTCTACACGGTCGACCGGATCCGCGACGGCTCCTCCTTCACCAACCGCCGGGTGGTCGCGATCCAGCACGGCCGGCCCGTCTTCCATCTGTCGGCGTCCTTCCAGGCGTACGAGGACGGCCTGGAGCACCAGTTCGCCCCGCCCGCCGCGCCCGACCCCGAGACGCTGCCGACGGCGGCCGAGGCACTGCCCTCGTACGCGGCGAACTTCCGCGACCCCGCGATGGCCGACCGGCTGCTGAGCGCCCGCGCGGCGGTCGATCTGCGCTACGCGGCGGCCCCGCCCTACGCGGCCGTGGGCGAGCCGCGCGAGCCCCGCTCCCAGGTCTGGTTCCGCGCCCGCGGAAAGCTGGCCGACGACCCGCTGCTCCACGCGGCGCTGGCCGTCTATGTCTCCGACATGACCCTGCTGGACCCGGTGCTGCTCGCCCACGGCCGGGGCGGCTGGGCGGTGGGCGACGTGGTGGGGGCGTCGCTGGACCACGCGATGTGGTTCCACCGCCCCTTCCGGGCGGACGAATGGCTGCTGTACGACCAGGAGTCGCCGACCTCCTCGGGCGGGCGCGGCCTCGGCCAGGCCCGGATCCACACCCAGGACGGACGGCTGGCGGTCTCGGTGGTCCAGGAGGGCGTGATCAGGGTGCCCCGCCGCGACACTCCCTAGTGCTGTGACCTGGCGGCGGCGGGCGAGCATACCGTCCGCTCCATGAGTGAAACGGACATCACGCCCAAGCCGCCCGCCGAGAGCGCCTCCACGGTGGTCATCGCCGGTCTGGCCAATCTCGGCATCGCGGTGGCGAAGGCCGTCGCGGGCGTCGTCAGCGGCTCCAGCGCGATGCTCTCGGAGGCCGCCCACTCCGTCGCCGACACCGTCACCGAACTGATGCTGCTCACCGCGATCAGGCGCGGCGAGCGGCCCGCCGACGAGGATCATCCCCTCGGCCACGGCCCCGAGCGGTACATCTGGGCGCTCCTGGCGTCGGTCGCGACCTTCGTCGGCGGCGCGGTCTTCGCCGTGTACGACGGGATCCACACCCTCACCCACGGCGAGGAGCCGGGCGATCCGCTGGTCTCGTACCTGGTGCTCGCCGTCGCCTTCGCCCTGGAGGGGTACTCGCTGCGCACTGGCGTCCGGCAGGCGCGGGCAGAGGCGGCGCTGCTCGGCGCGCCGGTGGGCCGCTATCTGCGGCTCACCCCGGACACGGCGGTGAAGGCGGTGGTGCTGGAGGACACGGCGGCGCTGGCGGGGCTGCTGCTGGCGGCGGGCGGGCTGCTGGGCGGGCAGCTCACCGGCTCGGGGGTGTACGACGGCGTCGCCTCGATCCTGATCGGGCTGGTGCTGGTGTACGTGGCCTGGGTGCTGGGCCGCAGCAACGCCCGGCTGCTGATCGGCAGGCCGCTGCCGCCCCGGATGCGGGACGAGGTGCGCGAGGAGATCCTCTCGGTGCCGCACATCGTGGCGGTGCTGGAGCTGACCACACTGATCCAGGGGCCCCGGGAGATCCTGATCGCCGCGAAGGTCGACTTCCGGGACGCGTCCAGCGCCCGGCAGGTGGAGTGGGCGTGCGAGGAGGCGGAGGAGCAGCTCCGGGAGCGCTTCCCGGCGATCCGCCGGGTGTATCTGGACCCCACGCCGGGGCTGGGGCCTGAGCGGGAGCCGGACCGCTGAGCCGTCGGCGGCGGGCGGGTTGGCCGACGCCCGGGGCGGCGCGGCCCGGCTCGGGGCCCGTCGGCCGGTCCGGGCGACCGGCCCCGGACCAGCCGGCCGGAACCCGGCGCGGGTGCCTGACCGAGGCCCGGGGCTCCTGGGCGGGAGCCCGGCCGGCGCCCTGGGGCCGGAGCCCGAAGCCCGGAGGCCAAAGCCCGGGTCAGAGCAGACCGGCGGCGTCCAGCAGATAGTCGGTCATCGGGTCGTAGAACCGGGGGTCGGTGACATGGTCGTCCAGCGGGACGGTCACCTGGAGGGTGCCCTCCGCCTCGCCGATGAAGAGCGCCGGGTCGTTGGAGTCCGCGTACCCCACGGCGTCCAGCCCGCGCTGACCGGCGCAGCCGGCCCAGCCGTGGTCGGCGACCACCAGATCGGGCTGGGGTCTGCCCTCGCGCTCCAGGCCGTCGAGGATGGCGGCCATCGGGGCCGGGGAGTGGGTGTGCCAGAGGGTCGCGCCGCGCTCCAGGACGGCGACGGAGGCGAACTGGAAGACCATTCCCTCGTCGGCCATCAGTCCGCCGGGGATGCGGACGATCTCGCAGCCGGCGGCGCGCAGCGCGTCGGCGGTCCGCCGGTGGACGTCGAGCAGTCCGCCGGGGTGCCCGGTGGCGAAGAGCACCCGCTCCCGCCCGGCGGCGGCCTTGCGCAGCCGGGCGGCGAGCCGCTCCAGGGCGTCGACCGTCAGCTCGGGGTCGATGGTGTCCTGGCCCGCGCGGTGGCCGGGGTCGTCGATGACTCCGCACCGCTCGGCCATCACCGCCAGGACGTCCTGCTCATCGGTCCAGCGGTCGCCCAGCTCCAGGCCCAGCCAGTAGTGGCGGTCGCCGTTGGCGAGCTTGCGGTAGTGGGAGAGGTTGTTGTCGCGGGGGGTGGCGACGTTCCCGGCGATACGTGTGCGGACGAGGTGGTCGACGAGGGCGGCACGGCTCGGTATCGGCATGGGCACCATTGTGCCGCCGCCGCCCCGGGGGCGCGGGGCGGGCTTCGGGCGCTCGGGGGCGGCCGGGGAGGCTCAGGGGGCGGCCGGGGGGAGGCTCAGGGGCGGGCCAGGGAGTCGAAGGCTCCGTGGGCGAGCCTGCGGAGCAGTGATTCCATCGCCGCGCGGGTGGGCGGGCCGCCCTCGCGGGAGCCGAGGTGGGGGGTGGAGTTCAGCAGCCCGAAGACGGCGTGGACGGCCGCTCTGGCCTCGGCCTCCGGGACCTCGGGGTACAGCGAGCGCACGGCGGTGACCCACAGCTCGGCGTACTGGCGCTGGAGCTGGCGCACCAGTTTGCGGTCGGCGTCCCGCAGCCGGTCCAGCTCGCGGTCGTGGAGGGTGATCAGGGGGCGGTCGTCGAGGGCGAAGTCGATATGGCCGTCGATCAGCGCGGCGAGCAGCGCCCCGGGGTCCGAGGCCGACTCCCGCGCCCGCAGCCGTCCGCCGCTCAGCAGCCGCTCGCTGATCCCCACCAGCAGCTCCGCGAGCATGGCGTCCTTGCCCGCGAAGTGGCGGTAGAGGCCCGGGCCGCTGATGCCGACGGCGGCCCCTATCTCATCGACGCCGACGCCGTGGAAACCGCGCTCGGCGAAGAGCCGGGCCGCCTCCCTGAGGATCTGCTCCCGGCGGGTGGGCGCATCCGTCCTGGTGCTCATGGAATCCGATTCTAGACAAGCCTGTTAGCGCTCGTTAACCTGAAGGCATTCGTTAACGCTCATTAACAGGAGTGACGCGATGCAGCAGGCACCCGTGCTCACCGGCGCGGCAGACCCCGCCTCGGCCGCCTGGCAGGCCAATGAGGCGGCCCACCGCGAGCTGGCCGAGACCCTGCGCGGCAAGCTCGCGCGGGCCAGACTCGGCGGCGGCGAGAAGGCCCGCGCCCGGCACACCGCGCGCGGCAAGCTCCTCCCGCGCGAGAGGGTGGACACCCTGCTGGACCCCGGCTCGCCCTTTCTGGAGCTGGCCCCCCTCGCCGCCCACGGGATGTACGAGGACCAGGCCCCGGCCGCCGGTGTGATCGCCGGGATCGGCCGGGTCAGCGGGCGCGAGACCGTGATCGTCGCCAATGACGCCACCGTCAAGGGCGGCACCTACTACCCGATGACGGTCAAGAAGCATCTGCGCGCCCAGGAGATCGCGCTGGAGAACCGGCTGCCCTGCGTCTATCTCGTCGACTCCGGCGGCGCCTTCCTGCCGATGCAGGACGACGTCTTCCCCGACCGCGACCACTTCGGCCGGATCTTCTACAACCAGGCCCGGCTCTCCGGGGCCCGTGTCCCGCAGATCGCCGCCGTCCTCGGCTCCTGCACGGCGGGCGGCGCCTATGTCCCGGCGATGAGCGACGAGGCGGTGATCGTGCGGAACCAGGGCACGATCTTCCTCGGCGGCCCGCCCCTGGTGAAGGCCGCGACCGGCGAGGTCGTCACCGCCGAGGAGCTGGGCGGCGGCGAGGTCCACTCCCGGGTCTCCGGCGTCACCGACCACCTCGCCGAGAACGACGCCCACGCGCTGCGGATCGTACGGAACATCGTGGCCACCCTCCCCGCGCGCGGCCCGCTGCCCTGGACGGTCGAGCCCGTCGAGGAGCCCGCCGCCGACCCCGCCGGGCTGTACGGCGCGGTGCCGGTGGACCCCCGTACGCCCTACGACGTCCGGGAGGTGATCGCCCGGATCACCGACGGGTCCCGGTTCGCCGAGTTCAAGGCCGAGTTCGGGCAGACCCTGGTCACCGGCTTCGCCCGGATCCACGGCCACCCGGTCGGGATCGTCGCCAACAACGGCATCCTGTTCTCCGAGTCCGCCCAGAAGGGCGCGCACTTCATCGAGCTGTGCGACCAGCGCGGCATCCCCCTGCTCTTCCTCCAGAACATCTCCGGCTTCATGGTCGGCAGGGACTACGAGGCGGGCGGCATCGCCAAGCACGGCGCGAAGATGGTCACCGCCGTGGCCTGCGCCCGGGTGCCCAAGCTGACGGTCGTCGTCGGCGGCTCCTACGGCGCGGGGAACTACTCGATGTGCGGCCGCGCCTACTCCCCCCGCTTTCTGTGGATGTGGCCCAACGCCAAGATCTCGGTCATGGGCGGCGAGCAGGCCGCGTCCGTCCTCGCCACCGTCAAGCGCGACCAGTTCGAGGCGCGCGGCGAAGAGTGGCCGGCGGCCGACGAGGAGGCGTTCAAGGACCCGATCCGCGCCCAGTACGAGAGCCAGGGCAGCGCCTACTACGCCACCGCCCGGCTCTGGGACGACGGGGTGATCGATCCGCTGGAAACCCGTCAGGTGCTGGGTCTGGCCCTGACGGCCTGCGCCAACGCCCCGCTGGGCGAACCCGGCTTCGGCGTCTTCCGGATGTGAGGGATCGAGAGGGATCGAGAGGGATCGAGAGGGATGACGATGTTCGACACCGTCCTTGTGGCGAACCGGGGCGAGATCGCCGTCCGGGTGATCCGCACCCTGCGGACGATGGGGGTGCGCTCGGTCGCCGTCTTCTCCGACGCGGACGCCGGGGCCCGGCACGTACGCGAGGCGGACACGGCGGTCCGGATCGGCCCGCCCGCCGCCGCCGAGAGCTATCTCTCCATCCGGCGGCTGCTGGACGCCGCCGCCAGGACCGGGGCGCGGGCGGTCCACCCCGGCTACGGCTTCCTCGCGGAGAACGCGGAGTTCGCCCGGGCCTGCGAGGCGGCCGGCCTGGTCTTCATCGGCCCGCCCGCCGAGGCGATCTCCCTCATGGGCGACAAGATCCGCGCCAAGGAGACCGTCCGGGCCGCCGGGGTGCCCGTGGTGCCCGGCTCCACCGGCTCCGGGCTGAGCGACGCCGAGCTGGCCGCCGCCGCCCGGGAGATCGGCATGCCGGTGCTGCTCAAGCCGTCCGCGGGCGGCGGCGGCAAGGGCATGCGGCTGATCCGCGCCGAGTCCGCGCTCGCGGAGGAGATCGCGACCGCCCGGCGCGAGGCCCTCGCCTCCTTCGGCGACGACACCCTGCTGGTGGAGCGGTGGATCGAGAGCCCCCGGCACATCGAGATCCAGGTGCTCGCCGACGCCCACGGCCAGGTGGTCCACCTCGGCGAGCGCGAGTGCTCCCTCCAGCGCAGACACCAGAAGGTCGTCGAGGAGGCCCCCTCCGTCCTGCTGGACGAGGCCACCCGCGCCGCGATGGGCGAGGCGGCGGTGCGCGCCGCCCGCTCCTGCGGCTACACCGGCGCGGGGACGGTCGAGTTCATCGTCCCCGGCGGCGACCCCTCCGCGTACTGCTTCATGGAGATGAACACCCGCCTCCAGGTCGAGCACCCGGTCACCGAGCTGACCGTGTCGATCGCCGGGCGGCGCGGCCTGGACCTGGTGGAGTGGCAGCTGCGGACGGCGGCGGGCGAGCGGCTGCCCTTCGCCCAGCGGGACATCGGCTTCAGCGGCCACGCCGTGGAGGCCCGGATCTGCGCGGAGGACCCCGCCAGGGGCTTCCTCCCCTCCGGCGGGCGGGTGCTGGCGCTGCGCGAGCCGAACGGCCCCGGGGTGCGCACCGACTCCGGTCTCGGCGAGGGGACCGAGGTCTCCAGCCGCTACGACCCCATGCTCGCCAAGGTCATCGCCCACGGCCCGGACCGGCCCACCGCGCTGCGGCTGCTGCGCGCGGCCCTCGCCGAGACGGTCACCCTCGGCGTCCCCACCAACGCGGGCTTTCTGCGCAGACTGCTGGCCCACCCCGAGGTCGTCGCCGGACGCCTGGACACCGGCCTGGTGGAGCGCGAGGCCGCCGGGCTGACCCCGGACGGGGTGCCGGAGGAGGTCTACGCGGCGGCGGCGGCCGTCCGGCAGGCGGCGCTGGCCCCCGTGCCGGACGCGAGCGGCTGGAGCGACCCCTTCTCCGCCTCCGGCGGCTGGCGGCTCGGCGGCGAACCGGCCCCGCCCGCCTTCCCGCTGGAGATCGCGGGTTCGGCTCCCGTCACTCACCGGGCCCCCGCCCTGTTCGAGATCACCCCGGACACGGTCACCGTCACCGTGGACGGCCTCACCCACTCCTTCCACCGCGCGGGCGACTGGCTCGGCCGGGACGGCGACGCCTGGCGGGTGCGCGACCACGACCCGGTCGCCGCCTCCCTCGGCGGCGGGGCGCGCCCGGGGGCCGACACCCTGGCCGCGCCCATGCCGGGGACCGTGACCGTGGTCAAGGCGGCCGTCGGGGACGAGGTGGCGGCCGGGCAGAGTCTGCTGGTCGTGGAGGCGATGAAGATGGAGCACGTCATCTCCGCGCCGCACGCCGGGACCGTCACCGAGCTAGATGTGGCCCCCGGGGCCACCGTCGCCATGGACCAGGTGCTCGCGGTGGTCACCCCCGCCGCCCCACAGGAGGAGGCCCGCCGTGACTGACGGACTGCCCATGCGGGTGCCCGCGCCGAATCTCCCGGCCCGGGTCCGGATCCATGAGGTCGGCCCCCGCGACGGCCTCCAGAACGAGAAGACGGTCGTCCCCACCGGGGTCAAGGCCGAGTTCATCCACCGGCTGGCCGCCGCCGGACTGAGGACCGTCGAGGCCACCAGCTTCGTCCACCCCCGCTGGGTGCCCCAGCTCGCCGACGCCGAGGACCTCTTCCCGCGGCTCGCCGGTCTGACGGACACCGCGCTGCCCGTCCTCGTGCCCAATGAGAAGGGGCTGGAGCGCGCCCTGGCCCTCGGGGCCCGCCGGATCGCCGTCTTCGGCTCCGCCACCGAGACCTTCGCGAAGAGGAACCTCAACCGCACGGTCGACGAGTCGCTCGCCATGTTCGCGCCGGTCGTCTCCCGCGCCCGCGCCGAGGGCGTCCATGTGCGCGGCTATCTCTCCATGTGCTTCGGCGACCCCTGGGAGGGCCCGGTCCCCGTCGACCAGGCCGTCGAGGCCGCCCGGCGGCTGTACGGACTGGGCTGCGACGAACTCTCCCTCGGCGACACCATCGGCACCGGCACCCCCGGCCAGGTGCGCGCCCTGCTCACCGGGGTGACCGGGGCGGGCGTGCCGCTCTCCGCGCTCGGGGTGCACTTCCACGACACCTACGGCCAGGCCCTGGCCAACACCCTCGCAGCGCTGGAGTGCGGCGTCACCACCGTGGACGCCTCGGCGGGCGGCCTGGGCGGCTGTCCGTACGCCAGGAGCGCCACCGGAAACCTCGCCACCGAAGACCTCGTGTGGATGCTCGACGGGCTCGGCATCGAGACCGGCGTCGACCTCGGCGGCCTCATCGCGACCAGCGTATGGCTCGCCGGGCGGCTGGGCCGCCCCAGCCCCTCCCGTACCGTCCGCGCGCTCTCCCACAAGGAGTGACCCCCATGTCCCTGGACCACCGGCTCACCGTGGAACACGAAGAACTCCGGCGCACCGTCGAGGCGTTCGCCCACGAGGTGATCGCGCCGAAGATCGGCGCGTTCTACGAGCGCCATGAGTTCCCCTACGAGATCGTCGCCGAGATGGGCCGGATGGGGCTGTTCGGGCTGCCCTTCCCCGAGGAGTACGGCGGGATGGGCGGGGACTATCTGGCGCTCGGCATCGCGCTGGAGGAGCTGGCGCGCGTCGACTCATCGGTGGCGATCACCCTGGAGGCCGCGGTCTCGCTGGGCGCGATGCCGATCTTCCGCTTCGGCACCGAGGAGCAGAAGCGGCGGTGGCTGCCCCGGCTCTGCTCCGGCGAGACGCTCGGCGCGTTCGGGCTGACCGAGCCGGGGGCGGGCTCCGACGCGGGCGGCATCAGGACCACCGCCGTACGGGACGAGGCCGCCGGCGAGTGGGTGATCAACGGCTCCAAGAGCTTCATCACCAACGCGGGCACCGACATCACCGCCCTGGTGACCGTCACCGCCGTCACCGGCCGCACCCCCGACGGCAAACCGCTGATCTCCTCGGTCATCGTCCCCTCCGGCACCCCCGGCCTCACCGTCGCCCCCGCCTACTCCAAGGTCGGCTGGAACGCCTCCGACACCCGCGAGCTGTCCTTCGACGGGGTACGGGTGCCGCTGGCCAATCTGGTGGGCGCGGAGGGCCGGGGGTACGCCCAGTTCCTGCGCATCCTGGACGAGGGCCGCATCGCCATCTCCGCGCTGGCGACGGGCCTGGCCCAGGGGTGTGTGGACGAGTCCCTGAAGTACGCCAGGGAGCGGTACGCCTTCGGCCGGCCGATCGGCCAGAACCAGGCCATCCAGTTCAAGATCGCCGACATGGAGACCCGCGCGCACATGGCCCGGGTCGGCTGGCGGGACGCGGCCTCCCGGCTGGTGCGGGGCGAGCCCTTCAAGAAGGAGGCGGCGGTCGCCAAGCTCTACTCCTCGACAGTCGCGGTGGACAACGCCAGGGAGGCCACCCAGATCCACGGCGGATACGGCTTCATGAACGAGTACCCGGTGGCGCGGATGTGGCGCGACTCCAAGATCCTGGAGATCGGGGAGGGCACGAGCGAGGTCCAGAGAATGCTGATCGCCCGGGAGTTGGGGCTCACGGGCTGACAGCCGCGGGACGGCCCGCCGCCCCTCGCCCGGCGGGCGGGAGGGCGGCGGGCCG
>NZ_BMWG01000026.1:0-46193 GCF_014651115.1 Streptomyces inusitatus | reverse complement strand
CGGGACGAAGAAAGCGAGGCCCCCGGAGGGGGGGGGCCCCACGGCCGCGCGCCGGGGGACCGCCCCCCCCCCCCCCGCCGGGGGGGGGGGGGGGCGGCGGCCCGTCGGGTCCGGGGCCGTCTCAGGGGGACGGCCCCGGACCCCAGTAGTGCTCGGTCAGACCTCGCCCCACGGCACCGTCGGCGACTTGTGGTAGTTGATCCCCAGCGCGTCCCAGCGCGGGGCCTGCGCCGCCAGCCGGAACTTGAAGTCGTCCCAGTCGCCCGAGGAGGACCAGGCGCGCTCGGCGGCGCTCAGCAGCCGGGGGAAGACCAGATACTCCAACTGCTCCTCGGTCTCCACGGTCTCGGTCCACAGCGCGGTCTCCACGCCCAGCACCGCGTCCTCGGGCAGCCCCTCCAGATAGGAGGCGGGGTCCCAGTCGTAGGACCGGTCCACCTCCACCAGCCCCGCCCACTGAAGGCCCAGCTCGTCGTCGCCGGTGTACTTGTGGTCGAGATAGATGTGGTCCGCCGGGGAGAGGATCAGCCGCACCCCCCGCTCCGCCAGCGCGCGCACCCCGGCCCGCTCCTCGGCCGAGGTGCCGTCGAAGCCCCAGTACTGCGCGAGAGCGCCCGGGACCGGGCGCGCGCCCGCGAGCTGATGCCAGGCGATCACGGTCTTGCCGTGCTTGACGACCAGCGCCTGCGCCCGGTCCATGAAGGCCGCGTAGTCCTCCGCGCTGGTGGCGTCGGCCTCGTCGCCGCCGATGTGGAGATAGGGGCCCGGGGTGATCTCGGCGATCTCGCGGATCACATCGTCCAGGAAGTCGTAGGTGACCTCCTTGTTCACGGTGAGCGAGCTGAAGCCGACCTTCATCCCGGTGTGCACCTCGGGCGCGACGCCGTCGGGGTTCAGCTCGGGGTAGGAGGCGAGCGCGGCGGAGGTGTGCCCGGGGACGTCGATCTCGGGGATGACCTCCAGATGGCGGGCGGCCGCGTACTCGACGATCTCGGTGTACTCGGCCTTGGTGTAGTGGCCGCCCGGGCCGCCGCCGACGGCCGTGGCCGCGCCGGCCACCGTCAGCTCGGGCCAGGAGTCGATGGCGATCCGCCAGCCCTGGTCGTCGGTGAGATGCAGATGCAGCTTGTTGAACTTGTAGCGGGCCAGATGGTCGATGTACCGCTTGACCTGGGCGACGGTGAAGAAGTGCCGGGCCACGTCGAGCATCCCGCCCCGGTAGGCGTACTTCGGGACGTCGGTGATGACGCCCTGCGGCACGGTCCAGGGGCCCGGCTGCTCGGTGGTCTCCTCCAGGGCGGGCGGCAGGAGCTGCCGCAGCGTCTGCACCGCGTGGAAGAGCCCGGCCGGCTCACGGGCGGTGAGTGTCAGCGCGCCCTCGGCCGCCTCCAGCCGGTACCCCTCGTCGCCGAGGCCGCCCTCCCCCGCGTCCAGCCGCAGCCGGACGCCGTCCGCGCCGTCCTCGGCGGTGACGGGCAGCGGGTGGCCGGTGGCCGGGCGCAGCAGCCCGGCGAGGTACTCGCCGGCCGTACGCGCCCCGTCGGATCCGTCCACCCGGATCGGGGTGGCGGCGGTGAGGGTGTACACACCGTCCGCGGGCTGTACGGAGGCCGGGGCGGGAATGACCCGGCCGAGCGCGCCGAGGGGGCGGGAAAGGTTTCCGGGCAGACTCACAGGCTGATGTCCCTTCACCGGGCGCCACGTCGGAGGACGCCCGTCGTGACCATGGTGCCCCCGTTCCGCCTGAAGGTATAGACCATTCGGGGGCATCCCGGACGTCGGCTGTCT
Organism: Streptomyces inusitatus; assembly: GCF_014651115.1. Lineage (GTDB taxonomy): Bacteria > Actinomycetota > Actinomycetes > Streptomycetales > Streptomycetaceae > Streptomyces > Streptomyces amakusaensis. Next base: position 44,405 of record NZ_BMWG01000026.1, on the reverse strand, counting down.
CACTCTCCCGGGTGAAACACCGGGTGAAAGAATCGCCGCATGGCGGAAATCATCCAGAAGGACGGAACCTGGACCTTCGACGGCGAGACCGTGCGCGTGGTGCCGGGCTCCGACAAGAGCGTGGGCGCGCTGCGCAGATCCCTCGGCGAGCTGGCCGTGCCGCTGGCCGCGCTCGCCGGGATCTCCTACGAGCCGGGCAGGAAGTCGGGACGGCTGCGGCTGAGACTGCGCGAGGGGGCCGACCCGCTGCTCCAGATCACCCGCGACAAGCTGGACGAGAGCTCCGACCCGTACCGGCTGACCGTGGAGAACGACCGCACCGGCGTCGCCGAGTACTTCGTGGACGCCGTGCGCAACGCCCTGCTGCTGGAGCAGATCCCCGCCGGGCGGATCGACCGCTATCTGATGCCGGGCCCCGCGCTGCCGGTCACCGCCAGCGCGGGCGACGGCACGGCCGCCTTCGACGGCGAGCGGATCCGGCTGTCGTGGAACTGGAAGACCGAGGAGTCCAAGGCCTCGGGCGGGGAGCGCACCTTCGCCCTGGCCGATGTGGAGGCGGTCGAGTGGCTGCCCTCCTCGGGCCTGGAGAACGGCGCGCTGCGGTTCGGCCTGACCAGGACGCCGACGAAGGCCCCGGCCAAGTACGACCCGTACTCCGTGGAGCTGTGGGGCTTCCGCAAGGACCCGCTGATGGCGCTGGTCGCCGCGGCCGTGGTGGCCCGGATGCCCCATCCGTACGCCCAGGCCGCACCGCCCCCGGCCGCCCCGGCCGCCGCCGCCGCTCCCGGAAGCCCGCCCTCCGGCGGGGGCGACCAGGACGCGCTGCTGCGCCGGCTGAGGGAGCTGGGAGAGCTGCGGCAGAGCGGAATCCTCACGGAGGAGGAGTTCAGCACCGCCAAACAGGCGATCCTGAGGCAGCTTTAGACACTTCCCTGCCCGGAATCGGGCAGAATTCTTGCAATAGCAGCGATTACCCCCTCAATATCTACAGGTGCTTGAACATCATCGGACTGGTCGTCCGCCGGCCTCGGAGGCCTCGCACGACGACCTCATAGACCACCTGGTCCGCAGTACCGCGCTCCGGCGCGGCGAGGCGGCCCGGGTGGTGCTCGATGTGCTGGCGTACTTCGACGAGAAGACCGAGGAGTACGTCCGCCGCCGCCACCGGGAGCTCCAGTCCGGCGGCCTGGCGAACACGGAGATCTTCGAGCGGATCGCGGCCGAGCTGCCGCACCGCGCCGTGACTCCGCCCGAGCTCTCGCTCCGCCAGCTTCGCCGCATCGTCTACGGCTGACCGGCGGCCCGGCTCAAGGGGACGGCCTGTGCGGGGCCGCCCGGCCGGGCGAGGAGCGACCGTCCGACCCTCGAAACACCCACGGATGACCTACGGAGGGGCAGAACCTCATGTGCGGAATTGTCGGATACATCGGCCGGCGTGATGTGGCACCGCTGCTGCTGGAGGGGCTTCAGCGGCTGGAGTACCGGGGGTACGACTCCGCCGGCATCGTGATCACCGGCCCGAAGGCCGCCGGGCTCAAGCTGGTCAAGGCCAAGGGCCGGGTCCGCGATCTGGAGGCCCGGGTCCCCAAGCGGTTCACCGGCACCACCGGGATCGCCCACACCCGCTGGGCCACCCACGGCGCGCCGAGCGACGAGAACGCCCACCCCCACCTCTCCCCCGACGGCCGCCTCGCGCTCGTCCACAACGGCATCATCGACAACGCCGACGAACTGCGCGTACGGCTGGAGGCGGACGGCGTCGTCTTCGCCTCCGAGACCGACACCGAGGTGCTCACCCATCTCATCGCCCGCTCCCCCGCCGACACCCTGGAGGAGAAGGTCCGCCAGTCGCTGAAGCTGATCGAGGGCACCTACGGCATCGCCGTGATGCACGCCGACTTCGGCGACCGCATCGTCGTCGCCCGTAACGGCTCCCCGGTCGTCCTCGGCATCGGCGAGAAGGAGATGTTCGTCGCCTCCGACGTCGCCGCGCTGATCGCCCACACCCGCCAGATCGTCACCCTCGACGACGGCGAGATGGCCACCATCAAGGCCGACGACTTCCGTACGTACACCACCGAGGGCTCGACCACGACGGCCACGCCGACCACGGTGGAGTGGGAGGCCGAGTCGTACGACATGGGCGGCCACGACACGTACATGCACAAGGAGATCTCCGAGCAGGCGGACGCCGTGGACCGGGTGCTGCGCGGCCGGATCGACGACCGGTTCGCCACCGTGCACCTCGGCGGGCTGAATCTGGACCCGCGCGAGGCCCGGGGCATCCGCCGGGTGAAGATCCTCGGCTGCGGCACCTCGTACCACGCGGGTCTGATCGGCGCGGGCCTCATCGAGTCGCTGGCCAGGATCCCGGCGGACGCCGAGCCCGCGTCCGAGTTCCGCTACCGCAATCCGGTGGTGGACCCCGACACCCTCTATGTGGCGGTCTCCCAGTCGGGTGAGACCTATGACGTCCTCGCCGCCGTCCAGGAGCTGAAGCGCAAGGGCGCGCGGGTGCTGGGCGTGGTGAATGTGGTGGGGTCCGCGATCGCCCGCGAGGCGGACGGCGGCACCTATGTGCACGCGGGGCCCGAGGTCTGTGTGGTCTCCACCAAGTGCTTCACCAACACCGTGGTCGCCTTCGCGCTGCTCGCGCTGCATCTGGGCCGGATCCGCGATCTCTCGGTCTCCGAGGGCAGGCGGATCATCGAGGGGCTGCGCAGGCTCCCGGAGCAGATCACCGAGATCCTGGAGGCGGAGTCCGACATCAAGAAGCTGGCGGAGGAGTACGCCGGGGCCCAGTCGATGATGTTCATCGGCCGGGTGCGCGGCTATCCGGTGGCCCTGGAGGCCTCGCTGAAGCTGAAGGAGATCTCCTACATCCACGCCGAGGCGTATCCGGCCTCCGAGCTGAAGCACGGGCCGCTCGCGCTGATCGAGCCCGCGCTGCCGACGGTGGCGATCGTGCCCGACGACGAGCTGCTGGAGAAGAACCGGGCGGCGCTGGAGGAGATCAAGGCCCGCAGCGGGCGGATCCTCGCGGTGGCCCACCGCGAGCAGGAGAAGGCCGACCACACCATCGTCGTGCCGAAGAACGAGAACGAGCTGGACCCCATCCTGATGGGCATCCCGCTCCAGCTCTTCGCCTACCACACGGCCCTGGCGATGGGCCGGGACATCGACAAGCCGCGCAACCTGGCGAAGTCGGTCACCGTCGAGTAGCCGCCCGGGCCCCGGCGTCCCCGCTCTCGCGGTCCCCCGCACGCCGCCGACCGGCGGTGTGCGGGGGCCGTCCGGCCGGCGCGCGGCCCAGTGCGCGCCGGCGCCGCGCGGCACTTCGCCGGTGGCCGTCACTCCCCGGCCGGTCGCGCGCGCCTTCTCGTGATCCTCGCCCCAACGCCCGCTGTCCGCACGGGAGTACGAGTCACGGCAGCGGGCCGTTGGCCGGTATGTACCCGTCCGGAGCGCGCGGCGCACCTGCGCGGGGCGATGGGATCCGCCCGGCCGGCGGCGCGCGCGAGGGCTACGGGGTCACGGGGTCACGGGATGACGACGACGGGGCGCTGGGCCCGGCGGGCGAGGCGGCCGGCCACCGAGCCGAAGATGCGGCCGACGATGCCGTGGGTGGAGCCGACCACGATCGCGTCGGCGGAGTACTCCCGGCCGACCTCTTCCAGTTCGTGGCAGATGTCGCCGCCGCGTTCGACCAGGATCCACGGCACTTCGGTCAGATAGTCCGCGCAGGCCAGCTCCAGCCCGAGGACTTCGGTGCGGTGGTCGGGGACGTCCACGAAGACCGGGGGCTCGCAGCCCGCCCAGACGGTGGTGGGCAGCCGGTTGGCGACATGCACGATGATCAGACCGGAGCCGGAGCGCCGGGCCATGCCGATGGCATAGGCGAGCGCCCGCTCGCTGGAGGTCGATCCGTCGAAACCGACGACGACTCCGTGGCGGAACGCGGGGTCGCAGGAATGGCGTGACTCTTCCGCCGCTCGCAGGTCCGACGTGGGGTCGGCCACCTGCTTGCGGTCCGCGGGTTCGGGGATCTCGTGACCTGCCATCGATGTCTCGGCGAAGGAAGTCCTCAGTGGAGGAAACGACATGGCGAAGGATGCGGTGTCCGGCGGGAAGCATCTTCCCTGCCCATACCCGTAAGGGTACGGCGACACTCTTCTTCTGCCCAGGGCCGGTCGGCCCAATCAGGCGTTCCAGGGAGCATGCCTGAGGCCGTCCCGGATGGCAATGCCGCTTGGCGTCTACAGCTGTCCGGACGCGCACAGCGGCCCGTCGGGGGCCGCGCGCGCCCCGGCGGCCCCCGAGGGGGTCCGTGGGGCGGCCGGGGCCCCAGTGGGGCGCGGAAGCCCGCCGAGGGGCGTGCGAGGAAGGGCGCGGGGGCGCGTTCACGGGGCGCGTGGCCAGGCCGCGGGGGCGCTCCGGCCGTCCGGCCCGGCCCGGCGGAACGATCACTGTGGCAAAGCCGCACACTCCGGCGGGGGCAGGGCCGCGGCCGGGGCCCGGGCGCGCCCCCGCGCACGGCGGCCGGCGAGGTCGCGCCACCGCTTCGGGCCGTGGCCGGACGTCCGCCACCCGGCCGAGGAGGGCCGTACCGCAGTGACCGGAAGGCTCTGCTCCTCGTTGGTCCCTCGGTCACCCCGCAGCCCGAGGGAGCTTCCGTGCCCGCACGCCCGTCCCCCCGCCCCCGAGCCCGCACCCGCGCGCCGGCCGCCGGCCGCCCGGCCGGATCCGTACCCGGCTCCGGGCCCCCCGACGGCCCGGCGGCCCGTCCCGCCCCCGGTCACCGGTCCGCCGGCCGCGCCGCGCCGTCGGACTCGGTGACCGATGTGGTCCGGTGGGCGGCGTTCAGCTGCCTTCTGGTACCCGTTGTCCTTGTCGTGTACGGGGCATCCGTGGGCGGGGCGGCGGCGGCAGCCCTCGGTCTCGCCGCCGTGACGACCGCCTGCCGGCTGCTGCTGCGGCGCTCGGAGCGCGGCGCGGCCGGGGCCCACGCGGGCGGCCGTCCCGGCCGGGCGGGACGGCGTCCGGGCCCGGCGGGCGCGAGGCGGGGACGGCGGGGACGGCCCGCTCCCGGATCGCGTCGCGGCGGCCGCCACGGCGGAGGGCGCGGCCACGGGGGCTGACCCGTTCGCACACCCGCACCCGTATAGTTTCAGCCAACTTCGTGCCGGTACCCATCCCTTGGGGAAATGGCCTGCCTACCCCCTTGCCACCTGGCAGGAAAGGGCTATTCGCGTCCAACGAACCCTATGGGGACGGGCCATGCGCGTTCGGCGCACTTCCCTGCGGAGCCCGCGAGTGGAACGCTTCGTGATCGAATGCTTCGCGCCAAGTTGCTGAGCAGACATAGCGGGGCATGCCGAACTTGTCACGGCGGCGTCACAGGACGCAGTAGATTCGATCTTGAGTATCGAAGGCTCGTAACTCGTGCAAAACCGAGGGGAAACGTGCAGGAGCGAAAGGCCCGAAACGAACGGGGAGACGCGAATACCGAGGGGGGCTTAGCGTCATGAGTCAGGACTCCGCCGCACCGGAGGTTGCTCGAAAACTCTCGGGGCGCAGGCGCCGGGAAGTCGTCGCCGTACTGCTCTTCAGCGGCGGCCCCATCTTTGAGAGTTCCATCCCGCTCTCGGTGTTCGGAATTGACCGTCAGGACGCCGGAGTTCCTCGCTACCGACTGCTTGTCTGCGCGGGCGAGGAGGGACCGCTCCGGACCACCGGCGGTCTTGAGCTGACCGCGCCGTACGGCCTTGAGGCCATCGGCAGGGCGGGCACCGTGGTAGTACCGGCCTGGCGGTCGATCACATCACCGCCGCCGCCGGAAGCGCTCGACGCGCTGCGCCGGGCGCACGAGGAGGGAGCACGGATAGTAGGACTGTGCACGGGCGCGTTCGTGCTCGCCGCAGCCGGACTGCTGGACGGCCGTCCGGCGACCACGCACTGGATGTACGCGCCGACACTGGCGAAGCGGTACCCATCGGTCCATGTGGATCCGAGAGAGCTGTTCGTCGACGACGGCGATGTGCTCACCTCCGCGGGCACCGCGGCCGGAATCGATCTCTGCCTGCACATCGTGCGCACCGACCACGGCACCGAGGCGGCCGGGGCACTCGCCCGCAGGCTGGTCGTGCCGCCGAGGCGCAGCGGCGGACAGGAACGCTATCTGGACAGATCCCTGCCCGAGGAGATCGGGTCGGACCCGTTGGCCGAGGTCGTCTCCTGGGCGCTGGAACACCTCCACGAGCAGTTCGACGTGGAGACACTGGCGGCCAGGGCGTACATGAGCCGACGGACCTTCGACCGGCGATTCCGATCCCTCACCGGCAGCGCACCGCTCCAGTGGCTGATCACCCAGCGGGTGCTCCAGGCACAGCGGCTCCTCGAAACCTCGGACTACTCCGTGGACGAGGTGGCCGGGCGCTGCGGCTTCCGCTCGCCGGTGGCCCTGCGCGGCCACTTCCGCCGGCAGCTCGGCTCGTCCCCGGCCGCCTACCGGGCCGCCTACCGGGTACGGCGCCCCCAGGGGGAGCCCGCACCGGCGTCGATGGCGGAGTCAGTCGTACCGGTACAGGCCAGACGCACCGCCGCGGCGGGCATCACCGGCCACACCGCGTCCTCGACCCTCCCCCCGGAGCTGGGGAAGCCGCCGACCGGCGCATACGCGTCCGGCCACGGCCGTCCCAGCCTGCCCGGCCAGCGGAGCGCGCCATAAGGTAGTCGCATGAACGACCGCATGGTGTGGATCGACTGCGAGATGACCGGGCTCTCGTTGGCGGACGACGCACTCATCGAGGTGGCCGCACTGGTCACCGACTCGGAACTGAACGTGCTCGGAGAAGGGGTGGACGTCGTCGTCCGCCCCCCGGACGCGGCCCTGGAGACCATGCCCGAGGTGGTGCGGCAGATGCACACCGCCTCGGGCCTGCTCGGCGAGCTGGCGGGCGGCACCACGCTCGCCGACGCCGAGGAGCAGGTCCTGACCTACATCCGCGAGCATGTGAAGGAACCCCGCAAGGCCCCGCTCTGCGGGAACTCGGTGGGCACCGACCGAGGATTCCTCCTCCGTGACATGCCCACCCTGGAGAACCACCTCCACTACCGGATCGTGGACGTCTCCTCCATCAAGGAGCTGGCACGCCGCTGGTACCCGCGGGCGTACTTCAACAGCCCGGACAAGAGCGGGAACCACCGGGCACTGGCGGACATCCGCGAATCCATCGCGGAGCTGCGCTACTACCGGGAGGCGGTCTTCGTGCCGCAGCCCGGGCCCGACTCGGAGACGGCGAAGAAGATCGCGGCCAGGCACGTGCTGTCCGCGGAATGAGGGTGGCAGAGGTGCGGACAGCCTCCGCTCAAGGAGGCTTCCCACCCCTGGCCCCGCCCTGGTCGAACCCCGGTTTCACCCCCGGTATCAACCCTGGCGCGAGCACCCCTCAGAACCCTGTACACTTTTTCTCGGCCGGTCAGAAAAAAGACCGGACGCGGTGGGTGTAGCTCAGTTGGTAGAGCACCTGGTTGTGGTCCAGGATGCCGCGGGTTCGAGTCCCGTCACTCACCCTGAAGGACCAAGGGCCCCGATCGAAAGATCGGGGCCCTTGGCGTATGCGTACACCCCGCGCCGGGCCCCGGAGACCAGCCCCCGGGACCCACCACACGAAAAGATCTACGAAGAGTCCCGCACCACCAGCTCCGTCGGCAGCACAACCTGAGGCCGCGCCCGCCGCTCCCCCCGCCCGCCGGGCCCGGCGCCGATCTCCCCCAACAGCACCTCCACCATCGTGCGGCCCATCTCCTCGATGGGCTGACGGACACTGGTGAGCGGCGGATCCATCAACCGGGCCGTCACCGAATCGTCGAAGCCCACCAGCGCCACATCCTCCGGCACCCGACGGCCCGCCTCCCGCAGCACCTGCCGGGCGCCGCCCGCCATCACATCGGACGCCGCGAAGACCGCGTCCAGCCCCGGCCTGCGCGCCAGCAACTCCCGCATCGCCCGCCGGCCGCCCTCCTCGGTGAAATCACCACGAGCCGTCAGAGCCGGATCCTCCGCGATCCCCGCATCCGCCAGCGCCGCCGAATAACCCGCCACCCGCAGCCGTGAACCGTACACATCGAGCAGCCCGGTGATCGTCGCGATCCGGCGGCGGCCACGGGACACCAGATGGGCCACCGCCGCCCGGGCCCCGGCGAAATTGTCCGCGTCGACCACGGCGAGCGTCTCGTCGCCCGAACGCCGCCCGCTGATCACCAGCGGCACCGACAGCTCCGCCAGCAGATCCGGGATCGGATCGTCCGCGTGCACCGAGACCAGCAACACCCCGTCCACCCGATGCGCGGCCAGATACTGGGCGAGCCTGCGGCGCTCCCGGTCACCGCCCGCCAGCGTCAGCAACAACTGCATCTCGGTGTCCGCCAGAGCCGCCCCCACCCCCCGGACCATGTCCGAGAAGTACGGCTCGGCGAAAAACCGGTCCTCCGGCTCCGGAACCACCAGCGCGATCGCGTCCGTGCGATTGGCCGCCAGAGCGCGCGCCGCCCGATTGGGCACATACCCCAACTCGGCCACAGCCGCCCGTACCGCCTCCCGGGTCGCGTCCCGCACCCGGGGCGAACCATTGATCACCCGGGAGACCGTGCCGCGCCCCACCCCCGCGAGGACCGCGACCTCTTCGAGAGTGGGTCTCCCGGTACTCCGCCCCCCGCTCTCCGTACGGATCGTCCCAGACACCGTGACCGCCCTTCCCCTGGCTGCGAGATTCCGGAAGAACAGTACGCCCAGGGAGATTTGACGATTCGTCAGCTTCCCAGGCCCTTCGACCGGCAGCCGGAAACGGCGCGTCCCGGTCGGATTGGGGGACCGACCGGGACGCGCGGGTGGGGGGCAGGAATCGCTCAAGGGTGATGCGGAGAGTGCGTCCATGCGGTGGGCTCGCCCGCGCGGGCTTCTCTCCCCGCCGTGGGGGGTGTGGATGCACGGAGAGAGAAGCCCGGCGGAAGCCGTGTACAAGAGCAAGTTAGCGGACCCCGAACCGGCAAAGGGAGCATTTCGCGCGTAGAGCGGAGTTCTTAGGGCGCGCTTAAGGACAGCATCAGAGCCATTTAACCCAGCGGGCCGAATGAGCCGCTCCGGGAGCCGGCCGGGAGACCGCTCAGGAGCCGGAGCCCCGGGAGCGGATCAGGGAACGGGGGCGCTTGCGGTCCGAGATCCGGTGGCCGCGGCGGCGCTCGCCGGGGGCCGTGCCGTGGGGGCCGAGACCGATCCAGATCCGCACCTCGGTGCCGCCGAGGACGGAGCTGCCGATGCGGACGTCGCCGCCCGTCGACTCGGCGACCCGGCGGACGATGTCCAGACCCAGACCGGTGGAGCCGTCCTTGCCGTTGCTGTTGCCCCGGGCCATCGCGGCGGCGGGGTCGGCGATCCCCGGGCCCGCGTCGGAGACCAGCACGATGACCGCGTCCTCGCCGTTGTGGACGTCGACGGAGAGCGCCGTGCCCTCCGGGGTGTGCCGGAAGACATTGCCGAGCAGCGCGTCGAGGGCGGCGACCAGCTCCGGGCGGGCCACCGGGATGCGCACCGGACGGTCGACCCCGGCGACCCTGACCTTGCGGCCCTCGTCCTCGGCGAGCGCCGACCAGAAGTCCATCCGCTCCCGGACCACCTCGGAGACGTCACAGCCCGCGCCGGGGCCGATCGCCGTGGTCTGCGGCTTGGCCTCCCGGGCGGTGCGGATGATCGTGTCGACCTCGCGCTCCAGCTGCTCCACGGCGGACCTGGTCTGGTCGGCGGCGGGCCCCTCACCCAGCGAGGCGGCGTTCAGCCGCAGCACGGTGAGCGGGGTGCGGAGCCGGTGGGAGAGGTCGGCGGCCAGCTCCCGCTCATTGGCGAGCAGTTGGACGACCTGGTCGGCCATCGCGTTGAAGGCGATCGCGGCGGAGCGCAGCTCGGGCGGCCCCTCCTCGGGGACGCGGGCGCCGAGCCTGCCCTCGCCCAGGTCGTGGGCCGCGCCCGCGAGCCGCTGGGCGGGCTGCACCATCCGGATCCCGAGCCGGTCGGCGACCGCGACCGAGCCCACGATCAGGGCGATGCCGACACCGGCGAGCATCAGCCAGGCGGTGGTGACGCCCTTGGTGACCTCGTCGTCGGGGATGAAGACCTCGACCAGGGCGATGCCGGAGTTGATGGCGGTGGGCTGGAGCAGCGCCCAGCCGTGCGGCACCTCGGTGATGGAGGTCCGGCCGAGACTCTTGACGGTGGCCAGATCCGCCTGGGCGGCCCGGCGGGTGCCGATCTCGATGGAGACGCCGCCGGTCTCGGCGGAGGCGGGTATGTGCACCGCCATGCGCTTGGCGGAGCCCGCCTGGGTGGATTTGACCGCCTTCTCCAGCGGAACCCGGTCATCGGTGATGGAGAGGGTGGGGGTGAGATAGGAGGCCTGGCGCTCGGCGTTGGTGAAGGCCCGGTCCCGGGCCATCTCCTTGATGACCAGACCGAGCGGTACGGCGAAGGCCACCACCACCATCACGGTGACGGCCAGGGAGACCTTGACCAGAGCCCATCTCATCTTTGACGTCCTTGCTGGTGTCCTGGTGGGGAACCGTCCGGCGGTTCGAGTTTCACTCCGACGCCCCGGAGGGTGTGCAGATAGCGCGGGCGGGCGGCGGTCTCGCCGAGCTTGCGCCGCAGCCAGCTCAGATGGACGTCGATGGTCTGGTCGTCGCCGTAGCTCTGCTGCCAGACCTCGGCGAGCAGCTCCTTGCGGGGGACGACGACACCGGGACGCCCGGCGAGAAAGGTCAGCAGGTCGAACTCCCGCCGGGTCAGATCGAGTCCGATCCCGTCGAGTTGGGCCTGCCTGCGCAGCGGGTCGATGGAGAGCCCGCCGACCTGGATCAGCCGGGAGGGCGGGGCCTCCCCGGCCGATGACCGGGAGCGGCGCAGCACCGCGGCCATCCGCGCGGAGAGATGCTCCACCGAGAAGGGTTTGGTGAGGTAGTCGTCGGCTCCGTCGTTGAGCAGCCGTACGATCTCCGTCTCGTCGTCCCGCGCGGTCGCGATGATCACGGGTACGTCGGTGATGCCCCGCAGCATCTTCAGCGCCTCGGAACCGTCCAGATCGGGCAGCCCGAGGTCGAGAATGACCACGTCGAAACGGAAATGGGCAACCTCACGCAGCGCCTCCAGGGCCGTGCCGACGCTCCGCACCGTATGGGATGCCTCGGTCAGATGCCGGATGAGGGCGGAGCGTACGAACTGATCGTCCTCGACGACGAGCACACTTGCCATGGGCGGCACCGTACGCCATGCGGAGTGGACCGGTCGCGGGGGGAGTTGGGCCGGGCAGCCGGAATTGGTCGATCCCGCCGGGGACAGAGTTGAGGAAGGTGGTGCAGTATGGGGCTGATGCGTAGAGGACTTGTACATGCCATCGCGTGGTCGATGGCCACGGGGGCGGCGGTGACGCTGACGTGGTGGGGCGTTCACACGGTCATGTCCGGTACCGCGTACGACCGTCCCATGGCGGTGGCGATCGACACGGAATCCGAGACGACCAGGCAGCCGAAGAAGGAACAGGGCTCGTCGACCAAGCGGCCGCCGAGTCCTTCGGCGCCGATCGGCGCGCAGCGGCTTCCGACCGGCCAGGAGAGCGTGAACAGGACTCCGGCGCCGACCGGTTCGCCGGTGAAGCCCTCCTCGAACGCCGCGGCCTCCGGGGAGAAGACGCCCATGGCGGGGAGTTCGTCCTCGCCCGCCAAGCCCGCGAGCGCGGGCGATGTGAAGTCGTACACGGTGGCCGGCGGCCGGGTGGTGCTCGATCTCGGCGAGAAGTCGGCGGAGCTGGTGTCGGCGACGCCGAACGCGGGCTGGCAGATGCAGGTGTGGAAGCAGGAGTTCTACATCCGGGTGACCTTCACCAAGGACGGCCGTGAGGTGTCGGCGTACTGCACCTGGCACGAGACCAAGCCGACGGTGGTCTTCGACGACCGCTGAGCCGGGTCTCAGGCGAAGGCGTCGGGCGGGGGCGCGGGCGAGGGTCTGGCGTCGGTGTCGGTGACGGCACGGGCGCCGCCGGTGAAGTCGATGAGGTCCTTGCCGTGCTCGACCCTGCCGGGGTGCGGGTCGCTCGCCACCCGGCGGGTGAACTCGGCGATCGGCAGAGGGATGTCGGAGGCGAGGAGTACGGCGTTGCCGAAGCGTCGGCCGCGCAGTACGGCGGGGTCGGCGGCGAGCGCCAGTTCGGGGAAGACGGTCGCGGCGGTGGCGACCTGGGCGCGCAGATGGGCGAGCGGCGGGCCGTCGGCGAGGTTGGCGATGTAGTGGCCGCCGGGGCGCAGTACCCGGCGTACCTCGGCGAGGAATTCGGCGCTGGTGAGGTGGGCGGGGGTGCGTGCGCCGCCGAACACATCGGCTATGACGAGATCGGCCCAGCCGTCGGGGATTTTGCCGAGCCCGGCGCGGGCGTCGGTGGAGCGGACCCGTATGCGGGCGTTCGGGTCGAGGGGGAGCCGGTCGCGGACGAGCTGGACCAGGGCCGCGTCCAGCTCGATTATCTGCTGGGTGGAGCGGGGGCGGGTCGCGGCCGTGTAGCGGGCGAGGGTGAAGGCCCCGCCGCCGAGATGCACGGCCTGGAGGGGCCGTCCGGCCGGGGCGGCGAGGTCCACGGCGTGGCCGATTCTGCGCTGGTACGCGAAGGTGAGCCGGGCCGGGTCGTCGAGGTCGACGTGTGACTGGGGCGCGCGGTCGATGAGCAGCGTCCAGCCGCGCGGCCGGTCCGGGTCGGGTATCAGCTCCGCGGTGCCGCCGTCGACCTGGGCGACGACGGCTTCGGGTCTGCCGGGCCCGTCCGTGCGCCGTCGCTTGCTTTTCGCCATCCGTCCATTATCGACGCGGGCGGGGGCGGCTGCCCGGCGGGTCCCGGGGCCCTCGGTCGGGTCCCTCGACCGGCCCGGTCGGTCGGGCCCGGTCAGCGGCGGCTGTCGGCGGCCTCGATGAGACGGGCGGCCTCGCCCAGCGCTCTGCGGAGTGCGGCGGGGTCGGTGACCTGGGCCGGGTCGCTGGGGGGCAGCAGCCAGCCGGTGCCCCGGACCGGGGGCTCGGCGGGGGTCCGCCCGCCGCGGGGCGAGGTCCGCGTACAGGCGCTGCCCGGCAGGTCCCAGCCGTCGGCGGTGCCGGGCGGGACCAGGAAGCCGAGGGTGTCGCAGCTGCGGTCGTGAAGGACGGGGCCGACGGCGGGCGCGGCGGTGCGGCGCAGGATGTCGACGGCTTCCAGGCCCTGGCGGGCGGGGACGGTCACCAGGTCGCAGCCGCCCTGGGGGAGGCCGTCGGGGGGTGTGCCGCCGTCGGGACGGTCCGCCCGGCGGGCGGGGGCGGTCGGGGCGGGTGTCGCGGGCGTACGGACACCGCCGAGAGCGCTGGTCTCCATGCCGGCCTCCATCACGGGGATCCCTCCTCGCTCGACTGGAGACACGGACCGCGTCTCCGGGGTGTTCAACGCCCGAGGGTGTCAAGGGCTACGGCACCACACCGCCCAAAGGGTGGCAGTTCATGGCAGATCGCGGCGGAGACATCCCTTTTGCGGCCAAACTCCAGGGAGAGGCCGTCACAGCGACACGGTCCCGGCCCGCCCGCCGGGAGCGGCGGCCACCCGGGAGAGAGGGCTGGGCCATGGGGACATCGGCACACGCGGGGGCGGTTCCCAACGCCGCCTTCCGGCGGCTGCGCGGACGGCTGTCGCCGGGGGAGTTCGCGGCGGCCGTCCGCAAGGCGGCCCGGCAGATCGGCGAGCAGGTGTCGTGCGACGCCCGTTATGTGGGGCGGGTCGAGGCCGGTGAGATCCGCTGCCCCAACTACGCGTACGAACGGGTATTCCTTCATATGTACCCCGGTCTGACGCTCGCGGATCTGGGATTCACGGCGCGCGAGACGGTACGGGGCGGGCGTCGGGCACGCCGCCCGCCCGCCGAACCGGCTCCGTCCGCCGGACCCGCCCCGGGTGGCTCCCTCGCCGATTTCGCCGAGGAGCAGGCCGGGGCGGGCGCGAAGGGGCCCGTACGGGAGCCCGTCGGCCGGGGGGCCACCTCGGCGGGCGTCGGCCACGGCGAGAAGGAGACCGATGTGCTGCGACGCGTATTTATGACGAACGGATCCGCCGCGGTGGCGGCCGTGTCCCTCGGGCTGGGCTCCGGGGCGGGCGCCGGGCCCGGCCCGGGGTCCGCGCCCCGGCCGGAGGGCCCGCCGGCCCTGCCCGGCGTCCTGCCCGGGCAGCGGCGGTTCGGCGAGCCGGAGGTGAGCGCCGTCGAGGAGGCGGTGCGAAGGATCCGGCTGCTGGACGACCGGCACGGCGCGGACGGCCTCTACCGGCGGGCCGCCCGGCCGCTGCGGGCGGCGTACGCGCTGCTCGACTCGGGTGTCTCGGCCCGGCGCGGGGCGGTGGACCGGCTGCACTCGGGCGCGGGCGAACTGGCCCTGTCGGTGGGGTGGCTGGCGCATGACTCGGCCCGCTTCGACGACGCCCGCTCGCACTACGCGGAGGCGCTGGCGACGGCGCGGGTGGCGGGCGATCCGGCCCTGGAGGCCCACGCCTTCTCCAACACCTCCTTCCTGGCGCGGGACGCGGGCCGCCACCGGGAGGCGGTCCGCTCGGCCCAGGCCGGTCTGCTGGCCGCCCGTGACCTGGGCTCCTGGCGGCTGCTCTCCCTGCTGTCGCTGCGGGAGGCCGGGGGCTGGGCGGGCCTCGGCGACCGCGCCGAGTGCGAACGCGCCCTGACCCGGGCGCACGGGCACTTCGGCCGGGGGGCCTCGGACGCGGACCCCGAGTGGATGTCCTTCTTCGGGCTGCCGGAGCTGGAGGCGCTGGAGGCGCAGTGCTGGGCGGCGCTGGGCGAGTGGGCCCGCGCGGCCCGCCACGCCCGCCGGGCGGCGGCGCTCCAGGGCCGGGGCTTCACCCGCAATCTGGCGCTCTACCGGGCGGAGCTGGCCGTGGATCTGGCGCACGGCGGCGTCCCCGACGAGGCCGCGGCGGCCGGGCACCGGGTGCTGGATCTGCTGGGCGGCGTCCAGTCCTCCCGGGTCCTGGCGCTGCTGCGGACGACCGCGACGGCGCTCGGCCCGTACCGGACCGCGCCGGGGGTGCCGGAGTTCCTCGCCCGGCACGGGGAGGCGGTGCGCGGGGAGGCGGTGCGCGGGGTGTAGGCCGCCGCCCGGGCGCGGTCGAACGTCCCGCCAGGGGTTATCACCGGGTGAACCGGGCGTCGCGCGCGCAACCTTCGCGCGGGCTCGGGGGTCAAGTGACGGCACGGGATCTTCCACCGAAGATTCCCTTTCGCCGCCTCGACACTCATTCAACCCTTGGGGGGACGTTTCATGACGTCACGCAGCAGCACGTTCCGTACGCTGGGGCTCGCGGCGGCCACGGCCCTCGTCGGCTCGCTGACCGCCTCCACCGCGATCGCCGCCCCCGAACGGCCCGACCGGGCCCCGGCCGTACAGAAGAAGGCGGCGGCGAAGCCGGTCGCCCTGCCGGACGACTTCAACGGCGACGGTTACCAGGACATAGCCCTCTCCGCGCCCATGGCGTACATCAGCGGGGAGCGGCGCGCGGGGTACGTCACCGTGATGTACGGCTCGAAGAGCAAGACTCCGACGGCCAATAAGCAGATCCTCCACCAGGACTCCCCCGGGATCCCGGACAAGGCCGAGAACGGCGACCAGTACGGCCGGGACCTGGCCACCGGGGATCTGGACCACGACGGCTACACCGATCTGATCGTCGGCGCACGGTACGAGGACACCGCGGCGGGCAAGGAGCGGGGCAATCTGTCGGTGGTCTGGGGCGGGAAGTCGGGCCTCTCCGGCTCGGCGATCCTCCGGGACGGCTCCGGGGCGCACGCCTCCGGCGGCGATTTCTTCGTGACCGGGGACTTCGACGGCGACGGCGACACCGACCTCGCGGACACCAACAGCCCCGGGCTGCGGGTCTTCGCCGGGCCCTTCAGCCGCGACGGCGTCCCCACCGGCGTCACGGACCACGGGAAACTGCCGTGGGGCGACACCAAGGGCATCTCCTCGGGCGATGTGGACGGCGACGGGAAGACCGATGTCGTCGCGACGGTGCGCGACTGGTACACCACCAGAAGCGGCCCCTGGAGCTACTCGGGGCACACCGTGGTCTGGAAGGGGACCGCCCAGGGGCCGGCCGATCCCGTCGAGGTGACCGGTGTCGCCGGGCAGCCGCTGAGCGGGGACGCCCTCGACATCGGCGACATCAACCGGGACGGGTTCGAGGATCTCGTCGTCGGCCGCACCGAGGAGTACGACGACAACATCGACGAGCTGGCGATCGCCAAGGGCGGGATGATCACCTATGTCCCCGGGTCCGCGAAGGGCCTGGACTCCGCCTCGGTGACCGCCGTCAACCAGGACAGCCACGGGGTTCCGGGGGAGGCCGAGTCGGGCGACCGCTTCGGTCAGTCGATCTCGATCGCCGACATCGACGGCGACGAGTACGAGGACCTCGCGATCGGTGTCCCCGTGGAGTCCCTCGGCGTGCGGCAGGGCAGCGCGGGAGCGGTCGTCACCATGCGCGGCGGCTCGAACGGGCCGATGGGCGAAACGGCGCGCGTCCTCACCCAGAACACGGCTGATGTGCCGGGCTCGGCGGAGGAGTACGACCAGTTCGGTCTGGCCGTCAAGCTCGCCGACACCAACGCGGACGGCCGGGCCGAGCTGTTCGCCAGTGCGCCGCGCGAGAACAAGTACGAGGGATCGGTCTGGATCTTCCAGCCCACCGCCACCGGGATCACGGCGAAGAAGTCCGTCGTCTTCGGCCCCAAGTCCCTGGGTCAGCGCCCCGACATCAGCGAGC
This sequence comes from Streptomyces inusitatus, assembly GCF_014651115.1. Lineage (GTDB taxonomy): Bacteria > Actinomycetota > Actinomycetes > Streptomycetales > Streptomycetaceae > Streptomyces > Streptomyces amakusaensis. The sequence goes on along the minus strand of NZ_BMWG01000026.1, from coordinate 27,528 downwards.
TGGGCTTCACCTACAACAACTGACCCGTCTGCCGGTCGCTCACGGCGCTCACGGCGTCAGGCTCACCCGATGCTCGGCCAACCGCGCCAACACCGCGTGGTTCGCCTCCCACCCATCAGGGAACTTCACCGCGACGCCGAGCTGGACCGGTTCGGTGGAGGGGTGTTCGTCGAGCAGTTCGCCGACTCCGGCGCGGCAGACCACGACGCAGGCGTGGCGGTGACGGGAGGTCAGGACGCAGAGGCGGCCCGTCTCCAGGTGGAAGGCGGTGGCGTCGGGGCGGCCCGAGAGCGGGTGGAGGATCACGGTGATGTCGAACTCGCGGCCCTGGAGGCGGTTGGCGGTGTCGACCGTCACCTCGGAGACGCCCAGTTCGGCCAGGGCCGCCCGGACGGCGGCGGCCTGGTCGCGGTGGGCGGTGCCGACCGCGACGCGGTCGGCGGTGACCGGGGCCGGGTCGGCGTCGGCGGTGCTGGTCGCGACACCGCCCCGGTCCAGTATCCGGCGGACCACCCGGGCCACCGCGCGGACCGCCTCGGGGTCGGTGCGCGGGGTGTGTCTGGCGGGCAGTTCGAGCAGGCCCCAGCCCGACTCGGCGGCCTCGTCGAGCACTCGGTCGTGGGCCGAGCCGTCGGAGGCGGCGCCGAAGGAGAGCTTGCGGTCGCCGTGGCCGGTGCCGCTGCGGAAGGGGGTGTACGGGTAGAACGCGGCGGACACCAGCGGCGCGGCCGAGGCGGGCAGCCGCCAGGAGACGGGCAGCCGGTGCTGGGGCAGCTCGGGGTTGTGGGCGAGCAGGGTGGAGACCGCGCTGGCGGAGGGGTCGTACGAGAGCCCCGCCCACTGGTCCGCGCCCACCACCGAGAAGGGGTCGAGCTGGCCGGGGTCCCCGACGAACAGGGCCCGGTCGAAGAGGCCGGCGACCGCCAGCAGCGCGTCCGAGCGCATTTGGTAGGCCTCGTCGACGATCGCGTGCGACCAGGGGCCCACGCCCTGGACGTGTGCCCACTTCGCCGCCGTGGAGATCACCACGTCGAGGCCGGCGAGATCGGCGGCCTTGGCGGACTTGCGGACGTTCGCCAGCGCGTCGAGGGCCTTGTCGTAGGGATCGGGGTCATTGCTGTGCAGCCGCCCCACCGGCAGCTCGGGGTCCTTCTCGGCGAGACGGAGGACGAGATCGTCCACCTGGGCGTTGGTCTGGGCGATCACCATCAGGGGGTGGCCCGCCGCGGCCAGTTCGCGGGCGGCGCGGACCACCAGGGTGGATTTCCCCGCGCCGGGCGGGGAGTCCACGACCACGCCCCGGTCGGTGCCGTGCAGGGTGTCGGCGAGGATGCGTTCGGTGGCGGCCGCCGCGGCGACGGCGGGGTCGGCGGCGGTCGCGGGGTCGAAGACGGTCACAGGATGTCCTCCGGGGTCACCGGGTCAGGGGCCTCGGCGTCGGTGCCGGGCGGGCCGCCGTGCGTCCACGGCGTCTCCTCCGGCTCCGGGAGCCTGGGCCCGCCCCTCTGGTCGTGTTCGAAGAGGGTCCAGGCGAGCCGGTCGCCCTTGACCGGCACCGTCCCCTCGGCCGGATCCTTGGCGCGGCCCATCCGGTCGGTGAGCCGCAGCACGAGGAGGTCGTCGGCCTCGTGGCGGACGAACTCGGCGGTCTGGGGCCTGCCGTCGAGCGAGCGGTACACCTTGACGCCCTCGCCGAGGTGGGGGCGGTCGTCGGTGCGCAGGACGAGCAGCGGGCGCGGGGCGGGCCGCTTCGACTCGGACCAGGCCATCGTCACCTCGATGACCTCGCCGGTGAACGCCTCGCCCGAGAGTCTGCGCCCGGCCAGCACCAGCGGGTCGTCCAGCGCCTCCTGGGCGTCCAGCTGGGTCTGGGCGCTCTCGCGGGCGGCGAGCTTGCGGGCGGCGGTCACCGCGTCGTCGCGGCGGGGCTGGGGCGGCTCGCCGGCCCGCACCCGGTCGCGGTGGGCGGTGAAGGACCAGCGGTCGCGGGTCCAGCGCTCGGTGGCCCTGGGGCCCTCGGGCAGTTCGTTCAGCAGCTCCAGGGAGCGCCACACCGCGTGCCAGGTGGGCTCCAGCTGGGTGCGCAGCAGCCTGCGGATCTCCCGCTCGGCGAGGGAGAGCTGACCCAGCCAGCCGTCCGCCTCGGCCCCCTCGCCCGCGGCGGCGAGCGCCAGGCGCACCCGGTCGTACGCCTCCACGGCGGGGGCGAGCAGCCGGTTGTCGAAGGCGGGGTCGGTGGCCGGGCCCGCCGGGGGGACCAGCAGCTGTCCCCGGGCGTCGCGGCCCAGCTCGGCGCGGAGCGCGGCCTCGGCCCCCGAGCCGCCGTCGGGCGGGTCGATCCAGGCGAGCAGCGCGCCGAGGTGCTGGTCCTCCAGGGAGGACTGGCCGGTCGCCCAGTGGCGGTTGAGGAGGTCGGTCGCGGCGAGCAGCAGGGAGGATCCGGGGACGCGGGCGCGCTCGCCGTAGTGGGTGAGCCAGCGGCCGAGCAGCGGTACGTGGGGCGGGGCGGGGTAGGGCGTCTCGGGGTCCTGCTCGGAGGTGCGGCGGAAGCGCATGGAGCGGCCGAGGAGGCGGACGAAGTCGATGGCGGCGCGGCCGGGGACGATCAGCTGGGGGGCGTCGGCGCACAGCTCGGCCTGGGCCTTGACCCGTTTGCCGGTGGCCGGGTCGGTCTCATTGCGCTCGACCAGCTCGATGTCGTCGGCGTAGCCGTCGAGATGGGGCAGGACGGCTTCGGCCAGCTCGGCGAGGAAGGCGAAGCGCAGCTCGCGGTCGCGGGGCTGGGCGACGGTGAGCAGCCGGGGCCGCTCGGGGTCGGTGCCGACGAGCGCGCCCAGCGGGGCCCCGGCCTCGCCCGCGGTGGTGAGCGGGACGAGGACCAGGGGGTGTTCGCTCAGATGGCGGTGGCGGACGGTGGTCAGGGGGCGGGCGCGGCCGGACTCGACGGCCTCCAGCCGGGCGAGGGTGGAGATCAGTGACATCCGGCGGCCTCCGGCAGCTCCTCGGGGGCGGTGCGGGCGGCGGGGAGTGCGGCCAGGGCCTCGGCGCGCAGGGCGGCGGCCCGGCGCAGCGCGGCGACGGCCGGGTCGTCGGGGTCTCCGGCGGTGCCCCGGGCGGCGGCGAGGACGTCGCCGACGGTGCGCAGGCCGCCCAGCTCGCCGCGGACGGAGCGGCCGAGGGTCTCGACCGCGCCGGCCCGGCGGGCCCGGTCCCGGCAGTGGAAGGCCAGCTCGCAGGCGGCGAGGCAGCCGGGGGCGTAGGCCGCGGGGACGGCTGCCACGGCGGCCCGGAGCTCGTCGGCGGGGCGCTCGGGGTCGAAGGTGACACCGGCGGGGAGCGCGGTGGCGATGTCCTCGACGCGGGTGAGCCGGGCGAGCTGGCGGCGGGTGACGGAGAGCTGTTTGCGGACGTCGACGACGGAGGCGGTGGGGAGGTTGGAGAAGTCCTTGGGGCAGACCAGCAGCACGCTCTCGGCGACGCTCGCGCCGCCGGTGTGGGCGGCGATCCGCTCCAGCGCCAGGACGTAGACGGCGGCCTGGCGGGCGGCGGCCCCGACCTTCGCGGCGTCGGCGGAGGCATCGATCATGGGGAAGGACTTGATCTCGACGACGGTCCAGCGGCCGTCGGGGTGGACCACGACGGCGTCGGGCTCCAGATAGGCGGGGGCGCCCGCGACCTCCAGGGCGAGCAGGGGGTGGCGCAGCAGGGTCCAGACTCCGTCGGCGGTGGCCTGTCGCAGTGCCAGCGCGGTCCGCGCGGTGCGGCCCTCGGGGCCCGCGGCGGCGAGGTCGGGGAGGGCGAATCCGGTGGGGCCCTCCGCGCCGAGGAGGCGCATCAGCTCCGCGCCGCCGTCGGAGGTGACTCTGGCCTCGAAGGCGTTGCCCCGCATGAAGGCGAACTGGGACTGGCCGAAGGGGGCGGGCGATCCGAGGGCGGTGGCGAGCGCGGCCTTGTCGACCCCCGCGCCGTCGAGCAGGGCGCGGCGGTCGCAGCCGGGGTTGGCGGCGAGGGCGGCCAGCGCCCGGGCGTCGAGCGGACGCGGGCGGGCGTCGGGGCCTCTCAGCTCAGCGAGCCGCTGCCGCGGTGGTGTCGTCGGCGCCTGCGGAGGTGGTCCGCTGTCCAGGGATTCGCTCACCCGGGGAAGTGTGGCATCCGCCACTGACAATCGGGGGGCGACCGCTCGAAGAGGCCGGTGAGGGGGTGGTGGCGCTGGTGGCGGAAGCCGGGGCCGGGGCCGTCGCGGCGGCCGGGGAGAGCCGTGCGAGCACCCGGTCGGCGAGGCGGGTCGCGGGCCGGGCGAGGAGTGCTCCGGCGGCCATGACGGCGACTCCCGCGACGGCGTCGAGGAGGTAGTGGTTGGCGGTGCCCATGACCACGATCACGGTGATCACGGGGTAGCCGACGGCGAGCGTCCGCAGCAGCGGTGTCTTCCGGCCGTACCGCCAGAGCATCACTCCGCACCACACGGCCCAGCCGACGTGGAGGCTCGGCATCGCCGCGTACTGGTTGGTCAGTCCGCCCATGCCGCGCGGCGCGCTGGCCTCCGCGCCCCACCAGCCGTAGGAGCTGTACTGGGCCATGGTGTCGACGAAGCCGTGGGCGGCGTCGAGGAGCCTCGGGGGGCAGGTCGGCATGAGGACGAAACCGACGAGGCCGAGCAGGGTGGAGAGCATCAGCCAGGTGCGGGCCACCCGGTAGCGGGCGGGGCGGCGGCGGAAGAGCCAGACGAGGACGGCGGGGGTGACGAGGTAGTGGAGCGAGGCGTAGAGGAAGTCCGCGGGGATGCCGATCGCGGGGACCTCGGTGAAGAGCTTGTTCAGCGGGGTCTCGGCGTCGAGGAAGAGTGCCTTCTCGGCCCGGAGTATCGCGAGGCCGTTGTCGACGGCGGTGCTCACGTCCCCCCGGGCCAGCAGCCGGCCCGCCGAATAGGCGAGGTAGACGACCGCTATCAGCGTCAGTTCGGTCCACCAACGGGGCCGATGGCCGGGTCCGAGGTACGGCATCCGAGCGTTCTCTCCCTGTGTGGTCTCCGATGGCCCGGCGTTCCGTCAAGTCGGCGGGCATCGGACAACCGTACGGTGTCGAGTCGCGGGGCCGGGTGCGGGGCCGGGTGCGGGGCCGGGCCTCCCCAGAGACGCGAAGATCGCCCCGAAGGTTGCCTCGATGATGTTTGAGCGATGATGGAACGCCATCACCAGCGCTTATTACCTACGGAGGCCGTGATATGGCACCGCGGATCCTGCTCGTCCGGCATGGTCAGACCGAATGGTCCCTGTCCGGCCGCCACACCGGTCGGACCGATCTTCCCCTGCTGGAGGAGGGCCGGAGCGGGGCGAAGCTGCTGGGAGAGCGGCTGCGGCACTCTCCCTGGTCCTCGCTGGAGGGGGTGGAGGTGCGCACCTCTCCGCTGGTGCGCGCTTCGGAGACCTGTGAGCTGGCCGGGTTCGGCGACCGGGCGAGCGACTGGGACGCACTGATGGAGTGGGACTACGGGGCGTACGAGGGGCTGACCCCGCCGCAGATCCGTGAGATCGCGGGCCCGGACTGGGTCATCTGGCGGGACGGGGTGCGCGGCGGTGAGGCGCTCGCCGAGGTCTCGGCGCGGGCGGACGAGGTCGTGGAGTGGGCGCGCTCCGCCGACCGGGATGTGCTGGTCTTCGCGCACGGTCACATCCTGCGGGTGCTGGCGTCCCGGTGGCTCGGGCTGGACCCGGCGTTCGCGGCCCGGCTGAAGCTGGATCCTGCCTCGCTGTCGGTCCTGGGGTGGGCGTACGGCGCTCCGGCGGTGGACCGCTGGAACGACGCGGGGCATCTGGAGGGCTGACCGGAGGGGCGGGGGCCGGTCCGGGGCGGGGCGGGACAGGCGGGGCCGGGGCGGGCCCCGGGGCCCCTTCGTCCGGCTCCGCCCTCTTGCGCCGCCCTGGACAATGGAGGGCGGTCCGGATCACCCGGCTCCCCGTGCGAGGAGGAAGCAGCACATGGCGGAACCCCAGCAGCCGGCTCGCAGGACGCGGCCCGCGCCCCTGCTCTTCGAGCCTTCGGAGGCCGTCGCCGATCCGGAGCACTTCTTCGACCTGGAGTCGATGGCCGACCCGCGTGAGCTGCTCGCCCGCTCGACCGAGCTGGCGCTCGCCTTCCGCGCCGCCGCCGACCGGGCGGTGGAGTTCCAGGCGATGGCCGCCGCGCAGCTCGCCGATCCGCGGCGGTTCGACCGGCTCACCCCGGGGGATGTGGCCGACCGCGCCGGGTGGACCGAGGACTACGCCCGGAAGATGATCGAGTTCGGCCGGAGCCTGCTCAGGGACGGGACGAACCAGTAGACCGGCCGGGCCGACGGACCGGTCGGCGACCCGATGGGTGACCCGGTCGGCGGACCGGCCGACGGTCGGGCCGACGGTCCGATCAGCTGACCGGACCGAGGCACCTGGCATATGCGGGGCGCACGATACTCCCCCGTACTCGCCCCTGTCCCCGTTTTCGCCGACACTCGGCGACCGCTCTGTCACTCCGGGTAGACCTGAGGCATGAGCGGATGGCTGCGCGACACCGAAGAGGACCGCCGGACCGACCTCCGAACCCCGGCCGACGACACGATCGAGCGGGAGGTCTCCCGGGTCTGCGGCCCGGGGGCCGACTGGCTCGCCTCGGCCGGGGCGTACCCGCGCTCGGTGCTGGCCCTCTGGGAGGCCAGACCGACCGAGCCCGCCGTGCTGCCCTGCGGCTCGGTCTTCGACGTCGTCAATGTGCCGGCGGTCTTCGGCCGGCAGCTGCTGGACCGGCTCCGGGAGGAGGGCCCGGGCTCCGGCCCCGTCGCCGCCCACCGGGGGCGGATGCTGATCTTCGCCACACCGGGCTCGGCGGGCCGGCTGCCCGCGCTGCTGCGCTGGGAGGAGTGGGGCGGCGCGGTGCCGCCGCTGCTCTGTCACGGCACCGGCGACGCGGTGACCGTGCCGCCCCTGGAGGAGAGCGGCGGGGCCGGGTCCGGCTCGCGCTGGGTGGTGGCCCCGGGGGCCCGGCACCCCTGGCTGCCGGGGCCCGAGGTGCTGCTCTGGGCCTGTGTCCGGGCGGCCAGGGCCCTCGCCGCCCCGGATGTGCGCATATCGATTTTTCACCGTCCCGACCAGGGTGCTAAGGTCTACGACGTCAGCAGGCGCCGCTAGCTCAGTTGGTTAGAGCAGCTGACTCTTAATCAGCGGGTCCGGGGTTCGAGTCCCTGGCGGCGCACAGACGGAAAGAGCCCCTCGGCATTGCCGAGGGGCTCTTTCGTGTCCCCTTGCGCCCCTGCTACGCCGTGGTGATCTTGACCGTCCAGGACCCCGACCCGGTGCGCTCGGAGACCTCCACCCGGGTCCGCTCCTCGGGCAGGGTGAAGGTCTCCCCCACCCCCAGCGGCGCGTCCGCCAGCTCCGGATAGACCGACTGGTCCCAGCACGCCTCACTCTCCGGATGGGTGTCGATCACCTCGATGGGCCCGCCGCCGGACGCGGTGTCCGACTGCACCCGGTACAGCAGCACCCCCTCGGTGCAGAGCGACTCGTCGTTGCCCGACGCGCCGCGCGCCTCGATGGCGATCGCGGTCCCCTCCCCGGTGCGCACCACCGCCAGCCGGGTGCCGAGACCGCCGCCCGGCGCGGGCGCGGAGATCGGCTCCAGGGTGATCAGCTCCGGTCCCGTCACACAGCGCACGGCCCGCCCGTCCAGCCAGCCCAGCTTCCACTTGTGCCAGCCGAAGAGATCGGGGGCCATCCCGAACTGGCTGCCCATCACGTCCCAGTCGCCGACATAGGTGTCCCAGTCGCCCTTGCCGTCCGTCGGCCGGTGATAGAGATCCGGCAGGTCGAAGACGTGCCCGGTCTCATGGGCGAGGACATTGCGATCGGGCGGATGCCGCTCGAAGACCGTGACCACCCTCTTGATCGGGACGCCGTCCGCGCGCAGCGGCCGGTCGAAGTTGACGACCTTGGTGGCGTCGGAGTCCACTCCGGGCGCGTCCGGGTCGGCGACCAGATAGACGATGTCGTAACGGGAGAAGTCGACCTGCCGGTCGGCGGCGGCGAACGCGTCCCTGAGGTACGCGCCCCGCCGCCCGGGCTCCCAGTCGCGGCTTATCCCGTACTCCGTGGACTCCTTCGGCATCCGCACCCAGTCGGGCTGCGGATGCGCGCGCAGCCGGAACTTCCCGTAGGAGGCGCGCTCGAAGAATTCGCTGGTGGCGGGGAAGTGGTCGGCGGCCAGCAGCTCCGGGGAGTGGTTCGGGGCGGCGTCCGGGAAGGACAGGAAGATCATGACCGCGTCCAGCTCGCGGAGCGGGCGCGGATAGGCGGCGTTCCAGGTGTCCAGGCCCAGGGAGTGATGGGCCTCGGTCCGCGACAGCAGACAGGGGGCGGTGGAGGCCTTCGCCACCGCCGGTCCGGCGACCAGGGAGGTGGCGGCGATCGCCATCAGCGAGGTCAGGGCCGCCGCCGCGCTGCGCAGCCGGCCGCGCTCGCCGCCGCCGCCGTCCCCGCCTGACGCGCCGGGGCCGGGAGCGCCCGGTGGGGGCGGCGCGCCCGGAGCGCCGGGCGGGTCGGCGGGGTCGTACGGGGCGTACGGGTCCGGCGTGTCGCCGGCATCCGGAGCCACAGGCTCCACTCCCTCGGGTGTTCCCGCGGGTGACTGCTGACCCTCCACGTAGACCTCCGGCTGCGGAATGGGAGACACCTCGACCACCTTGTGGTGTTTTCCTGGTGTACGTCCTGTTCCGGTGCCCCAGTCGAGTGACCTTCCCGAGACCAGTCCGTCATCCGGCCGAGATACACCGACACTCCGAGAGGTCACGGAATGTCACATCCGGTCGCTCTGACACCGACCTCGATAAAGACCCGCGCAGAAACGATCGACCGGGCCCCTGAGCGGGCACCACCCATGTGGCGGAGCTGGTACGGCGCTGGGAGCAGCCCCTATGATCGGCACACTTTCCCGACCTCTTTGCCCAAGTACCCGACCTTTCCCGACCACATCTGTACGCCCCTGCACGACACAACTGCACTACGGGAGTGAGCGGTGAGCGCAACCTCCGAAGGAACAGGGCCCACGGGAGTCGCAGCCCCCGGCCGGACCCGGCAGCGGATCACGGAGCGTAACGGCTGTTCCATCTCCGAACTGCGCGACTACCGTGCCGCGTTCGCCGCGGCCCATGTCGCCATGGCCCTGGTCGACAACAAGGGCCAGATCCTCAGCGCCAACCCGGCGCTCGGCGCGCTGCTGGGCACCGCTCCGGCGGTGCTCTGCGGCCGGCCGGCGGCCGAGCTGATCGATCTCGCCTCGGACCGCCGCATCTGGCACGCGTACCGCGAGGTGCTGCGCGGCCGGCGCTCCCGCTTCCGCTGTACCCGCCGGCTCAAACACCCCGACGGGCGCACGCTCTGGGCCGAGGTCACCCTCGCCCCGCTGCCCGAGAGCGGCGGTGTGCTGCTCTGTGTCGCGGACGTCGGCGACCGGCGCGCGCTGAGGGCCCGGCTGCGCCATCTCCAGATGCACGACGCGGTGACCCGGCTGCCCAATCGGACGCTGTTCTTCGAACGGCTCACAGCGGCGCTGGAGTCCTCCGCCTACGACGAGGGCTCCACCGGCCGGATCGGGCTCTGCTACCTCGATCTGGACGGCTTCAAGGCGATCAACGACACCCTCGGCCACCGGGTCGGGGACCGGCTGCTCGCCGCGGTCGCCGGGCGGCTCTCGGAGTGCGCCGGGGGCGACCGCGAGGCCGACGGCGGCCATCTGGTGGCCCGGCTCGGCGGCGACGAGTTCGCGGTGCTGGTGGAGGACTCCACCGGTACGGAACAGCTCGCCGATGTCGCCCGGTCCGTGCTGGAGGCGCTCCAGCGGCCCTTCGACCTCGACGGGCAGCGGCTCTCGGTCTCGGCCTCGATCGGCGTGGTCGAGCGCACGGTCGCCGGGACCACCGCCACCGCGCTGATGCAGGCCGCGGACACCACGCTCTACTGGGCGAAGGAGGACGGCAAGGCCCGCTGGACCCTCTTCGACCCGGAGCGCAACGCCCACCGGGTGACCCGCCAGGCGCTCGCCTCCACCCTGCGGCCCGCCGTGGAGCGCGGCGAGTTCGCCCTGGAGTACCAGCCGCTGGTGGGGCTCGCCGACGGGACGATGCTCGGCGTGGAGGCCCTGGTGCGCTGGGAGCACCCGCAGTTCGGGACTCTCGCGCCGAATCGGTTCGTCGGGATCGCCGAGGAGGACGGCTCGATCGTCCAGCTCGGCCGGTGGGTGCTGCGCACGGCCTGCCGGCAGGCGCGGCAGTGGCAGCGGGACCATCCGAAGTCGCCGCCGCTGTTCATGAGCGTCAATGTCGCCGTACGGCAGGTCTGGGACTCGGACCTGGTGGCGGACGTGGCCGAGATCCTGGCGGAGACCGAACTGGAGGCCGGGCTGCTCCAGCTGGAGCTGACCGAGTCGGCGGTGATGGGCTCGGCGGGCCGGCCGCTCCAGGCGCTCCAGGCCCTCAGCGACATGGGGGTGCGGATCGCCATCGACGACTTCGGGACCGGTTATTCGAATCTGGCCTACCTCAGCCGGCTTCCGGTGTCGGTGCTGAAGCTGGACGGCTCGTTCGTCCGGGGCTTCCAGGACGAGGCGCATCCCAACCCGGCCGACGAGACGATCGTGGAGGCCATGGTCCAGCTCGCCCACCGGCTGGGGCTCACCGTCACCGCCGAGTGCGTGGAGACGGCCGGGCAGGCGGACCGGCTGCGCCGGATCGGCTGTGACACCGGACAGGGCTGGCTGTACTCGCGGGCCGTGCCCCCGGCCCGGATCGGTGAGCTGCTCGGTGCGCCCCTGTCCGCCTGAGGCGCGCGCGGAGGACGGGCGGGAGAAATGGATACCGCCCCCGGCCGGAAGTGGTGGGCTTCCGGGCGGGGGCGGCAGTGTGGGGGGACTCGGCAGTCCGGTGCGGCCCGGTCCCCGCCGGCCGGGTGGGGCCGTCCGGCGGGGACCTTCACGGGCCGGGTGTCAGCTCATTCTCAGCAGGGACCCTGGTCGCGCCAGACGCCCCACTGGCCCGTGGTGCCGGGCTCTTCGCCCGTCGTCCACCAGCCGGCCTTCCAGGTGCGGCCCTTGTGCGAGACCAGCCCGTTGGTGTTGTACGTGCCGCTCGCGGTCCAGGCCGGCGCCGTGCAGCCGGGCAGCGGCTGCGAGGGAGACGGATTGGGGTTGCTGGGCGACGGGTTCGGGTTGCTCGGCGAGGGGTTGGGGTTGCTCGGCGACGGGTCCGGGGTGCCCGGGGAGGCGCCGACCGCCGCGACGATGTCGTTGAGCAGGGTGGTCTGGTTGTCCAGGCCGATCAGGGAGTAGAGCATCGCTCCGCCCAGACCGCGCTGGTGACCGTAGTCGGCGCGGGCCTGGATCGCCCGCTTGTCCAGACCGGTGAAGAACTCGCCGTCCTTGTAGAAGTACGCGGCCTTCGCCTCGTCGTCCCAGAAGGTCGTCGCCGGGTTGTCGACGATGCCGCCGAGCTCCTTGTAGTTGGCGATGCCCGGCTGCTGGCTGAGCGGACGCGGGGCGCTGCCGCCGTTCGCGGAGCCGCCGAGGCCGTTCTTGGTCCCGGCCGGGACGTTCTTCCAGCCCCGGTAGTACATCTCGTACCCGAGGGTGAGCTTCTTCGCCGGGAAGCCGCCCGCGATGCCGTAGGCGGGCTTGCCGTCGATCCAGGCGTCGATCGCGTTGTCGATCGAGTACTTCTCGTTGCCCGGCGCGATCGGGTCGGTCGGGTCGGAGGCCGGGGAGTACAGGGGCGACTGGTGGTACGTCGGGCCCTGGGAGCGCCAGGATCCGTGCATGTCGTACGTCATGATGTTCGCGTAGTCGAGGTACGCGCCCACCTTGTCCGTCTCGATGTGCTTGATCTTGTCCTGGCCGGCCGGCATGGCCGCCGTCAGCAGGTACTTCTTACCGCCGTTGGCCGCGCCGTAGGCGTCGAGCTGCTTGCGGAACTCGGCGAGCAGCAGGGTGAAGTTGGCCTTGTCCTCGGGGCCGTAGTGGTTGCCGAGGTGGCCGCCGTTCGAGCCCGGGTACTCCCAGTCGATGTCGATGCCGTCGAAGATCCCGGCGGCGGTGCCCGGGCCTCCGTAGCCGTCGGCGACCGGCAGATCGCCGGTGAGGTACTGCTTGATACAGGAGGCCACCAGCTTCTTGCGGCTGGCGTCGGTCTTCGCGGCGTCGTGGAAGTACTTGGAGAAGGTCCAGCCGCCGAGCGAGATGTTGATCTTCAGCTTGGGGTGCTTGGCCTTCAGCTTCTTGAACTGGTTGAAGACGCCCGCGATCGGCTGGTCCCAGCGGTCGGCGACCCCGTCGACGCTGTCGGCGGCGGAGAAGGTGCGCTGGTAGTCGGCGTACGAGTCGCCCGCGCCGTCACCGGCGTTCGGGTTGTTGTCGTCGCCCGCGGCCTTGTTCGCCTGGAAGCAGGTCAGATCCGTGGGGTGGATATTGCCGAACGAGTAGTTGATGATGTCCAGCTTGCCCGCCATGCCGCGGGTGTCCAGGTGCTTCGGGTAGAAGGCGTTGCCGTACACGCTCCACTGGTCGTAGTACGCGATCTTCACGCCGCCGGTCGCGGGGGCGGTGGCCGCCGCGGTCGCGGTGGCGGACTCGCTCGCCGTGCTGGTGGCGGCGAACCCGGCCAGCGTGCCGGCGGCGAGTGCCGCCGTCGTCAGGGCCGCGATCAAGGGTCTGCGGGAGCTCACGAGCAGCCTCCGTGTGGGGGAAACGGGGCTCCTGAAACAGGAGTTGGGGGGAGACGGCCGGCGACCGGATGGCCGTCGTGATTGGTCTCGACCAATGAAGGACTAGACCAATCTCGGCGAGAAATCGCTCGTCAACGCCGTTCAGGCATAAGAAAAGCCGCTTGCCATCTCCATGACAAGCGGCTTAAGGACCGGTTAAGGGTGTGTTGAACAAGCCATAGGAACCGTTCAGGAATGAATCACCTCGGAAGCCGCCTCTCGGGGCAACTCGTAGGCATCGGCGATCAGTTCGTAGGAACGCAGCCGCTCCTCCCCGCCGTGCGCCGGGGCGGTCAGCATCAGCTCGTCCGCGCCCGTGCGCTTCCGGAGACGGTCGAGCCCGTCGCGCACGGCGTCCGGCGTGCCGTGGACGACATCGGCCATCCAGCTCTGGGAGAACTCGCGCTCCGCCGCCGTGAAGGGATACGCCTCGGCCTCTTCCGGGGAGGGGATCAGACTGGGCCTGCCGGACCGCAGCCGCAGCATCGACAGCGAGGACGCGAGCACCTGCCGCCGGGCCGACCGCTCGTCCTCGGCCGCCAGCGCGGAGACGCCGATCAGGGCGTACGGGGCCGAGAGCGCGGCCGAGGGCCGGAAGGACTGCCGGTACAGATCCAGCGCGGGCACGGTGTTGCGCGCCGAGAAGTGGTGGGCGAAGGCGAAGGGCAGCCCCAGCACCCCGGCGAGGCGGGCGCTGTAGCCGGAGGAGCCGAGCAGCCACAGCGGCGGCCGGGCGGCCGGGCCCTGCACCGGCCCGGGGACGGCGTGGATACGGGCGTACGGATGGCCGTCGGGGAAGTCGTCGTCCAGGAAGCGGGTCAGCTCGGCGAGCTGCTGCGGGAAGTCGTCCGCGCCCGGGTCCGCCTGGCCGCCCCGGCGCAGCGCGGCGGCGGTCCCGCCGTCGGTGCCGGGGGCGCGGCCGAGCCCGAGGTCGATCCGGCCCGGGGCCAGCGCCTGAAGGGTGCCGAACTGCTCGGCGATCGCCAGCGGCGCGTGGTTGGGGAGCATCACCCCGCCGGAGCCCAGCCGGATGCGCCGGGTGTGGGCGGCGAGATGGGCCAGGATCACGGCCGGCGAGGAGGAGGCGACACCCGGCATGGAGTGGTGCTCGGCCACCCAGTGGCGGTGGAAGCCGCGCGACTCGGCGAGGCGGGCGATGCGGACGCTGGTGCGCAGCGCCTCGGTGGAGGTGGTGCCCGCGCCCACGGTGACCAGGTCGAGCACGGAGAGGGGGGTGGGGGCGGTGCCGAGGGCCGCTCCGCCGACGGTGTCGGGGGTGTCGCCGGGGGCTGTCGGGTGCACGGGCTCTGTCCTCCTGCGAATGGGCAACGTATAGCAGGAGTGACAGGAGGGAGTCTCCGTTTATTCCCGGCCGGTATTCCGGCGGATGTTCCGGCGGATGTTCCGGCGGATGTTCCGGCGGGAAGGGCCGTCGCGGCGAACGGCCTTGCGGCAGGCCCCGGATGGGGATTCCGGCTGCACGGCGGGTCAGGATTCCGGTTTGGCGAAGAGCGCGCCGAGGCGCAGGGCCCAGGCGCGGTGGTCGGCGAGGCGGAGCCCCTCCCAGACGGTGACCTGGTGGGCGGTGAGGACCGGTTTGCCGACGGCTTCCTCCAGCTCCGGCAGATGGGCCACCGTGTGCAGCGCCGGGTCCGGGATCAGCAGGACGTCCGCGCCGGGGCGGTCCGCCGCCCTCGCCAGCTCCAGGAGCTCCGCGCGGCCCCAGGAGCTGTACTCGTCCGCCCGGGGGCCGCCGCTCGGGGGCGGGGTGGCCACCTCGACGCCCGAGGCCCTGAGGAACTCGGTGAAGTGGGCGGTGGCCTCCCCCGAGTGCGCGGCGGCCACCGCGACTCTGGCCGCGCCCAGCCTCCGTACCGCGTGGACGAAGCCGAACGAGGTGCTCGAAGCGGGCAGCCCGGCCGCCCGGGCCAGGCCTCTGATCTGCCGGTGCGCCTCCTCCGGGCTCTGGAGCGGGCTGCCGCCGACACCGGTCCACACCACTGACTCGGCCCCCGCGAGCCGCAGCTCCTCGACGCCTGCCGCGAGCCGGCCGTCGCCCCCGGCCGCCCCGGAGGCCTCGGAGCCGTCGGGGGGCTCCGCGTCGACGACGACGAGCCTGATGTCGCTGTCCAGCAGCACCTCCAGCCTCGGATAGTCGTCCTCGGCCCAGTGCCCGGGGTGGAGAAGTCCGACCGTGGTCATGTCCAGCCTTCCTGTTCGTCGGGGTGTCCCGAGCGTCCCCGGGGTGGCCGGAAAAGCCGTTCCCGAACGTGGTCGGCGGGAAACGTGGGTACGTCCCCGGCATGACTGCCCCGCTGACCGAGCTGACCGCCCGCCGACTCCTCTCCGGCTTCGCCGCCGGGGACTTCACCCCCGTGGACGCGGTCCGCGCCGCACTGGACCGACTGGACCGGATCGGGAGCGTGCGGCCGGAGCCCGGCGCGTCACCCCGGCCGGACGCGTCGGCCGCGCTCGCCCGGGCCGAGGCATCGGCGGCGCGCTGGGAGCGCGGCGAGCCCCGGGGACTGCTCGACGGGGTCCCGGTGACCGTGGAGGAGTCGCTGTCGCCGTACGAGGGGACCGGCGGGACGGAGGCCCCCTCGGCGGCGCTGCTGCGGGAGCACGGCGCGGTCCTCGTGGGCCGGACCCCGGCCCGGGAGCCCGGCCCGCCCGGCTCCGCCCGCACCTCGGCCGTGGCCCTGGGCGCGGGCCCGCTCTCGCTGGGGACCGACGGCGGCGGCGCGATCCGCGTCGCGGCCTCCTTCAGCGGCGTCTTCGGGCTCAAACCCACCTACGGGCGGGTGCCGCACTTCCCCGCGGGCCCGTTCGGGGTGCTCGCGCATGTCGGACCGACGGCGCGGGACGCCGCCGACGCGGCGCTGATGCTCGATGTGATCAGCGGGCCGGACCGGATACGGCAAGAGGCGGAGGGCGGCGTCGAGGACGGCGTCAAGGGGCTGCGGATCGCCTACTCGCCCTCTTTCGGCGGCCAGGTCGCGGTGGACCCCTCGGTGGCCTCGGCGGTACGGGGGGCGGTGACCGCGCTCGCGGGCCTCGGCGCGTACATAACGGAGGCGGACCCGGACATGGCCGACCCGGTGGACGCGTTCCGGACACTGTGGTCGGCCTCGGCGGCCCGGCTGGCGCACCGGCTCGGCCCCGGGCGGCGGCGCTCGCTGGACCCGGCGCTGCTGGAGACCGCGGCGGCGGGGGCGCGGATCAGCGCGGTGGAGTATCTGGCCGCCGAGGAGGCGCGGGCCGGGCTGGAGCGGCGAATGGACCTCTTCCACACCTCGTACGACCTGCTGATCACCCCCACCGTGCCGGTCACCGCCGCCGGGGCGGCCCCGGGCCCGCGCGGCCGTGCCGGGTGGCCGCCGTTCGCGTACCCCTTCAACATGACCCGGCAGCCCGCCGCGAGCGTGCCGTGCGGGGTGGACGCGGACGGGCTGCCGATCGGGGTGCAGCTGATCGCCGCGCGGCACGCGGACGCGCTGGTGCTGAGGGCGGCGCACGCGCTGTACGAGGCGGGGGCGACGGCGGCCCCGGCCCGGAGCTGAGACGGGGCGGGGTCGCGCGGTGTTCACGGGGGCGAGCCGCGGCGGTCGGCGGCGGCGCCTCTCCGCCGGGCGCGGTGGGCCGCGGCGCTCGCCCGGTTGCCGCAGATCTGCGGACTGCAGTAACGGCGTGACTGGTTGCGGGAGATGTCGACGAACGCCTCTTCGCAGCGGTTGCCGTCACAGATGTGCAGGCGGCTCATTCCGGTGGTGGTGATGACTCCGAGGAGGCCCATGGCGGCGTTCACGGCGTACTGGTCGACGGGTGGGGCCTGCGGGTCGGCGACATGGAGGTGCCAGGGTTCACCGTCGTGGTTGGTGTAATGCGGCAGTGCGCGGTGGTCGGCGAGGATGCGGTTGAGGAGCGCGATGGCGGTCTCCTCGTCGGGAGCGCCGAAGACTTCGCGCAGGGCCGTCCTCAGGGCGCGGGCCCGGTCGAGGTCCTTGCGGGTGGGCACGCCCCTGATCCGGACCCCGTGGGCGACGAGCAGCTCCGCCAGCGCCGCCGGATCGGGCATCTTCTCCGTCTCACGGACCACGTTGTAGGTGTTGACCAGGTCCTCGGCCCATGTCGCCGGACCCTCGGAGTAACTAGTAAATCTCACCATGGCTCCGTATCATCTGCCGCAATGGTTCGTCTCGAAATGGAGCGTCGATGGACTCCCAAGAGGCTTTACCCCCTCCCGCCACCACGCCTGAAGGGTATTCTCCCCCGGTCGGTTTCAGGGAAGAGCTGCTGCGCGGAATGCGCATGGCGATCCCGCTGGCGATCGCCGTGTTCGGGTTCGCCGTTTCCTTCGGCGTGGTGGCCAGGGCCGCCGACATGGGAATCGTCGCGCCCATAGCCATGTCCTTGACGACCTTCGCCGGATCGGCCCAGTTCGCGGCCGCTTCGGTGGTCGGCACGGGCGGGGGCATCGCCGCGGCCATCGTGGCCGCCGTTCTGCTCAACTCCCGTTATCTGCCGATCGGGATCAGCGTCGCTCCGGCCATGACGGGCAACGCCGTCAAGCGTTTCCTCTCCGCACAGCTGGTGGTGGACGAGTCCTGGGCCGTGGGGCATCTGGGCGGGGGCCGCTATTCGCGCGGGCGGCTGCTGGGCGCGGGTGTCGTGGTCTACTGCGCCTGGGTGGGCGGCACGGCCGTCGGCGTGCTGGGGGCGCAGTATGTCGGCGACCCGCTGCGCTTCGGGCTGGACGTGGTCTCGCCCGTCCTCTTCCTCGCCCTGCTCAAGGGGCAGATCAGCGATCGGCGCGCCCTCGTGTGCGCGCTCCTCGGCGTCGCCGTCGCGCTGTCGCTGACACCGTTCGCCTCACCGGGCGTCCCGTTGATCGCGTCCACCGTCGTCTGCCTTCTGGGATTGAGGAAATGATGAGCGGAGTATGGCTGGCGGTGCTCCTCGTGGGCGCCGTGTCGATGGCGCTGAAGGCCGCCGGACCGGTGCTGCTGGGCGGGCAGGAGCTGCCGGACCGCATGCAGCGGGTGGTGGCCCTGATGGCGCCGACGCTGCTGGCGGCGCTGATCTCGACTCAGATATTCGCCAGCGGCCAGTCGCTGACGGTGGACGCCCGCGTGGTGGGTCTGGTCGTGGGCGCGTTCGGAGTCTGGCGGAACTGGCCCACCTTGCTCGTGGTGGTCCTGGGCACCGCGGCGGCGGCGATCACCCGGCTGATCACGGGATGAGAGGAACGGAACATATGAGCGCGGATCCGGCCGGCGGGCAGATCTGGCCGACGGCGGCATTGTGGGACGCGGGCATCCGGCTGGGCCACCGGCTCGTACTGCCGCCACTGCCCCTGCGACCGGCGGCGTCGGGGATGAGGCTCACCGGCCCGCTGCTCCGGATCCGGCACACCGAGGGCGTCGCCTCGATCCTGGAGGGCCTGGACGAGGCGCGCGAGGGGGATGTGCTGTTCATCGACAACGAGGGGCGCACGGACGAGGCGTGCGTGGGCGACCTGGTCGCGATCGAGGCGCGGCTGGCGGGAATGGCGGGCCTGGTGGTGTGGGGGTGTCACCGGGACACCGACGAGCTGGCCGTCATCGGACTGCCGGTGTTCAGCCTGGGGCCGTGCCCGTCGTCGCCCACGCCGCGCCCGGTCGGCGGCGTCGACGCGGGGCGGCCCTTCCCGTTCGAGTCGGGCGATGTCGCGGTGGGCGACTCCGACGGCCTGGTCGTCGTCCCCGCCGGGATGCACTCGGAGGTGGTGGATGTCGCCCGGGCCATCGTGAAGGCCGAGCAGCTCCAGGCCGAGAAGGCGCTTGGCGGAGTGAGCCTGCGCGAGCAGCTGCGCTGGGCGGAGTTCAAGAAGCACCGGCGGGAAGACCCGTCGTACACCTTCCGTGCGCATCTGTCCCGGGTGGGCGGGGCGCTGGAGTAGGAACCGGGCCCGTTTCAGGCGGGAGTGTGCCAGCGCAGCAGGAGGTCGCGGCGGCGCTGCGGGCGATGGACGACGATCTCCTGTCGGCGGCGTGTGTCCCCCGGGGCGCACAGGCAGATCATGGGAGCCTCCTCGCGGCGTGGATGTGCGTACGGGTGAACTCGATCTGGCGGCGGAAGACCGTGACGCGTTCCTCCACCGACGTCAGGCTGTGGCCCGCGTCCACCGCGTGGAACTCGACGGGCAGGCCGCGGGCTTCGAGATGGTCGGCGTAGGTGCGGGCCTGGTCGATGGGGCAGCGCGCGTCGTTGACGCCTGCGCAGATGAAGACCGGTGCGCGGACGGCGTCGGCGTAGGTCGCGGGCGAGGCGTCACGGTAGACCTCGGGGACTTCCTCGGGTGTGCCGCCGAAGAGACTGCGGTCGAGCGCCTTGATGTCGTCCATGGCCTGCCGGTGGGCGGCGGCGCAGTCGGCGACCGGGGCACCGGCCAGGCCGACGGTCCAGTCGTCCGGCCGGGTGCCGAGGGCCAGCAGGGTCAGATAGCCGCCCCAGGACCAGCCGGCCAGGACGAGGCGGTCGGGGTCGACGATCCGGTGGTCGACGGCCCACTGGCGTACCGCGGTGATGTCCTCGACCTCGGTGTGGCCGACGCGGCGCCTCAGGGCTTCCGTCCAGGCCCGTCCATAGCCTGTCGAGCCGCGGTAGTTGACGCGTACGACGGCGAATCCCTCGTCCGTCCAGGCCGCGGCCTCGGGGTCGAAGGCGTCCCGGTCGTGTTCGTCGGGCCCGCCGTGGAGCAGGAACACCGCGGGGTGCGGCCCGGTACCGGTCCGGGGCAGGCTCAGCAGGGCGTGGACGCGGCCGCCGGGGCCGTCGACCCACTCGTCGCGGACGAGCGCGGTCTGCGGCGGGCCGCCGGTGACGGGGAACCGCGGGTCGCTCTTGAGGGCCCGGAAGACGGGAGGGTGCGCGGAGTCGGACCATTGGAACCACACATCGCCGCCGGGCCGGGTACGGGCGTGCTCGACGGTGCCGTCGGGGATCTCCAGCCGGGTCAGCTCACGGGTGGCCAGGTCATAGCCGAATGCCTCGGAGCGCGCCTGATGGTCGTGGACGACCAGCAGGGAGGCGGCGTCCTGGGACCATTCGACGGAGGTCTCGCCGGGCAGCTTGAGGTCGAGGCTGACGCGCTCGCCCGTGAGCGGCTCGTGGATGACGGGCTCCCAGCGGTCCTCGCGCGGCTCCAGGACGAGCAGCCGGTTGTCACCGGGGACCGGGGAGAAGCCGACGGCCTCGCCGTCGAGGTCGGCGACGGCGACGCCGTCCGTGGTCAGGACGCGTACGCCCGGCTCCCACAGGTCGCCGCGCTCGCTGTGCGCGATGACGGCGAGGGTGAGGTCGCGGGAGAGATCGACGGCGTACGCGGGTTCCTCGTGCCGGTAGAGACGGCGGGACCCTCCGCCGGGCAGCACGAGGGAGATGTCGGTGCCCTGCTCGGTGGTGTGGCCGAGCAGGGCGTGTCCGCGCAGGCCGATGGCGAGTCCCGCGGGCCAGTACGGATCCATGTCGCGTACGGCCGGCTCGTCGGGGCCTCCGCCGAACGGCTGCCGCATCCACTGGCCGCGCTCGTCGCCGTCCGTGTCGGCGAACCACCACACGGCCTCGCCGGACGCCTCGATGGCGCAGTGCTGGGCGCCGGAGGGGCGATCGGTGACCTGCCGCAGTGTGCCGGCCGTGCGGTCCCAGCAGTAGACCTGTGCGTTGCCGGAGCGGTCGCTGACGAACACGCAGCGCTCCGCGGAGCTTTTGGCCCAGGCCGGGAGCGTGTAGCGCGGGGTGCGGAAGCGCTGTTCCCACAGCGGTGTGTTCTGGTCGGTCATGTCAGTGGCAGCCGCAGCTGGCCGCGGTGACGCGGTTCATCCGGCGGCGGGGGCTCGGCCCGGTGGCGGCGGTGGTGCCCGCTCCCGCCAGGGGCTCGGTGCCGCCGAGCGCGGTGAGGGAGCTGGTGGCGCATTCGAGAACGATCTGGAACTCGGTCAGCGGCAGCGAGCCGAGCAGCAGATGAACGGAGGCCGCGGCCCTGCCTGTGGCGACGGCGTTGGACTCGGAGTTGAAGGGCAGCTGAGGGGCGGCCGGGTTGATGCCGAACTCGACTCCGGCGACCTGGGAATGGCCCGGGTCGGCGGTGAAGAGCTGTGTCAGGGCGGCGGCCGCGGTCGCGGATCCCGTCTCGGTCGCCTTCATGTCGGTCACCGTCCCGTCCTCGACGGTGAGCACGAGCGGGTAGTGGGAAAGCCCGGAGAGCTTCTCGAACAGCTCGTGGCAGTGGGCCGTTCCCGTGGCGCGGGTGCGCACGACGGACCAGCCCTTCACGGCGATCTGCCCGGTGACGGTGGTGCCGGCGCCTGTGAGGTCCAGCCTCCGCAGGCCCGTGGGCGCGCTCTGCACGGCGCCGGGCAGGAAGGCGCCGGTGTCCGCCCGGGACCATGTCGGCGCGCCGAAGGTCACCTTGGCCACGGACTCGGTCAGAGCGTCTTCGAGGATCAGGCCGCCGGCCGCCGCCAGGGCGTCGCCGAGCGCGGTACCGGTCGGGCCGATGGCCTCGGGCTCGGCCTTCTCCAGTGATGCCAGGAGGCCGCGCAGTTGGTCGAGGGCGAGAGGGCCGGTGCCCGCGCGCAGGGCGGCGACGGTACGGCGCGGCCCCACCTCGACTGCGGGAGCTGTCAGCAGCCGGTCGTCATGGGCCACGACGAGGACATCGCTGTCCTGCGGGACGCCGGAGCGCAGTACGTCGGTCAGGGACTGCCCCTCCTCGGCCGTGACCGTGTCCCATGCTTCGTAACGGCTCGGGGGCTCGATCTGGAAAGAGTCGGAGAATCGCTGTTCCAGGACGAGTACGAACCGATTGTGGCCTGCCGGGTACTGGCGGTAGGCCTCAGGATTGACGATAATCACTGTGACGCTCCCAGAGCATTGTGCCAATGTGTCAGTGAGGCGGGCCGAGCTATCACCTCGGCCCGCCTCACTTACGGCACACCCGGCGCGATTCTTCTCAAGCGTTTCGCGCGTGGCGGCCAATTACCCGGCTCAGCCGAGGAGCGTGCCGAGGTAGTTGCTGTTCTTGCGAACCTTGATGGTCTTCTTCATGGCGAACACCTCCCCACCGTTACTCGATCCGGCAGGCGGCAGGACCTGAGATCCGGTCCTGCTGCCGGGCTCAGCCCAGCAGGGTGCCCAGGTAGTTGCTGTTCTTGCGAACCTTGATGGTCTTCTTCATGGCCGACACCTCCCTTCCGTCATGGATTCGCGCTCGCGCGATTCGCTCATGGCCGGTCAGACGACAGCGGCCATGCGAACGCTGGAAGCGCCGCCTTTGTCGCCCAGGACCACGCCACCGCTTTCGGTGTAGACGGTGGTGTCGGGCGAGATGATGTCGAGGTGGTATTGAGTGAAGGGAGTGAGGCCCAGCCCCCAGTGGAGGCAGCCCCGCTCACCGCCGTACACCTCGTTCATGGCATGGTTGCCCGGCAGAATGTCCAGGCTGGTATTGAGGGCATGTCCGATCTCCCAGACCAGCGCATAGCGCGAGTCGATCTCGAACATGGTCTCGAAGACCTTGGCGACCGCCGCGCCCTCCTTGCGGAAGGGGCGCAGTGAAGTGATCGTTCCCTTGGTGACGTCGCAGACCACCGCCTCGTGCTCCAGGCCGGCGAGCTTGCCGGAGAGGCGGGCCTGGTCCTTGCGGATGAACGACGGTGTACCGCTGTGCAGGATGGGGAATCCGCGGAACGCGATGCTTCCTTCGAGTGGAAGGTGCAGGTTCTCGTCGAATTCGACGATCTGCATCGGCAGGACGCTGATCTCTCCGGAGGGAACGATCTGCTGCTCTCCCCATTCGAGGGGGCCGGCCTGCTGGTTCCAGATCAGGCCGTCGGCGAGGTGGTCGAGTACGGCGCGGGTGCCGTGGCGCTCGTCGACGTAGAGCAGGTGATCGGTGGACTCGGCGAGCTGGAAGAAGCGGTCGCTGAACTCGCCCTGCTCCTTGGCCGAGGTCTTCTCGATGACTCCGATGAAGTGCCGGATGATGTCGAGATCGGCCGGCGTCGAGTTGCAGGCCATCCCCATCAGCTTGCGATTCGGGCCGAGGGCCTCTTCCGAGGGGGACTCAAAGAACCGGTACGGCGAGATGACCAAGGAATGCGACTGCTGAGGAATCGTTCCTGCGGCGAGCATCGCCTCAAAGTCATCGCCCTGCCCGATGAGGATGGTCCGGTATTCCGTATATGGCGCTTCCTTGACGATCTCCAGCTCGTTCTCGATCTCGCGGTTCGTGATCAGGCAGAAAACACTCCCCTCCGCCGACCCGAACTGACTGTACCGAGCGGGATTGATCTTGATCGTCGCCATAACCAGTCTTTCCCCTCAACAGTCCTTAGTTGATCGCTGCACGGCATATACAACATCACTCGACACGGGACACGCAATGCCACCTGGAAATACGGCCTGAATCAGAAGATGTTTAAACGGCGAGAAACAGAAAGCGGAGGAATTGAATCCGCGACCGCACCGTGACCATCTCGCGATTTTCACACGACCGGAGTTTGTCAAGTACGCATCATTTGTATAGCCAGAACGGCGAAGTTTCGCCATGATCAACACTACTAAACCGATATATGCCCCACTATGCGAAGTAAGTCGGCTTGCCCGGCAGTCGAGAGTGACGCATGTCACATTCAGCGCCTTGGGGGGCCGTCACCGCCGGGGCGGGCGGGGCCGAAGCGGTCCGCATAACGGCGGGGCGCCGGGGTAGCCGGGCGAGCATGGCCCGACCACCGGAGAGAACACGACAGACCGCCCGTCCCGCCCTGCGGCGGCGCTCGCTGCTGGCGGGAGCCGCGGCCCTGGGCGCGACGGGCGCGAGCGCCGGCTGCGCCAGGGTCGCGACGGGAAACGACGGCGACGGCGGCCGGCTGCTGGAGCAGCTGCGCGCGACGGGGACCGTACGGCTGGGGCTGGCGGGTGAGCAGCCCTACGGCTACATCGGCAAGGACGGGAGGATGACCGGCTCCGCGCCCGCCGTCGCCCGGCGGATCTTCAAGGAGCTGGGCGTGCCCGACGTCCAGCCCTTCCCCACCGAGTTCGGCTCGCTGATCGCCGGTCTGAATTCGCTCCAGTTCGATGTGGTGGCGGCCGGTATGTACATCAATCCGACCCGCTGCGAACAGGTCGTCTTCGCGGATCCCGAATATCAGATGCTCGACGCCTTCATCGTGGCGCGGGGAAACCCGAAAGAGCTGCGCACCTACCGGGACATCGCCGAGTCCGGCGCGAGGATGGCGACCGGGATCGGCTATGCCCAGATCGAGTACGCGAGAGAGGCCGGGGTCGGGAAGGTCACGACCCTCCCCGATCAGCTGGCCGGGCTGCTCGCCGTGGAACAGGGACGTATCGATGTCTTCGTCGGCACCGCGGTCACCGCGCGCAATGTGGTGCGGGAGACCGAGAGCACCCGTGCGGAGGTCATCGACGAGGTCACTCCCCATGTCGACGGGAAACCGGTCGTCAGCGCCGGCGGATTCGCCTTCCGGACCCCTGAGACCACACTCCGCGACGCGTTCAACCGTGAGCTGCGCAAGCTGAAGAAGAGCGGTGAGCTGCTGGAGATCATGCGGCCCTTCGGTTTCACGGCGGACCAGATGACGGATCTCACCGCCGAGGAGAAGTGCCGGTCATGAGCGAAATCACTCCGGGTCTGTGGGAAATCCTGCTGGACGGCGTCTGGATCACCCTCCAGCTGACCTTCCTCAGCGCCGCCCTCGCTGCGGCGGTCGCCTTCGTCACCGGTCTGGCGCGGCTGAACCGGCTCCGGATCGTCCGGTTCGCCGCCGGGGTCTACTTCGAGGTCTTCCGGGGCACGTCGGCGCTGATCCTGATGTTCTGGCTCTTCTTCGTGCTGCCGCTGGGCCTCGGCTGGCAGCTGGAGCCGATGTGGGCCGCCGTGCTGGCGCTGGGGCTCAGCTACGGGGCGTACGGCTCCGAGGTGGTGCGGGGCGCGGTCGCCGCAGTGCCGCGGGGGCAGCACGAAGCGGGCGTCGCCCTGAATCTGCCCCCCGGGCAGCGGCTGTGGCGGATCGTCCTGCCGCAGGCGTGGCCGGAGATGATCCCGCCCTTCAACAATCTGCTGATCGAGCTGTTGAAGGGGACGGCGCTGGTCTCCGTCATGGGAGTGTCCGACCTCGCGTTCGGCGCGGCGCTGGTGCGCAACGCCACAGGTCAGAGCGCGCCCGTGTACACGGTGATCCTGCTGGTGTACTTCGTGATCGCCTTCGCGATGACCCGGGGGATGCGGGTGCTGGAGCGCCGGGCGAGGGCCGGGGCGGGCGAGGGGCCGCCGCGGCGGGCGGCGCTCTCGCCGCGCCGGCTGTTCGCACCGCGCCGCCGGGCGGCGGCAGCAGCCGCCGCGAGCAGCGGGGGTGAGCGCCGGTGAACTGGGACTGGTCCGCCGTGGACGCCTTCCTGCCGCGCCTCGCGGACGGTCTGCTGGTCACCGCGCAGGCGCTGGCGCTGAGCGCGCTGCTGGCCTTCGGCCTCGGCCTGGTGTGGGCGGTGGCCCAGCGCTCGGGGCCCGCCCTGGTGCGCGGGCCGGTGGCGGTGTTCACCGAGTTCATCCGGAACACACCGCTGCTGGTGCAGCTCTTCTTCCTCTACTACGTCCTGCCCGAGTGGGGTCTGACCCTGTCCGCGATGGTGACCGGCGTGGTGGGGCTCGGTCTGCACTACTCGACGTACACCGCCGAGGTGTATCGCGCGGGGATCGAGGGCGTCCCCCGGGGCCAGTGGGAGGCGGCGACCGCGCTCAGCCTCTCGCGCGGCCGGACCTGGGGTGTGGTGATCCTGCCGCAGGCGATCCGCCGGGTGGCCCCGGCGCTCGGCAACTACGTCATCGCGATGCTGAAGGACACGCCGATGCTGTTCGTCGTCGGAGTGATGGAAATGCTCGGTGAGGCGCGGCAGTTCTCGTCCGAGACCTTTCTGACGGTCGAGGCGGTCACGGTCGTCGGCATCGCCTTCATTCTCCTCTCCTGTCCGGCATCCTTCCTCATGCGCACACTGGAGCGTCGTCTTGCCCGCTGACACCGCCAACGCCTACACCGACACCGATGCCGGGGGCCGCGCCCAGGGGCGCGCCACCGTCGGCACGGGCACGACCGCGGACGAACTCATCCGATTCGACCGGGTGACCAAACGTTTCGGCTCCAACACGGTCCTGGACTCGCTGGACTTCCGGGTCTTCCCCAAGAAGCACGTGACACTGATCGGGCCCTCCGGTTCGGGGAAGACCACGATTCTGCGGCTGCTGATGACCCTGCTGAAACCGGACGAGGGCACGATCACGGTCGACGGGACCCCGCTCTCCCACGAGGAGAGAAACGGAAAGCTGGTCCCGGCGGGCGAGAAACATGTCCGGGAGGTGCGGAAGAACATGGGAATGGTCTTCCAGCAGTTCAATCTTTTCCCGCACATGAGCGTGTTGCGGAATATCACCGAGGCCCCGGTCCAGGTACTGGGAATGTCCCGGGACGAGGCCGCCGAACGGGCCCTGGAACTCCTGGACATGGTGGGTCTCAAAGACCGCAGCGACACCTACCCGGGCCGGCTCTCCGGCGGGCAGCAGCAGCGGGTGGCGATCGCGCGGGCGCTGGCGATGCGGCCCAAGGTCCTGCTGCTGGACGAGGTGACGTCCGCGCTCGACCCGGAGCTGGTGGCCGGGGTCCTGGATCTGCTCCGGGACATCGCGCGCACCACGGACATCACCATGCTCTGCGTGACGCACGAGATGAGCTTCGCCCGGGACATCTCCGACTGCGTCATGATGTTCGACGAGGGGAAGGTCATTGAATTCGGCCACCCGGAGAAGATGTTCGGCGATCCTGAGCAGGAGCGGACCCGGGAGTTTCTGAGCGCGGTGCTCTGAGGTTCACAGGAGGATGTCGCGGGCATATGCCTTCCAGATAAGCTCGTGCAGCGCGCGGGGACGCACCCCGTATTCTCGCCAACAGCTCCCCCTTTGGATGCTCTTGGCCGCTATCGTGGTACGGATGCCGTGCGGCGACGACCTGCTAGGGGGAGACCGTGGCGCTGAAGCCGGAGCCGACCGCGCCGTTCCACTCGGTGCGGTACGTCCTGCGCGTTCTGGAGACGGTCTCCCGGCACTCCGGCGGGGTCACCGACGCGCAGATCGGCCGCGAGAGCGGGCTGCCCGCCGCGCATCTGTCCCCGCTGCTGGAGATGCTGCTGCGCGAGGGCTATGTCGAGCAGATCTCGGACGGCGCCTATGTGATCGGCGACTCTCTGGTGCTGCTGGGCTCCGGGGCCAGCCGGCAGCAGGCGCTGGAGATCAAGCTTCAGGACACCCTCGCGGAGATCCGCGACTCGGTGGGCGCCGCCGTCTACCTCAGCCGGTATGTGGACGGCGAGGTCAGGATCACGCAGTACGCGGACGGCCCGCGCACCCCCAAGGTCAATGAGTACGTCGACTTCCGCTTCGCGGCCCACGCCAGCGCGCTCGGCAAGTGCCTGCTGACCCAGCTCGACCCCAACGGCCGCCGCGACCATCTGGCCCGGCACAAGATCACCCGATTCACCTCGCGGACGATCACCAGCGAGAAGCTGCTCTTCTCCAAGCTGGACAGCCAGCCGCCCACGGTCCCGGTCCTCGATCTCCAGGAGTACGCGGTGGGCACCGTCTGCGCGGCCGTCCCGCTGACCGCCGGGGCGGCGGTGGGATGCCTGGCGCTCTCACTGCCGATCG
>NZ_BMWG01000025.1 GCF_014651115.1 Streptomyces inusitatus | reverse complement strand
TCTCAAGGAACGGACGCTTCCTTCAGGCCCTTTTCACCAGGCCCTCCGGGCTTTCCCTTCGGTCTTGCGTTTCCAACTCTACCAGATCCTTTTCCCATTCCGTTTCCGGTTTGGATTTTCAGATCCAGCGGCCAGTTGGACCGGCCTTTTGCCTTTCGGCTGCTCCGACTCTATCAGATCCTTTCGGGCCTGACTCCCGGTCGAAATCGGGTTGTCTTTCCGGCTGTTGGGCCGTTCCGACGTTTCAAACTCTAGCGGATTTCCCGGGCGACTCATAATCGAGTCTGTCCATCGGATTTCGGCGTGCCGAAATCCATCCCGACTGGGAGATCGTGCTGAGTTTGATTGCCGCAGATGCGGCGGGAGTGGCTGTCGCAGAACCGTTCCGGCCCCGTGACAACTCGGAGAACCTTACGGACCGGTGAAGTGCGTGTCAACTTCACCCGGCGCCTCTTGGAAAGGCCCTGGTCCAGGGCCTTTCTCAGGGGATGAGGCCCCGGCCCGGGCCGTCAGTCCAGGTCGCTGAGCCGGCCGCCCGCGTCGGGCTGGGCGTCCTCCACCCGGCGCAGTACGCGGATGAGGAGCTCGCCGAGGACTCCGCGCTCGTCGGCCGAGAGGTCCTGGAGCAGGTCGCCCTCGAAGTCGGAGGCCATCCGCATCGCCTCAAGCCACTTCGTACGGCCCTCGTCCGTCAGCTCCACGATCACGCGGACGCGGTTGCTCTCGTCGCGGTCCCGGGTGACCAGGCCCTCGCCGGCCATGCGGTCGATCCGGTGGGTCATCGCGGCCGGGGTGAGGCCCAGTCGCTTCGCCAGCTCGCCGGGGCCCATCCGATAGGGGGCTCCCGCGAGGACGAGGGTCTTGAGGACCTCCCACTCGGCGTTGGTGATGCCGAGGGTGGCGAGCTGGCGGCCGTAGCCGACGTTCATCCGGCGGTTGAGCCGGCCGAGCGCCGAGACCACCTTCTCGACCTGCGGATCGAGGTCTCCGTACTCGCGCTGGTACGCAGCGATCTGCTCGTCGAGGGACGGCTCCTGGATGGCCGGGCCCGTCACTGCTGGGCCCTCGGGGCTCGCGTTAGGCATACGGCGCAGTATCGCACGACACACATTGGCATTGAAGTCCTTCGATGTGTACTGTTAAGCCTCGAACTTTACTGTTGAAGTCTTGAGGCTTCACTCCTTTCGATCTCTGAGGCAGGTGAGTGTGAGCAAGGTGATGGGTGCAGCGATGCGCCGGATCCAGGCAGGGAGCGCGCTGAGCGCGTTCGGACTCGGTTTCACGGTCCCGTATCTCTACGTCTATGTGGCGCAGGTACGGGATCTGGGCGCGACGACGGCCGGGGCCGTTCTCGCGGTCTTCGCCATGGCCGCACTCGTCGCTCTCCCCTTCACCGGGCGGGTCATCGACCGGCGCGGGCCGCTGCCCGTGCTGGTGGGGGCGGCAGTGCTCGCCTCGGCGGGCGCCGTCTCCATCGGTCTGGCCGAGGGCGTGCCGGCCGTGGTGGCCTCGGCCGCGCTGCTGGGTGCCGGAACAGCGGTGATGCAGCCGGCGCTGGCCACGATGCTGGTCTGGTGCACCGACGCGACGGGGCGTACCCGTGCCTTCGCCATGCAGTTCTTTCTGCAGAACCTGGGGCTCGGCCTCGGCGGGCTGATCGGCGGGCAGATCGTCGACAAGAGCCGGCCCGAGAGCTTCACCCTGCTCTTCGGCATCGAGGCCGTGATGTTCCTGGTGCTCGCCGGGATCGCGCTCACCGTCCGGCTGCCGCGCCCCGCCTCCCTTCAGCAGCCCCAGGCCGCGCGGTCCGGGGCCAAGGGCGGGATGCGGGTGCTGCTCGGGCACAAGGCGATGGTCCAGCTCTGTGTGCTCGGCTTCGTCCTCTTCTTCGCCTGCTACGGACAGTTCGAGTCGGGGTTGGCCGCTTATGGCACCGAGGCGGCCGGAATCGAGCCGTCCACGCTGGGTACGGCGCTGGCCGCCAACACCGCGGTGATCGTGCTCGCGCAGTTCGTGGTGCTGAAGTTCGTGGAGCGCCGCAAGCGCAGCCGCATGATCGCGGCGGTTGGCCTGATCTGGGCCGTCGCCTGGCTGCTGGCGGGGTACGCGGGCCTGGGGTCGAGCAGTCAGGCCATGGCCACGGCGGCCTTCATCTCCACGTACGCGCTCTTCGGTCTCGGTGAGGCGATGCTCGCGCCGACCGTCGCGCCGATGGTCGCCGATCTGGCGCCGGAGTCGATGGTCGGTCAGTACAACTCGGCTTTCGCCCTGGTGAAGCAGCTCGCGCTGGCGCTCGGCCCGGCCATCGGCGGTCCGATGGGGGCCGCGCTGCACGGCCCGTACATCGTGACGTTCGTGCTGTTCTCGCTCGGTATCACCGTGCTGGCGATCCGGCTGGGGCGGCAGCTCACCCCCGTACAGAATCAGCCGTATTTGGCGGTCAGCTCGCGGGTGGTGGCGCAGCACAGGCCGGCCGAGCAGGTGGAGGCCGCGGCCTGACCCGTGTGGCAGGACCCAGGGGCAGAGTCTAGGTCTTGTCCCGGGTGGGGAGGGCGAACTCGCACCAGACGGCTTTGCCGCCGCCGGGGGTGCGGCGGCTGCCCCAGGACGAGGCGATCGTCGCGATGATGGAGATCCCGCGGCCCGCCTCGTCCTCTGTTTCGGCGCGGCGGCGGCGTGGCAGGTGGTCGTCGCCGTCGGTGACTTCGATGATCAGGCGGCGGTCGGTGCGGCGGAGTCTGAGGCGCATGGGCGGGGTGCCGTGCTGGAGGGAGTTGGCGACCAGTTCGCTGGTGGCCAGTACGCCGAGGTCGTGGAGCTCGGGGGAGAACCGCCAGGAGGCCATGACTCCGGAGGCGAAGGCGCGGGCGCGCGGTGCGGCCTCGGTGCCGCCGAGGAGGTCGAGTGCCGCGTTGTGGAAGAGCTCGGCGGAGGGTCCGGTGCGGGAGGGGTGCTGGACGACGAGGACGGCGACGTCGTCGTCGTGGTCGGCGGTGACTCCCTGGGAGCGGATGAGCCGGTCGCAGACGACCTGCGGGGTGCCGTCGGCTCCGGAGAGGGCGCGCTCCAGGGAGGCGACGCCTTCGTCGATGTCCTCGCCCCGGCGTTCGACGAGTCCGTCTGTATAGAGGACAGCGCTGGAGCCGGGCGGCAGGGCGATGGAGCCCGAGCTGTGGAGCCAGCCGCCGGTGCCGAGCGGCGGGCCGGTGGGGTCGGCGGCGCGGCGGACGGTGCCGTCCTCGTCGCGGACGAGGATGGGGAGGTGTCCGGCGGAGGCGTAGACGAGGCGGCCCTCGTTGGGGTCGTGGACGGCGTAGACGCAGGTGGCGATCTGGCTGGCGTCGATCTCGGCGGCCAGTCCGTCGAGGAGCTGGAGGACCTCGTGGGGCGGGAGGTCGAGCCGGGCGTAGGCGCGGACGGCGGTGCGGAGCTGGCCCATGACGGCGGCGGCGCGCACGCCCCGGCCCATGACGTCGCCGATGACCAGGGCGGTGCGGCCGGCTCCGAGGGTGATCACGTCGTACCAGTCGCCGCCGACCGCGGCGTCCTCGCTGCCGGGCTGGTAGGTGGCGGCGATGCGCAGGTCGTCGGGTTGTTCGAGTTCCTGGGGGAGCAGGGAGCGCTGGAGGGTGACGGCCATCTCGCGCTGGCGGCGCTCGCTGGCGCGCAGCCGGTCGGCGGATTCGGCGTGGCCGGTGACGTCGGTGGCGAAGACCAGCACTCCGCCGCCGGTGCCGGGGATCTCCACGGGCAGGCAGGTGGCGGTGTACGAGCCTCCCGCGGCGACTTTGCGGGACTTCACGGTGCGTGAGGTGCCGCCGCGCAGGACCTGGTCCATGAGCGGGGGCAGGCCCAGCTCGGCCAGCTCGGGGCAGGTGTCGGCGGCGCGGCTGCCGATCGGGCGGGGGCCGAAGGCGGTGGTGTAGGCGTCGTTGACGTAGGCGATGCGGTGTTCGGCGCCGTAGGCGACGGCGACCAGGGCGGGGAGCCGGCCGAGGATCTCGGCGATCGGGAAGTCCTCGACCGGGGGTGCGGCGGGGAGGCGGCCGGAGGGCCGCTCGCCGCTCGGGCGGGGGCCTTCGTGGGCGGTGTCGGCGCGGGCCGGGGCGGCCGGGTCCGCTTCGGCGGTGTCGCCGCGGGCCGCCGGGACCGATCCCTCTCCCCGGCCCTCCCGTCCGCCGTCTTCCCGGCGGTCCGGTCGGGGAGGCGCGGTGGAGATCCCGCGGTCGGCCCTTCGCGCCGCGGCGCGGCGCTGCGTACCGGGGAGCCTTGCGCTCCAACGCGTGAAGTTCACTGACTTTCTAGCCTCAATGGTTGTCGCCAAGGGTCACAAGGGTCACTCTGTGCAAATGTGAGCCCACCTATGGTCACACGACCAGTGTGACCGAGCGTACTGACAGTCGGTGTCGGCCGGGGGTCCGTCAGGCCCTTCGGGGGTTGCCGTCAGGCCCTGTGCCGGGTGGTCAGCCGCCGGTGGGACGGCTGTCGTCCGGGCCCGGTTCCGGGGTGTCCGGCGGTGGGGGCTTCGGCGTGTCCGCCGGTCCGGACCGTGGTGGGTCCGGGGGCGGCGGGGTGCCCGGTGGCGGTGTGGTGTGCCGGGGGCCGCCGGTGGCCGCGCTCTCGAATTCGGCGCGCGGGTGTTCCAGCGAGCCGAGAGAGACGATCTCCCGTTTGAAGAGTCCGGCGAGGGTCCACTCTGCCAGGACGCGCGCCTTCCGGTTGAGGGTGGGCATCCTGCTGAGGTGGTAGACGCGGTGCATCAGCCAGGCGGGGTAGCCCTTGAGCTTGCGTCCGTAGACATGGGCGACGCCCCGGTGCAGGCCGAGGGAGGCCACCGAGCCGACGTAGGCGTGGGCGTACTCCTGGAGCGGCCGGCCGCGCAGTGCGGCGGCGACGTTGGCGGCGAGGACTTTGGCCTGGCGTACGGCGTGCTGGGCGTTGGGGGCGCACTCCGCGCCCGGGGTGTCGGAGGTGATGTCCGGGACGGCGGCGGCGTCCCCGGCGGCCCAGACGTGTTCGGTGCCGACGACGGTGAGGTGGGCGGTGCAGCGGATTCTGCCGCGGTCGTTGCGGGGGAGGTCCGTGGCGGCGAGGACCGGGGCGGGTTTGACCCCCGCGGTCCAGACGACGGTCCTGGTGGGGAAGCGGCTGCCGTCGTCGAGCACGGCGACGCGGCCTTCGCAGGACTCCAGCCGGGTGGTGAGGCGTACGTCGATGTTGCGGGAGCGCAGTTCCCGGATGGCGTACTTGCCCATCTCCTCGCCGACCTCGGGGAGGATGCGGTCGCTGGCCTCCACGAGGATCCATTTCAGGTCCGCCGGCTTGATGTTGTGGTAGTAGCGGGCGGTGTAGCGGGCCATGTCCTCCAGTTCGGCGAGTGCCTCGACGCCCGCGTAGCCGCCGCCGACGAAGACGAAGGTGAGGGCGGCGTCGCGGATCGCGGGATCGCGGGTGGAGGAGGCGATGTCCATCTGTTCGATGACGTGATTGCGCAGCCCGATGGCTTCTTCGACGGTCTTGAAGCCGATGGCGTACTCGGCAAGGCCCGGAATGGGGAGGGTGCGGGAGACGGAACCCGGCGCGATGATGAGTTCGTCGTACGCCAATTCGATTGCGCCCGTCCCCTCGTCCGCGGTGGCGAGAGTGGTCACCGTCGCCGTGCGCTTGGCGTGGTCGACGGAGGTGGCCTCGCCGATGAGGATTTTGCATCTGCCGAGAACACGCCGGAGCGGGACCACCACATGCGCCGGGGCGATGGATCCGGCGGCGGCCTCGGGGAGGAAGGGCTGATACGTCATATAGGGGTCGGGCGAGACGACCAGGATCTCCGTCTCACCGCTGCCCAGCTCCCGTCTCAGCCTGCGCTGGAGGTGGAGCGCCGAATACATCCCGACATAGCCGCCACCGAGGACGAGAATCCGCGTGCCGGCGGTGCGCGCGGTCGGTGGGGTGCCGGGGGTCTGGCCCCGGGAGTCTGCTGCCTTCACCTTCCCATGACGCAACGGTCCCAGGCGTTTGTCCACAGCCCCGGCAAATTGTGTGACCGGAGGCTTTGTGCCGCCGTGCGCCGGGGTACTGCCGGCGGAAAGGGAAGGTGTGCAGGTCAGGGGTTACGTGAAGGGGGGCGCTGGGGGGCGTAAACGGGAGCCTTCCGGTCCTTGCTCCGATCGGGGGGCGCTCCGTGCGGAACTACCCCCTTCTGAATTGACCCCCGCTCAACTATGTTCGTACTTCGTCGGGGTGCTTGGTCAAGGCACGCCCGGCGGACCAGGCGGGGGAGGTCTCCGGGGGGAGACTCAGTGACCGGGGGAACACGTATGACCATTCAGGATTCGCATTGGCAGGCTGCCGTTCCGACGACCGCGGACACCCAGGTTCAGGGCGGTCATCAGGGCGGCGAGGGAGCGGGCGCGGGCGGCCGGGCGGGATCGGGTGCCGCCGGCCGTTCGGCGCCGCTGAGGGTGGACGCCCAGCGCAATCTGGAGCATGTGCTGCGGGCCGCCCGTGAGGTGTTCGGCGAGCTGGGTTACGGCGCGCCGATGGAGGATGTGGCGCGCCGGGCCAGGGTCGGCGTCGGGACGGTGTACCGCCGTTTCCCGAGCAAGGATGTGCTGGTGCGCCGAATAGCCGAGGAGGAGACCTCCCGGCTGACGGAGCAGGCGCGTACGGCTCTGGGGCAGGAGGAGGAGCCGTGGTCGGCGCTGGCCCGGTTCCTGCGGACCTCGGTGGCCTCGGGCGCGGGCCGGCTGCTGCCGCCGCAGGTGCTGCGGGTGGGCGTCGATCCGGACGAGGCTCCGGGGTCGTCGGCGGCGCGGGAGGAGACCCGGGTGCCGCATCAGCGGTCGAGTGCGCCCCTGGGGGGTGCGCAGCCGGATCTGCGGGTCGTCGGGCAGCGTCAGGTGCCGGGCGACGAGCAGGACGACGCGGGCGCCGGGGTGCTGCTGGAGGTCGTCGGGCAGTTGGTCGACCGGGCGCGGGCGGCGGGTGAGCTGCGGGGCGATGTGACCGTGGCCGATGTGCTGCTGGTGATAGCGACGGCGGCGCCCTCGCTGCCGGATGCGGCGCAGCAGGCCGCCGCGTCGGCCCGGCTGCTGGAGATTCTGCTTGAGGGGTTGCGCCCGAGAGGGCTGTGACCGGCTTCCGGCCGGGTGCGGGCCCAACTGGGCCGCACCCGTCGCCGGGGTCCTCGGCTCATGGCCTTCCGCCGGACAAATGGCTGAATTTTCCTCCGGGAAACTCTCGATCGGGCGCGGATTCGGTCAGTTCTCCCCGGATGAGTGGTTGACACGGCTGGGGGGTCGGAGCGCAGTTGCCGTGTGGCACGCTTGCCCGGTGTTCGGGTCTGAGGTGCTGACGGCGGCTTCCGCGATGAATGAGGGCTTCCGCGATGAGCGGTGACGGGCGGGACGCACAGGACGAATCGGTCGGCGGATCCGGCGGTACGGACGGCCCGAACGGCACCGGCACCGGGTCCGGCGGCGGGTCCGCGCCGCAGGTGCCGGAGCAGGGCGCTGTCGGTGTTCCCGGGCGGGGGGCCGCCGGTCGTACCGTGCCCGGTCAGGGCATGGACGGCACTCGGGCGGACGACTCTTCGGCGTTCGGTGCCGCCGCTCCCGGCTCAGGGGCCGTTCCGAGGGACGCCTCCGTGCCGCCGCAGCGCGAGGGCGGGGGCGCGAGGTCCGATTCGCTGCTGCCGCCGCCGCGTGAGCTGCCGCAGTCCGACGCGGAGCTGATCCAGCGGATGCGGGGCGGTGACGACAGCGCCTACGCGGAGCTGTTCCGGCGGCACTCCGACGCGGTGCGCCGCTATGCGCGCACCTGCTGCCGGGACGCGCACACCGCCGACGATCTGACGGCCGAGGTCTTCGCGCGGACGCTCCAGGCGGTGCGCGGCGGCGCGGGGCCCGAGCACGCGGTGCGGGCGTATCTGCTCACCACGGTCCGGCGGGTGGCCGCGACCTGGACGAAGACCGCCAAGCGGGAGCAGTTGGTCGACGACTTCGCGGTGTTCGCCGCCGACGCCGCCCGCGGCACGGACGCCACGGCGGACAAGACGCTCGATCTGGGCGCGGACGTCCGGGCGATGCACGAGGCCGAACAGTCCCTGGCGCTGAGGGCGTTCCGGTCGCTGCCGGAGCGCTGGCAGGCGGTGCTCTGGCACACCACCGTGGAGGAGGAGTCGCCCAGCGAGATCGCGCCGCTCTTCGGGCTGACCGCCAATGCCACGGCGGTGCTGGCCGGCCGGGCGCGCGAGGGGCTGAAACAGGCCTATCTCCAGGCGCATGTGAGTTCGGCGCTGACCTCCGGCGGGGACTGCGCCCGCTATGCCGACCGGCTGGGGGCCTATGCGCGCGGCGGGCTGCGGATGCGGGCCGAACTGGGTCTGCGCAAGCATCTGGAGGAGTGCGCCAAGTGCCGGCTGGCGGCGGGCGAGCTGGCGCATGTGAACTCGGGGATCCCCGCGCTGCTGCCGGTCGCGGTCATCGGCTGGTTCGCCGCCGGGTATTCGGTCAAGGCCGCCGGGATCGTCGCCGGGGGCGCGGCCGGGGCGGCGGGAGCGGGAGCCGCCGCTGCCGCCACCGGCGGCGGCTCGGCGGGGGCGGTCGGCGGGGCCGCCGCGTCCGAGGGGCTGGGGGCTCCGGCCAAGGCAGGCATCGCCGCGCTGCTGGCGGTCGCCGCGACGGCCGGGCTGGTGTGGGCGCTGTCCAACGACAAGCGTGACCCGGAGCCGGTGGCCGAGCCGCCCGCCGTGCGGTCCGTCGCCCCGGTGGATCCGACGCCCTCCCCCAGGACCGTACCGCCCAGGCCCGCGCCGCCGGAGCGGCCGAGCCCGAGGCCCGCGACCTCCGCGACCTCCGCGCCCGCCCCGGCGAAGCCGGTGCCCGCCCGGCCGACGCCCACCCCGTCCACGCCCGCGCCCGAGCCGCCCGCGCCGAAGCCGAAACCGAGCCCCAGCCCGAGTCCGACTCGGGCCACGCCCACTCCGAGGCCGAGCCCCACTCCCTCGCCGTCCGCGCCGAAGCCGAAACCGAGCCCGAAGCCGAAGGTCTACCAGGTCAACCGTTTGCAGTACAGCGTCTTCGGCGACCACACCGGGCCCGAGGTGCGGCTCGCCGAGAGCAGCTGGCTCTGGCAGCGGACGGGGCTGCTGATCGGCGGCGAGCGGTACGCGCACGGGGTGACCGTGCACGCCTCCTCGTCCGTCGCGATCGACCTCAACCGGACGTGCTCCGGCTATGACGCCGTGGTCGGGGTGGACGATCTGACGATGGGGCTGGGGTCCGTGCGGTTCTCGGTGTACGGGGACGGCGAGCGGCTGTGGAAGTCGCCGGTGCTGCGGGGCGGCCAGGCCGGAGTGCCGGTGCATGTCCCGATCGGGGGGCACGAGACGATCCGGCTGGTGGTGGAGCCCCAGACGCCGTTCGACGCGGTCGCGCTCGCGGGATGGGCGAACTCCCGGATCAGCTGCGTCTGACCGGGGTGACCCCCCTGGTGCCTCAGGGGCTCGGACCTCAGGGCCTCAGGGAGGGGCGCGGGGGCACTCCGGTGGGGACGGCGCGCTGGCGGGGAGCGGCCGTGCCGGTCCAGCAGGTGCCTCGGCGGGAGAGCAGACGGCGCAGCCACAGTTCGGTGGAGACGAGGTCGGCGAGGCCGTCGAGCGGGAGCGGCTCGCCCTCGGAGGCCGCGCGGAGGGCCTTGCGGATCACCCGGGCCTCGATCAGCCCCGCGTCCGCCAGGAGGGGCGCGTCGAAGAGGGCGATCAGCTGGGGCAGCGCCGCGTGCAGCCCCTTGCGGGCGGCCAGGGCCGAGGTGTTGTGGGTGGACGCGCCCCAGCCGGGGGGCAGTTGATGGACGCCCGCGCCCGCGAGGACGGTGCGGAGGATCTCCGCGCGCGCTCCGGGGCGTACCCGGAGGGACTCGGGCAGGGCGCGGCAGGCGCGTACGACCTGGTTGTCCAGGAAGGGCGCGTGGAGGCGCTGGCTGCGGATCTCCGCGGCCTGTTCCAGGATGCGCTGGTCGAAGGCGTGCCGGGCGAGCGCGGCACGGGCCCTGGCCTCTCCGGGGCGCTGCACCAGGACCGGCCGGGTCGCCGCTTCGGTGAGGCGGGCCGAGACCTCGGCGAGTGCCTCGCCGGTGAGCCAGCGCGCGGCCGGGCCCGGCCGGGACCAGGCCAGGGCGGCCAGGGACGCGCCCAGTGGGCCGTCGTCGTGGCGGGTCTCGGTGCGGCCGGCTTCGAGGAGCTGTCCTGCCGCGCTCTCCAGGCCGGTGCGGTACGGCGTACGGGCCAGCCGCCGGGCGGCCCGGTAGACGGTGAGCGGGATGAACAGGGAGTGCGCGGAGGGCCCTTCGGCCCGGGTCAGCGCGGCGGCGGGCCGCAGCAGATGGCGGCGCTGCCGGTCGAGGAGGAGGTCGGCGAGGCGCGCCGGGTGGGCGTCGAGGACCTGTCGCGCGCCCGCGCCGGTGAAGTGGTCGGCGCTCCCGGAGGCCAGCCTGGAGCGGTGGCGCTCGGCGAGGACGAGGGAGGGCGCGGGTTCGTCGGTGAGCGGCCCGTTGCCCAGTCCGGCGTAGGGCAGGCCCTCCTCGCCCGCCGCGACGACGACATGGTGCAGGCGCGGGTCGGCGGCGAGGGCGCGGGCCCGTTCGAGTTCGGCTTCGCGGGCTTCGTCGGTGAGGTCGTTGTAGGTGACGGCGAGGAGGCGTGTCCCCGCGCCGGTGCCGTGGCCGAGTACGGTGCCGGGCCGGCCCGGCAGTCCGGCCGCGAGGAGTGCCAGCGTCCCGGAGGCGCTGCCTCCGGAGAGGTCGGCGCCGATGCCGGGGGCGGGGGCGCCGCGCTGGGCGCGCCGGTCGGCGGGGCCCATGCCGGGGACCGGGCCCGGGTCCTGGGGGAGGGTCTCGGGGGCGTGGCGGGGGGCGTCGAGCCGGGCTCGTACCGCTTCGATCAGGGCCTCCCGTACGCCGTCCACCGCGTGTTCGGCCTCGATCCGGGGGCCGGCGACGGCGAGGGAGGCGACCTGCTCGTAGCCGGTGATCTCGCGGGAGCCCTCGCGGAGGATCAGCGCGTGGCCGGGCGGGACGCGTCTGACGCCTTCGTAGGGGGTGGAGTCGCGCAGCGCCTCCGGGGTCTCGGGGCAGGCGAGGAGGGCGGCGAGGTGTCCGATGTCGAGCTGGGCCTCGATGAGGTCGGCGAGGGGGAGGGCGGCGGTGGCGTACGCGGTGCCGTTCGCCCAGGGGGTGTGGAAGACGGGGCGGGCCCCGGCGAGGTCGCCGACGACGGTGATCCGCCGGCCGGACTGGACGACGGCGGTGTAGCTGCCGGGCCACGCGGTCAGATGGCGCAGTGCCCCGCCGCGCGCGGAGAGCAGTCCGGCGCGCAGTTCGTCGTCGCTCGCGGCGCAGCAGCCGAGGACGGCCATCCGGGTGGTGTGGTGGGTGCTCGCGGCGGGCCCGGCCGGTGGGTCGAGGGCGACGACGCGGACCTCGTCGGGACGCCAGTCGCCAACCGCCCAGAGCGGGTCGGGGTCGCCCCACAGCGGCTGTGAGCCGACGGGTTGCAGGGTGCGGCCCTCGTCGGGCGCGCCCACGGCTCCGGCCGAGCCGAAGTGGGCGGCGACACTGCTCCATCCCACCAACCATCGCATCGCCGCCTCCACAGGCTGTGGACAAACCCTGGCCGGCGGGCCAGGCCGTCGAGGTGCACGCTACGCCCGGCGGGCGGG
Organism: Streptomyces inusitatus; assembly: GCF_014651115.1. Lineage (GTDB taxonomy): Bacteria > Actinomycetota > Actinomycetes > Streptomycetales > Streptomycetaceae > Streptomyces > Streptomyces amakusaensis. The sequence continues at coordinate 102,692 of NZ_BMWG01000025.1, read as the reverse complement.
CGCGCCGCGGCCGGGCGCACGGGACAAGCGTCACACTCGGCCGGCGGGGGGCGGGCGGAGGCTCCGCCCGCGCCGGGGGCGTGGACCGGCCCCGGTGCCGGGGCCGCACCCGCCCGTTCGGGAACATGCTGCCACGAAGGAAGCGCGCGGAGATGTGCCCGGGTAGCACGAGCAAAAAGCGAACGGGCCTCACGGGCGGCTGATTTGATGATGGCCGGACGCGAAGTGGAATGATCGCGCGGATCCCATTGGGAACAAATCACGCAACGGCAATGGTTGAGATCCGGCCAATCTCCGGCCGCCGCGGGGCAGCACAGAACCTACCGAACCACCCACCGGGCAGGCCCCGGCCGACACCCGTAAAAGGGCGCACAGCAGTCCGGGAGGCGCGGTCCGCCTCCCGGACCGGTCCGCCGCCCGCGGGGATTGAAGACGGCGGTGTCCCCCAGCCCACTGGTTCCAGTACGCAGTGGGCCGACCCACGCAGCACTCATGGAAGTCCCTCCCCCGCACTCCGGACAGAGCGCACGGACAGGCGCACGGCCACACGGCCGGGGCTCAGCCAGGGCGCGCCCCGGACGGCCGCGCCGGGCCGCCCGGGAGGGCCGTCCCACAGCGCACAACAATCCCGCCATACGGAACTCCGCCCCTTAACGGTCGGGATGCGGCGAACTACGCTGGGTTTACTGATGTTCTGAACCTACGGGCATATTCCGCGACGCCCGGCCGGCCGCTTGTGCGACCCGGACCGCGCCGGGGCTGCCGGAGACCGCCCGCCGGGGAGGACTCAGTACGAATGCCGCGCTCCGGACAGCGACGCGGCGGCCGTCTGCGTGTCGAGGGGTGGGCCATGTCCAGGGAGCAACGCGGGCCGAACGAAAAGCTCGGCACCGTTCTCGCCCTCGCGGGAATCAGCAACGCCGGGCTCGCCCGGCGGGTCAACGACCTCGGGGCGCAGCGTGGTCTGACGCTCCGTTATGACAAGACCTCCGTGGCCCGGTGGGTGTCGAAGGGCATGGTCCCCCAGGGCGCCGCCCCGCATCTCATCGCCGCCGCGATCGGCGCCAAGCTCGGCCGTCCCGTACCGCTGCACGAGATCGGGCTCGCGGACGCCGATCCGGCCCCCGAGGTCGGACTCGCCTTCCCGCGCGACGTGGGCGCGGCGGTGAAGTCGGCCACCGAGCTGTACCGCCTGGACCTGGCGGGCAGACGGGCCGGGAGCGGCGGGATCTGGCAGTCCCTCGCCGGTTCCTTCGCGGTGAGCGCGTACGCCACCCCCGCCTCCCGCTGGCTGATAACGCCCGCCGACTCCTCGGTCGAGCGGATGCCGGACCTCCCGCCCGGGGAGAGCGCCCCCGAGGACGCGCCCACCCGGGTGGGCCACAGCGATGTGGCCAAGCTGCGGGAGGCCGCCGAGGACGCCCGCCGCTGGGACTCCAAGTACGGCGGCGGGGACTGGCGTTCCTCGATGGTGCCCGAGTGCCTGCGGGTGGACGCCGCGCCGCTGCTGCTCTCCTCGTACTCCGACGAAGTGGGCCGCGCGCTCTTCGGGGCGACCGCCGAGCTGACCCGGCTGGCCGGGTGGATGGCCTTCGACACCGGCCAGCAGGAGGCCGCCCAGCGGTACTACATCCAGGCGCTGCGCCTCGCCCGCGCGGCGGCCGACGTCCCGCTCGGGGGCTATGTGCTGGCGTCGATGTCGCTCCAGTCGATCTACCGGGGCTTCGCGGACGAGGGCGTCGACCTCGCCCAGGCCGCGCTCGAACGCAACCGGGGCCTCGCCACCGCCCGCACGATGAGCTTCTTCCGGCTGGTCGAGGCCCGGGCGCACGCCAAGGCGAACGACGCGGTGGCCGCCGGCGCGGCGCTGAAGGCCGCCGAGGCCTGGCTGGAGCGCTCCCGGGACGGCGACAGCGACCCCACCTGGCTGGGTTTCTACTCGTACGACCGGTTCTGCGCGGACGCGGCCGAGTGCTATCGCGATCTGAAGGCCCCCCGGCAGGTGCGGCGCTTCACCGAACAGGCGCTGTCGCGGCCCACCGAGGAGTTCGTCCGCTCGCACGGGCTGCGGCTGGTGGTCAGCGCCGTCGCCGAGCTGGAGTCGGGCAATCTGGACGCGGCCTGCGCGGCGGGCACCCGGGCGGTGGAGGTCGCCGGGCGGATCTCCTCGGCGCGGACCACGGAGTACGTACGGGATCTGCTGCACCGGCTGGAGCCGTACGGGCACGAGCCGAGGGTCGCGGAGCTGCGGGAGCGGGCGCGGCCGCTGCTGATGGCCCCGGCGTAGCGGGCGGGACCGGGGGCCTCGGGGGGGCCGGTGGCTCCGGCTCCGGCGGCTACGGCGGCTACGGCGGCGGTTCCCCGGCTTGAGCGCGGCCCGTCCGGGGCATTGTCAGTGGGCCGGTGCAGTATCGGGGGTGGGAGGTGACGCGGTGACGGTGTCCAGAGGCGGCTACGGCGGCACGTTCGACTGCGATGTGCTGGTGATCGGCGGCGGGATCGTCGGTCTGTCGACGGCCCATGCCCTCACCCACGCGGCCCCCGGCACCAAGGTGATCGTGCTGGAGAAGGAGCGGGCGCCCGCCCGCCACCAGACCGGGCGGAACAGCGGAGTGATCCACAGCGGGATCTACTACCGCCCCGGATCGCTGAAGGCCCGGTTCGCGGTGAGCGGCTCGGCCGAGCTGGTCAAATTCTGCGCCGAGTACGGCGTCCCCCACCGGATCTCCGGAAAGCTGATCGTCGCCACCCGCCGGGAGGAGCTGCCCCGGCTGCACGCCCTGGTCCAGCGCGGCCGGGAGAACGGCATCCCGGTGCGGGAGCTGGGCCCCTCCCAGATCCTGGAGTACGAGCCGGAGGTCGAAGGCCTGGCCGCGATCCACGTGGGCACCACCGGGGTGTGCGACTTCGGCGCGGTGGCCGCCCGGCTGGCGGAGGTCTGCGACAGCCTGGGCACCGAGATCCGCTGCGGCGAGGAGGTCGTCGCGGTGGACCGCCGCCCCTGGGGCGTCGCCGTGCGCACCGCCGCCGGGACGGTCCTCAGATCCAGGGCGCTGGTCAACTGCGCGGGGCTGTACTGCGACCGGGTGGCGAGACTGGCGGGTGATGACCCCGGCATGCGGATCGTCCCCTTCCGGGGTGAGTTCCATGAGCTGGCCCGGCCCTCGCGGGTGCGGGGCCTGGTCTATCCGGTGCCCGATCCGGCGTTCCCCTTCCTCGGCGTCCATCTGACCCGGGGCATCGACGGCTCCGTGCACGTCGGCCCCAATGCCGTGCCCGCCCTGGCCCTGGAGGGCTACCACCGGCGGGAGATACGCCCCCGGGAGCTGGCGGAGACGCTGGCCTGGCCCGGCACCCGGCGGATGGCCCGCCGCCACTGGCGGTACGGAGTGGGCGAGCTGCACCGCTCGCTCTCGAAGCGGGCCTTCACGGCCGCCGTGCGCAGACTGCTCCCCTCGGTCACCGAATCCGAGCTGCGGCCCGCGCCCTCCGGAGTGCGGGCCCAGGCGGTGCTGCGCGACGGCACCCTCGCCGATGACTTTCTGATCAAGGAGTCCGCGCGGACCGTCCATGTGCTGAATGCCCCCTCACCTGCGGCGACGGCCTCTCTTCCGATCGGGAGAGAGGTGGCGAGACGGGCCCTGGCGCTGCTGTGAGCCTGCTCTCGCCCGCCCTCGCGGGCCCTTCGGCAGTCCCGGCGCCCCGCCCGCGCCCGTAGAATCGAGGCACTGTGTCCGAGCTTCGAAACCACGCCCCCGCGCCCGCCGCCCCCGTCCGCGACCGAAGCGAGTCCCGCTTCCCCGGAGGGCCCGTCGCCGATCCCGCCGGCTCGCACCACGAGCGGCGCATCCGCAGCTTCCAGCCCCGGCGCAGCCGGGTGACGACCGGGCAGGGCGACGCCCTGACCCGGCTGTGGCCCCGCTGGGGCTTCGAGATCGACGGAAAGAGCGTCCTCGACCTCGAAGAGATCTTCGACGGGCTGCCCGTCGTGCTGGAGATCGGCTTCGGCATGGGCGAGGCCACCGCGCGGATGGGCGAGGCCGACCCCGGCACCGGAATCCTCGCGGTCGACGTCCACACCCCCGGCCAGGGCAATCTGCTCGGTCTCGCCGAGCGGAACGGCCTGTCCAACATCCGGGTCGCCAATGGCGACGCGATCATCCTGCTGCGCGAGATGCTCGCCCCCGCCGCGCTGGACGGCATGCGCGTCTACTTCCCCGACCCCTGGCCCAAGAAGCGGCATCACAAGCGGCGGCTGATCCAGCCCGAGTTCCTCACCCTCGCGGCGAAGTCGCTCAAGCCGGGCGGTGTGCTGCACTGCGCGACCGACTGGGAGCCGTACGCGGAGCAGATGCTGGAGGTGCTCTCGGCCCACCCGGACTTCGAGAACACCCAGGAGGACGGCGGCTACGCGCCGCGCCCCGACTTCCGTCCGCTGACCCGCTTCGAGGGACAGGGCCTGGACAAGGGCCACATCGTCCACGATCTGCTGTTCCGCCGGACGACGGCGACAGCGACAGCGACGACGGCGGCCCAGGGCTCGGCACCGCTGACCGGCTGACCGGCTGACCGGCTGACCGGCTGACCGGCTGACCGGCTGACCGGAACGTATCTCTCGGCCCCCCGTTTCCCCCGGGACGCGTGGGGTACGAGAGGTGAGCACCCGCCGTGATCACGGAATGGGCGTCGTCAGTTGTCGGTGCCCGCCTTTAGGGTCGTGGGGTGTCCGAGCCGTCAGCACACCCCTCACAGCCCTGTCCGCCCGCGCATGCGCCGCCCGCCCATTCGCCACCCCGACCGGCCCACGACCCGGCGTCGACCCCAGTGACCCCGGTGACCCCTGCGACCCCGGCCGAGCAGACCGGTTCGGGACCCGCCGTCCCGGCCTGCGGCCAGGAGCCGCTGTTCGACGCCGTGCCCGAGCAGGCCCGCTGGCGCTACAAGCCGCGCCGCGCCGCCCGGATCTGGCAGAGCAAGGCGGTCAGAGCGGGCATCCCGATCATCGTGCTCGCTCTCTGCGCGCTGGTCATCCTCGCCCTCGTACGGGAGGAGACCGGCCCGGAGGGCTTCCTCGTCGGGCTCGGGCTGGCCACGCTCCCCGTGCCGCTGCTCGTCGCCGCCTTCCGCTGGCTGGACCGGGTCGAGCCGGGCCCCTGGCGGAATCTGATCTTCGCCTTCGCCTGGGGCGCGTTCGCCGCCGCCCTGGTGGCGATCCTGGCGAACTCCTTCGCGGTGCGCTGGATAGCGACCGCCACCGCCGACCCCAACAGCGCGGAGGGCCTCGGCGCGACGGTGATCGCACCGGTGGTGGAGGAGTCCGCGAAGGCGGTGGCGATCCTGCTGATCTTCATCTTCCGCCGTCGGCACTTCACCGGGATCGTCGACGGTGTGGTGGTGGCCGGTCTCACCGCGACCGGCTTCGCCTTCACCGAGAACATCCTCTATCTCGGCACCGCCTTCGGCGAGGACCAGGAGCTGGGCCACTCCGGGCTGGAGTCGGTGACGGCCGCGACGTTCTTCGTCCGGATCGTCATGTCGCCGTTCGCCCATCCGCTTTTCACCATGCTGACCGGCATCGGCTTCGGCATCGCCGCGCTGGCCCCGCGCCATCGGCGGTTCCGCCGGTGGGCGCTGCCGCTGCTCGGCCTCGTACTGTCGATGGGCATGCACGCGCTGTGGAACGGCTCGGCCTCGTACTGGGGCCCGTGGGGCTTCTACGCGGTGTACGGGATGTTCATGGTCCCCACGTTCGCGCTGCTGACCTGGCTGACCGTCTGGACCCGGCAGCGGGAGCTGCGGACGATAGCGGCCGAGCTGCCCGCCTACGCGGCGGCAGGCTGGCTCTCGCCCGCCGAGCCGCAGGCGCTCTCCTCGATGAAGGCGCGCGCCTCGGCCCGTGACATGGCCCGCCGGACGCTGGGGGCCGCCGCCGCGCACACGGTCTCCGAGTACCAGCGGTTCGCGACCTCGCTGGCGTTTCTGCGGCACCGGGCCGGCCGGGGAGCCTCCGACCCCGACTTCGTCGCCCGTGAGCAGGAGCTGCTGCACCACATGTGGCAGCGGAAGGAGGTGGCGGCCCCGGCGCTGACGTACGCGGCGAGGGCGACGGGCCGGGTGTGGGTCCCGCCGCCCCATCGGGACTACGAGGGCTACAACCCGTACCGCCGCTGAGCGGTCAAAGCGTGAGCCGGACGGTGAGCCGGACCGTGAGGCCCCTGCTCAGACCGTGAGGCCCTTGCCCCGCAGCCAGGCCATCGGGTCGATGCCCGAGCCGCCCGAGGTCTTGATCTCCAGATGCAGATGCGGGGCGGAGGAGTTGCCGGTGGAGCCGACCCGGCCGATGGTCTCGCCGGGGGCCACCTTCTGGCCCGCGCTCACGGTCATCGAGGACAGGTGCGCGTACCAGGCCTCCGTACCGTCGGAGAGCTGAAGCACGATCAGATAGCCGTACGCCGCCCCGGACCAGCCGGCGGACTTGACGGTGGCGCCGCCCACGGCCTTGACCGGGGTCCCGGCGGGGGCGGCGAAGTCGAGGCCGGTGTGCTGGCCGGAGGACCACATCGGGCCGGACTGGCCGTAGGTGGCGGTGATCCGGTACGAGGAGGTCGGCAGGGAGAAGCTCCCGGCGAGCTTGGCGGCGCGCTCGGCCTCGGCCTTCTCCGCCGCCTTCGCCGCGGCGGCCTCGGCCGCCCTCTTCTCCTCGGCCTTCTTCGCCGCCGCCTCGGCCTCGGCCTTCTTCTTGGCCTTCTCCTCGGCTTCCTTCTCGGCTTCCTTCTCAGCCTTCTCCGCGGCCTCGGCCGCCTTCTCCGCGGCGGCCTTCTCGGCGGCGGCCGTGGCCGCGGCCTCGGCTCCCGCCTGCTGCTCCTCGGCCTGCTCCAGGATCCGGGAGCGCAGCGCCTCGGCGGCGGTGGTCCCGGAGGACGCGCCGACCTCCTCGCCGATGCCGCCCATCGTCTCGTACGAGGCGGTGTCGGCCGTGTCGGCGGTGTCCGGCTCGGCCGCGTCGTCGGACATGAAAGACCCGACGCCGGGAAGGTCTTCGACGTCGGGCAGGGAGTCGACGAGCGCGTCGGGGAGGGATATCGAGACGGCCGGCTTGTTCTGCGCGGTGGCGATGCCGCCCGCGCCGACGGCCGCGATCACGCCGACGCCGAGCACGGTGGAGCTGCGGGCGAATCCGCCGCGCTGCTTCATCACACGCTGGCGGTGCCGGCCGCGCACCGGACGGACGGTCTCGGCGGTGGGGTTCCACTCACCGACGGACGGTGCGGCTCCGCCCTCGCTGAAGACACCGGTCCTGAAAGGCGATTCCGGGGCAGGGGTGTTGGACGCCACTGAGGCGCACTCCTTTCCTTCCTTCTCGCCTACCGGGTTAGCTGACGGGTTCGGAGCAGGAAGGTCTCCTACGGGCCTCGCGCACCGCGAACAGCACGGCGAGCCAAGCCCGATTCACCCCAATTGGTGGTTCCCCGGTTCCCTTGCGGAATTCGGCGCTCGCGCGCGGCGCCGTCCTGACGACGGCTGGGACGACCGCGCTGCGTTATCGAACGTTAATAGACACGCGGACCGGATTCCAAGTTGTTCCCAGTGATCTTTAATTACTTTGCCATGAACTTACCCGGACACATGCGGGCGGATTCGGGCGACTTGAGCGACCGTCGGAAACCTTCGCGAAACTGACAGTGTATCAATTGTTATCAGAGGGCTGCGTTTCGGCTACGCACAGTGCAGACCTTTATGTCACCTTCACGGCCAGAGCGCCGCCGGACCGCCCGCCGGACCGCCCGCCGGCCCCGTCGGCCCCGCCCCGGCCGGAGGCGGACGCTCCGGTGCCCGCACCACCGCGAGCAGGGCCATGTCGTCCGTCGACCCCCCGCCGGTGTGCCGCCGTACGTCGTCGAGCAGCTCGTCCAGCAGCTCCCCCGGACCGGGGAAGATCCGGCCGCGCAGCCGCAGCACCGGGTCGTAGAACTCGCCCCGCGCGTTCCGCGCCTCGGAGAGCCCGTCGGTGTAGAGCAGCAGGGTCGCCCCCGGCGGCAGCGGATACTCCTCGGCCCGGTCCGGGCGTACCCCCAGCTCGCCCATGGAGAGCGGCAGCGCGTACTCGGCGGGCTCCAGGGAGACCAGCCCGCCGTCCGCGTACAGCAGCAGCGGCGCGGGGTGGCCCCGGTTCACCAGCCGCAGGACGCCGCCGCCGCGCGGGATCTCGGCGAGCACGGCGGTGGTGAAGGCCTCGGCGGCGTCCAGGGTCTCCCGCCGGTGGGTCTCCCGGGTCAGCGCCCGCTCCAGCCGCCCGGTCACCCCCTCCAGCGAACTCTCCTGCTCGGCGGCCTCCCGGAACGCGCCGATGGCGACCGCCACCGCCTCCACCGCGCCCAGCCCCTTGCCCCGCACATCGCCGACCACCAGCCGTACGCCGTGCGGGGTGTCCTGTACGGCGAAGAGATCGCCGCCGATGAACGCGTCCGCGAGCGCCGCCTCGTAGCGCGCGGCGATCCTCAGGCCGCCGATCTCCTCGGCGGGGGTGGGCAGCACGGCCCGCTGGGCGGTCTCGGCGATCACCCGGGCGGAGGCCAGCCGCTCGCTGCCGCGCCGGATGACCCGGTTGATGAGCAGCGCGAGACCGGAGACGGTGATCACGGTGGCCAGCTCGGTGTAGGCCATCGGCTCGTCCAGCATGTCCTTGTAGACATGGAGCAGCGCCACCGCGAGGGTCGCCGCGATCCCGGTCCACAGGGTGGTGAGCCAGGAGAAGAAGGGGGCCGCGATCAGCGGGGCGGCGGCGAACATCGGCGCGGCCGTGTACCGGGACGGGGTGGCGACGTCGAAGGCGACCCCGGCGAGGATCATCAGCGCGGGCAGCATCCGGACGAAGCGGCGGGCGACGCCGCTGGGCTGCTGCTCCTGCTGCGCCAAGGGGGCTCTCCCGACCGGTGCGCCGCCGAGACGGCTGCGGGCACGGTTGCCCCGCCCTCCCAGGCTCGCCGCAAGCGGGCGTCGGGGCGAGCCGCCGCCGTCCAACCGGGCGAACAGGGCGGCGTCCACAGAGAAAACGACCGTGGCCCGGAACTTCTTCTCAGAAGTTCCGGGCCACGGCCTTTCAGTAGCGGGGACAGGATTTGAACCTGCGACCTCTGGGTTATGAGCCCAGCGAGCTACCGAGCTGCTCCACCCCGCGTCGGTAAACACAACTCTACGCCATGCGGAGCACGGTCCTCTCCACTTTCCCTCCGGGGCCCGGGAAACATCCCTGGCCCCAGGCCCCCCGGTGCGTAAAAACTCGCCGCTTCCTGCTCTTTTCGCCCGCTTTTACCGGCCTGTAGAAGCTCGGGAAGCCCGGAAAAGCCGGGCTTCCCGACTCCTCAATCGGTCAGATTCCGCTCGCCGAACACCCTCATCGCCTCGCACACAAAGGCCGCCGTGCCCTCCCCGTGCCGGTCGTAGTGGGCGGTGAACCGCTCATCTGTGACGTACATCTCCCCGAGCCCGATGAAATGGCTCTTCGAGGGAGCGCTCACCACCGAGAGCCAGCGGTACTGCCGTCCGGCGATCTTCTGCACCTCGTCGCCGTCGGCGGCCAGCCCGGCCGCCAGCGCGCGGGCGAAGTCCGCCGCCACCGCGGTCTGCTCCCGCTGGTGGTCCCGCCGCTCCGCCTCGCTGAGCGAGCCCCACCACCGGTCGCCGCGCCGGTACGCCTCCCGCCCCCAGCGCTCGGTCACCTCCTTCTCGTACTTCGTGTGATCGAAGCCGTCGAGCACTTCCTCGGCCATCAGCTCTTCCCCTCGCTCGGTCTTGTGGAGAGTGGTCCGCACCGAGGCGATCTGCCGCCCGATGCGCTCGCGCTCCTGTTCGAGAAGGCCCAGATGGGCCCGGAGCGCGGCGGCGGTGTCCCGCTGCCCCCGCAGCGCCTCGGCGATCGCGGGCAGACCGAGGCCCAGTTCGCGCAGCAGCAGAATCCGCTGCAACCGGACCAGGGCCTCGGGGCCGTAGTAGCGGTAGCCATTGCGTCCCACCCGGCTGGGTTCCAGAAGCCCCAGCTCGCCGTAGTGCCGCAGGGTTCGGCTCGTCGTCCCGGCGCGCCGGGCGATCTCCTGGATCGACCACTCCATGACCGAGACGCTAAATCTTGACGTTACGTAAAGGTCAACCCGGATTTCGGGGCAGGATCCGGGCGGCCCGTTTCCGGAGGTACTCCGCCTCCGGCACGCTCAGCGTCCGCCCGGCGGCCAGCAGATACGCGGCCCTCGCCCCCTCCCCGTCCCCCGCCCGCTCCAGCAGATGCGCCCGCACGGCGTCCAGCCGGTGGTACCCGGCGAGCCGGTCCGCCAGCGCGTCCGCCTCCGCGAGACCCGCCTCCGGCCCGTGCACCATGGCCACCGCCACGGCCCGGCCGAGCGCCGCCGCCGGCTCGGGGGTGCGGCGTACGAGCAGGTCGTACAGGGCCAGGATCTGCGGCCAGTCGGTGGAGTCGGCGTCCGGCGCCTCGTCGTGCAGCGCCGCGATGGCGGCCTGGAGCTGGTACGGCCCCGCCGGGCCCTGCCGCAGCGCCTCCTCGACCAGCGCCGAGCCCTCGGCCACGGCCCGCCGGTCCCAGCGGCTCCGGTCCTGCTCGTCCAGCGGGATCAGCTCACCGTGCTCACCGGTGCGCGCCGCGCCGCGCGCCTCGGTGAGCAGCATCAGCGCGAGAAGCCCGGTGACAGCCCCCTCCCTCGGCAGCAGCCCGCGCACCCGGCGGGTCAGCCGGATCGCCTCCCCGGCCAGATCGGCGCGGTGCAGCTCGGTGCCCGACGTGGCCGTGTACCCCTCGTTGAAGATCAGGTACAGCACTTGGAGCACGGCCGCGAGCCGCTGGTCCCGGTCCTCGGGCAGCGGCTCACGGAACGGGATGCTCCGGAGCCTGCGCTTGGCCCGTGCGACGCGCTGCGCCATCGTCGCCTCCGGCACCAGATGCGCGCGGGCGATCTCGGCGGTGGTCAGCCCGCCGACGGCGCGCAGCGTCAGGGCGACCTGGGCGGCCGGAGCGAGTTCGGGGTGGCAGCAGAGGAAGAGCAGGGTGAGGGTGTCGTCCTCGGAGGGCGTGCGGCCCTCACCGGGCGGCGGGGCCGTGAAGGCGTCGCGCGGGGTGAGAGCGGCGGCGGTCTCCTCCCGTCGGCGGCGCGCCTCGTCGGCGCGGAGCAGATCGGTGAGCCGGCGGGAGGCGACCTTGATCAGCCAGCCGCGCGGATTGTCGGGGACGCCCTGGGCGGGCCACTGGCCGGCGGCGGCGAGCAGGGCCTCCTGGACGGAGTCCTCCGCGAGGTCGAAGTGTCCGTATCTGCGTACCAGCGCGCCGAGGACCTGCGGCGCGTGCGTGCGCAGCAGGTCCTCGGTCTCGTTCATGGGGCTCATCCGGCCGTGGGTATCACATGTGCCGGGTCCGGGTGCCGGGGCGGAAGCGGGCCCGGCGGCCGTGCCGCTACGAGGGCTTGCCGTCGCTCTCGTCGATGGGCCGGATGACGACGGGGTAGACGGGGGCCCCGGCGGGCTGGGGGCACCGCGCGACCCGGGCCGCGATCTCGGTGACCCGCTCCAGACTCTCGCAGTCCAGCACCCAGTACCCGGCGAGAACCTCCTTGGTCTCCCCGTAGGGCCCGTCCGTGATCACCGGCCGCCCGTCGGGGCCCGCCGCGACGGTGCGCGTACGGGCGGGTTCGGTGAGCCCCTGCGAGTCGACCAGCTCCCCCGACTCGGCGAGATCGTCGCTCACGGCGCTCATGAACTCGAACATCGCCTGAAGGTCCCCCTCGCTCCACGCCGGGCTGTGCGCGGAGGCCTTGCCCACCATGGCCTCGTAGTCGACCTGGGCGCCCTGGACCATCACCAGATACTTCATGACGCGCTCCCTCGCTGTGGTGGCCGCCCCGTGCGGGCGGCTCTCACAGGGGACGTCGGAGCCGACGCGCCGTTCTCGACACGATGCCGGCGCTCTTTCGGAGAAATTCTCCGCCCGGGCCGCCGGGACCGCCATGCCACGCCCGTCCGGCGGCTACTGGACCGCGCCGACCAGCCCGGTGACCGGGTCGGTCAGGGCGGCGAGCTGGTTGGGCACCTCCAGCAGCGCGTTCAGCTGGTGCAGCTGGTTGATACCGCCGGTGACCTGGTCGATCGGGCTGGGCTGAGCCGCGCCCGCCGGGGGAACCGGGGCGGCGGGGGCGGCGGAGGCCCCGGAGACAGAGAGGACGGAGGCCCCGGCGGCGAGTGCGACGGCGGCGATGATGCGCTGTGTCTTGGTCATGCCCGGACAACGGTCTGAGCGGTCGGGGGTCACGGTCCCGGCCCCGGGATGACCCGCAAGGAGCGCGCCCGGGCGAGACACGCGGAAGGTGCGCCGGGGGCGGGCACGGGCGTACGGGTGAACCCATGCGCCCACTTGGCGCAGCCGTTCGGCGCGTCGCTCCACTTACGGGTGATATGCCCGTATTCCGGTTTTCGTGATCAAGAACTTGAGGCGCGCCGCTGCGGCCGCCGCATTCGCCCTGCTCCCCCTCGTCCTCACCACCCCCTCCCAGGCGGCCCCCGCCGCGCCCCTCGCGCCCCTCGCGCCCCTCGCGGCGGAGACCCTCTCCCTCACCGCCGCCGTCGGCCGGCTTCCCGTCACCACCGAGGACCGCACCGGCTACAACCGCGACTCCTTCCGCCACTGGAACGCCGGCCTCAACCCCACCGACGGCTGCAACACCCGCGCCGAGGTCCTGATCTCCGAAGCCGTCACCGCCCCCACGGTCGGCGCCCGCTGCGCCCTCACCGGCGGCTCCTGGTGGTCCTACTACGACGACCAGACCGTCACCTCCGCCGGCTCCCTCGACATCGACCACATGGTCCCCCTCGCCGAGGCCTGGGACTCCGGCGCCTCCACCTGGACCCCCCAACGCCGCGAGTCCTACGCCAACGACCAGGGCCAGCCCTCCTCCCTCGTCGCCGTCACCGCCCGCTCCAACCGCCAAAAGTCCGACCAAGACCCCGCCCAATGGCTCCCCCCGGCCCCCGACGCCCTCTGCCGCTACCTCTCCGAATGGACCGCCACCAAGCTCCGCTGGAACCTCACCGCCGACGAAACCGAACAGGACCGCCTCTTCGTCCTCGCGGCCCAGTGTCCCGGGACCTCGGTGACGTACGAGCCCGCGCCGTAGCTCTGCTTCTCGTGGGTCGCGCCCCCGGCCCGGGTTGGCGGGGGCACTGGGGTGCCGCTGGCCGGGCACCGCTTCAGGTGCTGCCGAGACGCAGGTGGTGCAGCATCAGCAGTGCGGAGACGGCATTCGCGGATCGGACCTCGCCACGGGCGATCAGATCGGGTACGCGCGCCAGGGGCACCCACTCCCGTCGGGCCGACTCGAAGTCGTCCTCGGGGTGTCCCATGTACTCGGCGGAGTCGGACCAGTAGACGCGGTGGTGCGAGGTGGAGATCCCCGGCATCGGGTCGACCGCGAGGAGAAGACGCATCGGGCCGGGTCGCCACCCGGTCTCCTCCTCCAGCTCGCGCGCCGCCGCGATCGCCGGGTCTTCTCCTTCGCCGGTGCCGCCGGAGGGCAACTCCCAACCCCACACACCCGTGATGAACCTGTGCCGCCACAGCAGCAGCACCTCATCAGCCTCGTTGACCACCGTGGCGACCGCGACGGGCCGGAGCCGGATGACGGTGTGGTCCAAGTGCCGGCCGTCGGGAAGTTCGACATCCGCCATCGCCACGTTCACCCATCGGTTCTCGTACACGGTGCGCTCACCGAGGTTCTTCCACTCCGACATGCTCGTAGCGCCTTTCATCCGGACACCACTTCCTCCAGCGCCCTCAGGGCCCGCTCCCACGGGAAGGCGGCCGGTGCTCCCTGCTTCGGCGGATGCAGCTCGTACCCTGCAGGCCCGTCCAGATACTTCACATTCTGTGCGCGCAGGTCCGCGACACTGCGAGGCACGGCCGGCTGACGGCCCTGGGCCTGGTTGAAGTACGGCATGGCCAGCACCGGCACCCCCATGTTCACGCCCTCGGAGACCAGCCCGATCGCCAGGGTGTCCGCGATCCCGTTGGCCCACTTGTTCAGGCTCGTGCAGCTCAGCGGTGCGACCAGCATCGCCTCCGCCTTCGGAAGCACATCACGCTGGGTGGGACCGGCGGCACAGGCGATCAGGTACAGCACTTGTGGCGTCATGCGCGCAGTCCACAGCGCTCGGCCAGCGCACGCAACTCCGCACTGGGGCTTGGGGCACGCGGACCACGTCCTTCACCAGGTTCGTCGGACGGCGTGATCGCGGCCGCTGTGTGCGACCTGGCCGAACACGACCCGAGCGCGCCCGTCCTAGCCAAGCGCCTGAGCCTGGGCGGCGGCAACCATCGGAGCGAGGAAGGGAGGCGGGAACGGGCAGGCACGAAGCGGACGGAGCTGTCACCGTCGTACGCCCGGGAGAGGCGACGGAGATCTGCGTGGCGGGTGACGCGATGGCCCACAGCTGGGACGGCCGATGTCTGACTGCGCGAATGATCCCCCCAGGAACTGGGCGAATAGCTCCGCGTCTCCCTCGCAACTGCCGTCGCCCGACCGTAACCCTCACCGAAGCACCGGACTGCGGCCTTCTCCTGCTGCTCTCGGACGCCGCGACCGCCGTCGTCATCAGCGCCGAGCCACCCGCGTACGAATTCCGTCGCCCCGCTGAGAAAACGTCTGAATGGAGATGCGGACCTTGGCGGTACTTCCTCGGCCGTGCCACACCTGCCGCTGGCCGAGCTTCCCGCGCCACCACCGGTGAACCCGAAGAACGGTCCGTGAACCCGGCCGCCGCATCCGCGAGGATCGTCGCAGAGCACCGGTCGGCCCACCGCCGCAAGGAGCGGGAGGCCCTCGGCCGGAGCACTAGCCAACTCCGAAGACTCCGAAGGAGCACACTCATGGCAGCCACCCCCCTCACCGACGCCGAACTCGCCCAGGCACTCGCCGATCTCCCCGGCTGGACGGCTCAGGACGGCAGGCTGGCCGCCGTCTACAAGGCCGATCGTGCCGCCGTGCCCGGGTTCTACGCAGCGGTGGCGGCGGCCGAGGACGAGGCGAATCACCACGCGGAGATCACCGTGCTGTACGGGACGGTCGGCTTCGCGCTCAACACCCATGACGCCGGGGGTGCCATCACGGCGCTGGACACGGCGCTGGCCGAGCGGATCAGCGCCCTCGCCGTCGAGCGCGGGGCCCGTCCGGCGGGGAAGTGACGGGGGAGCGGCCGGGAAACGCGGAAGCGCCCCACCCGGTTGGACTCGGGTGGGGCGCTTCTTCGCAGGTCCTGGGCTTGCGCCTGGTCCTTCGGCCGGTAGGCCGTGTGGGACTCGAACCCACAACCAACGGATTAAAAGACCTGGCGATCTTGTGCTGATCAGGGATTTCTGTTCGTTGCCGGACCCCATTAGCCCAGCCAGCAGGGCCACCAATGCCATCCGATCCAGCTCCGAGTGCCCTGTGCTGGCGCATCCGCTCACGCATGCAGCAATCCTGCTGACGCCACCGAGAAAGAACCGATCACGGTCCGGAAAAACCACCCGCAGGTGGCCACCAAGCCCGACACCATGGCGGGATGACCAGAAACACCAAGGCCACGGTCCCCGCTGTGCTTCTCCTCGCCCTTGTCACCGGATGCGGCTCTGCTCCCAATCCAGACAAACCTGCCGCCGCTGCCAGCACGCCAGCAGAAGCCGCAACCTCAGCTCCTGTGCCAGAGCCCACTGAGGAAGCTACCGAGGAGCCCGTCGCAGAACCGACCCGCGACATCGGGCAGGCATGGGAGTACGAAGGGACCATCGCTGACGAGGCGGTCGAAGGCTCCGAAGCCGTCCTCGGATATACCCAGGGCGTCAAATCGATCGTGAGCGCAGACGAAGACGCAGGCACCACTGGCTACGAGTGGGCTGCCGTCGAACTCAAGTCGTGCAGCGTGAAGGGGTCCTTCTACGCCACCACTATGAACTGGACGCTGTCCTACGAAGACGGCAGCCGAATCGAGCCTTCGAGTACCACTTACGACGACTTCCCCAAGCCGGAGTATCCGGTGGAAACGAAGCTCACCGCAGGCAAGTGCGTGAAGGGGAAGGTCGTATTCGCAGTGCCTGCGAAAGACCGGCCCGCGACGATCGTGTACGCACCGGACTCCGTTGAGATACCGCTGGAGTGGACCGTTCCCGCGAAGTAGCACCAACCGTCACAGCGGCGCCCTCCTCAACACCACGACCTACGTGATCGTCACATGGCCAAGGCCCAGGTTGGCCCGTCGGGGTTATCGAGCCAGACGCACTGTTCGCCGGGGCTGATGGTGATGCCATAACGATCAGGCCCCGGGCAGTCGGCAATCAGGTAGGTCCGGTGGACGTCTTCGAGAGCGGTCCAGAGGGGTCGGGAACCAGTCTCAGTGGCCGTGGTGTCGGCATGAAGCTGGGCAATCGAGCCGTCGGGGTGCCAGATGCGGGCTCCCGTGATCTCACCGTTCTCGCCCAGGTCGTACTGCCAGGTGAGGCCTGGGAGGGCGATGCCGACGAGGAAGCGGAAGTGGTTGTCGGCGATGGCCTCGGCGGGGAGCGTGGAGGGGCGGCCGGGGCCGGTGGGCAGGGGCGGGCGGCGGGTCGGGACGCCGTCGGTCGGGGTGTGGCGGAGGGGCATGAAGAAGGCGCCGTGGGGGAGAAAGCGGCCGGTGGCAGTGCCGGGGCCCGTGGGGTGGATGCGGGCGAGGGCGTTGCCGAGGGGGGCGAGGAGGAAGCCGTCGGCGGTGAGCTGCTGAAGCAGGGCCGGGGGGACGGTGGACAGGCCGCAGGTGACGATGATCCGGTCGTAGGGGGCTCGGTCGGGGGCGCCGAGGGATCCGTCGCCCGTGATTACGGTCAGTCGGTATCCGGCGGTGGTCAGGCGTTCGCGGGCGGGGCCGGTGATGTCCTCGGCGATGTCGACGGTGGTGACGTGGTCGTCGCCGAGGCGGTGGGCGAGCAGGGCGGCGTTGTAGCCGGTGCCGGCGCCGATCTCCAGGACGTTCATCCCGTCCGTCACGACGAGGGCTTCGAGCATGGCGGCCATGAGGGACGGCTGCGAGCTGGACGAGGTCGCGGCCCTGTCCGTGCGATGGGTGACGAGGCTGCGGTCCTCGTGGACGGCGGTGAACCATCGTTCGTCGCCGGAGACACGGTCCCCAGAGGGTGCGTAGAAGTACGGGACGAAGACGTGGCGGGGGACGTCTTCAAAGGCCCGGCGCCATTGCGGGTCGGTGAGGTCGCCCGCGTCTGTGAGGGTCTGGGCGAGGGTACGGCGGGCCTCGGCGGCGGCCTGATCCGTGAAAGCGCTGGTCATCGGCGGGTGGAGCCTTTCTGGAGGAGATCGGCGATGGCGTGGGTGATCGGTTCGCGGGTGGGTTCGATCCAGGCCCACTGGCCTCCCGCGTTGACGTCGACCAGGTAATGCGCGCCTTGGCCGTCCACGATGAAGTCGAGGGCGGCGAAGACCAGGCCGAGGCGGCGCATCATCTCGCGTACCGCGTCCGCGATCGAGGCGGGCAGGTCGATGACGGTGTGGGTGAAGGCGTCGGAGTCATGGCGCCAGTCCGGGCCGGTGTGCCCGGCCGGAGCATGGATCGCGGCGGCGAACAGCCGCCCGGCGACGACCGCGACGCGGACCTCGTACGCCCGATCGGTGATCTCCCGTTGAAAGAGGTGCGCGGTCAGCGCGATCCGGGGCTCGCGCCACTGCTCCTCTGGGACGCGGCGGGTGTAGAGCTGGCCCCGGGTGCCGCCCTCGGTGTGGACGATGCCGCCGAGCACCTTGGTCACGATCCGCCCGTCGCAGCGTCGGGCGAAGGGCGGGACGGCGGCCGGGTCGTTGGTGATCAGCGTCTCGGGCACCTGGAGCCCGCTGGCCACGGCGGCGGCCAGGTGCACCGGCTTGGTGCAGTCGACGTTCACCTGCGGCCGGTTCACCCACAGCACCCCTGGCAGAGCACCGAGAACGGTGATCGCCCGCTTGGCCTGCCCGACAGCGAACCGACGCTCCGGGCCGCTCATCGAACCCGGCAGCTCGTGGACGGTGGGCTTGCGCCACCACACCGCCCGCAGCTCCGATAAGTCGATGCCCCGGACGGAGTCGTGGAGGGAGCCGGTCCAGCGGCCGTCCGCCCCCAGCTCCGTACGGAGAGTGGTGCGGGTGGGGAAGTCGGCGAGGTCGGTCCGCCAGAACGGGACCCGCCGCTCGTTCAGCTCCCGCAGGACGAAGTCCGCGGTGGGGTCCAGGGCGTGGGTGACGACGAGCACGCGCGGCGGGAGGCCGCCGCGCGTGCCCTGACTGGCGCGGAACGTCATCAGTCGTCGTACTCGTCGTCGTTCTGGTCCGTGTCGACTGCGATGGCGTCCTTGCCATCCGACTCGGTGTTGCACGACGTCTTGCTCATGGTCGGGTGGGCGCCGGCCGAGAGGCCGTCGACCAGGGAGAGCTGGGTGACCGGGTCCACTGTGAGCACCGGACGGCGGCCGGTGACCGGAACCGGGTTGGTCAGGCTGTCCAGACCGAACGGCCGCGTCTCGGCAGGTCCGGCCGGCTCAGTGGCGATCTCGTGGGAGAGGGACGGGACGCGTTCCAGCAGGAGCGACATGAAGGGCTTCCCTTTCGTCGTAGAAGTGCTCAGGCGGTTCCCCGGGCCGTGGGCCAGGGGGTGTGCGCCAGGACAGAGGTCCAGCAGGTGGGTTTGTCCCCTGCCCGGGGCAGTCTCAGGAAGTGGCGGACAGCTCCGAGTCCGGCCCGATGTCGGCGGCGAAGACCGGCGTGGGCTTCATGGGAGAAGCCGCGTCAACCACCTGTGGGGTGAGGACGAGGAAGGGCGGTACGACACCGATGACGCCGAGCAGCAGGGTGGCCAGACCGGGACGCGAGGGGCGGTCGGCGGCGTGCCTGCCGCTCATCGCGCGCCGCCCAGGGAGAGGAACACCGTCCGCCCCTCGGCTGTCGAGCGGGTGGGGTCACCGTGGCGGCTGCGAAACGCCCGCACGGCCTCGGAGGGCCGTACCTGGTCGTCGTTACGGGGCCCAGATGCCCGGGGGGTCTCGTGTGCGGCGTCCGTGCAGGGGGGTCGGGACACCGGTTTCACCTCTTCCCTGGGGTGGCGAGTGGCTGACCATCCCAGGGAACCGCCGGACCCCACCGGGCGGCCAGGAAGCCCGGCGGCCACAGGGCGGCCATTGACCGGCCACTTCGAACAGACGCGCCGAACACCCGTAACGCCGGGTATGAGTCGATCAGTTGGGCGCTACGTTGGAGAGGTCGAACGCAAGGGGACACGGTGAGGACCAACGACAGGCTGCGGGCGGCACGGCTCGACCGTGGGTGGCTGTCCCAGGAGAAGGCAGCCGAGGAGATCAGCACGGCGGGCCGGCTCGCGCTCGGAGATGCGTACTTCACCGTCAGCGTGCGCACCTACCGGCGCTGGGAGTCCGACCGGCCCGGCTGGCCCCGGCCCGACACGGCCGCCGCCTTGCGTGCGGCCTTTGGCCTGAGCCCCGAACATCTCGGCTTCACTCCCCCGCCCGGCCACCCCGCCCGTCTGCGCCCTGCGGAGGAGGGATCTTCCATGGAACGCCGCAGCTTCCTGGCCGCCGGTTCGGTGGCCGCGCTCAGCATCGTGAGCCCTGCCGACCTCAGGCCCCGGGACATCGACCCGGCCCTGGTCGGCTACTTCTACCAACAGCTCGACGGCCACTACGCCGCCGACATGATGCTCGGCCCCCGCGATCTCATCGGGACCGTCGCCGAGCAGTACCGGCTGATCAGCCATCTCTCCCGGGCCGCCAACGGCCCCGTACGCGAGGAACTGCTTCAGGTCGGGGTCACCTACGCCGTCCTCGCCGCCTGGCTCCACCAGGACGCCGGGCTCTGGGACTCCACCGCGTACTGGCACGGCATCGCCCAGTCGGACGCCCAGATGACCGGGAACGCCGATCTGACCGCGTACGCCGTCTCCAACATGGCCCGTCTCCGGATCGATCTCGCCGATGGCCGTGCCGCCGTCGACCTGTGCCGGGGAGGGCTGGGCGAAGGGCACCGGCTCTCTGACCGCATCCGCGTGAACATCCTGAACCAGCAGGCCCATGGCCACTCCCTGCTCGGAGAGCGGGCCGCGGTCGACCGGACCCTGGACGAGGCGTCCCGGACGGTCGTGACGGTGGACCCCTCCGTCCCCTGGGGCGCGGCGCACCGCAACTCATACTTCTTCGAGGTGCAGCGGGCCACCTGCTACGGCCGGATGGGGCTCCAGGCCGAGGCCCGGCGCATCTGGGACCGGATCAACGCGAACATGCCCCCGGCCGCCCGCCGCGACACCGGCGTCTACCTCGCCCGCCAGGCCGCCGCGTACGCCGCCACTGGCGAACCCGAACACGCCGTCACCCTGGCCGCCGAATCCGCTGAGATCGCCGCCCAGACCCGCTCCGCCCGCCACCGCAAGGAACTGGAAACCCTCCGCGAGAGCATGAGCCGCTGGCGCGACGATCCCATCGGCGACCGCCTCGTCAAGGCCCTCGGCCCCCTCGCCGCTTAAAACCGTTAAACGAAGGAGCAACCCCATGGGCGCCATCCCGCTGACCGACACCGAACTCGCCCAGGCTCTCACCGACCTCCCCGGCTGGAGCGTC
The DNA here is from genome assembly GCF_014651115.1 of Streptomyces inusitatus. Classification (GTDB taxonomy): domain Bacteria; phylum Actinomycetota; class Actinomycetes; order Streptomycetales; family Streptomycetaceae; genus Streptomyces; species Streptomyces amakusaensis. The sequence continues at coordinate 82,024 of NZ_BMWG01000025.1, read as the reverse complement.
CGGGACGGAAAGCTCACCGCGACCTTCAAAGCCGACCGCTCCGCCGTCCCCGCCCTCTACACCGCCGTCGCCGCCGCCGAGGACGAAGCCAACCACCACGCCGAGGTCACCGTCCTCTACGGGACGATCGGCTTCGCCCTCAACACCCACGACGCGGGGGGCGCGATCACCGCCCTCGACACCGCCATGGCAGCCCGCATCACCGCACTGGCTGACGAGCACGGGGCCCGTTCGACGGGGCGGTGACGGGGGCCGCGTCCGGGAAACACGGAAGCGCCCCACCCGGTTGGACTCGGGTGGGGCGCTTCTTCGCAGGTCACGGGCTTGCGCCCGCCCCTGCGGCCGGTAGGCCGTGTGGGACTCGAACCCACAACCAACGGATTAAAAGTCCGCTGCTCTGCCAATTGAGCTAACGGCCCTCGGCAACTCATCCCCGAGCATAGCTGGCCCTGGCGCGTGCGCCGATCGGGTATCCGATCACGGAGTGCCGAAGTGGGGCGGAGGGGCCGTCAGGGGGCGGCCGGGGGTGGGGAAAAGGGGGCGGGGCCCGTGCCTCGGGGGAGGTACGGGCCCCGCGGGGTCAATCAGCCGTTGCGCTTCCAGCGGGGCTTGTCGTCACGACGGCCGAAGGAGCCGGTGTTCGTGCCGGTGCCGGTGCCGCCGCGGTGGTCGTCGCGGCGGGCGTAGGGGCGGTCGGTGGAGCCGGCGCGGAAGCCGCCGCCGGAGGACGGACGGTCGTCGCGACGGTCGCGGTTGAACGGACGGTCGCTGCCGCGGTGGCCGCCGGAGGGGCGGTCGTCGCGACGGAAGCCGCCCGAGGAGGGGCGCTCGTCACGGCGGTCGTCGCTGCGGAAACCACCCGAGGGGCGGTCGTCACGGCGGAAGCCGCCGGAGGACGGGCGGTCGTCGCGACGGAAACCACCGGACGAGGGACGCTCGTCACGACGGTCGAAGGAACGGCCACCGCCCGAGGAGGGGCGGTCGTCGCGACGGAAACCACCCGAGGACGGACGGTCGTCGCGACGGAAACCACCGGACGAGGGACGCTCGTCACGGCGGAAACCACCGGACGAGGGACGCTCGTCACGACGGTCGAAGGAACGGCCGCCACGGTCGTCACGGCGGTCGTCGCGACGGTCGTCACGGCGGAAGCCGCCCGAGGAGGGGCGCTCGTCGCGGCGGTCGAAGGAACGGCCACCGCCACGGCGGTCGAAGTTGCCGCGGTCGTCGCGACGGTCGGTCTGCTGCTGCTCGGGCACCGCGGCGGCGGCCACGGCGGCCTCCAGCTCGGCCTCGGCGGCCTCGGTGACGGCGGCGACGGCGGTCTCCGGGTCGTCACCGCGCTCGCGGGCGGCACGGGCGACCAGGCGGTCGGCCTCCTCGCGGAGCTCGGTCGCGCGGCGCTGGACGCGCTCCAGCTGGCGGGCCAGGTCGGCGGCCTCGCGCTCGGCCTGCTTGGCGGCGTTGTTGGCGGAGTCGGCCTGGACCTCGGTGAGCGAGCGCGCACCGGTGATCTCGGCGACCTCGGGGTCGAAGGCGCCGGCGCCGCCGACGATGTGGCGCGAGGCGTCGACGCCCGCGTCCTCCATCAGACGGAAGATCTGACGGCGCTGGTGCGGCAGCGACAGGGAGACGACCACACCGGACTTGCCGGCACGGGCGGTACGGCCGGAGCGGTGGAGGTAGTCCTTGTGGTCGCCGGCCGGGTCCACGTTGAGGACCAGGTCGATGCCGTCGACGTGGATGCCTCGGGCGGCGACGTCGGTCGCGACGAGCGCGTTGACGTAGCCGTCCTTGAAGTCGGCCAGCGTGCGGGTACGCGCGCCCTGGGTCATGCCGCCGTGGAGGGCGTCGGCCTTGACGCCCGCCTCGCGGAGCTGCTCGGCGATGCGGTCCGCGCCCAGCTGGGTGCGGACGAAGATGATGGTGCGGCCCTTGCGGGCGGCGATGGCGGCCGTGACCGGCGCCTTGTCCTTCGGCTTCACGACGAGGACGTGGTGGGTCATGGTGGTGACATTGCCCTGGGCGCTGTCGACCTCGTGGGTGACCGGGTTCGACAGGTAGCGCTTGACCAGGGTGCTGATCTCGTTCTCCATCGTGGCGGAGAACAGCATGCGCTGGCCGCCGGACGGAACCTGGTCGAGCAGCTCGGTGACCTCGGGCAGGAAGCCCAGGTCGGACATCTGGTCGGCCTCGTCCAGGATCGTGACCTGGACCTGCTCCAGGGAGCAGGCGCCGCGGTTGATGATGTCGCGCAGTCGGCCCGGGGTGGCGACGAGGATGTCGACACCGCGCTCCAGGGCGTAGATCTGGTTGCCCATGGACGTACCGCCGCAGACGACCTTCATCTTCAGGCCGAGGACGTCGCCGTACGGCTGGAGCGCGTCCGCGACCTGCATGGCCAGCTCACGGGTCGGGGTCAGGATGACGCCGCGCGGCTTCTTCTTGTCGGTGTGGCCGCCGGAGAGCGTCGCCAGCAGCGGGAGGCCGAAGGAGAGCGTCTTGCCGGAGCCGGTACGGCCGCGGCCGAGGATGTCCTTGCCGGCCAGGGCGTCCGGGATGGTCGCGGCCTGGATCGGGAAGGGGGAGGTGACGCCGTTCTGCGCCAGCTTGCGGACGACGCCCTCGGGCAGACCCAGGTCACCGAAGGTGAGGGTCGGCTCGGCGTCGGCGTCGGCATCCGCGTCGGAGTCGGCGGAGTCCTCGAAGGACTCGGCAGTCTCGGCGGCCTCAGTGGTCTCGGAGACCTCAGCGGTCTCGACGACCTCGGTCACCTCGGCGACCTCAACGACGTCGGAGACCTCGATGATCTCAACGACCTCGGGGGTCTCGACAACCTCGGAGACCTCGGCGACCACAGCGGTCTCGGCGACGGTCTCGTCGTTGTTCTCGGGCATGACGGCGTGATCAGTACTGAAAGTGGACATGCGAAATGCGAAACCTTCCGGAGTCTCGGCACGCGCCCAAACTCCGTGATTTCGCAATTCGACCGCCTCTATGCGGTCAGCCACGGCTAGGGAGAGTACGCGCCACACGGCGCGCTTCTTTTTCGGCGCCGGGCAATGGGATCAAACGATCTACCACCATACGCACCCTCCCCCGCCCAAGGCAAACCACATCGGAGTGACCCGCATTACACGCCCCTCCGCACGCCCCTCACACCGGGCCCAGCCGCGGCGAGGCCATCGGCTCGCCGCGCATCCCCCGGCCGTACGCCTCCGCCGTACGCATCGCCCCCGCGTGGACCTCGGGGGCCGAGGAGGCCGACGGCTGCTCGGTGGGCTCGGTGGGCTGCTCCGTGGGGGTCTCCTTCGGCGGCTCGGACGTCGGCGTCTCCTTCGGCGGCGGCGTGGAGGACGGCGGTACGGGGGTGGCGGACGGGGTCTGGGTCGGCTCGGGGGTGGGACCGGCGGGCTTCGGGCGCACCGGGCCCGTGGACGGTTTGGGCGTGGACCGGGCCGCCGCCGTCGCCCCGCCGCTCGGGCTCGCGGGCGGCTTCGGCACGGCGGCGCGCTCGCGCTCGCCGGATCTGCCGGGGCTCACGGCGGGCCGGCCGCCCGCGTGCCGCCCGCCGCCCGGTCCCACATGGCCGCCGTCCGGCTCGGGCGCGGTGTCCGGCCGGTCGTCCGACTTGCTGGGGGCGGGGCTTCCGCTCTTGTCGTCGCTCACGCTCATACAGCCGGCCGAGGACGCGAGCGCCAGTGAGGCGGCGAACGCGACAGCCAGACGGCCGGGGACGGACAAATGGCGCACGAGGGCACCTCCGGGGAACAGCACAGGGGACAGAACACAGGTTTCACTGCCCAACTCCCCGCGCCCCACAAGGGACACGCCCCCATGCCTGACAAGTACACGACCCACACCGCTGTATCCGGCAACGGTCCGCGCGCAGCGCCCCGCCGACGGCCGCCCGGCCTCTCAGCCGCGCGCCAACTCCAGCCCCAGGAAAAGCGATCCGATCCCCACGAACAGGGACGCGGCCGTGTTCGCCGCCGCGAGAGCCGCCCGCCCGCGCTCGGCGAGCAGGAGCGTCTCGTACGAGAAGGTCGAGTACGTGGTGAGCACGCCGCACAACCCCGTACCGAGCAGGGCGTACGCCGGTGAGGAGACCGCGACCCCCGCGAGCGCCCCCAGCAGCAGACAGCCCGCCGCGTTGACGGTGAGGGTGCCCCAGGGGAAGGGCGAGCCGTGGCGGGCCCCGATCGCCCGGTCGACGAGAAAGCGCAGGGGCGCGCCGACGGCCGCGCCGAGGGCGACGAGGAGCCAGTTCACCGTGGAATCCTTCTGACGAATGCCCTGGTCAGAGCCGTGCCCGCCCAGACGGCGGTGAAGCAGGCGAGCACCGTTCCCCCCGCGTACGCCGGCGCGATCCACTGCTCGCCGCGCGCCAGCAGCTCGCGGAAGTCCATCGCGTACGCCGAGAAGGTGGTGAAGCCGCCGAGCACCCCCACCCCGGCGAACGGGCGCGCCAGCGGATGCCCCCAGCGGCCCCGGCCCTCGCCGACCAGCACCATCACCACGCCGATCAGGGCGGACCCGGCGGCGTTGACCATGAGGGTGGCCCAGGGGAAGCCGTCGCCGGGGGGCAGGGCCAGGGTGATCGCGTACCGGGTCAGCGCCCCGGCCGCGCCGCCCGCGGCGATCACCGCGAGGAGCGTCCACAGCCGGGGGCCGGACGGCTCGGCCCGCCGTCGCCCGGGCTCCGGGAAGTCGTCCTCGTCCGGTCTCACTCGCGGTACGCGTGTCGCCACGGGAGCCATTCTCGCCCCGGGCCGTGGGGGATTCCCCCGCCGGACGCCGGAATCGGCGCTCGTCCCGGACAATGGCCAGGTGCTGGAGATGACGCGCGACGCCTTCGAAGAGCTGGTGGCCGAGGCCCTGGACACGATTCCGCCCGAGCTGACCCGGGTCATGGACAACGTGGCCGTATTTGTCGAGGACGAACCGGACCCGTCCGATCCGGAGCTGCTGGGGCTCTATGAGGGGACGCCGCTCACGGAGCGTGGCGAGTGGTACGCGGGGGTGCTGCCGGACCGGATCTCGATCTACATGGGCCCGACCCTGCGCTACTGCGAGACCGCGGAGGACGTGGTCCACGAGGTCGCCGTGACCGTCGTCCACGAGATCGCCCACCACTTCGGGATCGAGGACGACCGGCTGCACGAGCTGGGCTGGGGCTGAGCCACGGGCCGAGCCGGTCCCTCCCCTTCAGCGACGTTCAGCGACGAACACCCGTACAGCCGTACGGCCCCGGCCGCTCGTGCCACCCCGTACGGCCTCGTACGCCCCCCCCGTACGGCGCGGCAGGAGCCCGCCCGCTCCACCCCCGGGAAAAGCGTTTTGGCGATACCTCCCGCCATCCCATATGCTTCTCACGTCCCCGACGCGCTGGAAGGCGCGCAGGCGGGCCCTTAGCCCTCATCGTCTAGTGGCCCAGGACGCCGCCCTTTCAAGGCGGTAGCACGGGTTCGAATCCCGTTGGGGGCACGCAATACTTTGTGTGAGTCTTGTGCTCACACAATGCTTGGTCCTGTGGAGCAGCTTGGAGTGCTCGCCACCCTGTCAAGGTGGAGGCCGCGGGTTCAAATCCCGTCAGGACCGCTGTGACTCATCAGAGTCGCGTGGCTGGGTAGCTCAGTTGGTACGAGCGATCGCCTGAAAAGCGATAGGTCGCCGGTTCGATCCCGGCCCCAGCCACAGCCCGAGAGGCCCCGTCCAGTGGACGGGGCCTCTCGCCGTTACGCCTCCTTCCCTGCCCCGGCTCCGGCCCCGGCCGCCTCGGCGTCCCGCTCCGTGCGGCGCCTCCAGCCCCGCGCGCCCAGGGTCATCGCGGCCACCGCCACCAGGACGATGAGCAGCGCCCAGTCCGGGACCGCCTCGCCCAGTTCGCCCGCCCAGCGCTCGGCGGCGAAGGACTCGTCCACCGAGAGCAGGCCGGGCAGGGCCGTCGTCCCGTCGAAGACGAGGAAGAGGGACCCGAGGACGATGAAGAACAGACCGGAGATGAGCGAGGTGGAGTGCGCCCGCAGCGGGCCGAGGCGAAGGGGACGGCCCCGCAGCCAGCGGCGGCGGCCCAGCTCGTGCCGCTCCCAGAGCAGGGCCAGCACGAAGAGCGGCACCGCCATGCCCAGGGCGTAGACGGCCAGCAGCAGACCGCCGTAGACCGGGCTGCCGCTCAGCGCGGACACCGTCAGCACACTGCCGAGGATGGGGCCCGCACAGAAGCCCGCGAGACCGTAGACAAGGCCGAGCGCGTAGACGGGGAGGGCGGTGGTCGGGCGGATCCGGCCGGAGAGCCGGGCGGCGCGGCGGGAGGCGAAGCCCAGGCCGAGGATCTGGGCCGTGCCGAGCGCGATGATCAGCCAGCCGCCGGCCGCGACCAGCAGATCGCGGTTGCCGTAGAAGAACCGGCCCGCGTAGGAGCCGGCCACCCCGAGGGGGACCAGGGTGGTCGCGAGACCGGCGTAGAAGATCCCGGTGCGCAGCAGCAGCCGGCCCGCCGAGTCGAGCGAGTACGCGAAGAACGCGGGCAGCAGGAGGGCGCTGCACGGGCTGACCAGGGCGAGCAGTCCCCCGAGGAAGGCGGCGAGATAGCCGATGTCGGTCATCGCCCGGCCTTCTCGGAAGGCTTCCCGGAAGGCTTCCCCGAAGGCTTCCCGGTCGCCGCGAGCGCCGATTCGATCGCCTCGGTGAAGGTCCCCATGGGCTGAGCGCCCGCGATCGGCCGTCCGTTGACCAGGAAGGACGGGGTGGAGGCCGCGCCCAGCCCATAGGCCTCGTCCTGGTCCCGCTTGACCGCCGCCCTGGCCTCCTCGCTGTCCAGGTCCCGGGCGAACCGGGCCGCGTCGGCGACGCCCGCCTCCTTCGCGAGCGCCTTCAGCCGGTCCGGGCCGTACCCCTTCTCCTTCGCCCCTTCGGCGTACGCGGCGGAGTGGAACTGCCAGAACCGGCCCTGTCGGCCGGCCGCCCAGGCGGCGCGGGCGGCGGCCTCCGACTCCTCGCCGAAGATCGGGAAGTTGCGCCACTCGATGCGCAGCACCCCGCTCTTCACATACTTCTCGATCAGTTCGGGTTCGGTGTCCCGGGCGAACTTTCCGCAGTAGCCGCACTTGAAGTCGGCGTACTCGACCATGACGACGGGGGCGTCCGCCCGGCCGGTCGAGAGCGGGTCCTTCGCCTCGCGGCGGGCGAGTTTCTCCAGCGCGGCGTAAGCGCCGCCCCGCGGATCGGCGTCGGCGGAGGGCTCCGCGGAGGCGGCGGCCGCCGGTGTCCGGGCGGCGGGCGCGTCCTCGGGCTTGGTCGCGCTGTACGAGGCGTAGCCGAGCAGCAGGGCCGCGGCGACGACGCCCGCGCCGATGAGCAGCGGCTTGCGGGCGGAGGCGGAGGGCCGTTTCTGAGCGGGCCGGGGGGAGGGGGACATGAGGGTGGTTACTCCTGAGCGAGAGCTGAACGAGAGCTGAGCGAGAGCGGGCCGAGCATGAGCGGAATGGGGCCGTCCGGCCGGGCCCCGGCAGTGGGCCGAGCGGCGGAACGACGGAACAGGCCGTGGCGAGGGCAGGCCCCGGAGAGAGGGAGCGGCTGCGATACCGGGTCAGAAAACGGCTGCGATACCGGGTCAGAAAAAGCGACAAAGCGGGCATCCGAGGGTGGAGCCCGGGCCTGAGGGCGCTAAAGGCGCAGGATGGACAGATCCAGCGGAGTCGGCGGGTCCAGCGGGGCCGGGACGCGATCGGGCGCCGCCCCGGCGCACGGGGCGCTCCCCGGCGCACCGCCGGCGCCGTGTGTGTCGTACGGGACCGGCGCGGGCTCGTACGAGACCCCGCCGCGCGAGGGCGGCGCGGGGTGCGCCCCCCGGTCGCCGTCCGCCCCGCTGCCGCAGCCGGGCGTCCGGTCCTGCGCCACCGGGACCGCGCTCCGGGCGGTGTCCGCGTACGACGGCGGGCACAGGGCCACCACCAGCGCGAGGACCATCGCCAGCAGCACGGACGCGAAGACCGGCAGCAGTGCGCTCCGGCGGACGCGGCTGAGCTGCATGGACGCGCGGTTTCCTTCCCGTGTGGGAGACGTTCGGCAGACGTCTGGCAGACGTACGGAAGAGCGGAACCCCCGGCTCCGGACAGCGCGGCCGAGGGCGGCTGAATGATCTGTTCCATACTGCACCAGCTTCCGGGGGAAATGGGTTCGCCAGTGCTTTGACGGGGGTGCGATCCTGGGAGCCGTATGTCTACTTCCTTCGCCGACCTTCAGACGCTGCTGGCGGGGGTGTCGCTCCGCGACGCCCACCGGCTGGGCCGCCGTCTGGAAGGGGCCCGCCGCATCCGTAAGCCCGAGGCGCGGCAGGCCGTGCTGGACGAGATCGCCGCCGAGGCCGGAAAATCCGCCGCGCGGGTGACCCGCCGCGCCGAGCGGATCCCCCCGATCAGCTATCCCGAACAGCTGCCGGTCAGCCAGAAACGGGACGAGATCCTCGCCGCGATACGCGACCACCAAGTGGTGATCGTCGCGGGGGAGACCGGGTCCGGAAAGACGACCCAGATCCCCAAGATCTGTATGGAGCTGGGCCGGGGGGTGCGCGGCATGATCGGCCACACCCAGCCGAGACGGATCGCGGCCCGCACGGTCGCCGAGCGCGTCGCCGAGGAGCTGAACACCCCGCTCGGCGAGGCCGTCGGCTGGAAGGTCCGCTTCACCGACCAGGTCGGCGGCGACACCTTCGTCAAGCTGATGACGGACGGCATCCTGCTCGCCGAGATCCAGACCGACCACGAGCTGCGCGCCTACGACACGATCATCATCGACGAGGCCCACGAGCGCTCGCTCAACATCGACTTCCTCCTCGGCTACCTCGCCCAGCTACTGCCCAAGCGGCCGGACCTCAAGGTCGTCATCACCTCCGCGACCATCGACCCCGAGCGGTTCTCGCGCCACTTCGGCGACGCCCCGATCGTCGAGGTCAGCGGTCGCACCTACCCGGTCGAGGTCCGCTACCGCCCGCTCCTGGAGGACGACAGCGAGGAGAGCGACCGCGACCAGATCACCGCGATCTGCGAAGCCGTCGAGGAACTCCAGGGCGAGGGCAAGGGCGATGTCCTCGTCTTCCTCTCCGGCGAGCGCGAGATCCGCGACACGGCGGACGCGCTGAACAAGAGGAACTACCGCTTCACCGAGGTCCTGCCGCTGTACGCCCGGCTCTCGCACGCCGAGCAGAACCGGGTCTTCCAGGCCCACACCGGCCGCAGGATCGTTCTGGCGACCAATGTCGCCGAGACCTCGCTGACCGTCCCGGGCATCAAGTACGTCATCGACCCCGGCACCGCCCGGATCTCCCGCTACAGCCATCGCACCAAGGTCCAGCGGCTGCCCATCGAGCGGATCAGCCAGGCCAGCGCCAATCAGCGCAAGGGCCGCTGCGGCCGTACCTCCGACGGCATCTGCATCCGGCTCTACTCCGAGGACGACTTCGACGCCCGTCCCGAGTTCACCGACGCCGAGATCCTCCGCACCAATCTGGCCTCGGTCATCCTCCAGATGACGGCGGCCGGCCTCGGCGACATCGAGAAGTTCCCCTTCATCGACCCGCCGGACCACCGCAACATCCGCGACGGCGTGCAGCTGCTCCAGGAGCTGGGCGCCTTCGACCTGGCGCAGAAGTCCCCCCAGGAGGGGAAGAAGGGGCAGAAGCTCACCCCGCTCGGACGCAAGCTCTCCCAGCTTCCGGTCGACCCCCGGCTGGCCCGGATGGTCGTCGAGGCCGACAAGAACGGCTGCGTCCGCGAGGTGATGGTGATCGCCGCCGCGCTCTCCATCCAGGACCCGCGCGAGCGGCCTGCCGAGAAGCAGACCCAGGCCGATCAGCAGCACGCCCGCTTCAAGGACGAGACCTCCGACTTCCTCGCCTACCTCAATCTCTGGCGCTATGTCCGGGAGCAGCAGAAGGAACGCGGCTCCTCCAGTTTCCGCCGCATGTGCAAACAGGAGTATCTGAACTTCCTGCGGATCCGCGAGTGGCAGGACATCTACGCCCAGCTCCGCCAGGTCGCCAAGACCATGGGGATTCACATCAACGAGGAGGACGGCCCGGAGACGAGTGTCCATATCTCGCTGCTCTCCGGACTGCTCTCGCACATTGGCCTGAAAGACACTGAGGCCAAAAACGAGTACCTCGGCGCACGCGGTGCCAAATTCGCCGTCTTCCCCGGTTCCGCGCTCTTCAAGAAGCCCCCCCGGCTGGTGATGTCCGCCGAGCTGGTGGAGACCTCACGGCTCTGGGCCCGGGTCAACGCGAAGATCGAGCCGGAGTGGGTCGAGCCGCTCGCCGGGCATCTGCTCAAGCGCACCTACAGCGAGCCGCACTGGGAGAAGGACCAGGCAGCGGTGATGGCGTACGAGAAGGTCACGCTGTACGGGGTGCCGATCGTCGCGCAGCGCAAGGTGAACTACGGCCGGATCGACCCCGAGGTGTCGCGGGATCTTTTCATCCGCAACGCTCTCGTCGAGGGCGACTGGCGCACCCATCACCAATTCTTCGCCGCCAACCGCCGGCTTCTCACCGAGGTCGAGGAGTTGGAGAACCGCGCCCGGCGGCGCGACATCCTGGTGGACGACGAGACCCTCTTCGACTTCTACGACCGCCGGGTGCCCGACGATGTCGTGTCGGGCGCGCACTTCGACTCCTGGTGGAAGCGGAAACACCGGGAGGAGCCCGAGCTTCTCGACTTCGAGCGCGAGATGCTCATCAATGAGAAGGCCGGCGCGGTCACCAAGGACGACTATCCGGACTCCTGGCGACAGGGGCGGCTGAAGTTCCGGGTGACCTATCAATTCGAGCCAGGTGCGGACGCGGACGGAGTCACCGTCCACATCCCCCTCCAGGTACTGAATCAAGTCACCGACGGCGGATTCGACTGGCAGATCCCCGGGCTGCGCGAAGAGGTCGTGATCGAGCTGATCCGCTCGCTGCCGAAGCCGATCCGCCGCCATTACGTGCCCGCGCCGAACTACGCCGGGAAGTTCCTGGAGCGCGCGGTTCCGCTCCAGGAGCCGCTGCCGGTGACGCTCGCGCGCGAACTCCAGCGGATGGTCGGGGTCCCCGTCTCCCCGGAGGACTTCGACCTGGCCAGGGTCCCCGACCATCTGAAGATCACTTTCCGGATCGTGGACGAGCGGCGGCGCAAGCTCGCCGAGGACAAGGACCTGGAGGCGCTGAAGCTGAAGCTGCGCCCCAAGGCCCGCCAGGCGCTCTCCCAGGCCGCCGCGGCGACGGCGGGCCCCGCGGGCGAGTCGATCGAGCGCACGGGCGTCACGGACTGGACCATCGGCTCCCTCAGCAAGGTCTTCGAGACCCGGCGGGCGGGACAGCCCGTCAAGGCCTACCCGGCGCTGGTGGAGACGGGCGAGACCGTCTCCGTACGCCTCTTCGACACCCAGGCCGAGCAGCGCCAGGCGATGTGGCGGGGCACCCGGAAGCTGATCATGCTGAACATCCCGGTGAACCCGGCGAAGTTCGCCTCGGACAAGCTCACCAATCAGCAGAAGCTCGCGCTCTCCGGCAATCCGCACGGCTCGATACAGGCCCTCTTCGACGACTGCGCGACGGCGGCGGCGGACAAGCTGCTCGCCGACCACGGCGGCCCCGCGTGGGACGAGGAGTCCTACCGGAAGCTCTACGACTCGGTCCGCGCCGACCTGGTGGACACCACCGTGCGCACGGTGGGCCAGGTGCAGCAGATCCTGGCCGCCTGGCAGGCCTGTGAGCGCCGTCTGAAGGCCACCAAGAGCCTGACGCTGATCAACAACGTCCAGGACGTACGGGAGCAGCTGGCGGCCCTCGTGCCGGCCGGCTTCGTCACCCGCACCGGACTGCGGCGGCTCCCGGACCTGATGCGCTATCTGGTCGCCGTGGACCGCAGGCTCCAGCAGATGCCGACCTCCGTCCAGCGCGACACCACCCGCATGGAGAAGGTCCACGAGATGCAGGACGAGTACGCCTGGCTGCTGGAACAGCTCCCCAAGGGGCGGCCCGTGCCACAGGAGGTGCGGGACGTCCGCTGGATGATCGAGGAGCTGCGGGTGAGCTATTTCGCCCACGCCCTGGGCACCGCGTACCCCGTCTCCGACAAGCGCATCGTGAAGGCGATCGACGCCCTGGCCCCGTGACACCCCTGTCACCCAGAGCGAGTTCGACCGCCGGGCCGGTGCTGCTGTACAGTTTCATCTCGCAGGCCAACGCAACAATCGGACTGCGAAACCTGGTCCTGTGGAGCAGCTTGGAGTGCTCGCCACCCTGTCAAGGTGGAGGCCGCGGGTTCAAATCCCGTCAGGACCGCAGTTGAAGGCCCGCATCCCTCAGGGATGCGGGCCTTCGCCGTACCCCGCCGCCTTGACGGCCTCCCCCTCCCCCGGTACCCACTCCTTAAGGCCCATCGCGGGCCCGAGCGCACACACCACCGGCGGAGGTGACGCGCATGGCGACGGCCACGGCGAGACGACACGAGACCAGAGCACTCCTGCGGGCCCATCTGGCGGCCGCATCCGGCTACCGGCATCTCACAAGGCACTGCGCGGTCTGCCACCGCCTGCTGCGGCTCGCCATGGAGCCCTCCGACCCCCGCGCCCACACCGAGGACGAAGGTCCCGGCGGTGAGTGACTTCGGCCCGATGGAACCCGGCTCCGGAAGTGACACGCTCGACAATGGCAAGGGCTGCACAGTGTGACGGGTGTCACCGTATAGGTTTTCAGAACCCAGGTGCTTAACGCCCGCCTACAACCAACCAATTTAATATGTGCAATTGCACTACCCCTTGAGCGGCCGTCCCACAGCTTGGGCACCCTCCCCCGGAGCCATAGCTTCCGCACCCTGGCCGAGGCCGGCGCCGCAGTGCCCCCGCGCACAAAAAAAAATCGCGCTGGACCCGGCGGAGTCCAGCGCGATCGATGTCCGAGGTCTGTTGGGGCAGACATCAGGCGGGTGGAGCAACATCTCAAAAGGTGGGCTCAACCGGGATGGGGGTCCCGGAAAGGCCCGGTCTGCGAGGCTCTCAGGCCTCGCTGCGCTGCTGCGGGATACCCGCGAGCAGTGCGCGTACCTCTGCCTCGCGGTACCGGCGATGTCCGCCGAGCGTACGAATCGACGTGAGCTTGCCTGCCTTCGCCCAGCGGGTCACCGTCTTCGGGTCCACGCGGAACATCGTGGCAACCTCAGCCGGGGTCAGCAGCGGCTCGGCATCAGGGGTGCGAGCGGTCATGAGCGGCCTCCTCGGGAGAACCGAACCTTCTCGGTTCATTCCTCTAAATTCTGCACCTTGACCCGCGTTGCCCGAAATGGCGGACGCGGGCCGAGTCGGTTATAGGACGAACGGCTTGTCCTCGGCACTACAACTACACCATCTGTCCAGCCACGTCGGCCAAACCGACGGAATTGCCCTCTGAGGTGTTCATCAGTGGCTGAACGCCGATGGACCAGGCCATAGCGGACAGTCACGCCACAGTGACGATCAGTCACAGAGTGATCAGGAGCCATCAGACCCCCCATAGAGCGCAATGCCGAGCATTCCGCCCTTAGTTGGACGGAAGGAACCCTCCCCGGACTCCTTGTCCTATTTTGACACGAGGGTAGGCGATGGGCGCAAGGGCCCAGATAGTGCAGTCCGTCACGCTTGAGACAAAGGCCCGGATCGGGACCTAGGGCCTGGACGGAAGGCCTCAATCATCCACACATTCGCTCAGTTTGCGAATTGAAGGTCCCTCACTACCCGCCATCGAGCCACAAGCCGGGCATATGCCTCCTCTGCGGCGTCACCGTCGCCCGACCGCAGCGCGGCGATCCCCTCCGCCACATCCGCCGCCGAGTGATCGTCGGCGAGCCGCTGCCCGGAGAGCGCGTGCACCAGGCCCCCGTAGTCCAGCTCCACCAGCGAGCGCGGATGGAACTCCTCCAGCCACCGGCCCACCTCGACCAGCCCCTCGACCAGCGGACCCGCGTCCTCGGAGTCGCGCAGCGCCTTCAGCGCCCGGGCGGTCCGGCGGCGGGCCTCCACCATCGGGGTGCGGTAGCGCAGGGCGGCGGCGCCGGGACCGGCCGGCTCATAGGCCCGCTCCTCGTCGGCGAAGAGCACGAACCAGCGGACCGGCACCTGCCAGACCGCGCTCCTGATCCATGGACGGGCGTCCGGATTGCGCTCGCGCCACCGCCCCCAGTCCGCCGCCGCCTGGGCCCTGACCACCGGCGGAAGCACCGCGTCCAGCAGCGTGGGCGGAAGCTCCTGGACCAGCTCCTCCAGGGCCAGCCAGCCCCGCAGCCGGGTGCGCCAGGGACAGATCCGCACCACGCCGTCCACCTCGGTCACAAAGGCGTCGGCGCTCTCACGCACCGGCACCGCGACCGGTGGGGTGGGCAGCAAATCCGCCAGTGACCTGCGCAGTTCATCCTGGGCCGTGGGGGTTTGGCCGCGCTGCGCATAGCGCGTCCAGTGCTCGCGCTCGGGGCGCGGAAAGGCCTCCAGGGGCTCGTACACCCGCAAGTAGGCCGCATAGGGGACCAGAACCGAGGACACCGCCGGCATGTCGCAAATCCTTCCCTGCCCGTACTCCGCCAGGGGGTGATCCTGGGCACTGCGCCCGATCCACGCCCGTTCAGCACTTACCCTCGTGCCCAATCGGACCGTCCCCACCCACAGGATGGTCCCTCATCCGCCGCTTCTTACCTGGGAGTCACCACAGTGACCGATGTGACCGGCGCTTCCGTCGATGTACTGCACACCCTCTTCCGCTCGGACCAGGGCGGCCATGAGCAGGTCGTGCTCTGCCAGGACCGCGCCTCCGGTCTGAAAGCCGTGATCGCCATCCACTCCACCGCCCTGGGCCCGGCCCTGGGCGGCACCCGCTTCCATCCGTACGCGACCGAGGCGGCGGCCGTCGCCGACGCGCTCAACCTCGCCCGCGGGATGTCGTACAAGAACGCCCTGGCCGGCCTTGAGCACGGCGGCGGCAAGGCAGTGATCATCGGAGACCCCGAGACCCTCAAGAGCGAGGAGCTGCTGCTCGCCTACGGACGCTTCGTCGAGTCCCTCGGCGGGCGGTATGTGACCGCCTGCGACGTCGGCACCTACGTCGCCGACATGGACGTGGTGGCCCGCGAGACCCGCTGGGCCACCGGCCGCTCCCCCGAGAACGGCGGCGCGGGCGACTCCTCCGTACTCACCGCGTACGGCGTCTTCCAGGGCATGCGCGCCTCCGCGCACCACCTGTGGGGGTCCCCCTCGCTCAGCGGCCGGCTGGTCGGGGTCGCCGGTGTCGGCAAGGTGGGTCATCACCTGGTGAACCATCTGATTCAAGACGGCGCGGAGGTTGTCGTCACGGATGTGCGCGAAGAATCCGTACGGCGAATTCAGGCCAAATATCCTCAGGTCACCGCGGTGGCGGACACGGCCGCGCTGATCCGGATCGAGGGGCTGGACATCTACGCGCCCTGCGCGCTCGGCGGTGCGCTCGGCGACGACACCGTGCCGGTGCTCACCGCGAAGGTGGTCTGCGGCGCGGCCAACAACCAGCTCGCGCACCCGGGCGTCGAGAAGGATCTCTCCGACCGCTCCATCCTCTACGCCCCCGACTATGTGGTGAACGCGGGCGGAGTGATCCAGGTCGCCGACGAGCTGCACGGCTTCGACTTCGACCGGTGCAAGGCCAAGGCGGCCCGGATCTACGACACCACGCTGGAAATATTCGCACGTGCGAATGAGGAGGGTGTTCCGCCGGCCGTGGCGGCGGACCGGATCGCCGAGCAGCGGATGGCGGAGGCCCGCCGCCCCTGATGATGATCATGGCTTCGGCCCGCCGCGTCGGGAGACAAGACTCACCCCGGTCGGCGGGTCGACCGCCAAGAAGAGGTTAATATCGCAGTTGACCAGCGAGGACGGGGCTCCTCGCGGGTCCTGCGAAGTGGCACGTCATGCGGGCGGCGTACCGTATGGCTGCGGAAGCAGGTACCGTTGAAGCCCTACGGGCCGGTCTCCCCGCGGGGAGTCCGTTCCGACTCATGAACGCGTGTCAAGACTCTGGGGCCGTCGAGCCCCGTCACCGAGGGGGTCGAGCCATGGGGCGCGGCCGGGCCAAGGCCAAGCAGACAAAGGTCGCCCGCCAGCTGAAGTACAACAGCGGCGGGACTGACCTGTCGCGTCTGGCCAACGAGCTGGGCGCTTCGACTTCGAGCCAGCCTCCGAATCCGGAGCCGTTCGAGGACGACGACGACGAGGAAGACGACCCGTACGCGCGGTACGCGGAGATGTACAACGACGATGAGGACGAGGACGAAGAGTCCGGTCCGTCGTCACATCGCCGCGGCGCTTGACGTCGTAGCTGGCAACTGACCCGGTCCGGATCACTCCGGACCGGGTTCTGTGCTGTTCGGATCATTGTTCGGGTCGGGCCGCTCCATGTGAGCGGCCCGGCCCTGGTGCGCGCCTCTGATCAGGCGTAGTCGCCGACGAGGGTCGCGCCGGTGGAGTGATCGCCGCGCTCGGTGATCTCTCCGGCGACCCATGCCTCGACGCCTCGGTCCTTCAGGAGGGTCAGCGCCGCGTCCGCCGACTCCTCGGGCACGACGGCGATCATGCCGACGCCCATGTTCAGCGTCTTCTCCAGCTCCAGCCGCTCGACCCGGCCGGTCCTGCCGACGAGATCGAAGACCGGCGCGGGCGTCCAGGTCGAACGGTCGACCGTGGCGTGCAGTCCGTCCGGCACCACACGGGCGAGGTTGTTGGCAAGACCGCCGCCGGTGACATGGCTGAAGGCATGCACCTCGGCGGTCCGGATGAGCGCCAAGCAGTCCAGAGAGTAGATCTTGGTGGGTTCGAGCAGTTCTTCGCCAAGAGTCCGCCCGAACTCCTCCACATGGGACTCCAGGGCCATTCCCGCCCGGTCCAGGAGGACATGGCGGACCAGTGAGTACCCGTTGGAGTGAAGGCCGGAGGAGGCCATCGCGATGACCGTGTCCCCCGTACGGATACGATCCGCGCCCAGCAGCCGGTCCGCCTCGACCACTCCGGTGCCCGCGCCGGCGACATCGAAGTCGTCCTCGCCGAGCAGGCCCGGGTGCTCGGCGGTCTCGCCGCCGACCAGCGCGCAGCCGGCCAGCACACAGCCCTCGGCGATGCCCTTGACGATGGCGGCGACCCGCTCGGGGTGGACCTTGCCGACACAGATGTAGTCGGTCATGAAGAGCGGCTCGGCACCGCAGACCACGATGTCGTCGACGACCATGCCGACGAGGTCGTGGCCGATGGTGTCGTACACACCGAGCTTGCGGGCGAGGTCGACCTTGGTGCCGACGCCGTCGGTGGCGGTGGCCAGCAGCGGACGCTCATAGCGCTTGAGCGCCGAGACGTCGAAGAGACCGGCGAATCCGCCGATGCCGCCGAAGACCTCGGGGCGGCGGGTCCGCTTCACCCACTCCTTCATCAGCTCGACGGCGCGGTCACCGGCTTCGATGTCGACGCCCGCGCCGGCGTAGCTGGCACCGGTGCCCGCCTGCGGAGCAGGTACAGAAGACTCAGATGTCATGACGGAGAGAGCTTTCGTGTCGGTACTGCGGAGCCCCGGCCGCGGGCCGCCTCCCGGTGATCCACGGCGCTGTGGATCACCATGCGGCGGAGCACGGGAACCTAGGGGCGGCGGAGTGCGTCGGCGGCGTCGGTGCCGCCCGCCAGCTCGGTTTCGAGCAGCTGCTTGCCGAGCAGCTCGGGATCGGGAAGCTCCATCGGGTACTCGCCGTCGAAGCAGGCACGGCAGAGATTCGGCTTGGCGATGGTGGTCGCCTCGATCATGCCGTCGAGGGAGATGTAGGCCAGAGAGTCGGCGCCCATGGAGGTGCCGATCTCATCGATCGTCATCCCGTTGGCGATCAGCTCGGCGCGGGTGGCGAAGTCGATGCCGAAGAAGCAGGGCCACTTCACCGGCGGGGAGGAGATCCGTACGTGGATCTCGGCCGCACCGGCTTCGCGGAGCATCTTGACCAGGGCGCGCTGGGTGTTGCCGCGGACGATGGAGTCGTCGACGACGACCAGCCGCTTGCCCTTGATGACTTCCTTGAGGGGGTTCAGCTTGAGGCGGATGCCGAGCTGACGGATGGTCTGGGAGGGCTGGATGAAGGTCCGGCCCACATAGGCGTTCTTGACGAGCCCGGAGCCGTAGGGGATCCCGCTCGCCTCGGCGTAGCCGATCGCGGCGGGGGTGCCGGACTCCGGAGTCGCTATGACCAGGTCGGCGTCGACAGGAGCTTCTTTGGCCAATTTCCGGCCCATCTCCACACGGGAGAGATAGACGCTCCGGCCGGCGATGTCGGTGTCGGGGCGGGCCAGATAGACATACTCGAAGACACAGCCCTTGGGCTTCGCTTCCGCGAATCGCGAGGTGCGGATGCCGTTCTCGTCGATGGCGATCAGCTCGCCCGGCTCGATCTCCCGGACGAAGCTCGCACCGCAGATGTCGAGGGCGGCGGACTCACTGGCCACCACCCAGCCCCGGTCGAGGCGGCCGAGCACCAGCGGGCGGATGCCCTGGGGGTCCCGGGCGGCGTAGAGCGTGGTCTCGTCCATGAAGACGAGCGAGAAGGCGCCCCGGACTTCGGGGAGGATTCGGGCGGCGGCCTGTTCCGAGGTCAGCGGCTTGCCGTCGTCGTCCACCTGGCCCGCGAGGAGTGCGGTGACCAGATCGGTGTCATTGGTGGCCGCCACCTGGGTGGCGCGGCCGTCCTGGCGGGGCAGGTCGGCGACCATGTCCGCGAGACGGGCCGTATTGACCAGATTTCCGTTGTGCCCGAGGGCGATGGAGCCATGGGCCGTGGCCCGGAAAGTCGGTTGCGCGTTCTCCCAGACGGATGCTCCAGTGGTCGAGTAGCGCGCGTGACCGACAGCGATATGTCCGCGCAGGGAACCGAGGGAGGTTTCGTCGAAAACCTGTGAGACGAGGCCCATGTCTTTGAAGACGAGGATCTGGGAACCGTTGCTCACCGCGATTCCGGCGGATTCCTGGCCTCGATGCTGGAGGGCGTAGAGCCCGAAGTACGTCAGTTTTGCGACCTCTTCACCCGGAGCCCAGACCCCGAAGACGCCACAAGCGTCCTGGGGGCCTTTCTCACCGGGGAGCAGATCGTGATTGAGTCGACCGTCACCACGTGGCACGGCACCGAGTGTAGGCGAGATCGACCACCGGTCCGAATTGGGGTGACCCGTGGGCTCTCGGTGACGGTCCGGTCACCGGGCGGGGGCCGGGATCTCTGCCGCGGCCGGGCCGGGAAGTCTACCTGTCGGCGACGGCGGAGAGGCGTTTGTCGGCCGGTCCGGTGAGGGTGAGCCCTCGGTGCAGCAGGTGGTAGGTGACCTCCTTGTCGAGCACGGCGAGCAGATGGGCCTCCACCTGTCCGGCCGTGCCGGCGCACATCATGCGGGTGGCGGTGATCCGGCCGAGGGTGATCTTCGAACCGGTGACCTTCGCGGGGGCGCTGAAGTTGTTGCAGCCGAGGTTTCCGCGGACCTTGCCGTCCTTGGTGAAGGTCAGATGGGCGGACTTCTCCGTACCGGCGGGCAGCGACTCCGCGACGTCCCCGGTGAGCAGCGAGTCCACCGTCCAGGTGGTGCCGATGAGCGGGGCCGGGTCCTGTGAGGTCAGGGCGACGGTGTCGCCCCCGGCGGTGGTCAGGGTGAGCTTCTTGCCCGCCAGTTGGGCCTTGAGACGTCCGGTGAAGACGCGCTGCGCGTTTGTCTCGAACCGATCGGTCTCCGGGCCGCAGCCGACGAGGTGCATCTCCGAAGGGCCGAGGGTGACGGTGTCGCCGTCGAGCTTCGCCGTGGCGCCGAAGCGGTTGCAGCCGTAGCTGCCCTGGGCCCGGCCCTTCTCGGTGATCTCGACATGCGCGCCGGCGGGGGCGGTCGTCTTCTTCCCGTCGACGGTGATGCTGTCGAAGCTCCAGTGCACACCGGTGAGGGGGAGGTCGGGCGCGCCCGCGGCCTTGGCGGAGCCGGAGCCGGAATCGGAGCCGTCTTCGCTGCTGCCGGAGCCGCAGGCGGCGAGCGCGAGAAGGGCCAGGACGGTGAGGGGGACGCTCAGCTCGTTTCGCATGCCCCTGGGACGGGCGGGGGCCGAGTCCGGTTCCCCCCGCCCCCCTGCCCGTCTCTCGCTCAGCTCAGCACCGGCAGCAGCGCGGCCAGATCGGCCCGTTCGCCGCTCGCGCTGACCTTCGCCGCCTCCAGGGCCTTCGCCCATCCCGTACGCCCGGTGGCGAGCCGTACCCAGGTCAGCGGGTCGGTCTCGACCACATTGGGCGGGGTGCCCCGGGTGTGCCGGGGGCCCTCGACGCACTGCACCACGGCGTACGGCGGGATCCGCACCTCCACGGAGCCGCCCGGGGCCTTGAGCGCGAGGGCGTCGGCGAGCAGCCGGACGGCGGTGGCGAGCGCGTGCCGGTCGAAGGGGATGTCCAGCCCGGTCGCGTCGTTGAGGTCGTCGGTGTGGACGACCAGTTCGACGGTACGGGTGACCAGGTGGTCCGCGAGCCGCATGGGGCCGAAGCGGGTGGGCACCGTCCGGTCGTCGGGGGCCCGGCCGAGCGCGTCCCCGATCCGGGCGGCGACATCGGCGATCAGCTCGGCGGGGGCCGCCCCGGCGGCAAGCTCGACGGCGACCTCGTCGACGCCGGCCGCCGCGCCCGCCGTGCGGAAGGGCCATTCCATCAGCGTGACTTCGGCCTTGGGCGGCTCGGGCAGGGCGAGGCTTTCGAGCAGCGGGCCGAGCACCGTCGAGAGATGGGCGGAGAGTTCGCGCACGGTCCAGTCGCCGAGCCGGGTGGGCAGGGCGAGCTGCTCGGGGGTGAGGGTGGCGACCGCCGCCGCGACCTGCTCGAACTGGGCGAGGACGGCGGTTCTGGTCTTCACGGGGTCGTAGGCGCGGAGGCGTTTGCGGGCCGGTGGCATGGCATTGACCCTAGATCGTGTCGGCGAGGGGCGCCGGGTCGGCCGCGGGTGCGGCTCCGGCTCCGAGTGCGGGTCCGGCTCCGGGTGCGGGTCCGGCTCCGGGTGCGTCGGCGGCTCCGGGTGCGTCGGCGGTGAACGTCTCGCCGTTGGCGGGGACCCCGACGCCGCGCCAGCGGAAGGGGATGCCCTTGGCGCTGTCCAGGTCGGCGCCGTCCATCAGCTGGAAGTGCAGATGGGGCTCGGTGGAGTTGCCCGAGTTGCCGACGCGGGCGATGGGCTGGCCCGCCCGCACCCGGTCGCCCGCGCGGACGGTGAGCGAACCGCGCTGGACATGTGCGTAGGCCGCGTGGACGCCGTCGCCGAGGTCGAGCACGATCCGGTTGCCGAAGACGGTGGACGAGCCCACGAGGTCCCGCAGCGAGCCCTCCAGGATGAGCAGATAGGCGAGCATCGGCAGGGAGTTGCGGCTGAGATGGTCGCGCTGGCCGTCGGAGGCGTGGACGACGGTGGCGTCCGCGACGGCGAGCAGCGGGGCCCCGAAGGCGGGGAAGGCGCTGTTGCGCCGGACCAGGGGCCAGAGCCAGGCGAAACCGGGGCGGACCGGGGCGTCGGGGCCCTCGGGTTCGGCGACGATGTCGATGGCGTACGTCTGACCGTACCCGTGCGTCCCATGGCTGGGGGTCTTGTCGGCGGGGCTGTTGAGCGCGGTCCAGCGGCCGGCGACCGGGGGTTCGATCTCGACGGCGAACGGCCGCTTCCGCGGGGTGTGGTCCTTGCCGGCGAGCTGGTTCAGCAGGACGGTGAGACCCATCGCCGTGAAGCCCGGCACGAGGATCCACAGGATGCTGAAGGAGAGGTCGAGCGAGAGATCGACGGCGATCAGGGTCAGCGCGGCGATCCAGAGCGTCCGGATCGCGATCATCAGCGATTTTCGGTTCCGTGCGGTCATGTGTGTCCCCCGGGTGCGGTTGTCTGAATCGGTACGGCGGTCGGTACGGCGGATCGTCACGCCTGTGGGCGGGCCGCCGTCAGGGCGACCAGCAGGGGCACCACGCGTGTCGCGGGCACCTCGTAGCGGCCCCGGGCGGCGGTGCGCAGCCAGCCGGCGGCGGTGAGCTGGCGCAGATGGTGGTAGATCTGGCCGGTGGTGCCGAGGCCCTCCAGTTCGGCCAGTTCGGCGGCGGTGCGCCGGCCGCCGAGGATCTCGCGGAGCAGCCGCAGCCGTACGGCGTGGCCCAGCGCGGCGAGGGAGTCGGCCACAGCGGCCCAGTCGCCCCCGTCGTCGAGGAGGCCGTCGGTGAGCGCGCCGTACTGCCATTCGTACCGCTCCTGGGTCGGCAGCCGTACGGAGCCGGTGAAGAGCACCCCGCCGGTGTCGGCGCCGATCCCGGCGAGCTGTTCCTTGAAGCCGTTCAGCGCCCAGAGATCGCCCCCTGTGGTGGGGGGCGGCGGGGCCGCCTCGCGGCTCTCTTCCAGCGCGGCGAGCCTGCGCTCCAGCTCGGCGACGCGCTCCTCAAGTTCCATACCTGAAATATACGTAAGTACGTAATCACGTGCAACAAAAAACGGCGGAGCCCCCGCTCCGGAGAGGAAGCGGGGGCTCCGCCGCACAGGCGGTCGGGCCGTACAGCCCGGGTGGATCAGACGAGCAGCGCCGGGATGGTCTCCTCGTGCGCCCGCTTCAGCTCGGCCAGCGGCAGGGTGAACTCACCCTGGACCTCGACCTCTTCGCCGTCCACGACGCCGATACGGGTGACGGGCAGCCCGCGCGCCCCGCACATGTCGGTGAACCGCAGCTCCTCGCTGCGCGGCACCGAGACGATCGCGCGCCCCGCCGACTCGCTGAAGAGGAAGGTGAACGCGGACAGCCCGTCCGGGACGACCAGCCGCGCGCCCTTGCCGCCGCGCAGACACGACTCGACCACGGCCTGGACCAGACCGCCGTCCGAGAGGTCGTGCGCCGCGTCGATCATTCCGTCGCGCGAGGCGGAGATCAGGATCTCGCCGAGCAGCTTCTCGCGGTCCAGGTCCACGGCCGGCGGCAGACCGCCGAGGTGGTCGTGGATCACCTGGGACCAGGCGGAGCCGCCGAACTCCTCCTTGGTGTCACCGAGGAGGTAGATCAGCTGGCCCTCCTCCGCGAACGCGATCGGAGTGCGCCGGTTGACGTCGTCGATCACACCGAGCACCGCGACGACGGGCGTCGGGTGGATGGCGGTGTCGCCGGTCTGGTTGTACAGCGACACATTGCCGCCGGTGACCGGGGTGCCCAGCTTCAGACACGCGTCCGCGAGACCACGCGTGGCCTCGGCGAACTGCCACATGACACCCGGGTCCTCGGGGGAGCCGAAGTTCAGGCAGTCGGAGACGGCGAGCGGACGCGCGCCGGACGCGGCCACATTGCGGTACGACTCGGCCAGCGCGAGCTGCGCCCCGGTGTACGGGTCGAGCTTGGTGTACCGGCCGTTGCCGTCGGTGGCCATGGCGACGCCGAGGTTGGTCTTCTCGTCGATCCGGACCATGCCCGCGTCCTCGGGCTGCGCCAGCACGGTGTTGCCCTGGACGAACCGGTCGTACTGATCGGTGATCCACGCCTTCGACGCCTGGTTCGGCGAGGCCACCAGCTTCAGCACCTGCTCACGCAGCTCGGCGGAGCCGGCCGGGCGGGGCAGCTTGCCCGCGTCGTCCGCCTGGAGCGCGTCCTGCCACTCGGGACGGGCGTACGGACGGTGGTAGACCGGGCCCTCGTGGGCGACGGTGCGCGGCGGTACGTCGACGATCTGCTCGCCGTGCCAGAAGATCTCCAGCCGCTCGCCCTCGGTGACCTCACCGATGACGGTGGCGATCACGTCCCACTTCTCGCAGATCTCCAGGAAACGGGCGACCTTCGCGGGCTCCACGATCGCGCACATGCGCTCCTGGGACTCGCTCATGAGGATTTCCTCGGGCGAGAGGGTCGCGTCGCGCAGCGGCACGGTGTCCAGATCGACCCGCATACCGCCGGAACCGGCGCTCGCCAGCTCGGAGGTGGCGCAGGAGAGCCCGGCGCCGCCGAGGTCCTGGATGCCCGCGACGAGCTTCTCGCCGAAGATCTCCAGGGTGCACTCGATGAGGAGCTTCTCCTGGAAGGGGTCGCCGACCTGGACGGCGGGGCGCTTGGCCGGGCCGGTCGCGTCGAAGGTCTCGGAGGCCAGGACGGAGACTCCGCCGATGCCGTCGCCGCCGGTGCGGGCACCGTAGAGGATGACCTTGTTGCCGGGGCCGGAGGCCTGCGCGAGGTGGATGTCCTCGTGCTTCATCACACCGATGCAGCCCGCGTTGACCAGCGGGTTTCCCTGGTAGCAGGGGTCGAAGACGACCTCGCCGCCGATGTTCGGCAGACCCAGGCAGTTGCCGTAGCCGCCGATGCCCGCGACGACCCCGGGCAGCACCCGCTTGGTGTCGGGGTGGTCGGCCGCGCCGAAGCGCAGCGGGTCGACCACGGCGACCGGGCGCGCGCCCATCGCGAGGATGTCGCGGACGATGCCGCCGACGCCGGTGGCCGCGCCCTGGTAGGGCTCGATGTAGGAGGGGTGGTTGTGCGACTCGACCTTGAAGGTGACCGCGTACCCCTGGCCGACGTCGACCACACCGGCGTTCTCGCCGATGCCCACCAGCATGGCGTCGTTCTCGGGGGCCTTGTCGCCGAACTGCTTCAGATGGACCTTGCTCGACTTGTACGAGCAGTGCTCGGACCACATGACGCTGTACATCGCCAGCTCGGCCCCGGTGGGACGGCGGCCGAGGATCTCACGGATCCGCGCGTACTCGTCCTCCTTGAGGCCGAGTTCGGCCCAGGGCTGGTCGGCGTCGGGCGTGTCGGTTGCGTGCTTGACCGTATCGAGGCTCATGCCGTGACCAGCTTCTTGATGACGGAGGTGAAGAAGGCGAGACCGTCGGTGCGGCCGGTGCCGATGAGCGGCTCCACCGCGTGCTCGGGGTGGGGCATCAGACCGACGACATTGCCCTCGGCGTTGGTGATGCCCGCGATGTCGCGCAGCGAGCCGTTGGGGTTGCCGTCGAGATAGCGGAAGGCGACTCTGCCCTCGGCCTCCAGCTCGTCCAGCACCCGCTCGTCGGCGACGTAACGGCCGTCGATGTTCTTCAGCGGTACGGAGATCTCCTGGCCCGCTTCGTAATCGGCGGTCCAGGCGGTCTCCGCGTTCTCCACCCGCAGCTTCTGGTCGCGGCAGATGAAGTGGAGGTGGTTGTTGCGGAGCATGGCGCCCGGCAGCAGATGCGACTCGGTGAGGATCTGGAAGCCATTGCAGATGCCGAGCACCGGCATACCGGCCCTGGCCTGCTCGATGACGGTCTCCATCACCGGCGAGAACCGGGAAATGGCTCCGGCCCGCAGATAGTCGCCGTAGGAGAAGCCTCCGGCGAGGACGACGGCGTCGACCTGCTTCAGATCCTTGTCGCGGTGCCAGAGCGAGACGGGCTCGGCGCCCGCGAGCCGTACGGCCCGCAGACTGTCCCGGTCGTCCAGCGTGCCGGGGAAAGTGACGACTCCGACACGAGTGGTCACGACTCCACCCTCACGACGAAGTCCTCGATGACGGTGTTGGCGAGGAACGTTTCAGCCATCTTGTGGATGCGGGCGAGGGCGTCTTCGTCGACCGGCCCCTCCACCTCCAGTTCAAAACGCTTGCCCTGACGAACGTCCGCGATGCCGTCGAAACCGAGGCGGGGCAGCGCACGCTGCACCGCCTGTCCCTGCGGGTCGAGGATCTCGGGCTTGAGCATGACGTCGACTACGACGCGTGCCACGGGCACTCCCGGTGATGTGGTGCGAAGGCGGTCCGCCCAGCGTACCCGGCCAAGAAATCTACTCGCGTAGATATGGGCGGATTTCCGATGCTTCCCCAAGGCTCCGAAGCCACCGCCGGACGAGGTAACCACCGGCGAAAATCCCGGAAAATAACCCGCTCGTCATTGATCGGACACGCGCACATAATTGGGTGGGCTTCACAATGCACCACCGATCGCTGTACAAAGGAATGCAGAGGGCGGAGGTTTTACCCTCTCGACAGCCGGAATGCTGGTATCGCCGCATGTCAGAGCCAGTGACGATGCGGGATGCCTCGGGAAAGGACCGATATCCGTGGCTCAACGAGTAGTGGTCACGCTCTTCGACGACATCGACGGCGGAGAAGCGGCGGAAACGGTCAGGTTCGGCCTGGACGGGAAGTCGTACGAGATCGACCTCAATCCCGCCAATGCAAAGAAACTGCGCAAGGCCCTGGCCCCCTACCTGACCGCCGCCAGGAAGCAGGTGGGCGGCGCGAAGCGCGGCCGGCCCGGGCGGCCGCTCACCTACACGCACACCGCGCTGGAGCCCGCGCCCGCCGCCGTACGGGCCTGGGCGCAGTCCAACAAGATGGACGTGCCGGCCCGGGGACGCATCCCCAAGGCGGTCTACGAGGCATTCCGCGAAGCGAGTTGAGCGAGGCGGACGGCGCGCGCGACATCGAAGTGGATCTCAAGTTGCGCAGCACCCCCCACCGTCCGCTAGAGTTTGGATCACGCCGAGGGGCAAGGCCGAGAAGGCCCCACCTCAGCAGCGTGCGGGTGTAGTTCAGTAGCAGAACATCCCCCTTCCAGGGGGAAGGCGCAGTGTGCAATTCCTGTCACCCGCTCTCATCGCCTTACCGACCACTCCGGTGGATCAGGTAGAGTGATGGTCGCACCACCCGGTGAAAGCCGAGTGGCGGCATGCGGACGTAGCTCAGTTGGTAGAGCGCAACCTTGCCAAGGTTGAGGTCGCCAGTTCGAACCTGGTCGTCCGCTCAGAGTATGAGACCCCGATTCTGAATCAGAATCGGGGTCTTCTTCGTGTGCGTTCGTGTGCGGGCAGGGTTCACCGGCTCGGTGGGCGTGCGGTGGGCCGGTGGGTGTTCTGTTGTCAGGGGCCTGTCATCCGTGTATGACATTTGTCAGCCCGACCGGTGACAGCCCGCACTGCCCCCGCCCGCCCGGCGGCGGAATCCTTCAGTCATGACCACGGACCAGCATGTGATCACGGTGGACGGCCTGCGGCGAAGCTACGCGGGGGGCTTTGAAGCCGTGAGCGGGATCTCCCTCTCAGTGGCACGCGGCGAGATCTTCGCCCTGCTCGGAACGAACGGCGCGGGCAAGACCTCCACCGTCGAGCTGCTGGAGGGCCTCGCCGCCCCCGACGCCGGAACCGTACGCGTCCTCGGCCACGACCCGTACCGCGAGCGCGCCGCCGTGCGCCCCCGGATCGGCGTGATGCTCCAGGAGGGCGGCTTCCCCTCCGATCTGACCGTGACCGAGACCGCCGCGATGTGGGCCCGCTGCACCAGCGGCGCGCGCCCGCCCGCCGAGGCGCTGGGGCTGGTCGGGCTCACCGACCGGGCCGGTGTACGCGTCAAACAGCTCTCCGGCGGCGAACGGCGGCGGCTGGACTTCGCCCTGGCGCTGCTGGGCCGACCCGAGGTGCTCTTCCTCGACGAGCCGACCACCGGACTGGACGCGGAAGGCCGCCGCGACACCTGGGACTTGGTGCGGGCACTGCGCGACACCGGCACCACCGTGCTGCTGACCACTCACTATCTGGAAGAGGCCGAATCGCTCGCCGACCGGCTGGCGATCATGAACAAGGGCCGGATCGTGGCCACCGGCACCCCCGCCGAGGTGACCGGCTCCCGGCCGGCCCGGATCCGCTTCACCCTCCCCGACGGAGTGCCGGCGGGCCGGCTGCCGCTCTCGCTGCACGCCGCCGCCGAGGGACCCCGGGTCTCGATCCGCACCCAGCACCTCCAGGAGTCACTGGGCGAACTGCTCCGGTGGGCCGAGGAGTCCGGCATCAGGCTGGAGGGGCTCGACGCGCGGTCGGCCTCCCTCGAAGAAGCCTTTCTGGAGATCGCGCGGAACGACATGGCGGGTGTGTGACATGACGACGACAGCGAGCGGGACGAACACGGGCGGGACGAGCGGGACGGGCACGAACACGGGCGGGCCGGGCGGAGCGCGCCGGGCGCGCGGCCGGGCCGACGGGGCGAGGACCACGGCGGCGGGCAGGATGGCCGGTCTCGGACGGGCCGAGCTGACCCTGCTCCTGCGGAATCGGACCGCCCTCTTCGTGGCGCTGCTGATGCCCGCGCTGATGGTGGCGGCCATGAAGGCCTCGCTCGACCGGGCCGACCTCGGCGAGGCCGGGATGAGCGTCGGCGAGGCCGCGATGACCGGCGGGATCGGCATGGTGCTGATCCTGGTCGTCCATCTCAACCTCGTCTCCGCCTATGTGGCCAGGCGCGAGGAGCTGGTGCTCAAGCGGCTGCGCACCGGCGAGGTCGCGGACCACGAGATCCTCGTCGGGACCGCGCTGCCCGCCTTCGGACTGGCGGTCGCCCAGTGCGCGCTGCTGGTGGCCGGCGGCATCGCCTTTCTCGATCTGACCGCCCCGAAGAGCCTGGATCTGCTGGTCGTGGGCATCGCACTCGGCATGGTGCTGATGGCCGCCCTGTCGGCGGTCACGGCGGCGGTGACCCGGACCGTGGAGAGCGCGCAGATCACCACGATGCCGCTGTTCATGATCTCGCTCGGCGGCTCGGGGCTCTTCGTACCGCTGGAGCTGATGCCCGAGAAGATCGCGTCGTTCTGCGAGCTGCTCCCGCTGACCGGGGTGATGACCCTGGTACGGGCCGGCTGGCTGGGCGGCGTAGAACGCGGGGAGGCGACGACCGCCGCGCTCACAGCGCTGGTGTGGGTCCCGCTCTCGGTGTTTGCTGTTCGACGGTGGTTCCGCTGGGAACCGCGACGCTGATCGCGTCCGACCGGGTGGAGTGCTGGGGTTTGCCGTGCGGGTGAGGGTGAAGGGCTGGAGCGGGCGCAGCCGGCTGGCCAAGGTGGATCTGTACAGCCGGGGCACCGTCTATCTGATCCTGTGGACGGGCGTGCTGATGCTGGTGGCGCTGCTGCTGTCGGACCCGGTGCGCCGGAACGCGCCCGTGCCGCTCGTGGCGGCCGGGCCGGTGCTGGCGCTCGCGGAAGGCGTGGTCTGCGCCCGGCTCGCCCGGCACGCGATGGACGCCTATCTGGGGCAGGGCCGGGTGTCCCGGAAGCTGCTCTGCTGGTCCCTGGCGATGACCGCCGCCGCTCTCACCCTCGCGGGAGTGCTGGCGAGCATGGCGGGCCCCGATCTGCTGGCGACGGCGCTGGCCATGGGACTGATCGCCCCGGCCGCCGTGCACGCCCTGCTGGTGCCGGTCAAGGTCACCGCGCTGATCCAGTCGATCGGTGCCGCGCTGCTGTTCGCCCTGTTCATGGCGGCCGGGATGACGGCGTGGCAGAGCCTGTTCAGCACCCTGTTCATCGGGTTCATGGCGGCCTGGATGGCGTTCGGCACCCGGGCGTCGATGTGGATTCTCTCGGTGATGTGGGAGCTGCGGGAGGCCCGCGATGTGCAGGCACGGCTCGCGGTCGCGGAGGAGCGGCTGCGCTTCGGGCGCGATCTGCACGATGTCATGGGCCGGAATCTGGCCGTGGTCGCGCTCAAGAGCGAACTGGCCGTCCAGCTGTCCCGGCGCGGGCGGCCGGAGGCCGTGGACCAGATGCTGGAGGTCCAGCGCATCGCCCGGGAGACCCAGCGCGAGGTGCGCGAGGTCGTACGCGGCTACCGCGAGGCGGATCTGAAGGTGGAGCTGGAGGGGGCGCGGGGGGTGCTGGACGCGGCCGGGATCGCCTGCACGGTGGTGGTGGGCGAGCTGGAGCTGCGGGACGAGGTCCGCTCCGCGCTGGGGTGGGTGGTTCGGGAGGCCACCACCAATGTGCTGCGACACGGGGACACCCGGCGCTGCACCATCTCGCTGGGGGCCGTGGACGGCGCGGCGCTGCTGATCGTGGAGAACGACGGAGCTGCCCAGAATCCGCCGGGGGCCGCCGGGGCCGGTACCGGTTCGGGCGTCGCGGGCTCGTCCGGCACCGGCTCCGGCGTCGCGGGCTCGTCCGACGCGGGCCCGGGCGTCACAGGCATCACCGGCTCCGGCTTCGACTCGGCCGGGAGGCCGGGGTCGGGTCTCGCCGGACTGCGGGAGCGGCTCTCCGCCGTGGGCGGCGTACTGGAGGCGGGCCACGCCCGCCCCGGGCACTTCCGGCTCACGGCCCGGGTGCCGCTGTCGGCGCTGCCGGTGCTGCCGGTGCTGCCGGTGCTGTCGGTGCTGTCGGAAGAGGGGGCGTGAGATGACCGTCCGTGTGCTTCTCGCCGACGACGAGCACCTCATCCGGGGCGCGCTGGCCGCGCTGCTCGCACTGGAGGACGATCTTGAGGTGGTCGCCGAGGCCGCTTCCGGGACCGAGGCGATCGCGATGGCGCTGGTCCACCGGCCCGATGTCGCGGTGCTCGATCTCCAGATGCCGGGCGCGGACGGTGTGACAGTCGCCACAACTCTCCGGGCCGAACTCCCGGACTGCCGGACGATGATCGTCACCAGTCATGGGCTGCCGGGGCATCTGAAGCGGGCACTCACAGCCGGTGTGCGGGGGTTTGTCCCCAAGACTCTGAGCGCCCAGCGGCTCGCCGAGATCATCCGCGCCGTCCATGCCGGAAACCGCTATGTGGACCCCGAGTTGGCGGCCGACGCGATCTCCGCCGGGGACTCCCCGCTGACCGCCCGGGAGGCGGAGGTGCTGGACCTGGCGGCGGACGGCGCGCCGATAGCGGAGATCGCGGAGCGGGCGTCGCTGTCGCAGGGGACCGTACGGAACTACCTCTCCTCGGCCGCTTCAAAGCTGGGTGCGGAGAACCGTCACACGGCGGCCCGTCTCGCGCGCCGACGCGGTTGGGTATAGTTGGCCTCGCGCCACGGCGCATGCGGACGTAGCTCAGTTGGTAGAGCGCAACCTTGCCAAGGTTGAGGTCGCCAGTTCGAACCTGGTCGTCCGCTCCGGTTCAAAGGCCCCGGTCCTCTCTGAGGATCGGGGCCTTTGTCATGCCCGGCGCCCTCCGGGAGGACGGCGCCGGGAGAGCGCTCAGGCCCAGCGGACGCCGGTGAGCAGCTCGTACGCCTCCAGATACTTCGCCCGGGTCGCGTCCACGATCTCCTGGGGGAGCGCGGGCGGCGGCTGCTCGCTCCGGCGGTCCCAGCCGGAGGCGGGCGAGGTGAGCCAGTCCCGTACGTACTGCTTGTCGTACGAGGGCTGGGCATGGCCCGGCTCCCAGTCGGCGGCGGGCCAGAAGCGCGAGGAGTCCGGGGTCAGCACCTCGTCGGCGATGATCAGGTTTCCGTCGGCGTCGAAGCCGAACTCGAACTTGGTGTCGGCGAGGATGATGCCCCGGTCGCGGGCGATGTCACGGGCCCGGTCGTAGACGGCGACGGTGGTCTGCCGCAGCAGCGCGGCGGTCTCCGCGCCGATCTGGCGGGCGACCTCCTCGTAGCTGACGTTCTCGTCGTGGTCGCCGACGGCGGCCTTGGTCGCCGGGGTGAAGATCGGCGCGGGGAGTTCGGAGCCGTCGGTGAGCCCCTCGGGGAGGGCGAGACCGCAGACCGTGCGGGTCTGCTCGTACTCGGCGAGGCCGGAGCCGGTGAGATAGCCGCGGGCGACGCACTCGACGGGGATCATGCGCAGCGAGGTGCAGACGAGGGTGCGGCCCTCCCACTCGGCGGGCGCGCCGGGCGGCAGCTCGGTGGAGATCACATGGTTGGGGACGAGATCGGCGAGCTGGTCGAACCACCAGAGGGAGAGCCGGGTGAGTACCCGCCCCTTGTCGGGGATCTCCGTGGGCAGCACCCAGTCGTAGGCGGAGATGCGGTCGCTGGCGACCATGACGAGCTGTCCCGCCTCGTTCTGATACAGGTCGCGCACCTTGCCGGTGTGCAGATGAACCAGGCCCGGCACCTGAAGCGGTTCGGGCTTTTCTACGAATCCGGACACGGTTCCTCCCCGTGGTTCTGAACGAATGATTCCGATTCTTCCGTATCCGGGGAGGGGGGCGGAGGCCGGGGCCTCTCTGAGAGCCGGAGCCTGCCTCAGTCGCGCTTGCAGATGCGGTCCAGGAGGTTGGCGGTCGCGCGCTGCACCCGGGAGTCGACATGGCCGGGCCGGTCGAGCGCCGGGGACCAGGCGAAGGTGCCGGAGGCGAAGACCAGGGCCCCTGAGGGGGCGCGGTAGAGGGAGGTCTCCTGGTGGCGGGTGACGCCCTTGGCGTCCCGGTAGGGGGAGTGGGCGAGCAGGATGCGGTCCAGATTCTCGGGGAGCGAGATGCGCGGGAAGTAGCGGTCGGCCTCGGCCGCGACCATGCCGGGCAGTTCGTCGCCCTCGGCCGCGCCGGTCGCCTCCCAGAGCCAGTGGTGGGCGTTCCGTACGACCAGGGGGTGGGGTTCGGGCACCCGGCCCGCGTACTGGATGCCGAGCAGATGCTGTTCGGCCCGGTCGACCTCGCGCCACAGGGCCGATTTGCCGGGGCCCCGGCGCTTGCGGCAGGTGAGCAGCCGATCGGGCACGCCGGAGGGCGAGGGGCCCAGCTCCACCTGCCAGTACATGGTGTTGGCGGAGAGGAAGACGAGCGAAGTGCCGTGGTCGCGGGCGGTTTCGACCGTACGCCGCATGGGGGCCGACCAGTACTCGTCGTGGCCGGGGAAGACCACGCCCCGGTAGCGGGTGGGGTCGATGTTGCCCGCGTGCAGATCGCGGGCGTCGGCGTAGGCGAGGTCGTAGCCGTAGCGCTCGGCGAAGCGGATGAAGTCGTAGGCGTGGCCGATGTGGAGGGGCAGGCCCGCGCCCGCGTAGGGGCGGTCGAAGGAGACGGTGACGGCGGCGTGCTTCTCGCCGAGGAGCCGGCCGTCGTCGTCCCAGGCGTGGTAGAAGCTCGCGCCGGTGCGGCCGTCCTCGGGGTAGAGGTTGTACGCCTGCCAGGTGATGTCCGGGAGGACGAGCAGCAGATCGGCGGGGTGGCTGTCGCGGACGGTGAAGGGGATGTGGGAGCGGTGGCCGTCGGCGGTGGTGAGGACGGCGACATACGCGCCGATCGCCCAGTAGGACGGGATCTGGAGCCGCCAGGAGAGCCACCAGTGGTGGCAGGAGATCGTGCGGTTGGCGGCGAGCGGGGACGGCTGGACGATGCCGGAGAGCCGGGGGCTGGTGGTGATCTTCGACGCGCCGTGGCCCGCGTAGTGGCCGATGCGGTAGACGTCGACCGAGAACTGCTGGGGCGGGTCCACGGTGACATGGAAGTCGATCGACTCACCGGGGGCGACCGCGCCGTTGGAGGCGAAGCCCTTGATCTGGCGGTGAACGTCGTCGGCGCTGCGGGGGCCCCGGGTGCTGTCGGACCGCTCGGTCCCCGCGTACCAGGGGACGGCTCTCCCGCCGTCGCCCACATACTGCTCCGCGCCGCGCAGCCAGGGGAGCGGGCCCTGCCCGAAGGGGTCGGACACGGCGTGGGCCAGAGCGCCCGATTCCCACCGCCGATTGTGCTCCGCCCCCATGCGCCCTCCCTCGCCGCCCCCGGGCGGCCCCAGCCGAACAGCCGTCCCCGCGCCGCTCGCCCGACGCCCGACCCCAGCACATCACATAACGCACGCGGCCCGTCACCCTTCGTCGTGAATTGTTGCGAGGCGGGGATACGATTCCGCAGGCCGTATCCACAGGGCATGGCCGGGGGCTGGGCGGGCCCGGAGCAGGGGCCCGGACCGAGGGCTGGGCCAGAGGGCTGGAGAGTCAGGGGGTCAGGGGGCTAGACCAGGCGGACGGGCTTCTCGGGGCGGACGCCCACCGCCGCGAGCCAGCCGCCCAGGGGGCTGGGGTCGCCGTCCTCCGTGAGGCTGAGGACGGGGGACATCAGCTCGGCGCAGCGGACGCCGCCGGTCAGCAGCACGGGGCCGTCGAGCCAGTCGAGGCCGGGGGCGGCACCGGCGGTGTCGACGGCGGCGCAGCAGACCATGGCGATGACATGGTCGGCGAGCAGCTCCCGCCCGGTGCGCGGCGGTTGCAGTGGGAAGAGGGGCAGCGGATCCGCGCCCCATCCGTTGAGCACGTCCACCGGGCTGGTGGCGAGGAGCGCGTCCGCCGGGGGCCGCTGGCGGGCCGCCTCCTCGCGGGCGACCTCCGCGCCGATGGCGGCGGCGAGATTCTCCCCGGCGTCCTCGCCGCTGTTGGTGAGGTGCGCCAGCACCCGGTCGAGAGTGGGGCCGTCGGGGCGGCTCGACGGGGTGACCCCCAGATCGTCGAGGATCCGGTGGAGCCGGGCCGCCTCGGTGCGCCACTTGCGGTCCACGACCTCCTCCGGATACTGCTGCCAGTCCACCGGGGCCCAGTCGGCGCCGGTCTCGGCGGGCCCGCCATGGAAGAGGCGGGCGGCGAGCAGGGAGGCGGCCTCGTCCACCGCGCCGGGCTCCTCCAGCAGGTCGCACGCGGGGCGGTCGCCGAGCCGGGAGGCGAAGCCCTCGGCGAGCCGGTCGCGGCGGGACAGCTCGGTGAGCGCGGAGACCACGCCCGCGTCGAGCCGGGAGGGCCAGCGGCCCATCCGCCAGGCGGGCAGCGCGACCCGGGTCAGCAGCCGGTCCCATCCGGCGTAGGCCAGGCCGACCTGCTCCTGGGCGACGATCCGCAGCCCGTAGTCGACGGTCTGGGCGCGCTCGGAGGCGGCGGCCGCGACCCCGCGCTCCATCTCGCCCGCGTACAGCTGGCAGCTGTGCAGCAGCATCCGGGCCACGCGGCCGACAAAGCCGAACGCCGCCTTCCGGATGAATCGGACGGGGGATATGAACCGGCGCGGCGGAGGGCTCGCGGCGACCGCGACCGCCGCGTCCAGCCCTCGGACGAACCTGCGGGCCGCGGCTATGTCGGGCTGCGCGGACGGCGCGGTGCCGGCGACGACGGGGGCGAGGAGGGCCCGCAGCTCGGCGACCCGCATCCACCACAGAAAGGGCGAGCCGATCACCAGAACGGGGGCCTCGGCGGTGCGCCGGCCGCCGCGGTGGCGCAGGGCGTGCGGGAGGGCGTGGGCGGGGTGGGTCCGGTCCTCCAGCCAGCTGTCGCAGTCGGGGGTGAGCGCGAGCGCTGAGGGCGCGGGGACGTCGAGCCGCTCGGCCAGATCTCTGACCAGCCGGTACAGATCGGGGGCGGCGCGCTCGGTGAGGTCGACGGTGGGGCTGAGGGCGGGGGACGCCCGTACGATCACGGCCGTCACCACCGCCGCGAGCAGCAGCACGATCACCGCGAGGACCCCGGTGAACCAGCGGGCGGCGTCCCAGCCCTCGCCGCGCATATGGCCGGTGCCGTCGCCGACGAGCAGCACCACGGCGACGGCCGTGGGCAGCAGGGCGGCGGCGAGGGCCCGGCTGCGGACCCGCAGCACGGCGAGCGCCCGCGAGCGCGCGGCCTGCGCGCCGATCGACTCACCGATATCGATATCGGACACGGTCGGTCATCACCCCCTCTGCCCTGTGACGGTCTGGGTGCACTCCCCCACTGTGGCACCCGCCACTGACATCGCAATGCCGGTGGGCCAAGTGCCGGAATGCCTTCGCCGCACCCTAGTTGGGGGTTGGCCGGACGTCATCCGGATGGCGCAGTCGTCACCCGATGGAATGGCTTTGGGTAAAGGTGCTGGCGGGGGTGGGGCGTCGGGCGTCCCCTCCCGGGCCCGGTGGGCCGGGAGGGTACGGGGTGGTCCTCCGGGAGCGGGGCCGCCGGGGCCGCGGCGGCCCCGGTGATCAGGCCTGGACGGCCTCCGCGGCCGCCCCTGCCACCCTCTCCGCCGTCGCCTCCGCGGCCTCCGCGACCGTTCGGGCGATGTCCGTGCGGTGCTGGGAGCCGTCCAGACGGATCCGGCCCACCGCCTCGTACGCGCGCTCCCGCGCCTGCCGCAGATCGCGTCCGATCGCGGTGACGGAGAGGACCCGCCCGCCCGCGCTCACGACCGCGTCACCGTCGCGCCTGGTCCCGGCGTGCAGGACGTACGCGTGCGGAGCGTCCAGCTCCGCCACCTCGGCCAGTCCCTCGATCGGGTCGCCGGTGCGCGGGGTGCCCGGGTAGTTGTGGGAGGCCACGACCACGGTGACGGCGGCGTCCTCGCGCCAGAGCAGCGGCGGCTGGTCGTCCAGCGTGCCGTTGGCCGCGTGGAGCAGCACACCGGCGAGCGGGGTGCGCAGCCGTGCCAGCACCACCTGGGTCTCCGGGTCGCCGAAGCGCGCGTTGAACTCGATGACCCGCACGCCGCGCGAGGTGATCGCGAGCCCGGCGTACAGCAGTCCGGCGAACGGGGTGCCCCGGCGGCGCAGCTCGTCGACGGTGGGCTGGAGGACGGTGGCCATGACCTCGTCGACCAGCTTGGGGTCGGCCCAGGGCAGGGGCGAGTACGCGCCCATCCCGCCGGTGTTGGGGCCGGCGTCGCCGTCGAGGGCGCGCTTGAAGTCCTGCGCCGGGGTGAGCGGGAGGACGGTCACGCCGTCGGTGATGGCGAAGAGGGAGACCTCGGGGCCGTCGAGGAACTCCTCGATCACTACGCGGCCACAGGCGAGGGCGTGTTCGCGGGCGGCGGCGAGGTCGTCGGTGACGACGACGCCCTTCCCGGCCGCGAGGCCGTCGTCCTTGACGACGTAGGGAGCGCCGAAGGCGTCGAGGGCCTCGTCGATCTCCTCGGGGGTGGTGCAGACGTAGCTGCGGGCGGTGGGCACGCCGGCGGCGGCCATCACGTCCTTGGCGAAGGCCTTGGAGCCCTCCAGCCGGGCGGCCTCGCCGGAGGGGCCGAAGCAGGGGACGCCGGCCGCGCGCACGGCGTCGGCGACTCCGGCGACGAGTGGCGCCTCGGGGCCGACGACGACGAGGGACGCCTCCAGTTCGCCGGCGAGCCGGGCGACGGCTTCGCCGTCCAGCGCGTCGACCGGGTGCAGTTCTGCGACCTCGCCGATGCCGGCGTTGCCGGGCGCGCAGTGCACAGCGGTGACGTCGGGGTCGAGAGAGAAAGAGCGGCACAGGGCATGTTCGCGGGCGCCGCCGCCGATGACGAGGACCTTCACGGCAGTCAGCCTAACCGCCGCCGTCGTCGGCCCTGTACTCCCCTCCTAACGGGTCCCCCCTACTCGTTTGTGTATTCCTCCACCACGGTCGCGCCCAGCTCGCGCACGATCAGCTCGTGCCCGGAGAGCGCGGAGTCGACGAGATCGGGGTCGTCGTCCTCGGGGACGTCGTCCTCGGGGGAGACCGGCGGCGGGCTGTACGCCGGGGCGGGCGCGGCACGCGGCGGCTCGGCGGCGGGGCGGGGGGCCTGCGGTCCGGGCTGCTCCGCGGGGGTACGCGGGGGGGCCGCCTGCGGCGGTGCCTGCTGGTACTGGGGGGCCGGGGCGGGCGCGGC
Source organism: Streptomyces inusitatus (assembly GCF_014651115.1). Classification (GTDB taxonomy): domain Bacteria; phylum Actinomycetota; class Actinomycetes; order Streptomycetales; family Streptomycetaceae; genus Streptomyces; species Streptomyces amakusaensis. The sequence continues at coordinate 44,703 of NZ_BMWG01000025.1, read as the reverse complement.
GGGGTGGGGGGCGGGTGCCACGGGCTGGGCCGGCCGGCCGCCGAAGCCGCCTCCTCCGCCACCGGCTCCACCTGCGCCACCGGCTCCGCCGCCTCCGAAGCCGCTGCTGCCGGGGCCGGCGGATCCGCCGGAGAGGTCGATGATCGCCTCGATCTTCCACTGCACATGGAACTGCTCGGCGAGCGCCTGCTTCAGCACTTCCTCGCTGCCGCTGCCGGAGAAGTTGTCCCGGGCGCCCGCGTTGATGAAGCCGATCTGGAGGGTGGTGCCGTCGAAGCCGGTGACCTGGGCGTTCTGGCTGAGCAGGATCCAGGTGAAGCGGCGGCGGTTCTTGACGGCCTCCAGGATCTCCGGCCACATGTTGCGGACCTGCCCCGCGCCCTGGGCCATGCTCACCGACTGCGCGGCCGGGGCCGTCGCCTGGGCCTGGACCTGGGCTTGCGCCGGTGCCTGCGGGGCCGGTGCCTGCGGCTGGGCGGCGGCGGGCCGGGGGCCCTGTCCCGGTGTGGAGGCGGTGGGCCAGCCGCCCGGCCTGCGCGCGGCGTCGGGGGCGGGTGTCTCGGGAGCGCTGGGCGCGGCGGGCGCGGCGGCGGTGGGCCAGCCGCCCGGACGGCTGGCCTGGCTCTCCTGCCCCTGCCCCTGCTCCGCCGGGGGCGCGGGGGCGGGCGCGGCCTCCGGTACGGGCGGGGCCACGGCGGCCGGAGGTGCGACGGGCCCGTCCGGGCCCGGCATGTGCGGAGCGGCCGCCGCACCGGGGACGTACCCCATGGCGGGTCCGGGCGGACCGGCCGAGAAGACGGGCGCCGGACCGGGGGCCGCCGGGCGGCTCGCGGCCCCACGCTCCAGCCGGTCGAGCCTGGCCTGTGTGGAGCGCTCGTCGTCGAAGGCGGCGGGCAGCAGCACCCGGGCGCAGATCAGCTCCAGCTGGAGCCGGGGGGAGGTGGCGCCGCGCATCTCGGTGAGCCCGGTGTTGACCAGGTCAGCGGCCCGGCTCAGCTCGGCCGCGCCGAAGACGGAGGCCTGCGCCTGCATCCGCTCGACCACATCGACCGGGGCGTCGATCAGCCCCTTCTCCGCCGCGTCCGGCACGGCGGCGAGGATCACCAGATCCCTCAGCCGCTCCAGCAGGTCGGCGACGAAGCGGCGCGGGTCGTTCCCTCCCTCGATGACCTGGTCCACGACCTCGAACGCGGCCGCGCCGTCACCCGCCGCGAAGGCGTCCACGACGGCGTCGAGCAGCGATCCGTCCGTGTATCCGAGGAGACCGGTGGCCATGGCATAGGTCACACCCTCCTCGGTCGCTCCGGCCAGCAGCTGATCCATCACCGACATCGAGTCCCGCACGGACCCGGCCCCGGCCCGCACGACCAGCGGCAGAACCCCGTCCGCGACGGGAATCCCCTCCCTGCCGCACACCTCGCCCAGGTATTCGCGCAGGGTGCCCGGGGGGACCAGCCGGAAGGGGTAGTGGTGCGTACGCGACCGGATCGTGCCGATGACCTTCTCGGGCTCGGTGGTCGCGAAGATGAACTTGAGGTGCTCCGGCGGCTCCTCGACCACCTTCAGCAGGGCGTTGAAGCCCTGCGGGGTGACCATGTGCGCCTCATCGATGATGTAGATCTTGTACCGGCTGCCCGCGGGCCCGAAGAACGCCTTCTCCCGCAGGTCACGCGCGTCGTCCACACCACCGTGCGAAGCGGCGTCGATCTCGATGACATCGATCGACCCCGGCCCGTTCCGCGCCAGGTCACGACAGGACTGGCACTCCCCGCAGGGAGTGGGCGTCGGCCCCTGCTCACAGTTCAGACAACGGGCCAGGATGCGCGCACTGGTCGTCTTCCCGCACCCGCGCGGCCCGCTGAACAGGTACGCGTGATTGACCCGGTTGTTCCGCAGGGCCTGCTGCAACGGGTCGGTGACATGCTCCTGCCCAATGACCTCGGCGAAGGACTCGGGGCGATAGCGGCGGTACAGCGCAAGGGACGACACATCTACGAGGTTATCGGGACCCACCGACAACCGTGCCCCGCTCCGACCCCCGCCACCCCCGCGCTCCCCCACGCCCCCGTAAACGCAAGCGCCCCCCACGCACCCGCCAGAGCCGACCTACCCTTGCTGCCTTCCGGCCCTGGGGGAGTTCAGTCAGATAGCGCCACGTGAGGGGCTCCGCACAGGGTACCTGATCCCCGGGGGTGCGAACGAGTTCGCTAGCACCCCTCAACGTCTTGTATTGTTTGCGGCGGAGGATTCGCCTAGTGGCCTAGGGCGCACGCTTGGAAAGCGTGTTGGGGGCAACCCCTCACGAGTTCGAATCTCGTATCCTCCGCCAGTGCCTCACCGGGCACTAACGTCGAAGGCCCCGCTGCTCGCAGCGGGGCCTTCGACGTTTCTCCGTCTCAGTCCGCCGGGGGATGGCATCGAAGAGGGCAGTGGACACGGTGCATAGCCTGGGCGACCGCTAGCGTCCGACGCGATCCACTCGGCGATCCGCGCCAGCAGCGCTCAGCCGGCCTCTCACATGTGCCCACTCTCGCGGTACACCGGACGGCCGACCATCGGCCGCAGCCGGTTGCGGCGCAGCTTCAGGCACATGTTCTCCAGATCGACATCGGACTACCGCAGGCCGAGCGTCTCCCTCCTGGAGCAGGCCAGAGGCCAGCGACAGCGTCCACCGAGCGCTGTTCCGGCGCTTAGGTCGCCTGCGTAGAAGGCTCTGCACCTCCTCGACCAAGTGGGGCTCCACCTCTTCTTCGCCCCCCTCAACCTGGGGAGGCTTCGCCAGCGATCGCCGCGCCCTTCGCAGCGTGCCCCCGCCACACCACCTCACCCAGCGCGGTGTGGGCCGTCCGGTGTGCCCAGTGGGTGCTGCTCTCCTTGCTTCCACTGCCCTGTATTCGGCGGTACAGGCTCTCCAGATGCTTGGGCTCCAGCCGATCCAGCTGGCGAGAACCGAGATGTCTAGTACGAGGTGCAGCTGAGATTCTTCACCTTCACCACGGCCCATGCCACTGAAAGCATGCAATAGAAGCCTCAAAATTATCGCCCATCAGGTATTTTAATCAGGCTTCTCAACTGATGCCGCTATTTCGAATGCCCCAATCTCCGGACACACCCTGACAAGCTGTTCAGCCATAAAGCCGACATCCTGCCGGATATTTCGATAGTCGAACCTTAAATATTGCAGCCGCGCCACGGGGGCCATGGCTCCCGGGAGGCTCTTTTCACTCAAGCGCTTAACGCCGGACAACAGTACGGGAACAATTATCCGCTCGCACTTAAACCCCTCCTCGATCTCACGCTGAACCCAGTCTCGCTCGGCGGGCAGATCGCTAGCTTCTGACTCGAATTTCTCCAACCATCCAGAATCTACAATCACCAGCAACACTTCACATTCAGCCACAGCCGCAAGTATTGATTCCGAGTAATCCGATCCAGGCGGTATAGACCTGGCAGCACGGAATACTTGATCTTCTCCGAAACGATCGGAAAGCAACTCGTCGAGTAGGGCCGCCGCGTAGGCGCCACCCTCTCTGCGATAGTTGAGGAAAATTTGAGCCACTTCATCCCCTTTTATGCATGAGCGATCAGGCTGCTGTTTCGCGAATACCACACCTTCACCATGCAATCCCCTAGGCTAGTCGACCGGTGAAGCGCCCCACTGAAGCGGCGATCGCTCCGATCTGCGCCTGCAGGACAGGAGAGGGGAACCTAGTGGCCGAGGAATCCCATGCGGAGCAACCGCAATCAGGCCAGAGTCGACCAAACCCACCGACTCCCTACCAGACCACGAGTGCCCCGATGTCTAGCTCAGACCTATTGGATCTCACGAAATGGCACATCGACAGATACGACCGGCTACGTTCGTCTACGTCCACTCGAGCATCGGTGCTACTTAGCGCCAATGCCGTCTTGGCGACCGGTTCGCTGCTGCTCGTCAACTACCACCTAAAAACCGCCAATACTCCCCGAAATTTGTGGATCGAATCAATATTCGCCGCCCTGACAGCTCTAACGCTGGCACTTATTCTGCGAAGCCTTTGGGGGTCGATCAACGCCATCGCGACACGCAAGACAACACGATCTTTACACTCAGCCGAGATTCCGTCCAGGTTTCTATTCAACTGGGGCGACACACTCAAATCCATTGACGGCAACAGTGACTTCTCCAGAAAAGTCAAGAATCTAAGCTTAGACTCCATCCTGAGTCACGCTACAGCAGAACTATGGACCGATATCCTTCAGCATTCACAGCGCCACCGATACCTCCGGTCGGCAATCAACACATTTCGATATTGCGTAATTTCTTTGATGGGCCTCGCGGCGTTCACCTTCATAGCAGGATTGAGGTAAGGGTCGAACCCCGACCTGTCGCGCGACTGAAGGCGGCTGAAGTTCGGCTAAGCAGCGGGACAGTGATCACTTAAACCGCCCCCGTTCCGGGCCTCTGGTCGGCCGAGTCACAGGGCAGCAACCGCTGCTTTCTGCGATCTTGACCAAGGCTGCCCGATGGACCGTCAGAGACATACTCGATAATGCGCGGGCCCGACCAGCGCCTATACGCACTGGTCACACTCATGGTCAGCGTCCCTTCCGGAGCCTGCTCCAGCGCGATCCGCACCTCGTCGGGCTCGGAGTTTGAGAGCGTTCGTCAGCGACCCTTGGACAATGCGGTACGCCGCCAGGTCAGTGGGCACGGACAGCGGCGCTCCTTCGTCCGCGCAGTCGCGGAGCAGACCGATGAGTCGGCACATCTCGGCCAGCCCCACGACCGTCCCGAGCAGCAGACCCTCCGCCGACCTGGTCCACAGGACGAACCCGACCGTCGCGGCCACCGTGAACAGCACACCCACCACCGGGATGCGACGGGCGGCCGGGGACGGCCCGTAGAGCACCGCCGCGTACACCGCGTCGGTGAAGACCACAGCGGTGCCGACCGCCAGAAAGGCCATCGGCAGTGAGCGGCGAACACCTGGGACGCGCAGATCATCACCAGCGGCACCAGCGCCGCCCAGGCGGGTCACAGCGATTAGCGAAGATCAGGAATCACTCCCCGGTCCGTACGGGCCACCGCTGACGGCCCCGCACGGTCCGGTTTCCGCCGCGCCATGTCCACAGCCCGGCACCCCTCAGAGCCGCGAGCGTCGACAGCTCAGCCCCGCGCCCCGCCCACCCCGCCGCCCTCATCCAGTGGGGGAATGCGGCGGAGGGCGGCGAAGGCGGCGGCGGGGTAGCGGGGGTCGGGGTGGAGGGTGTGTTCGCGGAGGCAGGCTTCGGTGAATTTGATGACGTGTTCGTCGCCGTGGTGGGCGGCGAGGAGGGCGAGTTCGGGGAAGGGGGGCGGTTCGGGGGATTCGGTGCGCCAGTGGTCGGTGCCTTCGGTGCGGGGGTCGGTGGTGAAGGCGAGGAGGAAGGCGGATTGGAGCTGCCAGAGGCGGGCGAGGGTGGGTTCGTGGAGGGGTTGGGGGAGGTGGGGGAGGACGAGGCGGGCGGCGGCGGGGGCGGTGAGGCCGTGGATGAGGGGGACGGGGTAGACCTCGGGGTGGGCGAGGTAGACGTCGGCGAACTGGGTGGTCATGTCGCTGAGGAGCCGGTACGGATCGGCGGGGGCGAGCCGCTCCAGTGAGTCGGTGTAGCCGGGGAGTTCGGCGAGGGTGTCCAGCCGGTGGCGGACGGCGGGCGGTCGCAGGGGCCCGTCGGAGGGGACGCGGGGCAGGGTGGCGACGGCGTCGGGCAGGCGGTGGGTGCCTCGGAGGGCGGGGGAGCCGGGGAGTTCGGTGTGGCGGGCGGCCCAGTAGGCGAGGCCTCGGGCGAGTTCGTCGAGCTGGAGGCGGGTGGGGGTGCCGCCGGTGGTGTGGAGGCCGCGTAACGCGTGGGCGGTGCGGATGAGGCCGTGGGTCAGTCCGGCGAAGAGGCCCGGGAGCAGCCGGGGCCACCAGCGGACGAGCACCTCGCGCCAGGGGGCTTCGGCGAGTTCGCGGGTGAAGAGCGCCTCCCAGTCGCCGGCGCGGTGGAAGGCGCCGAGCGCGGGGCGCCAGGAGGACTCGTCGGCGGGGTCGAGGGCGAAGCGGGCGGCGGGCGGTTCGTGGTGGTCCATCGCCCGGCGGTAGCGGCCCACCCAGTGGGCGACCTGGTCGCCCTGGCCGAGGACGGTGAGGGCCTCGGCCCCCATCGGGCCGTGGTTGGCGAGGTCGACGCCCTGGCCGCGCTCGTAGCCGAGGTCTTCCAGCCGTTCCAGGGCGTCGTTGACCGCGTCGCTGTAGCTGATCGTCGACATGACCAACCTTTCAACTGTCGAATAGTTTGGAAATACGAACCATCTACACTCGCAGTATGCAGCACACGCCAGAGCCCGGGAAGAGCCCCCGGACGCCGACCCCGGAAGAGTTGCACCTCGTGGGCCTGGTACCGCTGTTGGAGCCCTTCTACCGAAAAGCGGCGGTACGGGGGCTGATGCCCGCCCCCCTGCGCGAGGCGATGGAGTCCCAGGGGCTGACCCCGCGTCATGGCGCGGTCCTCCCCCATCTGCTGACCGGCCCGCCGCTGACCGTCGGCGAGATCGCCGCCCGGCTGCGGATCTCGCTGCCCACCGCCAGCGAACTCGTCGGCGGGCTCAGCCGGGCCGGAATCGTGAAGCGTGCCGAGGACCCGGCGAACCGCCGCCGGATCCTGGTGTCGCTGGCCGAGGAGTACCGCGTACCGCTGGAGATCTTCATCGGCCGGCGGATCGAACCGCTGCTGCGCGCGCTGGACGGGCTGACGCCCGGCGAGCGGGAGGGTTTTCTGGCGGGTCTCACCGCGTGGGTGCGCGAGGTGAAGGGGTAGGGCGGGTGGGGAGCCCGCTCCACCGTCGATACGGGTGCGGGCAGGGTGTCACGGCCGGTCGGCGGAGCGGCAGACTGGGCTGGGACGACGGGCGGACCGCCCGGCCCGCCGCGTGCACAAGGAGACCGCCCCGTGAGAATCGCCCTGTGGCTGACGTTCGCCGCCTCCGTCGTGGCCAATGTGTACGTCAACAACTTCGCCGGTCTCGAAGGGATCGCGCACGGCGGGGCGCTGGCCGGTGTCGCCGTGGTGCTGGTGGGGTCGGTGGTGGGGCTGTGGCGGACCAAGGAGAAGCGGGATGCCTGAGCGGGGAGACCGTCAGTCGACCGTCACGACCACCGAGTGCCGGCCGCTGGCCCCGTCGGGGACCGTGCGCGTCCGTTCCGCCGTCTGCACCCGCCCCTCGCCGTCGGTGGCGCGCACGGTGAGGGTGTGCGAGCCGGGGGTGGCCCGCCAGGGCAGGGACCACTGCCGCCAGGTGTCGCGGGTGTCCTGGGCCGCGAGGTCGGCGGGCCGCCACGGGCCGTCGTCGATCCGGACCTCGACCCGTTCCACGCCGCGCCGCTGGGCCCAGGCGACCCCCGCGATCGTCACCGTGCCCGCCCGGGGCCGGGCGAAGGGCTTGGGGGTGTCGATCCGGCACTGGGTCTTGACCGGGGCCCGCCGGGCCCAGCCGCGCTTCACCCAGTACGGGTCGTAAGCGGCGAAGGTGGTCAGCTCCAGCTCCCGGATCCACTTGCACGCCGAGACATAGCCGTACAGCCCCGGCACCACCATCCGGACCGGGAAGCCGTGGGCGAAGGGCAGCGGCTCGCCGTTCATCCCCAGTGCGAGCAGCGCGTCCCGGCCGTCCATGACGTCCTCGACCGGGCTGCCGATGGTCATGCCGTCGACCGAGCGCGCCACCAACTGGTCCGCCGGGCCGCCCCGGGACGGCGGCCGTACCCCGCACTCGGCGAGCAGCTCGGACAGCCGTACGCCGATCCAGCGGGCGTTGCCCGTGTACGGGCCGCCGACCTCGTTGGAGACGCAGGTCAGCGTGATGTGCCGCTCGATCAGCTCGCGCCGGAGCAGATCGTCGTAGGTGAGGGTGAGCGGGCGGGTCACTCCTTCGCCGTGGACGCGCAGCCGCCAGCCGGCGATGTCGACCCGGGGGACGACGAGGGCCGTGTCGACCCGGTAGAAGTCCTTGTTGGGCGTGATGTACGGGCTGAGGCCGGGGGTACGGAGCCGTGCGCCGGGCGGTACGGGGGCGGCGGGCGACCCGGGGGCGGGGAGCGCGATCCGGGCGCGGGAGACGGCGGCGTCCCGGCCGCTCGCCCCGTTGAGCGAACGGCCCAGCGCACCGGCCCCGGTGGAGACGGCGGCGGCGGCCGTGGCGGCGGCGATGAACGCCCGCCGGTCCCAGCCGCCCGTGCCCGCCGTGCCCGCCGGTCCCGCCGCACTCGCACCTTGGCCGGTTCCCGGGAGGCGCGAGGTCAGTACGTACAGGAGCGCCGCTCCGGTCAGACCCCCGGCCAGGGAGGGGAGGGCGTCCGGAAGGCCGGTGGAGTCGGGGCGGGTGGTCGCCGCGAGTGCGCCGAGCGCGCCGAAGAGGAGGACCCCGGCCGCGCCCGTACGGCGGTGGCGGGCGGCGACGGCCCCCAGCGCGAGCGCGAACAGCAGCAGGACGGCGAGGATGCCGAGGACCAGCACCAGCTTGTCGTTCTCGCCGAAGGTGCGGATCGCCCAGTCCTTCAGCGGCGCGGGCGTACGGTCGACGGCCGCGCCGCCGACCGCGACCACCGGCCCCGCCTCGGGCCGTACCGCCGCCGACACCAGCTCGGCCACGCAGAGGGAGAGATACGCGGCGAGCACACCGGACAGCGCGCCGGGCGCGGTGCGCCGCAGCCCGCGTTTCAAGGTCTTCCGCTCCTGGTTCACAGAGGGAATCCGGTGCCGGGCGCGGTCCGGATTGGTCCCGCGCCCGGCGGCCGGAAAGCCCCCGGCTCCCTCAGCCGAACGCGATGGCCATCAGCGGCGCGGACGTCGGCCGGGGCGAACCCCCGGCGGGCTCCACGGTGACGCCCATGCCCTTCGCCCCGTCCACCGGCCCGGCCATCAGGACCGCCTCGGTGGAGCGTTCCGGATCCAGCAGACCGGCCGGCCGCATCGTCCCGGCGTCGTCGTACCAGAGCTGGTAGACCTTGCCGGCGGGCGGTCTGGCCATCCCGTCGGCCGCGAACACGGCCCCGTCCCGCTCCCGCGAGACGACGACCGTGCCGCCCGCGCCGCCGGGCAGCGACGCCCGGTGCGTCCGCGCGTCCGGCGCGCCCAGCACCTCCGCGAGCCGGTCGAGCCGGACGGACGCCGCCCGGGCCCGGTCCTGGGCGCGCTCGGCCTCCTGGTGCTGCCACAGCGCGGCGCCGCCGAGCCCGGCGGCGGCCACCAGACAGGCGGCCGCCACCCAGTGGGACAGCGCGGCGGCCCGGCCCGGGAGGGAGCGCGCGGCCGTACGCCGGAGCGGGGCCGTACGCGGATTCTCCTGCCGGACCGTGCCGATCCGGGCCATGACCGCCGCCTTGAGCCCCGGCGGCGGGGTGACGGAGAGCGCCAGGCCCAGCCGGGCGGCCACGGCGGCCAGCTCCCTGGTCTCCTGGGCGCAGGGGGAACAGCCGGTCAGATGGCGTTCAAAGGCGGTCCGCTCGTCCTCGGGCAGCGCGTGCAGGGCGTACGCGCCGGAGAGCGTGTGGACGTCGACGGCGCTCATACGCTCACCCCCAGGCAGTCGCGGAGCCGGATGAGTCCGTCGCGCAGCCGGGTCTTGACCGTGCCGAGCGGGGTGGAGAGCATGTCGGCGACCTCGCGGTAGGTCAGCCCCCGGTAGTAGGCCAGGGTCAGCGACTCCCGCTGGAGTTCGGTGAGGGTGCGCAGACAGCGCCGTACCTGCTCGCGTTCGAGTCTGGTCTCCACCTCCTCCTGCACCTGGTCGAAGGCCGGGGTGTGCCCCAGCCGGGCGGCCTTCTCGTCGCGCGCCGCCGCCGCGTGGGCCGAGCGGACCCGGTCGACGGCCCTGCGGTGGGCGAGGGTGAGCACCCAGTTCATGACGGTCCCCCGATCGGGGCGGTAGCGGGTGGCGGTGCGCCACGCCTCGGTCAGCACTTCCTGGGCGACTTCCTCGGACTGGGCGGGGTCGCGCAGCACGCTGCGCGCCACCCCGAGCACCGGGCCCGACACCGCGTCGTACAGGGTGGCGAAGGCCTGCTGGTCGCCCCTCGCGACCAGACTCATCAGCTCTTCGAGATCCGGGCCGGTCGAGGGGTTCCGGCCGATATGGACCGCTTCTGGCACGCGGCGTTCCTCTCCAGACAGACGGGATGGTTCCGGGTTATCCGGAGCGGACCGGGCGGCGGATTGGTCGACGAGCCGGCTGGTGGGTCCCAGTCGGCGGGTCGGGGGGCTTGGCCGGGGTCGGGTCGGGGGCGGTCGGTGGTCGGTCGGCAGGTCGGCCCCGCAGGTCCGCCGGTGGTGCCGCCGGGACCGCTGGGGCACAGGGGCGGACGCCTGAGCGCAAACCCCCCGCATTGGTATGGACATGCTCAAGTCACGGAGCTAGCCTCGGACTTGGTCTAGACCTGAACTGCGCCAGCCTGGCACCCTCCACCCCCACCCAGGAGCGAAGCATGCGCAGAAAGATCAGCTCAGCCCTGCTCGGTCTCGGTATCGCCGCCGTCTCCGTACTCGCCACCACCAGCAGCGCGCAGGGCCACGGCTATGTCGACTCTCCCATCAGCAGGCAGCAGCTCTGCGGCAAAGGCACCGTGACCGGCTGCGGTCAGATCGTGTGGGAGCCCCAGAGCGTCGAGGGCCCCAAGGGCTTCCCCGGCAGCGGGCCCGCCGACGGCGCGATCTGCTCCGGCGGCAACGGCCGCTTCTCCGAACTGGACAACCCGCGCGGCGGCGCCTGGCCCGCGACCCAGCTGAGCAGCGGTCAGAGCCACACCTTCACCTGGCGGCTCACCGCGCGCCACAACACGGCCGACTTCCGCTACTACATCACCAAGGACGGCTACGACCCCACGAAGCGGCTCACCCGCGCCGATCTGGAGCCGCAGCCCTTCCTCACCGTGCCGTTCGGCGGAGTCCAGCCGAACGAGACCGTGAGCCACTCGGGCACCCTGCCCCGGAAGTCCGGCAAGCATCTGATCGTCGGCGTGTGGTCCGTCTCCAACACCGGGAACGCCTTCTACGCCTGCTCAGACGTGCGTTTCTGAGCGAAAGCACCGCCCGCGCACCCCGTGCCCCGGCTCCCGCGCCGGGGCACGGTCCCGCGCCATCGACCGGGATGCGGCCCCGGGCCCGCACCCCATAATGGACAAACGGGGGCAGCGGGAAACGAGGCCAGCCATGACCAAGGCCAAGGACGGCCCGGGCGCGCACCCACCGCACCCGACACCCCGAGAGCGGGCGGACCGGGGCCGGGCGGCACGCAAGGCGTCCCCCAGATCGGCCCACGCGGAGTTCGCCCCCGCCACAGGGCGGCCCGACCCGGTGGACCTGATCGAGGAGCAGTCGGCCGTAAGGGTGCCGGAGCTGGTCCCCATCCGCTACGGACGGATGTCGGAGTCACCGTTCCGCTTCTATCGGGGCGCTGCCGCGATCATGGCGAACGATCTGGCCGCCTCGACCCCGGACTCCGGCATCACCGCCCAGCTGTGCGGAGACGCCCATCTGCTGAACTTCCGGCTGCTCGGCTCCCCCGAACGCCGGCTGGTGTTCGACATCAACGACTTCGACGAGACCCTCCCCGGCCCCTGGGAGTGGGACGTCAAACGGCTCGCCACCAGCCTCGTCATCGCAGGCCGGGAGAACGGCTACCCGGCGAAGGAGCGGGCCGCCATCGTCCGCGCGGCCGTAGGGGCCTATCGCACCCGGATGCGGGCGTACGCGGGCATGGGCAATCTGGCGGTCTGGTACGACCGCGCCGACATGGAGGAGCTCCAGGCCGTCGCGGCCGGGCGGCTCGGCTCCCGGGGGCGGACCCGGCTCGGCCGGGCCATGGCGAAGGCCCGTACCCGCGACAGTCTCAAGGCCTTCGGAAAGCTCACCCGCCTGGTCGACGGCGAGCGCCGGTTCGCCGCCGACCCGCCGCTGCTCGTGCCGGTCGACGACCTGCTGGAGGGGGTGGAGCGGCACCGCTTCGTCCGGGAGCTGCACGGCCTCGTCGAGCGCTACGCCCGGACCCTGTCCACCGAGCGCCGCCATCTGCTCAGCCAATACCGCTTCGCCGACATCGCCCGCAAGGTCGTGGGCGTCGGCAGCGTCGGAACCCGCTGCTGGGTCCTGCTGCTCCTCGGCAAGGACGACGAGGACCCGCTGATCCTCCAGGCCAAGGAGGCCGGCGAATCGGTGCTCGCCGCCCATGTGGGGGCGAGCGAGTACGACAACCAGGGCCGGCGGGTGGTCGCGGGGCAGCGGCTCATGCAGGCCGTCGGCGATGTGTTCCTCGGCTGGGACCGGGTCACGGGCCTCGACTCCGTGCGGCGCGACTTCTACGTACGCCAGCTGCACGACTGGAAGGGCATCGTGGACGCGCAGATCATGGTCCCGCGCGGTATGCGCGTCTTCGGCGAACTCTGCGGCCAGACCCTGGCCCGCGCCCACGCCCGCTCCGGCGACCGGATCGCGATCGCGGCCTATCTGGGCTCGGGCGACGTCTTCGACCGCGCGCTGAGCGAGTTCGCGGAGAGCTATGCCGACCAGAACGAACGCGACCACGCGGCGCTGGTGAACGCCGCCGCGACGGGCCGGGTGACGGCCACGCCGGGCTGAGCCGGGCACGGGGGAGGTACGGGGGGACGGGGGGACGGGGGTACGGACGTGTGTACGGAGGCGGGCGTAGCGTTTGGCGCGTACCCGATCGCCTGCGAGGAGAGCCGACGTTTGACCGAGGAGGAGTTCGCCGAGTTCTACACGCGCTCGGTCCACCGGCTCACGGGCCAGCTCTATGTGATGACCGGCGATTTCCACGAGGCCCAGGACGTGGTCCAGGAGGCCTTCGTCCGCGCCTGGGACAGACGCCGTCAGCTGGAACGGGACCTCGGCCCCGAGGCCTGGGTGCGGACCGTGGCCTGGCGGCTCGCGGTGAGCCGGTGGCGGCGGGTGGTGCGCGGGCAGCGCGCGTGGAGCAGGCGCACCGACCCGCTGGCGAGCGACGGGCCGGAGCCGGGCATGGTGGACGTGGGCCGCGCGCTGCGCCGGATGCCGCCCAGGCAGCGGCAGTGCGCGGCGCTCTTCTATGTCTGCGATCTCTCCGTGGAGCAGGTGGCGGCCGAGACCAGACTCTCGACCGGCACCGTCAAGACCCATCTCTCCAGGGCCCGCGCCAAACTCGCCGATTCCCTCGAACACCCTTCGCACTCCGGGGAGAGCAGTGAAGTCTGACCACGACGACTGGGTGACCGCCGAGCTGCGGCGGGCCGCCGACCGGGCCGCGCGGCGGGCCCGGCCGACGGGCGTCCCGGCGATCGCCGCGAGAGCGCGCGCCCACCGCCGCCGGCGGCGGCTCGCGGTGTCCGGGGCGGGCGTCCTGTGCGCGGCGGCCTCGCTGGCCGCGCTGCTGATCCCGGGCGGCGGCGGGACCGCCCCCGGGCCGCCGACGATGCCGGCGGACATCCCGGTCACGGCGAACCCCCTGCCCGCCCCGGAGACCGGCCCGCCCACGCCCTCGCGCGGGACCGCCGCGCCGGAGGCGAGTCTGTCGCTCCCGCCCGAGGGGCGTAAGCCGTCGCCTACGCAGAGCCCGCCGCCCGTCGGAACGGCCACGGCTCCGACCACCCCGACCGCTCCGACCACCCCGGAGGCCCCGGAGGCCCCGGAGCACAGCCCGACACCCTGACCCTGCTCGATGTGACGCGCGTCTCATATGTCAACCCCGTCCGCGCTCCCCCGCGTAAGGCCGGAAGAACCTGACCTTGCGAGGAGCCGATGGCCAACCAGACTCAGACCGACCTCCGCCCGCCCCCTGCCCCGGCCCCGGCCCCGGTCCCGGCCCCGCTGCCCCGGCCCGCGCGGCGGACCGAGGGACGGACCGGGGTGCGGACCGGCGTACGCGCCGGGGCCCGGCACACGGGCCTCGCCCGTACGGCGTGGAGTGTGCTGGCGGTCTACGCCGTGAGCACGGCCGTCCATCTCCTGGTCCTCGCGGCGATGACCGCGCCGCACGGCCCCGGGGTCCGGGAGCGGCTGGTGGCCTGGGACGGGCTGCTCTACATATCCATAGCCGAGGACGGCTACCCCCACGGTCTGACCCGCGATCAGGACGGCGAGCTGACAGGCAACAACCTCGCCTTCTTCCCGCTCTTCCCGCTGCTGGCCCGGTGGCTGCACCGGCTGACCGGCATCGACGCCGGCTCGGCCGCCCTCCTCGTCGCGCATCTCTCCCTGCTGGGCGCGCTCCTCGCCGTGCACCGGCTGCTGATCCGGCTGTACGGCCCGCGCACCGCGACCATCGGCCTCGTCCTGCTGGCGGGGGCCCAGCCCATGGCCCTCACCTTCCTGATGGCCTACAGCGAGTCCCTCTTCCTCGCGCTCGCCGCCGCGTCCCTCCTCTTCGCCCACCGCCGGCACTGGCTCACCGCCGGCGCCCTGGCCCTCCTCGCCGGCCTCACCCGCCCCGCCGCCCTCGCCCTGGTCCTCGCCCTCGCCTGCGCCGTCCTCCTGGAGATCCGCCGCACGGGCCGCCTCTCCCGGCGCCCCCTCGCCGCCCTCGCCCTCGCCTGCTCGGGCACCCCCGCCTATCTGGCCTGGGTCGGCAATCGCTCCGGCCAGCTCAACGCCTGGTTCGAGATCCAGCAGGCCGGCTGGGGCACCCACTGGGACAACGGCGCGGCCTTCGCCGACTTCCTCACCGGCGCCTTCCTCCGCAGCGGCGAATGGGTCCCCCTCAGCACCGCCGTCCTCCTCATCGCCGCCGTCTGCGCCACCGCCCTCGCCTGGCGCCGCGACGCCTGGCCCCCGCTCCTCGTCTACGGCACGACCGTGCTCGTCCTGACCCTGGGCCAGAGCAACTTCTACCACTCCAAACTCCGCCTCCTCGTCCCCGCCGTCCTCTTCCTCATCCCCCTCGCCCGGGCCCTGGCCCGGGCGAGCGACCGCAGCGTGGTCGTCGTCCTCACCATGTCGACGCTCTTCGGCAGCTGGTACGGGGCGCACATGCTCACGACATGGCGGTACGCGATCTGAGCGGCGGGGCGACCGGCGCGGACGCCGGGTGCCCGGGTGCCCGGGTGCCCGGGTGCCCGGGTGCCCGGGTGCCCGGGTGCCCGGGTGCCCGGGACCCTGCCGAACGGGGGCGATTCACCCCGTACTCACAGCTTGTGGGCCGCCCGGCGGTTGCCGGCACAGGTTTGTCCGCCATACTGCTCGCCGTGGAGCAGAAGCACATAGGACCGAGCAGCCCGCCGACCCACGCGGCCGGAGTCGACCCGGCGTTCATCCCCGGGCTCATGCCCGCGCGCCCCGCCGAGGAGCCCGAGGACCGGGTGCCCGGGGCGCCGGAAGTGCCCGAGGCGGCCGAGGTGTCCGAGGAGCCCGAGGCGGACAGTGCGCCGGAGGGGGAGCCGGAGGAGGCCGTCGCGGAGGCGGAAGGGGCCGATGGCGGGCCTGTCTTCGAGGTGTCGGACCGGCGGGGCGCGATCGTGGCGGACCGGGGCGGAGTGGTGTTCCGGCTGGACACGGAGGAGGCGCGGTTCGGGTGGGGTGAGATCAAGGCGGTGGAGTTCGACACGCCGAGATTCGGCCGTCGCTTCAGTGTGACGGTCTACACCTCGCCCCAGCGGTGGTTCCAGAACGAGGTGGAGGCGCCGTCGAGGGCCGACCTCAAGACGTGGTCGCGGGAGCTGGACGCGGTGCTGGACGTCCGTTTCGACGACGGCGAGAAGAAGCAGGACTGAGCCTTCAGCGCCGAAGCGGTGCGGTCACCGGGGAGCCCGGGCCGTACGGCGGCGGCTGCGGAGGCCGTTGCGGCGTGCTCGGGGCTGTCGGGGCTCGGGAGCGTTCAGGGTCTCCGGCGGGTCCGGCGGGTCCGGGGTGATGCCGAGGCGTTTCAGCCGGTCGAAGTCGGCGGTGTCGATCTGTTCGAGGATCTCCAGCTGGCTCTGGAGCGCGGCGAGCCGGCGGGCGGGGTCGCCGTGGCGGCGCAGGGCGTCGGCGGTGGTGATGTGGTGGCGGGCGAGGGCGATTTTGAGGCTGCGGCTCTCCAGGATCATGCGGTAGACGGTCTCCTCGGCGAGGGCGTCCTGGACGGATCTGACGGGGCGGGTGAAGAACAGGGTGACGATCTGGCCCGCGCCCAGCAGCCCGGCGAGCGCCGGGATCTGCCAGCCGAAGCGGTGCGGGAAGAGGACGCTCAGCACGGAGAGCAGGAGCGAGATCAGTAGCAGCCCCGCCCCGAGGCCGAGGAGGAATCTGCTGGCGAAGCCGATGGTGAGCCGGGCCCGGCGGAGTCGTTCCGAGGACTGGTCGCGGTAGTCGCGGAGCCGGGCGTCCTCGTAGGAGAGGACGCTCTGCCGGTCGCGGAGGTACGCGGAGTGGCTCGCGTACGGGGAAGGCCCGGCCCGGGGGAGGCGCCGGGTGTCCTCCGGGCGGGAGCCCAGGAAGCGGGCGGTGGCGGTCAGAGAGGTCATGATCTCGACGCGGAGCACCCGTTCGCAGAAGCCGAGCGCGTCGAGGTGGTGCTCCAGGGTCCGGCCGGCGGTGAGCGGGTCGCAGACGGCGAGGCGGCGGACGCCGTAGCGGGAGCGGATGCCGGTCAGCAGCAGCTGGATCTTGATGTCGGTGAGGACGCCGATCACCACGACATGGGCGGTCTCGGCGCGCCCGTCGCCGAGCAGCCGGTCGAGCAGCCCGGTCAGCGCCGAGCGCTCTCCCGGTGTGGGGACGCCGCCTTCGGCGTGCTGGAAGTCGAAGAGGGTGTCGGAGAGGACATGGTGGACCTGGAGCAGGCCGTTCCGGCCGCCTTCGGGCTCGGCGGGGTCGAGCAGCTCGCCGAGGCCGTCGAGGTAGCGCGCGCCCCAGGTGCCCGCCTCGCAGTGGGCTCCGTACTGGCGTCGTTCGAGGTCGTACGCCTCTCCCGGGAGGTGCCAGTCGCGGATGTTGACCAGGTGGAGCACTCCGTCGCCGCGACCGCGCGTCCGGGAGCCGACGGTGGCGTCGAGGAACCGGGCGAGGGGGGAGCGGGCGAGCTGGGCGCGGGTCAGGGGGCCCCGGAGGGGGGCGGTGGTCCCGTCGCCGCCGAGCAGCAGTTTGGAGACCGCGCCGTCGGGCAGTGCGAGGCCGCACTCCGGGTTGAGGAAGAAGTCGTTCTGGAGGCACTGGGTGATCAGGATGTAGTGCGGCGGTGCCGGTGTCGGCGTACTCATCGTCACGTAGCTCCTTCGCGGTCGGTCGCTCGCGTCGCTCGCGTCGCCGGCGTCGCTCGCGGTCAGC
Source organism: Streptomyces inusitatus (assembly GCF_014651115.1). GTDB lineage: Bacteria > Actinomycetota > Actinomycetes > Streptomycetales > Streptomycetaceae > Streptomyces > Streptomyces amakusaensis. The sequence goes on along the minus strand of NZ_BMWG01000025.1, from coordinate 27,414 downwards.
GCGGCAGCAGCGGCCACTGGCGGGACAGCCGCATCGCGGCCTCCGTGACCGCCGGGTCGCCGGACTCGCCCGCGACCCCGTCGAGATAGGCGTGGGCCGCCGCCTCGTACAGATCGGCCACGGCGTCCAGCCGGGCGTCCTGGGCGGCGCGGCGGGCGGTCAGCCGGGCGGGCAGCGCGGCCTCGGCCTGCTTGGCGCGCTCCGCGCCGGCGGCGTCCTCCTCGGTCTCCCGCTCCAGTCTCCGCAGTTGTTCGGCGTTGTCGCGGTAGGCCCCGAGATAGGGGTGCTCGTCGCCGAGGCCGAGCAGGAAGGCGATGCCGCCGGAGAGCAGCAGCAGGGCGATGAACATGAGCGAGACGCTGTCGGGCGAGAGATTGAGCGACTCGGCCAGGCTCGGCGGGGTGATCGCCTCCACGTCGGGCGAGACCACCAGCGGCTGCTCCTCGCGGAAGACGAGTTTGGAGCGCAGCTCGCCCAGGGTCCAGGCGCCGTATCCCCAGGCCCCGACGAGCGCCAGGGCGGGGATCGCCGCGAGCCGGATCGCGCCGGTGGCCGAGCGGCGGCGGAGGATCCGGCCGGCGATGTGCGGGGCGAGGATCATCACCGTGGAGACGGCGAGGGTGAGGCTGACGGAGAGTACGGCGGCGAGGTCGCCGGTGCCGTGGAGCTGCTGGAAGACGACGTAGTAGACGGGGAGTTCGACCAGGGCGAGCAGTCCGAGGAGTCCGGCGCGGCCCCGGCGGGACATGCCCGGGCGGGCGGTGGCTCCCTCCCAGGCGGCCCGCGCGCCGAGCGCGTGCGCGCCGGAGCCGGAGTCGGCACCGAAGCCGGCACCGAAGTCGGGGTCGGCGGCGCGGCCCTGGTCGTCGGGGAGCGCCTGCCAGCGGGGGCGGCCGTGGCCCGCGGTCTCGTCGGGGCCGTCGGGGCCAGTGGGGCCAGTGGGGGTGCTGAGGGCGGCGGCGCGGGCCCGGCGGGCGTCGAACCCGGCCCGGACCCGGTCGCGGAAGGCGTTCCAGCGGTCGGCCCGCCGGGCGAGCCGGTCGAGCTGGCCGACGGCCACGGCCTGGCGCTCCTCCAGCCGTGCCCGGCGGACGCCCGCGCGGATCAGCCGCTCGTCGGCCGCCGCGGCCGCCGCCCGTACCCGGCTCGCCTCCAGGGCGGCGTCCTCGTCGGCCCGCGCGTCCTCGGCGGCGAGCTGTCGGCGTACCCGGTCCCGCAGGCTCGCCAGCTCGGCGAAGTAGGGCACCCGGTCGGGGCTGTTGAGCACCCAGGGGTCGAAGACGCGCCGGGAGGCCGCCTTCGCGCCGAGGCTCCGGGCCCGGTCCAGCAGCCGGGCGGAGTCCCGGGCGCGTACGGCGTCGGGCTCGACGGGCCCGGGCTGCGGCAGGGAGCCGTCGGGGAAGCGGCGGGGGCCGCTGCGGTCCCGGCCCCGGCCCCGGCGGTCCCGGCCCTGGTCCCGGCGGTCGGGGCGGCGGACCCGGAGGCGGCGGGGCTCCTCGCCGTCAACGGTAGGTGGTGTGGACACGGGCCTTCATCCTCCCTTCCAGCAGCTCTGTCCAGAAGGCGTCGAACTGCCGGTAGCGCGAGGTCTTGGTGTCGAACTTCATTCCGTAGCCGACCGGATGGATGTCCGCGCCCGCCAGATCCGGGATGTCGTGGGACTTCAGCAGCGTGTCCACGGCGGCCTCGCGGCGGGCCCCGGTGCTCAGGTCCTGGCGTCCCAGCCGGAATTCGGGGTCGTTCTGCTGGAAGTCGCTGACCACGAGCAGCGAGAAGGACCGGTCCTCGCCGGAGGGCCGGGAGAGCGCGATCCGGGCGAGTCCGCCGATGACGTCGGAGCCGGGCTCCTCCTTCTGCGCGCACTTCAGCAGCTTGCGCGCGCCGGTGAGCGCGGCGGCGCGCAGCGCGGTCCTGGTGCGGTCCCGGTCGGCGGTCCCCGGCAGGTCGGGGTCGAGGTCGATCTCGGAGATCTGGCACTTGGAGGCCTGGGAGACCCGGGTGATGGGGGCGAAGTAGGCGGTGCGGCACTCGTTGTCGGCGAGGAACTTCTCCAGTTTGGCGCGGAGTTTGGCCTCGGCGTCGAAGCCGTCCTTGGTGGCGGCGGCCGATCCCGAGCCGTCGACGACGACCCCGCAGGCGCGGGTGTGGCGCTCCGGTTCGTCGTTGAGTCCGCAGGAGACGGTGGCGGTCAGGGGGAGTACGAGCGCCAGCGCCGCGGGAAGGGTCCGGCGGGCGGCCCTCCCGAGAGCGGCGGAACGGCGGTGCGGATGCGGGCGAGGGTTCATCGGGCGGTCCTCCCCCCGGCGGAGCCGGAGTTCTGTCGGTCGAGGATGCGCAGGGCGCGGGAGGTCGCCGTACCGGCGTCCGCGTCGTCGTCCAGCAGCCAGGTCTCCGGCCGCCGCCAGCTCTCGTCCAGCTCCATCCGGCCGGGCAGCCAGTCCGGCCCCGGCCCCCGGCCGAGCCGGGAGAGCTGCTGATGGGAGGCGCACAAGCCCTCCCAGTAGCAGGCGAGTTGCTGATTGGACCGGTCGACGACCGCCTGGGCCCGGGAGCGGCACACATCGGTGCTGGTACGCCACTGGCCCACCCAGTGGCCGTAGCGGGCCAGCGCGGCGGGCATCGGGTCCAGGCGCACGTCGTACTGGGTGACGACCCGTACGGACTCCGCGCGCAGCCGGGTGAGCAGGCCGTGCTCCCGGCGGATCAGTGTGGCGCGCAGCTGTTCGGTGGCGCGGCGGGCGGTCTGACGCACCACGGTCACATAGGGGGTCAGCAGGACGGGATCGGTGTCGGGCAGGACGGCGAGAGGGACGGGCACGGCACCGATGCCGGTGCCGGTGCCGGTGCCGATCCCGGGCGGGGCCGCGCCCGCCGCCGCGAGCGGCACCCGGGGGACGCCCCGGGCCCCGTCGCGCCTGCCGCGCCGGGCGGCGGCGGTGCGGGCGAAGGGGCCGAGGGCGCCCTGCCGGGCGACCGTGTTGACGCTGTCGGATCTGATCATGGATTTCTTTCCCCCGTTTTTCCCCGGCGGTGAATTCCACGCCGCCGGACTGAGAGGTGTTCGCCGTTCTCGCACACGCCGGACGGAGACTGTCGCGCGATACCGCCCCCACGGGAACGCGAACGGGAGTTCGGCTCTGATCCGGACCGGACAGGGATCCGGTGTTCCGTCTCCGCCCCCGGCGGAGTCACCGTCGGGCGGTGGCGACAACTGGCAGGAGCGTAGCGGAGGTTTCCCCCTTCCGTACCCGTGAACGCCCCTTTTCCGTAACCCTCCCGAAGTCGCCCGGAAGCCGACCGGAGAACGCCCGTACCGGCGTCCCGGAGCGGGCCATACTGAAATGGTTCCGGGGCCGGAGTTCTGCCGATCATGGAATTGGGGGAACACGGCGGCCGGGGAAAGGGAGAGGCCGGATGGACGGAGTCATCGGACCCGGCGGATCCGCCGAAAGGAATGGGACCACAGGGGAATTAGAAACTGGTGGGGCTGCCCTTGCGAAAGGGGCTGCTGGGGCTTCGCTGCGGATCAGCGGGACGCATTTCCCGGTACGGACCCTGGGGCCGGGCCGCCGGTTCGTCGTCTGGCTCCAGGGGTGCGCCCTGGCCTGTCCGGGCTGTATGTCCCGGCACACCTGGGACCCGCTGGGCGGCTCCGGCCACCCGGTGCCGTCCCTGCTGGCGCTCTGGCGCGCGGCGCTGGCCGCCGGGGCCGACGGGCTGACCGTCAGCGGCGGCGAGCCGCTGGATCAGCCGGCCGGGCTCGGCGCGCTGCTCGCGGGGGCCGCCGCGATCCGGGACGAGGCGCTCGCGGCGGGCTCCCGGGCCGCCGATCTCCTCCTCTACACGGGGTACGAGGACGAGGAGATCGACCGGAATCCGTCGCGCACGGCCGCCGTTCGCCTCGCGGACGCCCTGGTGACCGGGCGCTTCCGGATCGCCGAGCCGACCGCGCTGGTGTGGCGGGGCTCGGCGAACCAGCGGCTGCGGCCGCGCACGGAGCTGGGGCGGGCGCGGTACGCGGCGCATCTGGAGCGGACCGACGAGGGCCCCCGACTACAGACCCATCTGGCCGAGGGAGAGAGCGATGTACGGCTGTACGGGGTGCCCCTGCGCGGTGAACTCGCCGCGCTGGAAAGGCGGCTGGCCCGCGCGGGGATCCGGCTCGACAGGCGCAGCTGGCGACCGTAGGCCGTGTCCCGCCGGGAGCCCCCGGGGCCGCGCGGGGGCTTCAGAGCGCGCCGACGGCCCGCGCCATCTCCCGGTCCCGGACCACCATGTGCACCTGCCGGTCCGGGTCCCGGGCCAGCTCGTCGCGGATCGCCCAGCGCAGCCAGGTCGCGCTGACCACGGGCGTCAGCCCGCCGCGGCCCGCGCCGAGCAGCGGGAAGCAGAGCGAGGAGAGCCGGCGGCCCTCCCTCGCCTCCTCCTCGCGGGCGAGCGCGAAGCAGGAGGCCACCGCGCGGGCGATGCTCTCCGGCCCGACCCGGTAGGTGTCCTCGTAGGGCGTGGCCACCGCCGCGTGGTAGATCCGCCGCACCCCGCGCGCGGCCAGCGCCCCCGGCGAGGTGGGCACCACGGTGCCCGAGCGCACCGGCAGCCCCGGGCGGCCGTTGGCGCGCAGCCAGTCCCCCAGCTCCCGGACGAGGACGTCGTCCACGATCTCCCCGGCCGGGTCGCGCACGGCGGCGGCCAGCCGGAGCGAGCCGGAGACCGTGGGGCGGAAGGTCTTGGACATCTCCAGATAGACGTTCTCCGAGGAGACGAGGATGTCGATGTCCCGCAGCAGCTCTATGGGAGAGACATGGAGCGTGAAGCTGGTGGAGGCGTCCACCGGCACCCGCTCGACCCGCAGCGGCGGTTCGAGACCGGCGGTCCTGAGGCCGCCGCCCCTGTTCTGGCCCGTGAAGGCGGGGGCCGGCTCCCGCACCGGATTCCGCAGCACGGCCAGCACCGCCTCCGCGAGCTGCTGGACGACCTGCGGCTCCTGGTGCTTGCGGAACCGCTCGGGGGTCACCCCGTACACCCCCGCCGCCGCCTTGCGGCGCTCATAGGCCGGGTCTCCCCGGCGGTCGGGGAGCAGCCCGAAGGCGTGGGCCGCGGCGCGGCCGAGGAGATCCTTCTCGCCGAGCCGCCGGACGGCCTCCCCGAGCAGCGCCTCGATGCCCGCCGGGACGCTGTCGGGGCCCGCGCTGAAGCCTCCGGCGAGGGCGGCCGCGCGCAGCGCCGGAAAGTCGGCCCCGCGCAGTCCGGCCAGGCCGATGCGGCGCAGTATCCGCAGTTCGTCGATGAGTTGGTCGTAGGAGGGGAGACTGACGGGCGACTGCTCCTGACTCATGGCGACCAGGCTAGCGAGCACGCGCTGCCGGGGCGATGGTTTCGCGCTACGGGACCGTACGGATTCGCACCCGCCGCGACCGGGCCGCCGCTCGGCCCCGTAGCACAGGCGGCTCCCGCTCCCGGGGGAAATGCGGGAAACCATGAGAAGCGTGGAAATCCCTCTCCCGATTGGCGCTGTTTCGCTACCATCGCCGCGATACCGCAGGGGATTTGGCGGAACCACGCGGTCCAATTCCATCGCCCCGGTCGCCGAACGCACTGTTCCGTATTTGCTCCGCAGGTGCTCCGCGCATTCCCGCCGCCGCACCGGGGAGGGTTTGGACACCGACACCGACACCGACACCGATGCCGGGCCGGGTTCCGGAGCGGTTTCGCGGCGATCGACGGAACCGGTTCCCCCGATCGCGGAATGCGGTACGGGAAGACCCGCGCCCGGAATCGGCCCGCCCGTGTACGAGGTGACTGATGTGACCCTTCCACCGGAACGAGAATCAGAACCGAACCCGCCGACGCCACCGCCACCGACGCCTCCGCCACCGCCTCCCACCGAGTACGAGGGCCCCGAGCCGCCGCCGCCCACCGAGCACGAGAGCCACACCGCGGGCGGCCCTCCCGGCGCGGGCCCGCCCCGGGGCGACACCGGACAGCTTCCGCTCTCGCTGCGCGACCGCTTCCGGCTGCGGGCCGTGCTGCGCCGCCCGGAACACGCCTACCAGGCCGCCGTCTTCCGGGTCGAGGACATCGGCGACGGCAGCACCCACGTCCTCAAGTGGTACGACCGCGACCACGCCCCGGACCCGCTGGTGTGGGGGCCGCTGCGGGAGCGCGCCCTGCCGCATCTCACCCACTACGGCGAGACCGGCCTCACCGGGGCCGACGGCCACCCCTACGACCTCGCCCCCTCCTACGGCGAGACCGACCTCGCGACCCGGCTGCGCGACGGCGCGGGACCGGCCGGCCCGGACTTCACCCGCCGGGTCGTACAACAGCTGCACCAGGCCCTGACGGCCCTGCACGAACTGGGCATCGTGCACCGGGACCTCAGCCCGGCCAATGTCGTCCTCGGCAGTCTGGACCCGGCCGAACCCTCGCTGGTCCTGGTCGACTTCGGCGTCTCGGCGCACGCCCCCGAGGAGCGGTTCCTGAGGGGCGAGCGCTGGGCGGGCACGGCCCTCTACATGTCGCCGCAGGCTTCGCTGCGCAACCAGCTCGTCCATCCGCCCGCCGACTGGTGGTCGCTCGGCATGATCGTCGCGGAGATGGCCGGGGGCCGGCACCCCGTCCCGTACACCGACAACGACTTCGTCCGGGAGGAGATCAGCTCCCGCGCCCCCGATCTCTCCCGGATCGCCGACCGCCGGCTGCTGCTGCTCTGCCGGGGGCTGCTCACCCGCGACCCCGATCACCGCTGGGGCTCCGCCGAAGTGGCCGAGTGGCTGGCCGGCGGCTCCCCGCCGGTCGCCCCGGCCGAGCCGGCCGAGCCGGGCGGGACCGCAGGGGCCCCGGACCCGGGTCCGGATCCGGAGCGGAGCCCCGGCATCGCGCCGTACGCCTTCCTCGGCGAGGAGTACACCCGCCCCGCGCGGCTCGCCAGGGCCTTCGGCGAGAACTGGCGGCGCGCCGGGGCGGCCCTGGCCGGACGGCGCGGCCGGGAGGAGTTCACCCTCTGGCTGCGGCAGTTCGAGGGCGCGCCCGGGCGGGACGCCGGTGAGCTGACGGCCCTGCTGGGCCTGCTGGCGCACGAGCCCGGGCCCGCGACCCTGGTACGGCTGATCTCCTGGCTCGGCCCGACGCTCGACGCCTCCTACCGGGGGGTGCCGCTCGACCGCGCCGGGCTGCGGGAACTGCTGCGGGAGGCCGGCCGGGGCGATGCCTTCGCCCGCTCCGTCGTGGCGGACCTGGGCGCGCACACCATCCTGCCGCTGCTGGAGCACCGGCCGGGCGGCGAGGGCCTCCAGGGGGTGCACCGGCGGTGGATCTCTGCGCTCTCCCGCTGGGAGCACGGCGTCGACGAGCTGATCGCCGAGTCCGGCTGGCCCGCGCGGGTCAGGGACGAGGTCCGCACCGCCGCCCGGCTGGACGAGGCGCGCCGGGCCGCGCTGCTGTCGCTGGCCGCCGAGCCCGAGCGGAGCCGGGGCAGACTCGCGGATCCCGCGCGGGAGGTGCTCGGGCGGCTGCCGCGACCGGTCGGCTGGTACCGCAGGCTGGTGGCGGACGAGACCGACGACGTACGGACCCATCTCGGCCTGCGCCTCGCCTTCCTCGCCGAGCGCGAGTCCTGGGAGGCGCAGGCCCGGTACGAGGCCGACCGCGCGGTCCTGCGGCAGCGGCGGGACCTGGACGCGGCGGCGCTGTGGCTGCGCCGCCAGGACCTGCCGGCCACCCTCGGCTGGGCCGTCGGCGGGGCCGCGGCGCTGATCCTCCCCTGGATCTTCGTCATCGGCCTCAGCGATGTGTTCGGCCTGGCGGACCAGCGCAGCGTCCTCACCGGCTGGCTGCTGGCGGTCCCCGGCTCGGCGGCCGTGCTCGCCCTCGAACTGTGGACCGCGTACCGCATCGGCAGCCCCTCCTACCACCCGGACCGCTCGCTCGCCGGGCTGGTGATCGACCGCGCGCTGCCCTTCGCCCGCTTCGTCCGGCAGCCTGGGTCCCGCTTCCCGGTCCGGGGCCTGCTGATCCTGCCGCCGCTCGGACTGCTCCTGCTCACGCTGGTGTACGCGGCCTGGCTCTGGCCCGCCGCGACCGTCGCCGGGCTCGCCTGGTGGACCGTACGCAGGCTGCACCGCTGGCATCTGCACCTCTCCGACCTGCGCGGCGGCACGGGCGGAGGAACAACAGGACCCACAGCACACGGAGGAGGAATCGGATGAGCGGCGCGCTGGTCATACCCACCGTCGAACAGGTCATGGCGCAGGTGGACTTCCCCGCCTCCCCGCTCACCGGCACCGCCGACGCGGGTACGGGGACCGTGTCGGACGCGGTGTCGGAGGCCGTCGCCGACACCGCGGTCTCCGGGGCCCTCCCCCGGCTCTCGGTCCCAGACGGGATCCCGGACGTGATCCCGGACGTGATCCCGGACGTGATCCCGGACGTGATCCCGGACGTGATCCCGGACTTCTCCGTCGCCGACGCGGGCGGCAAGCTGCTGGACTCCGCCCTGGACCAGGCGCAGGAGCTGCTGCTGCCCGCCCTGATCGGCCTCGGCTCGCTCAGCGGCGCGCTGCTCGCCGGACGGGCCGCCATGGCCGGGGCCCAGCTCCTCGCCGCCTCCGCCGTCCGGGCCGCCGAGTCCCAGGCCGCTCTGCGGCAGGAGCGGCTGACGGCGGCCCAGTCCGCCGAGTGCTGGCGGGAGGCCGTCTTCGCCGCCGCGCGGACCAACGCCCGGCTCGCCGCGCTGCGGGCCCGGATCCGGCGGGCGGGGCCACCGGCCGGATCCGGGCCCGACGGCCCGCCCGACCCGCCGGACCTGCCACCGCCGCTGAACCCCGTGGGCATGAAACTGACGGAGGTGTGGCAGCGGCTGGCCGAGACCGGGACCGCGCTGCGCCACGCGGAGACCGCCTTCGCGCGGGCGACGATGGAGGCCGCGGGCGGGGCCGCTTCCGACAGCGGTCGCAGCGGCCACGGCAGTGACAGCGGCGACAGCGGCGACAGCGACTGGCACACCCGGCTGCGCGCCCGGCGGCGGCGGGCGCTGACGGAGTACGAGCGGACCGGGGCCGACCGGGCCGCCGCCGAGGTCTCCGTACCGCCCCCGGCCGACGCGCTCTCCGAGGAGGAAGTGCTGCGCCTGGGCGGGGAGCTGCTCGCCGGGCTCCCCCGGGACCTTCCCCTCGCGGACTACCGGCTGCTGGAGGAGATGGTCACGGCGGCGGCCGGAGTGGTCACCGCCCGCCCCGCCGCCGCCCGCAGGCATCTGCGCGAGGCCGGACGGTTCGCCGAGCGGATGACCCGGGCCGCCGAACGCCTGCGGGCGGACGGGGAATGGGCCGCCCAGCAGCTCGACTTCCTCCGCCGGACCCCGCCGGACGGCACCGTCGATCTGCCCGCCGCCGACGGCGAGATCGCCGCGCTGGAACGGGTCCTGGAGCGGGGCGAGCCGCTCGGCGACACCCTGCGCACCCGGGTCGCCGCCCGGGTCGGCGAGCGGACCGAGCTGCTCCAGCGGCTGTATACGGCGGAGGTGATCCGCGCGGCGGCCCGGGAGGCGAGCGGGGACCCGGCGGCCGAGCGGCCCGCCGACAGCGGCACGGCCGGGACCGATGGAACCACCACCGTCGACTGGACCCCGCCCGGCTGGGGTGACGAGCACTGGCTCCGCCTCCTGGTGAGCGGCGGGACCGCGCGGGTCGTCACCATGCACCGCGAGCGGGACCCCGGCGAGGAGACCGACGCGGACCGGGACCTCGACTGGCGGCGCTGCACCGAGGCCGCCGGGCAGCTCACGGCCCTGGAGCGGCTGACCGAGCGGGCCGGGCTCCCGCTGCGCCTCACCTTCGACCCGGTCCCCGAGCGGCCCGTACCGCGCGAAACGACCCGTTCCCATACGGTCTACCGGCCCGGCCCCAGGACCCGCCACCACGACCGTCCCGACCGTCCCGGCCGTCCCGGACAGGAGCGCCGCTCATGAGCGGACCGCCCGAGCCCGGCGGGGTCCGCGAACGCGAACTGCCCGCCTTCGCCGAGGAAGTGACCGGCACCCTCAGCGTCCACTCCCAGTACGTCCTGCACGGCAACATCCGCGACATCCACCTCGTACGCCACGACGCCGACCCCGACGACGGCGGCCCGGGACGCACGTACGACGCCCATCACACCCTGACCGAGGTGCTGTGGAACGCGCTCTGGCAGGAGGGGTACGAAGTCCTCGTCCGCTACGACATCGTGGACGGGTTCACGGTGGTCGCCGGACCGGCCGCCGAGGAGGTGCGGGCGCTGCTGCACAGCGGCGAGGGGGCCGCCCGGCCCGCGCGCCCGGGGCCCCCGGGTCCGGCCGGGCAGCTCGCCGACACCGAGGGCGTACTGCGCTCGATCGTCAGCGGGTGGCCGCCCCGGGCCGCCCACCCGGGCGGGCGGCCCGGGCAGCGGCAGGAGCCGTACCGCGCGGTGCTGCTGATCGACTACGCCGCCCGCATCCCCACCGACGTCACCCGGCTCAGCGAACCGGAACGGGACTTCTTCCTCGGCTGTCTCAAACTCGCCGAGGACGCGCAGCCGCTCACCGACCCGGAGACCGGACGCCGGCTCTTCAACCCGGTGATCTGGCTGGCCGACGGCGAACGGGAGCTGCCCACCTGGCTGGTGGCCGGCAGCGAGCGGGTGCGGACCATCGGGCTGCCCCTGCCCGACCTGGGCGCCCGGCGGCGGATGGCCCGGCTGCTCGCCGCCGAGCACGCCGAGCACGCCGAGCACGCCAAGGACACCGGGCACACCGGGCACACCGGGCACACCGAAGAGACCGAGCGGCCGGTGAGTCTCGACAAGCGGCCCGGCCACGCGCCCGACGACCATGAGCACGAGGTGGACACCTTCGCCCGGGCCACCGCCGGTCTCACGCTGCGCGCGATGCGCGAGAGCACCCGTATGGCGCTCGACCGGGGGCTGCCCTTCTCCGCCATGCGCGACGCCGTGCGCGTCTATCAGCTCGGCGTCGAGGACAACCCCTGGGGAGCCTCCTACCTCCGCGAGCAGATCAGAGAGGGGGAGGCGTACATCCGGAGCCGGGTGAAGGGCCAGGAGAAGGCCGTCGCCAAGACCCTCGACATCCTCAAGCGCGCGGCCCTCGGCCTCTCCGGCGCGCAGGCCTCCCACCCCGGCAGCCGCCCGCGCGGAGTGCTCTTCTTCGCCGGGCCGACCGGGACCGGCAAGACCGAGCTGGCGAAGTCGGTGGCCACCGTGCTCTTCGGCACCGAGGACGCCTGTCTGCGCTTCGACATGAGTGAGTTCTCCGCCGCCCACTCGGTCGACCGGCTGATCGGCGCACCGCCCGGATACGTGGGGTACGAGGCGGGCGGCGAGCTGACGTCGGCGGTGCGCAACGACCCTTTCCGCGTGGTGCTGTTCGACGAGATCGACAAGGCCGACACCGGAGTGCTGGACAAGTTCCTCCAGGTGCTGGAGGACGGGCGGCTCACCGACGGGCAGGGCGTCACCACCTACTTCAGCGAGTGCGTGCTGATCTTCACCTCCAATCTGGGGGTGCGGAGCCGGTCCGACGGCGACAGCGGCGGCGGGAAGAAGGCCGTGCCGGGGATGCCGTACCACGAGCTGGAGAAGATCATCCTGGCCAATGTGAAACAGCACTTCGTGGAGGAGATCGGCCGGCCCGAGCTGCTGAACCGGCTGGGCGGCAACGTGGTGGTCTTCGACTACATCCCGGCCGAGGTCGCGACGGAGATCTTCGACTCCCAGATGGGGAACATCCAGCGGGTCCTGCGGGAGGAGCGGGGCGTCCGGCTGCGGCTCTCCGGCGAGGCCCACCGGACCCTCTCCGCCCACTGCACCGCCGACTCCGACAACGGCGGGCGGGGCATCGGGATGCTGCTGGAGACCCATCTGATCAACCCGCTGGCCCGGGAGCTGTTCGACCGGGGGGTGCTGGAGGGTACCTCCGTGACCGTGACCGGCGTCCGGCTCGACGAGGACGGCACAGCCGCGCTGGACCTGCGGTTCTCCGACGCGTCCGACGCGCCCGGCGAGCGGTCGTGAGCCGGGGCGCGCGACGGGGGCGCGGCGGCTGGGTCCCGGTGCCGCCCCCGGCGGTGGGGCCGGTGCCCGAGCCGGAACCGGACCCCGGCCCGGACCCCGGCCCGGAACCGGAGCCACAGGCCGCCGAAGGCTGCTGGAACTGCCGCGGCCGGCTCACCGAGGGGCGCTACCCGTGCCCCTCCTGCGGCAGCGGCCGCGCCCGGCTGCTGCTGGTCTGCCCCGATCCCGCCCTGGAGATCGCCCACGGCCCGGGCGGTCCGCTGCGCCTCGGCCGCGACCCGGAATGGGCCCCCCGTACCGCCGCCGTCTTCTCCTGTCTGCTCACACTCTCCCGGCGGCACGCGACGGTCACCTTCGAGGAGGACGGCCGCGCGTGGGTGGAGGAGACCGCGCCGGGCAGCCGCAACCACACCTACGTCAACGGCGCGCGGATCGTGCCGGGCGTACGCACCCCCCTGCGGGACGGCGACGAACTCCGGCTCGGACTGCGGGTGGTCGCCTTCTCCGTGACGCTGTACGGGGAGGACGACCGCTAGGTCGTGTCTTCAAAGTCCCGTCTGCCTGTCGTGCCTCCCCCAGCTACCGCTGGGGGGACCCCCAGGCACGCACTCCCCCTGGGCTTCGCCCGGGGGGACCCCCAGCCGCGTTGTCGTCGGTCGCCTACGGCCCCCTGGGCTTCGCCCGGGAGGGGTGCCCCCGGCGGAGCCAGGGGGAGTACCCCCACCGCGTGGGCTCTCCCCCTGGACCTTCGGCCCGGGGGGACCCCCACTACGGGCGGACGACGCTACTTCGAAGACACTCCCTAGAAGCGGACCGGGCCGCCCCCCGTACGGCCCGGTCCGCGCTCATGGCCGGACGCCCGGCGGGGCGATCACCGCCCGCAGCGGTGCCAGCAGCCGGTTGGCCTCGTGGACGCCCTCGACGGTGGCCAGGCGGTGGCTCTGTCCGGGGACGGCCTTCAGCGGCTCCGCCCCGCAGCGGTCGCCGAAGAGGACGAGCGCGCGGTACGGACGGTTCCGGCGCGACTGCCAGACCAGGCCCTGCACCGCCGGGGCCTGGCGGCGGATCTCGTGTGCCCAGACCCGGGTCATCGGATAGCGGCCCTCGCCGCCCTCCAGCAGCCAGGAGTCCTGGAACACGGCGGCGAGATCCTCCTCGGAGACCAGCCGTACCAGGGTGAGGTCCTCCGTCACCAGCAGCTTGGTCAGGGTGCGGGAGGCGGCCAGCGGCCACTGCACCTGCCGCAGCCCCGAGGTGTCGTCGTACCGCACCGAGCGGAGGAGGACCTCGGCGAGGCCGGTGGCGGGCTCGGGGGCCGCGTAGAGGAAGGGGTAAGGGTCCTCGGTGGTGCCGTCGAAGCGGCTGCCGTCGAAGTGGGACGGCGCGAGCGAGGGGTTGAAGGCGGCGGGCGGACAGGTGGCGGCGTGGCAGCGCCACAGCTCGGACCCGGCGGGCAGCACGGTGAGCCGGGGGCTCATCCGGGCGGCCCCGGGCGGGGGCTGGCCTACCACGCGCCCTCCTCCATCAGCTCGCGGGCGGCCAGGGTCAGCACCTCGTCGGAGATCCGTCCCAGCAGGGCGGCGGGCGCGTCGTCCAGCCACTCGTTGCCGCCGAGCCACCAGTCGGCCGCGCCCCAGGGGTCCTGGTCCGAGAGGAGGAGGCGGTTGATCCGCTGGACGACGGGGAGGGGTTCGCCGGTGTCCGGGTCGAACTGGAAGTCGGGGTAGCGGTCGTGGCCCGCGCGGTCGGTCAGCCGGATGAGCCCCGCGCCCGCCGGGTCGCCGGCCGCCCCGGCGGGGAGCCGGTCCGCGCCCCGGGCGGGGGCGGTGAGCAGCCGCTCGCGCACCCCCCGGGCGATCTCGGCGGCGTCCGGTTCGAGGGCGGGCCAGTCGGCGGACTCCAGCAGCCGGATCAGCGCGTCGAGCCGGTCCGCGTCGGGCAGCACGGCGGCGCCGGCCGGGCCCGCGCCCCGGACCTGGCCGAGCCGCCCGCTCAGCTCGGTGCCCGGCGGCAGCGCCCGCAGGGCGGTGCGCACCGCGCGCAGGGCCTCGCGCACGGCTCTGACGTCGTCGCGCGCCGCGCGCAGCGCGCGGACGCCGTCCTGGTAGCGGGCGAACTGCTCGGCGGTCAGGGCGGCGTGGATCTCGGACCGCCGGTCGCGCAGCAGATCGAGGAATTCATCGGTGCTCGTGCTCATGCGGTCGTTCCTTCGGTCGTTCCTTCAGTCGTTCCTTCGGCGCCGGTACGGGGGGCGGGGTTGCCCTGGTGGATGAAGGCGGCCCAGGAGGAGAGCGCCGCCAGGGAGCCGGGGTCGCGTTCCGCCTCGGCGAGCAGATCGCCGCGGAGCCCGGGCACGGAGCGGCGGTCGGGGTCGGTCATCCACAGCTGTGCGGCGCGCAGGGCGTCCGGCGGGGCGAGCCCCCGTACCGCGATGTGGTGGTGGAAGACGACCATCAGCACGGCGGACGCGCTGTCGGGGACCTCCCAGCGCGAGCCGACGACATCGGCCGCGCCCCGGGCGAGCAGCGCCGTGGTGGGGGTGAGCGCCTCGTCGTGGTCCCGGCTGCTGAGGTCGGTCTCGCAGGCGCTGAGCACGATCAGCGGGCCGTCGGCGGCGTACCGCCCGCCGGGGACGTCCATCACCCGGGTGACGGTGAGTCTGGCCGCCTCCGACGAGGGGTCGAACCCGCCGCCGGGGGCCGCGAGCCGGAGGACCGAGTCGGTGGGGCTCAGCCCGGCGACTCCGTGCACGACGAGGTGGAGCAGGGAGGCGGGCGGGCCCGTCGGGTCCCCGCCGGGGAGCTGGGCGAGGATGTCGTCGGGGGTGCCCGGGGCGTCCTCGGGGGCGTCCTGGTGCCAGCCGTGGACGGCGGCCCCGGGGTAGAACGCGGTGCGCAGCGCGCTGACTTCGTCCTGGGCCCAGTCCAGATCGCCGGTGGGGTCGGCGACCAGCACCGGCCGCAGCCCCACCGGCGTCCGCCCGCGCCGGACGGAGCGCAGGAACTCGCCGCCGGACGCGGCGTAGGAGATCACCGCGTACTCACAGGCGTGTACGCGCCGCCCGGGGCGGGTCGCGGACGGCCCCAGCCGCCCGGCGTGCCACGGCACCGCCCCGAGGTTTCCGCAGGCCACCAGGGTGATTCGCACGGGCGGCGGCGCGGTGGTGCCGGGTGCGCAGGGTGCGTCCGGGCCGCTCCGACCGCCCCGCCCGCCCGGCCCCCCGGCGTAGGCGGACGGGGCGGACCTCTCGGGCGTACCGGACTCAACCGGTACGCCCTGGTCTGTGAGGGGTACGGGTACGGGTACGGGTACGGCGACGCCGAGCGCGCCGAGGACCGGCGCGAGGACGGCGGGGCCCGCCCAGTCGCAGAGGGCTTCGAGGGCCGTCTCCCAGTGACGGTGGGCCTCGGCCCGGGTGTCGGGGTCCTCACCCCGGGCGTCGGAGCGGCGGGCTCCGGCGTCCAGATAGCGCTCCAGCGGCTCCCGGCCGGGCGCGCCCAGCCCCGGGAGCCGGAGGATCTCCGGCTCCCGGGCCTCGGGCCGTACCAGGATGGCGAGTCCGTCGGCCGTGCCCCGGCCCGGCACCAGATGGACCAGCGCGTCCGCCCCGGCGGTGCGGAGGCCTTCGCGCAGCTCCTCGATCCCGGGGGCGTCGAGCAGTTCGCGCAGTGAGTGCCGGCCGCCGTCGGGGCGGCGGAGCGCGCTCAGGGCGCGGCGGCGCAGGGTGCTGGGGATGGTGAACCCGGCCGCCTCGCCCGTCGACAGGAGCTGCCCGGCCATGGCGCGGGCCTCTTGGAGCGCGTCCGTCCCGCCCGTCCCGCCCGTCCCGTTCACGGGGGCGGGGGCGGGGCCCGGCGCGGGCGGCGGCAGTCTCCGCAGGGCCCCGGCCCACTCCTCGGCGAGTTCCGGCTCCCCCCGGGCCGTCAGCTGCTCCGGCACCCCGGCCGAGACCGCCGCCGCGCGCAGCACCAGCGCCCGGCCGTTCTCCAGCACCTCCACGGCCCTGTCCGCGCGCCGGTCGTCGGCGGCCCACTCGGCCGCCAGAAGCGCCCGTTCGGCTGCCGCCCTGGCCACTTCGAGGCCGTGTTCCGCGCCGAGTTGCAGCAGCACCTCCTCGGCGAGGGAGCGCAGCGATTCCTGCGCGGCGGCGACGGCGGCCCGCCGGTCGCCCCGGTCCCGGTCGCCGCGCCCCTGGTAGGCCTGGGCCAGGGCCCAGAGCACCTCGTGGGTGACCTGCGGGCTGTGGCGCTCGGTCAGCTCCCTTCGCGCGGTCTCCAGTTCGGCGATGCCGGTGTCCCGGTGGGAGGGGTCGCCGGTCGACCGGTGCAGGCTCTGGAAGGCCAGCGCGATGACCATCCGGGTGCGTACCGACTGGTCGAGCACGAGGGTGGGCGCGCTCAGCCCGGCCCGGGCCCGCTCCACGGCTTCGAGGACCGGCCCGGGTTCGGGTTCGAACAGGGAGGAGAGCAGCACGACGGGCACCCAGGCCGTCTCCAGCATGGGCCGCAGCAGCGCCGGGATCCTCGGGTGCTCCAGGGCCTGCCGGAAGTAGGCGGAGGCGGTGCGGACCGCGACCGTGCCGCCCTCCAGCAGCGCCAGGAAGAGATGGATCATCCCGAGCCCGAAGCCGATGAGGACGTTCCAGTCGGCGTCGGGGTCGGCCCGGTCCTGGAGGTCCAGCATCTCGTCCAGCAGCTCTTCCAGCAGCGCCATGTCACGGTCGCGGTACGCCTGGTCGGCGCGGAGCTGGAGGCGGAGGCTCTGGTTGGCCTGGAGCAGGTCGCGCTGGGCGGCGAGCGCGCCGGGCGGGAGGTCGATTCCGTCGGCGCCGGGTCCCACGAGCGCGTCGAGCAGTGTCCGCGTACGGTCGCGGTCGGTGAGGCTGCCGCCCGTGACGGCGGCGGCGGAGAGCAGACCGGGCGAGAGCTGGCCGATGAACCGCTCCAGCCAGTCGGCCTCCTTGCCCGGGGTGCCCTGGGCGCCCTGGGCACCCTGGACGGCGGCGCTCATCAGCCGTGCGGCGTCTTCGAGGTCGCCGGGCTCGCCGGTGCGCAGTCCCTGGGCCATCCGGGCCAGTGCCGCCGTCGCGGTGTCGCTCTCGTCGGTCCCGGGGCGGCCGGCGAACTGGGTGACCAGCGCGTCCAGTTCCTCCGGCCGGATGGTGCCGGGGGCGAAGACCTCCAGATTGAGGATGGTCCGCTCGATCCGGCCCGCCATGTCCTCCGCGTCCCCCTCGCTGTCGGATCTCCTCTCGCCCTCGCGCGGCGTCCCCGTGGCCCCGAGCAGCATCAGACAGGCGTCCAGCAGGCGTTCGTGGGACGAGCCGGGCTGGAATCCGGCCATCGCCTCCTTGGCCGCCCGGGCGAACCGCTCGGGGTCCATGGCGTGTCCGTCGCGGGGCCGCTGGTCGAGCCACTCCACCAGCAGGGAGAGCTGTTCGGCGGCGCCCGGGTCGGGCATCTTCGGTACGAGGAGGGCCACCAGGTCGCGCAGTTCGGCGAGGCTCGCGTCCAGCTCCGGGTCGCTCCCGCCGGTCCGCTCGCCCAGTTCGATCAGCTCCTTGAGCCGGGGCAGTGTTCCGTCCAGACCGGAGAGCAGCACCGGCGGTGTCAGCAGGCCCATCTTGTGGACGGCCGCCACCGTCTCCTCCTTGGGGTCCAGCGCCCCCGATTCGCGGGCCGCGTTCAGCACCCGGAGTCCCTCGGCCCGGTCCCCGTCGCCGGGGTTCGTGAGATGGCGCAGGGTGTACAGCCCGCCGAGCCGGGCCCGTACGAGGGCGAGCGTGGGGTCGTCCGCCCCGGCCCCGGCCGCCAACTCGCCCTCCAGCGCGTGGAGCCGGTCCATCAGCGCGTCGCGTGCCGCCGGATCGGGCGGGCCGAACCCGAACCCCGCGTCGCCCGGCTCTCCCGCGCCCAGTCCGGCGGCCGACCGGCCGAAGACCTTGGCGTGGTTGATCCAGGCCCTCGCCTCGCCGACGGCGCGCGCGGCCCGGGCGCGCGGCGTCCCGGCCTCCCCGGCCTCTTCTCGCTGTCCGGTCTCCCCGCTCGGGCTCATGGGCTTCCCCCTTCGACGCGCGGCGCTCGTTCCATCATCGGCGGGCCGGGGTCCGTACGGGGGCGGTTCGGCGCGTCCGCCGGAATCCAACCGGAAGGCGTCCGCGAACCGTCCGGTCCGCAGGGTAAATCCTTGCCTCCAGGGGCTGTTGGGACGATCGGGGCACAGGCTTCAGTCGGAGACCGTGAACAGGACCCCGCGCCCCGCGTCCGCCGCGCGGGTGTGGAAGGCGCGCAGGGCGTGGAGGTGCTCCCAGGCGCAGGACTCGCAGGAGAGCCCCGGCGGATGCCCCAGCGCGGCGAGGCGGGCGCGGAGCCAGGGGCGGGTGAGGCCGGTGAGGGCTTCGGCGGTGGCGGGTACGCGGTCCGGGGGCAGCAGCCGGAGCAGACAGCCGGGTGCCGCCGTCAGCGGGCGCCCGCCCAGGATCGCGCGGGCGAGCGGGGCCGGGCCGCCGGACAGGGCGCGGTGCAGCGGCTTCCAGGCGGTGTCCGTGTCCACGGACCAGCGGTCCTCCCAGCTCTCCTCGGCGCGCTCGGCGTACGCCGCCAGGGCCGCGGCCCCCGCGTCCGCGAGCCACACCGCGTCGGCGGGCTCCACCGCGAAGTGCCGCCCGAGGCCGGTGACGCGCAGCCGCGGCCGGGCCCGGCCGCCCGAGGCGACGCCGTCGAGGACGGCCCTGCACAACTCCCTGATCAGCAGCTCAGTGGACATACGGCACCCCTGCCGGGGCGGGTCGGCCGCGCGGGACCAGGACCAGGGAGAGGGCCGCGCCCACCGCCGCGGTGACCGCGAGCACGGTGTACGCGTCGGTGAAACCGGCCTCCCCGCCCCCGGCGATGCCGACGGCGGCCACCGAGGAGACCACCGCGACGCCCACCGAACCGCCCACCTCGTGGAAGGTGTTGACGAAACCGGAGGCCAGCCCCGCCTCCCGGTGGCCGACCGTCGCCAGCGCCGTCGCGGTCGCCGTGACGAAGACCGCGCCGACGCCGAAGGAGGCGACGACCAGCCCCGGCAGCAGCGTCGTGTACACGGAGGAATCGGCCGACAGCAGGGTGAGCGGCACCGCGCCCGCCGCCGCGACCGCCAGCGCGCCCGCCGCGCACGCCCGGCCGCCGATCCGGCCGACGAGCCGTGAGCCGAGGTGCGCACCGAGGCCGACCGCCACGGCCACCGGGAGGAAGAGCAGACCGGTCTCCAGAGAGCTGAGGCCGCGCGCGCCCTGGAGGTGGACCGAGCCGAGGAAGAAGAACGCGATCAGCAGGGCGGTGGCGATCAGCATCAGGAAGGACCCCGCCACCACCGGCCGGCGGGTGAGCATCCGCAGCTCCATCAGCGGGGCGGGGCTGACCCGCTCGACCAGCGCGAACGCGCCGTACAGCACGGCCGATCCGGCGATCGCGAGCAGCGTCAGCGGATCCGTCCAGCCGCTGTCCCCGGCCCGGACCAGACCGTGGATCAGGGCCACGGTGCCCGCCGTGACCAGCAGCGCGCCCGGTGCGTCGAGGCGGACCTCGGGCCGCGCGGCGCGGGCCGGGACCAGGGCGGGGATCGCGGCGAGCAGGGCGAGGCCGACCGGGACATTGACGTAGAAGACCCACTGCCAGCCGGGGCCCGCCGTGAGCGCGCCGCCCAGCAGCACGCCGACGGCCGATCCCGTGCCGCCGATCGCCGCCCAGACGCCGAGCGCCCGGGTGCGCTCCGCGCCGTGGAAGGCGGTGGTGACGATCGCGAGCGCGGCGGGCGACAGCAGCGCCGCGCCGACGCCCTGTGCCACCCGGCCGCCGATCAGCGCCGGGGCGCTCTGCGCGAGGCCGGTGAAGAGCGAGGCGGCGGTGAAGACCACCAGTCCGGCCAGCAGGGTGCGCCGGGCCCCGAGCGCGTCGGCGAGCCGGCCGCCGAGGAGCATCAGCCCGCCGAAGGCGAGGGTGTACGCGGTGACGGCCCAGGTCAGCGTGGTGCGGCCGAGGCCGAGAGCGGCGGCCATGTCGGGCAGCGCGACATTCACCACCGTGACGTCGAGCACCAGCATGAACTGCGCCGCGCAGATCAGCGCGAGCGCGGCCCAGCGGCGCGGATCGGCGGGCGGCCGGTGATCCTCCTCCGAGCCGGTACGGGTGGGGGCGGGCGGGCCGTGGTCCTCGGCGGCGGGGTGTCCGGCGGCGGCGCAGGGCATGGCGGTTCCTCCCAGAGAGTCGGGGACGGCGGTCCACTCCGGACCAGTCATCTGAACCGTACAGTTCAGTTCAGTTGAACTCAACCGTACAGTTCAGTTGTCGGCTAGGCTCGGCCCATGACCCCGGACACCGCCCCCCGGCCCCGCCAGGGATCGACCGAAACGCGCGGCACACCGAAGACCGGAACCGGCACCGGCACCGGGACCGGCCCCAGCGGTCCCCGCGCCGAGCGCAAGCGGCGGGCCATCGTCACGGCCGCCCGCACGCTCTTCCTGCGCGAGGGTTTCGGCGTCGGCATGGACGCCATCGCCGCCGAGGCCGCCGTTTCAAAGGTCACCGTCTACAACCACTTCGGCAGCAAGGAAGCCCTGTTCACCGCCGTGGTCGCGGGCGCGCTCGACGACCCCGCCGCGGTCGAGGGCGGCGAGGACCCGGCGGCGTCGCTGGCCCGGCTCGCCGGGGCCACCGATCTGCGCGCCGCCTTCCTGGAAGTCGCCCGCGCCTGGGTGCGCGCCGTGCGCGACGACCGCGAGGTGGCCGCCCTGCGCACCCTGGTCGCCGCCGAGCTGCACCGCTTCCCCGAGCTGGGGCGGGCCTGGCAGCACATCAGCCCCACCGGCCACCACCCCGCCGTCGCGGGGGCGCTGCGCACCCTGGCCGAGCGGGGCCTGCTGGACGTCCCGGACCTGGAGGTCGCGACGCTTCAGCTGTACGCGCTGCTGGTCCATCCCCACATGGTCTTCGGGCAGTACGGCGCGACCGTCGACGACGATCTGACGGAGCGTCTGCTCGTGGGGGGCGTCGACATGTTCCTGGGCCGTTACGCCCGGCACCCCGCCGGGGCCTGAGGGAATCCGGTCCGTCCGCACCCCTTGCGGGTTGGTCCGGACCAAGTAGCTTCAAAGGTTGAGCACGGCCATCGCCCCTACCCCCTCAGGGAGCGCCATGTTCAACCGGCCCGTACGACCCGTCCAACCCGTCCGCCCCCGTCGAAGAATCCCCCGACGGCGAAGGCTCACCGCCCTCCTCGCCGCCCTGATCCTGCCGTTCGCCGCCCTCACCGCCCTGGCGGCCACCCCGGCACAGGCGGCCGGCACCCTCACCGCCTCCTTCACCACCCAGAACAACGGCTCCTGGTGGAAGGGCACGTACACCATCCGCAACAGCGGAGCCGCGCCCGTCAACGGCTGGACCCTGGAGTTCGACCTGCCCGCCGGGGTCACCCTCAGCGGCCACTACCACGGCGAGGCGAGCGTCAACGGCAGCCGGGTGACGGTCAAGAACGCCTACTACAACGCGACCGTCCCGGCGAACGGCTCCACCGAGCCCTGGAGCTACTGGTTCACCGCGACCGGACCGATCACCGAGCCCACCCGCTGCACGGTCAACGGCGACAAGTGCGACGGCACCCCGGACAAACCGCCCGGCCCGCCCGGAACCCCGAACTCCACCGCCGTCACCGCCCGTACCGTCGCTCTGGCCTGGACCGCCGCCACCGCCGGCGACTACCCCGTCGCCTCGTACGACGTGCTCAGCGGCGGTACGGTGCTGACCAGCACCGCCACCACCGGAGCCACGGTGACCGGGCTGAACCCGGCGACGAGCTACACCTTCACCGTCCGCGCCAAGGACACCCGGGGCAATCTCGGAGCGGCGAGCGGCCCGTTCACCGTACGGACCGTGGACCCGGCCACCGACCCCGTGCCGCCGACCGCCCCCGGCGCGCTGCGCTCCACCGCCAGGACGGCCACCACCGTCACCCTCGCCTGGAACGCCGCCACCGACAATGTCGCGGTGGCCGCGTACGACGTCTACCGCTCCGGCGTCCTCGTCAAGACGGTCCCCGCCTCGGCAGCCCCCGGGGCCACCGTGGACGGGCTGTCCCCGGCCACCGCGTACACCTTCACCGTCAAGGCCCGGGACACCGCCGACAACGCCTCCCCCGCCTCCAACGCGCTCGCCGTCACCACCGACGACGTCGCCGGGCCCGGCAACCACCACAAGGTCGGCTACTTCATCCAGTGGGGCCTGTACGGACGCCAGTACTTCGTCAAGAACATCGACACCTCGGGGTCCGCCGCCAAGCTGGACGTCATCAACTACGCCTTCGAGAACATCGACCCGGTCAATCTGACCTGCCAGGCCGGTGTCACCAAGGGCGTCTCCGGCAACCCCCAGGACCCGGACGAGGGCACCGGAGCGGGCGACGCCGACGCGGACTACGGCCGTCCGTTCTCCGCCGCGCAGTCGGTCGACGGAGTCGCCGACGACGGCTGGGGCAAGCTCCGGGGCAACTTCAACCAGATCAAGAAGCTCAAGGCCAAACACCCCCACCTCAAGGTGGTGGTCTCGCTCGGCGGCTGGACCTTCTCCAAGTTCTTCTCCGACGCGGCGGCGACCCCCGCCTCCCGCGAGAAGTTCGTGAGGTCCTGCGTCGACATCTGGATCAAGGGCAATCTCCCCGTCCACAACGGCGCGGGCGGCCCCGGCACCGGCGCGGGAGTCTTCGACGGCATCGACATCGACTGGGAGTGGCCGGGGGCCGAGGGCCACCCGGGCAACCACTGGAAGGCCGCCGACAAGGACAATCTGACCGCACTGCTCGCCGAGTTCCGCAAGCAGCTCGACGCCCTCGGCGGCGAGCACCGGCTGCTGACCGCCTTCACCCCCGCCGACCCGGCGAAGATCCAGGCCGGCTGGGACCTGTCCAAGATCTTCGACTATCTCGACTTCGCCAATGTCCAGGGGTACGACTTCCACGGCTCGGGCAGCGACAACTCCTGGGAGCCCCGGCGCACCGGGCACCAGGCCAATCTGCACCGGGACGCCCAGGACCCGTACCCCTTCGACTTCAGCGTCGAGAAGGCGGTGCAGACCTATCTCGACGCGGGAGTGAACCCGCGGAAGCTGACGGTCGGCTTCCCCTTCTACGGCCGAGGCTGGAAGGAGGTCGCGAGCGGCGGCGTGGGCGTCAACGGCGAATGGCAGACCGCGAACGGCGCGGCGACCGGGCAGTTCCCCGAGGAGGCGGGCATCCGGGGCTATCAGAACATGATCAGCAGCTATCCCGGTATGACCGTCCACCACGACGAACAGTCGGTCTCCACCTATGGCTACACCGGTGAGAACGGCCAGTGGTGGAGCTTCGACGACGCCTGGTCGATCGGGAGGAAAGCCGCCTGGATCAAGTCCAAGGGCCTGCTCGGCGCGATGATCTGGGAACTCTCCGGGGACACCCCGAACGGCACCCTGATGAACGCGCTCCACTCGGGGCTGCCCTAGGGCCTGACCGTGCGCACCCCGGGCGGGACCGGTACCGGTACCGCAACCGCCCGGGGTGCGCCCGGCGCGCGTAAACACAGCGCTCACCACCCCCGGATTTTCCGCTCGTACGAGTGGATCCGGCGCGCCACGCGCCCGCCCGGGCCCGGTCTGCCCGCTAGTAACTGGGCCCATGACCAAGAATCTCGGCCGCACGATAGCGGCACTGTCCCTCGCGCTCGTCCCGCTCCTGACCACCGCCGTCTCGGCCCCCTCCGCCTCGGCCAGTTCGGTGGAGGTCTTCCAGCTGGAGGACGCCATCTCGCTGCTCGTCGAGGCCGACGAGAACCGCGCGGGCTACACCGCCGCCGCCTTCCCCCACTGGAACGCGGGCAAGGACCCCGCCGACGGCTGCTCCACCCGTGAGGAGGTGCTGCTCGCCGAGGCGGTCGAGGAGCCCGACGTCTCGGCCGGCTGCTCGCTGTCGGGCGGCCGCTGGGTCTCGTACTACGACAACCAGTCGGTGACCAAGCGGTCCAGCGTCACCATCGACCATGTCGTCCCGCTCGCCGAGGCCTGGGGCTCGGGCGGCTCGGCCTGGAGCACCGGACGCCGTGAGGCCTACGCCAACGACCAGGGCTCGCCCGCCACCCTGGCGGCGGTGACCGTGCGCGCCAAGCGGGAGAAGGCCGAGCAGGACATCAAGGAGTGGCTGCCGACGGAGACCGCGGGGATCTGCCGGTACATCGGCGACTGGGTCGGGACCAAGCTGCGCTGGGACCTGACCGTCGACAAGGAAGAGATGGAGGTACTGAAACTCTTCGCGGACAACTCCTGCGAGACCACGGTCGTCCTCGTCAACCGAGCGCCCTGACCCCCTCGGGGGGCATTAGGCCGAACGGGTGAACGCGCCCTTCATCCGTTTCGAGGGCCGTGACCTTTTGCCGGTCCGATAGTTATACCGGCCACCAGGCAGACGACGAACAGGTGGACGAAAGCTCTATGAAGGCCAGAATCGCCCTTACGATCCTCGGTGCCGCCCTGCTGGCAGCCGTACTCCCCGCCACCGCCGCGGTCGCGGACGAGACGCACACGGACTCGCACAACGGCATCACGCTGATCTCGATCGGCCAGATCGACGACCCGCTGGAGGATGTGCTGGAGCACGCGGCGATCTTCGGCTCGACCTCCACCCAGGGCTGAGGACCCCCGGGCTCCAGCCCCGGGACTCCTCCGAAGACCCCCTCCGCCACTCCGGCGAGAGGGGGTCTTCCGTCGCGGGCGGTTCACTGGCGGCGCGCCCGCGCCGGGGCGATCATCGGACCATGAGCCCCGAGATGCACCTCGCCCAGCAGCCCGAAGCCGATGAACTCCTCGGCCGCAGCCCGCTCGCCGCCGTCGTCGGAATGCTCCTCGACCAGCAGGTTCCCATGGAGTGGGCCTTCTCGGGGCCCTACACCATCGCCCACCGGATGGGCGGCGACGACCTCGACGCCGGCGAGATCGCCGCATACGACCCCGACGCCTTCGCCGAGCTGTTCAAGGAGAAACCCGCGGTCCACCGCTACCCCGGCAGCATGGCCAAACGGGTGCAGACACTCTGCCAGTACCTGGTCGACGAGTACGGCGGCAGCGCGGAGGCGATCTGGAGCGACGCCGACAGCGGCGCCGAGCTGCTGGCCCGGCTCAAGGCACTGCCCGGTTTCGGCGACCAGAAGGCCCATATCTTCCTCGCGCTGCTGGGCAAGCGGTACGGCGTACGGCCCAAGGGCTGGCGCGAGGCCGCGGGCCCGTACGGGGAGGCCGGGGCGTACCGCTCGGCGGCCGACATCACCGGACCCGACTCGCTCGCCAAAGTACGCGCGCACAAGCAAGAGATGAAAAAGGCCGCCAAAGCAGCCAAGGGCAACTGAAATACGGGCGATCGAAGAGGAAGTTCCGGCTCCGGGAATGTCGATCAGATGAACTGAGGGACGAGTTGGGGCACAGACGTTCCCATAGTCGTCGCGGTCTCGTTAACTTCCCTTCTACTTGTCCATACCCGGGAAGGAACTCTGTGAAGGCAACCCGTCGCAGAGCCGTGGCCACCCTGGCCGCCGCCGCACTCGCGACCCCGCTCCTGCTGGCATCCGCCTCCCCCTCCGCCGCCCACCGGGACGATGCCGGGCAGCAGGCGACGAAGCTGGCGAAGAAGCTGGTCTCGAAGGCGTCCGTGAAAGACGCCCACAAACATCTGAAGAAGTTCCAGCAGATAGCCGACACGGCGGGCGGCAACCGCGCCGCCGGCACCCTCGGGTACGACGCCTCGGCCGCGTACGTCTATCAGCAGCTGAAGAAGTTCGGATACGACGTCCGTTACGAGCCCTTCACCTTCGTCTACACCGAGACGCTCGCGGAGAAGCTCTCCGTCGTCTCGCCGGGCGCGCGCGACATCCCGATCACCGCGCTGACCTACACCAAGTCCACCCCGGTCGGCGGCGTCAAGGCCGATCTGGCGGCGGTGCCCGTGGACGCGAACACCGGCTGTGAGCCCGCCGACTACGCCTCCGGGACCTTCACCGGGAAGATCGCGCTGATCAAGCGCGGCGGCTGCACCTTCGCCCAGAAGCAGGCGACCGCGGCCGAGGCCGGCGCGATCGGCGCGATCATCTACAACAACGCCGCGGGCTCCATGGGCGGCACGCTGAGCGATGTCGCCTCCGGGAAGATACCCACCGGCGGAATCAGCCAGGCCGCGGGCGAACAGCTCGTCAACGAGGTGGCGGCGGGCCCGGTCAATGTCTCCTTCGAGATCCGCCAGCTCCTCCAGAACCGCACCACCAACAATGTGATCGCCGAGACCCGCCACGGGAACGCGGCCAACACCGTGATGCTGGGCTCCCACCTGGACTCGGTCGCCGCGGGCCCGGGCATCAATGACAACGGCTCCGGCTCCGCCGGTCTGATCGAGGTCGCCCAGGAGCTGGCCAAGGCCGAGAAGCGTCCGGCCAACAAGGTCCGCTTCGCCTGGTGGGGCGCGGAGGAGAACGGGCTGCTCGGCTCGAAGGCGTATGTCGCCGGTCTCAATGATCTCGCCAAGAAGGAGATCAAGCTCTATCTGAACTTCGACATGATCGCCTCGCCGAACTACGGACTCTTCGTCTACGACGGCGACAACTCCGACGGCGTCGGCGCGGGCCCCGGCCCCGAGGGCTCGGCCCAGCTGGAGCGCGACATCAACGAGTTCCTCGACGACCGGGACACCCCGCACGAGGGCACCGACTTCTCCGGCCGTTCGGACTACGGCCCCTTCATCGGGGTCGGCATCCCCGCCGGCGGCACCTTCACCGGCGCCGAGGGCATCAAGTCGGCCCAGCAGGCGGCGAAGTTCGGCGGCACGGCGGGCCTGTCGTACGACCCGAACTACCACGCCAAGGGCGATGACATCAACAACATCAACCTGACCGCCTTCAAGGTGAACATCGGAGTCATCGCGAACGCGGTGGGCACCTACGCCCACGACCTCAGCTCGCTCCGGACACCGGTGAACTCCGTTCCGACCGAGCCGGGCACCGGCAGCGGCGGCGGCCTGCACGAGGGCCACGAGGACGTCATCGAGTAGTCGAGCAGTCGACTCCTCGTCCCGGGGCCGCCGGGGGCGGGGGCCCGGGGGAGGGGGGGGGGGGGCGGGGGGGGGGGGGGGGGGCCCGGGGGGGGGGGGGGGGGGGGGGGGGGGGAGGGCGGGGGGGAGGGGGGGGGGGTGGCGGGGGGGGGGCGGGTCGGGGGGGGGGGGGGGGAGCCGCTCCAGGGAGGCGGTGTAGCCGGGGAGTTCGGCGAGGGTGCCCAGCCGGTGGCGGACGGCGGGCGGTCGCAGGGGCCCGTCGGAGGGGACGCGGGG
>NZ_BMWG01000024.1 GCF_014651115.1 Streptomyces inusitatus | reverse complement strand
GGTCGCGCTCCGGGCCCGTATCAGCCCGGCGCGCTGCGCGGGGGTGAGACTCGCCGGCAGCGCGCCGGGATCGGCCTTGCCCGCCTGCGCGGCGGCGGGGGGAGCGGCAGCGGGCGCGGCCGCCGATGGACCGGCCTGGAAGCCGACGGCCAGCAGGGCGGTGGTGACTGCGAGCGCGCCGGCCATGGTGGTGCGCCGACGGTATGTGGATCTCACACGAGCTCCTTCTGCGAGGGGGGTTGCGGGACGGCCCGTGGAGGCGGTCCCGGGCAGAGCGATGCGGAGCAGTGGTGCAGCGGACGGGGGAAGAGTGACAGGAGTGACACTTACCTGTCAGGAGCACGTCACACATTGGCCGGAACTCCTCCGCCGCCGATGCCCCTCGCGAACGAGAAGGCCTAGGGCCTGTCTGACGGATCAGGCTGGATCAGGGAGCGGGGTCTGGTGCCGTGGATCGCAAGGCGGAGGATGGGGGTACCACCCGGGCGAAGCCCAGGGGGAGAGCCAATGTGGTGTATTGGCGACCGACGACAACGCGGCATGGGGGCACCTCCCGGGCGAAGCCCAGGGGGAGCGGTGCCAGGGCTCGCGAGCCCAGCAAGATCCGTCAGACAGGCCCTAGAGCTGTCCGACCGGCCTCGTGTGCGTGGTGCGGATGAACTCCTCGATCAGCTCGGAGATCAGCTCCGGCTGGTCGCGCATGACCCAGGTCATGCTGTCGGGTACGGCCCTCAGCCGGGCGGAGGGGATTGTGGCCGCGAGCCGCTCGCCGTGCTCGTACGGGAAGAGCCGGTCGTCCGGGGCGAAGGCGATGAGGGCCGGTCCGTCGAAGGAGGCGAGTTTCCGGGCGGCGTCGAGCAGGGGGGCCGGGTCGAAGCCCCGGGTGACCTTGGCGCAGTCGCGGCGGACGGCGGGGTCGGCGAAGAAGGCGGCGGTCCATTCGTCGATGAGGTCGTGGGGCAGGGCCCGCTTGGTCAGCAGGCCGTAGGCGGAGGGCAGTCGGCGGAGGGCGCGCAGCCGCAGGGCCTGGAGGATCAGGGTGAGCGCTCCGGGCACCCGGGCCGCCGGGACGAGCGGTTTGAACACGGCCGGGGGACAGTTGTCGAAGCATTCGCCGCCGGTGAGCACCAGCCGTCCGATCCGCTCGGGGTGGTCGGCGGCGACGATCTGGGCGACGGCGGTCCCGAAGTCATTGCCGACCAGGGTGACATCGCGCAGATCGAGCGCGGTGAGCAGATCGGCGACCAGCCGGGCGATGCCCGGGAGGCTGAGGTCGGCGCCGGGGTCGAGGGGCAGCCGGTGGGAGCCGAGCGGCAGATCGGGGATGACGCACCGATGACCGGGGGTCAGCCGGTCGACGACCGGCTCCCACAGCCGGCCGTCCATGAGATAGCCGTGCAGAAAGACCACCGGCTCCCCCTCCCCGGCCTCCCGGTAGTGGACGGCTCCCTGAGGAAGCGTGAGCTGCGGCATGTCGTACACCCTTCGCGTCAAATTCACATACAGACTGTACGTACGTAGAGTGCATGCAGAATGTACGGAACTCAAGGGGGCAGGATGAAATCGACCGGCAGCAAACACGAACAGCGTTCCCGGGCGACGCGGGCCGCGCTGGTGGCCGCCGCCCGGCCGCTCTTCGGGGAGCGCGGGTACGCGGGCGTGGGCACGGAGGAGATCGTGCGGGCGGCGGGGGTGACGCGCGGGGCGCTCTACCACCAGTTCCGGGACAAGACGGATCTGTTCGACGCCACGGTGCAGGCCGTGGAGGCCGAGGTCACGGGGCTGATCGCCGCCCGGGTCACGGCGACGGCGGCGGATCCGGTCGAAGCCCTCCGGGCGGGCGCGCGCGCCTTTCTCGACGCCTTCACCGAGCCGGATGTGGAACGGATCCTGCTGCTGGACGCCCCGGGAGTGCTGGGGTGGCGGCGCTGGCGCGAGATCGGCCAGGAATACGGACTCCGCCTCGTCACGACGTCTCTGACGGCGGCGATGACGGCCGAGGCGGCGGCGGCCCGGCCCGTGGTGCCGCTGGCCCATGTGCTGCTGGGCGCGCTCAACGAGGCCGCCCTCATGGTCGCCCACGCCGAGGATCCGGTGGCCGCCCGCGTGGAGATGACCGAGGCCCTGGACCAGTTGCTGGACGGGCTGCTCGTCCAGGGCTGACGGCACACACCACCGGGGACACCACCGGGACGCCGTCCGGGATGCCCCCGCCGCTCACCCGGGCTCCGGGCCCGCCCGTCTCAGCCGTTGAGGAAATCCGCGCACCGGTAGGGCCCCTGCTCGGAGCCCACCGAGGGCCGCAGGGTGACCTCGACCTCGTCGGCCCTGACCTTCGGATCGAAGACGGACTGGGCGCTCGCCAGTGTGCACACCAGCTGTCCGGTGCCCTGGGCGCGCTCCACCTCCGCGTAGTGGCCGTCGATGTCCACGGTGACACGGGCGCCCTTCCCCGTCGCCGAGTATCCGCCGTCGAAATGGAGGACGGTGCTGAGCCCGTCGCGCCGGTCGGCTTCCGAGGGCCCCTTGAAGAGGACCTTCACCACGGCGGTGAGGCCGTCGACGCCGATGTCGAGGAGGGGCGCCGCGCGCAGTCCGCCGGCGGACGCGAAGTAGATCCTTATGCCCCGGGTGAGGCCGGACGCGGGCTCACCCGCGCTCACCACTCCTGTCGGCTGGACGCCGCAGCCCATGAGGGCGATCCCCAGCGCGCCGATCACCGCCCCCTGCCGGATCCTCACTCCGCCTCCTCCTCCGTGCGCCGCAGGGGAATCCGCAGCGTGAACACCGCGCCCCGCCGCGATCCACCGCCCGTGCCGGACGCGTCGGACACGTCGGACACGTCGGACACGTCGGACACGTCGATCGTGCCGCCGTGCAGCCGCGCGTTCTCCAGGGCGATCGCCGTGCCGAGGCCGCTGCCCTGTCCGCTGTCGTCGGCCGCGCCGCGCGTACGGGACTCGTCCGCCTTGTAGAAGCGGTCGAAGACGCGCTCCCGGGCCTGGGCGGGGATCCCGGGGCCGTGGTCGGCGACCTCCAGCGTCACCCACTCCCCACCGGCCCCGTCGGTCCCGTCCGCCGCGCGGTCCCTGCGCTCCGTCCGGAGGGTCACGGTGACCGGCGGGGCTCCGTGCCGCAGCGCGTTGCCCACCAGATTCGCGACGATCACATCGACGCGACGCCGGTCGACCACCGCCCGTACGCCCTCGTCGAGGTGCGTCCGCACCCGGTCCGTCCAGCCGCGCAGCGCCAGCGACGCCCGTACGGTGTCGGCGAGATCCGTCTCGGCCGCGTTCAGCCGTACCGCCTTGGCGTCGAAGCGGGAGATCTCCATCAGGTCCTCGACGAGCCGGGCCAGCCGGGCGGTCTCCGCGCCGACGGTACGGGCGGCTCGCGCCGCGTCCGGCGGGAGCTGGTCGGCGTCCTCCTCCAGGACGGTCGCCACCATCGTCATCGCCGCGAGGGGGGTGCGCAGTTCGTGCGAGACGTCCGCCACGAAGCGGCGGGCCCTGGCCTCCTGCTCGCGGAGTTCGGCGTCGGATGCCTGGAGCGCGTCGGCGGTCTCGTTGAACGTCCGCGCCAGGTCGGCCAGCTCGTCGTGGCCGGTGACGGCGACCCGGCTGCCGAGGTCCCCGGCCGCCAGCTCACGGGTGGCCCGGCCCAGTTTCCGTACCGGACGCAGGACCGTGCCCGCGGCCAGCAGCGCCAGGACGGCGGCCAGCAGCACCACCGGCACGGTGCCCGCCCGTACGGAGTCCAGCAGGGCGGCGGTGTCGTCGCGCTCGGCCCGCAGATCGCCGATCGAGAAGACCTCCAGGCCGGAGGCGCGGCGGTCCCCGTCGGCGTACTTCACGGGCATGCCGACGACGAGATAGGGCTCGCCCCGCCACATCACCCGCTGGAAGCGGGCCTCGTCCCCGATGTGCACGGCGGTGCGCAGCTCAGGGGTGATCCGCTCCTCCGTCTCGGCGCGCGAGTCGGAGACGGCGACCCGGTCCTGGTAGCGGGCGACCACGAGGCGGGCGCCGATGCCGTCCGAGACCTTCGCCGCGAACCGCGACAGCGACCGCTGGTCGGGCGGTATGTCGAAGTCGGCGGCGACTTCCTCGACCTGCTCCCGGAGGTCGTGCACGGCGGTGTTCTGGGTGCGCTGGAGGACGGCGGTGCGGGCGTCCCGGTAGGCGAGGGCGGTCGAGGTCACCGCGCTGACGAGGGCGACGAGGATGAAGGCGACGACGAGCCGGAGGCGCAGGCCGCCGACGAGCCGCCGGGAGCGCCGCTTCACAGCGGCCCGAAGCGGTAGCCGAAGCCGCGCACGGTCTGGACGTATCTCGGCTTCGCCGGTACGTCCTCCAGTTTGGCGCGCAGCCGTCCGACCGCCGCGTCCACCAGCCGGGAGTCGCCGAGGAAGGTGTGGTCCCAGACGGATTCGAGGAGCTGTTCGCGGCTGAAGACCCGGCCGGGCGAGGCCGACAGCTCCAGCAGCAGCCGCAGCTCAGTGGGCGGGAGCGGGACCGGAACGCCGTGTTTGGTGACGGTGAGACCGGCGCGGTCGATCACCAGACCGGCGAGGCCCGCCTCCGTACCCCGTACCGGCGCGGACGGTTCCGCGCGTCGCAGGGCGGCCCGGATACGGGCCTCCAGGACGGGCGCGGTGACCGGTTTGACCACATAGTCGTCCGCGCCGGCCTCCAGGCCGGTCACGATGTCCTGGTCGTCGCCGCGCGCGGTCAGCATGATGATCGGCAGGGCGGTGGTCCTGGCGCGGATGCGGCGGCACACCTCGAAGCCGTCCATGCCGGGCAGCATCAGGTCCAGCACGGCCAGCTCGACCTTCCGGCCGGCCGGTCCGTCCAGCAGGGCGAGGGCTTCCTCGCCGGTGGCCGCCGTGTCGATGGCGTACCCGTGCCGGCGCAGCACAAGCTCCATTCCGTCCCGTACGGAAGCGTCGTCCTCGATGAGCAGCACATGCGGCATGCGTTCGATTATGGCTGCCGAATGGGGTGGCCGACCGCCTTCATCGGGGGTGGATTCGCAGGTCGGAGGCATTGTTACCGTCCCATCACATGGTCATGGACGGGCCATCATGTGGTCTGCCGAGGGTGGAGGGCATGAGCCCGAAGAACACCTTCCGTTTCACTGCGCGGCGGCGTCTGACCGCGCTCGCCGCCGTCCCCGTCCTCGCCTTCTCGGCGGCCTGCGGCGGCGGTGACGACAGCGCCGACGGCGCGAAGAGCCACGGCGTCGCCGAGGCCCCGGCCGCTCCTTCCTCCTCCTCGGATTCCTCGGATTCCTCGGAGCCCGCCGAGGCCGAGAAGTCGAAAAAATCCGGTACTTCCGGGAAGAGCGCCTTCTACGACACCCAGATGAAGTACGTCCAGTGCATGCGCGCCAAGGGCGGCTACCCGGACTTCCCGGACCCCCGGCTCAGCGGTTATCTCGACTGGGCGAAGATCAATGAGATCGGCTCCCAGCCCGGCCGCAACGAGGGCATCAAGGGCGGCAAGAACCGCGCCTGCGTCGACGAGCTGATGGCCGCGGGGTCGGCCGAGCCCAGGCGCGACGCGCAGAAGGATTACGAATCCCTGCTCACCTACTCCAAGTGCATGCGGGACAACGGCGTCTCCCGGTTCACCAACCCCGTGATGACCGGCGGAAACGTGATGCCCGGCGGCGACCCCAACCCGGCGAGCCCCGCCCTCGACCCGGGTTCGCCCGCGTACAAGAAGGCCGAGAAGGCCTGCGCGCCGGGGCTGCTCGAAGGCCTGGAAGGAATGGCGTGAAGCACCGATCCGCCTTTCTCGCGCTCGGCGCGGCGACCGTCGCCGCCGCCGTCACCGGGGGCGTTCTGTTCCTCGGTGACGGCGGCGGCCCGGACGGCCCCGCGAAGGACGGCGAGCTGCCGCCCGCCACCGCCGCCGTCGTCCGCACCGACCTCGTGCGGTCCAAGACCGTCGACGGCAGGCTCGACTTCGCGCAGCGCCGCGCCGTCAAGGCCGCCGTCGACGGCACCGTCACGGTCGCCGCCCCCGAGGGACGGACGGTGACCATGGGGCAGGCGCTGTACGAGCTGAACGACAAGCCCGTCACCCTCCTCCACGGACCGGTCCCGATGTTCCGCGAGATGAAGGTGGGCGACCGGGGCAGCGACGTGCTCCAGCTGGAGCGCAATCTGCGCGATCTCGGGTACGGATCGAAGCTGTACGTCGACGTCTGGTACGGCAAGGACACCGAGGCCGCCGTCAAGCTGTGGCAGAGGAGCCTGAACCGCGACACCACCGGCAGGGTCGGCAAGGGCGATGTCGTCTTCCAGCCGGGCCGGGTCAAGGTCGCCAAGGCCGACGCGGCCCTCGCCGACCAGGTCGGCCCGGGCGAGACGGTCCTGACGATCGCCTCCCCCGTCCCCGTCGTACGGGTGCGGCTGGAGCAGGGCGACGGCGCGCTCGCGTCGAGCGGGACCAAGGTCGAGGTCACCCTCCCGAGCAGGAGGACCGAGGCCGGCAAGGTCGTCGGCACGGTGCGGCCGGAGGGCTCCGAGGACGGGGGCGGGGGCGGCGCGGGCTCGCAGGACGGCATCACCGTCGAAGTCGTCCTGGACGGCGGGACGAACGCCGTGAGCGGCGAGGACGCCAAGGTCGCGGCGAGCGTGAAGTTCGTCAGCGAGGCGCGCGAGGGCGTCCTCGCGGTGCCCGTCGAGGCGGTGCTCGCGCTGCGCGGCGAGAACGGGGGGTACGGACTCCAGGTCGTCCGGGACGGTACATCGAGGATGGTCCGGGTGGAGACGGGGATGACCTCCGACGGACAGATCGAGGTGTCGGGGCCGGAGCTGCGCGAGGGAATGAAGGTCGGAGTGGCGAAGTCATGACCCTTCCCCCTCCGGCTGATTCCTCGCCTCCGGTGGTCGAGCTGCGGGACGCCGCCAAGTCCTACCCCGGCGGCGTCCACGCCCTGCGCGGGGTGAACCTCACCGTCGCGGAGGGCGAACTGCTCGCCGTCGTCGGCCCGTCCGGCTCCGGGAAGTCCACCATGCTCAATGTCATGGGCACCCTCGACAAG
Organism: Streptomyces inusitatus; assembly: GCF_014651115.1. GTDB lineage: Bacteria > Actinomycetota > Actinomycetes > Streptomycetales > Streptomycetaceae > Streptomyces > Streptomyces amakusaensis. Next base: position 136,534 of record NZ_BMWG01000024.1, on the reverse strand, counting down.
CCCACCACGGGCACCGTCAAGGTCGCCGGGTACGACGTGTCCGCCCTCTCCGACTCCCGGCTCTCCGCGCTGCGCGCCCGCCACATCGGCTTTGTGTTCCAGCAGTTCCACTTGGCGGCGGGGCGGGACGCGGTGGACAACGTCGCCGACGGGCTGCTGTACGCGGGGGTGCCGCTGCGGGAACGGCGCGCGCGGGCGCGGGAGGCGCTCGCCAAGGTGGGGCTGGACCATCGCGGCTCGCACACGCCCAACGAGCTGTCCGGCGGCGAGAAGCAGCGCGTGGCCATCGCCCGCGCCCTGGTGGGAGAGCCAAGGCTGCTGCTGGCGGACGAGCCGACCGGGGCGCTGGACACCGCGTCCGGGGCGATCGTCATGGAGCTGCTGCACGAGCTGAACGCCTCCGGCACCACCATCTGTGTGATCACCCACGACAACGGGATCGCGGACTCGCTGCCGCGCCGGGTCCGCTTCAAGGACGGCGAGATCGTCTCGGACTCGTACTCCGTTTCCCCTGTGGAAGGGGCCGGCCGATGAGCGGGAACGACCTGAAACCCTCGCGTCTGTCCCCCCGCGACATCCTCCGCGTCGGCGCGGTCGGCCTCCGGGCGCGCCGCGCGCGCGTGGTGCTCTCCGCGCTCGGCATCGCCATCGGCATCGCGACCATGGTCGCGGTCGTCGGTCTGTCCGAGTCGAGCCGCTCGGACCTGATGGCCCGGCTCGACCGGCTCGGCACCAACCTCCTCACCGCCGAGGCGGGGGAGGACCATCTGGGGAACCGGATCAAGTTCCCCAAGAGCGCGGTCGCGATGGTCGAGCGCATCGGCCCGGTGGAGCACGCCACCGCCACCGCCAATGTCGACGCCCGCATCCGCCGCAGCGATGTGGTCCCCGACGAGCGCACCGCCGGAGTCACCGCCCAGGCGGCCCGGCTCGATCTGCTCTCCACCCTCGGCGGCGAGGTCGCCAAGGGGGTCTGGCTGGACCCGGCGGGCGAACGCCTCCCGGTGACGGTCCTCGGCTCGGTCGCCGCCGACCGGCTCGGCATCACCCGTACCGGCGAGACAATCATGATGGACGAGACCCGGGTGGTCGTCGTCGGCATCCTCGAACCGATCGAGCTGTTCCCCACCCTGGACCGGACGGCCATGGTCGGATTCCCGGCCGCCGAGCGGTACTTCCGCTTCGACGGCCGCCCCACCACCGTTTTCGAGCGCTCGACGGACGCCTCGGTCGAGGAGGTACGAGCGGTCCTGGGCCGCACCATCAGCCCCGGCGACCCGGCGGGCGTCAGCGTCTCCCGCCCCTCCGACGCCCTGGCCGCGAAGGCCGCCACCGACAAGGGTCTGACGGCCCTCATGCTCGGCCTCGGCGCGGTCGCCCTCCTCGTCGGCGGTGTGGGCGTCGCCAACACCATGGTCATCTCCGTTCTGGAGCGCCGCCGGGAGATCGGCCTCCGCCGCTCCCTCGGCGCGACCCGCAACGCCATCCGCCTCCAGTTCCTCACCGAGTCCCTCCTCCTCTCCGGCCTCGGCGGCACGGCGGGCGCCCTCCTGGGCGCCGCGGCCACCTATGCCTTCGCCCACTTCCAGGGCTGGACCGCCGTGGTTCCCCCCTGGTCCCTCGCGGGCGGTCTCGCCGCCACCCTGCTGATCGGCGTGGTCGCGGGCCTCTACCCGGCGATCCGCGCCTCCCGTCTGCACCCGACGGTGGCGCTGAACGCGACCTGAGACGACGGCGTACGAAGCCCCCCGAGTGCCCCCGAGTGCCGCCCCCGTGGCGGGGGTGGCATCGTACGGGCCATGGGAGCGGCCGAGGAGAGAGCGGGACAGCGCACTTCACCCACTTCGCCACCGGGTGAGCGGGTGTCCCTGGTGGAGGCGGTGTGGCGCTACCGGGTGGGCGGGATACGCCCGGAGGAACTGCCGATGATCGCCGCCGAGGCGCTCGCGGCCGGGCTCGGGGCCGACTCCCCGGCGCTGTGCGAACTCGCCGGGCTGCCGCGCAACGCCGACAGCCGCGACATCCGCGAACTCTTCGAGCCGGCGGTCTCCGAGTGCGGCATCGAGTGGCCCGATCCCGGCCCGGCCCACCGCCACGCGCTGCGCCGGGCGGCGGCGCGGCTCCTGGCCGGTGAGCTGTCCCCGGCGGAGCTGGCGTACGGCGACGAGCGGCCGGAGGAGGCGGCCGAGACCGCCGAGGAGAAGTCGTTCGTGTCGCTGATCCCACCGTGCGACTGCTGCCTCGAATACACCGTGGGTCTGGACCGGCGGACGTGGGAGGCCGAACTCCGGGCCGCCGCCGTCGCGCTGGTCGAGTCGCCGCCGGTCGGGCCGGGGCGCTGAGGATCCCTTCCGTACCGGTCTACACCGGCGGCTCGGTGAGGAGTTCCAGCAGACAGTCGGCGCTCTCCGGCGCGCCGGAGGCTCCCGGGAAGAGCCGGACCCAGGCGCTCGCGCGGGCGATCGCGCTGAGCCTCGATGCCAGGGTGAGGGCGTGCCGGAGTTCGGCGGCGGTGCGGCCGTGTCCCGTCCAGGGTTCCAGATAGGCGTCCCGGAGGCGGGGCAGCACCCCGGGTCCGTGCTGTTCGCGGGCCGAGCGGGCGGGGACGGGAAAGCTGGCGAAGGGGTGGGAGACGGCGGCGTCGCCCCAGTCGAAGAAGGTGAACCGGCCGGGTGACGGGTTGAAGAGCTGCCCGGCGTGCAGATCCGCGTGGTCCAGGGAGTCGGCGACGCCCAGAGCGGCGAGTTCCGCGCACCAGCCGGCCAGGCGCGGCGGAGGGCGAGCAGCCTCGCCCGGTCCTTGGGCCGCAGTGCGGTGTTGCCTTCGAGCAGGCGGTCGAAGACCTCGGGCAGGGCGGTGGTGCGCGCGCCCGGGACGCCGAGCCGCTCGATCTCGCCGGAGCGGGGTGTGAGCGCGTACTGCATGGCCGCGTACTGGCGCAGCGGCTCCTCCCAGGCGTACGGGTCGGCGGGGCCCCGGCCCAGCACCTCCTTGAAGAGGTCCCCGCCGTCGGGGAGCAGGGACCAGCCCCGGGCGGGGTCGACGGCGAGCGGCTCCAAGGCGTTCCCGGGCGCCCAGCGGGCGAGTGCCGAGGTGAGCGCCGCCTCGAAGGCGCTGGCGGGCGGGTTGGCCTTGAACCAGACGGCGCGGTGTCCTTCGACGGGCACGCGCATCAGGACGGACCAGGGCCGCAGCCGGAGTCTCCGCCGCCCGGTTCCGCGCAGCCCGTGCGCGGCGAGTCCTTCCTCGATCCATCGGACGGCGGCGTCCCGCCAGGCGTCCTGCTCCCAGGGGGTGATCGTGTCGGGGTAGCCGCCCCGGTCGATGATCATCGTCTAGTAGGGCAGGTAGTAGCTGAGCACATCTGCGGTGAGCGGCGGGAAGAGCGCCCGGAACAGCTCCTCGTCCCCGGCGTAGACGTCGGGGCGGATCCGGGACAGCCCCTCGATTCCATGGGGGCCGAAGAGCAGCGCGGGCAGTTGGTCGGGGGCGACGGCGAGGCCGCCCACGGCGCCCGGGTTCTGCATGGGGCCGCCGGTGACGATGTCGCCGAGGCCGTCGGCGAGGACCGGGATCCGGTAGTGGGCGCCGAAGGTGGAGATGACGATGTCACGGCCGGTGCGGTCCGTACCGGAGCCGGGACCGGTCCCGGGACCGGCTCCGGCTCCGGCTCCGGCTCCGGTGAGGCGCTCCCACAGCAGCGGCCGCAGCCGGTCGAGCAGCACGGGGACGTCCGGTATGCGGACGTAGTACTGCTCCGCCTGTCCGCGCGGTTCGTGTTCGAGGAACTCCCGCCAGGCGGCGGCGGTCACGGTGCCCGCCCGGTGGACGACCCGCACCCGGCTGTCGGGGGACAGCGCGGCGACGGCTCGCAGCAGGGCCCGGGCGGAGGACTCGTCGCGGGCGGCTGCCTCGGCGAGGAGCGGTCGGCCGCCGGGGGGTGTGGTGCGGCCGGTGGCGATGACCTCGCCGGCCTCTTCAAGGACCCAGGTGGTGCTGGCGTCATGGGCGGTCAGCCAGCGCAGACAGGGCTCCGAGTGCGGCATGGCCACATCGAACCCGCTCTGGGCGGCGCTCTGGAGGGCCGCCACGGCGGGGAGGTCGGCGGGGCGGGCGGCGCGGAGCACAGGGCTTCCCTCGCCGGGCGGCGGGGCGGCGGCGGTGAGGGCCTGCGGTATGTCGATGGCGTACTCGTAGCCGAACAGCCGGTAGAAGTACGGGATCCCGATCATCGCCTGCATGACATGGCCACGGTCGGCGGACCGGTCGTGGGCCCAGCGCATGAGCGCCCGTACGAGTCCGCGCCCTTCGTGCTCACGGTCCGTGGCGACCAGCTCGACCTGTCCGGCGGGCAGCTCGACGCCGCCGATGCGCACCTCCTCGTCGAGGAGCGTCGCGGTGGAGACGACTCGGTCGCCGTCGACGACCACGGCGCAGGCGGACCAGCCCGCCTCGGGGTCCATGACGACCAGCCGGTGATCCACGGCGTCGGCGGCCTCCCCGCGCTCGGTCAGCAGCGCGCCGATCCCGTCGAGGTCCGAGGGCCGCGCCTCCCTCAGAACGAGGCCGTCGGGCAGGGAGAGGTTCACAGAGGGGGCTTTGATCGCGTTCACGGCGCGACTTTCGCATCGCCCGGACGGCCCGGTCCATCGATTTTCCGCCCGGGGAAGATCCTGGCGGCCCCTCGAGTTAGTAGAAACGTGAACGATACCGGGGTGCGGAATGTGGACGTGGTGGTCGTCGGCGCGGGGCAGGCGGGTCTCTCCGCCGGTTACCACCTGCGACGCGCCGGGCTGACGCCCGGGCGTGACTTCGTGGTGCTCGACCACTCGCCGAGGGCCGGGGGCGCCTGGCAGTTCCGCTGGCCCTCGCTGACCTACGGCAAGGTGCACGGGATGCACGCCCTCCCGGGCATGGAGCTGACCGGGGCGGACGGCTCACGCCCCTCGTCCGAGGTGATCGGCGAGTACTTCACCGCCTACGAGGAGCGCTTCGGGCTGCGCGTCCGGCGGCCGGTCGACGTCACCGCCGTGCGCGAGGGCGAGGGCGGCCGGCTCCTCGTGGAAACCCCGGAAGGCGACTGGTCGACCCGTGCGCTGATCAGCGCCACCGGCACCTGGGACCGGCCCTTCTGGCCCCGGTACACAGGACAGGAGACCTTCCGGGGGCGCCAGCTGCACACCGCCGGCTACCCGGGTCCCGAGGAGTTCACCGGCCTGAGAGTGATCGTCGTCGGCGGCGGCGCCTCCGGCACCCAGCACCTGATGGAGATCGCCCCCTACGCCGCACAGACCTTCTGGGTGACCCGGCGGCCCCCCGTCTTCGTCGACGGCGACTTCGGCGAGAACGCCGGCCGCGAGGCCGTCGCCCGCGTCGAGGAGCGGGTACGCCAAGGCCTGCCGCCCCAGAGCGTCGTCTCGGTGACCGGCCTCCCCCTCAACGACGCCGTCCGCCGCGCCCGCGAGCAAGGCGTCCTCGACCGGCTCCCGATGTTCGACCGCATCACCCCCACCGGCGCCGTCTGGGCCGACGGCCACTCGGTCGAGGCCGACGCGATCCTCTGGGCCACCGGCTTCCGCCCCGCCATCGACCACCTCACCCCCCTCAAACTCCGCAAGCCCGGCGGCGGCATCCGCATGGACGGCACCCGAGCCGTCCGCGACGACCGCATCCACCTCGTCGGCTACGGCCCCTCCGCCTCCACCATCGGCGCCAACCGCGCCGGCCGCGCCGCCGTCCGTGAGATCGGCCGCCTGCTCGCCCGCGAACCCGCGCTCGTCCATTAGGCCATTTCGCCCGTCAGGCGCGGAGCTGCCAGTGTCTGCCCGTGGGTGCGTGCCAGGCGTACATCCGTCCGTCCGGCTCGCGGGTGACGCCGTACCGGGTCTGGTCGGGCCGGTCCTGCCCGGTCCACCAGGTCCAGGTCTCTTCGACGCGCTGCCACAGTTCCGCCGTGCCTCCGTACGTCACCGTCGCGGGCCGGTCTGTGGCATCGGCCAGGGGTGATCGGGCCCATGAGCCGTCCGGCGTCTGGAGCTGGAGGGACATGGCTCCGGAGTCGTCCAGGTGGTAGACGAGTTCGGCATCGGTCAGGGACAGGGCCAGGAGCAGCCGGAAGCCGTACTCGCTTCGGATCTGTGCCGCGCCGACGGCCGTGGGGCGGGTGAGCGTCTCGGGGGCGTACGGGGCCCGCTCGGTACTGGGGTAGGAGGTGGCGCTGGTGCGGGCGGGCATGAACCGGCCTGCGGTACGGGTGAAGTGCCCCCGTGCGGTGCCGTCGGGCTCGACGGTGAGGCGGACGAGACCGCCCTCCACACCGCAGTCGAGATCGGCGACGATCAATCCCCCCGGCCGGGTCTGCGCGATCCACGCGGCGGGGATGCGCGGTACGGAGCAGGTGGCGATGATCCTGTCGAACGGGCCTCCCGAGGGGTGACCGTCCTGCCCGTCACCGGCGACCAGCGAAGGCGCGTGTCCGAGCCGGGCGAGCCGCGTCCGAGCCGCCCCGACGAGCGCCGGGTCGATGTCCACCGAATACACCCGCCTGTCGCCGAGCCTGGCGCACAGCAGGGCCGTGTTGTACCCGGTACCGGTCCCGACCTCCAGGACCCGGTGCCCGTCGAGGACCGCGAGGTCTTCGAGCATCCCCGCCATCAGACTCGGCTGCGTGCTGGACGACGTCGCGAATCCCGTCCACGCGGTCTCGTCCACCCGCTCCGAGGTGTCCGGGTCGAGCGCGGTGACGAGGGTGACATCACGGTAGACCTGCGACAGCCCGCCCCCATGAGCGTGCCGCATGCGCCACACCGTGATGCCCCGGCCGTCCGTCTCCTGTTCGTACCAGCTCGGTACGAACACATCCCGGGGAACCGCCGAGAACGCGGCCGTCCATTCGGGCGACCGCACCGCACCGGCCCGCCGCAGCCGGTCCGTGAGCGCCTCCATGTGTGACTGCCGCGCATCCGCGCCGCTCAGCGCTGTCATGCTGCTCCCTGGAGTTCGTCGGCGATGGCTTCCGCGATCGGCTGTCCTGTCGCGTGCGCGATCCAGTCCCACTGCCCGCACGGGTTCGCTTCCAGGAAGGTCCACTCCCCGGACGCCTCTGCATGAGGCGTTGTACACCTTCGGCGATGTGGGGCGGGGTCTTCGCGCCGACATAGCTGAGCGCACCGTAGTCGGTGCGCCAGTCCTCGTGCGCGGCCTTGCTCCCCGCGTGCACTTCCGCAGCGAACATCGCGTCACCGACAACGGTGAGCCTGATCTCGTACGCCTTGTCCAGCCACGCCTGGAAGAGGCGCGCGGTCGTGCCGATCCCGGCCAGGTCGCCCAGATCCCGCGCGGTGAGCTTTCGGGTGTAGACGACCTTCAGCTCGTCACTCTCGATCAGTACGGGGCTGGAGAGCGGCTTGCAGACGATGGGGCCCGGCATCTCCTCGGCGAACGCGCGCACGTCGTCCGCCCGGTTGGTGACGAGAGTGGGGGCGATCCGCAACCCGGCTTCCCGGGCGGCGGAGAGCTGAACCGGTTTGTACTCGGCACGCGCCATCGCCGCAGGATGGCTGACCCACCGGCACCCGTCCAGGGCATTGATCACGCCGCCCAGCCCGGCACGGGCCTGAGCCCCGGCGAACCGCCTCTCAGAACCGCTCATCGCCTCGGGGAACACGAACGCGCCCGGTGCCCGGCAGTAGACGGCATCCACTTCGGACAGCTCGATCTCCCGCCGACAGGTGGCGAGGCCGCCCGTCCAAGGACGGCTCTGATCGATCCGGGCCCCGATCGAGAGCGCCTGGGGGAAGTCTGCCGTGTCCATACGGAAGACCGTCCGGCCACGGTCGGCCAGAATCCTCACGATCCGGTCGGTGGGCCAGTCGTCGCGCGCGGCGACGATCAGGACGGAGGGGCTCATCAGTCCTTGGCCCCTTCATCCAGCTTCGGCGGGTTCTTGATGTTGCCGTCGGGGACGGTCGCCTTGTGGGTGTTGGCCATGCAGGTGACCAGCATGCCGTCCAGCGTGAGCGACACCTGCCGGGCCTAGTCGTAGCGAGCCTCCGGCACCACGGTCACCTGGTGCGAGTCCGGGCGCCGGGCGAACCGAAGGATCCAGGGCCGGGTCTCCGGACCGGTCGGCGGCTCGAAGCTGCGCGGGAGCCGCCCGTCGACCGGGAAGGCGTCCCTCGGATGAGCGATCGCAGTCGTCACAGTGACCTCTTTCTCGACGATTCCACTTGGATGAAACGGACGTGTTCCGGGACGGGCCGCTACCGCCGGACCGGAGTGGTCATCGGGCTGGCCGCCGGAACTCCCGCACAGGCCCGCCGACGCTGATGACGACGGCCGTCGCGTCGTCGCGCTGCCCATCCGCGTCCGGCCCGGCCGCCGCCACGAGAGCGTTGGCGAGGGCCTGCGGATCGGCGGCGTACTCGCGGGCGAGGGCCTCCAGCGTCTCGCGACCCGGGTCGGCACCGTCAGAGAGGAGCATCAGCAGTTCCTCCGCCGGTGCACCGGACGGGACCACGGTCGGCGCTACGGCGGTCGCCAGGGAGACGTGAAGGCGCTCCCCCACCCCCTGGGGAACCGTCCGCACGATCAGCCGCTGGCCGTTCCAGCCGTACGCCACCGCATCCCCCGCCCCACAGATTTCAACCTCCCGTCCGGGGCAGACGACCGCGACAACCACAGCCCCGTCCGGCCCGGCCCCTGCCCCGGGCTCCGCCACGAGCCCGGCCGCCGTCAGCACCCCCGCGACCGCCCCCTTCCCCGCCCCGATCCTCGCCGCCGCCCACGCCAGACGCTCCGCGAGCACGGGCGCGCCCTGGTCGTGCCCGGCGAGATCGACCACGGCGGCCGCGATCACGCCGTCCGACGCGGTGAACACGGACGCGGCGTCCGCGTTGTTGGGGCCGGTGCCCTGCCGGGTGGCTGTCGCCACGGTGACGACGGGGGTGCCAGTGACGGTCATCAAGCCCTCCCTTGAGACGGGTTGCGGAGGCAGGACCGGGACAGGTGGGTTCGCAGCTCGCCACCGGGGAGCAGTTGGACAGGGCCTCCGGTCGGTTCGGCCCACGGCGGGGTGTCCCAGCGGACGTCGTGCGACGGGGGCAGCGGTACCCAGTCGTCCGGCCCGGTCCGGACCGCTACGACCGGCTGGGAGCGGGCGCTGAGCGCGGCGGTACCGGTGCCCGGGAGGACGAGGAGCGCGGCATGCCGACTGGGCAAGTACAGGCAGGGGACAGGTACAGGGGCCTCCGCTTCCAGACGGACCATCGCGGCCATGGCGACGGGATGGGGCATCACCAGGGCGTCGAAGCAGATCGTCTGGCAGATGATCGAGGCGCTGGGCGTCTCGCGAAGCTCTTGTCCGATGTCGGTGTGCCGGGTTCCGGGTCGGGGGTGCGCGCCGGGGGTGGGGCACGTCGGGTTCTGGCAGGTGCAGCCGGCGCGGGGTCGGTACCGGTGGCCTACGGCAATGGGCCAGCCGAGGGTCTGGGTGTAGGTGTGCGCCGCCGCCTGGGGGTCTTGGGTCCTCAATCTCCCACCACTCAAGTGATCGTCCGTGCGCTTTCAGTGACGATCCTCAGGGTGGCGAGATGACGACGGCGCACCCCCTAAGAAATCTAGGGGGTTTCTCAGCGCGCGAGTTCCATGTTCCTGACCAGGTACGACAGTGCGGAGGCCTGCGACGGGACACCGATCCGCGCCATGTCTGCCACCGCTGCCCGGGCCATGGGGTCGCCGAACACGTAGTGGGGGGCGGCGGAGGCCGCCGAGCGGAGTTTTGTGACTGCGGAGGCGTTGCGGCCCATGCGGTGCAGTGCCCGCGCCTCATCGATCGCGAAGTGTGTGCGGCGCTCTCGGCTCGGCACTGTGGAGACATGCACTTCCGGCACCGTGGTGAGGCCGGTCTCCGGCTGGTCGACTTCCACTCCCACTTCGGCGGCGTGCACGGCGACGGTGCCTCGGCCGAACACCGTCTGCGATTCCAAGTCGTAGAACTCTGGGCCCAGCCGGTCAGCGTCTTCGAGCGCGGCACTTACGCGTGCCCATGCGTCCGTACCCCGTGTGGCACGCGCGTGGGCGATGGCGCACCGCAGATGCAGGGCACCCCGCATGGCGAGAGCAGCGGTCGGCGGCTGAGGCGCGGCGGCGAGCGGCTCCAGGTCCCGAAGAGCCGCCTCAGCGACCACCACGGTCTCCGCCAGCGACGCCTGATGCAGAAGTGCTCCGCAACGGTCCCAAGCCACTCCCGCTTTCGTGATGGGATCGTCCAGGGCGGTTGCGGCTCCGGCGGCCACCTCGGCGGCGGACCATGCCAGATCCGGATAGCCCAGGGAGTTCAGGCACATGCGTGCCGTACGGGCGGCGTCGACCATGAGTCTCAGCGCTTCCTCACGGATACGGCCCTCGGCCGTCAGGAGCGCTCCGTTCAGATCTTCGATCATGGCGGGAAGCAAGCTCGCAAGGCGCGGCAGATTGGCTGCCTGGCGGGCACGATTGGCTTCCCAGGACGCGGCATGCATCCGGGCCGGCTCTGTAGTGGTCGTCCCATGTTGGGACAGTCCAGGGTGCCCGGACAGAATCAGCCCGGCCCTGCGAAGCCCCGCACGCAGGGCGGGGATGTGCGCGTGGGCGATGGCACCGCTGTGATGCTGAAGCCGGTAGGGCTGCCCAAGGAGCCAGACCACGTCCACATCGGTCTGGTCGGCGATGGCGGTGATGACGGAGTACCGGTCGAGAGGCTGTCGCCCGCTCTCCACGTTGGCCATCCACGACTCGGTACGGCCGAGGAAGTCAGCGAGTTGAACTTGCGAGAGACCCGCCGCATTTCGTGCGATGCGTACGCGAGTACCGATGTGCTCATGGGCAGGAAGAGGCATGTTGGGGCTCCTGTTCTGACCTGGACACTCAGAACGCTACCCGCGCGCCCATACACCGGAGCGTCGATCGCCTCTGATTCCGGCTGAGGTCAGGGGCGATCGCGTGTGTGGTCGGATGGACCATAACGACGATCTATCTGTTCGGGGGGCACCGCACCGCCGGTCTTCGAAGTCGGCACCGTGATCCAGGATCTTCAGTCGCGCGGGGTGGATGTGTGCCTCGGGTTGACGCCGACTGCGGCGGACTGGCTGCGCGACGATCTGGCGCGCTGGAGGAGCTGACCGGGTATCCGGTGCGCTCGCGGTACAAGCGTCCAGGCACGCCGGATGTGTGGCCGAAGGCGGACGTGATCCTCTTCGCCCCGGTTACCGCTTCACGCCGAACCAGCCGGGTGAGAAGCGCCCGTAGCCCTGGCCGGCGGCGGTGGACGAAGCCCTCCGTAAGGTCGCCTAGGCAGTGAGCCCACAGGGTACGGGCAACCCCGCGACGGCCTGTCGCTGCATCGCAGGGCCTCACGGAGCCAATCAGGTCGGCCGCACCGCCCTCCATGAGATCGGTCGGGTCAGGAGGCGACGGCGGGGGCCTTCGCGTGCGCGTCTCGGCGGAGCAGCTCCGCGTAGTGGCCGTTGAGGTCGAGGAGTTGTTGGTGGGTGCCGCGTTCGGTGATGCGGCCGGAGTCGAGGACGATGATCTCGTCGGCGTCTCGGACGGTGGAGAGGCGGTGGGCGATGGTGATGGTGGTGCGGCCGGCGGAGAGGGCGTCGACGGCTTGTTGGACGGCTTGTTCGGTGCGGGTGTCGAGGGCGCTGGTGGCTTCGTCGAGGACGAGGACGGGTGGGTCGCGGAGGATGGTGCGGGCGATGGCGAGGCGTTGTTTCTCGCCGCCGGAGAAGCGGTGGCCGCGCTCGCCGACGAGGGTGGCGTAGCCGTCGGGGAGGGAGGCTATGTGGTCGTGGATCTGGGCGGCGCGGGCGGCGGCCTCGATCTCTTCGTCGGTGGCGTCGGGTTTGGCGAAGCGCAGGTTGTCGGTGACGGAGGCGTGGAAGAGATAGGCCTCTTGGGAGACGACGCCGACGGCGCGGGCGAGGGTGTCGAAGTCGAGGTCCCGGACGTCGACGCCGTCGAGGGTGACGCGGCCGGCGGTGACGTCGTAAAGCCGGGGGACCAGACAGCCGAGGGTGGACTTGCCGGAGCCGGTGGCTCCGACGACGGCGAGGCTGCCGCCCGCCGGGACGGTGACGTCGAGGCCGTGGAGGGTGGGGCTCGGCTGGGCGGGGTCGTAGGCGAAGTCGACGCGGTCGAAGCGGACCTCGCCGCTGACCTTGTCGAGGGGGACGGGGCGCTCGGGTTCGGTGATGTCGACGGTGAGGTCGAGGTATTCGAAGACTCGCTGGAAGAGGGCGAGCGAGGTCTGCATGTCCACTCCGGTGGAGAGCAGGCTCACGGTGGGGCGGAAGAGGCCCTGTTGCAGGGAGACGAAGGCGACCAGGGTGCCGATGGAGATGGCGGGGCCGCCGCTCTGGAGGGCGACGCCGGCGGCCCAGTAGATGAGGGCGGGCATGGCGGCCATCACGATGCCGATGGTCGACATGCGCCAGCGGCCGGCCATGCTGGCGCGGACTTCGAGGCCGACGAGCTTCTCGGACTCCTCGGCGAAGGAGCGGGTGAGGGAGTCGGAGCGGCCCATGGTGCGGCCCAGCAGGATGCCGCTGACCGAGAGCGACTCGGTGACGGTGGCGGCCATCGCGGCCAGCTGTTTCTGGCGCTGGGTCGTTATCTTCTTGCGTTCGTTGCCGACCCGGCGGCTGATCCAGACGAAGAGCGGCAGCAGCAGGAGTGAGACCGCGGTGAGCCGCCAGTCCAGCGCGAGCATCGCGACGACGGTGGCGATCACTGCCGTGAGGTTGGAGACCAGCGAGGTGGCGGTGGAGGTGACGGTCGCCTGCATGCCGCCGATGTCATTGGCTATGCGCGACTGGACCTCTCCGGTGCGGGTCTTGGTGAAGAAGGCGAGGGGCATCCGCTGGAGCTGCGCGTACACCGCCGTGCGCAGGTCGTGCATGACGCGCTGGCCGACGGTGGTGGAGATCAGGGTCTGGAGGACTCCGAAGACGCTGTTGAGGACGGCGGTGAGGATCATGCCGAGGGCGAGCAGGCTGAGCAGCCCGGTGCGGCCCTGGGGGATCGCGGTGTCGAGGATCTCGCGCAGCAGGAACGGCGAGGCGACGGAGACGAGCGAGGCCGCGCCCACCAGCAGGCCGACGAGGGCGAGCCGGCCGCGATAGGGGCGGAAGAGCCGGAAGATCCGCCGCAGCTGCGCGGGCGGCTGCGGCTGCCCGGATCCACCGGCTTCTCGGGCGGGGGGTGTCCACGGGATCGGTTCGGTGCGCATGGGCTCCTTCGAAGGTGCGGGGAGGACCGGCGGAGCCGGAATCCGGCCCGGCGGGCCCGGGCACTCCTTGAGAGCATAGCTCACTGTTACCTATGTACACAATGAATGGAGTCCTGATACTGTTCTCGTATGAGCACCTCCGACCCTGAGGTCCTGCTGGCCGAACAGCTGCTGCGGCTGAACCGCCGCCTCCACCGCAGCCAGAAGCGGCAGCTGGAGACGGCGGACATCGAGATCACCCCCGCCCAGTCGCGGCTGCTGCGCGTCCTCACGCACTATGAGTCGGCCCCCCGCATGGCGGACATAGCGGCCCGCCTGGAAGTGGTGCCGCGCGCCGTGACCACCCTGGTCGACGGGCTGGAGGCGAGCGGCTGTGTGCGGCGCGCGCCCGACCCCGCCAACCGGAGGGTGACCAGGATCGAGCTGACCGACACCGGCAGGGCCACCCTGCGCGTGCTGCGGGACGCCCGCCGGGCCGCCGCCGAGGACATACTGGCCCCGCTCACCGCCGAGCAGCGGGAGGTCTTCGGCGAGCTGATCTCCGCCCTGGTGGACGGCCCGGCCGTGCCCGGCGCCCCGGGGGTCAGCCCGGAGCCGTGCGGCTGAGGGACTCCCAGGCGAGGTACTGCTCGGTCCGCGCCCGGCCCATCTCCAGGACCTGATCGAAGGACCGGCCGCCGACGATCAGCCGGCGCGGCGGGTCCGGCAGCGCGGCCAGCTCCATGATGACGGGCGCGGCCGTGGCCGGGGCCGGGCCCGCGCCGTCGCCCCACATCTCCGCCAGCCGGGCGCGGAGCGCGTCGTAGGCCGGGTCGCTCGCGGCCTGGGTGGTACCCGAGGTGAAGAGCCCGGTGTCATAGCCGCCCATCTGCACAGCGGTGACCTTGATCCCGAACTGCTCGACCTCCATCGCGAGCGCCTCGCTGACCGAGTCGAGCGCCGCCTTGCCCGCCCCGTAGAAGCCGACGGAGGCCATGCCGCCGCCGCTGCCCATCGAGGTGATCTGAAGGATCCGCCCGGAGCCCCGCGCCCGCAGATGGGGGATCACGGCCTGGGCCACCCACACCGCGCCAAAGAAGTTGACGTCGAGATGGTCCCGGATCTGTGCCTCGGTCGCCTCCTCCACCATGCCGTACAGCAGACCGCCCGCGTTGTTCACCACGACATCGAGCCCTCCGAAGGCCGCCGCCGCCCGCTCCACCGCCCGGAAGACGGCCCGCCGCTCGGAGACGTCCAGAGGGAGACACACAAGGTCATGCGGATATCTCTCGGCCAGATCGGCGAGCGGCTCGATGTTCCGGGCCGTCGCGACGACCTGCTCCCCGGCGGACAGGGCGGCTTCGGCGAACGCCCGGCCCAGGCCCCTGGAGGCACCGGTGATCAGCCATGTCCTGGCATTCGTCACAGAATCAACTCCTTCATCGACTGCGGCGACGGCGGCAGCAACGGCGGCGACGGCGAAGCCGCACCCCACCGGGCATCGGCGGCCGGCGTCGCGACCCCACCTCCCTCAACGCGACGAAACGATCCGTCTCGCCATAAACGCTAGTCGCTCCTCCCGCCCCACGCCAAACCGGTTTCCCCGTTCACCGGTCGCGCCGCAGTCCAATCCGTGCTCTTGCGCACCCCCCGCATCAACGGCCAGGGTCCTCCACGAGGTTGAGACGACAACCGACCGCGCACCATCAGCGCTTGTGGAGGCTCGATGAATGACGCATCAGCGGCACCGCACGACGGCCGGGACCACCGGGCCGGAGACGGCGACCGCGACGGCACCGGCGAGAGCCCGGTGAGCCGCCGCCGGGTACTGCGGACCACGGCGGGGGCCGCCGGGGCCGGAATCGCCCTCGGCGCGCTCGGCACCGGCGCACCGGCCGCCGCCACACCAAAGGCAGAAGCCGGGACCGGGACCGGGACCGAAACGGAAGCCGAAGCCGAAGCGGCGGCCCCCGCCCGGCAGGGCCGGACCATGGCCGGGGTGCCCTTCGAACGGCGCGGCACGATCAGAGTCGGGGTCGTCGGCCTCGGCAACCGGGGGCAGAGCATGCTCCCGCTCTTCCTCGCCATGCCCGGCGTCCAGATCACCGCCGTGTGCGACCCGGTCGTGGCGCAGGCCGAGCGCGCCGTCGCCCGGGTGGTCGCGGCGGGCCGCCCCGCGCCCGCCGTCTACACCAACGGCGAGGACGACTACGAGAACCTCTGCGCCCGGGGCGACCTGGACCTGGTCTATGTGGCGACCCCCTGGGAGCTCCACTTCGAGATGGCCAAGACCGCCATGCTGAACGGCAAACACGTCGGCGTGGAGTGTCCGGCAGCGATGCGGCTGGACGAGCTGTGGGCGCTGGTCGACCTCTCCGAGCGCACCCGCCGGCACTGTATGCAGCTGGAGAACTGCTGTTACGGCAGGAACGAGATGCGGGTGCTGCGGATGGCTCACGCCGGACTCTTCGGCGAACTGCTGCACGGAGCGGGCGCGTACAACCACGATCTGCGGGAGCTGCTCTTCCACCCGGACTACTACGAGGGCCCCTGGCGGCGACAGTGGCACACCCGGCTGCGCGGCGATCTCTACCCCAACCACGCCTTCGGCCCGATCGCCAACTACATGGACGTCAACCGGGGCGACCGAGCGGTCTCCATCTCCAGCTTCGGCACCCCCGCCCTGGGTCTCGCCGCCTACCGAGAGGCCCATCTGCCGCCGGGCGACCCCAGCCGGAAGGAGTCGTACGTCTCCGCCGACCGGACGATCAGCATGGTCCGGACGGCGAAGGGGCGCATCATCCGGCTGGAACACGATGTCTCCTCTCCGCACCCCTACAGCCGGATCAACAGCCTCGGCGGCACCAAGGGCGTCTTCGAGGACTTCCCCGCGCGGATCTATCTGGAGCCCGAGCACTCCAACCACCAGTGGGGCAGCTTCACCCCGTACGCCGAGTGGGACCACTGGCTGTGGAAGGAGCACGCCAATCCGCCCGGCGGCCACGGCGGCATGGACTACCTCATGGTCTTCCGGCTGACGCAGTGCATGCGGCTGGGGCTGGTCCCCGACTTCGATGTGTACGACGCGGCGACCTGGACGGCCCCGGTGCCGCTGAGCCATGCGTCGATCAAGGCCCAGGGCGCGCCGCTGCCGATCCCCGACTTCACCCGCGGTGAGTGGCGGAAGAAGCGCAGCGGTATGGATTCGGACAAACCTTCGGAGTAGAAATTCACGCGCGGGCCCGCGCGGAGACCCCGCACGGGCCCGCGCAGACCCCCGGACGGTGCGATACCACCCGGTACGTCTGGCGCGATATGCCGGTCCGGACTTCAAACGTATTTGCGGAAACGGGTTACGAACGGCGAGTCTTGCACTCTTTGCGCCAACCTCGAAACGTGCTGGGACGTCATGAAAATTCGCGACCTTCCGTATACCGACCCAGGTGACCCAGACGTCCGGTCCGGCCCCCGGTTTCTGCTCTGGCTCGGCCGCAATCAGCTGGGGGGCCAGGCGATATCGGTCTTCTGGGGCCTGGTGAACCAGCTCGGCATCGCCGCCCTGCCGCTCGGCGTGGGCATGGCGGTCCAGGCCGTGGTGGACGGCTCCGGCACCCGGCTCGCCCAGGCGGCGGGGCTGATCGCGCTGCTCGGCGCGGCCATCGCGCTCGGCGAGACCATGCTCCACCGCGCCACCATAACCAACTGGATCACTGCGGCCGCGCGGGTCCATCAACTGCTCTCCCGCCGGGTGGCCGAGCTGGGCTCCGCGCTGACCCGGCGGGTCGCCGCGGGCGAGGTGGTCGCGGTCTCCACCGGCGATGTGGAGAAGATCGGCTGGTTCGTCGAGGCGCTCTCGCGCTTCCTGGCCGCCGCCGTCGCGCTGATCGCGATCTGCGTCGGTCTGGTGCTCTACCAGCCGGAGCTGGGCGTCGTGGTCGCCCTCGGCATCCCCGTGATCGCCCTGGCGGTGCTGCCGCTGCTGCCCGTCGCCACCCGCCGCGCCGACGTCCAGCGCGAGAAGGCCGGTCACGCCACCGAGCTGGCCGCGGACACCGTCGCGGGACTGCGGGTGCTGCGCGGCATCGGCGGCGAGGAGCTGTTCCTCTCCCGCTACCGCACGGCCTCCCAGGAGATGCGCCGCGCCTCCGTGCACAGCGCGCGCATGTGGTCCCTCATCTCCGCGGTCCAGGTGCTGCTGCCCGGCGCGCTGATGGTGTCGGTGGTCGTGTACGGCGCGAACCTCGCCCTGGACGGCCGGGTCTCCGTGGGCGAACTGGTCACCGTGTACAGCGCGGTGCTGCTCGCGGGCCACCCGATGCGGACCTTCGAGGAGATCGCGATGGCGTACTCCTACTCCCGTCCCTCCGCCCAGCGGGCGGCCCGGGTGCTGTCGCTGCGCCGGGAGACCGCGGGCTCCGGCAGTGTGTACGACTCCCCCGTCGGCGATCTGTACGACCCGGTCACCGGCCTCCTCGCCCCGGCCGGCCGCCTCACGGCCGTGGTCTGCGGCGACCCGGACGCGGCGGGGCTGCTCGCCGAGCGCCTCGGCGGCCATCCGGCCGACCCCGGCGGGCGGGCTTCCGTACTGCTGGGCGGCGCACCCCTGGACGAACTGCCGCTGGACGCGGCGCGCCGGGCCGTACTGGTGCAGGACAAGGACCCCGTACTGCTCTCCGGCACCCTGCGCGAACTGCTCGACGTCCCCTCGTCCGGGAAGGTCTCGGCGCCGGACGCCCTGGCGGCGGCGGAGTGCGGCGATGTGCTCCAGGCGCTCGCCCGGGCCTCCGCCGACGCGAAGGCCAACCCGATGGAGACCAGGATCACCGAGCGCGGCCGCTCGCTCTCCGGCGGGCAGCGCCAGCGCCTCGCGCTGGCCCGCTCGCTGGTGACCGACCCCGAGGTGCTGGTGCTCGACGAGCCCACCTCGGCCGTCGACTCGCACACCGAGTCCCGGATCGCGGCGGGCGTGAAGTCGCTGCGCGAGGGCCGGACCACGGTCGTCCTCTCCTCCTCGCCGCTGCTGCTGGATCTGGCCGACCGGGTGGTGCTGCTCGACGGGGAGAGCGTCGTGGCCGCCGGTCTCCACCGTGAACTGCTGCGCAACGAGCCCCGCTACCGCGCCGTCGTCACCCGTGAGACCGCCGAGGAGACCGCGTGATCCGCGCCCTGTTCACGAGAGGAACGACGATGTTCCGGGTGCCCCGACCCGAGTACGACCCGGCCGCGCCGGACACCGCCGAGACCCTGCCGGTCGCCGACAGCGCGACGGTGCGGAGCTATGTCCGTGAGATGCTGCTGCGCCACCGGCGCGCCTTCGTCTTCCTGGTGGTCTGCAACGCCGTCGCGGTCGTCGCCTCCATGGTGGGCCCGTATCTGCTGGGCTCGCTGGTGGAGCGGCTGACCGAGGGGGCCGACGAACTCTGGCTGGAGCGGACGGTCGCGGTGTTCGCGGTGGCCGTCGTCGTCCAGAGCGTCTTCGTCCGGATGATGCATCTGCGCGGTGCGACGCTGGGCGAGGAGGTGCTCGCCGATCTCCGCGAGGACTTCCTCGTACGGTCGGTCGCGCTGCCGCCGGGGGTGCTGGAGCGGGCCGGGACCGGCGATCTGCTCTCCCGTATCACCACCGACATCGACCGGCTCGCCAGTGCGATGCGGGAGGCGGTGCCCCAGCTCACCATCGGTGTGGTGTGGGCGCTGCTGCTGATCGGCGGGCTCACCGTGACCGCGCCGCCGCTGGCGCTCTCGGTGCTGGTGGCGCTGCCGCTGCTGCTGGTGGTCTGCCGCTGGTACTTCAAGCGGGGGCCGCTGGCCTACCGCTCGGAGGCGGCCGGGTTCGCCGCGGTCGCCACCGTGCTCGCCGAGACCGTCGACGCGGGGCGGACCGTGGAGGCCCACCGGATCGGCGACCGCCGGATCGCGCTCTCCGACCGGCGGGTGCGGGAGTGGGCCGGCTGGGAGCGGTACACCCTCTTCCTCCGCTCGGTCTTCTTCCCCGTGATCACCCTCACCCACATCACCGTGCTGGTCTCGGTGCTGCTGATCGGCGGGGTGTTCGTGCTGAAGGGCTGGCTGGACATCGGCCAGCTGACGACGGGCGCGCTGCTGGCGCAGATGCTGGTGGACCCGGTCGGGATCATTCTGCGCTGGTACGACGAGCTCCAGGTGGCCCATGTGTCGATGGCCCGGCTGGTGGGCATCCGGGAGATCGAGCCCGACGCGGGCGACGACGGTGTCCGGCCGAACGGCCGCGATGTGCGGGCGGCCGAGGTGCGCTTCGGCTATCAGGAGGGGGTGGACGTGCTCCACCAGGTCTCCCTCGATGTCGAGCCGGGCACCAGGCTCGCCCTGGTCGGCCCTTCGGGGGCCGGGAAGTCGACGCTGGGCCGGCTGCTGGCCGGGATCTACGCGCCGCGCACGGGCACCGTCGAACTCGGCGATGCCGAGCTGTCCCGGATGACGGCCGAGCGGGTCCGCCGCCATGTCGCGCTGGTCAACCAGGAGCACCATGTGTTCGTGGGCAGCCTGCGGGACAATCTGCGGCTGGCCCGCGCCGGGGCGAAGGATCCGGAGCTGCTGGCGGCGCTCGACGCGGTGGACGCGCGGGAGTGGGCCGAGGCGCTGGAGGACGGCCTCGACACCTCGGTCGGCTCCGGCGGGGTGCCCCTCACCCCGGCGCAGGCGCAGCAGATCGCGCTGGCCCGGCTGGTGCTCGCGGACCCGCACACCCTGGTGCTGGACGAGGCGACCTCGCTGCTCGATCCGCGCGCGGCCCGTGATCTGGAGCGTTCGCTCTCCCGGGTGCTGGAGGGCCGTACGGTGGTCGCGATCGCCCACCGGCTGCACACCGCGCACGACGCGGATCTGATCGCGGTGGTGGAGCGGGGCCGGATCAGCGAGATGGGCAGCCATGACGAGCTGGTCGCGGTGGACGGCGCGTACGCCGCTCTCTGGCGGTCCTGGCACGGTTAGAAGCGGCTGCGGGGAAGGGCCCGGCCCCGGCGTCAGCGCCGGGGGCGGGCCCTTTTCCGGGTTTCAGGCTCCGACGAGCTCCGCCTTGTTCATGGCGCTGACGGAGGTGCTCTCCGGGGTGACCATCTTGGCGATCTGGGAGGCCGCGCCGATCAGCAGGGCGCCGGTGAGGACGGCGAGCAGGGCGGCGGAGAGACGGCGGGTGCGCATGGGGACACTCCTGACGAGCGGGCCACGTCGCGGCGGCGGGGGCGGGCGACCGGTGGCGGCGGCGAGGACACCGCCACAGCGGCGGTTCCACGGACCTTAAGGCCGCTTCCCGGCCGTCCGCCAGACCCAGGGCGGTCCCCGGGGTCAGATGACGTTCAGGGCGGCGGCCCCGCCCACCCCGCCGAGCAGCATGAAGACGGGCATCAGCACCTTCAGCTCCACCCAGCTGCCGGCCTTGAAGCGCATCGCCTTCGGCGGGCCGATCGGGTGCCAGCGCTTGCGGCCCAGGGGTATCGGCCACAGGATCGGGCAGCCGGAGACGGTCAGCGAGTCGCCGATGTCGTGGACCAGCGCGCCAAGGACGATCGGCAGGCCCAGCCACAGATACTCCTGGCCGGGGGCGGTGAAGAGCCAGTCGGAGCCATTGCCCGGCTGGTCCAGCACGCCCGCCAGGATCCAGGCGCTCGTCGCGCCCAGCAGCCACACCAGGATGTCGCTGGAGACCCGGGCGGCCCGCCAGAGCAGGCCCTCGACGGCGAGCACCAGATGGACGAAGAGGATCGCCAGCACGCCCCACCGGCCGCCGGTGACCGCGATCGCCGCCGCTCCCGCGCCGATCAGCACGGCCCAGAGCCAGGTGTGGGTGAGGGTGCGGTGGCCGCCGGTCCTGCGCTTGTCGCCGGGCTTCTTCGTGGCCTGGTAGACCGCGAAGGAGAGCTTGTCGACGATCTCGCAGAGGACCCGGGAGATCGGCCCGAAGGCCCGGGAGATGGTGGCCGCCTTGTGGTCGAGATCCGGCGCGAGCGCGGCTCCCGCGCAGATCAGCGCGCCTACGACCAGGACCGGCCAGGGCATCGGATGCCCGGCTGCGGCGGTGGCCGCGCCGACCCCCAGCCAGGCCGCCGCCCCTGAGAGCGAGTGCGCCGGTCCCATCATGTGTCTGTCCCCGCCCCGTCGATGTGCCTGTCCCCGCCCCGTCGGCCGTGCCGCCGAAGGGGCGGCCATCACTCGGCCGTCCGTGCCGAGTTGACAGGTCAGCGTACCTTTCGTGATCTTGCGCCCGCCGCCCGGTTCCCTGATCGGGGGTGCGGGCAGGCAAGATGGGGGGTGTGACCCTCATTGATCAGCTGCCGCCTGACGCCGACCCCGATGCCCTCTTCGAGGCCTTCTCCACCTGGGCCCAG
Source organism: Streptomyces inusitatus (assembly GCF_014651115.1). Classification (GTDB taxonomy): domain Bacteria; phylum Actinomycetota; class Actinomycetes; order Streptomycetales; family Streptomycetaceae; genus Streptomyces; species Streptomyces amakusaensis. Next base: position 114,922 of record NZ_BMWG01000024.1, on the reverse strand, counting down.
GAGCGGGGCATCTCCCTCTATCCGGCTCAGGAGGAGGCGCTGATCGAGGTGGTCTCCGGGGCCAATGTCATCGTCTCCACCCCCACCGGATCCGGGAAGAGCCTGATCGCGGCGGGCGCGCACTTCGCCGCCCTCGCGGCCGACAAGGTCACCTTCTACACCGCGCCGATCAAGGCGCTGGTCTCGGAGAAGTTCTTCGATCTGTGCAAGCTCTTCGGCACCGAGAACGTGGGCATGCTGACGGGCGACGCGTCCGTCAACGCGGACGCGCCGGTGATCTGCTGCACCGCCGAGGTGCTGGCCTCCATCGCCCTGCGCGACGGCAAGGACGCCGACATCGGCCAGGTCGTGATGGACGAGTTCCACTTCTACGCCGAGCCGGACCGGGGCTGGGCCTGGCAGATTCCGATCCTGGAGCTGCCGCAGGCGCAGTTCGTGCTGATGTCGGCGACCCTCGGCGACGTCTCCCGCTTTGAGCGGGATCTGACCCGCCGCACCGGCCGCCCCACCGCCGTCGTGCGCTCCGCGACCCGCCCGGTGCCGCTGTCGTACGAGTACCGGCGCACCCCGATCACGGAGACGCTGACCGAGCTCCTTGAGACCCGGCAGGCCCCGGTCTACATCGTGCACTTCACCCAGGCGGCGGCCGTGGAGCGGGCGCAGTCGCTGATGAGCATCAACATGTGCTCGAAGGAGGAGAAGGAGAAGATCGCCGAGCTGATCGGCGGCTTCCGCTTCACCACCAAGTTCGGGCGCAATCTCTCCCGCTATGTGCGGCACGGCATCGGCGTCCACCACGCCGGAATGCTGCCCAAGTACCGCCGGCTGGTCGAGAAGCTCGCCCAGGCGGGTCTGCTGAAGGTGATCTGCGGCACGGACACCCTCGGCGTCGGGGTGAACGTCCCGATCCGTACGGTGCTCTTCACCGCGCTCACCAAGTACGACGGCACCAGGGTGCGCACGCTGCGGGCCCGGGAGTTCCACCAGATCGCCGGCCGGGCCGGGCGGGCCGGTTTCGACACGGCGGGGCTGGTCGCCGCGCAGGCGCCCGAGCATGTCATCGAGAACGACAAGGCGCTCGCCAAGGCCGGCGACGACCCGAAGAAGCGGCGCAAGGTCGTCCGCAAGAAGGCCCCCGAAGGCTTCGTCGCCTGGTCGGACACCACCTTCGAGAAGCTGATCGACTCCGACCCCGAGCCGCTGACCTCGCGTTTCAAGGTCACGCACACCATGCTGCTGTCGGTCATCGCCCGGCCGGGCAACGCCTTCGACGCGATGCGCAGGCTGCTGGAGGACAACCACGAGCCGCGCCGCAACCAGCTCCGGCACATCCGCCGGGCGATCGCGATCTACCGCTCGCTGCTGGCCGGCGGGGTGGTGGAGCGGCTGGACGAGCCGGACGCCCAGGGCCGCATCGTCCGGCTCACCGTCGACCTCCAGCAGGACTTCGCGCTCAACCAGCCGCTCTCCACCTTCGCGCTGGCCTCCTTCGAGCTGCTCGACCCCGAGTCGCCCTCGTACGCGCTGGACATGGTGTCGGTGGTGGAGTCCACCCTCGACGACCCGCGCCAGATCCTCGCCGCCCAGCAGAACAAGGCGCGCGGCGAGGCCGTCGCGCTGATGAAGGCCGACGGCGTCGAGTACGAGGAGCGGATGGAGCGGCTCCAGGAGGTCGGCTACCCCAAGCCGCTGGAGGAGCTGCTCTGGCACGCGTACGACACCTACCGCACCAGCCACCCGTGGGTCGGCGACCACCCGGTCTCGCCGAAGTCGGTGGTCCGGGACATGTACGAGCGGGCGCTGACGTTCACCGAGTTCACCTCGGTCTACGAGCTGGCCCGGACCGAGGGCATCGTGCTGCGCTATCTGGCGGGCGCGTACAAGGCCCTGGAGCACACCATTCCGGACGATCTCAAGTCGGAGGACCTCCAGGATCTGATCGCCTGGCTCGGTGAGCTGGTGCGCCAGGTGGACTCCAGCCTGCTGGACGAGTGGGAGCAGCTGGCCAATCCGGAGGTGGAGACCGCCGAGCAGGCCCAGGAGAAGGCCGACCAGGTCAAGCCGGTCACGGCGAACGCCCGCGCCTTCCGCGTACTGGTACGGAACGCCATGTTCCGGCGGGTGGAGCTGGCCGCGCTCGACAAGGTCGGCGAGCTGGGCGAGCTGGACGCGGAGTCCGGCTGGGACGCGGACGCGTGGGGCGGCGCGATGGACGCGTACTGGGACGAGCACGAGGAGCTGGGCACCGGCCCCGACGCCCGCGGGCCCCGGCTGCTGCTGATCGAGGAGGACGAACCGCACGGTCTCTGGCGCGTGCGGCAGATCTTCGCGGACCCGAGCGACGATCATGACTGGGGCATCAGCGCGGAGGTCGATCTGGCGGCCTCCGACGACGAGGGCCGGGCGGTCGTCCGGGTCACCTCCGTCGGCCGGCTCTGATGCCGGGGCACTGAGGAGGAGCTGGCATGGTGAATCCGGCGGAGCGGCTGGTGGATCTGCTCGATCTGGAGCGGATCGAGGTGAACATCTTCCGCGGCGCGAGCCCGAACGAGTCCCTTCAGCGGGTCTTCGGCGGGCAGGTCGCGGGCCAGGCGCTGGTCGCGGCGGGCCGCACCACCGACGGGGACCGTCCGGTGCACTCCCTGCACGCGTACTTCCTGCGGCCGGGGCGGCCCGGGGTGCCGATCGTCTACCAGGTGGAGCGGGTGCGGGACGGCCGCTCCTTCACCACCCGCCGGGTCACCGCCGTCCAGGAGGGCCGGACGATCTTCAATCTGACGGCCTCCTTCCACCGGCCGGAGAAGGGCGGCATCGAGCACCAGCTACCGCCCCGGCTGGCCTTCCCCGACCCCGAGACGCTGCCCACGGTCGCCGACGAGATCCGCGGGCATCTGGGGGCGCTGCCGGAGACCCTGGAGCGGATGGCCCGCCGGCTGCCCTTCGACATCCGCTACACCGAGCGGCTGCGCTGGACGCCCCAGGAGGTCCAGGAGAAGGAGTCGGACCCGCGCAGCGCGGTGTGGATGCGCGCGGCGGGACCGCTGGGCGACGATCCGCTGGTGCACACCTGCGCGCTGACGTACGCGAGCGACATGACGCTGCTGGACGCGGTGCGGATCCCGGTGGAGCCGCTGTGGGGGCGGCGCGGCTACGACATGGCCTCGCTGGACCACGCGATGTGGTTCCACCGTCCCTTCCGGGCGGACGAGTGGTTCCTGTACGACCAGGAGTCCCCGATCTCCACGGGCGGCCGGGGGCTGGCCCGGGGCCGGATCTACAACCGTGCGGGAGAGCTGCTGGTGTCGGTGGTGCAGGAGGGCCTGTTCCGGCCATTGTCCGGCTGACTCCCACGAGATCCTCCGCTTTCCCTGTTTATCGCCGTATCGCCTATGGAAGAGTTCCCGGATGACGACTTTGTACGACATTCCGCTGCGCACCCTCGCCGATGAGCCGACCACTCTCGCCTCCTACCGGGGCAAGGCCGTCCTGGTGGTGAATGTGGCCTCGCAGTGCGGTCTGACCCCTCAGTACGCCGGTCTTGAGCGGCTTCAGCAGCGGTACGGCGCCCGGGGCCTCACGGTCGTGGGCGTGCCCTGCAACCAGTTCGCGGGCCAGGAGCCCGGGAGCGCGGAGGAGATCGGGACGTTCTGCTCGGCGACGTACGGGGTGACCTTCCCCCTGCTGGAGAAGGTCGAGGTGAACGGGGAGGGCCGGCATCCGCTCTACGCGGAGCTGACGCGCTCGGCGGACGCGGAGGGCGCGGCCGGGGACGTCCAGTGGAACTTCGAGAAGTTCCTGGTCTCCGAGGACGGCACGGTCGCGGCCCGGATCCGGCCGGGCACCGACCCGGAGTCGCCCGAGGTGATCGCGGCGATCGAGGCGCTGCTCTGATCCGGTCCGGGCGGTGACGCGCCGACTGCCGCCCCACTCTCCTTACTCGCGGTAACTGCTGTGGTGGCAGCGGCCCGTCGCCGATCCGCGGATCATGTCGGCCCACGGAAAACCGCTACCCCCGGCGGGCGCTCGGAGTGTTAGTTTTCGCAGGCGTCACGCAATCGCTCGGGCGGGGAGAAGCACACCTATGGCGACCACACAGCAGTCCATCGGCCGGCCGGCCGACCAGCGCCGCCGGGAGCTGCTCGAAGCGGCGGACCGGGTGGTGCTCCGGGACGGCCCGCACGCGTCCATGAACGCGATCGCGGCGGAGGCGGGCATCACCAAGCCGATCCTCTACCGGCACTTCGGCGACAAGGGCGGGCTGTACCGGGCGCTGGCCGAGCGCCACACCGACGCGCTGCTCGACTCGCTGCGCGAGGCCCTGGACGCCCCGGCGGACCGGCGGCGGCGGGTGGAGGCGACGCTGGACGCCTATCTCGCCGCGATCGAGGCCCGGCCGCAGGTCTACCGCTTTCTGATGCACCCGGCGGAGGACTCCCCGCAGCAGGGTTCGGCGGAGGCGGGATTCGATGTGGGCCGGCACTCCGCGCCGCTGCTGCGGCGGCTCGGCGAGGAGCTGGCGAAGGTGATCCACGACCGGGTGGAGCCGGTCCCCGGGGGCGAGCGGCTGGCCCGGGTGTGGGGGCACGGAATCGTCGGGATGATGCACGCGGCGGGCGACTGGTGGCTCGCCGAGCGGCCCTGCTCACGGGCCGAGTTGGTGCACAGCCTCGCGGACATGCTCTGGGGCCGGCTGGCGACGGCCCCCGACCGGGCGGGCGGTCCGGGCTTCTGAAGGGACCCGCTTTCCGGAGAGAGGTCCGCGCACGGCCGTCAGCCGGGCGGGTCCTGCGTCCGCGCCGCCGCCCAGGGCGCGCGGCGGGCCGCGCGCAGCAGCCTGGCCCGGCGCCGGCCGGTGAGGCGGTCCGGGTAGACCGTGCCCTCCAGATGGTCGCACTCGTGCTGAAGGCAGCGGGCGAAGAAGCCCGTGCCCTCGACGCGCACCGGCGAGCCGTCCAGCCGCACGCCCTCCACCACCGCCCGGTCGAACCGCTCGGTCCCGGCCTCCAGACCCGGCAGCGACAGACATCCCTCCGGCCCCCGCATGACGAGTCCGTCGGCCTCCACCAGACGCGGATTGACGATGTGTCCGAGATGGCGGACGTCCTCGTCGTCGGGACAGTCGTAGACCAGCACCTTCAGCCCGACGCCCACCTGGTTCGCCGCCAGGCCGACGCCCTGCGCCGCGTACATCGTCGCGTACATGTCCTCGACGAGCCGTTCCAGCGGCGGGCCGAAGTCGGTCACACTCTCACAGGGGGCGTGCAGCACGGCGTCCCCGAGCAGGCTCATGGGCCGTACGAGTCCAAAAGTGCCGGGGATCAGCCGGTTTCGCATGCCGTAAGCGTACGTTCCGCCGGGAGCGGGTCCGCTCCGGCGGTGCCGAGGTACGGGCCGGTGTCCGGACGTGGATAGGCTTGGGCCGACCGATGCAAGGAGGATCAAGGACGATGTCAGGCAACTCGGAGCCACTGACGCCGCGCGCCAAGCTCGCCGTGACGGCGGGCAGAGCCGCAGCCGCGGTCTCTCGCGCGGCCGGACGCGGCAGCGGTTCGGTGATCGGCGGCCGGGTCGCGCTCAAGCTCGACCCCGATCTGCTGGGGCGGCTCGCGCAACACCTGGACGTCGTCCTCGTGTCGGCCACCAACGGCAAGACCACCACGACCCGGCTGATCGCCGAGGCCCTGCGCGCCGCGGGCCCGGTCGTCTCCAACGCCCTCGGCGCGAACATGCCCGCGGGCATCACCTCCGCCCTGGCGGGCGGCTCGGACGCCAAGTTCGGCGTGATCGAGGTCGATGAGAAGTACCTCGCCGGAGTGGCACGCGATGTCACGCCCAAGGCGATCGCGCTGCTCAACCTCTCCCGCGACCAGCTGGACCGCGCGGCCGAGACCCGGATGCTCGCCGAGAAGTGGCGGGAGGGGCTCGCCGGCTCCAAGGCGGTCGTCATCGCCAACGCCGACGACCCGCTGATCGTCTGGTCCGCCTCCTCCTCGCCCAATGTGGTGTGGGTGGCGGCCGGCCAGGAGTGGAAGGACGACGCCTGGTCGTGCCCGGCCTGCGGCGGTGTGATGCAGCGCCCGGGCGACGACTGGTACTGCGGTGAGTGCGGCTTCCGCCGCCCCACCCCCAGCTGGGTGCTGAACGGCGACTATGTGCTGGACCCGCACGGCTCGGCCTGGCCGATCCGGCTCCAGCTGCCCGGCCGCGCCAACAAGGCCAACGCCGCCACCTCGGCCGCCGTGGCCGCCTGCTTCGGCGTGCCGCCGCAGGTCGCGCTGGAGCGGATGTACTCCGTACAGGCCGTGGCCGGCCGGTACGACGTGGTCAGCTTCATGGACCGGGATCTGCGGCTGCTGCTCGCCAAGAACCCGGCGGGCTGGCTGGAGACCTTCTCGCTGATCGACCCGCCGCCGACCCCGGTGATCCTCGCGGTCAACGCCCGGGGCGCGGACGGCACCGACACCTCCTGGCTCTGGGACGTGGACTACACCCGGCTCGCCGGGCACCCGATCATCGTGATCGGCGACCGGCGGCTGGACCTGGCCGTCCGGCTGGAGGTCGCGGGGCTGGACTTCCGGGTCTGCGACACGGTCGACGAGGCGGTGGGCATGGCCCCGCCGGGGCGGATCGAGCTGATCGGCAACTACACCGCCTTCCAGGACGTGCGCCGCCGCGTCGGCAACTGATCCGCGAGCCCGAAGAGACGTTAAGGACATAGCAGACATGAGCGACAGCAGCCTGCGTCTGGTCTGGGTCTACCCGGACCTGCTCAGCACCTACGGCGACCAGGGAAACGCCCTGGTCGTGGAGCGCCGGGCCCGGCAGCGCGGTCTCGATGTGCAGCGGGTCGACGTCCGCAGCGACCAGCCGATCCCCACCTCCGGCGACATCTATCTGATCGGCGGCGGTGAGGACCGGCCGCAGCGGCTGGCGTCCGAGCGGCTGCTCCGCGACGGCGGGCTCTCCCGGGCCTCGTCCAACGGCGCGATCATCTTCTCGGTCTGCGCCGGCTACCAGATCCTCGGTCACGAGTTCATCAACGACCTGGGCGAGCGCCAGCCGGGCCTCGGCCTGATCGACGTGGTCTCCACCCGGGGCGAGGGCGAGCGGTGCGTCGGCGACGTACTGGCAGACATCGACCCCCGGTTCGGACTGCCGCAGCTGACCGGCTTCGAGAACCACCAGGGCGTCACCCATCTGGGACCGACCGCCCGCCCCTTCGCCCGCACCGTCATCGGCCGGGGCAACGGCACCGGCGACGGCACCGAGGGCGCGTACAACGACACCGTCTTCGGCACCTACATGCACGGCCCGGTGATGGCCCGCAATCCGCAGATCGCCGATCTGCTGCTGAAGCTGGCCCTCGATGTGAACGCCCTGCCGCCGACCGACGACCGCTGGTACGAGGCGCTGCGCAATGAGCGCATCGCCTCCGCGAGCCAGCCCGCCTGACCCGGCGGAGAGCACCGGACGCCAGTCGTCCGTTTCATGGGGCGTCCCAGCTGATGGGACGCCCCATTCGGTCACCGCCACCCCGCGCCGGTAGGGTGACAGAGATCCAGCCGGACGACGTGGTCCGGGAGTCGGCCCACGTTGCAAAGGTAATTCGGGCAATGCGCATTGGTGTGCTCACCTCCGGCGGCGACTGCCCCGGTCTGAACGCCGTCATCCGCTCCGTCGTGCATCGCGCGGTCGTCGACCACGGCGACGAGGTCATCGGCTTCCACGACGGCTGGCGCGGTCTTCTGGAGTGCGACTACCGCAAGCTCGACCTGGACGCGGTCGGTGGCATTCTGGCCCGCGGCGGCACCATTCTCGGCTCTTCCCGGGTCCGTCCCGAGGATTTGCGCGACGGTGTGGAACGCGCCAAGGGGTACGTCGAGGAGCTGGGCCTCGACGCGATCATCCCGATCGGCGGCGAGGGCACGCTCAAGGCGGCCCATCTGCTCTCCGAGGGCGGTCTGCCGATCGTCGGCGTCCCCAAGACCATCGACAACGACATCGCCTCGACCGATGTCACCTTCGGCTTCGACACCGCCGTCGGTGTGGCGACCGAGGCGCTGGACCGGCTGAAGACCACCGCCGAGTCGCATCAGCGCGTGCTGATCGTGGAGGTCATGGGCCGGCACACCGGGTGGATCGCCCTGCACTCCGGGATGGCGGCCGGCGCGCACGCCATCGTCGTGCCCGAGCGGCCCTTCGACATCGAGGAGCTGTCCAAGCGGGTCGGCGAGCGCTTCGAGGCGGGCAAGCGGTTCGCCATCGTCGTGGTCGCCGAGGGCGCCAAGCCGCGCGAGGGCTCGATGCGCTGGGACGAGGGCGGCAAGGACGTCTACGGCCATGAGCGCTTCGCCGGGGTCGCCCGCCAGCTCTCCATCGAGCTGGAGCAGCGCCTCGGCAAGGAGGCCCGCCCGGTGATCCTCGGCCATGTCCAGCGCGGCGGCACCCCCACCGCGTACGACAGGGTGCTCGCCACCCGCTTCGGCTGGCACGCGGTGGAGGCGGCGCACCGGGGCCAGTTCGGCATGCTCACCGCGCTGCGCGGCACCGAGATCACGATGGTTCCGCTGGCGGACGCCGTGCGGACCCTGAAGACCGTCCCGGCCGAGCGGTACGCCGAGGCCCAGTGCGTGCTGTGAGCCGGACCCCCGAGGACGCTCCCCGCTCCGAAGAGACTCCCTGAGAACCGCCCCCGGTCGCGATCGCGATCGGGGGCGGTTCTAGTCTGGTTCCGGCAAATGCGCAACCAGGACGAATCAGGAGCCGGCGGATGGATCACAGCGGGCACGGCATGTCGATGGATCTGCCGCCGTTCACGCTGGGGCGGGGGCTGGAGTTCTCACCGGACCCCTTCTTCCTGACCGGCTGTCTGCTGGCGCTGGCGCTGTACGGCTGGGGTGTGGTGCGGCTGCGCCGGCGCGGTGACGCCTGGCAGACGAGCCGTACGGTCTTCTTCGCCACCGGCGTGCTGACGATCATGCTGGCGACGTGCACCGGGCTCAACGACTACGGCATGGTCATGTTTAGCGTGCACATGGTGCAGCACATGATCATCAGCATGGTCTCGCCGATCCTGCTGCTGCTGGGCGCGCCGGTGACCCTGACGCTGCGCTCCCTGCCGGTCGCCGGCCGGGGCCGCACAGGACCGCGCGAGCTGCTGCTCAATCTGCTCCAGAGCCGCTACATCCGGATCGTGACGCACCCCGCGTTCACCATTCCGCTCTTCATCGCGAGTCTGTACGGGCTCTACTTCACCCCGCTCTTCGACTTCCTGATGGAGTCGACGCTCGGCCACCTCGCGATGATGGTGCACTTCCTCATCACCGGCCTGGTCTTCTTCTGGCCGATCATGGGGGTGGACCCGGGGCCGCACCGGCCCGGCTATGTGATGCGGATGCTGGAGCTGTTCGCGGGCATGCCCTTCCACGCCTTCTTCGGCATCGCGCTGATGATGGGCAGCGAGCCGCTGGTCGGCGCGTACGCCTCGCCCCCGGCCTCGCTGGGCATCGATGTGATGTCCGACCAGAACGCGGCGGGCGGGATCGCCTGGGCGTTCAGCGAGATTCCCTCGGTGCTGGTGCTGATCGCGCTGGTCTACCAGTGGAACCGCTCCGAGGAGCGGTCGGCCCGGCGGACCGACCGGGCCGCCGACCGGGACGGCGACAAGGACCTTGAGGCGTACAACGCCTATCTCGCCTCGCTCCACGCGCGCGACGGGAGCCCGGGCGCGCGATAGCCCGCCCGATCGGTCCGGACCGGACCGGACCGGGTCCACCCGGCCGGGCGGTAGCGCGAACCCGGGTGCCCGGGTGACGATGACCTTCGGCGGCCGGGTCGTCCAAGGAGGGCGCGCATGTCCGGATCCACGAAGGCGATGGGAGTGCTCACGGTCGCGACCCTGGTGGTCGTGACCGCGTACACGGTGGCACTCGGCAGCAACGGCTGGCTCTGGTTCGGCTGGGTGGTGCTCGGCCTGGTGACGCTCGGGGTGGTCGCCTCGCGCGGCACCTGACCCGGGCGGGCGGCGGGGGCGGGGCCTCGCGCGGACCGGGAGCGGCCGTGTACCGGTGCGCTTCACTCACAAGGGTGTGCCCGGCGGACGGGATCGCGACGCGCCCCCGGCGCGGGGGCGGCCGTGCCTACACTTGCCTCTTCGAGTCCTTCCTCCGATGGACCGCAGCTCTGGCCCGGACCGCCGGAGTAGGGAGTGCCCGGTGTTCTACCACCTGCTCAAACATGTCCTGCTGGGCCCGCTGCTGCGTCTGCTGTTCCGCCCCCGGATCGAGGGGCTGGAACACATCCCCGAGGAGGGCGCGGCCATCGTCGCCGGCAACCATCTCTCGTTCTCGGACCACTTCCTGATGCCCGCGATCATCAAGCGGCGCATCACCTTCCTCGCGAAGGCGGAGTATTTCACCGGCCCCGGCCTCAGGGGCCGGCTGACCGCCGCGTTCTTCCGCAGCGCGGGGCAGATCCCGGTGGACAGATCCGGCAAGGACGCCGGGCAGGCGGCCATCCGCGAGGGGCTCGGGGTGCTCGGCCGGGGCGAGCTGCTCGGCATCTACCCGGAGGGGACCCGCTCGCACGACGGCCGGCTCTACAAGGGGAAGGTCGGGGTGGCGGTGATGGCGGTCCGGGCCGGTGTGCCGGTGATTCCCTGCGCCATGGTGGGCACCTTCGAGATCCAGCCGCCCGGGCAGGCGCTGCCGAAGATCAAACGGGTCACGGTGCGGTTCGGGGAGCCGCTGGACTTCTCCCGCTACGCGGGGCTGGAGAACGAGAAGGCCGCGATCCGGGCGGTCACCGACGAGATCATGTACGCGATCCTCTCGCTCTCCGGTCAGGAGTATGTGGACCGGTACGCGGCCGAGGTCAAGGCGGAGCTGGAGGAGGCGCGGAAGTCGCGCGACAAGAAGGGAGGGGCGGCCGGATGACCGGCCGCCCCTCCCTCTGTTCAGCCTCGGACGGTCACGGCTTGGGGGCGGCGTGCGGGTCGCACGTCACATTGGCCGCGTCCAGGGTGCCGTTGAGCAGGTAGGCGTCGACCCGCTGGTTGACACAGGCGTTGGTGATGCCGGTGACGCCGTGCGAACCGGCGTTCTTCTCGACGATCAGACGCGAGCCCTTGAGCCGCTTGTGCAGCTCGTACGCGCCCTCGACGGGGGTGGCGGCGTCGCGCTCGGCCTGCACGATGAGCACGCCCGGCAGACCCTTGGACGACTTCACGTTGACCGCGGTGTGCTGCTTGGTGGACCAGGTCGAGCAGGGGAGGTTCATCCAGGCGTTGGACCAGGTCAGGAAGGGGTAGTCCTGGTGGAGCCTGGTGTTGTCCCGGTCCCACGTCTTCCACTTGGTGGGCCACTTGGCGTCGGCGCACTCGACGGCCGTGTAGACGGCGTTGCTGTTCTCCGAGCGGGCGTTTCCTGCGGTGTCGGAGAGGTCCGGGCCGGCCGCGTCGATCAGCGGCTGCGGGTCACCGGCGACGTACTTGCTGAAGATCCGGGCGACCGGCGCCCAGGAGGAGTCGTAGTACGGCGCGCCCTGGAAGAAGCCGGTCAGCTCGGCCGGGCCGACGACCCCGCCGAGGGGGGCCGCCTTGGCCGCGGCGCGCAGCTTCTGCCACTGCGCCTCGACCTTCGCCGGGGTGTCGCCGAGCTTGTAGGTCGCGTCGTTGTCGGCGACCCACTGCTTCCAGTCGTTCCAGCGCATCTCGAAGGCGACGTCCTGGTCCAGGTTGGCCTGGTACCAGATCTTCTGGCGCGAGGGGTTGACCACGCTGTCCACGACCATCCGGCGGACATGGCCCGGGAAGAGCGTCGCGTAGACCGCGCCCAGGTAGGTGCCGTAGGAGACGCCGAGGAAGTTGAGCTTCTCCTCGCCGAGGGCGGCCCGGATGACATCGAGGTCGCGGGCGGTGTTCGGGGTGGTCATGTGCGGCAGCATCCAGCCGCTGCGCTCGGCGCAGCCGTCCGCGTACTCGGCGGCGAGCCTGCGCTGGGCGCGCTTGTCGGCCTCGCTGTCGGGGACCGGGTCGGCCTTGGGGGCCTTGACGAACTCCTGCGGGTCGACGCAGGAGATCGGGGTGGAGCGGCCCACGCCCCGGGGGTCGAAGCCGACGAAGTCGTAGGCCTTGGCGGTCTTCGCCCAGAGCGGGCTCTTGTTGGTGACCCGGGTGGGGAAGCGCATTCCGGAGCCGCCGGGGCCGCCGGGGTTGTAGAGGAGCGCGCCCTGGCGCTCCTCCTTGGTGCCGGTGTTGCCGATCCGGTCGACGGCGAGGGTGATCTGCCGGCCGTTCGGCTTGGCGTAGTCGAGCGGCACGGTGACCGTGCCGCACTGGATGGGCTTGGGGAGATTCCAGTCGGCGGGACAGTCCGCCCAGTCGATGCCCTTCTGCGCGGCGCGTTCGGCGGCCGTCTCCACCCCGCGCGCCTCGTACCAGCTTTGGTGGCGGGATTCGGCCTGCGCGACCGGGGCCGCGATCGCGCCCGCCATGAGCGTGCCCGCTATCAGAGTGCCGGTAGCGCCGAACATCGCTGTGCGTCTCACCAGGAACTTCCCTTCTCCGTCGAGTCCTTCGGGGGATCCTCGCGCGTGAAGGGCGTCCGGCGACAGGCCGTACGGCTGTTTCTTTACCTAACCAATAACCGGTGAGCCGTGTCCCGGTGAGCGGTGCATCCGCGACAGGGTGTGAACTGATCTGTTCTGTACGGAGATGGCCCGTCCGGGCGGTGATGCGCGCCACTCCCGATGGGGCGTGATTCAGCCGCCCGGGGCGGGGCGCGCGAAAAGCCGCCGCCGCGTGAATTCGGCCATGGGCCGACGGGCGTCCGGTCGCCCGGTCGCCCGGGTCATGCGGCCATGCGGCTGTACGGCTGTACGGCTGTACGGCTGTACGGCTGTACGGCTGTACGGCTGTACGGAAGAGGTCAGCCCCGGTGGCCGGGGCGGCGGTGGTGCTCCGCCGTGAGCCCGAAGCGGCCCCGCTCGTCCGGGGCGGCGGTCGTGGACTCCAGCGAGGAGACCGAGCTGACCACCGGCTCGCTCACGGGCTCCCGGCCCGCCTCCAGGCGCTCCAAGTCCTCGGCGGACACCAGCGCCACGAGCGGTTTCCCGTGCCGGGTCACCACTACGCGCTCGCCGCCGTAGACCACTCGGTTGATCAGATCGGCAAGCTCCGCGCGGGCCTGCGTCACCGGAATCTCATACGCCATGGCACCATCATAACGCTCTGTACGTCCTGTACATTTTTTACAGACGGCACTCTCCGCCGATGTCACGCACGAGGAGGCACGCCATGAACCACCCCTCCCCTCAGAACCGTTATGTCCTGCCGGAGTTCACCGAGCGCACGCCGAACGGGGTCCGCACCCACGATCCGTACGCCAAGCTGCTGGCCGAGCGGATCGTCTTCCTCGGCACCCCCGTGGACGACACCGCGGCCACCGACGTCATCGCCCAGCTGCTGCATCTGGAATACGCGGCTCCCGACCGGGACGTCTCGCTCTACATCAACTCCCCCGGCGGCTCGCTCGACGCGATGTCCGCGATCTACGACACACTGCAAATGATCACTTGCGAAGTGGAGACGATCTGCCTCGGCCAGGCGGTGTCGAGCGCCGCGCTGCTACTCGCGGCGGGAACCCCCGGGAAACGGCTGGCGCTGCCCGGCGCACGGATCGTCCTTCGCCAGCCGGCCGAGGCCGAGCCGGTGCGCGGCACGCCGTCCGATCTGGAGATCCGGGCGGCGGAACTGCTGCGGCTGCGCGCCCAGCTGACCGGGCTGCTGGCCCGGCACTCGGGGCGGAGTGCCGGGCGGGTCGCGGCCGATCTGGAGCGGGACACCTTTCTCACCGCTCCGGCCGCAAGGGAATACGGCCTTATCGACCATGTTGTCCGCAATCGCGGAGCCTCCGGGCCACCCTCCCGGCCCTTCTGACGCGCCGTCGGCCACGCGGGCAACCGCCGTTCGAGTGCCGGGGGAGGTACTCCGTTTGATGTATATGCCGTCCCACTGGCAACTACGGCCAACTTGCGCGACACGAGGACAAAATCACGGAATGATGTATTCCGGTGCTGGTGCGGGCATGCTCAGGTGTCGAGGGCCGAACCGCCCGGAGGGTCTGTCCACCTGAACGGACCAAGGGTGTTAAAACTCACATATCGCCGTTTCCGCTCGGAAATTTGACATGTCATGGGTCAAGATCCCTGGGACGACAAGCCCCCGTCACCTCGGCGGGGCAGTCCGAGCGGACGCCGAGTCCTGCCGCCGCTTCGGATGACTGGTCGACAGAAGTGCTTCGGCAGGAGTGGAGGACCCAAGCAGTACGGGGCGTCCGGGAGATCCGGAAGTCCCTCGGGGTGAAGCCGCGTCATGCGGCCGGGCACCTTCGTCCGCCCGAACCCGACAGGTCATCCTTCACAGGCGGCTGACGAAGGGTCGCGCATGACCGCGCACACAAACGTCCCGTTTCTGATGAGCCGGGCGGGGGCCGTGACGGCTCTCACCCTCGCCGCCGTCGGTGGATCGCTGATCGCGCCGGGCGGCACGTCCGAGGCGCACGCCGCGACGTCGCACGCGAGCAAGGCGCTGAAGGTGGCGGAGTCCAAGAAGGGCTCGCCCTACGGATACGGCGCCACGGGTCCCTCGCGCTTCGACTGCTCCGGGCTGACGGTCTACTCGTACAAGAAGGCCGGCAAGAAGCTCCCCCGTACCGCACATCAGCAGTACAACAAGACAAAGCGCGTGTCCCCCAAGGCACGCAAGGCCGGAGACCTGGTGTTCTTCCACTCCGGCGGCTACGTGTACCACGTCGGCATCTACGCCGGGAAGGGAAAGATCTGGCACTCGCCCAAGAGGGGGTCCTGGGTGAAGCTGGACAAGATCTGGAGCAAGAGCGTGAAGTACGGCCGGGTGCGCTGACAGCACGCCACCGGGCCCGGCCTCAGGCCCGGTCCGGCCGCCGGAGAACATCCGGCGGCCGGACCGTGGCCGTCCGCGGGGCCGCCCGCCGGAGCCGCCCGACGAGGCCGCCCGCCGGGGCCGTCCGCTCAGCCGGGGAAGCCGCCCGGCCACGGAAGGGCGACCCGGACCGTCTTGCCGCCCTCCTCGGTCGGGGTGACCGTCAGCTTCCCGCCGTTCGCAGCCATGAGACTGCGGACGATCACCATCCCCCGGCCGTTGTCCTGCCGCACCGCCGCGGGCAGCCGCTGGGGCCATCGCGGGTGACTGTCGCTCACCCCGACCCGGAGCAGCTCGTCGCACTCCAGTTCCAGCTCCACCATGAAGGTGGGCGACTGGCCGAAGGTGTGCTGCACGGCATTGGTCGCCAGCTCCGAGACGACCAGCCGGACGATGTCGGCGGTCTCGCAGCCGGACGGCAGACCCCACTCACCGAGGACGTCCAGGGCGAACCTCCGGGCCGCGGAGACCGAGACGGGATCGGTCGGCAGAGTGAGGGAAGCTTTCTTCAGGTCTGCCACGGCGACACCGTCCCTTGTTCCACCGGGGCCGGATCCGAACGCGAAGCGGGATCGCGCGGACGGCCACGGATTGCGCTGGTGGCCAGAGTGCCACTCATCCGCCCCCGACAGGGGATGTTCCCCGCACTTCGCCCTCGGGGCGGAAAAACGCGGGAGACCTCAGCCGGGCGCCGGCGCGGTCCGGGCGACCGTCGAGACCGCCCAGGCGATCTGCTGATCGGTCAGATCGGCACGGGCCGTCAGCCGCAGCCGTGAGACGCCGTCCGGCACCGACGGGGGACGGAAGCAGCCGACGGCCAGCCCGGCCGAGCGGCAGGCCCCGGCCCACTCCACCGCCGCCGACGGCGAGGGCGCGCGCACGGAGACCACGGCGGCTTCGGGGCGTACGGCCGTCAGCCCCCGCGCCGTCAGTCCGCCGTACAGGGCCCCGGCCACCGTACGGACCCTGGCCGCCCGCCCGGGCTCGCGGCGCAGCAGCCGCAGCGCGGCGAGGGCGGCCCCGGCGGCGGCCGGGGCGAGGCCGGTGTCGAAGATGAAGGTGCGGGCGGTGTTGATCAGTTGGCCGATCACCCGGGCGGGGCCGAGTACCGCGCCGCCCTGTGCGCCCAGCGACTTGGAGAGCGTCAGCGTGGCGACCACGCCGCCGTCGCCCGCGATGCCCGCCGTGTGCGGTGCGCCCCGGCCGCCGTCGCCGAGGACCCCGAGGCCGTGCGCGTCGTCCACCAGCAGCGCAGCGCCGTGGGCCCGGCAGATTTCGGCGAGCGCCGCCAGCGGGGCCGCGTCGCCGTCGACCGAGAAGACCGAGTCGGTGACCACGAGTGCGCGCCGCCCGGGGTGGGCGCCGAGGGTCTTGCGCACCGCCTCCGGGTCCGCGTGCGCGGTGATCGCCGTCTCGGCGCGCGCGAGCCGGCAGCCGTCGACGATCGACGCGTGATTTCCGGCGTCGGAGACGATGAGCGAGCCCGGTCCGCCGAGCGCGGTGACGGCGGCGAGATTGGCGGCGTAGCCGGAGGAGAACACCAGCGCCGCCTCGAATCCGCAGAACTCGGCGAGTTCCCGCTCCAGTTCGGCGTGGAGTTCGGTGCTTCCGGTGACCAGCCGTGAGCCGGTCGCGCCCGCGCCCCAGCGGTGGGCGGCCTCCCCGGCGGCCCCGGTGATCTCGGGGTGGCGGGTGAGGCCGAGATAGTCGTTCCCTGCGAGGTCGAGCACCGGGGAGTCGGCGGGGCGCGGCCGGAGCCCGCGCACCAGTCCCGTCCGCTCACGGCGGAGCGCCTCGTCCTCGATCCACTCGAAAGGGTCCTGAGGGGCCTGGGCCATGGTCGTCGGGTCCTCTTCCGGTGCTCTGACGCGGGGACCCCGCGCCGGGGGGCGTACGGGCCGGGCCGACAGGGGGTTTTGTAGGCACCGCACAGACCCTAACCGGGGTGGATCCGGGAGCGGATGTGGTCATGCACACACCTCGAACAAGGTCTGTTGTGGAGTTCCGCCTTTCCCCGGGCAGGTGCCGTACGCCAGGATCGGCGTCATGGACCTGCTGAACACGCTGGTGGAGAAGGGCCTGCGGCGCGAGCCGCCGAGCCGTGAAGAGGCACTCGCCGTACTGGCGACCTCGGACGACGAGTTGCTGGACGTGGTGGCCGCGGCGGGGAAGGTGCGCCGTCAGTGGTTCGGACGGCGGGTGAAGCTGAACTATCTGGTCAACCTCAAGTCGGGGCTGTGCCCGGAGGACTGCTCCTACTGCTCCCAGCGCCTCGGGTCGAAGGCCGGGATCCTCAAGTACACCTGGCTCAAGCCGGACGAGGCGTCCGAGGCGGCGGCGGCCGGGGTCGCGGGCGGCGCGAAGCGCGTCTGTCTGGTCGCCAGCGGACGCGGTCCGACCGACCGGGACGTGGACCGGGTCTCGAAGACCATCGAGGCGATCAAGGAGCAGAACGAGGACGTGGAGGTCTGCGCCTGTCTCGGGCTGCTCTCCGCCGGGCAGGCCGAGCGGCTGCGGGACGCCGGGGCCGACGCGTACAACCACAATCTCAACACCTCCGAGGGCACCTACGGTCAGATCACCACCACCCACACCTACGCGGACCGGGTGGACACCGTGCGGCAGGCGCAGGCTGCCGGTCTTTCGGCCTGTTCCGGGCTGATCGCGGGCATGGGCGAGAGCGACGAGGACCTGGTCGACGTGGTCTTCTCGCTGCGCGAACTGGACCCGGACTCGGTCCCGGTGAACTTCCTGATCCCCTTCGAGGGGACTCCGCTGGCCAAGGAGTGGAACCTCACTCCGCAGCGGTGCCTGCGGATTCTGGCGATGACGCGGTTCGTCTGCCCGGACGCGGAGGTCCGGCTCGCGGGCGGGCGCGAGGTGCATTTGCGGTCGATGCAGCCGCTCGCGCTGCACCTGGTGAACTCCATCTTCCTCGGGGACTATCTGACCAGCGAGGGGCAGGCCGGCAAGGCCGACCTCGACATGATCGCGGACGCCGGCTTCGAGGTGGAGGGCGCGGGGACGACGACCCTTCCCGAGCACCGGGCGGCCCCGGGCGGCTGTGGTTCGGTGTGCGCGAGCGACGCCCCGGCGAAGACCGGTACCGAGGCCGGGGCCGTCGCCGAGGCCCCCGGCGGGACGGCTTCGGTCCCCGGGGCCCGTACGGATCTGGTGGCCGTGCGCCGGCGCGGCGCGGGAACGGATCTCGCGCCCAATGCCTGAGCCGCTCTCCGTACCCGAGCTGCTGGCCCTGGACCGGGCCCATGTCTGGCACCCCTACGGCCCCATGCCGGGCCGCGCCGATCCGCTGGTGGTGGAGTCGGCATCGGGGGTACGGCTGAGGCTGGCCGAACCGGTGCACGGGCGGCGGGAGCTGATCGACGGGATGTCCTCGTGGTGGTCGGCGATCCACGGCTACAACCACCCCGTGCTCAACGAGGCGGCGCGCGGCCAGCTGGAGCGGATGAGCCATGTGATGTTCGGCGGGCTCACGCACGAGCCCGCCGTCCGGCTGGCGGCCAGGCTGGTGGAGATCACTCCCGAGCCGCTGCGCCATGTGTTCCTCTCCGACTCGGGCTCGGTCTCGGTCGAAGTCGCGGTCAAGATGTGTCTCCAGTACTGGCGCTCGCTGGGCCGCCCGGCCAAGCGGCGGCTGCTGACCTGGCGCGGCGGCTACCACGGGGACACCTGGCAGCCGATGGCGGTCTGCGACCCCGACGGCGGGATGCACCGGCTCTGGTCGGGGGCGCTGCCCCGCCAGATCTTCGCGGACGCGCCTCCCGCGGAGTACGAGGAGTCGTACGCGGAGCAGCTGCGCGAGCTGGTCGCCCGGCACGCCGATGAACTCGCCGCGGTGATCGTGGAGCCGGTGGTGCAGGGCGCGGGCGGGATGCGGTTCCACTCCCCCGCGTATCTGCGGGTGCTCCGGGAGGCGTGCGACGCGCACGGGGTGCTGCTGGTCTTCGACGAGATCGCGACGGGATTCGGGCGGTCCGGCACTCTGTTCGCCGCCGGGGCGGCCGGGGTCTCACCCGATGTGATGTGTCTGGGCAAGGCGCTGACCGGCGGTTATCTCTCGATGGCGGCGACCTTGTGCACCAGCGGGGTCGCGGAGGGCATATCCCGGGGCGAGGTCCCCGTGCTGGCGCACGGGCCGACCTTCATGGCCAATCCGCTGGCCGCCTCGGTGGCGCTGGCCTCCGTCGATCTGCTGCTGGCCGGGGAGTGGGAGCGGGACGTCAAGCGCCTGGAGTCGGGGCTGTGGGAGGGGCTGGCGGCGGCCGGGGAGCTGCCCGGGGTCGCCGAGGTGCGGGTCCTGGGCGGCATCGGCGTGGTCCAGCTCGACCATCAGGTGGACATGGCGGCGGCGACCGGGGCCGCGGTGCGGGCCGGGGTGTGGCTGCGGCCGTTCCGGGACCTGGTCTATGTGATGCCGCCGTATGTGACGGACGACGAGGATCTGGCGCGGCTGTGCGCGGGGGTGTGCGCGGCGGCGGCGGCGGGCTGAGCGTACGAGGCCCCTCCGGGACCGGTCCCGGCCCCGGAGGGGAGGACAGAACAGAACGGCCAGGAAAGGCAGAGCAACCGCATGTCCGTCATCGTCGTCTCCGGCACCGGCACGGAGATCGGGAAGACCGTGGTCACCGCCGCGGTCGTGGCCCTCGCGAAGGGCCGCCGGGTCGCCGTGGCCAAGCCCGCCCAGACCGGTGTCGAGCCCGGGGAGCCGGGCGATCTGGACGAGGTGCGCAGGCTCGGCGGGCAGGTGTACGGCGTGGAGCTGGCCCGCTTCCGGGAGCCGCTCGCGCCCGCCGCCGCCGCCCGGCGGGCCGAGCTGCCCGGGGTGCGGGCCCAGGCGGTCGCCGAGTGCGTCGGCCGGCTGGCCCGTGAGTACGACCTGGTGGTGGTCGAGGGCGCGGGCGGGCTGCTCGTACGGTTCGACGCCGACGGCGACACCCTCGCCGACGCCGCGCAGCTGCTCGGCGCGCCGGTGCTGGTGGTCGCCCCGGCGGGTCTTGGCACGCTCAACTCGGTGGCGCTCACCGGCGAGGCGCTGCGCGCCCGGGGCATCGACCAGCTCGGTGTGGTGGTCGGGAGCTGGCCGGCCGAGCCCGATCTCGCCGCGCGGTGCAATCTGTTCGATCTTCCGGAGGCGGCCGGCGCGCCGCTGCTGGGGGCGGTGCCGGCGGGGGCCGGCCGGCTGGCCCCTACGGTGTTCCGGGAGCGGGCCGCCGACTGGCTCGCTCCGATTCTGGGCGGCCGGTGGGACGCGGACGCGTTCACGGCCTCGATGAACGGCGGCGTGCCGGCCGCCGCGATGGGGTGAGCGGGATGGCGACAAGGATCAGCGAGATCGTCTTCGACTGCGGGGAGCCCGCCCGTCTGGTGCGGTTCTGGGCCGCTCTGCTGGGCGGGGCGCCGGTCGACCGGGGGCCCGACTGGTCCTTCGTCGACCCGCCCGAGGGTCCGCGCCTGGCGTTCCAGCGGGTGCCGGAGGGCAAGGCCGTGAAGAACCGGGTCCATCTGGACCTGGACGCGGAGGCGGGGGATGTGGAGCGGGCGGCCGAGACGGCGGTCGGGCTCGGCGCGAGGCCGGTCGGTCCGGTGGTCGCCGATCCCCAGGGCAGGTTCCAGGTGCTTCAGGACCCGGAGGGCAATGAGTTCTGCTTCGTCGAGTCGCCGACCGACCCGGCCGGGTAGCGAGCGGGAGCCACCGGCGGAAAGCGGTGGCCCGGCCCGGGGCCCTCGTGCTTGGCTCTGGGGCCATGACCGACCTGCGTATACGCACCGCGAGGGCCGATGAGGCCGAGACCGTGCTGGCCTTCTGGGCCGAGGCCGCCGAGGGCACGAGCATCACCGACGACGTGGAAGGCGTCGGCCGGCTGATCGCCCGCGACCCCGAGGCGCTGATCCTCGCCGAGTCCGGGGGGAGGCTGGTGGGTTCGGTGATCGCGGGCTGGGACGGCTGGCGCTGCTCGCTGTACCGGCTCGCCGTTCTTCCCGCCTTCCGCCGCCGGGGCATCGGCACGGCGCTGCTGAAAGCGGCCGAGGCGCGGTTCGCCGCGGTGGGCGGGCGGCGCGGGGACGCGATGGTGCTGGAGGCCAACGAGCGGGCGCGGCGGGCCTGGGCCGCCGCCGGGTACCGGCGTGAGGATCACTGGCGGCGCTGGGTGAAGCCGTACGCCGGGCCCGCCGCCGCCCGCTGAGCGGAGGAGACCGCCGGAGGCCTTTCCCGGGGGACCGCGCGTCCGGTCCGACGGGTGTGCGGTCCCCTGGCGTGGCTTGTCCGGGCCGCCTTCCGGATAATCTGGAGACAGCCCGTCCCGTCACCGACTTTGCCGGTCCTTTACGATGGGGTGGATCACTACTCTCCATACGAAAGGTGTGAGCGTCCGTCCATGGACGAGCCTCCCAGTAGCAGACATCGAGCGCCCCTCCCGTATCCGTCCGGCCGTGGGACGGAGGTGGCCCGATGACCGAAGTGCTCCTTCTGATCGTGGCACTGCTCCTCTCGCTCGCCTGTGGCGTCTTCGTGGCGGCGGAGTTCTCCCTCACCACCGTCGAGCGCTCCGACCTCGAAAGCGCCGTCGCGCGCGGCGAGCGCGGTGCGGCGAGCGCCCTCAAGGCCGTGCGGGGGCTGACCTTCCAGCTCTCCGGCGCGCAGCTGGGCATCACCGTGACCAATCTGGTCGTCGGCATGCTCTCCGAGCCCTCGATCTCCAAGCTCATCCGCGGTCCGCTGGAGGGCCTCGGGCTCTCCTCCTCGGTGACCTCGTCGGTCGCCCTGGTGCTCGGCACCGCCTTCTCCACGGTCGTGCTGATGGTCGTCGGCGAGCTGGTCCCCAAGAACTGGGCGATCTCCTCCCCGCTGGCCGTCGCGAAGGTCGTGGCCCCGGCGCAGCGGCTCTTCACCGCCGCGTTCAAACCGCTCATCAGCCATCTCAACAACACCGCCAACCACATCCTGCGCCGGCTCGGTATGGAGCCGACCGAGGAGCTGGCCTCCGCGCGCAGCCCGCAGGAGCTGGTGGCGCTCGCCCGTCACTCGGCGAAGGAGGGCTCGCTGGAGGCGGACACGGCCGAGCTGTTCGTCCGCACGCTGAGCCTGTCCGAGCTGACCGCGGAGAATGTCATGACCCCGCGGGTCCAGGTGACGGCGCTGGAGGTGCAGGCGACGGCCGAGGACGTGGCCAACGCCACCCGGGCGACCGGTCTGTCGCGCTTCCCGGTGTACCGGGGCAGTCTCGACACGGTCGTCGGCATCGCGCACATCAAGGACGTGCTGGCGATCCCGGCGGAGCTTCGGCCGCGCCGGAGCGTCTCCGACGTGCTGCGGGAGCCTTTGCTGGTGCCGGAGACACTGACCGTGGACCGGTTGCTGGACCGCCTCGGCGGCAAATCGACGATGGCCGTGGTCATCGACGAGTACGGCGGCACGGCCGGAGTGGTGACGATGGAGGACATCGTCGAGGAGGTCGTCGGCGAGGTGCGCGACGAGCACGATCCGCACGAGACCCCCGATCTGGCCCCGGCCGGTGAGGACGCCGACGGCCGCCCGCTGTGGTCGGCCGACGGCGCGGCCCGCACCGACCAGCTGGAGCAGGTCGGGCTGAAGGTGCCGGAGGGTCCGTACGAGACCCTCGCCGGTCTCGTCGCCACCGAGCTGGGGAGGATCCCGGCCGAGGGTGACCGCATCGATCTGGAGGGGTGGCGGCTCGATGTCGTCGACGCCTCCGGGCGGCGGGCCGCGCGGGTGCTGATGCACGCGCCGTCGGGTCCGTCCGACGTGTCCGCCGGTTCGGGTTCCAAGGAGGCCGGACGATGATCGCGATTCAGCTTCTCATCGGTCTGCTGACCCTGGTGGTCAACGCCTTCTTCGTGGGCGCGGAGTTCGCCCTGATCTCCGTGCGCCGCAGTCAGATCGAGCCGGCCGCGGAGGCCGGCGACCGGCGTGCCCGCAGTGTGCTGTGGGGGCTGGAGCATGTGTCGGCGCTGCTGGCGGCGGCTCAGCTGGGCATCACCCTGTGCACCCTGATCCTCGGCATCGTCGCCGAGCCGGCGATCGCGCATCTGCTGGAGCCGGTGTTCCACTCGCTCGGGGTGCCCGACGGCGCGATCCATCCGATCTCGTTCGTCATCGCCCTGTCGCTGGCGACGTATCTGCACATGCTCCTCGGCGAGATGGTGCCGAAGAACATCGCGCTCGCCGAGCCGACGCGCACCGCGCTGCTGCTCGGCCCGCCGCTGGTGGCGGTGGCGCGCGGGCTGCGCCCGGTGATCTTCACGATCAACGCCTTCGCCAACACGCTGCTGCGGCTGCTGAAGGTGGACGCCAAGGACGAGGTCTCGGCCACGTACTCGGACGACGAGCTGGCCCGGATGGTGGCGGACGCGGGTGACGCCGGTCTGCTGGACGACCGTTCGGCCGAGCGGCTGCGCGACGCCCTGGAGCTGGGCCGCCGTCCGGTGCGCGATGTGATCATGCCGGTCGAGCAGGTGGTGTACGCACGGGTCGGGACGACCCCGGAGCAGCTGGAGCTGCTGTCGGCGGAGTCCGGGTTCTCGCGGTTCCCCGTGGCCGACGCGGGCCGGGGCATTCTCGGCTATCTCCATGTGAAGGACGCGCTGGACGCGGCCCCGCGCGACGAGCCGTTCCCGGTGGCGGCCATGCGGCCGATCGCCCGGGTGCGCGGGGTGACCCCGCTGGACGACGTGCTGACCGCGATGCGCCGCAGCCGTACCCATCTGGCGGCGGTGCTGGACGACGACGGCGCTCCGGAAGGTCTGGTCACCATGGAGGACGTGCTGCGGGAGCTGGTCGGCAGGCGCGACTGATCTTCCGCGGGCCGTGGCCCGGGTCCCCTTCGAGGGGGCCCGGGCCACGGCCGTCTCCGCCCGGCGCACGGTGTGTACCCGGCGGTAGGATCGTCAGCGCCATGGAGACGAGTGCCAACTACACAAGTTTTGTCGCGGTGGGTGATTCCTTCACCGAGGGAATGTCCGATCTGCTGCCCGACGGTTCCTACCGGGGCTGGGCGGATCTTCTCGCGGCCCGGCTCGCCGCCCGTTCGCCGGGTTTCCGGTACGCCAATCTCGCGGTGCGCGGGAAGCTCATCGGCCAGATCGTGGACGAGCAGGTCGCCCCCGCCGCCGCGATGCGGGCCGATCTGGTGACGCTGGTGGGCGGCCTCAATGACGCGCTGCGCCCCTCGTGCGACATGGGCGGGGTGCGGGCGCGGCTGGAGGAGGCCGCGGCGGCGCTCGCGCCCTCCTGCCGACGGCTGGTGCTGATGCGCAGCCCGGGGCGCTCGGGGCCGGTGATGGACCGCTTCCGGCCCCGGATGGAGGAGCTGTTCGCCGTGGTGGACGCGGTCGCGGCCCGGCACGGCGCGCTGGTGGTGGATCTGTACGGCTCGGGGGCGCTGGGCGATCCCCGGCTGTGGGACGCGGACCGGCTGCATCTGACGGCGGAGGGGCATCGCCGGGTCGCCGAGGCCGTCTGGCAGGCGCTGGGGCTGACGGCCGGGGACGACTGGCGGACGCCGCTGCCGCCGGCCGCCCCGGTGGGGTGGGCGGCCCGGCGGGCCGATGATCTGCGGTTCGCCCGCCGCCATCTGGGGCCCTGGGTGGGGCGGCGGCTGACCGGCCGCTCCTCGGGGGACGGGCTCCCGGCGAAGCGGCCGGAGCTGCTGCCGTACGAGCCGCCGCCGGGGCCGGATCGCGCGGAGCGGCCCTCGTAGCAACATACAACTGTGACCGGGGCGCTGACCTGCGGGAAGCGCCAGTAGAATCTGGCCGTGTGACTGCTGTGTCTGCGAAGCCTCGCATCCCCAATGTCCTGGCCGGCCGCTATGCCTCGGTGGAGCTGGCCGCTCTCTGGTCTCCCGAGCAGAAGGTGAGACTGGAGCGCCGGCTCTGGCTCGCGGTTCTGCGCGCGCAGAAGGATCTCGGTATCGAGGTCCCCGAAGCGGCCATCGACGACTACGAACGCGTGCTCGACCAGGTCGATCTGGCCTCGATCGCCGAGCGCGAGAAGATCACCCGGCACGATGTGAAGGCCCGGATCGAGGAGTTCAACGCCCTCGCCGGTCATGAGCAGATCCACAAGGGGATGACCTCCCGCGATCTGACCGAGAATGTGGAGCAGCTCCAGATCCGGCTCTCTCTGGAGCTGGTGCGCGACCGCACGGTCGCGGTGCTGGCCCGGCTCGGGAAGCTGTCCGCCGAGTACGCCGAGCTGGTGATGGCCGGGCGCTCGCACAATGTGGCCGCGCAGGCCACGACGCTCGGGAAGCGCTTCGCGACCGCCGCCGACGAGCTGCTGGTCGCCCATGGGCGGCTGGAGGACCTGCTGGGCCGCTATCCGCTGCGCGGCATCAAGGGCCCGGTGGGCACGGCGCAGGACATGCTGGATCTGCTGGGCGGCGACGACGCGGCCCTGGCCGAGCTGGAGGGGCGCATCGCCGCCCATCTGGGCTTCGCCGAGGCGTTCACCTCGGTCGGGCAGGTCTATCCGCGCTCGCTCGACTACGACGTGGTCACCGCGCTGGTGCAGCTCGCGGCGGCCCCCTCCTCGATCGCCAAGACGATCCGGCTGATGGCCGGGCACGAGCTGGTCACCGAGGGCTTCAAGCCGGGGCAGGTCGGTTCCTCGGCCATGCCGCACAAGATGAACACGCGCTCCTGCGAGCGGGTGAACGGCCTCATGGTCATTCTGCGCGGCTACGCCTCGATGACGGGCGAGCTGGCGGGCGACCAGTGGAACGAGGGCGATGTCTCCTGCTCGGTGGTACGCCGGGTGGCGCTGCCGGACGCGTTCTTCGCTTTGGACGGGCTGCTGGAGACCTTCCTGACGGTACTGGACGAGTTCGGCGCCTTCCCCGCCGTGGTCGCCCGGGAACTCGACCGGTATCTGCCGTTCCTCGCCACCACCAAGGTGCTGATGGCCGCGGTACGGGCCGGGGTGGGCCGCGAGGAGGCGCACGAGGCCATCAAGGAGAACGCGGTGGCCGCCGCGCTGGCCATGCGCGAGCAGGGCGCGGAGCGCAATGAGCTGCTGCCGAAGCTCGCCTCGGACGAGCGCATTCCGCTGGACCGGGAGCAGCTGGACGCCCTGATGGCGGACAAGCTGTCGTTCACCGGGGCGGCGGCGGGCCAGGTCGCGTCGGTGGTCTCCCGTATCGAGGAGATCGTCAAGCGGAACCCGGCGGCGGCGGGCTACACCCCGGGGTCGATCCTCTGACCCCCGGGGAATTGGAAGCCGCCCGTGACCGCGTCGTGGAGGATGTGGTGGCGGGCGGTCTTCAGGTGCTTTTCTGCGGCATCAATCCGGGGCTGCTGTCGGCGGCGACCGGTTTTCACTTCGCGAGGCCGGGGAATCGATTCTGGCCGGTTCTGCACCTCTCGGGCTTCACGCCGCGGCTGCTGAAGCCTTCGGAGCAGGGGGAGCTGCCGTCGTACGGGCTGGGCATCACCAATGTGGTGGCCAGGGCGACGGCGCGCGCCGACGAGCTGGACGCGGAGGAGTTGCGCGAGGGCGGCCGGCTGCTGCGGGAGAAGGTGGCCGCGCTGGAGCCGCGGTGGCTGGCGGTGGTCGGGGTGACCGCGTACCGCACGGCGTTCGGCGAGCGCGGGGCGCGGATCGGTCCGCAGGAGACGACGGTGGGCGCGACCCGGATCTGGGCGCTGCCGAATCCGAGTGGGCTGAACGCGCGCTGGACGGCCGAGTCGATGGCCGAGGAGTTCGCCCGGCTGCGGGCGGCCGCGTCCGCTTGAGCGGGCGGCGGGGGGCGGCGGGAGCGCCGGGGCCGGTTTCGGAAGATGTCGGGAAGGGTCCCGGTAGGGCCGCGGCGCTCCGCCGGGGGCCTCGGCGGCGCATGCCCCGCTCCGATCGTGCACGTGGCAGGGCCAGCGAGTACGATCCGGCAGACACACACGCCCGAGCTGCACGAGCAAAGGGCTGGAAGGACACATGGTGGGGCGGCTGACCGGCGGGGATCCGTCGCTGCTGCGGCGGATCAACTCCGCGGTGGTACTCCATTCGCTGCGGGGCGCGGGCTCTCCGACGCTCACGGATCTGACCCGGCTGACGGGACTGTCCCGGCCGACGGTCGAGGGCGTCATCGAGGGGCTCGTCGAGGCCGGTCTGGTCAGTGAGTCGGTCCCCGAGGAGGGTGAGGCTCGCCGTCAGGGACGTCCGGCCCGGCGCTTCCGGTTCCGGGTGGAGGCAGGCCATCTGCTGGGCGTGGAGATAGGTCCGCACCGGGTGGCGGCCCTGGTGTCCGGTCTGGACGGGCGCATCATCGGCGCGGGCTCCCGGGAGGTGTCGGAGACGGCGTCGGCGGACGACCGGCTGGAGCGGGTGCGGCTGGTGATCGCGGATGTGCTGCGGCGGACCGGGGTCTCGCGGACCAATCTGCGGGCGGTCGGGGTCGGCACTCCGGGGATAGTGGAGGCGGACGGGACCGTACGGCTGGGGACGGCGCTGCCGGGCTGGACCGGGCTGTCGCTGGGGCAGCGGTTGCAGCGTTCGTTCCGCTGTCCGGTGCTGGTGGAGAACGACGCCAACGCGGCGGCGGTCGCCGAGCACTGGAAGGGTTCGGCGAAGGGGTCCGACGATGTCGTCTTCGTGCTGGCGGGGCTGAGTCCGGGAGCGGGTTCGCTGATAGGCGGCCGGCTGCACCGGGGCTTCGGCGGTGCGGCCGGGGAGATCGGGGCACTGCATCTGCTGGGGCGTGAGGTGTCCCCGGAGAAGCTGCTGTCGACGACGGACGAGCCGCTGCATCCGCTGGACGAGCAGGCGGTGGCCAATGTCTTCGCGCTGGCGAAGCAGGGCGACGTCCGGGCCCAGGCGGCGGTGGAGCGGTTCATTCAGCGGCTGGTCCACGATGTGGCGGCGCTGGTGCTGGCGCTCGATCCGGAGCTGGTGGTGATCGGCGGCTGGGCGGCCGGGCTGGACGGGGTGCTCGATCCCGTACGGGAGGAGCTGTCCCGGTACTGTCTGCGGCCGCCGAGGGTGACGCTCTCGCTGCTGCGTGAGGCGGCCGTCTCGACGGGCGCGCTGCGGCTGGCGCTCGATCATGTAGAGGAGGAGCTGTTCGCGGTGGAGGGTACGGTGACGGCCCGCCGCTGAGAGCGTCAGCTCGGTGCGACGGGCCGTGCGCGGGCGGGTCCGCTCCCTGTCCGGGGGCGCGGCCGGTGAGGGCCGTGCGGGCGGATGCCGTGACGCGTGCGGTGGCGCGGGGTGCTCAGGGGACCGCGGGCGGGGTTCGTCAGGAGGCGCGACGCTCCTCGCCGTGGTGGCTTATCTGCACATCGCCGGAGTCCCCGAAGGTCAGCCGGCAGGTGTCGGCCCGGTAGGTCGCCATGATGACGGCGGCGGTCCTGCCCCGGGAGAAGTAGCGGGTGGTGACGATCAGTACGGGCGCGCCGGGCAGCCGGTCCAGTTCCCTGGCGTCGTCGGCGCGGGCGGAGCCCAGCTCCACCGCGCGGTCCTGGCCGTCCAGTTCGAGCCGCTGGAGTTCGCGCAGGACGGCGCGGGCCCTGGCGGGCCCCGGGGGCGCGTCTATGGCCGACAGCTCGGGCACCGAGGAGGCCGGGACGTAGAGCTGTTCGGCCGCGACCGGCTGCCCATGGGTGACGCGCAGTCTGCGCAGGGTGTACGTCTCCTCTTCGGCGGCGGTTCCCAGCAGTCGGGCCACCGCGGGAGGCGGTACGGCCCTGGAGCAGTCGAAGGACTGCCAGGCGTCCTGCGCGGAGCCGGGCCACGCGTGCTGGGTGGTGGACACGTCCACTCCCATGCGCGGCGGGGCGACGGTCGTGCCGACGCCGCGCCGGCGTTGCAGCCGTCCTTCGAGTTCGAGTTGTTCCAGTGCCTGGCGCAGGGTCGCTCGGGCGACTCCGAACCTGGCGGCGAGGTCCCGCTCGTTCGGCAGGATCTCCCCCACCGCGAAGTCAGAGTCGAGCGCTTCTCCAATCACCGTCTTGAGGTGCCAGTATTTCGGTTCCGGCACAGATTCCAGCTGCGTGGTCCCCACCCTGATCCTCCGCATTCGCCGTGTCAGCGGCGGCTTTTCCGCGCCCTTGTTTATTAAAGGTTCCTGCACTATCTCAGCCGACCATAGGACGGCGCGGCACCTTGGTCAAGACCAATCCTGCGTTTGTCGCTCTGTGAAGTCGACGGGATTGGACAAGCGTTCACGGGCTGTTAGCACTGTTTGCACCCCAGCTAAACGCGCGCGGCCGACCGTCCGTGGATTTTCGGACAAGGGCTCTGACGTGCACGGAAGGGGTGTACGTGGGGTCACATGAAAGTCACCCCGGAGAGTTTGTCTGGATTGCGCATGACGTAGACGCGGCTGACGCGTCCGTCCGCGATCTCCAGCTGAAGAACGGTGTCCGGCTTCCCGCCGGAGAGCAGCAGCAGCGCCGGAGCGCCGTTGATCTCCACGAACCGGCGATCCTCGTCCGGCGGCCCGCCGTTCGCGACCGCGACGAGGAAACGTCCGATCTTGTCGGCGCCGAAGAGGACCCGCAGCGGCGCCTTGGACTTGCCGCCGCTGTCGCCGATCAGACGCGCGTCGGGCGCGAGCAGGGCCAGCAGGCCCTGGAGATCGCCACTGGCCGCGGCGGCCAGGAAGCGTTCGGTCAGTTCACGGCATTCGGTCGGGTCGACGTCGTAACGGGGTTTGCGTTCCTCCACATGCCGGCGGGCCCGTGCGCCGAGTTGGCGCACGGCCGTCTCGGAGCGCTCCAGGGTGACCGCGATCTCCCCGTAGGGGAATCCGAAGGCCTCCCTCAGGACGAACACGGCCCGCTCCAGCGGGGAGAGCGATTCCAGGACGACGAGGACGGCGAAGGAGACGGATTCGGCGAGAACTGCCCGTTCGGTCACGTCGGGGGTGGTATGCCCGATGTCCGTGATGATGGGCTCGGGCAGCCAGGGGCCGGTGTACGACTCGTTCCGGGCGCGGATCTGTCGCAGCCGGTCGATGGCGAGACGGGCGGTGACCCGTACGAGATAGCCCCGGGGCTCCCTGACGTCCGCCCGGTCCTGGGCGGACCAGCGCAGCCAGGCGTCCTGGACGACGTCCTCCGTGTCGGCCGCGCGGCCGAGCATGCGGTAGGCCACAGCGGCCAGTACGGGCCGGTGCTCTTCGAAGACGTCGGTCAGGGTGTCGGTCGCCACCCCTCCATCCCAGCCGACACACGTCTCCGTGTCCAGGCGAACGCGGTGCGTCATATGTCTCCCGGCCGGAAACGACGGGTCGGGGCCGGTAAGGCGCATTCCGGCCCTTGAACTTGAAACTACCTGGCGGTAATTGTTACTGACAGGCCGTCTACCAGCTCCGAGCAGGGGCGACACGAGGGAGCAACAGTCATGGTCGCGGACATTTCGTTCTCCGTCGAATCCCCGGAAGGGAATCGGAAGCTGTCCGTCAGCTATGCGAGAGATGGCGTGGGAGAGCCATTGCTGCTGCTCCACGGCATAGGGCACCACTGGCAGGCATGGGAACCCGTGATCTGCGTACTGGCGGCCGAACGCGATGTCATAGCCGTGGATCTGCCCGGTTTCGGTGTGTCCTCGCCGCTGCCCGAAGGAGTGCGGTACGACCTTTCCACCGTCGGTTCGGTACTGGGCTCGCTCTGCGCGGCCCTGGGCCTGGAGCGCCCGCATGTCGCGGGCAACTCGCTCGGCGGGCTCCTCGCCCTGGAGCTGGGCCGGGCCGGACTCGCGCGGTCCGTCACCGCGCTGTCGCCCGCCGGCTTCTGGAACGGGCGGGAGCGGGTCTACGCCTACGGCACGCTCAAGGCGCTGCGGGCCGGGGCCCGCTCGATACCGCTGCCGGTGATAGAAGGGCTGTCCCGCTCGGCGGCCGGGCGGGCGGCGCTCACCGGGACGATATACGCCAGGCCCGGCCTCCGCTCATCGGAGTCGGTCGTCGCCGAGACCCTCGCGATGCGCGGGGCCTCCGGTTTCCACCAGACGCTCGCCGCCGGACGCTCCGTCCTCTTCCGCGACGACGTGCCCGATGTGCCGGTCACCATCGCCTGGGGCACCCGGGACCGGGTGCTGCTGCGCCGTCAGGGAGTCCGGGCCAAGCGGGCCATCCCCGGGGCGCGGCTCGTCCGGCTGCCCGGCTGCGGACACGTCCCCATGAACGACGACCCCGCGCTCGTCGCCCGGGTGCTGCTCGACGGCAGCTCCGGCCGCTCCGACAGCTCCGGCCGCTGACGGCGGCCGGCCGCCGAAGAAGCCCGAGCCGAGCGCCGCGCCCGCTCCCACCAGCGCTCCCCCGGCCGCCTGGGCCACGCCGAAGCTCCCCACGCCCACCAGCGGCGCGGTGAGGGCCGCCGCGACGGGGATCAGCCCGGTGAAGAGGGTGGCGCGCTCCGTGCCGATCCGCTGGATGCCCATGTACCAGGCGACGAAGCCTATGACGGTGACCACGGCGGCCTGCCACAGCAGCGCCCACGCCTCCCCCTGGTCCGGCGTCCGGACGAAGCGCGGACCGTCGACGACCAGCCCGACGAGGGCCGCCTCCACCGCCGCGACCCCGCAGACGCAGGCGGTGAGCAGCCTCGGCCCGAGGGGGCGCAACACCGGCGCGGCCAGCACGGCGAAGCCGACCTCGCCGAGGAGCGCGGCCACCGACCAGAGGACGCCCGTCGCGTCGGCGCGGCCCCAGCCCTGGACGGCGAAGGCTCCGGCGGCGACGAGGAGTGCCCCGTACAGCACCGGCGGGGTGGGCCGGCGGCCGTCGGCGAGCGGTACGAGGACGGCGACGATGACGGGCGCGCAGCCGACGAAGACGCCGGGCACGGCGGGTTCCGAGGTGCGTTCGGCGGCCAGGATCGCCAGGTTGAAGCCGACCATGCCGACGGCGGCGAGCAGGGCGATCCGGCCCCACTGGCGGACGGTCAGCGCGCGGACCCGGGTGAGCGCCGACGTACCGCCGAGCAGGGGGAGCAGCAGGAGGAGGGCGAGTGCGTAGCGGATGGCCTGGCCACCCGCGTACGGGTAGTCGCCGAGCACGCTGTTGGCGGTGAAGGAGGCGCCGACCAGGCAGTAGGCGAAGGAGACGAGGAGGACCCCGGTCAGGGGGTTCGGGCGGGTCGGGTGGTTCGGGCGGTTCATGGGGGTGACGCTAGGGAGCGCGGCGGTCCCCTTTAAGGTCCACTTCCATGATGTCTTCGGGGACCACTTCGGGGCCGTCCGGTCCGGAGCCGTCCGGACTGGAGCCGTCCGGACTGGAGCCGTCCGGTCCGGCGTGGGAGCTGCTGACCCCGGCCGCCGGGGCTCCCGCGCGGCAGCGGGGGCGGGCGCTCCGCTCGGCGCTGCGGGACGCGGTGCGCTCGGGGCGGCTGGCGGCGGGCACCCGGCTGCCGGCGAGCCGGGAGCTGGCGGCCGATCTGGGCGTCTCGCGGGGGCTGGTGACCGAGGCGTACGAGCAGCTGACGGCCGAGGGGTACCTCCGCAGCGAACGGGGCTCGGGCACCTGGGTCGGCGCGGCGGCGCGCCCGCCCTCCCGGGGGGCGCGGGATCTCGCGCCGCGCCCGTCCCCCGGTCCGGTGGTGGACTTCCGCCCCGGGACGCCCGATCTCTCGCTCTTCCCCCGGGCGGCGTGGGCGGCGGCCCACCGGTCCGCCCTGGCGCGGCTGCCGCACCGGGCGCTCGGCTATCCCGATCCGCGCGGCCTGCCCGAGCTGCGGACCTCGCTGGCGGCGCTGCTGACCCGGCGGCGGGGCGCGGTGGCCGATCCGGAGTGCCTGGTGGTGTGTTCGGGGGTGGCGCAGGCGATGACGGTGCTCGGCTCGGTGCTGCGGGGCCGGGGCGCGCGGTCCATCGGTGTGGAGGACCCGGGCAGCCCCGAGCACGGGCCGCTGTTCGGCGCCGCCGGGCTGAGCGCCGCCGCGCTGCCGCTGGACGGCGAGGGGCTGGCGATGGAGCCGCTGCGGCGCTCGGGCGTGGCGGCGGTGGCGACCACACCGGCCCATCAGTTCCCCACCGGAATCGCCTACTCCGCGCGGCGCCGCGCCGAACTGCTCGACTGGGCGCGGTCGGTGGACGGTCTGATCGTGGAGGACGACTACGACGGCGACTTCCGCTACGACCGGGCCTCGGTCGGCGCGCTCCAGGGGCTCGATCCGGAGCGGGTCGCCTACACCGGCTCGGTGAGCAAATCGCTCGCGCCGGGGCTGCGGCTCGGCTGGATGCTGGTGCCGGAGCGGCTGGTGGACGAGGTGATCGAGCGCAAACGCACCATGGACCTGGGCAATCCCGCCCTGGACCAGGCGCTGCTCGCGGACTTCGTCGGCGGCGGCGGCTACGACCGTCAGCTGCGCCGCTGTCAGCGCGCCTACCGGGAGCGGCGCGACGCGCTCGTCCGCGCCCTCGGCGAGCACTTCCCGGGGTCCTCGGTCAGCGGGATCGCGGCGGGGCTGCACCTCATCGCCCGGCTGCCCGGCCGGTACGGTCCCGAGGAGGGCTTTCTGCGCCGCGCGGAGCGGGCGGGGATCGCGGTACGGCCGCTGTCGGCGCACGCCCTGACGCCCGTGCGGGACACGGGTGTACGGCTGGTGCTGGGGTACGCGCATCTCTCCCCGTCCGACATCGTGCGGGGAATCGGGCTGCTGGCCCGGGAGACGGCGCGGCGGGGCGGGGACTGACGTTCACTGAGGCGTCGGCCGCGCGCCACCGCGGGATGCGAGGATCGACCCCGGCGGTCCACCACGCCGACCGTCACCCACCGCGCCCGGCACACGGAATGCCCCTGGAGGCCCGCCGATGACAGCAACCCCCCGCGGGCCGGCGGCCCCCGGCCGCCGCTCGCTGCTGCGCGGCGCGGCCGCCGCGTCGGCGGTTCTGGCCCTGCCCGCCTTCGGCTCCGCGCCCTCGCAGGCCCTGGGCGGGCGTCCGAGCGCGGCGTGGGGGGTGCGCAGCGGCGCGGTGACCTCGTCGTCCGGGCTGGTGTGGGTGCGTTCGGACCGGCCCGCGCGGATGCTCGTGGAGACCTCGGCCACGGAGTCCTTCGAGCGGACGGAGCTCCACCAGGGGCCGCTGCTGGGGCCCGGCACGGACTTCACCGGCACCACGGCGCTGGCCGGGCTGCCGCCCGGGGAGCAGATCCACTACCGGGTGACGCTCGCCGATCCGGACGATCCCCGCCGTACCGGCGAGCCGGTGTCCGGGACGTTCCGGACCGCGCCCGCCGGGCGCTGCCGGGGCGTGCGCTTCCTCTGGTCGGGGGATGTCGCGGGACAGGGCTGGGGCATCAATCCGGACATCGGCGGCTACCGTGTCCACGAGGAGATGCGGCGGCTCGATCCCGACTTCTTCCTGTGCAGCGGGGACTCGATCTACGCGGACGGGGTGATCGAGCCCCGGGTGACCCTGCCGGACGGCCGGATCTGGCGCAATGTCACCACCGAGGAGAAGTCCCGGGTCGCCCAGACACTCAGGGACTTCCGGGGCAACTTCCGCTACAACCTGCTCGACGAGCACACCCGCCGCTTCAACGCCCAGGTGCCTTCGGTGGTGCAGTGGGACGACCACGAGGTGCGCAACAACTGGTATCCGGGGCAGCTTCTGGACGATCCCCGCTACACCGAGAAGAACACGGACGTGCTGGCCGCGCGCTCGCTGCGCGCCTTCGGCGAGTACTTCCCCCTCGCCGAGCCGCCCGCCGCGCCCGGGGGGCGGATGTACCGGGTGGAGCGGTACGGTCCGCTGCTCGACGTCTTCGTCCTGGACATGCGCTCGTACCGCGGCGCCAACTCCCCCGGCCGGCAGGCCCGCGACCGGCGGGGCATCCTCGGCCCGGAGCAGCTCGCCTGGCTCCAGCGGGGGCTGCTCCGGTCGAACGCGGTGTGGAAGGTGATCGCGGCGGACATGCCGATCGGACTGACGGTGCCGGACGGGCGGACCGACTTCGACGCGATCGCCCAGGGGGACGCGGGCGCGCCGCTGGGTCGGGAGCTCCAGATCGCCCGGCTGCTGCGGTTCGTGAAACGGCGGCGGATCACCGGCACCCTCTGGCTCACGGCGGACGTCCACCACACCTCCGCGCAGCACTACGCGCCGGAGCGGGCCGCGTTCAAGGACTTCGCCCCGTTCTGGGAGTTCGTCTCGGGGCCGCTGGCGGCGGGCGGATTCCCGGCCTCCGCGCTGGATGCGACCTTCGGCCCGAGGCGGGTCTTCGTCCGCGCGCCGAAGCGGGGGAACGTGTCGCCGATGGAGTCCCCGCAGTACTTCGGCGAGGTCTCCGTGGACGGGGACAGCGGTGAGCTGACGGTACGGCTGAGGGCCGAGGGCGGAACGATTCTGTTCACCAAGGTGCTCCAGCCGGGCCTGGTGGGGCAGTAGGCCGCGCCCGGCCGCCGTCCCCGGCGGGCCGAGACCGTCAACTGCGTTGAATCCGCAGGTGGGGTGGGGTTTCGGACCGGCCCGCGGACTGGCTCGCGGTCGATTGTCAGTGGTGGGTCCTACCGTCTTTCACATGACCCGATCAACGCAGGCGCTCGCCTACGCCCGTCCGTCCGCCCTGGAGTCGGGGGCGGCCGGCCGGCTTCTCGGCCTGGAGACGTCCGGCGGTCTCACCCCGGCCGGCGCGCAGCCCCACCCGACGTTCTTCTCCGGCTTTCTCTCCTCGCCCCAGACGGCGGCCCGCGGGCTGCTGGCGGTCGCGGACGTGGCGGCCGCCCGCTACCACGACCCGACCCCGCGCCCGCTCCTCGACCCGGTGGTGACGGGCAACGGCGACCGGCTGCGGTTCGAGTCGTTCTCCGGCTGCTGCGGGGTGTACGCGAGGCTCGATGTGCTGCGCGAGGGTCTGGACGGCGCGGAGACCGGGCACGGCACGACCAATGTCGACGTCAACAACCCGCTGCGGGAGGCGCTCTCCCGGATGACCGGCGACAGCCCGCTCCATCTGCGGGTGGGCCCGGGGGAGCTGGCGGTCACCACCCTGGACGGCTCGGTGGTGGAGAAGAAGGTGCCGCTGCCGCAGCGCTGGCTGCGCGGCTTCGCCGAGGCGCAGGTGGCCACCGCCGGATTCGATCTGCGGGCCGAGCTGCCGGCGGCGGAGGCGGTGCGCTTTCTGCGCTCGCTGCCGCGCCCCTCGGCCGGGCGGGCCTCGCGGGCGGTGGGCTGGGTCGTCGCGTCCGGCCGGACGCTGCGTCCCACCACCCGGCCGGCGCCGGGGGCGATCTGTCTGCCGGGCCCCGAGCGGCTGGCCGCGCTCCAG
This sequence comes from Streptomyces inusitatus, assembly GCF_014651115.1. Classification (GTDB taxonomy): domain Bacteria; phylum Actinomycetota; class Actinomycetes; order Streptomycetales; family Streptomycetaceae; genus Streptomyces; species Streptomyces amakusaensis. Next base: position 78,718 of record NZ_BMWG01000024.1, on the reverse strand, counting down.
CGGGTGCTGCGCCAGGCGATCGCGCTGCGGGTGTACGGGCCTGTCGCCACCGACGGGGTGGCGTCCTCGGCCGCCTGGGAGGTGGTGCTGCCGGGGATGCGGCTCACCCTGACCCTCTCCCCCGGCACGACCCGCGGCTTCTCCGGCGAGGGAGGCGTCCTGGAGGCGCTGTCGACCGACGAGGCCGCACAGGACGCCGAGCTGGTCTCGGTGCTCCTCGCCTGGGAGCCGAGGATAGACCCGGCCGAGCTGGCGGAGCGGTCCGGGCTGACGGTGGCCCGGGTGCGGGCCGCCCTGGTCCGGCTGGGCACCGCCGGGCGGGTGGGGTACGACGTGGCGGACGCGGCGTACTTCCACCGCGAGCTGCCCTATGACGCGGACCGGACGGAGCGGCACAACCCCCGGCTGGTCGACGCCCGGGGACTGCTGGCGGCGGGGGCGGTGACCCTCGACGGGGAGTCGGCCTCGGTCGCCTCGGGCCCCCGGGTCTACCGGGTCCGGGAGGTGGGCGGACAGCTGCGCTGCACCTGCACCTGGTGGGCGGACCACCAGGGGCGGCGAGGCCCCTGCAAGCACGCGCTGGCGGTCCGTATGGCCCGCCGGGGCACGGCCGCCGAGACCTCGGCCGCTGCCGGAGGGGAGAACCGGTGAAGGAGCTTCTCGAAGCCGTGCGCGAGGGGCGCGCGGACAAGGTGCCCGCGCTGCTCGGGCCGCTGACCCCGGCCGAGCGCAAGGAGCTGCTGGTGGAGTTGCGGGCGCTCCGCGCCGAACTGCGCCGCGAGGAAGGCCCTTGGGGGCACTGGCGGCAGCGGGGCCTGGCGGCGACCGGGGTGCTGGTGGCCGGCGCGGGGTGCCACACCGGGGCGGCGGCGGCCGCCGCCTGGATCGGCTCGCGCGATCTGCGGATCTCCCGGCCCCCCGGCTCCCCCGCGGTGCTGCGCCCGCTCCTGGAGGTGCTCGACGGCAAGGACCCCGGCTGGCTCGGCGATGTCGCGCACCGGCTCGCCGCCCGGGCCTCCGCCGAGGACGACTTCCCGCTGATCGAGGAGCTGGTCCGGCGGGCCGGCTGCCCGGCTCCCGCCACCGAGGGCTATGTCAGCGGCTGGCTGGACGCGCGCTCCCCGAGGAGCGGCGGGGCGAGGCTGCTGCGCGAGGATCCGCACACGCCCGCCCTGCTGCCCCTCGCCTTCGACCTCGCGGTCCTCCCCAATACCTTCGGCTGGTTCCCGGACGAGAAGACCCCGGGGCACTGGCCCTCCGTGCTCGCCGGTCTGGCGGAGGCCGGGGTGGTGGAGCGTTCGACGCTGGTGGACGGCTGCGTCTCGCGGCTGCTGCGCGGCGGACGCCCGTCCGAGACGGGGTTCTTCCTGAATGTGCTGCGGCGTCTCGCGCCGACTCCCGAGGAGGAGCGGGCGCGGATTCCCGACTGGGCCGGTATGGCCGCCGACGGGGGGCCGCAGGTGGCGGCGCACGCCCAGAGCGCGCTGGGGCGGCTCGCCGAGAGCGGTCTGCTGCCGGTGCGGGCCCTGGCCGAGGTGACGGGCGCGGTGCTCTTCCGCACTGAGAAGAAGCTGGTGCGGACCCAGCTCACGCTGCTGGCCAAGGTGTTGCGCGAGCGGGCGGGCGACGGCGAGACGGTGGCCGGGCTGCTGCCGTCCGTCGCCGAGGCGTTCGGCCATCCGGACACCGGGGTGCAGGAGCGGGCGCTGAAGCTCGTCGCCCGGCATCTGCCGGCCGCCGGGGAGGAGCTGCGCGAGGATCTCGCCGCCTCCGCCGCCCTGCTGAGCCCGGCGCACCGGTCCGCCGCCGTCGCGGTCTTCGGGGCGCTGCTGCCCGAGGAGGAGACGGCGGCCCATGAGGAGATCCTCCCGCCGCCCCCCGTGCGCGAGCGGCTCCCCGCGCCGCCCGCCTCGGTGGCGGAGCTGGTCGAAGAGGTGCTGGTGCTGATGGGCTCCCCCGAGGAGGCCGGGGCGTACGAATGGGTCCTGGACGGCCTGGTCCGGCTGGCCCACCGGGAACGCGAGCCGCTGGAGGCCGCGCTGAAGGAGGCGATCCCCCATCAGGAGTGGTACGAGCACCGGTTCGAGAACTTCCGCCATGTCCATCTCTCCTCCCACCAGATCACCGTGGAGGTCGTGGTCGCCACCCTGTTGGGGCAGGTCTCCGACCATGCCCTCCGGACCGTGCTGAAGCGGATGGGCTCGGCCGTCGACTGCCCGCACGACGGGCTGAGGGAGATCACCACTGCCCGGACCTGGGAGGCCGCCCGGCTGATCCGCGGCCGGCCGGTGCCGTTCCTGCTCGCCACACCCACCTGGAGCACAGGGGCGCTGGACGCGGAAACCCTGGTCGAGCGGTTGCGGAAGTACCGGCGGCTGGAGGTCGAGCCCGCCCCGGTGGACTTCGCCCAGGCGCTGCTGCGGGTGGCTCGCGGACCGGCGGGGAGCGGGGACGGGACCGCGGCCCGGGCCGCCGCCCTGGGCACACCGGAGGGCGACCGGCTCGCGGCCTGGCTCTCCGGCGGCGCTCCGGCGCTCACCGCGCTGTCGCCGAAGCCCGGGTCCGAGGCCGGGTCCGGCTCCGAGTCCGGGTCCGGGTCCCGCACCAGCACCGGCACCGGCACCGGCACCGGCACCGGCACCGATGGCGGTAATGGCGGTGCGGAGGCGGCCGTCGGGGGCGCGCCGGAGCAGAGGCAAGCTGCCTGGCTGTCGGAGAACCCGCTGACGATCGCCCGCCGCATGGCGCACGGCATGCGCGAACGGCTGGCGCCCCTCACCCAGTTCCCCCCGGCGTTCCGCTGGCTGGGCAGACCCCTTGAGGACCAGAAGTGCGACCGCTGGTCCTGCGGGATGTGGGAGTCCCACTGGGCGACGGTGCTTCCGCACGACCGGGAGGGGCTCGCCCTGTGGATGACGCACAGCCTGCGGACATCCGGCGACTGGACGCGCGGCACAGCCGGGTGTCTGACGGCGCTGGCCGAGTCGGAGGCCCCCGAAGGCCCGGCCGGCCCAGAGCTGCACCGGGCGCTGGCGGCCGGGACGGGAGCCAAACGGGCGAGCGACCGGCTGGCCGCGGTCGACGCGATGCTGACGCTCGCCGCCCGGGGACAGCTGGATCACGCGGAGCTCGGCCGCGAACTGGCGCACGCGGTGCGGCACGGCTCGCTGAAGCCCAACCGGCTCGCCGACGCCCTCGGGACGGCCGCGGCGACCGGGGCGTACGGGACGGTCTGGGCGGTGCTCGCCGGGGCGCTGCCCCCGCTGCTCCGGGTGGAGCCGCTCCCCCGGGCGCTGGGCGAGATCCTGGCGGTGGCCTCGGAGTGCGCGGAGCGGTGTGCGCCGGACGGCGGTCCGCTGCCCGGGCTCGCCGAACTGGCCGGGCGGGGCGGTTCCTCGCAGTCGGCGGCCCAGGCCGCACGGCTGCTCAAGGTGCTGGAGCACGGAGCTGGAACCCCCACAAAGGATCGGTCAAAATGAGTCAATAACAGAACATAAACCTGCTTAACCCATCAGTCACAAAGCGTTCGCGATCACGCAACACGGCTCGGCCAGAGTGAGGCCATGACCGATGTGACCCATGCGAAGAACACCCGCCGCCCCCACCTCTGGCGGCGGGACCTCGTCGAGCTGGCCGCCGTCTTCACCGCGGTGGCGGTCGCCGACATCGTCGCCAATCTGGTCGGACACGGACCCGGCGGGCCGTCCCTGCTCGTCGTCTCCGCCGTGGCGCTGATCGCCACGGCCGCCTTCCACCTCTGGTGGGCGGGACGGCACCGCCACTCCCCACCGGCCCAAGCCCGCAGCACCCCGGCCGACACCGATACCGACGCCCCCGTACGGAAGGAGCCCCACGAGACCTCTCTCTGGCGGATGCGGACCACCGTGCGGGACACACCCGGCAGCCTCGCCGCGCTCTGCACCGCGCTCGCCGGGCTCGACGTGGACATCCTGACCCTTCAGACACACCCTCTGACGACAGGCACCGTGGACGAGTTCCTGCTGCGCGCGCCCGCCGACCTGCCTCCCCGGCGGCTGACCGACGGGGTGACGGCGGCCGGCGGCAGCGGCACCTGGATCGAGCGGGCCGACGCCCATGACCTGGTCGACGTCCCCACCCGGGTGCTCGGTCTCGCCGCCCGCACCGCGCTGGACGCGGCCGAGCTGCCGCTGGCCCTGCGCCAACTGCTCGGCCGCTGCACCATCCACTCCTGGCCCGCCGTCTCCCCCACCGGCCGCTCCGCCGCGGACCTCCCGCCCGCCGAAGGGGTGCTGGAGGAGACCGTGATGCGCCTGCGCGACCCGCGCGGCGGCTCCATCACCGTGGAGCGGCCCCATCTCCCCTTCACCCCGACCGAGTTCGCCCGGGTCAGGGCGCTGCTGGAGCTGGACGACCGGCTCGGCCCCCGGGTACCGGCCGGCCGGGACGCCCTCACCCTGGCCGAGGGCGGGGAGTTCACCGTCGGCCGGGCCGACCAGAGCGACCTGGAAGCGGCGACCGCCCTGCACGGCCGCTGCTCGGAGCGGACCCTGCGACAGCGCTACCACGGCCCGGTCGACGACGTCCGGCGCTACCTCGACCATCTGCTCAGCCCCCGGTTCGGCCGGGCCCTCGCCGTGCGGACGGCCTCCGGACGGATGATCGCCCTCGGCCATCTGCTCTGGGACGGCGACGAGACCGAAGTCGCGCTCATCGTGGAGGACGCCTGGCAGCGCCGGGGAATCGGCTCCGAGCTGCTCGGCCGGCTCGTCGCGCTCGCCCAGGAGGACGGCGGCGGCCAGGTGTACGCGGTGACACAGCCCTCCAACACCGCGATGGTGGCCGCGATGCGCGGTCTGGGGCTGCCCCTCGACTACCAGCTGGAGGAGGGCACCCTCGTCGTCACCGCCCGGCCGGCGCCCCGGGAAGCCGTCGTCACTCCTCCGGCCGACCGCGCGGGCCGCTGACCGGGCGGTCAGCGCGGGACCCCGGGAACAGGCCCGGATTCGGCCAGTGAAGGGGGTGTGACCTGGCCGACGGTCCGCCGGCGATCAGACGATGGTGACGCGAAGCCCCCACACGTATGAGGATGTGTGCATGTCAGTCACCGCCAGCAGCCCGCTGCCCCGCCAGGTCGCCGACGCCTATGTCGACGCACTCATCGAACTCGATCCGACCATCGGCACCTACCTGGGAGTCAGGGAGAGTTCCGGGCTCCTCCCCGACTTCTCCCCCACAGGTCAGGAAGAGCGCGCCGAACTCGCCAGGGAGACCCTCACCAGGCTCGACGAGGCCGAGAAGCTGCCAGGGGCCGACAGTGACATCGAGCGGCGCTGCGGCCGGCTGCTGCGCGAACGCCTGACGGCCGAACTCGCCGTGCACGAGGCCGAGGAGGGCCTGCGCACCGTGAGCAATCTGCGCTCCCCGGTCCACTCGGTGCGCGAGGTGTTCACCGTGACGCCGACACGGACCGAGGAGGACTGGGCGGCCGTGGCCCAGCGGCTGCGCGCCGTGCCGACGGCGTTGCGCGGCTACCGCGAGTCCCTGGAGCTGGGTCTTGAGCGGAAGCTCTTCGGCGGCCCGAGGGCCACCCGTACCAGTGTCGCCCAGATGACGGAGTGGCTCGGCTCCGGCAGCAGCTGGTTCGAGGACTTCGCGGCCGAGGGCCCCGCCTCGCTCCGCGCCGAACTCGACGCCGCCGCCCGTACCGCCACCGAGGCGCTGGCCGCGCTGCGCGACTGGATGCGCGATGTCTACGCCCCCGCCGTCGCGGACGCGCCCGACACCGTGGGCCGCGAGCGGTACGCCCGCTGGTCGCGCTATTTCAACGGCACCGATCTCGATCTGGACGAGGCGTACGCGTACGGCTGGTCGGAGTACCACCGGCTGCTCGCCGAGATGAAGACCGAGGCCGGGAAGATCCTGCCGGGCGCGGGCCCCTGGGAGACGCTCGCCCACCTCGATGTGCACGGCCGCCATGTCGAGGGCGTCGAGGAGGTGCGGATCTGGCTCCAGGAGCTGATGGACGAGGCGATCCAGGCACTGGACGGCACCCACTTCGAACTCGCCGAGCGGGTACGGAAGGTGGAGTCCCGCATCGCCCCTGCGGGCAGCGCCGCCGCGCCGTACTACACCAGCCCCTCGGAGGACTTCTCCCGCCCGGGCCGGACCTGGCTGCCGACCATGGGCGCGACCCGCTTCCCGGTGTACGACCTGGTCTCCACCTGGTACCACGAGGGCGTGCCCGGCCACCATCTCCAGCTGGCGCAGTGGGTGCACGTGGCCGACCGGCTCTCCCGCTACCAGGCCACGGTCGGCGGGGTCAGCGCGAATCTGGAGGGCTGGGCGCTCTACGCCGAGCGGCTCATGGACGAGCTGGGCTTCCTGCCCGACCCGGAGCGCAGACTCGGTTATCTGGACGCGCAGATGATGCGCGCGTGCCGGGTGATCGTGGATATCGGAATGCATCTGGAGCTGGAGATTCCGGAGGATTCGCCGTTCCGTCCGGGCGAGACCTGGACCCCGGAGCTGGCCGAGGAGTTCTTCAACGACCACAGCGGGCGGCCCGCGGACTATGTGGAGAGCGAGCTGACGCGCTATCTGTCGATGCCCGCCCAGGCGATCGGCTACAAGCTCGGCGAGCGGGCCTGGCTGCTGGGCAGGGAGAACGCGCGCAAGGCGCACGGCGACGCGTTCGACGCGAAGGCCTGGCACATGGCGGCCCTGTCCCAGGGCTCGCTGGGGCTGGACGACCTGGTGGACGAGTTGTCCAGGCTGTGACGGCCGCGGGGTGCGAGCATCGGGCTCCACCGGGCTCGACGGAGCCGGATGGAGCCCGGTGGAGCCCGGTGGAGCCGCCGGTCCGCACCGTCCGCACCCCGGCCGCCCGCCCCGGCCCGGTCAGCAGCCGCAGTCGGCGGCGTCGACGGGCGCGGTCAGCGGGTCCGGGTCGCGCCGCGTGTGCCCCGTCGGGGTCTGGTGGCCGAAGCCCTCCCGTACCCAGTACTCGAATCCGCCGAGCATCTCCTTCACCCGGTAACCGAGCAGGGCCAGGGCGAGGGCCGCGCGGGCGGCTCCGTCGCAGCCCGGGCCCCAGCAGTGGACGACCACCGGCCGGGCCGGGTCGAGCAGCCGCCCGGCCCGCTCGGCGATGAGCGCGGTCGGCAGATGGACCGCGCCGGGGATGTGCCCCTGGTCCCAGGCGTCGGCCGAGCGGCAGTCGACCAGGGTGAAGCCCGGGTCGCCGCCCGCGCCCGCCGCGAGGGCGGCGGCGACGTCGGAGACATCGGTGTGGAGGGCGAGGCTCGCGGCGAAGTGGGCGGCGGCGACCTCGGGCGCGGCGGGCGGCACACGGAGGACGGGGTTCGGGGCTGAGGCCGTGTTCATGACAGAGGCTGTGTTCATGACCAAAAATCTATGGCGGTGATCCACTCCTCTGAAGAGGGATTCCACGGGAATCCTCTTGATCAACCAGGGATTCCCCTGTTGTCTGTCAGTCATGACGGGATATTCACCGGACGCCACGGACTGGCGCATCCTGCGCGCCCTGCAGAGCGACGGCCGGGCCGGTTTCGCCCAACTGGCACGGGCCGTCTCCATGTCGGCGAGCGCCGTGACGGAGCGGGTGCGGCGGCTGGAGGAGGCGGGCGTGATCGCGGGATACACGGCGGTGGTGGCCCCCGAGCGAGTGGGGCTGCCGGTGCTCGCGTTTGTACGGCTACGCTATCCGAACGGCAATTACAAGCCATTTCACGATCTGCTGGAGACGACTCCGGAGATTCTGGAGGCGCACCATGTGACCGGTGACGACTGCTTTGTCATGAAGGTCGCCGTACGGTCGATGCGCCATCTGGAAGAGGTCACCGGCCGGATCGGGGCGCTCGGATCGGTGACCACCAGCGTCGTCTACTCCTCGCCGCTGCCGCGCAGGTCGGTCGGCGGCTGACCTGCGCGGCAAGCAGGGGCGGCGGCAGGGCGGGGCGGCGGGCGGCCTCAGCCGCCGAGGGGAGCCGTCCGGAGCCGGACGACGGAGCCCCGGCGCTCCTTGACCACTTCCAGCTGGGTGGGGACGCGCCGCCGCAGATCGGCCACATGACTGACGATGCCGACGCTGCGGTCCTGTTCGCGCAGCGAGTCGAGGACGTCGATGACCTCGTCGAGGGTCTGCTCGTCCAGGCTGCCGAAGCCCTCGTCGATGAAGAGCGTGTCGAGCCGTACGCCCCCGGCCTCCTCGGTGACCACATCGGCCAGACCCAGCGCCAGGGCAAGGGAGGCGAAGAAGGTCTCGCCGCCGGAGAGCGTCGAGGTGTCGCGCTCGGTTCCGGTCCAGGCGTCGACCACATGGAGGCCGAGCCCCGACCGCTTCCCGCCGGAGCGGGCGTCGGAGTGGACCAGGGTGTAGCGCCCGGCGGACATCCGCCGCAGCCGTACGGTGGCCGCGGCGGCGACCTGTTCGAGCCGGGCCGCGAGGACGTACGACTCCAGGCGCATCCGGCGCTCGTTGTCGGCGGAGGTGCCCGCGGTGAGACCGGCGAGCCGGGCGACCATGTCGTACTCCCGGCGCAGCGGGCCGAGCCCGGCGGCCTCGGCGGCGGCGGCCCGGGAGAGCCGGACCAGTTCGGCCCGGCGCCCGCGCGCGGCGTCCCGCGCGGATCCGGCCTCGCGCAGCGCGCGCTCGGCCGCGTCGTGGGCGGCGAGCGCGGCCCCGGGAGCGGCGGGCGGGCGTCCGGCGGCGGCGCGGGCGTCCGGCTCGGCGAGCCGGTCGGCGACGGCGGCGGCCTCGGTCGCCCAGGCGTCGGCCGGGGGCTGGAGCCCGCGCGGCCCGGGGGCGGGGAGGGCCGCGCCGACGGCGGCGGCCGGGGTGTCGAAACCGGCCCGGAACGCGGCGCCGGAGAGTTCGCCGTCGGCGTCCTTCAGCCGCCGGGCCGAGGTGTCGGCGGTCCGGGCGGCCTCGGCCGCCTCGGCGAGCAGCCGCACCCGCCGCTCCAGCCGGGCCGCGTGCTCGGCGACGCTGCCCTCGCCGTCGTGGACCTTGGCCAGCTCCCTCGCGAGCCCGGCCCGCTCCTGGTCGAGCGCCTCCCGGCGGGTGGTCCTGGCGACCACGCGCCGCTCGGCCGACTGCCGGGCCGCGAGGCGCTCCTCGTGCTCGCGCTCGCCCCGGTCGAGGGCCTCCCGGGCGGCGTGGATCCCGGAGGCCAGGGCCTTCGCCTCACGGTGCGCCCGCTCCAGCTCCCCGACGGCGTCCGCCAGCTCGGCGGCGGTCGGGTCGTGGGGCCCGCCGTCCGGGGCCCCGGCGCCTGAGGCCCTGGCGCGTTCACCGGCCGCGGCCAGCGCCCCGGCGACGACGGCGAGCCGCCGCTCGATGTCCGAGCGGACGCCGTCGGCACGGGTGTGGGCGTGGTACGCCGCCTCCTCCTGGGCCGGGTCGACGCGGGCGTCGGATGCCGGGGCGGGGGCGGGGTGTTCGGGGGATCCGCAGACGGCGCAGGGGTCGCCGGGGGCGAGGGCGGCGGCCAGCTCGGCCGCCATCCCGTGCAGCCGCCGTTCCTTGAGGTCGAGCCAGCGCTCGTGGGCCGCGTTCGCGCTCTCCCGGGCCGCGCCCAGCAGCTCCCGGGTCTCGGCGGCCGTGCGGGCGAGGCGGTCGCGCTCCCGGGCCGCGGCCAGCCGCGCCCCGGCCGGTTCGAGCCGTCCCGCGAGGTACTCGGCGCGGGTGGCCGCCTCCTGGGCGGCGGCGAGGCGCTCGCGGTGGCCCCGGCGCAGGGTCTCCCAGCCCGCCAGCCAGCCTTCCGCGTCATGGAGGACGTCCTCGTCGGCGCGGGCCTGGCGGTCCAGTTCGGCGCGCTCGCGGGCGATCTCCTCGCCGCGCCGCTCCAGGCTCCGGGCGGCTTCGAGGCCGCCGAGATCCTGGCGGAGCCCACGTTCCAGCTCCGCCAGCCGTTCCGCGCCCGCGTCGGCGAGACCGGCCGGCAGCCGGTCGCGGAGCCCGTGGTGCCGGGCGGTCGCGGTGCGGTGTTCGCGCTCGGCGTCCTCGCGCAGCCGCAGCGCGGGGGCGACCCGGTCGGCCCTGCGGGCCTCCTCCAGCCGGGCCCGGAGGCTCTCGTGCTCGGGCCGCCGGGCGTCCAGGGTCCGCCGCCGGTCCAGGGCCTGTTCGTACCGCCGCTGGAGCCGGTCGAGTTCGCGCTCGGCGTCGAGCGCGAGCCGGGCGGCCCGCTGCCGGTCCTCCGCCGCGCCGACCGCGCTCTCGGCGATGTCCAGTGCTTCCAGCGCGCCCGCGCGGGCGACGGCCGCCCACTCCAGCACGGCGGCGGCGAGACCGGGGTCGCCGGGCTGCTGCCGGGGCGGCGGCCAGTCGCCCGCCGCCGGGCCGGCCGCCTGCTCCATCCGGTGCGCGTGGGCGAGGAGCCCCTCGTCCGCGGTCCGCACCCGGGCCTCGGCGGCCCGCCGCCGCTCGGCAAGGCGGTCCTCGACGGCGGCGAAGCGGCGGGTGTCGAAGAGGCGGCCCAGCAGTCTGCCCCGGGCCTCCGCGTCCGCGCGCAGCAGCCGGGCGAAGTCGCCCTGCGGCAACAGCACCACCTGGCAGAACTGGTCGCGGCTCATGCCGACGAGCTGTCCGATCTCCTCTCCGATCTCCTGGTGGGACCGGCTCAGCCCCTTCCAGGTCCCGGTCTCGGCGTCGTACTCGCTCAGCTCGCTCCAGGCCCGCTCCGGTGTGAAGCCCCTGCCGTTCTTCTTGGGGCGCTGCTGTGCGGGACCGCGGCCCACCCTCAGCCGCCGGCCGCCGACGGTCAGCTCCAGGGCGACCTCGGTCAGGAGGCCGGGGGCCGCGTGATCGCTGCGCAGGGAGGTCCCCGGGCTCTGCCGGGCGCCGGGGACGGATCCGTACAGGGCGAAGCAGACGGCGTCGAGCACCGAGGTCTTGCCCGCGCCGGTCGGCCCGTGGAGCAGGAAGATCCCGCCGGTGGACAGGGCGTCGAAGTCGATCTCCTGGACGGCTCCGAAGGGCCCGAAGGCGGTGATGGTCAGCCGGTGCAGTCTCATCGGGCGGCCCCGTCGTCATGAGCGGTACGAGCGGTACGAGCGGTACGAGCGGTACGAGCGGTACGAGGAGCACGAGCGGTACGGGAGGTGAGGTCAGCCACGGCGGCTCGTCCCCTCGTGCAGCGCCTCGTCCACCCGTACGCCGTCGAAGGCTTCGCGCAGCGCGGTGCGCTCGCGCGGATCGGGGCCCGCTCCGCGCACATGGGCGAGGAAGTCCTCCGCGATCTGCTGGTCGTCGCGGCCCTTGAGCCGCCGGGCGTACGAGAGCGAGTCGTCCCGGTCCTCGCGCTCGGGCGCGAAGACCAGGCTCAGGGTGTGCGGGAAGCGTTCGGCGAGGCGGGCCATCGGGTCGGCCGGGCGGACCGGGTCGGTGAGGGTGGCCTCGACGAAGGACTCCCGGTGCCGTTCGTGGGAGGGGTCGGCGAGCAGCTCGTCGAGGGTGCCGTGCAGCCGGGCGAGCGGTCTGGGCACGGGGCAGTCGATCCGCTCGGCGTCGATCTCGCCCCGGGGGCCGAGATCGACGAGCCACATGGTCTTGCGGTGGGCGGCCTCGGAGAAGGAGTACGCGAGGGGGGAGCCGGAGTAGCGGACCCGTTCGGTGATGGTCTGGCTGCCGTGCAGATGGCCGAGCGCGACGTAGTCGACGCCGTGGAAGACGCCCGCGGGCACGGCGCTGACGCCGCCGACGGTGATGTCGCGCTCGCTCTCGCTGGGCTCGCCGCCCGCGACGAAGGCGTGGGCGAGGACCAGGGAGCGGGTGGCGGGCCCCCGGGCGGCGAGATCCTCCCGTACGCGGTCCATCGCCGCGCCGATCACGGCCTCGTGGTTCGCCCGGTCGGTGCGGAATTCGTCCTTCACCAGGGCGGGTTCCAGATAGGGCAGCCCGTAGCACGCGACCTCGCCGTGCTCGTCGGTGAGGATCACGGGGGTGCCGCAGCCCGCCGGGTCGGTCCGCAGATGGATTCCGGCGCGGTCGATCAGCCCGGCCCCGACGCCGAGGCGGCGGGCCGAGTCGTGGTTCCCGGAGATCATCACGGTCGGCACGGACTCGGCGGCGAGCCGGTGGAGCGCGCGGTCGAAGAGTTCCACCGCCGCCAGCGGCGGCACGGCCCGGTCGTAGACGTCGCCCGCCACCAGCACGGCGTCCACCTCGTGCGCCCGCACGACGGAGACCAGATGATCGAGGAACGCGGCCTGGGCCTCCAGCATGCTCACCCGGTGCAGGGATCGCCCCAGATGCCAGTCAGATGTGTGCAGAATCCTCAAGAGCCAGCTCCGAACCGCATGTTTTCCTTTCCCGCCCCCGGGTTTGCGTACATCCGCCCGGGCCCGCGCGGGGCCCCGGCGGGTCAGGCGTCGCCGTACGCCTCCCCGCCCAGCTCGAATCCGGCCGTGCCGGCCGTGGCGTCCGCCAGCCAGGCCCGGAACGCCTCGATCTCGGCCTCAGGGAGTCCGATCTCGATGGTGACGCTCTCCGCGTACCGCACCTCGCGCACCGCGCGGCCGGTCGCCCGCAGCTCGTTCTCCAGTCTGCCCGCCCGCTGGTGGTCCACGGTGAGGGTGGCGAGCCGGAAGCGCCGGCGGGTGAGGGTGCCGAGCGCGTCGAGGGCTTCGCCGACGACCCCGCCGTACGCCCTGATCAGTCCGCCCGCGCCGAGCTTCACCCCGCCGTAGTAGCGGGTGACGACGGCCACCGCGTAGCGGATCTCGCGCCGGGTGAGCATCTGGAGCATGGGCACTCCGGCCGTGCCGCCCGGCTCGCCGTCGTCGCTGGCCTTCTGCACGGAGGCGTCGGCCCCGATGACGTACGCGTAGCAGTTGTGGGTGGCGGTCGGGTGCTCCTTGCGGACCCGGGCGACGAAGGCCTGGGCCTCCTCCTCGGTCGCGGCGGGTGCGAGCGCGCAGATGAAGCGCGATCTGCCGATCTCTGTCTCGTGCACGCCCTCGCGGGCGACCGTCCGGTACTGCTCCTGCATCGGACCACCCTATGCGGCGCGCGGACGGGAATGCTCCGCGCGGGTCTCCCGTTGTCGTCTGCATGGACTCTGACACGGGTACGGACGCGGGTACTGGCGCGGGCACGGACGCGGGCACGGACGCGGAGACGATCAAGAGGATTCTGACCTCCACCGGCGACACCTGGGCGGTGGTGGGGCTGTCGGACAACGAGTCGCGGGCGGCGTACGGGGTGGCCCGTGTCCTCCAGCGGTTCGGGAAGCGCGTGGTCCCGGTGCATCCCAGGGCGGAGCCGGTCCACGGCGAGCAGGGCTACGCGAGTCTCGCCGACATCCCCTTCGACGTCGATGTGGTCGATGTCTTCGTCAATTCCGCGCTGGCGGGGCGGGTCGCGGACGAGGCGGTGGCGATCGGCGCGAAGGCGGTCTGGTTCCAGCTCGGGGTGGTCGACGACGAGGCGTACGAGCGGACCCGCGCGGCCGGTCTGGACATGGTGATGGACCGCTGCCCGGCGATCGAGATCGGCTCTCTGTAACCGGCGGCGCTCAGCCGACCGGAGGGACCGCGACCACCATGGTCATCGCCACCTCCGCCGTGCCGTCGTTGCGGTACGCGTGGGGGGCGTTCGCCTCGAAGGAGGCCGAGTTCCCGGCCGGCACCGGGAAGGGCTCGCCGTCCACGACGAGGGTGAGTTCCCCCTCGGTGACATGGATCAGCTCGACCGTGCCCTCGGGGTGCGCGTCGGACTCGCTGCGGTCCCCGGGCATCAGCCGCCAGGACCACAGCTCCACCGGACCGCGCCCCTCGGCCCCGACCAGCAGTCTGGTGAAGCTGCCGGTGGAGGTGGACCACATCCGCACCGCCCGCTCCGGCGGCACCACCTGGACCCGTGCGCCCCGCTCGTGGTCGAGCAGGGTGGTGATGGAGACGCCGAGGGCGTCGGCGAGCTTCACCGTGGTGCCGACGCTCGGATTGGTGCGCGCCTGCTCGATCTGGATGATCATGCCCCGGCTGACCCCGGCGCGGGCGGCGAGGGCGTCGAGCGTGAATCCGCGCTCGCCCCGCCACCGCTTGAGGTTGCGGGCGAGCGCCTGGGTGAGCTGGTCGAAGTCCGACACATTCCATCCACTGAATTGAATGACAGAGTCAAACATATTGCACCATCGGGCGCGGGTGGCGACGCCACCGCCGGTTCAGCCGCCTCCGGTTCAGCCGCCGCTCCCCGGCGCCTCCGGCCCGTCCGACTCCTGTGACTTCTCCAGCTCGGCGAGGGCGAGCAGCTGTTCCGGGGTGATCCCGTCCGGGAGCGGCACGGGCGCCGGTGTGCGCAGCGGGGGCCGCCAGCCGTCGACCGGGTCCCAGCTCCGTACGACCCGGGCCGGGGCGCCCGCCACCACACAGTGGTCGGGCACCTCTCCCCGTACGACGGCCCCCGCCGCCACCACGACATTGCGGCCCAGCCGCGCGCCGGGCAGCACCACGGCCCCGGTGCCCAGCCAGCAGCCGGGTCCGATCTCCACCGGCTCGGTGCGCGGCCACTGCTTGCCGACCGGCTGCCGCGGATCGTCGTAGCTGTGGTTGGTGGAGGTGATGTAGACGTACGGGCCGCAGTAGGTGTCCGAGCCGATGGAGACCCGGGTGTCGGCGATGACATGGCTGCCCCGACCGAGCACCACTCCGTCGCCGAGGGTCAGTATCGGCTCCGCGCCGAGGTCCAGGCCGGGCATCATGCCCGCGGTGAGGGTGACCCGCTCCCCGATGATGCAGTGGTCGCCCACCTCGATCCACGGCTCGCCGAACACGGTGCCCTGCGGGAAGGCCAGCCGGGTGCCATGGCCCAGCCGGCGGAAGCGGAGCCGCCCGGGGTGCTCCGCGGTGACCGAGCCCGCCCGCTGCGCCCAGCGCCAGCCGCGGTGCACGGCGCGGGTGAGCGCTCTCCGGCACCAGAGGGCAGGCAATGAGAACGTGTTTCTGTTTCTGGGCACTCGATCACGGTAGTCGGCGGGGGCCGGGCCGCTCAGAGCCACGGGCTGTGATGTTCACCCCACGGCCCACCCCACGGCCCACGCCACGGCCCGCCCCTGACCCACCCCCTGACTCCTCACGACTCCCCACGACTCCTCACGGCTCTTCACGACTCACCCATGACCGGCGAGCTCCCGTCCGGGCGCTCCCGGCGGCGGATCAGCGCCGGATGGCTGAAATCAGATGCATCAGCGCGCCGCACCGCGTTGCGATACACCCGCTTCCTCACCTTCACCATGGATTGTCGCCACACCTTCTCGCGACCGAAGGACCGGCCCGACAGCGGCCCTGGGGTAATTCCGCCGGAGTCCTGAAGGATTCCTGCGGAACTCACCGCTTATCACGATGGCGGCTCCAAGGCGGTGACTTCGGGACTAAGTACCCCGTTCTGCGGGCTCCGGGGCCCGTCCGGACTCCGTGGCCATGGCACTTGACTAGCATGAGCGCCACATGGGCGCGGAAGATCACCGTCAACTTTTGGTGACCGTGCTCGCGTTCGGTCGGTGTGCGTCAATCGGCCTTTCAGTACTTCCCGGACTCCAGCGAGGGACCGCATGTCAGTGCCAGTCGCCCCCAAACCGCGCAGGATACGAACACCCCGGCCGCTTCCCGCGGCCGTCCCGCTGGTCTCGGTCGCGGCGGCGGGCGCGGCCGGCGGCGCGGCGATAGCGGCGGCCCCGGCCCCGGCCCGGGGCTGGATCGCGGCCACCGTCCTGGTCGGCTGGGTCTGGCTGGCCGTCACCGTGGCCGCCACCGCGCTCAATTCGCGACGGCTGCACAAGGCCGTCACCGCCACCGGCGGTGAGCTGCGCTCCCTCCAGACGCACACCGCCCAGACCGCCGCCGGCTCCGCGCACCTGGTGAACGTCACCCTCCCCACCGTCCTCAAGCGGGTGCGCGACGGGGAGAGCGCCGAGTCCGCCCCCAGCGCGCCCCCCGCCCCCCCCGACCCCCACCCCCGCGGGGCCGCCCAGCCCGCCACCGCCGATGTGGGGGGGGCCGGGGGGGGGACGGCGGCGGCCGAGGCCGCCGCCGCCAATGTCGCCCAGCGGCTGGCCCGGTCGGCCGAGGAGCTGGACCGGCTGACGGGCGTCGTCCTGCCCGCCGCGATCGAGCGGCTGCGCGGCGGAGCCTCCGCCGGGACCGCGCTGGCCGAGCTGGAACAGCCCGCCGACCCCCGGCTGCGAGCCGCCCTGGAGTCGATCGTGCGGGAGTTCGCCTTCAGCGAGCGCCGCGCGGCGGCCGCCCAGGGCGCGAGCGCCAAGGTGCTGAGCCGGGTCCAGGCGAAGGCCGTCAGCATGCTCGCCGAGCTGAGGGAGATGCAGGATCGTCACGGCGAAGACGTGTTCGGGGATCTGCTGACCCTCGATCACAACACCTCGCAGCTCGGTCTGCTGACCGACCGGCTGGCGCTGCTGATGGGCGGCCGGGCGAGCCGGGCGTGGAACAAGCCGATCGTGATGGAGTCCATCCTGCGCGGCGCGGTCGGCCGGATCGCCGCCTACCAGCGGGTCAGGCTGCACTCCTCCAGCACCGCCTCGGTCGCCGGATACGCCGCCGAGGGCGTGATGCATCTGCTGGCCGAACTGATGGACAACGCGGCGAACTTCTCGCCGCCGATCGACGAGGTCCATGTCTATGTGGAGGAGCGCACCGCCGGACTGGTCGTCACCATCGAGGACAGCGGACTGAAGATGGCCGACGCCGCCCTGCGGCGCGCCGAGGAGGCCGTCGCCGGCCGCTTCCACGACCTCGCCCATCTCCAGAGCACCCGGCTCGGGCTCGTCGTGGTGGGCCTGCTGGCCGCCAAGTACAACATGAGCGTCAGCTTCCGGCCGTCCTCGCGCGGCGGCACGGGGGTCGTGGTGCTCTTCCCGCCGCAGCTCCTGCACCAGTCGCGGACGCTCGCGCCGGAGCAGCCGGCCCACCGGGAGGCCGAGCCCGCGCCCCGGCCCCCCGTACGCCCGCTCCCCCAGCAGGACGTCCGGCGGGACACCCGGCCCGGTGCGCACGGTGCGCAGCGGAGCGAGCGGCCGGGCGGCCCCAGGGTGGCGACCCCCGGCGGGCTGCCCGTGCGGCCCCCCGGGCGCACCATGGCCGCAGCCGACCGGGGCCGTTCGGGGCCCGAGGAGGTCCCCGCCGACCGTCCGGCCCCGCCGGCCCGGGACGCGGGCGCCCAGTTCGGGGCCTTCCACCGCGCCCGCAAGGCCCGGGACGACAGAGACCGGTACGACACCGGGCAGTAGCGGCCCCGGGGCCGCTCCCGCACCACAGCCGTGCCATACACACGCATGTACTCAACGCCAGACAGGAGGCAGGGGCCGGTGACCGGACCGTCCGGCGACACCGGGCCCACGCAGACCATGCAGACCACCGACAACAGCCTGACCTGGCTACTGGAAAGCCTGCTCGAACGGACTCCGGGCACCCGGCACGCGCTGGTGCTCTCCCGTGACGGGCTCAAACTCTGCTGGACCCCGCATCTGACGCTCGACCAGGCGGATCAGCTCGCCGCGATCTGCTCGGGCATCCAGGCCCTGGCCCAGGGCGCCTCCGTCGAGTTCGGCAACGGCAGCGGCGGTGTGCGGCACTCGATGACCGAGTTCCACGGCGGGCTGCTCTTCATCGTGGAGGCGGGGGCGGGCGCGCATCTGGCGGTCGTCGCCGACGACGGGGCCGACCCCGGCGCGGTGGGGCACCAGATGACCGAGCTGGTCGAGCAGATCGGCGAGCATCTGCGGGCGGAACCGCGCACCCCGTCGGAGACCCGGCTGTCATGACACGCCGCCCCGTCGATCTGGGTGACCCCGACCGGCTCTACACCGTCACCGGTGGCCGCAGCCGAGCCGACGACGAGAAGTTTGACCTGGTGACCCTGGTCGTCAGCGAGTGCCGGCCGTCGCCCGGGATGCAGTCGGAGCACGTCCGCATCCTGGAGCTGTGCGAGCGGCCGATCGCCGTCGTGGAGATCTCGGCGGAGCTGAGGCTGCCGGTGACGGTGGTACGGATCCTGCTGGGCGATCTGCTGTCGACGGGGCGTATCACCGCCCGACACCCCAGAGCCGGGCGCTCACTCGTTGATCTGCCCGATTCATCCCTCTTGGAGGAGGTGCTCCTTGGACTCCGCAATCTCTGAACTGCCCAGCCGTACCCCGCTGGCCGCATCCGCCGACACCGGACTGAAGATCGTCATCGTGGGCGGCTTCGGGGTGGGTAAGACCACGCTGGTGAAGTCGGTCAGCGAGATCCGTCCGCTGAACACCGAGGAGGTGATGACACAGGCGGGCATCGGGGTCGACGAACCGGCCGGTCTCACCAAGACCACGACCACGGTGGCGTTCGACTTCGGCCGTATCTCCCTCAACGACCGGATGGTCCTGTACTTGTTCGGCGCACCGGGCCAGGAGAGATTCTGGTTTCTGTGGGACGGGCTGTTCTCCGGGACGCTCGGGGCCGTCGTGCTGGTCGACACCCGGCGGATGAGCGACTCCTGGTACGCCGTCGACCGGCTGGAGCACCATCGGACCCCGTTCGTGGTGGCGGTCAACCGCTTCGACGGCGATCACGCCTCCTTCTCGCTGGAGGAGATCCGCCAGGCGCTGGCCCTGCCCGACCATGTGCCGCTGATCGAGTGCGACGCACGGGTCCGCTCGTCCGGCAAGCAGGTTCTGATCAGCCTTGTCGACCACCTTCGCGAACTGGCCAGGGCCAGGGAGATGACACCATGACCGAACTCACCGGATCCGATCCCCGTCCGTCCGGGGGCACACCGCCCCCGGGCTGCCCGGCCCATCAGGGCGCGGTCCCCCTCAGCGGTCTTGAGTACCAGCAGTCGCCGTCGGAGCTGTACCGGACGATGCGCCGGGAGCACGGCGCGGTCGCGCCGATCGTGCTGGACGGCAATGTTCCGGCGTGGCTGGTGCTCGGCTATGCCGAGGTCACCTATGTCACCGCCCACGACGAGCTGTTCGCCCGTGACTCCCGGCGCTGGAACCAGTGGCCGGTCATCCCGCCCGACTGGCCGCTGATGCCGTACGTCGGCCATCAGCCGTCGGTGCTGTTCACCGAGGGGGCCGAGCACCAGCGCCGGGCGGGTGTGATCACCCAGGCGCTGGAGGAGGGCGTCGACCAGTTCGAGCTGGCCCAGTGGTGCCGGTCGATCGCGCATCAGCTGATCGACTCCTTCGCGGGCAGCGGGCGGGCCGAGCTGATGGCCTCGTACGCCCATGCCCTGCCGATGCGGGCGGCCGTCCAGATGTGCGGAATGCCGGCCGGCGGCGAGGACACCGAGCATCTGGTGACCGATCTGCGGATCTCCCTGGACGCCCGGGAGGGCGACGACCCGGTGGCCGCGTACGGCAGGGTCGCCGAGCGGATCCAGCGGCTGGTCAAGGAGAAGCGGGCCGCGCCCGGGCCGGACGTCACCTCGCGGATGCTGACCCATCCGGCCGGGCTGACGGACGAGGAGATCGTCCAGGATCTGATCTCGATCATCGCGGCGGCCCAGCAGCCGACCGCCAACTGGATCTGCAACTCGCTGCGACTGCTGCTGACCGACGACCGCTTCGCGCTCAATGTCTCCGGCGGCCGGCTCAGCGTCGGCCAGGCGCTGAACGAGGTGCTCTGGCTGGACACCCCCACCCAGAACTTCATCGGCCGGTGGGCGGTGCGCGACACCCAGCTCGGCGGCCGTCAGATCCGGGCCGGGGACTGTCTGGTGCTGGGGCTCGCGGCGGCCAACACCGATCCGCAGATCTGGCCCGAGGGCCATATCGGCGCGGAGAACTCCGCCCATCTCTCCTTCAGCAACGGCGAGCACCGCTGCCCCTATCCCGCGCCGCTGCTCGCCGACGTCATCGCCCGTACGGCGGTCGAGACGCTGCTGGAGCGGCTGCCCGACGTGGTGCTGGCGGTGGAGCCGGAGGAGCTGACCTGGCGTCCGTCGATCTGGATGCGGGGGCTGACCGCGCTCCCCGTGAGCTTCACCCCGGTGGTGCGGTGAGGCTCACGGGGAGCGGCCGGCTCAGTCCCGTACGGGGGTGAACCGCACCGGCAGCGAGACCGGGCCCCGGGTGAAGACGCCCTGCTCCGCGGGTTCGAAGCCGTCGGCGAGCCGCAGATCGGGCATGGCGTCGAGAAGGCGTCCGACGCCGATCTCCACCTCGGCCTTGGCGAGCAGCGCCCCGACGCAGAAGTGGCGGCCGAGCGCGAAGGCCAGATGGTCGGCGGCGGCGGAGAAGGCCGTGGACGCGTTGAGGTCGTCGCGGAAGATGTCGAAGGAGTCCGGGTCGCGGTAGCGCTCGCCGTCCCGGTTGGCGGATCCGATCAGACAGGTCACGGTGGATCCGGCGGGGATGACGCCACCGCTGACGGTCACCTCGGCCGCCGTCTGGCGCATGATCATATGGACCGGCGGGGTGTACCGCAGCGTCTCGGCGAAGGCCCGGTCGATCAGGCTCCGGTCCTCGCGCACGGCGGCGAGCTGCTCGGGATGGGCGAGCAGATTGGCGAAGATTCCGGCGATCGCCTTGTCGGTGGTGTCGCCGCCGGCCGCGAGCAGCAGGCTGCAGAAGGCCTTGATGTCCTCGTCGTTCATCCGCACCCCGTCGATCTCGGCGGCGCAGAGGGTGGAGAGCAGATCGTCGCCGAGGTTCTCGCGGCGCTCGCGGATGACCGGGAACATGTACTCGGCGAATTCGAGGCGGGTGCGCTCGCCCGCCGCCGCGACCTCCGGGTCTCCGGCGAGGTTGCCGAGGAAGGCGATGACGGCGGTGTACCAGCCGTGGAACCGCTCGTGGTCGGCCTTGTCGAGGCCGAGCATGTCGGCGATGACATTGACGGGGAAGCGGGTGGCGAAGGACCGTACGAGGTCGGTCTCGCCGCTGTCGCGGAAGGCGTCGATCAGTTCGTCGGCGTTGCGCTCGATGACGGGGAGGAACTTCTCCCGCAGATCCGCGCCCCGGAAGGCGGGGGCGACCAGGGCCCGGCGTACCGAGTGCTCACGCCCGCTGAGCTGGAGAATCGTTTTGCCATGGACGGGTTCGATCTGCCAGTCGTAGTTGTCGGTGGTGTAGAGCGACTCCTTGTCCTTGAAGGCGCGCTCGATGTCCGCGTAGCGGGAGAGGAGATAGCTCTGGGTGGGCTCGTGCCACAGGAGGGGGGCGCTCTCGCGCATCGCGCGGTACACCGGGTAGGGGTCCTCGGCGAACTCGGGCGACAGAATGTCGGGAATCTGCTGTGCGGTGACCATGAACGCTCCCTCGGCGGTAACGGAGTACGCACACCACGTTAATGATCATTCATCGGCCACGTATAGAGGGGTCTTGGCCGAATCTGATTGCTTTCTATCGTTCCGGGGCGGCTTCGCGGTGCGCGGCGGCCAGCTCCCGGTACAGGGCGGCGTTACGGGTGATCCCGGCCCGCTCCTCCTCGGTCAGCTCCCGTCTGACCTTCGCGGGCACGCCCGCGACCAGGGAGCCCGGCGGGACCCGCATGCCCTGCGGCACCAGCGCCTGGGCGGCGACGAGCGAACCGGCCCCGATGTGCGCGCCGTTGAGCACGGTCGCGCCCATGCCGATCAGTACGTCGTCCTCGATCTCACAGCCGTGCAGGACCGCGTTGTGGCCCACGGAGACCCGCTCGCCCACGGTCACCGGAAAGCCGGGGTCGACATGGACCGTGCAGTTGTCCTGGATGTTGGAGTCGGCCCCGATGACGATCGGGCCGCAGTCGGCCCGGAGCACCGCGTGGTACCAGACGCTCGCCCCCGGGGCCAGCGAGACCTCACCGACGACGACCGAGCCATGAGCGGTGAACGCCTCCGCCGCGATCTCCGGCTCCAGCCCGCCCACTCCCGCGATCCACGCCCCGGCCGCCATGGTCAGCTCCCCTCCCGGCGCGCGCCCCTCCGGCGCACGCCGGGCAGCCTACCCAGCGGATGATCAGGAGTGCGGACGCAGGGTCCAGAGAATGGACATCTCGCCGGTGACCGCGCCGTCCGCGCGCCGGATGGCGATGTCGACGGGGAACTCCGGGCGGCCGCCGGCGTCCAGTTCGGCGACGATGTCGGCGATCGGCCTGCCGAGGGTCGCGGTCGCCGTCACCTCGCCCATCGCGAGCTTCTTGTAGCCGATCTCGGCCTTGACGGCGAGCGGCACGGCCCGGTCCAGCAGCTTCCCGAAGGCGGCGAGGACGATCGCGCCGCTCGCGGACTCGGCGAGGGTGAACATCGCGCCGGCGTGGGGCCCGCCGACGTGGTTGTGGAAGTCCTTCTGGTCCGGCAGTCTCAGCACCGCGCGCTCGGCCGTGGTCTCCAGGAACTCCAGATTGAGGGTTTTGGCCATGGGGACGGTCGCGGCGAGCATCTCGCCGACGGACATCTGATCAGCGCTCATGGCGGCAGATGTTACCGACGGGTAGCCGACTTGGCCATCCCCTCCCGCGCCCCGGGAAGCGGTCGGCACACGGCGAACGTCCGGAACTTCGGCGGCACGAACTATGGTTACTGGCCATGTGGCCAGAACAGCAGCCGCCCGGGGGCCAGAACCCGCAGCAGCCCAACCCGTACCAGCAGCCGGGACAGCCCGCGAATCCCTACCTCCAGCCGGGATATCAGCAGCCCAACCCCTATACGGCGCCGACCGTCGCGTCGTACGCCGCCGGGCCCCCGGTGGGCGGCCCCCGGCCGCCGCGTGAGGGGCGGAGGCGGACCGCGCTGATCGCGGCCGTCGCCGCCACGGCCGTGGTCGCCGCGGCGGCCGTCACCTGGGCGGTCGTGCTCAAGGACGGCGGAGCGCCGGACGGGGAGCCCTCGTCCGGCAAGGGCGGCGTCGCCGCCGCCTCGGACCCGGCGCCGTCCGAGCCGGGCGACGACCCTGCCGTCACGGCCACCGCCACCGCCACGGAGGAGAATCCGCGCAGCGCGACGGACGCGGACGCCGTACCGACGGTCAAGGGCTGGAAGGTCGTCACCAATCCCAAGCACGGCACCCGGTTCGACGTCCCGGCGGAGTGGGAGGTCCCCTCATCGGGGATGAGCACCTTCCTGGAGGACCAGAAGAAGGGCGGCGGTGTTCCGCTGGTCACCATGTCGGCCCCGGCCCATCTCGCCCCCTCCTGGTGCACCGCCGACGCGAACAAGGACGGGGTCCCGGAGACCTCGGGGCTGGCCTCGGCCGGCACCAAGGGCGGCAAGGGGGCCAAGGACACCCAGACCGCCGCCTACAACGAGGCGGGCATCTGGGTGTGGGGCGCGTACGCGCAGAAGGAGCCCAAGGGCACCGTCGAGATCACCCCGGCCAAGCCCCACACCACCGCGTCCGGGCTGAAGGGGAGCATCTCCACGGCGACGGCGACCGGGGTGCGGAAGACCTCGAAGTGCGCCACCGACGGCAAGTCGGTCGCCTTCACCTTCAAGGACGCCACGGGCGAGTTCCGGACCTGGGTGCTCTACGCCGCCAAGGGCGTCCCGGACGAGATTCCGGACGCGACGATCCTGCGGATCCTGAGCACGCTCCGGACGGCGGGGAAGGCGACGAACTGACGGTCGCCGTCCCTGTCCCGGTCAGCCGATGCCGAAGGAGCCGGCGGGCGGCTCCGGGGACGCCCGCGCGTCCAGGTCCACCACGGGGGACGCGCCGCCCGCCAGCCGGGCGATCGCGGGGCCGTCCTCGACCCGCGCCGGGAAGGGGTCGGCCGCGGCGAGGCGGGACAGCGCCGCGAGGTCGACGGGGGTGTGCGAGGCGAGCAGCACGACATTGCCGAAGCGACGGCCGCGCAGTACGGCGGGCTCCGCGATCAGCGCGAGCTGCGGGAAGACCGCCCCGAAGGTCGCGAGCTGGGACCGGAGGAAGCCGAAGGGCGCGCCGTCGGCGAGATTGGCCGCGTGGACGCCGCCGGGGCGGAGCACCCGGTCGGCGGCGCGCGCGTACTCGACCGAGGTGAGCTGCGCGGGGATCCGTGAGCCGCTGAAGACATCGGCGACGACGATGTCGGCACAGTCGGCGGGGGCCCGCTCGATCCACTCCCGGGCGTCGGCGGTGTGCAGCTCGGTCGCGGAGCCCTCGGGCAGCGGCAGCACCTCCGTCACCAGCGCGAGGAGTCCTCGGTCCGCCTCCACGACCTGCTGGCGGGAGCCGGGCCGGGTGGCGGCGACATAGCGCGGCAGGGTCAGCGCGCCGCCGCCGAGGTGGAGCACGTCGAGCGGCTCCCCGGCGGGGGCGTGGCAGTCGATGACATGGGCGAGCCGCCGGGTGTACTCGAACTCCAGGTCGGTGGGGTCGTCCAGGTCGACGTACGACTGGGGCGCGCCGTCCACGGTCAGCAGCCAGGCGCGTGCCCGGTCGACGTCGGGCATCAGTTTGGCGGTGCCGTGATCCACCGGCCGGGTCACGGGTACGGGCTCGTCCACGGCCCCATTGTCGTACGCCGGGCGGCTCCGCCTCCCCCGGGGTGCGCGGGAGGCGGAGCGCGCGGCGGGCCCCTCCCCTACAGGAGCGCGGTGACGGTGCCCGCGCCGACGGTTCGGCCGTCCTCGCGGACGGCGAAGCCGAGTCCGGGCTCCAGGGGGAGGGCGCGGTCCAGCTCCACGGTCATGGAGACCGTTTCGCCGGGCCGGGCGGTGCCGTTCCCGGCGTTCCCGGCGTTCCCGCCGAGGTCGACGCCGCCGGTGACCCCCGCGGTACGGAGGAGGAACCTCGGTCGGCGGCCGGTGGCGATCGGGGCCGTACGGCCGCCCTCGTGGGCGGGGAGGAGCTGCACCCGCGCGGTGAAGCGCCTGCCGGGGGTGACGCTGCCGGGGGCGGCGACCGTGTGTCCCCGATGGAGGACGCCCACGGGCAGGCCGGGCAGGAACAGGGCGACGTCGTCGCCGGCCTCGGCGGACTCCAGGGGTGTGCCGAAGGTCTCCAGAGCGGTGACGACCGTCTCCAGCCCGGGGCCCAGCAGCTCGACGCGGTCACCGACGCGCACGGTGCCGCGTTCGACGGCTCCGGTGACGGCGGTGCCGCGTCCGGCGACGGTGAGCACGCCCTCCACCGGAAGGAGGAAGGGCGCGCCGGTGGAGCGCACCGGGATCGGCACATAGGTGTCGACGGCGTCGAGGAGCGCCTCGACGGAGGCGGTCCAGCGGGGGTCGCCCTCCAGCGCCCGGAGCGCGGAGACGCGGACCACCGGGGTGGTGCCGCCGCCGTACCCGTGGGCGGTGAGCAGCTCGCGGACCTCCCGTTCGACCAGGTCGGCCGGTTCGTCGTCGGCCGCTTCGGCCTTGTTGAGCGCGACGACCACATGGTCGACGCCGGCTTGGCGGGCGAGCAGGACGTGTTCGGCGGTCTGCGGCATGACGCCGTCGGGCGCGGAGACCACGAGGATCGCCCCGTCGAGCCGGGCGGCCCCGGCGGCCATGTTCTCGATGAGGTCGGCGCGGCCCGGGAGGTCGATGTGGGCGTAGTGGCGGGTGTCGGTCTCGTACTCGGCACGGGCGATGTCGGTGGTGCCGCCGCGCCGGGCCTCCTCAAGGGCCCTTCCGGCTCCCCGGCCGCCGAGGGTTTCGGCGAGGGCGGCGGTGAGTGTGGTCTTGCCGTGGCCGGTGTGGCCGATGGTGCCGATGTTCAGGTGGGGCTTGGTACGGGACATGGCTCTTCCTCGGATGCGTCGTGCGAAGCGTGCTGAGGACCCCGAGGCCTTGCCGACCCTCCCCCTGTGGGGTCCCGCCGGACGATCCGGAAAGGGTCAGCCTCGGACGGTGCGGGGCAGCGCCTGGGCGAGTGCGGCGGCGAGCGCCGCACTGGCGGCGAGGAAGACGGCGGCCTTCGGCGCGTCCGCGACGGCGGATCGCGCTGCGAGGAAGGCATGCCGGGTCATGCTCACGATGATCTCGGACCCGGCGTCGGACGTCGAGCCGTTTTCCCGGGAGGGGCCGCCCGGCCGGAGCCGGCGCGGCCGACGGGGAGGAGGGGGAGGAGGGGGAGGAGGGGGAGCGCGGCTCACATTACGGCGATCACATCCGCCTTCGGTTAGTCTCCCCGGATGTTCGAGCCCGTCCCCAGGCCGTCCTCCGGTCTCGCCGTCCGCTGCTCCCGGGTGCTGCTCTCACCCTGGTCGCGGTTCTCCCTGCTCATGCTCATGCTGGCGTCGGCCGGGGCGATGGTGCTGCTGTACGAGCCACAGCGGCTGCTCTCGGACGGCTGGCCCGTGGCCCGGCTGAGCGGCGCGGCGGCGGTGGTGCTGTACGCCGTGGCGTACGGGGCGTGCACGGCGGCGTTCGTTCCGAGGCCGCTGCTGAATCTGGCGGCGGGCGCGCTCTTCGGTTCGCAGGCCGGGCTGGTCTCGGCGCTCGCGGGGACGGTGCTGGGCGCGGGGATCGCCTTCACCCTGGGCCGGCTGCTCGGCCAGGACGCGCTGCGTCCGCTGCTGCGGGGAAAGGTGCTGACGGCCGCCGACGGACAGTTGAGCAGGCACGGTTTCCGTTCGATGCTGGCGATACGGCTCTTCCCCGGCATCCCGTTCGCGGCGGCCAACTACTGCGCCGCCGTCTCCCGTATGGGTTATACGCCTTTTCTGCTGGCCACGGCTCTGGGGTCCATTCCCAATACGGCGGCTTACGTGGTGGCGGGGGCCAGAGCGGGGTCCCCGACCTCTCCCGCCTTTCTGATCTCCATGGGTTTCATCGTGATCACCGGAATGGCGGCGGCTGTGCTCGCCTGGCGCAAGCGCCGGGCGCTGACCCGGAGCTGACGGAGGGTCGCTCCGTCACCCGGTCCGGCTGCGCCCCGTACAGACGACCGCACTCTTCCCGTAGGCAACACGGCACTCCGTGTTCACCTGGGAACGCTACGCTGCCTGACACACTGGCGCATGAACGGGAATCACTACGCGCCGTCAGACATGAACTTTTTCTTGGGTGGCGTAGTTTTCCATGTCGTGGTTCGAAGCACTGATCCTTGGGCTCGTCCAGGGGCTGACCGAATTCCTGCCGATTTCCTCCAGCGCTCATCTGCGGCTCACCGCCGCGTTCGCCGGATGGCACGATCCGGGTGCGGCATTCACCGCGATCACTCAGATCGGCACCGAGACCGCCGTACTGATCTATTTCCGCGAGGACATCGGCAGAATTCTGTCCGCCTGGTTCCGCTCGCTCACCGACAAGAGCATGCGGAGCGACCACGATGCCCGGATGGGCTGGCTGGTGATCATCGGATCGATTCCGATCGGGGTGCTGGGCGTCACGCTCAAGGACCAGATCGAGGGGCCGTTCCGCGATCTGCGGCTGATCGCCACCACGCTGATCGTCATGGGCGTCGTCCTCGGCGTCGCCGACCGGCTCGCCGCCCGCGACGAGTCGGGCGGGCGGCACCGGGCGGCCAGACCCCGCAAGACGCTCCGGGAGCTGAGCGTCAGGGACGGTCTGATCTACGGCTTCTGCCAGGCCCTGGCCCTCATCCCCGGGGTCTCCCGCTCCGGCGCGACCATCAGCGGCGGACTGCTGATGGGCTACACCCGTGAGGCCGCCGCCCGCTACTCGTTCCTGCTGGCCATCCCGGCGGTGCTCGCCTCCGGCGCGTACGAGCTGAAGGACGCGGGCGAGGGGCATGTGTCCTGGGGGCCCACGATCTTCGCGACCATTGTCGCTTTTTTCGTGGGATACGCGGTAATCGCATGGTTTATGAGGTACATCACCACCAAGAGCTTCATGCCCTTCGTGATCTACCGGGTGCTGCTGGGGATCGCGCTGTTCATCCTGGTCGGAACGGATGTGCTGAGCCCCCATGCGGGCGAGTCGGGTTCACCGGCCTCCCCATGACGCCACGTCATGTCCGCTTCTCCGCACGGGGGAACGGGAATCCCGGGCCGAGGACACAGTGAGCGAAGCCACAGCAAGCGGCCCATGAGTTACATCACCACCGAAAGCCCCGCGCCCTCGGCGATCGGCCGCCCACCGCCGGGAATCCCCCTGTTCACCCTGGTGGGAGCGGTCGGAGCGGCTCACGGCGCGGACGGAACGGGCCGGGACCGGCCGCCGTCGCAGGGGAGACGGCTCCACCGCCAGGCCGTAATCTGTTCGCATGTCCCCCCTTCCACGCGAGTCAGAGACTGCTTTGTCCTCCTTGTCCGCAGCCGAGCTCAACGCCCGCATCCGCGAGCTGTGGGCCGACGGACGGCTGCCCGAGGAGCGGCGAGGGGAGTACGAGGCGCTCGTACTGAAGTGGGCGGCGGCCGCGCTGGAGCGCGGCGGGGACGCCACGAGCGTCGAGCGCGCCGCCTGAGGACCCGCCGGGAGCACGGCTCGGGCGCGTCACTCGGCTAGCCTGACTCCACGATGAACCGTTTGAGCACGTCTTGGGGCGACTACACGCTCGCCCGCTTCCCCGAGGATCCCCGCGACGCCCTCCGCGCCTGGGACGCCGCCGACGAATACCTCCTCCGCCGGCTCGACGAGAGCGCCCCGGACCTCTCCGGGACGCTGGTCGTCCTCGGCGACCGCTGGGGCGCGCTGGCCACCTCGCTGGCCGCGCACCGCCCGGTGCAGATCACCGACTCCTTCCTCGCCCAGCGGGCGACCCTGGCGAATCTGGCCCGCAGCGGTGCCGACCCCGGCGCGGTACGGATGCTCTCCGCCCGCGACACCCCGCCCGCGCGGATCGACGTGCTGCTCGTACGGGTGCCCAAGAGCCTGGCGCTGCTGGAGGACCAGCTGCACCGGCTCGCGCCCGGCATCCACCCGGAGACCGTGATCATCGGCGCCGGCATGGTCAGCGAGATCCACACCTCGACGCTGCGGCTGTTCGAACGGATCATCGGCCCGACCAGGACGTCGCTCGCGGTGCGCAAGGCCCGGCTGATCTTCTGCACCCCCGATCCGGCGCTCGCCCCCGCCCCCAGCCCCTGGCCGCTGCGGTACGCGCTCCCCGCCGATGTGGGCGTCGCCTCGGGCCGGACCGTCACCAACCACGCGGGCATCTTCTGCGCCGACCGGCTCGACATCGGCACCCGGCTCTTCCTGGGCAGCCTGCCCGAGCGGGTCGGCCCCCAGAAGGTCGTGGACCTGGGCTGCGGCAACGGCGTGGTCGGCACGGCCGCCGCGCTCGCCAATCCGAGGGCGTCGGTGACCTTCGTCGACGAGTCGTTCTCCGCCGTCGCCTCCGCCGAGGCGACCTACCGGGAGAACGTCCCCACCGGCCGGGAGGCCGAGTTCCTGGTGGGCGACGGGCTCTCCGAGATCCCCGACGGCTCCGTCGACCTCGTCCTCAACAACCCGCCGTTCCACTCCCACCGGGCGACGACCGACACCACCGCCCTCCGGATGTTCACCGGAGCCCGCCGGGCGCTGCGCCCCGGCGGCGAGCTGTGGGTGGTCGGCAACCGTCACCTCGGGTACCACCAGCGGCTGCGCCGGATCTTCGGCGGCTGCCAGGTCATGGCGAGCGACCCGAAGTTCGTCGTCCTGAGGGCGGTCAAGCGGTAGCTCGGCCTCCGTAGATCCGGCACGCCCTTCGCCCGTTCCCCGTCCGATGATCGGATGGGGAACGGGCGAAGATCGACCGTTTGCCCGACACCCGTGCGCGCCGGGCGTGCACAGCTCTTGGCCTGGGGCCCCCGCTGCCGGAAACTGAGCCGATGACTCAGCGCGTGGATCTCGCAACGGTGATGGACCGGCTGGCCATCGATGAACTGGTGACCCGCTACGCGGTGGCCGTGGACGACGCCGACCGGGACGGCTATCTGGCGCTCTTCACCCCACAGGGCCGGGTGGACCATCGCGGCTCCGGCGGGGTCGAGGGCCCGGCGGCCGAGGCAGCCGACCGGCTGGCACAGACGGCGCGGGCCTTCCCCGTGCAGCAGCATCTGATCCTCAACCGGCTGCTGCGCCTCCAGGACCTGGGTGGATACCCGGGCGACGGCGCGGAGGTGCGGGCCGACTACCTCACCACGCTGCGCGCGGACTCCGGCGGCGAGCGCGTCCTGGGCGGGCGCTGCGCCTTCGCGCTGCTGCGGACGGACGACGGCTGGCGGCTGACCGGGGTGAGCACTCGGGAGAAGTGGCGGCGCGACGGCGGCGGCGAAGGCGTCGGGTAGACCCCGGCGGGGGGCCGCCCCACACTGGAGAGGCACTGCTCGCCGTCCCTTCGAGGCAGGACGAGGAGGCACGGGATGCGGACACCGGCCGACCGGCCCCGACGGCGGGAAACCGGCCCGGGAACCGGCCCTGAATCGGGTACGGAACCAGGCACGGGTACAGAACCGAGCACGGGTACGGGTACGGACACGGCTCCGGGCGGCGGCTCCGCGCGGGCGGGCCGGGCCTCCTGGCGGCCCCCGCTGCGCGCCGTCGCCGCCCTGCTCTCGGGCGCGCTCCCGGCGCTCGCCTTCCCCGAGCCCTCGCTGTGGTGGCTCGCGTACGCCGCCCTCGTCCCGTGGATGCTGCTGATACGCACCGCGCCGACGGGCCGACGGGCCGCCTTCGAGGGCTGGCTCGGCGGCATGGGCTTCATGATCGCCGTCCATCACTGGCTGACGCCGAGCCTCCATGTCTT
Organism: Streptomyces inusitatus; assembly: GCF_014651115.1. Classification (GTDB taxonomy): domain Bacteria; phylum Actinomycetota; class Actinomycetes; order Streptomycetales; family Streptomycetaceae; genus Streptomyces; species Streptomyces amakusaensis. The sequence continues at coordinate 48,191 of NZ_BMWG01000024.1, read as the reverse complement.
CCTCGTGGTGGTGGCGGCGCTGCTGGCGGCGGCGTGGGCCCCCTGGGGATGGCTGGTCCGCTCGATGACGGGCGGCGTCCCCTCCCAGGCCCGCGCCCTCGCGGCGCTCGCCGTCCTCCCCTCGGGCTGGCTGATGATCGAGCTGCTCCGCTCCTGGGAGGGGCTGGGCGGCCCCTGGGGTCTGCTGGGGGCCAGCCAGTGGCAGGTCTCCCCCGCGCTGAGGCTGGCGTCCGCCGGCGGGGTGTGGCTGGTGAGTCTGCTGGTGGTGGCGGTGAACACGGCGATCGTCCTGCTGATCGCGGTGCCACGGGCCCGTGCCGCCGTGGCCTGCGGTACGGCCCTGGGCGCGCTGGCGGCAGCGGCGCTCTGGTCCTTCGCTCCGAGGCCCGTGGAGTCGGGTACGGCCAGGGTCGCGATCGTCCAGCCCGGGGTGTTCGAGGGCGCGGGGAGCGTGGAACGGCGCTTCGCCAGGGGTGAGGAGCTGACGCTGGGGCTCGTGGGCCGCGATCTCGACCTGGTGGTCTGGGGCGAGAGCAGTGTGGGCGCGGATCTGCGGGAGCGGCCCGATCTGGCGGCCCGGCTCGCCGCCCTCTCCCGGGCGACGGGCGCGCCGCTGCTGGTGAATGTGGACGCGCGGCGCACCGACGCGTCCGGCCGGGGCGGGATATTCAAGAGTTCGGTGCTGGTGGGCCCCGAGGGGCCGACGGGCGACCGCTACGACAAGATGCGCCTGGTCCCCTTCGGGGAGTACGTCCCGGCCCGGAAGCTGCTCGGCTGGGCGACCTCGGTGGGCAGGGCGGCGGGCGAGGACCGGCTGCGCGGGGAGCGTCCGGTGGTGATGCGGCTGCCGGACGGCGGGCCGCGCGTCGGGCCGCTGGTCTGCTTCGAGTCCGCGTTCCCCGACATGAGCAGGCGCCTGGTCCGGGACGGGGCGCAGTTGCTGGTGGCCCAGTCGGCGACCTCGTCCTTCCAGGACAGCTGGGCCCCCGAACAGCACGCCTCACTCGCCGCGCTGCGCGCCGCCGAGTCCGGCCGCACGGCGGTGCACGCCACGCTCACCGGGGTGAGCGTGGTCCACGGCCCCGACGGGAGCCGGATCGGCCGCCCGCTGCCCACGGCGAGCAGCACGGCCGCCGTGTACGGCGTACCGCTGGCGCACGGGAGCACCGGTTATGTCCGGTTCGGCGACTGGCCGGTGCGCGGCGCGCTCGCCGTGCTGGTGGCACTGGCGGCGGTACGGTGCTCCGCCCCGCTCAGGAGGAGGCCTGCTCCAGGGCGCGGAGAACGACCAGCTCGCACAGCTCATGGGTCTTCAGGGCGTCCTGGGCGCTGAGGAGTTTCCCGGCGCGTACGGCGTCGAGGAAGCCCAGGACGGCCTGCTCGATGCCGCGCTGGCGGGCGACCGGCACCCAGTCGCCGCGCCTGCGGACGCTCGGCTGTCCCTTGTGGTCCACGATCTCGGCGAGGTTGCGCACCTCGCGCTTGGTGTCCTGGCCCGAGACTTCGAGGATCTCCTCGGTGGAGCCGCTGCGGTGGTTCATCGAGCCGATGGCGGTGAAGCCGTCGCCGGAGAGCTGGAGCACGACGTGCTGGAGCAGTCCGTCGACGGTCCGGGCGCGCACATCGGTGTGCTCGACGGGCCCGGGGACGAGGAAGCGCAGGGTGTCGACGACATGGATGAAGTCGTCGAGGACGAAGGTGCGCGGGTCCTCGGGGAGCCCGACGCGGTTCTTCTGCATCAGGATCAGTTCGCGCGGGTGGTCCAGACACTGGGCGTAGCCGGGTGCCAGCCGGCGGTTGAAGCCGACGGTGAGGCTGGTGCCGCGGGCTTCGGCCAGCTCCACGAGCGCCCGGGAGTCGGCCAGTTCGTAGGCGAGCGGCTTGTCGACATAGGTCGGCACTCCCGCCTCGACGAGCGCCGTGGCGATGCCCGCGTGGGCGGCGGTCGGCGCGTGGACGAAGGCCGCGTCGAGCCCCTGGCCGATCAGGGACTCCAGGTCGGTGTGGCGGCGCTCCGCCGGAACGTGATGGGTCTCGCCGACCCGGTCCAGGGTCTCGGGGGTACGGGTCTGGAGGTGCAGCTCGACGTCCGGCAGTGAGCCGAGCACGGGGAGATAGGCCTTCTGCGCGATGTCGCCGAGACCGATGCAGCCGACCTTCACGAATTGCCTCCAGAGTTGTGCGGCGTGCCCCTGCCGGGCCCGGTCAGCATACGGGTGCCCCGGCGGCCGGCGGCGGGCGAGTTCACCGGGCCGCGCTGGGCCGCGCTGGGCCGACAGACGGGACCGGGGTCACCCGTGCGGGCCAACTGGCGTCCATATGACCTTCGGCGGGCCCGGGACACGTCAGAGTGACGCCCGTGCGCCCTGTGAAGATCCCTCCGAGAGTCCCGGTGAAGGTCCTGCTGCTCATGACGGTCTGGGCCGTGTCCTGGCCCGCCCTCTCCGGGTGTGTGACCGTGGAGGCGCGGCCCCGGCCGTCGGCCGCGGCCGACGGTCCGCCGCCGGTCGCCCGGCCGCAGATCGCCCGGCAGGGCCCGGCCCGCGAGATGCTGCACGCCCCGCCGGGGAAGCCGGCCGCGCGGCCCGCCCCGGACCGGGCCGAGGCCCTGCCCGTGCGGCCCGCCGTGCCGCCCGTGTCCGAGCCCCGGGCCGTCGCGCCTCCCGCCGCCGAGCCCCGGGCCCGGCAGCGGGCCGCTCCTCCGGCCGCGTCCGCCCCCGCCCCCGTACCCGTCCGGCGCACTCCGCGCCCCGCGCCGTCGACCAGGAGTGTCGCGCGGCCGGATGTGTGCGCGCTGACCGAGGCGTACGGCGGCTGGCGGCCGGGCGGCGCGGAGTCGCGGATGTGCCGGGAGGCGTACGGGAGATCGGCGGGCGGCGCGGGTCGTCGGGGCCGCTGACTTCCGGGCCCGGCCCGGCCGTGGGCACGGCCGTGGGTACGGCCGTGGGCACGGCCGTGGCTCACTCCGGCCCCAGCGCCCTTTCCAGCCGCTGGAAGGCGCTGCGCACACCCCGGCCGTATCCGTCGTCCCCCAGGGTGTCCAGCACCCCGCGCGCCCGGTCGAGATGGATCCGGGCGGCGCCGGGCCTGCGGAGTTTGAGGTAGTCGGCGGCGAGGCTGACATGGAGGGACGGGTAGAAGGCCCGCACCGAGGGAGCGGGCTCCCCCTCGGCGCGCAGGCTCTCGGCCGCGGCCAGGGCCCGCAGATCCCAGGCCAGCTCGTCCCCCGGGTCGTCCTGGGTGTCCGCCATGTAGTGCGCGAGGGTGCAGCGGTGCAGGGCGTCGCCCCGCTCGCCGATCTCCGACCAGATGGCGCCGAACCGATTCCGCGCCTCTTCCCGGTCGCCGCCGTGCAGCAGCATGACCGCCTGCCCGATCCGCGTCATGAGGGCGTCCTCCGACGCCTTCTGCTGCTCCATCACTGCGGCCTCCCACGTCCATGCGGCGAGCGGCGGCGACGATCCACACCTCACGCGGCTAGGGTCTGTCTGACCCTAGCCCACAACGGACAAACCGGCACAGGCTCGGACCCCGGACCCCGGCCCGTGTCCCGGCGGCGAGCTCAGCCCAGGTCGGGGATGCGCCAGTCGATGGGCTCATGGCCCTGGGCCGCCACCGCCTCGTTGATCTGGGTGAAGGGCCGGGAGCCGAAGAACTTCTTCGCCGACAGCGGCGAGGGATGCGCCCCCTTCACCACCACGTGCCGGCTCTCGTCGATCAGGGGCAGCTTCTTCTGGGCGTAATTCCCCCAGAGGACGAATACGGCCGGGTCGGGACGGGAGGCGACGGCCCTGATCACCGCGTCGGTGACCTTCTCCCACCCCTTGCCCTTGTGGGAGTTGGCCTCGCCCGCCCGCACGGTGAGCACCGCGTTGAGCAGGAGGACGCCCTGCTCGGCCCAGGGCATCAGATAGCCGTTGTCCGGGACGGGCAGCCCCAGCTCGGTGTGCATCTCCTTGTAGATGTTCCGCAGCGAGGGCGGGGTCCTGACGCCCGGCCGCACCGAGAAGCACAGCCCGTGCCCCTGCCCCTCGCCGTGGTACGGGTCCTGGCCGAGGATGAGGACCTTGACCTTGTCGTACGGCGTGGCGTCGAGAGCGGCGAAGACCTCCTCGCGCGGCGGATACACCGGCCCCTTGGCCCGCTCCTCCTCGACGAACTCGGTCAGCTCCTTGAAGTAGGGCTGCGCCAGCTCTTCGCCGAGGACGCCGCGCCAGGACTCGGGCAGCTTGTCGGTGTCGGTCACGTCAAGAACCTCCGGAAAGCGATCTGTTACCGAACACAGAACCTACCCGGAGGCACTGACAACGGCCGCTTCGAGCGGCCCGTCGGCCCGCTACCAGCTGGCCTTCCGGTACAGCTCCCACATCTGCATGATCGACTGCGGGTCGAAGGCGCGCTCGCCGCCGCCCATCTCCTCGCTGACGGCGATGTACAGCTTGCCCTGCCACAGCGGCAGCAGCCGCACCTCCTCGGCGACGATCTCCTGCACCCGCTGGAAGTCCTTGGCCACCGCGCCGCGGTCGCTCTCGCGCCGGGACGCGGGCAGCAGCTCCTTGGTGATCTCGTCGTTCACATACGGGGTGGCGAGCACGTTGTTCTCACCGACGAAGGGGGCCACATAGTTGTCCGGGTCCGGGAAGTCGGGGATCCAGCCGCGGCCGAAGACCGGGTAGGACCCGCTCTTGTACCCCTTCAGGAACTCGGCCTCCGGCTTGCCCGTCACCTTGACCTTGAACAGTCCCGAGGCTTCGAGCTGGCGCTTCAGCTCCTTGAACTCCAGCGCGGTCGTGGAGCCGTACCGGTCGGTGTACCAGAGGTCCAGCCGCACGGGCGTCTCGACGCCCCCGTCCGCGAGGATCTTCCGCGCCTTGGCGACGTTGGGGTCGCCGTAGTGGTCGAAGAACTCCGTGGTGTGCCCCACGATGCCCTTGGGGACCATGGAGTACAGCGGCTCGGCCGTGCCCTGGTAGACCTTGGAGACCAGTTCGCCCCGGTCGACCAGCTGGGCGACCGCCTGGCGCACGGGGAGCTTGCCCGCGTTCGTGTCCCTGGCGTTGAAGACCAGGTAGCGGATGTCCGTGCCGACCGTCTCGATCAGCCGCAGATCCTCGTTCTCCGGCTTCTTCCGCTGGAGCTCCACGACCTCGTTGGCGTCCAGGCCCCGGTAGGTGGCCTGGATCTCCTTCTCCCGCAGCGCGCTCACCATGGCGGCGGAGTCGGTGAAGTAGCGGATGGTCAGGGAGTCGTTCTGACGCTTCGCGTAGCCGTCGTAGGTCTCGTTGCCGGCCAGCTCGGCCTTCTTGCCCTTGGAGTACGAACGCAGCACATAGGGGCCCGAGCCGACCACCCGGCCGTCGTCGCGGAGGGAGTTGCGGGGGTACTCCCCGGGCGGCACCAGCGAGGCGGCCGGAGTGGCGAGGATGAAGGGGAAGGTGGCGTCCGCGACCTTCAGATGGAACTTCACCGTGCGATCGCCCACCAGCTCGACGCTGCCGAGCGAGTTGAGCAGACCGCTGGGCCCGTTCGGCACGTCGATCAGCCGGATGCGGTCGATGGAGTGCTTGACGGCCGCGGCATCGAGTTTCTCACCATTGGAGAAGACCAGACCCGGCTTCAGTACACAGACATAGGTCTTGCTCGCGGCATCCGCGAACTCGCAGCTCTGGGCCGCGTCGGGCTGCGGAGCCGTACTCCCGGTCGGGAAACTCAACAACGTCTGAAACACATTCCGGTACAGCTCCCAGGAACTGTCCCAGGCGGCAGCCGGATCAAGTGTCGTGGGCTCACTGGTGGTCCCGACGGAAATCTTCTTCTGGCCGCCCGCTTCCGTATCTGAGAACAGGCCGCAACCCGCCAACAGGGATATGGACGCCAGGGCTGCGCCGGCCCGCAGGCAGGTCCGATAGAACACGTGCACGCTCCTCGTTCAGCCGTGAGTTGGCCGACCATACCGCAGCCTCCCGCCGGGTCAACCTGCGGCCCGGCGGGGGCCGCTCACAGCCCTGCCTTGAGGAACACCCCGCCGTCGACCACCAGAGTCTGGCCGGTGATCCAGTCGGACTGGTCCGAAGTGAGGAACGCCGCCGCGCCGCCGACGTCCTCCGGCATTCCGAGCCGGCCCAGCGGGTAGGCCGCGGCCGCCTCGGCCTCCCTGCCCTCGTAGAGCGCCCGCGCGAATTTGGTCTTGACCACTGCCGGTGCGATCGCGTTGACCCTCACCCGGGGGGCGAATTCATGGGCGAGCTGGAGAGTCAGATTCACCATGGCCGCCTTGCTCATTCCATAGGCCCCGATGAAGGGCGAGGGGGCGAGTCCGGCGACGGACGCGATGTTCACGATCGCACCGCCGTTCTCCCGCTGCCAGGCTCGGTAGGTCTGCTGAGCGAAACCGAGCGCCGAGATCACATTGGTCTCGAACACCTTGCGCACGACATTCGGATCCAGCTCCGCCATGGGCCCGATCACCGGGTTGGTCCCCGCGTTGTTCACCAGGAAATCGACCCGCCCGAAGGTCTCCATGACGCGCTCCACCGCCGCCGCCCGGTGGGTCTCGTCCTGCGCCTTTCCCGGTACGGCGATGGCCCGGTCGGCCCCGAGCCGCTCGACCGCCTCCCTCAGCGCCTCCTCGCCCCGGCCGGTGAGGCACACCCTGTCGCCGCGCGCGACCAGCGCCTCGGCGACCGCGTAGCCGATGCCCCGGCTGCCGCCGGTGATCAGCGCGACCCTGCCGCTCTCCGGCACACGCTCCGTCATCTCGCGCCGCCCCGCCCTCAGTTGAGCGGTCCGCCGGCCACGTACAGCACCTGCCCGGAGACAAAGCCCGCGTCGTCGCCCGCGAAGAAGGCGATGGCGTTGGCGATGTCCTCGGGCCGCCCCACCCGCTGGACGGGGATCTGCGCGGCGGCGGCGGTCTGGAACTCCTCGAAGTCCATCCCGACGCGGGCGGCGGTCCGGGCGGTCATCTCCGTGACGACGAACCCGGGGGCGACGGCGTTCGCGGTGACCCCGAACTTGCCGAGCTCCTTGGCGAGCGTCTTGGTGAACCCCTGGAGCCCGGCCTTGACCGCCGCGTAGTTGGCCTGGCCCCGGTTTCCGAGCGCGGAGGACGAGGAGAGCGAGACGATCCGGCCGAAGCCGGCGTCGACCATGTGCCCCTGACAAGCCTTTGCCATCAGGAACGCGCCCTTGAGATGCACGTTCATCACGGTGTCCCAGTCGGACTCGCTCATCTTGAACAGCAGGTTGTCCCGGAGCACACCGGCGTTGTTGACGAGGATCACCGGCGGTCCCAGCTCGGCGGCGACCTTCGCCACCGCAGCCTCCACCTGGGCGCTGTCGGACACGTCACAGCCGACCGCGAGGGCCCTGCCACCCGTCTCCGCGATCCTGCCGACCGTCTCTTCGCAGCTCTGCTCGTCGAGATCGAGCACGGCGACCGCGCGGCCCTCGGCCGCCAGTCGTACGGCGGTCGCCGCGCCGATGCCCCGGGCCGCCCCGGTGACGACGGCGGTGCGCTGCTCGGTGGTGGACATACGTGGCTCTCCTCGCCCTTGAGCGCGGCGCGCACCCGGGGAGCGGCTCGTCCGGCAGCCCGCACGCCCAGGGATGAGCGACCGCTTAGTACCTTCGGCAGACGAGACGCTAGAAGCCCGGCGCACCCGGTGTCAACGGCCCACCGGGTGCGCCGGGCGGCCCGCGCGGAATCACCCGGCGACGGACACCGGGCAGGGGGGCGGGGAGCGGTGGCGGAGAGCGGTCAGCGCACCAGCAGGCCGAGCAGCCGGTCGACCTCGGCCTCGGGGTCGGCGGTCAGCCCCGTGTGCACCGGTCCGGGCTGGACGACGGTGGAACGGGGGGCGATCAGCCAGCGGAAACGCCGCCCGGCATCGTCCCCGGCCGCCTGCCCGGCGACCGCGCCGCCGCAGCACACGGATTCCACGGCGTGGAGCGCGGCGCGCACTCCGGCCACATCGGCCCCGGGATCCAGGGCCCTCAGCTTCGCCTCGTCCAAATGGGTGCGCGCGGCGACGAAGGAGCGGGCGCGGGAGTAGACCAGCACCCCCGCGTTGAAGCACTCCCCCCGCTCGATGCGGGGCACCACGCGCAGCAGCGCGTACTCGAAGACCTCGCGTCCCGTCATGCCCCCGCCTCCTTCTCGTCCGCGTCCGGCCGGCCCGTCAGCCAGCCCGGCGCGCGCGAAGGGCGCGGAGCGGTGGGCTCGCCGAGCGTGATCCTCGCATGGATCGACGCGGCACGCGGAAGCAGGGCTTCCACATAGGCCCGGCGCAGTGCGTCGGTGGTGGCGAAGCCCGGCTCGTCGACCAGCCACTCGTCGGGGACGTCGGCGGCGACCTCGGTCAGCAGTTCCTCGGTGACGAGCGGGGCCAGCTCGGCGGCGGCCGCCGGGATGTCCGGCCGGAAGCGGGCCAGCACATGGTCGGAGGCGTCGTAGGGCTTGGCGGCGGAGGCCGCCGCACCCGGCCAGTTGTGATGCCAGATCATGGTGGCGCCGTGGTCAATGAGCCACACATCGCCGTGCCACACCAGCATATTGGGGTTGCGCCAGGAGCGGTCGACGTTGTTGATCAGCGCGTCGAACCAGACGATCCGGCCCGCCTCGGCCGGGTCCACCTCGTACGCCAGCGGGTCGAAGCCGATCGAGCCCGGCAGATAGTCCATGCCGAGGTTGAGACCGCCGCTGGCCTTCAGCAGCTCCTGCACCTCCTGGTCCGGCTCGCCGAGCCCGATCACCGGATCCAGCTGAATACCGGTCAGCTCCGGGACGCGCAGCCCGAGCCGGCGGCCCAGCTGTCCGCAGACGACCTCGGCGACCAGGGTCTTACGGCCCTGTCCGGCTCCGGTGAACTTCATGACATACGTACCGAGATCGTCGGCCTCGACGATGCCCGGGAGCGAGCCGCCTTCACGCAAGGGCGTGACGTAACGGGTAGCTGTGACTTCTGTCAGCATTTCCCCAGGCTATACGGCTCGGCTCCCTGGCAATCGACGAAATGGATCATTGCCGTGGCCTCCGCCGGAGTCAGCGGACGCCGCTGGTCTCCCCGTCGGCGATCCGGGCCGGGGACTCCGCGCCCGCGTCACCGGCGCCACCGGCGTCACCGGCGTCGTCCGCGTCGGAGAGGGACTTCGGCAGCCAGCGCAGGGCGAGGACGCCGAGCGCGGCGTGCAGAACACCGGCGGTGACGGCGACGACGTGGAGGCCGGTCACGAAGGCGGACTTCGCGTCGCTGATCACCGCGGGGACGAGATCGGGAATCTGGAGCGTCTCGTTGAGGGTGCCCGCGAGGTCCGGGCCCTGGAGCCGGAAGAACAGGGTGGCGAGCGAGCCCAGAAGCGCGATGCCGAGGGCGTTGCCGATCTCGTTGCTGGTCTCGGCGAGCGCGGCGGCGGACCCGGCGCGCTCCGGGGGGACCGCGGCGACGGCGGTGTCGGCGACGACGCTGAAGGAGATGCCGTAGCCGAGGCCCGCGACGATGGTGGACGCGAGGTACCAGCCGGTCCCGCCGGAGCCGTCGGCGGGCAGCAGCAGAAGCAGGAGCAGACCCGCGGCGACGCAGAAGTGGCAGGTGATGAGCGCCGCTCGCTTGCCGATGCGCCCGACCAGCGACGGCGTGACGATGCAGGTGACGGTGAGCACCAGGGCGCCGGGGATCGTGAGGAGGGCCGCGTCCAGGACCTTCAGTCCGTGCACGGACTGGAGGTAGACGCCGGCGAGGTAGGCGGTGGCCGACCACGCGGCCAGCGGCAGCAGCCCGGTGATGATCGCGATCGTGAAAACCCGGTCGCGGAAGAGGCTGAAATCGATCAGCGGGTGCTCAAGGCTCCTCTGTCGGCGGGCGAACCACACCAGGCCCGCGAGGCCGACGACTCCGGCGATCACGGTGCCGACCGTCAGCCCCTCCGTGGCGGCGTGCTTGATCGCGTAGATGACCGGCAGCAGTCCGGCGGCGGAGAGGAAGACGCTCAGGGGGTCGACACGGCCGGGCCGGGTGGCGCGCACCTCACGGAGCAGGATCGGCGCCAGGATCAGGAACAGCAGGATGACAGGGAGGTTGATCAGGAAGACCGACCCCCACCAGAACCTGCTGAGCAGCTGTCCGCCGACGAGCGGGCCGATGGCGAACCCGGCGGCGAAGGTGGCCGCGAAGATTCCGATCGCCCTCGCCCGTCGGCGGGGGTCGGTGAACAGCTCGCTGAGCACCGCGAGGGCCGACGGGAGCAGTGTGGCCCCGGCGATGCCCATCAGCGCCCGGAAGGCGATCAGCAGTTCCGGGGTGGGCGCGAACGCCGCCCCGGCCGAGGCGATGCCGAACGCCGCCACACCGATCATCAGCAGCTTCAGCCGGCCGTACCGGTCGCCGATGTTGCCGAAGGCGACAAGCAGCGACCCGACCGCGAATCCGTAGATGTCCAGAGTCCACAGGGCCTGGTCGGCGGTGGGCGACAAGGCCTCGGTCACCTTGGGCATCGCCAGGAAGAGGACCGACCCGTCCATCGCCACGAGCAGTACGGGTCCGAGGGTGACCAGCAGACCGAGCCACGCCCGCGGCCCGGGCGGTTGAGAGACACGCTGTTCATTCATGTCCCCGACGGTGCGACTTCGGGCGCTCGCCAACCAGCCCCACGCCATGGGTACACCCCGCAGGGATACCCAGACCCGGACGGTCCTCCCCTACTCTCGGGGCCATGGAACTGGAGAGCCTCGGTGTGTATCTCAAAACCCGCCGCGACCGGGTCACGCCCACCGACGTCGGACTGCGCGCCTACGGCACCGCCCGTCGTGTACCGGGCCTGCGCCGTGAGGAACTCGCCCAGCTGGCCGGCGTGAGCGTCGGCTACTACACCCGGCTGGAGCAGGGACAGGCAGGCACCGCCTCCCAACAGGTGCTCGACGCGCTCGCCCGGGTGCTCCAGCTCGACCGGACCGAGACGGCCCATCTGCACAATCTCGCCCGTCAGCCCGTCACTCCGCGGCTGGTGCGCCCTCTGACGGAGCGTCCGCACTCCCGGGTGCTCGCGCTTCTGTCGTCCCTGGGGGAGAGCGCCCCGGCCGTGCTGCTGGGCCGCCGCGGTGATGTGCTGGCCTGGAACCGCACCGGGCACGCCCTCGTCGCGGAGCACCTCGACTTCGACGCTCCCGACGATCTGGCGCGGCGGCCGTCCCTCCCCCGGATGTTCTTCCTGGACTCCTTCAGCCGTGATCTCCATCAGAACTGGGATGAACTGGCCAAGATCCATGTCGCCTATCTGCGGCTCACCGCGGGCCGGTATCCCACCGACGCGCGACTGGCCGAGCTGGTCGGCGAGCTGGCCATGCGCAGCAGCGACTTCGCCACGCTGTGGGCCACCGGAGACGTCGCGGACTGCACCGTGGGCACCATGCGCCTGCGGCACCCGACCGTCGGAGGGGTCAGTGTCGACTATCAGGTGTGGCTCCAGCCCGACAGTCCCGATCACCGGCTTGAGGTCTACACGCCCAATGACAGCGCCTCGGGCGACGCGCTGCGGCTGCTGTCCAGCCAGGTCACCGGCCGGCGGGTCGGCGACCAGCGGAAACCCGAGGTCGCTCTCGTCGAAGCGTCCACGCGCCTGGACGGATAGAAGGAAATCCGGTTGCGCGCGCGGGGGCCGGGGTGCGAATGATCCCTGATGAACGAGAACAGCACAGACCGCGGGGACGCCGGCGTCGCCGTCCCCGAATTCACCGAGCAGTTCGCCCGTACCGCCCGATTCGCCCTCGGCGTCCCCCACCACTTCACCGTCTCGCCGGACGGGCTGCGTGTGCTGTTCGTCCGAAGCATGGCGGGCGACGACCCGATGAGCGGGCTCTGGCTGTACGAGTCCGGGCGGGAGCGGCTCCTCGCCGACCCCCTGCTGCTGGGCGAGGAGCCGGGAAGCGTTCCCGAGGCGGAGCGGGTACGCCGGGAACGCGCCCGGGAGTTCGCCGCGGGGGTGGTGTCGTACGCGACCGACGCCGAGGCCCGGCTCGTCGCCTTCGCGCTGGGCGGGGAGCTGTGGACCGTCACCACCGACGGCGACGCGCCCCGGCGGATTCCGGCGGCGGGTCCGGTGGTCGATCCCCGTCCCTCCCCCGACGGCGCCTCGATCGCCTATGTCAGCGGCGGCGCGCTCCATGTCGTACGCGCGGACGGGACCGGCGGCCGTCCGCTCGCCGTACCCGAGAAACCCGAGGTGAGCTACGGTCTGGCCGAGCACACGGCGGCCGAGTCGATGGGGCGGTCGCGGGGCTACTGGTGGTCGCCCTCGGGGGACGCCCTGCTGGTGGCGCGGGTGGACGACTCCCCCGTACAGCGCTGGTACCTGGCCGATCCGGCCGATCCGGCACGGCCGCCGAGGGCGGTCCGCTACCCGGTGGCGGGGACGGCGAACGCAGAGGTGTCGCTGCACATCCTGCGGCTGAGCGGCGGGTGGACCCCGGTGGAGCTGCCGGCCGCCGCCGACGCCGAGGAGCCTCTCCGCTCCCGGGGCTGGACCGACCGGGCCTTCGAGTACGTGGTCTCGGCGGGGTGGGACGCGCACGGCCCGCTGGTGCGGGTGCAGACCCGTGACCAGCGCACCGCCGTACTGCTGGCGGTCGACCCGTACAGCGGAACGACCGAGACGCTGCACACGGAGCGCGATCCGGTCTGGGTGGAGCTGGTGCCCGGCCTTCCCGGAAGGACTGCTTCCGGCACGGCGATCACGGCCTTCACGGCGGGCGACGGACTGCGGGGGCTGCGGATCGGCGGAGTGCGGTCGCCGGGCGGGGTGAATGTCCGGGAGGTGCTCGGGACGGTCGGCGAGCGGGTCTTCTTCCTCGCGAACGAGGAACCGACCGAGATACATGTGTGGTTCCACGACCCCGCCGACGGTTTCGTCCGGCTCAGCGAGGGGCCCGGCGTCCACTGTGCCAGGGCCGGGGGCGGCACCGTCGTCCTGGACAGCCTGACCGAGTCGGGGCGTACGGTGACCGTGCTCAGGGGCGGCGAGCCGGCCGGGCGGATCGCGGTGCTCGCGGAGGAGCCGGTGGTCGTGCCGAAGCCGCTGCCGCTCTCGCTGGGCGAGCGCGAACTGCGCGCCCAGCTCTATCTGCCCTCCTGGCACAAGCCGGGCTCGGGTCCCCTTCCGGTGCTGCTCAACCCCTATGCGGGGGCTCAGATGCAGTTGGTGGTGCGGGCCCGGCTGTGGTGGTCCTGTCTCTCGCAGTGGTTCGCGGAGCAGGGGTTCGCGGTGCTGGTGACGGACGGCCGGGGGACCCCGGGGCGGGGCCGGGAGTGGGAGCAGGCCGTCCACGGCGACCGGCTGGGCCCGGTGCTCCAGGACCAGATCGACGCCCTGCACGACGCGGCGGAGCGGTATCCGGACCTCGACCTCGGGGCGGTGGCGATCCGCGGCTGGTCCTTCGGCGGCTATCTGGCGGCGGGCGCGGTGCTGCACCACCCGGAGATCTTCCACGCCGCCGTGGCGGGCGCGGCCCCGACCGACCGCCGGCTCTACGACACCCACTGGGAGGAGCGCTTCCTGGGACACCCCGAGGTGTTCCCGGAGGCGTACCGGCGCAGCTCGCTGGTGCCGTACGCGCATCTGCTCAGCCGCCCGCTGCTGCTGGTGCACGGGGTGGCGGACGACAATGTGGTCTTCGCGCACACCCTGCGGCTGTCCGCCGCGCTGCTCGCGGCGGGCCGCCCGCACCGGGTGCTGCCGCTGTCGGGGGCCGGGCACCGGGTCACCGCTCGGGACCAGGCGAGCAGCCTTCTGCGGCTGGAGACGGCTTTCCTCAAGGAGTCCCTGGGCCGATGAGACGGGCCGATGAGGCGGGCCGACGAGGCCGCCCCCCTTGCGCTCGGCGAGCGGGACGCCCATGCTTTCTGACACATAGTCAGATACGGGGTGAGGGGTCGCCGTGGCAGCCGTGCAGCGCCGGGGCCGCCGGATCATGATGACGCCCGCCGAGCGGGACGCCTTCCTCTCCGCGCGGCGCACCTGCCGGGTGGCCACCACGGGCCCGGACGGCCGTCCGCACGTCAGCCCGCTCTGGTTCGTCTGGGACGGCGCCTCCCTGTGGCTGTACTCGCTGACCCGCAGCCGCCGCTGGGCCCAGCTGCTCCGCGATCCCCGGCTGTCGGCGGTGATGGACTCCGGCGAGGCGTACGGGGAGCTGCGCGGGGTCGAGCTGTCGGGCTCGGCGGTCCGGGTCGGCGAGGCTCCGCGCACCGGGGAGCCCTGTCCGGAGCTGGAGACCCCGGAGCGGCTGTTCGCCCGGAAGTACTTCGGCCTCGACCGGATGCCGCACGACGGCGGGCACGCCTGGCTGCGGCTGACCCCGGACGCGATCGCGTCCTGGGACTTCGGCAAGCTGTCAGAGCGCTGAGCCCGGTCCGGGACCCGACCCGGGCCCCGGACCCGCCGCCGCACGCAGCGCGCCGACGGCGGCCCTGATCGACGGCCGCCGGTCCGCGTCGGTGCGCCACACCGCGTACACATGGCGCACCACGCGCTGCCGTACGGGCACGAGCGCCACGCCCTCGGGGACCGGGCCCCGGCCGAGCCTGGGGGTGATGCAGACGCCGAGGCCGGCCGCGATCAGCGCGAGCTGGGTGTGATGCTCGCCCGCGAGATGGGGGATGCGGGGCTCGATGCCCCGGGAGCGCAGGGTGAACATCAGCCAGTCGTGGCAGAACTCGCCCTCCGGCCAGGAGACCCAGTCGTCGTCGGCGAACTCCTCCAGGTCCGCCTCGGAGCGGCCGGCGAGCCGGTGGCCCGCGGGCATGGCGATGTCGGGCATGTCGTCGAGCAGATGGGCCTGGGCGAGCCCGCCGGGGACGGGCAGTCGTTTATTGCTCCAGTCGAGCACGACGGCGAGATCGAGATCGCCCCGGACGACGGCTCTCAGCCCCTGCTCCGGCTCCAGCTCCCGGGAGCGGACGCGCAGCTCGGGGTGGTCGGCGCGGAGCGCGGCGAGCGCTGCGGGGAAGAGCCCCCGGGCGGCGGTGGGGAACGCCCCGATCCTGGCCTCGCCGACGACCTGGCCGCGCTGGGCCTCGATGTCGGACTGGGCCAGCTCCACCTGGGAGATGATCCGTGCCGCGTGGTCCGCGAGCAGCCGTCCGGCGTCGGTGAGCCGGACGCCGCGCCCGTTCTTGGCGAGCAGCTGCTGGCCGACCTCGCGCTCCAGCTTGGCCAGCTGCTGGGAGACGGCCGATGTGGTCACATGCAGCCCGTCGGCCGCGCCGCTGACCGAGCCGTGGCGGGCGAGCGCGTCCAGGGTCCGCAGGCGCTCCAGATTCAACATGTAAGCAATGCTAATCGAACTACTGAACAAATTCTCGCTTGTTCTACGAGGTTGAACGGGTGAGAGTGAGAGCCATGACCTCCGCCGTCCGCGTCCACGCGACTCCTCCCCCTGTCCCCACCGAGCCGCCGGGCTCCGCCCGCCGCCGGCTGGACTGGCGGATCCGCTTCGCGGTCGTCTCCCTCATCTGGGGGTTCAGCTTCCTTCTCATCAAGGTCGGCACCGAAGGGTTCGCGCCGTTCCAGGTCACCTTCGGCCGGCTGTTCTTCGGTACGGCGGTACTGGCCGCGGCGATGGCCGTGCGCCGGGAGCGGCTGCCGCGCGGGGCCCGCACCTGGGGTCATCTGACCGTGGCCGCGCTGCTGCTCAACGCCATACCGTTCTCGCTGTTCTCGTACGCGGAACTCACGATCCCCTCGACGCTGGCGGGCATCTGCAACGCCACCTCACCGCTGTGGGGCATGCTGCTCTCCCTGGTCGCGCTCTCGGAGGACCGGCCCACCCGGCGGCGGGTCGCCGGTCTCGGCCTCGGCTTCCTGGGGGTGCTCACCGTGCTGGGGGCCTGGCAGGGGTTCTCCGGGCTCGACGTCCGGGGCACCGCGATGGCGCTGCTCGCCTCGCTGTTCTACGCGATCGGCTGGATCTACGTCCGCCGCACGCTGGCGGACTCCGGCCACTCGCACCTCTCCCTCACCGGGACCCAGCTGGGGCTGGCCACGGTCCAGCTGGCCGTCGTCACCCCGCTGTTCACCTCCGTACCCGAGTCGTTCGCGGTGGTGCCGCTGCTGGCGGTGGTGGCGCTCGGCGCGCTGGGCACCGGGCTGGCGCTGCTGCTCCAGTACGGGCTGGTGGAGGAGATCGGTCCGACCACCGCGCAGATGGTCACGTACTTCATCCCGGTCATCGCCACGGCGGCGGGCGTCACCCTGCTCGGCGAGGAGCTGGGCTGGAACACCCCGGTGGGCGCGCTGATCGTCCTGGCGGGGGCGGCGCTGACACAGAGCCGCCCCCGCCGTAGGCCGCCCCGCGCCGCCGAGCCGGTCGCGCAGGCCGGGGCCACAGCCACAGCCCCGGCCCCGGCCCCGGCCCCTCAGCCGTAGCTGCGCGCGGGGGCGGGACCCGCGGCGTCGGCCAGGGCGTCGGCGATCGGCACGATGTCCGCCGCCGAGAGCTGCGAGACGGTGACCCGGACGGCGGGCGGCGAGTCGAGCCGGTACCGCGCGCCGGGGGCGACCGCCCAGCCGGAGCGCAGCAGCCGGGTCACCGCGCCGGTCTCGTCGAGCACCGGCACCCAGACATTCATCCCGCTGCGGCCGTGCGCCTCGACGCCCCGCTCGGCCAGGGCGCGCACGAGCGCGTCGCGCCGCTCCCCGTACGAGCGGGCCACGGCGAGCGGATCGACCGCGCCCGAGGTCCAGAGCTGGACTACGGCCCGCTGGAGGAGTCGGCTCACCCAGCCGGGGCCCAGCTGCTGCCGGCCGGTCACCCGGTCGACGGTGACCGGGTCGCCGGTCAGCAGCGCGACGCGGAGGTCGGGCCCGTACGCCTTGGCGGTGGAGCGTACGAAGGCCCAGCTCCGGGTGGTTCCGGCGAGGGGGTGGAGCGGCTGGTCGACGATGGCGTGCCCGTGGTCGTCCTCGATCAGGAGGGTGTCGGGAAAGCGGGTGAGGACCGCGCGGAGCTGCTGTGCGCGGTGCTCGCCGATCACGGCCCCGGTGGGGTTCTGGGCCCGGTCGGTGACGATCAGCGCGCGGGCCCCGGCGGCGAGCGCCCGCTTCACATCGGCGGGGAGGGGGCCGTCGTCGTCGACGCCGACGGGGACGGGCCGGAGCCCGAGGGACGGCACGAGGTCGAGCAGGCTCCCCCAGCCCGGATCCTCGACGGCGACCGCGTCGCCGGGCCGCAGATGCGCGGCGAGCACCCGCTCGATGGCGTCGAGCGAGCCGGAGGTGACCGCGACCGGGCCGTCGGGCACACCGTCCTCGTCCAGCGCGGCGCGGGCGAGCCGGGCGAACTCCTCGTCGACGGGGGCCTGTCCGTAGAGCCCCGGCCGTCGCTCGTCGCCCAGCGCGGCGGCGGCCAGCGCGTCACGGAGCGGGGGCAGCAGCGCGGGGTCGGGGTTGCCCTCGCCCACATCGCGGACACCGGGCGGGGCGTCGACCCGGAGGGAGCCGCGCGCGGTGCGGGTGGGCCGGGAGCGCACCCGGCTGCCCCGGCGGCCCGCGGTCTCGATGACTCCGCGCTCGCGCAGGGTGCGATAGGCGGCGGCCACCGTGTTCGGGTTGACCCCGAGCGAGGTCGCCAGCTCCCGCATCGGCGGCAGCAGCGCGCCGGGCTCCAGCTCCCCCGCGCCCACGCCCTGCTCGATGCTGGCCGCGATCTCCGATGCGCGACGCCCTGCGATCCGATATTCTCCTAGCACAAACTATATTATGCACTAGTGCAATGGAGGGCGCAAATGCCGGAGCCGGATGCCTACGAGCCGACCGAACGCACCGTCCCCACCCGCTCCCGCGAGCGCGCCGTGTACGACCACGCACAGGTCCACGCCATTCTCGACGAGGCGTACGTCTGCCATCTCGGTTTCCTCCGGGACGGCGCGCCGGTGGTGCTGCCGACGCTCTACGCCCGGGTGGGCAGCCGCGTCTACGTCCACGGCTCGACGGGCTCGCGCCCGCTGCGTACGGCGGGCGAAGGCGGGGGCGAGGGGGACGACCCGGGCCTGAAGGTCTGCCTGACGGTGACCCATGTCGACGGGCTGGTGCTGGCCCGCTCGGCGTTCCACCACTCGCTCAACTACCGCTCGGTGATGATCCACGGCACGGCCCGCCGGGTGACGGACCCGGCGGAGAAGCGGCTGTCCTTCGACGCCCTGGTCGACGCCGTGGTCCCGGGCCGCGCCCGGGACTCCCGCCCGGCCAACGACCGTGAGCTGGCGGCCACGGGGGTGCTGCGGCTGGATCTGGCCGAAGTCTCGGCCAAGATCCGCAACGGCCCGCCGAACGACGATCCGCAGGACGCGGAGCTGCCGTACTGGACCGGGGTCGTACCGCTGGTGAGCGGGTACGGAACGCCGATACCGGCCCCCGGTCTCGCGCCCTCGGTGGCCCTGCCGGACTATCTCGCGGCGCTGTGAGCGGGAGCGCGCGCCGGGGGCGGCGGTGAAGGGGCCTTCGGCGCGCGCGACTGGGCGATGAACGCGCCCACCAGCACCAGCGAGCCGCCCAGGATCTGCGGCAGCGACAGATGCTCCCGGAGCAGCACCCACGCCAGCACGGTCGCGACGACCGCCTCAAGACAGGCCACCACCCCGGCCACCTGCGGGGACAGCAGCCGCACCGACAGAACGCCGGTGACATAGGCGAACACGGTGGAGATCAGCACCACCCAGCAGAGCAGCGCCCAGGCCGCCACCTCGGTGCCGCCGAGATCGGCGTTCCCGGCGAGCAGCGAGAAGTCCATCCCCCACGGCCGGGCGATCACCGTCAGCACCAGGGCTCCGACGATCAGTCCGTACGCGATCACTCCCAGCGGATTCGCCGGTTCCGCGCCGTCGCTGCCGTGGTCGGAGAGGACGAAGTAGCAGGCCTGGCAGCAGGCCGCGCCCAGCGCGAGCAGCAGCCCCAGGGCGTCGAAGCTCAGCCCCGCCCACACCTCGACCACGCACGCGAGCCCGGTGACCGCGAGGACCACGCCCACCGCCGCCGCCGGGGTGACGGGCCGGCGCTGGACGAACCGTATCCAGCCGAGCACCAGGGCCGGGCCGAGGTACTCCACCAGCAGGGCGACCCCCACGGGTATCCGGGAGATGGAGGCGAAGTAGAAGGCCTGGACGCCCGCGACCGCGAACAGCCCGAAGCCGAGCAGCAGCAGGGGTTGGCGCCGGGGCAGATCACGGTGGAGCCAGGCCAGCGGGAGCAGCACCAGCGCGGCGCCCGCCACCCTCAGCCACACCACGTGCAGCGGGTCGAGCCCCGCCTCGATCAGCGGCTTGGCCGCGACGCCGGATCCACCGAACGCCAACGCCGAGACCAGGGCGATGCCCAGGCTCGTACTCCTGCTTCCAGACACGTGCATCGGGACATGATGGCAGGGGATCGTCAGCACCGTCGAGGCTGTTGCACATGTCGAGACAGTGTCGAGACCGGTCAGGGGCGCGCTCGGGGGCGTGCGCCGGTCAGACGGCCCCGATCCGCGCGCCGAGCTGTTCGGCGTCCACCCCGGCCCGGCGCAGCACCTCCACCGCCCGGCAGCCGGAGTCCGCGGCGAGGGCGGCGAGCAGATCGGCCCCCGCGACCCGCGCGTCCCCGCGCGAGCGGGCCCGCCCCACCGCCGCGTCGAGCGCGGCGAGCGCCGAGGGCGACCACCGGGACGCCTCGGCGCCCTTCCCCCGCTCCCGTACGCCGGACGGCGCGCCGGACTCCTCGACGGAGCCCCGCCAGCGCAGCCCGTAGCCGATGCTGCGCTGCACGAGATAGCCGAGCACCCGCACGACCCGGGATCCGAGCGCGGCCCGGACCCCGGGGTCCGCCTCGACCAGCGAATGCAGCAGATGGGCGGTGTCCGGCTGACGGTCGCCGTCCCGCGCCGCCCTCCGGCGAGCCCCGTCGATCACCGGGGCCAGCTCGGCCCAGGGTCCGGCGTCGTCTGCGGCCCCGGGGACGGCGGGCTGCCCGGGCAGTCGCCGGGTGTGGATCTGCACATCTCCCACTCCATCAGGGAAAGCCGCTCCATACATCCCCGTAGAGTCCTATTTGCCCATCCCACGGAAGGTGGGCACGACCGACCGGTCCCTCCTCCTCGCGGATGAGATCGGGGCACTTCGTCCTCAGGGGCGCGCGCCGCCTTGCCCTTCACTCCCGTACGTGAGTGCCGACGGCAACCGGGACTTCCCCCAGTGCGTCCCTTCCGTCATGTTCTGGATGGTCGCTCTGCTCGCAGCCGACGGGCGGCAGTACGTCTACCGGGTGTACGCACCGCTCTCCGCGCTGCCCGCGGACGTGTTCTGGGCGGCCTTCCACTGCCACGACGAGGGGCCGCACCCCCGGGCCTCCGACTCGTTCGACTCGGCAGAGATCTGGTGGCCGCCCATCGGGCGCACCGATCTGACGACCCGCCAGTGCTGAGCCCCGGCGGGTCACCGTTCGCCGTTCAGCACCCGCCGGTCAGTGCTCGCCGGCGAGAATCAGATAGAGCTTCTTACGGGCCTCGTCGACGACCTCCACGGCCCGGGTCCGCTGCTCGGCGGTGCCGGTCTTCGTGACCTGGCCGAAGGCCTCCATCAGCCCCCAGACCGCCTGCCGGGTCTCATTGACCGCCTCCCAGTCGACGCCCCGGCCGGCCTCCTCCCAGGGAGCGTCCGGCCCGGCCTCCGCCTCGGCCGTGCCCTGCTCGGTGAGCGTGAACAGCTTCTTGCCGCCCTCGCTCGCACTGGTGATCAGCCCCTCGTCCTCCAGCAGCTGAAGGGTCGGGTAGACCGAACCGGGGCTGGGCTTCCAGGCCCCGCCGCTGCGCTCGGCGATCTCCTGGATCATCTGGTACCCGTGCATCGGACGGTCCTTGAGCAGCGCCAGGATCGAGGCACGCACATCCCCGCGCCGCGCCCTCCCCCGCCCCCCGTGCCGCCCACGACCCCCACCGCCGAACGGCGGCCCACCGAAGGGCCCACCCCCGAACGGCGGCCCGAACGGCGGCCCGGGCGGACCAAACGGCCCGAAGGCCCCCCGCCGCCCGTCGAACCCACCCCGACCCGGATGACCGGGACCGCGGTGTCCACTGTCGGGCTCCTGCCCGAAAACATGAGGACGCATGGTTACGCTCCTTCCATCGTTGATCAGTCGCGATACTTCAACGATATATCGGAATAGCTCGCAGAACAATGCCCGGGCGATTCAGCGCGATTGACCTGTGACAGGAGACCTTGATCGGTTGCCATTGAAGGTTGAAGGACGGCGTTATGTGTCAGTGAAGACCGACCGCTGAGTCTCTTGTGCCAGCCAAGGTTGACCGCCCAGCGCTGCGACGCCCTACCGGCCTCAGCACGTCGGTCCAGCGGTTGCCGCTGAGGTCGATCACGGTCGGCTCCCGAGCGCCCGGTACTGGAAAACCCGTCGCGCACCCACTCGGGAGAGGGGAAGAATCTTCAGGTATGCGGCGAACCCTCTCCCCATACCCCGTTCCGGAGACCGAGTACTTCGAGCGGGTCCTGCGTCACGACCCGAACTCGCTGACGCAGTTGATCGCGGCCACCAGCGCCAGCCTCCCGCCCGGCCGCGACCTGGCCGCCCAGGGCCTTGGCCTGTACGTGCCGTGGGCCCTGCTCGACGCCGCCTGGGTGTCTCTGGCTCGGGGCCGGGACGGTCGGCCCAGCGCGACCAGCCCGGACCTCCGTCAGATCCTTGACCTGTTCCTGGCCCTAGACGACCCAGTCACCCGGGAACCGGAAGGGATGAAGCGCTGGGAGGGGTACCTGCAGCGGGCCACCCACCACCAGGGCCCGTGGCAGGAGGACGCCTACTCACAGCTGAGCCGCTCCATAGCCCTGCTGGATCCGACCTCCTACCCAGACGATGCAGACCCGCTGAAGGTGATCCTCCTGGGTTGGGACCACGACCTACTCGGCTGCTCCCTGGCTGACTACCTCGGCATCGTCCACCTCATCTGGGGCTGCGCTACCGCCCAGCCAAATCTGCGCCGCCGCGGCAGGTTCGCCCTGGACTGGTTCCCCGTCACGGACTACGACCAGTTCGATGGCCTCCGCTCCCCTGCCCAGGTCAAGACGGTCCTGAACCAACACTTCGTCACCACCAAGAACAAGCTCCGCGCAGCCTTCCCCGCCGACCACGACCCGCTCCTGCGCCGCTACACCCACAACCCGCTTCGGTCCCGCCCGCTGGTCGGCGGTGTCCCGGGCGGCTATCTCGTCCCGGTGCCGGCCGCCGTTCTGGGCAAGGCCACCCCTCTCGGCCTCTACTACACCGGAGGCGACAACAACTCAGAGTGGGGCAAGGCGTTCACCAACGACTTCGGCAAGCTCTTCGAGTGCTACGTCGGCCGCCAGCTCAACCTGCTGCCCGACGCCAAAATCCACCCCGAGATCCTGGTCAAGCTTTCCAAGAAGGAGGAGAAGAAGACGATCGACTTCTTCGTCGTCTTCCCCGACCTGGTCCTGCTGGTCGAGGTGAAGTCGACCCGCCCGGGCGAGCATCTGCGGCTCGGCGGGCAGGACTTCACCACCCTCCTCCGCGGCACGCCGATCAAGAAGGGGTTCGATCAGATCAACGGGTCGGTGGACCTTCTCCGCTCCGACAAGCACCCGGAACTCGCGGACATCCCGACCGACCGCCGGATGATCGGGATGGTGGTGACCGCAGAGCCGTTCCACCAGATCAACACCCCCGCGCACCGCACGGACCTGCCCAAGACCAAGATCCCGGTGATGGTCACCTCCATCGCCGAACTGGAGCAGGCGGTCACCATCACCGGCACCAGCCTGGCCAAGCTCCTCTGCGCGGCCGTCGACGCCGGTGCCGCGGACCTGCGCCAGCTGTTCCCCCAGTACGAGTTCCTGGAGCACAACGCCGTCCTGGAGGAGGGCTGGTCCGCAATCCCGTTCGCCCGGCCCCGCCGGCCGCGAGCCCAGGACGTCGCTGCCGTCGAGCCCGTTACTGTAGCGGCCCAGAGCACCGAACGTGACCGATCGCAGCGCCAACCACGGTTCGAATGATCCCGAGGCCGTGATTCTGCTTGGGCAACGTGATGCGGGGCCCGGCCGGGCCCCGCAGGGGTGAACAGGGCTGGCGCCGGGCGGCGGTGAGTTAGAGGTACCAGGCCTGGTAGTTCGCGCCGCTGCAGGTGATGAGGCGGACGCCCTGGGAGACGCTTCCATCCAGGCACTTCCCAGACTGGACATGCTTGACCACGTACCCGGGGAGGTTCGTGTTCCACTGCTGGTACGTCCCACCGTCACAGGTGATGAGGCGGATGCCCTGGGAGGCACTTCCATCCAGACACTTCCCAGACTGGACATGCTTGATCGTGGCGGCCGACGAAACACTCACGATCCACTGCTGGTAGGCCCCACTATCGCAGGAGACCAGGCGAACACCCTGGGAGAGGCTGCCGTCCAGGCACTTCCCGGACTGACTGTGCGTGATCGTGGTCTGGTACGCCTCCGCAGTTGCTGATGCCGACACGGTCTGAGCCGCGCCCAGCCACGCAGCCGCCACCGTCAGCGCAGCCACACGACGCGAGACCCGTGACCCGAATACCCGACGCATTCGAACTCCCTCCGACGAGCCGCCTGAGCGGCGGCACCCTGTGATCGTCCGGGAGTGAACCTAGTGACAGATTCCCAGATTAGACAGAGCGCATGGGCGGCAAGCCGCGACTTCACCACGTCGGCACCGACAGACCGTCAGCCTCCCACCAGCCGGGATCCGGCCTTAGCGCACGCTCTTTCCTCAACCTCTATGTTCAGCTGGCTGCGGCCTCGGCCTTGCCCTCCCTCGCCACCGCCGGCGAACTCCAGAGCGACCGCCAACGGGAGCTGACCTACTACCGGCCTCGGGGAACATCGGTCCAGTGGCGTTGTGCCACAGAAATGAGTCCATCACTCAGGGTGACCGACGGGCCGGGACTGACTTGAATACGCGACACCTCGACATGTGAGCTCACCAGTCCCGAGGCAATCTATTGAGGCTGAGACGCCTTGCGTTGACGGAGCCGGAAGGAGGTCTGTCGGCAGACTGCCGAGCAGGTGGTGCGGCGTTGTCCGAACCGAAGTTCCATCAGCCTCCGCAGACGCGGCAAGGCACTGGCTCTGGTGGAGGACGACGCGGAATGCGTCTGCGGCGGGCCCTCGCTTTGCAGGCTTTGGAGCAAAATCGCCGTGGGGCACCTCGAACCGCATCCACATGGAACGGAGTGCCACACTCCACGCATAGCACTGTGGCGAGCGTGCGCCATAGCTCATTGGGGTCACGGCCCGTAACAGCCGCGACCCGGGACAAGCTCGGAGCCCCGCGGTGAAGTGGTGGCTCGCTGAGGAATTCGCAAGTAGGCGGGCGGGAGATGGTTGGCATGGGCCAACTGCCTGACGAGGGACCGCACCCCTTCCCCGGCTCTTGGGCGAACCTGAAAGGGAAGTCGGGCGATCGGCGTCTCTCCCTGGAAGGTGAGGCTCACTGATCTTCGCGCGGTGCCGAAGAGCTGCCGGGTCGCTTCCGGCGGGAGGCGATATCCAGGTCGACAGCCAGCAGGCCCGCCTTCGTGATCTTCTCGGTGCCGGTGAGGATCGCATCGATGGCGGCTCCGCGGATCTGGTGGGAAAGCGTGCCGATCATGCCGCCCGTGCGGGTGTGGAGGAACCGGTCCAAGCGGGTGAGAGTGCCAGGTTTGTGCTGGTAGAGGAGGAGGTTTGCCTCCATCTGGGCAACCAGGGCTTTCCACTCCGCGTTGCAGGGGGACGCGTGGGTGGCGACCGACGTGAAGCGGGCCGCGATCTGGTCGCCGCGGGTGCCGGTCAGCAGGCTGCTGTCCTCGATGTCGATGCCCGTGTAGGCGAAGGTCGCCGGGATGCGCTCGGAGAAGTACTTGAGTGTGTCGGAGGCTTCGGCGCCGGTGCGGGTATGCAGTGAGATGTTGTGAATTTCATCGACCAGCACCAGTCCGGTGCGGGCCTGGGTGCAGACGCCGACCACAGCCTCCCGGTGAGGTCGGTGATGTTCGAGCTTCGCAGGACCGGAAGGCCGAGGAAGCGGGCAAACTCGTCGGCGATCATGCGGGGTGTCGCGGCAGGCGGGACGGTGATGTAGATGACCGGTATGCGGTCGCCCTGGCCAGGATGCCGCCGCTGGTCCTGGAGTGCATGGGCGAGGCCGAGTTGGGTCAGCGCGATCGTCTTGCCCGTGTTGGCCGGCCCGGTGATGATCAGCCCGCGGCGGGCGCTGATCGCACCGCGGTTGAGGATGACCAGGCGGCGGCCGCAAGTGACGGTGTGCCGGACCGTGGAGGTGGCGACCACTTGCAGGCGGGCGTGGTGGTCGAGACGGTCATCGTCGTAGGTGTACTTGTGCTGCTTATTCAGGGCGTCGTACTCGTCCTGCGTCAGCATGACCATGGCTTCGGCGACCGCCGAGGCGACGAACTGGCGCCAGCCGGGCAGGGTGGTCAGCTGCCGTCCGAAGTCGTCGTCCGGGTCGTCGGTCAGCGTGGTGGTCACATGCGCTTCCAGGGGCCCTCAAGCGGGTCGAAGAGTCCCAGTGGGATCACCTCGGCCAGCTTCTCCTCGTCCTCCGCCGGCTCTTCCGGGGAGGGTTCGTGCTGCGGCTTCTGCGGGAGTGGTGTCGCGGGGGCCGCCGGGGCGGTGGCCTTGGTCCGGGCCGCGACGCGGCGGTCCTTTCTGTCCGAAGCGGCCTTCCGCTTCCTTTTCACCGATCGAGGCGACGGAGCCCAGCATCTTCTCAATGTGCCCCTTCTCGAAGGGCGAGCCCTTGTGCGTGGGCTGGAAGTCGATCTCCAGGAATCGGCAGGAGGCCCGGAAGTTGTGCGAGACGAACACCTTGCCGTGATCGCAGACGATCATCTCCGGGACGATCACCGGCTTGGCGGCCGCGTGCTCCAGACGCTCGTCGAGGGTCAGCATCCGGGCATGCGGCAGCACCGAGCGGGACATCTTCAGCGCGTCGACCCAGCCCGGTCTCATCAGCTCCGGGGTGACCGTGCGGGCCAGCAGCACGCTGGCGTCGACGGACTTCGTCGTGGGCCTGAGCACCGCCGCGGCCAGTGTCCTGGTGGCGACGTCGATCATGCCGGTGAATTCGGCCTTGCCGACCATTCCGTCGTCGAGGCGGACCATGACGTCCAGCGGAGTAGAGTCGATCTGCATGACCTCGCCCGGAGCTGACACCGTCAACTCACCGAACGGGGCAGTAGCCCCATGTGCCTTCGACCTGCGCGTGACGGCCGACCCGGTCGCGTGCGTGCCTACCGTCAGCTTCGCCACCAGTCGGTAGAGAGTCCGTCGCGAGGGCAGCTCGGCCAGGTTCCCGCCGTTCTCCCGGATAATCTCCCCGGTCCTCCAGATCAGGTAGGCCCCGTTGCGTGTCGAGGTCTCGACGCCCTCCTTGATCGCCTGCCGCATCGCCTCGACGACGGCGTCGGGCACGTCACCGAACTCCTTGCGCTTGCGGACGGAGCGGTGATCGACCAGCCGAGCCAGTCCGACCAGGCCTTCCTCCTGGTAACGGCGTCGCCGCAGGCCGACCGCTCCGGATTTGGTCTCGTAGCCGAGGACGGCGAGTTCGGCCGCCTTGACCTTCTGGCGCGAGGTCACCGACGTGCCCGGTCCGTAGCCCGGCCGCGGTGCCGTGCCAGGTTCGACGCCTGGTGGGAGCCCGTGCAGGACCTCCAACCGGTCTCCGACAGCCCGGCGCCCTCCCATAGCCCCATCGGTTCGCGAAAGACCTCCCGGAGCCGATCCGCCACCGCCACCGGTCGGCCGCAGCGGGCCCGCCGGTATCGGTACAGCCAGCGGATGTTCGCCATGAACACCGGCTCGGGTCGCGCAACCCACTCGAACTTCCAGCCCACGGCCCGGCAGGCATGCTCGGTCGCCTCGAATGCCTCCCGCGTCGCCTCATCCATCTCGTCCGCAGCACGGACGTCAACGACGCGGGCGCGGCCATCGGCCAGCCGGACGAAGTAGTCAGGTGCGTGCCGACGCTTGCGGGTGCCGTCGTGCCAGTGCAGCCAGAACGGCTGCGAGGCGATCGCGACCACCTGCGGATCACGGTCCAGCAAGATCAGCCGGTCCCGCTCCAGCCACGACTCATAGCCCACGTGATCCCGCAGCGTCGCCGCGTAGTACCAGCCGGCGAACCCCTGACCGCCCTTGTGCCAGCTGAACTCCCGCACCGGGTCCACAGCTTCGAACGGCGTATCCCAGCTAGACCCAAGCGATCGACGTACGAGCGTGCCGTCGACGGAAAAGGCCAGGTCAAAGGCCGCGAGGGCAGCCTCCTCGAACACGCCGACAGGTGCCCCCACCACATCCCCCGCCCACCTGTACGCCGAATGATCAATCTGCGGTGGCACCAACTAGCATTGATCATCCTTCAGTGGCAATCGATCGACGATTACTGGCACAGGTCAGCGATGCTGACCTGTCTCAGCGAATACGCCGTGCCCGCCGTGCCGGCTATTCGTCTCAGTGGATCTGCTCTGTCGAGCGATCCTGGGTGACGCAGTCTCGGGCCCGCGCCAGCTCCTTGACCTGCGGATCCTTGTTGGGGTGACGGTGGTGACGCACTTTCCGCCCATTCCCTGGTCAGGCTTGCCCCTGTCTGGAAGCTCGGAGGGACCACTGATAGAACGCCGTCATGACGTACCGATTCACCGCCCGCGCCGCCAGAACCGAGATTGATCCCGACGGCTACTTCACCGAAGCAGCGCTTGCTGAGCGAGACGATGGCAGCGGCTTCATCCTGATGTTCATGGCGGGAGAGGACGATCCCGACGACCAGGAGATAGCTCTGGGGATGGACACGCATTGCCTGGTCACAGCTGGTCAGGGGACCGCATACGGCTGTGTGCGTGAAGCCGTTCTGACGGGCAACGTCCTCCATGTCTCACTGAACCCTGGCTCTCTGGAAGACCTGCGATTGGATGACAGCGAGATCGAGGCCGTCATCGAAGCGCCGGACGAAGACGTCGTCCAGTTCCGCGAAGTCCTTGCCCAGGTGCTCAACTACGGGCGTGCGGACGCCGTGCCCAGCCGTCTCTCCGTCTGAACCGCTGCCCCCGCCGACTGCCCAGGGCCTGAAGACGAAGATGAGGCCCAGTGCTCAGTTGCCACCATCAGCAAGTTCGCGACGGCGGCACTGGGCCACTGCCGACGGTAGTTGGTCCGAGCGAAGCTGTTTCATCAGGCGATGCACGGACCGGCTCGGATCAGGTGTCATCGCTGGTGGGGTGGAGAACAGCCTCGGCGATTTCACGAACGCGATCCAGGGTGATGCCGTTGCGTTGTTCGACGGCGAAGGGATGGTCGGTGGGCTCCAGCTCGATGAAGGGGCGCTGACCGACAGGACGTATGTGGACGTGAGTCTTCAGGTTGATGGTGCTCGGCGAGTACGGCGAGAGTTCGGTGGACAACCACCCGAAGTACGGACTCTCGGCCTCGCGTCCGGGTGTCTCCCACACGTCTGCCGCGCGGGAGAAGTTCTCCCTGCTCAGGGACACCCAGACGGCCCATGAGAACACGTCGTCACTGCCTATGACTGGTATCTCGACCAGCCCCTTGACGAAATAGTGCTCAGCCTTGATCACGCACTGGTCGGAGGAGAGCAGGCTGTCGTCGGTGTCGGCGAAGCTGGGGTCCCAGTAGTAGGGAGCCGTGGCCGAGTAGTTCATCGGCAGTTCTGCGTGTGACTGGCCGCAGCACGAGCAGGTGAATCCGGGGGCGCTGGTCATGAACAAGAGCCTAATGATCGGATCCGGCACCCCTGGCGCCTGCCTCCAGGTCCTCAATCGGCATGACAAATCGACAGCGGGTGCGACGCACCTCGCTGTCAGGCCCCGTCTGAGCCTGCAGAGAGATCGGGGGAAAGTGCGTCACCACCGTCAGCCCAACAAGGATCCGCAGGTCAAGGCGCTGATGCGGACCTGAGACTGCGTCACCCGGAACCACTCGCCAGAGCAGATTCACTGAGCCGAACGGTCGATACGGCACATTCGCTGAGACGAAGTTGGATCCGAGCACCTTCGTTGAGACCTGTGCAACCTTCACTGAGACAGGTCAAGCGCGATGCCCCCGCCAACCGGCGGAGTTTTCGCCCCGGCCCGGCATGGCACCGCGCCGGAGCGCGACGGGTTCGGATGCTGTAGGTCCCGACCACGCAGGAGCGGCCATGGACGACACCGGCGCGCGGGAGGCCGGGCGGCCGGCGTCCCGGGGGGCGCGAAGTGGGACGCCCGGCCAGCCGGGGATCATCGGCATCGCGCTCGCCGCCGTACTGGCGGCCGCGTTCGCGCAGGGCTCCTGGCAGTGGTTCTCGACCTACATCGGGGGGACGCTTCTCGTCCTGGTCCTCTGCTTCTACCGGCTGCCGACCCGGACGCCCGACACCGGCACCGGCACCGGCACCGGATCCGCGTATGCGCGGAACCTCGTCGCGTACGCGCTGGTCGTCGGCCTGTGCGCGGCGATCGCGCTGGCCCCCGCGATGCAGCGCTGGGCCTGGCTGTTCCCGATGCCGGGCACTCGCCAGGAGTGTCCCGAGCTGGGCGCGTACGAGGCGATCAGGACGGAGGCCGCGCTGGCGAACCTGGCCGGCCGCGACAGTGCCGCCCTGGCCAGGGCGCGCGAGACCCACAGCCGGGAGGCCGTCGCCGACTGCCTGTCGGCCACCACGACCCTGTGGCTGCCGGTGTACGGGGCCGGGGCGGCCCTGCTGGTGGGTCTGGGCGCGTGGTCGCTCGACCGGGCCCGGACGCGGAGGGAGACGGCAGCGACCCGGCCGAATCGCCCTTCGCGGAGCTGAGCGGGCCGCCGGGCGCGGGTCACGGTGTGGGCAGCCACCCCACCTTGCCCGCCAGCAGCGCGTATCCGACGAACGCCACGATGTCGAGCAGCGCGTGCGCCACCACCAGCGGCCCGATCCGCCCCCAGCGGCGGTAGAGCAGCACGAAGACCACGCCCATGACCATGTTGCCGATGAATCCGCCGATGCCCTGGTACAGGTGGTACGAGCCGCGCAGCAGCGAACTCGCGGCCAGCGCCGCCATCGGGGTCCAGCCGAGCCGGTCCAGCCTGCGCAGCAGATATCCGACGACGATCACCTCCTCCACCACGGAGTTCTGGATCGCCGACAGGATCAGTACGGGGAACTTCCACCACACGTCGGGCAGCGACTCGGGCACCACCGTGAGATTGAAGCCGGAGGCCCGGGCCGCCAGATAGAAGGCGAGCCCGGCGCTGCCGATGCCCGCCGCGAGCAGTGTGCCCCGGCCCAGGTCGGACCACGGCCGGCCGCGGTCGAAGCCCATCGCCCGCAGCCCGCCCGCGCCCTCACGCGTCAGCAGATGCGCGACCAGCAGGACCGGCACCAGCGCCGAGGCGATGCCGAAGAGCTGCCAGGAGAGATCGAGCCAGGGACGGCCGGGCGCGTACGAGCCGTTGAGCGTCGCCGCCTGTTCCTTCAGCCCACCCGGTTTGGTCAGCGATCCAACAAAACTGATCAGGGCGGACACCCCGCTCGCGCCCAGCGAGAGGGCGAGCACCAGAAGCGTCTCGGACCGCAGAGTCTTCGGCGACAGCTCCTCGGGGGAGAAGGAGTCCGTCACTCGTCCCGCTGCCGTCTGCACACATGCCTCCAGTCGATCGGTCCCGCCGGACGCCGTCCTCGCCCGGCCCGCCGGATACGAAGGGGAGGGCGAGGACGGCGTGGTGACAGCTTGCCCGACGCCGGGCGGCCGGGCGGAGGCAGGTCCGACGGCGCGTCAGGGGCCGTGCGGTCGGGGCGGGGACCGGAGCCGCGGGCGCGGCCCGCCGGCGGGCCTCACTACCGCGGCCCCGGGAAACCCACCGGCCAGGTGTGCACCGGCTCGCCCAGGTGCATCAGCTCGCGGTAGCGCCTGGTCATCGCCGCGAGCGCCGCGTCCCGCTCCAGGCCGGCGGCGAGGGCGCGGTGGTACGTCGCGGACTGCCAGGTGGCCCCGTTGGCCCGGCGTTCGCACCGCTCCCCGATCACTCCGAGGTAGCGGTCGCGGTCGGCGGGTTCCACGTTCCACGCGTCGAGCCCGGCGGCGGCCAGCGGCAGCAGCTCCTCACGTACGAGATCGACCACCGGCACCCGGGCGACCCCGCCAGCCCGGCCGGGGCGCGGCCAGAGCAGCCGGGCCCCGATGCCGTGGCGGCACGCGGTGTCGAAGTTCTCGGCCGCGGCGGAGAAGGGCAGCCGGGTCCACACCGGCCGGGACTCGTCGGCGAGCGCGCGCACCAGCCCGTAGAAGAAGGCCGCGTTGGCGATCACGTCGGTGACCGTGGGACCGGCCGGCAGCACCCGGTTCTCCACCCGCAGATGCGGCACTCCGTCCACGACCGAGTAGACCGGCCGGTTCCAGCGGTAGACCGTCCCGTTGTGCAGGATCAGCTCGCGCAGAGCCGGGACGCCGCCGCCGTCGAGGATCCGGAGGGGGTCCTCCGCGTCGTCGCAGATCGGCAGCAGGGCCGGGAAGTAGCGCAGATTCTCCTCGAAGAGGTCGTACGCGGAGTCCACCCAGCGCTCGCCGAACCAGGTGCGCGGCCGGACCCCCTGGGCCTGGAGTTCGGGCGGCCTGGTGTCGGTGGCCTGCTGGAAGAGCGGGGGGCGGGACTCGGGCCACAGCTCCTTGCCGAACAGGAAGGGGGAGTTGGCCCCGACGGCGACCTGGACCGCCGCGACCGCCTGCGAGGCGTTCCACACATCGGCGAACCGCGCGGGCGTCACCTGGAGATGCAGCTGCACCGACGTACAGGCCGCTTCGGGGGCGATCGAGGCGGAAGTGCAGGTCAGCCGCTCCGCGCCGTCGATGTCCAGGGTGAACTCCTCGCCGCGGGCGGCCAGGATCTGTTCATTGAGCATCGTGTAGCGGTCGACGTCGGAGAGGTTCGCGGAGACCAGATCCTCCTGTGCGAGCGTCGGAAGAATACCGATCATCACGATCCCGGCGCCCACCTCCCGCGCCTTCCGGTCCGCGTATCCGAGGCCGGCCCGCAACTCCTCCGCCAGCTGGTCGAGAACGCGTCCGCCGAGCCGGTGGGGGACAATGTTCACTTCCAGGTTGAACATTCCCAGCTCGGTCTGGAAATCGTGACTGGCGATTCTCTCCAGAACTTGAGCATTCATCATGCGTGGAAGTCCGTCCGAACCTGTGAGATTAAGTTCGATTTCGAGGCCCATCAGATTCCTGGGCCGGTCGAACCTTCTCTCGGCCAGCAACCGCGCCAGCCCCGCCAGACACTGCTGGAGCTTTCTCCGGTACCGCTGGCGATCGGAGAGTGCGAACCCTCCCGCCACGACCTTTTCCCCCATCGAAGCGTCCTCCTCGACTGGGCATCGCGCGACATCGGTCGCTCACGTACGGACGATAATGCCCAGCCTGACTGATCCATAACGCAGCGGGGACGGCCGGAGACCGATAGGGTGTCGACAGTGGCGCACGACGCCTCGGCCGGTGCGACGCGGCATCGGACCTCAGCAGAGTGCAGTACGCAGATACCATCGCCTGTCGTATGGTGAAAAACACCGACCGGTTTCGGCCTACCACCTCCGGGGGTAATCCCCTGGACGAGATGGAAATTTCCCCGGGAAATGCGACAGATCCCACCCCTTTCAAAGACCTGAACCGGCCTTGTGGTTAATGCTGGCGATCGCTAGCGGAAACACCATGAGAAAACGTGTCGTATAAACTTTCCCCAGCAGGCAGAGAGTTGGCGCCCAGTCGCCTTCCCGGCCCTTCTCGCCCGGCACGCTGACAGCGCCGTCCGCATCTGCCTCTGCCTCACCGTGTCTCCCAAGTGAGAGGCGACCCACCATGCCGCTGCACGCTCTTCCGGCCCCTGTGCCCGCACTGCGCAGCGTGCTCACCGCGCTCGGTTCCCCCGGCGTCGTGAGCGAGGAACGCACCCCGGCCCTCAGGTCCGTCCAGGGACCCGTGAGCCCCGAAGCACCGCTTCCCGTCCATGTCCTCGACCAGATCGCCCCGAGTTCGGCCCGCCCCTGCACCCGGCTGGCCGGCTGGCGCTTCCTCCTCCGCGACGGCGACCGCCATGTCGCCGCGGCGGAGACCGTGCTCACCTCCGACGGCTGGGCCTTCTCCCATTTCCTCGAAGGCCCCTATCTCGCCTCCACCGAACGGGCCCTGCGGCACGCGGAGTCGCTCACGACCCCGTTCCAGCCGCGGCTGCTCTCCATCCCCGAGCTGTACATGCTGACCCTGTGGCTGCACGGGGACACGACGGCCGACGCCGCGTCAGGAGTGCCGCTCCCCACCGACGTACTGATCCCGCTCGCCCCCGCACCGCCCGGCATCGCGGCCGACCGGCCGCACCGGGTGGCCGACCTGCTGCCGGTGATGACCCTCCGGCTCACCCCGGCGCCGCTTCTCGGCTCCCCCGCCTGACCCGGTGCCGGACCGACCCGGCACCCCGGAGATCCAGAGAGAGAATCACCGTTCACGCCCCGCGACCCATCGGTCGCGGGGCGCATTTCCCTGCCATTGGACTAGTCCGTTCCGGCCCCCTCGAACCCCCCGAAAGGACAGGGGGAGCGCAGTGAACCGACCACGCGGATGAGACGTCATTCATCAGTAAGACGAGCTGTCGCGAAATCCCTGCGGGATGACGCCCGTGGGGCAACACTGGGGACCGGACCTACAGATACGGGGGCGGCCATGAACACCTCATCGAGCCGCGGAACAGTCACCACGACACAGCGAAAGATCCCGCCCATGTGCCAGCACCAGCCAGCCTGCCCGACCTCCGACTCCGCCGACCGGGACGCGGCGCGCCTGGTGGCGCACCACCCCGAGCAGGGCTGGAGCCTGCTGTGCAACGGAGTGCTGCTCTTCGAGGATACGGGCGAGTTGCTGCCGGACGGCCAGATCATCGCACCGCACCGGGTCGGCCTCACGATGACGGTCGCCTAGACCGTCTCCGCCGAGTCCCTCCGTACGACCGGGGGCCGGCCCGGAGAACACTCTCCGCACCGGCCCCCGTACGCCTCAGCGCCTCGCCCGTCAGCCGTCGTACTCGTCCAGCGGCGGGCAGGAGCAGACCAGGTTCCGGTCGCCGAACGCGCCGTCGATACGGCGGACCGGCGGCCAGTACTTGTCGGCGGGGCTCACTCCGGCCGGGAAGACCGCTTCCTCACGGGTGTAGGAGTGCTCCCACTCACCGCCCAGGGCCGCCGCCGTGTGCGGCGCGTTGGCCAGCGGGTTGTCCTCGATGGGCCACTCGCCCGACGCGACCCTCTCGATCTCCTGACGAATCGCGATCATCGCCTCGCAGAAACGGTCGATCTCGCTCAGATTCTCGCTCTCGGTGGGCTCGATCATCAGCGTGCCCGCCACCGGGAAGGACATCGTCGGAGCGTGGAAGCCGTAGTCGATGAGCCGCTTGGCGATGTCATCCACGCTGACCCCGGTCGCCTTCGACAGCGGACGCAGATCCACGATGCACTCGTGGGCGACCAGCCCGGCCGGTCCGGTGTAGAGCACCGGGTAGTGCGGCTCCAGCCGCTTGGCGATGTAGTTGGCGGCCAGCACGGCGACCTGCGTCGCCCGCTTGAGTCCCTCGCCGCCCATGAGCCGCACATACGCCCAGGAGATCGGCAGAATGCCCGCCGAGCCCCACGGCGCGGCGGAGATCGGTCCCACTCCCGTCTCCGGGCCGGCCGTCGGCTGGAGCGGGTGGTTCGGCAGATACGGCGCGAGATGCGCGCGCACGCCCACCGGCCCGACGCCGGGGCCGCCGCCGCCGTGCGGGATGCAGAAGGTCTTGTGCAGATTCAGGTGCGAGACATCGCCGCCGAACTCGCCCGGCTTGGCGAGACCCACCAGCGCGTTGAGGTTGGCCCCGTCGACGTACACCTGACCGCCGGCCTCGTGGACCTGGGCACAGATGTCGGCGACGTGCTCCTCGAAGACGCCGTGCGTCGACGGGTAGGTGATCATCAGCACCGAGAGTTCGGCGCGGTGCTGCTCGATCTTGGCGCGCAGATCGGCGATGTCCACCTCGCCGTCGTCGGCGGTCTTGACGACCACCACCTTCATCCCGGCCATCACGGCGCTGGCGGCGTTGGTGCCGTGCGCGGAGGACGGGATCAGGCAGACCGTGCGCTGCTCGTCGCCGTTGGCGCGGTGGTACGCGCGGACGGCGAGCAGTCCGGCGAGTTCGCCCTGCGAGCCGGCGTTGGGCTGGATGGAGACCTTGTCGTAGCCGGTGACCTCGGCGAGGCGCTCCTCCAGCTCACGGATGAGGGTGAGGTATCCGGCGGCCTGGTCGACCGGCGCGAAGGGGTGGATCTGGCCGAACTCGGGCCAGGTGACCGGCTCCATCTCGGTGGTCGCGTTCAGCTTCATGGTGCAGGAGCCGAGCGGGATCATGCCGCGGTCCAGCGCGTAGTCGCGGTCGGAGAGCCGGCGCAGATAGCGCAGCATCGCCGTCTCGGAGCGGTGCTGGTGGAAGACCGGGTGGGTGAGGTAGTCGTCGGTCCGCAGCAGGGCGGCCGGCAGGGTGTCCTCGGTGGTCCCGTCCAGCGCCTCGATGTCCCCGCTCACGCCGAAGGCGCTCCACACCGCGGCGAGATGAGTGCGCAGGGTGGTCTCGTCACAGGCGACGGAGACATGGGAGTCGTCGACCAGGCGCAGATTGACCCCGCCCTCACGGGCGGCCGCGACCACCTCGGCCGCGCGGCCCGGCACCCGCACGGTCAGGGTGTCGAAGTACGAGCCGTGCACGACCTCCACACCGCCCGCCTCCAGGCCGGCGGCGAGCAGGGTGGCGTAGCGGTGGGTGCGCCGGGCGATGGTGCGCAGCCCGTCGGGGCCGTGGTAGACCGCGTACATCCCCGCCATCACGGCGAGCAGCACCTGCGCGGTGCAGATGTTGCTGGTCGCCTTCTCCCGGCGGATGTGCTGCTCACGGGTCTGGAGCGCGAGCCGGTACGCCTTGTTCCCGTCGGCGTCGACGGAGACTCCGACGAGGCGGCCGGGGAGGCTGCGGGCGAACTTCTCGCGTACGGCCATGAAGCCGGCGTGCGGGCCGCCGAAGCCCATCGGGACGCCGAAGCGCTGGGTGGTGCCCACGGCGATGTCCGCGCCCAGCTCGCCGGGCGAGGTGAGCAGGGTCAGCGCCAGCAGGTCGGCGGCGACGGTGACGACGGCGCCGAGGCCCTGGGCCTGCTCGATGACCGGCTTGAGGTCGCGCACGGCGCCGGACGCGCCCGGGTACTGGAGCAGCACGCCGAAGACGCCGCGCTCGGCGATGTCGGCGGGGACGCCCTGGGAGAGGTCGGCGGTGACGACCTCGACGCCGGTCGGCTCGGCGCGGGTCTCGATCACCGCGAGGGTCTGCGGCAGTACGTCGGAGTCGACGAGGAAGACGCCGTTCTTGACCTTGCCGACGCGGCGGGCGAGCGACATGGCCTCGGCGGCGGCGGTGCCCTCGTCGAGGAGGGAGGCGCCGGAGGTGGGCAGTCCGGTCAGCTCGGCGACCATGGTCTGGAAGTTCAGCAGGGCTTCCAGACGGCCCTGGGAGATCTCCGGCTGGTAGGGCGTGTACGCCGTGTACCAGGCCGGGTTCTCCATGACATTGCGCAGGATGACCGGGGGTGTGAAGGTGCCGTGATAGCCGAGGCCGATCATCGGCGCGAGCACCGTGTTGCGGTCGGCGAGGGTGCGCAGCTCGGCCAGTACCTCGGCCTCGGTGCGCGCCTCGGGGAGCCCCAGCGCGCCGGCGGTCTTGATGACGTCGGGGACCGCGGCGGCGGTCAGCTCGTCCAGTGAGCCGTATCCCACCTGGGCCAGCATCTTGGCCTGGGCTCCGGCGTCGGGCCCGATGTGGCGCTGCTCGAACGGGATGCCCTGTTCGAGGCTGGTGAGCGGAATGCGGTTGGCGGTCATGTAGGAGGCCTCCTGGTCTGACGCGACCTGCGAGAGGCACCACCGCACGCGGGGTGCCCTGGACGGGCCTCCCCCTCTGTCATCTCAACCTGAGAGCTTCACCGGAGCGCCCGACAGCGACGCCCCGACTTTCACCGTCGGTGAGAGCGGATGCCGTCCGACGCCCGCTCTGCTTTCCAGAGTGACCTCGTCCACGCGGTACAGGTGCCTGAGAGATTCCGGGGAGGATTTGCTCCTTCGGCGCCACCGTCGTCCTGCCGGTGGACTCTCCCGCGCGGGGTCAGCAGCCGCTTGCCAGCCTACCAGCGTGACCTTTCAACAATCGCTCAAGTGGCCGACAGCTTCGATGTGCCCTTTCGTATGGGTTGAAGACCAGTTGCGACCATATGGAGGGACCGTGCAGACCGATATCGATCCGCGCAGCCTGATCGGCCGCAAGGCGTTCGACCGCGACGGGGCCAAGATCGGCACCATCGACGAGGTGTATCTGGACGACGCGACCGGTACACCCGAATGGGCGGCAGTGCGCACCGGGCTCTTCAGCCGGGACGCTTTCGTCCCGCTGGAGCCGAGCACCTTCGCCGACGACATCCTGCGTGTCCCCTACGAGCGCTCCCTGATCAAGGACGCGCCGGACTTCGGCGTCGGCCGCCATCTCTCCCCCGAGCAGGAGATCCAGCTCTACCAGCACTACGGCCTCGAACTCTCGGCGTCCCCCGAGTCCCCCGCGCCGCCCCCGGAGGACCGTTCCTTCGGCCGGGTGGCGGGCGAGGAGGACTGACCCCCGGAGGGCTGCCCTCCGGCGGCCGGCTCCGGCGCGGGATCGGCCGGTTCGACCAGGGGGAGCGGCTCGGAGGGCGTCAGCTCCGGATCGTCGATCAGGAAGGTGCGCACCCGGCCGGGGGGCGAGTCGGGGCGCTCGAAGCGCACGGTGACCCGGCCGACGCCGCTGCCCTGCACCCAGCCGGGCCCGTACAGGGCGTGGCGCACATCGTCCCCGGGGGACCAGCGCCGCCCGGCGGGTACGGGGGGCTCCTCCGGCCCGCCCCCGGCCGGGGCCCGCGAAGCCCCCGCGGTCTCCGCCGGAGTCTCCGCAGTCTCCACGTCCGCGTCCGCCTGCACCTCCACCTGCACCTCCGCCTCCACCGGAACGGATCCGTCCGGCGGCGGGGCGGTCGTCTGGACGCCGACGGCGGCCTGGGCGAAGAGATCCTCCTGGGTGTAGTCCGCGAGGCCGGACACCCCGACGCCCAGCAGCCGGACCCCGCCCGTGGTGTCCACGGACTCCAGCAGCCTGGCCGCCGCCTCGCGGACCACCGCCGGGTCGTCGGTGGGGCCCCGGAGCGTCTCGGAGCGGGTCAGCGTCGAGAAGTCGTACCGCCGCACCTTCAGCACGATCGTCCGGCCCGAGTGCCCGGACTCCCGCAGCCGCCGGACGCACCGCCCGGCGAGCCGCTCCACCTCGCCGCGGATCCGCACCCGGTCGTGCAGATCCACATCGAAGGTGTCCTCCACCGAGACCGACTTGGTGTCCCGCTCGGCCACCACGGGCCGGTCGTCGTAGCCCAGCGCCATCAGGTGGAGCGCCGTGCCGTGCGCCCTGCCCAGCAGCCGCACCAGCTCGTCCTCGCCCGCCTCGGCGACTTCGGCGCAGGTGGTCATGCCCGCCCGCCGCAGATGCTCCCCGGTGGCAGGGCCGACACCGGGCAGCGTCCGCACCGACAGCGGCCCCAGCAGCTCGCGCTCCGTGCCCGGCTCGATCACCACCAGTCCGTCGGGCTTGGCCCGCTCGGAGGCGATCTTCGCCAGCATCTTGGACCCGGCGAGCCCCACCGAGCCGGTCAGACCCGTGACCGCGCGTATGTCGGCCCTCAGCCGCTCTCCGGCGGCCAGCGCCGACGGCAGATCGTCGGCCACTCCCCCCGCCTCCAGATCCACGAAGGCCTCGTCCAGGCTCAGCGGCTCCACCAGCGGCGAGAGCGAGCGCAGCAGACCCATCACCTGATCGCTGATCGCTCGGTAGAAGGAGAAGCGGGGCACCAGGGCCGCCGCGTTCGGCGCGAGCCTCCTGGCCTGCGCCATGGGCATCGCCGAGTGCACCCCGAAGCGTCTCGCCTCGTACGAGGCGGTGGCGACCACACCGCGCGGACCGAGCCCGCCGACGATCACGGGTTTTCCGCGCAGGCTGGGCTTCGCCGCCTGCTCCGCGGCGGCGTAGAACGCGTCCATGTCCAGATGCAGAATCGTCGGCGCGGATCTCACATTCCCGATGGTGCCCCATGCCACTGACATCGCCACCGACATCGACATCGCGGGCGGCGTCCCCGTCGGCCCGCCGCCGGAAGCCGTCCCGGCACCGCCCCGGCCGACGCCAGCGGGACGGCTCCCGGCCCGCCCATCGGCTCCCCCGGGTCAGACAGCCCGGTTCTGCCGGCGTCTGGCCAGCTCATCGGCGGGGTTGTGGGCGAGGAGCGTCTCCCCGGTGTCGACCCGTTCACCGTGCAGCAGCGACAGCGCCGCCTCCACATCGCGCCAGACGACTCCGACGGCGATCCCGAAGACACCCTGACCGCCCTGGAGCAGCTGCACCACCTCGTCGGGCGAGGAGCACTCGTAGACCGTGGCCCCGTCGCTCATCAGCGTCATCCGCTCCAGATCGGCGTAACCCCGGGTCCTCAGGTGCCGGACGGCGGCCCGGATGTTCTGGAGCGCCACCCCGGTGTCCAGGAAACGCTTGACGATCTTGAGTACGACCACATCGCGCATGCTGTAGAGCCGCTGGGCACCCGCGCCGTGAGGCGGCCGGACGCTGGGCTCGACCAGGCCGGTACGGGCCCAGTAGTCGAGCTGCCGGTAGGTGATCCCCGCCGCCGCGCACGCGGTCGGCCCTCGATAGCCGACGGTGTCCGCCGGCTGATCGACCCCGCTCTCGGGGAGCGGATACGGCCCGCTCTCCCCCAGACCTCGTCCGAGGGCACCCCCCACCGCACCGTCGCCGCTGTTTCTCACGCCGACCTCCGTCCTTGACCTGCCGACTCGACGGTAGGCAGTCACCAGGGGCGCGTCAACGATCGCCACACTCGGCACGCCGAGTGATAATCACCCTGAGAGTGGTTTCCCGTGCCCCATAACGGGGAAAGGGTGCTCGAATGCGCCGAAACGGCCCGCCGAAGCCTCTCCGGTGACCGCCGGTCCACCGGCGGCCACCTGCACAGCGGCGGCGGTCACTGACTGTTGGTCCCGAAGTCCTCCGGTGAGATCTGGTCGAGGAACTCGCGGAACTTCTCCACCTCGTCCTCCTGCTCGTCCGGAATCGCGATTCCCGCGTCGTCGAGCACCCCGTCACTGCCGTAGATCGGCGTGCCGGTGCGCAGGGCGAGCGCTATGGCGTCGGACGGACGCGCGCTCACCTCGACTCCGCTGGCGAAGACCAGCTCCGCGTAGAAGACCCCTTCACGCAGGTCGGTGATGCGGACCTCGGTGAGTTCCTGCCCCACCGCCTCCAGGACATCCTTGAAGAGGTCATGGGTCAGCGGCCTGGCCGGTGCCATGCCCTGCTGGGCGAAGGCGATGGCGGTGGCCTCCCCGGGACCGATCCAAATGGGGAGGTACCGATCGCCTCCCACTTCACGCAGGAGCACGATCGGTTGGTTGGAGGGCATTTCCACCCGGACACCCACAACGTCGAGCTCGTTCACACAGCAACCCTAGGACGTGCCCGGCCCGTTTGGGTAGTCGGGCACGTGGTCGATCAACTGATGATCAACTGATTCGGACTCCGAGGGCCGTCTGCACCAGGGCCGCGTGAAGCCGCACGGAGAGGCTCGCCAGCTCCTTCGCGGTGGCCTCCGCATGTGCCCTGGTCTGCGGATTACGGTGTCGGCGCAAGGGTGCGACCACCTGTTCGACCAGCCCGGCGTCCCGCTCGGCCGCGGCCTTCATCGGACGCAGATGGCGCGGCTCAAGACCAAATCTTCCCAAGTCCAGAACGAGCCTGGCCACCGTCACGGACTCGGCGTCATAGCCGCCGTCGACATGCTGGCCGATCAGCCCGTACGACTCCCACTCGACCAGCTGCTCCTCACCCGCCCCGGCGGCGGCCAGCAGCTCCGCCCGGCCCATCCTGGCAGCCGTACGGCGCTCACCGGGCGTCTCCCAGGCCCCAGGGCCCCACGCCTCGGCCGAAGGCTCCCTCGCGGCGCCCTGCGCGGGCAGCTGGATCTGCTCACCCCGGGCGAGGGCGTCCAGATGCTCACGGATCACTTTCAGCGGAAGATAGTGGTCCCGCTGCATCCGCAGCACCTGGGCCAGCCGCTCGACATCGGCGGGAGTGAACTTGCGGTACCCCGACGGCGTGCGCCGCGGCTCGACCAGCCCCTCGGCCTCCAGGAAACGAATCTTGGAAATCGTGACTTCGGGAAACTCGTCACGCAGCTGGCCGAGCACCGTCCCGATGCTCATCAGCCTCTCGCCGGCGGAAAGCCTCTCCGCCGCGGTGGCGGTGCCGTGACCGGCACCGCCCGTCGGTGTTCGCATGGTGCCTTCCCTCGCGGGGTTACAGGCCCCGCTGCTGGCTCGCGTAGAAGACCAGCCGGTACTTGCCGATCTGAACCTCGTCACCGTTGTTCAGATAGACCGAGTCGATCCGCTCACGATTGACATAGGTGCCGTTCAGGCTGCCGACGTCGGCGACGCTGAAGCTGCCGTCAGGGCCCCGGCGGAACTCCACATGCCGACGCGACACCGTCACGTCGTCCAGGAAGATGTCGCTCTGCGGATGACGGCCGGCCGTGGTCAGCTCTCCGTCGAGCAGGAAGCGGCTCCCGGAATTGGGCCCCCGGCGGACCACCAGAAGCGCGGAACCCAGCGGCAGGGCCTCCACCGCGGCCTGCGCCTCGGGCGAGAGCGACGGGAGCTGCGTCTGCCCCGTCACCTCGGAGTCGTACGCCTCCAGACCCGAGATGGAGATGGTGGAGGTCGTCTCGGACGCCCGCTCGGCGGGCACCCCGCCCCGCAGCGGCGCTCCGCAGTTGGAGCAGAACTTGCTGGACTGCGGATTGCGGTTGCCGCACCTCGTACACACCGTCACGGCCGCCATCGACGGATCCTCCTGCCGCGGCTGTCCCCCATGGGGATTGGTCGCATACGGATCGGAGGCAAACCCTCCACCCGTACTTGAGGCTGCTGGTTCCCCGAAACCTATGCGGCCGGGACCCGCAGGGTCAACAGACGACGCGCCCGGACCGGCGACCTCGTCCCGGAACAGCGGACGCTCGCCGCCCTGCTCCTCCTCCTGGCCCTGACGCCGCGCGCGATGCCTGGCGTTTCCGCCGTCCTCGCGTGCGCTCTTGCCGAACAACTTCGCAAACAACTTCACGGGCGATTCCCCTTGACCGAAATAGACCCGCCCGTGGGGCAGGACGAACCCTCAATGATCACACCTGCCGACCCGGACATTCTCACAACGTCCGTACCCGTCAAACAGTTTCCACCACGCGGCACAGCTTCGATGTGCCGACCCCCCGCAACGTCTCGCTCCGGCCCGCGGGACCCCCCGCACCGCCGCCTCACGAAGCCGACGACCGAGCGTAGCCAGGCCGCTTCACCGGCCGCAAGGCATCCACAACGATCTTCTCCGAGCGAACCACCGTGGCGGTGGCCTGCTCCTTCTCCAGTGTCTGCACGACTCCGCCCGGGATGTTCAGCGCCGGCTCCAGATCCTGCGGTTTACCGATGACCTTGAAGATGTACGGTGCGCCGATCCGGTTCCCGTCCACCTCGATGTCGCCACCCGTCCCGGTGAAATACGTATCCGCGACGACCCGCACATCATTGACCTGGA
Source organism: Streptomyces inusitatus (assembly GCF_014651115.1). Classification (GTDB taxonomy): domain Bacteria; phylum Actinomycetota; class Actinomycetes; order Streptomycetales; family Streptomycetaceae; genus Streptomyces; species Streptomyces amakusaensis. The sequence goes on along the minus strand of NZ_BMWG01000024.1, from coordinate 5,367 downwards.
TCGCCTCCGCGCCCGCGGCGCGCAGCTCCTGGATCGCGTCGAGCAGCATGTCCGCCTCCACCGCACCCGAACCGTCGGTGATGGTGAGGGTGATCCCGGGCCCCTGAGCCGCGACAGAACCGGCGAGGATGCCCAGTTGCTGCTCCTTCTGCTCCGTCTGCCGCCGCGCCTCCTCCGCCTGGTCCGAGCTGTTCTCCAGCTCGGTGCGCTGCTCCTCAAGCCGCTGCTTCTCGTGCTCCAGGCGCTCGGTACGGCTGTCCAGCTCGCCCAGGATCCGGACGAGGTCCTCCTGCCGGGCCCCTCGGAAGGCACTGTTGTCGCTGGTCGAACGGACCTGGATGGCGAGCCCGAGACCGAGGACGAACAGCAGTGCCGCGACAGTCAGTTGAGCGCGGGTCACCCGGGGCGGCCACAGACCCGCGATCAGCCGCTGCCGCCCCGTCATCTGTGCCCTGGGACCGCCCGGCATCGGCCGCGTCTCCGCTTCCGGCTTCGGCTCCGGCTTCGGCTCCGGGTTCGACTCCGGCCTGCTCTCGCCCGCGGCCGGGGCAGCGCGCTCCGGTTCTCCGTCCCGCGCGTCGTCGCCGCTCCGGGGCCCGGTGTTCTGAGGATCGGTGCTCATCGGCCTCACGCCCGGAAGACGTGCCGGCGGATCGCGGCGGCGTTGGAGAAGATCCGGATACCGAGGACGACGACCACACCCGTGGAGAGCTGGGCTCCGACGCCGAGCTTGTCACCCAGGAAGACGATCAGCGCCGCCACCACCACATTGGAGAGGAAGGAGACCACGAAGACCTTGTCGACGAAGATCCCGTCCAGCATGGCCCGCAGCCCGCCGAAAACGGCGTCCAGCGCCGCGACGACAGCGATCGGCAGATAGGGCTCCACCACCGCCGGAACTTCGGGCCGGACCAGAAGCCCGGCCACGACTCCCACGACGAGGCCCAGTACCGCGATCACGATGTGCCCTTCCCTGTATCTGCCGTGCCCTGCCCGGCGCCCTTCCCGGCGGAGGCGGTCCTCGGCTCTGCTGTACGTACGATCAGGCTGGGGGCAGCCGGCAGACGCACCGATTCCTTGGCTGAGACGCTGAAACGGATGCCGAAGTTCTCCTTCAGCACCTGGAGATACCGTCCGTCGGCACTGTCCCGGAACGCCGCGTCCAGCTTCTTCCCGTCCCCCACCGCCAGCACCGTGTACGGCGGCACCAGCGGCCTGTTGTCAACCAGTATGGCGTCTCCGGCGGCCCGGATCGCCGAGAGGGCCGTCAGCCGCTGCCCGTTGATGGCGACGGCCTCGGCGCCGGACTCCCACAGGCCGTTGACGACCCGTTGCATATCGCGGTCCCGGACCCGGCCGGTATCGCTGAAGCCGCTGCTCTCGCGCGGCCCGCCGCCATCCGCCTGCTCGGTGCCCTTGCCGTCGTCGACCACGAGCCTGAGCCCCGGGCCCACCACCTCGGTCGCCCCGGCCAGCAGCGAGACCAGCTGTTCCCGGTCGCCGCCCGGCGCGTTGAGGGCTCTGCGCTGCCGCTCCCCCACCTCGTCACGGAGCTTCTCGACATCGCGCTCCAGGGCGTCGGCGTCCGCGGTCTCCGCGTCGACGCGGTCGATCAGCTCCTCGCGCTCCTTGGCCAGGACCGGTGCGGATATCCGCGCCTCGGCAGCCCCCACGGTGACGACCAGCGCCGCGAGCACCAGCCCGGCGGCCAGGCCCAGTTTGGCCCTCAGCGGGCGGGGCAGCCCGCCCCCCTCGGCCCGCCGGCGTGCGGTGGCCTCCGCATAGCCCTCGTCGAGGCTGTGCTCCATCACATTCGTCAGCAGCGACATGGACGCGTCGGGACGCGGGGGCGGAGAGCCAGTGCTCCGAACGGGGTGCTGCTGGGACATGCCGCACATCGTCGCACGCCGCGGCCACTACCGCCGAATGGCCCCACCGGTGTGCCGGAAGCCATGGTCCCAACAGCTTCCGGCACACCGGTCACACGTCAGTGACCTGCGCTGTCCACGACCGCGGACCAGCTGTCGAGCAGCGCCTGAGCCGATGCCTCGTCCGGCCCCTCGGCCCACAAATGGGTGACGGCCTCGGACGGATCCGGCAGCACCATCACCCACCGTCCGTCGGTCTCGACCACCCGCACACCATCGGTGGTGTCGACCTCCCGCTGATCGGCCTCCTCGACCACCCGTCGCATGACCAGGCCCTTGACCGCCCAGGGGGTCGCGAGATCGCGCTTGAGCACATGCGCGCGCGGAATACGGGCGTCGATCTGGCTCAGGGTGAGCTGAGTGCGGGCCACCAGACCCACCAGCCGCACCAGCGCCGCCGTACCGTCGAAGACGCTGCTGAACTCGGGCACGATGAATCCGCCGCGCCCGTCACCGCCGAAGATGGTGGTCTCCTCACGGCCCACCCGGGTCAGATCGTCCGGCGATGTCGTCGTCCACTCCACCTGTGTGCCGTGGTACGCCGCCACCTGCTCGGCGATACGGGTGGTGGTCACCGGCAGGGCCACCCGCCCGCTGCGGCGCTCCGCCGCGACCAGGTCGAGGAGGACCAGAAGCGCCCGGTCGTCCTCGATGATCCTGCCTCGCTCGTCCACGAGGGACAGCCGCTCGCCGACCGGGTCGAAACGCACCCCGAAGGCCGCCCGCGCGGACGCCACCATCTCACCGAGCCGCACCAGACCGGCCCGGCGGGTGTCGGCCGTCTCGGTCGGCCTGGCCTCGTCCAGCCCCGGGTTAATGGTCAGGGCATCCACCCCGAGCCGTCCCAGCAGACTGGGCAGCACAAGCCCCGCGCTGCCGTTCGAGGCGTCCACGACGACCTTCAGACCCGATTCGGCGACTCCCGTGGTGTCGACATTGCGGAGCAGTGAGCCGGTGTACGAGTCGAAGACGCTGGCCGGGAAGTGCAGATCACCGATCTCCCCCGGGAAGGCGCGCCGGTACTCCTGCCGCGCGTACACCCGGTCCAGCTTCCGCTGCCCGGCCTGGGAGAGGTCGGCCCCTCGTTCGTCGAAGAACATGATGTCGACGGAGTCGGGAACCCCCGGCGAGGTACGGATCATGATGCCGCCGGCGCTGCCCCGCGCGGTCTGCTGCCGCGCGACGGGCAATGGCACGTTCTCCAGGTCCCGCACATCGATGGCGCTGGCCTGGAGAGCGGAGATCACCGCCCGCTTGAGCGCTCTCGCGCCACGGGAGTGGTCACGCGCCGTGGTGACCGTCGCGCCCTTCTTCAGGGTGGTGGCGTACGCTCCGGCCAGCCGTACGGCCAGCTCGGGAGTGATCTCCACATTGAGGATCCCGGAGACTCCCCGGGCGCCGAAGAGATGCGCCTGTCCACGCGCCTCCCAGATGACCGAGGTGTTGACGAACGCGCCGGCCTCGATCGTCTTGAACGGATAGACCCGGACGTTTCCCTGGACGATCGACTCCTCGCCGACCAGGCACTCGTCACCGATGACCGCGCCGTCCTCGATGCGGGCGGCCCGCATGATGTCGGTGTTCTTGCCGATCACACAGCCTCGGAGATTGCACTGCTCCCCGATGTACACGTTGTCGTGGATCACGGCCTTGTGGAGGAAGGCCCCGGTCTTGACCACGACATTGGAGCCGACGACCGTGTGCTCACGGATCTCCGCATCGGCTTCGATCTTCGCGTAGTCGCCGATGTAGAGCGGCCCTCGGAGCACCGCGTCGGGGTGCACCTCGGCGCCTTCGGCGACCCATACCCCGGGGGAGATCTCAAAGCCGTCGATGTCGACGTCGACTTTGCCTTCCAGGACATCGGCCTGGGCCTTCACATAGCTTTCGTGGGTGCCCACGTCCTCCCAGTAGCCCTCGGCGACATAGCCGAAGATCGGCTTGCCTTCCTTCATCAGCTGCGGGAAGACATCACCCGACCAGTCGACGGGGACATCGGCCTCGACATAGTCGAAGACCTCGGGCTCCATGACGTAGATCCCGGTGTTGACCGTGTCTGAGAACACCTGGCCCCAGGTCGGCTTCTCCAGGAAGCGCTCGACCTTGCCCTCTTCGTCGACGATGGTGATGCCGAATTCCAGGGGGTTCGGCACCCGCGTCAGACAGACGGTGACGAGGGCGCCCTTCTCCTTGTGGAAGGCGATCAGATCGGTGAGGTCGAAATCGGTGAGCGCGTCGCCGGAGATCACGAGGAAGGCATCGTCCTTGAGCGCTTCCTCGGCGTTCTTCACACTGCCGGCGGTGCCGAGGGGTTTCTCCTCGTTGGCATAGGTGAGCTCCATCCCGAGTTCTTCGCCGTCGCCGAAGTAGTTCTTGACGAGCGAGGCGAGAAACTGAACGGTTACCACGGTCTCATTGAGCCCATGGCGCTTCAGCAGGCGAAGCACATGCTCCATGATCGGCCTGTTGGCAACCGGAAGCAGTGGCTTGGGCATGCTTGAAGTCATGGGGCGAAGCCGGGTGCCTTCGCCCCCGGCCATCACGACGGCTTTCATGTCGGAAGCGTCCTCCTTGAGAGAGACGGTCTAGCCGACTGCGCTCGCCCAAAGAGGCCCTCTGGCGTCATGCTCGGCGTGCGACACTGCACGGCTCGGCATCGACGAGGTCAATCGGCCACGGCATCCGCCTTGACGATTCGGCGGACCTGGACCACATAGAGGATCCCTGCCCACCAATAGAGAGTTGTACCCCATCCGGCGAAGGCCCATCCCAAAATGGCACCGAGTGACGCAAGCCATCCGGATCCGTCACTGAGCAGTAGCAGCGGGAAGGCGTACATCAAGTTGAAGGTGGCGGCCTTGCCGAGGAAGTTCACCTGGGGCGGCGGATAGCCGTGCCGGCGGAGGATCCCCACCATGACCAGCAGCATCAGCTCCCGTGCCACCAGGGCCGCGGTGAGCCAGAGCGGAAGGATTTCCCGCCAGGTCAGGCCAACGAGGGTGGACAGGATGTACAGCCGGTCGGCGGCGGGATCCAAGAGCCGGCCGAGGCTGCTGACCTGGTTCCACCGGCGCGCGAGTTTCCCGTCGAGATAGTCGCTGATGCCGCTGAGCATGAGCACGAGAAGTGCCCAGCCGTCACAGTTGGGCCCGCCGAAAACAGGCCAGAGGATCAACCACAGGAAGAGCGGTACGCCGACGAGGCGCGCCATGCTGAGGATGTTGGGGATAGTGAGTACCCGGTCCGTCTGAACGCGGGTCTCCTGGACCTCCACCCGGGGGCCTCCTGTGTGCAATATGCCAATGACTGTCTCAGACCTTACCGCAAGGGTCTTGAACGCAAAAATGCCTCAGTCCCCGGACACAATGTGTCCGGGGACTGAGGCTAAAAATTGTTCGGCGGCGTCCTACTCTCCCACAGGGTCCCCCCTGCAGTACCA
>NZ_BMWG01000023.1:130441-150531 GCF_014651115.1 Streptomyces inusitatus | reverse complement strand
GGGGGGCTCCTCGTTGGACGCGGGGGGGGGTTCCTCCTGGGGGTGGAGGGGGCCGTGTGTGGTGTTCAACGAGTGGGGGGTGCGGGGGGTATCGGGGTATTTCGCACCTTGCGTGCGGCGTCGGGTCGCGGTCGGGGCGCTGCCCCGAACCCCGCGCCTCAATCGCCGGCGGGGCTGAGATTGCCCGGACTCGCCAGGGGGGACCACCGGCGAGGCTGAAATTGGCCTTCTTCGCGCCGGAGAGGTGGGGGAATTGCCCGACTCTGCCGCGAGGGCGGGGCGGGGGCGGTGGGGTGTGGGCACACCGCCCCCGGGGAGGGTCGGTCAGTGGGAGTCGTGGATGGAGAGGGCGCGGCGGAGGTCGTCGAGTTGGTCGGTGAGGCGGCGGTGGAGGGCGGGGGTCATGTCGGTGTCGTGGAGACAGAGCTCGCCGTGGGCGAGGGTGTCGGGGTCGACCGCGGAGAGGGGGAAGGCGTGGCGGCCGGCGGCCTCGGCGATGGCGGGGCCGCGGCGGGCGGCGAGGGCGACGGCGGCGGGGAAGTAGCGGGGGACGTACTCCCGTACCAGATCGGCCTGTTCGGGCTGCCAGAAGCCCTGGGCGGTGGCGGTGAAGAGGTAGTTGGAGAGGGAGTCGTCGGTGAAGAGCAGCTCCCAGGCCGCCGCCTTGGCCGCCGGGTCGGGCAGGGCGGCGCGGCAGCGGGCCGCGCCCTCGCGGCCCGTGGCGCTGGGGTCGAGTTCCAGTTCGGCGGCGATGGCGCGCTCGTCGGTCGCGCCGAGGACGGCGAGACGGTAGAGGATGCGCCAGCGCAGCTCGGGGTCGAGTTCGGGGCCGCCGGTGACGCTGCCGTCGGAGAGCCACTCCTGGATGGTCTCCGGCTGGGCCGCGGCGGTGATGTAGTGGCGGACGGCGATGAGGCGGAGACCGGGGTCGCTGCCGTCCTCGGTGCGGCGCAGCAGGGCGCGGCAGATGTCGCGGATCGCGCCGAGCGCGGCGGGGCGGCGGTCGGGGGTGCAGAAGCGGTCGGCGATCTGGGCGGAGGCGAAGCCCAGCACGCCCTGGACGATGGCGAGGTCGGACTCGCGGGGCAGATGGGCGGCGGCGGCCTCCAGATAGGCCATGGGGGCGAGGTCGCCGTCGCGGACCATGTCGCGGGCGGCGTTCCAGACGACGGCCCGGGTCAGCGGGTCGGGGACGCGGGAGAGCAGGCGTACGGCGGCGTCCCAGGAGGCCGCGTCGAAGCGGATCTTGGCGTAGGCGGTGTCGTTGTCGTTGAGGACGACGAGGGCGGGGCGGCGGCCCGGGTGGGCGCCGGACTCGCCGTGGGGGACGTCGAGTTCGAAGCGCCCCCGGGGGATCAGCCGGGTGTCGTCCACCGGGTCGACGTCGTACGCGCCGACGGCGACGCGGTGCGGGCGGCCGCCGTCCTGGGCGACGGTGAGCGACCAGGAGCCGCCGGCCTCGGTGACTGCGGGCCGCAGGGTGTCCACACCGGTGGTGCGCAGCCAGGATTCGGCCCAGGCGTGCACATCGCGGTCGGTGGCCTGGGCGAGGGAGTCGATGAAGTCGGCGAGGGTGGCGTTGCCGAACCTGTGGCGGGCGAAGTGGGTGTTGATCCCGGTGAGGAAGTCCTTCTCCCCCATCCAGGTGACCAGCTGTCGCAGCGCGGACGCGCCCTTGGCGTAGGAGATGCCGTCGAAGTTGAGCAGCGCGGACGCGGTGTCGGGGACGGCGTCGGGATCGGGGGCGACAGGGTGGGTGGAGGGCCGCTCGTCGGCGTCGTACCCCCAGCCCTTGCGGTTGACGGCGAAGTCGACCCAGGTGTCGGTGAAGCGGGTGGCCTCGGTGAGGATCTGGAAGCCCATGTACTCGGCGAAGGACTCGTTCAGCCAGAGGTCGTCCCACCAGACCATGGTGACGAGGTCGCCGAACCACATGTGGGCCATCTCGTGGGCGATGACCATGGCCCGGGTCTGCCGCTCGGTGTCGGTGACGGCGGAGCGGTAGACGAATTCGTCGCGGAAGGTGACCAGGCCGGGGTTCTCCATCGCGCCCGCGTTGAACTCCGGTACAAACGCCTGGTCGTACGAGTCGAAGGGGTACGGTTCGTCGAACTTCTCGTGGTACCGGTCGTAGCACTGGCGGGTGATCTCGAAGAGTTCCTCGGCATCCGCTTCGAGGTACTCGGCGAGCGAGCGGCGGCAGTGCAGACCGAAGGGGAGCCCGGCGTGCTCGGTGCGCACCGAGTGCCAGGGGCCCGCCGCGACGGCCACGAAGTAGGTGGCGAGCGGCTGGGTCGGGGCGCAGGTCCAGGTGCCGTCGCCGTGGTGGGTGGCGATGCCGTTGCCCAGGACGGTCCAGCCCTGGGGGGCCTTCACGGTCACCTCGAAGACGGCCTTGAGGTCGGGCTGGTCGAAGGCGGCGAAGACGCGCTGGACGTCGTCCAGGAAGAGCTGGGTGTAGACGTAGGTCTCACCGTCGGCGGGGTCGGTGAAGCGGTGCATGCCCTCGCCGGTGCGCGAGTAGCGCATGTCCGCGGTGACGCTCAGCCGGTGCTCACCCGCGCTCAGGGAGGTCAGCGGATAGCGGTTCCCGTCGAGCAGGGCGGGGTCCAGGGTCTGTCCGTCGAGCGTGATGGAGCGCAGTACGGCCGGCTTGAGCTCGACGAAGGTGTCCCCGTCCGCGCGGGCGGTGAAGTGTATGACGGTGTGGGAGCCGAAGACCTCTTCCCCGGCCGCGGACGCTTCGGGAGGAGCCTCGGCCCCCGTGGTCAGATCGAGGTCGATCATGTACCGGTGGACGTCGAGAAGCTGGGCTCGGTTCTGCGCTTCGTCGCGCGTGAGTACGGACATGAGGGCCATGCTGCCTGATGAGAGCCGCCGAGCACACGGGGTATCGGTTCCGCTCTGAGCGCACGGGAGCGCGGGGGCACGAGCGGGGGACTCAGCCGCCGTGGCGCGGATCGGGGGCGTCGGGGTTGGCCGCGATCGTCTCGTGGTGGCGGATGACCTCGGCGATGATGAAATTGAGCAGCTTCTCGGCGAACGCGGGGTCGAGCTTCGCGCTCTCGGCGAGCTGGCGCAGCCGCTCGATCTGGCGGGCCTCGCGCTCCGGGTCGGCGGGCGGGAGCTGGTGCTGCGCCTTGAGCAGGCCGACCTGCTGGGTGCACTTGAAACGCTCGGCGAGCATATGGACGACGGCGGCGTCGATGTTGTCGATGCTCCCCCGCAGCCGGTCCAGCTCGGCGCGGATGTCTGTGTCGAAGTCCCTGGTGGTCATGGATGCCGAGCTTACGTGGAACGGGTGGATATCGTCGGCGGACGGTCAGAGTCCGGTACGCCGCCGGGGGCGCTCCGGCGGGATCCGGGGGCGCTCCGGAGGCCGGGGAGGGCAGGGGCGGCCGGGGATCAGATCTCGCGGGCCTCGAAGGCGTCGAGGACGAATTCGGCGGTGCCGGAGGTGCCGGTCTTGCGCAGGCCCACCCAGGTCTCGCCGTCGTCGGGGGCGGTGAACTCGTACCGCCGAAGGGTCGGCGAGGTCGCCTCGGGGAGGGGGTCGCGGATCAGCTCGCGGTCGTCGGCACCGGTGCCAGTGCCAGTGCCAGTGCCGGTACTGGTGCCGGTGATCCAGGCGTACTGTCCGGCCCGCTCGTTCTCGTAGCGGAAGGAGACGCGGTAGCGGCGGCCGGGGGCGAAGCGGACCGTGTGGCCGACGGTGCGGTAGACGAGGCCCTGGTTCTCGCCGCGGGATTTGAGGGACTCGGCGCCGTCGACGACGTCGTCGATCGCCTTGCCGTTCCAGCCGCGCTGGGTGAAGGGGGCGTGGCGCTGGGCGATGTGGGTGCGCGGGTCGGTGACGCCGCCCGCGTCGCCCTTGACGAAGACGCCCCAGCCCTGGGGGACGTTCTCGAAGTCCTCGTGGGCGAGGAGGCCGGGTTCGCGGGTGGGGCGCTTCGCGGGGACGACGCGCGGGTTGTCGAAGCGGATCCGGGCCCCGCCGGCCTCCGCGCGCAGGGCGAGGGTGACCGGGCCGCCGCCGTCGGGGACGGTGAAGTGGGTGAGCATGCGCTGGAAGCGGGTGCCGTGTTTGCGGTCGGCGGCGACGAAGTTGCCCGCGGTGGAGACGTCGGTCCAGTTCACGGCGGTCACCCCGTCGGCCGTACGGATCTCCAGGCTCGCCCGGCGGCGTTCGCCCGCGCGCTCGCCGACCTCGACCTGGACGGAGGCCGCGTAGTCGCCGGGCGGGAGCCGGTCCAGCCGCTGGCCCACGGAGGCCGCCGCGCCCGCCGCGATCACCAGCTCGTAGTCGCCGAGGGCGCTGCGCCGTACGGAGGCTGGGCCGCGGGTCCGCCAGCCGTCGAGTGCGCCGGAGTGGAAGCCGGGGTCGTGCAGGGGGGTCGCCTCGCCCCAGCCGGGGTCGCCGACCGCGCGGGCGCGGGTGCGGTGGACGACGTACGGCTGGTCGGGCAGGGCGTCGACGGTGATCCGGCCGGACCGGACGGCGAGTTCGCGCTCGTACACCCGGCCCTGGTCGGTGAGGCGGTACAGCACCACTTCCGACGCGCCGGACCAGCCGCGCGGCAGGCGCCAGGTGCTGGTGCCGCCGCCGGGGTTGTAGTGGTAGAGCCGGTCGGGGTCCTGGGCGCGGCGCGGTTCCCAGGGGAGGAGGTAGACGCCCCCGTCGTAGACCGTCCGGCCGTCGGTCTCGATCCGGCGGACTCCCCCGGTGTCGGAGACGGAGACGGCTCCCGGGCCGAAGAAGGTGATCTCGTGCTCGGTCCAGCGCTTGATCGGATACGCCTGGAGGTATTTGGCGGGCAGCGAGTCGGTCCAGATCAGCCGGTAGAAGACGGTCCAGTCGGTCTTGCCGACCCAGCCCTCGTAGTTCCCGGTGCGGGGGATGCCGAGCAGGGTCGGCCAGCGGTCGGCGAAGACGTCCTTCTGGTGGTTGCGGATGAAGCGGACGAGCCGGGAGTTGACGCCGCGCGCGGTGTCGGGGCCGTAGTCGGTCTCGGTGGCCCAGTGCGCCCACAGCGAGGAGCGCTCCAGGCCGTGGCCCCACTCGGTGGTGATCCGCCAGCCCTGTTCGCGCAGGGCGCGCTGGAGCCGGTCCGAGGTCCAGCCCGACTCGCGGAAGACGTCGATGTAGAGCGTGTTCAGCGCGGGGTCGGTCTCGGCACGCAGCGCGGCGAAGCGGCGGACGATGTCGCCGCTGACCAGATCGCGGCGCTGGTCGATGCGGTAGGACTGATCCAGCCAGTCCCACTGCTCGTTCGTCTTGTCGACCAGGGTCTCGGAGAAGGCGCGGGCGACCGGGTAGGACTCGGTGGCGTTCACATGGACGCCGAAGTCGCTGCCCCAGCGGCGGCCCCGGCGGAGGAGGGTGTTGAGGTCGGCGAGGCCGCCCGCCCGTCTGTTGTGGTTGCCCGCGTAGTCGGGGTGCGCCGAGTCGTGGCCCTCGGACTGGTAGCCCTTGAGGAGGGTGTACTGCCGCAGTCCGTCCGTCGCCAGCGAGATCCTTTTGACCTGGTCGAGGGTGGCGAGAAAGGGGTTGGTGGCCTGGGAGGCGAAGTTGAAGGGGATGTGCGGGACGACCCTCAGATGCTGTTCCTCGGCGCCCAGCGGGCTGACCATGATGTCGCGGAAGGCGATGGCCGCGTCCTGCCAGTCCACGACGCCGTCGCCGTTGCGGTCGCGGGTGATGACGACGGTGGCGTACGGGAGGGGCTCGACCGCGTCGACGGGCGAGGTCGCCGCGCGGTGGGTCCACTGGCCGGGGGTGAGGCTGACGGAGACCTCTCCGTCCCGGACGGTCGTCCGCCTCTGGAGCCGGCCGTTCTCCCAGGTGGTGCCCGCCGCGCCGGTGGGTTTGTCGTAGCAGGTGTTGGTCTCGATCGCGCCGCCGAGGAGATCGTGGGAGAGGACGGCGTAGGCGCAGCCGACCGGCCCGGTCCCGGACAGGGGGAGGTCGGTGTCGATGTCGGCGAGGACGATCGTGGTGTCGCCGTCGCCCGCCTTGTCGAGCTGGATCCGGGCGGCGCGCAGGGCCGCGCCGGGCTGGTCGGCGCGTACGGAGAGCAGTGCCAGGCCGGGGATCTCCAGGGTGCCGACGCGCAGCGCTTCGGTGTCGGCGATGCGGGTGACCCGCCAGTGGACCCGCCGTCCCTCGACGCGGATCTCCACATCGATCTCGGTGGGGCCGAGGGCGAGGGTGTACGCGGCCCGGTCGCGGCGGGCGCGGGCGGTGATCCGGTCCGGGGTGCGGGCGGCGGAGTCGACGAGCAGAGAGGTGACCGGGGCCGGGCGGCCGTACAGCCTGGCCCCGGTGGACCGGTCGGTGTACGAGACGACGCTCGGGAAACCGCTGTCGACCAGGACTTCGAGCTGTGGCGAGCGCAGCGTGATCAGGCCGGTCCCGGCGGTGGCCGCCGAAGCGGAGGGGCCGGGCGCGCCGACGGCGGCCGAGGCGCCGGCCAGGGCGGTGGCCGCCACCACGGTCCTGCGGCTGGGACCGGCATCGCTCGCGTGCACGCTCGTCCTCCTCGGCGGTGACGGGATTCTCGTACGGCTCGCACGCTCGTAGGGGCCGGTCCGCGCCGGGAGAGGGTGCGCGCCCGGGGACGGAAGGCGGGGCAGGTGCGGGACTGACGCGTCCGCTGCCTGCCCCGCCGATGGTGCGAAGGGGTCGCCCTAGGGATTAGAGGGTCGCGGCGGCGGCCTGGATGTCCGCGGCGAAGTGGGAGACCTCGGCGTAGACGCCGGGGTAGTTGGGCCGGGCGCAGCCCTGGCCCCAGCTCACGATGCCGACCTGGACCCACTCGTTGTTGTTGTCGCGGCGGAACATCGGGCCGCCGGAGTCACCCTGGCAGGTGTCGACGCCGCCCTGGGTGTAGCCGGCGCAGATCTCCTCCTCGTCGACGAGGCCCGGGTAGGACTGGCCGCAGGAGGCGTCCGAGACGAACGGGACCTGGGCCTTGAGGAGGTAGCGCTGCTGTGCGCCGCCCTCGCGGGCCGAACCCCAGCCGGCGACGGTGAAGGTGCCGTTGTCGTAGGCGTTGGTGTCGGCGATCTTCAGGGTGGCCCGGTTGATCGGCGAGGCGAGCTTGATCAGCGCCCAGTCCTTGCCGGTGCCGTTGTAGCCGGGGGCCTGGAGGACCTTGGTGGACTTGACCTTGATCGCGCTGGTGCTCTGGAGGTCCACGACACCGGCGGTGGCGGTGATGGTGGTGTTGTTGCCGGAGCCGTTCACGCAGTGCGCGGCGGTCAGGACTATCTGCTGGGTGAGCAGGGAGCCGCCACAGCCCATGGAGAGCCGGACCATGAAGGGGAACTCTCCCTGGGCGGCCCGGGTTCCGCCGACGACGGGCGGGGCCGCGCCGGCGGCGGCCGTGGCGACGGGCTGGAGAGTGGCGGCAGCCGCGAGCATGACGGCTCCGACGACTGCGGTTCGCTTGAGCGCACTGAGAAGCTTCAACGGCCTGCCCTTCATGGGGGGTTGAGGTGGGCCGCCCGGGTCGGGCCATGGCAGGGCGGGGGTAGCCGTCTGACATGAGCCCGACAAGGCGATGATCGGGATTATGGGGAGTGCGCCCGGCGCGCCACAAGGAGCAGATTTCGGCCACCGTGCGCGGGGGATGGCTACGCTTGCGGGTACCGGCCGGGGTGCGGGGGTGGGGCATGGGGGCGCGGGACAGCGAGGTCGTGCACGGCTATCCGCATCTCGAAACGGTGCGGGCGGCGATCACCGCGCTCTATCGGCGGCTCTCGCCGGAGGGGGTGCTGTCGTACGCGCCCAGCGTGCTCCCCGCCGACGTGGCCTTCGGCGACGGCGAGGATCCGCACCTCGGCGCGCAGTCCGTGGCCCGCTCCCTGGTGCGGCATCTGCGGCTGCCGGACGCCCGGATGATCGTGAGCTTCCGGGAGATGGACCACGCGGCGAGCGTGGAGCTGACGGCGGGGCCGGAGTACTTCATCGAGCTGAACGACCGCTTCCGCGTCCATCGCCGGGACATCGGCGCGGCGCTGGCCCATGAGATCACTCATGTGCTGCTGCACCGGCTCGATCTCTCCTTCCCCGGCACCCGGGACAACGAGATCCTCACCGACACCGTGACGGCCTATCTCGGGGCGGGCTGGCTGCTTCTGGACGCCTTCCGGGAGGACCGGCTGACCAGCCAGAAGCTCGGGTATCTCACCCCCGAGGAGTTCGGCTACGTACTGGCCGGGCGGGCGCTCGCGTTCGGCGAGGACCCCTCGCCGTGGTTCACCAGCCCGCAGGCGTACACCGCGTACACCAAGGGCCGCGCCCTGGCGCTGCGGGAGGCCCGGCGTCCGCCGCTGACGACGGCGGGGTGGGCGGGCCGGCACCGCTACGCCAGGGATGTGCGGCGGGCGGCCGAGCGCGGGGCGACCGTCGTCTCCGAGGACGGGGGTTACGCCGTGGAGCCGGGGCCGGACGGGCCCCGGGTCTCCTTCGCCTGCCCCACCTGCCATCAGCGCATCCGGGTGCCGGCCCGGGGACGGGTGAGGGCGCGGTGCGGGCTGTGCCGGACCATTCTCGAATGCGGCGACTGAGCCGGGTTCCCTACTCTCCTCGCATGAGTGACGAGGTGGAGAGAGTGTTCGAGGCCGTGTACGGGGGCGACGAGGACGCCGTCGTACGGCTGTTGCGGTCCGGGACATCGGCCGAGACGGCGGACGAGGATGGCGAGACCGCCCTGTACCGGGCGGCCACCGACAATCGGACCGGAATCGTCCGGCTGCTGCTGGCGGCGGGGGCGGACCCCGACCGGGCGAGCGGGGACACGGAGGAGGACGGGGGCGCGGGCGGCGATCTGCCGCTGTGCGGGGCGGCCGTCCGGGACCACGAGGAGACCGTACGGGCGCTGCTCGCGGCGGGGGCGCGGCCCGATCTCCGGGAGGCGCACGGCCTGACCGCGCTGGTCTGGGCGGCGACCCGGGGGAACGGGCGGACGGTCCGCACCCTGCTGGAGTTCGGCGCGGACCCGGAGCTGCCCGACGGGCACGGGGTGCCGCCGCTGGTGCTGGCGGTGCGCCGGGGCTCGTGGCCCGCCGTACGGGCGCTGCTGGACCGGGGGGTGGGCGAGGCGGGGCGGCGGGCGGCGCTGGCGGAGGCCCACGAGTGGCTGATTCGCGATGTCGAGGGGGAGTTGCGCGCCGGACTGCTGGAGGCGTACGGCGAGGGGCACGAGCTGGTCGTGCGGCGAGTGGCGGAGGACGGCGGTACGACCGTCGTGGTCGAACTGCTGCGGGACGGGAGGCCGGGCGCGGGGGCGGACCGGCAGACCGGGCACGCGGCGATCGCGACCGCCCTGGAGGTCTCGCTGGGAATCAGGACGCCCGCCGCCGAGCTGGCCGCGCGGGCGCTGCGCGACGGGGAGCGGGGGAACGACAACTGGCGGGAGCAGGTGCTGACCCTGGGCGGGCGGGGCGACGAGGAGACCTTCGCGGCGGCGGCGGAGTGGGCGGCGGGCGGGGATCCGGCGCTGCGGGCGTTCGGGGCGGACGTGCTGGAGCGGCTGAGGGCCGTGCCCGGTGCCGTGCTGGGTGCCGACGGCGCGCGGACGCCCCCGGGGGCGGGTCAGCGGACGCCGTAGACGGGAGGGGGCGGCGGGGTGTCGGCGAGGAGGC
The DNA here is from genome assembly GCF_014651115.1 of Streptomyces inusitatus. Lineage (GTDB taxonomy): Bacteria > Actinomycetota > Actinomycetes > Streptomycetales > Streptomycetaceae > Streptomyces > Streptomyces amakusaensis. Next base: position 140,883 of record NZ_BMWG01000023.1, on the reverse strand, counting down.
GGCGGGCGGCCTCGCCCGCTCCGGCGGGGGTCCAGCGGGCCGGGTTCCGGGCGGTGGGGCCCGGGCGCCAGCCCTCCATGACGGTGATCCGGCCCGCCTCGGCCTCGAAGACCCGGCCGGTCACCCCCGTACTGGCGGCGGAGCCGAGCCATACGACGAGCGGGGAGACATCCTCGGGCGGCGCGGTCAGCGCGGTGAACACCTCTTCGGTCATCCGGGTCCTGGCCGCCGGGGCGATCGCGTTGACCTGGACGCCGTAGCGGGCCAGTTCGGCCGAGGCGACGAGGGTGAGGGCGACGATCCCGGCCTTGGCCGCCGCGTAGTTGCCCTGGCCGACGCTGCCCATGAGCCCCGCGCCCGAGGTGGTGTTGACCACCCGGGCGGCCACCGGGCGGCCCGCCCGGGACTCGGCGCGCCAGTGGGCGGCGGCGTGCCGGAGCGGCAGGAAGTGGCCGGTGAGATGGACGCGGAGCACCGCGTCCCAGTCCTCGTCGGCGAGGTTGACGAGCATCCGGTCGCGCAGGAAGCCCGCGTTGTTGACGAGGGTGTCGAGCCGGCCGTAGGTCTCCAGGGCGGTGGCGATCAGCGAGGACGCGCCGCGCTCCGCAGCGATGTCGCCGTCGTGGGCCACCGCCCGGCCGCCCGCCGCCTCGATCTCGGCGACCACCGAGCGCGCCGGGTCGCCCGAGGCCCCGGAGCCGTCCCGGGCGGCCCCCAGGTCGTTGACGACGACCCTCGCGCCCTCGGCGGCGAACGCCAGGGCGTGGGCGCGGCCCAGCCCCCGGCCGGCCCCGGTCACCGCCACCACCCGGCCCGCGCAGATGCCCGTCATCCCAACTCTCCCCTCATGTCATGTCACCTTCGCCTCTTTGTCGACATGTCGCGGCGTCGAGGAAGGCGGGGCGCTCCCCGCCGCCGTGCAGATGCAGAGCGGCCCCGCTCACATAGCCCGCCCGCGCCGAGGCGAGGAAGACCGCCGCATCGCCCGCGTCGGCGGGCTCCGCGAGCCGCCCCAGCGGCACCGTCCGGCCGACGGCCGCGACGCCGTCCTCGTCCCCGTAGTGCAGCCGGGCGAGTTCGGTGCGGACCATGCCGAGGACCAGGGTGTTGACGCGTATCTCCGGGGCCCACTCCACGGCCATCGAGCGGGCCAGCGACTCCAGCCCGGCCTTGGCAGCGCCGTACGCCGCCGAGCCCGGCGAGGCCCGGCCGCCGCTGACGCTGCCGATCATCACGATCGAGCCGCGCGCCGCCCGCAGATGGGGGCGGGCGGCGAGCGAGGCGGCCAGCGGGGCGGTGAGGTTGAGTTCGAGGACCCGGGCGTGCTGGGCCGCCGTGCCGTCGGCGAGCAGCCGGGGCGGGGTGCCGCCCGCGTTGTTGACGAGGGTGTCGAGCCGGCCGTGCCGCTCGGCGACCGCGTCGAAGAAGGGGCCCGTCGCGGCCGGGTCGCGCAGGTCCAGCGGGACGAACTCGGCCCCGGCGACGGGCGCTTCGGGCGGTCTGCGGGCGCAGATCACCACCGTCGCGCCCGCGCGCAGAAAGGCCCGCGCGATGCCCGCGCCGACTCCGCGCGTACCGCCGGTGACGACGGCGACCCTCCCGTACAGCTCCATCGGCTGCTACCTTCCCCACCTAACAAACGTTTGGTGGAAAGGTAGCTGATCCTGTCATGGGTGTCTCCACCGCGAACCCCGCCGACGGCGTCCGCGTCATCACGGCCGACTACCCGCCCGTCAACGCCCTTCCCGTGCGCGGCTGGCACGCCCTCGCGGACGCGGTCCGCGCGGCGGGCCGCGACCCGGGCATCCGCTGCGTCGTGCTGGCCGCCGCCGGCCGGGGCTTCAACGCGGGCGTGGACCTGAAGGAGATCCGGCGCGACCCGGGCCACGGCGCGCTGCTCGGGGCCAACCGGGGCTGTTTCGAGGCGTTCGCCGCCGTGTACGAGTGCGAGGTGCCGGTCGTCGCCGCCGTCCAGGGCTTCTGTCTCGGCGGCGGCGTCGGGCTCGTCGGCAACGCGGACGCGATCGTCGCCGCCGACGACGCCGTCTTCGGACTGCCGGAGCTGGACCGGGGCGCGCTCGGCGCAGGCACCCATCTGGCCCGGCTGGTCCCCCGGCATCTGATGCGCGCCCTGTACTACACCTCGCGCACCGCGACCGCCGCCGAACTGCACCGGCACGGCTCGGTCTGGCGGGTGGTGCCGCCCGGCGAACTCGCGGGTGCGGCCCTGGAGCTGGCGTCCGAGATCGCCCGCAAGGACGGCACCCTGATCCGGCTGGCCAAGGCGGCCCTCAACGGCATCGACCCGGCCGACGTCCGCCGCGACTACCGCTACGAGCAGGGCTTCACCTTCGAGGCCGCCCTCGACGGGACCGCCGCACGGGTCCGCGACACCTTCGGGAAGGGGACTCCGGCATGAGCGACAAGACCATGACGCCCGAGCGGGCCGTGGGAGAGCTGCGCAGCGGGATGACGATCGGGATCGGCGGCTGGGGCTCGCGCCGCAAGCCGATGGCCCTGGTGCGGGCGCTGCTCAGGACCGACGTCACCGAGCTGACCGTGATCTCCTGCGGCGGCCCCGACATCGGGCTCCTCGCCGCCGCCGGCCGGATCCGCCGGCTGATCGCCCCCTTCGTCACCCTCGACTCCGTACCCCTCGAACCGCACTACCGCGCCGCCCGCGAGCGCGGCGGCCTCGCCCTGACCGAGATCGACGAGGCCATGTTCCTGTGGGGGCTGCGCGCCGCCGCCAACCGGCTGCCCTTCCTGCCGGTACGAGCCGGTCTCGGCTCGGACGTCATGCGGGTCAGCCCGGAGCTGCGCACGGTCGTATCGCCGTACGAGGACGGCGAGGAGTTCGTCGCCGTGCCCGCCCTGCGGATGGACGCGGCGCTGGTCCATCTCGACCGGGCCGACCGGCACGGCAACGGCCAGTACCTCGGCCCCGACCCGTACTTCGACGATCTGTTCTGCGCGGCGGCGGAGCGCGCGTATCTCTCCTGCGAGCGGCTGGTGGACGGCTTCGCGGGCGCGGTGCCGCAGACGCTGCTGATCGGGCGGCACTCGGTCACCGGCGTGGTGGAGACCCCGAACGGCGCGCACTTCACCTCCTGCGCCCCCGGCCACGGCCGGGACGAGGCGTTCCAGCGGATGTACGCGACCACCCCGTGGGACGCCTTCGCCGAGAGGTTCCTCCAGGGCGACGAGAAGGCGTACCAGGCCGCCGTCGAGAGCTGGCACCAGGAGCGGACCCGATGACCGGAGACCAGAACGACGGGAACGGCCGGAACGACGGGAACGACGGGAACCAGCACGGCGGCGGGAGCGCCGTGTCGCGCGCCGAGCACTGCGTCGTCGCCTGCGCCGAGGCCTGGCGCGGCGACGGGGAGGTGCTGGCGAGCCCGATCGGCCTGATCCCCTCCCTCGGGGCCCGGCTCGCCCGGCTGACCTTCTCCCCCGACCTCCTTCTCACCGACGGCGAGGCCCTGCTGACCGGGGAGGACGGCTCGGTGGAGGGCTGGCTGCCGTACCGCCGGCATCTGGAGCTGGTCAGTGGCGGACGGCGGCACGTGATGATGGGCGCGAGCCAGCTCGACCGGCACGGCAACCAGAACATCTCCCGCATCGGCGGCGGGGAGCCCCCCGAGCGCCAGCTGCTCGGGGTGCGGGGCGCGCCCGTCAACACGCTCAACCACCCGGTGAGCTACTGGGTCCCCCGGCACTCGCCCCGGGTCTTCGTGACACGGGTCGACATGGTCTGCGGGGTGGGGTACGACCGGGCGGCGGCGGCCGGGCCGAGCGCGAGCCGCTACCACCGGATCCCGCGCGTCGTCTCCGACCTGGGGGTCTTCGACTTCGAGACCCCCGACCGCTCGATGCGGCTGGCCTCCCTGCACCCGGGGGTCACCCTGGACCGGGTCCGGGCCGCGACCGGCTTCGCGCTGACCGTCCCCGAGCCCCTCCCGTACACCCGCGACCCCGGCCCCGGGGAGCTGCGGCTGATCCGCGAGGTCCTCGACCCGGAGGGGCTGCGGGACCGGGAGATCGGGGCGGTGGCGCGATGAGGACGGCGCTCACCGAGCTGACGGGGGTACGGCATCCGGTCGTCCAGACCGGGATGGGGTGGGTGGCCGGGCCCCGGCTGGTCGCCGCCGCCGCCCGCGCGGGCGCGCTCGGGATCCTGGCCTCGGCGACGATGACCACCGGGGAGCTGCGCCGGGCCGTGCGCGAGGTGCGCTCCCGTACCGGCGGTCTGCCCTTCGGCGTCAATCTGCGCGCGGACGCGACGGACGCCCGCGAGCGGGTGCGGATCATCGTCGACGAGGGGGTGCGAGTGGCGTCCTTCGCGCTCGCGCCCTCCCGTGGGCTGATCGCCGAACTCAAGGACGCGGGCGTGGTGGTGATCCCCTCCGTCGGTGCGCGCCGGCACGCGGAGAAGGTGGTCGCCTGGGGCGCCGACGCGGTGATCGTGCAGGGCGGGGAGGGCGGCGGGCACACCGGTGAGGTGGCCACGACCGTACTGCTGCCGCAGGTGGTGGACGCCGTCCCCGTCCCGGTCGTCGCGGCCGGCGGCTTCCGCGACGGGCGGGGGCTGGTGGCGGCGCTGGCGCTGGGCGCGGCGGGCATCGCGATGGGCACCCGGTTCCTGCTCACCTCCGACTCCCCGGTGCCGGACGCGGTCAAAGCCCGCTATCTGGCGGCGGCGGTGACGGATGTGACGGTGACCCGGGCCGTGGACGGGCTGCCGCACCGGATGCTCCGTACCGAGCTGGTCCGCTCCCTGGAGGGCCGGGGCCGCGCGCGGACGCTGGCGGCGGCGGTGCGGCACGCCGCCGCCTTCCGGCGGCTGTCGGGGCTCTCGTGGGCGTCGATGGTCCGCGAGGGGCTGGCGGCGCGGCACGGCAGGGAGCTGACCTGGGCGCAGACGCTGCTCGCCGCGAACGCGCCGATGCTGCTGCGCGCCTCGATGGTGCAGGGGCGCGCCGATCTGGGGGTGATGGCCTCGGGGCAGGTGGCGGGGGTGATCGAGGATCTGCCGAGCTGTGCCGAGCTGCTGGAGCGGATCATGGCGGAGGCGGCGGAGACGGTACGGGCGCTGCCGTGTCCCCCGGACAGGTGTAACGGGGTCGGTTGACCACCACGAACACAGCTCCGGGACGGGGTCCGGCGGGCGGCCCGCGAGAGCGGCCCGTGGACACGGCCGCAGGGCCGGGGCCTGCCCGGCTGAGGTTCCGGCGTTCTTATCTGCTTGTCTCGGCTCCGTCCGCCGGGGCCGGGCCCGCCGCCCCGGAGCGGCCCTCCCCCGGCGCGAGGGGTCCGTGGGCGTTCGCGGGGCCCGGCAAAATGCCGCCCATGGAAGCCATCGCTGACACCGCCGTCATCACGCCCCGCCGTCTGTGGGCCCTGTTCGAACCGATCCACGCCGTCACCTATTTCTCCCCCGAGGCCGTCAACGGGTTCGAGGAGGCCGGGCTGCGCGGCTTCTGGCGCGGCTATTTCGCCGGGCGGTCCGCGCCGCTCGGGGTGTCGGCCCCCGAGCCGGTCACGGCCGCGTTCTGCTCGTTCGCCCCGTCGATGGTGGCCCAGGCGCTGCCCTCGGTCTGGGAGACCGTCAGCCCCGAACGGGCGCTGGAGGTACGCCGGGCGGGGGCCCGGGCGGCGCTCGCCCGGCTGCTCTCGGGCCAGGAGAAGGAGGTGGCGCGGGCGGCGGAGCTGCTCGCCGGGGCCGCCGTCGCGCCGGACTGCACCGGGCGTCCGCTGACCGCCGCCAATGTCGCGCTGCCCTGGCCCGAGGACCCGCTGGACCGACTCTGGCACGCCGCCACGATCCTGCGCGAGCACCGGGGGGACGGCCATGTGGCGGCGCAGGTCGCGGCGGATCTGGACGGCTGCGAGATCCTCACGCTGCGGGTCGGGATCGATCTGCCGCGCAGTGAGCTCCAGCCCTACCGGGGCTGGACGGATCCCGAGTGGGACGCGGCGGTCCGCCGGCTGGTGGAGCGGGGGCTGCTGGCCCCGGACGGACGGGCGACGGAGGAGGGGCGGCGGACCCTCGCGGAGATCGAGGAGGCCACGGACCGCGCGGCGGCCCGCCCCTGGGCCGGGGTCGACCTCGGGGAACTCACCGGGGCCCTGGGCCCCTTGGCGGAGACCGTCGCGCGGACGCTCCGCTTCCCGAACCCGATCGGGCTCCCCGCCGGCGAGGGCGTGTGAGGCGCGGGGTCTGACGCCTCGCGCCGGGGTACGGGGGCGGGCGCGGGGCGGCCGGTACCGCATCCGCGCCCCGGCGCGAAGCCGGGCGTCCCCTCCCCCGCCGGGCCCTCGCGCCGCCGCCCCGGCGGGCGGCGGCCCCGGCGGGGCTCAGAGCCGTTCGATCACGGTGACGTTCGCCTGGCCGCCGCCCTCGCACATGGTCTGGAGGCCGAACCGGCCGCCGGTGCGCTCCAGTTCGTGCAGGAGTGTGGTCATGAGGCGGGTTCCGGTCGCGCCCAGCGGGTGGCCCAGGGCGATCGCCCCGCCGTTGACGTTGACCTTCCCCGGGTCCGCGCCGGTCTCCTCGATCCAGGCCAGCACCACGGGGGCGAAGGCCTCGTTGACCTCGATCAGATCCATGTCGTGGATGGACATGCCGGTCTTCCGCAGGGCGTGCGCCGTCGCCGGGATCGGGGCGGAGAGCATCCGGATGGGGTCCTCGCCCCGGACCGAGAGATGGTGGACGCGGGCGCGGGGGGTGAGTCCGTGGTCCCGTACGGCGCGTTCGCTCGCGATCAGCAGCGCGGCGGCCCCGTCGGAGAGCTGGGACGAGCAGGCGGCCGTGATCGTGCCGCCCGCGACGACCGGCCGGAGCGCGGCCATCCTCGCCGCGCCGGTGTCGCGGCGCGGTCCCTCGTCGGCGGTGCAGGGGCCGTAGGCGACCGTCTCCCGGTCGAAGCGGCCCTCGTCGAGGGCGCGGAGGGCCCGCCGGTGGGAGCGGAGGGCGAACTCCTCCTGGTCCTCCCGGGTGATGCCCCACTCCGTGGCGATCAGCTCCGCGCCGTGGAACTGGTCGACGGGCCGGTCGCCGTAGCGGGCCCGCCAGCCCGCGCTGCCCGCGAAGGGGCCCTCGGTCAGCCCCAGCGGCTCGGCCGCCCGCCGGGAGGCGAAGGCGATGGGGATCGTGGACATGCTCTGCACGCCGCCCGCGACGACCAGGTCCTGGGTGCCGGAGAGCACGGCCTGCGCGGCGAAGTGCACGGCCTGCTGCGACGATCCGCACTGCCGGTCGACGGTCACCCCGGGCACCTCCTCGGGGAGCCCGGCCGCCAGCCACGCGGTCCGGGCGATGTCGCCGGCCTGCGGGCCCACCGTGTCCAGACAGCCGAGGACGACGTCGTCGACGGCGGCGGGGTCCACCCCCGAGCGGCGGACCAGCTCGGCGAGCACATGCGCGCCGAGATCGGCGGGGTGGACGGCGGCGAGAGCGCCGCCGCGCCGGCCGACCGGGGTGCGTACCGCGTCCAGTATGTAGGCCTCGCCCATGGGGACTCCTCGGTGGGTGACTACCGTACGGCGATCCCGTCCAGCACCATCGACAGATACTGACGGGCGATCTCCTCGGGGCTGTGCCGGCCGCCCGGCCGGTACCAGGACGCGGCGACCCACACCGTGTCGCGGACGAACCGGTAGGTGAGCCGTACGTCCAGATCGGCGCGGAACACCCGCTCGGCGACCCCGCGCTCCAGCGTTCCGAGCCAGACGTGCTCGAATCTGCTCTGCGACTCGGCGAGATAGCGGAAGCGGGGCAGCTCGGCGAGACGCCGGTTCTCGCGCTGGTAGATGGCGACGGCGGCACGGTGCCGGTCGATCTCCCGGAAGGACTCGGTGACCAGGGCCTCGATGGTCTCCCGGGGGCCGAGAGCGGCGTCGAGGACGGTGTCGTACCCCTGCCACAGCTCGTCCAGGAAGGTGGCGAGGATCTCGTCCAGCATCGATTCCTTGGAGTCGAAGTGGTAGTAGAGGCTGCCGGCCAGCAGGCCCGCCTCGTCCGCGATCCGGCGCACGGTGGTGGCGTCGTAGCCCTGGGCGGCGAACACCTCGGCGGCGACGGCGAGGAGCTCGCGGCGGCGCTCGGGGGAGGGGGCGCTCGCCTGGGTCTTCTTCGTGTTCGGCACGGGCCCATTCTCCGCTCCCGGCTCACGGCTCAAGCGCGCTGGCCGCTGACGGAGAGCACCTCGCCGGTGAGGTACGAGGAGTAGTCGCTGGCCAGGAAGACGATGGTGTTGGCGATCTCCCAGGGCTCGGCGGGCCGGCCGAAGGCCTCCTTCGCGGCGAGTTCGTCGAGGAGCGCGGCGGAGGTGACCTTCGCCAGATGGGGGTGGCGGGCGAGGCTGGGGGCGACCGCGTTGATCCGTACGCCGTATCCGGCGGCCTCGATCGCGGCGCAGCGGGTGAGGGCCATGACCCCGGCCTTCGCGGCGGCGTAGTGGGCCTGGCCCGCCTGGGCGCGCCAGCCGAGCACGGAGGAGTTGTTGACGATCACTCCGGGCCGGCCGGCGGCCCGGAAGGAGCGCAGCGCGGCGCGGACGCAGCGGAAGGTGCCGTTCAGGGTGACGTCGAGGACGCGGTCCCACTGGGTGTCGGTCATCTCGGTCAGGGGTGCGGTGCCGCCGAGCCCGGCGTTGTTGACGACGATGTCGAGTCCGCCGTGTTCCTCGGCGGTCCGCCGGAAGAGCGCCCCGACCTGGGTCTCGTCGGTGACGTCGCAGGGGTGGGCGGCGACCGCGCGGTCGCCGAACTCCTCGGCGAGGGCGGCCCGGGTCTCGGCCAGTCTGCGCGGATGGGCGTCGCTGAGGAGGATCCGCGCGCCCTCCTCAAGGAATCTGCGGGCGGTCGCGCCGCCGATGCCCGTGCCGGCGGCGGCGGTGATCACGGCGGTGCGGCCCGCGAGGAGGCCGTGCCCGGGCACATACGGGGGCGGGGGCGGGAGCGGGGGCGCCCCTCCCGTACCGCCGGGCTCCTCGCGCGTCCTCGCACTGTCGTCGGCCACCTTCGCACGTTAACCTACCAAACACTTGTTAGGGAAGGATGTGTGTACGCATGGATCTGCGCCACTCCCCCGAGGACGAGGAATTCCGGGCCGAGGCCCGGGAGTGGCTCGCGGCCCGGGTGCCCCGGACGCCGCTGCCGTCGCTGGAGACCCGGGAGGGCTTCGCGGCGCACCGCGCGTGGGAGGCGGAGCTGGCGGCCGGCCGCTGGTCGGCGGTCTCCTGGCCCGAGCGGTACGGGGGGCGGGGCGCGGATCTGGTGCGGTGGCTGCTCTTCGAGGAGGAGTACTACGCGGCGGGCGCGCCCGGCCGGGTCTCGCAGAACGGGATCTGTCTGCTCGCGCCCACGCTCTTCGACCACGGCACCGAGGAGCAGCGGGCCCGGGTGCTGCCGCCGATGGCGGGCGGCGAGGAGATCTGGGCGCAGGCGTGGTCGGAGCCGGAGGCCGGGTCGGATCTCGCGGCGCTGCGGTCGCGGGCGGTGCGGACGGCCGGGGGCTGGCTGCTGACGGGCCGGAAGACCTGGTCCTCGCGGGCCGCCTTCGCCGACCGCGCCTTCGGGATCTTCCGTACGGACCCGGGGGCGGCACGGCCGCACCAGGGGCTGAGCTGTCTGATGTTCGACCTGGGGGCCGAGGGGGTGACGGTCCGTCCGGTCGGGCGGCTCGACGGGAGGCCCGCGTTCGCCGAACTCACCCTCGACCGGGTCTTCGTGCCGGACGAGGATCTGATCGGGGAGCCCGGGCAGGGCTGGCGGATCGCGATGTCGGCGACCGGCGACGAGCGGGGGCTGACCCTCCGGTCGCCCGGGCGGTTTCTGGCGGCGGCGGACCGGCTCGTACGGCGGTGGCGGGCCTCGGCGGGGACGGCGGCGGGGGCGGCGGACGCCTCGCCGGGCGGCCGGGCGGTGGACGGCGCGCTGGCCGCGCGGGTGGCGGACGCCGTGATCGGGGCGCGCGCCTATCAGCTGTTCGCCTCGGCGGGGGCGGCGCGGTTCGCGCGGGGCGAGGCGATCGGGGCGGAGTCCAGCATGAACAAGGTCTTCTGGTCGGAGCTGGATCTCGCGATCCATGAGACGGCGCTCGATCTGCTGGGCGAGGAGGGCGGCTTCGCGGGCTCCCCGTGGGCCGAGGGGCATCTCTTCGCCCTGGCCGGGCCCATCTACGCCGGGACCAATGAGATCCAGCGGGACATCGTCGCCGAGCGGCTGCTCGGACTGCCGAAGGGACGCCGCTGATGCGTTTCGCGCTGACGGACGAGCAGCGGGCGTTCGGCCGTTCGCTGGACGCCTCGCTGTCGTCGGCGGGGGTCCCGTCGGCCGGCGCCGCCTGGGCGGCGGGGGGCCACGGCCCCCGCCCGGGGGTGGTCCCGCGGGGGGGGGGGGGGGGGGGAGGGGGGGGGGGGGCCTGTCGGTGTTTG
>NZ_BMWG01000023.1:112236-130431 GCF_014651115.1 Streptomyces inusitatus | reverse complement strand
GAAGGGGCCGCCGCGGGGGCTTTGCGGGGGGGGGGAGGAGCGGGGGGGGTCGGGCGGTCGGCGGGCCCCCCCGCTGGCGGGGGGGGGGGCCCCGCCGCCCCCCGCCGCCTGGGCGGCGGGCGACCACGGCCCCGGCCTGGGGCTGTTCCGGCGGCTGGCGGACGCGGGGGTGTTCGCGCTGGCCGTGCCGGAGGCATCCGGCGGGCTCGGCCGGCTGCCGGTGGAGCTGGCGGTGGCCTGTGTCGAGCTGGGCCGCCACGCCGTGCCCGGGCCGCTGGTGGAGACGGTGGCGGCGGGGGTGCTGCTGGGCCGTCTCGCCGAGTGCGGGGAGCCCGCACCCGGGGCGCCGTCCGGGGAGCCCGTGCCGGGGGCTCTGTCCGAGGCACTGTCCGGGCTGCTCGCCGGGGAGCCCGCGACGCTGGTGCTGCCGGGCTGCGGGGTGTACGCGCTGGACCCGGACGCGGCGCGGACGGTGCTGACGGTGTCGTACGACGGCCCGGGGCGGGCGGCCGTGCTGCGCGCGGCCCCCGGGCACGGACCGCTCAGGGCCGCCACCGATCCGGCCAGACGGTCGGCGGTCCCGGCCGCCGGGGGCACGGTGCTCGCCGGGGGCGAGCCGGTCGCCGGGGCCGCCGCCCTGGCCGGGGCGTACGCCCGGCTGCTCACCGCCGCGCAGTGTCTGGGCCTGGGGCTGGCGCTGCTGGGGCGGACGGTGGCGTATGTGCGGGAGCGCCGCCAGTTCGGCGTCCCGATCGGGTCCTTCCAGGCGGTCAAGCACCGTCTCGCCGATACGCACATCGCCCTGGAATTCGCCCGTCCGCTCGTCTTCGGCGCGGCGCTCACCCTCAGCCCCGTGGACATCGCCGCCGCGAAGACCGCCGCCGGGGAGGCCGCGTACGCCGCCGCCCTGACCGCCCTCCAACTGCACGGCGCGATCGGCTACACCGACGAACTGGACCTCGCCCGCCTCCTCCGCAAGGCCCGCCCGCTGCGTGACGCCTGGGGTACCCCCGCCCGCTGCCGCGCCCAGTTGCTGGCGGCCCTGGCGGCTGACGGCTGACGGCTGACGCTCAGTCGCGGTCGCGGGTCACGAGCGGCCCGCCGGGACGCCAGGAGCGGATCACCAGCCGGTCCCCCTCCACCGAGGTGCGGACCACCTCTCCCACCGCCGCCCGGAAGAGACAGAACGCCTCCGGATGCCCGATGGCCTCGCCGAACCGTGCCACCTCCGCCTCGTCCGTCACCTCGACGGCCCGGCCCGCGAGCTTCACGTCCCCGCCGTCCATGGAGTCGTCCGCCCCGGGATTGGCGTGCACCGCGAACCTCGGGTCGCGCCGCAGATCCAGCGCCTTGAGCGAGCCCGGCATCATGCCCAGCCACAGCTCCCCGTCCCGGAAGATCACCTCAAGCCCGGTCACCCTCGGGGATCCGTCCTTGCGGAGCGTGGCGAGCACATGGTGGCGATACCGCTCGAACCGCGCCCTGACGGTCCCGGCGAAAGCGGGCTCCGCCCTCTCGAAGTCCGTCCATGAAGTCGAAGTCTTCGTCATACGAGGAGCCAACCACGCAATCCCGACATCTTCTGTCGGGTTTGGCACCCCGCGAGCGAAAGTGCTGTCCTGGTAGCAGGACCGAGGCCGCCACCACGGCGGCGGGGAGGCCCGCCGTCCCGCCCCTCCAGGAGGATCCCGTGGCGATCTTCATGCACGCCTCTCTCCCCGGCGTCACCACCGCCCAGTACGACGCCCTCAACGCCGAACTCCAGGCGCTCCCGGGCGACACCTACGCGGGCTGCCTGACCCATGTCTGCGTACCCTCCGCCTCGGGCCTGGAGGTGTTCGACCTCTGGGAGTCCCAGCAGGCCATGGACGACTTCTTCGCCCGCATGATGCCGGTGGCCGAACGCCAGAACATGACTCCGTCCGGCGAACCCCCGACGGTCTCCGAGGTGCACCACCACTGGATGGCGGGAGGCTGATCGCACAGAGGCCGCTCAAGAGCCTTGACCTCAACCTTAGTTGAGGATGAAGAGTGCGGGGCATGACCTCACGACAGCTGACCCGCCCCGCACTCGGCCTGCTCACCGTCCTCTTCGGCTACTTCACCCTGCCCATGGCGATGACCGGCACCTCCGTCGCCCTGCCCGAGATCGGGCGGGATCTGGACGCGTCGGGGGCGGCGTTGCAGTGGGTGGTGACCGGGTATGTGCTGGCGGCGTCCTCGGTGATGCTGGTGGCGGGGTCGCTGGGGGATCTGTTCGGGCGGCGGGCGGTGTACGCGGGCGGGGTGGGGCTGTACGCGGCGGGGACGCTGGCCTCGGCGGCCGGGCAGAGCATCGCCGTGCTCGACATCGCGCGGACAGTCGCCGGGGTCGGCGCGGCGGCGGTGATGACGGTCGGGGTGACGATTCTCGCGACGATGTACGAGGGGGCGGCGCGGGCCAGGGTCTTCGCGCTGGTGGGCACCATCGCGGGCATCGGGATAGCGATCGGCCCGACACTGTCGGGCGCGCTGGTGGGGTTGTTCGGCTGGCGGGCCTCGTTTCTGGTCTTCGGGCTCGCCGGGGTGCTGATCCTGCTGCTCACCCGGCTGATTCCGGAGTCGAGGGCCGAGGCGCGGCCGAAGGTGGACCGTCCGGGGGTGGTCTCCTTCGTCGCCGGTCTCGCGCTGCTGATGTTCGGGCTCACCCAGGGCGCGGGGGCCGGCTGGGGCGCCCTCTCGGTGCTGGGGCCGATGGCGGCGGGCGTGGTGCTGCTCGTGGTCTTCGTCGCGGTGGAGCGGCGCGGCGATCACCCGGTGCTGGATCTGTCGCTGATCCGCGACCGGCTGTTCTCCGGGTGGCTGTTCGCCGCGATGTCGATCGTGCTGGGCTCGACCGGGGTGCTGGTCTTCCTGCCGACGTATCTCCAGGGCACCGGCGGTCTGACGGCCGGTGACGCGGGGGTGCTGATGCTGCTGATGACGGTGCCGGTGTTCGCGCTGCCGACCGTCGGCGGGCTGCTGGTCGCCCGGGGGCTGCCGGCCCGGTATCTGGCGGTGACGGCGCTGCTGCTGTCGGCCGTGGGCAACTTCTCGCTGGCGCTGACGCTGGCCCCCGACGCGGGGCCTGCCCGGCTCGCGCTGCCGCTGCTGCTGATCGGGGCGGGCAGCGGTCTCGGGCTCGGCCAGATCGACGCCCAGGCCCTGGGCTCGGTCGCCGCCGAGCGGATGGGCATGGCGTCCGGGCTGCTGAGCACGGGCCGGAGCGTGGCGGGGACGCTGGTGCTGACGGGCTTCGGCGCGGCGCTGACGACGCTGGTGGAGTCCGGGACGGGCGACCGGGCGCGGGCGGATCTGGTGGTGACGGGCCGGGGCCCGGAGGTCGCGGGCGAGTTCACCTCGGCCTGGCAGAGCCTGCTGGGCGGGGTGGGGGTGGCCCTGCTCCTCGCGGCGGTGCTGGCGGGGCGGCTGCTGCGCCCCCGTACCGACGAAGCCGTGCCGGAGCCGGGCCGGAAGCAGAAGCCGGAGCAGGAGCGGCAGCCGGAGCAGGAGTCGGAGCCGGCTGAGGTCTCCGGCTGAGGACGCGCAACAGCGCCTGCCCATCCGGTCGGGGACGGGGCAAGCGCTGTTGTCAGTTCCGCACGCCTTTGTACGGGACGTCTGTGGCGGTCCGGCGTCAGACGGTGAGCGCGCGGTCCGTGGGACGGATCGGGGCGGGCAGTTCGCTCGCACCGGTCAGATAGCGGTCCACTCCGCGAGCCGCGGAACGGCCCTCGGCGATGGCCCACACGATCAGTGACTGGCCTCGGCCCGCGTCCCCCGCGACGTACACACCGTCGACGTTGGTCGCGAACTCCGCGTCACGGGCCACATTACCGCGCTCGTCCAGCTCCAGGCCGAACTGCTCGACCAGTCCGTTGGCGCGGTCGGTGCCGGTGAAGCCCATCGCGAGGGTGACCAGCTGGGCGGGGAGCACCCGCTCGGTGCCCGGCTTCCGCTCCAGCTTGCCGTTCTTGAACTCCACCTCGATCAGATGCAGCGCCTGGACCTGTCCGTCCTCGTCGCCCTCGAAGTGGGTGGTGGAGACGGAGTAGACCCGCTCGGCGCCCTCCTCGTGGGCGGAGGTGACCTTGTAGAGCATCGGGAAGGTGGGCCAGGGCTGGCCCGCGCTCCGCTCGTCGCCCGGCCGGGGCATGATCTCCAGCTGGGTGACGGAGAGCGCGCCCTGGCGGTTGGCGGTGCCCACGCAGTCGGCGCCGGTGTCGCCGCCGCCGATGACGACCACGTGCTTGCCCTCGGCGGTGATCGGCGGGGCGATGAAGTCGCCCTCGCACACCTTGTTCGCGAGCGGCAGGTACTCCATCGCGAAGTGGATGCCCTTCAGCTCACGGCCGGGGACGGGCAGATCGCGGGAGACGGTCGCGCCGGCCGCGATGACGACCGCGTCGTACCTCCGGCGCAGCTTGGCCGCGTCGATGTCGCGGCCGATCTCCACCTCGGTGCGGAACTTGGTGCCCTCCGCGCGCATCTGCTCGATGCGGCGGTTGATGTGCACCTTCTCCATCTTGAACTCGGGGATGCCGTAGCGCAGCAGTCCGCCGATGCGGTCGGCGCGCTCGTAGACGGCGACGGTGTGACCGGCCCGGGTGAGCTGCTGGGCGGCGGCGAGACCGGCCGGGCCCGAGCCGATGACGGCCACGGTCTTGCCGGAGAGCCGCTCCGGGGGGCGCGGGGTGACGTCGCCGGAGTCCCAGGCCCTGTCGATGATGGAGACTTCGACGTTCTTGATGGTGACGGCGGGCTGGTTGATGCCGAGGACGCAGGCCGACTCGCAGGGCGCGGGGCAGAGCCGCCCGGTGAACTCCGGGAAGTTGTTGGTGGCGTGCAGCCGCTCGCTCGCGGCGGCCCAGTCCTCGCGGTAGGCGTAGTCGTTCCACTCGGGGATGAGGTTTCCGAGCGGGCAGCCGTTGTGACAGAAGGGGATGCCGCAGTCCATGCAGCGGCCGGCCTGCTTGCTGATGATCGGCAGCAGGGAGCCCGGGACGTAGACCTCGTTCCAGTCCTTGAGTCGCTCGCCCACCGGACGGGTCTTCGCGACCTCGCGCCCGGTGGTCAGGAAGCCCTTGGGGTCAGCCATTGGTCGCCGCCTCCATCATCTTCTCGGTGGTCTCCTGCTCGGAGAGACCGGCCAGCTCAGCGGCGTCCTTGGCGGCGAGCACTGCCTTGTACGTGGTCGGGATGATCTTGCTGAAGCGGGCGGCGGCGGCGGGCCAGTCGGCGAGGAGCTTCTCCGCGACGGTGGAGCCCGTCTCCTCCTGGTGGCGGCGCACGGCGTCGTGCAGCCACTGCCGGTCGGCGTCGGTGAGGGTCTCGACCGCGCCCAGGTTGCCGGAGTTGACGTTGTCCCGGTCGAGGTCGATGACGTAGGCGACGCCGCCGGACATACCGGCCGCGAAGTTGCGTCCGGTCTCGCCGAGGACGACCGCGTGACCGCCGGTCATGTACTCGCAGCCGTGGTCGCCCACGCCCTCGGAGATCACGGTGGCGCCGGAGTTACGGACGCAGAAGCGCTCGCCGGTGCGACCGCGCAGGAACAGCTCGCCGCCGGTGGCTCCGTAGCCGATGGTGTTGCCCGCGATGGTGGAGTACTCGGCGAGATGGTCGGCGCCCCGGTCGGGGCGGACGACGATCCGGCCGCCGGAGAGGCCCTTGCCGACATAGTCGTTGGCGTCGCCCTCCAGCCGGAGGGTGACTCCGCGCGGCAGGAAGGCCCCGAAGGACTGGCCCGCCGAGCCGGTGAAGGTGATGTCGATGGTGTCGTCGGGCAGGCCCGCGCCGCCGAACCTGCGGGTCACCTCGTGGCCCAGCATGGTGCCGACGGTCCGGTTGATGTTCCGGATGGGGACCTGGGCGCGGACCGGCTGGGCGCTCTCGGCGCTGTCCGCGCCCAGCGCGTCGACGGCCAGCCTGATCAGCTGGTTGTCGAGCGCCTTGGCCAGCCCGTGGTCCTGCTCGATCAGTGCGTGGCGCACCGCCCCGGCGGGCAGCTCGGGGACGTGGAAGAGCGGGGCGAGGTTGAGGCCCTGGGCCTTGAAGTGGTCGACGGCCCGCTCGGTGTCGAGGAGTTCGGCGTGGCCGACGGCCTCCTCGATGGTGCGGAAGCCCAGCTCGGCGAGGAGTTCGCGGACTTCCTCGGCGATGAACTGGAAGAAGTTGACGACGTACTCGGCCTTGCCGGAGAAGCGGTCGCGCAGCACCGGGTTCTGGGTGGCGATGCCGACCGGGCAGGTGTCCAGATGGCAGACGCGCATCATGACGCAGCCGGAGACGACCAGCGGGGCGGTGGCGAAGCCGAACTCCTCGGCTCCCAGCAGGGCGGCGACGACGACGTCGCGGCCGGTCTTGAGCTGGCCGTCGGTCTGCACCACGATCCGGTCGCGCAGCCCGTTGAGGAGCAGGGTCTGCTGGGTCTCGGCGAGTCCCAGCTCCCAGGGGCCGCCCGCGTGCTTGAGGCTGGTGAGCGGGGAGGCTCCGGTGCCGCCGTCGTGCCCGGAGATGAGCACCACGTCGGCGTGGGCCTTGGAGACGCCGGCGGCGACGGTGCCGACGCCGACCTCGGAGACCAGCTTGACGTGGATGCGGGCCTTCGGGTTGGCGTTCTTGAGGTCGTGGATCAGCTGGGCGAGATCCTCGATGGAGTAGATGTCGTGGTGCGGCGGCGGGGAGATGAGTCCGACTCCGGGGGTGGAGTGCCGGGTCTTGGCGACCCAGGGGTAGACCTTGTGGCCGGGGAGCTGGCCGCCCTCGCCGGGCTTGGCCCCCTGCGCCATCTTGATCTGGATGTCGTCGGCGTTGACGAGGTACTCGCTGGTGACGCCGAAGCGGCCGGAGGCGACCTGCTTGATGCTGGAGCGCCGGGCGGGGTCGTAGAGCCGGTCCGGGTCCTCGCCGCCCTCGCCGGTGTTCGACTTGCCGCCGAGCTGGTTCATGGCGATGGCGAGGGTCTCGTGGGCCTCGCGGGAGATGGATCCGTACGACATCGCGCCGGTGGAGAACCGCTTGACGATCTCGGAGACGGGCTCGACCTCGTCGAGCGGGACCGGGGTCCGGTCGGAGTTGAAGCCGAAGAGGCCGCGCAGCGTCATCAGCCGCTCGGACTGCTCGTTCACCCGGTCCGTGTACTGCTTGAAGATGTCGTAGCGGCGGTTGCGGGTGGAGTGCTGGAGGCGGAAGACCGTGTCCGGGTCAAACAGGTGCGGCTCGCCCTCGCGGCGCCACTGGTACTCGCCGCCGATGTCCAGCGCGCGGTGCGCCGGGGCGATGCCGGAAGCGGGGTACGCCTTGGCGTGGCGGGCGGCGACCTCGTCGGCGACGACGGAGAGGCCCGCGCCGCCGATCTTGCTGGCGGTGCCGTTGAAGTACCGCTCGACGAAGGTCTCGTCCAGGCCGATGGCCTCGAAGACCTGCGCGCCCCGGTAGGAGGCGACGGTGGAGATGCCCATCTTGGACATCACCTTCAGCACCCCCTTGCCGAGGGCGTGGATCAGATTGCGGATGGCCTGCTCGGGTTCGATGCCCTCGATGAAGGTGCCCGCGCGGACCAGGTCCTCGACGGACTCCATCGCCAGATACGGGTTGACGGCGGCCGCGCCGTAGCCGATCAGCAGCGCCACATGGTGGACCTCGCGGACGTCGCCCGCCTCGACCAGCAGGCCCACCTGGGTGCGCTGCTTGGTGCGGATGAGGTGGTGGTGGACGGCGGAGGTCAGGAGCAGGGAGGGGATCGGCGCGTGCTCGGCGTCGGAGTGGCGGTCGGAGAGCACGATCAGCCGGATGCCGTCCGCGATGGCCGCGTCGGCCTCGGCGCAGATGGCGTCGATACGGGCGGCGAGCGCGTCGCCGCCGCCCGCGACCCGGTAGAGGCCGGAGAGGGTGGCGGCCTTCATCCCGGGCATGTCGCCGTCGGCGTTGATGTGGACGAGCTTGGCCAGCTCGTCGTTGTCGATCACCGGGAAGGGCAGGGTGACGCTGCGGCAGGAGGCGGCGTTGGGCTCCAGCAGATTGCCGGCCGGGCCGAGGGTGGAGAGCAGGGAGGTGACCAGTTCCTCGCGGATCGCGTCCAGCGGGGGGTTGGTGACCTGGGCGAAGAGCTGGGTGAA
This sequence comes from Streptomyces inusitatus, assembly GCF_014651115.1. Classification (GTDB taxonomy): domain Bacteria; phylum Actinomycetota; class Actinomycetes; order Streptomycetales; family Streptomycetaceae; genus Streptomyces; species Streptomyces amakusaensis. The sequence continues at coordinate 122,293 of NZ_BMWG01000023.1, read as the reverse complement.
GTAGTCGAAGAGCAGCCGGGGCCGCTGGGATATCGCCGCGATCGGGGAGTCGGTTCCCATGGATCCGAGGGGCTCGCCACCGGTCCTCGCCATCGGCGCGAGGATGATGCGCAGCTCCTCCTCCGTGTAGCCGAAGGTCTGCTGGCGGCGGGTGACCGAGGCGTGGGTGTGCACGATGTGCTCCCGCTCGGGCAGGTCCTCCAGCTCGATGGTCCCGGCGTCGAGCCACTCCGCGTAGGGGTGCTCGGCGGCCAGCGAGGCCTTGATCTCGTCGTCCTCGATGATGCGGTGCTCGGCGGTGTCCACAAGGAACATCCGGCCGGGCTGGAGGCGGCCCTTGCGGACGACCTTCGCGGGGTCGATGTCGAGGACGCCGACCTCGGAGGAGAGGACGACCAGGCCGTCGTCGGTGACCCAGTACCGTCCCGGGCGCAGCCCGTTGCGGTCCAGGACCGCGCCGACCTGGACCCCGTCGGTGAAGGTGACACAGGCCGGGCCGTCCCAGGGCTCCATCATCGTGGAGTGGTACTGGTAGAAGGCGCGCCGGGCCGGGTCCATGGAGTCGTGGTTCTCCCACGCCTCGGGGACCATCATCAGCACCGCGTGGGGCAGCGAGCGGCCGCCGAGGTGGAGCAGTTCCAGGACCTCGTCGAAGGAGGCGGAGTCGGAGGCGTCCGGCGTGCAGACCGGGAAGATCCGGTCCAGCTCGGCGGCGCCGAAGAGGCCGGAGGCGAGCTGGGACTCGCGGGCGCGCATCCAGTTGCGGTTGCCCTTGACCGTGTTGATCTCGCCGTTGTGGGCGACGAAGCGGTACGGGTGGGCCAGCGGCCAGCTCGGGAAGGTGTTGGTGGAGAACCGCGAGTGGACGAGGGCCACGGCGGAGGCGAGCCGGCGGTCGGAGAGGTCCGGGAAGAACGGCTCCAGCTGGCCGGTGGTGAGCATGCCCTTGTAGACGACGGTACGGGCGGAGAGCGAGGGGAAGTAGACGCCGGCCTCGCGCTCGGAGCGCTTGCGGAGGACGAAGGTCTTCCGGTCGAGCGCGATCCCGGTGGCGGCCGATCCGTGCCCGCTCTCCCCGCTCTCCCCGCTCTCCCCGGCGCTGTCGGCCACGAATATCTGGCGGAAAACAGGCATGGTGGCGCGGGCGCCGTTGCCGAGGAGATCGGGGGTGACGGGGACCTCGCGCCAGCCGAGGACGTTGAGTCCCTCTTCGGCGGCGATCGTCTCGATGCGTGAGACGGCTTCGGAGGTCTCCTCCTCGGGGAGGAAGGCGATGCCGACGGCGTACGCGCCGGCCTCGGGCAGCTCGAAGGGGGTGACCTCGCGCAGGAACGCGTCGGGCACCTGGAACAGGATTCCGGCGCCGTCCCCCGAGTCGGGCTCGGAGCCGGTGGCACCTCGGTGCTCCAGGTTCCGAAGTACGGTCAGCGCCTGTTCCACCAGCTCATGGCTGGCAACACCGGTCAGGGTGGCCACGAACCCGACACCGCAGGCGTCGTGTTCGTTACGGGGGTCGTACATCCCCTGGGGGGCGGGTCGACCGTCCATGGGCGACCAGGCGTCGGAACGCATCGGCTCTCCCGTCGTCGTCGTGGCATGTTCAGTACCGAGGGACGACGTTGGCCCTCCGCGAAATTTCGTGCAGGTTACATGATGGAAAGGTTCCCGGGAAGCGGATAACTCATTCCAGTATGCGGACACCGCACGGGGCGGTACAGGTGGGTCGTCAACGGACAGATCGGTATCCGCAGGACCTTCGCAGAGCAGGCTTCATTGCCCGCGGCGCCTTCGGCTCATGCCCGGTGATCAGGGATTTGAAACCGACGAGTTACGGCTACTTTTGCAGTGCCTTGCATAGTGTCTCACCCCTGGGCCGGATAAACCGCCCCAGGGCTGGATCCCGCTCGCCTGATCCTGCATAAAAAAGCATGGCCGAGGGGTGGGGAATCCGCCGCCTCCGGAGTGGAGGAGGCGGGGTCCGGGGCTTTACCCGGCCGGAACACGGGCGAAACCCCCGGGGCACGGCCGTGGACACCCGGGAGACGGCCCCGGCCGCGGTCCGACGGGGCGGACGGGACCCGGCCGCAGGTCCGACGGGGGCTGACCGGGGGCGGACGGGGCCCGGGGAGGCGGCCCGGCGCGTCAGAGGGCCGCGCCGAACGCCATCCCGAGCCCGTAGGTCACCGCCGCGGCGGCACCGCCCAGCAGCAGCTGCCGCATTCCGCTGTACCACCAGCCCCGGGCCGTCACCCGGGCCACCAGCGCCCCGCATCCGAACAGTCCCGCCAGCGCCAGCAGCACCGCGGGCCACAGCGCGGTCGCGCCGAGCAGATAGGGCAGTACGGGCAGCAGTGCGCCCAGCGCGAAGGCGGCGAAGGACGAGACGGCCGCGAGGGCCGGGGAGGGCAGATCGTCCGGATCGATGCCCAGCTCCTCACGGGCGTGGATCTCCAGCGCCTGCTCCGGATCCCTGGAGAGCTGCATCGCCACCTCGCGGGCGAGCGCGGGCTCCACGCCCCGTGCGACGTACAGCGCCGCCAGCTCCTCCATCTCGTCGACCGGGTGCTTGCGCAACTCCCGGCGCTCGACCTCCAGTTCCGCCTCGACCAGCTCCCGCTGGGAGGCGACGGAGGTGTACTCGCCCGCCGCCATCGAGAACGCGCCCGCGGCCAGCCCCGCGAGACCCGTGATCACCATGGTCTGCTGGGAGGCCGAACCGCCCGCGACACCGGTCATCAGGGCGAGGTTGGAGACCAGTCCGTCCATCGCGCCGAAGACCGCGGGACGCAGCCAGCCGCCGTTGACATCACGGTGGGTGTGGTTGTCCCGGTGCGCCTCGTGCAGCGACGCCCCGGCCTCGATGATGGACACAGCTCTCCCCTTTCCCAGTGCGCCGCTGATCGCGGCGCACCCCTCGAACACCACCGAAAATACGCACGAAGTAAGGAGCCTGCCAGCAAGGCAGGCCGTACTTACCTGGCGTCGAGGGGGTGACAGAAAGGTTTCTTCGACTCGCGGCGGGCCCCCCGGGGCACAGATCCAGACGACCTGGCTCGCGCGCGAAAGGGGTCCGCCCAATGGAGTTGACCGCAGACAGTCCCCCCGGTCCGGCCGGGCACGGGCCCGCCCTCCCGCCGCCCGCGGCCGGCCCCTCCCCCCGGGAGCGGGCGTACGGAGCGCTGCTGGGGCTCGCGGTGGGCGACGCGCTGGGCGCGCCGGCGGAGAATCTGCGGCCGTCCGAGATCCGCCGCAGATGGGGGCGGATCGAGGGTTTCGTGGCGGACGATCCGGCGGGCACGGACGACACCGAGTACGCGATCTTCTCCGGGCTGCTGCTGGCCCGGCACGGCTCGGAGCTCACCGTCGCGCAGGTGGAGGCGGCGTGGCACCACTGGATCGCGGATCTGGACGAGGGGCCGTTCCGGGGCGCGGGGTTCAGCGAGCGCGGCACCCTGGAGAATCTGCGGCGAGGGCTCGCCGCGCCCATCTCGGCCCAGCACCGGCACGCCTGGAGCGACGGTCTGGCGATGCGCGCGGCCCCGTTCGGGGTGTACGCGGCGGGCCGTCCCCTGGAGGCGGCCCGGCTGGTGGCGATCGACGGCACGGTCAGCCACGACGGCGAGGGGATCTACGGCGGGCAGGCGGTGGCCGCCGGAGTGGCCGCCGCGATGGCGGGCGCGGGCCCGGCCGGGGTGATCGGCGCGGCCCTCTCGGTGATCCCGATGGACTCCTGGACGGCCCGCTCACTGCGCCGGGGGGTGGTGACGGCCCAGCGCGACTACCCGGACGTCCTCACCATGGAGCGGGCGGTGCGCTCCTCGGTGGTGATCGGCGGCTACCCCTGGACGGATCTGGCCCCGGAGGCGGTGGGGCTGGCCTTCGGCGCGTTCACCGCCGCGCGCGGCGACTTCCGTACGTCGGTGCTGACCGCCGTCAACATGGGCCGGGACGCCGACACCACGGCGGCGGTCGCGGGGGCGCTGGCGGGCGCGGTGTCGGGGGTGGGGGCGATCCCTCCCGAGTGGGCGGCGGCGATCGGGCCGGTGCGCGGAAGCTGTCTGCCCGCCATGCGGGGCCACCATGTCCTCGACGTCGCCGATCTGCTGGCCCCCGGCGAGGACCGTCCCGGGGGCGCGTCATGACCAGCGCGGCGACGACCGGCCCGGCCCCGGACCCCTGCGGGAGCGCCGGGCGGCGGGAGGGGTGGGCGCGGCCGGTCGAGGGACTGCTGCTGGGGCTGGCGGCAGGGGACGCGGCCGGATGGCCCGCCGCCCGGCACCGGGCGGCCCGGATGCCGGAGTGGACCCGCCGGCTCACCCGGGAGCTGGACACCTTCGCCGAGCAGAACGCCACCACCACCCTCCCCGTGCCCATCGCCCTCAACCAGCCGCCCGAGCCGCTGCGGCTCGGGCCCTCCGACGACGCCGAGTGGGCGGCCTTCACCGCCGAGACCGTGCTCACCGCCGCCGGGCCGCTCTTCGCCGGGCTCACCCCCGGCCGCCGGATGCGCGCCGCGGTCGATCTCGCCTGGAACTCCCTCGCGGGCGAGGTCGCCGCCGCGGCCGCCCGCGCCCCCGAGGTGGAGTCCGCCGTGCTCCCGCTGCGCGCCCGGATCTCCGTACGCGCCGGTCTCGGCAATCTGGCCACCGGACTGCGCCCGCCCGCCACCGGTCACGACAACCCCCACTACTTCGACGACGCCGCCTGTGTACGGGCGGTCGTGCTCGCGGTCGTCCACCCCGGGGATCCCGCGTCGGCCGCCACCCTCGCCGAGTTCGACGCGCGCTACACCCAGGACGGCGACGGGGTGCACGGCGCGCGCGCCATGGCGGCGGCCGTCGCGGCGGCCCTCGGCGGGGCGGCGGTCGACGAAGCGGTGGACGCCGCCCTCGCCCAGCTCCCCGCCGGCACCGAGATCGGCCGCAACGCCCAGCACGCGGTCCGGCTCGCCCGGGACTCCGCCGCCGCGTTCGACCTCGTGCCCCTGCTGGAGCATCAGATCGTGGACCACGTCTACAGCTACGGCATCGCGGCGGCCGAGACCGTGCCGGTCGCGCTCGCCGTCGCCACGGCGGCCCGGGGCCGGGTGTCGGAGGCGGTGCCCACCGCCGCCTGTCTCTCCCGGGTCGCCGACTCGGCCCCCGCCCTCGCCGGGGCGCTGACCGGCGCGCTCGGCGGCGGCGACGCGATCCCGGCCGGCTGGCGCGAGGCCTGCCGGACCCTCGCGGGCTGTGCGCTGCCCCGGCTCGCGGGGACGGATCTGGTGAAACTCGCCGAGAGGCTGGCAGACACGGAACCGGCCATCCCGGGTGGACAATTCCGGCATGACGCTGATTTCACCCACCGTTCCGGGACTCGATGACCGGATCACCGGCAGTCTGATCGGCGCCGCCGTCGGCGACGCGCTCGGCGGCCCGGTCGAGGGCTACAGCCCCGAGCAGATCGCCGAGCGCCACGGCGGCCGGATCCGCGGCATCGTCGGCCCCTGGCACGGCGAGGACTGGCGCACCGCCCGCCCGCTCGCCCCGTACCACAAGGGCGACGGGCACGTCACCGACGACACCCTGATGACCCATGCCCTGATCAGGGTGTACGCCAGGGTCCGCGACCACCTCGACGCCCACGCCGTCGCGGACCACCTGGTGCCGGACCTGATCACCACCCCCCGCTGGATCCCGGAGCTGGAGGCCGAGGCGCTCCCCGTCCAGCGGCTCTTCCTCGCCGAGAAGTGGCTGGTGACCCGGATCCACTACGGCCACCACGACCCGCGCGAGGCGGGCTCCGGAAACATCGTCAACTGCGGCGCGGCCATGTACATGGCCCCGGTGGGGCTGGTCAACGCGGCCGACCCCCGGGCCGCCTACGCCGAGGCCCTCGACATCGCGGGCGCGCACCAGTCCTCCTACGGACGCGAGGCGGCGGGGGTCTTCGCGGCGGCCGTCGCCGCGGCCTGTGTGCCGGGGGCGACGCCCGCCGCCGTCATCGACACGGCGCTCGCTCTGGCGAAGGACGGCACCCGGGCCGCGATCGAGGCGGTGGCGGGCGTCGCCGTGCGGCACACGGACTTCGAGCCCGCGCTCGCCCCGCTGCGGGCGGCGATCGCCCCCTTCGACACCGTCGGCCCGGAGTACCGCGCCCCCTCGCTCGCGGCCCGCCGCCCCTCCCGGGTGCACTCCGTCGAGGAGCTGCCGATCGCGCTGGGCATGCTGCTGATCGGCGGGGGCGACTACCGCCGTACGGTGCTGGGCTCGGTCAACTACGGCCGGGACTGCGACTCGATCGCGACCATGGCCGGGGCGATCGCCGGGGCGCTCGGGGGCGAGGCCTCGGTGCCGAGGGAGTGGGCGAAGCCGGTCGCCGAGGCCAGCCGGCTCGATCTGCACGCCCCCGCGAGGGAGCTGGCCTCGGTGACCCGGGAGGTCTTCGCGCGCGACCGGGCGCGCCGCCGGGCCCATGAGGACGCTCTCGCCCTGCTGACGGCGGACGACGCCCGGTGACCGGGGCGCTGCGGCTGACCTGGGTCCAGCCGGAGGACCTGGTCGGGCACGAGCTGCGCCAGGCGGCGGAGGACGGCCGGGACGCGTCGGGGATCGCCGCCGTCTGGCGGGCGGCTGGCGGCCCCGCTCCGCCCCCGGCGGCGGGCGTCTCACCGCTCCCCGCCGCCCCGGCCCTGCGCGCCCTGGCACTCCGGCTCCTGGACGAACTGGCCGAACTCCCCAGCCCGCTGGCGGCGCTGGAGCCCACCGACCTCCCCGCCATCCGCGCCGCCTGCCCCGACTGGCCCACCCCGGAGCCGGAGCCGCCGGAGCCCCGTGTTCCGCGCGCGCGGGCGGCGGCGGGGCCCGCCGTGGAGGCGCTGCACGCCGCGTGGCTGGGGCGGGCCGTGGGCTGTCTGCTGGGGAAGCCGGTGGAGAAGCTTCCGCTGCACGCCATCCGCGCTCTCGGCCGGGCCACCGGGAACTGGCCGCTCACCACCTGGTTCACCGGCCGGGGCGTCCCCGCCGAACTCGCCCGCGCGCACCCCTGGAACCGGCGCTCCGCGCCCACCTCCCTCGCCGAGAACATCGACGGCATGCCCGAGGACGACGACCTCAACTACCCGCTCCTCAACCTCCTGCTGCTCCAGCGGCACGGCCGCGGCTTCCGCACCGCCGACGTGGCGCGGCTGTGGCTGGACGAACTCCCCGCCGGACGCGTCTTCACCGCCGAGCGCGTCGCCTACCGCAATCTCCTCTCCGGGATCGAACCCCCGCTCACCGCGCGCCGCCACAACCCCTTCCGGGAGTGGATCGGGGCGGCCATCCGGGCCGATGTGCACGGCTGGACTCACCCCGGCGACCCGGGGGCCGCCGCCGAGCAGGCCCATCGCGACGCCGTCCTCACCCACACCGCGAGCGGCGTCCACAGCGCGATGTTCATCGCCGCCGTCATCGCGGCGGCGGCCGGCGGCGGCCACGACGTGCACGGCGCGCTCGCCGCCGGACTCACCGTGGTGCCCCCGGACTCCCGGCTCGCCCGCGCGGTCCGCTCCGGCATCGCGGCGGCCCGCGCCGAACCCCGCTTCGACACGGTCGTGGACCGGCTGCACGCCGCCCACGGCGACCGCCACTGGGTCCACGCCGTCCCCAACGCGGCGCTGCTCGCCGCCGCCCTCACCCACGCCGACGGCGACTTCACCGGCTCGGTCTGCCGGGCCGTCTCCGGAGGCTGGGACACCGACTCCAACGGGGCGACCGCCGGGTCCGTCGCGGGGCTGCTCGCCGGGGCCCCCGAGGCCCTCCCCGAGCGCTGGACCGCCCCGCTGAAGAACCGGCTCGCCACCTCCGTCACCGGCTTCGACGGCATCGGTTTCGACGCCCTCGCCCGGCTCACCCACCAGGAGGCGATCCGCCCATGACCGGCACCGCGCCACCCGAGATCGGCGGCACCTCATGACCCACGCCCTCCCCACCGCTCCCACCCCCCTTCAGGGTCTGCGCGTCCTGGATCTGGCGACCCTCTTCGCGGGGCCGCTCGCCGCCACCCTGCTCGGCGACTTCGGCGCGGAGGTCATCAAGGTCGAGCACCCCCGCCGCCCCGACCCCTCCCGGGGGCACGGACCCGCCAAGAACGGCGTCGGTCTGTGGTGGAAGCTGCTCGGCCGCAACAAGCGCGCCATCACCCTCGACCTGTCCGCCCCCGGCGGCCGCGACACCCTCCTCCGGCTGGCCGCCACCGCCGATGTGGTCATCGAGAACTTCCGTCCGGGCACCCTGGAGCGATGGGGCCTGGGCTGGCCGGAGCTGAGCGCCGTCGCCCCCGGGCTGGTGCTGACCCGGGTCACCGGCTTCGGCCAGTTCGGCCCGTACTCCCACCGCCCCGGTTTCGGCACCCTCGCCGAGGCCATGAGCGGCTTCGCCGCCGTCACCGGCGAACCCGACGGCCCGCCGACCCTGCCTCCCTTCGGACTCGCCGACTCGATCGCCGCCCTCGCCACCTCCTACGCGGTGCTCACCGCGCTCGCCGCCCGCGCCGCCACCGGCCGGGGCCAGGTGGTGGACATGGCGATCATCGAACCGATCCTCACCGTGCTCGGCCCGCAGCCCCTCTGGTACGACCAGCTCGGCCATGTCCAGGAACGCACCGGCAACCGCTCCCTGAACAACGCGCCGCGCAACACCTACCGCACCGCCGACGGCCACTGGGTCGCCGTCTCCACCTCCGCCCAGTCCGTCGCCGAACGCGTGATGCGGCTGGTCGGCCGGCCCGAGCTGACCGAGGAGCCCTGGTTCGCCACCGGGACCGGGCGGGCCGGGCACGCGGACGAGCTGGACACGGCGGTCGGCGGCTGGATCGCCCGCCGCACCCGGGCCGAGGCGCTGGCCGCCTTCGAGAAGGCCGAGGCCGCGATCGCCCCGATCCACGACATCCGCGATGTGATGGACGACCCTCAGTACCGCGCGCTGGACACCATCACCGAGGTGGCCGACCCCGAGCTGGGGACGATCCGTATGCAGAACGTCCTCTTCCGGCTCTCCGAGACTCCCGGCGCGATCCGCTGGGCGGGCCGCCCGCACGGCCAGGACACCGAGGAGGTGCTCACCGAACTCGGCCTGAGCGGCACGGAGATCGCCGCACTCCGTGACCAGGGGGCCCTGTGACCATCCCCCTCACCTATCTCTACGCCCCCGGCGACCGCCCCGACGTGGTGCGCAAGGCGATCGGCTCGCGCGCGGACGTCGTGATCGTCGACCTTGAGGACGCGGTCGCCCCCGAGCGCAAGAAGTACGCGCTCGCCGCGACGGCGGAACTCCTCATGTCCCGCCAGCCACTTCCCGTCCATGTCCGCATCAACTCCCCCCAGGACGTCGAGACGCTGACCGGGCTTCCCGGCCTCTGCGCCCTGCGTGTACCCAAGGTCGCACACCCCACTGACATCCACCGGATCGCGGAACTCGCCCCCGGGGTCCCCCTCCATCCGCTGCTGGAATCCGCGCTCGCGATCGAGCACGCGTACGCCATCGCCACCGCCCACCCCGCCGTCCGGGGCATCTCCATCGGCGAGGCGGACCTCCGCGCCGACCTCGGCGTACGGGACGGCTCCTCGCTGGACTGGCCCAGGGTCCGGATCGTGGTCGCCGCCCGCGCGGCCGGACTCGCGCCGCCGGTCCAGTCCGTCTTCCCCGACATCAGGGACATGGACGCGCTCTACGCCTCCTGCGCCCACGCCCGCGCGCTGGGCTTCCTGGGCCGGGCCGCCATCCACCCCCGGCAGCTGCCGGTCATCGAACGGGCCTTCCGCCCCACCCCGGGGGAGATCGAGGCGGCGGAGCAGATCGTCGAGGCCGCCGCCGGGGACGAAGGGGCCCTCGCCCTGCCCGACGGCCGCTTCGTGGACGCGGCGATCGTGGCGGCGGCCCGGCGCACCCTCTCCGCCGCCCGGCGCGAAGGGCCCGCCTGAGGCCTGTCAAAACGGCGAGTGGCCGCCGGGGGGCTCCCCCCGGCGGGCTAAATCCCTCCGCCCCGGCAGGTGGGCGAGGGGTTGTTCCTGGGGGTCCGGCGGCGGCCCCCCCCGCCC
>NZ_BMWG01000023.1:0-112226 GCF_014651115.1 Streptomyces inusitatus | reverse complement strand
CGGCGAGTGGCCGCCGGGGGGCTCCCCCCGGCGGCCACTCGCCGTTCCAGCAGGTTCGGGTCAGGCCTTGTCGGCCGAGGCCGCGGCGGACCCGGCCGACTTGTCGGGGTCCGGCCCGGCGGCCGGCTTCGCCTCCGCGTCCGCGCCCTCGTCGGAGGCGTCCGCGCTCTCTCCGTCGGTACCGTCAGCTCCGTCAGCTCCGTCGGAGCCCGGCTGTCCGGGCTCCACGATCTCCTCGCGGCCCGGCCGCAGCCGCGCCGAGACGACGATGTACACCACGGCGAGCACGAACACCACGATCGAGGTCCACACATTGAGCCGCAGCCCGAGGATCTCGTGGGCCTCGTCGACGCGCATGTACTCGATCCAGCCGCGGCCCGCGCAGTACCCGGCGACATACAGGGCGAAGGCCCGGCCGTGGCCCATCCGGAAGCGGCGGTCGGCCCAGATCACCAGCAGCGCGACGCCGACACACCAGAGGGACTCGTAGAGGAAGGTGGGGTGGTAGAGCCCCGCCTCCCGGTTCGGCCCCTCACTGATCTCCAGCGCCCAGGGCAGATCCGTCGGCCTGCCGTACAGCTCCTGGTTGAACCAGTTGCCCCAGCGGCCGATCGCCTGGGCGAAGGCGATGGCGGGCGCGAGGGCGTCCGCCCAGGCCGGGAGCGGGATGCCCCGGCGGCGGCAGCCGATCCAGGCGCCGACCGCGCCGAAGGAGATCGCCCCCCAGATACCGAGGCCGCCCTCCCAGATCTTGAAGGCGTCCACCCAGTCCTGACCCTCGCTGAAGTACAGCTGATAGTCAGTGATCACGTGGTAGAGCCGGCCGCCGATCAGGCCGAAGGGCACGGCCCAGACGGCGATGTCGGCCACCGTGCCGGCCTTGCCGCCCCGGGCGATCCATCGCTTGTTGCCGTACCAGACGGCCACGAAGACGCCGATGATGATGCAGAGCGCGTAGCCGCGCAGCGGAAGCGGTCCGAGTTGGATCGCGCCGCTCGACGGGCTGGGAATGTAGGCAAGTTCCATGGCAGGTCCGACGCTACCCTGCCCGGCGCCGGACACGGCAACCCACCCGGGCAACGTCTGGATAACGGGCCGGGGCGGCACGCGGCCGGGAGCGGCGCGCCGACCGCCCCCGGCCCCGTCGTCCGGGCCCCTTCGATCAGGGAGTCGTCGCGGCCGGTGTCGCCGACGGAGAGCCCGTGGAAGGAGTGGCGGACGCGGACGGCGTCGGGGTCAGGGTCCCGGGCCGCTTGCCCTTGTTCGCCTCGGCGACCCACTTCTCCAGATTGGCCGCAGAGATCTGGAGCCCGGCCTTGTCCGGGAAGATCGACTCCCCGTTCAGCAGCACCGTCGGGGTGCCCCGGAAGCCGCCCTCGGCGAAGGCCTTGTTCGATTTGGCGACCCAGGAGTCGTGCGCGCCGTCCTGCACACAGCTGCGGAAGGCGGGGGTGTCCAGGCCCTCGACCTTGCCCGCCAGCTCGATCAGCCTGCTGTTCTTGCCGAAGGCGTCGTCGGCCTCCTGCGGCTGGTTCCGGAAGAGCACGTCGTGGTACTCGGAGAACTTGCCGGCGTCCTGGGCGCAGGCCGCCGCGTTGGCGGCGCGCAGGGAGCCGGTGCCGCCCATGTTGCCGTCGATGATGGTGGCGAGGTTGTACTCGACCTTCAGCTGGCCGGACTTCTCCAGCTCCTGGATGGAGTCCCTCATGACGTTCTCGAACTGCGCGCAGACCGGGCAGCGGAAGTCCTCCCACACCGTGAGCGTGGACGGGGCGTCGCTCGCGCCGGCCGGGAAGGACAGCTGGTCCTTGCCCTCCACGCCCGAGGGCGCCAGCAGCGGACCGGCCTGGGACCCGCCGTCCTTGCCGGAGCCCGCGGTCGCCGCGATCACCCCGACCACGGCGGCCAGTCCGAGGACCGCCACCACCGCCGCGGAGACGATCAGTGTCCGCCGCCGCTTCTCCCGGGCCTTCTCCCGCTCGCGTTCCCTCTGGAGGCGCTCTCGCGCGGTCCCCTGCCGTTCCTGATTGTTGTCGCTCACACCCCGCAAACGAACCGGGGAGGCGCCTGCGCGCCTCCCCGGTTACACAACCACCCGTACGAGCGATCATGTACGAGCGGCGCGTCCTACGCTTCGGCGCGCCCCCGTCGTACGCCCTCGGCCAGCTCGCCCGCCAGCTCGCGCACGGCGAGCAGGCCCGAGGGGCCGTCCGGGGCGTCCAGCAGCCGCTTGACGAAGGCCGATCCGACGATCACTCCGTCGGCGAAGGCGGCGACCTCGGTGGCCTGCTCGGCGTTGGAGACTCCGAGGCCCACACAGACGGGAAGGTCGGTGGTGGCGCGGGTGCGCTCCACCAGGTCCTGGGCCTGGGCGCCCACCGAGGCGCGGGTGCCCGTGACGCCCATCAGCGACGCCGCGTAGACGAAACCCGAACCGGCCTCGACGATCCGGGCGATCCGGGCGTCCTTGCTGCTCGGCGCGACGACGAAGACGGTGGCCAGGGAGTGCTTCTCGGCGTGCTCGCGCCACACCCCCGCCTCCTCGACCGGCAGGTCGGGCAGGATGCAGCCCGCGCCGCCCGCCTCGGCCAGCTCGGCGGTGAACCGCTCCACGCCGTAGCGGTCGATCGGATTCCAGTACGTCATCACCAGCACCGGCTTCCCCGAGGCGGCGTGCGCCTCGCGGACCGTGCGCAGCACATCGGCGATCTTGACGCCGCCGCGCAGGGCGATGTCGTCGGCGGTCTGGATGACCGGGCCGTCCAGGACGGGGTCGCTGTGCGGCAGCCCCACCTCCACCACGTCCGCGCCGGCGTCCAGGACGGCCTTGACCGCCTCGATGCCGCCGTCGACGGTCGGGAATCCGGCCGGGAGATAGGCGATGAGCGCCGCCCGGTTCTCCGCCTTCGCCGCCGCGAGCGTGTCGTTCAGCAGCCGTACCTGTCCGGTCACTTCGCTTCCTCCCCGTCGTACAGCCCGAAGTAGCGGGCGGCGGTGTCCATGTCCTTGTCGCCGCGCCCGGAGAGGTTGACGACCATCAGCCCCTCCTCGCCCAGCTCGCGGCCGACCTCCAGCGCTCCGGCGAGCGCGTGGGCGGACTCGATGGCCGGGATGATGCCCTCGGTGCGGGAGAGCAGGCGCAGCGCCTGCATCGCCTGGTCGTCGGTGACCGCGCGGTACTCGGCGCGGCCCGCGTCCTTGAGGTAGGAGTGCTCGGGGCCGATGCCCGGGTAGTCCAGTCCGGCGGAGATCGAGTAGGGCTCGGTGATCTGGCCCTCCTCGTCCTGGAGGACGTACGAGCGGGAGCCGTGCAGGATGCCCGGCTCGCCCGCGGTCAGGGTGGCCGCGTGCTCGCCGCTCTCGATGCCGTGGCCCGCGGGCTCGCAGCCGACGAGCCGGACGCCGGAGTCCGGGAGGAAGGCGTGGAAGAGCCCGATGGCGTTGGAACCGCCGCCGACGCAGGCGACGGCCGCGTCGGGGAGGCGTCCGGCGCGCTCCAGGATCTGGCGGCGGGCCTCGACGCCGATCACCCGGTGGAAGTCGCGGACCATGGCCGGGAAGGGGTGCGGTCCGGCGACCGTGCCGAAGAGGTAGTGGGTGTGGTCCACATTGGCGACCCAGTCGCGGAAGGCCTCGTTGATGGCGTCCTTGAGGGTCCTGCTGCCGGACTTCACTGGGATGACCTCGGTGCCGAGCATCCGCATCCGGGCGACGTTGAGCGCCTGGCGCTCGGTGTCGATCTCGCCCATGTAGATGGTGCATTCCAGGCCGAAGAGGGCGCAGGCGGTCGCGGTGGCGACGCCGTGCTGGCCCGCTCCGGTCTCGGCGATGACTCTGGTCTTGCCCATGCGCCGGGTGAGCAGCGCCTGGCCCAGAACGTTGTTGATCTTGTGGGAGCCGGTGTGGTTGAGGTCCTCCCGCTTGAGGAAGACCCGGCCGCCGCCCGCGTGCTCGGCGAACCGGGGCACCTCGGTGAGGGGGCTCGGTCGGCCCGCGTAGTTGACCATGAGGTCGTTCAGCTCGGCGGCGAAGGCGGGGTCGGCCTTGGCCTTCTCGTACTCGACGGCGACCTCGTCGACGGCGGCGACGAGGGCCTCGGGGATGAACTTGCCCCCGAAGTCGCCGAAGTAGCCGGCGGGGGTGGGGACCTGACCGTCAGGGTCCGGAATGAAGAAGTCAGAAGACATCCGACGTACTCCTCGGGCGGGGCGCGAAGCCCCTGAAGTCTGAAAGGTGCAAGGGACACGGTGTGCGCACGAATGACATGGTCCCGCCGGACGGCCGGATGTCCGGGAACGACCGGAGGGGCCGGCCGGGTGTCGCCCTCGCGAAGGCTCCGGCGCGCGCGGGCGTGCCGCGTGCGGGCCGGAAGCGGGGAGGGCTCCCCGGGTGGAATCGGTGTCAGTGGTGCGCGGTGGCCGCGTGTCGCCATCGCATGCCGTTGACCTGGCCGGGCTCCGAGCCGATCACATAGCGGACCCGGCGGCCGTGCACCCGCCTGGCCGGCGCGCGGCAGCCCCGGGGGCGGCAGCCGCGCGCGAGGCGCGCGTACCCCTCACCCGGGACGGGTCGCGGACGGCTCAGGACGGCGGGCACGGCGGCGGCTCAGCTCCGGCCGTGGCGCAGGGCCGGGTGGGCTCCGGCGGCGACCAGGTCGGCGACGGCCCCCTTGGGGTCACGCCCGGTGACCAGGGACTCGCCGACGAGTACGGCGTCGGCTCCGGCGTTGGCGTAGGCGATCAGGTCGTGCGGACCGCGCACCCCGGACTCGGCCACCTTGACGATGTGGGCCGGGATGTCCTCGGCGACGCGCTCAAAGGTCGAGCGGTCGACCTTGAGGGTCTTCAGATCGCGCGCGTTGACGCCGATGATCTTCGCTCCGGCGGCGACCGCCCGCTCGATCTCGTCCTCGTCGTGGACCTCGACCAGCGGGGTCAGCCCGATCGACTCGGCGCGCTCGATCAGCGAGACCAGGGCCTCCTGCTCCAGCGCGGCCACGATCAGCAGCACCAGATCGGCCCCGTAGGCGCGGGCCTCCCAGAGCTGGTAGGCGGTGACGATGAAGTCCTTGCGCAGCACGGGGATGTCCACCCGGGCGCGCACGGCCTCCAGGTCGGCGAGGGAGCCGCCGAAGCGGCGCTCCTCGGTCAGCACGGAGATGACGGCCGCGCCGCCCGCCTCGTAGTCGGCGGCGAGTGCGGCCGGGTCGGCGATCGCGGCGAGCGCGCCCTTGGAGGGGCTGGAGCGCTTCACCTCGCAGATGACCTGGACGCCTTCGCCGCGCAGCGCGGCGACGCCGTCCCGGGCCTCGGGAGCCTGGGACGCGCGCTCCTTGAGCTCGTCGAGGCTCACGCGCGCCTGCCGTTCCGCGAGGTCGGCGCGTACGCCTTCGATGATCTCGTCGAGCACACTCACCCGAGCGGCCCCCTTCCGGAACGATTGATGGTTAAGGATCAGCCATGTCGATGGTATCCGCAGCGGGGCCCCGGCCTCGCATCCGGTTGACGGCTGTCCCACTGGGTGGGACCGGAGGCGGTTCACCCCTTGAGACGTCAGGGGGCCAGGGCAGAGCCGAAGGGGAGGTTCCGCACCACGCTGAACAGCAGTGCGGCCACGCCGAGCGACCACCACCAGGCCGGTGCGAGGGAGAGCCGCAGGGGGCGGGCCCGTACGGCGTGAATCAGCCAGATCACCCAGACAACGGCGAAGACGAGATAACCGGCGACGGCGACCGCGTTGGCTCCCAGGGCCGCGGCCCAGTCGCCGGTGACGAAGGCGTGGGCGCTGCGCAGCCCGCCGCACCCGGGGCAGTAGAGACCGGTGAGGCTGAGCAGCGGGCAGACCGGGTAGTGGCCGGGCTCATTGGGGTCGACCGCGCCGACGTAGGCGAAGGCCGCGACGACCGGGGCCAGCACGGCCAGCGGCGGGGCGAGCCTGCGGGCGAGCGGGGCGGGGCCGGGCGGCGGCCCGGGGGCGACGGATGAGGTCATGGCTTTCACCCCGTGATTGTCTCCGCGACCGCGGCCGGCGGCCCGTGCGGCGCGAACGGGCAAACGGGGACGCGGACCGGCCGGGCCGGTCCGCGTCTCCGCTCCCCGGGGGCTCAGACGGAGGCGCGCCCGTGGGCGCGGGCCGCCAGGGTGGCCTGCTCGCGGGCTTCGAGCTGCTCGGCGGACTTCTTGGGCATGCCGAGGCCGGTGCGGCTCATCGCCAGGCCGACGACGCCGCCGACGAGAACGATCACGATGCCGCCCCAGAAGCCGAGGGGGTTGGCGGCGACCATGAAGACACCGGAGACGCAGAAGCCGATGAACGAGATGATGACGCCGGTCCAGGCGGCCGGGGTGTGTCCGTGGGCGGTGGCCGACATGAATTGCTCCTCGTGTGAAGTCCGTGGCGGCGCGGTGCCGGTGCTCCCCTGGGGGGGCCGGTTCCGTGCCGTTGAGCCGCTGCCCGGGACGCTCCGGGCTCGCGGCCTCATTCTCCCGCACGCCGTGCGTCGGCACGCGCCCGGGGGCGGGTGCGGCGGGGCGCGGGGATCACCGTACGGCGGCGGGGCGGCGCGCCGGTCAGCCGGTGGGGTCCTCGCCCCGGTCCAGCGCCTTCCACAGGTCCTCGGGGCGGTCGGGGTCGACGGCGGCCGGGGCGGCGGCGGCGCGGGGCGATCCGTCGCGCTCGTACCGGCCCGACATGGCGGGCCAGCGGGCGCCGTAGCGGAGCGCGAGAAGGCCCGCGAGGAGGATCAGCACGGCTCCGACGGCGGTCGCGTAGGGCCAGGCCGTATGGGTGAGGGCCTCCACCGTGGCGGAGGAGTGGCCGACGGTCTTCGCCGCCTCCAGCTCCAGGGTCTCGCGGTCGAAGGCCCCGGCGTACGCGGCGGCCGCCGCGCCCGCGCCGCTCAGCGCGAGCAGGGCCGACACCAGGAGGCGGCTTCTGCCGCGCACGGCGAAGACGGCGACGAGGGCGGCCAGGCCGACGATCGCGAGGGCGGTGGGCACACCGGTGACCTCGCTGCCGCTGGCGTCCAGCGGCAGGGCTCCGCCTGCCACGGCGGCCCGGCCCTCGGCCCAGATCTGACCGGAGGCGAGAAGGACGACGGTCGCGCCGACGGCTCCGAGGAGCAGCGCCGCGGCGAGGCTTCGGCGGTCGCCGTTCGCGGCGGCCGATGCGGCGGCGGCGCGGGGCTGGGGTACGGGAACAGCACTCACCCGCCCCACTATCCCTTATGGCCCCGGGCGTTCGTCGGCCGGTTGGGGCTACCGGCCGGTATGGCTCTGGAGGCGGTTGGCGGTGTGGACGGCACGGAGTACGGCCGCCGCCTTG
The DNA here is from genome assembly GCF_014651115.1 of Streptomyces inusitatus. Taxonomy (GTDB): domain Bacteria; phylum Actinomycetota; class Actinomycetes; order Streptomycetales; family Streptomycetaceae; genus Streptomyces; species Streptomyces amakusaensis. The sequence goes on along the minus strand of NZ_BMWG01000023.1, from coordinate 104,903 downwards.
TTGCGGCATTCGGTGTCCTCGCCGACCGGGTCGGAGTCGGCCACCACACCGGCTCCGGCCTGCACGAACGCGGTTCCGTCGCGCAGTAGGGCGGTACGGATGGCGATCGCGGTGTCGGAGTCCCCGGCGAAGTCCAGATAGCCGACGCAGCCGCCGTACAGTCCGCGTCTGGCCGGTTCCAGCTCGTCGATGATCTGCATGGCGCGGGGCTTGGGAGCGCCGGAGAGGGTGCCCGCCGGGAAGCAGGCGGTGAGTACGTCGAAGGCGGTGCGGCCCTCGGCGACCTTTCCGGTGACGGTGGAGACGATGTGCATCACATGGGAGTAGCGCTCGATGGACATGAAGTCGACCACCTCGACGCTGCCCGGCGCGCAGACCCGGCCCAGGTCGTTGCGGCCGAGGTCGACGAGCATCAGATGCTCGGCGCGCTCCTTGGGGTCGGCCATCAGCTCGTCGGCGAGGGCCTGGTCCTCCTGCGGGGTCGCGCCCCGGGGGCGGGTGCCCGCGATGGGGTGGACCATGGCGTGCCCGTCCTCGACCTTGACCAGGGCCTCGGGGCTGGAGCCGACGACGTCGAAGCCGTCGAAGCGGAAGAGGTACATGTACGGGCTGGGGTTGGTGGCCCGCAGCACCCGGTAGACGTCCAGCGCGCTCGCGGTGCACTCGGTCTCGAACCGCTGGGAGGGCACCACCTGGAACGCCTCGCCGGCCCGGATGCGCTCCTTGATGTCCTCGACGGCGTCCTGGTACTGCTCGCCGCCCCACTTCGCGGAGAACTCGGGGAGTTCGGAGGGGGGCAGTACGGCCGGTACGGAGACCAGCGGACGGGCGAGGTCGCGCTCCATGGCGTCCAGCCGGGCGACGGCGTCCGCGTGGGCCTCGTCGAGTCCGGTGTCGAGATCGTTGTGGTTGATCGCGTTGGCGATCAGCAGGACCGTGCCGTCCCAGTGGTCGAGTACGGCGAGATCGGAGGTGAGCAGCATGGTCAGCTCGGGGAGCCGGAGGTCGTCGTGCTCGCCGGGGCCGATCTTCTCCAGCCTGCGGACGATGTCGTAGCCGAGGTAGCCGACCATGCCGCCGGTGAAGGGCGGCATGCCGGAGGCCAGGTCACGGGGGGTGTGCAGGGCCTCGACGGTGGCGCGCAGGGCGGCCAGCGGGTCGCCGTCCAGCGGGACGCCGACGGGCGGGGTGCCCAGCCAGTGGGCCTGACCGTCACGCTCGGTGAGCGTGCCGGCGCTGCGGACGCCCACGAAGGAGTACCGGGACCAGGACCTGCCGTTCTCGGCGGATTCCAGGAGGAAGGTGCCGGGGCGCTCGGCCGCGAGCTTGCGGTAGAGCCCCACCGGGGTGTCTCCGTCCGCGAGCAGTCGGCGGCTGACGGGGATGACACGCCGGTCGACGGCGAGCTTGCGGAAGGTCTCCAGGTCCATGGCGGTTGACCCTACTAGCCCAGCGGGATCGGGCCCGCGTCGAAGCAGGTGCGGTCCCCGGTGTGGCAGGCCGCGCCGACCTGGTCGACCTTGACGAGGAGGGTGTCGCCGTCGCAGTCGAGGGCGACGGACTTGACGTGCTGGACATGGCCGGAGGTGTCGCCCTTGACCCAGTACTCCTGGCGGCTGCGGGACCAGTAGGTGCAGCGGCCGGTGGTGAGGGTGCGGTGGAGGGCCTCGTCGTCCATCCAGCCGAGCATGAGCACCTCGCCGGTGTCGTACTGCTGGGCGATCGCGGGGACGAGACCGCCGGTGTCGCGCTTGAGGCGGGCGGCGACGGCGGGGTCCAGGGAGCTGGCGGGGACACTGCTGGTCATGGCATCCATTGTGCCGCGCCCCGGCGGCCGGGCGGGCCCGGCGTCCACAAGGCGGACGGGGCCGGGCGGGGCCGGACGAGGCCGTACGGCACTGGGCGGGGTCCGGGAGGTCCGGCCCGGGGGTGAACAGGACGTATCCGCTGGGCGGAGCGGTGGCGGTCGCCGTACGCTGGCTGTATGTCGACCCATGCCAAACGTGAACGGCTTCTGCTCGCCGATCTGTTGGAAGCGGCGGGCCCAGACGCCCCGACCCTGTGCGAGGGCTGGACGACCCGGGATCTCGCGGCCCATGTGGTGGTCCGCGAGCGCCGCGCCGACGCCGCGGCCGGACTCCTGCTCTCCGCGCTGCGCGACCGTCTCGAACGGGTGCAGGCGGAGTTCGCCGCCAAGCCGTACGAGGAGCTGATCCAGCTGATCCGCACCGGGCCGCCGAGGCTCTCCCCGTACGCCCTCAAGCAGGTGGACGAGGCGGCGAACACGGTGGAGTTCTTCGTCCACGCGGAGGATGTGCGCCGGGCGCAGCCGGACTGGACGGCGCGGCCGCTGGACAAGGTGTTCCAGGACGCGCTGTGGGCGCGGCTGGAGAAGGCGGCGCGGCTGCTGGGCCGGAAGTCGCCGGTGGGGCTGGTGCTGCGCCGTCCGGACGGTCAGACGGCAGTGTCGCACCGGGGGACGCCGGTGGTGACGGTGACCGGTGAGCCGGGTGAGCTGACGGTCTTCGCCTTCGGGCGGCAGGACGCGGCCCAGGTGGATCTGGCGGGCGAGGCGGAGGCGGTGGAGCGGGTCGTCAAGGCCCCGCTGGGCATGCCGCTCTGACCGGGCGGCTCCCCCGGGTGGTGCCCGCCCGGCGGGACCGGGCGGGCACCATGGGCGCTCACCAGCGGACGGGCAGCTCCCGCACGCCTCGTATCAGCATCCCCGGCAGCCAGGAGAGGGCCGCCTCGTCGGTGTCCGGGGCGAGGTCGGGGAAGCGGTCCAGCAGGCCCCGGATCGCGATGCGGCCCTCCAGCCGGGCCAGTGGCGCGCCCAGACAGTGGTGCAGTCCGTGGCCGAAGGCGAGATGCCCCCGGGCGTCCCGGTGGATGTCGAACCGGTCGGGGTCCTTGAAGCGCGCCGGGTCCCGGTTTCCGTCGGCGATGCCGATGAGCACGGTGGCGCCGGCCGGGATGGTCTCGCCGCCGATCTCCACGTCCTCCAGGGCGAGGCGCATGGTGCTGTTCTCCAGCGGGCCGTCGTAGCGGAGCATCTCCTCGACGGCCCCTTCGAGGAGTCCCGGGTCGGCCCGCAGCTCGGCGAATTGTCCGGGGTGGGCGAAGAGCGCGCGGACGCCGTTGCCGATCAGATTGACCGTGGTCTCGTGCCCGGCGACCAGGATCAGGAAGGCCATCCCGATCAGCTCGTCGGGGGAGAGCCGGTCGCCGCCTTCGTCGACGGTGTGGATCAGGCTGCTCAGCAGGTCCTCGGCGGGGCTGGCGCGTTTGGCGACGACCAGCTCCCGGAGGTACGCCGCCATCTCGCGGAACGCGTTCGCCTGGATCTCGGGGTCGGTGGGCGCGACAACCTCGTTGGACCAGGCGCGGAAGGCGACGCGGTCGAGCTCGGGCACGCCGAGCAGTTCGCAGATGACCGTCATCGGCAGCGGGAAGGCGAAGGACATGACCAGATCCGCCCGGCGCTCCGGCTGCGCCGCCATCGCGTCGAGCAGCTCGTCGGCTATTCGCTGGACCCGCTCGGTCATCTCCTCGACCCGGCGCGGGGTGAACCCCCTGGCGACCAGCCGGCGCAGCCGGGTGTGGTCGGGCGGGTCGGACATCAGCATGTTGGCGAGGGCGGGCAGATCGTCTCCGACGCCCATGGCCTCATTGACGGCTCCCGGTCTGAGCCAGTCCCGGCTGAGCCGGGGGTCGGTGAACGCGGTGCGGCAGGCCTCGTGTCCGACGACGAGCCACATCTCCAGATCGGCCGGGGTGCGTACGTGGTGGACGGGGCCGCGCGCGCGGAGCGCGGCGTAGACGGGGTAGGGGTCGCGGAAGAAGTCCGGACTGAGTTCCAAGAGATCGGCGATGGGCCGGGCCGCCATGCTGCTCCTCGCTGTTCACGCGCGCTGACTGCGCACGTGGGATCCAGCAGCACGCTAGTCCGGGCCCGGAGCTCGAAGAACATCACTTTCGGCCTTGTGGCCACGGCGTTCGGACAGTTCGGACGGTTCGGTGGCTCGATGCGGGCGTCCGGCCCGCGCGGGCTCCCCGGGCCGGGCTGAGCCGGGCCCGGGGAGTCTTCGGGAGTCAGCGGACCGGGTGTCCGGCCTCGCGGAGCGCGTCCTTGACCTGACCGATCCGGAGGTCGCCGAAGTGGAACACGGAGGCGGCCAGCACCGCGTCCGCGCCCGCCGCGACCGCGGGGGCGAAGTCGGCCAGCCGGCCCGCGCCGCCGCTGGCGATCACGGGGACGGTGACGTGCCGGCGGACCGCGGCGATCATCTCGGTGTCGTAGCCGTCCTTGGTGCCGTCGGCGTCCATCGAGTTGAGCAGGATCTCGCCCGCGCCCAGTTCGGCGGCGCGGTGCGCCCATTCGACGGCGTCGATCCCGGTGCCCCGGCGACCGCCGTGGGTGGTGACCTCGAAGGTGCCCTCCGGGGTGCGCCGGGCGTCGACGGAGAGCACCAGCACCTGGCGGCCGAAGCGCTCGGCGATCTCCTGGATCAGCTCGGGGCGGACGATGGCCGCCGTGTTGACGCCGACCTTGTCCGCGCCCGCCCTCAGCAGCCGGTCGACATCGTCGGCGGAGCGGACCCCGCCGCCGACGGTGAGCGGGATGAAGACCTGCTCGGCGGTGCGGCGCACCACGTCGTAGGTGGTCTCGCGGTTGCCGGAGGAGGCGGTGATGTCGAGGAAGGTCAGCTCGTCCGCGCCCTCGGCGTCGTAGAGCTTGGCCATCTCGACGGGGTCGCCGGCGTCGCGCAGATTCTGGAAGTTGACGCCCTTGACGACCCGGCCCGCGTCGACGTCGAGACAGGGGATGACCCTGACGGCGAGCGTCATACGGAATCACCCCGGTGGGCCTCGACCTCGACCTCGACCACGAGCCGGGGGTCGACGAAGCCGGAGACAATGATCATGGAGGCGACGGGGCGCACCTCGTCGAACAGCTCCTTGTGGGCGCGGCCGACCTCGTCCACGTCCCGGGCGTGGGTGAGGTACATCCGGGTCCGTACGACGTGGGAGGCGTCGAGGCCCAGCTCCTTCAGTGCGGCGATCGCCACATTGAAGGAGTTCACGGCCTGTTCGTAGGGGGTGCCGTCGGCGATCTCGCCGTCGATGACCGAGGTGCAGCCGGAGACCAGTACGAGGCCGCCGGGGAGTTCGACGGCCCGGGAGTAGCCGAACAGCTCCTCCCAGGGGGCGCCGGTGGAGACGCGTCGTACAGCGCTCACTCCGACACCGCCGCGAGTGCTTCCTCCAGGGTGAAGGCCTTCGCGTAGAGCGCCTTGCCGACGATCGCGCCCTCGACGCCGACGGCGACGAGGGAGGAGATGGCGCGGAGGTCGTCCAGGGAGGAGACGCCGCCGGAGGCGACGACGGGCTTGTCGGTGACGGCGCAGACGTTCTTCAGCAGCTCCAGGTTGGGGCCCTGGAGGGTGCCGTCCTTGGCGATGTCGGTGACGACGTAGCGGGCGCAGCCCTCGGAGTCGAGGCGGGCGAGGGTCTCGTAGAGGTCGCCGCCGTCGCGGGTCCAGCCCCGGCCGCGCAGGGTGGTGCCGCGTACGTCGAGGCCGACGGCGATCTTGTCGCCGTGTTCGGCGATGACCTTGGCGACCCACTCGGGGGTCTCCAGGGCCGCGGTGCCGAGGTTGACCCGGGTGCAGCCGGTGGCGAGGGCGGCGGCGAGCGAGGCGTCGTCGCGGATGCCGCCGGAGAGTTCGACCTTGATGTCCATCGCGCCGGCGACCTCGGCGATCAGCGCGCGGTTGTCGCCGGTGCCGAAGGCGGCGTCGAGGTCGACCAGGTGGAGCCACTCGGCGCCCGCGCGCTGCCAGGCGAGGGCGGCGTCGAGGGGGGAGCCGTAGGAGGTCTCCGTACCGGACTCCCCGTGCACGAGACGGACGGCCTGGCCGTCGCGGACATCGACGGCGGGGAGGAGTTCGAGCTTGGTCACAGTGTTCCGATCCAGTTGGTCAGCAGCTGGGCGCCGGCGTCGCCGGACTTCTCGGGGTGGAACTGCGTCGCCGTCAGCGCGCTGTTCTCCACGGCGGCGACGAAGCGCTCGCCGTGGGTGGCCCAGGTGACCCGGGGCGCGCGGATGGCGGGGTTGGTGACTTCCAGGTCCCAGTCGTGCGCCGCGTAGGAGTGCACGAAGTAGAAGCGGGAGTCGGGGTCGATCCCGGCGAAGAGGGTGCTGTCGGCGGGGGCGTCCACAGTGTTCCAGCCCATGTGGGGGACTACCGGGGCCTTCAGCGGGCCGACCGTGCCGGGCCACTCGTCGAGTCCCTCGGTCTCCACGCCGTGTTCGATGCCCCGGGAGAAGAGGATCTGCATGCCGACGCAGATGCCCATCACCGGCCGGCCGCCGGAGAGCCTGCGGCCGATGATCCATTCGCCGCGGGCGCGGCGCAGTCCGTCCATGCAGGCGGAGAACGCGCCGACGCCGGGGACGAGGAGTCCTTCGGCGTTCATGGCGGCGTCGAAGTCGCGGGTTATCTCGACGTCCGCGCCGACCCGGGCCAGGGCCCGCTCGGCGGAGCGGACATTGCCGAATCCGTAGTCGAGGACGACGACTTTCTTGGCCGCGCTCATGACCACACGCTCAATCGGAGGACTCCGGCGACCAGACACATCGACGCGCCGATGGAGAGCAGCACGATGACACCCCTGGGCAGCCCCTGCTTGACGAAGGAGTAGACGCCGCCGAGGAGGAAGAGTCCGAGGACGATCAGGATGGTGGAGAGGCCGCCGCTCACAGCGCACCCTTCGTGGAGGGGAGGATTCCGGCGGCGCGGGGGTCGCGCTCGGCGGCGTACCGCAGGGCCCGGGCGAGCGCCTTGAACTGGCACTCCACGATGTGGTGCGCGTTGCGCCCGTACGGGACGTGGACGTGCAGCGCGATCTGGGCCTGGGCGACGAAGGACTCCAGGATGTGCCGGGTCATGGTGGTGTCGTACGAGCCGATCATCGGCGCCATGTTCTCGGGCTCGGTGTGCACGAGGTAGGGGCGGCCGGAGAGATCGACGGTGACCTGGGCGAGGGACTCGTCCAGCGGCACGGTGCAGTTGCCGAAGCGGTAGATGCCGACCTTGTCGCCGAGGGCCTGCTTGAAGGCGGCGCCGAGGGCGAGGGCGGTGTCCTCGATGGTGTGGTGCGAGTCGATGTGGAGGTCGCCCTCGGTCTTCACCGTGAGGTTGAAGAGGCCGTGGCGGCCGAGCTGGTCGAGCATGTGGTCGTAGAAGCCGACCCCGGTCGACACATCGACTTTTCCGGTGCCGTCGAGATCGATCTCGACGACGACGGACGTCTCCTTGGTGGTGCGCTCCACCCTGCCCACGCGGTTCATGCGCTCTGCTCCTTCTTCAACTCACGGACCGCGTCGAGGAACGCGTCGTTTTCTGCGGGGGTGCCCGCGGTGACCCGCAGCCGGCCGGGCACTCCGTTGTCCCGGACCAGGACGCCCCGGTCGAGGAGGTACTGCCAGGCCCGGTGCGCGTCGGGGAACCGTCCGAACTGCACGAAGTTGGCGTCGGAGTCGGTGACCTCGTACCCGATGGCGCGCAGCTCGGCGACCAGGCGGTCGCGCTCGGTCTTCAGCTGCTCGACATAGCCGAGCAGGGTGTCGGTGTGCTCCAGCGCGGCGAGCGCGGTGGCCTGGGTGACGGCGGAGAGGTGGTACGGCAGGCGCACCAGCTGTACGGCGTCGACCACGGCGGGGCAGGCCGCGAGATAGCCCAGGCGCAGTCCGGCCGCGCCGAACGCCTTGGACATCGTGCGGGAGATCACCAGATGGGGGCGGCCCTGAAGCAGCGGCAGCAGCGAGGGCCGGTGGCTGAACTCGACGTAAGCCTCGTCGACCACGACCATCGAGGGACCGGCGGCCTGGGCCGCCTCGTACAGCTCGATCACGGTCTCGGCGGCGACGGCGGTGCCGGTGGGGTTGTTGGGGGAGGTGATGAAGACGACCTCGGGCCGGTTCTCGGCGATGGCCCGGACGGCGGCGGCCGTGTCGATGGTGAAGTCGTCATTGCGCGGGCCGGAGATCCAGCCGGTGCCGGTCCCCCGGGAGATCAGCGCGTGCATCGAGTACGAGGGCTCGAAGCCGATCGCGGTGCGCCCCGGGCCGCCGAAGGTCTGGAGAAGCTGCTGGAGCACCTCGTTGGACCCGTTGGCGGCCCAGATGTTCTCGGTGGCGACCCGGTGCCCGGCGGTACGGGTGAGATAGCGGGCCAGCTCGGTGCGGAGCGCGACGGCGTCCCGGTCGGGGTAGCGGTTGAGGCCGCGCGCGGCCTCGGTGACCCGCTCGGCGATCCGCGCCACCAGCGCCTCGGGCAGCGGGTAGGGGTTCTCATTGGTGTTCAGCTGTACGGGGACGTCCAGCTGGGGGGCGCCGTACGGGGACTTGCCGCGCAGCTCCTCGCGGACGGGCAGGTCGTCGATGCCCAGGGGTCCGGTCTCCACCGGGTCGGTCCTCGTCGAGTCGGTGGTCACTGGCCGGGCACCTTCCACGAGAAACGGGCCTTCATCGCCGCGCCGTGCGCGGGCAGGTCCTCCGCCTCGGCCAGGGTGACGACGTGGTGGGTCACCTCGGCGAGGGCGTCGCGCGTGTAGTCCACGATGTGGATGCCGCGCAGGAAGGACTGGACGGAGAGTCCCGACGAGTGGCAGGCGCAGCCGCCGGTCGGCAGGACGTGGTTGGAGCCGGCGCAGTAGTCGCCGAGGGAGACCGGCGACCAGGGGCCGACGAAGATCGCTCCGGCGTTGCGCACCCGGGCGGCGACGGCGGCGGCGTCGGCGGTCTGGATCTCCAGGTGCTCCGCGCCGTACGCGTTGACGACGCGCAGGCCCTCTTCGACGCCGTCGACCAGGACGATCGCGGACTGCCGGCCGGAGAGGGCGGGCAGGATCCGGTCCTCGACGTGCTTGGTGGCCGCGAGCTGGGGCGTCAGCTCCCGCTCGACCGCGTCGGCGAGTTCGACGGAGTCGGTGACCAGGACGGCGGCGGCCAGCGGGTCGTGCTCGGCCTGGCTGATCAGGTCGGCGGCGACGTGCACCGGGTCGGCGCTCTCGTCGGCGAGGACCGCGATCTCGGTCGGACCGGCCTCGGTGTCGATGCCGATCCGGCCGGTGAAGTAGCGCTTGGCGGCCGCGACCCAGATATTGCCGGGGCCGGTGACCATGTTCGCCGGGGCGCAGCCGTCGGGGCCCTCGGTGCCGTACGCGAACATCGCGACGGCCTGCGCGCCGCCGACGGCGTAGACCTCGTCGACGCCGAGGAGGGCGCAGGCGGCGAGGATGGTCGGGTGGGGCAGGCCGCCGTGCTCCTTCTGCGGCGGGGAGGCGAGCGCGATGGACTCGACGCCGGCCTCCTGCGCGGGGACCGCGTTCATGATCACGGAGGAGGGGTAGACGGAGCGGCCGCCGGGGGCGTAGAGCCCGACCCTCTCGACCGGGACCCATTTCTCGGTGACCGTGCCGCCGGGCACGACCTGGGTGGTGTGCTCGCCGCGGCGCTGGGCGCGGTGGACGATCCTGGCCCGCCGGATGGACTCCTCCAGGGCGGCCCTGACCTCGGGGTCGAGCCCCGCCAGCGCGTCGGCGAGCGCGGCGGCGGGCACCCGGACCCGCTCCAGGGTGACGCCGTCGAACTTCCGCGCGTACTCGATCAGCGCCTCCGTACCGCGATGATGCACGTCCTCGCAGATGGGCCGCACCTTCTCCAGGGCGGCTTCCACGTCGAACTCGGCACGGGGCAGCAGGGCGCGCAGGGCGGCCCCCTCGGGGAGGGCGTCGCCGCGCAGATCGATTCGGGAGATCACAGGGTCAATTCTCGCAGACCGGATTCGGCTGCCGTTCCCCGTATCACTGGCTGATACACGCTGACGGACTCTTACCAAGATCGGAAGGCTACTGGCGTTCACCCGGCCACCCAGCGGGAAGAACGACGACAGAACACGCTGCGCGACGAGAAGTGCACAGAGAGAGAAAGCGGAGGAAACATCCTTGACCGAGCCGCCGGACGACGGGCCCCCGGACGGGCTGAGCCCGACCGAGCAGCGGATGTGGAACGCGTTCCGGAACGGGAGCACCTACGACCTGAGCGATCCCGATCCGCTGCTGAACGATCCCTTCTCCCCCCGGCCCTGGGGCCCCGAGCGGAGTGTGCGCGCCACGATCGTGGCGCGGCTGCTGCTGAGCGGGCCCTCGCCGCACCCCGGGCGGGTCGCGGCGCTCAAGCTGCGCGGGGCCGCGATCACCGGCACCCTCAAGCTCGCGGGCGGCAGCGTCTCGCCCTACGTCGAGCTGTACGGCTGCCGCTTCGAGAGCGAGGTGTGGCTGCCCGAGGCGCATTTCACCACCGTGCGGATGGTGGGCTGCGCCATTCCCCGGCTGGAGGCGGCCCGGCTGCGGACCGAGGGGGATCTGCATCTGCCGCGCTGCCGGGTGGAGCACGGCATCCGCCTCACCGACGCCCAGATAGGCACGGATCTGCTGATCAACCAGATCCATGTGCGGCCGGACCGGCGGGGCCGGGCGATCACCGCCGACGGGCTCTCGGTGGCGCAGGACCTCCAGGCCGAGCTGATCGAGACCTATGGCGAGGTGAGTCTGCGCGGGGCGAAGGTCGGGGTCTCGCTGAGCCTGCGCGGCAGCCGGCTGCGCGCCGCCGCCGAGCGCCGCGCGCTCAACGCCCCCCAGCTCACCGTGGAGCGGACGCTGTACATGACCGGCGCGTGGGTGAGCGAGACCACGGGCGACCCGGGCGCCACTCCCCCGTTCGGGATCGGCCTGGACGAGGCGCACCGGCGCAACACCCGGCTCCAGTCCTTCGAGTGCTACGGCGGGGTGCGCCTGGACGACGGCCGGTTCGGCGACGCGATCGATCTGCACCGGGCCCGTTTTGTGATGAGCCAGGGCGAGGAGCTGTCGCTGCGCCGGATCGTCAGCCCGGAGCTGCGGTTCAACGCCCAGCGCCCCGAGGAGGGGCGGGTGGTGCTGAACGGCGCGAAGGTGATCACCCTGGTCGACAAGGCGGCGAGCTGGCCGGGGCCCGGCGGTCTCGCGATGGGCGGGTTCGTCTACGAGAACCTGGTGCCGTACGAGGAGTTCCCGCTGGCCCGCAGGCTGGAGTGGGTGGCGTCGGCGACCCCCGAGTACTCGCCGGAGCCGTACGAACGGCTGGCGACCGTGCTCCGCAACAGCGGGGAGGACGCGGACGCCCGTGAGGTGCTGCTGGCCAAGCAGCGCCGCCGCCGCGAGACGCTGCCGCTCGCGGCCAAGCTGTGGGGGTTCCTCCAGGACTGGACGGTGGCGTACGGCTACCGCCCCGGGCGGGCGGCGCTGTGGATGGGGGTGCTGTGGGCGGCGGGGGCGCTGGCCTTCTCCCAGGTGGACCCGGATCCGATCAAGAAGGACGAGCACCCCCAGTGGAACGCGGCGCTGTACGCGCTCGATCTGCTGATCCCGGTGATCAATCTCGGGCAGGACGGGTTCTGGCGGCTGGAGGGCAACTGGCAGTGGGCGGGGGCGGTGCTGGTGATGCTGGGATGGATCCTGGCGACGACCGTGGCGGCGGGGGCGACACGGCTGCTGAGCCGGGGGTGAGTGGCGGGGGCCTTTCAGCAGCGGGCCCCCGCGCGTTTCTTTACAGTCTCTTGGCCTTTGCCAGGACAACCTTTACGCCGCCACCAAAGCTTCACAGCAGCCCTCTGGCGCGGCCCTCACCTGCGGTTTTCAATGGTCCGCACCATGTCATTGCTTCGAGCTCTGCTGCGCACCGCTCGCATGATCCGCCATACGCCCCGGCTCGCCGACGGTCTGCCGCCCGATGAGGCGGTGCTACTCGACGCGCCCGACGAACGCGTCGGCCCGACGCTGGTCGCGGCGGCGGTCGGGGAGTTCGAACCGGCCGCCGAACTGCTCGCGGCCACCCGGGAGGCGGCCCAGTGGGAGAGCCGCGACCGCTATGTGACACGGCTGGCCGTCTTCGCCCACTCCCGGGGCGATTGGCTCTCCTCCTGGCTGGCCGCCGTGCCGCGCGACCCGGACGCGCTGATCGTCAAGACGGAGCTGGCGATCCGCCGGGCCTGGGACTCCCCCGCCCGGGCCGAACGGCTCCGGGAGCTCGGCCCGCTGATCGACGCGGCGGCCGACGCGGCCCCCCGCGACCCGGTGCCCTGGCGGATCGCGCTGGACCACGCGCGGGGCGTGCACGCCCCGCACACGGCGTTCGAGGCGCTGTGGGAGCAGGCCGTGCGCCGCTCCCCGCACCACTACGGGTGCCATGTGGCCGCCCTGCGCTATCTCTCGGCGCAGTGGTACGGCTCGCACCGCGAGTGCTTCGACTTCGCGGAGAAGGCCGCCGCCGACGCCCTGCCGGGCTCGCTGATACGGGCGCTGCCGGTGCGGGCCGCGTTCGCGCGGATGGAGTACGAGACCCCCCGCGACGGCGCCGGGCCGGTGCGGCTCGCCCACTCCGTGGAGGCCGAGCGCGTCGACGCGGCCGCAGATCTGGCGATCGCGCTCTCCGCCGGACATCCGGCGGCGGATCCCTGGCCCGCCGAGGTGCGGAACCTCACCGCGTACGTCCTGGCGCGCCGAGGCCGCTGGCAGCCGGCGCTCGAACAGTTCCGGCTGGTCGGGCCGTACGCCACCTCGTTCCCGTGGAACCGTTTCTCCGACGATCCGCTCGGCCGGTTCCTCGACACACGGGACGGTGTGCGGATCCAGGTGGCGTCGGCGACCCCGCTTCGGTCACGGACCGGGCGCGGCGGGTTCGCGGGCCATTAGGCTAGTCGGTTGTGACCACCGCACGACTGCCGCTCTTTCCGCTGAACTCGGTGCTGTTCCCCGGGCTCGTACTCCCCCTCAATGTCTTCGAGGAGCGTTATCGCGCCATGATGCGCGAACTGCTGAAGACGGACGACTCGGAGCCCCGGCTCTTCGCGGTGGTCGCCATCCGCGACGGCCGCGAGGTCGCGGCGACCGGGCCGGGCATGCCGGACCCCGCCGCCCTCCTGGAACCGGGCCCGGCCGCGGGCTTCGGCGACGATCCGCTCCGGGCGTTCCACCCGGTGGGGTGCGTCGCGGACGCGGCGACCGTACGGGAGCGCGCGGACGGCAGCTTCGAGGTGCTCGCCACCGGGACGACCCGGGTGCGGCTGCTCTCCGTCGACGCCAGCGGGCCGTTTCTGACCGCCGAGGTGGAGGAGATCCCGGAGGAGACCGGGGAGGACGCGGGGGCGCTCGCCGAAGGGGTGCTGCGGGCCTTCAGGAGCTATCAGAAGCGGCTGGCCGGGGCCCGGGAGCGGACCCTGACCACCGGCACGGACCTGCCGGACGACCCGTCGGTGGTGTCCTACCTGGTCGCGGCGGCGGCGGTGCTGGACGTCCCGGTGAAGCAGCGGCTGCTGGAGGCTCCGGACACGGCCGCCCGGCTGCGCGAGGAGCTGGGGCTGCTGCGCTCGGAGACGGCGGTCATCCGCCATCTCCCGTCGCTGCCCGCGGTGAATCTGACGCAGGAGCCGACCAACCCCAACTGACCCGATCGACCGAACCTGACTGAATCCGACCGAACAGGAGCCGGTGAAGTGGCGAAGAAGGCCAGGAATGCCGGCGGCACACCGGCGACGGTGGCACTGACCTCGGCGGGCGCGGAGTTCACCGTCCACGCCTACGAGCACGACCCCGCCTCCGCCTCGTACGGCGAGGAGGCCGCCCAGGCTCTCGGGGTCTCTCCCGAGCGGGTCTTCAAGACCCTGGTCGCCGAGGTGGACGGCGAACTGACGGTCGCGGTGGTCCCGGTCGCGGGACAGCTCGACCTCAAGGCGCTGGCGGCCGCGGTCGGCGGCAAGCGGGCGGTGATGGCGGACCCGGCGGCCGCGGAGCGCACCACGGGGTACGTCCGGGGCGGTATCTCGCCACTGGGGCAGCGCAAGCGGCTGCGGACGGTGCTGGACGAGTCCGCCTCCGCGCACCCCACGATCTGTGTCTCGGCGGGACGGCGGGGCCTGGAGGTCGAGCTGTCGCCCGGCGATCTCGCGGGGCTGACCGGCGCGGTACTGGCGCGGATCGGCCGCGTCTGAGGGCTCGACGGGGGCCCGCTTCTCGGGTAAGTCCCTAACAGAGGACCTGTCCGAGGAGGGGCCCGTGTCGAAGCGCACCCGCAAGCGGAAGTGGCGTACCCGTAAGGCGAACCACGGGCGGCGGCCCGCGTAGCCGCCGCCGGGAGGACCGGGACGGCCGGAGCGGCCGGGGTCAGCGCGCCGCAGGCCCCGGGGGAAGCCACTCCTGCGGCGGGGAGGGCTCGGGGTCCCTGGGGGTGAAGAGGCCCGTGAGGCAGAGATGGGTGAGCATGGCGGTGAGGGGCCAGGCCAGGAGCATGCCCTTCGCGCCGAGCTTGAGGGGCGCGTCGAAGGTGACGCCCCGGCCCACCTCCTTGGCGTGGGCCGCCACATCGGCCGTCGGGCCGAGCCACACCCCCAGCCGCCAGGCGAGCACGGAGGCCAGCACCCCGCCGAGCGCCAGCGCGATCACCAGGGGGATCCCGCCGCACCGGCGGAAGAGATAGACGGCCGCGCCGCTCAGCACCCCGAGGGCCGCCGCCAGCAGCGCGAACACACCGTCCGCGCCCACCGCGCTCTCGCTCTCGGTGTTCTTGAGGAACACCGCCTCCCCGTCGGAGATCAGCGGCACCCGGGGGGCGAGCCAGAGCCACAGCAGCCCCAGCGCCACGCCCAGCACCGTCACGACGAGCGCCACCAGAGCGGCGTCCCGCAGCTCGGCGCGCGGGCCCCCGGGGTAGCCGGGGACCTCGGCCGCCGGAACGGGCGGCGGGGCCGCCCAGGGGTTGTCGTTCGGCGGCGGCGGCGTCAGAGGTGCGGTCACCCGGCCATCGTGCCAGGCGAGCGCCGACCGCGCCTCACCGGACCGGGCTACCGGACCGGCTACCGGACCGCGACCGGCGAACCGCGTTCTAGCGGACCGCGGCCCGCCGGTACGCCCAGGTCGCGGCCGCCAGCGAGACCACGCCGACCAGCGCGCACACCGCGAGGTCGCGCGCGACCGCCGTCCAGTCCGGGTTGGCGTAGAAGGTCCTGGCCAGGGCCTCGACACCATAGGTGGACGGCAGCAGATCACGGGCGTACGAGATCACCCCGGGCATCCGGTCGGCGGGCAGCACCCCCAGCAGCAGCGCGGCCGACATGCCGAGCTGGCCGAGGAGAGTGGCCAGTTCCTGACGGGGCGCGAGCAGTCCGAGCGCCGCGCCGAGTCCGGCGAGCGCGGCCCCGGCGAGCGGGATCACCGCCACCAGGACCCACAGATGCGTCATCGGCAGCGAGAAGAGCACACTGCCCGTCACCGCCGTGACGATCGTGCCGGGCACGGTGAAGGAGGCGTACGCCCCCGCCGTGCCGAGCACCACCGCGGCGGGCGGCACCGGCAGGGTCGCGTAGTGGTCGAGCCCGCCGTTGGCGCGCAGCTGTCCGAAGTACTGGGCGAGCAGATTGAGCGCGACGAAGGCGACCACCAGCACGGAGGAACCGGCCACCACGGCCCGGGCCTCCGCGCCGCCGTCGACGACGCCCCGCATCAGGACCATGATCCCGACGGACTGGAAGGTCGCCACGAAGAGCAGCGGGATGCGGGCCACCCGGGCCCGCGAGAGCTGGGCGCGGTAGATCGCGCCCATCGCGGGCAGCAGCCGGGCCCGGGGCGCGAGCGGCGTCGGCGCGGGCGCCGCCTCCGTGTCCCGGCCCCTGCTCCGCGTCCGTCCGGACACCGCTTCCATGGGCACGATGCTCACGCCTTGACCAGCCCCTTCGTCGCATTCCCCCCGAGCGCCAAATACACGTCCTCCAGGCTGGGTGTCGCGAGGGTGAAGTCGTCGAGCGCGGCGAAGGCCGCGCCGCCCGTCACCGCGGCGACCGCCGCGCGCGCCTCGTCCGGCGCCAGCCTGAGAACCCAGCGGCGGCCCGACTCCTGCGCCGAGTCGCGCAGGGCCGCCACCTCCGGCACCTCCAGCGGTGCCCGTTCCCGCCACACCAGTTCCACCCGCACCTCGCCCGCGACCCGTTCCTTCAGTCCGCCGGGGGTGTCGCAGGCGATCACCCGTCCCCGGTCCAGCACCGCGACCCGGTCCAGCACGGTCTCGGCCTCGATCACATTGTGGGTCACCAGCAGGACGGTCGTGCCGTGTTCGGCCCTTCGCCGGTCCACCGCGGCCCACACCGCCCGCCGGGCCACCGGGTCCATGCCCGCCGTGGGCTCGTCCAGGACGAGCAGCGGACGCTCCCCCACCAGCGTGGCGGCGAAACAGGCGAGCCGCCGCTGGCCCCCGGAGAGCTTCTTCAGCGGGCGGCCGGCCAGCTCGGTCAGCCCCAGCTCGTCGAGGACCGCGTCGCGCTCGGCGCGGGCGTCCTTGATGGTGAGCCCGCGCAGCCTGCCGGTGGTCTCGGCGGCGAGCGCCACCGTCAGCTCGTCGAGTGCGGTGGACTCCTGGCCGAGATAGCCGATCAGCCGCGCGGCCCGCTCGGGGTGGCGCACCAGGTCGTGACCGAGCACTTCGACGCCGCCCGAGTCGGGGCGCATCAGACCGGTGAGCTGGCGCACGAGAGTGGACTTGCCGGCTCCGTTGGGGCCGAGCAGTCCGAAGATCTCACCGCCCAGCACTTCCAGGCTGATGCCGTCCGTGGCCCGCACCTCGGGCGTCGCCGGAACCCCTCGGCGGGCGCGCGCGGCAGGGTACGTCTTGACCAGTCGCCGCACCACGCACACCGTACTCACGAGGTACGAGAGTACGGGGTCCTCAGCTCTGCTCGCTTACGGGGGCGTGCTCAGCCGCCGCCCTCACATCGATCTCCCGCCAGAACCCCGCTCTGATCGCGTAGCGGTCGTGCTCGTCGATCTGATCGTCCTTGTGGGCGAGGAGACCGAAGCGGGCCGCGTACCGCAGGAGTTCGCCGTCGATCCGGTGCGGAATCCTCGGGTACATGGTGGACAGCTTCTGCACATGCCCGTTCTCGCCGAGGCGTTCCATCCAGCGGCGGGCGAACACCTGGCCCACCTCGAAGGGGTCACCGCCGACGGTGGTGATGTCCTCCTCCCGGTCGGCCCAGCGCTGCTCGGCGCTGGTGAGCTGGGCGAGGGTGGGCAGGGAGGCGGTCTCGGGCGGCTCCCCCAGCGGGCCGCCGGGCCGCTCCACCCAGCCCTTGTCGGAGGACCAGCGCAGGGTGGCGCTGGGCAGGGGCTGCGGGGCGTGCGCCCCCGGCGCGCGCAGGCTGGCGAGATCCTTGGGGGTGGGCACCCCCTTGGCCGCGGCGGGGGCCGGGCCCTGCTCCACACCGCCCGCGGCGGCGGGCCGCGAGCCGTTGCGCACCGCGTCCGGGGCGGCCGCCTGGGCGGCGGCGAGGGCCGACTCGGGCAGCGGGGCGGAGAGGATGGCCGCGATCTCGGGCCGGGGCACCGGCGGCGGCGCGCAGACCGCGCCCAGCTCCTTCGCCCGTACGGCGGTGGTGATCCACGCCCGGTCCAGCACCCGGCGCTCATCGGCCTCGGCGACCAGGTCCTCGGACTGGTTGTAGTCGCCGTCGGCGGCCTGCACCGCCCAGAGGTGCACGGCGACGCCGTGTTCCTTCGCGGACATCAGACCGGGCAGCAGATCGCCGTCCCCGGTCACCAGCACCACGTCCGAACAGGCGCGGTTTCTGGCGAGTTCGGTCAGCTCGGCGTGCATCGCCGCGTCCACCCCCTTCTGCGCCCAGCGGCCGTCGCTGCGGGTCAGCGCGCCGAGGCGGACCGTCACCCGGGGCATCACCCGCAGCCGCCGGTGCTCCGGCTGGGGTACGCGGTCGGGGGCGCCGTCGAACCAGTAGATGCGCAGCAGGGGGCGTTCCGTGTCGGCCTCGGCGAGCTCGCGCAGGCCCTGGATGAGGGCGGCGTGATCGACGGTGATCCGGGAACGCGTCGGCTCCCCGGCGAGCAGGCTCGCGGCGGCCCCGAGCAGATAGCCGGCGTCCACCAGCACAACGCAGCGGTCCACGCGCTCCACCCTCTTTCGGGTACATAGAGGTCTTGGGGACTGAGATATCGGAATGCTTGCGGATCTTGAAAAGGCTGATCTTGAAGAGTTGTGAAAAGAAGCGGCGGAAACAGCGGAAACGGTCGTGATCGGCCGAGCGGTCCGGCGGAGCCGGGAATCGGGGAGACGTGCGCTCCCCGGTGTCGGTTCCGGACCGGGGATTGTTCCGGGTTTCCGTCGAGTCTGCCCGACCGCGTCAGGGTTGACGGCCGGAACTCGATCATCGGCGTGGCGGAAGTTTTCTCGGGGCTCATAACAAGGGCCCCTTACCCAGGGCAATGATCCAAAATGCGACTCAACGCCCTATATGTGAGTCTGGTCGCGGTTCCAGCCCCGAGAACTCTGATGGAGGCACACCATGGCCAAGAACAAGAATCGCAAGGGCAGTCATCAGCAGGACCGGTCGTCCGCCGCGGAGCGCGGCAAGGAGCAGGCGAAGTCCACCGCCTACGAGTCGCAGACGCAGAACCCGCCCCCCTCGCCGGCGCAGGGCAGCCCGGCGGACGTCGCCCGTAAGCACCAGCGTCGATTCGGGCACAACTGACCGACCCCGCGGCGCGGCCGCGGCACCTGGAAGGGGCGCGCCCGTCGATACGGGCGCGCCCCTTCCGCGCGCGGTTCCCGGCGGTGCGCCGGGCCGGTTCCCCGGTGCCGGTCAGCCCGCCAGGCAGGCCGGGCCGAGGAGCACCTTCAGATCGCCGAAGAGTGCGGGATCGGGCTGCACCCGGTGCCGGTCGAGCCGGAGCACCGTGGTCGAGCGGGGGCCCTGGAGCTTGATCCGGACCTCGGTGTTGCCCTTGTGGTGGCTGAGGATCTCACCGAGCCTGGTGACCATGGGCGGGGTCACCTTCACGGTGGGGATGGTGACGACGACCGGGGCGTTGGCGCCCGCGTTGGAGAGGTCGGGGACCATCAGCTCCATGGCGACGAGCCGGGGCACGTCCTCGCGCTTGTCGAGGCGTCCCTTGACGAAGACGACGGTGTCCTCGACCAGCTGGGTGGAGACCAGCTGGTAGGTGGCGGGGAAGAACATGCACTCAAGGGAGCCGGCCAGGTCCTCCACGGTCGCGATGGCCCAGGCATTGCCCTGCTTGGTCATCTTGCGCTGGAGGCCGGAGATGATGCCGCCGATGGTCACCACCGCGCCGTCGGCGTGCTCACCGCCGGTGAGCTGGGAGATCGAGGCGTCCGACTTGTCGGAGAGGATGTGCTCGATGCCGAAGAGGGGGTGGTCGGAGACATAGAGCCCGAGCATCTCCCGCTCCTGGGCGAGCAGATAGGACTTCTCCCACTCCACGTCGGAGAACTCGACGTCGAGCCCGAAGCCCGGCTCGTCCCCCGCGTCCTCGTCGCCCATGCCGCCGAAGAGGTCGAACTGTCCCTCGGCCTCCTTGCGCTTGACCGCGACCACGTTGTCGATCATGGGTTCGTGGTGGGCGACCAGCCCCTTGCGGGTGTGGCCCATCTCGTCGAAGGCGCCCGCCTTGATCAGGGACTCCACGGTCCGCTTGTTGCAGACCACCGCCTCGACCTTGTCGAGGAAGTCGGGGAAGGAGGAGTACTTCCCCTTGGACTTGCGGGAGCGGATGATCGAGTCGACCACATTGGTTCCGACATTGCGGACCGCGGTGAGGCCGAAGAGGATCACGTCGTCGCCCTGGGCGGCGAAGTTCGACTCCGACTCGTTGACATTCGGCGGGAGCACCTTGATGCCCATGCGGCGGCACTCGTTGAGATAGACCGCCGACTTGTCCTTGTCGTCCTTGACCGAGGTCAGCAGCGCCGCCATGTACTCGGCGGGGTAGTTCGCCTTGAGATAGGCGGTCCAGTAGGTGACCAGTCCGTACGCGGAGGAGTGGGCCTTGTTGAAGGCGTATCCGGCGAACGGGACCAGCACGTCCCACAGGGCCTGGATCGCCTCGTCGGAGTAGTTGTTCTTCCGCGCGCCGGCCTGGAAGATCGTGAAGTTCTTCGCCAGCTCCTCGGGCTTCTTCTTGCCCATCACCCGGCGGAGGATGTCGGCCTCGCCGAGCGAGTACCCGGCGATGATCTGGGCGGCCTTCTGGACCTGCTCCTGGTAGACGATCAGGCCGTGGGTGATGTCGAGGACCTCCCGGAGCGGCTCTTCCAGCTCCGGGTGGATCGGGGTGATCTCCTGCTGCTTGTTCTTGCGCAGCGCGTAGTTCGTGTGGGAGTTCATTCCCATCGGGCCCGGCCGGTACAGGGCCGAGACGGCGGAGATGTCCTCGAAGTTGTCGGGCTTCATCAGCCGCAGCAGCGAGCGCATGGGGCCGCCGTCGAACTGGAAGACGCCGAGGGTGTCACCGCGGCAGAGCAGTTCGAAGGTGGGGGCGTCGTTCAGCGGGAGGGCGAGCATCTCCAGCTCGACGCCCTTGTTCGCCTTCACCATCTTGACGGCGTCGTCCATGATGGTGAGGTTGCGCAGGCCCAGGAAGTCCATCTTCAGCAGGCCGAGCGACTCGCACTGCGGATAGTCCCACTGGGTGATGGTGACGCCGTCGGTGTGGCGGACCCAGACCGGCGCGTGGTCGGTGATGGTCTCGCTGGACATGATCACGCCGGCGGCGTGCACGCCCATCTGGCGGACCAGGCCCTCGACGCCCTTGGCGGTGTCGATGACCTTCTTCACATCCGGTTCGTTCTCGTACATCCCCCGGATCTCGCCCGCCTCGCTGTAGCGCGGGTGGGAGGGGTCGGTGATGCCGGAGAGGTCGATTCCCTTGCCGAGGACGTCGGCGGGCATGGCCTTGGTCAGCCGGTCGCCCATCGCGTACGGGTAGCCGAGCACCCGCGCGGAGTCCTTGATGGCGTTCTTCGCCTTGATCTTTCCGTAGGTGCCGATCATGGCGACCTTGTCGGCGCCGTACTTCTCGGTCACATAGCGGATCACTTCGACGCGCCTGCGCTCGTCGAAGTCGATGTCGACATCGGGCATGGAGACGCGCTCGGGGTTGAGGAAGCGCTCGAAGATCAGTCCGTGCTCGATCGGGTCGAGGTCGGTGATGCCCATCGCGTACGAGACGATCGAGCCGGCCGCCGAGCCGCGGCCGGGGCCGACCGCGATGCCCTGGTTCTTGGCCCACATGATGAAGTCGGCGACCACGAGGAAGTACCCCGGGAACCCCATCTCGATGATGACGTCCATCTCGTACTCCGCCTGGCGCTGGCGGTCCTCGGGGACGCCGCCGGGGAAGCGGCGGGCCATGCCGACCCGGACCTCCTCGCGGAACCAGGTGGTCTCGGTGTAGCCCTCGGGGATGTCGAACTTCGGCATCAGGTTCCGGGCCTGGAACATGCCCTCGGTGTTGATCTGCTCGGCGACCAGCAGGGTGTTGCGGCACCCCTCCTGCCAGGCGTCCGAGGAGTCCACCGCGTACATCTCTTCGGTGGTCTTCAGGTAGTAGCCGGTGCCGTCGAAGCGGAAGCGGTCCGGGTCGGAGAGGTTCTTGCCGGTCTGGATGCAGAGCAGCGCGTCGTGCGCGGTCGCCTCGCCGGCGTAGGTGTAGTGGGAGTCATTGGTGACCAGCGGCGGGATGTCGAGCTTCTTCCCGATCTCCAGCAGGCCGTCCCGCACCCGGCGCTCGATCTCGATGCCGTGGTCCATCAGCTCCAGGAAGTAGCGCTCCTTGCCGAAGATGTCCTGGTACTCCGAGGCCGCCTTCAGGGCCTCGTCGAACTGGCCCAGCCGCAGCCGGGTCTGGAGCTCGCCCGAGGGGCAGCCGGTCGAGGCGATCAGCCCCTCCGACCACTGGGAGATGGTCTCCTTGTCCATCCGGGGCCACTTCTGGAGCCAGCCCTCCTTGTAGGCGTCCGAGGAGAGCCGGAAGAGATTGTGCAGACCCGTCTGGTTCGCCGCCCAGATCGTCTTATGGGTATAACCACCGGAACCGGACACATCGTCGCGCTTCTGGTGCGGCTGTCCCCACTGGATCTTCCGCTTGGTCCGCCGGGACTCCGGGGCCACATAGGCCTCGATCCCGATGATCGGCGTCACCCCCGCCTTCTTCGCCTGGTGGAAGAAGTCGTACGCACCGTGCAGATTGCCGTGGTCCGTCATCGCGATGTGGGACATGCCCATCTCATTGCACGCGTCGAACATGTCCTTCAACCGCGCCGCGCCGTCCAGCAGCGAGTACTGGGTGTGCACATGCAGATGCGTAAACGGCGGTTTGGTCACGACAGGGGCCTCCAGAGGAGCGGGCGACGGCAGGCGGCGGGAGTGTCTGGGGAGACAGCTCGGAAGTCTACGACTCCCGACCGACAACCGCGGCGCTCCGCGAAGGTCCGCGAGACCGTCCGCACAGATGCCCGAAGAGGGGGCACTCCCGGCCGCCGCCGAGCGTTGGAGAGGGGTGGAACGCCTTGTCTCCCGGGCCCGGCCCGGGATCCTCTCGTACTGCCCCAGGAGGCACACAGCGATGTCGGTACCGCACCCCGCCGAGGTCACGGCCGAAGAGCGCGGTGAGCAGATTCTCACCGTGATCGGGACCGCCTTCGGCGAGCTCCTGGCCGCCGACCCGGCCGCCTTCCGGATCAAATTCCGGAAGATGGCCGCCTCGGCGTTCGCCTTCTACCGGGGCACCGCAGGGCTGTTCTACAGCGATCTGGAGCGGGAGCACACCGCCCGCGGCGACGAGGGGATCCACCAGGGCCCCTATCTGGACGAGCGCACCAGCCGGGTCTGGATCCACGGTGATCTCCACGCGGAGAATTTCGGCACCTACATGGACTCCAACGGCCGGCTGATCTTCAACGTCAACGATTTCGACGAGGCCTATGTCGGGCCTTTCACCTGGGACCTGAAGCGGCTGGCCGCCTCGCTGGCGCTGATCGGCTACACCAAGGCCTTCAGCGACGACCAGATCACCGAGCTGGTGCGGACCTACGCCGCCGCCTACCGCGAGCGGATCCACGCCCTGGCGAGCGGCGCGAAGGACGACGATGTGCCGTCCTTCACCCTGGACACCGCGGAGGGCCCCCTGCTGGCCGCCCTGCGGCACGCCCGCGCGCGCACCCGGTTCTCGCTGCTGGACTCGATGACCGAGATCCGGGACTTCGAGCGGCGCTTCGCCGCCGGCGGCAGCGCGATCGAGCTGGACGCCGCCACCCGGTACAAGGTGCTCGCGGCCTTCGACGGCTATCTGGAGACCCTCCCCGAGTCCAGCCTCGCCCGGCCCGACTCCTACCGGGTGAAGGACGTCGTCGGCAGACGCGGCGTGGGCATCGGCTCCGCCGGTCTGCCCTCGTACAACATCCTGCTGGAGGGCAACAGCGACGCCCTGGAGAACGACGTCGTGATCTATCTCAAGCAGGCGCAGACCCCGGCGGTCTCCCGGCACATCGACGATCCCGCCGTGCGCGGATACTTCCGGCACGAGGGCCACCGCACCGTGATCTCCCAGCGGGCCCTCCAGGACCACGCCGACCCCTGGCTGGGCTGGACCGAGCTGGACGGCGCGGGCCAGCTGGTCGCCGAGGTCTCCCCGTACGCGGTCGACCTGGACTGGTCGGACATCGACGACCCCGCCGAGATCGCCGCCGTCGTCGCGGACCTCGGCCGGGCCACGGCCACCATGCACGGCGCGGCGGACGACGGCAGCGGCCACTCTCTGGTGCCGTTCTCCACCGAGCGCGCCATCGACGCGGCGATCGCCGCCGACGAGGAGGGCTTCGCCGCGCTGCTGGTGGACTTCGCCCACGGCTACGGAGCGCGGGCCCGGGCCGATCACCAGATCTTCGTCGACCTCTTCCGCAACGGCCGGATACCGGGGCTGTGAGCGGCCCCCACAAAGCGGAAGGATGTCTGGGGAGTGTCTTCGAAGTAGCGTCATCCTCCCGTAGGGAGGGTCTGGCGGGGTCTGGCGCGTGCGATCGCAAGGCGGAGGAGGGAGTCGACGCGGAGCGTCGGCGACCGACGACAACGCCGCGAGCGTGCGTGCCAGGGCACGACAGGCAGACGGGACTTCGAAGACACGACCTTAAGCCCCCTCTCACGGAGGCATGACACACTCGGATGGCGATGGACGTATCGGGAGCACAGCTCAGGGTGGTGCGGGCGGCGATCTTCACGGCACTGGTCGTGACGCTGTCCGCGGCCTCGCATGTGCTGCTCTCGGGCGTCCCGCTGCCGTGGACCACGGTCGCCGGTCTGTCGGCGGGTGTCTTCGCCCTGGTGTACGCGCTGTCGGGCCGTGAGCGCGGGTTCTGGCGGATCGCGAGCCTGCTCGTGCCGCTGGAGCTGGCCGCCGACACGATCTTCACCAGCGGTCAGGATCTCTGTTACGGCCCCGGCGGCGGACCGGTCGCCGGCTCGCTGCGGGCGCTGGGCTTCGACGTTCTCTGCGGCGGCGTCGGCGGCGGACTGCCGGGGGTGAGCGCGGCGCAGCCCGGCGCGGCGGCCCTGGCGGCTCCCCACGATCCGGCGCTGCCCTGGCTGCTGCTGGCGGCCCATGTCGGTGTCGGGCTGCTCGCCTCGGCCTGGCTGTGGCACGGCGAGGCCGCGCTCGGGGCGCTGCTGCGGACGGTGGGCGCGCTCGCCTTCCGGCCGCTGCTGATCGCGGTCGCCGTGGCGGCGGCGGCGCATCCCGCGGTGCGCCGCCGGGTGCGGGCCCTGACCCGGCCCGCCGTCTCCCGCACCCGCGCGCTGGTGCACTCCGTCGGGCGGCGGGGCCCTCCCCCGCGCCCGGCCGCGGCCCTCGGCTGAGCCGAGCCGGTCCGCCACGGCTCCCCGACCGGAGCCGTGCCCCCTTCGCGTATCCCTGCCCGGTCCCGTGCCGCCCTTCGGCACCCTCTCGCGGGCCAGGCGGTTCGCGCGGTCCCCCATTCTTTCTTCCGTATCCCCTGATACGTCGTCTTTCCGGAGTGAATCACCATGAGTGCACGCAACAGCAAGGCCAACAAGGCGGCAGCCCGTGAGCGGCTGCGCGAGGAGCGCGAGCGGGTGGCCAAGAAGGAGCGGGCGCGCCGGCAGCTGATCGTGGCCGGCACCACGGTCGCGGTCCTCGCCCTCGCGGGCGGCATCGGCTACGCCGTGATGCAGGCGAACGAGCCCACCGCCTGGGACGCGGCGAAGGACGCCAAGAACGTCACCGCGCCGAAGAACACCAGCGGCAAGGACGGCACCGAGGTCGTCATCGGCAAGGCGAGCGCCAAGAAGACGCTCGGGGTGTACGAGGACTCCCGCTGCCCCTCCTGTGCCAACTTCGAGCAGGCCGTCGGCGAGGAGCTGAAGAAGGACGTCGCCGCCGGCAAGTACAAGATGAAGTACGTCGGCGCGACCTTCCTCGACAACGGGGACGACGGCGAGGGCTCCAAGAACGCGCTCAGCGCGCTGGGCGCGGCGCTCAATGTCGGACCCGAGGCGTTCATGGAGTACAAGGCGGCGCTGTACTCGAAGGAGTTCTTCCCCGCCGAGAGCAAGGACGTGTTCGCCGAGGACTCCTATCTGCTGAAGGCCGCCGACTCGGTCCCGGCGCTGAAGGACAACGCCGCCTTCGAGAAGGACGTCAAGAGCGGGAAGTTCGACGCCTGGGCGATGAAGATGTCGAAGGCGTTCGACGACAGCGGCGTCCAGGGCACCCCGACACTGATGATGGACGGCAAGAAGATCAACGGCGCGGGCACCGACCAGACCCCGATGACCGCGGAGTCCTTCCGGACCGCCGTCGACAAGGCCCTCAAGGCCTGACGCCACATGGGCGGGGGGACCCGGCCGGGTCCCCCCGCTCACGCCTCAGGAATCCAGCGTCTCCAGGAAGCCGAGCGACACCCGCCAGGCCGTCTCCGCGGCCTCCTCGTCGTAGTCGGGCAGCTCCGGGTCGGTGAAGAGATGCCCCGCGCCCGGGTAGCGGTAGACCTCCGCGTCGGCCCCCGCCCGGCCCATGCCCAGGTACCAGGCGGTCAGCCAGTCGTGCGGCTCGAAGGGGTCGGGGTCGGCGATGTGCAGCTGTACGGGAAGCTCGTCCACCGACGCGCTCTCGGCGATGTCCGAGGTGCCGTGCATCAGCAGCAGCCCCCGGGCCTTCTCGTCGCCGAGCGCCAGGGTCTGCGCGATCGAGGCCCCCAGTGAGAACCCCGCGTAGACCACGCCCCGGTCGGAGTAGGGCGCGGCGGCGAGGACCGCCCGCTTCAGCAGTTCGTCCTTGCCCAGCCCGTCCTTGAAGGCCATACCGTCCTCGACGGTGTCGAAGGTGCGGCCCTCGAAGAGGTCGGGCGTCCACACCTGGTGCCCCGCCGCCCGCAGCCGCTCGGCGGCCGAGCGCACAGCGGGACGGAGACCGTATGTGGAATGAAAAAGCATGATGTGCATGCGGTCAGGTTACGTTCGAAACATGGAGAACGTACTGCGCCCTGTGATCGTCATCGGCGGTTCGGTCGTCCTCACGCTGTTCGTGGGATGGCTGGTCGACCTGCTGCTCCGCCGGGCCGACGCCCGGCACCCGGAGACCCCGCTGTGGGGTCTGCTGCGCCGCTGCCGCGTCCCGCTGCGGGTGGTGCTGCTCACGGCGCTGCTCAGAGGGAGCTACCAGCGGGCGGAGATCGCCGCTCTCGTCCCGTACCGCGGCGGCATCGGACAGCTGCTGACCCTGGTGCTGATCGGGGCCTCCGCCTGGCTGGTCGTCAGGATCGCCACCGCCGTGGTGGAGTCGGTCTACAGCCGGTACGCCGCCGCCACCCGCGATCCCGCCCGGCTGCGCCGGGTCCGTACCCAGGTCACCCTGATCCAGCGGGTGGTCATCGCGGTGGTGGGGGTGGTGGCGGTCTCCGCGATGCTGCTGACCTTCCCCGCGATGCGGACCGTCGGCACATCGATGCTGGCGTCGGCCGGTGTGCTGGGCATCGTCGCGGGCATCGCGGCGCAGTCGACGCTGGGGAATCTCTTCGCCGGGCTCCAGATCGCCTTCGGCGACATGGTGCGGATCGGGGACACCGTGGTGGTCGACGGGGAGTGGGGCACGGTCGAGGAGATCACCCTCACCTTTCTCGCCGTGCGGACCTGGGACGAGCGGCGGATCACCATGCCGGTGTCGTACTTCACCAGCAAGCCGTTCGAGAACTGGTCGCGCGGCGGGGTGCAGATGACGGGGACGGTCTTCTTCCATCTGGACCACTCCGCCCCGGTGCCGCTGATGCGGGAGAGGCTCCACCGGATCGTCGAGGAGTGTCCCGCGTGGGACGGCCGTGACTGGTCGCTCGCCGTGACGGACACCACGCCGACCACGATCCAGGTGCGGGCCGTGGTGACCGCCAAGGACGCCGACGACATCTGGACCGTGCGGTGCGCGGTGCGCGAGCAGCTGGTGGCCTGGCTGCACGAGCACCATCCGTACGCGCTGCCGAAGGTGGCGACGGGACCGGCGGTGGAGCCCGCCGGGCGGCGGGCGAAGGAGGGCCTTCCGGCGGCGGAGGAGCCGCGCACCGGGCGGGGCTGACGGGCGGGGAGGAAGCCGGGGGCGGTCTCAGCGGAGGCTGTGGACGTCCAGCCGCCGCAGCACCCGGTCCACCACCTCGGGGTCGGCCCCCGGTTCGCTGCGGGCCGCCAGCACCTCGTGGCGGGCGGCCGACAGCATCTCCCGCTGGATCCGGCGGACCGTCCTGGCCCGCTCGACCCGTTTGGCGTACCAGTCCCGGCGATCCTCGTCGACGATGTCCGGGCTGATCCTCGCCCCCACCTCGTACGCACCGCGCAGCAGCCGTTCGCTGACGTCCTCGGGCAGCTCCTCGACCTCCTCGATCTCCCGCAGCCGGTGCCGGGCGGCGCGGGCGGCCCGTACGGCCAGGGTGTGCTCCAGCTCGCGTTCGGCCCCGGCGTCGGCGCGGACCCCCAGCCTGCGCACCAGCCAGGGCAGGGTGAGGCCCTGGATCACCAGGGTGGCGAGGATCACCACGAAGGCGATGAAGACGATCTCCGAGCGGGCCGGGAAGGGCCCGCCGCCGTCGATCGTCAGCGGGATGGCGAGCGCGAGCGCGACCGAGGCGACGCCGCGCATGCCGGACCACCACATCACCACGGTCTCGCGCCAGCTGACGGGGATGTCCTCGTCGTAGTCGCGTCGGTGGTGCAGCCGTTTGGCGAGCCAGGTGGCGGGGAGCAGCCACAGCAGCCGTACGCCGACGACGGTGGCGGTGACGATCGCGCCCCAGCCGAGCAGCTCGGACAGCCGGCCGTCGACGGTGCCGAAGACCGTGTGGAGTTCGAGGCCGATCAGCCCGAAGGCGACGCCGGTGACCAGGGTGTCGATGATCTCCCAGAAGGTTCTCCCGGCCAGCCGTCCCAGGACGTCGTCGGCGTCGGCCGCGTGCTCCGCGAGGAAGAGGGCGGTGGTGAGGACGGCGAGCACCCCGGAGCCGTGCAGCTCCTCGGCGAGCACATAGCTGACGAAGGGCACCATCAGCGAGAGCCCGACCTGGAGGGTGGCGTCGCCGAGTCGGCCCATCAGCTTGTTGGAGAGCCAGCCGAGGGCGAGTCCGACGGCGACGGCGACCACGGCGGAGAGCACGAGCTGCGCCCCGGCGGCGGGCCAGGAGAAGGTGCCGCTGACCACGGCGGCGATCGCCACGTGGTAGAGCACGATCGCGGTGACGTCGTTGAAGAGCCCCTCGCCCTCCAGGATGGAGACCAGCCGGCGGGGCAGCCCCAGCCGGCCGGCGACGGCGGTGGCGGCGACCGGGTCGGGGGGTGCGACCAGCGCGCCGAGCGCGACGGCGGCGGCGAGCGGCAGACCGGGCACCAGGGCCTGGAGGACGGCGGCGACGGCGGCCGTGGTGACGAAGACCAGGGCGACGGCGAGCAGCAGGATGGGCCGTACATTGGCGGTGAACTGCCGCCAGGAGGTCCGCTGGACCGCCGCGTACAGCAGGGGCGGCAGCACCAGCGGCAGGATGAATTCGGGCGGGACCTCGACGGTCGGCACGAAGGGCAGAAAGGCCACCCCGGCCCCGGCGAGGGTCATCAGCACCGGCGCGGGAAGGTCGAGCCGCTCCCCCAGCGGCACGGTCACCACGGCTCCGAGCAGCAGCGCCAGCAGCAGTGCGACTTGGTCCACGGGGACGCCCTCCGGGGAATGAATCACCACAATCAGGACATCAGACTGCCATGTGATGCATTCGATTCACCCGAAATGCGGCTTTGCCACCCGGTGGGGCAGCTTCAGAGCGCCCGGCGCTTCCCCCGGTGGCCGATGCCGCCCTCGGGGGAGCTCCCCGCCGTACGGGAGACGCCCGGTGTCAGGCGCTCTCCGCCGCGATGATCTCCAGCGCCCTGCGGAGGTCCTCGGGGTAGCCGCTCTCGAACTCCACCCACTGGCCGTCGGCCGGGTGCTCGAAGCCGAGGCGCACCGCGTGCAGCCACTGCCGGGTCAGGCCCAGCCGCTTCGCCAGCGTCGGGTCCGCGCCATAGGTGAGGTCGCCCACACAGGGGTGGTGATGGGCGGACATGTGGACCCGGATCTGGTGGGTGCGCCCGGTCTCCAGCTTGATGTCGAGCAGGGAGGCGGCGCGGAACGCCTCCTGGAGGTCGTAGTGCGTCACCGAGGGCTTGCCCTCGGCGGTCACGGCCCACTTGTAGTCGTGGCGGGGGTGGCGGCCGATGGGGGCGTCGATCGTCCCGCTCATCGGGTCCGGGTGGCCCTGCACCAGCGCGTGGTAGCGCTTGTCGACGGTGCGCTCCCGGAACTGCTGCTTGAGCAGGGTGTAGGCGCGCTCGGACTTGGCCACGACCATCAGCCCCGAGGTGCCGACGTCCAGCCGGTGCACGATGCCCTGGCGCTCGGCGGCGCCGGAGGTGGAGATCCGGTACCCCGCGGCGGCGAGACCGCCGATCACCGTGGTCCCGGTCCAGCCGGGGCTGGGGTGGGCGGCGACGCCCACCGGCTTCATGATCACGACGATGTCGTCGTCGTCGTGGACGATCTCCATGCCCTCGACCGGCTCGGCCACGAGCTGGACGGGCGCGGGGGCCTGAGGCATCTCGACCTCCAGCCACGCGCCGCCGTGCACTCGCTCGGACTTCCCGACGGCAGCGCCGTCGACCAGCACTTTCCCGGCGGCGGCCAGCTCGGCCGCCTTGGTGCGGGAGAACCCGAAAATACGGGAGATGACGGCGTCGACACGCTCGCCCTCAAGGCCATCGGGTACGGGCAGGGTGCGGATCTCGGGAAGGGTACTCACCCGTCGAGTATGCCTTGTCCCGGCACCCGCCCGGCTCAACCCTTCTCCGTCCTTCTCAGTCCTTGTGGACGGTGCCGTCCGGGTCGAGGCCCTTGAAGGAGAGGATCACGATGAGAATGCCGCCGCAGACGATGGCGGTGTCCGCGAGATTGAAGACGGCGAAGTGCGCGGGGGCGATGAAATCGACGACCGCGCCCTCGAAGACCCCGGGCGCGCGGAAAATCCGGTCGGTGAGGTTGCCGAGCGCCCCGCCGAGCAGCAGACCGAGCGCGATGGCCCAGGGCAGGCTGTAGAGCTTGCGCGCCAGCCGGATGATCACCACGATCACCGAGGCGGCGATGGCGGTGAAGATCACCGTGAACGCCTCGCCGATGCCGAAGGCGGCGCCCGCGTTCCGTACCGCCTCGAACCTCAGCCAGTCGCCGATGACCTCGATGGGGGCATGGTGCTCCAGCTTGGCCACCACCAGCATCTTGGTGCCGAGGTCGATCAGGTACGCCACGATCGCGATCGACACCAGGACGGCGACTCTGCGCCGTCCCTTGGGCTGCTCGGCGGGAGCCGCAGCCTCGTCGTCAACATCCGGCGTACCGATGGCGCGCTCCGCCTCTGTCACGTGAGTCCCTCAACCTAGGTGCCTGACTGACCACGAGGGTACGGCACACACGTACGGAGTCAGCCCCGGCGTTCCTGCTTCTGCTTGCACTCCACACAGAGTGTGGCGCGGGGGAATGCCTGCATACGGGCCTTGCCGATGGGTTTGCCACAGTTCTCGCAGACGCCGTAGGTGCCGGCGTCGAGGCGCAGCAGCGCGCGCTCGGTCTGCTCCAGCAGCTCCCGGGCGTTGGCCGCCAGCGACAGCTCGTGCTCCCGCGTGATGTTCTTGGTGCCGGTGTCGGCGTCGTCGCCGGTCGAGCCGCCGCCGGTGTCGCGCATCAGATTGGCGAGGGCCGCCTCGGAGGTGGTCAGCTCGGCGTTGAGCCGCAGGACCTCGCTCTCCAGCTCGGCACGGGCCTCGGCGACCTCCTCCGGGGTCCATGGGTCCTCGCCGGGGCGGATCGCCAGGTCGCCGGGGGCGCTCGCGGCGGCCGCGCGGGCCGGGGGCACCCCGGCGGGGCCGCCTCCGGCGATCGAGGTCTTCTTGGCTCGCACCGTACTGGCTCCTGTCTGCCGGGCCGACCCGGCCGCCTCAGCGGCCGCCGGTGCGGCCTTCTTCGCTGTCTTCCTGGCCGCCGCCCTCTTGGCCGCGGCCTTCTTCGCCGCCGGCGGCGGTTCGGCGTGCGCGACGGGCGGCGGGGCATCCGCGTCCTCCCGCGCCGCCGCCTTCTTCGCGGCGGCCTTCTTGGCCGGCGCCTTCTTGGCGGGGGCGGCCTTCTTCACGGCCTTCTTCACGGCCTTCTTCACGGCCTTCTTCACGGCTGTCTTCCTGGCCGCGGCCTTCTTCGCGGGAACCTTCTTCGCCGCCGGTGGCCGTTCGGCGTGCGCGACGGGCGGCGGGGCATCCGCCTCCTCCCGCGCCGCCGCCCCCTCCGCCCCGGTCTCCCCGGTCTCCTCGGCGGCAGCCGCCTCCCCCTCCCCGGCCGGAGCAGAGGCCGCGGTGGATCTCGTGGACGCCGGATCGCTCTCGGCGGTCTTCTTCGCCACCATGGCCGCGGCCCCTTCACATATTGTGATCTTGCACGCGAATCGTGCTGGGACGATAAATCGGCCCCGGAGCCGCGGCAAACGGAGCACGCCCTGCCGCCGCCCGCCGCAGGCCCGGCGAATCGGACTCGCAAGCCTTGTTCCCAGCTCCCCGCCCGGTAATCCGGCGCTCGACCCGCCCGGGGACTCCACCGGCGCGCGTCCGGCCGTTCGGGGCGCCCGCCCCTCCCCGTACGGCGTACGGCGCCCGCCCCCGCGCCCCGGCCCGCCGGGCCCCCGGCAGCCGCCGGGAAGAGTTCCCGAAGGCGTCCGTCCGCCGACCGGAAATATCCGGTCGGACGTCCGCCGCCGCGCCCCTTACACTGGGCGGAGCGAAAGGCTTGGATGGGGACGAGTAGCGTCGTACGCAGCCATGAGCGACCCGGGGACGGTGCGAGCCCGGGGGCGAGCGCGATGTGAAGAATCACCCCGGAGCCGCCGGAAGAAAACCGCGAGGTGAGTAGAGCCGGCGTCGCGACCCCAATGAGGGGGCGGTGCGCCTCGCGCGCCGCCAAGGAGGGTGGTACCGCGGGAGCAGATCCGGCTCTCGTCCCTCCGACGGAAGAGATCGCAGTCCGCCGGAGGAGCCTCGATGACACCCCCGCAGTATCAGTACCGCCAGGTGCCCGCCCAGGTGGACCTGCCCGCGCTGGAGCACGCCGTGCTCGACTTCTGGCGCGAGAGCAAGGTCTTCGCCAAGAGCCTCGCCCAGTCCGAGGGCCGCCCCGAGTGGGTCTTCTACGAGGGCCCGCCGACCGCCAACGGCATGCCCGGCGCCCATCACATCGAGGCCCGCGTCTTCAAGGACGTCTTCCCCCGGTTCCGCACCATGAACGGCTACCACGTCGCCCGCAAGGCCGGCTGGGACTGTCACGGGCTGCCGGTCGAGCTGGCCGTCGAGAAGGAGCTGGGCTTCTCCGGCAAGAAGGACATCGAGGCGTACGGCATCGCCGAGTTCAACGCCAAGTGCCGGGAGTCGGTGAGCCGTCACACGGACGCCTTCGCCGAGCTGACCGACCGCATGGGCTACTGGGTCGACATGGACGACGCCTACTGGACCATGAAGCCCGAGTACATCGACTCGGTGTGGTGGTCGCTGAAGGAGATCTTCGGCAAGGGCATGCTCGTCCAGGACCACCGGGTCGCCCCCTGGTGCCCCCGCTGCGGCACCGGTCTCTCCGACCACGAGCTGGCGCAGGGGTACGAGACGGTCGTGGACCCCTCGGTCTTCGTCCGCTTCCCGCTGACCTCGGGACCGCTGGCCGGCGAGGCCGCGCTGCTGGTGTGGACGACCACCCCGTGGACGCTGGTGTCGAACACCGCCGTCGCCGCGCACCCCGAGGTCGCCTATGTGGTGGCCACGGACGGCACGGAGAAGCTCGTCGTCGCCGAACCGCTGGTGGAGAAGGCGCTCGGCGAGGGCTGGGAGACCACGGGCCAGTCCTTCACCGGCGCCGAGATGGAGCGCTGGACGTACGAGCGCCCCTTCGACCTGGTCGAGTTCCCGGCAAAGGCGCACTACGTCGTCAACGCCGAGTACGTCACCACCTCCGACGGCACCGGTCTGGTCCACCAGTCCCCCGCCTTCGGCGAGGACGACCTCAAGGTCTGCCGCGCCTACGGCCTGCCGGTCGTGAACCCGGTCCGCCCTGACGGCACCTTCGAGGAGGATGTGCCGCTGGTCGGCGGGGTCTTCTTCAAGAAGGCCGACGAGCGGCTGACCGCCGACCTCCAGGAGCGCGGCCGGCTCTTCCGCCACATCCCGTACGAGCACAGCTACCCGCACTGCTGGCGCTGTCACACCGCGCTGCTCTACTACGCGCAGCCGTCCTGGTACATCCGCACCACCGCGGTCAAGGACCGGCTGATCGAGGAGAACGAGAACACCAACTGGTTCCCCGACACGGTCAAGCACGGCCGCTTCGGCGACTGGCTGAACAACAACATCGACTGGGCGCTCTCCCGCAACCGGTACTGGGGCACCCCGCTGCCGATCTGGCGCTGTGAGGAGAACCACCTCACCTGTGTGGGCTCGCGCGCCGAGCTGACCGAGCTGACCGGCTCCGACCAGTCCTCGCTCGACCCGCACCGGCCGTTCATCGACGAGGTGACCTTCGACTGCCCGCAGTGCTCCGGCACCGCGACCCGCGTCCCCGAGGTGATCGACGCCTGGTACGACGCCGGCGCGATGCCGTTCGCGCAGTGGGGATACCCGTACCAGAACAAGGACGTCTTCGAGAAGCGCTACCCGGCGCAGTTCATCTCGGAGGCCATCGACCAGACCCGCGGGTGGTTCTACACCCTGATGGCGGTCGGCACCCTGGTCTTCGACAAGTCCTCGTACGAGAACGTCGTCTGCCTCGGGCACATCCTCGCCGAGGACGGCCGGAAGA
Organism: Streptomyces inusitatus; assembly: GCF_014651115.1. Taxonomy (GTDB): domain Bacteria; phylum Actinomycetota; class Actinomycetes; order Streptomycetales; family Streptomycetaceae; genus Streptomyces; species Streptomyces amakusaensis. The sequence continues at coordinate 70,550 of NZ_BMWG01000023.1, read as the reverse complement.
TGTCCAAGCACCTGGGGAACATCCTTCAGCCGATCCCGCTGATGGACCAGCACGGCGCGGACGCGGTCCGCTGGTTCATGGCGGCCGGCGGCTCGCCGTGGTCCGCGCGCCGGGTCGGGCACAGCACGATCCAGGAGGTCGTGCGGAAGACCCTGCTGACGTACTGGAACACCGTGGCCTTCCAGGCGCTGTACGCGCGCACCTCCGGCTGGGCCCCCTCGGCCGCCGACCCGGCCCCGGCCGGGCGGACGGTGCTGGACCGCTGGCTGCTGAGCGAGCTGAACGCGCTGGTGGACCAGGTCACCCAGGCGATGGAGAGCTTCGACACCCAGCGGGCCGGAAAGCTGCTCTCCTCCTTCGTGGACGATCTGTCGAACTGGTACGTGCGCCGGTCGCGCCGCCGCTTCTGGCAGGGCGACCCGGCCGCGCTGCGCACGCTGCACGACGTCATCGAGACAGTCACCCGGCTGATGGCCCCGCTGACGCCCTTCATCACCGAGCGGGTCTGGCAGGACCTGGTGGTCCCGGTCACCCCGGACGCGCCGGAGTCGGTGCATCTGTCGACCTGGCCGGCGGCGGAGCTGGACGCGATCGACCCGGTGCTCTCCCGTCAGATGACGCTGGTGCGCAGGCTGGTCGAGCTGGGCCGGGCGACCCGCGCCGAGTCCGGGGTGAAGACGCGCCAGCCGCTGTCCCGCGCGCTGGTCGCGGCGACGGGCTTCGACGCGCTCCCGCCGGAGCTGCGCGCGCAGATCACGGAGGAGCTGAACGTCTCCTCGCTCGCCTCGCTCTCCGAGGTGGGCGGCTCCCTGGTCGACACGACGGCGAAGGCGAACTTCCGCGCGCTGGGCAAGCGTTTCGGCAAGGGCGTCCAGGCCGTGGCCAAGGCGGTCGCGGAGGCGGACGCCGCCGCGCTGTCGCTGGCGCTGCGCGAGGGCACGGCCTCCGTCGAGGTCGACGGCGAGAGCGTGACGCTCTCCCCGGACGAGGTCATCATCACCGAGACTCCCCGGGAGGGCTGGTCGGTGGCCTCGGACTCGGGCGCGACAGTGGCGCTGGATCTGGAGATCACTCCGGAACTGCGGCTGGCGGGGCTGGCCCGTGACGCGATCCGGCTGATCCAGGAGGCCCGCAAGAACAGCGGTCTCGATGTGGCCGACCGGATCTCGGTGGTGTGGACGTCCTCCGACGACTCCACCACCGAGGCGCTCACGGCGCACGCGCCCCTGATCGCGGACGAGGTGCTGGCGACGGACTTCACCCGATCGGCCCCGGGCGACGGCTTCGGCGAGGCCTTCACCGACGGGCCGCTGGCGCTCACCTTCCATCTGCGCAAGGTGTAGCTCCGAACAAGCGTGGGGGCCGGGATCCGAGAAGGGTCCCGGCCCCCACGCGTTTGCCCTGAACCGGAAGCCGTACGGCACACGACATGGGGCCGGGCCCAGGACATTCGTCCCGGGCCCGGCCCCATGTCTGCCGACGGCTACGCGCTCACTTCAGCGCGCGCGTACCGCTCAGTTGTCGTCCTCGTCGATCAGGAAACCGCGCATCGGCGCGGGCGCCTGCTGCATCGGCTGCGGAGCCTGCGGCCTGACCGGAGCCATCGGCTGGGTCATCGCCGGAGACATCTGCTGCTGGCCGCCGTACGAAGGACCGCCGCCCATCGGCGGGTTGCCGCCCATGGACTGGCCCATCGACGGAGCGCCGCCCATCGCGTGACCCATCGAGGGGGCGCCCGCGGACGCCATCGACGGGGACGGCGGCAGGGAGGCCGCCGACGGGGTGCGCGGCGGGGCCAGCGAGTCGTCGGCCTGAGTCTCCAGCTGACGCAGCTGGCTCTCCAGGTACGACTTCAGCCTGGTGCGGTACTCACGCTCGAAGCCCCGCAGGTCCTCGACCTTGCGCTCCAGCGTGGCGCGCGCGGACTCCAGGGAGCCCATCGCGACGCGGTGCTTCTCCTGCGCGTCCCGCTCCAGCGCGTCGGCCTTGGCGCGGGCGTCCCGCTCCAGGCCCTCGGCGCGCGAACGAGCCTCGCCGACGATCTTGTTGGCCTCGGAACGGGCCTCCGCGATCGCCTGGTCGGCGGTCTGCTGAGCCAGCGAGAGGACTCGGGCGGCGCTGTCGCCGCCGGGGCCCTGAGCGGGCTGCTGCATCTGCTGACCGTGGCCGCCCATCGGGCCGCCCTGCATGTTGCCGCCCTGCATCGGGCCGCCCATGGGACCGCCCTGCATGTTGCCGCCCTGCATGGGACCGCCCATGGGGCCGCCCTGCATGTTGCCGCCCTGCATCGGACCGCCCTGCATGTTGCCACCGGGGCCGCCCATGGGGTTGCCGTGGCTGGGACCCGCCGGCAGCTGAGGAGCTCCACCGGGCAGCTGGGGGGGACCCATCTGCGGGGGCTGCTGCTGCTGGACGGGGGGGCCCGATATGGCGGCGGGCACCGGTGCGCCCGGTCCCCCGCGGCCGTCCTGCGGCTCCGGGGGTTTGCGCATGCCCTGCTGTTGCTGGTTCTGCGCGGCCGCACGAGTAGCGGCGGCCAACTTGGCCCGCAGATCCTCGTTCTCGCGGAGCAAACGGGTCAATTCAGACTCGACCTCGTCGAGGAAGGCATCGACCTCGTCCTCGTCATAGCCTTCTCGGAGGCGGACGGTCGTGAACTGCTTGTTCCGCACGTCCTCAGGAGTCAGCGGCATCTCTTCTTCACCTCTACGTAGTCGTCGGCAGTCGGCAAGACCGTATCGTCCACAGTTCCCTCCCTCATCTCGCGAAGCGACCCACGATATTGAGCAGGATGTAGACGATGATCATCAGAACGAAGAAGGACAGGTCGAGTGCCACGCCCCCGAGACGCAACGGCGGGATGAACCGCCGAAGAAGCTTGAGCGGTGGATCGGTGACAGTGTAGGTGGCCTCAAGGACGACCACCATCGCCTTACCGGGTTGCCATGAACGGGCGAACTGGAAGACATAGTCCATGACCAGCCGGAAAATCAGCACGACGAGGAAACACAACAGCGCGATGTAGACCACCTGTAGTGCGACGCCCATCCCGCGCTTCTCCCCTGTGCTCTCGTGGTCCGGCCGTGCGGCCGGGTCGTCCCGGTGTGATGCTTCTCAGCTCTGGTTGAAGAAACCGCCCTCTGCGATACGGGCCTTGTCCTCCGCCGTGACATCGACGTTAGCAGGCGACAACAGGAACACCTTCTGTGTCACCCGCTCAATGCTGCCATGCAGACCGAAGACAAGTCCCGCGGCAAAGTCGACAAGTCGCTTTGCGTCGGTGTCGTCCATCTCGGTCAGATTCATGATCACCGGAGTCCCCTCGCGGAAGTGTTCCCCGATGGTACGGGCCTCGTTGTAGGTCCGGGGGTGCAATGTGGTGATGCGGTAGGGCTCCCGCTCGGACACGACCTTGGGCATGATCACCGGCGCGTTCTTCTCCAGGCTCGGACGTTCAGGTGTGATGGACGCCACGGGGGCGATTCGCGCCGGACGTCCGTTTTCTGCGGGTAGCGAAGCGGGAACGGACATCGGCTCGCGCTGCGGCGGCGGCTGCACCGCCCGTACCGGTTCCTCACGTTCGACCTGATGCGGGGGCTGGTGCCGGCGGTGTTCCCGCTCGGGCTCCGGCTCGGGTTCGAAGTCGTCGTCGGGGTCAAAACCCCGGCCGTCGTACCCATCGTCCTCCACGAGGCCGAGGTAGACCGCCATCTTGCGCATCGCGCCGGCCATGCTCTGAGTCCTCCGCTCTGTGGTGGATCGGCCTTTGTCACCAAGTGCCCGCGATCCACTGGGTCTGCCCGCTTTGCTGCGGTAATGACCATATTTTCTGCTGTGGTCCGACTTCTTGGCGACGTTACCCGAGCCGGGGACGGACTCCGAGTACCGCAGTGCCGACGCGCACATGTGTCGCCCCCGCCGCCACGGCTTCCTCAAGGTCCGAGCTCATCCCCGCCGAGACCATGTTGGCAGCAGGATGCCCGACGCGCAGGCCGGATGAGAATTCCATCAGCCGCTCGAACGCGTCCCGTTGCCGTCCCGCGTACGCTCCGGCGAGGGGCGCGACGGTCATCAGCCCGTCGAGACGCAGCCCTGACGCGGCGTCAATCGCGGCGGCCAGTTCACCGATTCCGTCCGGTGCGACCCCGCCGCGCTCCCCGCGTGCGCCGGCGTCCGCGTCCAGCGCGACCTGGATCAGGCAGCCCAGCTCCCGGCCGGCGCGGACGGCCGCGGCGGAGAGTGCCGTGACAAGTTTCATCCGATCGATCGACTGCACCACATCGGCATAACCAACCACGGAACGGACTTTATTGGTCTGAAGCTGACCGACAAAGTGCCATTTCAGATCGAGATCGGCGCATTCGGCGGCCTTCGGAGCGGCGTCCTGGTCGCGGTTCTCGGCGACATTCCTCACACCGAGTTCATGCAGAAGGCGGACGTCGCTCGCGGGGTAGGTCTTGGTGACGACGATGAGCGTCACCTCTTCGCGCGCGCGGCCGGAGGCGGCGCAGGCGGAGGCGATACGTTCCTCCACGAGCGCCAGATTCGCGGCCAGTTCGGCGCGCCGGGCCGCGAGGTCGCCGGCGTTCCGATCGTCGGCATTCCGACCGGCGGCGTTCCGACCGGTGGCGTCGTGCTCCGTCATGCTGCGCTCTCTTCTGCGGGGGAAGGGGCTTCCGTCTCCCCGGAGAGCGGTGCCAGCCAGACATATCCGGCGAGCCGCCCGGTGGTGCGGTCGCGGCGGTACGAGTAGTGGTCCTTGGATTCCAGGGTGCAGAACCGGGAGGCCCTCCGGTCGCGCACCCCGGCGGCGGCGAGCTGGGCGTGGACCCCGGCGACGACGTCGACCGCCGGGGTGCCCCAACTGGTCTCGGACCAGGCGGCCGGTTCGACCGCGGCCACCTCCGCCCGCATCTTCTCGGGGACTTCGTAGCACCGGCCGCAGACCGCGGGGCCGGTGCGGGCCATGATCCGGTCCGGCCGGGCGCCGGCCGAGACCATCGCGGCGACCGTCTCCGGGACGATTCCGGCGGCCATGCCGGGCCGGCCCGCGTGGGCGGCGGCCACCACTCCGGCGACCGGATCGGCCAGCAGGACCGGGACGCAGTCGGCGGTCAGCACCGCGAGGGCGAGCCCGCGCCGGGCGGTGACCAGCGCGTCCACCGAGGGAACGGCCGCTTCTCCCCAGGGTCCTTCGACCCGGGCGACATCCTTGCCGTGGACCTGGTTCATCCAGACCACCAGCTCCGGGTCGATGCCCAGCGCCCGGGCGGCGATCGCCCGGTTGGCGCGTACGGCCCCGGGCTCGTCGCCGACCGCGCCGCCGAGATTCAGCTCCTCGTACGGAACGGCGCTCACCCCGCCCCACCGGTCGGTGAAGGCGAAGTGCGCGCCGTTCGCGTGTATCGCGTCGTGCCCCACGGTCACTTCAAGAAGTCCGGTACATCCAGCTCTTCGACCGAGGTGTCCGCGTAGGGACGGGCCGGGGGAACCTGGGCGGACGAGGAGTGGTCGTTCGAGAGCGGGGCGGGCTCGGGCTTGGGCTCCTCGCGGACCGGCACCGTGCCGAGGCCGCCGGTCTGGCGCGGGCTCTCGGCGCGGGCGGGCGGAGCCTGCGGCTCCTCGCGCTTGCCGGAGGCCGAGCCGAGGACGGTGTCCCGGCGGGCCGGCGGCTGTCCGCCGTCGAACCCGGCCGCGATGACCGTGACCCTGACCTCGTCGCCGAGGGCGTCGTCGATGACGGCACCGAAGATGATGTTGGCCTCGGGGTGCGCCGCCTCGCTGACCAGCTGGGCCGCCTCATTGATCTCGAAGAGCCCCAGGTCGGAGCCGCCCGAGATGGAGAGCAGCACTCCGCGCGCCCCGTCGATGGACGCCTCCAGCAGCGGCGAGGAGATCGCCATCTCGGCGGCGGCCACCGCGCGGTCGTCGCCGCGGGCCGAGCCGATGCCCATGAGAGCGGATCCGGCCTCGGACATCACGGACTTGACGTCGGCGAAGTCGAGGTTGATCAGACCCGGTGTGGTGATCAGATCGGTGATGCCCTGGACGCCCGAGAGCAGCACCTGGTCGGCGGACTTGAACGCGTCCAGCACGCTGACCTGGCGGTCCGAGATGGACAGCAGTCGGTCGTTGGGGATGACGATGAGGGTGTCGACCTCTTCGCGGAGCTCGGCGATGCCGTCCTCCGCCTGGTTGGCGCGACGGCGGCCCTCGAAGGTGAACGGGCGGGTGACCACGCCGATCGTCAGCGCGCCCAGCGAGCGGGCGATGTTGGCCACGACGGGCGCGCCGCCGGTGCCGGTGCCGCCGCCCTCTCCGGCGGTGACGAAGACCATGTCGGCCCCCTTGAGGACCTCCTCGATCTCCTCACGGTGGTCCTCTGCCGCCTTGCGGCCGACGGCCGGGTTGGCTCCGGCGCCGAGGCCCCTGGTGAGTTCCCTGCCGACGTCGAGCTTGACGTCGGCGTCGCTCATCAACAGTGCCTGAGCATCGGTGTTGATGGCGATGAACTCGACGCCCTTGAGGCCGACCTCGATCATTCGGTTGATGGCATTGACACCACCGCCGCCGACACCGATGACCTTGATGACTGCGAGGTAGTTCTGCGGTGCTGCCACGTCGAAGGCCTCTCGCCTCGAGATACGTGTCGTCACCGCGCGGTCTGCGCGCCATGACGACGGATGCCGATGGGACGGTCCGAAACGCCGACCCGAACCCTAACGTTGAAGTTTAGGGTTACCAGTGTGTCTGTTCGTTGGACTCTCCGGACAGGACACTAAGTCGGCAAGTGGCGCGTGTTCAACGAACACGCCGAACCTCCCGTTTTTCTTTTCACCCTATGTGATCAGCCATTGCGCTGACCAGCCAGGGCCCCGGCCAGGGCATTCGCGAGTCAACTCGCGGACGCCGCAGGGGCGGTGGGTGCGCTCACATCGAAGTGCCGGGCCTTCGGCGCGGCTTTCATCAGCGCGGTGAGCGCCCGGGACTTGGCCTCGCCGTCCTCGGGGCTGCCCCAGAGAACGGTTCGCCTCCCGGTCAACTCCACCACAATGTAGTCGTATGAACGGACCGCGACGGTACGCGCGTCCGCCGCGACCTTCGCGGGCAGCTCGCTCCGGACGCGTACCGCCTCCTCGGTCAGCCGGTCCAGGTCGAACCGGCGCAGACTCGGGGAGTCGTCCACCTCCAGTTCGAGCAGCGGGATGCCTTTGGGTGCTTTGTCCACCGTGGCGAACCGATGGCCCCCGGCGTCCACTTCGATGAACCGCTCGCCCTTCCCCAGGAGCAGCACGGGCTTTCGCTCGGTCACCCGCAGGGTGACGCCGCTCGGCCAGGACCGCGACACCTCCACCGAGTCGACGCGGGGCAGCCGGGTGCGCAGCCGGTCCTCGATGCCGTCCGTGTCGACGGAGACCACCGGCGCGCCCATGGGCACCCCGGCGGCCCCGGTCACCTGCCGGTGCGTCAGGACGTCCGTGCCGGTGACCCGCACCCGCTCCACGCGCAGCCAGGAGGACCCGTAGAGGGCCCAGAGCGCGCCCCCCAGGAGCGCCGCGACCGCCAGGGCGATCAGCAGGACGCGACGGCCGGGAAGGCGCGGGAAGCGGCGTCCGTCCGATGCGCCGGAGGGCGGACCGGAGGCCCCTCGCGGACGGCGTGAGGGGGTGCGCGCCCCGCGTTCGGCGGTGGTGGGTCCGGCCACGCTCCGGTCTCCTTCCGTCAGCGGCGCCCCGCGGTCCGGGACTCCCCCGGACCGCGCCGCCTCACGCCTGCCGGCGTGCCGCGATCGCCTCGTACACCATGCCGACCAGCAGGTCGTCGGCGTCCCTGCGGCCGAATTCGGCGGCCGCGCGGGACATCTCGTACAGCCTGTGCGGATCGGCGAGCACCGGCAGGACATTGGCCTGGACCCACTGGGGCGTCAGTTCGGCGTCGTCGACCAGCAGTCCGCCGCCGGCCTTGACCACCGGCTGGGCGTTGAGCCGCTGTTCGCCGTTGCCGATGGGCAGCGGGACATAGGCGGCGGGCAGCCCGACGGCGGAGAGTTCGGCGACGGTCATCGCGCCCGCGCGGCAGAGCATCATGTCGGCGGCCGCGTAGGCGAGGTCCATCCGGTCCACATACGGTACCGGGATGTACGGCGGCATTCCGGGCATGTTGTCCACATGCGGCAGTTCGTTCTTGGGGCCGACCGCGTGCAGGATCTGGATGCCGGAGCGCTGGAGCGCGGGCGCGGCCTGCTGGACGACCTCATTGAGCCGGCGCGCTCCCTGGGAGCCGCCGGAGACCAGCAGGGTGGGCAGATTGGGGTCGAGCCCGAACGCGGCGCGCGCCTCGGGGCGCACTCGGGCGCGGTCGAGGGTGGCGATGGTGTAGCGCAGCGGGATGCCGATGTAGCGGGAGTTGCGCAGCTTGCTGTCGGGGGTGGCGACGGCCACTCCGGCGGCGTACCGGGATCCGATCTTGTTGGCGAGCCCGGGGCGGGCGTTGGCCTCGTGGACCACGATCGGCACTCCGCGCCGCTTGGCGGCGAGATAGCCGGGCAGGGCCACATAGCCGCCGAAGCCGACGACGCAGTCCGCCTTGGTGCGCTCCAGGATCTGCTCGGCGGCCTTGATGGTGCCGCGCAGCCGTCCCGGGACGGTGATCAGCTCCGGGGTCGGCTTGCGGGGCAGTGGGACGGCGGGGATGAGGGCCAGCTCGTAGCCGCGTTCGGGGACGAGTCTGGTCTCCAGTCCGCGTTCCGTGCCGAGGGCCGTGATCCCCACGGTGGGGTCCTGCCTGCGCAGGGCGTCCGCGAGGGCGAGCGCGGGCTCGATGTGGCCGGCGGTCCCCCCACCGGCGAGTACGACATGCACCGAAATTCACCGCTCTCCGGACGGACGCTTCTTGACGCGCCGTCTCATCGTCTTCCATCTCACCCCTGGCCTCCGCATGGCCAGGGCCGCCTTCGCGGCGGGATCCTCTCGCGCGAAGGCGATCAGCAGTCCGATCGCGAACATGGACGGCAGCAGGGCCGACCCTCCGTAGGAGAACAGCGGGAGCGGCACACCGGCGATCGGCAGCAGACCGAGCACCGCACCGATGTTGACCATGGCCTGGGCCATGATCCAGGTGGTCACACCTCCCGCCGCGTACCTCACGAAGGGGTCCTCCGTGCGTCCGGCCACGCGGATACCCGCATAGCCTAGAGCCGCGAAGAGGGCGAGCACCGACAGCGTCCCCGCCAACCCCAGTTCCTCACCGGCGATGGCGAAGATGAAATCGGTGTGGGGTTCGGGGAGTTGACCCCATTTTTCCACACTGGCACCCAGTCCGGATCCAAACCATCCGCCGGAGGCCAGAGCGTAGATTCCATGGACGGCCTGCCAGCATTCGCCCTTGGGACCGAGATCGATGGCTCCGACGCACATCAGCCGTGACATCCGGTTCTCGCTGGTCCTGATGAGCATGAAGCCCACCAGCGCAGCGACGGAGAGCACCCCGGCGAAGAGCCGGGTGGGGGCTCCGGCGAGCCAGAGCAGTCCGAAGAGGATGGCCGTGAGGATGATCGCGGTGCCCATGTCGCCGCCGAGCATGATCAGGCCGAGGAGCATGAAGGCGACCGGGACGAGCGGGACCAGCATGTGTTTCCACTGGTTCAGCAGTCTTCTGTCCTGTTTGCGGGCGAGCAGGTCCGCCCCCCACAGGATCAGGGCGAGTTTGCCGAACTCGCTGGGCTGGAGCTGGAAGGGGCCGCCGAGGGAGAGCCAGTTCTGGTTGCCGCCGACCGATTCCCCTATCCCGGGGATCTGGACGAGGATCATCAGGAAGACGGTCACCGTCAGCAGCGGATAGGCCAGGGCGCGGTGCAGCCGGGAGGGCAGCCGGGAGGCGAGCAGCAGCAGTCCGGTGCCGATGACGGCGGCGAGGAACTGCTTGCGGAAGAAGTAGGAGCCGGGGAGGGAGAGCGACAGCGCCTTGATCATCGAGGCGGAGTAGACCATCACCAGCCCGAGCACGGTGATCAGCATCGCGCTGCCGAGGATGACGTAGTACGCGGTCAGCGGGCGGTCCCAGGCCCTGCGGACCCGTTCGTACGCCCGGCGCAGACCGCGGCCGCGCGGCGGTCCTGAGGAGGCGGGGGCGCGGCCCGTGCCCCGGGCCGGGGCCCGGCCGCCGCGCGCCGGGCCCGCCGCGCGCAGAGCGAGTCCGGGGCGGTGCGCCGGGGCCGGGGCCATGCCCGCGAGGGCGGGAGCCGGGACGAGGGCCCGGGCCCGCCCGGCGAGGTGTTCGGCCAGCTCCCGCGCGGTACGGGCGGGTGTCCGTGCCGTACGGGCGGGTGTCCGTACGGTGTTGTCGGCGCGGGCAGCCGGGAACGCGGACCGGGTACGGCCCTCTCCCGTGGCGGCGGTGGTGTCATCGGCCGGCATGGACGCTGTCCCCTCCAGTCGTGCCCGAGGTGTGCCGGGGTCCCGGGGCCGTTCCCCGGGCGCCCGGCACGGCGTGGCGGACGGGGCCGGTCAGGCGCGCTCGTCGGCGAGTGCGCGAACGGCCTCCGCGAACGCCTCGCCCCGCTTGTTGTAATTGACGAACATGTCCATCGAGGCGCAGGCCGGGGCCAGCAGGACCGTGTCCCCGGGCCGGGCGAGCCGGGCCGCCTCCGCGACCGCCGCCGGCATCGCCCCAGTGTCGGTCCGGTCGAGGTCCACGACCGGGACCTGCGGGGCGTGTCGCGCGAGCGCTTCCCTGATCAGCGCACGGTCCGCGCCGATCAGCACGGCCCCGCGGAGCCGCTTCGCCGACTTCCGCACCAGCTCGTCGAAGGACGCGCCCTTGGCGAGTCCGCCCGCGATCCACACGATGGGGTCGTAGGCGGCGAGGGAGGCCTCGGCGGCGTGGGTGTTGGTGGCCTTGGAGTCGTCGACGTAGGCGACCTCGGCGATGTCGGCGACCTTCTCGATCCGGTGCGGATCGGGCCGGAAGGCGCGCAGCCCGTCGCGGACCGCCGCGGCGGGGACGCCGTAGGCGCGGGCCAGGGCCGCCGCCGCGAGGGCGTTGGCGATGTTGTGCGGGGCCGGCGGGTCGACGTCCGCGACCTCGGCCAGCTCCTGGGCGTGCTCCCGGCGGTTCTCGACGAAGGCGCGGTCGACCAGGATGCCGTCCACGACGCCGAGCTGAGAGGGGCCGGGGGTGCCGAGGGTGAAGCCGATCGCCCGGCAGCCCTCCTCGACGTCGGCCTCGCGCACCAGGTCCTCGGTGGCGGGGTCGGCGGCGTTGTAGACGCAGGCGACGGTGTTGCCCTCGTAGACCCGGCCCTTGTCGGCGGTGTAGGCCGCCATGGAGCCGTGCCAGTCGATGTGGTCCGGCGCGAGGTTGAGCACGGCGGCGGAGTGGGCGCGGAGCGAGGGCGACCAGTGGAGCTGGTAGCTGGAGAGTTCGACGGCAAGTACGTCGTACTCCTCGTCGCCGAGTACGGCGTCCAGCAGCGAGACGCCGATGTTGCCGACGGCGGCCGTGCGCAGGCCCGCCGCTTGAAGGATCGCGGCGAGCATGCGCACGGTGGTGGTCTTGCCGTTGGTGCCGGTGACCGCGAGCCAGGGGGCCGGGGTCCGGCCGGGGCGGCTCTCACGGAGCCGCCAGGCCAGCTCCACATCGCCCCAGACCTCCACGCCCGCCTCGGCGGCGGCCTTGAAGAGGGGCTTGTCCGGCTGCCAGCCGGGGGTGGTGACGACGAGTTCGGCGCCCTCGGGCAGGGTGGCCCCGTCGCCGAGGCGCACCGTGACGCCCAGCGCCCGCAGCTCGGCCGCCTGGGTCCGGGAGCGCTCGTCGTCGCCGTCGTTGACGACGGTGACCAGCGCGCCCAGACCGTGCAGAACCTTCGCCGCGGGGATCCCGGAGACTCCGAGACCGGCCACGGTGACCCGCTTGCCCCGCCACTGCTCCGTACTCACTCGCACCGCTCCGTACTCACTCGTCGCTCACTTCCCGCTTACTTGGCCGCGGCCCAGCCCGCGTAGAAGAGCCCCAGGCCCACGATGACGCACATGCCCTGGATGATCCAGAACCGGACCACCACAAGGACTTCGGACCACCCCTTGAGTTCGAAGTGGTGCTGGAGCGGCGCCATGCGGAAGACCCGCTTGCCGGTCATCTTGAAGGAGCCGACCTGGATCACGACGGACATGGTGATGAGGACGAAGAGTCCGCCGAGGAGCGCCAGCAGCAGTTCGGTGCGGGAGCAGATGGCCAGACCGGCGAGCGCGCCGCCGAGGGCGAGCGAGCCGGTGTCGCCCATGAAGATCTTGGCGGGCGAGGTGTTCCACCAGAGGAAGCCGAAGCAGGCTCCCATGAGGGCGGAGGCCACCACCGCGAGGTCGAGGGGGTCCCGTACCTCGAAACAGGCCGCCGGGTTGGTCAGCTGGGCGGCGCTGGCGCAGGACTCCTGGAACTGCCAGAGGCCGATGAAGGTGTACGCGCCGAAGACCATCACCGACGCGCCGGTGGCGAGGCCGTCCAGACCGTCTGTCAGATTCACGCCGTTGGACATGGCGAGAATCATGAAGAGCGCCCAGATCACGAAGAGCACCGGGCCGATCGACCAGCCGAAGTCCGTGATGAACGACAGTTTGGTGGAGGCCGGAGTGAGGTCCCTCTGATCGGCGAACTGGAGGGACAGCACCGCGAAGGCGATGCCGACGATGAGCTGTCCCGCCATCTTCGCCTTGGCCCGCAGACCGAGCGAACGCTGCTTGACGATCTTGATGTAGTCGTCCAGGAAGCCGACCACACCCATGCCGGCCATCAGGAAGAGGACCAGGAGCCCCGAGATGGTCGGCTTCTCGCCAGTGATCACCTTGGCGAGCGCGTAGGCGATCAGGGTGGCGAGGATGAAGGAGATGCCGCCCATGGTGGGCGTGCCCTTCTTACTGCCGTGGGTGCGCGGGCCGTCGTCCCGGATGAACTGCCCGTATCCCTTGCGGGCCAGGAGTTTGATCAGCAGCGGCGTGCCAATGAGCGTCAGGAAGAGCCCGATGGCTCCCGCGAAGAGGATCTGCCTCATCGGCCGGCACCCCGCCCATCCGAAGGCGCGCTCGTGTCGTCGAGCAGGGCCTGCGCGACCTGTTCGAGCCCCACCGATCTCGAAGCCTTCACCAGCACGACGTCTCCCGGACGCAGTTCACTGCGCAACAGGTCGATCGCCGCCCGTGCGTCGGACACGTGCACCGACTCCTCACCCCACGAACCCTCGTTATATGCGCCCAGTCGCAGCCAGGACGCTTCCCTGCCCCCGACTGCGACGAGCTTGCTGACGTTGAGCCGGACGGCGAGCCGTCCGACGGCGTCGTGCTCGGCGAGCGCTTCGTCACCGAGCTCGGCCATCAGGCCGAGCACCGCCCACGTTCGTCCCCCCCGGGACTGCGCTCCCTGGCCCATGGCGGCCAGCGCGCGCAGCGCCGCCCTCATGGACTCGGGGTTCGCGTTGTAGGCGTCGTTGACGATCGTCACGCCGTCCGAACGCTCGGTGACCTCCATGCGCCAGCGGGAGAGGGTGCCGGCCTCGGAGAGCGCCAGGGCGATCTCGTCGGCGGACATGCCCAGCTCATGGGCGACGGCGGTCGCGGCGAGCGCGTTCGACACGTGATGCTCACCGTACAGCCGCATGGTCACATCGCCGCACCCGGTAGGGGTGTGAAGCGTGAAGGCGGGCTGACCTTGCTGGGTGAGCCGGACATTCTCGGCACGGATGTCGGCGTCCGGGGACTCGCCGAAGTAGGTCACCCGGGCCTTGGTGCGCGAGGCCATGGCGCGTACGAGGGGGTCGTCGGCGTTGAGGACCGCGACGCCGTCCTCGGGCAGGGCCTCGACCATCTCGCCCTTGGCCTCGGCGATCCGCTCGCGGCTCCCGAACTCGCCGACGTGGGCGGTGCCGACATTGAGGACCAGGCCGATTCGCGGCGGTACCAGGCCGGTGAGATAGCGGATGTCGCCGACGTAGCGCGCGCCCATCTCCAGCACGAGGTGCTCGGTGCTCTCGTCGGCCCGCAGCGCGGTGAGCGGCAGTCCGATCTCGTTGTTGAGGTTGCCCGCCGGGTAGACGGTGGGGCCCTTGCGCTCCAGGAGCTGTGCGATCAGGTCCTTGGTGCTGGTCTTCCCGGCGGATCCGGTGAGGGCGACGGTGGTCGCACCGAGGCGTTCGACCACTTCGCGGGCGAGCGCCCCGAGGGCGGCGGTGACGTCGTCGACGACGATCGCGGGCACGCCGACGGGGCGGGTGGCCAGCACGGCGACCGCGCCGTCGGCGACCGCGCGCACGGCGAAGTCGTGGCCGTCGGCGCGTTCGCCCGCGAAGGCGGTGAAGAGCGCGCCCGGCCGGATCTCGCGGGAGTCGGTGACCACGGGGCCGGTGACGCGCACCGTGGGATCCGGTATGTCGTGGGGCTGCCCGCCGACGATTTCGGCGATCTCGGCGAGGGAGAGGGCGATCACTGGGTCATCCCTGGGGTTTCGGGTGAAGGGACGCGCGAATGGCTTCGCGCAGTACCTGGCGGTCGTCGAAGGGGCGGACCACCCCGGCGATGTCCTGGCCCTGCTCGTGCCCCTTTCCGGCGATGAGCACGGTGTCGCCGGGCTCGGCGCGGGCGACGGCGGCCCGGACGGCGGCGGCCCTGTCGGCCTCCACCAGTACGTCGCCGCGCTCGTGGACCGGGACCTCGGCGGCGCCCGCGAGCATGGCGGCGAGGATGGCGAGGGGGTCCTCCGAGCGCGGGTTGTCGGAGGTCAGCACGGCGGTGTCGGCGAGGCGGGCGGCCGCAGCGCCCATCGGGCCGCGCTTTGTGGTGTCGCGGTCGCCGCCGCAGCCGAGGACGATGTGCACCCGGCCCTTGGTGACCTTGCGCAGCGAGCGCAGCACCGATTCGACGGCGTCGGTCTTGTGGGCGTAGTCGACCACGGCGAGGTACGGCTGTCCCTCGTCCACCCGCTCCAGCCGGCCCGGGACGCCGGGGACCGCGGCGACGCCGTCGGCGGCGGTCTGCGGGGCGACTCCGGCGACGGCGAGGGTGACGACGGCGGCCAGGGTGTTGGCGACGTTGAAGGGGCCGGGCAGCGGGGCCCGGGCGCTCACCCGCTCGCCGGCGGGGCCGACGACGGTGAAGGCGGAGCCCTGGGAGCCCACTTCCACCTCCTCGGCGCGCCAGTCGGCGTCCGGGTGGCCCTCGGCGGAGAAGGTGACGACCGGTACGGAGGCCTCCGCGGCGAGCCTGCGGCCGTAGGCGTCGTCGAGGTTGACGACGCCGCGACGGCTGCGGGCGGGGGTGAAGAGCTGGGCCTTCGCCTGGAAGTAGTCCTCCATGCCGGAGTGGAACTCCATGTGCTCCGGGCTGAGGTTGTTGAAGACGGCGATGTCGAAGACGCAGCCGTCGACCCGGCCGAGGACCAGGGCGTGGCTGGAGACCTCCATGGCGACGGCCTCGACGCCCCGCTCGTTCATCACGGCGAAGAGGGCCTGGAGGTCGGTGGCCTCGGGGGTGGTGCGCTCCGACTTGAGGCTCTCCTCGCCGATCCGCGTCTCGACCGTGCCGATGAGGCCGGTGGTGCGGCCGGCCGCCCGGAGGCCGCCCTCCATGAGATAGGCGGTGGTGGTCTTGCCGGAGGTGCCGGTGATGCCGATCTGGAGCAGCCGCTCGCCGGGCCGCCCGTAGATCTCGGCGGCGAGTTCGCCCATGCGGCCGCGCGGGTCCTCGGTGACGAGGACCGGCAGCCCGGTCGCGGCGGCGCGCTCGGCGCCCGCGGGGTCGGTGAGGACGGCGGCGGCCCCGAGGCCGGCCGCCTGGGCCACGAAGTCGGCCCCGTGGAGGCGGGCGCCGGGGAGGGCCGCGTAGACGTCGCCCGGGCGTACCGCCCGCGAGTCGTGGGTGATGCCGGTGACCGTCGCCCCGTCCGCGGCGGGGTTCCTCACCCCCAGCCGGGCGGCCAGGTCCCCCAGCGGGGTCGGGTGGGGCCGGTCCGGACGAGGCGCTCCCTGCTGCTTCGCGGGGACGTCCTGCGGGGCGGTTCGGTACTGATCAGCGTGTGGCACGGCGGTGAGCGTACCGGGCGTACCCGGCCCGGAGCCAAAAGAGGGGGTGGTGTCCGGGGCGTGCTCCGCCGGGGCCGAAGGAGCCCTGTGGGAGGGTGCGGGCGGGGTGGGGCGGTGGTTCCCCGAATCGGGGGTGATCGTTGTCACTGGTGGTTCCTCGGGTCGTTCCCGGACGGGTCGTGCTCCGGCCGTCGGCCGCGCGCCCCGCCGGTCGCTCGATGTCGTGCGTGGGTGTGGTGTCGTGCGTTCGGGTCCGGCCCCTCATCCGCCGGGCTTGAACGTGACGGGGAGCCTGGCCGGGGCGTTGCCGGTCGGCGGGACCTGGAGGGACTTCAGCGCGAACCGCATGACCTGCTGGTATACGGGACCGCAGATCTGGCCGCCGAAGTAGCTGCCCTTGGTCGGGTTCTGGATGGCGCAGTAGACGGTGATCCGGGGTTCGTCGGAGGGGGCGAATCCGGCGAAGGAGGCGGTGTAGCCGCGGTAGCGGCCGAGTTCCGGGTCGACGCGGTTGGCGGTGCCGGTCTTGCCCGCGACGCGGTAGCCGGGGATCCGGGCCTTGGTGCCGGTGCCCTCCTCGCTGCCGACGACGGACTCCAGCATGGTGGAGAGCGTCGTGGCGGTCTCCTCGCTGACCACCCGGGTCCGCTGGGGCTCGGGGGCGGGGGTGAACTCCCCGTCGGGGCCCCTGGTGCCGCGGACCAGGGTGGGTTCCACGCGTACGCCGCCGTTGGCGATGGTCTGGTAGACGGAGGCGGCCTGCATGGCGTTGATGGAGAGCCCCTGGCCGAAGGGGATCGTGTACTGCTGCGAGGTGGACCACTTGTCGGGGCGGGCGAGGATGCCGGGGGTCTCTCCCGGGTAGCCGAGCCCGCTGGGGCTGCCGATGCCGAACTTCCGCAGATAGGAGTGGAGCACCTTGTTCGCCTCGGGCTGGGTCTTGCCGAGCTGTCCGGTGGCGAGGATGGTGCCGATGTTGCTGGACTTGGCGAGTACGCCGTTGAGCGTCAGGTACCAGGTGGGGTGGTCGATGTCGTCCTTGAACAGCCGGTCGCCCCGGTGCAGCCGGTTGGGGACGACGACATGGGTGCCGGGGTTGGCGGCCTTCTCCTCCAGGACGGCGGCCATCGACATCACCTTGGCGGTGGAGCCCGGCTCGAAGGCGTCCTGGAGCGCGGCGTTGCCCATGGCGGTCGCGTCGGCGCGGGAGATGTCGTTGGGGTCAAAGCCGGGCGCGTTGGCCATGGCGAGCACCTCGCCGGTGCGGGTGTCCTGGACTATCACATAGCCGCGGTCGGCCTTGGACTTGCCGACCTGCTCGCTGATCGCGCGCTGGGCGGCCCACTGGATGTCGCGGTCGATGGTCAGCTCGACGTCGGAG
This sequence comes from Streptomyces inusitatus, assembly GCF_014651115.1. GTDB lineage: Bacteria > Actinomycetota > Actinomycetes > Streptomycetales > Streptomycetaceae > Streptomyces > Streptomyces amakusaensis. The sequence goes on along the minus strand of NZ_BMWG01000023.1, from coordinate 53,106 downwards.
CCGGGCACGGCCGGGGTCTCGCGGGTGCCGTCGGCGGTGGGGACGCGGCGGCCGCCGGACTGGGCGTAGGTGATCTCGCCGTCCTTGCCCGCGAGCGTCTTGTCGAGCATGGACTCGACGCCGCCGCCGCCCCGGCCCTCGGCGTTGACATAACCCAGTATCCCGGCGGCGAGGTCGGCGTTCGGATAGACGCGCTTGCTGCTGGACTCGTTGAGCACGCCCGCGAGGACGTTCGCGCCGGGGCCGCCCCTGGCCCGGTCGGTCCTGGCCTTCTCGGCGAAGACGCCCTTGAGGTCCTTGATCTGCTTCCAGACCTGGGGGGTCTGGCGGCGGGCGAGCACGGTGTAGCGGGAGTTCGGGGTGGCGAGCTGCTCGGCGATGTCGCCCGCGTCCTTGCCGAGGATGGGCGCGAGGAGGGCGGCGGCCTGTTCGGGGGCGTTCGGGGACTTGCTCTCCTCGGGGGTGAAGAGCTTCGGGTCGGCCGTGATGTCGTACGCGTCGACGCTGGTGGCGAGCGCGGTGCCGGTCCGGTCGGTGATCTCGCCGCGCTCGGCGGCGAGCACCACGCTCATGTAGCGGTGCTTCTGCGCCTTGGCGGCGTAGGCGTCGGCGTCGACGGCCTGCACCTGGAGCAGTCGTACGACGAAGGCCAGCATCACCAGGGTCAGACCGAGGCTGACCAGGCGCAGCCGGGGGCGGGGGCTGCCCAGGCGCAGCGGCGGGGGCTTGGGTCCGCGGGCCCCGGGGCGGGCGGGCGGCCGGCGGGCGGGGCCGGGGACGCGGCCCCGGGGCGGGGCGGGACGTCCCGAGGGCCGCGCGGATCGTTCCTTGGGTGGCACTGGGTCACCTGCCGGTGGGCGTCGAGGACTGGTCGGGCGCGGGGGCGGGGCCCGGGATCCCGGTTCCCGTCGTCGGGGAGCCGGCGGTGCCGCTCGTACCGGAACCGGTGTTTCCGGTACCGGTCGTGCCGGTGCTGAGGGTGCCGGAGCCGGGGCCGGTGCTGAGGGTGCCCGTGCTGAGGGTGCCCGTGCCCGTCGCGGCGGTCGTGGGTTCCGCGGTCGCGGTGGGGGCGGGGGCGCCCGGCGAAGGGGCCGCGGCGGCGGGCGACGGCGAGGCCGTGCCCTCGCCCGGTTCGCCCTGTACGGTGCCGTCCGGATCCAGGAAGACGGGGTTCCCGCCGGGGACCATGCCCAGCTCACGGGCGCGGCGCTCCAGCGCGTCGGGGGCCAGTCCGCTGTCGACGTCGCGCTGGAGCGCCTGCTGTTCGTCGGTGAGTTCGGTGGTCTCGCGCTTCAGCTCGCTCAGTTCGAAGGAGCCCGCGTTGAGCGAGGAGTTCAGCAGCAGCAGTGTGATCAGCCCGCCGCCGAGCAGGACCACGACCAGCAGCACGAAGGGGGTGCGGGCGGCGGAGCTGGGCCCCGCCGGCATCAGCCGGGCGAGCCGGGCGGCCCGCCCCTTGAGCTGCTTGGCCGCGGGGCTCACCGCACGTCCTCCCGGATGCGCTGTGCTCCCCTCAGCCGGGCGGGGGCGGCCCTGCGGTTCTGGGCGACCTCTTCGTCGGTCGGGAGTTCCGCGCCCCTGGTCAGCAGTTTCAGCCGCGGCTGGTACTCCTCCGGCACCACGGGGAGCCCGGGCGGGGCGGTGACGGCCGCGCCCGCCGCGAAGACCTGCTTGACCAGCCGGTCCTCCAGCGACTGATAGGAGAGGACGGCGATCCGGCCGTCGACCGCGAGCGCCCCGACCGCCGCCGGGATCGCCTTCTCCAGCACGCTCAGCTCGCCGTTGACCTCGATGCGCAGCGCCTGGAAGGTGCGCTTGGCGGGGTTGCCGCCGGTGCGCTTGGCGGCCTGCGGCAGCGCGTCGCGGATCAGTTCCACCAGCCGGGCGCTGTTGGTGAAGGGTTCCTTCTCCCGTTCGCGCACGACGGCGGAGACGATCCGCTTGGCCTGCTTCTCCTCGCCGTACATCCGCAGGATCCGTACCAGCTCGCCCGGCGGGTAGGTGTTGAGGACCTCGGCCGCGCCGATGCCGGTGCTCTGGTCCATCCGCATGTCCAGGGGGGCGTCCTGGGCGTAGGCGAAGCCCCGGTCGGCCTCGTCCAGCTGCATCGAGGAGACGCCGAGGTCGAAGAGGACGCCCTGGACCCGGGGGACGCCGAGTCTGGCGAGGACGTCGGGGAGTTCGTCGTAGACCGCGTGGACCAGGGTGGCCCGGTCGCCGAAGGGGGCGAGCCGCTCGCCGGAGAGGCGCAGCGCCTCCTTGTCCCGGTCCAGGGCGATCAGCCGGGTGTCGGGGAACTGGGTGAGCAGCGCCTCGCTGTGTCCGCCGAGCCCGAGGGTGCAGTCGACGACGACCGACCCCGGGCTCCGCAGGGCGGGGGCCAAGAGGTCCAGGCACCGCTGGAGCATCACCGGGACGTGTCGGGTATTGCTCAAAGGGCCCTCTCAGGTCCGGCGCGCGGGCCCGGCCGCGCGGAGGCGGGACGGTGCCGTGCGTACGCCGCACACGCGGTGCGTACCGCCGCACACGCGGGGAAAACTTGGAAACGTGCAGGATGATTCAGTGAACTGCGCGTCACTTTAGTGCACCGGCCTTTCCGGTCAATCAACCGGCCGACGGCGTGGCGGGGCGGGGCGGACGCCGGTTGCTTCACTCGAACGGGCGTCATGACCGCACCCTTGTGGGTTACCTCACAACAAGCCGGGTTGATGTTCTTTGTGCCCTCTCACAGCAGGCCCGCCGGGGTCGGGCACATTAACGTCGTCTCCATGACGACTTCCGCGCATCACTCACCCGACGCCTCGGCGCTCGCGGGTGACACGGTCATCGATCGTCTCGTCGAGGCGAACCGGCGCTACGCGGCCGGGTTCCAGGACCCGGGGATGGACGCGCGTCCTGTTCTGCGGGTGGCCGTGGTCGCCTGCATGGACGCGCGGCTCGACCTCCATGACGCGCTCGGCCTGGAGCTGGGCGACTGTCACACCATCCGCAACGCGGGCGGTGTGGTCACCGACGATGTGATCCGCTCGCTCACCATCAGCCAGCGGGCGCTGGGCACCCGCAGCGTGATCCTCATCCATCACACCGGCTGCGGTCTGGAGTCGCTGACCGAGGACTTCCGGCATGAGCTGGAGGACGAGGTGGGACAGCGTCCGCCGTGGGCGGTGGAGGCTTTCCGGGACGTCGACCAGGACGTACGGCAGTCCATGCAGCGGGTGCGGACCTCGCCGTTCCTGCTCCACACCGACCATGTGCGCGGCTTTGTCTTCGATGTGAAGCAGGGGGCGCTGCGGGAGATCGACCCGACGGGCTGATCGGCGTCTCCGCCGATCGAACACCAGGAGAAATCCCCGCCAACCCGGCAAGTCCCCCTTGGTTATCCACAGGCGAGTGACACGGCACGGAACGCCAACAACAATGCGATGACACGGCACGGCTCCGGAACTGTCCGGGGCCGGTGCGCGTGATTCGGGGTGGGCCGGGCCGTTCGGAGACTCGGCCCGTGTGTGAAAGGGCCGAGGAGGGCCGGGTGACGACCTATGACAATCGAGCGAGCCTCACAGATCTGACCGCCACAGCGGATCGCGTCCGCAGGTCGGTGGAGAGTGTGATCGAGGGCAAGCCTGAGGTCGTACGGCTTTCGCTGACCGTGCTCCTCGCCGAGGGACATCTGCTCATCGAGGATGTCCCCGGCGTGGGGAAGACCATGCTGGCCAAGGCGCTGGCGAGATCCATCGACTGCTCGGTGCGGCGCATCCAGTTCACACCGGATCTGCTGCCGTCCGACATCACCGGTGTGTCGATCTTCGATCAGCAGCGGCGCGAGTTCGAGTTCAAGCCGGGCGCGATCTTCGCCCAGATCGTGATCGGCGACGAGATCAACCGCGCCTCGCCCAAGACCCAGTCGGCGCTGCTGGAGTCGATGGAGGAGCGCCAGGTCACCATGGACGGCACGACGCACGAGCTGCCGAGCCCGTTCATGGTGGTGGCGACGCAGAACCCGGTGGAGATGGAGGGCACCTATCCGCTGCCCGAGGCACAGCGCGACCGCTTCATGGCCCGGGTCTCCATCGGCTACCCGAGCGCGGAGGCCGAGCTTCAGATGCTCGATGTGCACGGCGGCGTCTCGCCGCTCGACGACCTCGAAGCGGTGGCGCACGCGGACGACATAGTGAAGCTGATCGACGCCGTGCGGCACGTCCATGTGTCCGAGCCCGTGCGGCGGTACGCGGTGGAGCTGGTGTCCGCCACCCGAAGCCACCCCGATCTCAGGCTGGGCGCCTCGCCGCGCGCCACCCTGCATCTGCTGCGCGCCGCGAAGGCGACCGCCGCGCTGTCCGGCCGGGACTACGCCCTGCCGGACGATGTCCAGTCGCTGGTGGTGCAGGTGCTGGCGCACCGGCTGCTGCCGACGGCGCAGGCCCAGCTCAACCGGCGGACGGCGGAGCAGATCGTGCAGGAGATCCTCCAGCGGACCCCGGTCCCGACCGCCGAGGGCTCGCAGGCCCCCTACGGGGCGGCCCGCGGAGCCCAGCAGGTCTACGGGCAGCGGCCCGGCGCACGGCGGCTGTGATGTCCGCCGGGGGGCGGCCGGCCGCGGCGGACGGCGAGAAGGGCGGAAAGGACGGGAAGAGCGGGAAGAGCGGCAGGGGCGGGAATCCGGCCGGGCTGCGGGCCGCCCTGGGCGGACTGACCACCCGGGGCCGTTCGTTCCTCGCCGCCGGAGCGGCGGCGGCGGTGTGCGCCTATGTGCTGGGGCAGAGCGATCTGCTGAGGGTGGGGCTGCTGCTGGCGGTGCTGCCGCTGATGAGCGTGATCGTGCTCTACCGCACCCGCTACCGGGTCGCCGGGAGCAGACGGCTCACTCCCGCGCGGGTGCCCGCCGGGTCCGAGGCGCGGGTGCATCTGCGGATGGACAATGTCTCGCGGATGCCCACCGGGCTGCTGATGCTCCAGGACCATGTGCCCTATGTGCTCGGGCCCCGGCCCCGGTTCGTGCTCGACCGGATGGAGGCGGGCGGGCGGCGCGAGGTGTCCTACCGGGTCCGTTCGGATCTGCGCGGGTGCTATCCGCTCGGGCCGCTCCAGCTGAGGCTGAGCGATCCGTTCGGCATGTGCGAGCTGACCCGTTCCTTCAGCGACTTCGACACCCTGACGGTGATACCCCGGACCGAGTCGCTGCCGCCCGTCCGGCTGACGGGCGACGCCTCGGGGTACGGGGACGGCCGCCGCCGCTCGCTGGCGCTGGCCGGGGACGACGACGTGATCCCGCGCGCCTACCGCTACGGCGACGATCTGCGCCGGGTGCACTGGCGCTCCACCGCGCGCCACGGCGAGCTGATGGTGCGGCGCGAGGAGCAGCCGCGCCGGGCCCGGTGCACGGTGCTGCTCGACACCCGGGCCGTCGCCTACCACGGGGTGGGCCCGGACTCGGCCTTCGAGTGGGCCGTCTCGGGTGCGGCGTCCACCCTGGTCCACATCGCCGAGCGGGGCTTCGCGGTCCGGCTGCTGACCGACACCGGAACCTCGGTGCCCGGCACCGGCGGGGAGGATTCCCCGGGCACGCCCCAGGACGCGGCGGACTCCGCCGGGCTGATGATGGACGCCCTCGCGATGGTGGACCACTCCGACGGATACGGCCTCACCCGCGCCCACGAAGTGCTGCGCACGGGTGAGGAGGGGCTGCTGATCGCCTTCTTCGGCGATCTGGACGAGAAGCAGGCGGCGCTGGTGGCGCGGATGCACCGGCGCAGCGGCGCGGCGGTGGCCTTTGTGATGGACAGCGAGACCTGGGCCGGCGGTGGGACCGGTCACGTCGAGGACCGGCTGAGAGTGCTGCGCGAGGCGGGCTGGACGGCGCTGGCCGTCCCCCCGGGGGCCTCGCTGCCCGCGCTGTGGCAGCAGGCCGACAGCCGGCGCGGCGAGCCCTCGGGCGGCGCGGCCGGCGGCGTCGGGAGAGCGGGTACGAACAGTGGGGGTGGATCATGAGTGGCCGGGTGCGGCTGGCCCTGTGCGCCTACGCCGCCACACTGATGGCGGCCTGCGCGATGCTGCCGCTGATCAGCGGCGTCGGCTGGCTGGTGCAGGCGGCGTTCCTGCTGGGGATCCAGAGCGGTGCGGGAGCCCTGGCCCGGCGGACGTCGCTCGCCGGGCCGCTGACGGTGCTGGTGCAGGCCCTTGTCACCCTGGCGCTGCTGACCTGGGTCTTCGCCCGGGAGTACGCGGTGCTCGGGCTGGTGCCGGGGCCCGAGGCGTTCCAGCGGTTCGCCGAGCTGCTGTCCGCGGGCGGCGAGGACATCGGGAAGTACGCCATTCCGGCCCCGCTGTCGGACGGCATCTCGCTGATGGTGGTCGGCGGGGTGCTGCTGATCGGGCTCATGGTGGACGGGATCGCGGTCACCTTCCGCAGTGCCGCGCCGGCGGGTCTGCCGCTGCTCGCGCTGTACTCGGTGGCGGCCGGTCTGGCGGGCGGCGAGGCGGACTGGTTCTGGTTCCTGGTGGCCGCGGGCGGCTATCTGCTGCTTCTGCTGGCGGAGGGCCGGGACCGGCTCTCCCGGTGGGGCAGGGTGTTCGGCTCGCCCTCGGCCCTGCCGCGCCCGGCGAACGCGCCCGGCGCGGGTCCGCGGGCCTCGCTCCGGTCGGGGCGGCGCATCGGGGTGCTGGCGCTGGGTGTGGCGCTCGCGGTGCCCGCCGCGCTGCCCGCGCTGGACGGCGGGCTGCTGAAGGGGGTGGGCGGCGCGTCGGGGGCCGGCTCGGGCGGCGGCGGGGGCACGATCTCCGCGGTGAATCCGCTGGTGTCCCTGCGGGACAGCCTGAATCAGCCCGACAGCCGTGAGGTGCTGCGCTACCGGACCGACGCGAAGGACACCGACGACTTCTATCTCCGGATAGTGGCGCTGGACAGATTCGACGGGACGACCTGGAAGTCGTCGGACCGTGATGTCACGGAGGTGCCGGACCGGCTCCCCCAGCCGGAGGGGCTGAGCACCGCGGTGGCCACCGAGCCGGTCAGGACGACCATCACGGCCGCCGACTACTACCGGCAGAGCTGGCTGCCGCTGCCCTACCCGGCGACCCAGGTGCGGATCGGCGGGCGCTGGCGGTTCGAGCCCGCCGGGCGGACCCTGGTCGGGTATCGGGGCGAGGACTCCCGGGGCGCGAAGTACAGCGTCTCCAGCCTCGCGGTGAAGCCGACGCCCGAGCAGCTGGCGAGCGCGCCGCCCGCGCCCGCCGATGTGCTGCGCGAGTACACCGAGCTGCCGGAGAGTCTTCCCTCCGTGGTCAAGCGGACGGCGGAGCGGGTCACCAAGGGCGCGAAGAACGACCACGAGCGGGCGGTGAGGCTCCAGAAGTGGTTCGCCGAGGACGGCGGCTTCGTCTACGACACCGAGGTCGATTCCGGTACGGGCGTCCACGCCATCTCGCGCTTCCTCCGGCAGAAGCAGGGCTTCTGCATCCACTTCTCCTTCTCGATGGCCGCGATGGCCCGGACACTGGGCATACCGGCGCGGGTCGCGGTGGGCTTCACCCCGGGCACCGCGCGGGGCGACGGCACCATGTCGGTGACCACGAAGGACGCGCACGCCTGGCCGGAGCTGTACTTCGAGGGCGTCGGCTGGACCCGCTTCGAGCCGACGCCGAGCCGGGGCACCCAGCCGGACCACACGCTGGAGGACGTCGTGGCGGGCGGCCCGAGCGACCCGGCGGAGCCCACCGAGACCGCATCCGACCAGCCGTCGGCGGCTCCGACCGCCTCGGACAGCTGCCCGCCCGAGCTGCGGCGGCTCAATGAGTGCGGCCCCGCGGTCCCGACCGAGGAGACCGCGGCCACGGGCTCGGACGGCTCGCTGGGGACAGTGCTGCTGATCGGTCTGGGCGCGGCGGCGGCCGTGCTGCTGTTCCTGCTGCCGCTGCTGTGGCGGCGGCGGGTGACCGCGCGCCGACTGGGCTCGTCGGGGCGTACGCCCGAGGACGTCAGGGCACGGGCGCTGGCGGCCTGGCGGGAGGTGCTGGACACGGCCTGGGACCACGGCATCGTGCCGGACGACTCGCTGACCCCGCGCCGGACCGCCGACCGGATCGTGGAGCTGGGCGAGCTGGACGGCGCGGCGTCCGCCGCCGCGCACCGGGTCGCCGGCGCGGTCGAGCAGGTGCTCTACGCGGCCCGGCCCGGGCCGATCGCCGGGCTCGCCGAGGACGCCAGGACGGTCCGGGGCGGTCTGCGGGCCGGAGCGGGCCGCAGGGCACGGCTGCGGGCACTGCTGCTGCCGCGTTCGGCCGTCCGGGTGATCTGGGCGGGATCCGCTTGGTGGGCGGCGTTCACCGACCGGTGGAGCCGCTGGAGCCGGGAGCGATGGGCGGCGCTGCGGCCCGGCACGGCAGGCCGGCAGGGCTGATCCGACACGAGAGCGGCTGTGGGGCCGACGCTCTGAGCATCGGCCCCACAGCCGTCTCGCGAGCACAGCCCGCCGCGGCATGAAACACGGAGCGCCGAACCCCTGTGGCCGGTGAGGCTCACGGTGTTCGGCGCGAGGGTGTTCCCTTCGGGAACGCCTTGATCGGCGGCAGTCGCAACGGCGTCACGGCATGGCCGCCTCTGGGGCGCTCCGGCGTGCGCTGGGCACGGCCGGAGGTGAGGGCATGACGCGGGCCGGTCGAAGGCGTACTGGAGGGTGTCCGGGATGCCGGGCCGGGCGACCGCGGTGTTTCAGTGGCCCTGTTCGTCGCGGCGGCGCTGCCACCGCTGCTCGATCCGGTTCATCATCGACTTGCGCTGACGGGGCTGTCGACGAGCTGCTGCGCCCGCCGTCTCCCCCAGGGTCTGCTGCTCACCCGGCTTGGGCGCTTTGCGCCATCCGGTGACTGCCAGGACCGCGCAGCCCAGCATGACGAGGAATCCCACCACACTGATCAAGATGATCTGCGCGACCATTCCGGCCATGAGGAGCGCGATACCCACCAGGAAGCCTGCAACCGCCTGGTAGACCCGTCGCCGGGTGTACGTACGCAGCCCGCTTCCCTCAAGCGCTGTAGCGAATTTGGGATCTTCGGCGTACAGCGCTCGCTCCATCTGCTCGAGCATTCGCTGCTCGTGCTCCGAGAGCGGCACGGAGTCCTCCTAGTCGTCGGCCGCGGGGGCGACCGTTTGCGGCCCTTTCAGGATAGGCAGGGAATCGCCCCCGTGAAACCCGCCCTCTAGCCACTTCGACAGTTTGGGCCGCCACGGCGACTTTGGCTGCTGAGGCCTAGATTCCCCAACCTCCGATCCGTCATGCCGGATGGTGTCCCTCGATCATACGGGGCGAAGGACACGATCGGGGGGTCTGTGGCGTACTCCATCTGCGGCTGCGCCGCTGATCAGCCGCGCTTCTCGCCCAGTACGTGCAGCTGGGTGGCGACCGAGTGGAAGGCGGGCAGCTCGGCGGCGGCGGCCTCCAGCTTGAGCAGGGCGTCCAGCGCGCCCGGCTCGGTGTCCACCAGGACGCCGGGAACGAGGTCGGCGAAGACGCGCACTCCGTGCACCGCGCCGACCTCCACTCCGGCCCGCTCGGCCAGTTCGGTGAGCTGTTCGGCGGTGAAGCGCCGGGGGATCGGGTCCGCGTCGCCCCAGCGGCCGGCCGGGTCGGTGAGCGCCTGGCGAGCCTCGGCGAAGTGCCCGGCGAGGGCCCTGGCGATGACCGCGCCGCCGAGCCCGGCGGCGAGCAGGCTGACCGCGCCGCCGGGCCGCAGCGCGGCCACGGCATTGCTGACGCCCTCGGCCGGGTCGTCCACGAACTCCAGGACCCCATGGCAGAGCACCGCGTCGTAGCCGCCGCGCTCCACCACGTCGAAGAGGCCGTGGACATCGCCCTGGACGCCCCGGACGCGGTCGGCGACCGATTCCTCGGCGGCCCTGCGCTCCAGCGCGAAGAGCGCGTTGGGGCTGGGGTCGACCACGGTGACCCGGTGGCCGAGCTGGGCGACGGGCACCGCGAAGGACCCGCTGCCGCCTCCGGTGTCGAGGACGTCCAGGGCGTCCCTCCCGGTGGCCTTGACCCTGCGGTCGAGTGCGTCCTTCAGGACCTCCCAGACCACGGAGGTGCGCAGGGAGGCGCGGGGCGGGCGCGGCGGGTTTGCCCCGCGGGCGGACGGGTCCGGCACGGCAGTTGACTCCTCGGGCGGTGGCGCCCCGGGCCGCTCGGAGGCGGGCGGGGCGGGCGTGGAACCGCGACCGGGGTCCGGGGACCGCAGGTCGGGGGCTTTCGCGGTGGACGGTGGGCTCTCGTCGAGCGCCTCCCGCGAGGGAGGCCCTCATGCGGCTGAGGACATCACCCACCCTATTGCCTCCCTCCGCGAGACCGCCGCCGCGTCCCGCCCCTCGGCCGCCCCGGGCCCTCGCCGGACCGGCGCTCATCCGGTCGCCGGGTCGGCCCGGGGCCGGGGCAGGGCGGGCCCGAGGGACAGCAGGCGCTCGGCCAGCCGGAGGAACATCCCCGCGTCCCTCAGCAGCTCGTCGGCCTCGCCGCCGCTGGCCGCGCCGCGTATGCCGGCCTCGGCGCGCGCCCGGCGCGGGGCGCCCGCCGCGAAGTGGGCGCTCCACTCGGCCAGTTCGGGAGCGGATTCGGGCAGCAGCTCCCAGGCGCTGCGGATGCCCGCCCGGCGGCCCCGGCGGGCGGGGGTGCCGCCGCCCCGGGCGGCGGCGGGCGGGCTGTCGGGATACCCCCGGGCGGCGAGCACGGCGGCGGCGGTGCGCAGGGCGGCCAGATGGGCGGTGGCGTACCGCTCGTTGGGCACGGTCAGGGCGGCGGCCTCGGCGAGACCGGCGCGGGCCTGGGCGAGGAGGTCGAGGGCGGCGGGCGGCGCCGAGGCACGCCGCGCGACGGGGTGCACATCGCTCGCGGGCCCGGTCGGTGAGGGGACAGGGCCGGTGGCACGGCGCCGGTGAGCGGCAGCCAAGTGGTCGCTGGCCATGACGAGCCTCCTGTCGTCGTGTGACGGCACTGTGGCCGTATGTGTCCATCGTGCGGGACCCCACTGACAATCCGCCCTGACCTGCGCTTTTGCTTCAACTGTCGATCCGGCGCTAACTTTTGCACTGACTGGTCAGTATAAAAATGGGGAGGGTACGTGGACAGCCCGCACGGGGCGGCCGTCTTCGCGGAGGGGTTCGGGCTCAAGGGCCCGCGCGGCTGGGCGTTCCGCTCGGTCGGCATCGACGCCGGGCCCGGTTCGCTCATCGCGATCGAAGGCCCCTCCGGCTCCGGCCGGACCTGTCTGCTGCTCGCGCTCACCGGCCGGATGCGTCCCTCCGAGGGCCGTGCCGAGGTCGGCGGGCTGCCGCTGCCGCGCAGGATGGCCGCCATCCGCCGGATCAGCGCGCTCGGCCCCGTCCCGTCGGTGAGCGAACTCGACCCCTCACTGACCGTCGACGAGCATCTGCGGGAGCGCGCCCTGCTCCAGCGCCGGTTCGACGGCTCCCTGCGCGCCCTGCTGCGCCCCCGCTCCGAGCGGGTCGCCGCGGCCCGGGGGCGGATCGAGGAGGCGCTGTCCGGGGCCGGTCTCGACCCGGCCTCCCTGGCCAGGGCGGGGCGTACGCCCGTACGCGAGCTGGAGCGGATGGAGGCGCTGCGGCTGTCGGTCGCGCTCGCGCTCATCGGCCGCCCCCGGCTGCTCGGCGTGGACGACGCCGATCTGAAGCTCTCCGACGCCGACCGGGTGGAGGCGTGGGACCTGCTGCGCTCGGTCGCGGCCTCGGGGACGACCGTGCTGACGGTGTGCAGTCAGGCCCCGGAGGGGGCCGTGGTCGTCCGGGCGGGCAACACCGAACCGGCCGGACCCGCCGAACCCGCCGAACCCGCCGACACCGACACCGCCGAGGTCATCGGCACCGCGACACACGAGGGGGAGGGGACGGCCGATGCGTTCGCCGAGACTGGCCGCGCTTGAGCTGAGGCGATTCGGCAGGGGCAGGCTGCCCCGGGCGGCGGTGGTCGCGATCGTGCTGCTGCCGCTGCTGTACGGCGCGCTGTACCTGTGGTCGTTCTGGGACCCGTACGGCCGGCTGGACCGGATCCCGGTCGCCCTCGTCAACGACGACAAGGGGGCCACCGCCGACGGCAAGAAGGTCACGGCCGGCGACGAGATCGCCGAGAAGCTGCGTGACAGCGATGTCTTCGACTGGCACGAGGTGAGCGCGGCCAGGGCCCGCGAGGGCGTCGAGGACGGCGCGTACTACCTCTCGCTGACCATGCCGAAGGACTTCAGCGAGCGCGTCGCGTCCGGTTCCGGGGACAGCCCGGAGGCCGGCGCCCTCCAGGTCCGCACCAACGACGCGAACAATTACATCGTCGGGCAGGTTTCGCGGACGGTGTTCGCAGAGGTGCGCACCGCCGCGTCCACCAAGGCGTCGCGGTCGTTCCTGGACCGGATCTTCATCTCCTTCTCCGACATCCACGGCGCGACCGAGGACGCGGCGAAGGGCGCCGACGATCTGAAGGGCGGCATCGGGGACGCGAAGGAGAGCTCCAAGAAGCTCGCCGACGGCCTGCGGAACGCCAAGGACAACACCGGCAGACTGACCGGCGGGCTCGCCGAGCTGAACAAGGGCGCGGGCGATCTGGAGGCCGCCGCCCGGCAGCTCGCCGGCGGCACCCGGGCGGCCAACGAGCGGGTCAACGGCATCGCCGACGGTGTCCGCCCCTATCTGAAGAACGACGGCAAGTCGATCGGCGAGGCGGCCCGGCTGGTCACCGAGGCCTCCAAGACCATTCGTTCCGGACTGGGCGAGCTGACGACCGCGGCCCCGGGCGCGGCGGCCCGGGCGCAGAAGGCCTCCGACGAGCTGGCCGCGGTCCACCGGGCGCAGTGCGTCGACCCGGCGAAGGCACCGGCGAAGGCACCGGCGGAGCCTCCGGTGGAGGGCGCGGCGGCTGGCACGGCCGAGGAGACGGCCGCTCCCGCCGCCTGCCCGGCGCTGGAGCGCGCCACGGCCCTGGCCGCCGAGACCGCCACGGCGGCGGCGGGCGTCAGCGCTCTGGTCAAGGACAACCAGGAGGAGCTGCGCGCGCTCGACGCCCGCGTCGCCGACCTGGAGAAGAAGTCGACGGCCCTCGCCGCGCGCTCGCCCGGGCTGGAGAGCGATCTGGCGGGCGCCCTCGACAAGGTGGGCGCGCTCGACTCGGGCGCGCAGAGCATCTCGCGGGGACTGACCGAGCTGCGCACCGGGCTGTCCGGGGCCCAGTCGGGGTCCAGTGAGATCGACAGCGGGGTGGACAAGCTCAAGAAGGGCGCCGGGGCCCTGGACGGCGGCCTGTTCAAGCTCGCCGACGGCTCCGCCGAGCTGGCCGGCGGACTGCACGACGGTGCGGCCAAGATCCCCGACTACGACGAGAAGGACCGTGACCGGCGTACGGAGGTGATGGCCGACCCCATCCAGCTGGCGAACCAGACCCTGAACAAGGCCCCCAACTACGGCACCGGGTTCGCGCCGTACTTCATCCCGCTCTCCCTCTGGGTCGGCGCGATGGTCGCGTACATGATCATCGCTCCGATGAACCGGCGGGCGCTCGCGGCGGGCGGCTCGGCCTGGCGGATCGCGCTGGCGGGCTGGCTGCCGGTGGTGGCCATCGGGCTGGTGCAGGTCGGCGCACTGATGGCGGTGCTGCACTGGTCGCTGGGGCTCCAGATGGCGCACGCGGGCGGCACGGTCGCCTTCCTCGCCCTCGTCATCGGCTGCTTCGCCTCGATCATCCAGTGGCTGAACGCCCGCTTCGGCGCGGCCGGGCGGATCCTCGTCCTGGCGGTGCTGATGCTCCAGCTGACCTCGGCGGGCGGCACCTATCCCGTCCAGACCAGCCCGGCGTTCTTCAACGCGATCCATCCGTTCCTGCCGATGAGCCATGTGGTGGAGGCCCTGCGCAGGCTGATCACGGGCGGCGGGCTCGACCCGGTGTGGCAGGCGAGCGCGGTACTGCTCGCCTTCACCGCGGGCGCGCTGGCGCTCACCGCGCTGTCCGCGCGGCGCAAGCAGGTGTGGACGCTGGACCGGCTCCATCCTGAGCTGAGCCTGTGAGCGGGCCGGCCCGCGACGGGTCCGGCGGCGGGTCTCGCGGCGGAACGGAGCCCGTGAAACCCGCGAGACCTGTGAGAATCGGCGCCATGGACGCGAGCGACAGCAGCAGCACCAGACGCCGGGCGACCCGGGCGAAGCTCTACGAGGCCGCCGTGACGCTCATAGCCGAGCAGGGCTTCTCCGCCACCACGGTGGACGAGATCGCCGAGCGCGCGGGGGTCGCCAAGGGCACGGTCTACTACAACTTCAAGAGCAAGACCGAGCTGTTCGAGGAGTTGCTGCGGTACGGCGTCGGTCTGCTGACGGCGTCCTTGCAGTCGGCGGCGGACGACACGGCGGCGCGCGGCGGCACCAAGGTCGAGGCGCTGGACGAGATGATCAGGGCCGGACTGGCCTTCATCGACCGCTATCCGGCCTTCACCCAGCTCTTCGTCGCCGAGCTGTGGCGCACCAACCGGGCCTGGCAGTCGACGCTGCTGGTGGTGCGTCAGCAGGCGGTGGCGGTGGTCGAGACGGTGCTGCGGGAGGCCGTCGAGAACGGCGAGCTGAGCGAGGAGATCGACATCCCGCTCACCGCGGCGGCGCTGGTGGGGATGGTGCTGGTGGCGGCGCTGGACTGGCAGTCGTTCCAGCGGGAGCGGTCGCTGGACGATGTGCACTCGGCGCTGTCGCGGCTGCTGCACGGGCGGGTCGGCGGGCGCTGACGGGGCCGGGCCCGGGGCCCCAGCAGGAGACGGAAAGCGCCGGTCCGGCGGGACTCCCCCGAGTCTCCGCCGAACCGGCGCTTTCCGTCTCCCCCCGCTTCCCCCGTACTCCTCCCCCGTGATCCCCCCGTGTCCCGGATGTGTTCCCCCGGGTCCCCCCGTGGTGCCGGGGACCTCCCTCGCGGGAGGTGCCCCGTCCTGCTCCCCCGTCACTCCGGGGGAGCCGCGCCGTTCCGCCGCCCCGTGTCGGCGGTGCCGGTGCCGCGTCCCCCTCGGTGTGCTCCACTCTTCCGTCCCCGGCGGGGGCGTCCCATCCGCGCGCGTACTCATTCGCGGGGCTAGGTATAGGTATCCGTACTCAGCCGCGCGCTGCCGCCCGTTCCCCGGTCCCCACTGGTTACGATCGCCCCCGTGTCCGTACTCCCCCTTGTCTTCACGAGCGGCTGGGCCAGCGGGATCAACGCCTACGCGGTGGTTCTGCTGCTGGGCCTGTTCGGGGCCGCCGGGATCACCGACGAGGTGCCCGAGGCGCTCCAGCGGACCGATGTCCTGGTCGTCGCCGGGGTGCTCTTCCTGTGTGAGGCGGTGGCCGACAAGATCCCGTACGTCGACTCCGTGTGGGACACCGTCCACACCGTGATCCGGCCGGTGGCGGGCGCGGTGGTGGCCGCGCTGCTGGCCGGTGAGTCCGGCTCGCTGCCGGAGATCACCGCCGGGGCGGTGGGCGGCACGACCGCGCTGATGAGCCATCTGGTCAAGGCGGGCACCAGGATGGCGGTCAACACCTCGCCGGAGCCGTTCAGCAATGTCGCCCTGAGCACGGCGGAGGACGTGGGGGCGAGCGGCATTCTCGCCTTCGCCCTCTTCAACCCGGTGGCGGCGGCGATCATCGCCGCGACACTGCTGGCGCTGGGGATCGTCGCGCTGTTCTTCCTCGCCTCGCGGATCCGGCGGTTCCGGCGCCGTCGGGCCCAGCGCCGGGAGGAACGGCGGCTGGCGGACTCGGCGGGCGCGTCAGTGGGTACGCCGGGGATCCGGCCTCCGGAGTGAGCGCCGTTCAGTCGCCGGTGGCGGTGGGCCGGTGGTGGACGTACTCGACCTCCGTGCCGTCGGGGTGCCGGACATTGAATCCCATGCCGGTGGGGACCTCCTGGAGCGGGACGGTGATCTCCGCGCCCGCCGCGAGGAGCCGGTCGTGGTACGGCCGCACATCGGCCACCAGCAGGGTTCCGGCCGTCGCGCGGTAGGGCCGCACCTCCTCCTCGCCGCCCTCGATGAGAAGGAACGCGCCGACCGTCGCGAGCCGGAGCGCGCCGAAGGAGAACCTGGCGTCGGCCTCCGTCCCCTGGAGGCGCTCGTAGAAGTCGATGCCCGCGTCCAGGGCTCCGGGCCGGAGGAAGACCCGGACGAGGACACGGGGTTCGGTGAGGCCGGACGAGTCGTTGCGCCGCCGCCACACCGGGGAGGGCCGCTGGTTCGTGTTCGTGCTGTTCGCTGTCATGCCGCCAGGCTCTCCTTGACCGGCCGCCGTAGACAGGCCACCGTTCATGGGGTGAGCGAGACTCATAGGATCATCGGCATGGAGGGGTCCCTGCGCCGCGAGTTGGGCGCTCATCTGCGCGCCTCACGGGAGCGGATCGGCCCGGAGGACGTCGGCCTCTCCGGGGGCGGCCGACGGCGCGCCCCGGGGCTGCGGCGCGAGGAGGTCGCCGCGCTGGCCGGGGTCAGCGTCGCTTGGTACACCTGGTTGGAACAGGGCAGGGTGGCCACGTCGCGGCAGGTCGTCGACGCGGTGTGCCGGGCGCTGCGGATGGAGCCGGACGCGCACCGGCACGCTCTCGCGCTGGCCGGATTCCTGCCCGCCGCGCCACTCGCGGGACCGGGGCCGGACGGCGTCGGGGCGGAGACCCTGCGGCTGATCCACGGCTGGGGGACGGCCCCGGCGCTGGTCCTGGACGAGCGGCTGGACATCCTGGCCGCCAACGCGGCCCACCGCCGGCTGTGGGGCGACCCGGAGGACCTCCCCGAGGAGCGGCGCAACCTCCTGCTCCAGCTGGCCTCCGGCCCCGCGGGCGACTACCGGCTCGTGGACGGCGAACCGCTGCTGCGCGGTCTGTACGAGCAGTTCCGCACCGCCGCCGGGCATGTCCCCGACGATCCGCGCGCCGCGGACATCACCCGGCTGCTGCACCGGGCCCGGCCCGACGCGGCCGACCGGTGGCAGTGCCGGACGGTCGCGAACTTCCCGCCCACCACGGTCGAGGTGCGCGCCGCAAACGGTCTCCGAGGCGGTACGGACGCGCTGCGGCTGACCTTCTCGCTGCTGCGCCCGGTGGCGGAGGCGGGGGTGCTGCTGCTCGTCCAGGCCCCGGCCGACCCGGCGGCGCAGGAGCTGCTGGAGCGTCTGGCGCGCGACCCGGCCCGAGGCCGGCCGGGCCTGGGCTGACCGGGGCTGGGCTGACCGGGGCTGGGCTGACCGGGGCTGACCTGGCCTTTCCCGGGCCCGGGGAGGGATTGTCGGTGGCGGTCGATAGAGTCGTCGGCATGGCACGGATTGCGGTGATCGGCGCGGGGATGGGCTCGATGGCGGCGGCTGCCCGGCTGGCCGTCGCGGGCCACCGGGTGACGGTGTACGAGCGCTCGGCGACGTACGGCGGCGCGGTGGGCTCCTTCGAGCGGGACGGCTTCGTCTTCGACACCGGGCCGGGGCTGCTGCATCTGCCCGCCGTCTGGCGGGATCTGTTTCTGAAGACCGGCCGGGAGCCGCTGGAGCGCTGCGTCTCGCTGGTCCAGGTCGACCCGGCGAGCAGACATCTCTTCGCCGACGGCTCCGAGGCGACGCTGCCCGACGCCTCGCGGGCGGGCATCGTCACCGCGCTGGAGTCGGCGCTCGGCGGGGGCGCGGGCGAGCGCTGGGGCGCTTTCCTGGGCCGGGCCCGGGACGCCTGGGACCGCTCGCGGCGGCCGCTGCTGGAAGAGCCCCTGTGGCCCGACTGGCGGGTGCTGGAGCGCGATCCCTACCCCGCCCCGAAGCGGCGCGGGCTGCTGCGCACCCGGCAGGCGGCCACGGTCGCCGAGGTGGGCGCGTGGGAGCTGGACGATCCCCGGCTGGCGGCGCTCTTCGAGGGATGTGTGCTGGGGTACGGGCTGGATCCCCGCCGCGCGCCCGCGAGCGCCGCGCTGCTGCCGTACATGGAGCAGACGTTCGGCAGCTGGTATGTGGAGGGCGGGCTGCGGGAGCTGGCCCGCGCGGTGTACGAGCGGTGCGCGGCCCGGCGGGTGGAGTTCGTCTTCGGGGCGGAAGTCGTCTCGGTCGTGGAGCGGGACGGCCGCGCGGCGGGCGTCGTGCTGGCGGACGGCTCGGCGGCCGAGGCCGATCATGTGGTGGCGGGCGGCGGGCCTCCTTCGACGGCCCCCGGCCGGGAGCTGTGGGGCGAGGGCGATGTCCGGCCGCCGGAGGAAGCGGGCGGCGGACCGCTGCCCGGCAGGCTCTCGGTGCTGCTGGCGGTCCGGGGGGCCAGACAGGCGTCGGCCGTGCACCGCGGTGTGGTGCACGCGCCGGACACCGGCGTCGAGGCCGCGGCCGTGTTCGGCGGGCGGGTCGCGGAGCTGCCCACCGTCACCGTGCTCCGGCCCGACGATCCGCGGACCCGTCCGGACGGGCGCCATGAGGCGATCACCGTCTCGGCGACGGTCGCCGGCCACGGGGACGGCGGCCGGGCCGGGGTCGACTGGAGCGACAAGGCGCTGCGGGAGCGCTGTGCCGAGACACTGATCGACGCCGCCGCCCGGTCCCTGGGCGAGAGCCCGGCGGCATTGCGCGAGCGGGTGCTGTGGCACGAGATC
Organism: Streptomyces inusitatus; assembly: GCF_014651115.1. Taxonomy (GTDB): domain Bacteria; phylum Actinomycetota; class Actinomycetes; order Streptomycetales; family Streptomycetaceae; genus Streptomyces; species Streptomyces amakusaensis. Next base: position 34,506 of record NZ_BMWG01000023.1, on the reverse strand, counting down.
CTGACCCCCGCCGAGACGGGCGGCATACCCGCGCCCGCGCTGGCCGGGCCCGGCGGGCGGCATCTGCGCCCGGCGAACACCACCCGGCTGCCGGGGCTCTATCTGGCGGGAGGCTGGGCCCATCCCGGCGGCGGACTGGCGCACTCCGGGATGTCCGGCGCGCTGGTGGCCGGTCTGATCGTGGAAGGCGCGGACTTCAAGGGCTCGCGGTAAAGGGGCCTTACAGCGGTCGCCGGGGACCGGACGGGTCCCCGGCGGCGCGGGCTCAGTAGCGGTACTGCCCCTCGTCGTGCTCGGGGCCGTAGCCCTGGGGCGCGGGCTGGTCCTGCTGCTCGGTGTCGCGCTGCTGCGGCACCCAGACCCCGCCGGGAGGGGTGTCCGTGTAGGACTGCTGCGGGTAGTACGCGTCCGAGCCGTACTGCTGCGGGTTGCCGAAGCTGTCGTAGCTCTCGAAGGCGTTGTACTGCTGGCCGCCCACATAGGGGTCGGAGTAGGCCGCGTACTGCTGCTGCCCGGCGGCGAACTCGTCCTGGCCGGGCGGCTGATGCTGCGGCTGGTCGCCGTAGTAGGGGTCGTACGCGCCGTAGCCGTCGCCCTGGCCGCCCTGGTCGGGCGCGGGCGCCGCCTCGGGGTCGGGGCCGGGGCCGGTGTAGACGCCGTACCCGTTGGTGTCGTCGGGCATCGGCTGGGGCTCGTAGACCGGCTCGGGGCCGAAGCTCGCGGAGCCGAAGTCGTCGACGGCGGGCGGGTCGTAGGAGAGGACCCCGGTCTCCTCCAGGCCGGAGACCTGGAGCGCGGGCTCGCGCCCCTCCTCCTCGTCGCCGTCCTTGCGGCGGCGGCTCGCGCCGGGCCGGCCGCCGATCGCCCAGCCGGTGGAGAAGCCCCGGCGGAAGGAGAGCGTCACACAGGTCTGCCCGATGGCGAAGGCGATCGCGCCGAGCCCGATCACCACCACGGAGGGGATCAGAACTCCCAGGACCACGCCCAGGAATCCGCCGAAGGCCAGCAGCCGCCAGCGCAGCCGCGCCTTGTACTGCAGCAGCACCTCACCGAGCAGCCACAGCGCCACCACGCCGAATGCGATGTAGAGGACCGTCCAGCCCATGCCCGCCCCTCTCCCTCGGCCCCCGCCCCGGGGCGGGGCGGCGGAGCCGATCAGGACTGCTGGTGCAGTCCGAGATTCTCGTATATCTCCAGTGTCGCGGTGGAGTTGTTGAGCGTGATGAAGTGCAGCCCGGGAACACCCTCGGAGAGCAGCTCCGCACAGAACTCGGTCGCGAACTCTATTCCCATGGAGCGTACAGCGGCGGGATCGTCCTTGACGCTGAGGATCCGTTCTTTCAGTCCATCCGGGAACGCGGCATTGCTCAACTGGGCAAAGCGTTCGAGCTGTTTGACGCTGGTGACGGGCATGATCTCCGGGATGATCGGAGTCTCGCAGCCCGCCGCCTCCACGCGGTCGCGCAGCCGCAGATAGTCCTCAGGACGGAAGAACATCTGGGTGATGGCGTAGTCGGCCCCGGCCCGGCACTTGTCGACGAAGTGACGGATGTCGCTGTCCCAGTCCTGGGAGCGGGGGTGCATCTCGGGGAAGGCGGCGACGCCCACGCAGAAGTCGCCGGACTCCTTGATGAGCCGGACCAGTTCGGCCGCGTATCCCACGCCCTGGGGGTGCTTGACCCACTCGCCCATGGGGTCGCCGGGCGGGTCTCCCCGGACGGCGAGGATGTTGCGGATCCCCACATCGGCGTACTGGCCGATCATATTGCGGAGTTCGGCGATGGAGTGGTCGACCGCCGTGAGGTGGGCGACGGGGGTCAGGGTGGTGTCGGCGGCGATCTGCTCGGTGGCCCGGACCGTGCCGGCGCGGGTGGAACCGCCCGCGCCGTAGGTCACGGAGACGAAGCTGGGGGCGACCGCCTCGACCCGGCGCAGCGCGTTCCAGAGGTTGCGCTCGCCCTTCTCGGTCTTGGGCGCCCAGAACTCGAAGGAGTAGGAGGTCTTGCCGGTCGCGAGCAGCTCGCGCACGGTCAGTGCGCGGTCCGTCCTGATCGAAGGGGTTCCGAGGGCCATACCCGCAGGTTACCGAGGGTCGGGGGAGCCCCCCAACACAAGTCCACCAATCGGACACACGCAGCCCGCGAATAGGCTTGATCGCCACGCCTTGTAACGGCTGGTATCAGACGGTGTGCGGTGATGGGCGCCGATGTCTCAGCCGAGGTCGCGGGCTCGGATCCGCTTGCTGAGGGCGGCCGTGGCGGCGGCCGGGTCGGCCGCCTCGGTGATCGCCCGGACGACGACGATCCGGCGGGCTCCCGCGTCCAGCACCTGGTCGAGGTTGTCCGCGTCGATGCCGCCGATGGCGAACCAGGGGCGGTCGGTCCCCAGCGCGGCGGTGTACCGGACGAGGTCCAGTCCGGGCGCGTGTCTGCCGGGCTTGGTCGGGGTGGGCCAGCAGGGGCCGGTGCAGAAGTAGTCCACGCCCGGCTCGACGGCGGCGGCGGCCGCCTCGGCGGGGGCGTGGGTGGAGCGGCCGATCAGGGGGGCCGGGCCGAGGATGGCGCGGGCGGCGGGGACGGGCAGATCGCCCTGGCCCAGATGGAGCACATCGGCCCCGGCGGCGTGGGCGACGTCCGCCCGGTCGTTCACCGCGAGCAGTGTGCCGTGCCGGCGGCAGGCGTCGGCGAGGATCCGCAGCCGCTCCAGCTCCTCGGCGGCCTCCAGGCCCTTGTCGCGCAGCTGCACGATGTCGACGCCGGAGGGGAGGACCGCGTCGAGGAACTCGGCGAGGTCTCCCTGGCGCTTGCGGGCGTCCGTGCAGAGGTAGAGCCGGGCGTCGGCGAGCGACGGGCGCTTCGTGGGCATGGTGAGATCCCCCCGGGTGTCGCGGGGTGCGGGCGGGTGCGCGCCGGGGAGGCGCGGGGGTCCCGCCCGCACACCGCTGTGGTGTGTCGGCTGGGTCAGCCGGGTATGGGCGCGGCTCTCAGACGGCGAGGGCCTGGGCCCTGCGCTTCACTTCGGTGCCGCGGTTCTCGGTGAGCGCCTGCGCGGGGGTGCCCGGCAGGCTGGGGTCCGGGGTGAAGAGCCACTCCAGCATCTCGGCGTCGGTGAAGCCGTCGTCCCTCAGGAGGGTCAGGGTGCCGGAGAGGCCCTTGACGACCTTGTCTCCGTCGATGAAGGCGGCGGGCACCTGGAGCGCCCTGTTCTCACCGCGGCGCACGGCGATCAGCTGGCCCTCCTTGACCAGCTGGCGCACGCGCGTCACCTCGATGCCGAGGGACTCGGCGATGTCGGGGAGGGTGAGCCAGGCGGGTACGAGGGCATCGATCTTTGCGTCAATCTCGGTCACGGGACAAGCCTGCCATCTGGGACTGACAGTCGGTAGCCGGGCTCCGCCCCGATCTGTGTCCGGGAATCCGGAATCCTGGAATCGTACCTGGTCAGAGCCGTTTCACCGACTCGCTTCAGCTTCCGGACGACGCGGCCTTCAGAGGTACGGCGGGGTCGGCGGCCCGCCGGGCGTCCAGCCGGGCCCCGGAGAGGATCAGCTTGCGGCCCTGTGCCAGATCGCGGGGGCGGTCCACGGCGAGCAGGGCGACGAGGGCCCCGTCGCGCAGCCACAGCACCGTCCAGGCGGCCTCGCCGGGCCCGCCGCGCCACAGGATGGTGTCGGCGTCGGCGTGGTCCCCCGCGTACTGCGCGAAGCGGCCGAACTGCTCGGACCAGAAGTAGGGCACCGGGTCGTAGCTCACCGGCGGCTCCCCCGCGCCCGCCGCGATCACATTGGCGGCGACGGTCCGGGGCCCCTGGAGGGCGTTGTCCCAGTGGTGCACGAGCAGCCGCCGGCCGTAGCGGGCGGAGGGGAAGGAGGCGCAGTCCCCGACGGCGTGGACGTCGGGGAGGGAGGTACGGAGGGACTCGTCGGCGGTGATCGCGCCGCCCGGGTCGGTGGCGATGCCGGAGCCGGCGAGCCAGCGGGTGGCCGGCCGGGCCCCGATGCCGACGACGACGGCGTCGGCGGGCAGCCGCCGGGGCGCTCCGGTCCCCGCGTCGACCACGACCGTGCCGGGCTCGACGCCGGTGACCCGGGCGCCGGTGATCAGTTCGACGCCGTGCTCCGCGTACCAGCCGGCCATGGGGGCGGTGACCTCGGCGGGCAGCGAGCCGGCCAGGGGGCGGTCGGCCGCCTCCACCACGGTGACCGCGCAGCCGGCGGCGCGCGCGGCCGTGGCGAACTCCGCGCCGATCCAGCCCGCGCCGACGACCACGATGTCGTGGCGGGCGGCGAGCACGGGACGGAGTCTGGCGGCGTCGTCGAGGGTGCGCAGCAGATGGACGCCGGGGACGGCTTCGACGCCGGGGAGGGTGACGGGCTCCGCGCCGGTGGCGATGACGAGGGTGTCGTACGGGACGGGTCCGGCCTCGGTGTCCAGTTCACGGTCGGCGGGCCGGAGGCCGGTCACCGCGCGGCCGAGGATCAGTTCGATGTCGAGCGCCTCGAAGTCCACGTCGAAGGCGGAGCCCTCGGCGGTGCCGAGGAGGACGGCCTTGGAGAGCGGCGGCCGGTCGTAGGGCTGGTGGGGTTCGGCCCCGATCAGGGTGATCCGGCCGGTGAAGCCCTGTTCCCGCAGGGCGACGGCGGTCTGTACGCCCGCCATGCCCGCGCCGACGACGACCACGCGCCGTGCCCGCCCCTGACTCCGCTGCTCAGTCGCATCATTCACGGGTCAACCTTACGCAGCTGACATACCACCAGAAAAAGGCCCTGCCTCGCCGCCGCCGGGCAGCTCCTCGACCACGCTGGTGCCGCTGCCCTCCCGCGACTCCCACTCCCAGGTCTCCGCCAGCCGCACCCGGCCGTCGGGGAGTTCGGCCACGGTGGAGACGCAGTGGCCGCAGGAGGTCGCGCCGTCCGCCGTCAGCTGGACGTAGCGGAAGTCGAGACGGTCGCCCGCGCGGGTGCCCACCAGATGGCCCCGGACCACGTCGCCGCCCGCGTACTCGGCCCAGATCACGCCGTCCCGCTCGTGATAGCGGAAGCGGGTGCCCGTGCCCACCTGGCCCGGCGCCTGGTCCGCGACCGGTGCGAGGACGAGTCCGTCGAGCGACCTTGCCATTGCCGTGCTCCCTCATGCCGAAGTCCGAAGTCCGAAGCCCGAGGCCCGAGGCTCGAAGCCCGTCCCTGTCCCACCGCGCCTTTCTGCGGGTCGGGCCCTGGGGTTAGGGTGGCCACCGTAAAGCACTCGCGGGAGCCCGGACGCACCGGGCTGAGAGGGAGGCTGGACGGCCTCCGACCGTACGAACCTGATCCGGGTCATGCCGGCGAAGGGAGGAGCCGACCACCCATGTCGCGTATCCCGGGCAGTCGTACCGGACCCGAAGAGGGCCGGCCGCCGCGACCGACGGACGTCCTCGTCATCGGGGGCGGGATCATCGGACTGGTCACGGCCTGGCGCGCCGCGCGGAGCGGAATGGACGTCACCGTCCTCGACCCGCGGCCGGGCGGCGGGGCCGCGCGGGTCGCCGCCGGAATGCTGGCCGCCGTCACCGAACTGCACTACGGCGAGGAGACCCTGCTCGCCCTCAACCTCGAATCCGCGCGCCGCTACCCGGCCTTCGTCGCCGAGCTGGAGGAGGCGAGCGGGCAGGAGGTCGGCTACCGCGCCTGCGGGACCCTCTCCGTCGCCCTCGACGCCGACGACCGCGCCCATCTGCGCGAACTGCACGCCCTCCAGCTGCGCTCGGGACTGGAATCGCAGTGGCTGAGCGGCCGTGAGTGCCGCCGTCTGGAGCCGATGCTGGCACCGGGCGTACGCGGCGGGCTCCGGGTCGACGGCGACCACCAGGTCGATCCGCGCCGGCTGACGGCCGCCCTGGTCACCGCCTGCGAACGGGCCGGGGTGGTGTTCCGCCGGGCCTGGGCCGAGCGGCTCTCGGTCGTCGGCGGCCGGGCCGCCGGAGCCGTACTGGACGACGGGAGCGAACTCGCCGCCGGGCAGGTGGTGCTGGCGGGCGGCAGCCTCAGCGGACGTCTCGCGGGCGTCCCGCCCGAGGTGCTGCCCCCGGTCCGGCCGGTCAAGGGCCAGGTGCTGCGGCTGACCGTGCCCGTCGCCTTCGGCCCCTTCCTCTCCCGGACCGTGCGGGCCGTGGTCCGCGGCAGCCATGTCTATCTGGTGCCCCGGACCAATGGCGAACTCGTCGTCGGCGCGACCAGCGAGGAGCTGGGCTGGGACACCACCGTCACCGCGGGCGGGGTGTACGAGCTGCTGCGCGACGCCCATGAGCTGGTGCCGGGCATCACCGAGCTGCCGCTGACCGAGACCCGCGCGGGGCTGCGCCCCTGCTCCCCCGACAACGCGCCGCTGCTCGGCCCGACCGAGCTGCCCGGACTCCACCTGGCCACCGGGCACCACCGCAACGGGGTGCTGCTCGCCCCCGTCACCGGCGATGTACTGGCGGCCGCGCTGGCCGGTGGGGCGCTTCCGGCGGAAGCCGGCCCCTTCACCCCCCGCCGCTTCTCTTCCCTCTCCCAGGAGCAGCCCGTATGAGCACCGTGCCCGTGGCCGTCTCTGTCTCCGTCAACGGCGAACGGCGTGAACTCACCCCCGGAACCACCCTGGACACCCTGATCGCGGAACTGACCACCGCGGGGGCGGGCATCGCCGCCGCCGTCAACGAGTCGGTCGTGCCGCGCGGCCACTGGTCCCGTACCCCGCTCGGCGACGGCGACCGGGTGGAAGTCCTCACCGCCGTGCAGGGGGGCTGACCGCGATGTCCGACGACCGGCTCGTCATCGCCGACACCGCCTTCGACTCCCGGCTGATCATGGGCACCGGTGGCGCCCCCAGCCTCCGGCTGCTGGAACGCTCGCTGATCGCCAGCGGCACCGAGCTGACGACCGTGGCGATGCGCCGTGTCGACCCCACCGTCCAGGGCTCGGTGATCTCCGTGCTCACCCGGCTCGGCATCCGGGTGCTGCCCAACACCGCGGGCTGTTTCACCGCGGGCGAGGCCGTGCTGACCGCGCGGCTGGCGCGCGAGGCGCTGGGCACCGACTGGGTGAAGCTGGAGGTCGTCGCGGACGAACGGACCCTGCTGCCCGATCCGATCGAGCTGCTGGACGCGGCGGAGACGCTGGTGGACGACGGCTTCACCGTACTGCCGTACACCAATGACGATCCGGTGCTCGCCCAGAAGCTGGAGGATGTGGGCTGCGCCGCGATCATGCCGCTGGGCTCCCCGATCGGCTCCGGGCTCGGCATCCGCAATCCGCACAACTTCTCGCTGATCACGGAGCGGGCCGGGGTCCCGGTGATCCTGGACGCGGGCGCGGGCACGGCGTCCGACGCCGCGTTCGCCATGGAGCTGGGGTGCGCGGCCGTGATGCTCGCCTCGGCCGTCACCCGCGCCCAGGAGCCGGTGCTGATGGCGGAGGCGATGCGGCACGCGGTGGAGGCCGGGCGGCTCGCGCACCGCGCGGGCCGCATCCCGCGCCGGCACTTCGCCGAGGCATCGTCGCCGGTCACCGGCCTGGCGGCGCTGGACCCGGAGCGCCCGGCCTTCTGAGCGCCCAGGGCCCCAGAGCCCCGAGCCGCCCGGCGCGACGGGGAGTGTCCGCGGCGGCTCGTAGAATCGCGGGGTGGACATGACCCTCCAGGACCCTCTTGTCGGGCAGGTGCTCGACGGCCGCTACCGCGTCGACGCGCGCGTCGCCGTCGGCGGCATGGCCACGGTCTACCGGGCCGTCGACACCCGTCTCGACCGCGAGCTGGCGCTCAAGGTGATGCATCCGGCGCTCGCCGCCGACGTCTCCTTCGTGGAGCGCTTCATCCGCGAGGCCAAGTCCGTCGCCCGGCTCGCGCACCCCAATGTGGTGGGCGTCTTCGACCAGGGCACGGACGGCCCCTATGTCTATCTGGCGATGGAGTACGTGGCCGGCTGCACCCTGCGGGACGTGCTGCGCGAGCGCGGCGCGCTCCGGCCCAGGGCGGCGCTCGACATCCTGGAGCCGGTGCTGGCCGCGCTGGGCGCGGCGCACCGGGCGGGCTTCGTCCACCGGGATGTGAAACCGGAGAATGTGCTGATCGGGGACGACGGCCGGGTGAAGGTCGCCGACTTCGGTCTCGTCCGGGCCGTCGGCTCGGTCACCAGCACCACCGGGGCCGTGCTGGGCACGGTCTCCTATCTCGCGCCCGAGCAGATCGAGGAGGGCGGCTCCGGCACCCGTACCGATGTGTACGCCTGCGGGATCGTCCTCTACGAGATGCTGACCGGCGTCAAGCCGCACTCCGGCGACACCCCGGCCCGGGTGCTCCACCGCCATCTGAACGAGGATGTGCCGGCCCCCTCGGCGGCCGTCCCGGGGCTCGCGGTCGCGCTGGACGAGCTGGTGGCCTCGGCCACCGCCCGCAATCCGGAGATCCGCCCGCCGGACGCGGTGGAGCTGCTGGCCCGGGCCCACCGGGCGCGCGCGGAGCTGACCGACGAGCAGTTGGACCTGGTGCCGCCGCGCGCCCGGGAGAGGGAGGCCGGGCGGTCCGCCGGGCCGGAGGACGAGCGTACGGACGTCATCGCCCGGCCGCTGCCCGGCGAGGAGCCGGGGGCCGGGCACACCGCGCTGCTCCCCCGGCCCGCCGCCGACCCCGGGCCGCGCCGTTCGGCGCGCCGCCGGACCGCCCTCGGGGGGCTCCCCCGCAGGGGCGTGCCGGCGGTCGTGCTGGCCCTGGTGGCGGTCCTCGTCACCGGCGCGGGCGTCTGGTACATCAACGCGGGGCAGTTCACCCGGGTCCCGGCCGTCATCGGCACGGCGGAGGGCGACGCCCGGCGGAAGCTGGAGGGCGCGGGGCTCGACGTCCGCGAGGTGCGCCGGGAGTTCAGCGAGACCGTCGGGCGGGGTTCGGTCCTCGGCAGCGATCCGGCGACGGGCGAGCGCATCCGGGGCAACGGCTCGGTGACGCTGATCGTCTCGCGCGGCCCGGAGACCGTCCGGGTGCCCTCGCTCAGGGGCGAGCCGCTCGACGCCGCCGAGCGGCGGCTGAAGGATGTCGGCCTCGCGCCGGGAGCGGTCTCCGAGGAGTTCAGCGACACGGTCCCACAGGGCTCCGTGATCCGTACGGAACCGGCGGCCGGGGCCCGGCGCGGGCCGGACTCCGCCGTGGCCGTGGTGGTCAGCCGGGGCGCGCCGATCGCCGTCCCGGACGTCACCGGGGACGGGGTGGACGAGGCGACCGCCGAGCTGGAGGGCGCGGGGTTCGAGGTCGAGGTCGCCCCGGACCGGGTGGACTCGCCGAAGGAGGCGGGGACCGTGGCCCGCCAGTCGGCGGCGGGCGGCGCGCGGCTGGCCGCGGGCGACACCGTGACCCTGACGGTGTCCAAGGGCCCGCGCATGGTCGTCGTGCCCGATGTCACCGGCGAGAGCGAGGACGACGCCAGGAGCGCCCTGGAGTCGGCGGGCTTCACGGTGAAGGCCGAGACGAGCTTCCCCTACCTCGGGGACACCGTGACCGGGCAGTCCCCCGAGGCGGGCGGCCGGGCCGCCGAGGGCAGCACGGTCACCATCAGGATCAAGGGCCTGTGATCCCCCCTCCGGGGACGGCCGGCCACCGCGGACAGCATCGACATCGAAGGACTGCGAAGACAGCCATGCGCAACCCTGTAGGCGGACATGTGCCCGTGGCGGGCGGTCTGGCCACCACCGGCCTGGGCTACGCCCACGACCTCAAGGCGGAGAGCCTCCAGGTCTTCGTGGCCAACCCGCGCGGCTGGGCGACGCCCGCCGGGAACCCGGCGCAGGACGAGGCGTTCCGCGCCGGGTGCGCCGAGGAGGGGCTGTCGGTCTATGTCCACGCCCCCTATCTGATCAACTTCGGCTCGCACAGCGAGGCGACCGCCGAGCGGTCGGTCGAGTCCATGCGCCACTCGCTGCGCCGGGGCCGGGAGATCGGCGCGCGGGGGGTGGTGGTCCACACCGGCTCCGCGACCGGGGGCCGCACCCGTGCGGTCGCGCTCGCCCAGGTGCGGGAGCTGGTGCTGCCGCTGCTGGACGAGCTGACCCATGACGACGATCCGTTTCTGCTGCTGGAGTCGACGGCCGGGCAGGGCGCCTCGCTGTGCTCCCGGGCGGAGGACTTCGGTCCGTACTTCGAGGCGCTCGACTCCCACCCCCGGCTCGGGATCTGTCTGGACACCTGCCACATCCACGCGGCCGGGCATGATCTCTCGGCTCCGCGAGGGGTGAAGGAGACCCTGGATCTGCTGGTGCGGACAGTGGGCGAGGGGCGGCTGAAGCTGATCCACGCCAATGACTCCAAGGAGGCGGCCGGTGAGCGCAAGGACCGGCACGCCAATATCGGGGCGGGTCACATCGGCGCGGAGCCCTTCGGGGAGCTGATGCGGCACCCCGCGACCGAGGGCGTACCGCTGATCATCGAGACGCCCGGCGGCCCGGAGGGGCACGCGGCGGACGTGGCGCGGCTGAAGACACTGCGCGGCTGAGCCCGGGCGGGCCCGGGGGTCTCAGAGCTCCGGGCCGTCGCCCGGCTCCTCCTGGTACGAATACCGCTGCTCCCGCCAGGGGTCGCCGAGGTTGTGATATCCCCGCTCCTCCCAGAAGCCCCGCCGGTCCGCGGTCATGTACTCCACGCCCCGGACCCATTTGGGCCCCTTCCAGGCGTACAGATGCGGCACCACGAGGCGCAGCGGAAATCCATGCTCGGCGGTGAGCAGTTCGCCGTCCTTGTGGGTGGCGAACATGGCGCGCTCGGAGGTGAAATCGGCGAGCCGCATATTCGCGCTGAAGCCGTACTCGGCCCAGACCATGACATGGGTGACATGGGGTGCGGGCGGCGCGAGATCAACGATCGTGGCGGCGGGCACACCGCCCCATTCGGCCCCCAGCATGCTGAACTTCGTGACGCAGTGCAGATCGGCGACGACCGTGGAGAAGGGGAGCTCCGAGAATTCCTCGTGGCTCCAGCAGTGCTTCTCGCCGTCGGCCGTGGCCCCGAAGACCCTGAACTCCCAGCGGTCCGGCTTGAACTTGGGCACGGGCCCGTAATGGGTGACCGGCCAGCCGCGTTGCAGCCGCTGCCCCGGAGGAAGCGCCGACTCCTCTGGTACGCCGTGTTCCCGGCTCTCCGGCTGACCCATGACTCAATGGTGACAGACCGGGAGGGGTGGTCATGACCAGGTCTGGCCCGATTCGGGCAACTCCTACTAAGGAGGCACTTACTGGACGGCCCTCGACGGCAATGCGAGGATGCGCGCATCTGCCCCCGAGGCCATACGCGTGGAAGGAGCACCCGCGATGCAGGGCGACCCCGAGGTCATCGAGTTTCTCAACGAGCAGCTGACCGGCGAGCTGACGGCGATCAACCAGTACTGGCTCCACTATCGCATTCAGGAGAACAAAGGCTGGACCAAGCTCGCCAAATACACGCGCGCCGAATCCATTGACGAGATGAAGCACGCGGACGTACTGACGGAACGCATTCTGTTCCTCGACGGTCTGCCGAATTATCAGCGGCTGTTCCATGTGCGTGTCGGCCAGACGGTCACCGAGATGTTCCAGGCGGACCGACAGGTCGAGGTGGAGGCGATCGACCGGCTCAAGCGCGGAATCGATGTCATGCGCGCCAAGGGCGATGTCACATCGGCGAACATCTTCGAGTCGATCCTTGAGGACGAGGAGCATCACATCGACTATCTCGACACCCAGCTGGAGCTGATCGAGTCACTGGGAGAGCCGCTCTATCTCGCGCAGCAGATCGAGCAGCCGGAGAGCTGAGCCGGGCCGGAGAGCCGAGCCGGACTGGACCGGACTGGACCGGGCCTCAGGCCGCGGCGTCCAGCCGCCCGAGGCCGACGGCGTCCGTGACGTCGGCGAGACCCTCGCCGGCGACGGCGAGCGCGGGCTTGCCCTGATCCAGCAGCTCGCGCCGGGGACAGCCGCCCCGCCCCAGGAGGGACTGGATCGTCCGCACACACGACCCGCAGTCGGTGCCCGCCTTGGAGGCGGAGGCGATCTGGCGGGGGGTGCAGGCTCCGGCCGCCGCGTGTTCCTTGACCTGCTTCTCCGTGATGCCGAAGCATGAGCAGACGTACACGCGGTTCACCTCCCGAGGGGACTGTCGGTCGCAGCCCCTGCCACTTACCTGGTGAGGCTAACCTAACCTTACCCGTCTTGAGGCCGGTGTAAAAGCAGTCAAAAGCAAGGTGGGGCACGGATCACATCGATCCGTGCCCCACCTCACGCGCTCAGAAGATCATCGGGCCCGGCGGTCCGCCGGGCCCGTCAAGATCACTGGTCGCGGTACATCTCGGCGACCAGGAAGGCCAGGTCCAGGGACTGGCTGCGGTTGAGCCGCGGGTCGCAGGCGGTCTCGTAGCGCTGGTGGAGATCGTCGACGAAGATCTCGTCACCGCCGCCTACGCACTCGGTGACATCGTCGCCGGTCAGCTCGACATGGATGCCGCCCGGGTGGGTGCCGAGCGCCTTGTGGACCTCGAAGAAGCCCTTGACCTCGTCGAGCACATCGTCGAAGCGGCGGGTCTTGTGGCCGGAGGCGGCCTCGAAGGTGTTGCCGTGCATCGGGTCGGTGACCCAGGCCACGGTCGCGCCGGAGGCGGTGACCTTCTCGACCAGCTCCGGAAGCTTGTCCCGGACCTTGTCCGCGCCCATGCGGACGACGAAGGTCAGCCGGCCCGGCTCACGGTCGGGGTCCAGCCGGTCGATGTAGGTGAGCGCCTCGTCCACCGTGGTGGTCGGGCCCAGCTTGATCCCGATCGGGTTGCTGATCCTGGACGCGAACTCGATGTGCGCCCCGTCGAGCTGGCGGGTGCGCTCGCCGATCCAGACCATGTGGCCGGAGACGTCGTACAGCTTGCCCGTGCGGGAGTCGGTGCGGGTGAGCGCCGACTCGTAGTCGAGCAGCAGCGCCTCGTGGGAGGCGTAGAACTCGACCGTGCGGAACTCCGCCGGGTCGGTGCCGCAGGCCTCCATGAAGTTCAGCGCGTTGTCGATCTCGCGGGCCAGCTGCTCGTACCGCTGGCCGGAGGGCGAGGACCGCACGAAGTCCTGGTTCCAGGCGTGCACCTGGCGCAGGTCCGCGTAACCGCCGGTGGTGAAGGCGCGCACCAGGTTGAGCGTCGCCGCGGAGGCGTTGTACATCCGCTTCAGCCGCTCGGGGTCCGGGATCCGGGCCGCCTCGGTGAACTCGAAGCCGTTGACGGAGTCGCCCCGGTAGGTCGGGAGCGTCAGGCCGTCGCGGGTCTCGGTCGGCTTGGAGCGCGGCTTGGAGTACTGGCCGGCGATACGGCCGACCTTGACCACCGGCACGGATGCCGCGTAGGTCAGGACCGCGCCCATCTGGAGCAGGGTCTTGAGCTTGGCCCTGATCTGCTCGGCGCCGACGGCGTCGAAGGACTCGGCGCAGTCGCCGCCCTGGAGGAGGAACGCCTCGCCCCTGGCGACGGCTCCCATCCGGGCGCGCAGCTGGTCGCACTCGCCTGCGAAGACGAGCGGCGGATAGCTCTCCAGCTCGGCGATCACATCGCGCAGAGCCTCGGCATCCGGGTACTCGGGCTGCTGCGCCGCGGGCAGGTCTCGCCAGGTGTTGCCACCTGCGGGGGTTGTCTTAGCGTTCACGGTCACACGGACCACAGTACGTGGTCACGCCGCGCATACCCCAAACGGACCAGTAAATGAGACGCACATTCCATCATTCCGGGCGTCGTGTGACGGGTGGGGTAGGGTTCGCCGCATGTTCGCGCACCCCGATCAGATCCAGCTGAACCAGAACTGGTGGTGGACCGCTCATCCGGCGGCCCACTGATCGCGCGTACTCACTGAAGACTTCGCGAAGGCCGCCCGAGGGGCGGCCTTCGGTGTTTCCCAGGGAAACCCGGCCGTTCCTCCCCCACTGGAAGGAACACACCGGATGTCTCTCCCGGCAATCGAGACCGAGGCCGCTGCCGCCGTCGCCCGCCTCCTCTCCGACGACCGCCCCTTCGCCCTGCTGCACCGGCGCACCCCGGGGCACGACCAGGACACCGTCGAGCTGCTGACCGGCCCGGTGCTGACGTACGGGACGCTCGCCGAGATCCCCGTCGGCGAGCGGCCCGCGCTCGCGCTGATCCCGTTCCGGCAGATCCGGGAGCGCGGCTTCGACGTCCGGGACGACGGGACCCCGCTGAGCGTGCTGCTCGCGGCCGAGACCGCCGTACTGCCGCTGGCCGGGGTGGTCGCGGCGCTCCCCGCGCACCCGGTGCGGGTGGAGGGCGGCGCGTTCGACGTCGGGGACGGGGAGTACGAGGAGATCGTGCGCCGGGTCGTCGCGGACGAGATCGGCGGGGGCGAGGGGGCGAACTTCGTCATCCGGCGCACCTTCACCGGACGGATCGACGGCTTCGGGCGGGCCGACGCGCTGGCGCTCTTCCGGCGGCTGCTGGCCGGTGAGCGCGGCGCGTACTGGACCTTCGTCGTGCACACCGGCGAGCGCACCCTCGTCGGCGCGAGCCCGGAGGTCCATGTGCGGATGAGCGGCGGGGGCGGCGTGTCCGGGGAGGGCGGGACGGTGGTGATGAACCCGATCAGCGGCACCTTCCGGCACCCGGCCGGCGGCCCCACCCCCGAGGCGCTGCTGCGCTTCCTCGACGACCCCAAGGAGCGGGACGAGCTGTCCATGGTGGTGGACGAGGAGCTGAAGATGATGTGCACGGTCGGCGACATGGGCGGGGTGGTCGTCGGGCCCCGGCTCAAGGAGATGGCCCATCTCACCCACACCGAGTACGAGCTGCGCGGCCGGTCCTCGCTCGATGTGCGGGAGGTGCTCAGACAGACCATGTTCGCGGCGACCGTCACCGGATCGCCGGTGCAGAACGCCTGCCGGGTGATCGAGCGGCACGAGAGCGGCGGGCGCGGCTACTACGCGGGGGCGCTGGCGCTGATCGGCCGGGACGCGAACGGCGGGCAGAGCCTGGACTCGCCGATCCTGATCCGTACCGCCGACATCGACGCCCGGGGAGGTCTGCGGGTGGCGGTCGGCGCGACGCTGGTACGCCACTCGGACCCGGCCTCCGAGGTCGCCGAGACCCATGCCAAGGCGGCCGGGGTGCTGGCCGCGCTGGGCGTGGCGCCCGGGGGCGCGGTCCGGGGCGCGGAGCCGGCGGGGCTCGCGGACGACCCCCGGGTGCGGGCCGCCCTCGACGGGCGGCGGGCCTCGCTCGCGCCGTTCTGGCTCCGGATGGGGGAACGCGGCGACGAGGTGCGGGGGCACGCCCTGGTGATCGACGCGGAGGACACCTTCACCGCGATGCTGGCGCATCTGCTGCGCTCGACGGGGCTTGAGGTCACGGTGCGGCGGTACGACGAGCCGGGGCTGCGCCGGGCCGCGCTCGGCCATCCCGGGCCGGTGGTGCTGGGGCCGGGTCCCGGCGATCCGATGGACGCGGACGATCCGAAGATGCGCTTTCTGCGCGGTCTCGCGGCCGAGCTGCTCCGGGGGCACGGGCACGGGCTGCTGGGGGTGTGTCTGGGCCATGAGCTGATCGCGGCGGAGCTGGGGCTCGGGATCGTACGGAAGGAGGCCCCGTACCAGGGGGCGCAGGAGCGCATCGGGTTCTTCGGGCGGGACGAGACGGTGGGCTTCTACAACAGTTTCACGGCGCGCTGCGGGGAGTCGGAGGCGGCGGCGCTGGCGGCGCGCGGGGTGGAGGTGGCGTGCGATCCGGTGACCCGTGAGGTGCACGCGCTGCGGGCGGCCGGGTTCGCCTCGGTGCAGTTCCACCCGGAGTCGGTGCTGACGCTGGACGGGCCCCGGGTGGTGTCGGAGCTGCTGGCGAGGGCGGCGCTGCCCCTCTCCTGAGGGCGGACCGGTCATGACGCCGGGCCGGCCGTGAGGAGGGACCGGTCATGACGCAGGGTCGGCCGCCGGCACCAGGAAGTTCTCGGTGCGGCGGCCGGCCGCGTAGTCGGTGATGTTGCGGACGGTCGCCTCGACGATCTGGCCGACCGCGTCCTCGGTGTAGTACGCCTGGTGGGAGGTGACCAGCACATGGGGGAAGGTCATCAGCCGGGCCAGGGTGTCGTCCTGGATCGCCTCCAGGGACTTGTCGAGGAAGAAGAGCCCGGCCTCCGCCTCGTACACATCGAGCCCCACCCCGGTGAAACGGCCCCGGCGCAGCTCGCCGACGAGCGCGTCGGTGTCGATGAGGCCGCCCCTGCTGGAGTTGACGAGGATGGCGTCGTCCTTCATCGCGCGCAGCGCCTCGCGGTCGATGAGGTGGTGGGTGGCGGGCAGCAGCGGGACATGGAGGCTGATCAGGTCGGCGGTGGCGAGGAGTTCGTCCTTGTCGGTGTAGGTCATGCCGAGGGCGGTGCAGGCGGGGTTCTCGGTCAGGTCCCAGCCGAGCAGCCGCATGCCGAAGCCGTGGGCGATCCGGGCGAACGCCTCGCCGATCTTGCCGGTGCCGAGGACTCCGGCCGTGCGGCCGTGCAGATCCCGGCCGAGGAGTCCGTCGAGGCGGAAGTCGAAGTCGCGGGTGCGGGCGGAGGCGCGGACGATCCGGCGGTTGACGGCCATGGCCAGGGTCCAGGCGAATTCGGCGACCGAGTAGGGCGAGTAGTACGAGACCCGGGCGACGGAGATGCCGAGGCGTTCGGCGACGGCGAGGTCGATGTTGTTGAAGCCGGTGGAGCGCTGGGCGATCATCGAGGTGCCGCCGACGGCGAGGGTCTGGAGGACGGCCGCGCCGAGGTCGGCGTTGACGCTGGTGGAGATGGCCTCGTGGCCGGCCGCGATGGGGGCGGTGTCCTCGGTGAGGAAGACCTCGACGCAGCGGATGTCGTGGAGAGGGGCGAAGGCCTTCTCGATCAGCGGCCGCTCGTCGGCCTGTACCCCGAAGGCGAGGATGTCCACAATGTCTCCCGTGTTCCCGGTTCCCGGAGGGGGATTCTGTGCTGTGGGCCGCGCATCTGCGATACCGGACATTCGCGAATATACGGCCCACAGCTCGGGAGTGCCTCGGGGAGAGCCGGTGCGTCAGCCGAAGAAGATCCCGGCCTCGGCGTAGAGCGCGGGGTCGACCGTCTTGAGCCGGGCGGTGGCGTCGGCGATGGGCACCCGGACGATGTCGGTGCCCCGGAGGGCGACCATCTTGCCGAAGTCCCCCTCGCGCACCGCGTCGATGGCGTGCAGTCCGAAGCGGGTGGCGAGCCAGCGGTCGTAGGCGCTGGGTGTGCCGCCGCGCTGGACATGGCCGAGGACGGTGGTGCGGGCCTCCTTGCCGGTCCGCCTCTCGATCTCCTTGGCGAGCCATTCGCCGACGCCGGAGAGGCGTACATGCCCGAAGGAGTCGAGGGTGCCGTCCTTGAGGACCACATCGCCGTCCTGGGGCATCGCTCCCTCGGCGACGACGACGATCGGGGCGTACGTGGCCTTGAAGCGCGAGGTCACCCAGTCGCAGACCTGGGCGACGTCGAAGCGCTGTTCCGGGATGAGGATGGCGTTGGCCCCGCCGGCGAGCCCGGAGTGCAGGGCGATCCAGCCGGCGTGCCGTCCCATCACCTCCACCACCAGGACCCGCATGTGCGACTCGGCGGTGGTGTGGAGCCGGTCGATCGCCTCGGTGGCGATGGAGACGGCGGTGTCGAAGCCGAAGGTGTAGTCGGTGCCGGACAGATCGTTGTCGATGGTCTTGGGGACGCCGACGCAGGGGACGCCGTACTCGTCGTGGAGCCGGGCGGCGACGCCGAGGGTGTCCTCGCCGCCGATCGCGATCAGCGCGTCGACGTCGTCCTTGGCGAGATTGTCCTTGATGCGGCGGATCCCGTTCTCCGCCTTGAGCGGGTTGGTGCGGGAGGAGCCGAGGATGGTGCCGCCGCGGGGCAGGATGCCGCGTACGGCCGGGATGTCGAGCGGGACCGAGTCGGCTTCGAGAGGCCCCCGCCAACCGTCGCGGTAGCCGACGAACTCGTACGCGTACTCCTGGACGCCCTTGCGGACGACGCCGCGGATCACGGCGTTGAGACCGGGGCAGTCGCCGCCCCCGGTCAGCACTCCGACGCGCATTGGATACTCCCTTCGCCTGATGGGCCTGTGACGGTCACGCTAATGGTGATCCAGGTCACTCCGGCATGGCGCGGGAGGTCATTTTCTTTCCCGAATGGGTGGTTTGCGGGGGCGGATCCGCCCCGGACCAGTCCCGTAGCGACTTCGGGCACCGTCAGCAATTCAGCCGAACGGAGGATGGCATTCGGCATGGCGTACAGCCGAAGGAGTGGTCAGACGTCGACGTCGTCCAGTCCGCGCTCTATCGCATAGCGCACCAGTTCCACGCGGTTGTGCAACTGGAGTTTCCCGAGGGTGTTCTGCACATGGTTCTGCACGGTGCGGTGGGAGATCACCAGCCGCTCGGCGATCTGCTTGTACGAGAGCCCCTTGGCGACCAGCCGGAGCACCTCGGTCTCCCGGTCGGTCAGCCGGGGGGCCTTGGGCTCGTCGGCGGAGTGGGCGGGCTCGGAGGCGAGCCTGCGGTACTCGCCGAGCACCAGGCCCGCCAGGCCGGGGGTGAAGACCGCCTCGCCGACGGCGGTCCGCCGCACGGCGTCGACCAGTTCGTCCGTACTCGCCGACTTCAGCAGATAGCCGGTCGCGCCGGACTTCACCGCCTCCAGCACATCCGCGTGCTCGCCGCTGGCGGAGAGCACCAGGACCCGCAGCCCGGGCAGCTCACCGACCAGCTCCTTGCAGACCCGCACCCCGGGCAGCTCCGGGAGGTTCAGATCGAGCACCAGGACCTCCGGCACGGCTGCCCTGGCCCTGCGGACCGCCTGCCGGCCGTCGCCCGCCGTCGCCACCACGTCAAAACCGGCCGCGGTCAGATCGCGGGCGACCGCGTCCCGCCACATCGGGTGGTCGTCCACGACCATCACCCTGACCGGGTGTCCGTCCGTCTGGTCCGTCATCTCTCGTCCGCCTTCCCCCGGGACTGCTCTGTCTTCGTGTTCTTCCCGGCCGCCCCGGCGGGTCTCGGGACCCTCAGTTCGACCTCCGTGCCCTGGCCCGGGATCGAGAACAGCTCGGCCGAACCGCCCAGCTCCCGCAGCCGCCCCCGGATCGAGAGGGCGACCCCGAGCCGCCCCTCCCCCTCCGCCTGGGCGAGCCGGCCCTCGGCGATGCCCGGACCGTCGTCACGGACCGTGACGATCACCTCGTCCGGGTAGTCCTCGACCAGGATCCAGGTCCGGGCCGTCTCCCCCGCGTGCCGCTCCACGTTGTCCAGCGCGGCCCCCACGGCGGCGACCAGCTCCCGCGCGGCGGCGGCCGGCAGCGACACGGGCGCACCCGGCTCGGAGAGGGTCACCCGGGGGCCCGCGCAGCGCGCGAGCAGCGGCAGCAGATCGTGGACGGCGTCGTCGCCCCGCACCGGCTCCTCGTCGACGAGAACCGTGCGGGCGCCGTCCGTCTCGCCGTCGGCGGGGGCCCGGACCGGGGCGCTCTGTCCGCCGGCGACCAGGGCGCGCAGCGCGATCTCCTGCTCCCCCGCCATCCGCCCCAGCTCGGCCGCCTCGCCGCCGAGGGCCGTGCCGCGCCGCTGCACCATGGCGAGCACCTGGAGCACATTGTCGTGGATGTCCCGGGCGAGCCGCTCCCGCTCCCGGGTGGCGGCCTCGATCTCCAGGGCGCGGGCGAGGGTGCGCTCGGAGGCGCGGGCGACCTCGACCACATAGCCGATGGCGATGGAGGCGACCCAGACCAGCAGCACATTGTGGATGGTGTCCCGGCTGGGCTCACCGCGCTGGATCAGATTGGCCACGGCGACGAAGGAGGAGGCGAAGCCCGCCCACCGCCAGCCGCCCTTGATCGCGAACGCCAGCACCGAACCGGCCGTCCAGATCGACGGCAGCGTCGGGCCGTCGAACTGCTGGGCCTGGGCGTCGGCGACCGGGGTGAGCAGGATGCCGGTGAGCGCGATGGTGAGATCGATGCCGAGGAACCGCTTGGTGCAGCGGTCCGCGCCGGACACCCTGCGGAGGGTGGCCAGCGTCCACAGGACCAGCACCGCGAGGAAACCGGCCGCGACCCAGGGGCGCTCGAAGCGCTCCGGGTCGAAGGCGAAGAGCAGGACCGCGTAGCTCATGGTCAGTACGCGATAGGCGGTGAGCGCACGCCACAGCGGCTGCTCCACCGACATCCGCACGACGCGCTCGCGCTTGGCCGAATTCCCCATGCGTCCCCCCGGACGGTGTGTGCTGGCGTGCCGCTAGGTCGTGTCTTCAAAGTCTCGTCTGCCTGCCGTGCCCTGGCACGCACGCTCGCCGCGTTGTCGTCGGTCGCCGACGGCCCCCTGGGCTTCGCCCGGGAGGTACCCCCACCGCGTCGACTCCCTCCTCCGCCTTGCGATCGCACGCACCAGACCCCGCCAGACCCGCCCTACGGGCGGACGACGCCACTTTGAAGACACTCCCTAGGCGGCGGGGCGGTCCCTGTCGCCGTCACTGCTGCTGCTGCCGCCGTGCTGGTGCGCCTTGTCCGCCTTGTCCGCCTTGGCGGCGGCCTTCGCGGCCTTCTCGGCCTCGGCCGCCTGGCGCTTGGCGACCGTGGCGTAGATGTCGACGTACTCCTGGCCGGAGAGCTTCATGATCTCGTACATGACCTCGTCGGTCACCGAGCGCAGGATGTAACGGTCCTCCTCCATGCCGTGGTACCGGCTGAAGTCGAGGGGCTTGCCGATGCGGATGCCCGGGCGGATCAGCTTGGGAACCACCTTGCCGGGCGGCTGCACCTTCTCGGTGTCGATCATGGCGATCGGGATGACCGGGGCCCCGGTGGCCAGCGCCACCCGGCCCAGACCGCCCGGCTTACCCCGGTAGAGCCGGCCGTCCGGGGAGCGGGTGCCCTCCGGGTAGATGCCGAAGAGCCCGCCGCGCTCGACGACCTCGATGCCCGCCTTGATCGCCGCCTCGGCGGCACCGCGCGCGCCCGAGCGGTCCACCGGGAGCTGTCCCACGCCCTTGAAGAAGGCGGCGGTGAGCCGGCCCTTCACCCCGGGCGAGGTGAAGTACTCCGCCTTGGCCACAAAAGTGACCTTGCGGTCGAGGACCGCCGGCAGGAAGAAGGAGTCCGAGAACGAGAGATGGTTGCTCGCGAGGATCGCCGGGCCGTCGACGGGAATGTTCTCCAGCCCTTCCACCCAGGGCCTGAAGGCAAGCTTGAGCGAGCCCCCAAGAGAGAACTTGATTGCACCGTAGATCAACTCGAATGCCTCCTATTGCTGTCGAACAGACCTTAACCCGAGGTGAACGGGTATCCCCGCGCCGGAGGCCCTCGGGACCTGGTCGGTGTCAGTGCGGTCGCGTACGGTGAGATACACCCTGGAGCTTTCCGTCCCCACTTCACGCCCCACGTCACGCCACAGAACAGGAGACCCCGGTGCCGGTCCTTCCCGGAGCCGAGCCGTACCGCCATGAGGGCGGAGAGGTCGGCGTCCTTCTCTGTCACGGATTCACCGGTTCACCGCAGTCGCTGCGCCCCTGGGCCGAGTATCTGGCGGAGCGCGGACTGACCGTGTCCCTGCCGCTGCTCCCCGGGCACGGCACCCGCTGGCAGGACATGCAGCTCACCGGCTGGCAGGACTGGTACGCGGAGGTCGACCGGGCATTGCGCGAGCTGCTCGCGCGCTGCTCCCAGGTCTTCGTCTTCGGGCTCTCCATGGGCGGCGCGCTGACACTGCGGCTGGCCGCGAAGCACGGGGACGCGGTGCGCGGCATCGTGGTGGTCAATCCGGCCAACAAGGTGCACGGCGTGGCCTCCGTGGCGCTGCCCGTGCTCCGGCACTTCGTGCGTACGGCCCCGGGGCTGGCCCACGACATCGCCAAGCCGGGGACGACCGAGGTCGGCTATGAGCGGGTGCCGGTGCGGGCCGCCCACTCCCTGCGGAATTTCCTGCGACTGGTCGACTCCGAGCTGCCCCAGGTGACCCAGCCGATGGTGCTGCTGCACAGCCCCGAGGACCATGTGGTGCCGCCCGCCGACTCCGCCCGGATCCTCGGCCGGGTCTCCTCGACGGATGTCAAGGAGGTTCTGCTGGAACAGAGTTACCACGTCGCGACGTTGGACCACGATGCGGAGCGGATTTTCGAGGAGAGTTACGCGTTCGTCGGCCGGTTCGCTCCAAGTGTCGGGACGAAGGGAAGCAGCGCCGGTGGCTGAGCAGCATGACGCGGACCGTGAGCCGCAGCCCATTGACGAGGAGGCGGCCTGGGCCGCCATCGTCGCGGGTTACGGCGAGGAGCCGGTGGACCCGCCGGGCGCGAAGCCGTTCAAGTCGGTGGAGGATCTCGCCCTGCTGGAGGGCGAGGTGAACAAGACACCGAAGAACCGGCCCGAGCCCGACCCCGAGCCGGATCCCGGTGCGGACGGGCCCGCGCTCGGCAGCTCGGTGATCTTCGCCCCCGGCGTGGGCGGCGGCGGCCCCAGGGACTTCCAGCTCTCCCCTCCCAAGGACGACGATCTCGACGCGAGCGACGAGGGGCACTTCGTCCCCCCGGAGCCCCCGCCGCTGCCCGAGGCGGACGCCACGGCCAAGTTCGCCTGGCTCGCGGTGATCGGCGGGCCGGTGCTGATGCTGTTCGCGGTGCTGTTCCGCTGGGACATGACCTGGTGGCTGACCTCGCTGTGCGTCGGAGGCTTCCTGGGCGGCTTCGTGACCCTGGTGGCCCGGATGTCCAGCGGCGACGACGAGGACCACGAGGACCCGGGCCGGGGCGCGGTGGTCTGAGAACGACAGGCCCCAGCGGCCCGGCTCGCGGGTGACCGGCGGGCCGGGCCGGGTCAGAGCACGGCGGGCACCTTCAGCGCGGCCAGCACCGGAAGATGGTCGGTGGCCGCGCCGAGGTCGGTCCGGCTGACGCCGGGAAGGTCCAGCGGCACCCCGCAGCCCAGCACCTCGATGCCCCCGCTCGCGAAGACCGCGTCGATGCGCCGGCTCGGGTCCCCGGACGGGAAGGTGTGCTCGCCTCCCCAGGGGGCGAGCGCCCAGCAGTCCTGAAGCTCCGCGGCGATCCGCCGGAAGGCACGGCCGCCCGGGGTCTCGTTCAGATCCCCGGCGGCGACCGTGTGCGGTACCCCCATCGCCGCCAGCCGCTCCAGCAGCAGCCCCGCCTGAGCGAGGCGCTCCTCGGCCCGCAAACTCAGATGACAGCCGAGCACCCCGATCCGGGCTCCCCCGACCCGTACGACAGCCGTGGCGAACCCCCGCCGGTGCAGCCCCGGGGTGAGCGGCAGCAGCACATCCTCCGTCCGCTCCACCGCCACCCTCGGCGAACAGAGCAACAACGGCCCCGCCGCCGGCGCCCCGCCCCCCAGCACCAGCAGCCCGCTCCGGGCCGCCAGCCTCGCCGCGTGCCTCCGCCACCGGAAGAACCTCGGCGCCTCCTGCACCAGCACCAGATCCGGCCCACAGGCCCGGATCACCCGCCCCAGCGCCTCCTCGTCGTCCCGGAGCGACCGCACGTTGTAACTGAGCACCCGGATCACGGCGGAACCGTCCACCGCGACACCGGACTCAGGCAGAACGGTCACCATGGCCCGCACCTCGCCGGCAGGCCGAGCGAACCCTCACCCCTGACGGGCCAGGTCCGCCGCGCCGACCATCCCCGCCCTGTTCCCCAGCCGCGCCGCCAGCACCTGTGCGTGCGGACGCCACTGCGACCCGATCAGCCGACGGCGGAAGGACTTGCGGATGGGGTCCAGCACGAGTTCGCCCTCGTCGGAGACTCCCCCGCCGACGATGAAGGCGGAGGGGTCGAAGAGGGAGGCGAGGTCAGCGAGTCCCGCTCCGGCCCAGCGGGCGAGTTCGCGGAAGGAGTCGATCGCGACCGGGTCGCCCTGCCGGGCCGCCGCGCTGATGTGCTTGCCCTCGATGCCGTCGGAGGTGCCGTCGCCGAGGCCGAGGAGGATCCGCGCGTTCTCCGGGGTGGCGCCCGCCCGCTGCCTGGCGTACCGGACGAGGGCGCGGCCCGAGGCGTACTGCTCCCAGCAGCCCTGGCTGCCGCAGCCGCAGAGCAGCCCGTCCGGGACGACACGGATGTGGCCGAACTCGGCGGCGACGCCGAAGCGTCCGCGCCGGAGCTTGTTGCCGATGATGATCCCGCCGCCCAGGCCGGTGCCGAGCGTGATGCAGATGACGTCCTCGTGGCCCTGGCCCGCTCCGAAGCGGTACTCGCCCCACGCGGCGGCGTTGGCGTCGTTCTCCACGACGACCGGCAGCCCGGTCCGCTGCTCGACCTTGTCCTTGAGGGGCTCGTGCCGCCAGTCGATATTGGGCGCGAAGATGACGGTGGCGCGCTTGTCGTCCACATAGCCCGCCGCGCCGATGCCGACGGCCTCGATGTCATGGCCCTCGCCGGCTCCGGCGACGGCCGCGCGGATCGCGTCGACGATGCCGCTCGGGGTGGCCGGTGTGGGCACCGTGTGCGTTTCGAGGATGGCGCCCTCTTCGTCGACCACGCCCGCCGCGATCTTCGTGCCGCCGATGTCGACGCCGATGGTGAGTCCCATGTGTCCCTCAGTTCCCGGTCGAGCCCCGCTGCGGCCAACCGTACCCGAGGGCGGCACCCCTCTTGATCAAGAGAGGAAAGCCCGTACCGGTCAGTCGAGATCGATCTTCTCGCCGGGGCCCGGGTCCTCGTCGCGCGGAGTGCGGGGGCCCGGGGCTGCGGGTCCCTCGGAGCCGCTGTCCGCACCGGCGGCGGCAGCGGTACCGGTGCCGGTGCCGGTGCCACTGCCGGTGCCGCCGCTGCTCTGCGTCCAGCGGCGCTCATGGCCCTCGACGGCGGAGCGGTAGGCGGCGAGCAGCTCGCCCCCGGCGGCGGCGAGGTGGTCGAAGACCTGCGGATTGCGCTCGATGACCGGCTCGACGGCGGACTTGGCCTGGCTGACGAACTGCCGCACGGCGGTCTGCGCCGCCATCCCCGGCAGCGAGGTCTGGAACTCGGAGACCTTGTCGGCGACCGTGCCGAGCAGCTTGCGCAGCTCCTCGGCGGCGGAGCCGGGCACTTCGCCGTGCTCGGCGCGGCGGCGCGCCCTCTCGGCGGCGAGGTCTTCCGCGCACGCCTCGGCCCAGGCGTCGGCGTCGACGTCGGGGCGCTCGGTGGCATCGCTCATGGCGTACTCCTGCACAGGTGGTCGGCTGTGGTCTCTCGTACGCTCGACGGTACCCGAACGGGCGCGGACCGTTCAGCGCCCCGGGGCGCGCGGTGTCACGGGGTGCGGGGCCACTGTCCGGGGTCGGGGGTGAAGCGGACCCTGAGCGTTCCGTCCGAGAGCGCTGCGCCGGAGACGGCGCAGCGGCGCAGTGCGGAGGGCAGCGGAACGATCCTGCGGAAGGGGCCGACGCGCAGCATCAGCTCGTCGCCGCGCCGGACCAGGCCGAGGTCCTTCTTCTCCGCGCCGGGCAGCGGGAGCGACCAGACGAGGGTGCCGTCCTCGGCCCGCCGGTCCTCGATGCCGAGGTCGTCGGCCGAACCGGAGCCGGAGTCGGGGCCGGAGTCGGCCGCCGGGTCGCCGGGGAGCGGCGGGAGGCCGGCGGCGGGGGCCGTGAGGTCGTCCGGGCCGTGCGGCTCGCGTCCCAGATGCGGAAGCTCGCGCACCGGGCACTGCCCGGCCCACTCCGCGCCCCACTCCTGGAGGGTCTTCTCCTGCTGGGCGGCGAGCGCGGCGAGCCAGGTGTCCTCCGAGTGCCGGGGCAGCACCCGGTTGGCCACCAGGGCGTCCACCCGCACTCCGTGCAGGGCGAGCCCGGTGCGGGCGGTGCGCAGGGCGGCGGCGGCAGCCGGTCCGGGCTCGGCGACCAGGCGCAGCGTGGTCCCGGGGGATTCGATCAGCGCCTGGGCGGCGGCCAGCTCGTCGTCCCAGCGGCCGGTCGTCTCGTACAGCCAGCTCGCGGGCATCGGGACCCCGGTGAGCTGGGCGAGGACCGGGCGCAGCGCGCGGGCGGCCTGGCGTTCGGGGGGCAGCAGCCGGCGGAGGTAGCGGCGGAGCTGGGCGGGGAGCGCGAGCAGGGCGATGGTCTCGCGGACCGGCGGCAGATCGAGTACGGCCAGGTCCCAGCCGCCGGTCTCGGCGGCGGTGAGCGCGCGCAGCAGGGCGAACTGGTCGCTGCCGGGGAGTTCGGTGAGCTCTTCCTCGGCGAGTCT
This sequence comes from Streptomyces inusitatus, assembly GCF_014651115.1. Taxonomy (GTDB): domain Bacteria; phylum Actinomycetota; class Actinomycetes; order Streptomycetales; family Streptomycetaceae; genus Streptomyces; species Streptomyces amakusaensis. The sequence goes on along the minus strand of NZ_BMWG01000023.1, from coordinate 8,309 downwards.
GGTGATGCCGAGGAGGTCGAGTCCGGCGGAGAGGCGCTTCTGGAGGGAGAGGAATTCGGTGCGGAAGTCCGCTCCGGGGTCGACGCGGGCGGCCCAGAGCCCTTCGGCGACCCGGGTCAGTGTGCCTTCGGCGGGGGTGCCGAGTGCGGCGGGCGGGTCGGTGGAGAGGAGCAGGACGCGTCTGCCCGGTCCGGCGGCGGCGAGCGCGGTCGCCGCGGCGACGGTGGTGCGGCCCGCGCCGCCGAGGCCGGTGACGAGGACCTTGCGCATCAGGCGGCGGGTCCGCTCTCGACGCGCTTTTTCAGGCCGTCCAGGGCCCGGTCGATGATGACCTTCTCGGCCTTGCGCTTGATCATGCCGAGCATGGGGATCTTGACGTCGACGGTGAGCCGGTAGGTGACCTCGGTGCGGTCGCCGCCGACGGGGGTGAGGGTGTACGAGCCGTCGATGGCGCGCAGCATCTGGGACTTGACCAGGGTCCAGCTGACCTCGTTGGCGCCGTTCCAGGTGTACGCGAGGGTGTGGTCGTCCTTGATGGCTCCGGCGTCCAGGACAAGCCTGACCTGCTCGGCGCGGCCCTGGCCGTCCCGGGAGATGACCTCGGCCTGCTTCACTTCGCCGGTCCAGTCGGGGTAGCGGTCGAAGTCGGAGATCACTCCCATGACGTCGGCCGGCGCCGCTTCGATGGTGATGCTTGAGCTGGTGTGTTCCGCCATCGCTGCGGCTCCTCAACAGTGCGGTACTGCCCTGGGGATGAATGGTGTGGTGTGCAGGCTATCGCGCCCCGCCCGGCGGCCGGGCCGCAGCCCTGGGGCCCGGCCCGGGGCCGGACCCGGGGCCGGGCGAGGTCACCAGGCCAGGGTCCAGGGCCGGCCGGTGGAGGCGAAGTGGCCGACGTTCACGCACTCCGTCGCGCCGACGCGCATACGGGCGGCGAGCGGCTGGTGGACATGGCCGAAGAGGGCGTAGCGGGGGCGGGTGCGGTGGATGGCGTCCAGGAGGGCGGGGCTGCCGCGTTCGAAGCGGCGGGCGACGGTGTCGTAGGTCAGCTCGGGGACCTCGGGCGGGATGTGCGAACAGAGGACGTCGACCTCGCCGAGGGCCTCGACCTTGGCGGCGTACTCCTCGTCGGAGATCTCGTAGGGCGTGCGCATGGGGGTGCTCAGCCCGCCGCCGACGAAACCGAAGACCAGACCGCCGATCTCCGCGCGCTCGCCGTCGAGGACGGTGGTGCCGGGGCGGACGTACTCCGGCCAGAGAGCGGGGATGTCGACGTTGCCGTAGGTGGCGTAGGTGGGGGTGGGGAAGGCGGCGAAGAGTTCGGCGTACTGGACGCGGACGGCGGACTCGATGGCGGTGTCGCGGTCCACGTCGAGCTCGGCCCAGAGGCGGCGGCCCAGCTCGCGGGCCTCCTCGAAGCGGCGGGCGGTGCGCAGGGAGACGATGAGGTCGGCGTTCTCGACGCCGAAGAGATCGGGGAAGATCCCGCGCGAGTGGTCGGCGTAGTCGAGGAAGAGGATCAGATCGCCGAGACAGATCAGCGCGTCCGCGCCTTCGCCCGCGCGGGCGAGATCCTGGACATTGCCGTGCACATCACTGACCACATTCACTCGGGTGCCTCGCATGCCGATCACCCTAGGTCGTGTCTTCGAAGTCTCGCCTGCCTGTCGTGCCCTGGCACGCACGCTCGCCGCGTTGTCGTCGGTCGCCGACGCTCCGCGTCGACTCCCTCCTCCGCCTTGCGATCGCACGCACCAGACCCCGCCAGACCCTCCCTACGGGAGGACGACGCCACTCCGAAGACACTCCCTGTCGCCCGTCACACCGCTGGACAGAGGGTGCGGGCCGGTCGTTCTTCCTGCGGAGCGGGGGTGTGGACTACCCTGCGCGAAGTACTGTCATACACGTGTGACGCAGAGAACATCTGGCCGGAGCCCCCTATCCGTAAGCGGTACTGGTGGGTAACGTCCGGGCAGTTCCGCCGTGCTCGCCTCTGGACGAGCATCTGCCCGATCTTGGACCGCAAACCGGTGCATCACACACAGAGCCGTGGCGCCGGCGCCCGATGAGGAGCAGCAGTCTTGCGCGAGTTCAGCCTTCCGGCCCTGTACGAGGTCCCTTCGGACGGCAATCTGACGGATCTGATCCGCCGCAATGCCGCCCAGCACCCCGATGTGGCGGTGGTGGGACGGAAGGTCGGCGGCGTCTGGACCGATGTCACCTCCGTCGAGTTCCTCGCCGAGGTGCGCGCGGCGGCCAAGGGCATCATCGCGGCGGGGGTGCGGCCCGGGGACCGGGTGGCCCTGATGTCCCGTACGCGGTACGAGTGGGTGCTGCTGGACTTCGCGATCTGGAGCGCCGGTGCGGTGACCGTGCCGGTGTACGAGACCAGCTCGGCGGAGCAGGTCTCGTGGATCCTCTCGGACTCGGGCGCGGTCGCGGCGATCGTGGAGAGCGACGCGCACGCCGCCGCCGTGGAGTCGGTGCGCGGGGGGCTGCCGGAGCTGCGCGAGGTCTGGCAGATCGAGTCGGGCGCGGTGGATCATCTGGTCGCCACGGGCGCGGAGGTCCCGGACGCGACCGTGGACGAGCGGAGCGCGGTCGCCAAGGCGGACGATCCGGCGACGATCGTCTACACCTCGGGCACCACGGGCCGGCCCAAGGGCTGTGTGCTGACCCATCGGAGCTTCTTCGCCGAGTGCGGCAACGCGGTGGAGCGGCTCAAGCCGCTCTTCCGCACCGGTGAGTGCTCGGTGCTGCTGTTCCTGCCCGCCGCCCATGTCTTCGGCCGGCTGGTCGAGGTGGCCGCGATCATGGCCCCGATCAGGCTGGGCTGTGTCGCGGACATCCGGAATCTCACCGACGATCTGGCGACCTTCCAGCCGACGCTGATCCTGGGCGTGCCGAGGGTCTTCGAGAAGGTCTACAACGGGGCGCGCTCCAAGGCGCAGGCCGACGGCAAGGGCAAGATCTTCGACAAGGCCGCGCAGACGGCGATCGACTACAGCCGGGCGATGGACGGCGCGCGGGGGCCCTCGCTGGGGCTGCGGATCAAGCACCGGATCTTCGACAAGCTGGTCTACAGCAAGATGCGGGCGGTCCTCGGCGGGCGGATCGAGCACGCGATCTCGGGCGGCGCTCCGCTGGGCGAGCGGCTGGGGCACTTCTTCCGGGGCGTCGGTTTCACGGTGCTGGAGGGGTACGGGCTGACCGAGTCCTGCGCGGCGACCGCGTTCAATCCGCCGGACCGGCAGAAGATCGGCACGGTCGGCCAGCCGCTGCCCGGCTCGGTGGTGCGGATCGCGGACGACGGTGAGGTGCTGCTGCACGGCGAGCATCTGTTCAAGGAGTACTGGAAGAACCCGGAGGCGACCGCCGAGGCGCTGGCCGACGGGTGGTTCCACACCGGGGACATCGGCACCCTGGACGAGGACGGCTATCTCGCGATCACCGGCCGGAAGAAGGAGATCCTGGTCACGGCGGGCGGCAAGAACGTCGCTCCGGCGGTGATCGAGGACCGTATCCGGGCGCACGCGCTGGTGGCGGAGTGCATGGTGGTGGGCGACGGGCGGCCGTTCGTGGGAGCGCTGATCACCCTGGACGAGGAGTTCCTCGGCCGGTGGGCCGCCGGGCGCGGCAAGCCGGCGGGGTCGACGGCGGCCACGCTGCGCGACGATCCGGAGCTGCTGGCCGAGGTGCAGCGGGCGGTGGACGACGGGAACGCGGCCGTCTCCAAGGCGGAGTCGGTGCGCAAGTTCCGGGTGCTCTCCTCGTCCTTCACCGAGGAGGCCGGTCACATCACGCCGTCGCTGAAGCTGAAGCGGAATGTGGTGGCGAAGGACTTCGCGGACGAGATCGAGGCGATCTACCGGACGGACTCGTCCGGCGGGCGCGGCTGACCGTACACATACGGGAGGAAGGGTCCGGGGCCGCCGCCCCGGACCCTTCCTCTCTTCTCACGCCGCCGCGATGTCCTGCTGGATGATCCGTTCCATGTTCCGCTCGGCGAGGGCGGTGATGGTGACGAAGGGGTTGACCCCGATGGAGCCGGGCACCAGCGAGCCGTCCACGACATACAGCCCCGGGTGTCCCTTGGCCCGGCCGTAGCCGTCGGTGGCCCGGCCGAGCACACAGCCGCCGAGCGGGTGGTAGGTGAAGTCGTCGGCGAAGGCCCGGTTGCCGCCGAAGAGGTCGTGGCGGTAGACGGTGCCGTTGACCCGGTTGATCCGGTCGAAGAGGGACTTGGCGGCCCTGACCGATGGCTCGCTCTGCGAGCGGTGCCAGTTGAGCCTGGCGGAGTCGGTCGCCGGGTCGTAGGTGAAGTGGCCGCGCTCCGGGTTCTTGGTGATCGCCAGATAGAGGCTGATCCAGTGTTCGAGGCCCATCGGCAGCGGGGCTATCTCGGCGAAGACGGGGTTGGCCGGGTTGTTCCAGTCGTTGATGCCCATCACCGGCATGGTGGACTGATGGGCTCCGACGGTGTCCCAGAGGTGGTTGGCGCGGGCGGTCATCACATTGCCGTTGTTCCCCCAGCCCCGGCCGACCTCGGCGTCCAGCTCGGGGAGCGCGCCGGTCTCCCGGGCGCGCAGCAGGAGTTCGGTGGTGCCGAGGCTGCCCGCGCCGAGGAAGAGCCGGGTGCAGGCGATCTCCTTGGTCTCGATCACCTTTCCGTCGAGGTCGGAGCGGTCGACGGTGAGGACGTATCCCTCGCGGCCCCGGTGGATGGCACGGGCCCGGCTCATCGTCTCGATGGTGACATTGCCGGTGGCGACGGCGGCGGCGAGATAGGTCTTGTCGACGGAGCGCTTGCCGTGGTTGTTGCCGTAGAGGACCTCGCCGGCCAGCGCCGACTTGGGGGCCTGGCCCGAGGCCTCGCGCCGCATGTGGTCGAAGTCGTAGACGTTGGGGACGAAGACGGTGTCCAGTCCGGCCCGGTGGGCGTGGGCGCGTGAGACCCGGGAGTAGCGGTACCACTCGGTGGACTCGAACCAGGCGGGGTCGATGTCGTTGACGCCGAGCATGCGGCGGGCGCGCGGGAAGAAGGTGCCGTACATCCCCTCCGCGTCGACCTGCGGCAGGACTTCGGAGAAGTAGTCGCGGGGCGGGGTGACGGCCATGCCCCCGTTGACCAGGGAGCCGCCGCCGACGCCCCGGCCGACGTAGACGGACATGTCGCCGTGGTCGACGCGGTCCAGCACCCCCGGGTAGGGGTCGATCCTCCGGTTGACCACATCGAGCCAGAGGAAGGAGGCGAGGGGGGCCTCGGTGCGGGTGCGGAACCACATCGAGCGCCGGTCGGGCCTGATGGTGGGACAGAAGAGTTTTCCGTCGGGGCCGGGGGTGTCCCAGAGCCGGCCCATCTCCAGGACGACGGTACGGATTCCGGCCTGGCCGAGGCGGAGCGCGGCGACGGCCGCACCGTACCCGGAGCCGATGACGACGGCGGGGGCGCGCTCGGTGGCCGGAGGCTCCACGGCGGAGGCGGAGGAGAGGCCGACCCGGGTGAAGCCGAGGACGGCGGCGGTCTGGACGGCGGCGGCGCCCAGAAGATGACGGCGCGTCAGATATGAGGTCATGAAGAGATCATGGGCGAAAACCGGCCTGCTGCCCATCCCTGGGGGCGAGGAGGCTGAATTCTCGTCAGAAAATGGCTTTACGCAGCTCAGCGCCGTGTCATGTACAGATGCCCGACCGGTTTCAGAGGAGCGTACGCAACTTCTCGGCCAGCAGGTCCCAGCGCCATCTCTCCTCGACCCAGCTACGGCCCCGCTCGCCCATCCGGCGGCGCAGCTCCGGGTCCTGGAGCAGTGCGACGATCCGCTCGGCGCTCTCCCCGGCCGAACCGCCGCGTACCACCCAGCCGGTCTCGCCCTCCAGCACCGCGTCCGGGGCCCCGCCCGAGTCCCCGGCGACGACCGGCAGACCGGTGGCCGAGGCCTCCAGATAGACGATGCCCAGACCCTCCACGTCCAGACCGCCCCGGCGGGTGCGGCAGGGCATCGCGAAGACGTCGCCGGCTCCGTAGTGGGCGGGCAGCTCGGCCCAGGGCACCGCTCCGGTGAAGCGCACGGAGGCGTCGACCCCGGTCTCCCGGGCGAGCTTGCGCAGATCGTCCTCGTACGGTCCGCCGCCCACGATCAGCAGCACCGTCTCCGGGACCTTCGACAGGATCTCGGGCATCGCCAGGATCAGGGTGTCCTGGCCCTTGCGCGGCACCAGCCGGGAGACGCAGACCACCACGGGACGGTCGCTGAGGCCGAGCCGCTCGCGCACCTCGTCGCCGCCCGAGTGCGGGTGGAAGGTCTTCTCGTCGACGCCCGGCGGGAGCTGGACCATGCGGGAGGCTGCCTCCGGGGTCAGCGCGGCGGCGATCCGGGAGCGGGTGTACTCCCCCAGATAGGTGATCGTGTCCGTGCCCTCGCCGATCCGGCGCAGCAGCCGCCGGGAGGCGGGGAGCTGGGCCCAGCCCGCCTCGTGGCCGTGCGAGGTGGCGACCAGCCGGCGCGCGCCCGCCCGGCGCAGCGCCGGGCCCATCAGCCCGAGCGGGGCCGCCGCGCCGAACCACACCGACTCGCAGCCGTGCTCGCGGAGCAGCCCGGCGGCCGTGCGGGTGACGCGCGGGGTGGGGAGCAGCATCGTCGTACGGTCGCGCACCACGGTGAAGGGCTGCTCGGCGTCGAAGGCCGCGGTCGCGTCCACGCCCTCACGGCCGCGCTTCCAGGTGGAGGCGTAGACGACCAGCTCCTCCGGGTCCAGCCGGAGGGCCATATTGTGCAGAAACGCCTGGATTCCACCGGGGCGGGGCGGGAAGTCGTTGGTCACGATCAAGGTCTTGTGCATGGTCCGCCGACAGTACCGAAGTCGGGGCGGGGCTCCGAACGGCCCTGTCCGATCGCGGCGGCCCGGAGCCGCGCCGCATCATGAGCACCTCGCGATTCCCCCAGCCATCTCGCGATCCACAAGCACCTCGTGATCCACAAGAATGGATGAGCCGCTCATGACGGACGCCTCCGGCCGTGCCCGGCTCGCGGTGTGGGTCCTCACCCGGACGGCACTGCTGCTGTGCGTCTTCAAGGCGGTCCCCTACCCCGGGCCCGATGTCACCGCCGACGTCTCGGTGATCTACCAGGGCTGGTACGAGATCCTGCGCACCGGCGTCTTCCCCCGCTCCGACGTGACCTGGCAGTACCCGCCCGGCGCGGCCCTCGTGATCCTGGCCCCGGGCGCGGTGCCGCTGCCCTTCCTCGGCTACGCCGGGACCTTCTATCTGCTGACGCTGGCCTGCGACGCGCTGGTGTACGGGCTGCTGCGGTACGCGGGCGGCCGGGCCGGGCGGCACCGGCGCGGGGTGTGGGTGTGGACGGCCGGGGTGCCGCTCCTCGGGCCCACCGTGTACGCCCGCTACGACCTGATGGTGACCGCCGTCGCGGTGGCCGCACTGCTGGCCGGGGTCCGCAGGCCCCGGGTGCTGGGGGCGCTGGCGGGGTTCGGGGTACTGCTCAAGATCTGGCCGGTGCTGCTGCTGACGGGGCTGGAGCGCGGGGCGGTCACCCGGCGGGCGGTGGGGGCGGCGGCGGCCGTGGCGGGCGGGCTGGCCCTGGTGTTCCTGGTGTCGATGCCCGGCTCGCTCGGCTTTCTGACCGCGCAGCGGGACCGGGGCACGGAGGTCGAGTCGCTGGGGGCGCTGGTCTTCCACGCGGGCCGGTGGCTGGGGTGGGAGGGACGGGCGATGCTCCACTACGGCTCGGTGGAGTTCCTCGGCCCGTACGTCCCGCTGGTGTCGGCGCTGGCCCTGGCGCTCGCGGCGGGGGCGCTCGGCTGGCTGCTGCTCTGGCGGTGGCGGGCGCGGGTCTTCGGTCCCGCGACGGCGGCGGACGCGGCCTTCACCGGGGTGCTGCTGTTCACCACGACGAGCCGGGTGATCAGCCCGCAGTACATGGTGTGGCTGGTGGGGCTGGGGGCGGTGTGCATGACGTTCCGGGCGAGCAGGATGGCGCTGCCGGTGGGGATGGTGGTGGGGGCCACGGGGGTGACGGGGCTGGAGTTTCCGATCTGGTTCTCGCATGTGGTGGAGGGGGATGTGCTGGGGGTGGGGGTGGTGGGGGTGCGGAATGGGGTGTTGGTGGGGGCGGGGGTGGTGGCGTGTTTGCGGCTGTGGGAAGGGGGGTGTGCTGGTGGGGGTGGGGTGCTGCGGGTGCGCACGAGGGTGCGGGCCGTTGTCCGGGGGGGGGCGCCCCCCCCCCCCCCCCCCCCCCCCCCGCCCGCGCCCGTGTCGGGGAGCCACCCGCCGGGCGGCCCCCCCGGGGCGT
>NZ_BMWG01000022.1 GCF_014651115.1 Streptomyces inusitatus | reverse complement strand
GATCGTCCGTCCGGTGGTGGGCGTGATGACCGTCGTGATGATCGTCCGTCGTTCCGCCGTGACGACGACCGCGGTGGTCGTCCCAGCGGTGGCGGTGGGTATGGCCGTCGTGACGACCGTCCGTCGTCCGGTGGTGGCGGCGGTTTCCGCCGCGATGACCGTCCGTCCGGTGGGGCTCCGCGTCGTGACGACCGCCCGTCCGGCGGCGGTTTCCGTCGGGACGACCGTCCCTCCGGCGGTGGCGGTTTCCGTCGCGATGACCGCCCCTCGGGTGGTGACTTCCGTCGTGATGACCGGCCGTCCGGTGGTGGCTACGGTCGACGCGATGACCGGCCGTCGTCCGGCGGTGGCGGTTATGGCCGTCGTGATGACGACCGTGACCGCGGTGGTTACCGTGGCTCCCGGGATGACCGTGGTGGTCGTCCCAGCGGTGGTGGCGGCGGTGGCTATGGCCGTCGTGACGACCGGGGCCGGGATGACCGTGGTGGCTATGGCCGTAGGGATGACCGCGACCGTCCGGACCGTGAGCCGATCAAGCGGCTGCCGATTCCGGATGATGTCACCGGTCACGAGATCGACCAGGATGTGCGGCAGGAGCTTCTGAGCCTGCCGAAGGGGCTGGCCGAGGATGTCTCCAGGAACCTTGTCATGGTCGCCAAGCTGATCGACGAGGACCCGGAGCAGGCTTATGGCTACTCCAGGGTCGCGCTTCGGCTGGCCTCCAGGGTGGCCGCGGTTCGTGAGGCGGCCGGTTTTGCCGCGTATGCCACGCAGCGGTACACCGAGGCGCTGGCGGAGTTCCGTGCTTCGCGCCGGATGACCGGCAGTGTGGAGCTGTGGCCCGTCATGGCGGACTGCGAGCGGGGACTCGGGCGCCCCGAGCGGGCGCTGGCCATGGCCGGGGAGCCCGAGGTGCAGAAGCTCGACAAGGCCGGTCAGGTGGAGATGCGCCTGGTCGCGGCCGGTGCGCGCCGGGACATGGACCAGCTCGACGCCGCGATCGTGACGCTTCAGAGCCCGGAGCTGGCTTCCAACTCCGTGCAGCCCTGGACCCCGCGACTGCGGTACGCCTACGCGGACGCGCTGCTCGCGGCCGGCCGTGAGGACGACGCGCGTGAGTGGTTCGCCAAGACGCTGGAGTCCGACAAGGACGGCGTGACCGACGCGTCCGACCGGCTCGCCGAGCTGGACGGGGTCGAGTTCGTCGACGCCGTGAGCGAGGACGAGCCGGACGAGGTCGACGAGGTCGATGAGGACGAGCTGCTCGACCAGGAGCGGCGCGAGATCGACCGGCCCGAGTTCGACGACGAGGCTGATGACGAGGCCGTTGCCGAGGCTGAGGCCGAGGACGACATCGAGGACGGCGACGACCGCCGCGACGACAAGTAGTCGGTGAGACATGAAGGGCGGCACCTCGCGGTGCCGCCCTTCTGTCATTCCAGGGTCAGACTTCTGAGCACCAGACCGGTCGCGGGCTTGGGGCCGAAGGAGGTGGACTTGCGGGGCATGGTCACGCCCTCGCGGGCCAGCTCCCGTACGACCTCCTCCCGTACCGGATGCATCAGCACCGCCGTACCGCCGTGGCGTTCCGCCTGGGTGACGGCGGCCTCCGTGTCGTGGATGTAGGCGATGTGCTCCGGGGCGTCCGGGATCCGCCAGAGGTGGTCGAGGAGGGTGGCGTGGAGGACGGTCGCGTCCAGGGTGCGCCAGGCTTCGGGGCGGTCGGTTCGCACGGTACGGGAGAGAAGTGCCGGGTCCGGGCGGTCCAGCAGATGGAAGGCGCCGTCGCCGGCGAGGAGGAAGGCGTTGCCTCCGGTGGAGGTCTCGGCGAGGGTCTCCATGGCCCGGTCGAGCGGTACGCCGAGACGCCGGACGCGGAAGGAGTCGCCGAGGGCGGCCAGGGCATCGGCGACCGGCAGCCGGTGCAGCAGCCGGTGGATCGCGCGGACGCGCAGCGGGTGGTGGGCCGAGTCGATCAGCAGGACCAGTCCGTATCCCCAGGGGCCGGTGGCGTCCGGGTGTTCGGCGCGCAGCCGGAGATAGGTGGCCCAGCGGTGGTGGCCGTCGGCGATCAGTGCCTGGCGGCCCGCCAGATCGTTCTGGATCTCGGCGAGTTCGCCGGGGTCGGTGACGGCCCACAGCCGGTGGCTGAAGCCGTCCTCCGTGGTGGTGGCGAGCAGCGGTGTCCGCAGCGCGGTGCGTTCGACGACGGCGGTGGTGCCGGTGGTGGAGCCGCCTGTGCTGCGGTAGGTGAGCAGCAGCGGTTCGAGATTGGCTCCGGTGGTGCGCATCAGTTCCGCGCGGTCGGCCACGATGTCCGGCATCACGTCCTCGTGGGGGAGGACGATCCCTTCGGACGGTTCGGTCAGGGCGAGTGCGCCGATGACCCCGCGCTGGAGGAGGTCGCCGTGGCGCTGCTCGTACACATAGAGGGCGGGTCGGGGGTCGGGGGCGAGGACGCCTTCGTCCAGCCAGCGGGTGAGGGTGTCGGCCGCCCGGCGGTGGCGGGCGCCGGGGGTGGGCGCCTGCGGCAGGATCAGCCGGACGATGTTGTGCGGATCAGCCGATTCCAGATGGTGGAGTCCATCGGGCCGTACGACGACGTCGTAGGGCGGGGAGGTCACGGCGGCGAGAGAACCGACCCGCTCGGGGACGTACCGGAGTCCACGGAAGGGGATCAGGCGCAGACCGTCATTGGCCGCGGGACCTTCGCAGTTCATCCGTGCATCGTATGTGGGGCGGGCGATGAGCGATGATCGGGGGGAGTGGACGTTCGATCGAGGAGCAGAGACGGATGAGTCAGCTGAGCAGGACCCGGCCGGGTGCGAGCGCGAAGGCGCTGAGCGAGGCGTACGACACCGCGCTGTTGGACCTGGACGGTGTGGTGTACGCGGGTGGTGAGGCGATCGCGTACGCCGTTGACTCGCTGTTGGCGGCCCGGGCGGACGGGATGCGGCTGGCGTATGTGACGAACAACGCGCTGCGTACGCCGGAGGCGGTGGCCGAGCACATCACCGAGCTGGGGGTGGAGACGGCCGCGGCGGATGTCATCAACTCGGCGCAGGCGGTGGCCCGGTTGATCTCCGAGGAGGTGCCGGCCGGGTCCCGGGTGCTGGTGATCGGCGGGGAGGGGCTGAGGGTCGCGCTGCGTGAGCGCGGGCTGGTGCCGGTGGAGTCGGCGGACGACGATCCGGCGGCCGTGGTGCAGGGGTACGGCGGTCCTGAGCTGCCGTGGGGGCGGTTCGCGGAGGCGTGTTACGCCATCGCGCGGGGGGTTCCGTGGTTCGCCTCCAACACGGATCTGACGATTCCGAGTGCTCGGGGGATCGCGCCGGGCAATGGCGCGGCCGTAGAGGTGGTGCGGATCGCGACCGGTGCGGAGCCGAGGGTGGCGGGGAAGCCGCTGCCGCCGATGCACCGGGAGACGGTGCTGCGGACGGGGGCGCGGCGGCCGCTGGTGGTGGGGGACCGGCTGGACACGGACATCGAGGGCGCGTTCAACGGGGGTGTGGACTCGCTGCTGGTGCTGACCGGGGTCACGGACGGGGCGCTGCTGCTGGCCGCGCCGCCGGAGCACCGGCCGACGTATGTGGACGCGGATCTGCGCGGGATGCTGACCGGTCAGCCGGAGGTCGGGGCCGTACCGGGGGGCGGCGGTTTCCGGTGCGGTGGGTGGACGGCCGTGGCCCGTGCCGGGGCGCTGGTGCTGGAGGGTGAGGGGGACGCGATGGACGGGCTGCGGGCGCTGTGCGCGGCGGCCTGGTCGGACGCGGGGGACGGTGTCTGTGGGCTGGACGCGGGCGAGGCGCTGGCCGGGCTGGGTCTGTAGCCCGGGAGGCGGGCGCCGGTGGTCCCTCCTCGGTGAGGGGGACCACCGGGGTCGGGTCAGGCTTCTTCGTCGGCGGCGGTGGTGGTGGCGGCGGCCATGAGATCGTCCTCGGACGCTCCCGCGCGCCAGTAGCCGGTGAACTTCACCCTGCGCCGGTCGAAGCCGCGTTCGCCGACGAGTTGGCGGCGTACCGCCCGTACGGTGGCGGCCTCGCCCGCGATCCAGGCGTACGGGAGGCCGGTCGGCAGCTCGGACGAGCGGATCGCGTCGGGGGTGGCGCCCCGGCCGGTGAGCCAGACGATGTCGGCGTCGGCCCTGGTGGGCAGTGTCTGGCGGTCGGCGGGGTCGTTGAGTTCGATCCAGACGCGGACGGGGGTGGCCGGGGGCAGTGCTTCGAGGATGTTCGCGACGGCGGGGAGCGCGGACTCGTCGCCGGTGAGCAGGATCCAGTCGGTGTCCTCGGGCGGCCGGAAGTCGTATCCGGCGTTCTCCTCGCCGACCGGGGCGAGGAGGCCGAGGACGGAGCCGGGGACGGCGCCGCGGACCCAGCGGGAGGCGGGGCCCAGATCGCCGTGGGTGGCGAAGTCGATCACGATTTCGTCGGGGTCGCGGCGGAGTGAGCGCACGGTGTAGGTGCGCATGATGCCGCGTATGTCGGGGTCGAGGGCGCGCCATGCCGCGTACCAGTCGTCCTGGTCGGTGTCGGGCATGACCGGTTCGTCCTGGCCGGGGTGGGGCAGGAAGAGCTTGACGCGCTGGTCCAGGCCGGCGGTGGCCGCGCGGGCGAGGTCGTCGCCGCCGAAGGTCACCCTGATCATCGACGGAGTGAGCCGCTCGGTGGAGAGGACGTGGAGGCGGAAGAAGGCGTACGGCGCGTCGCTCACGGCTTGAGCTTCTTCGAACGGGTGACGGCGGCGGCGAGCCGCTCCAGGACGGGGGCGTAGCCGGCGTAGCTGTAGCGCTCCTCCATGGCCCAGGGGACGGTCTGGCCCGCCTTGACGGCGGGGAGCCGGGTCCAGGTGGGCTTCTTGGCGAGGTCCTTGGCGGACAGGGCGCTGGAGCGGTTGTCGATCATGATCAGATCGGCGTGGTACTTGTCCGCGTTCTCCCAGCTGAGGAACTCCCAGAAGCCCCAGTCGTCGCTCTTCTTACCCTCGATGAACTCGATGCCGAGGTCCTTGAAGTAGTTGAGGTCGCAGTAGGAGTCGGGGACGGCGACGTACATCTTCTCGGCGTCGCCGGTCATGGCGAGCACCTTGATGCCGCCATTGCGCTCGGCGGCCTCGCGGAGGGTGGCCTCGGCGCGGTCGAAGCGGGCCTTCGCCTCGGTGACCTTGGCGGCCTTGAGGTCGGCTCCGAGGGATTCGGCGAGTTCGGTGTAGCGCTTCAGCGGTTCGAGGAGGGACTTGTGCGCTCCGTCGATCCCGACGGTGGGGGCCAGCTTCTCGATCTTCTTGACGCTCTCCTCCGGGATGTACCAGAGGGCGGGCGGCGGGAACATGTTGCTGATCAGCAGATCGGGGTCGAGCGCCGCGTACTTCTCGACGCTGAACTCGCCCCAGCCCTGGCCGAGGCTGGTGAGCTTGGTGATGTCCAGGTCGCCGGTCTGCGGGTTCGGCTTTCCGTTGACCGGGTCGGTGGGGCCGAAGACTCCGGTGCAGTCGACGCCGTAGTCGTGGAGGGCGGCCGCGGTGCTGACGAAGGCCACGATGTTCTTGGGTCTGGCGTTCGCCTTGGCGGTCTTGCCCCGGTCGTCGGTGAAGGTCCATGAGCCGGCCCCCGCCGCGCTCTTCTTCTCGTCGGTTCCGCAGGCGGTGAGCAGGGCGCCGATGCCGAGCGCCCCGGTGGCGGTGAGAAGGCGTCGGCGGGAGAGGGCAGGGGTGTTCATGGGAGAACTTCCGTCAGACAGAGTTGATGAGAGGGTAGGCTAACCTAACCTTGTGTTGGTCGACAGTACACAAGTCCGCGCGGCGTCCGGATCGGGGCCCGTGCCCGACGGCGTGCCCGCGCAGCCCCCCGTCCCCCGAAGTCGCCATGTGGTGCGGATCGCCGGACTGCTGGCTTCCGTCGTTCTGTTGGTGCTGGTCTGTGTGGCGAGCATCGCGTTCGGCGCGAAGTCGATGCCGCTCTCCGATGTGTGGCACGGCCTCTTCGACAGCGACGGGGTCGGCAACGATGTGATCGTCCGTGAGGTGCGGGTGCCGCGTACCCTGCTCGGGCTGCTCGCCGGTGCGGCTCTCGGGCTCGCCGGGGCGGTGATGCAGGCGCTGACCCGCAATCCGCTCGCGGAGCCCGGACTGCTCGGGGTGAACGCGGGGGCGTCCGCGGCCGTCGTCTCCGCGATCAGCTTTCTCGGGGTCACCTCGCTCACGGGCTATGTCTGGTTCGCCTTCCTCGGCGCGGCCGTCGTCTCCGCCCTCGTCTATGTGCTCGGCGGGAGCCGCGCCGCGAACCCGGTACGGCTGGCGCTCGCCGGAACCGCCGCCACTGCCGCGCTCTACGGCTATATCAACGCCGTACAGCTGCTGGACTCGGCCGCGCTGGACAAGCTGCGCTTCTGGACGGTGGGTTCGCTGGCCTCGGCGGACATGGAGACGATCGCCAAGGTCGCGCCGTTCATCGGCGTCGGCGTGGTGCTCGCGCTGCTGCTGGGACGGCCGCTCAACGCCCTGGAGATGGGCGACGACACGGCCCGCGCGCTCGGCGCGAACCTGGGCCGGACCCGTGTTCTGTCCATGGTGTGTGTGACCCTGCTCTGCGGGGCCGCGACGGCCGCCTGCGGGCCGATCGTCTTCGTCGGTCTGATGATCCCGCATCTCGTCCGCGCCATCACCGGGCCCGACATGCGGTGGATCATGCCGTACGCCGCCGTGCTCGCGCCGGTGCTGCTGCTCGGCGCGGATGTCATCGGCCGGCTGGTGACCCGCCCGGCGGAGCTTCAGGTCGGCATCGTCACCGCGCTGATCGGCGGGCCCGTCTTCATCCAGCTCGTACGCCGCAAGAGGATGGCCAAGCTGTGAAGACCTCGACCAAGACCTCGACCAAGACCTCCACCAAGACCTTGGCCAAGCCCCTGCCCGAGGCCTCGCCGAAGTCCTCGACCGGGTCCGTTCGGGCCGTGCGCACCGGGGGCGGTCTCTCCGTACGGGTCGACCCGCGCGCGGCTCTCGTCTTTCTGCTGCTGACGGGTGTGGCGTTCGCCGCCTCGGTCGTCCTGATCGGCAGCGGCGACTTCCGGATCGCCCCCGGCGACGTCGTCGCCACCCTCCTCGGCAACGGCACGGCGGCCCACGAGTTCGTCGTCCAGGAGCTGCGGCTGCCCAGGATCCTCGTCGGGCTGCTCGTCGGCGCGTCGCTCGCGCTCAGCGGCTCGATCTTCCAGTCGCTCTCCCGCAACCCCCTGGGCAGCCCCGATGTGATCGGCTTCGGCCAGGGCGCGGCTGTCGGCGCGCTCGGCGCGATCGTGCTCTTCCAGGGCACCGCCCTCGCCGTCGCGGGCGGGGCGCTCGTCGGCGGGCTGGTGACCGGTGTCGCGGTCTATCTGCTCGCCTGGAAGCGCGGGGTCCACGGCTACCGCCTGGTGCTCGTCGGCATCGGCGTCGCCGCCGTCCTCACCGCCGTCAACCACTATCTGCTCACCAAGGCCAGCCTGGTGGACGCCACCCGGGCCGTTCTCTGGATGACCGGCTCGCTCGACGGCCGGGACTGGACCCAGGTCTGGCCGCTGCTGGCGGCCTTCGTCCTGCTGGTGCCGGTCGTCGCCTGGTACGCGCGGCCGCTGCGGGTGCTGGAGATGGGCGACGACGCGGCCTATGCCCTCGGGGTGCCCGTGGAGCGCGCGCGGCTGGTGATGATGGCCGCCGGAGTGCTGCTGATGGCCGCCGCGACCGCCGCCGCCGGGCCGATCGCCTTCGTCGCGCTCAGCGCGCCCCAACTGGCCCGCCGGCTGACCCGCTCGCCTGGGCCGGGCCTCGCCGCGTCGGCCGCGATGGGCGCGGCCCTGCTGCTCGTCGCGGACTGGGTGGCCGCGGTCGCCTTCGGCGACCGTCAGCTGCCGGTCGGCGTGGTGACGGCGGTGCTCGGCGGCTGCTATCTGCTGTGGCTGCTGGTCACCGAACGGAGAGCGGGACGCATATGACACCGTCGGCACTCCCTGTCGAAGTCGAACCCGTCGAACCCGCCGGACTCCCTGCCGGCCGCCTTGTGAACCCTCGATCCAGGAGCACCACCACCATGCAGCGTCTCACCGCGGAATCGGTCACCCTCGGCTATGACCAGCGGGTCATCGCCGAGAACCTGTCGGTGGAGATACCCGACAACTCCTTCACGGTCATCGTCGGCCCCAACGCCTGCGGCAAGTCCACCCTGCTGCGCGCCCTCTCGCGCATGCTGAAGCCCTCCGAGGGCCGGGTGCTGCTGGACGGGCAGACGATCCACTCGATGCCCGCGAAGAAGGTCGCGAAGACGCTCGGGCTGCTGCCCCAGTCGTCCATCGCCCCCGACGGGATCACCGTCGCCGACCTGGTGGCCCGGGGCCGCTACCCGCACCAGGGGCTGCTGCGGCAGTGGTCGCCGGAGGACGAGCGGATCGTCCAGGAGTCGATGGCGGCGACCGGCGTCGGCGCACTCGCGGACCGATATGTCGACGAACTCTCCGGCGGTCAGCGTCAGCGGGTGTGGATCGCCATGGCCCTGGCCCAGCAGACGCCGCTGCTGCTGCTGGACGAGCCGACCACCTTCCTCGACATCCAGCACCAGCTGGAAGTGCTCGACCTCTGCGCGGAGCTGCACGAGACCCAGGGCCGGACCCTGGTCGCCGTGCTCCACGACCTCAATCAGGCCGCCCGGTACGCCACCCATCTCATCGCCCTGCACGAGGGCAAGGTCGTCGCCGAGGGCGCGCCGTCGGAGGTGGTGACCGCGGAGCTGGTGGAGCGGGTCTTCGGAGTGCGGAGCCAGGTCATCGCGGACCCCGAGTCCGGCACTCCGCTGGTGGTGCCGGTGGCGCGCAAGCGGGCGGTCACGGCGGCTTCCGCGGTGTCCTCCGCTTCCGCCGCTCCCTCCGCCGTGAAGACCCTCTGAGAGGGCCCTTGGGGAGTCCGGGCCCAGGCCGCCGCCGGGCCCGGACCGCGGCCCGGACCCACGGGCCGGACTACAGAAGGGACTTGAGGCGCAGCAGATCGCGGAATCCGGCCTCCAGCCGCACCCGGCCCGAGGCCCATGCCCTGGCGAACTCCAGCTCGCCGTCGACCATCGCCACCAGGTCGTCCCCCGTCATCGTGAGGCGGATCTGCGCCTTGTCGCGCGGCGGCCCGGGGAGGGTGTCGACCACCGTGATCAGGCCATCCTGAAGGCGGCCGACAAAGGTGACATCCAGGTCCTTGATGTGGCAGCTGAGGGATCTGTCGAACGAAGTGACACCGCCTGTGCCGCCCTCCGAGCGCGTGAGTCTGTCGCTGAGTCTTTTGAGCGCGCTGCGGCACTCTTCCGTCGTCGCCATCATGATCGACGGTACCTCAGCGCTTCGCGGTAGCGTCTGGGTCATGAGCGACTCGACGCCGGGCCCGCGCGGCCGCACGCCGGACGGCCCGCCCGCACCCGGCCCCGGTTCCCCGCCCCCGGCCGGCGAACCCGCCGCGCCCGTGCCGCTCGGCGTCCCCCGCCCGCCCACCGGCGACGCCGGGGTGGACGCCCTGCTCGCGCGGCTGGCCGATGCGGACCACCTCCCGGCGGACGGACACCTGGAGGTGTACGAGGATGTACACCGGGGGCTGCGTGCCACGCTGGCCTCGCTCGACGCAAGCCCGGCAGCCGCGCCCGCACCTCGGACGCCGTCGCCGTCACCCTCGTAACGACAACAGGAGCTGAACCGAACGTGGCAGGAGTCGCCCGCCGCCGTCTCGACGCCGAACTGGTACGCCGCAGCCTGGCGCGCTCGCGCGAGCACGCCAGCCAGCTGATCGCCGCCGGGCGGGTGACCGTCGGCGGCAATGTCGCCACCAAACCGGCCACCCAGGTCGAGACGAGCGCCGCCGTCGTCGTCGCCTCCGGCGGCGACGAGCCCGAGTACGTCTCGCGCGGCGGGCACAAGCTCGCCGGGGCGCTGGCGGCCTTCGCCCCCCTCGGGCTGACGGTCGAGGGACGCCGGGCGCTCGACGCCGGAGCGTCCACCGGCGGCTTCACCGATGTGCTGCTGCGCGCGGGCGTCGCACACGTCCTCGCCGTCGACGTGGGCTACGGCCAGCTCGCCTGGTCGCTCCAGAGCGACGACCGGGTGACGGTCAAGGACCGCACCAATGTGCGCGAGCTGACGCTGGAGGCGATCGACGGCGAGCCGGTCGGCCTGGTCGTCGGAGACCTCTCCTTCATCCCGCTCGGGCTGGTGCTCCCGGCGCTGGTGCGGTGCGCCGCCCCCGACGCCGATCTGGTGCTGATGGTCAAGCCCCAGTTCGAGGTGGGCAAGGAGCGTCTCGGCAGCGGCGGCGTGGTGCGCAGCACCGAGCTGCGCAAGGAGGCCGTGCGGACGGTGGCCGCGCAGGCCGCCGCGCTCGGCCTGGGCGTGCTGGGCGTCACCGCCAGCCCGCTCCCCGGTCCCTCCGGGAATGTCGAGTACTTTCTGTGGCTCCGGGCCGGGGCGCCCGAGCTGGATCCGGCGGACGTCGACCGGGCAGTGGCGGAGGGACCTCGGTGACCAGACCAGACGCATCAGCGACACCAGCGACATCGGAGACACCGGAGACATCGGTGGCACCGGTGACGGAGTGCGCCTTCGACACGGCGGAGAACTCCGAGCGCAGGGTGTTCCTGCTCGCGCACACCGGCCGCCCGGCCGCGATCCGCAGCGCCGAACTCGTCGTCCAGGGACTGCTCCGCTGCGGTCTTCGCGTACGCGTCCTGGAGGCCGAGGCCGTCGATCTGCCGCTGCCGCCGTCCGTCGAGACCGTCCCCGAGGCCACGCCCGAGGCGCTCGACGGCTGTGAACTCCTGATCGTGCTGGGCGGCGACGGCACCCTGCTGCGCGGCGCCGCGTTCGCCCGCGCCTCCGGGGTGCCGATGCTCGGCGTCAACCTGGGCCGCGTCGGCTTCCTGGCGGAGGCGGAGCGCGACGACCTCGACAAGGTCGTCGACCGGGTCGTCACCCGGGAGTACGAGGTCGAGGAGCGGATGACCATCGATGTGGTGGTCCGCAGCAATGGGGACATCGTCCATCGCGACTGGGCGCTGAACGAGGCCGCCGTCCAAAAGGTCTCGCCCGAGCGGATGCTGGAGGCGGTCCTGGAGATCGACGGCCGCCCCGTCACCGCGTTCGGCTGCGACGGCATCGTCTGCGCCACCCCGACCGGCTCGACCGCCTACGCCTTCTCGGCGGGCGGCCCGGTGGTCTGGCCGGAGGTCGAGGCGCTGCTGATGGTCCCGATCAGCGCCCATGCGCTGTTCGCGAAGCCGCTGGTCACCGCCCCGACCTCGGTCCTCGCGGTGGAAGTGCAGCCGCACACCCCGCACGGCGTCCTGTGGTGCGACGGCCGCCGTACCGTCGAACTGCCGCCCGGCGCCCGGGTGGAGGTGCGCCGGGGCGCGGTGCCGGTCCGGCTGGCCCGGCTGCACCACGCGTCCTTCACCGACCGGCTGGTGGCCAAGTTCGCGCTGCCCGTCTCCGGATGGCGGGGAGTCCCGGGCTGAGCGGGCCCGGTGCACACCCCGCCGTGATCATCAGTTCGGGTGACGGGCCGGGGCGCCGCCCGCCCCCGGGGGGCTCTCGCGCCGGGCGCGAGCCGTGTCCCGAGGGGACCGGAGTGGGGTCGGCGTCGCGCCGTGCCGGCGAAACCTCGTATGGTCGTGTCCGTGTTGGAGGAGATGAGGATACGGTCGCTCGGGGTCATCGACGACGCTGTCGTCGAGCTGTCGCCCGGTTTCACCGCGGTGACCGGCGAGACGGGCGCCGGCAAGACCATGGTCGTCACCAGCCTGGGGCTGCTGCTCGGCGGACGGGCCGATCCGGCGCTGGTGCGGATCGGCGCGAAAGCGGCGGTGGTGGAGGGCCGGATCGGCGTACCCGCCGGTGCTCCGGCCGCGCTGCGCGCGGAGGAGGCGGGGGCCGAACTCGACGACGGCACACTGCTGATCAGCCGGACCGTCTCCGCCGAGGGCCGCTCCAGGGCGCACCTCGGCGGGCGCTCGGTGCCGGTGGGGGTGCTGGCCGAACTCGCCGACGACCTCGTCGCCGTCCACGGCCAGACCGATCAGCAGGGGCTGCTGCGCCCGGCCCGGCAGCGCGAGGCGCTCGACCGGTACGCGGGGGACGCGGTCACCGGTCCGCACACCGCGTACACCGCCGCCTATCGGGGGCTGCGGGCCGTCACCGCCGAACTCGCCGAGCTGACCACCCGGGCCCGGGAGCGGGTCCAGGAGGCGGATCTGCTGAGGTTCGGGCTCGATGAGATCGCCGCCGTCGCCCCCCGGGCCGGGGAGGACGTGGAACTCGCCGCCGAGGCCGAGCGCCTCGGGCACGCCGAGGCCCTCGCCTCCGCCGCCGCCCTCGCCCACACCGCGCTGGTCGGGGACCCGGAGGACCCGGAGGGCGTGGACGCGGCGACCCTGGTCTCGGGCGCGGGCCGGGCGCTGGACGCCGTACGCTCGCACGATCCCGCGCTCGCCGCGCTCGCCGAGCGGACGGGCGAGATCTCCATCCTGCTCGCCGACGTCGCGGGCGAACTCGCCGGATACGCGGACCGGCTGGACGCCGACCCGCGTCGGCTCTCCGCCGTCGAGGAGCGCCGTGCCGCGCTCGCCTCGCTGACCCGGAAGTACGGCGACACCGTCGACTCCGTGCTGGCCTGGTCGGACCGGAGCGCCGCCCGCCTCACCGAGCTGGACGGCGACGACGGCCGCATCGAGGAGCTGACCGCCGAGCGGGACGCCCTGCGCGCCGAACTCTCCGTCCTCGCGCGCACGCTGACCGAGGTCCGCACGGAGGCCGCCGCGCGCTTCGCCGAAGCCGTCACCGAGGAGCTGGCCTCGCTGGCGATGCCGCACGCGCGGGTGTCGTTCGCCCTCCGTCTGACCGAGTGCGACGAGGACGCCGGGGTGGAGATCGACGGCCGGACGGTGGCGTACGGCCCGCACGGCGTGGACGAGGTCGAGCTGCTGCTCGCCCCGCACCCGGGAGCGCCGCCGCGGCCGATCGCCAAGGGCGCGTCCGGCGGCGAGCTGTCGCGGGTGATGCTGGCGGTCGAGGTCGTCTTCGCCGGGACCGACCCCGTACCCACCTATCTCTTCGACGAGGTCGACGCGGGCGTCGGCGGCAGGGCGGCGGTCGAGATCGGCCGCCGGCTGGCGAAGCTCGCGAAGACCGCGCAGGTCGTCGTGGTGACCCATCTGCCGCAGGTGGCCGCGTTCGCGGACCGTCAGCTGCTGGTGGAGAAGACCCACGACGGTTCGGTGACCAGCAGCGGGGTCACCGTCCTGGAGGGCGAGGACCGGGTGCGCGAGCTGTCGCGGATGCTGGCGGGCCAGGAGGACTCCCGGGCGGCGCGCGCCCACGCGGAAGAACTGCTGGCGGCGGCCCGGACCGAGGTCTAGAACCGCCGCCGCCCCCACAGGTTCACCCGAGTGGGTGAACCGGGGGCGGGGTGTGGCCAGCGCGCGCACAGGGACGGTGCCGGAACGCGCGTACGGGCTGGCATTCTTGGCGGGTGACACAGCTGCGTACGGTGCAAGTGCTGGGCGGCGGCGGTGCGGGCAGCGGTGCGCACGTCCGGTCGTTGGCCGCCGGGCTGGTGGCGCGGGGGGTGCGGGTGACCGTGTGCGCCCCGGCCGAGCTGGAGGACCTCTACGACTTCCCGGCCGCCGGGGCCGGTTTCGCGCCGGTGCCCGGACGCGGTGACCCGGCGGCGCTGGGCGCGCTCAGATCGGTCTGCGCGGCCGCCGACGTGGTGCACGCGCACGGGCCGCACGCGGGGGTGCGGGCCGCGCTGGCGCTCAGCGGGCTGCGGATACCGCTCGTCGTCACCTGGCACACCCGGGGTCAGGACGGCGGGGCCCGGGGGCGGGTGCTGCGGCTGCTGGAGCGGCGGGCGGCGCGGGCGGCGGCGGTGGCGCTCGGGAGCTGTTCCGAGCTGGTCGACCGGGCCCGGCTGCGCGGTGCCCGTGACGCGCGGCTGGCCCCGCTCGCGATGCCCGCGCCCTCGGGGCGTCCGGCCGGCCGGGCCGCGCTGACCAGGGCCGGGCTCGGGGTGGGGGATCGTCCTCTGGTGCTGGCGGTGGGCGGTCTGACGCCGGAGCGGGGGTATCGGACGCTGCTGGACGCGGCCGGCTGGTGGCGGCGGCTGGATCCGGCGCCGCTGGTGCTGATCGCGGGGGAGGGCCGGGGGCGGGCGGCGCTGGAGCGCCGGATCGCCTCGGAGGAGCTGCCGGTGCGGCTGCTGGGCCGCCGTGACGACATCGCCGAACTTCTCGTGGCCTCGGACGTCGCGGTGGTGCCGAGCCGCTGGGAGGCCCGCTCCCCGCTCGCGCAGGAGGCCCTGCGGCTGGGGGTGCCGCTGGTCGCCACCGCCGTCGGCGGGGTGCCCGAGCTGGTCGGGGACGCGGCCGAGCTGGTGCCGTACGGGGATGTGGGGGCGCTCGCCGGAGCGGTCGCCGGGCTGCTGGGGGACCGGGTGCGCCGGGCCGAGCTGGTGCGGGCCGGTCCGGCGCAGGCGGCCGGGTGGCCCACGGAGGACGAGACCGTGGCCCAGGTGCTGAGCGTCTACGACGAGCTGGTCGCCCGCTGACCCCCGCTTCCGCTTCCGGGCCCGGTCTGTCGGGCTCGGAAGCGGAAACAGAGGGGTCCTATCCTCCGTACGCCCCCGACGCGGTGAGCCGCAGCGCCGTGTCGATCAGAGGAACATGGCTGAAAGCCTGCGGGAAGTTGCCGACCTGACGCTGGAGCCGGGAGTCCCACTCCTCCGCGAGCAGTCCCAGATCGTTACGGAGGGCGAGCAGCCGTTCGAAGAGCTTGCGGGCCTCGTCGACCCGCCCGATCATCGCCAGGTCGTCCGCCATCCAGAACGAGCAGGCGAGGAACGCGCCCTCGTCGCCCGCCAGGCCGTCGAGGCCCGCTTCCCCGCCCGCGGTGGGGTAGCGCAGGATGAAGCCGTCCTCCGTGGACAGCTCGCGCTGGATCGCCTCGATGGTGCCGATGACGCGCTTGTCGTCCGGCGGGAGGAAGCCCATCTGCGGGATGAGCAGGAGTGAGGCGTCCAGCTCCTGGGAGCCGTAGGACTGGGTGAAGGTGTTGCGCTCGGGGTCGTACCCCTTCTCGCAGACATCGCGGTGGATGTCGTCGCGCAGTTGCCGCCACCGCTCCAGCGGTCCGTCGGCGTCGCCGGACTCGATGAGTTTGATGGTCCGGTCGACGGCGACCCAGGCCATCACCTTGGAGTGGACGAAGTGGCGGCGCGGGCCGCGCACCTCCCAGATCCCCTCGTCCGGTTCGCTCCAGTGCTTCTCCAGATACTGGATCAGCCGGAGCTGGAGCAGCGAGGCGTAGTCGTTGCGCGCCAGGCCCGTCATATGGGCCAGGTGCAGGGCCTCGGTGACCTCGCCGTACACATCGAGCTGGAGCTGATGGGCCGCGCCGTTGCCCACGCGTACCGGGCCCGAGTTCTCGTAGCCGGGCAGCCAGTCCAGTTCGGCTTCGCCCAGTTCCCGTTCGCCGGCGATGCCGTACATGATCTGGAGGTTCTCCGGGTCGCCCGCGACGGCCCGCAGCAGCCATTCGCGCCAGGCGAGCGCCTCTTCCCGGTAGCCGGTGCGCAGCAGTGAGGAGAGGGTGATCGCGGCGTCCCGCAGCCAGGTGTAGCGGTAGTCCCAGTTCCGTACGCCGCCGATCTCCTCCGGGAGGGAGGTGGTGGGCGCGGCGACGATTCCGCCGGTCGGCGCGTAGGTGAGGGCCTTGAGGGTGATCAGTGAGCGGATCACGGCCTCGCGGTAGGGCCCGTGGTACGTACAGTGCTCGACCCACTCCCGCCAGAACTCCCCGGTCGCCTCCAGCGCGGCTTCCGGTTCGGGGAGCGCGGGCGGCCGGTGGTGCGAGGGCTGCCAGCTGATGGTGAAGGCGATCCGTTCACCGGGGGAGACGGTGAAGTCGGAGTAGGTGGTGAGGTCCTTGCCGTAGGTCTCGGTCTCGGTGTCCAGCCAGACCGAGTCGGGTCCGGCGACGGCGACCGTGCGGCCGTCGACCTTGTGGACCCAGGGGGTGATCCGTCCGTAGCTGAAGCGCATCCGCAGCGCGGAGCGCATCGGCACCCGCCCGGAAACGCCCTCCACGATCCTGATCACTTGCGGAGCCCCGTCGCGCGGCGGCATGAAGTCGGTCACTCGGACCGTGCCGCGCGGTGTGTCCCATTCCGACTCCAGAATCAGGGAGTCGCCGCGATAGCGCCGCCGGTCGGCCGCGGGCGGCTCGGCGTGTGCGGGATGGGCGGGGCCCATTCTCCAGAATCCGTGCTCCTCGGTACCGAGCAGCCCGGCAAAGACGGCATGCGAGTCGAAGCGCGGGAGGCACAGCCAGTCGACTGTGCCGTCCCGGCAGACCAGTGCGGCGGTCTGCATGTCTCCGATGAGTGCGTAATCCTCGATGCGCCCGGCCACGTGCATCTCCAGTCGAACGGCCATGTCCGCCCCTTGGGGCGCTTACTTGGCGTCAAGGGTCGCCGACGAGCCAGGGGGCACGGGTTGAAGTCGGGGATGTCGCTTTTGGCCTGTGTCACCCGTCGCCCACCACCACCCCGCTCAATTGAGCGCACCCCTGCGCGTTGCTCCGTAAAGCGAGTGTCCGAGCAGGATACGACGCACCGGGGAGTTCCGCGTGGCGGTCTCGACAACCCGAGTGAGCCGAACGAGTGAGCCAAGAGTGAATGGCTGGTGAAGGAGGTACGGGAGTGACTACGCGTGGCCGGAAGCGGTCCATCGGAGTCGCTGATACCCTGGTATCCCGTGGACCGGTGGCCCGCCTGTACTCAGTCAGGAGCCCCGCAACCGCAGCGACGGCCCCTCCCTGAACAGCCGGGAGGACGCCGGCACGCACCTCACCCTCGCGACCACGGGAGCCCCCTCTTGGCGATGCCGCCCAAATCCATGACGACCAAGCACATCTTCGTCACCGGGGGTGTCGCTTCCTCCCTCGGCAAGGGCCTGACGGCCTCCAGCCTGGGTGCGCTGCTGAAGGCGCGGGGCCTGCGGGTCACGATGCAGAAGCTCGACCCCTATCTGAACGTCGACCCGGGCACGATGAACCCCTTCCAGCACGGCGAGGTGTTCGTCACCAACGACGGCGCCGAGACCGACCTGGACATCGGCCACTACGAGCGCTTCCTCGACGTCGACCTCGACGGCTCCGCGAACGTCACCACCGGGCAGGTCTACTCCCAGGTGATCGCCAAGGAGCGGCGCGGCGAGTACCTGGGCGACACCGTCCAGGTCATCCCGCACATCACCAACGAGATCAAGCACCGCATCCGCCGGATGGCGACCGACGACGTCGACGTCGTCATCACCGAGGTCGGCGGCACGGTCGGCGACATCGAGTCGCTGCCGTTCCTGGAGACCGTCCGCCAGGTCCGCCACGAGGTCGGCCGGGACAATGTCTTCGTCGTCCACATCTCGCTGCTGCCCTACATCGGCCCCTCCGGCGAGCTGAAGACCAAGCCCACCCAGCACTCGGTCGCCGCCCTGCGGAACATCGGCATCCAGCCCGACGCCATCGTGCTGCGCGCCGACCGCGAGGTCCCGGTCGCCATCAAGCGCAAGATCTCGCTGATGTGCGACGTGGACGAGGCCGCCGTGGTCGCCGCCATCGACGCCAAGTCGATCTACGACATCCCCAAGGTGCTCCACACCGAGGGCCTGGACGCCTATGTCGTGCGCAAGCTCGACCTGCCCTTCCGCGATGTCGACTGGACGGTCTGGGAAGACCTGCTGGACCGGGTCCACAACCCCGACCACGAGGTCACCGTCGCACTGGTCGGCAAGTACATCGACCTGCCCGACGCCTATCTCTCGGTCACCGAGGCGCTGCGCGCGGGCGGCTTCGCCAACCGCGCCCGGGTCAAGGTGAAGTGGGTCACCTCCGACGATTGCAAGACCCCCGCCGAGGCGGCCCGCCACCTCGGCGACGTCGACGCGATCTGCATCCCCGGCGGCTTCGGCGACCGGGGCGTCAGCGGCAAGGTCGGCGCGATCCAGTACGCCCGAGAGAACCGGGTGCCGCTGCTCGGCCTCTGCCTGGGCCTCCAGTGCATCGTGATCGAGGCGGCCCGCAACCTCGCCGGCATCCCCGACGCCAACTCCACCGAGTTCGACGCCGCCACCGCCCACCCGGTGATCTCCACCATGGAGGAGCAGCTGGCGTACGTCGAGGGCGCGGGCGACCTGGGCGGCACCATGCGCCTCGGGCTCTACCCGGCCAAGCTGGCCGAGGGCTCGGTCGTCCGCGAGACCTACGGCGACCAGCCGTACGTGGAGGAGCGCCACCGCCACCGCTACGAGGTGAACAACGCCTACCGCGCGGAGCTGGAGAAGAAGGCGGGCATCGTCTTCTCCGGGACCAGCCCGGACAACAAGCTGGTCGAGTACGTCGAGTACCCGCGTGAGACGCACCCCTACCTGGTCGCCACCCAGGCGCACCCGGAGCTGACCTCGCGTCCCACCCGCCCCCACCCGCTCTTCGCCGGACTGGTGAAGGCCGCCGTGGAGCGCAAGACCGGCGAGTGACCGGCAGGCATTACCGTTGACCGGGGTACGCGTCCGTTCGCCGACGCGTACCCCGGTCTATTTTTTGCGGGTCTATTTTTTGTGGTTTTCTGCGGGAGGACGACAGACATGGCGATTGAGGACACCCCCGAACAGTGGCGGGTCACCGCGACCGCGACCCCCTTCCGGGGCAATAAGACGAGCGTCCGCACGGACGACGTGGTCATGCCCGACGGCACGGTCGTCCACCGCGACTACCAGGTCCACCCCGGCTCGGTCGCCATCCTCGCCCTCGACGGCGAGGGCCGCGCGGTTGTGCTGCGCCAGTACCGCCACCCGGTCCGGCAGCGGCTCTGGGAGATCCCGGCCGGACTGCTCGACATCCCCGGCGAGAACCCGCTGCACGCCGCCCAGCGCGAGCTGTACGAGGAGGCCCACGTCAAGGCCGAGGACTGGCGGGTGCTGACCGACGTCTACACCACCCCCGGCGGCTGCGACGAAGCCGTACGGATCTTCCTCGCCCGGGAGCTCTCGGAGGCGGACGGCGAGCGGTACGAGGTCTCCCACGAGGAGGCCGACATGGAGCAGGCCCGGGTGCCGCTGCCCGAGCTGGTGCGCGGCGCGCTCGCCGGCGAGCTGCACAACAACTCGCTGGTGGTGGCGGTCATGGCGGCCACCGCCGCGCTCGCGGGGGAGGGCTTCGACGCGCTGCGGCCGGCCGAGGCGCCCTGGCCCGCGCGCCCCTTCGAGGCCTGACCGCCGCGCCCGGCCCTCCTGCCCCGCCGCGCCTTTCGCGGCCGCCCGCCGGGGGCTGTGGAGGGCCGGGCGGGGCCCGGGCGGGGTGCGGCCAAATGCCCCAACAGTCCGATGATCTTTCGATCTGATTAATCCGATCAGGCGATATATCGGACACGCTCCCCCCGGTTCGTCGCAGAGAGTGAACTACGCTCGGAACGCCCGTGCGGACCCCCTGCGGGCTCGGCAGGTGCGCGGAGACGACGGGAGCGTGGCCCGTGACGGATCAGGCGATGGACTCGGGCGGACGCCCCGGCGCGTCCCGGGGCAGGTTCTTCGGCCGGCAACGGGAACTGAAGTCCCTGCGGAGCGACATCGAACGGGCCGGCCTGGACACCATCGCGGGCCGGAAGGCCCCCCGCGCCCGGGTCCTCCTGATCGCCGGACGGCCCGGCTCCGGACGGAGCGCGCTCGCCCGGCGGCTCGTCGAGGAGATCGCCCCCGACTACCCCGACGGGGTGCTGACCGCCCGGCTCACCGAGCCCGGCGGCCGCCGCGTCCCCACCGAGGAGACCGCCAGACAGCTCCTGGAGGCCCTCGGCATCCAGGGCCCGCCCGGCGCGGACGAGGACGAACTCTCCCAGCTGCTGCGCGAGGCGCTGGCCGGCCGCCGCGCCGTGCTGCTGCTCGACGACGCGGCCGACGCCGAACAGGTCGACCCGCTGCTCCCCGACGACTGCGGCTGCCTGGTCGTCGCGGTATCCGGGGGCCCGCTGACCGGCATCCCCGACGTCCGGCCGTGCACCCTCGGCGGCCTGGACGCCAAGGCGGCCATCGAACTCCTCGCCACCTTCACCGGATCCGTGCGCATCACCGTGGACCCGCAGGCCGCCGAGTCCGTCGCCGAGGAGTGCGGCGGACTCCCCGCCGCCCTGGTCCTGGTCGGCGGCTGGCTCGCCGCCCGCCCCAAACTCTCCGTCGCCGACGCCACCCGGCAGCTGCGCGCCCTGCCCGACGACGGCGAGCAGCCCTCGCAGGCCGCTCGCCCGCTCGCCCGCGCCTTCCGGCTGGTGTACGAGTCCCTGCCGCCCTCGGCCGCCCGGCTGCTGCGGCTGCTGGCGCTGGCCCCCGCCGGTATCGCCGACGGACACATCGCCTCCTCCCTCGCGGGCTCCTCGGTGCCCGACGCACTCGACGCGCTGGAGGGCTTCGCCGCCCTCGGGCTGCTGCACCGCGAGGACGGGGAGTACCGGGTGCCGGGCGCGCTGCGGCCGCTGCTGGGCGCGCTGACCGAATCCCTCGACAAACCCGCCGACCTGCGGACGGCCCGGGCCCGGATGCTGGAGCGGGCGGTGCGCCAGCTGCACTCCTGCCGGGCGGTGACCGAGCCGGACAGCGTCCCCGCCCGCAAGGCGCTCGCCGCCATGCCCCGCGCCCTGCGCTTCGAGCACCCGGCCGCCGCCGAGCGCTGGCTGCGCGACAGACAGCATGTCCTCCTCGCCGCCGCCCGGGTCGCGGTGGCCGACGGGGAGCTGGACACCCTGGCCAGACGGCTGGTCTCGGCCCTGGTGCGGGCGCTGGCCGCGCACCGGGGCACCGACGCGGCCGCCCCCGAGCTGTACGGTCTGCACCGGCTGGTCCTCGGTGTCGCCGAGCGCCGGGAGCTGCACCGGGAGCGGGCCGCCGCCCTGCTCAACCTCGCCGACCTCGACGCCCGCAGCGGCCGCACGAAGGACGCGCTCGCCCGCTACCGGGCCGCCCTGGACGCGGGCCGGGCCGCGAACGACCCGTACGCGACCGGCCGCGCGATGGAATCCGTCGGCGGCGCGTACCAGGAGCTGGGGGACTGGCACCGGGCCGCCGACTGGTACGGCAGGGCGCTCGTCCAGCGCCAGGCCCGGGGGGAGCGCGCGGACGAGGCGCGGCTGTACGGGCGGCTCGGCACCGTGCACACCTACGCGGGCCGCTACGGCGAGGCGCTGCGCGGCTGGCGGGCCGCCGTCGCCGGATACCGCCGGGTGGGCGACCTCCCCTCCCAGGCCCGCGCGCTGAGCGAGGCGGCCCGGGTGCAGGAGTACGCGGGCCGGCCCCAGGAGTCGCTGCACACCTGCCACGAGGCGGTCGAGTGGGCCCGGCGGGCCGGGGACCGCAGGCTCCAGGCCGCGCTCCAGCTCAGACTCGCCGACACCCTGGAGAGGCTCGGCGACCCGGCGGCGGCGGGCCTGCACCGCACCACCGCCGAGAGATTGCTGGAGGCCGAAGGCGAGCGGCCGGGAGCAACCTACGAAATCCGTAGCGTCATGGCGGGAGAATAGTTGTTTGTAAGGCTAGACAGGGAGAATTCCTTCATTAAACTGGCTGCACCGCGCCTTTTCCGTGGTGTCTACCAGTGCACCCTTCGTGTGCCGGTATGTATGGAAGTACCCCTGTATCCGCCACATCCCCAGAGTCAAGGACCGTGATCGACGTGAAGGTCGGCATCCCCCGCGAGGTCAAGAACAACGAGTTCCGGGTGGCGATCACCCCCGCAGGCGTCCACGAGCTGGTGCGCCACGGCCACGAGGTCGTCATCGAGCGGAACGCCGGCGCCGGCTCCTCGATCACGGACGACGAGTACCTCGCCGCCGGTGCGCGGATCCTGCCGACCGCCGACGAGGTCTGGGCCACCGCCGACCTGCTGCTGAAGGTCAAGGAGCCGATCGCCGAGGAGTACCACCGCCTCCGCAAGGACCAGACGCTCTTCACCTACCTCCACCTCGCGGCCTCCCGCGAGTGCACGGACGCCCTGCTGGAGTCCGGCACCACCGCCATCGCGTACGAGACGGTCGAGACCGCGAACCGCGCGCTGCCGCTGCTGGCCCCGATGTCCGAGGTCGCGGGCCGGCTCGCCCCCCAGGTCGGCGCGTACCACCTGATGCGCTCGGCCGGCGGCCGGGGTGTGCTGCCGGGCGGTGTCCCGGGCACCCACGCGGGCCGCGCCGTCGTCATCGGCGGCGGCGTCTCCGGCTGGAACGCGACCCAGATCGCCGTCGGCATGGGCTTCCACGTCACCCTGCTCGACCGGGACATCAACAAGCTCCGCGAGGCCGAC
This sequence comes from Streptomyces inusitatus, assembly GCF_014651115.1. Taxonomy (GTDB): domain Bacteria; phylum Actinomycetota; class Actinomycetes; order Streptomycetales; family Streptomycetaceae; genus Streptomyces; species Streptomyces amakusaensis. The sequence goes on along the minus strand of NZ_BMWG01000022.1, from coordinate 128,429 downwards.
AAGATCTTCGGCACCGCCGTGCAGACGATCGTCTCCAACGCCTACGAGCTGGAGAAGGCCGTCGTCGAGGCCGACCTCGTCATCGGCGCCGTGCTCATCCCCGGAGCCAAGGCCCCGAAGCTGGTCACCAACGAGCTGGTCGCCAAAATGAAGCCCGGAAGTGTCCTTGTCGACATCGCGATCGACCAGGGCGGCTGCTTCGAGGACTCCCACCCGACCACGCACGCCGAGCCGACCTTCACGGTCCACGACTCGGTCTTCTACTGCGTCGCCAACATGCCGGGTGCCGTTCCCCACACCTCCACCTACGCGCTGACCAACGCGACGCTGCCCTACATAGTGGAACTGGCCAACCTCGGCTGGGCCGAGGCGCTGCGCCGCGACCCGGCGCTCGCCCTGGGCCTCAACACCCACGACGGCCAGGTCGTCTACGGCCCCGTCGCCGAGGCCCACGGACTGCCCCACACCGAGCTGACCACGCTCATCGGCTGACGGACGGCCCGCGGTCAACGGCCGCCGTCAACATCGTGCCCCCGGCCGGACCTTGCTGCGCGAGGTCCGGCCGGAGCCGTATCCGGCCCCGGGCGGACCCGTTCAACTCGCCTTGTACGTAACCCTTCAACCGATTCGCGCACCCTCGAAACCATCCCGCCGAACCCCGGTCGGGCGGCCGCGCACCCTTGACAGAGGGGTGTTCCCTTGCCGACACATACGGCCGGGTCCGGTGGATTGTGTTGCTGCGGAGCGGTGACACGCCATAGAGTCGCCAACCGTCGGCATGGTGCCACGCTGACCTATCGATAAAGTCCTGGTCACGTCCAAGGAGGTAAGACGACTTGTGAATGAGTCGACATTTACTCCCGGAGGTGGTCACGCGGTAGCGCCTGTACGGGGAGTGAGCCCGTCGTCCGGGCCGGGTGCTGTCGGCTCCGTAGCTGTCCGGACCTTCGCGACGCGCCAGGACACCACGCACATGACGACAGCCCACACGATGAAGATGACGGACGGCCAACACGTGAACGCCACGGCCGGCAACGAGAGTGGCCGAGAGTCCACCCACTTCGCCGCCTACGAGGAAGTCCCCGAAGGGCACTTCTACGACCCCGACGCCGAGTACGAGCCCGATCCCGAGTACGCGGCCACCCTCGCCCCCGACGCCGCGCGTCAGCGCCGCGAGCGGATCGGCCCCACCGGGCGGCCCCTGCCGTACTTCCCGATCCCGGGCCCGCTGACCGACCACGGCCCCGCGACGATCATCGCGATGTGCAACCAGAAGGGCGGCGTGGGCAAGACCACGTCCACCATCAATCTGGGCGCCGCGCTCGCGGAGTACGGACGGCGTGTCCTGCTCGTCGACTTCGACCCGCAGGGAGCCCTGTCGGTCGGCCTCGGCGTGAACCCGATGGAGCTGGACCTCACCGTCTACAACCTGCTCATGGAGCGGGGCCTGTCGGCGGACGAGGTGCTGCTGAAGACCGCGGTCCCCAACATGGACCTGCTGCCGAGCAACATCGACCTGTCGGCGGCGGAAGTCCAGCTGGTGAGCGAGGTCGCGCGCGAGTCCACACTCCAGCGGGCGCTGAAGCCGCTCCTGCCGGACTACGACTACATCGTGATCGACTGTCAGCCCTCGCTGGGCCTCCTCACGGTCAACGCGCTCACTGCGGCGCACAAGGTGATCGTCCCGCTGGAGTGCGAGTTCTTCGCGCTGCGCGGCGTCGCCCTGCTGACCGAGACGATCGAGAAGGTCCGGGAGCGGCTCAACCCCGACCTGGAGCTGGACGGCATCCTCGCCACCATGTACGACTCGCGCACCGTGCACAGCCGCGAGGTGCTGGCGCGCGTGGTGGAGGCGTTCGACGACCACGTCTACCACACGGTCATCGGACGGACCGTCCGCTTCCCGGAGACCACCGTGGCCGGTGAGCCGATCACCACCTACGCGTCGAACTCGGTCGGCGCGGCCGCCTACCGCCAGCTCGCCAGGGAGGTGCTCGCCCGGTGTCACGCCGAGTGAGTCTGCCGGGGGCCGACGAGCTGTTCCGCACCACCGGGGGGATGTCGCTCCAGTCCTCGTCGCCCCGGCGGCAGCCGAACGCGGAGCCCAGGGTGCCCGCCCCCGGTGGCGAGAGCGACCCGCTGGAGGCCGCCGAGCAGCCGTCCGCCCCCCAGGAGCACTCGTCGGCCGGCGCGGACACCGACGCCGAGGGCCGCAGCCGGGGCCAGGAGCCTGCGGCGCAGCCCGGGCCGCCCGGAACCAAGCCCCGCCGCCCGCAGGCCGCCCAGGAGGCCGCTGCGGCCCCCGCGCGCCGGGGCAGGGGCCGGGGGGCGAACCGCCGCCCCAGCGGTCGCGAGCGGCACGACGAGAAGATCACGGTCTATGTCTCCGCCGAGGAGCTGATGGACCTCGAACACGCGCGGCTGGTGCTGCGCGGGGAACACGGGCTCGCGGTGGACCGCGGCCGGATAGTGCGTGAGGCGGTCGCCGTGGTGCTGGCCGATCTGGAACAGCGCGGCGACGCGAGCATTCTCGTACGGCGCCTGCGGGGCCGCTGAGGGTAGCCTGCGCGCTGCCCCCGACCGTCCCGTCAGGACCGGGCCCCCGGTCCGCGCCGCCCCTTTTGGACCGCGATGCCCCCGACCGATCCGCCCCGCCCGCCGCGCCGCGCCCTGGGCCGCGGCCCCGGAGCGGGCGGCGGCCCGGAGCGGCGGCCGGACGAGCCCGTCCCGGAGCCCGCCCCGGCCCCGGAGCCCGCGCACGCGCCGGATCCGCCCGGGGACGGCGAGTACCGGTTCACCGTGCGCCTGGCCAACTTCGAGGGCCCCTTCGACCTGCTGCTCCAGCTCATCGCCAAGCACAAGCTCGATGTGACCGAGGTCGCACTCTCCCGGGTCACCGACGACTTCATGGCCCACATCCGCGCCCTGGGCGACGACTGGGACCTCGACCAGACCACCGAGTTCCTGGTGGTCGCCGCCACCCTCCTCGATCTCAAGACCGCCCGGCTGCTGCCCGCCGCCGAGATCGAGGACGAGGAGGATCTCGCCCTCCTGGAGGCGCGCGACCTGCTCTTCGCCCGGCTGCTCCAGTACCGCGCGTACAAGAGCATCGCCGCCCTGCTGGGCGAGCGGCTCGACGCCGAGGGCCGCCGGTACCCCCGGACGGTGGGGCTCGAACCCCACCACGCCGCGCTCCTGCCCGAGGTCGTCCTCGGCATCGGGCCCGACGGCCTCGCCCGGCTCGCCGCCCGGGCCGCGCGGCCCGGGCCCAGGCCCCGGGTGGAGGTGGACCACATCCACGCGCCGCTGGTCAGCGTCCGGGAACAGGCCGGGATCGTGGCCGCCCTGCTGCGCGAGCGCGGCCGGGCCACCTTCCGGGAGCTGGCGGCCGGGGCGGCGGACACCCTCACCGTCGTCGCCCGGTTCCTCGCCCTGCTGGAGCTGTACCGGGACCGGGCCGTCGCCCTCGACCAGGAGGAGGCCCTCGGCGAACTCCTGGTCGTCTGGACCGGCGGCGACGGCCCCCTCGCGGTCACCGACGAGTTCGACCGGCCACCCGACCGGGCACCCACCGCGGTCGGAGAAGTGAAGGAAGCGAAGGAAGTGGAGGAACCGGTTTGAGCGATCTCAAGCCCGCCCTCGAAGCCGTGCTGATGGTCGTCGACGAGCCGGCCGCCGAGGAGCACCTCGCCAAGATCCTCGAAGTCCCCCGCCGGGCCGTCGCCGACGCCCTGCGCGAGCTGGCCGACGAGTACACCGCCACCGGCCGCGGCTTCGAGCTGCGGCAGGTCGCCGGCGGCTGGCGCTTCTACTCCCGCCCGGAGCACGCCGGGGCCGTGGAGCGCTTCGTGCTCGACGGCCGGCAGGCCCGGCTCACCCAGGCCGCCCTGGAGACCCTCGCGGTCGTCGCGTACCGCCAGCCGGTCGGCCGCTCCCGCGTCTCCGCCGTGCGCGGAGTCAACTGCGACGGCGTGATGCGGACGCTGCTCCAGCGCGGTCTGGTGGAGGAGGCGGGCGCGGAACCCGAAACAGGTGCGATCCTGTACAGGACGACGAACTACTTTCTGGAGCGGATGGGCCTGCGCGGCCTGGACGAGCTGCCGGAGCCGGCGCCCTTCCTCCCCGAGGCGGACGCGATCGAGGCCGAGACGCAGGAAGGCGTACTGTCGTTCGATCCGGACGCTCCGGAAACTGATGCAGACAGCCATCCAGACAATCCAACGACGGAACTTTGATGCGAAGCAGCGGCAGGAACAGCAGCGGGAACAGCGGCGGCGGCAAGAGCGGCGGTCGCGGTAACCCCCGGGGCGCCGGCGGGGGCGCCTCCCGGCCGAAGGCCGGGGGTCAGCGCGACGACCGTCAGCAGCGCGCGGGCAAGCCCCGTCCCGAGGAGCGCCGCTACGACGTGGGCGGTTCCCCCGAGGCCCCCCGGAAGGGCCGTGGCGAGTCGGCGCGCGGCGGTGCCAAGGGCGGCCCCCGGCAGTCCCCCCAGCGGGCCGGCAAGGGCGGCTACGCCCCGGGCCGCTCGCGGGAGTACGACGCCAGGACCGAGGAGCGCAACCGCGAGCGTTACGCGGACAAGCCCCTGGTCAAGACCCCGAAGACCTTCGGTGAGCAGGAGGGCGAGCGGCTTCAGAAGGTGCTCGCCAGGGCCGGTATGGGCTCCCGCCGCACCTGTGAGGACCTGATCGACGCCGGCCGGGTCGAGGTCAACGGCAGCGTGGTGATCGAGCAGGGCGTCCGGGTCGACCCCGACCGTGACGAGATCAAGGTCGACGGTCTGACCGTCGCCACCCAGTCCCACCTGTTCTTCGCGCTGAACAAGCCGGCGGGCGTCGTCTCCACCATGGAGGACCCCGACGGCCGCCAGTGCCTCGGCGACTACGTCACCAACCGCGAGACCCGTCTCTTTCACGTGGGCCGTCTCGACACGGAGACCGAGGGCATCATCCTGCTCACCAACCACGGCGAGCTGGCCCACCGTCTCACCCACCCGAAGTACGGCGTGAAGAAGACCTACCTCGCCGCCATCCAGGGACCGCTGCCGCGCGAGATCGGCAAGCGCCTCAAGGACGGCATCCAGCTGGAGGACGGCCTCGCCCGCGCCGACCACTTCCGCGTGGTGGAGAACACCGGCAAGAACTACCTGGTCGAGGTCACCCTCCACGAGGGTCGCAAGCACATCGTGCGCCGGATGCTCTCCGAGGCCGGATTCCCGGTCGAGAAGCTGGTGCGCACCGCCTTCGGCCCGATCTCCCTGGGCGACCAGAAGTCCGGCTGGCTGCGCCGTATGACCAACACCGAGGTCGGCATGCTGATGAAGGAAGTCGGCCTCTAAGCCGTTTTGTCGACACAGCTTTATCGACACCGCGCCCTCTCGCGCCGGAAGCCCGCGACCGAACCCGGTCGCGGGCTTCCGCGTTCCCGGGCTTCCGCGTTCCCGCGCCCGCACCTTCCTGGCCCGCGCCCCTTGCGCCCGCTCCCGCGGCCCTTTTATAGTCAGGATGACTATTAAGGAGGCGGGGTTGAATCTCGCGGACCTGCTGGACCCCCTGCGACAGCCGCTGTTCACCGTGCTCGACACCCCCGTGAGCTGGACCGAGGTGCTCGGATTCGGCAGCGGCGCGCTCTGCGTCTGGCTCGTCGCCCGCCAGCACCTCGCCAACTGGCCCGTCGGCATCGCCAACAACCTCCTCTTCATCCTGCTCTTCGGCCAGGCCGGGCTGTACGCCGACGCCGGCCTCCAGATCGTCTTCATCACCCTCGCCGCCTACGGCTGGTGGACCTGGACCCACGGGGGTGGCCCGGGCTCCGACGGCGGTCTCCCGGTGCGGCGCACCTCGCGCACCGAGTGGATCGGGCTCCTCGCGGCGGGGGTGATGGGGACCGCGGCCATCACCCTCCTGCTCGACCGGGCCACCGACTCCACCGTCCCCTTCTGGGACGCGCTCACCACCGCCCTCTCGCTCATGGCGACCTACGGGCAGTGCCGCAAGCGGCTGGAGTCCTGGTGGCTGTGGATCGCCGCCGACCTGATCTACATCCCGCTCTACGCGCACAAGCAGCTCTACCTCACCTCACTGCTGTACACCGGCTTCCTCGCGCTCTGCGTGCTCGGACTCCGCAACTGGTCCCGCTCGGCCGCCGAGCACCGGGCCCGTGCCGACGCCGCGACCGAGACCGAGACCGCCGGGGCGACCCCATGACGACCTACCGGCACGGACTGGTCCTCGGGAAGTTCTATCCGCCGCACGCCGGGCACCATCACCTCGTCGACACCGCCGCCGCCCGCTGCGCCCGGCTGACCGTCCTGGTCTGCGCCGCCTCCGTGGAATCCGTCCCGCTCGCCGACCGGGTCGCCTGGATGCGCGAGCTGCACCCGGACGCCCATGTCGTGGGCACGGTCGACGACATCCCCATGGACACCGGCGACCCGGCCGTCTGGGACGCGCACATGGCGGTCTTCCGCGCCGCCGTCCCCGAGCCCGTCGACGCCGTCTTCACCTCCGAGGCGTACGGGGCCGAGCTGGGCCGCCGCTTCGGCGCGCACGCCGTCTCCGTCGACCCCGGACGTACGCTCTTCCCCGTCTCCGGCACCGCCGTCCGCGAGGACCCCGCCCGCTGCTGGGAGTACCTCAGCGCCCCCGTACGCGCCGCCCTGACCCGTCGTGTGGTCGTGCTCGGCGCGGAGTCGACCGGCACCACCACCATGGTCCGCGCGCTCACCGACCACTACCGCAGGCGCGGCGGGGTCTGGGCCGGGACCCTCGGCGTCCCGGAGTACGGACGGCGGTTCAGCGAGGAAGCGCTCGCCCGGCTGCGCGCCGAGCGGCCCGGGGCGCTCTGGAGCGACGTCACCCTCACCGCCGACGACTTCCCGCTCATCGCCCGCCGCCAGAGCGAGCTGGAGGAAGAGGCCGCCCGGGCCGGCTCACCGGTGCTCTTCTGCGACACCGACGCGTTCGCCACCACCGTCTGGCACGAGCGCTATGTGGGCGGCGGCCACGAGGAGGTCGCCCGGATCGCCGCACGCGGACGGCAGCACCTGTGGCTGCTCACCGACCACGAGTCGGTCCCCTTCGAGGACGACGGGCTGCGCGACGGGGCCGAGCTGCGGCCCTGGATGACCGGGCGCTTCGCCGCCGAGCTGGCCCGCACCGGACGCCGGACCGTACGGCTGACCGGACCGCACGAGCGGCGGCTGGCCACCGCGGTCGCCGCCGTGGACGCGCTGCTCGCCGAAGGGCCCCGCCTCGCCGACCCGCTCCCCGACCTCACCGCCCGCCCGGACCTCCCGTACCCCCCGGCCCCCTCGTACCGCCCCCGCTGACGCCCGCCCCCGCCCCGCCCGGGGCCGACCGACCGGAGCGCCGTTGACACACCAGCCGTCCGAGCACACCGGCGCCCCGCCGGGGTACGACCCCAGGGCCTTCCCGCCCTTCGCGGTCACCGTCGACCTCGCCGTGCTCACCGTCCGCGCCGCACGCCTCCACGTGCTGCTCGTCCGCCGGGGGGAGGCCCCCCACCGCGGCGCGTGGGCGCTCCCCGGCGGCTTCGTCCGGCCCGACGAGTCCGCCGGGGCCGCCGCCCGCCGCGAACTCGCCGAGGAGACCGGCCTCTCCGGCTCCACCGTCCGCCATCTCCATCTCGAACAGCTGCGCACCTACAGCGAACCGGACCGCGACCCGAGGATGCGGGTCGTCTCCGTCGCCTACGCGGCCCTCCTGCCCGATCTGCCCGAACCCCGGGGCGGCGGGGACGCGGCCCACGCCCGGTGGACACCGCGCGAGGACGCCGCGCCGCTCGCCTTCGACCACGAGCGGATCCTCGCCGACGCCCATGAACGCGTCAGCGCCAAGCTGGAGTACACCTGCCTCGCCACCGGCTTCTGCCCGGCCGAGTTCACCCTCGGCGAGCTGCGGCAGGTGTACGAGACGGTCTGGGGCGTCCCGCTCGACCCGCCCAACTTCCGCCGCAAGGTCCTCGCCACCCCCGGCTTCGTGGAAGCCGTCGAGGGCCCGCCGCGCCGCACCGGCGGCCGGGGCAAACCCGCCGCGCTCTACCGCGCGGGCCCCGCGTCCGCGCTCCACCCACCCCTCCTGCGACCGGAAGGACGCCGGCCATGACCACGCTCCGTACCCCGAGGACCGCCACCAAGCAGGCCGCCACCGGCTCCCTGATCGGACTCGCGCTCGGCGACGCCCTGGGATTCCCCACCGAGTTCAACGACGTCCCGCGGATCCTCGCCAAGTGCGGCCCCTGGCGCGAGATGCCGCTGCCGACGCCCGCGTACGTCACCGACGACACCCAGATGACCATCGCCGTCGCGAACGGCATCCGCACCGCCATGGACCGCGGACTGCTCGTCGCCTCCCGCCTCACCCGCCCGCTGCGCGAGGAGTTCACCTCCTGGTACCACTCCCCGGAGAACAACCGCGCCCCCGGCCGCACCTGCCTCACCGCCTGCCGCCTCCTCGACGACGAACGGCTGCCCTGGGCGGAGGCGAGCCAGGTCGGATCCAAGGGCTGCGGCGCCAACATGCGCGTCGCCCCCGTCGGACTCGTCCCCGGGCTGAGCGACGAACAGCGCGCCGGAGCGGCCCAGCTCCAGTCCGCGCTCACCCACGGCCACCCCACCGCGCTGGCCGCCAGCGACCTCACCGCCCGCGCCGTCCATCTGCTGGCCCGGGGCGCGGACCCGGCCGGCCTGGTGGTGCGGCTGCGCACCTACGCGTACGAGAGCCGCTCCCGCTACTACGAGCGCTGGCTCGGCGATCTGTGGACCAAGTCCCACGACGCCTCGCCCCAGGCCTTCGTCGCACGCGGCTGGGACGAGTGCCTCACCGCCCTGGACCGGCTGGCGGCCGCCCTGCGCGACCCCGACCCGGAGACCGACCCCTGCCTCGCCACCGGCGACGGCTGGATCGCCGAGGAAGCCCTCGCCACCGCCCTGCACTGCTTCCTGCTCTTCCCCCGGGACCCGGTCACCGCGCTGCGCAGGGCCGCCTGCACCCGGGGCGACTCGGACTCGATAGCCGCCCTGACGGGCGCGTTCGCCGGAGCGCACCTCGGCGCGGACGCCTGGCCCAAGGAGTGGTCCGAGCGGATCGAGTACCGCAGCGATCTGCTCTCCCTGGGCGCGCTCTGGGACTCCTGACCCCGGGCCCGGCCCTCTCCCGGGGGCCGGTCGCCGCGGCGCGCGCCCGGACGGCTGACTAGGCTGATCGGGAACGCTCGCCCGGACGCCGCCCCGCGCAAGGACATCACCCAGTGAGAACCGCCCTCGTCATCGGAACCGGACTGATCGGCACCTCCGCCGCGCTCGCCCTCGCGGGCCGGGGGGTGACCGTCCATCTGGTCGACCACGACCCCGAGCGGGCCCAGACCGCCGCAGCCCTCGGCGCGGGCACCGACGCCCCGCCCCCGGGCCGGGTCGACCTCGCGATCGTCGCCGTGCCCCCGGCGTACACCGCCACCGCGCTCGCCGCCGCCATGCGCGACGGCGTCGCCCGGGGCTATCTCGACGTCGCCAGCGTCAAGGGCGGCCCCCGGCGGGAGCTGGAGGCCCTCTCCCTGGACCTCTCCGCCTACATCGGGTCCCACCCGATGTCCGGCAAGGAGCGCTCCGGGCCCCTCGCGGCCACCGCCGACCTCTTCGAGGGGCGGCCCTGGGTGCTCACCCCCACCGCCGCCACGGACACCGAGGTGCTCAACCTCGCCCTCGAACTGATCGCCCTCTGCCGGGCCGTCCCGGTGGTCATGGACGCAGACGCCCACGACCGCGCGGTCGCCCTCGTCTCGCACACCCCGCAGCTGGTCTCCTCGATGGTCGCCGCCCGGCTGGAGGAGGCCGACGAGACCGCCGTGCGCCTGTGCGGACAGGGCATCCGCGACGTGACCCGGATCGCCGCGTCCGACCCCGCCATGTGGGTCGACATCCTCACCGCGAACCCCGGCCCGGTGGCCGACGTGCTCACCGGGATCGCCGCCGACCTGGACGAGACCGTCCGGGCGCTGCGCTCGCTCCAGTCCCCGGACGAGGAGCGCCGCCTAGGCGGCGCGACGGACATCGGCTCCGTGCTGCGCCGGGGCAACGCCGGACGGGCCAGGGTCCCCGGCAAGCACGGCACGGCCCCCGCCGCGTACGAGATCGTCGGAGTGCTCATCAGCGACCAGCCCGGCGAGCTGGCCCGGATCTTCTCCGACGCCGGACGCGAGGGCGTCAACATCGAGGACGTACGCATCGAGCACGCCACCGGGCAGCAGGCCGGCCTGGTGCAGCTGATGGTCGAACCCTCCGCCGCGGCCTCCCTCGCGGCCTCGCTGCGCGAGCGGGGATGGGCGATCCGACAGTGACGCAAACGGCAGATTCCGGACACTCGGCGTCACGGTGACGGCCGCCGGGGCCGCCCGGCCGTACGCGTGTCCGTGACGGGCCCCGGCACTCGGTAACCTTGGGCCGGGGCCCACCGCATTTCCGCGCGGCCCCGTCCCCGCCTCAGGAAAGGTGTCCGACACCGTGGAATCCGTGATCGTCGCCATCGACGGCCCCGCCGGCACGGGCAAGTCGAGCACGTCCAAGGCCGTGGCCGCCGCCCTGGGGCTCAGCTATCTGGACACCGGCGCCCAGTACCGGGCGATCACCTGGTGGATGGTCAGCAAGGGGATCGACCTCTCCGACCCGGCCCGGATCGCCGCCGTCGCGGACCAGCCGGCCATCGTCTCGGGCACCGACCCCGCCGCCCCGACCATCACCGTCGACGGCGTGGACGCCTCCGGCCCGATCCGCACCCAGGAGGTCAGCTCCAAGGTCAGCGCGGTCAGCGCCGTCCCCGAGGTGCGGACCCGGATCACCGACCTCCAGCGCGAGATCGCCGCGGCGGCCGTCGCCGGCATCGTCGTCGAGGGCCGCGACATCGGCACCACCGTGCTGCCGGACGCCGATCTGAAGATCTTCCTGACCGCCTCCGCCGAGGCCCGCGCCGCGCGCCGCAGCGGAGAGCTGAAGGGCGCCGACCTGGCGGCCACCCGCGAGGCCCTGATCAAGCGCGACGCGGCGGACTCCAGCCGCAAGACCTCCCCGCTCGCCAAGGCCGACGACGCGATCGAGGTGGACACCACCGAGCTGACCCTTCAGCAGGTGATCGACCATGTGATCGCCCTGGTCCGGTCCCGGCGGGCCGAGGGCGCCACCGGCACCCGGGCGGTGCGGTGACCGATTCGGCCGTGAGGAACGCGGCAGGCGCCGCTCCCGCCGGGGGCGCGGCGCCCTCCGCACGCGGCGCGGTGATCGGCCGGCGCATCGGCATCGGCCTGATGTACGGGCTGTGGAAGCCCCGGGTGCTCGGCGACTGGCGGGTTCCGTCCGCCGGCCCCGTGATCTTCGCCGTGAACCACTCGCACATGGTGGACGGACCCATGCTGATGGGCACCGCACCCCGCCCGGTGCACTTTCTGATCAAGAAAGAGGCGTTCGTCGGCCCGCTGGACCCGTTCCTGCTGGCGATCGGACAGCTGAAGGTGGACCGCTCCGGCACCGACCGCGCGGCGGTCACCGGCGCGCTCGGCGTACTGGCGAACGGCGGAGTCCTCGGCATATTTCCCGAGGGCACCCGGGGTGAGGGAGACTTCGCCTCACTGCGCGCCGGGCTCGCCTACTTCGCGGTACGCTCCGGCGCGCCGATCGTCCCGGTGGCCGTTCTCGGCGGCGACGAACGGCCCGGCAGGCTGATCAAGGCGCTCCCCGCGCTGCGCGGCCGGGTGGACATCGTCTTCGGCGACGCCTTCCTGGCGGGGGACGGCAGCGGCCGCCGTACGCGCACGGCGCTGGACGACGCCACCGTACACATCCAGCAGCGGCTGACCGGCCATCTGGAAAACGCCAGGCGCCTGACCGGGCGCTCCGGGTAAGACTTTGAGCAGGGGGCCACCGCGAGGTGGCCCGGTTGACGATCGAGGAACGGACTTCATGAACGACCAGCACGACCACGGAGCACTCGGCGACGCCGAGTACGCGGAGTTCATGGAGCTCGCCGCGGTAGAGGGCTTCGACGTCGAGGAGGTCGAGGACGCGATCGGCGAGGCCGGTCACGGCCCGCTGCCCGTCCTCGCCGTCGTCGGCCGCCCCAATGTCGGAAAGTCGACCCTGGTGAACCGCATCATCGGCCGCCGTGAGGCCGTGGTGGAGGACAAGCCGGGCGTCACCCGGGACCGGGTCACCTATGAGGCCGAGTGGGCCGGCCGCCGTTTCAAGGTGGTGGACACCGGAGGCTGGGAGCAGGACGTCCTCGGCATCGACGCCTCCGTCGCCGCCCAGGCCGAGTATGCGATCGACGCCGCCGACGCGGTCGTCTTCGTCGTGGACGCCACGGTCGGCGCGACCGACACCGACGAGGCCGTCGTCCGGCTGCTGCGCCGGGCCGGCAAGCCCGTGGTGCTCTGCGCCAACAAGGTCGACGGCCCCAGCGGCGAGGCGGACGCCACCGCCCTGTGGTCGCTCGGCCTCGGCGAGCCCCACCCGGTCTCCTCGCTGCACGGCCGCGGCACGGGCGACATGCTCGACGCCGTCCTGGAGGCGCTGCCGGAGGCCCCGGCCCAGACCTTCGGCACGGTCCTCGGCGGCCCCCGCCGCATCGCGCTGATCGGCCGCCCGAACGTCGGCAAGTCCTCGCTGCTCAACAAGGTGGCCAACGAGGAGCGGGTGGTCGTCAACGAGATCGCCGGCACGACCCGTGACCCGGTCGACGAGCTGATCGAGCTGGGCGGCGTCACCTGGAAGTTCGTGGACACGGCCGGTATCCGCCGCAGGGTCCACCTCCAGGAGGGCGCGGACTACTACGCATCGCTGCGTACCGCCGCCGCCGTGGAGAAGGCGGAGGTCGCCGTGGTGCTGATCGACGCCAGTGAGTCGATCAGCGTCCAGGACCAGCGGATCATCACCATGGCGGTCGAGGCCGGCCGTGCGATGGTCGTCGCGTTCAACAAGTGGGACACCCTCGACGAGGAGCGCCGCTACTACCTGGAGCGCGAGATCGACACGGAGCTGGCCCAGATCTCCTGGGCCCCCCGGGTCAATGTCTCGGCCCTCACCGGCCGCCACATGGAGAAGCTGGTCCCGGCGATCACCACCGCCCTGGCGGGCTGGGAGACCCGGGTCCCCACCGGCCGGCTGAACGCCTTCCTCGGTGAGATCGTCGCCGCGCACCCGCACCCGGTCCGGGGCGGCAAGCAGCCCCGTATCCTCTTCGGCACCCAGGCGGGCACCAAGCCGCCGAGGTTCGTCCTCTTCGCCTCCGGCTTCCTGGAGCACGGCTACCGCCGCTTCGTGGAGCGCAGGCTCCGTGAGGAGTTCGGCTTCGAGGGCACCCCGATCCACATCTCGGTGCGGGTCCGGGAGAAGCGCGGCCGCAACAAGTAGGGCTTCGTACGTACGCGTACGGGTGAGGGCGCTGTCCCGGACCGGAGGATCATCCGGCCCGGGACAGCGCCCTCACCCGTACGCCGGGCGGGATCTCAGAAGCCCCGGCGGGGGGCCGGGGGCAGGGCGACCGGATGGTGGCCCACATAGGCCCGGGGGGCCGGATAGGGCTGCCAGCCCGCGCCGGGATACGGCGGATGGCCGATGGTCCCGAATCCCCGGCTGCTGGTCAGCCCCATGCCGAAGTCCTTGAATCCGAGATCTTCCTCACCGCTCCGGTCGCCGGGCAGTGCCCGGAACGCCCTGCGGTACTCGGCGCACAGTGTGTCGTAGATGGGCGTGGGGGAGGGGGCGGGGGGCACCTCGTAGGCGGGGCGCATCGCCGGGATCTGGGGCGGGTACTGATGGCGGGTCGGGTCGTATGAGTGCACGTACCTGCAACGAGGCACGCCCCCGGCCCGTCACTGCCCGGCCCGCCGCAGAAATGTCCCGGGATCAGGTGTTCCGGCGGGCGGGCCGGGCAGGGGGGAGCCGCCGGGGGCGGCGCGGTGGGGCCGGGCCCTCAGGTCCCGGCGAGCGGCATCGCGGCGGCCACCAGCCGGCCGCCCGCCGCCGCCTTCTCCAGGGCGTCCCGCAGCAGATCCTCCCGGGGCTGCTGGCCGATCGAGCCGACCGGGGCCGCGTAGACCAGCACCGTGCGGGACTTGTTGGCGGCGGTCCGCCAGCCGTCGGTGACCTGGAGCGGCTGATGGGCCTGCCACCAGGCGACCTGATTGCCGCCGCCGGTGCCGGGCTGGAGCACGGCGTGCAGCTGGCCCATGGCGAGCAGCACGGACCAGCCGGGGAGCTGGCCGGGCGGCCGGGCGACATCGTGGACGGGTCCGAAGCCCTGCTCGATGAGGAGGGTGAGGAAGTCGTCGCCGCCCTCGCCCGTGGTGCCGGGGCGGGCGATCGGCGCGGTCGGCTCCACCACCAGCGCCGGGCGCAGCTCTCCCTGGATCAGCAGCAGCCCGCTGGTGATGCCGAGGACCGCCTGCCCGGGGGCGGGGGCGGCCTCGGCGGCCAGGGGCGCGGGGGCGGGCGCGGGCGGGAAGCCGCCCGCCTGGTCGCCGGTGATGGAGCGCACCGCGCCCTGGAGTTCGGACTCGGCGACCTGGACCACCTGGGAGGGGATGCAGGTGGCGTGGGCGAAGGCGAGGACGGCGGTCTCCTCGCCGACGAACAGCACCGTGCTGGTCCGCTCCTGCTCGGTGTCGCCCGGGGTGCGGCAGGAGGTGCAGTCGTAGCTGCCCGGGGCGTTCTCGCCGGCGAGCAGCCGGTCGGCTTCCTGGTCACCGATCTCGGCGCGTACGTCCTCGCTGACGTCGAGCATGCGCGGCACGGGTGGCTCCTCGGGCTTGTTCTTGTGAGCCGGGCCGATCCCCGCTCATAAAGGGTTCAACGGGTGTCTGTGTCCGGAGTCACGCCTGGAAGGGAACGGAAACGAACCATCCGGGACGGGAGCGGCGACCTCGGGCGGAATCGGCTGGTCCGGGCCGAGGAGCGCTGGTGCGGGGGGTCTCCGCGCGGTGCGAGGCCAGTGCGGTCCGGCCCTGGAAGAGTTCATAAATCATGAAATCAGCGAACCAAAGGGGTGGCCTGATGTGGCCCTTACCGAAGGTAATCCCCGAGGAGGTGAGGCCGGGTTCGGGACCGCCCCGGGAGGATCCGCCCGCGTGCGACCAGTAGGGTCCGTTCCTGACCGCTTTTTGTTGTTCCCGGGGGAACGGACGCCACCGCGCATGCGCATCTCTTTTCTGCTCCACAACGCCTACGGCATCGGGGGCACGATCCGCACGACCTTCAATCTCGCCCAGACCCTCGCCGAACGGCACGAGGTCGAGATCGTCTCCGTCTTCCGCCACCGCGACACCCCGCTCATGGGCGCGCCCGACGGCGTCGTCCTGAGGCATCTGGTGGATCTGCGGAAGAAGAGCCCCGGATACGACGGGGACCACCCCGACTACACCAGACCGGCGAAGGTCTTCCCGCGCGGCGACGGCCGGCACAAGCAGTACAGCCGTCTCACCGACGCCCGGATCGGGGCCCATCTGGGCTCGGTCGAGGCCGATGTCGTCATCGGCACCCGCCCCGGCCTCATCGTGCACGTGGCCCGCCAGACCCGGCCCGGCCCGCTCAAGGTCGGCCAGGAGCACCTGACCCTGGACGGACACGGCTTCCGGATGCGCCGCGAGATCGGCTACCGCTACCCGCTGCTCGACGCGCTCACCACCGTCACCGAGGCCGACGCCCGCGCCTACCGGGAGCTGGGCCTGACCGGACCGCGCATCGAGGCCGTCCCCAACAGCGTGCCCGCGCCCTCGGTCGAGCCCGCCGACTCCACCGCCAAGTACGTCGTCGCGGCGGGCCGGCTCACCAGGGTCAAGCGGTACGACGTCCTCGTGGAGGCCTTCGCCCTGGTCGCCGCCGAGCGCCCGGACTGGAAGCTGCGCATCTACGGCAGCGGCGACCAGACCGGCAATGAGCGCGACACCCTGAACGCGCTGATCGCGGAGCGCGGGCTGAGCGACAACATCGCGCTGATGGGCAACGCCGACCCGCTGGAGAAGGAGTGGGTCAAGGGATCCGTCGCGGCCGTCACCTCGGTCCGGGAGTCCTTCGGGATGACCATCGTCGAGGCGATGCGCTGCGGACTGCCCGTCGTCTCCACCGACTGCCCGCACGGCCCCCGCGAGATCATCGAGGACGGGGTGGACGGCCGGCTGGTGCCGGTCGGCGACGTGAAGGCGGTCGCCGTCGCCCTCCTTGAGCTGATCAACGACGACGAGCTGCGCCGCCGCACCGGGGCGGCGGCCCTCGCCGCATCAGAACGCTTCGACCCGGCCCGGATCGCCGCCCGCCACGAGGCCCTCTTCACCGGGCTGGCCGACGCCCGGGCGGCCGGCGGCGGCCCGCGCGGCGCTCTGCGGGACCGGGTCTTCCGCGCCCGGGGAGCCGTGCTCGACGCCTTCTACTGGGCCCGCCATCTCGCCGGACGGCTGATCCGCCGGAAGGGCTGACCACCCGGAGCCGCCGCCGCCCGGCGGTCGCGGACACAGGCTGTCCGCGACCGCTGGCAGACTTCCTCCCATGCTGGAGACCTCCGCACGGCTGCTGCGCCTGCTCTCACTGCTTCAGGCCCACCGGGAATGGCCGGGGGCCGAACTGGCCCGCCGGCTCGGCGTCACCCCGCGCACGGTGCGCCGCGACGTCGACCGGCTGCGCGAGCTGGGCTATCCCGTCAACGCCAGCCCCGGCACCGGCGGCGGCTACCGGCTGGGCGCGGGCGCGGAGCTGCCCCCGCTGCTGCTCGACGACGAGGAGGCGGTGGCCGTCGCGGTCGGGCTGCGCACCGCGGCCGGCCAGGGCATCGAGGGCATCGGCGAGACCTCCGTACGCGCCCTCGCCAAGCTGGAGCAGGTGCTTCCGCACCGGCTGCGGCGGCGGGTGAGCGCGCTCACCGACTTCACCGTGCCGATGCTGCGGCCCGCCAGGGCCCAGGTCGACGCCTCCCTCCTCACCGAACTGGCCAACGCCTGCCGCGATAACGAGCGGCTCCGCTTCGACTACCGCGACCACGGGGGCACCGTCACCAGCAGAAGCGCGGAGCCGCACCGGCTGGTGTGCGCGGAGGGCCGCTGGTATCTCGTCGCCTGGGACCTGGACCGCGCCGACTGGCGCACCTACCGGGCCGACCGGATCACGCCCACCCCGCCGCACGGCCCCCGGTTCGTCCCGCGCACCCCGCCCGCCGAGGATCTGGCCCGCTATGTCTCCCGGGGCGTCTCCACCCGGGCCTACCCGACGCGGGCGGTCGTCCGCCTCCACACCTCCGCCGAGGAGGCGGCCCGGTTCGTCGGACCGTCCGACGGAGTGGTCGAACCGATCGACGCGCACAGCTGTCTGCTGACCACGGGCGCGACGAGCGTGGAGGTGATGGTGATTCATGTGATGCTCATGGGAGTGGATTTCGACGTCGTCGAGCCGCCGGAGCTGAAGGACAGCCTCAGGGTGGTCCGGGATCGCTTTTCCCGTGCGCTGGGGGAGCCCGGGACGGTCGATTCCCGTTTCCCGGCCGCTCCGGATCAATAGCCGGGTATGCGGATCCGGATCCGGGGGGCGGTGCGGTGCGCTGCGGTGCGCGGAAGCTGCCGCCCTCCTCCCGTACGCCGTGCGGCCTGCGAGGTGCCGCCGTACGAGCTGTGGGGCGGCACGAGCGCCTGTCCGAAGAACGGCCGCCGGGGGCGATGTCTCCCGTACGCCGTCGCGCGCCCCATCGGTGGCGGAACACCTGCGCCGGCCCCGGCGGAACACACAAGGGGATCCTGTAAGGAAGAGGTGAATTCTTAACGCCCCGTCGAACGATTCGTCGAACGGTCCGTCAATTCACTCCCGGATGTGCCGACTCATTAATTGGCCGGGGAATTTCTCGACTCCGGCGAGCTGCGGGGAATTTCCGTACGCCGGTCCCAGAAGTGCTCGTTCGGGTGACGCGCATTGAGCCGTACGCGTGTTGAGGAGCTGTGACAGAAGCGTGACCACTGGGGTGCCCGAGGTGGGTGAAGGGTGTACGGCCGTCCGCTTCCGTCACCGTCCGCTGCCGCCTACCGTGGGGCCATGGCATCCACACCGAACCCCGAGGACGACCCCGCCGCCTATGTCGGCCTCTCCGCCGAGACCGCCGAGCGGCTGGCCCGGCAGCGCGGCTGGAGCACCGTGCGCTCGCTGCCGCCGGGCACGATCATCACCCTGCAATATCTGGCGGGGCGGTTGAACTTCGAGGTGCGCGGCGGTGAGGTGGTCCGCGCCTGGACGGGGTGAACCGGCCCCGGGACCGCGCGAGGCGAGGGCCCCGACCGCTCTGGTCGGGGCCCTCGCCTCGTGGGTGTCGCGGAGCGCCGCCGGTCGCCCTCAGCCGCCGGACGAGGGCCGGGAGGCCGACGCGTGGTGGCCTGTCTGCGGGGCGGCCGGTGACCGCTCGGCCCGTACGGCGCGGGCGCGCGGCCGGTCCCGCTGGGCGGTCGACCGCCCGCTCTGGCCCGGCCGCTGGGCGCCCGCCGCCCCCCGCTCCTACAGCCCGCCGCCGGGGGCGGGCCCCCCCTCCGGGGGTTTGGCCGCCCCCCGGGGGGGGGGTCCTTTGTTCTCCGGGGCCCGGGGGGGGGGCGGGGGGGAAACGGGGGGGGGGCCGGGACCCCCCCGCCCCCCCCCCCCCCGTCCCGGGCCCGCGCCCGGGGGTGCGCGGGCCTCGGGATCTCGCTGGGTGCTGCTACTCCTCTTCGGATCCGTCCAGCCCCAGGCCCGGCAGGATGCCGGGGAGCAGGGGCGGGATGGTGACATCCGCCTTCGGGGACGAGGAGGACTTGCCCGACGCGGGGGTGGAGGCGTCGTTCGACGGGGAGTCGAAGAGGCCGGTGCCGTCGCCGCCGAGCAGACCGCTGTCCTCGGTCGCCGCCGACTCCGAGGGGCCCGGTTCGGCGGTCTCCGAGCTGTTCTTCCGGGCGGCGGGGGCCTGGGTCGAGGACGGGGTCGTGCGCTCCCCGGAGGAGGGCGTACGGCTGGTGTCCTGGGAGGTGGTGCCGGGGCGCTGGGAGGATCCCCGGCCCTGCTCCGGCGGGGTGGGCAGCAGTGACTGGAGCGGGCTGACCTCGTCCTCTATGGCCCTGAAGACGTCGGTGACCTCGTCGCCGACATCGGTGAGCTGGGCCGGAAGCCGGTTCCGGAGCCCGGCCCAGGCGTCGCGGTGGGCGCGGGAGAACGAGTTGAGCTTCTGGATCGGGCCGAGCGAGCCGTCGCGCTCGTACGCCGCGTGGAGCAGCCGGTGGCCCTCCTTGGCGTCGTGGCGCATGCCGTTCAGCGCGCGGCGGACCTCGCCGAGCGACTCGTGGTCCAGATCGCCGGCCCGGCCGCGCTCCATGAGGCGGCGGGCCTCGCTGAGCCGGGTGGACGCCTGGTCGAGGTAGAGCTCACCCCGGTCGGAGTCGCCGTCGGTCATGCCGAGCCGGATGTCCTCCATGCCGCGCTTCAGTCCGTACAGCGTGTCGCCGGGGAGCGCGTCGGAGCTGGCCGCGGCCACTCCGCTGAATGCTCCGGCGGCGACGCCGACGGTCAGTCCGCCGGCCGCGAGCCCCTTTGACCAGCGGGAACGCGGTCTGAGCTTGCGGAGCGGGGAGGCCCGGTGGGCACCCCGGCCGGCTTTGCGCTGCTCCGGCACCGAGGGGCCGGTGTGCTCGCCGCCCGAGGCCGTGCCCTCTTGGAGCATGGTCTCCATGGCTGCCACGAGCTGTGCTCGCTGCACCACTTTGACCTCGGGATCCATCTCCGGTTTCGGCAGCTCGCCGAGACCGGATGCCAGGGCCAACAGCCGTCCGCGCTCGGTCGGTTCGACCGAGTCATCCGGCTGCCCGGCCGCCTGGTCTTCCAAGGCCTGGGCGAAGGCGTTCGCCCGCCGGTGCGCCGATACGTTCGCGATCACTGGCGGCACCTCCTCTCGTCATGACGGTCGACTCCCCCGGGGTTCTGAAAGGTTGCACGCCTTGAACACGGCCACACGATCGAGTGAGTGGCTGTGGATCGGACGTGACCACAGGGAGCCTGCATCCCGGACAACGAGTGTCGCGGCACTTGGGTTACGCGCGAAGGATGATCGGACCAGTGCGTCATCGAGGCGTCACCGATGGTGAGTTGAGGGCGGTCAGCGGGCGTCGTCGGGGAGCAGCCGGGCGAGGGTGCGTACGGCACGGTACTGGAGGGTCTTGATCGCTCCCTCGTTCTTCCCCATCACCCTGGCGGTCTCGGCGACCGACAGGCCCTGGAGGAAGCGCAGGGTCACGCACTCCTGCTGCTGGGGGTTGAGCTTGCGCACCGCTTCGAGCAGCGCGGCGTTGGAGAGGGACTCCAGCACGGAGTCCTCGGGGCTGCGCTCGACCTCATTGGCGTCGAGCATTTCGCCGGTGGTCACTTCCAGTCGGAAACGACTGGATTTGAAGTGGTCGGCGACCAGATTGCGGGCGATGGTGACCAGCCAGGCCCCGAAGTCGCGGCCCTGCCAGGTGAAGGTGGAGATGCGGCGCAGGGCGCGCAGGAAGGTCTCGCTGGTCAGATCCTCGGCCGTCGCCTTTCCGCCGACGCGGTAGTAGATGTAGCGGTAGACCGTGTCGCTGTACTGGTCGTAGAGGCGGCCGAAGGCCTCGGCCTCGCCCGCCTGGGCGCGTTCGACCAGCTCCATCATGCGGGCGCTGTCGCTGTCGGCGCTGGGTCGGCGGGCGGTGGCCGGGGCGTGCGAGCCGCCCCGGGAGGTGCGTCTGCCGACGGCCGCGCGGCCGTCGGCCAGGGCGTAGCAGGGAGCGGCGGGACCGCTGGTGGCAAGGCGGGGCAGGGCGAGCGCGGGGACGGCGTACGCGGTGGGGACGAAGCCGCGCAAGTGGTCGAGGACCGCCGCGCGCAGCGTAGCCAGGCCCGAGGCGTCAACCCCGACGTGTGGGTACACGGGACTCCCAGAGGCAGAGCTTCCATCACGAGCAGTGCGGAACCGTTCACCCGTCGTGGCGACGGACGGGGTCCCGTATGCGTCTGAGGAGAATAACGCTTCGTACAGGCAGTGCTACACCCAGTTGCTCAAATCACCGTTTCCGTCGCTTCTGTGCCGTCTGAGAGTCGGTTCTCTTAGCGAAGTGTGAGCGTTTGGTGACCGAGTCGGATCGCAATATGACCGTTCCCGGGGTGGCGCACTCTGGGTGACGCACCGCGGGGAGCGGGTTCGGGGGCCTGCGGGCCGTCGGCGGGACGATCGGCGGCCGTCAGCGGCGGCGGCGGTGGATGGCCACGGCGGCGGCCGTGCCGCCCGCGATGGCTCCCACTCCGGCGGCGGCCGGGATGCCGACCTTGGCCGCCTTGCGGCCGGTCCGGTAGTCGCGCAGCCGCCACTCGCGCTCCCGCGCGTACTTGCGGAGCTTGGTGTCCGGGTTGATCGCGTAGGGGTGTCCGACGAGCGAGAGCATCGGGATGTCGTTGTGCGAATCGCTGTAGGCGGCGCAGCGCTCCAGTTCGAGTCCTTCCGCCGCCGCGAGGGCGCGGACGGCCTCGGCCTTCGCCGGGCCGTGCAGCGGTTCGCCGACCAGCCGGCCGGTGTAGACGCCGTCGACGGACTCGGCGACCGTGCCGAGCGCGCCGGTCAGGCCCAGCCGGCGGGCGATGATCGTCGCGGTCTCCACCGGGGCGGCCGTGACCAGCCAGACCTTCTGGCCGGCGTCGAGGTGGGCCTGGGCGAGCGCCCGGGTGCCCGGCCAGATCCGGTCGGCCATGTACTCGTCGTAGATCTCCTCGCCGATGCTCATCAGCTCGGAGACGCGGTGGCCCTTGACGATGGAGAGGGCGGACTCGCGGACGTCCCGCATGTGCTCGGGGTCCTCGACGCCGGCGAGCCGGAACCAGGTCTGCTGCCAGGCGAAGCGCGCCAGCTCATTGCGCTGGAAGAACTTCCGCTTGTAGAGACCCCGGCCGAAGTGGAAGAGCGCGGCGCCCTGCATCACGGTGTTGTCGAGGTCGAAGAAGGCGGCGGCCCGCTCGTCCCCGGCGACGGGGAAGCGGGGCTCGTCGGCCTGTTCGTCGGTCTGCTGCGGAGCGGTGGCTTCCGCCAGCTCTCGCGATGAGGTGCGCGCCGCCTCGGCCGCCGCCTCGCCTGCGAGGACGCTCCGTGCGGTGGCGGAGCGCCTACGGGGGGTGAGCCATCCGAATGCGGCCATGCGGCGAGCATAGCCAGTCTGTTCGGAACTTCCCGACCCGCCGGGGCGCCGGGGTGTGGAGTCAGTGCGTCCGGGGTATCGGACGGGGCTTCGGGCGGGGCTCCGGAAGCGGCGCGGCGACGGTACGGAGGCGGCGCGGCGGATGGCTGGTTCTTCACGGTGCCCGGGCGTCGGGCGGGGTCGGGCGCGGGCGGAGAATGGGGGGATGAGTCCTCTGTTGCGGCGTGCGAAGAAGAAGGCCGGCGAGCGTGTGGTGACGCTGATCGGGAAGCCGGGGTGCCATCTGTGCGACGACGCCCGGGCCGTGGTCGAGGAGGTGTGCGGCCGGACCGGGGCCGTCTGGGAGGAGAAGGACATCACCCAGGACGAGGCGCTGCACCGGGAGTACTGGGAGCAGATCCCGGTGGTGCTGGTCGACGGCGAGCAGCACACGTTCTGGCGGGTGGACCCGGAGCGGCTGCGGCGCGCGCTGGAGGGGTGAGCGAGGGGTGCCGGGGGCGGGCGCGGGGCGCGTGTGAGAGGGGGCGGCGGGCGGCTTCCGTTGCGATCGGAACGGTTGCCCGGCCGTTCTTCCCCCGTCATGGCTCTATCGGGACTCCGGGGTGACAGGGCACAGTGGAGCGGTCTCGGGGGGTGATCAGGTGAGGAGCGTGCGCTGCTTTGCCCCCATCACGTCTACAACGGCCCGAGCTGGTTCGCGGTTCCGCCTTTGCGCTGCCCTATCGCGTGACCCCGATCACTTTGCTCGGACAAAACGGACACCATCTTTGTGCACGCGTTCACAAAGACATAGCCTGCATTCGACGGGGCGGTCTTGGAACACACGGCCGCCTAGAGCCTCGCTCATCCCGCAGGAGCACCGTGGCAACTGGCCGAAATCACCGACCGGCGACCCGTAGCCGAGGAATCCCCGAGGCCACCGTCGCCCGGCTCCCGCTGTACCTGCGGGCGCTGACCGCGCTCTCCGAGCGCTCCGTGCCCACCGTCTCCTCCGAGGAGCTGGCGGCGGCGGCCGGAGTGAACTCCGCGAAGCTGCGCAAGGACTTCTCGTACCTGGGTTCCTACGGGACCCGCGGTGTCGGCTACGACGTCGAGTACCTCGTCTATCAGATCTCCCGCGAACTGGGGCTGACCCAGGACTGGCCCGTGGTGATCGTCGGTATCGGAAACCTCGGCGCGGCCCTCGCCAACTACGGCGGATTCGCCTCCCGGGGGTTCCGGGTCGCGGCGCTCATCGACGCCGATCCGGCGATGGCCGGGAAGCCGGTGGCCGGGATCGCCGTCCAGCACACCGATGAGCTGGAGAGCATCATCAGCGACAACGGGGTGTCGATCGGTGTCATCGCCACGCCCGCCGGGGCCGCGCAGCAGGTGTGCGAGCGTCTTGTCGCGGCCGGTGTGACCTCCATCCTGAACTTCGCCCCCACCGTGCTGTCCGTGCCGGACGGCGTCGATGTGCGCAAGGTCGACCTCTCGATCGAACTCCAGATCCTCGCCTTCCACGAGCAGCGGAAGGCCGGCGAGGAGGCCGAGGCCGCCGCGAGCCGGAAAGGGCCTGACGGGGACATGCCCGCCGTGATGCCGGCATGAGTCTTCTGGTCGTCGGACTGAGTCACCGCAGCGCACCGGTGAGCGTGCTGGAGCGCGCCTCGCTCTCCGCTGACGCGCAGGCCAAGCTGCTGACGGACACGCTGGCCGCCGAGCCCGCCGCCGAGGCGACGGTGCTGGCCACCTGCAACCGCATCGAGCTGTACGCGGACGTGGAGAAGTTCCACGCGGGCGTCGCCGAGCTGTCGACCCTGCTCGCGCAGCACAGCGGGGTGGGTCTTGAGGAGCTGACCCCCTATCTGTACGTCCACTACGAGGACCGGGCCGTCCACCATCTCTTCTCGGTGGCCTGCGGTCTGGACTCGATGGTCGTCGGCGAGGGCCAGATCCTCGGTCAGATAAAGGACGCCCTCGCGACCGGGCAGGGCCTGCACACCGCGGGCCGCCTGATCAACGATCTCTTCCAGCAGTCCCTGCGGGTCGGCAAGCGGGCCCACAGCGAGACCGGGATCGACCGGGCCGGGCAGTCGCTCGTCACCTTCGGTCTGGAGCAGCTCGCCGACGGCCCCGACGTCGCCGGATGGGCGGCCGACAAGCGGGTGCTCGTGATCGGCGCGGGGTCGATGTCCTCCCTCGCCGCGACGACGCTGGCCAGGCTCGGCGTACGCGAGCTGGTGATCGCCAACCGCACGCTGGAGCGCGCCGAGCGGCTGGCCGCCGCGCTCTCCGGGCCGGGCGGGGTCTCGGTCCGGGCCGTGCCGATGGCGGCCGTGGCCGACGAGCTGACACGTGCCGACGCCGTGGTGTCCTGCACCGGGGCCACCGGTCTCGTGCTGACCGCCGACGCGGTCGCCGCGGCTCTCGCCGAGGGCGCGGACGCGGGCGGCGGCGGGTCCGACCCCGACCGGCTGCGCGCCCCCGACGGCAGTCTGGTGGCCCGGCTCGCCGCCGCCGCGGCGCGCGACGGCCGGGTGCCGGACCGTTCCGCCGGGGTCCTGGCGGGCGGCGAGAGCCCCGGCGTCACGACTCAGGACGCCGGGACCGAGCAGTCCGAGCAGGCCGAGTCCAGGGGCGGCTGCCCGGTGGGTCTCGACGAGCAGCACTCCGCCGAGGCGCTCGCCCAGCACGGTCTGTGGACGGAGAACGCCCCGCGCCGGGTCCGCACCGGAGCCGCCGCCGTGGCGGGCGCCGGCGACGGACCCGTGCGGATGGCTCTGCTCGATCTCGCCATGCCGCGTGACATCGACCATGCCGTGCACCGGATCCCCGGCGTCCGGCTGGTCGACATCGAGTCGCTCGCCGAGGCCTCCGCCGACGCGCCGATGGCCGCCGACGTGGACCAGGTGCGCCGGATCGTCTCCGACGAGGTCGCGGCCTTCGGGGCCGCCCAGCGGGCGGCGCACATCACTCCGACCGTGGTCGCCCTGCGCGCCATGGCCGCCGATGTCGTCGCCGGTGAGATCGCCCGGCTGGAGGGGCGGCTTCCCGCCCTCGACGAGAAGCAGCGCGCGGAGATCGGCCAGACCGTTCGCCGGGTGGTCGACAAGCTTCTTCACGCGCCCACCGTGCGGGTGAAGCAGCTCGCGAGCGAGCCCGGCGGCGCGGGGTACGCGGACGCGCTGCGCACACTGTTCGACCTTGCCCCGGAGACGGTCGCCTCCGTCAGCCGGGCCGACCTGAATGACGCAGACGTCAAGAACCGAGGGCGAGTATGACCGAGAGGGCACTGAGGCTCGGGACCAGGCGCAGCAAGCTCGCCCTGGCCCAGTCCGGGCAGGTGGCCCGGGCGGTGAGCCGGCTGACCGGCCGCTCCGTCGAGCTGGTCGAGATCACCACGTACGGGGACACCTCCCGTGAGCAGCTCGCGCAGATCGGCGGCACCGGAGTGTTCGTCGCCGCGCTGCGGGAGGCGCTGCTCCGCGATGAGGTGGACTTCGCCGTTCACTCGCTGAAGGACCTTCCCACCACGCAGCCCGATGAGCTGGTCCTCGCCGCGGTCCCGCCGCGCGAGGACCCCAGGGACGTACTGGTGGCCCGGGACGGCCTCACCTTCGGGCAGCTTCCCGAGGGCGCGCGGGTCGGCACCGGCTCGCCGCGCCGGATGGCGCAGCTGAACGCGTACGCCCGCGCGCACCACACGCGGATAGAAACCGTGCCGATCCGTGGCAATATCGACACTCGGATCGGATACGTCCGAAAGGGAGAGCTGGACGCGGTGGTACTCGCCGCGGCCGGTCTCAACCGGATCGGGCGTGCTGACGAGGTGACCGACTTCCTGTCGGTCGACTCCGTCCTGCCCGCCCCCGGCCAGGGGGCACTGGCGATCGAGTGCGCTGCGGATAACGCAGTCCTCGCCGCTCTGCTCGGTGAGCTCGACGACCCGCGAACCCGGGTCGCCGTGACCGCCGAGCGATCCCTGCTCGCCGCCCTGGAGGCCGGCTGCAGCGCACCTGTGGGTGCGCTCGCCGACCTGTTGGGCGAGGAGGAGGCTGTCACTGAGATGCGCCTGCGCGGCGTCGTCGGCACCACCGACGGCTCGACGCTGGTGCAGCTGTCCACCACCGGTCCCGTACCCACGTCGCACGGCGACGCCATCGCGCTCGGTCGCGAACTCGCGTCCGAGATGCTCGCCAAGGGTGCGGCCGGTCTTATGGGGGAGCGAGCACATTGAGCCCCACCACCAACCCGTCCTCGGCGTTCTCGGCACACGGGCACGTCACTTTCCTCGGCGCCGGTCCCGGCGATCCCGGACTGCTGACACTGCGCGCTGTCGAGGCACTCGCGGGAGCCGACGTACTCATCGCCGAGCCGGATGTGCTCGAAGTGGTACGCGGCCATGCGCGGGCGAGCGTCAGCACGCCTGAGCCGACAGTTGCTGACGATGCGTCAACAGCCGCCGGAATCCCCGTACTCAGGGATGCGGTCAATCTTGTCATGGAGGCCGCGCGGGGCGGCAAGCGGGTCGTCCGTGCGGTGACCGGTGATCCGGGCCTGGACGCGGACGCCGGGCAGGAGATGCTCGCGTGCGCCGCGGAGGGGATTCCCTTCGAGGTCGTGCCGGGTGTCGCCACCGCCGTCGGCGTGCCCGCGTACGCCGGTGTCCCGCTGCGGGACGCGCAGGGGACGGACGTCCGGTTCGTGGACGCCCGGACCGCGAGCGAGCGGTGCTGGACCGAGGTCGGCGCGAGCGACGGCACGGTCGTCGTCTCGACCACGCTGGATGCGGTCGCGGCGGCGGCGAGCGAGCTGGTGGCCGCGGGCCGCAAGCCCGACACCCCGCTGACCGTCACCGTCGGGGGCACCACGACCCGGCAGCGGACCTGGACCGCGACCCTCGGCTCCATCGCCCAGACCCTGAAGCAGGCGAAGGTGCTGCCGTCCCCGGACGGGCATCGGCCGGTGATAGCCGTGGTCGGGGAGCGCAGTTCCGCCGCGCAGCGCGACCAGCTCGCCTGGTTCGAGTCGAAGCCGCTGTTCGGCTGGCGGGTGCTGGTGCCGCGGACCAAGGAGCAGTCCGCTTCGCTCTCCGACCAGCTTCGGTCCTACGGCGCAGTCCCGCACGAGGTCCCGACGATCGCCGTCGAGCCGCCGCGCACTCCGCAGCAGATGGAGCGGGCGGTCAAGGGCCTGGTCACCGGGCGGTACGAGTGGATCGCCTTCACCTCGGTCAACGCGGTGAAGGCGGTGCGGGAGAAGTTCGAGGAGTACGGGCTCGACGCGCGCGCCTTCGCCGGGATCAAGGTCGCGGCGGTCGGCGAGCAGACCGCGCGGGCGCTGATCGACTTCGGTGTGAAGCCCGATCTGGTGCCGAGCGGCGAGCAGTCCGCGGCCGGCCTCCTGGAGGACTGGCCGCCGTACGACCCGGTCTTCGACCCGATCGACCGGGTGTTCCTGCCGCGCGCGGACATCGCCACGGAGACGCTGGTCGCCGGGTTGATCGAGCTGGGCTGGGAGGTGGACGACGTCACCGCGTACCGGACGGTACGGGCGTCGCCGCCGCCGGCCGAGACGCGTGAGGCGATCAAGGGCGGCGGGTTCGACGCGGTGCTCTTCACCTCGTCGTCCACCGTGCGGAATCTGGTGGGCATCGCCGGGAAGCCGCACAATGTGACCGTGATCGCCTGTATCGGTCCGGCCACCGCCAAGACGGCGGAGGAGCACGGGCTGCGGGTGGACGTGCTGTCGCCCGAGCCCTCGGTGCACCGGCTGGCCGAGGCGCTGGCGGAGTTCGGCGCGGCGCGCCGGGCGACCGCCGTGGAGGCGGGCGACCATGTGCTGCGGCCTTCCGAGCGCCGCCCCGGCGGAAGACGCCGGCGCACCACCTGACCGGCACGGCATCTGACCGGCGCACGCCTGGCGCACGCCTGTGAGTACGAGGGCGGGGCGGGGGATTTTCTCCCCGGCCCCGCCCTTCGCCGTGCCCGGGGCCGTGCCCGGGGCCGTGCCCGGGGCCGTGCCCGGGAAAGCGATTGCCGGGCCGCCGGGCCGGGTGGAAGGCTCCTGGGATGACCTCAGTCCCGGCCGCCTCGGCCCGCGCCGATCTCCTTGTGCGCCAGCTCGACACCGTATGGTCGCTCTTCACCCATCACCGCCCCGCCCTGGACGACGCCGCCTGCCTCTGGGAGCCCGCGCCCGGGGCCTGGACGGTCCGCGAGGACGAGCGGGGTCGGTGGGTCCCCGACTGGCAGGTGCCCGAGCCCGACCCGGTGCCCACCACCAGCATCGCCTGGCTCACCTGGCACATCGGTTACTGGTGGACCACCACGCTCGGGCACTGCTTCGACGGCGGGTCGCCGGAGCGGGAGGAGATCTTCTGGCCGGGCGGCGCGGACGGCGCGGTCCGGTGGGTTCAGGAGCTGAAGGACCGCTGGCGGGCGGAGCTGCTGAGGCTCGGCGACAGCGACCTGGACTCCGTCGAGCGGACCCGGGGGCTCCCCTGGGGCGAGGGGCTGCCGCTGGTCGACATCGCCTCCTGGGTCAACTTCGAGCTGGCCAAAAACGTCTCCGAGATCGGTCTCACCCTGCACCTGCGTAAAGCTCTCGCCGGCCGGGGCGTAGCGTTGGGGGCATGAGTGTGTATGGATCCTTTCCGGGCACCCGGCCCCGCCGTCTGCGGACCTCGCCCGCCGTCCGCCGTATGGTCGCCGAGACCCGGTTGCACCCCTCCGACCTGATCCTTCCCGCGTTCGTACGGGAGGGCATCAGCGAGCCCGTGCCGATCTCCGCGATGCCGGGCGTCGTGCAGCACACCCGGGACACGCTGCGGAAGGCGGCCGTCGAGGCCCGGCAGGCCGGGGTCTCCGGGATCATGCTCTTCGGGGTGCCGGAGGACGCGAAGAAGGACGCGCTGGGCAGCGCGGGCACGGATCCGGACGGGATCCTCCAGGTCGCCATCCGCGATGTGCGCGCCGAGGTGGGCGACGATCTGGTGATCATGTCGGATCTCTGTCTCGACGAGTACACCGATCACGGGCACTGCGGGGTCCTGGACGCCGACGGCCGGGTCGACAATGACGCGACGCTGGAGCGGTACGCGGAGATGGCCCAGGTCCAGGCCGACGCGGGCGTCCATATGGTCGGCCCCAGCGGGATGATGGACGGCCAGGTCGGGGTGGTCCGGGACGCGCTGGACACCATCGGCAAGGAGGACGTGGCGATCCTGGCGTACACCGTCAAGTACGCGTCCGCGTTCTACGGGCCCTTCCGGGAGGCGGTCGGCTCGTCCCTGGTGGGAGACCGCAGGACCTATCAGCAGGACTCCGCCAATGTGCGCGAGTCGCTGCGCGAACTGGCCCTGGACCTGGACGAGGGCGCCGACATCGTCATGGTGAAGCCCGCCGGGCCCTATCTGGACATTCTCGCCAAGATCGCCGACTCGGTGGATGTGCCGGTCGCGGCGTACCAGATCAGCGGTGAGTACGCGATGGTCGAGGCCGCCGCCGAGCGGGGCTGGATCGACCGGGACAAGGCGATCCTGGAGAGCCTCATGGGCATCAAGCGGGCGGGTGCGGACATGATCCTCACCTACTGGGCGACCGAGGTCGCGCGCTCCCTCTGAGCCGTGGAAAACCGAGACGGGCCGGGGAGTCGCTCCCCGGCCCGTCGTCATGCGGTCATGCGGTCAGCTTGTCAGCAGGACAGGTTCGCACCGGTGGGCACGCCCAGGATCTGGGTGAACTGCTTGTAGCGGTTGATCCGGCTCTCGACCTGGCGGGGGTTGCCGCCCTCGCACTCAAGAGCGCCGTTGATGGAGCGGATCGACTGGCCGAAACCGGCGCCGCTGACCATCGCGTCGTGGCCGGTGATCGGGCCCGGGCCGTCCTGGGTGTTCCAGTACCAGAGACCGGTCATCATCGCGATCGCCGGGTTCTCCTCGACGAGCTGCGGCTTGTTCAGCAGGTCGATGCCGAGGAAGTCACCGGCGGCCTTGTAGTTGAAGTTCCAGCTGAGCTGGATCGGGCCGCGGCCGTAGTACGCGGACTGGCCCGCCGGGCAGCCGTAGGACTGGTCGCGGTCACAGTAGTGGGAGTAGTTGTCCTTGTTCTGCTCCACGACGTAGTACAGGCCACCGGTCTCGTGGCTGACGTTCGCGAGGAAGGCCGCGGCCTCCTGCTTCTTCATCGTGTCCGTGCCGGTGTGGGCGAACTTCGGGAAGGCCTTGGCGGCGTCCGTCAGACCCTTGTACGTGTAGAAGGGGTTCCGGCGGGGGAACATCTGGTTGAACTGGGCCTCGGTGACCACGAAGCTGTTGTGGTTCGGGTTCCCGTTCCCGCCACAGGTGTACGGGTTCCAGTACCAGGTGCTGACGGTCGGGTCGTAGCCCGGGTTGTCCCGCTCGGCGACATAGATCTTGCCGTCGCTGTGCTTGACGATGTCATTGGCCTGGTAGTTGGCTCCGGCGGTCCACGTGGGCGCGATCGCGCACTCGTCCACGGGGGTGGCGGCGGAGGCCGTGGCGGTCGGCATGAGCGCCGTCGCCGCGAGGGATCCGGCCGCGACTACGCCGACCATGAGTGACTTCATTCGTTCTCTGAGCACGACTATGCCTTTCGTGCGTCAACGGACATGCCTGAACGGTCTGTTGGGAACAGAGATGACCGTGAGCACGCCGTGGCGGGGTGTACGCCACACCCAAGCGCCCCCCGAGGGGTGCAGTCAAGGTATAGACCAATGCGAGATTCCGTAGTAACCCACTTGATATGAACCCCTGTTGACCTGCGAACACACCGCGGGCCGGGGTGGAGACCCCGGCCCGCGGCGTGTGGGAGCGCTCTCCCTTTCCGATCAGCAGTAGAGGTTGGCGCCCGTCGGCACGCCCAGGATCTGAGTGAACTGGGTGTACTTGTTCACCCGGCTCTGAACCTGGGCCGGGTTGCCCCCGTTGCACTCCAGCGAGCCGTTGATGGCCCGGATGGTCTGGCCGAAACCAGACTGGTTGACCATGGCGGAGTGGCCGGTCATGGTGCCGGGGCCGGTCTGGGTGTTCCAGTACCAGAGGCCTGTCTTCCAGGCCACGGCCGCGTCCGTCTGGACCCGCGAGGGCTGGTTCAGCAGGTCGATGCCGAGGTGGTCGCCGGCGGCCTTGTAGTTGAAGTTCCAGCTGAGCTGGATCGGGCCGCGGCCGTAGTAGGCGGCCTGCCCGGCCGGGCAGCCGTAGGGCTGGGTGCGGTCGCAGTAGTGCGGGTAGTTGGCGGTGTTCTGCTCGACGATGTGGACCAGGCCGCCGGTCTCGTGGCTGACGTTGGCCAGGAAGGCCGCGGCCTCCTGCTTCTTCACCGTGTCGCTGCCGGTCTTCGCGAAGGCGGGGAACGCGCTCAGCGCGTCCGTCAGACCCTTGTACGTGTAGAACGCATTCCGGCCAGGGAACATCTGGTTGAACTGTGCTTCGGTCACCACGAAGCCGCTCGGGTTGGGGTTCCCGCCACCACTACAGGTGTGCGGGTTCCAGAACCAGGTGCTGACCGTGGGGTCGTAGCCGGGGTTGGCGTGCTCGGCGATGTAGTAGTTGCCGTCGGTGTACTTGACGACATTGCCCTGGACGTAATTCGTCCCGGCGCGCCAGTTGGGGGCCGAGGTGCACTCGTCGGCCGCGGCGGGCGTCGCCGTGGGAATCAGGCTGGCCGCCGCGAGTCCCGCGGCGGCGAGTACGGCGACGAGCACCGATTTGATGCGCTGCTTCAGCACGGAGTGTCTCCTTCGTGCGTCAACGGCCGTACCGGGTCCGCCCGGTGGGGGGAGTCCGGGGGTGTCCCGGTGCGCCGTGGTGGTGGGGGTTCGCTCTACTGAAGCGCCTTGACGGGGTCCAGTCAAGGTATAGACCAATGTGAATCCACTTTCACAACGCATATGTTTCCGTGGGCTGTTGACCCCTCAAAGCCATCGAAACAGGTGTGAGAGCTTGTTTCGAGCCGCTACTTCTTCAACAGGTCAGCCAGTCGGGAGAGGCCGTCCGCGCCGTGCCCCCGCTCGATCCCGCGCTCCAGCAGCTTCTGCAACTGCTCGAAGAAGGCGGGGTCCAGACCCTGGTCCCGGAAGGTCTCCACGAAGTTGGGTACCGCCGCGTGATTGACCGCGAGACTGGAGACATCGGTGAGGTGCTCACCCGAGTCGATCGCCTCGGCCCAGGGCCGGGCGCCGGTCAGCATCGCGCCGACCCAATCGGTGAGCGGGCCGGCGACCTCGGTCGCCGGGATGTTCTCCGTACGGGCCAGCGCGAACGCCTGGAGGACGCCCACCACCATGCCGTACATACCGGTCAGCAGGGCGATGTCGTAGAGCGCCGCGAAACCGGCGTCGGCCCCGACGAACTGTGCGCCGCCGAACGCGGCGAGGGCGGACTCGTACTCCCCGAACGCCTTCTCGTCGCCGCTGTAGAAGACATAGGCGGCCGGTCCCGCGATCATCTGGGGAACCGCCATGATCCCGCCGTCCAGATAGCGGGCCCCGCGCCCAGCGGCCCGCACCGCGAGATCACGCGCCTGCCGGGGCGTCCCATTGGTCAGATTGACCAGCGTCCGGCCCGCCGCCTCCTCGCCGAGCGAGTCGAGGACCTCCCGCACGTTCCCGTTGTCCAGCAGGCACAGAATCACCAGCTCGCTCGCCGCGACGGCCTCGGCCGCCGTCCGTACGGCGACCGCGCCCCGGTCCGCGAGCGGACCGGTCCTGGCGAAGGTCCGATTCCAGACGGTCACCCGGTGACCGGCGTCGAGCAGCGCCGAGGCGAGGGCCGATCCCATCATGCCGAGGCCCAGAACGGAGACGGAGACGGAGCCGGGGGAGGAAGAGGAAGGGGAGGAGGAAGGGGAGGCGGAGGGAGAGACGGGCGCGGACATGGGGAGGCTCCTCGGTGAATGGCCTGGGGTGTTCCCCGATCCTCATCGCGCGCCGCACGACCCACAAGTACCGACTAATTAGTGCGGTACTCACCAGAAGGTAAGTCGTGGAGGGCGTCGGCCCGCCGGAAAGTGGTGATCTGCCGCCTTCGGGCGCACCCTGGAGACGTACCGCTGGAGGTGATCCACCATGCAGACACTCGTCGGATGGCACATCGAGCTGGAATTCCGCGAGGAGGGCGACAGCACCCGCGCCGCCGCCATGGTCAGACTCGCGGACGGGACGGAAGTGCGCGGTCACGGCCATGCGCAGCGCCACCCGTCCGACTCGGAACAGCTCCGGGTCGGGGAGGAGATCGCGGCGGCCCGCGCGCTCATGGACATCTCGTCCCAGCTCCTCAGAAAAGCCCATACCGAGATCGACGAGGCCTCGGGGCGGACCTCCCACCCCCTGGCTTGAGCAGCCGTGAGGGCCCCGGCCGTCATCGGCCGGGGCCCTCAGGGACAGAGAGGCTAGAGGCGCTCGGGGGTCCGGATGCCCAGGAGGGCCATGCCCTGGTGGAGGGTGCGGGCGGTCAGGTCGATCAGGAACAGCCGGTTCTCCACGACCTCCGGCGGGTTGTCCGCGCTCAGGACGTGGCACTGGTCGTAGAACTTGGTCAGGTGTGAGGCGAGCTGGTAGAGGTACGCGGCCAGCTTGTGCGGCTCGTAGGCGGCGGCCACCTCGGCGACGGTCTCGGCGAACCGGTCGAGGTGGAGGCCGAGGGCGCGCTCGGCGGGGGCGAGGGGCAGCTCGGGGTGGGCGGCCGGGCGGAACTCGCCGGCGTTGCGCTTGATGGACTGGATCCGGGCGTACGCGTACTGGAGATAGACGGAGGTGTCGCCGTTGAGGGACACCATCTGGTCCAGGTCGAAGCGGTAGTCGCGGGTGGCCGAGGTCGACAGGTCCGCGTACTTGATCGCGCCGATGCCGACCTGCTCGCCGCGCTCGGCGATCTCGGCCTCGGTCAGCCGGTTCTGCTTGTCCTTCTCGCGGACGACGGCGGTGGCGTGCTGCACCGCCTCGGCGAGCAGGTCCACCAGCCGCACGGTCTCGCCCTCACGGGTCTTGAACGGCTTGCCGTCCGCGCCGAGGACCGTGCCGAAGGCGAGCTGGACCGCCTTGACCTCGTCATTGAGCCAGCCGGCCCGGCGGGCGGTCTCGAAGACCATCTTGAAGTGCAGGGCCTGCCGGGCGTCCACCACATAGACCAGGGTGTCGGCCTTGAGGGCGGAGACCCGGTCGCGGATGGCGGAGAGATCGGTGGCCGCGTAGCCGTAGCCGCCGTTGGACTTCTTGACGATCAGCGGGGTCGGCTTGCCGTCCGGGCCCTTGACGTCGTCGAAGAAGACACAGAGCGCGCCCTCGGAGCGGACCGCGACGCCCGACTCCTCCAGGATCCGGCAGGTCTCGTCCAGCATGTCGTTGTAACCGGACTCGCCGACCACGTCGGCGTCGTGGATCTCCATGTCGAGCTGGTCGAAGACCGAGTAGAAGTAGATCTTCGACTCGTCGACGAACCGCTGCCACAGGGCGCGGGTCTCGGGGTCGCCCGACTGGAGGGCGACCACGCGGTCCCGGGAGCGGGCCTTGAACTCCTCGTCGGAGTCGAAGGCGGCGCGCGAGGCCTTGTAGAGGCGGTTCAGCGAGGACATCGCCTCCTCGCCGGAGACCTCCCCCTCGCTCTTGTGGTCCAGCTCGTGCGGGTGCTCGATCAGATACTGGATGAGCATGCCGAACTGGGTGCCCCAGTCGCCGATGTGGTGGCGGCGGATCACGCTCTCGCCGGTGAACTCCAGGATCTCGACCATCGCCGCGCCGATCACGGCCGAACGCAGATGGCCGACGTGCATCTCCTTGGCCACATTCGGCTGGGCGTAGTCGATCACCGTGGTGCCCGGGTGCTCGTTGAACGGCACGCCGAGACGGTCGTCGGCGGCGCGGGCGGCCAGTGTGCGGACGATCGCCGCGTCGCTCACGGTGATGTTGAGGAAGCCCGGTCCGGAGACCTCGATCTCCTGGAGGGCGTCATCGGCCCCGATCGCCTCGACGACCTTGGCCGCCAGCTCGCGCGGATTGGCCTTCGTCTTCTTGGCGAGTGCCAGGATGCCGTTGGCCTGGAAGTCGGCCCGGTCGCTTCGTCGCAGCAGCGGGTCGGCGGAGCCGGCCTCCGGCAGGGCTGCCGAGAGGGCGTCCGCGAGGCGCTGCTGCACATGCGAGGCGAGGGAAGGGACCGCGGCCATGATCTTCCGTTCCTGAAGGTCGGGGTATGTGGATGTCAAGTGTCCCACGGGGGACCGGGCTCACTCTCCGCAGCTGTGGAAAACCCCGGAGCGGGTCCGCGCGTCTGGGAGAATGGCCTCAACCGACGATTGAGGAAGAAGGACGTGCCGATCGTGGCTCAGAGCAGCACCGAGACCGACTGGGTCTCCCGTTTCGCGGACGAGGTCATTGCGGAATCGGAACGGCGTGCGCCCGGGGCGAAACCGTCGGCCGCGACCGCCCCCGTCGTCGTCGCGTCCGGACTCTCCCCCTCCGGCCCCATTCACCTGGGCAATCTCCGTGAGGTGATGACCCCGCACCTGGTCGCCGACGAGGTCCGCCGCCGCGGCTACCAGGTCCGCCATCTGATCTCCTGGGACGACTACGACCGGTACCGCAAGGTGCCGGCCGGCGTCGAGGGCGTCGACGAGAGCTGGGCCGAGTACATCGGCCGCCCGCTGACCTCGGTGCCCGCGCCCAAGGGCTCCCCCCACGCGAACTGGGCGGAGCACTTCAAGGCCGCGATGGTCGAGTCCCTGGCCGAGCTGGGCGTCGAGTACGACGGCATCAGCCAGACCGCGCAGTACACCTCCGGGGCCTACCGCGAGCAGGTGCTGCACGCGATGCGCCACCGCGGCGACATCGACGCGATCCTCGCCCAGTACCGCACCAAGAAGGCCCCGCCGAAGAAGTCGCAGAAGCCGGTGGACGAAGCCGAGCTGGAGGCCGCCGAGGGCTCCGGCGCGGCGGGCGAGGACGACGGCGCGACCTCCTCCGGTTACTTCCCGTACAAGCCCTACTGCGGCGGCTGCGAGAAGGACCTCACCACCGTCACGGCCTACGACGACGACACCACCGAGCTGACGTACACCTGCTCGGCCTGCGGTTTCACCGAGACCGTCCGGCTGAGCGAGTTCGACCGCGGCAAGCTGGTGTGGAAGGTCGACTGGCCGATGCGCTGGGCGTACGAGGGCGTGATCTTTGAACCGAGCGGGGTCGACCACTCCTCGCCCGGGTCCTCGTTCCAGGTCGGCGGCGAGATCGTCGGCATCTTCGGCGGCAAGCAGCCGATCGGGCCGATGTACGCCTTCGTCGGCATCAGCGGCATGGCGAAGATGTCGTCATCGAAGGGCGGGGTCCCCACCCCGGCCGACGCGCTGAAGATCATGGAAGCGCCGCTGCTGCGCTGGCTGTACGCGCGCCGCCGCCCCAACCAGGCCTTCAAGATCGCGTTCGACCAGGAGATCCAGCGGCTGTACGACGAGTGGGACAAGCTCGCCGCGAAGGTCGCGGACGGCTCCGCGCTGCCCGCCGACGCGGCGGCGTACTCCCGCGCCGTGCGCACCGCCGTCGGGGAGCTGCCGAGCACCCCGAGGCCGCTGCCGTACCGCACGCTGGCGTCCGTCGCGGACATCACCGCCGGGCACGACGAGCAGACCATCCGCATCCTGAGCGAGCTGGACCCGGAGAATCCGATCGCCTCGCTCGACGAGGCCCGGCCGAGGCTGGACCGCGCGGAGAACTGGATCACCAGCCAGGTCCCGGCCGACGCGCGCACCATCGTGCGCGAGGAGCCGGACGCCGAGCTGCTCGCCTCGCTGGACGACGAGGGCCGTGAGTCGCTGCGCAGGCTGCTGGCTGGCCTGGAGTCGCACTGGTCTCTCGACGGCCTGACCACCCTGGTCTACGGGGTGCCGAAGGTGATGGCGGGGCTGGAGCCGGACGCCAAGCCGACCCCTGAGCTGAAGATCGCCCAGCGGACGTTCTTCGCCCTGCTCTACCGGCTGCTGGTGACCCGGGAGACCGGGCCGCGGCTGCCCACGCTGCTGCTGGCGGTCGGCATGGAGCGCGTCCGCAAGCTGCTGGGCGCGTAGCCGAATCCCGGGCCCGTGCCCCCGGTCGTCCCCTTTCTTCGGGGCGGCCGGGGCGCGGGCCCTCGGCGTACCCGGGCTCAGAGGGGGCGGCCCCGGGAGTCGTACAGGCCGGTCAGCCGGGTGGAGCCCCCCGAGAGGCCCGAGAGGCCCGCGACGACGGCGACCGTCGAGCGGGTGACGAAGATCTGGGTACGGAAGGCGAGCACCGCCGTGTCGCCGGTCCGCACGGCCCCGGCCTCGGCCCCGGGGGCCGCGAGCAGCCGGTAGTAGTCGATGTTCCCGGCGGGCGCGTCCGCCACCCGCAGCCGGGCCCCGCTGCGCGGGAGCAGGGCGCTCGCCACCCGGCCGCGCGGGTAGAAGCCGCCGCCGAAGAGCGCGGGGCGGCCGTCCGCGAGGGTGTGGGCGACCTCGGTGACGTACACGTACGCGGGTTTCTCCGGCCGGTGCGGATCCACCGCGTGCAGGGGCGTGGTGCCGGTGAGGGCGTGACCGGGCTCCGCGTGGGTCGCGCCCGCCGAGGCGAGCAGCGGCAGCGCGGCCACGGAGGTCGCGCCGGGGGCGCTGACGGAGAGATCGCGGTGTCCGAGCCCGCGCAGTGTGTCGCGCGCCGTCAGCAGGAGCGGCAGATTCGGCGTCGGGCGGGGCTCCCCGGTGACCGGGTCGCAGCGCAGACAGGGGAAGGCGGTGACCCCCGCGATCCGCACCCCGGGGAGCCGCCCGGCCGCCGCCGCGAAACCGGCCAGCGCCGGGAGGGGCACCCCGCCCTCCTGGCCGGGATGGCCGGTGCCGGGCGCGGATTCGAGGCGTACGAGGATGTCCTGCGCGTACCCCAGACGTACCGCCGCCTCGGACACCGCGCGGGCGTTGGCCAGGTCGTACACGGTGACCGCGGTGGGCCGGAGGGCGAGCAGCCCGGGCAGGGCGCGGCGCGGGATCTGCACGAGATGGCCGAGATTGCCGGGGCGGGCCCCGGCGGCTTCGAGGGCCCGGGCCTCGGCGGCATCGACGGCCGCGTACCGGGGGATGGCGCGGGCGATCGCCCGGATCAGCTCGGGGTTGCGGCCGAGGTGTTTGGCCATGAACCAGAGGGTCAGACCGAGCCGGTCCGCCTCGGCGGCGAGCAGCGCGGCGTTGGACTCGACGGCGTCGAGATCCATGACATAGGTGTCGGGCGGGATGTCGCCCCGCTGGTGGAGGGCGGCGGCGGCCGTCACCAGGGCGGGGTTGCGGGCGAGGACGGTGTCGAGGAACACGGCGGTCAGGCCCGGGGCGTCGCGACAGCCGTTTCAGTGGGCTCGGTGGGCTCGGTGGGCCCGGCGGGCCCGGTCGGCTCGGCGAGGTCGGCGGCGGGCTCGGGGATTGCCGCGAGGGCGCTGCGGAGCAGGCCGATGACCAGGTTCGCGCCCGCGCGCATCGGGTTCACGCGCACGGTCCAGTCGGCGAGCCCGGGGCAGTCGTCCAGGGTGGAGGAGGACATCCGGTAGATCAGCGGGGCGATCTCGTAGCGGGAGTTCGCGCCCACGGGGTGCGGCGCGGCCCCGAAGCGGGCCGCGACGGCGGGCAGTTCGCGGGCGACGGGACGGTCCAGGCGCACCAGCAGACAGCGGTCCTGGGCGTTGGCGATCGCCACCTCCGCCACGCCCGGCACCTCCCCGGCGCTCAGCCGGTCGGCGATCTCCTGGGTGACCCGGGACTGGATCGACCACATCACCGGTACGTGGGTGAGGGCGCGCAGGGCGTCCAGCGCCTGGTGGCCCTGGACCTGGCCGCCGCCCGAGTAGTTGTCGGCGCGGACCCGGGCGACGAGGTCGGGGGCGCCCGCGACGATGCCGACGCCCTCCGGCCCGTGCAGCTTGAAGAGGGAGAAGCAGGAGGCATCCGCCCCGAGTTCGACCCCGCAGGCCGGGACCCGCAGC
The DNA here is from genome assembly GCF_014651115.1 of Streptomyces inusitatus. Taxonomy (GTDB): domain Bacteria; phylum Actinomycetota; class Actinomycetes; order Streptomycetales; family Streptomycetaceae; genus Streptomyces; species Streptomyces amakusaensis. The sequence goes on along the minus strand of NZ_BMWG01000022.1, from coordinate 89,260 downwards.
ACCGCGTAGTTGTCGTCGACGATGGTGCGCACCCCCGCCTCCCGGCAGGCGGCGAGGGTCGCGCCGAGGTCGTAGGAGTCGCCGAGGCGCTGGCGGGTGTGCTGGATATAGGCCCAGCGGGCGCGGCCGAGCGCGGTGCGCAGCGCGTCCGGGTCGTTGAAGTCGGCCTCGGCGGTGCGCACTCCCATGCTCCGCAGGGTGGTGCCGGTGGTGCGGTAGACGGGGGCGCGGTGGATGAGGAGTTCGCGTTCCCGCTCCCGGGGGTCGGCGGAGCGCGCCATGGCGCGGGCCATGGCGTGCAGGGCGGCCCGGATCGCCCCGGTGCCCGCGCCCTGGACCAGGGCCGCGTCCGGCGCGTGGAGGAAGTCGGCGAGTACCGCCTCCACCCGGGCGGTGGCGAGCGGGCGGCCGAGGCCCGGCACGACCCCGGCGTCCGCGGTGAACAGCTCCTGGCCCTCGAAGTGGGCGGCCGTGCACTCCAGGAGGCGGAACTGCCGGGCGATGGCGTCCTGGAGCGGGACGGTGGGGAGGGGAAAGGTACGGGGGAGAGTACGGGGGACGGCGGGCATCAGGGCTCCTGCGGGGTGCGCGGATCGAGTTCTGCTTGAGGGGTGGGGCGCGGGCGGCGCGGGCCGGGGTCGGTGCCGGTGAGGAGGCGCAGCGGGTTGCGCCGGGTGATCAGGTCGAGCAGCTCCTCGTCCGCGCCGGCCGCGCGCAGCCTCGGCAGGAAAACCCGGAGGAGATGCCCGTACCCCTGTCCTTCCTCGGTCCGCAGATAGCCGTGGCGCGAGATGTCGCAGCTCAGCAGCGCCCGGTCCGCGTGGCCCGCGTCCAGCAGCGCCAGCAGCAGCCGCAGCCGGGTCGCGTCGCTGCGGTAGTGCTCCTTGCCGACGGTGTCGAAGGAGACGTACGCGCCCGCCGCCGCCAGCGCGCGATGGGTCGCCGGGCGGTCCAGCAGGTCCTGGTGGCCGATGGCGATCCGCTCGGGGGCGAGCCCCTCCCCGGCGAGCAGATCGAGCTGGGCGGGTCCGCCCCGGCCCAGCCCGGCGTGGGTGGCGACCGGGAGGCCGGTGGCCAGCGCCGCCCGCGCCGCCGCGCGCAGCACCCGGGCCTCGGGTCCGCTCGGCGTCTCGCCGTGGCTGCCGATCTCGCCGATGACGGCGGGCCGGACGGCCTCGGTGCCGGTGCCGGTGCTGGTACTGATGCCGTCGGTGATCTCCCGTACCAGCGTCTCCGCCAGTTCCGCCACCTCGCGGCCGACGGTCTCGGGGGTGTGGAAGCGCTCGTGGTACCAGCCGGTGGCGGCGGTCACGGCGACGCCCGAGGCCCGGGAGATCTCTGCCAGCGCGGGTACGTCGCGGCCCATGCCCCGGCAGGTCATCTCGACGACCAGGGAGAGTCCGAACTCCTCGCGGAGCCCGGCCAGCTCGGCGGCGACCGCCGGGGAGTGCCGGCGGCCGAGGACGGCCGCGCCCTCGCCCGTACGGTCGAGATCGAGGACGAGGTGCTCATGGGCGAGCACCGGGCCCGTCACGCGGTGGAGGGGGAGCGGGCCGGTGACCGTGTGCAGTACGGGCGGCGGCGGGTGCGGTCGGTTCATGGGGGCTCCACGGGTCAGCCGGTGACCGGGGTGAAGAGGTCCAGCCAGTACAGGAGGTTGAGGAGCACCCCGCTGGCGATCACCGCGGCGGGGGCCGCAGCCATCCGCACCACGGGCCGTCCCATCGCCTCGTTGAGCAGCCACAGTCCGCCGACGACCATGATTCCGAGCCCGCCGCCCATGGCCTCGGCGGCCAGCAGCGAACCGAAGAGGATCGCGAGCTGGAGCGCGTCGGTGATGGCGGCGCGCAGTTGCTCCGAGGAGTCGCGTACGGCGGGCAGCCGGCCGAGGAGCCGTCCGATGGCGGAGAGCGCCAGCACCTCGGCCGCGAAGACCGCGGCCCCGGCGAGGGCCGCGAGGGCGGGGTTCGGCATCAGATAGCCGATGGGGTAGACGAAGGTGAAGCCCGCGATGCCGTACGCGCCGGAGGCCAGTGCGGTCGTCGCGATCAGCGGGAGGAAGCCGAAGGCGCGGTAGAAGTCGACCTGCGCGGCCTCGGTGTAGTCGCCCTTGGCGATCAGGAAGCTGGTGGCCTCGCCGCCGCCGAGGACATGGCTCTGCGCGAGGACGGCGACGCCCGCGCCCAGCAGCATGAAGAGCGGCAGATGGCGGCGGAGGCGGGCCGCGCTCGCGCTGAAGAGGGAGGCCATGAGGTCGTCGCCGGGCGGCCCGGCCTGTGGGGTGCTCGCCCCTGCCTCTGCCCTTGCCTCTGCCCTTGCCTCAGCCCTTGCCTCAGCCCTTGCCTCAGCCCCTGCCTCCGCCTCCGCCTCTTTCTGTTCGGCCCGCTCCGCCCGCCGTCGGCGGAGATCCCGTGCCACGGCGAGCCCGATGAGCATCAGCACGCCCGCCGCCATGGCGAGCGAACCGGCGAACATCTGTGGCCAGAGCTTCATGGTCAGCACGGTCAGGGCGAGTTCGAGGACCCCCGCGACGGCGCCGAGCGGCCGGCCGAACTGCCGGGTGACGGCGAGCACCGGGAAGAGCGCGAAGAGGAAGAGGATCGGCGTCGACATCCGCCGCATCGCCGTGAGGAAGTCGACGGGCAGCTCGTGCGCGAGGCCGTTCGCGCCGTCCAGGCCGAGGACGACCACCGCGCCCCAGGCCCCGCCCAGCACCGGGGCGAGCCACTTCCTGGGGGCGAGCAGCCCGAGGACATCGGTGGGGAGGAAGAGCAGCCAGGGGTTGAGCACCCCGGTGGAGAGCGCCATCGGCGCGCCGAGTCCGAAGACGAAACCGGCGGAGAGGCCGAAGGAGACCGCGGTGGTGGCCCCGCGCGTGGTGCGGCCCTGGACGAAGTCCAGGAGGAAGGGGCGCACTCCGTCGTTGAAGACGGCGAGGGCCCGGTGGGCGATGAACGCCGACAGCGCGCAGAGGCCCGTCACGGTCAACTGCTGGGTGAGGGAGAAGTCGAGAGCCGCGCTGCTCACGGAATCACTCCTTCGGGTGCCGGGCCGTGGTCCTCGACGCCTCGGGCCCGGTGCCCCGGGCCTCCGGTGCCCCGGGCCTCCGGCGGCTCAGGTCCGGTCGGCGATGGCACGGGCGAGAGCGGGGGCGACCGTGTCGATCCTGTCCAGCGAGAAGCCGAAGACCCGCTTGCCGCCCCGGAGCAGCTCCGCGACCTCCTCCGGGGTGGGTACGGAGCGCCCGAAGGTGTGGCACACGCCCTGCCCCAGCAGGGCGACGAGCACACCGAGGGAGGCCCCCGCCCCGGTGTGGCAGGTGCCGAGGTAGTAGTCGGCCCCGCCCGAGCGGAGCCGTACCGCCGCGTCCATGTCGCTGGAGACGATGACCTCGACGCCGCCGAGGCCCAGCTCCCTGACCGCGTCCGCGGTCTCGGCCTTGCCGACTCCACCGGTGAGGATCTTCATGGCTGGCTGCTCCTTCTCTGCTGGCGGGGCGTCAGGGGCGTCAGGGGCGTCGGCGGGCGCATGAGCATCAGGGGGCGGTCGGCCGTCCGAGTACCGCCAGATGCATGCCGAGGAAGGCGACCTCGGTCTCCGGCAGCGCGCCGCCCAGCTCCCGGCCCGCACGCGCGGCGACGGCGCGGGCGCGCGCCACCGCCGCCGGGTGGGCGGTCAGCTCCGACGCCATCCGCTCGTCGGCGGGGGAGGGTTCGACCGCTGATCCGTCGAGAAGCCGGGTGAGGGCCATGACCAGATGGCTCGTCAGCATGCCCGCCGTCGCCTCGGTGACGGTGTGGCCCTCGTCGGCGAGCGCGGCCAGCTCGGCGGCGACGAAGTCGGCCACGGCGGGCCGGACGTGGCCGCTCTCGCGGAAGAGACGGAGGCGCTCGGCGAGTCCGTCGTCCATGGGAACCTCCTGGACCGGACAGTAAACAGGATTCCGCTTTCCCGGCGGCGCAGCTTCGGCCCCGGCGCGGCGGGCGCCGTGCCGGATCCCCTCGTACGCCGTCGGCACCGGCTCGGCACCGGCTCGGCACCGCCATCGTCCCGCGAATCGCGGCGGCCGGGGAGGGCCGCGGCGAGGATGTTTCGGCGGGTTTGTGGGGCTGCCGCAATCAGTGAGGTCTTTTTGAGTCAACATCGTCATGGAAGCCGTTGAACTCTTGCAATCTGGCCACCCGGTGGCAACGATCGGGTGGGCGGAGCGCGCTCTGAGGATAGTTTTCTGAGGTGCGCCCGGCGGACTTGCAAGCGGGGGTACGGCCTTGAACGAGCGCAGATTACGAAAGCGCTGCAAGCGTTTTCTCAGAAGCCTCGGTATAAAACACCCGATTCAGATGAATGAGCTGTGCAGGCTTCTGGGTGAATACCGTGGGCACCCCATTCATCTCGTTCCCTATGCCCTGCCCGTATCGGGGCCCTTCGGCGTGTGGATCGCCGCGGGCGACGCGGATTATATTTTCTATCAGCGGGAGACCAGCCCGGCGCACCAGGATCACATCATCCTCCATGAGATCGGCCATATACTCGCCGATCACAACGAGGGCGAGCCGGATCACGAGGTCTGGCAGGACCTGCTGCCGAACATCTCGTACGACGTCATCACCAGCGTGTTGCGGCGCACCGCGTACAGCGAGGAACACGAGCGTGAGGCCGAGATGGTCGCGACCATCATTCTGGAATGGTCGTCGGTGATGTCCCGGGTCACCCTCCCCGCATCCGAGGACTCCGCCCTCGGGCCCCTTCGCTCCGCGCTCCATCCCCGTTGGGGGTGGATGTGATGTTCCAGGTTCCGCTGATCGTCCTGCTGGCCGTCGGGGTGCTCTGGAAGAGCATCGATCTGGCCCGCGCCACGTATGACCGGGTGCTGCGCATCCTTGTCGCCAGTCTGTCGCTGTTGCTGGTCGGTGAGGTTCTGAGCATTCCCGGGATCATCGGCTCGATCGACAGCGCCACGGCTGTGGGAGTCGGCAAGGTGGCGTTCAACGGGATTTATATATCGGGGCTTTTCGCGCTCCATCTGTTCTTCGTCTTCTCCGTGCGCGGCACGCGCGCCGCCCACGACCGCCGGCTTCGGGCGGAGATCGCCCTTCTCGTCGGCGTCCTGATCGCCCTGGTCGTCTCCATGGCCGTCACACCCGCGGCGATGCGCGGTCACTCCCTGAGCACCCCGCACATGGCGGAGCCGGCCATCGCCTCGTTCTACGTCATCGGGAACGCGTACTTCATCCATGCCTATCTGGCCTCCGGGCGGTGGGCCCTGCGGTACGCCCGGAAAGCGGCCCAGCATTTCGGCTATGGCCTGCTGATCGTGGCTCTGGGGCTCTTCGGGCTGGCCCTGACCTCGGTGAACCGGATGATTCTGGTGGTGCTGCGCATCGGTGAACCCGGGTCGCACCAGGAGCTGAACACCGTCAACTGGTCGATTTCCAACTGGGCGATGGGGATCACGCTCGCGGGAATCTGCTACTCGGCCTCCGTTCAGCTGTTCACCAGGCTGCGGTCGGTGGCGCACCACCGCCGTATGTACCGTGAACTCACTCCTCTGTGGACGGCGCTGACCGCCGCCTACCCGGAACTGGTCCTGGACCAGCCGCGGGCAGGCTTCCGGTGGCCCCGTCCGTATCGGTACCGCACCCAGGAGCAGCGGTTCTACCGGAGGTTCATCGAGTGCCGCGACGGGCTGGTGCGGCTGAGCCCGTATCTGAGCCGGGTCGCGCCCGGGGCCGACCTCGCCCGTGCTCCCGCCGACCGGCTCGCCCGGTACATCACGGAAGCGCTGGCCCTGAATTCGACGGCGGAGCCCCCGTACGCCGGGGTGTCCGCGGTTCGCGTGGCGATACCCGTCGGCGGGGACCTGGACGCCGACGCCCGTGAACTGATCGCCATATCCAGGTTTCTGCACGAAAGGGAATCGTGAGCAAGATATTGATCACCGCTGATCGTGTCATCGCCGGACCCGCGGATCGGCCGATCGCCGATGGCGCCGTACTCGTCGACGTCGACTCCGGGGTCATCGCCGCCGTCGGCTCCGCCGCCGAGCTGGAAGCGTCGGTCGACGCGCGGGTGCCCCGGTTGCGCTCTCCGGGGGCGACGCTGCTGCCGGGGATGATGGACTGTCATGTCCACCTTGCCTTCGACGCGGGTCCGGACCTCGTCAGCGCGGTGGTCGACGCCACCCCCGACGAACTGGCCGCGGCCATGGCGGACCGGGCCCGGCAACTGCTCGCCGCCGGGGTGACCACCGTAAGAGATCTCGGCGACCGCGGCGGGCTCGCCGTGGCGCTGCGCGACTCCATCGCCTCGGAGACCGCCGCCTCGGAGGCCGCTGCCTCGGGGGCCGTCGCCGGGCCCCGGATCGTCACCGCGACCGCGCCGATCACCTCGCGCGGCGGGCACTGCGGCTTCCTGGGCGGCGAGGTCACCACGGACGAGGAGATCCGCGAGCGGATCGCCCGCAACGCGGCGGCCGGAGCCGACCTGATCAAGGTCATGGCCTCGGGCGGCGCGCTCACCCCCGGCGGCCCGCGCATGTGGGAGCCGCAGTTCACCCCCGACCAGCTCCGTCTGATCGTTCGGGAGGCCGCGCACCACGGTCTGGGGGTGGCCGCCCACGCACACGGTACGGAGACCATCGGCCAGTGCGTGGACGCCGGCGTCCGGACCATCGAGCACTGTTCCTGGCGTACCGCCGAGGGCATCGTCTACGACCCGGAGGTCACCCGCCGGATCGTGGACAACGATGTTTCCGTCTGCCGCTGCGTCTCCGGGGACTGGCAGCTGTTCCTCAAGCAGATGGGACCCGAACGCGCCCAGCAGATGATCGAGTCCATCGGGGAGATGCGCGAGGCCGGTGTCCGGTTCATCGCCGGAACCGACGCGGGCGTCCCGGGAGCACGGTTCGGCGACTACGTCGGCATGCTCGAATTCTTCGCGTCCATCGGGTTCGGGAACACCGAGATCCTCGACATGGCGACGGTGAACGCCGCGCACGCCCTCGGGCTCGGCGACGCGGGTGTGCTGGCCCCGGGCAGGCGCGCGGACCTCATCGTCGTCGACGGGGACCCGGTGGCCGAGTTGGACGCTCTCCGCCGGATCCGGCATGTCTTCGCGGCGGGTCGCCTCGCCGACCGGACCGGGCCCGACAACGGCTGAGCGGCCGGAGAGAGGGACCCGTACCGCTGCTCGGTGCGGGTCCCTCCTCGACCGGTGTCCCGGAGGCGGGGGCCGTTCGCCGCCGGGGTCACTTGTTGGCGGACGTCACCGCGCCGACGGCGTCCTTGGTGGCGGACACGGCGCTCTTCGACAGGTCCGCGACCGCCGGGGGCTCCGCGCCCGCGTAGCCGGTGCCGTTGTAGGTCAGGCTGACCACGGCGTTCTCCGTGCGGGCCACGACTGTGACGTACGAGAAGTCCTCGCCGGTCTTGCGGAGCCGGTAGGTGACGGCGGAGGCCTGCTCGCCGACGCCCTTCACGGTCTCGGTCTTGACCTGCTTGGCGCCCGAGGTGCCCTGGGCCTTGGAGAGTTCCTTGGCGAAGCTCTCCTCGGCGCGCTGCGCGCCGCTGACGGCGAGGGCCTCGTCGGACTCGTAGCGGAGGAAGGAGACATCGAGCCAGCGGTACTGGGAGCCCTTGACGCCGTTGTCGTCCAGGCTGTTCCAGGAGCAGCCGGCGCGGCTCATGGTGTCCGTGGACCGGCCGGCGGTGCCGCTCTTCGACTTGGTCTCGGGGACCAGCTTCTCGACCGTGGCGCGGGGGATCGACTTGCAGGCGTCGGGGAGCTTGGCGAGCTTCTCGCGCTCGACGGCCGGGGACTTCTTCACCGGGGGCTTCGCCGACTCGGCGGCCGAGCCCTCGCCGCCGCCGTTCGCCTCGCCGGTCGCGGCGGGCTTCTCGGGCTTGGGGTCGGAGTCCGATGAGCAGCCGGAGGCGACGAGCATCACCGGGACGGCTGCGCAGGCGAGTATGCGGGCGAGGCGCGGGGCTGTTCGGTGCATGGTTCCTTCGGTTTCGTCGGTCGGAGATCGTGAGAGGTCGTGAGGTCGTGAGGTCGCGAGGAGGCCGGTGGGCGGTGGGCGGTGGCCGGTGGCCGGTGGCCGGGCCACGGCCACGGTACGCGGCCCCGGCGGGCGGCCGGATCCGCCGCCGGGCGCGGGCGGCGCGCCCGCCGGGCCGTCAGCCGCCGAGCTTGCCGGCCAGCTTCCCGGCCAGGCTCCGGGCCTTGTCCTGGAGTTCCTTACTGTCGGGAACCGAGGTGATACGCCCGGACTGCTCGGTGTAGACGACCGTGACGATCACATTAGATGTGCGGAACGCCACGCTCACGGTGCGCCGCTGCGCGGTGGATCCGGCTCCGGCGGGGGTGAGCGTGTCATTGATGAAGGCGGCGTCCCCGAGGTCGTCGAGGATGCGCGGTTCGAGGTCGGCGGGGTCGCTCTCCAGGCCCTCGTCCGTGCCCTCCGTGCTTTCCGGGGGACCGGAAGAGGAGGAGTCCGACGGGCTCTGCGACGACGTCGACGACGGCGAGGTTTCCTCGGTACGGATGGTCTGGGCCGTCTCGTTCGCGCCCGCCGGGCCGGCCGTCGCGGACCCCGTACCCGCCGTGCCGGAAGGGGTGCTCGCCGGGCGCAGGGCGGTGGGGTACTTCTTGAGGAACACCTCCTGCGCGCGGTCGCTGTCGCTCACGGCGGGGTCGTACGACACCACGCGCTCGAAGTCGAGGCTCAGGGTGTGCGAGGCGTCGGGGGAGTCGGCCCGCCAGCCGCAGCCCACCCGGCGGTCGGTGTCGAAGGTGCTGGCCGCGCTGCCGCGCAGGGCCTTCCGCTGCTGTGTCTCCGGGAGTCCGGTCACCCCCGGCAGCAGATCCCGGAGCGTGGAGCGGCCCACCGAACCGCAGGGCTCCAGCAGGGTGCGGTACTTCCCGGGCTGGGCGGCGGCCTGGGTTCCGCTGCCGGGCTTGGCGTCCCCGGCGGGGCCCTTGGCACCGGAGTCGTCGGTGCAGCCGGTGGCCAGCGCCGCGAGGAGACCCGCCACGAGAACGGGCACGTACACCATTGACGCGCGGGGTCTGATCCCCCGGGCCGGGGCTGCCTCACGGCGGGGCGCGTACGCCTTTCGCTGCACGGTACCGGGCTCCCTTCGAGCGGAAAAGCGGTTGCCGCGCGAGGGCGGCCGATGGACACAATGTCTATCGCACGCGCTGCCGTGGCTGCCGGTCCGCTGGGTCTTACGCGGACATTGGCACCGGTTTTGCGGTTCATTGTTTTTCATGGCTTATCGGGGGAATCGGGGAAGTATGTCGTACGTAGAGGTGCCGGGGGTCCAGGTCCCGATCCGGATGTGGACCGATCCCGCGTCGGTCGAGGACATCGCGATGCGGCAGCTTCACAACGTTTCCACGCTGCCCTGGATCAAGGGTCTGGCCGTCATGCCGGACGTCCATTACGGCAAGGGCGCCACCGTCGGCTCGGTGATCGCCATGGAGGGCGCGGTCTGCCCGGCGGCGGTCGGCGTCGACATCGGCTGCGGCATGTCGGCGGTGAAGTCCTCCCTCACGGCCAACGATCTGCCGGGCGATCTCTCCCGGCTGCGCGGCAGGATCGAGGACGTCATCCCGGTCGGCCGGGCCATGCACTCCGAGCCGGTCGACCCGAGCCGGGTGTTCGGCTTCCGGGCCGAGGGGTTCGACGATTTCTGGAGCCGTTTCGACGGCGTCGCGGACACGGTCAAATTCCGCCGCGAGCGGGCCACCCAGCAGCTCGGCACCCTGGGCGGCGGAAACCACTTCGTGGAACTGTGCCTGGACGAGACCGGCGCGGTCTGGCTCATGCTCCACTCCGGCTCCCGGAACATCGGCGCCGAGCTGGCCGCCCACCACATCGCCGAGGCCCAGAAGCTGCCGCACAACCAGGACCTCCCCGACCGGGATCTCGCGGTCTTCGTCGCGGACACCCCGCAGATGGCGGCGTACCGCAATGATCTGTTCTGGGCCCAGGAGTACGCGAAGCACAACCGCGCGATCATGATGGGCCTCTTCCAGGAAGTGATCCGCAAGGAGTTCCGCAAGGCCAAGGTCTCCTTCGAACCGGTCATCTCCTGCCACCACAACTATGTGTCGGAGGAGCGGTACGACGGTATGGACCTGCTGGTCACCCGCAAGGGGGCGATCCGCGCCGGCAGCGGCGACTACGGCATCATCCCCGGCTCGATGGGCACCGGCTCCTACATTGTCAAGGGCCTCGGCAACGAGAAGTCCTTCAACTCCGCCTCCCACGGCGCGGGCCGCACCATGAGCCGCAACCAGGCGAAGAAGCGCTTCACCACAGCCGACCTGGAGGAGCAGACCCGGGGCGTCGAGTGCCGCAAGGACCCCGGCGTCGTCGACGAGATCCCGAGCGCGTACAAGCCGATCGAGCGCGTCATCGACCAGCAGCGCGATCTGGTGGCCGTCGTGGCGAAGCTCAAGCAGGTCATCTGCGTGAAGGGCTGAGCCTTAAGAGCCTAAGAGGCTAAGAGCCTTGGTGCCTCGGCCGCTTCACAGCTCCCGGTGCACCTTGGTGTTGGAGGCCTGCACCCGGGGGCGGACCATCAGCAGGTCGATGTTGACGTGCGGCGGGCGGGTCACCGCCCAGGTGATGGTGTCGGCGATGTCGTCGGCCGTGAGCGGCTCGGGCACGCCCGCGTAGACCTTGGCGGCCTTCTCGGCGTCGCCGTGGAAGCGGGTCGTGGCGAACTCCTCGGTCCTGACCATCCCGGGCGCGATCTCGATCACGCGCACCGGGGTGCCGACGATCTCCAGCCGGAGGGTCTCGGCGAGGACGTGCGCGCCGTGCTTGGCGGCGACATAGCCCGCGCCGCCCTCGTAGGTGCCGTGGCCCGCCGTGGAGGTGAGGACGACCACCGTGCCGTCGCCGCTCTCGGTCAGCGCGGGCAGCAGGGCCTGGGTGGTGTGCAGGGTGCCGATCACATTGACCTCGAACATGCGCCGCCAGTCGGCGGGGTCGCCGGTGGCGACCGGGTCCGCGCCGAGCGCGCCCCCGGCGTTGTTGATCAGTACGTCACAGCGGTCGAGACCGGCGGCGAAGGCGTCGACGGCCGCCCGGTCGGTGACGTCGAGGGTGTGGGCGGTGGCCCGGTGGCCCGCCGAGACGAGTTCCCCGGCGAGCGCCTCGATCCGCTCCGCCCGGCGCGCGGCGAGCACCACGTGATATCCGGCGGCGGCCAGCCGGCGCGCGGTGGCGGCCCCGATGCCGCTGCTGGCTCCGGTGACGACGGCGACGGGGGTACCGGTGGTCATGTCCTGCTCCTCGCGCGGGTGATCGATCGAACGACGCCGCCAGGATAGGCGGGGGCCGGCCCGAGGATCGCGGCGGCGGTGGACCGGCGCGAGGTCTGCGGCAAGTTCGGTGAATACCGCTTCCGTCCGCCAGGGGTCTGTCACCTCCGATACCGCCGGGCCACTGCCGCGAAGGCGGCCTTGGGTTCCCATTCCATGTCGGGATAGGTCTCTCCCCGGCGCCCTTCGAGGAGTTTGACGATGCCCAGGCCGGCCCGGTCCAAGTCGTCCCGGGGGTCGCCGTCCGGGCGGTGCGGATAGCCGGGCAGGGCGAACAGGAACACGAACGCGCTGTCCACGCCCTCAGTCTCGAAGATTTCCAGGAGTTCGCTCAGGTATGCGGCCTGGCCTGCCTCGTCCCGCTCGTATGCGCCGTTCAGCCGGACAGGTGCCTTGGTTCGCGGGTCGTGCTCGACCACTTCCAGCACGCGCCCACCGCGGTCTCCCGCGCCCTGGTAGGCCGCGGTGCCGAAGCCGGTGACGGCGAGCGGCTTCGGGCCCTGGGCCAGGCTGCGCACGGCGTCCCGGAACCGGTCGGCGACCTCGGCGGAGCGGATCAGCTCGAACGTCACGATGTCGAAGGGCGTCCAGTCGACCTGCTCGAACTGGATGGAGGCGTAGGTGAGCGCGCCCTGGAAGCGTTCGCGGACCGTGGCCGCGGCATCGCCGAGGAATGCGTTGACGCGCACGCCGAGCTCACGCATCGCCTCGGCCCGTCGCTCGGGTCGGCTCATGAGCTGCTCGACCCGCTCCTCCGGGCTCTTTCCGGGCAGGAACCCGCGGTTCATCACGCTCAGCTCGACCCCTGCGACAAACACGACCGCGGCCCCCTGCCGTCGGAGTCGCTCCGCCCGCTCGGCACAGTCACGGAAGAGCGCGAGGATCCGGTCCGGATCCAGCTCCAGCGGATAGGGCGAGAACCAGACCTCCAGACCGAGTTCGGCGGCGAAGCCGGCGGCCGACTCCAGCCGGTCCGGGTCGCCGCCGATGATCTGGACCGCGTTGCAGTGCAGGTGGTCGCGGATGATGGCGAGCTCGCGCCGGACCACCGCGGGATCGAAGGGCTCGTGGGAAATCTGGCCGTGCACAACGAATCCGGTGCTGTAGGTCATTCCCCTTGCGCGCATGGCGACGTCCCTTCTGTCGGTCTCGGCCGAATCGAGGCTGACAGGAAATGTGCGTGCACGCAAGTTTGCGTCCACGCATTCCTGTGTGGAACGCTGACATCGTGACGACACCACCACCAGGGCTGCGGGAGCGTAAGAAGAAGGCCACACGCGAGGCGCTGCGTGAGGCGGCCCTGCGCCTGGCCATGGAGCGCGGACCGGACCAGGTGCGGGTCGAAGACATCGCCGAGGCGGCCGGGGTCTCGCCGCGCACCTACAACAACTACTTCGCCAGCCGCGAACAGGCGATCGTCTCCGCTGTCACCGCGGACCGGGAGGCGCGAATCGCGGCGGCGGTCGCCGCCCGGCCCGCAGGAGCGCGCCTGGCCGATGTCGTCACCGAAGCGGTGGTCGAGCAGTACACGAACACCGGTGAGCGTGAACACGCGGCACTTCTGCTGATCATCACCCGGACCGCGCTGCGCGACGCGTTCCTCGATGCCACCGCCGGCATCGAGCACCCTCTTGCGGCGGTGATCGCCGAATGCCTGGACGACGCCGGAACGTACACGGCTCGTGTTCTCGCGGCAGGTGTCGCCGCGGCGGTGCGCATCGCGCTGGAAGGCTGGCTCCAGCCGGCCGGGAACGAAGGGGCCGCCGGGAGCTTCGGCGGCGGAGGGCTGGTCGTGCCTTCCGGCTCCCTGCCGGACCAGCTCCGCGCGGCGCTGGCCCCGCTCTCGCCCGCGTTCGACGCGGCCGAGCGACGCACTCGGCCGTGAAGCCGAACCGGGTGCTTTCGCGCGGGTGATGAGCCGCCGGGGCTCGGCCCGGGGCCCCGCCCCCCCCGCAGGCTCAGCGCCCCGGGGCTCCGGGCCGAGCGGCTCAGCGCCCCCGGGGCCCGTACATGATCAGGGCCATCCCCGCCAGGCAGACCAGCGCGCCGATCACGTCCCAGCGGTCGGGCCGGTAGCCGTCGGCGACCATGCCCCAGGCGATGGAGCCCGCGACGAAGACCCCGCCGTACGCGGCGAGGATCCGGCCGAACTCGCCGTCCGGCTGGAGTGTGGCCACGAAGCCGTACGCGCCGAGTGCGATGACGCCCGCGCCGATCCAGATCCAGCCGCGGTGCTCCCGGAACCCCTGCCACACCAGCCATGCCCCGCCGATCTCGAAGAGGGCGGCGACGACGAAGAGGGCGGCGGAGCGCAGAACGAGCATGGGAACACCCTGTCATGCGCCCCGGCGCCCTCCGGGCGTCAGGCCCGGCCCGCCCAGGCGATGTAGCCGTCGGGGCGGATCAGCAGCGCGTCGCGCCGGTCCGATGCCCAGTGCGCGGTGACGGTCCGCGCCGGGGAGGGGGCCTCGGAGGGCTTCGCTCCGGGCGGTGCCACCAGGATGTGCGTGCCGCCGCGCAGCAGCTCGTGGAGACGGCCCTCCGCCAGCCGCAGATCGGGGGCGCGCCGCCCGGTCAGCGGGTGGGATCCCCGGGGCCGGGAGTAGGAGATGCCGATGCCGGAGATCTGCCCGGCGGCCAGGTCCCCGGCGGCGGGGACGGCGGCGAGCAGGCGGATGGCGGCCGAGCGCAGCGCCAGCACGGGCCGGGTGTGGGCGACGACCATACGGAGCATCGTGCCGCTGGAGCGGACGACCATCGCCCCGACCGGGTGCCGTTCCGCGTGGTAGCTGTCGAGGAGGGTCTCGGGCTCGGGGGCCTCGCCCCGGACGACCGAGGCCAGCTTCCAGGAGAGGTTGGCCGCGTCCTGGAGGCCGGTGTTCATGCCCTGGCCGCCCGCCGGGGAGTGGACGTGCGCCGCGTCGCCCGCGAGGAAGACCCGGCCGTTCCGGTAGGAGGGGACCTGGCGTTCGTCGGAGTGGAAGCGGGAGACCCAGCGGGCGTCGTGCATGCCGAGGTCGGTGCCGTAGACGGCACGGGTGATCTCGCGCAGCTCCGCCAGCTCGACGGGGGCCGTGTCGGGGACCTGGCGGTCGCGGCGCCACGCGATGATCCGGTACCAGCCGTCCCCGAAGGGGGCGACGAAGGCGACCGCGTCGCCCGTGGCGAAGGCCGCGATCCGCTCCGAGGGCGGCTCCGTCAGCCGTACGTCCGCGAGGATCATCGAGCGGATCACCGCCTTGCCCGGGAAGGGCGTCCCCAGCAGGCGGCGTACGGAGCTGTGCGCGCCGTCCGTGCCGACGGCGTAGCGGGCGCGGATCGTGGAGTGGGTGCCGTCGGCCGAGGTCACCCCGGCGATGACCTCGCCGGCGGTCTGGGTCAGGCTCGTCAGCTCGGTCTCGTGGCGGAAGGTGACACCGGCGGCGCGGGCGCGCCGCTCCAGCAGGCGTTCCACCTCGTACTGAGGGGTGACCAGCACGAAGGGGAAGCGGGTCGACAGCCGGTTGAGGTCGAGGACGGTGCTGCCGAGGAAGACGATGCCGTTGGTGGGCGTCCCCCGGGTGATCAGCTCGTCGGCGAGGTCGCGGGCGTCCAACTGCTCCAGGGTCCGGGCGTGCACGGCGAAGGCGCGGGTCAGGGAGCTGGTGCCGGACGGGCGGCGCTCGATCAGGGCGACGCGGACGCCCGCGGCGGCGAGGTCCCCGGCGAGCAGCAGCCCGGTGGGTCCCGCGCCGACGACCAGGACTTCCGGGTCGGGACCGGGACCGGGACCGCCCGGATCGGATGGTCCGTCGGTTCCGTCGGTTCCGTCGGTTCCGTCGGTTCGGCTCATGGCTGCCTCCTTCAGGCCGACGCGCGGACGGCCGGGGGATGGTGGTCGATCAGCTCGTCCGCCACGCTACTCCGGGCCCCGGTGATCACGCCGTCATGGCCGCCGTGATCGTGATCAATTCCCTTGTCCGCCAGGTGAGTTACGCGACCGCCCCGCCGAACTCCCGCATCGCTTCGTCGACGATCGCCTCCAGCCGGGCGTGGTGCGCGCCCCGCCAGTACACCCGTTCGCACGCGAAGCACTGGGCGAACACGTCGTACGACCGCTGGGTGCCCTGCTCCAACTGGTCCCGCACCGTGTCCTTGTCGGCCTCGCGCAGCGGCCCGTTGCACGCGGTGCAGCGGCTCCAGGGCGCGAGCGCGGGGGCGAACCGCTCCAGTACGTCCCTCAACTGCTCCTCCGGGCGGTCGCTGTAGACATAGGCCCCGGCCCAGATCTCGCGGCGGCGCAGCAGCCCCCGGTCCCGGGAGAGCAGCACCCGCCGCTCCTTCGCGGAGAGCGCGGCGAGCGCCGGGTCCCCGATGTCCTCGCTCTCGTACGCGGCGTCCACGCCGAGCAGCCGCAGCCGCCGGGCGAGCGTGCCGAGGTGGACGTCGAGCAGGAACCGCAGCGGGGCGCCGGGCACCGGCTGCGGGCGTTCGACCGCGAAGACCTCGACGCTCTCGCCCTCGCGCGGGATGTGAGCGACCGTCACCGGCTCGCCGTCGACCAGCAGCCGGCCCGCCTCGGTGAGCGGGACGCCCAGTGACTCGATGACATGGCCGAGCGTCGAGGAGCCGTCGGTGATCAGGGGCGTCCGGCCCTCGCGGTACTCCGACGGGACGAACAGCCGCAGCCCGGGGGCGACGGCGAGATGGATTTCCGGTCTGTTCATGCTGATCAGGATGTCATCGGGCGGGCCCGGCGGCGGTGTGCGCCCTGTCCTGCACCTGGGCCTCGGAGAGCGCGCAGCGGGTGCCGCTCGCCGGGACGGTGTGTTCGCCGAGGCGGTCGCGCTCCACGCGGGTGACGCGTCCGCAGCGGGGGTCGGGACAGCGGAGGGCGGTGACGGCTCCGGTGTCGCCGTCCCTGTGTACGTGGGTGTGGGAGGTCGGATGTCCGCCGTGGGCGCGGACCTCGACGCCCCAGCGGGTGAGGCGGGCCGCGAGCCACGGCGCGTGGACGTCGTACGTCCGGGCGATGGCCCTGAGCGAGTCGCCCTGGCCGTAGCGGTTGATGACGGTGTTCCGGTCGGCGATGACGCGGTTCCGGGCGGCTGCTTTCTCCGCTGGGGTACGGCGTGGCACTGCCTGGTCTCCTGTCCGTTCGGTGTGGGTACGGGGATGGCCCCGGCCGCCGCGTGGGTACCGGGTGACGGCCGGGGCCGGGGAACGGGCCACGGGGCCCGCTCCCCCTTCCCCCGGCCGGGCACGCATCGCCCGGCCGGGGGGTCCGCCGCTCCGCGCGATCTTCCGCAGCGCCGGGGGACGCTGCCGCGCAGGAGCGGGGGTCTTATGGGACCGCCGGGGCCGCCGTCGGGTGTCGGCGGGTCACTGCCAGGTCCGCTTGCGGCTGTTGGCGTTCCGCTCGGCCACGGCCGCCGAGAGCCGGTCGGCGTCCGTGGGCGGCCGTACGTCCTCCCGCACCGCCTCCCACTCCAGGCCGCCATCGACCGGCCGGAGGGCGTAGTGCGTCGCGCATTCCGCCATCACGACCCCCAGCGCCCTGGTGTCGGCGTCGTACGCGATGTCCCCCACCGCGAGCCCGCCGCTCATGCCGCCTCCAGAAAAACGCTCATGACAGACACCGAATATTCCTCTCTGTAGTACGACGACTACTCGGTGATGGCAGAGTGGCGTACGTCCGGAGCGGGTTCAACTGATGCAGATTGCTTGATGAATCGGGAGTGGGGATGGCGAACCGCAGGGAGTTGGACCCCGAGAGCGGGCCCGGGGCGGCTTTCGGCGCGCGTCTGCGCACTATGCGGGATGCGCGCGGCTGGACCCAGGAGGAAATGGCCGAAAGGCTCGGGTGCACCGGGTCGCACGTATCCGCCGTGGAAATTGGTCGACGCCCGCCAACTCAGCGTTTCGCGTCCAGCGTTGATAGGGTTTTCGACACCGGAGATCAGTTCGAACGTCAGAGTCTGGCGGTGCGGAGAACGGCACTGTTGCAGGGGTTCCCGGACTATGTCGGGCATGAGCGCCGGGCGTCGGAGATCAGGCTGTTCGAGTCGGGAGTGATTCCCGGTCTCCTTCAGACGCGCGAGTACGCGAGCGCCATGGCTGCCGGGGCGGTGCGGCGTGGGGACATCACCCCCGAACAGGCCGTTGAGCGGGTCGACTATTTGATAGAGCGGCAAGCGGGGCTCGTCCGAACTCCTGCCCCGCAGATCTTCGCGGTGCTGGACGAGAGCTGTCTCCGCCGACCGATCGGCGGAGCCGACGTCATGGACGCCCAGTTGGCACGGCTGATCGAGTTCGCCGCACTTCCCCACACCGGGCTTCAGATCGCGCCGTACTCCATGGCGGAGGACAAGCCTTTCACTCGGATGGTCTTTCTTCTGACGATGCCCGAACGGTCCCTGATGTCCTACGTGGAGTCGCAGACGCATACGTATCTGGACCGTGAGCTGTCATCCGTACTGCCGTTGATGAGGAACTACCATCAACTACAGCTCGGGGCAATGTCTCAGGCGGACTCAGTTGCCATGATCGAACAGCTACGAAAGGGCAATCTGTAATGAGCACGACCAGCTCTTCCCCGCTTCGGTGGGTCAAGTCCTCGTACAGCACCTCGAACGGTGGTGATTGCGTCGAGTGGGCCCCGGACTACGCGTCCGCCACCGGCACCGTCCCGGTCCGTGACAGCAAGAACCCGGCCGGGCCGACCCTGATGGTCTCCCCCTCCGCGTTCGCCGGTCTGGTCACCCTCGCCCGGTCCAGCGCCGTCTAGTCACCCGTACAACACCACCCCGAGCCCCGCCGTTTCCCATCTTCCGGAACGGTGGGGCTCGGTCGCACATGGAGTCGCGGACGCACGGGTATCCAGACCGCGAACTGTCCACTGCCATGCTCGAAAAGCCGCGAAGGGGCAATGCGCGATGGCCAAGACCGACTCCTCCCCGCTTCGGTGGGTCAAGTCCTCCTACAGCACCGTGAACGGCGGTGCGTGCGTCGAGTGGGCCCCCGACCACACCTCCACCACCGGCACCATCCCCATCCGCGACAGCAAGAACCCAACCGGCCCCACCCTGATGCTCTCCCCCTCCGCCTTCACCGGCCTGCTCACCCTCGCCCGCTCCAGCGAGCTGTAGAAACACCCCAAGCCCCGCCACCTCCCCTTCCCCGGGCCACCGGGCTCCGTAGCGGCCGAGCCCCCGCCCTCCGGCGGGGTGCTCGACGCCCACACGACGGCGGGCCACCCCGGCCCGGAAACCTTCCGCCTCACCATCGACGCGGCCGGGCAACACCTCCAGCACCCCGGGATGCCCGCCATCTCACTGGAGTGAACACGACCCCGGCTGTCGTGCACGATGGGAGACGATCCGGCCGCAGTCGGCGGTCTGGTCCACCCACGCCTTCGGGAGCAGGGGCGGCGCGCACCAGGCCCCGATGCGGTCGTACGGGCAGGACGGCGGCGAGACTCGACTCCACGCAGGAAAGCCGTAGCAGCACCACGGCAGCGAAGAGGCCGAGGCGGGCCGCGCACCGCTGGGCTCCAGTACGCCCTGGCAAGCCAAAGCGCCGGGGACCGCTCGTTGGAGTGATCTGCCTCCTGCTCGGCAGTCTGTCCAGCCGTCTGCCCGTAGAACGTGGTGGCATGGGACTCGGGGACCGGCACCAGAAGAAGGACGTTGAAGCGGCTCTCAAGAGGGCGGAAGCGGCGGGCCTCAAGGTGACGCACGACAAGAATCGCCACCGGTGGGGATGGGTGATCTGCTGTCCGTGCAGTAAGAACGTCACGGTGTACTCCACGCCCAGCAGCCAGGGAGAAGAGGCGAACAAGATTGACCAGTTCACAGGAAAGCACCGGAACTGTGCGTAGCTGGTACTTCAACCTCGTGCTGGACGCCCCGCTCACCGACGGGCAGAAGGACTTCCTGGATGGCCTCGACCGCTTCGCGGAAGGCGGCATCGGGCTGGAAGAGGGGCCGGGGTACTCAGGGTTCCTCTGCGTCGTCCGGGCCAAAACCCTCACCGCCGCCATCGCGGACACCCTGGGCCGTTTCGAGGACTTCCCCGGTGTGCTGGTGCGGAGTGTGGTGCTGGACCACTTCGACCTTGCCGCGAACGGCATGGCGACCGCCGCCGTGGTGCCCGCGCCGCCCTCCCCGACGTCCTGCACGGAACGGCCAGCCGGGCTTCCCGGGTCGGGGCTCAGGGCTGGGGGTCGCTGAGGTCGGCGACTTCGGGCGGGGGATAGAAGCGGCGCGCCCAGTGTCGGAAAGGGCCGATCGGTCCGTCGCCGTGGGTGAGGCGGGGTGGCTGCCGGTACTGCTTGTGGTGCCAGATGGGGAAGTCGGCGGCGGTGAACTCGCGGCTGGAACGGAAGATCGCACGGTTCAGCAGCCGGGTGGCGGTCCGGCTCACCGCACGGGCGAGCGGGCCCGGGAGCCGTCCCGGTTGGCTGAACGTGAGCCGGTTCAACTGCCGGAACTGCATCCGGTTGGGGCCGATCGCGGTCGGCATCACCATCGTGCACATCCGCAGCCCGACCCGCGAGGTGTACACATCGGCGTGCAGACACCCCAGTCCATATCCGTCCACCTCGACCTCGACCGTGAAGTCCCCCAGCAGCGGCGCCGACTCATGCGCCCGCAGCGACACATGGAAGCCGGCTCCGTCGTAGGCGACGGGACCGCCGACGTCCGCCTTCTTCCAGCCGTGGAGCGTGGCGAAGTGCCCGACGTCCACCGAGTTCTCGATGACCTCCTGCACATGCCCCGACAGTTCCCACACGGCGCTGCGGGCGGGCAGATGGCCGATCACATGCCAGTCGGGGATCGACCAGTCCGGGGCGCGTCCGTCGTGGTGCCGCCACACGAAGACGGCCCCGTTGGCCTCGCGCACCGGCAGCGATTCCAGCTCCGACCTGGGCGGTGGCGGGGTGCCGTAGCCCGTCCGTACACACGCGCCGTCGGGGCCGAACGCGAAGAGATGGAACGGACACACCAGGTCGTCCCCCTCCATCCGCCCCAGACCGAGATGCGCGCCCAGGTGCGGACAGTAGGGGCGCACGGCCCGGACCGCCCCCGTCCGCAACCGGTACAGCACCACGTCCTCACCCGCGAGCGGTCGCGTCAGGACCGCGCCCGCCCGCACCTCCCCGGAGAACGCCAGCGCGGACCAGCCGCTCGGATACGGCAGAACGGGCGCCCCGGCCCTGTCCGCCGGAGTCGGCCCCTCGGTGATCCTGCGCCCGTAATCACGTGAAAATCCCACCATTTCCCCCTCACGGATGCGGCTCCGTGAAGCCTGCCCACCCAGATCCGGCATCGGCGAGGAATGCCGCGAATCACCTGAACGGGTAGCGGTGGACGCTCAGGGGTCGGTCAGATCGAACCGCCAGTGGTTCGCCCGTATCGGATTGCCCTCCGGATACTCGGTGTCGAACGCGCCCACCAGAGCGAACCCGGCCTTGGCGCACACCCGGTTCGACGCCTCGTTCGACACTTTCGGGCAGGCATGCAGATAGCGCCGCCCGCTCTGCCGGGCGCGGGCCTCCGCTATCACCGCGAGCGCGGCGGCGGTGGCGATCCCCCGGCCCTGGAAGGCGGGGAGCACGCCCCAGCCGATCTCGTAGGCGGGCTCGCCCCACTCCTCGGTCTCCCAGTAGGTCACCGTGCCCGCGTCCTCGCCGGTGTCCGCCACCACCCGATAGACCCGGCCCGGGCCGGTGCGGTCCGCGCTCAGGGCGACATAGCGCCGGTGGCGGGCGAGGAGGCGCTCCTCGGTCTCGGGGCCGCCCAGATGCTCCATCAGCTCGGGCGCGTTGCTCGCGCGCAGCAGCGCGAGATCACCTTCGGTCCATCCTTCGAGGCGTACCGCCGCCGCGTTGGTCACCATGCCTCGAACTGTAGGACCCGGCACTGACAGTGCCCCGGGGCGACGGCCGACGGCGAGGGCTCAGGGCCAGACCAGGCAGTACGGCTGGTGTCCCGCCTCATGCAGCCGGAGGCTGAAATCCTGCCACTCGTGGAGCAGCCGGTAGACGTGGAAGGCGTCGCGAGGGCCGCCCCGGTCGGGGACGGTGGACCAGATGAAGGCGGCGGCGCCGACGGATTCCTCGCCTATGTCGCGGAGCGGGTCCACGACCGTCATCGGGAGCTTCACCACGGCGTAGTCCGGATGCAGCACGACCAGCTCCAGCGGCGGCACCTTGCTGAGGGGCATGCCCTGGATTCCCATCAGCACCATGGCGGCTATGGTCTCTGGCTTGATCTTGGTGAAGAGGCCGCCCATGCCGAGCTCGTCCCCGCCGAGTTCTTCCGGACGCATCGAGATGGGGACCCGCGCTGCCGTCGCCCCATTGGGCGCGCCGAAGTATTTGTAGGTCACCCCCATGCGGCCGTTCCTGCCTCCCATGGCATCCGCGTCCGCGTCGCCTCGCCGGTGCTTGCCCCGCCGGGCAGGCTCGGGACCCAGGTCGTCGGTGCCCTCGCCCAGTCCGCCGCCGCGATACATATCTCCACCCGACCACTCGCGGCCCCCGCCGCGCAACCCGATCATCGTGACAGTGACCTCCCCCGCGCACGCCTGGTGAAACACCTGTCCGCGAGGAACACCGTGGCCTCTGACACCATGGATTCCGTGAGCCTTCTCTGTGTCGCACCAGTTTCGCAGATGTGAGGGGGCTGACGTCGTTCCGTCGTACGAGGAGATCCCGCTCCCCGCTCACCCGTGGCCGAGATCATCCGCCCCCGGCCGCCCGAACCCCGAATCGCAGATCAGGACCAAAGTGGCGTATTCATACGAAGCCCCAGTTTCGCAGGCGCTCTTCGACCGCGCGTCCGTCGTGACGCCCGGCGGCGTCAACTCTCCCGTGCGGGCCTTCAGGGCCGTGGGCGGTACGCCCCGGTTCATGGTGTCCGGCACCGGCCCGTACCTCACCGACGCGGACGGACGGGAGTACGTCGACCTCGTCTGCTCGTGGGGACCGATGATCCTCGGCCACTCCCACCCGGCCGTCCTGGACGCCGTGCGGGAGGCCGTCTCGCGCGGCACCTCCTTCGGCACGCCCGGCGAGGGCGAGGTCGCCCTCGCCGAGGAGATCGTCGCCCGGGTCGCCCCCGTCGAGCAGGTGCGGCTGGTCTCCAGCGGCACCGAGGCGACGATGTCCGCGATCCGGCTCGCCCGGGGATTCACCGGCCGCGCCAAGGTCGTGAAGTTCGCCGGCTGCTACCACGGCCATGTGGACGCGCTGCTCGCGGCGGCCGGCTCCGGCGTGGCGACCTTCGGGCTGCCCGACACCCCTGGGGTCACCGGCGCGCAGGCGGGCGAGACGGTCGTCCTGCCGTACAACGACCTCGAAGCGGTCCGGCGGGCCTTCGCCGCGCACCCCGGGGAGATCGCCTGTGTGATCACCGAGGCCTCGCCCGGCAACATGGGCGTGGTCCCCCCGCTGCCCGGTTTCAACCAGGGCCTGAAGGACCTCTGCCGCGAGCACGGCGCGCTCTACATCTCCGACGAGGTGATGACGGGCTTCCGCACCAGCCGGGCCGGCTGGTACGGCGTCGACGGCGTCGAACCCGATCTGATGACCTTCGGCAAGGTCATGGGCGGCGGCTTCCCGGCGGCGGCCTTCGGCGGACGCGCGGACGTGATGGGCCACCTGGCCCCGGCCGGCCCCGTCTACCAGGCGGGCACCCTCTCCGGGAACCCGATCGCCACCGCCGCCGGACTGGCGCAGCTCCGGCTGCTGGACGACACGGCGTACAAGAAGGTCGACGCGGTCTCCGCCACGATCCAGGGCCTGGTCACCGAGGCGCTCACCGAGGCGGGCGTGGTCCACCGGGTGCAGCGGGCGAGCAATATGTTCTCCGTCTTCTTCACCGCCGACGCCGTCACCGACTACGAGGGGGCGAAGCGGCAGGAGGCGTACCGCTTCAACGCCTTCTTCCACTCGATGCTCGCCGACGGCGTCTATCTCCCGCCGTCCGCCTTCGAGTCCTGGTTCGTCTCCACGGCCCACGACGACGCGGCGGTCGAGCGGATCGCCGCCGCGCTGCCCGCCGCCGCCCGGGCCGCCGCCGAGGCCACGGCATGAGCACGGGGACGGAGACGGGGACGGAGACGGGGACGGAGACGGGGACGGGGACGGGGAACGGCCTCGACACCACCCGGACGGTGGTCCATGTGGTGCGGCACGGAGAGGTCCACAACCCCGACGGCGTGCTCTACGGCCGCCGCCCCGGATACCACCTCTCCGACCTCGGCCGGGAGATGGCCGACCGGGTGGCCGAGCATCTCGCGGACCGGGACATCACCCATGTCGTCGCCTCCCCGCTGGAGCGCGCCCAGGAGACCGCCGCCCCCGTCGCCAAGAGCCACGGGCTGCCGCTCGGCACCGACGAGCGGCTGATCGAGGCGGGCAATGTCTTCGAGGGCAAGACCTTCGGCGTCGGCGACGGCGCGCTGCGCAGGCCGGGGAACTGGCGGCATCTGACCAACCCGTTCCGCCCGTCCTGGGGCGAGCCGTACATCGAGCAGGTCGTGCGGATGTCGGGCGCGCTGGACTCCGCGCGGGACGCCGCCCGGGGCCACGAGGCCGTTCTCGTCAGCCATCAGCTGCCGATCTGGATCGTCAGGAGCTTCGTCGAGCGCCGCAAGCTCTGGCACGACCCGCGCCGCCGCCAGTGCACGCTGGCCTCGCTCACCACCTTCACCTACGCGGGCGACCGGCTCGTCTCGGTCGGGTACTCCGAGCCCGCGCGCGATCTGGTGCCCCCGCATCTGCTCGCCGGGGCCAAGCCGGTGAAGGGCCAGTCGAAGGCATTCGGGGCCTGAGGAACTCCCCGCCGGGTCCGCCGGAGAAGGGCTTTGATCCCTTCTCCGGCGCGCCAGGCCGGAACGCTTTCTTTAAGGCCCCTTGACAACAGGCCCAAGGGGGGTCATACGGGCAGCGAGGGGGGCGCTCAAGATCGCCGCAACCGCCATGCGAAACTTTTCACATGAGCCTGAGCCGTGCCCCTCGTGCTGCCCTGCTGACCGCCGTGACCGTGGCCGGCGGGCTCGTTCTGCTCACCGCCTGCGGCGGCGGTGAGACCGGCAAGTCCGGCGGTGGCGACGACAGCAATTTTGTCACCAACACCGGCGGCATCTCCACCGTCGCCCAGGGCGAGCGCAGAAGCACCGGCGAACTCTCCGGTGAAACCCTGGAGGGCGAGAACCTTGATGTCGCCGACCTCAAGGGCAAGATCGTCGTACTGAATGTCTGGGGCTCCTGGTGCCCGCCCTGCCGGGTCGAGGCCCCCCATTTCGTCAAGGTGTCGAACGAGCTGAAGCCCAAGGGCGTGGAGTTCGTCGGCATCAACACCCGGGACCGCCAGAAGGGTCCGGCGCTCGCCTTCGAGAAGGATTACGACGTCGACTACCCGAGCCTCTTCGACCCGGCCGGCAAACTCCTCGTCAACGGTTTCCCCAAGGGAACCCTGGCCCCCCAGGCCATTCCCTCCACCGTCGTTCTCGACCGCGAGGGAAAGATCGCCGCGCGTTCGCTGATGGCTCTCAATGAGAAGCAGCTCCGCAAGATGATCGACCCGCTGATCGCGGAGAAGTGATGAACGAGACGGTTTTCAGCGGGGCGCTCGCGCTGGCCCTGCCGATCTCACTGCTGGCCGGGCTCGTCTCCTTCTTCTCGCCCTGCATACTGCCGCTCGTGCCGGGCTATCTCTCCTATGTCACCGGTATCACCGGAACCGATCTGGCCGAGGCCAAGCGCGGCCGGATGCTCCTCGGCGCTTCCCTCTTCGTCCTCGGCTTCACCGCCGTCTTCGTCTCCGGCGGGGCGCTCTTCGGGCACTTCGGCAGCGAACTCCAGGCCAATCAGGAGACCATCTCCAAGATCCTGGGCGTGCTGATGGTGCTGCTCGGGGCCTTCTTCATGGGCGGCATGCCCTGGCTCAACCGGCGCGAGTTCCGCTTCCACAAGAAGCCGGTCGCCGGGCTGGCGGGCGCTCCCCTGCTGGGCGCGCTCTTCGGCGTCGGCTGGACCCCCTGCATGGGCCCGACCCTCTCCGCCGTGCAGCTCCTCGCCCTGGAGCAGGGCAGCGCGGGCCGGGGAGCCATACTGACCGTGGCGTACTGCCTGGGCCTCGGTCTGCCCTTCCTCTTCGCCGCCATCGCCTTCCGCAAGGCCCTCGGCGCGTTCGGCTGGATCAAGCGCCACTACGTATGGGTGATGAGGGTCGGCGGCATCATGATGATCGCGACCGGGGTGCTGCTGCTGACCGGGATCTGGGACGTCATGATGCAGCACGCACAGAGCTGGACCACTAGCTTCACGGTGGGGATCTGAAACCAATGAGCAAGACAGAGACAGACGCAGACGCAGGGACCGGAGCCGGGGCCGGGGCCGGAGCCGCGAACACGGCGGCCGAGGACGGGGAGCGCCGCGACAGCGAGGCCTCCGCCCGGCTCTCCACCGCCCCGGCCGAGGACCGCCCCGGCGAGGACCGCCTCATCGGCGGCCCCACCCTCGGCATCGTCGGCTGGATCCGCTGGTTCTGGCGGCAGCTCACCTCGATGCGGGTCGCGCTGATCCTCCTCCTGCTGCTCTCGCTGGGCTCGATCCCGGGCTCCCTCATCCCGCAGAACAGCGTGGACGACCTCAAGGTGCGCGCCTGGAAGGAGGAGAACGAGGCCTGGACGCCGCTCTTCGAGAAGCTCCAGCTCTTCGACGTGTACAGCTCGGTCTGGTTCTCCGCGATCTACATACTGCTGTTCGTCTCCCTCATCGGCTGCATCGTCCCGCGCTCCTGGCAGTTCGTGGAGCAGCTCCGCAGCCGCCCCCCGGGCGCGCCCGGCCGGCTGAACCGGATGCCCGCGTACACCACCTGGCGCACCGACGCCGAGCCCGAGGAGGTGCGGGAGGCGGCGCTGTCGATGCTCAAGCGCCGCCGGTTCCGCGCCCACACCGTCGGCACCGCCGTCGCCGCCGAGAAGGGCTATCTCCGCGAGGCCGGGAACCTGGTCTTCCATGTCTCGCTGATCGTGATGCTGGTGGCGTTCGCCGCCGGGCAGCTCTTCAAGTCCGAGGGCGGCAAGCTGATCGTCGAGGGCGACGGCTTCTCCAATGTGCTCCCGCACTACGACGACTTCCGGTCCGGCGCGCTCTACGACACCGACGACCTGGTCCCGTTCACCTTCATGCTGGACAGCTTCACCGGCACCTACGAGCGCACCGGGCCGCAGCGCGGCACCCCGCGCACCTTCGAGGCGGCCGTCACCTGGTCCGAGCCGGGCGGCAAGGAGAAGAAGTCCAAGATCGAGGTCAATAAGCCGCTGGTCGTCGACGGCACCAAGGTCTATCTGCTGGCGCACGGATACGCGCCCGTCGTGACCGTCCGCGACGGCCGGGGCAAGGTCGTCTACCAGGACGCGGTGCCGCTGCTGCCGAGGGACGCCAATGTCACCTCCACCGGCGCGATCAAGGTCATGGACGGCTACCGCGACAAGAACGGCAAGAAGCGGCAGCTCGGCTTCAGCGCCTTCTTCGTGCCGACCTTCGCGGGCCACGGTGAGGGCAACATGTTCTCCACCTTCCCCGGTCTGGACGCCCCGATCCTGGCGCTCACCGGCTTCACCGGCGACCTGGGCGTCAACGCGGGACTCCCGCAGAACGTCTACCAGCTCGAAACCCGCAATCTGAAGCAGTTCAAGGACAAGGACGGCAACAAGCTCGCCAAGCGCCTGCTGCCCGGCGAGACGATGAAGCTCCCCGACGGCGCGGGCTCCATCACCTTCGAGCCGGAGGTCAAGGAGTGGGCCAGCTTCCAGATCTCCCAGTCGCCCGGCAACGGCTGGGCCCTGGGCGGCGCGATCGCCGCCATCGGCGGCCTGGTCGGCTCGCTGTTCGTGCGTCGCCGCCGGATCTGGGTGCGCGCCGTGCGCGGTGACGACGGCGTGACGGTGGTGGAGATGGCCGGTCTGGGCCGGGGCGAGTCGCCGAGGCTGCCGGAGGAGCTGACTGAGCTGGCGCTGACGCTCCACGAGCGGACGCCCGCCCCGGCCGAGGGCACCTCGTCCGACTCACCGCCCGACGCGCCCGACGCGCCCGACGCGCCCGACGACCGACCGAACGATTCCGACGACGATCGAAGCGATTCCGTGGAAGTTTCCGCCGAAGGGGCTGGGAAGTGAATCTCGCCGCCGCAACCAACGAGAACCTCGCCCAGATCAGCAACACGCTGATCTACTCGGCGATGGCCGTCTACACGCTGGCCTTCCTCGCGCACATCGCCGAGTGGGTCTTCGGCAGCCGCAGCAAGGTCGGCCGTACCGCCGCCGCGCTCACCGCCCCTGCCCCCGCCGTGACCGTCCAGGTCCGCGGCAAGGAGGGCGGCACCGCCGTCCTGGACAAGCCGAAGGTCGTGACCCGCGCCGCGCCCGGCGCCCGGGACGTCCCGGACGGCCCCGGAGCCGCGGGCGGCACGGTCAAGGGCGATCTGTACGGCCGGATCGCGATCGCGCTCACCGTGGTCGCCTTCGCCGTCCAGGCGGGCGGCGTCGCGGCCCGCGCGTTCTCCGTGCAGCGCGCCCCCTGGGGCAATATGTACGAGTTCTCCATCACCTTCTCCACGGTGCTGGTCGGCGCGTACCTGGTGTTCCTGACGGCGGGGAAGAACGTCCGCTGGATGGGCCTGCCGCTCGTCGGCACGGTCCTCATCGATCTGGGCATCGCCACCACCTGGCTCTACACCGCCAGTGACCAGCTCGTCCCCGCGCTGGACTCCTACTGGCTGTGGATCCACGTCTCCACCGCGATCTTCTGCGGCGCGGTCTTCTACCTCGGCGCGGTCGGCACCCTGCTCTATCTGTTCCGCGACTCCTACGAGAGCAAGCTCGCGCGCGGTGCGAAGCCCGGCGCCTTCCTCACCTCGGTGATGGAGCGGCTGCCCTCGGCCGCGTCCCTGGACAAGTTCGCGTACCGCGTCAACGCGGCGATCTTCCCGCTGTGGACGTTCACGATCATCGCGGGCGCGATCTGGGCGGGCGACGCCTGGGGCCGCTACTGGGGCTGGGACCCCAAGGAGGTCTGGTCCTTCATCACCTGGGTCGCCTACGCCTGCTACCTCCACGCCCGCGCGACCGCCGGGTGGAAGGGCCGCAAGGCGGCCGTGCTGGCGCTCATCGCGTTCGCCTGCTGGCTCTTCAACTACTACGGCGTCAACATCTTCGTGGACGGGCTGCACTCGTACGCGTAAAGGCCAGAGCGTGAGAAGAGCCCCGCACCTTCCGGTGCGGGGCTCTTCTCACGCTCTCAGGCCTCGTCGTCGTCCTTCTTCTTCTCCCGCTCGTCCTTCAGGGAGTCGAGGAACTCCGGATTGTCGTCCGGCGCGACCCAGCCCCCGCCGCGCCCGCCGCGACCGCCCGCGCCGCCGCCGCCGTATCCGGCGGTCCTGCGGGGACGGCCCGCGATGAACCAGGCGACCGGGCCCAGCAGCACCTGTCCGAAGAGAAGGACGATAAGGACCCACGCCACCTTCGGCAGATTCCTGACCTCCTTCTCGGGAGTGTTCAGGCAGTCGATGAAGGCGTAGATCCACAGCGCCAGGACCAGCAGAAAGGGCAGATACCTGAGCATGGTCTTACGGTCCCCCAGGGAGAGGCGGTGGGGCACGGAACCGGCCCCGGTGACGCGGCCAGGGTAACCGGTACCGGATACTGGGGCGCATGGCTTACGACGATCTTCGCTCCCTGCTCAGGGCCCTGGAACGCGAGGGAGACCTCAAGCGCATCAAGGCCGAGGTCGACCCCCATCTGGAGATCGGGGAGATCGTCGACCGGGTGAACAAGTCGGGCGGACCGGCGCTGCTCTTCGAGAATGTGCGCGGCTCCGCCATGCCGCTGGCGATGAATGTCTTCGGCACCGACCGCCGGCTGCTCAAGGCGCTCGGCCTGAAGTCGTACACGGACATCAGCGACAAGATCGGCGGGCTCCTCAAGCCCGAGCTGCCGCACGGCTTCGTCGGGGTCCGCGAGGCCTTCGGCAAGCTCGGCTCGATGGTCCACGTACCGCCGAAGAAGGTGAAGGACGCCCCCGTGCAGGAGGTCGTCCTGAAGGGCGAGGAGGTCGACCTCGACCAGCTCCCCGCGCTCTTCACCTGGCCCGAGGACGGCGGCTCCTTCTTCAATCTGGGGCTCACCCACACCAAGGACCCCGAGTCGGGCGTCCGCAATCTCGGCCTCTACCGGCTCCAGCGGCACGACCGCCGCACCATCGGCATGCACTGGCAGATCCACAAGGACAGCCGCAACCACTACCAGGTCGCCGCCCGCCGGGGCGAGCGGCTGCCGGTCGCGATCGCCTTCGGCGCGCCGCCCGCCGTGACGTACGCCTCCACCGCGCCGCTCCCCGGCGACATCGACGAGTACCTCTTCGCCGGCTTCATCCAGGGCAAGCGGATCGAGATGGTCGACTGCAAGACCGTCCCGCTCCAGGTCCCCGCGCACGCGGAGGTCGTCCTGGAGGGCTGGCTGGAGCCGGGCGAGATGCTGCCGGAGGGCCCCTTCGGCGACCACACCGGCTTCTACACCCCGCAGGAGCCCTTCCCCGCGCTCACCATCGACTGTGTGACCATGCGGCGCAAGCCGCTGCTCCAGTCGATCGTGGTGGGCCGCCCGCCGACCGAGGACGGTCCGCTGGGCCGGGCGACGGAACGCTTCTTCCTGCCGCTGCTCAAGATCGTCGTACCGGACATCGTGGACTACCACCTGCCCGAGGCGGGCGGCTTCCACAACTGCGCCATCGTCTCGATCGACAAGAAGTACCCCAAGCACGCGCAGAAGGTGATGTCCGCGATCTGGGGCGCGCACATGATGTCGCTGACCAAGCTGATCATCGTGGTCGACAAGGACTGCGACGTCCACGACCTCCACGAGGTGGCCTGGCGGGCGCTGGGCAACACCGACTACGCGCGCGACCTCACCGTCGCCGAGGGCCCGGTCGACCATCTCGACCACGCCTCGTACCAGCAGTTCTGGGGCGGCAAGGCAGGCATCGACGCGACCGCGAAGTGGCCCGAGGAGGGCTACACCCGCGACGGCGGCTGGCCGCGGATGGTCGAGTCGGACCCGGACACGGCGGCGCTGGTCGACCGCCGCTGGAAGGAGTACGGCCTGTGAGCCGCCACCTCGCTCCGCACCTCTCCCCGGCCGCTCGCGGGTACCGGCGGTGACCGCGTCCGCCGCGGCCGTCCCCGGGCCGGGCCGGACGAGGAGCTTTCTGCGGCTGGTGATGATCGAGCACTCGGTCTTCGCGCTGCCCTTCGCCTATATCGCCGCCCTCACCGCGATGTTCCTCGACGGCGGGAGCATCCAGTGGGGCACGCTGCTGCTCGTCACCGTCGCCATGGTCGGGATGCGCACCTTCGCGATGGCCTGCAACCGGATCATCGACCGTGAGATCGACGCCCGGAACCCCCGCACGGCGGGCCGGGAGCTGGTCACCGGCGCGGTGAGCGTAAGGTCCGCCTGGACCGGCGCGCTGATCGCCCTGGCGGTCTTCCTGGGCGCCGCCGCGCTGCTCAACCCGCTCTGTCTGATGCTCGCGCCGGTCGCCGCCGTCCCGATGGTGGTCTATCCGTACGGCAAGAGGTTCACCCACTATCCGCACGCCATCCTCGGTGTGGCACAGGCCATAGGGCCGATCGGGGCCTGGCTCGCGGTCACCGGCGAGTGGTCCTGGGACGCGGTGCTCCTCGGCCTCGCCGTCGGCGTCTGGATCGGCGGCTTCGACCTGATCTTCGCCACCCAGGACGTCCAGGCCGACCGCGCCGAGGGCGTGCTCTCGGTCCCGGCGCGCTTCGGGGTGCCCGCGGCGCTGTACGGGGCGCGGGGCGCGCATGTGGTGACCACCGCGCTGCTGGTGTGGTTCGCCCTGGCCACCGATGCCGGGGCGTTCTTCTGGGCCGGTCTGGCGGTCGTGGCGGCGGCCTTCTGCTACGAGCACACCGTGGTGAAGCCGCACGATCTGTCCCGGCTGAACCGGGCCTTCTTCACCGTCAACGGCTTCATCGGAATCAGCCTGTTCGGGTTCGCCCTGCTGGATCTGCTGGTGCGCGGGCTGACGGTGTAGAGCCTCCGGGTACGCCTCGGTGCCTGGCACACGGGTCGCACGGCCCTGCGGATAGGCTCCCTGTGTGGAGCCAGCACAGAACACCCCCCGCCGTCCGTGGATCGTCGGAGTGTCCGGGGCCTCCGGGACACCGTATGCCGCCGCCGTGCTGCGCGGGCTGATCGACGCGGGGGAGAGCGTCGATCTGGTGGTCTCGCGGGCCTCCCGGCTGACTCTGCTCGACGAGACCGGGATCTCCTTCCGGGACGCCCACTGGCGCGACGATCTGCGCGAGTGGCTGAGCCGGGGGGCGGACGGGAAGCCGGACGCCTTCACGGTCGATCTCGACGGCGTACGCCACTGGGCGGCGGGCGACCTCGCCGCCGGGCCGTCCTCGGGCTCGTACCCCGCCAAGGGGATGCTGATCGTCCCCGCCTCGACGGCGTCCGTCGCCGGAGTCGCCCTCGGTCTCTCCAAGGATCTGCTCCAGCGCACCGCGAGCGTGACCCTCAAGGAGCGGCGCCCGCTGGTCGTCGCCGTGCGGGAGACCCCGCTCAACGGACAGACGCTCCGCCATCTGCTCGCCCTCGACGACGCGGGCGCGGTGGTGCTGCCCGCGTCACCCGCGTTCTACGCGGGCGCGAACGACCTCCAGAGCCTGGTGGACTTCGTCGCCGGGCGGGCGCTGGACGCGGTGGGCGTGCCGCACACGCTGTACCGGCGGTGGAAGGGACAGCTCGGGGGCGCTCGCCAGGGCTGATCCGGCCGCCCGCGCGGGGATTTCCGGTCCTTCCGGCTCCGGCGCGGAACCGGAGCGATCACTGCCGGCTCTTCATCAGGAACTGCGGGGCCGGGCCCCGCACGCCTTTGGATTTCGAACACTTTCGGACACTTTCGGATACTAAGGAAGGCTCCAGGCACATGGACGCGGTGGACAGACAGCTCATCCAGGCTCTCCGAGAGAACGGCAGGGCCTCTTACGCCGAGCTGGGACGGCTCGTCGGCCTCTCCGGACCGAGCGTCACCGACCGGATCAACCGCCTGGAGGCGGCGGGAGTCATCACCGGCTACCGCGCCACGGTCGACGCGGCCTCGCTCGGCCTCGGGGTCACCGCGCTCATCGGCATCTCGCTCTCCGACGCCGCCGACCACGAGGACGTGGCGCGCCGGCTGAGGGACCTCGCCGAGATCGAGGACTGCTGGTTCATCGCGGGCGACGACTCCTACATGCTCAAGGTCCGCGTCGGCGACGTCGACGGCCTGGAGAAGACGATCCGCCGGCTCAGCGGCACCCGGGGCGTCTCCCGCACCCGGACGACGATCGTGCTCTCCACCAAGTGGGAGAACCGCGTCGGGGACCTTCCCGAGGAGGACTGACGGACGGGGCGGGGGCGTCCCTCGCTGTCAAGAGCGGGGGAGTAACGTGGTCGGAGCCCGATTGACGTCAGACATGGGAGGCGGGCGCATGGACGCTGGGCTCAAGCGCGAGCTGGAGGAGAAGGTCAGGGCGGGGGAGCGGCTGTCCCGCGAGGACGGCATCGCCCTGTACGCCTCGGACGACCTGGCCTGGCTCGGCGGCCTCGCCCACGAGGTGCGCACGCGCAAGAACGGCGACGTCGTGCACTTCAACGTCAACCGCCACCTCAACATGACCAATGTGTGCACCGCGTCGTGCGCCTACTGCTCGTTCCAGCGGAAGCCGGGCGAGAAGGACGCGTACACCATGCGCATCGAGGAGGCCGTCCGCCTCGCCAAGGCGATGGAGAACGAGAACCTCACCGAGCTGCACATCGTCAACGGGCTCCACCCCAACCTTCCGTGGCGGTACTACCCCCGCTCCCTGAGCGCGCTGAAGGAAGCCCTCCCGAACGTCTCGCTGAAGGCCTTCACCGCCACCGAGATCCACCACTTCGAGACCATCTCCGGGATGTCGGCCTCCGACATCCTGGACGAGCTGATCGAGGCCGGTCTCGAATCGCTCACCGGCGGCGGCGCGGAGATCTTCGACTGGGAGGTGCGCCAGCACATCGTCGACCACCGGACCCACTGGGAGGACTGGTCGAGGATCCACCGGCTGGCGCACAGCAAGGGCCTCAAGACCCCGTCCACCATGCTGTACGGGCACATCGAGGAGCCCCGCCACCGCGTCGACCACGTGCTGAGGCTCCGTGAGCTCCAGGACGAGACCGGCGGCTTCCAGGTCTTCATCCCGCTGCGCTACCAGCACGACTTCGTGGACATGAAGGACGGCAAGGTCCGCAACAAGCTCCAGGCGCGCACCACGATGGCGACCGGGGCCGAGGCGCTCAAGACCTTCGCGGTCTCCCGGCTGCTCTTCGACAACGTTCCGCACGTCAAGGTCTTCTGGGTGATGCACGGGGTGCAGACCGCGCAGCTCGCGCTCCAGCACGGAGCCGACGACATGGACGGCTCGGTCGTCGAGTACAAGATCACGCACGACGCGGACAACTACGGCACGCCGAACAAGCTGACCCGCGACGATCTTCTCGATCTGATCCGTGACGCCGGATTCCGTCCGGTGGAGCGGAACACCCGCTACGAGATCATCCGCGAGTACCCCGGCCCGGACGCCGACCGCCGGGAGACCCCGCAGGCCATGCGGGTCTGACCGCCTGTCCGGCCACCGCCCGGAGCCGTCCTCCCGAGCCGCCTGCCCGGCCGTTTCGGGGGCGTGCTTCACTGGTTTGGCAGGTTCTGTCATACGGAGTACGAAGAGAGAGTGGGCCCCGCAGTGTCAGCCAAGTCGAGCGCCGCGATCAAGTACACGGCCTTGCGCCTCGCCGTCTTCGCCGGCTGCTTCGCGCTGGTGGCCGCGCTGGTCCACTTCGGGATCCTGCCCAAGGGTCTCGGCGACTCCAACTTCGTCTGGGTCGTGCTGCTGGCCGTGGTGCTCTCCGCGCCGATCAGCTTCGTCCTGCTGCGCAGCCAGCGGGACGCGATGTCCGAGCAGATCGTCACCAAGGTCGAGCGGACCAAGGCGCGCTACGAGGCCAACCGCACCCAGGAGGACTGAGCCTCCCTGTTGCTTCACCGCACGCCCCCGGCCCACCGGCCGGGGGCGTGCCGCGTTTCCCCGGGGCGTGCCCGGGTAGTCGCCTAGCCGCCCGATGCGTCAGGGAGTGCCATGGGTCACATTCAGGCCAGGGATTACCGGCCGGTGGGCGCACTCCGGGTGCTATCCCGCTTTGGAGTGGCGAAGATCCCAAAGTAAAGCTTTCAGGATCTCAAAGTTCAAGTGTTAACGTATCGGGCATGACGTCAGCGCCGCGCTTTCCCCATGTCACGAGCCACCCGCTCGTGACACGCGCGCGCGCCGACAGACGCCGCTGTATGCCCGCGGTCTGTCGCCGTCCGGTCTGTGGCCGTCCGGCCTGTCGCCGTCCGGTCTGACCCGGCACCGCAGGCGGAACAGCCCCTCGCGCACGGGTGCCGCCCTTCCCCGCTCTTCTCCCCTCTCGCCGCTCTGGAGTGTGTCCGTGTCCGCGAACACCGCGTCCACCACGACCGGAAAGCCCTCGGGCTCCGGTTCCCGAATACCCAAGGTCCCCTTCTGGGTCCAGATCGTCGTCGGTCTGGCGCTCGGCGTCGTCTTCGGCTGGATCGCCCGCGAGTTCGGCGTCGGCTGGCTCAAGGAGACCCTCGGGCACATCGGAGACATCTTCATCCGGCTGCTGAAGCTGGCCGTCGCCCCGCTCGTCTTCTTCGCGATCCTGGTGTCGATCACCAACCTCCGCAAGGTCAACAACGCCGCCCGGCTGGCCGGCCAGACCCTGCTCTGGTTCATGATCACGTCGCTGATCGCGGTCGCCATCGGCATCACCATCGGCCTGGTCACCAACCCGGGCGAGGGCACCGGCCTCACCCCGAAGGACGGGCAGCTCCCCAAGCGTGAGGGAAGCTGGATCGACTTCCTCACCGGAATCGTCCCCACCGACATCATCACGCCCTTCACCGAGCTGAACGTCCTCCAGATCGTCTTCATCGCCGCCGTCGGCGGTATCGCGGCCCTCGCCCTCGGCGACAAGGCCAAGCCGATCCTCACGCTCAGCGAAGCCGTCCTCGAACTGCTCCAGAAGGCCCTGTGGTGGGTCATCCGGCTTGCCCCGCTCGGCACCGTCGGCCTCATCGGCTACGCCATCGCCGACTACGGCTGGGAGCTGATCGGCAAGTACGCGACCTTCACCGCCGACGTCTACATCGGCTGCGCCCTGGTCCTCTTCGGCGTCTACCCGCTGCTGCTCGCGACCGTCGCCAAGGTCAACCCGGTCCACTTCTTCCGGGGCGCCTGGCCCGCGATCCAGCTCGCCTTCGTCTCCCGCTCCTCGGTCGGCACCATGCCGCTGACCCAGAAGGTCACCGAGCGGCTCGGCGTGCCCAAGGCGTACACCTCCTTCGCGGTCCCGTTCGGCGCGACCACCAAGATGGACGGCTGCGCCGCGATCTACCCGGCGCTGGCGGCGATCTTCATCGCGCAGATCTTCGACGTACAGCTGGGCATCCAGGACTATCTGCTGATCGCCTTCGTCTCGGTCGTCGGCTCGGCCGCCACCGCCGGTCTCACCGGCGCCACGGTCATGCTGACCCTGACCCTCTCCACGCTGGGTCTCCCGCTGGAGGGCGTGGGTCTGCTGATGGCGATCGACCCGATCCTGGACATGATCCGTACGGCCACCAATGTGGCGGGCCAGGCACTGGTTCCGGTCATCGTCGCCGCCCGGGAGAAGATCCTGGACCACGACGCGTACAACTCGGCCACCGCCTCGCCGATCGACGAGCCCGTCGAGGACGTGCACCCGGTGCCGGCCCCGGTCTGACGTTCCGGCCGGTCCGCCGGACCCCGCGCACCCCGTGTTCCGTACCCGGGGAGCGCGGGGTCCGGCTCGTTCCGGCCGGTTTGCGCTGGCCGTAGGCTTACCGCGCGGCAGGGGTGTGGTACGGGGCGAGGGGGAGTTTCGGAGCATGAGCGCTGGGAGAGGCGGAGGCGCACGGGGCACACGGCTGCCACGGGCCGTCCGGGAGCGGCAGATGATGGACGCCGCCGTGCACACCTTCGGGCGGCGCGGCTACCGGGTCGCCTCGATGGAGGAGATCGCCGGGCTCGCGGGCGTTTCCAAGCCACTGGTCTACCTCTATCTGAACTCCAAGGAAGAGCTGTTCACCGCCTGTGTACGGCGTGAGGCGCGGGCCCTCGCCGCCTCGGTGCGGGACTCGGTCGACCCCCGGCTCCCCGCCGACCGGCAGCTCTGGGCCGGGCTCACCGCCTTCTTCACCCACACGGCCGAGAACCCGGACGGCTGGGCGGTGCTGCACCGGCAGGCGCGCACCCACGGGGAGCCCTTCGCGCTGGAGGTGGCCGCGATGCGGGACGAGATGGTCGCCCGGGTGGCCTCCCTGATCGGCGCGGCGGCCCGCGAGGCGGGCACCGGGCGGACCCCTGAGCTGGCCGCGCGGGACATGACCGGGCTGGCCCAGGCGCTGGTGGGGGCGGCGGAGTCGCTCGCCGGCTGGCGGCACGAGGACGGCACGGTCTCGGCGCGGGACGCGGCGGCGACCCTGATGAACTTCGCATGGGTGGGGCTGGGCGAGCTGCTCCGGGGCGAGCGCTGGACCGCCCGCTGACCCGTCCTGCCGGTGACCCCGGGGTGGGGTTCCCCACAGGGAAGGGCCCCGGCGCGGGATGCGCCGGGGCCCTTCCTGCTGGCCCGGCTCCCCGCCGTGAGCTGCGCCGATGACGGTCCGCGGGGGCGCCGGGGTGCGCACCGCCGGCCGGGTGCCTGAATTCACAGAACAGGCGAGTCGGGTCATCACTGGATAAACTCCCCGTTTGCCGTGCGCGGGACGGGATCGCAGCGCACTCTCCCCCCGGGCCCGGCGGCCCGGGGGTACCCCGACGACAGATGGAGAGTGAGAGATGCGCACGAGCCCCCCTCGAAGAGCCGCGCCGACCCGGACCGGCGGAGGGCTCGCCGGATGACCTTCTCCCCGGACGGCCGGGCCCTGCTCGAAGCCGGCCCGCCCGCCGCCCCCGCCCTCTTCACCGCCGGCCGCGCGGCCCCGGCCCGGACCCTCGTCGACATCCTGGACGAGACCACCCGCCGCGAGCCGGACGCCCTCGCCCTCGACGACGG
The DNA here is from genome assembly GCF_014651115.1 of Streptomyces inusitatus. GTDB lineage: Bacteria > Actinomycetota > Actinomycetes > Streptomycetales > Streptomycetaceae > Streptomyces > Streptomyces amakusaensis. Next base: position 51,685 of record NZ_BMWG01000022.1, on the reverse strand, counting down.
CGTCACCCCGCTCACCTACCGCGCCCTCGCCGCCGAGGTCGAGACGGTACGGGCTCGGCTGACCGGCGCGGGCATCGGCCCGGGCGACCGGGTCGGGGTGCGGGTGCCGTCCGGGACGGCCGATCTGTACGTCTCGATCCTCGGCGTCCTCGCGGCGGGCGCGGCCTACGTCCCGGTCGACGCGGAAGACCCCGAGGAGCGGGCCGAGCTGGTCTTCACCGAGGCCGCCGTCCGCGCGGTCCTGAGCGAGGGCCGCGCTCTCGCCCTCCGGGAGGGGGGACTCCCCCCGGAGCCCCGGCCGGAGGCCGACCCCCTGCCCCGGCCGGAGGCCAGACCTGGCCCCGAGGACGACGCCTGGGTGATCTTCACCTCCGGCTCCACCGGAAAGCCCAAGGGCGTCGCCGTCACCCATCGCGCGGCGGCGGCCTTCGTGGACGCCGAGGCGCGTCTCTTCCTCCGCCGGGACCCGCTCGGCCCCGGGGACCGGGTGCTCGCCGGGCTCTCGGTCGCCTTCGACGCCTCCTGCGAGGAGATGTGGCTCGCCTGGCGGCACGGGGCCGCCCTGGTGCCCGCCCCGCGCTCACTGGTGCGGACCGGGCTCGACCTCGGCCCCTGGCTGGTCGAGCAGCGGGTCACCGCCGTGTCCACCGTCCCCACCCTGGCCGCGCTCTGGCCCGCCGACGCGCTGACCGGCGTACGGCTGCTGATCTTCGGCGGTGAGGCCTGCCCGCCGGAGCTGGCCGAGCGCACCGCCGTCCCCGGCCGCGAGGTCTGGAACACCTACGGCCCCACCGAGGCCACCGTCGTCGCCTGCGCCGCCCGGCTCACCGGCGAGGGCCCGGTGCGGATCGGGCTGCCGCTCGACGGCTGGGAGCTGGCGGTCGTGAACGCCCGGGGCGAGATCGCCCCGCTGGGCGAGAGCGGCGAGCTGGTCATCGGGGGAGTGGGCCTCGCCCGCTATCTCGACCCGGACAAGGACGCCGAGAAGTACGCCCCGCTGCCCGCCCTCGGCTGGCCCCGCGCCTACCGCAGCGGCGATCTGGTCCGCGCCGACCCGGCGGGGCTGGTCTTCCTGGGCCGCGCGGACGAGCAGATCAAACTGGGCGGACGCCGCGTCGAACTCGGCGAGGTCGACGCCGCGCTCCAGTCCCTCCCCGGTGTCGCGGGCGCCGCCGCCGCCGTCCGCACCACCCCGGCGGGCCACCAGCTCCTCATCGGCTATGTCGTCCCCGAGAGTCCCGAGCACTCCGAACCGGTCTTCGACCTGGAGCGGGCGCGGGAGCTGCTGCGCGGCGAGCTGCCCGCCGCGCTGGTGCCGAGGCTCGCCGCCGTCGGCGAGCTGCCGACCCGCACCTCGGGAAAGGTCGACCGGGACGCCCTCCCCTGGCCGCTGCCCGCCGCGACCGTGACCGTGCCGGAGACCGAGCGCCTCACCGAGACCGAGGCCTGGCTCGCGGGCCAGTGGGCCGAACTCCTCGGGGCCGAGGTCACCGGCCCCGACGCCGACTTCTTCGCCAGCGGCGGCGGCAGCCTCGCCGCCGCCCAGCTCGTCTCCCGGATCCGCGAGCGGTACGCCACCGGATCCGTCGGCGACATCTACCAGCACCCCACCCTCGGCGCGCTCGCCCGCACCCTGGACTCCGGCCCGGGACCCGGTCCGGCCGACGCCCGCCCGGCCCGCCGGGTGAGCCCCGTACCCCGCCGGGCGCAACTGGCCCAGCTCGCACTGATGCTCCCGCTGCTCACCGTCGCCGGGCTGCGGTGGAGCGTGGTCGCCGCCGCCGTCAACAATGTGCTGGCACTCGCCGGGCCCGCCGTCTCCTGGTGGTGGATCGGGCTGGGGTGGCTGCTCGTCATCAGCCCGCCGGGCAAGATCGCCATCGCGGCGGGCGGCGCGCGGCTGCTGCTGAGAGGGGTGCGCCCCGGCACCCATCCGCGCGGCGGCTCCGTCCATCTGCGGCTGTGGACCGCCGAGCGGCTCGCCGAGCTGAGCGGCGCGACCGGCCTCGCGGGCTCCTGGCTGACGTACTACGCCCGGGCCCTGGGCGTACGCGTCGGCGACGACGCCGACCTGCACTCCCTGCCGCCCGTCACCGGGCTGCTCCGGCTCGGCCGGGGCGCGGCCGTCGAGCCCGAGGTGGATCTCTCCGGCCACTGGCTGGACGGCGATCTCCTCCACATCGGCCCGGTGCGCGTCGGCGCGGACGCCACCGTCGGCGCGCGCAGCACCCTCTTCCCCGGCGCGCGGATCGGCAAGCGCTCCGAGATCGCGCCCGGCTCCGGCGTCACCGGGGCGGTGCCCGCCGGTGAGCGCTGGTCCGGCGCGCCCGCGACCCGCGACGGCAAGGCCCGCCCGCCCGTCGGCCCGCGCCCCGCGCGCCGCCCGCGCTGGACCGCCGTCTACGCGCTGACCTCGCTCCTCCTCGGTCTGCTCCCCGCGCTCGCCGCCCTCCCGGCGCTGCTGATCCTCCGGGCTTCCGCCGCCCCGCTCGCCGCCGTCCCCCTGGCGACCCTGGCCGCGCTCGCCGCGTACGCCCTGCTGATCCTCGCGGGGGTACGTGCGCTGAGCGCCGGGCTGCGCGAGGGCAGCCACCCCGTCCACAGCCGGATCGCCTGGCAGGCCTGGACGACCGAGCGACTGATGGACATGGCGCGGGTACAGCTCTTCCCGCTGTACGCGTCCCTCGCCACCCCCGTGTGGCTGCGGGCGCTCGGCATGAAGGTGGGCCGGGGCGTGGAGGCGTCCACCGTGCTCGCGGTGCCTTCCATGACCACGGTCGGCGACGGCGCGTTCCTCGCCGACGACACGATGGTGGCCTCGTACGAGCTGGGCGGCGGACGGCTCCGGATCGCGGCGGCCCGGGTCGGCAAACGCGCCTTCCTCGGCAATTCGGGCATGACGGCCGCCGGTCGCCGGGTGCCCAAGCGGGGGCTGGTGGGGGTGCTGTCGTCCACGCCCAAGGGGGCGAAGGCGGGCAGCTCCTGGCTGGGGATGCCGCCGATGAAGCTGCCCAGGGCCGCCGAGAAGGGCGACCAGAGCCGTACCTTCGCCCCGCCGGCCCGGCTGAAGTGGGCCAGGGCCGCCGTGGAGCTGTGCAGAATCGTTCCGGTGATCTGCTCCGCGATGCTCGCGCTCCTCGCGGTCATCGCCTTCGGCACGCTCGCCGAGCACCTCGGCCACCCCCTGGCCGTCCTGCTCGGCGGGGCGCTGCTGCTGGCGGCGGGCGCGCTGGCCGCACTCCTCGCGCTGGCGGCGAAATGGCTGCTGGTGGGCAGATTCCGGGCGGTCGAGCATCCGCTGTGGTCGGCCTTCGTCTGGCGCAATGAGCTGGCGGACACCTTTGTCGAGGTCCTCGCGGTCCCCTGGCTGGTGGGCTCGGTCGGCGGCACCCCGCTGATGAGCCTGTGGCTGCGCGGGCTCGGGGCCCGCATCGGCCGGGGCGTGTGGTGCGAGACGTACTGGCTCCCGGAAGCCGATCTGGCCACCGTGGGGGAGGGCGCGAGCATCGGCCGGGGCTGTGTGGTGCAGACACACCTCTTCCATGACCGGATCATGCGCATGGACAATGTCCGGATCGGGGCGGGTGCCACGCTCGGCCCGCACGGCATCGCGCTGCCCGGGGCGGTGATCGGCGACCGGGCCGTGGTCGGCCCCGCGTCGCTGGTGATGCGCGGGGAGCGGGTGCCCGCCGGCACCCGCTGGCTGGGCAATCCGATCGCCGCCTGGAAGCCGTCGCGCGCCCGGAAGCGGGCGAAGGCCCCCAGAAGGCCGCGCCTCACGAAGTGAACGAAGGGCCCAAGTGACGGATTCGTACTTCCCGCTGCACGGCGACGACCGCTACCGCGTCACCGCGTACGACCTGGAGCTGGACTATCTCCCGCACACCGGCCGGCTCTCCGGGCGGGCCACGGTCAGCGCGGTCGCCGGTCCTTCCCAGGGCCCCGGCACGGGGCCGCTCACCGAGATCGTGCTCGACCTCGGGCAGTTCCGCTTGAGCAAGGTGCTGGTCGACGGCCGCAGGCCGGCCCGGTACACCCATCGCGGGGACCGCCTCCGCATCCGGCCTGCCCGGCCGCCGATGCCCGGTGAGCCCTTCACCGTCGAGGTCCGCTACAGCGGGGTACCGCACCCCGTCCGCACCCCCGACTGGGGCGAGCTGGGCTGGGAGCAGCTGGAGGAGGGCGCGCTGGTCGCCTCCCAGCCGCACGGCGCGCGCTCCTGGTTCCCCTGCAACGACCGCCCCGACGACAAGGCCGCCTACCGGATCGCGGTGACCGCGCCCTCCCCGTACGCCGTGATCGCCAACGGGGTGCTGATCTCCCGTTCGGTCGGCGCTTCCACGACGACCTGGGTGTACGAGCAGCCCGCGCCGATGGCCACGTATCTGGCAACCGTGCAGATCGGCCCGTACGAGCTGGTCGAGGTCCCGGGCACGGGCCCCTCGGGGTCTTCCGGTCCCGCCGTGGTCCCGCAGCCCGCCGCCGTGCCGAGGGCGCTGACCGGCGGCCGGTTCGAGCACGACTTCGCCCGGCAGCCGCAGATGATGACCCTCTTCCAGGAACTCTTCGGCCCCTACCCCTTCGAGGAGTACGGCGTCGTGGTGGTGGACGAGGAACTGGACGTCCCGGTGGAGGCCCAGGGGCTGTCGGTCTTCGGGGCCAACCATGTGGACGGGCGGCGCGGCAGCGAGCGGCTGATCGCGCACGAGCTGGCCCACCAGTGGTTCGGCAACAGTCTGACCGTCGCCGACTGGCGGCACATCTGGCTCAACGAGGGCTTCGCCAAATACGCCGAGTGGCTCTGGTCCGAGGCCTCCGGCGGCCCTTCGGCGGCGGTGATGGCGAGCAGGTCCCACGCCCGGCTCACGCTGATGCCGCAGGACATCCTGATCGCCGACCCGGGGCAGCGCCGGCTCTTCGACGACCGGGTGTACGAGCGGGGCGCGCTCACCCTGCACGCGCTGCGCACGGAGATCGGCCACCAGGCGTTCACAGCCCTGCTGAGGGAGTGGACGGGCGTCCACCGGCACGGGGTGGTGACGACGGAGGGTTTCACCGCGATGGCGGAGCGGCTCTGCGAGCGATCACCGGCCGGGCTCTTCACCCGCTGGCTGTACGAGGCACCGCTGCCGCCGCTCCCGGGCCGCCCGGACTGATCGTCCGTACCGGCCGCCCGGACTGATCACGCGGGGGTAATGCCAGGGGTAATGGAGAAAGGCAGGAGCCCCGGTCCTGGAAAGGCCGGGGCTCCTTGGGTACTGCTAGTCGTGCGCGATCGCCGACCCTGGCTGACTAGGCCGGGGTGACGTTCTCCGCCTGCGGGCCCTTCGGACCCTGAGTGACGTCGAAGTTCACGACCTGGTTCTCCTCAAGCGAGCGGAAACCAGACGCGTTGATCGCGGAGTAGTGGACGAAGACATCCGGGCCGCCGCCGTCCTGGGCGATGAAGCCGAAGCCCTTTTCAGCGTTGAACCACTTGACGGTTCCGGTAGCCATAAGCCCTCCTTGGGCCAAAGGGTTGCCCTGCTCCAGAACCTGCAAACAAGTCTGAAAACTACAAAAGCCTGCGGGTCACATGCTCCGCAGGCTCTGTACTGCAAGGGAAACCAAACTGCAACTTGCGTCGAGCCTAGCACGCACTGTGTTGGCAGCGGTAGAGGCAAAGATCACTTCACTCGGACGCTTGAAGCGCCCGGGGGCGCGCTGACGCGCCGGTCGCCCGCCGGTCCGCCGCGAGGGGAGTGAATCGGCCCAACCGCAGCTCGCAGGGGGTGCGGTCGTCTCCGGGGCCGGGCGCGGGGAGCGCCGGGCGGCCGTCGGCCGGGGGCGCGCGCCGACGGCGGCGTGGGGCGGTGCGACCCGCGTGCGCCCCCCACGGCTCCATGGCGCCGGAAGAGGTCTAGCCTCGCTTTGTGGACAGTCTTGGAGAAAGCACAGCAACCGACCGCCGCCGCAGCAGCCGGCCGCGCGTCGGCCATATCCAGTTCCTCAACTGTCTCCCCTTGTACTGGGGACTGGCCCGCACCGGAACCCTTCTCGATCTGGAGCTGTCCAAGGACACCCCCGAGAAGCTGAGCGAGCGGCTGGTGCGGGGCGACCTCGATATCGGGCCGATCACTCTGGTGGAATTTCTGCGCAATGCCGACCAGCTCGTCGCCTTTCCCGATCTGGCGGTCGGCTGCGACGGTCCGGTGATGTCCTGCGTGATCGTCTCCCAGCTTCCTCTGGAGAAACTCGACGGCGCACGCGTAGCGCTCGGTTCCACTTCGCGCACTTCCGTACGACTGGCGCAGTTGCTGCTCTCCGAGCGGTATGGGGTCGCCCCCGATTACTTCGGCTGCCCGCCCGATCTCGGGGTGATGATGCAGGAGGCCGACGCGGCCGTCCTCATCGGCGACGTGGCGCTGCGCGCCTCGCTCCACGACGCCCCCCGGCTGGGGCTGGAGGTCCATGACCTGGGGCTGCTGTGGAAGGAGTGGACCGGGCTGCCGTTCGTCTTCGCGGTGTGGGCGGCCCGCAAGGACTATCTGGCCCGCGAGGAGGCCATCGTCCACGAGGTGCACGAGGCGTTCCTCGGCTCGCGCGACCTCTCCCTCGAAGAGGTCGCCAAGGTCGCCGAGCAGGCCGCGCGCTGGGAGTCCTTCGACGCGGAGCTGCTGGAGCGATACTTCCGGACCCTCGACTTCCGTTTCGGCCCCGAGCAGCTGGCCGGCGTCCGGGAGTTCGCCCGCCGCACCGGGCCGACCACCGGCTATCCCGCCGATGTGACCGTGGAACTCCTCCGGGCCCCGGGCCGCCCGGCCCCCCGTGGCCCGTCGCCCCTGGCGTAGGCTGGCCGGGCCCGCAGACGCTTTGAGCCATGCCCCGTAAAACCGCCGAAAGGTGACACCCGGTGACCGAGAAGGCCGACCTTCAGTCCGTGCTGGACCGCGCCGCCGAAGGGGGCCGGATCACCCCGGAAGAGGCCCTCGACCTCTATCGCTCAGCGCCGCTCCACGCGCTGGGCGGCGCGGCCGACGCCGTACGCCGCCGCCGGTACGCGGGTACCGAGCACATCGCGACGTACATCATCGAGCGCAACATCAATTACACCAATGTGTGCGTCACCGCCTGCAAGTTCTGCGCGTTCTACGCCGCGCCGAAGGACACGGCGAAGGGGTGGAGCCGCGATCTCGACGACATCCTGCGGCGCTGCGCCGAGACCGTGGAGCTGGGCGGCACCCAGATCATGTTCCAGGGCGGCCACCACCCGGACTACGGCGTGGAGTACTACGAGGAGCACTTCTCCGCCATCAAGGCGGCGTTCCCGCAGCTCGTGATCCACTCCCTGGGCGCCTCCGAGGTCGAGCACATGGCCCGGATCTCCGGCGTCTCCGCCGAGGAGGCCATCACCCGGATCCACGCGGCCGGCCTCGACTCCTTCGCGGGCGCGGGCGCCGAGCTGCTGCCCGAGCGCCCCCGTACGGCGATCGCCCCGCTCAAGGAGTCCGGCGAACGCTGGCTGGAGATCATGGAGATCGCCCACGGCCTCGGCGTCGAGTCGACCTCCACCATGCTGATGGGCACCGGCGAGACCAACGCCGAGCGGATCGAGCACATGCGGATGATCCGCGACGTACAGGACCGGACGGGAGGCTTCCGGGCCTTCATCCCGTACACGTACCAGCCGGAGAACAACAAGCTCAAGGGCCGCACCCACGCGACGATCTTCGAGTATCTGCGGATGATCGCGATCGCCCGGCTCTTCTTCGACAACGTCGCCCACATCCAGGGCTCCTGGCTGACCACCGGCAAGGAGGTCGGCCAGCTCTCGCTGCACTACGGCGCGGACGACCTCGGCTCGATCATGCTGGAGGAGAACGTCGTCTCCTCGGCGGGCGCGAAGCACCGCTCCAACCGCCAGGAGATCATCGACCTGATCCGCAAGTCGGGCCGCGTCCCGGCGCAGCGGACCACGACGTACGAGCATGTCGTCGTCCACACCGACCCGGCGGACGACCCGGCGGACGACCGGGTGGTCTCCCACATCTCGTCCACGGCGATCGAGGGCGGCACCGCCCACCCGGAGCTGAAGCTTCTCAACGCCAACTGAGACGCCGGCCGATCCTGTGCTCACCATCCACGCCGCCGACGCGGTCCTCACGAGCGGCGAAGACCTCGGTGAAGACCTCGGCACGGCCCCCGACGCGGTCGCCGTCGACACCGGGCTGATCGTGGCGATCGGGCCGTACGCGGAGCTGACCGCCGAGCGCCCCTCGGCCCGGGTGCGGCGCTGGCCCGGGCTGCTGCTGCCCGGACTGCGCGCGCCCGACGCGGCGCGGCTGCTGGAGGCGGCCTACCACCCCGACCCCCGTGAGGCGGACGCCCTCGGCACCGAGCCGGTGACCGGGGCCGCGCTCGCGGCGCTGGGGCTCGACGGGACGGGCTGGGGCGGCAGCGCCCGACGCGGGCTCCAGCGGCTGCTGGCGCACGGCTGCACGGCCGTCGTGGGGCCCTTCACCCGGCCTTCGGTGCGTACGGCGGTGACGCGGTCCGGTCTGCGGGTGCGCGAACCGGGAGCCGGTCCGGGAGCCGGTCCCGGTGGGACCCCCGCGCTCGACCCGCTCTCCGCGTACCCCCTGGACGCCCTGCTGGACGGCGGACTGACGATCGGCGGCCCGGCCGACTTCGCCGTCTTCGACGTCCCCCTCGACGAGCCCCCCGTACACGCGCTCGCCCGGCGCGGAGCGTCGAGCTGCGTCGCGACCGTGCTCGGCGGACGGCTGCTGCACCGCCGCTCGTAGGACGGCCCGCCCGCCCTGCTTGAATGGGCCGTGTGATCCGAGCATCCCTGGACAAGCAGCCGCACGAAGTCGCCTCGATGTTCGACGACGTGGCGGCGAACTACGACCTCACCAACGACGTCCTCTCGCTCGGCCAGGACCGCAGATGGCGCAAGCAGGTCACCGCCGCCGTGGACGCCCGCCCCGGGGAGACGGTGCTCGACCTCGCGGCCGGCACGGGCACCTCCTCGCTGCCCTTCGCCGACGCGGGGGCCTACGTCGTCCCCTGCGACTTCTCCCTCGGCATGCTCCGCGAGGGCAAGGAGCGCAACTCCTGGCTCCCGCTGACCGCCGGTGACGCCACCCGGCTGCCCTTCCGCGACGGCGTCTTCGACGCGGTCACCATCTCCTTCGGGCTGCGCAATGTGCGCGAGACAGAGCAGGCGCTGCGCGAGATGCTCCGGGTGACCAAGCCCGGCGGCCGGATGGTGATCTGCGAGTTCTCCCGGCCGACCTGGGCCCCCTTCCGGACGGTGTACGAGGAGTACCTGATGCGCGCGCTGCCGCCGGTGGCGCGGGCGGTCTCCTCCAACCCCGACGCGTACATCTATCTCGCCGAGTCCATCAGCGCCTGGCCCGACCAGCCCGAGCTGGCCGCGCTCGTCCAGCGGGCCGGCTGGTCGAAGGTCGCCTGGCGCAACCTCAGCGGCGGGGTCGTGGCGCTCCACCGCGCCACCAGGCCCAAGGACTGACCCCCCTCCCGACCGTGTCCCGCCGGAGCCCGGCGGGACACGGTCGGGCTCCGGCGGGGCGTCCTCAGAGCGCCAGCCGGTAGCAGTGCGCCTCGCGCGTGCCCTCCGGTGCGGCGTATGTCCGGGCGTACTCCATCCCGAGCCGCCGCACCACCGCCTGCGAACGCTCGTTACGGGTGTCCACCATCGCCGCCACCTCCTTCACCCCGGCGGCCCGCACCCGCTCCACAGCGACCCGGGCGGCGGCCGTCGCGTACCCCTTCCCCCAGGCCGCCCGGCCCAGCCGCCAGCCGATCTCTATCTCCCCGACCGGCCCGAAGGCCGTGTGCGGCCACGGCTGCGCACCGGTGAAACCGATCACCGCGCCCTCCTCGTCCAACACCGTCCACAGACAGAAGCCCAGCTCCGCGTCGTGCCTGCGCTGCCGCGCGGTCAACTCCTCATAGACGGACAACTCGGCCCCGCGCCCGCCGAGAAACTCCATCACCTCGGGGTCGTCGAAGACCCGGTGCCAGGCGTGGGCGTCCTCGTCGGTGGGCACGCGCAGCTTTACGTCGGGGAGAAGCCTGCTCATGAGGGGGAGCCCTTCGATCGTTGATCGGTACGCCCCCTAGACTGCACATGCCCTGTGCCGTTCGGCACGTATTAATCGAGTCTTCGGGAGAACCCGCCGTGACCGAGCCCCTCTCCGAACACAGCGCCGATGTGATCGTCGTCGGGGCAGGCCCGGCCGGCTCCACGGCCGCGTACTACCTCGCCAAGGCGGGCCTGGACGTACTGCTGCTGGAGAAGACGGCGTTCCCGCGCGAGAAGGTCTGCGGCGACGGACTGACCCCGCGCGCCACCAAGCAGCTCGTCGCGATGGGCATCGACGTCTCCGAAGAGGCCGGCTGGCTGCGGAACAAGGGCCTGCGCATCATCGGCGGCGGCGTCCGGCTCCAGCTCGACTGGCCGGAACTCGCCTCCTACCCGGACTACGGACTCGTCCGCAAGCGCGACGACTTCGACGAGCAGCTCGCCCGGCAGGCGCAGAAGGCGGGCGCGCGGCTCTACGAGCGGTGCAACGTCGGCGCACCCATCATCGACGACCGCACCGGCAAGATCACCGGCGTCGAGGCCAAGCTCGGCGAGGAGAAACTCCCGGTCACCTTCCACGCGCCGCTCGTCGTCGCGGCCGACGGCAACTCCTCCCGCATCTCCCTGGCGATGGGGCTCCACCGCCGCGACGACCGCCCGATGGGCGTCGCGGTGCGCACCTACTTCACCTCCCCGCGCCACGACGACGACTACCTGGAATCCTGGCTGGAACTCTGGGACCGCCGGGGCGCGCAGGACCGGCTGCTGCCCGGCTACGGCTGGATCTTCGGCATGGGCGACGGCACCTCCAACGTCGGCCTCGGCGTCCTCAACACCTCCTCCTCCTTCAAGGAGCTGGACTGGCGCGAGGTCCTCAAGGCCTGGTGCGCCTCCATGCCCGAGGAGTGGGGCTACCAGGACGAGAACATGACGGGCCCCATCCGGGGCGCCGCCCTGCCCATGGCCTTCAACCGCCAGCCGCACTACACCCGGGGCCTCCTTCTCGTCGGCGACGCCGGCGGACTGGTCAACCCCTTCAACGGCGAGGGCATCGCCTACGCCATGGAGTCCGCCCAGATCGCCGCCGACGTCATCGTCCAGGCCCACGCCCGCTCCACCCCCGCCCAGCGCGAACTGGCCCTCCACCGCTACCCCAAGGTCCTCAAGGACACCTACGGCGGCTACTACACCCTCGGCCGCGCCTTCGTGAAGCTCATCGGCAACCCCAAGGTCATGAAGATCGCCACCCAGCGCGGTCTGACCCACCCGATGCTGATGCGCTTCACCCTCAAGATGCTCGCCAACCTCACCGACCCCACCGGCGGCGACGCCATGGACCGCATCATCAACGGCCTCTCCAAGGTCGCCCCCAAGGCCTGACCCCCTGCTTCCCGACGCTCGAAGCCCGCCCCGGCCCTCCCGGGGCGGGCTTTCTCGACCTTCCCCCTGGTCACCCGGCGACGATGCGGCGCCGACGGCCGGTGCGGCCGGTGCGGCCCATACGGCCGGTACGCCGGGCTGACCCCGTCCGACGGCCCGTCCGGGGCCGCCCCGGCGCTGGAACCGGGCCGTCCGGAGGTCCAGACTGGAGGGGATCGCAGCTCGTCCCCCTGTCCCCGGCCCGTGCGAGGCACACCAGACCATGACTACCGGTCCCCACGAAGTCCTGCCGCCCGTCCATGTCTCCACCAGGGACCTCGTCGAGGCGCTGATCCGCCAGGACCACACGGTCGACGCCGGGGAGCTGTACGACGCCGCCCCCCTGCTGGGCATGACCGACCAGCAGGTGCGGCTGTGCGTCAAACGGCTCGTCGCCGAGGGGCGCTTCAGTCACGAGGGCCGGGGGCGCAGGGCGGTCCTGCGCGCGATCGGCGAGACCGAGCGCGGACTTGAGCCGGATGTGGAGTTCGTCGCCCACGCGATCCGGCAGGACGCCGGGCTGGAGCCCTGGGACGGCGTCTGGCACCTGGTCGCCTTCGCCGTGCCCGAGACTTCCCGGGCGGCACGCGACGCGCTGCGCACCGCGCTCGTCAGGCTCGGCGGCGCGCCCCTTCAGGGCGGGCTCTATGTCAGCCCCAACGCCTGGGAGCCCTATGTCGAGGAGCACGCCGACTCGCTGGGACTCCTCGGCCATCTCACCTTCCTCACCACCACCGACCTCCGCCGGGGCGGCGAGAGCGACCCGGCGGCCCTCGCCCGCGAGCTGTGGCCGCTGGAGGAGATCGCCGACCGCCACCGCCGTCTCGAAGCGGTCGCCCGCCCTCGGCTGGAGTGGATCCACTCCCGTCCGGAGCTCTCCGGCGCGGAGATGGTGGCCCTCGCGGTGGAGCTCGCCACCGAGTTCACCCGCGCGATGGAGCCGGACCCGCTGCTGCCGCCCGAACTGCTGCCCGATCCCTGGCCCGGTGTCGAGGCCCGCGCCCTGGTCGCCGGTTGCTGGTCCCAGCTCCGCCGCCGCGAGCGCGCCGCGCGCGCCGCCGACCCCGAGCGGCAGGGCCCCCGGCTCTTCCGTCTCTACGAGTTCATGCTCTGACTTCATGCTCTGAGCGGAACCGGCCGGATTCACACGAACCGCCCGTGTGCGCGGCGGCATGGGTGGAAACTGGTTGGGTGCGAAGGGAAGCGGACACGGGGGTGACGGAGCGGCTCCCGCGCACTCGACAGAGGGGGAAATCCCGTGGACGAAGCTGAGGACCGACGGCTGCGAGCCATCGCCCCGGACATCTCACACATCTCCGTGAGCCTGCTGCGCAGAGTGGTCGGGGCCTATCCCGAGGAACGCATCCCCGAAGAGGCCCTCCGCACCGCCGACGAAGTCCTGGAGAACTACGGCACGGACGGCCTCAGAGTCCTCGTCATGAGCCTCACCGGCTGGGCCGCCGTGGAGATCGAGAAGGACGCCCATATGAGCGGCCGCACCCACGAAGCCCTCCTGGACGACATGGATCTGACCCGGCTGGAGGTCAACCCCGACGGCTAGGTCCTTGAAGGAAACGGCCGAGGGGCCGGCGGGAGGAGTGCTCCCGCCGGCCCCTCGGGCCGACTCACCGGACAGACAGACAGACAGACAGACGGTCAGACGGTCAGTCGCGTTTCAGAGAACGCGCACCGCGCCCGTCGCCGGGTAGCCCGACAGATCCTGGATGACGACGCCCTTCGCGGGGTTGGCCGCGTCGAGGTACTGGCCGTTACCGATGTAGACGCCCGTGTGGTACGCGCTGCCCGCAGCGCCCCAGTAGAGGATGTCCCCGACCTGGAGGTTGGAGGTGCCGACCTGGGTGCCCGCCGTCGACTGGTCCTGCGAGACGCGGGGGAGGTCGATGTTGACCTGGCGGAAGGCCGCCTGGACCAGGCTGGAGCAGTCCCAGGAGTTGGGGCCGGTGGCGCCCATCACATAGGCGTCGCCGACCTGCGCCTTGAGGAAGGCGATGACGGTGGCGACGGAGCCGGACGCGTTGGAGGAGGAGGGCGCGGGGGTGTTCGCGCTCGAAGTGCCGCCGGAGGGGGCGGTGCTGGGCGCGCCGGCCGTGGAGGCGGAGGTCGCGGTCGTGGTGAGCGTGGTGCGCTCGGCGGTGCGGGAGGCGCGCTCGCGCTCGGCGGCGGCCTCGCGCTCCTGCTTCTCCGCCCGCTCCTCGGCGGCCTTCTTCTCCGCCTTCTCCGCCTCGGCCTTGCGCACCGCTTCGGCCTTGGCCGTCTTGGCGGCCTTCGCGGCCTTCTTCGCGGCGGCGTCCTCCTGGGCCTGGAACTCCAGGTCGAAGGCGGCCTGCTGCTGGGTCTGGGCGGACGCGGCGACCGCGTCCGAGAGGCCGGCGGGGGTGAACGCGGGCATCTCGATGGTCTCGGTCACCGGCTCGGCGTTCGCCGGCCCGGCGGCTCCGGCCACCGCGATCGTGCTGAGAACGCTCCCGGCGACTCCGGCCCGGATTGCCATGCCGGAGGCGCTGCGAGTCCGGGGCTTCCGGTGGCTGGGTATGTGAGCGGTGTGGGACATGGGACAACCGCTATCAGCCACACCCGGTTCCCGACAAGAAACGTGTGTTGCGCCACAGTTACGATCGGAATTTATCAATCCGCTTATTGTGGGGCTTTATTGACGCCCTAACGGGCATTTCGGGCAGTAGTGATCATGGTTGTGATCACGGTCTTTTGGAAAAAGGTCCGAATTGCCCAACGCCTACCACCGTCTCGGGTCGTTGGCCAAGCCCGTCTTCGATGGCGATACGGGGTGGTGATGCAGGTCACATTTGGCTGATCCTCGACGGTCACGGCCGGTGCTCGGGATGCTACGGCCTGATGACCCGTCGGCCGACCCCGGCCCGGCGGACCCCGGCCGCGCTGGGTGCCCGCCCGTGCCGCGAGAGTGACGGCCCGCCGGAAGATCGTGAACGGATGCACGCGCGCCCCTCTTTGCGCCGTCGCCCCGCGGTGGTGGCGGAGTCCCGCCCGTATGCCCTCGTGCACCCCCGGAGCCTCCCCCGCCCCTCCCCGACCTCCCCGCCAGGGGCCCCGAGAGGGGCTCCGGTGAGGTGAGGCAAGGCTTACTATCATCCGCTCCAGTCCATCGCGAATTTGCTTCATGGGCCATGTTCTTGATAGTGAGCAGCCCCTTCGACCAGCGGAAACGTCGAAGAATGTCACTTCTGGTAGCCATGTGTGCGCTTCACGTACGAAGATCACCTCTCATCCGCCTTCATGATCCTCTGACGGGTGGTGGAGATCACAAGAACGGTTGCCGACCCCGTGTCGCAGATCACAGACCGGCAGGCATAAGATGCGGGGCAGCCGGGCTTGTGAACTGCCTCACATGAACACGATCTTCGGGGCGGCACGGCAGACGCCCGGTGCGGTCCACTCGGTCAAGGACGACTGGAAGGAGCGAGGAGGGTGAATGCCTACGCGCCCATCCTTGTACTCGGCGCCCTCGGGGCAGGGTTTGCGATCTTCTCCGTGGTCATGGCCACGCTGATCGGCCCCAAACGGTACAACCGGGCAAAGCTGGAGGCGTACGAGTGCGGCATCGAGCCCACTCCGACGCCGGCCGGAGGCGGCCGCTTTCCCATCAAGTACTACCTGACGGCGATGCTCTTCATCGTCTTCGACATCGAGATCGTCTTCCTTTACCCCTGGGCGGTCAGCTTCGACGCCCTCGGGCTTTTCGGGCTCGTGGAGATGCTGCTCTTCGTGCTCACCGTCTTCGTCGCCTACGCCTATGTGTGGCGTCGCGGCGGGCTGGAATGGGACTGAGGGGCTGAGGGCCAATGGGACTCGAAGAGAAGCTGCCGAGCGGTTTCCTGCTGACCACCGTCGAGCAGGCCGCGGGCTGGGTGCGCAAGTCGTCCGTCTTCCCGGCCACGTTCGGGCTGGCGTGCTGCGCCATCGAGATGATGACGACCGGCGCGGGCCGCTACGACCTGGCCCGCTTCGGCATGGAGGTGTTCCGCGGCTCGCCGCGCCAGGCCGATCTGATGATCGTGGCCGGCCGGGTCAGCCAGAAGATGGCCCCGGTGCTGCGGCAGGTCTACGACCAGATGCCCAGCCCCAAGTGGGTGATCTCCATGGGGGTTTGCGCCTCCTCGGGCGGCATGTTCAACAACTACGCGATCGTCCAGGGCGTCGACCACATCGTCCCCGTGGACATCTATCTGCCCGGCTGCCCGCCGCGCCCCGAGATGCTGCTGGACGCGATCCTCAAGCTCCATCAGAAGATCCAGTCCTCCAAGCTCGGTGTCAACGCGCAGGAGGCGGCCCGTGAGGCGGAGGAAGCGGCGCTCAAGGCGCTCCCGCTGATCGAGATGAAGGGGCTGCTGCGATGAGCGACCGGCCACAGGACCGCCGGCCCGGCTCCCCGCCGGACGACCGGCCCAACCCGGAGAAGGAACTGAGCGAGCAGAACCTCCCCGGACAGCGCGGCGAACACGGCGAGGAGATCCGCGTCCAGCGCGGGATGTTCGGCGCCAACAACGGCGGCGACACCTCCGGTTACGGCGGACTGGTCCGCTCGGTACGGCTCCCCGGCGCGGCGACCCGGCCCTACGGCGGCTACTTCGACGAGGTCGCCGACGAACTCGAAGGCGCTCTGGAGGAGCAGGGACTCGTCCCCGAGCACGCCATCGAGAAGACGGTCGTCGACCGGGCGGAGCTGACCTTCCACATCGAGCGCGAGCATCTGCTCCAGGTCGCCCGCACCCTGCGCGACGACCCCGCCCTGCGCTTCGAACTCTGCACCGGGGTCAGCGCCGTCCACTACCCCGAGGACAAGGGCCGCGAGCTGCACGCCGTCTACCATCTGCGCTCGCTCACCCACGGCCGGCTGATCCGCGTCGAGGTCTCCGCCCCGGACCGCGACCCGCGCATCCCCTCGCTGGTCACCGTCTATCCGACCAACGACTGGCACGAGCGCGAGGCCTACGACTTCTTCGGCCTGATCTTCGACGGCCACCCCGCCCTCACCCGGATCATGATGCCGGACGACTGGCAGGGCTTCCCGCAGCGCAAGGACTATCCGCTCGGCGGCATCGCCGTCGAGTACAAGGGCGCCCAGATCCCGGCTCCGGACCAGCGGAGGTCGTACAGCTGATGACCACATCCCACGCCCACCCCCCGGCGAGCCCCGCCGCGACCCCGGGCGCCCCCCGCGAAACCACCGAAGGACCCGTCTACACGGTCACCGGCGGCGACTGGGACGAGGTCGTCCAGGCGGCGGCCAAGACCGACGACGAGCGCATCGTCGTCAACATGGGCCCCCAGCACCCCTCCACCCACGGAGTGCTCCGGCTGATCCTGGAGATCGACGGCGAGACGGTCACCGAGGCCCGCTGCGGCATCGGCTATCTCCACACCGGCATCGAGAAGAACCTCGAATACCGCACCTGGACACAGGGCACCACCTTCGTCACGCGCATGGACTACCTCACGCCCTTCTTCAACGAGGCGGCCTACTGTCTGGGCGTCGAGAAACTCCTCGGCATCGAGGACCAGATCCCCGACCGCGCGACCGTCGTCCGCGTCCTGCTGATGGAGCTCAACCGGCTCTCCTCCCATCTGGTGTGCATCGCCACCGGCGGGATGGAACTCGGCGCGACCACGATCATGATCTACGGCTTCCGCGACCGGGAACTCGTCCTCGACCTCTACGAACTCATCACCGGCCTGCGGATGAACCACGCCTACATCCGCCCCGGCGGCCTCGCCCAGGATCTGCCCCCCGGCGCGGTGGACCAGCTCCGCGAGTTCCTCAGGACGATGAAGCAGAACCTGCCGGAGTACGACAAACTCGCCACCGGCAACCCCATCTTCAAGGCCCGAATGCAGGACATCGGCTATCTCGACCTGGCCGGCTGCATGGCGCTGGGAGCCACCGGCCCCGTCCTCCGCTCCGCCGGACTCGCCCACGACCTGCGCAAGACCGACCCGTACTGCGGCTACGAGACCTACGACTTCGAGGTCCCGACCGCCGACACCTGCGACTCCTACGGCCGCTTCCTGATCCGGCTCGAAGAGATGCGGCAGTCGCTCCGGATCATCGAGCAGTGCATCGACCGCCTGGAGCCCGGCCCGGTCATGGTCGGCGACAAGAAGATCGCCTGGCCCGCCCAGCTCGCGCTCGGCCCGGACGGACTCGGCAACTCCCTCGACCACATCAAAAAGATCATGGGCACCTCCATGGAGGCCCTGATCCACCACTTCAAACTCGTCACCGAGGGCTTCCGGGTCCCCGCCGGACAGGTCTACGCGGCCGTCGAGTCCCCCAAGGGCGAACTCGGCGCGCACATCGTCTCCGACGGCTCCACCCGCCCCTACCGGGTCCACTTCCGCGACCCGTCCTTCACCAACCTTCAGGCCATGGCGGCCATGTGCGAAGGCGGCCAGGTCGCCGACGTCATCGTCGCCGTCGCGTCTATCGACCCCGTGATGGGAGGCGTCGACCGATGACGGCCCAGTCGCCCAACCAGGAGGTACAGCTGGGGATGCCCCAGCTGCCCGCCCCCGACTACCCGGCCGATGTGCGCGCCGCGCTGGAGGCGGACGCCAAGGAGATCATCTCCCGCTACCCCGACTCGCGCTCCGCACTCCTCCCGCTGCTCCACCTGGTGCAGTCCCACGAGGGCCATGTCTCCCGCACCGGCATGCGCTTCTGCGCGGAGATCCTCGAACTCACCACCGCCGAGGTCACCGCGGTCGCCACCTTCTACACCATGTACCGCCGCAAACCCTCCGGCGACTACCAGGTCGGCGTCTGCACCAACACCCTCTGCGCGGTGATGGGCGGCGACGCCATCTTCGAGGACCTCAAGGAACACCTCGGCGTCGGCAACAACGAGACCACCGAGGACGGCAAGGTCACGCTGGAGCACATCGAGTGCAACGCGGCCTGCGACTTCGCCCCGGTGGTGATGGTGAACTGGGAGTTCTTCGACAACCAGACACCCGAGAGCGCCCGCCGGCTCGTCGACGACCTGCGCGCGGGCCGGCCGGTGGAGCCCACCAGGGGCGCTCCCCTGTGCACCTACAAGGAGACCGCGCGGATCCTCGCCGGCTTCCCCGACGAGCGCCCCGGCGCGGTCGCGGCCACCGGCGGCGCGGGCCACGCCTCGCTGATCGGACTGCGCCTGGCCAAGGGCGAGTCCATCCCCGCCCGGGTGGTCTCCCCCCGCGCCGGGACCGCGGACACCACGCAGTCGACATCGGACTCCGACCCCCGGCACCCGTCCGGACCGGTCACCGAGGAGGGGGAGTGATGGCCGTGTCCACCGAATACGGAGGCACCGCCCGGCCCGGGGCCGACGGGGAGAACAGCCCGGAGAAACTCCTCGCGCCCGTCCTCTCCGCCTTCTGGGACGAGGAGGAGTCCTGGACGCTGAAGACCTATCAGCGCCACGAGGGCTACCAGGGCCTGCGCAAGGCCCTCGCCATGACCCCCGACGACCTCATCGCCTACGTCAAGGACTCGGGCCTCCGCGGCCGGGGCGGCGCGGGCTTCCCCACCGGGATGAAATGGCAGTTCATCCCGCAGGGAGACGGCAAGCCGCACTATCTAGTTGTCAACGCCGACGAGTCGGAGCCCGGGACCTGCAAGGACATCCCGCTCCTCTTCGCCAACCCGCATTCCCTCATCGAGGGGATGATCATCGCCTGCTACGCGATCCGCTCGAACCACGCCTTCATCTATCTCCGCGGTGAGGTCGTCCCCGTACTGCGCAGGCTCCACGAAGCCGTGCGCGAGGCGTACGAGGCGGGATACCTCGGCAAGGACGTCCTCGGCAGCGGAATCGACCTCGACATCACGGTGCACGCGGGCGCGGGCGCGTACATCTGCGGCGAGGAGACCGCACTGCTGGACTCGCTGGAAGGACGGCGCGGCCAGCCCCGGCTGCGACCCCCCTTCCCCGCGGTCGCCGGTCTGTACGCGTGCCCCACTGTCGTGAACAACGTCGAGTCCATCGCCTCGGTTCCCGCGATCCTCAACCGCGGGAAAGACTGGTTCAAATCGATGGGCAGCGAGAAGTCCGCGGGCTTCACGCTCTACTCGCTCAGCGGCCATGTCGCGGGCCCCGGCCAGTACGAGGCCCCCCTCGGGATCACCCTCCGCCAGCTCCTCGACATGAGCGGCGGCATGCGACCCGGCCACCGCCTCAAGTTCTGGACCCCCGGCGGCTCCTCCACCCCGCTGCTCACCGAGGAACACCTCGACGTGCCCCTCGACTACGAGGGCGTCGCCGCCGCCGGCTCCATGCTCGGCACCAAGGCGCTCCAGTGCTTCGACGAGACCACCTGCGTGGTGCGGGCCGTCACCCGCTGGACCGAGTTCTACGCCCATGAGTCCTGCGGCAAGTGCACCCCCTGCCGCGAGGGCACCTACTGGCTCGTCCAGCTGCTCCGCGACATCGAGGCCGGCAACGGCGTCATGTCCGACCTCGACAAACTCAACGACATCGCCGACAACATCAACGGCAAGTCGTTCTGCGCCCTCGGCGACGGCGCGGCATCCCCCATCTTCTCCTCGCTCCAGTACTTCCGCGAGGAGTACGAACAGCACATCACCGGCTCCGGCTGCCCCTTCGACCCGGCCAAGTCGACCGCTTGGGCCGATCACCGTACGGAGGTGAACGCATGACTGTGACCACGAGCGCTCCCTCCGGGGGCGGGGAGGCGGCGCTGCCGCCCGAGGACCTCGTCACACTGACCATCGACGGCGCCGAGATCAGCGTCCCCAAGGGGACCCTCGTCATCCGCGCCGCCGAACTCCTCGGCATCGAGATCCCCCGGTTCTGCGACCACCCCCTCCTCGATCCCGTCGGCGCCTGCCGGCAGTGCATCGTGGAGGTCGAGGGCCAGCGCAAGCCGATGGCCTCCTGCACCATCACCTGCACCGACGGCATGGTCGTCAAGTCGCAGCTCAGCTCGCCCGTCGCCGAGAAGGCGCAGAAGGGCGTGATGGAGCTGCTGCTGATCAACCATCCGCTGGACTGCCCCGTCTGCGACAAGGGCGGCGAGTGCCCGCTCCAGAACCAGGCGATGTCCCACGGCGACGCCGACTCCCGCTTCGAGGGCAAGAAGCGCACCTACGAGAAGCCGGTGCCGATCTCCACCCAGGTGCTGCTCGACCGCGAGCGGTGCGTGCTCTGCGCCCGCTGCACCCGCTTCTCCAACCAGGTCGCGGGCGACCCGATGATCGAACTGGTCGAGCGGGGCGCGCTCCAGCAGGTCGGCACCGGCGAGGGCGACCCCTTCGAGTCGTACTTCTCCGGAAACACCATCCAGATCTGCCCGGTCGGCGCGCTGACCTCGGCCGCGTACCGCTTCCGCTCCCGCCCCTTCGACCTGGTCTCCTCGCCCAGCGTCTGCGAGCACTGCTCCGGCGGCTGCGCCACCCGCACCGACCACCGGCGCGGCAAGGTCATGCGGCGGCTCGCCGCCGACGACCCCGAGGTCAACGAGGAGTGGATCTGCGACAAGGGGCGATTCGGATTCCGCTACGCCCAGCAGCGGGACCGGCTGACCACCCCGCTGATCCGTGACGCGGACGGGGTGCTCCAGCCCGCCGGCTGGCCCGAGGCGCTCGCCGCCGCCGCGGCCGGACTCGGCGCGGCGCGCGGCCGGGCCGGGGTCCTCGCGGGCGGCCGGCTCACCGTCGAGGACTCCTACGCGTACGCCAAGTTCGCCCGGGTCGCCCTCGACACCAACGACGTCGACTTCCGCGCCCGCGTCCACTCCCCGGAGGAGGCCGACTTCCTGGCCGCCGAGGTCGCGGGCCGGGGCCGGGACCTGTCCGGGGACGGCGTCACCAACGCCGTACTGGAGAAGGCGCCCGCCGTGCTCCTGGTCGGCTTCGAGGCGGAGGAGGAGGCCCCCGGGGTCTTCCTCCGGCTCCGCAAGGCCCACCGCAAGCACGGCCAGCGCACCTTCGCGCTCGCCACCCACGCCACCCGCGGCCTGGCCAAGGCGGGCGGCACCCTGCTCCCCACCGCGCCCGGCACCGAGACCGAGTGGCTGGACGCGCTCGCCGCCGCCGACGGACTCGACGGCGACGGAGCGACGGCCGCCGACGCGCTGCGCACCGAGGGCGCGGTCATCGTCGTCGGCGAACGGCTCGCGGGCGTCCCCGGCGGGCTCACCGCCGCCGTCCGCACCGCGACCGCCACCGGCGCCCGGCTGGTGTGGATCCCGCGCCGGGCCGGGGAGCGCGGCGCGGCCGAGGCCGGCGCGATCCCCTCGCTGCTGCCCGGCGGCCGGCCCGCCACCGACCCCCGCGCCCGCGAGGAGACCGCCGAGGTCTGGCGCGTACGGGAACTCCCGCACCGCTACGGCCGCGACACCGACCGGATCATCGACGCGGCGGCCACCGGCGAACTCGCCGCACTGCTCGTCGCGGGCGTCGAGATCGCCGATCTGCCCGACCCGGCCCGCGCCCGCGAGGCGCTGGACGAGGTCGGCTTCCTGGTCTCCCTGGAGCTGCGGCCCAGCGAGGTCACCGACCGCGCCGACGTCGTCTTCCCGGTGGCGGCCGTCGCCGAGAAACCCGGCACCTTCCTCAACTGGGAGGGCCGCGCGCGGATGTTCGAGGCCGCTCTCAAGCCCGAGCAGATGACCCGCACGCTCGCCCCGGCCGACGCCCGCGTCCTGCACATGATCGCGGACGAGATGGACATCCCCTTCGGACTGCCCGATCTCACCTCCGTACGCCGTGAACTGGACCGGCTCGGCGTCTGGCGCGGCCCCCGGGCCGGCGGGCCGATGGAGTCCGCCGTACCGCTGCCGTCCGCGGGCGAGGGCGAGGCGGTCCTCGCCGGACACCGGCTCCTGCTCGATCAGGGGCTGCTCCAGCGCGGCGACGCGGCCCTGGCGGGCACCCGTCACGAGGCCGTCGCCCGGCTGTCGCCCGCCACGGCCGCCGAGACCGGCGTCAAGGACGGCGACGAACTCTCCGTCACCGGCCCCGCCGGGACCGTACGACTCCCCCTGAAGGTCACCGAGATGCCCGACCGGGTCGTCTGGCTGCCGCTCAACTCCACCGGCGGCGGTGTCGGCGACGACACCGGGGCCCGCCCCGGCCGGCTGGTCCGCATCGGCGCGACCGCAGCCGGCCCGGACGCGACCGAGTCGCCGGAGGTGCGCGCATGATCGCCGTGGCCCCCCTCGCCGAGATGCAGCTTCTCGCCGCCGAGGACCTCTCGCTCTTCGGGCGCGACCCCTGGTGGCTCGTCGCCCTCAAGGCCGTTTTCTGCTTCGCCTTCCTGATGGTGACGGTGCTCTTCTCCATCGTCTGGGAGCGCAAGGTCGTCGCCTGGATGCAGCTCCGCATCGGCCCCAACCGGCACGGCCCCTGGGGCCTCCTCCAGTCCCTCGCGGACGGCGTCAAGCTGATGCTGAAGGAGGATGTGATCGTCAAGCGGGCGGACAAGGTCGTCTACATCCTCGCCCCGATCATCGCCGCGATCCCCGCCTTCATGGCGATCGCCGTCATCCCCTTCGGCCCTTCGGACAACCAGGTCTCGATCTTCGGCCAGCGCACCACGATGCAGCTCACCGATCTGCCGATCGCGATGCTCTATGTCCTCGCGGTCGCCTCGGTCGGCATCTACGGCCTGGTGCTCGCGGGCTGGTCCTCGGGCTCGACCTACCCGCTGCTCGGCGGATTGCGCTCGGCGGCGCAGATGATCTCGTACGAGATCGCCATGGGCGCGGCCTTCGCCTCCGTCTTCCTCTACGCGGGCTCGATGTCGACCTCGGCGATCGTGGAGGCGCAGGCGGACCGCTGGTACATCGTGCTGCTGCCGGTCTCCTTCATCATCTACATCATCACGATGGTCGGAGAGACCAACCGGGCCCCGTTCGACATGCCGGAGTCCGAGGGCGACCTGGTCGGCGGCTTCAACACCGAGTACAGCTCGATCAAGTTCGCGCTGTTCATGCTGGCCGAGTACGTCAACATGGTCACCGTCTCCGCCGTCTCGGTCACCCTCTTCCTGGGCGGCTGGCGGGCCCCGTACCCCATCTCCACCTTCTGGGAGGGCGCGAACCAGGGCTGGTGGCCGATGCTCTGGTTCGTCATCAAGGTCCAGCTCTTGCTGTTCTTCTTCATCTGGCTGCGCGGCACCCTGCCCCGGGTCCGCTACGACCAGCTCATGAAGCTCGGCTGGAAGGTGCTCATCCCGGTCTCGCTGGTCTGGCTGATGCTGGTCGCGACCGTGCGGGCGCTGCGGAACGAGAACTACGACTTCCAGCAGATCCTGCTCTACGTCGGCGGCGCGGTCATCGCCGTACTGCTCTTGACCTTCGTCGCGGACATGTTCCGGGGCAAGAAGGAACAGGCGGCCGAGGCGGCGAAACCGCCGCCCCCCGCCTTCGACCCGATGGCGGGCGGATTCCCGGTGCCACCGCTGCCCGGACAGACCCTGCCACCCGTGCCGCGCAGGCGTCCCCGCCGTGAGCGCGAGCTGATTGTCAGTGGTGGGTCCGACACTGTGAGTGATGGCCCTCGTGACGGAAAGGAGGCTGACGGTGTCTGAGGATTCGGAGAGCGCGTTCCAGAACCCGGTCGCAGGCTTCGGCGTGACCTTCAAGGCCATGTTCAAGAAGCGGCTGACCGAGCAGTACCCCGAGCAGGAGAAGGTCACGGCGCCGCGCTTCCACGGCCGCCACCAGCTCAACCGTCATCCGGACGGGCTGGAGAAGTGCGTGGGGTGCGAGCTGTGCGCCTGGGCCTGCCCGGCCGACGCCATCTATGTCGAGGGCGCGGACAACACCGAGGAAGAGCGGTACTCCCCGGGCGAGCGGTACGGCCGCGTCTATCAGATCAATTACGCGCGCTGCATCCTCTGCGGACTCTGCATCGAGGCCTGCCCCACCCGGGCGCTGACGATGACCAATGAGTTCGAGCTGGCCGACAGCTCCCGCGAGAACCTCATCTACACCAAGGAGCAGCTGCTCGCCGGTCTGGAAGAGACCATGGTCGACTCGCCGCACGCCATCTACCCCGGCATGGACGAGTCCGACTACTACCGGGGGCTGGTCACCGAGGCCGCGCCCGGCACCGTCCAGCAGATCCCCGTCTCCAAGGAGAAGAAGGACGAGGAGGTGGACGCATGACCGGCCTGAGCGGGCTGAACACCCTGGCGGCGACCACCACTTCGACCGGTGAGGCCGTCCAGTTCTGGGTGCTCGGCACCGTCGCCGTGATCGGCGCGCTCTGTACGATTCTGATGAGGCGGGCCGTGCACAGCGCCCTCTGCCTCGCCGGAACCATGATCATCCTGGCGGTCTTCTACCTCGCCAACGGCGCGTACTTCCTCGGTGTCGTCCAGATCGTCGTCTACACCGGCGCGATCATGATGCTGTTCCTCTTCGTGGTCATGCTCGTCGGCGTCACCGCCGCCGACTCCCTGAAGGAGACGCTCAAGGGGCAGCGCTGGCTCGCGGCGCTCTGCGGACTCGGCTTCGGTGTGCTGCTGATCGCCGGCATCGGGCACGCCTCGCTGTCGACCTTCAACGGCCTGGGGGCCGCCAACACCGCCCACGGCGGCAATGTCGAGGGGCTCGCCGCCCTCCTCTTCACCAAGTACGTCTTCGCCTTCGAGATCACCGGCGCGCTGCTGATCACGGCGGCGGTCGGCGCGATGGTCCTCACCCACAAGGAGCGCACCGAGCGGTCCCTGACCCAGCGCGAGATGGCCGAGCGGCGGGTCCGTGAGGGCAAGCAGCTCCCGCCGCTGCCCGCCCCCGGTGTCTACGCCCGGCACAACGCGGTGGACATCCCCGGTCTGCTGCCGGACGGCACCCCCTCCGAGCTGACGGTGATCAGCACCCTGCGGGAGCGCGGCCAGATCCGCGATGTCTCGGCCAAGGCGCTGAGCGATCTCAAGGCGCTGGAGCAGCGCTCGGAGGACCGGCTCGGACGCCACGGCTCCACCAGCTCCACCGGCCCCGCCACCGGCACCACCACCGGCTCCACCGGCGACCGTGCGGACCGGGACCGGGACGAAGAGGAGGCCACCCGGTGAATCCGGTCAACTACCTGTATCTGGCGGCGCTGCTCTTCACCATCGGCGCGGCCGGAGTCCTGATCCGGCGGAACGCGATCGTCGTGTTCATGTGCATCGAGCTGATGCTCAACGCCTGCAATCTGACGCTCGTCGCCTTCTCCCGGATGCACGGAAACCTCGACGGCCAGATCATCGCCTTCTTCGTCATGGTCGTCGCCGCCGCCGAAGTCGTGGTCGGGCTCGCGATCATCGTGTCCCTGTTCCGTTCCCGCCACTCGGCCTCGGTCGACGACGCCAGCCTGATGAAGCTGTGAGGGGCTGAATCGTGGAGAACCTGATTGCGCTGCTCATCGCGGCGCCCCTGCTCGGAGCGGTGGTGCTGCTGTGCGGCGGGCGACGGCTCGACCGCACCGGACACTGGCTGGGCACCGCGCTCGCCGGCGCGTCCTTCCTCATCGGCGTGGTGCTCTTCGCCGGGATGCTGGGCGAGAGCGCCGACGAGCGCACCCTGCACCAGAGGCTGTTCAGCTGGATCCCCGTCGAGGGCTTCCAGGCGGACATCGCCTTCCAGCTCGACCAGCTGTCGATGACCTTCGTCCTGCTGATCACCGGTGTGGGCACCCTGATCCACATCTACTCCATCGGGTACATGGAGCACGACGAGCGCCGCAGGCGCTTCTTCGGCTATCTGAACCTGTTCCTCTCGGCGATGCTGCTGCTGGTCCTCGCCGACAACTATCTGCTGCTGTACTTCGGCTGGGAGGGCGTCGGCCTCGCCTCGTACCTCCTCATCGGCTTCTGGCAGCACAAGCCCAGCGCGGCGACGGCGGCGAAGAAGGCCTTCCTGGTCAACCGCGTCGGTGACATCGGGCTCTCGATCGCCATCATGCTGATGTTCACCACCTTCGGGACCTTCGCCTTCGGACCGGTCCTCGGCTCCGTCGGCGAGACCGGGGAGGGCACGCTGACCGCGATCGGTCTGATGCTCCTCCTCGCGGCCTGCGGCAAGTCCGCGCAGGTGCCGCTCCAGTCCTGGCTCGGGGACGCGATGGAGGGCCCGACCCCGGTCTCGGCCCTGATCCACGCGGCCACGATGGTGACCGCGGGCGTCTATCTCATCGTCCGCTCCGGCGCGATCTTCAACGCCGCCCCGGACGCCCAGCTGGTGGTCGTGGTGGTCGGCGCGGTCACCCTGCTCTTCGGAGCCGTCGTCGGTTGCGCGAAGGACGACATCAAGAAGGCGCTGGCCGGCTCGACCATGTCGCAGATCGGCTACATGATCCTGGCGGCCGGGCTCGGCCCCATCGGCTATGTCTTCGCGATCATGCACCTGGTGACGCACGGCTTCTTCAAGGCCGGGCTCTTCCTCGGGGCCGGTTCGGTCATGCACGGCATGAACGACGAGGTCGACATGAGGAAGTACGGCGGTCTGCGCAAGCACATGCCGATCACCTTCGTCACCTTCGGCCTCGGCTATCTCGCCATCATCGGCTTCCCCGGGCTCTCCGGCTTCTTCTCCAAGGACAAGATCATCGAGTCCGCGTTCGCCAAGGGCGGCGCGGAGGGCTGGATCCTCGGCGCGGTCACCCTGCTGGGCGCGGCCATCACCGCGTTCTACATGACCCGGGTGATGCTGATGACCTTCTTCGGCGAGAAGCGCTGGCAGCCCGACGCCGAGGGCCATGAGCCCCATCCGCACGAGTCGCCCAGGTCCATGACGATCCCCATGATCGTGCTGGCCTTCGGCTCGGTCTTCGCGGGCGGCTTCTTCGGCATCGGCGACCGCTTCCTCAACTGGCTGGAGCCCGTCACCGGTTACGACCACGGCCACGCTCCCATCAGCGCGGCCACCGTCACCACGGCCACCGTCGTGGTGCTGCTGATCGGAGTCGGCGTCGCCTGGCTGATGTACGGCAGGCGGCCGGTCCCGGTCCTCGCACCGCGCGGCTCGCTGCTCACCCGGGCCGCCCGCCGCGATCTCTACCAGGACGACATCAACCACGCGGTCCTGGTCCGCGGCGGCGAGCACCTCACCCGCTCCCTGGTCTATGTCGACCACACCCTGGTCGACGGCGTGGTCAACGGCACGGCCGCCTCGGTCGGCGGGCTCTCGGGCCGGTTGCGCAAAATGCAGAACGGCTACGCCCGCTCGTACGCCGTCTCGATGTTCGGAGGTACGGCGGTGCTGATCGCCGCGACCCTGCTGATGAGGGCGGTGTAATCGCGATGTCCTTCCCGCTCCTTACGGCGACGGCGGTGGTCCCGGCGGTCGGCGCGATCGTCGTCGCCGCCGTGCCCGCCGGGCGCCGCTCGGCGGCCAAAGTACTGGCGCTGGCCTTCTCGCTGATCACCCTGGCGCTCGCCGCCGTCGTCTTCCTCCGGTTCGAACCCGGCGGCGACCGCTACCAGCTCACCGAGTCCCACGCCTGGATCGCGGAGTTCGGCGTCCGCTACGAACTGGGCGTGGACGGCATCGGGGTGGCGCTCATCGCGCTGACCGCGCTGCTGATCCCCTTCATCGTCCTGGCCGGCTGGAACGACGCCGACCCCCAGGAGACCGGCAACAGCAGATGGCGGCCGACGCAGGGCTTCTTCGCCCTGATCCTGATGGTCGAGGCGATGGTGATCCTCTCCTTCGAGGCCACCGACGTCTTCCTCTTCTACATCCTCTTCGAAGCCATGCTGATCCCGATGTACTTCCTCATCGGCGGCTTCGGCGACCGCGCCCACGCGGGCAGCGACCAGAAGGCGGCGGCCCAGCGGTCGTACGCGGCGGTCAAGTTCCTCCTCTACAACCTGGTCGGCGGGCTGGTCATGCTGGCCGCCGTCATCGGGCTCTATGTGGTCGCGGGGAGCTTCTCGCTCACCGAGATCGCCGAGGCGCGGGCGAGCGGCCAGCTTGAGATGGCGACCAACACCGAACGCCTGCTCTTCCTCGGCTTCTTCTTCGCCTTCGCGATCAAGGCCCCGCTCTGGCCGCTGCACACCTGGCTGCCCAACGCTATGGGAGAGGCCACCACCCCGGTCGCGGTGCTGATCACCGCCGTGGTCGACAAGGTCGGCACCTTCGCCATGCTGCGGTTCTGCCTCCAGCTCTTCCCGGAGGCCTCGAAGTGGGCCACCCCCGTGATCCTGGTCCTGGCGCTGATCAGCATCGTCTACGGGGCGCTGCTCGCGGTCGGCCAGCGCGACATCAAGCGGCTGATCGCCTATGCCTCGATCTCGCACTTCGGCTTCATCGTGCTCGGCATCTTCGCGATGACCTCGCAGGGCCAGTCCGGCGCGACGCTCTACATGGTCAACCACGGGCTCTCGACCGCCGCGCTGATGCTGGTGGCCGGGTTCCTGATCACCCGGCGCGGCTCCCGGCTCATCGCGGACTACGGCGGAGTGCAGAAGGTCGCCCCGGTGCTCGCGGGCACCTTCCTGATCGGCGGTCTGGCCACCCTCTCCCTGCCGGGGCTCGCGCCCTTCGTCAGTGAGTTCCTGGTCCTGGTCGGCACCTTCGCCCGCTATCCGGTCGCCGGGATCATCGCGACCTCCGGCATCGTGCTGGCCGCCCTCTACACCCTCGTCCTCTATCAGCGGACCATGACCGGTCCGGTGAAGGCCGAGGTCAAGACCATGCCCGACCTCAAGCCCCGTGAACTGGCGGTGGTCCTGCCGCTGATCGCGCTCCTGATCTTCCTCGGCGTCTTCCCGAAGCCGCTGACGGAGATCGTCAACCCGGCAGTGGAGCACACGATGTCCGACGTACAGCAGAAGGACCCCCGGCCCGAAGTGGAGGCCGCCAAGTGAGCCCCACCGCTGTCCACAGTCTGTGGACGACCGCCGCCGAGCCGCTGGACAAGATCCAGGCCCCGGACATCGAGTACGGCCAGCTCGCGCCGATCCTGATCGTCGTCGGAGCCGCGATCGTGGGCCTCCTGCTGGAGGCGTTCCTGCCGCGCAGGGCGCGCTACCAGGCCCAGGTCACCCTGACCGTGGTCGCGCTCGCCGCCTCCTTCGCCGCCATCATCGCCCTCGCACAGGCCGGTTACGGCACCACAAAGGCCAATGTCGCGGCCATGGGCGCGATCGCGATCGACGGGCCGACGCTCTTCCTCCAGGGCACGATCCTGCTGGCCTCGGTGGTGGCCGTGCTCACCTTCGCCGAGCGCAGGCTCGATCCCGAGACCCATGGGAACCATATCGACTCCTTCGTCGCCCAGGCCGCCTCCGTGCCCGGCAGCGACAGCGAGAAGTCGGCGGTCAGGGCCGGGTTCACCACCACCGAGGTCTATCCGCTGGCGCTCTTCGCGATCGCCGGCATGCTGGTCTTCCCCGCCGCCAACGATCTGCTGACGCTCTTCGTCGCGCTGGAAGTCTTCTCGCTCCCGCTCTATCTCCTCTGCGCCCTCGCCCGCCGCAAGCGGCTGCTGTCGCAGGAGGCCGCGGTGAAGTACTTCCTGCTGGGCGCGTTCTCCTCGGCGTTCATGCTCTTCGGCATCGCGCTGCTGTACGGATACGCGGGCTCGGTCTCCTACGCCCGGATCGCGGAGGTCGTCGACGGCAGCGTCCGCACCATCGACCCGGCGCTCGCCGACACCATGGGCAATGACGCGCTGCTGCTCATCGGCGGCGCGCTGATCCTGATGGGTCTGCTCTTCAAGGTCGGCGCGGTGCCGTTCCACATGTGGACCCCGGACGTCTATCAGGGCGCGCCGACCCCGGTGACCGGCTTCATGGCGGCGGCGACCAAGGTGGCCGCGTTCGGCGCGCTGCTGCGGCTGCTCTATGTGGTGCTGCCGGGGCTGCGCTGGGACTGGCGGCCGGTGATGTGGGCGATCGCGATCGTCACCATGCTGGCCGGTGCGATCGTGGCCATCACCCAGACGGACATCAAGCGGCTTCTGGCGTACTCGTCCATCGCGCACGCCGGGTTCATCCTCGCGGGTGTCATCGCGTTCACCCCGGACGGCGTCTCGTCGGTCCTCTTCTATCTGGGCGCGTACTCCTTCGTGACCATCGGGGCCTTCGCGGTGGTCACCCTGGTGCGGGACGCGGGCGGGGAGGCGACCCATCTCTCCAAGTGGGCCGGGCTCGGCAGGCGTTCTCCGCTGGTGGCGGCGGTGTTCGCGGTGTTTCTGCTGTCCTTCGCCGGGATTCCGCTGACCTCCGGCTTCTCGGGGAAGTTCGCGGTCTTCAAGGCGGCGGCCGAGGGCGGCGCGGGGGCGCTGGTGGTGGTCGGTGTTCTCTCGTCGGCGATCGCCGCGTTCTTCTACATCCGGGTCATCGTGCTGATGTTCTTCAGCGAGCCCAAGGCCGACGGGCCCACGGTCGCCGTCCCCTCGGCGATGACCAGCACGGCCATCGCGGCCGGTGTGCTGGTGACCCTGGTGCTGGGGCTCGCCCCGCAGTACTTCCTGGATCTGGCGGGCCAGGCCTCGGTCTTCGCCCGTTAGTTCCTTGGGGCGGTCGTGTGGGAAGGGCCCGGGGGCGGGCCCTTCCCACACCTTTATGACTCGGCCATGGCCCGGCCATGGCTCAGCGCTCTGTGCTCAGCCGGCGGGGGCGGCCGTGATTCTGCCGCTGACCTCGCCCAGCCCGACCCGGACACCGTCCGGTCCCGGGGCCCACGCCGTCATCGTCACCTCGTCGCCGTCGGCGAGGAAGGTCCGGCCGCCGTCGGGGAGATCGATCCGGTCGCGGCCGTTCCAGGTCAGTTCGAGCAGGGAGCCGCGCTGATGGACCTCGGGGCCGCTGACCGTGCCGGAGCCGTACAGATCGCCGGTGCGCAGGGACGCGCCGTTCACCGTCATATGGGCCAACTGCTGGGCCGCCGTCCAGTACATCGTGGCGAACGGAGGCTCGGCGATCACCTGCCCGTTGACCGTCACCGTGATCCGGATGTCAAAGCCGCCCGGCTCCTCCTCGGCGGAGTCGTCGAGGTACGGCAGCAGCGGGACGTCCCGCGCGGGCGGGGAGGTCCTGGCGGCCTCCAGCGCCTCCAGCGGGGTCACCCAGGCGGAGACGGAGGTGGCGAAGGACTTGCCGAGGAACGGCCCGAGCGGCACGTACTCCCAGGCCTGGAGGTCCCGCGCCGACCAGTCGTTGAGGAGCGAGAGCCCGAAGACATGGTCCCGGAAGTCGCCGAGGGCGACCGGGCGGCCCTGCGGGGAGGGGACGCCGACGACGAAGCCGACCTCCGCCTCGATGTCGAGCTTCACCGAGGGGCCGAAGACGGGGGCGGCGTCGGCGGGCGCCTTCCGCTGCCCGCTCGGCCGCACGACCTCGGTGCCGGAGACGACGACCGTGCCGGAGCGCCCGTGGTAACCGATCGGCAGATGCTTCCAGTTGGGCGTCAGCGCCTCGCCGTCCGGGCGGAAGATCCGGCCCACATTGGTGGCGTGGTGCTCGCTCGCGTAGAAGTCGACGTAGTCGGCGACCTGGTACGGCAGCAGCATGGTGACCGCGTCGAGCGGGTGCAGCAGCGGCTCGATCGTCTCCCGGTGGGCGGGGACCGTCACCCAGGCGGTCAGGGCCCGCCGTACATCGCGCCAGGCGGTCCGCCCGGCGGCCAGCAGCGGGTCGAGACCCGGCCGGTCCAGCAGGGCGGCGTACGGGGAGCCGAGGGCGCGGGCGGCCGCTCCGGCGTCGAGCACATGGTTCCCGAGGCGGACGCCGACTCGGGGGCGCCCGGGTTCACCGGCCGTGGTGAAGACGCCGTACGGGAGGTTGTGCGGGCCAAAGGGATCACCCTCGGCCGGATCGAGCGGGCTCTGCTCGGACATCGGTGCCTGCCTCGCTTTCCACGTTGTGGGGACACGTTACGTGGACGAGGCACCCGTCCGGCAGGGCACGATCACCCGGCCAGCCTCGGGATCCGCCGCTCCCAGGTCCGATGGAAGACGATCTCCCGCCCGTCCCGGCAGACCACCTCGTCCCGCAGCAGGAAGTCGGCCGCGTCGCACGCGGTCTCGGAGCGGGTCTCGACACTCACGTCCCAGGACAGCTCGGGCCGGTGCAGCCGGACGGTCCGCTCCGTCCACGCGCGGGCCGAGTGCGGGTCGCGCTCCCGGATCGTTCTGATCTCCGTCGTCTCCCCGGTCACTTCGAGGCCGTCCGGATACCGCTGGACGCCGTGCGGGCCGGGGCGCGTCTCCAGCCGCCATTCGCCCGCCGCGAGGTCCCGGACCAGCAGCCGGGCGGGCGGCGGCGGGTCCAGGGTCACGGGCGAGCTGACCCCGAGCGGCTCCGGGTGCTCCGGCTCCGGCTCCGGCTCCGCGAAGCGGACCTCCTCGCCCGGGCCTTCGGCGGCCGGGAGTTCGAGCAGCGAGCCCTCGGGTTCCAGAACGAAGCCCGCCGGGGCCGCTGAGTCCGCCGTGCCTGCCGGGCCTGCCGGGTCCGCCGTGCCCGACTGCGGCCAGACCCGGGGCCAGTACGCGGAGGAGACGGCCAGCCGGATCCGGTGCCCGGGGGCGAAGGTGTGCGCGACGGGGCTCAGCGCGAGGGTCACCTCCTCCGCCGTCCCGGCGGGCCAGGCGTGGGCGCGCTCGGCGCCGTGCCGGGCGGCGAGGTTGAGCACGCCGAGGGCGATCCGCGCGGACGAGCCGTCGGGTCCGACGTCGCAGAGCCGGGCGACGGCCTGCCCGTGCGGGACCTCCATCCGCAGCCGCAGCGTGACCCGGGGCCGGCCCAGGACCGTGACCGGCTCCCCGGTCACCGGGAAGTCGAAGCACGCCGAGTACGCGTCGTCGGCCCGCTGGTCGCCCGGGATCCCCTCCCCGCCGTCGGCCGGGTCGCCCGCCTCCGCCCCGGTGCACTGGGGCGAGTCGACGGGCCGGGGCGCGCCCCGGAGCCCGTACGACAGAGGGGTGCCGTCGTCCCGGCCGCGCCGCCCGGCCCAGCGGCCGCCCGCCCCGGTGTCCAGGACGCGCAGCGCGGGTTCGGCCGTCGCCCCGCTGTCGATGCCCTTGAGGTGCTGGTCCCACCAGCGCAGGGTCTCGTGGAGGAAGCCGACGGCGGGCCCCGGCCGCCCGTGGTCCGGGTACCGGCCGGCCGCCCAGGGGCCGAGCACCCCGCGCACCCGGTCCGGCGGCAGGGTTTCGAGGAGCCGCAGGACCGTCTCGCGGTGCGGGCCGTGCGCCCCGGCGACGGCCAGCACCGCCGCCCGTACGGCGGTGAGGGGGACCGCCCGCCGGTCCCAGAAGTCGTCGCGGATCTGATGGGCGAGCCAGGTGTGCGCGGCGGGTTCGACGGCCGCCAGCCGTGCGAGCCACAGCTCGCGCCAGCCGGGCCCGGCGAAGGCGGGGTCCGGCGGGAGGCAGTCGGCGCTGAGCCGGGCGGCCGAGCGGGCGTGCAGGCCCTCCGCCGACGGCGAGCCGCCGGGGTACGCGCCGCCGTCGCGGTACGGGTCGGCCTCGGCTCCGACGAGTACCACCGCCGCCAGCGGCTCGGGGGCGAGCGCCGCCGTCCGCAGGGCGTGGTCCGCGCCCGGGCCGATGCCGAACATCCCGGTCCGGCCGGTGCACCAGGGCTGGGTGGCCAGCCAGTCGATCACCTCGGCGGCATCGGCGGCGTCCCGGTCCGGGTCCGGGCCGCCCGGGTCCGGGGGCCGCCCGGCGGAATCGGGCCCGCCGCCGCTGTTGCCGTGGCCGCGCGCGTCCACTCGTACGGAGGCGTAACCGTGGCCCGCGTACCAGGGGTGGCGCTGTTCGTCGCGTGGGGCGGTTGAGTCCGTCAGCCTTTCCGGCGAATACTCCAGCAGCGCGGGGACGGGATCGGCGGCGACCGGACGCCAGACGCGGGCGTACAAGAGGGTCCCGTGGCGCACGGGAATGCGGATGTCGTCCCGTCGGATGTCGGGGGATTCATATGCTTCTGTGCGGTTCTGCGGGCGATGGCGCATGGCTGAGCCTCGATGCAGGGGGTGCGCCCCCGTCGCCGGAGCGGCCGTCCGGGCGGTTTTCCCGACTGGACACTGATCGCGGTGAAAAGGGCTACTTCGGGTCGTATGTGCTGATCACGAACATACCGGCGGTGGCGGGAAGGCGCTCATGGTGATCGAAACGCGACCGGATACGCTGACTTGAGTGAATCCACCGACACATCGACAATCCGTGTGATTATCAGCAGACAGGAGACCACCTCGTGACCGTCGTCGGGCCGTTCGGGCTGAGCGTGCGGGACCAGGCTCTTGAGGCCGATGTCCAGAACGGACTGTCCGCCGTGGAGGCGGGCCTGCTCGATGCCACCAAGAGCGAGGTGCCCTTCATCACGGAGGCCGCACAGCACCTCGTACGGGCCGGGGGCAAGCGGTTCCGGCCCCTGCTGGTGATGCTGGCGGCCCAGTTCGGCGACCCGCACGCACCCGGAGTGGTGCCGTCGGCCGTCGTGGTGGAGCTGACCCACCTCGCCACCCTCTACCACGACGATGTGATGGACGAGGCCGAGGTGCGGCGCGGCGTGGACAGCGCCAACACCCGCTGGGGCAACTCGGTGGCCGTGCTGACCGGCGACTTCCTCTTCGCCCGGGCCTCCCACATACTGGCCGACCTCGGACCCGAGGCCGTCCGCATCCAGGCCGAGGCGTTCGAGCGGCTGGTCACCGGCCAGATCCTGGAGACCGCGGGGCCGCGCGACGGGCGCGAGCCGGTGGCGCACTACCTCGATGTCATCGGCGGCAAGACGGGCTCCCTGATCGCCGTCTCGGGCCGCTTCGGGGCGATGATGTCCGGCGCCGACGAGCGCGTCGTGGACATCCTGACCCAGTACGGGGAACGGCTCGGCGTCGCCTTCCAGCTCGCCGACGACGTACTCGACATCGCCAGCGACTCGCACGAGTCCGGCAAGACCCCCGGCACCGACCTGCGGGAGGGCATTCCGACCCTGCCGGTCCTCCTGCTGCGGGCGCGCGCCGAGACACTCGGCCTGCCCGAGGACCTGGAGCTGGTCGCCCTGCTCGACGGTGACCTCTCGGACGACGCCCGGCTCGCGGAGGTGCTGCGCAGGCTGCGCGAGCACCCCTCGCTGGAGCAGGCCCGGCGGGACACCGTGCGGTACGCCCAGGAGGCGCGGGCGGCCCTCACCCCGCTGCCCGACTGCTACGCGAAGTCGGCTCTGGAGGAGCTGTGCGACGCGGTGGTGCACCGCGCGGGCTGAGCCCCGGTCCGCGGCCCGCTCCGTTTCGGCGTCTCCCCTACGGGAAGAGGGGGACGCCGTCCTGGTTCCTCATCCCATAGCAGTAGGGCAAGTTGCTCCCGGGGGGTGACGCCCCCGCTCGGCCGATTTGGTCAGATGGAGAGCACCAGAACCGAGGAAACGGCTTCGGACCCACGGAGGTAGGCCACACCATGGCACCGAACGACAGCGCTCAGAACATCGATCAGGACCAGGACACCGCGCCGGTCCGACGCAGAGCGGCGCGCTACTTCGTCCCGGTCGCCGTGGCCGGAGTGGCGGCGGCGACCATCGGGCTCGTACCGGCGCTTGCCGCGTCGGGGGACCCCGATCTGCCGAAGATCAGCGCCCAGGAGCTGATCGAGAAGATCGCGGCCTCGGACACCGAGCGGCTCTCCGGCATGGTCAAGATCAGTACGGATCTCGGTCTGCCGTCCATAGCCGGGCTCGCCGAGGACTTCCTGCCCGAGGGCGCGGGCGCGGGCTCGGGCTCCGGCGCGGCCCCCGAAGAGAGGCTGGCGCGGCTGGCCACCGGCTCGCACACGCTGCGCGTCGCGGTCGACGGCCCCGACCGGCAGAAGGTCTCGATCCTGGAGGACAGCTCCGAGTACAGCCTGATCCACAACGCGGGCGAGGTCTGGGCGTACGACAGCGCCTCCAACGAGGTCTACCACGCGAAGGACGACGGGACTCCGGGCCAGCGCGGTAAGGCTTCCGGCGAGAAGGCCGCCGAGGAGCTGCCCGCCACCCCCAAGGACTTCGCCGACCAGGTCCTGAAGGCGGTCGGCCCCTCCACCTCGGTCACCGTCGACGGCACCGCGCAGATCGCCGGGCGGGACGCCTATCAGCTGGCGGTCAAGCCCCGGCAGAGCGGTTCGACGATCTCCTCGATCAAGATCGCGGTGGACGCGAAGACGGGTACGCCGCTGAAGTTCTCGATCAATTCGAGCGCGGGCGGCAAGGCCGTGGTCGACATCGGCTTCACCAAGGTCGACTTCTCCCGGCCCGCCGCCTCCACCTTCGACTTCACCCCGCCGAAGGGCGCGAAGGTCACCGAGGCCGACGAGCTGCGGGAGGCCGAGGGCAAGCCCGGGAAGGACGGCTCCGCCCACCAGGAGGAGCTGGACAAGACCCTCGAAGGGCTCGGCGGCGCTCTGCCCGGCGGTCTCCCGAGCGGCGGCATGGACGTCATCGGCAAGGACTGGACCTCCATCGCCAAGTTCGGCGGCACGGGCGGCGCCGAGGCGGAGCAGCCCGCCGACGGCGAGGTTCCGGCCGAGGCCCAGAACTTCCTGGACTCGCTCGGCGACCAGGTCAGCGGGGACTTCGGCAAGGGCACGGTCTTCAAGACCCGCCTGATCAACGCCCTGATGACGGACGACGGCACTGTCTACGTCGGCGCGGTCACCCCCGACGCGCTGGTGAAGGCCGCCAACGCGGACAGCTGAGCCACGGCACCCGGGACACCGGCCCGGCCGCCGTGCCCCCTCCGTCCCCGCGATGGAGGGGGCATCAAGGGCGGACGTGGAGCACGGCAGGGGTCGCCATGCCGTTGTGCGCGAATGAGTACGGAGTCAGCTCGACGCTTCGGATCAGCACGCCGGGAACCTCTGCCACGCGTTCCAGGGCTTGCACCATGGCGTCCTGAAGGCTCGGCGCGGGGAAGTAGCAGACGAACTTCGAGTACGCGGGTCCCTCCTCCGGCCCCAGGCAGCCATCGGCGAAGCTGTCCAGCCCGTCCATGATGTCGGACTGCTCGGGGGTGAAGGGTTCCTGAGCGTGCATGACGAAGTGCCAGCTACGCACAGCGGCTGTGCTCTCGTGTGAATTCATCTGGTGTGCCACGGTGCCGGGGGGCTCATCAGAGGTGGGGCGGGACGGGGAGCACGGCAGGGGTCGCCATGCCGTTCGTGGTGAGGTCGAAGTGGTCCATCTCCACACTGCGGACGAGCACCCCTGGGAAGTCCTCGAAGAAGCCGAGGGCTTCCGCGATGGCGGCGGTCAGGGTCTCAGCTTCGAAGGAGCACATGAACCGGCTGTAGCCCGGCCGCTCCGCCAGGCCGATCCGTCCGTCGTTGAAGCGGTCGAGGTGGGCCAGGGTATTGGACTGCTCCTCGGTCAGCGGGGCGTTCAGTACGAGGTTGAAGTACCAGTCACGCACAGTTCCGGTGCCTCTCTGTGAAGCGGTCAATCTTGTTCGCCTCGTTTCCCTGGTTCCGGGGCGTGCAGTGCACCACGACGCGATCGTCGCAGGGGCAGCAGATGACGACGCCCCAGTCGTGGCCGTTCTGTTTGTGCGTCACCTTGAGCCCGGCCGCTTCCGCCCGCTTCAGTGCCGCCTCGACGTCTTTCTTCTGATGCCGGTCTCCCAGTGCCATGGTCGTACGACTACGCCCGTCGCCGTGTCCGGGGTGGCGATTCGGGGCAAGGTTCGCCCGACCAGGTGAGCCGGCAGCCGCGTCCGGTGGCCGCCCGGCTCTGCGGCCGTCAGCCGGGCTGTCCCGTCGTACACGCGTACCGCATACGGTGGGCCGGGGAGCCCGGAGGGGGAGAGCGGCATGACAGCGGTGATCGAGACCCACGGTCTCACCAAGCGCTACCGGGGCGGCCGGCTCGCCGTCGACCGGCTCGATCTCACTGTGCCGGAGGGCTCGGTCTTCGGCTTCCTCGGCCCCAACGGCTCGGGGAAGACCACCACCATCCGCATGCTCATGGGCCTCATCGAGCCCACCGCCGGGACCGCCCGGGTCCTCGGCGGCACGATCCCGGGCGCCGAGCGCTCGGTCCTGCCCCGGGTGGGGGCGCTGATCGAGGGGCCCGCGCTGTACGGGTATCTCAGCGGCCGGGACAACCTCACCCGGTACGACCGGGCCGACCCGACCGCCGACCCCCGCACCCGCCGGACCCGGGTCGCCGCCGCGCTCGACCGGGTGGGGCTGACCCCGGCGGCGGACCGGGCGGCCAAGACGTACTCCCTGGGGATGAAACAGCGCCTCGGGCTCGCCGCCGCGCTGCTCCAGCCGCGCGGACTCCTCGTACTCGACGAGCCCACCAACGGTCTCGACCCCCAGGGCATGCGCGAGATACGCGCCCTGGTGCGCGAGCTGGCGGCGGACGGCACCACCGTCTTCCTCTCCTCCCACCTCCTCGACGAGATCGAGCAGGTCTGCACCCACACGGCGGTGATGGCGCGGGGCCGGCTGCTCGTCCAGGGCCCGGTGGCCGAGCTGGCCGCCGGGACCCGGGGCCGGCTGACCGTCGTCACCCCCGACCCGGGGGACGCCGCCCGGCTCCTCACCGAGCTGGGCGTGGCCGGAGTGAGCGTCGGGGACGACGGCCGGGTGACCGCCGAACCGCCGGGGGCGGACACCGACCTGGCCGATCTCAACGCGGCCCTGGTGCGGGGCGGCGTACGGGTGAGGGGATTCGGCGTCGAGAAGGCGTCGCTGGAGGACGCGTTCGTCGCGCTGACGGGGGAGGGCTTCGATGTCGCGGGCTGAGACCGGGTCTGTGGAACCGGGGGAGCGGCGGGCGGTCCGGCCGGTGTGGTCCTGGTCCCTCGGGCTGCTCCGCTCCGAGCTGGGCGTCACCCTGCGCCGTCGGCGCACGCTCGCCCTGCTGGCGGTCCTGGCCGCCGTACCCGTGCTGATCGGCACGGCCGTACGGATCGAGACCGGCGACGGCGGAACGGTCGGATCCGGCGGCGACGGGCCCGCCTTCATCGCCCAGATCACCAACAACGGGCTCTTCCTGGTCTTCGCCTCCCTCGCGGTGACCCTGCCCGTCTTCCTCCCCATGACCGTCGGAGTCGTCGCGGGCGACGCGATCGCGGGCGAGGCGAGCGCCGGTACCCTGCGCTATCTGCTGGTCGCCCCGGCCGGCCGACTTCGGCTGCTGCTCGTCAAATACGTCACCGTCCTCGTCTTCTGTCTGATCGCGACCCTGGTGGTGGCCCTCTCCGCCCTCGCCGTCGGGGCGGTGCTCTTCCCGCTCGGCGAGGTCACCACCATTTCCGGCACCACCATCTCCTTCGGGGCGGGGGTGCTGCGCGCCGCGCTGGTCGCCGTGGTCGTGGCGGCCTCCCTCGCCGGGCTCGCGGCGCTCGGCCTGTTCGTCTCCACGCTCACCGACAGCGGTGTCACCGCCATGGCGACGACCGTCGGACTCCTGATCACGGTGCAGATCCTGGGGTCGGTGCCACAGCTCGACGCGATCCACCCCTATCTCTTCCCGCACTACTGGATGTCCTTCTCCGACCTGCTGCGCGAGCCGTTCCACTGGGAGGAGATCCACCGGAACCTCGGGCTCCAGGCGGTGTACACGGGAGTGTTCGGGGCGGCGGCCTGGGCGCGGTTCACGACGAAGGACGTCACCGCGTGAGCGAGCCCGTGCGGCCGGCCGGTGTTCTGGCCGGCCGACCGCAGGGCGCGGTGGCTCAGGGGCAGGTGGTCAGGATGACGGAGACGACGGTGCAGGTGACCGACGCGCTGTCGTTGGCCGGGTTCGGGTCGGCCGGGGCGGACGCGGTCCGGTTTCCGGTGACCGTGACCTTGCCGAGCGAGAGCAGATGGAGCGGGACGCGGAACTTCTTGTCCACGGCCGTGCCGTTGGCGATCGCCCCGTAGACGCAGGTGACGGTCGAGGACGAGACGGTGCAGCCGGGGGAGAGGTTCGTCGCGGTCGCGCCGGGCGGCAGGGACGCGGTGACGGTGGCCGAGGTGACCGCGTCGGGTCCGGTGTCGCGGGCGGTGAGCGTGTAGCTGAGATAGGGCACCAGGATGCCCAGGTGGGGCTGTGCCGAGACATCGACGTCGATGTCGGCGGTCGGGGCCACATAGGTGAACTCATCGGCCGGTGTGATGGAGCTGGTGCCGCCGGGAGTGGTGACCCGGACATCGACCGTGCCCGCCGCGTGCGCGGGCGCGGTCGCGGTGCAGGAGGTCGCCGAGCACGTCACCCCGGTGGCGGGGGTCCCGCCGAAGGTGACGGCGGTCGCTCCGTTCAGATCCGTGCCGGTGATGGTCACCACCGTCCCACCGGCGGTGGTCCCGCTGTTCGGGGAGATCCCGGTGATCTCGGGCGCCGGAATGGTGTGGAGGGCTACTTCCCTGGGGCTGCTCAGCCCGCTGGCCACGGTGGTGACGGTGTTGGTGGCGGTGTCGATGGCGTAGAGGTACCCGGGGACGTTGGAGGTCCCGCTGACCGGGTCGGGGACGTAGACGGTGGTTCCGGCCGAGTTGACCTCGACGTCCTGGGGGACGCTGAAACCTCCGACGGTCGTGGTGAGGGTGTCGGTGGCGGTGTCGACGACGTGGACGCCGCTGCTGAGCGGGCTGCCGCCGTAGACGGTGCCGCCATTGGGGCTGATCGCCACGCTGGTGGTGTTGACGGCGGCGGGGATGGTCGCGGTGACGGTGTTGGTGGTGGTGTTGACCTTGGTGATGCCCGCGCCGGCGGTGGCGACGTAGACGGCGGTGCCCGCCGGATTGACGACGGCCCCGTAGGGGACGGCCGACAGGGGGACGTTCGCGGTGACCGTCGCGGTCGCGGTGTCGATGACGACCAGCCGGTTCGGCCCGGAGGCGGCGACGTACGCGGTGGTCCCGGCCTGGTTGAAGACGATGCCCTGGAGGCCGCCCGCCACGGGGATGGTCGCGGTGAGGGTGTTGGCGGCGGTGTCGATGACCTCCACGGCGTGCGCCGTGGTGTCGGCGACGTACAGGGTGGTGCCCGCGGGGTTCAGGGTGAGTGCCGTGGGGATGCCCGCGAGCGGGACGGTGGCGGTAACGGCGTTGGTGGCGGTGTCGACGACCGCGACGGTGTTGGCGAGCGCGGTCGCGGCGTACACGGTGGTGCCCGCGGCGTTGACCGCCACGTCCTGGGTGAAGCCGCCGACCGGGACCGAGGAGGTCACGGCTCCGGTCGCGGTGTCGACGACCGAGACGGCCTTGCCGTTGAAGTCGCTGACATAGGCGGTGGTGTGGCCCGGCTGCGCCGCCTGCGCGGACGGTCCGGTCAGCGCGACCAGACCGGTCGCGGTGAGCATGACGGCGGCGGCTGCCGAGATCCTGCGGCGCCACCGGGTGTGCGGGGGTCTCGGCCGTATGGTCGGCTGCATGGTTGTCCCCTCTCCCCACGGTCCCGCGATCCGGCGGCGGGGCACGACGGCCCCCGACGACCACCGGAGCGGTCCCGTACGGCCCCGCCCGCCCCGAAGGCGAACGAGCCCGGCGGGTACGGCGGGAACCAGGGCAATCGTCATGGAGCGGGTATCGAGCCTGCTGCCGGAAACACCGGACATGGCCGGAAAGCCGACACAGGTGTCCGGATCAGCCGCCCGGTGCTGCCGCGCCGACAGCTTCCAGGCGCACGAGAATGACCGCATGCGCGTGCGGGGAGCGCACGCGCATGCGGCCGGGTGGAGGGTGGCGGTCCTGCGGTCTCTCAGTCCCTCGGGTTCCTCATGCCTCTCAGGCTCAGAACACGAGCTTCCAACTGTCGATCCGGCCGCTGTCCTGTGAGGCCACATCCTGGACGCGCAGCTTCCAGTCACCGTTGGCGGGCTCGCTGGACGCGTCCACCGTGTAGGTCTCGATGACGTTGTCGGCCGAGTCGTTGGCGCTGGAGTTCTTCAGCCGGTACGCGGTCCCGTCCGGCGCCACCAGGTCCACCACCACGTCGCCGCGCCAGGTGTGCTTGATGTCCACGCCGACGGAGAGGGCCGCCGGGGCGTTTCCGGTACGGCCCGAGACGGTCACCGTCGAGGTCACGGCCGCGCCGTTGTCCGGGATGGCGACATCGGCGGTGTTCTCGTAGGTGTCACCGGGCGGCGTGGTGCCACCGGTGCCCAGCGTCCAGATCGCGTGCGCGATCGCGTCGCTGTTGCGGTCCAGCGCGGTGTCGTTCACATTCGACGTGTTGTCGCACGAGGAGTGGTAGCAGCGGTCGAAGGCCTGGCCGGCCGTGCCGCCCCACTTCTGCGCCTGCGCCGCCGTCTTGGTCCTGCTGGCTCCGGTGAAGAGCCCGCCGACCGCTATCCCCACATTCTTGAAGGACGCGTGGTCGGAGCGGCCGTCGCCCTCGGTCTCGATCTCCGTGGCGACCCCGAGACCCGAGAAGTAGCTCTTGAAGACGCCCTCCAGGGCCGGGTTGTCGTCATAGACGAAGTAACCCGGGTTCGGTGAGCCGATCATGTCGAAGTTCAGATACCCCGAGATCTTGGCCCGCTCGGCGGCC
Source organism: Streptomyces inusitatus (assembly GCF_014651115.1). GTDB lineage: Bacteria > Actinomycetota > Actinomycetes > Streptomycetales > Streptomycetaceae > Streptomyces > Streptomyces amakusaensis. The sequence goes on along the minus strand of NZ_BMWG01000022.1, from coordinate 8,716 downwards.
GGCAGATTCGCGACGTAGTACCTCGACCCGACCAGACCCAGCTCCTCCGCGCCCCACCACCCGAACCGCAGATGCTTTGTGGGCTGGAGCTGCGCCCGCGAGACCGCCAGCGCCGTCTCCAGTATCGCCGCCGACCCGGTCGCGTTGTCGTTGATGCCCGCGCCCGAGGTGACGGAGTCGAGATGCGCCCCCGCGAACAGCACCTGGTTGGCATCGCCGCCCGGCCAGTCGGCGATCAGGTTGTAGCCGATCTGACCACCTGAGGTGAACTGCTGCACGGTCGTCACAAACCCGGCGGCGTCCAGCTTGGCCTTCAGGAAATCGATGGACGCCTTGTAGCCGGGACGGCCATGGGCCCGGTTGCCGCCGTTGGCGGCGGCTATCGACTGGAACTGCGTCAGATGCGCCTTGACGTTGGCCAGCGGTATGTCCGGCGCGGCCAGCGCCTGCACGGAGGCGGCAGCCGGGGCGGGCGCGGCCGTGGACGCCGTTGCCGCCGGGGCGGCCGTGCCCAGCAGCCCTGCCAGGGCGATGACGGCGGCCGCTGCGGTGCGTCTTGGTGCGGAGAGCTTCATACGACGGCTCCGGTATTCCGTGTGGGGACAGGACGGAACGTGCGAGACGCCCCGGAACGCACATTCCAGGGCGCTGGAGCGATGGCTCTGAGCATCCGAGCGCTTGGCGGCGCGCTCTGTCGAACAGCTGATGCACGGGTGTGCTGTGCTTGTGCGTTCGAAGAGTTCAGCGACAGTTCGCCCTACCGTCAAGGGCGGAAACCGGTCAGTTGTGTTCACCTATCGAACGCTTTGCGCTGTGAGATGCCTATGAAACCTCTGATTCCTCCCTGTGCCGCCCCACCCCCGGCACCCGCCCCACCCCGCCCGGCTCACTCCACGCAATACTCATTGCCCTCCGGGTCCGCCATCGTCGTCCAACTCCCCATCGGCTGCTTCTGCTCATACAGCACCGTCGCCCCCAACCCCTCCAGCCGCGCGACCTCCGCCTCCCGCCGCCCCGCTTCCGTATGAACATCGATGTGCAGCCTGTTCTTGACCGTCTTGCCCTCCGCCACCCGCTGAAACAGCAGCCGTCGACCCAGCCCCACGCCCGTCGCCTCCTCGAACGGGTCGTCCGGATGGCGGACGGCGGCGAAATCCCGCCAGGCGTCGCGATTGTGGTGCCGGATGGTCGAGCCCTCGGGCAACTGCCCGTTCTGCCGAAGCTGCTCGATCAGCGCGCTGTGGTCCTCGACCGTGTACCCCAGGGCCTCACCCCAGAAGTCCGCCTGCGCGGCGGGGTCGGCGGCGTCGATCGTCAGTTTCCAGTGAAGTGCCATACGAACACTCTGCCGTGAGCCACTGACAACGGGGTGGCGCGGCACGGCCGAGCCGCACTGACCTGCAGAACGTCGATGATCGTCGACTTCGAGGGAACGGCGCTGTCGACCGCACGCGACCGAGCCCCGCCGACCCGGAGAATGGGGGACGGCGGGGCTCGGGGCGGCGCGGTTCTACAGCTCGGTGGACCTGGCGAGTTCGACCAGCCCGGCGAACGCCGCGCCGGACACGAGGAGGACCGGTCCGGTGGGGTTCTTGCTGTCCCGGACCGGGACGGTGCCGGTGGTGGGCACGTGGTCGGGAGCCCACTCGACGCAGGTGCCGCCGTTGCTGCTGTAGCTCGACTTGACCCAGCGGAGGGAGGGGGATTCCGTTGCCATGGGCTCTCCTAGACGTCGGCGGTCCGGACGAGTGCGATGAGCCCGGACCAGGCGGAGGTGCTGACCAGCAGGGACGGGCCACTCGGGCGCTTGCTGTCCCGGACGGGGACGACCTGGGTGGCGGGCACGTTCGAGGGGGCCCACTCCACGCAAGTCCCGCCATTGTTGCTGTAGGAAGATTTGACCCAGTGGATGGGTTCGATGGTGGTCACGGGGTGCCCTTTCGTAACTCGCGGATCATAGCTACGGATTCCGCTTGAGAGGCTGATGCGGCCAATAGTTGATGGTAGGCCTTCAACAAGGGCCGGACCGATGCTGTTTCGCGCTCCAGATGTCCCTGGGTTTGAGATTCGACATACGAGACCACGGAGCAATCGGGCAGCGTTAGCAGGTTGACCGGCCGGTCATACGTCCTGCGCTCCCCTATCGCATAGGGGGCGACATGCAGTGCGGTGTTGGGGAGTGCGGCGAACTCCACCAACCGATCAAGCTGCGCGCTCATCACCCCGGCCCCACCGACGGGGCGACGGATGCAGCTCTCGTCTATCACCACGATCACCATGGGGGGCTGCGGCCGTACTAGTGCGGCTTGTCGCTCCGCAACGAAGCCGACTCGCTCGTCCGCCTGTTGCTGAGTGATCGCACCTCGGTGGACAGCGCTGTCGGCCAGCACTCGTGCGTACTCGGGTGTCTGCAACAGGCCGGGGATGATCCCGATCTCGTACACCCTGACCTCTGTTGCGCGGCCCTCAAGGTCGACGTACTGCGGAAAGCCTTCCAGCAGCACACCGGTCCGGATCTCGCGCCACATACATTCGAACGTATCTCCGGTGCCAAGTGCGGTGTCGGCACTCACTGAAAAACGGCGGGTTGGCGGTTTATTGGCAGTTTCTACCCCGGAAATGTGCCTGCCGGTGTACCCCATCCGTGCCGCGAGTTGGTCCTGAGTCCAGTGGTGGTCCTCGCGCTCGCTGCGCAAACGCGCCCCGAATGCCGCTTCTTGGCTGCTTTCGGGGTCCAACTCCTTCAGGTTTACCAACGTTCCCTCCATGTTCCGGACGTTGAAGAGCACCTCATCGTAGGGCCACGCTGCACCTCTTGGTAGTGGATTCGCTACGGAGAGGAGTGGGTGATGGTTGTGGCTGATGCTCCCGATTTCCCCGGCCCGGACAGTGGTCTCGTGGTGGGTGACATCGCGTACGACACCCGGGCCAGGGCTGTCGGGGTCCTCATGGCCGAGTACGGCACGCTCTACTTCCTTCGGCCGCTCGGCGGTGGCCGGGAGTGGGACGTTCCGAAGGTGAAGGTCCGCCTGGCCACGGTCGCCGACCGGCTCTTCCCGGCCGTCGCCGAGGTCAATGCCGAGAGCCTCCGCCGAGCGGGCCACCGCCCCTGACCCCCTCAAGCCCCCCTGGCCGCACACCAGGGGAGGGGAGGGTGCCCCCGCACCCTCCGGCCCCGGCCGTCACATTCCCCCGCCACGGCCGGGGCCACCCACTCACCCATCCAGAACAGGAGACCAGGCAGTGCCACGCCGTACCCCAGTGGAGAAGGCCGCCGCCCGCAACCGCGTCATCGCCGACCGCGCCACCGTCATCAACCGCTACACCCAGGGCGATTCACTGAAAGCCATCGCCCGGACGTACGACGTCCACGCCCCATGGCTCGCCGCCCGCCTCACCCGCTGGGGCGTCCAGGTCCGTACCCACAACGCGCCCCCGACCACCCACACCCACGTACACAGGGACGGCGACACCGGAGTGGTGACGGCGATCCGGTGCCCCGACCCCCAGTGCGGACGGGGCGCCGCCACGACGACAGGCAGACAGCTCTAGGAGTTCGCGGCCTCCGCCAGGACGCGGGCCAGTTCGCGGGGGCGGGAGGTCATCGGCCAGTGGCCTGAGTCGAGGTTGGCGTAGTCGAGGTGGGTGGCGCGGGCGAGTTCGGTGCTTTCGCCGGTGGTGATCCAGTGCTGGGCCTGGGTGGGGGTGAACTCGGGGCAGATGACCAGGACGGGGATGTCGAAGCGGCGGTCGTCGGTGAAGTGGACGATGCCCTTGGTGACTGTCTCGGGGACGGGGACGGTGGTGGACGCGAGGCGGTCGCGGGCCGGGCGGTCGAGGTCGGCGGTCTCCGGGCCGTCGAAGGGGGTCCAGCCGGGGAAGGGGACGACGCCGTCCTCGGCGGCGAAGTCGTCGGCGTAGGGCCGTCCGTCGTCGGAGGGGAAGCCGCCGATGAGGGCGACCTTGGCGACCTTCTCCGGTCGGGCGTCGGCGGCGAGCCAGGCGAGGGTGGCGGCGGCGGAGTGGCCGACGACCAGGGGCTTTCCGGGGGTGGCGTCGATGGCGGCGAGGACGGCTTCGAGCTGGTCGTCGAGGGTCGCGGAGGCGGTGCCGTCGCCCTGGCCGGGGAGGGTGAGGGGCAGGGGGCGGTGGCCGAGGGCGGTGAGTTCGGGTACGACGTCGTCCCAGGCGGATCCGTCGAGCCACAGGCCGGCGATGAGGATGATGTCCATGGTGGTTCCCCCCGAAGAGAATCGGATCTGGTCGCCGACACGCTACGGGGAGGCTCTGACATCGGGCCCGGGCCCCGGGGAAACCTCTGTGGCCGAGGAGGGGGCGACACCTGGCATGACCCGCTATGCCTTCCAACCAGCACATAGTCGAACGGGCCCTGGAGCGGATCGACGCGGGCTATGTCTTCCCGGAGAAGACCGCCGCCGTCGAGGCGGCGATGTGGTGCGGTTACTTCTTCCGGGACGACCAGGTGCATCTGAAGGACATCTACGACCGGCGCACGGACACGACCCGCCAGTTCTGGACGGCCGGACACCTCCCCGCACCGCGCTACGCGGACCGTCCGGTGTACGTGCTCACGAGCGGGACGACGTTCTCCGCGAGTGAGGGCATCGCGTACACCCTTCAGGCCCACGGCCGGGCCGTTGTCGTCGGCGAGACCACCCGGGGCGGCGCCCATCCCACGGAACGCCACGCGATCACTGAACACATCCTGGTGACGGTGCCGACGGCGCGGACCGTCAACCCCCTCACGGGTGCCAACTGGGAGGGCGTGGGAGTCGTTCCGGATGTTCCGGTTCCGGCGGAGCGGGCCTTGGCGGAGGCGATCGGGGCCGCTGCGCGACGGGTGGAGATGCCACCCCGTTAGACGGATGCGGTGCGAGGAACGTCACGTCGGGGGCCGGTGCGGGGGCGCTTACCTTGGGACGATGGACATATCGCCCACCGGTGGACCGGACGGACCGGCCGCCGACTGCCCCCTGGTGGAGGTGGTCGCCGCCTATCTGCCCCGGCTCACGGAGTTCGCCTTCGAGCCCGGGCTGGTCGCCGCCGTCGACCAGCACGCGGCGGCGGTACGGGACGCGCTGATCCCGGCACCTCGGCGGGGCGGGCCGGGCGTCACCCTGACGACGACGGCGGGGGCAGCGGGGAGCACCCCCGTACGCAGGGAGGATTTGGCGGACTATGTCCTCGGCTTCACGGACTGGCTGGCCGAGACGGAGTGGATCGAGCCGGTCGGCCACGACTTCGCGACGCTGCGGCTGACGGCGGTGTGCTGGCTGGTCAGGGAGCACGATCTGCTGAACGGATGACACAGGGCGGCCAGGGCGGCCAGAGCGGACGGGGCGGACAGGGCGGCCCCGGAAGTCGCCGGGCCGCCCTGGCCGTACCTCTCGTACCGGATTCCGCTTACATCGGGTCAAAGCGCTCCGGCTCGTCCGGGCCCTGACGCCGTTCGGTGGGGCCGCGCTCGCCCGCCGCCGTGCGGCTGCCGGGGGCCGGGGCGCCCGCCTGGGCGTCGGACCGGCCGCGCTGGTAGGCGCTGATGTTGTCGCGGGCGCCGGCCGACTCCTCCTCGGCGCGGGAGAGCCAGCGCTCCCAGCGGGAGCGCATGGGCCCGATCAGACCGCCGCCCGCGCCGACGATCACGACGCCCGCGGCCGTGGCGAGTACGGCGGTGAGCAGGGGGCCGGTGATGGCGGTGGCGATGCCCGCCTGGCCCAGCGCTGCGATCACGCCGAGGCCGACGATGAATGCCCAGGCCACGGTGGCCAGGACCTTTCCGTACGAGACGCCGCCCAGCGCCCCCAGGATGATGTCGCGGACCGCGCGGGCGATGGCCATCGCCACGACGACGATCACCAGGGCGACGATGGCCCTCGGCAGCCAGGCGACGGCGGCGGTGATCATGGCGCTGATCGGGTTGGGGCCGAAGGCCCCGAAGGCCAGTTGGAGCACGATCAGCAGCAGGCCGTAGTAGATGACCTTGGTGAGGATGCCGGTGGCGTCGTACTTCGAGCCGCGCAGGGCGTTGGCGGTGCCGCTGCGCTCGGCGAGCCGCTCGAAGCCCACCTTGCGGAGCAGTTTGTCCACCACGCGGGCTATGAGCTTCGCGATGAACCAGCCGATGATCAGAATCACCAGGAAGGCGATGAACTTCGGGATGAACTGTGCCACCGCGGACCACGCGTCAGTGAAGCCCTGACTGAAGTCCACAGAGAGGGCGAGAGGCTGTGACATGACGCACTCACTCCGTCCGCTGGGCGGCCGCCGCGCTCCGGGGCCTGGACTTCGGTCGTAACACCCGGCGGGTGGGTGGGGCCTGCGGCGGGGGCCGGGACTGGGCCGGTGGAGTGGTAAATCGCGCGGTGGGACGGGGGTACGGGTCCCGCCGGGAGGGTCAGCCGGCGGGCTCGGCCGGGCCCCGGGGAGCAGCGCAGGCCCGGTCGGGCTCGGGGGCGGCCTGAGGTGCGGGGGCGGGCTCGGCCGGGGCCGCGAGGGCCCGTGACTTGGCCGCCGCCGCGAGCCGCAGCGCCTGGGCCCTCGTTCTACGGGCCGTACGCAGCGCGTCCCAGGTCAGACAGATGAGGGCCAGCCACACCAGGGCGAACCCGGCCCAGCGCTCGGCCGGCATGGACTCCTTGAAGTACAGGATCCCCAGCAGGAACTGGAGCACCGGGGCCAGATACTGCAACAGCCCCAGCGTCGACAGCGGCACCCGGATCGCCGCCGCGCCGAAGCAGACCAGCGGGACGGCCGTCACCAGGCCGGTCGCGGCGAGCAGCGCCGCGTGCCCGAGCCCCTCGGCTCCGAAGCTCAGGCCCCCGTCGGCCGCGAGCCAGACCAGGAAGCCCATGGCGGGGAGGAAGAGCACGGCGGTCTCCGCCGCCAGCGACTCCAGACCGCCGATATTGACCTTCTTCTTCGCCAGTCCGTAGGTCGCGAACGAGAAGGCGAGCGTCAGCGAGATCCACGGCGGCTGCCCGTATCCCACGGTCAGCACCACCACGGCGGCGACGCCCGTGCCCACCGCCGCCCACTGGGCGGGCCGCAGCCGCTCTTTGAGGACCAGCACCCCGATGGCGACGGTGACCAGCGGATTGATGAAGTAGCCGAGGGCCGCCTCGACCACCCGGCCGTTGTTGACGGACCAGATGTACAGACCCCAGTTGACGCTTATCGTCACGGCGGCGACGGTGATCAGACCGAGCTTGCGCGGGCTGCTCACCAGCTCCCGTATCCACCCCCACCGCCGCAGGACGAGCAGCGCGAGCGCGACGATCGCCAGCGACCAGACCATCCGCTGGGCCAGGATCTCCATCGCCCCGGACGGCTCCAGCAGCGGCCAGAAGAGCGGGACCAGCCCCCACATCCCGTACGCGGCGATCCCGTGGAGCAGCCCCGCCCGGTGTTCGCCGTCGCTCGGCCTCACTCGTCCTCCAGCCGCCATGTGCGTGTGCGTGTCATCCAGTCGAAGGTACGTGGCGAGGGACCGGGCTGTCATTGATAAGTCGACATAGAGGTATGGCGGGATCCCGGAGAATTGATCAACTGCCCGGAACCAGGGCCCTGTTGTCGGCGTCGGATCGTACGATCGGGCGTGATACGGGGGGAAGAGCCATGGCGTACGGGAGAGCTGTGCGCGCCGTCGGCGGTGTGCTGGCGTGCGGGCTGCTGATGACAGGGTGTTCCGGTTCCGGTTCCGGCGCGGCCGGGAGCCCGCGCGCGGCACCGTCCGCCACGGACGCGGGTACGAGCGCGAGCGCGCGTACGGGCACGGGGACGAGTGCGCGTACGGGTACGGGGACGAGTACGGGTGTGAGCCCGAGGCCGTCCGGTCCGGCCTTCACCCCCGACCCGGCCAAGGTGCCCAGGACGGCCGAAGCCGCCCGTGAGCTGGCCCGCGCGGTCGTCGCGGGCCCCGAGCTGTGGGGCCCGGGGTTCGTCGCCCGCACCCCGGCCCTGAGCGCCCCGGGCCACTGGCCCGTGCTGGACGAGCGCTGCGTCTGGCAGGGCGGGACCGTCCCCGCCGGCGTTCTCCACAGCGTCACCTCCTACAGCGAACGGCCGGCCGGGGCGGGCCGGGGCACGCTCCGGGTCGCCGCCACCGTCACCGTGCACCGCGATGTCCGGCGGGCGGAGTGGGAGATGGCCGAGACCCTGGAGGAGGCGCTGCGCTGCCCCGGCCAGAAACTGCGCGAGGGCGAGCGCGTCGAGGGCCTGATGTCCATCGGCCACGCCTTCGGCAGCAAGTACAACCTCACCGCCGACGACTCGATCGGCGAGATCGGCCGGTATCGCGGCACGGAGTCCGGCGACCGTCCGTACGAGTACGGATGGTTCCAGTACCGGCTGGGCAACGTCACCGTCGCCGCAGTCACCAAGGGGGCCGACGGCCACACCCAGGACGAGATCAACAGGGCCAGGGTCGATGCCCTGGTCGGCATGGCCCGCCGCATCGAAACACGGCTGGAGACCGCCGGATGACCCCCGCCCCGGACTCTTCCGACTCCCCGGACGCCCCCGGCTCTCCCGAGGACCGCCCGCTCCCGGACCGGGCCCCTGCCGACCCGCGCGTACCGGCCGACCGGCCTCCCCTGCCCGCAGCGCCCGGCCCCGCCGGACCGCCCCCGCAGCCCCCGCCCCCGCCCCGGCGGCGGGAGCCCGGCGAGCTGGAGCGGCTGCGGCCGACGGACCCCTC
>NZ_BMWG01000021.1 GCF_014651115.1 Streptomyces inusitatus | reverse complement strand
CCAGGAGTACGCGGTGGGCACCGTCTGCGCGGCCGTCCCGCTGACCGCCGGGGCGGCGGTGGGGCGCGGCCGTCCCGCTGACCGCCGGGGCGGCGGTGGGATGCCTGGCGCTCTCACTGCCGATCGAGCACGCCCACCGGCTGCGCGCGGCGGCCGAGAAGCTGAACCGCAGGGCGGCCCCGGTGGTGCTGTCCCTGGTGCTCTGAGCCATACGGAAGCGGTGCTCTTGAATCGGAGCACCGCTCTCCACGGCCTCATGGGGCGGGAGGGTCGGGAGTGGTTACCAGCACTCCTCGGGACCAGGTAATATTTACGTCGTCAAGCGCCGCTAGCTCAGTTGGTTAGAGCAGCTGACTCTTAATCAGCGGGTCCGGGGTTCGAGTCCCTGGCGGCGCACATGAACACCTCGGGCGTTCCGGTTCATCCGGAACGCCCGAGGTGTTTGCCGTGTTCGCTGTGTTCCTCCGCGGTTCTGCTGTGTTCCTCCGCGGTTCTCCGGTGCGTTTCCGGGCCCGCGAGTTCGCCGGGGCCACCGCCGGACGCATCGGGACCGCCGGACCCCGATGCGCGCGCGGGCGGCACGGCCGCCGCCCGGACACACGGATACGCCCGGCCGGCGGCCCCGGCCAAGGCCGCCGAACCGAGCGGGAAAGCGTTCGGAGCACTGTGGGGCAGTGCTCCGCCGCAGTGCCGCGCCCTCCGTGGCACCAGGCCCACGGAAAGCGCGGCACACACGATCGCGCCGGAGGTCACCCGGCGGGGCTGAGGACCCGGCTCCGGTCCCTCGGCCCCACCTGGTGATCACTCCGCCGGTGTTTCACGGCCGCCGTACGGGCCGGTGGGCCCATGGCTCCCGTGATTCCGTGCTCAGCCGATCTCTGATCAGAACTTGACGTCAGAGCAGGCGTAGAACGCGTTGGGCGTGTCGGCGACATTCCACACCGCGAGGATGAGGTGCTTGCCCGAACGCGACGGCAGGTTGCCGGAGTGCGACAGCGTCTGCGGAGGCTGCTTGCCACCGTAGGGAACCGTCAGGAACGGCTGCGACTCAAGCGCCGACCTGGTCAGCGGCTCGCTGGGGTTCCACCCGGCCTTCGTGATGTAGTACTTGAAGTCCGAGGTGGCGTGGCGGGCCGTGAAGCGCCAGTTGAAGGTGTGGCTCGCACCCGAGGAGACCTGGGTGGCGGGCCAGTTTCCACCGCGCGGGTTGTCGAGCGGCGCGAAACCTCCGTTGCCGCCCGCGCAGATCTGGCCGTCGGCCGGACCGGCGGCCGGGAAGCCCTTGAGGCCTTCGACGCTCTGCGGCTCCCACTGGATGCTGCCACAGTTCGACACCGTGCCATTGGCACAGAGCTTCTGACGGCTGATCGGAGAGTCGGTGTAGCCATGGCTGTTGGCACTGCCAGTGGCGAGCACAGTCGCGCCCGTCACGAGAAGGCCGACAGCGGCGGCGGTCATCTTCTTGCGCATGCTTCGCTCCAGGGAACGTGGGGGAGTTCAGTGAGCCGTGCTTGCACGCGTGCGTGGGGGTGTATCTCAAAGCGGATTGGGAGCGCTCCTTTCGCGCCCCTTCAGGTCTAGACCAAGCACCAATGTATTGACGGAAGTTCACCATGTCCAGACCAATTGGCAACCTTCACTTGGCCGGACGCCCGCTTCCCCTTAACTTCTCCGGCGAATCCTGCATATCGCCGCACTTTGCCTACGGCATACCTGCGGTGCTTCACCGGGTGATGGACCAACCCCCTCCACCTGCCCCCGATCCAGGGGCTCTCACTCCCGTCTCACTCCTCCCGGGCCCCTGAACGACTCGCGTAGAACGCCACCGTCAAATCCTTGACCAGGGCCTTCCGTTCATAGTCGTCCAGCTCGACCAGCCCGCGCGCGGTCAGCCGGGTCACCGTGTCGTCCACCGCGTCCACCACCGAGGTCAGCACGCTGTCCCGGTGCCGCGCGTCGATCGCCGCGATCTGCCGGCGCTGCATCGCCGCCGCCACCTCCGGCGCGTACTCGATCCCCACCGGCTGCGCCGAGAAGATCTCGACCCCCACCGGAACACACTCGGCGGAGAGCATCCGGGTCAGCGCGCCGCCCACCGCCTCCGCGTCGCGCAGCGTCGGCGCGTCCTCGTGGAAGGCGTCCGCCGGGAGCTGCGAGAGCACCCTCGCCATCGCCGACTCCACCTGCTCGCTCAAGTACTCCTCGTGGTCCTCCACCCCGAGCACCGCCCGGGCCGTGTCGCGCACCCGCCACACCACCAGGACCACCACCCGCAGCGCCGTGCCGTCCGCGTCCACGGCCGGCATCGGATCGCTGCGCCAGTGCCGCAGCCGCACATCGACCCGGTGGCGCAGCAGCATCGGGCTCATCCACAGCATTCCGGTACGCCGCACACTGCCCCGGTACTCGCCGAACTGGGTGAGCACCCAGACCCGGCCGACCTGGCCGCGCCCGATGCCGCCGAGGGCGAAGAGCGCGATGACCACGCCCAGCGCGAGCAGACACCACAGTCCGAGACCGATGCCGTGGAAGGGGTACACGGTCAGCCCGAAGAGCCGGGGCACCATCTCCGGGAGGGCGCCCGCGCCCCACAGCACCGTGCCGATCCCGGCGATCGCGCACGCCCCGGCCGCCAGCCCCGTCCAGCCGGGCAGCACCGCGCCGGGGCGCTCGGCCAGCTCCGGATCGCCGGGCGGCGCGGGCCGCGAGGGTACGGGAACGGCGGCGGCGGGGGTGCGCGGGACGGCGGGACCGGGGCCGACCCTCGGCTGCTCCCCCGTGCCCTTGCGCCGCGCGACCACGGCGGGCCGCAGCGCCACCGGCGGGGCGTCGGTGTCGCGGAAGAGAAGGTGGACCGGGATCTCGGTGGTCGCCTCCTGGGTGATGACCGGGGTGTGCCTCGGCGCTTCGGCCGGGGCGTCACCGCCCTCCGGCCCCGATGTCGTGGTGTTCATGACTGCTCTCGCCTCTTCTGTCGGGTCACTGCGACGGTCTCGGCCGAGGCCGCCCCGGCCCCGGCGACGGCGGCAGGGGCAGGGGCAGGGGCGGAGGCGGAGGCCGGGCCGCCGAACAGCCGCCGCCAGGTCTCCGGGCCCGGGTAGCCGTCGGCGGCGGGCCCGCGCCAGCCCTGGGCCCGCTGGAACGCCTCCACATTGCGCCGGTCCTCCTCGGTCCAGACCGGCCCCGGCCCCGAGGTGTAGTGGCGGCCGAAGCCGCGCTGGACCAGCCGTCTGCCGAGCCGGTCGACCGGCGCGCCGGACCGCCCGGGCCGGAAGTGCCCGCGCCCCGGGTAGGGCGGCACGGCCGCCCGGGCCTTCGCGTCCACCGCGTCGGCAGCGGCCGGGTCGGGAACCGGAGCAGGAACCGGAACCGGAGCAGGGGCCGGGGCCGTCGGCTCCGCCGCGACGGGCTCCGGCGGAATGTCCTGGCCCTCCCCCGTCACCAGCAGCCGCCAGGTCTCCGGGCCCGGCTCCCCGTCCGCGTCACCGCCGCTCCACCCCTGGGCCCACTGGAACGCCTCGGTCGCCCGGCGGTCCGCCTCGCCCCAGACCGGGCCGGGGCCCTCCGTGTAGAAGCGCGCGCCGCCGCGCGCGAGCAGCATCCGGCCGAGCCGGGTGACGTGCGCGTTGTTCGCGCCGGGGCCGAAGGCGGACTCGCCCGGGTAGGCGTCGGCCGCAGGGGTCCCCGCCGTCAGGGCGCCGGTGTCGGTGTCGGTGTCCGTCAGCTCCAGCCTGCGGTAGGCGACGTACTGGTCGGAGTCGCTCCAGTAGGCCATGGGCGTGGACTGTCTGCGGGTGTGCGGCCTGGTCTGCTCATAGGCCAGATAGGAGGTGCGCGCGTCGTCGGACCAGCCGCCGAAGATCGTGACGTGCGAGTCCTCGTTCGGGGCGACCGGATTGTGGAAGAGCAGGATGTCGCCGGGGCGCAGCTCCTCCCGCGCGATGCGGGTGCCGTACTGGGCGAGGGTCCCGGTCCACTCGTTGCGGGCCAGGCCCCAGGCCATGGAGACGAATCCGGAGCAGTCCTGGCGGTAGCCGTCGCTCCAGTACGTCTTCATGCTGTACGGAACCTTGGCGGCGAGCCACTCCTTGGCCCGGGCGATGATCTCGGCGCGGGTCGTCGCCCGCACCGGCATCGGCGGCGCGGGCACCGGCTCGGCGGCCGGACCCGGCACGGGCGCGGGCACAGCGGGTACGGGCACGGCGGGCGCGGGCACGGCCGGCACCGGTTCGACCGGCGGATCGGGCAGGGGCGCCGCCGGCGGCACGGCCGGAGGCGCGGAGGACGACGGTACGGGAGAGGGCGCGGGAGACGGTACGGCCGGCAGCTCGGCCGCCGGTGCGGGAGACGGAAGCGGAGCCGTAACCGGAGCGGAGGCAGGACCCGGGTCGGGAGCGGACGCGGGCGCGGTGGCGGGTCCCGGCGCGACCGGCGGCGCGGTCACCGCGTGGACCGGACCCGCCGCCCCGCCGAGCACCACCCCGGCGGCGGTGAGGAGCACCAGAGCCCCGCGGCGTCCGTGCGCCGCCGGACGGCCCCCGGACGGCAGCGCGCGCGGACGCGGGAAGCACCCGGGACAGCCGCAGTCGGGAGCGGGCTCGTACTCCTCGAACACCGGCACGCTCATCTCCATCCCTTCCGGACTTGTAGCGATTTACCCCATTTTGCGGGACTGCCGGGAAAAACCGACCATCCGACAGGCCGGTACGAGCGGGCAATGGTCGGGAGCACCTCCCGGGGTCCGGTAGAGTTGTCCAGGTCAGCACGCGCCGCTAGCTCAGTTGGTTAGAGCAGCTGACTCTTAATCAGCGGGTCCGGGGTTCGAGTCCCTGGCGGCGCACGCGCACCGGAAGCCCCCTCGCCTCAGGCGAGGGGGCTTCTGTCGTACGCCCGTACCGCACTCCCGAGCCCCGTGGAAGCTTTTCAGCCATCCACACATGCTCCCGGCATTTTCACAGACCCCCTGTGAACCGCACAAATGACCGATTCTAGGCTATTTGACCCTTGCGATCACGTGATCGGTCGGAGACCCTATTCTGATTCCGTCACCCTTGGCCGCACATCCGTCGCGGCGCAGTTGAGGGTGCATGGAATGCATGATTCCGTTGTGCGCGCCGGGGTGGGAGTCCCCTGCGCGGCTCCATCCGGCAATAGACATCGTGCAACCGCCGGATCACTGTCCGCTGTCCACGGCGGCGGTGGCCCGTAACCCATGCGTTCAGGCCACCGAGTCGAGGGGGCTCGCGGTCTGACGCGCCGACACCACATTCACGCGCGCCGCATACGCGTGCGGGGGGATGATCCATGACGTCGACGCCGAACGGCGCCGAGGGGTCCAGCGACCCTTCCCTGACAACCCAGCTCAGAGTGGTGCCCGGCCGCACCGGCGGCCGGCAGCCCCGCCCCCGCAAGGCCCCGCCCAAGTACGACTACGAGCACTACAGCAGGCTGGCCGGCCCCCTCACCCAACCCGATCCGGTCAAGCCCTACACCGTCGAGTACCGCTCCCTGCTCTCCCAGGAGCCGCACCGGATACGCGCGGCCCTCCTGCTGGGCGCGGCGCCGCTCGTCTCCCTCGGACTCTTCGTCTGGCTGATGCAGCCCTCGCACTGGACCGAGCGCGACCCCAACCTCAAGAACGACACCCTGCTCGTCCTCGACATCGTCATGCTGGTGTCGATCGGGCTGATCGAGCTGTTCCGCACGCTGAACGTGCTCTCCAACGCGCACGCGACGCTGGTCGCCCGCGACCCGATACCCGTGGTCCCCGAGAGCGGCACCAAGGTCGCCTTCCTGACCTCCTTCGTCCCCGGCAAAGAGCCCCTGGAGATGGTCACCAAGACCCTGGAGGCGGCCGTACGCATCCGCCACCGGGGACTGATGCACGTCTGGCTGCTGGACGAGGGCGACGACCCCGAGGTCAAGGAGGTCTGCGCCCGGCTCGGTGTGCACCACTTCTCCCGCAAGGGCGTCGCGAAGTGGAACCAGGCCAAGGGCGCGCACCGCGCCAAGACCAAGCACGGCAACTACAACGCCTGGCTCGACGCACACGGCGACGACTACGACTACTTCGCCTCCGTCGACACCGACCACATCCCGCTGCCCAACTATCTGGAGCGGATGCTCGGCTACTTCCGCGACCCGGACGTCGGCTTCGTCATCGGCCCCCAGGTCTACGGCAACTACGACAGCTTCGTCACCAAGGCCGCCGAGTCCCAGCAGTTCCTCTTCCACGCCCTGATCCAGCGCGCGGGCAACCGCTACGGCGCGCCCATGTTCGTCGGCACCTCCAACGCCGTCCGGATCTCCGCGCTGAAGCAGATCGGCGGTCTGTACGACTCGATCACCGAGGACATGGCGACCGGCTTCGAGATGCACCGGGCCAAGAACCCGGCCTCCGGCAACCGCTGGCGCTCGGTCTACACCCCGGACGTCCTGGCCGTCGGCGAGGGCCCCACCGCCTGGACCGACTTCTTCACCCAGCAGCTGCGCTGGTCCCGGGGCACCTACGAGACGATCCTCAAGCAGTACTGGAGAGGCTACGGCTCCCTGCCGGTCAGCAAGCTCTTCAACTACACCATGATGATCATCTTCTATCCGATGTCCGCCCTCAACTGGATCCTGGCAGCCCTCAGCTGCGCCCTGTTCCTGGGCATGGGTGCCTCGGGTGTGCAGATCGACCCGCTGATCTGGATGATGCTCTACGGAAACGCCTCGGCTCTCCAGATCGGCCTGTACATCTGGAACCGCCGCCACAATGTCTCGCCGCACGAGCCCGAGGGCTCCGGCGGCCTCGCGGGAATGATGATGTCGGCGCTCTCCGCGCCGATCTACGCCCGCTCGCTGATGGACGCCGTACTCCGCCGCAAGAGCTCCTTCGTCGTGACCCCGAAGGGCGACTCCTCCAGCCCTGACACGCTGTTCGGCACCTTCCGGATCCATCTCTTCTTCATCTTCGTCTTCGGCGCCTCGCTCGCCTCGTCCTTCGTCTTCGGCCACGATCATCCGGCGATGATCACCTGGGCCACGCTGGCGATGCTGATCACGGCCGCGCCGATCCTCGTCTGGCGGCACTCCCTCCACGAGGAGAAGAAGAAGCGGAAGCGCCGCAGGCGGCGCGGCGGCGGAGCGGGCAGGGCGGCCGGGTCCGCCCCCGCGCCCACGCCGCCCCAGCCGTCCCAGCCGCCCGCGACGCCCCGGCCGCCCGCCGGAACAGGTGACTCCGAACAAACCATGCAGATCGCCCTTGGGGGACGTAAGAAATGAGCAGGAGAGCCGCGCGGACCGATCACCGCAAGAGGCGCGCCCGTCGGCTGGCGATAGGCGTGGCGGTGGTCGTCGCGGTGGCCGGGATGAACGGCCCGGCGATGTGGCGCTACGGCACGGCGAAGTACCACGAGTACAAGATCGACCAGCCGGAGTACAAGGCCGCGAACGGCAAGTGGAGCTTCCTGGACATCCCGTCCGAGTTCCGGGTCAACGCGATCCACGCGGCGCTGCTGCACACCGGCAAGGTGCTGCTGATCGCCGGTTCCGGCAACAACCAGAAGAACTTCGACGCCAAGAAGTTCGAAACGGTGCTGTGGGATCCCAAGACCGACGTCTTCAAGAAGATACCCACGCCCGCCGATATGTTCTGCGCCGGACACACCCAGCTGCCGGATGGAAAGCTGCTGGTCGCGGGCGGTACCAAGCGGTACGAGAAGCTCCAGGGCGATGTCACCAAGGCGGGCGGTCTGATGATCGTCCACAATGAGGACCCCGACGCGCCCAAGACCCTCCCCGCCGGCACCAAGTTCACCGGCAAGAAGAACGGCAAGACCTTCGTCTCCAAGGACCCGGTCCTGGTGGAGAAGGCGAAGAAGATCTTCGACGAGAAGACCGGGCGGTTCCTCCGGACCGAGGCGGGGCTGGGCCGGATCTATGTCGAGGCCGAGAAGACCGGCAAGGAGTACGAGACCGGCACCGAGGACAACTACCGGGTGCACGGCCTCACCGGCGACGACACCCGCAATGTCTACGCGATCGCCCAGAAGCTCGCGCTCGACAAGAAGGACTTCCAGGGCATCAAGGACTCCTACGAGTTCGACCCGGTGGCGGAGAAGTACATCCCCGTCGACCCGATGAACGAGGCCCGCTGGTACCCCACGCTGACCACTCTTGAGGACGGGAAGGTGCTCGCGCTCTCCGGGCTCGACGAGATCGGCGCGATCGTCCCCGGCAAGGACGAGATCTACGACCCCGAGACGAAGAAGTGGGAGTACACCGGGAAGATCAGGAAGTTCCCCACCTATCCGGCGATCTTCCTGATGGACAACGGCAAGCTCTTCTACTCCGGCTCCAACGCCGGTTACGGACCCGCCGACGTCGGCCGTGACCCGGGCGTCTGGGACCTGGACACCAATGAGTTCGAGAAGATCCCCGGGCTGAGCGACGCCGACCAGATGGAGACCTCGGCGACCGTGATGCTGCCGCCCGCCCAGGACCAGCGGTTCATGGTCATCGGCGGCGGCGGGGTCGGCGAGGACGAGAACTCCAGCGAGAAGTCACGGCTGGTGGACCTCAAGAAGGACAAGCCGCGCTTCGAGGACGGCGCTTCCCTGGAGAAGGGCACCCGCTACCCGAGCGCCTCGCTGCTCCCCGACGACTCGGTCCTGGTCACCGGCGGGTCCCAGGACTACCGGGGCCGCAGCGGCTCCAATGTGCTCCAGGCCCGGACCTACGATCCGAAGTCGGGCGAATACACCCGTGTCGCCGACCCCCGGGTGGGCCGCAACTACCACTCCGGCTCGCTGCTGCTGCCGGACGGCCGGGTGATGATCTTCGGTTCGGACTCGCTCTACGCGGACAAGGCCAACACCAGGCCGGGCGTCTTCGAGCAGCGGATCGAGATCTACGAGCCGCCGTATCTCTACCGGGACACCCGGCCCGAGGTCAGCGGCGGCCCCGAGCGGATCGAGCGCGGCGGGAAGGGCACCTTCAAGGTCACCAGCGAGAATCCGCTCACCTCGGCGAAGCTGCTGAAGCCCAGTGCGGTCACCCATGTCACCGATGTCGACCAGCGCACCATCGCGCTGGAGACGACGAAGACGGCGGACGGCGTCGAGGTCACCGTGCCGGAGAACCGGGCGCTGGTGCCCTCGGGCCGGTACATGTTCTTTGTGACGGACGACCAAGGAACGCCGTCCGAGGCGGTCTGGGTCGAGGTGCCGTAAGCGGCACACCGTCCACACGCGCGGCGCGGGGCTCCGGACTTGTCCGTCCGGAGCCCCGCGCCGTTTCCGCCTCTACGCGCCCCGGGCGAGGCCCAGCGCGTACTCGGGCCACCACTCGCCCGCCCTGGGGCCGCCCTTGCACTCCCCGTCCGACTCCCCGGGGCGCTTGATCCAGAGATAGGCGTCCACCAGCGGATCCCCGGTGTCGACGGTCGGCGTCTCGCCGAGCGCCCGGCCGGGCGGATTGCACCAGTTCTCCTTGGGGTCGCCCCCGGTGTACGGGCCCTCGCCGTTGCGGCTGGTGTCGATGACGAACGGCTTGCCGTGGATCTTCGCGGAGAGCTTCTTGCCGAACTCGGCGCTCGCGGCGGTCGGATAGAAGTTGGAGACATTGAGGGCGAAGCCGTCCGCCTTGTCCACACCGGCCCGGCGCAGCGGCTCCTGGAGCGCGTCGGGGTTCGACCAGCCGGCGTTCCCCGCGTCCAGGTAGACCTTGGTGCGGGGCTGCTTCTTCAGCCGGTCGACCGCGCCCCACAGGAGCTGATAGCGCTCCTCGTGGAACTCCTTGGGGGTGCAGTTGTCCACCAGGTGGAGCACCGCGTCCGGCTCCAGGATCACGGTGGCCCGCCGGTCGCCGATGCCCTTGGCCGCCTGGTCGATGAAGTCGCGGTAGGCGTCGGCGTCGGCCGCGCCGCCCTTGGAGAACTGTCCGCAGTCGCGGTGGGGGATGTTGTAGAGCACCAGCAGGGCGTCCCGGTCGGCCTCGGCGGCCGACTCGGTGATGCGCCGGGTCTCGGCCTCGACGTTCTCCGTGCCGATCCACTCGGCGACCGGCTGGGTGGCTATCCTCTCGATCAGCGCGGCCTTCTCGTCCTCGCCGTCCTCCCGGTAGGCCAGGACCTGCCGGGCCGCGTTCCCCTCCGGGTTGACCCAGTACGGATCGGCGGCCCGGGGGTGCTGACTCACCTTCAGCTTCGGCTCCCCGCCGCCCTGCGACGTACAGCCGGAGAGCAGCAGTGCCGCCGCCCCCGCGATCCCCGCCGTGGCGCGTCCGGTCCGACTCATCTGCATCCGCTCCCCCTTGGCCGTGCTGGTCCGAGGCATCTCGGAGCCTGACGCCCCGGCCAATACCGGTCGATTCCATCCTGGCACACCAGGTCAGCGGGGTAGGAGGCCCATGCCCCCGGCCCACTGCCCGGTCCATCGCCCGGGAGGTCTCCTACCGTCGTACGCCGGTGAGATAGGCGGATACGACCACATTGGCCGTGTAGCTTCCGGTCGCCCGGTCGAAGGTGCCCCCGCAGGTGATCAGCCGCAGCTCCGCCCGGCCCTCGCGGTGCGGTCCGTACACCTTCCGCGCGTCGAAGCGCTCCCGGCCGAAGACCTGGACGTCGTCGATGGTGAACTCGGCGACCGAGCCGTCCGCCCGGGTCACCCGGATCTTCTCGCCGGGGCGGGTGGCGCTCAGACCGTAGAAGACGGCGGGTCTGGTCTCGGTGTCCACATGGCCGACGAGCAGGGACGCGCCCCGCGCGCCCGGCTGCGTACCGCCGCCGTACCAGCCGACCGTCCGGGGGGTGGCGTAGGGCGGCGGGTCGATCGCGCCGGCGGCGTCCAGGCCGCGCGGCACCACGGGGGCGGTGACGCCTATGGAGGGGATGTCGACACGGCTGGGCCGGGCGGGCTCCAGCGGACGGTGCGCGGGCGGCAGCGGCACCCCGAGGGGTCTGCCGACGGCGGCGGCGTCGCCGGTGGTGGGGGCCGAGCTGCCGCCGGGGCCGCCGGTGACCTCGTGGCCCCAGAGCCAGAGCCCGAGCAGCAGCACCGCCCAGGCGACCCCGGTGAGGAACCGGCCGGAGCCCGGCGCGCGTTCGTCGGCGGACATTCCGGCCGCCTCAGCGGGGGCCGGTGCGACGGCGGCGCGAGGAGCGGAAGGCGACGGCGAGCGCGGCGACGGCCGTGAGCACCAGCCCGACGACGGTGTGCGTGGTGCCGGGACCGGCGCTCCTGGACTCGTCCTGGTGCCGGGCGTCCGCGGCGAGTGCGGCCGTGCCGCCGCCGCCCGCCCTGACCGGGGCGACGGGGGTGGGCTCACCGGGCCGGAGGTGGCCCCCGGCGACCCGCAGCACACCGGCGGCGCGGTGGTGGCGGCCGTCGCAGGCGACGGTGATGTCGTGCGCGCCGGGCTTCGCGTGGAAGGCGAGGGAGGTGCTCCCGGAGAGCGTCCGGGACTCCTGGCCGGAGCCGTGGCGCTCCTCCTCGTCCTCGGAACGCCGGTCCCCGCCACCGCCGCCGCCGCCGAGCCGCGCGTCCGAGGCGAAGACCCCGGACCTGGCGGTCCCCTCGCGGGCCTCGCAGCCCCGCACCCGGATCTCGATCTCGTCCCCCGGCCGGACCTCGGCGGGATGGACGGTGACGGTGACGGAGTCCCGGGCGTGGGCGCCGGCCGCGGCGGGGGCCATGACCAGTGCCACGGCCACCCCCGCGGCACTCAGAGCAATCGACCTTGAACGCATGGTGAACCTCCTGATACAGAAAGATTCACGCGTGTGGCGCGTTTTCGCATCCGCAGCATCCGCCGTTCACCTGCCGCACCCGCCTGAGCTGCGCGAATGAGGGAGAGGCAGGGGTGAACGGCGGGCCGACGGGCGGGCGGGGGCTTCCGCCGGCCCGCCGCTCGTCGCCCGGATGCGCTCAGCCTCGCTCGATACGTTCAGCTGCGTTCAGATGCGTTCGACCAGGTCGGCGATCGAGTCCACGACGGTCGAGGGGCGGAAGGGGTAGCGGTCGATGTCCGGCGGGGTCGTCACCCCGGTCAGCACGAGGAAGGTCTCCATGCCCGCCTCCAGACCGGCCAGGACGTCGGTGTCCATCCGGTCGCCGATCATCGCGCTGGTCTCGGAGTGCGCGCCGATCGCGTTGAGCCCGGTGCGCATCATCAGCGGATTGGGCTTGCCCGCGAAGTACGGGTCCTTGCCGGTCGCCTTGGTGATCAGCGCGGCGACCGACCCGGTGGCGGGCAGCGGCCCCTCGGTGGAGGGCCCGGTCTCATCGGGGTTGGTGCAGATGAACCTGGCCCCGCCGTTGATCAGCCGGATCGCCTTGGTGAGCGCCTCGAAGCTGTAGGTACGGGTCTCCCCGAGCACCACATAGTCCGGGTCGTGGTCGGTGAGGACATAGCCGATGTCGTGCAGCGCGGTGGTCAGACCCGCCTCGCCGATGACATAGGCGGTGCCGCCGGGCCGCTGGTCGTCCAGGAACTGCGCGGTGGCCAGCGCCGAGGTCCAGATGTTCTCGACGGGCACGTCGAGACCCATCCGGGCGAGCCTCGCGTGCAGATCACGCGCGGTGTAGATGGAGTTGTTGGTCAGGACGAGGAAGGGCTTGCCGGTCTCCCGGAGCTTCCTGATGAAAGCGTCGGCGCCCGGGATCGGGACGCCTTCGTGGATCAGGACACCGTCCATGTCGGTGAGCCAGGATTCGATCGGCTTGCGCTCTGCCATCAACGGGACTCCTGCCGTGCGCGGCGTACAAAATGCGAGATATGTGAACGCCGGAGGCACCGCCCTGTGTCACCCCGACACCAACAGCCTAATGCGACCGGACGATCAACGTCCGTGAGCGCGCAACCGGCGGGCCACCAGCGCGGACGCGCCACCGCCCAGCAGGACCGCGGCGAGGGCCGCGCCGAGCCTCAGCAGTGAGCCGGGACCGGTGGTGGCGAGTTCGTCGCGGGTGACGGTCGCGCCGTAGCCGTTGTCGTCCAGGACGGCGAAACGGTAGTCGCCGGACTCGCCGAGCCAGTCGCCGTCGTCGCCCCGGCGCTGCACGATCGCGGCGTTGACGGTGACCTGGTTGGGCGGGGTGTCGGCGGTGAGCGCCAGCCGCACCCGCACGGTGACGGCGGCCCGCGCGGGCACGGTGAACCCGCCCGCGCCGCTCTCGTCCAGGACCGCGACCACCTCGTCCTCACCGCTCGTCTCCAGATCGGCAGGGAGCCACCGCGAGACGGCCGGGTCGTAGAACTCCAGCATCAGCCGCTCCCGGGTCAGCCCCCGGTCGCGGGCGGCCAGGACGATCACCGGATGGATATTGCGGCAGGGCGCGGCGGTGGTGTTGGCCAGCTCCACGTACCAGTGCTCGAAGCCGCCGCCGGGGTGGTGGACCGGGGGCCCGCCGTGGATACGGGTGGCGATCGGGAAGTCCTTGACGGACGGGGTGCCGCAGCGCGGCTGCCGGGCGTCGGCGGCGACGGCCGCGTCCGGAGGACGGTCGGCGGCGGACGCGGGCGCCCCTGGGAGCGCGGGAAGCGCGACGGCGGTTGCGATGGCGCCGACGACGAAGGCAGTGCGCAGTCGCATGGGAGTGGGGTGCCCTTCGCTGATCGTGCCGCGGGGCCGGGCGGGAAGCCCGTCCGAGGCCCCCTCCCCCGCGCGGGCCGTCCGATCGCGTACCGCGGCCCGGTCACCCCCGAACAGCCGCGCGATCCCGCTCCATCAGCGTATTTCCGAGCAGGCCGCCTATCCTTATTGCACATGACTCGCAATAACAATTGATGAGCAGAAGTGAGAGGAGTGGTCTGCGGTGGGCGCTGCGGTGGTGCTGGGCATCGAGTCGTCGTGCGACGAGACCGGGGCCGGTCTGGTCCGGGAGGGCAGGCTGCTGGGCCACGCCCTCGCGTCGAGCATGGACGAGCACGCCCGCTTCGGCGGAGTGGTCCCCGAGATCGCCGCGCGGGCGCACCTCCACTCCTTCACCCCCGTCGTACGGCAGGCACTGGACCGGGCCGGGCTGCGCATGAGCGACATCGGCGCGGTCGCGGTGACCACGGGACCGGGCCTGTCGGGAGCGCTCCAGGTGGGCCTGGCCGGCGCCAAGACCCTGGCGTACTCCCTGGGCGTACCGCTGTACGGGGTGCACCACCTCGCCGGACACGTCGCCGCCGACACCCTGGAGCACGGCCCGCTGCCCGACCCCTGCGTCGTACTGATCGTCTCCGGCGGGCACACCTCGCTGCTCCTCGTGCGCGATCTCGCCCGCGACCCCATCGTCCATCTGGGCGACACCCTGGACGACGCGGCGGGCGAGTGCTTCGACAAGGTCGCCCGGGTCTTCGGACTGCCCTATCCGGGCGGACCCGCCGTCGACCGGGCCGCCCGCGACGGCGATCCGCGCGCCGTGCGCTTCCCCCAGGCGCTGACCGGCCCCGGCGACGACCCGTACGCCTTCTCGTTCTCCGGGGTGAAGACGGCCGCCGCCCGCTGGGCCGAGGGGTACCGGCTGCGGGGCGAGGAGGTCCCGGTGGCCGACGGCGCGGCCTCGCTCCAGGAGGCGGTCGCCGATGTGCTGACCCGCAAGGCCGTCGCGGCCTGCCGGGAGTTCGGCGTGGGGACGCTCGTCGTGGTCGGCGGGGTGGCCGCGAACTCACGGGTGCGCTCGCTGGCCGAGCGGCGCTGCGCGGCGGCCGGGATCACCCTGCGGGTGCCGCCGCGCGGGCTCTGCACCGACAACGGGGCGATGATCGCCGCCGTCGGCGATCTGCTGCTCCGGGCGGGCGCGGAACCCGCGCCGCTGGAGGTGTCCATCGACCCCTCCGCGCCGCTGGAGTACGCGTCCCTCACCCCCGTCGTCCGGGCTCGGGCCCCGCGACGCCCGGCCGGAGGCACTCTCGTACCGCCGCGGTGAGACACCACAGGTCCGGGGCGTGCGGGCGGGTCCCGGTCGCGGACCTCGCGTGTTTTAGTGACCCCATGACTGGTACTGGTACCGGCGCCGCCTTCCGCGTCGGACTCATCGGCTACGGACTCGCGGGCTCCGTCTTCCATGCCCCGCTGATCGCCGCCACCCCGGGCCTGGCCCTGGACACCGTCGTCACCCGGGACCCGGGCCGCCGTGAGCGGGCCCTGGCCGAGTACCCCGGCGTACGGCCGGTCACCACGCCCGAGGAGCTGTTCGCCCGCGCGGACGGACTCGACCTGGTGGTGATCGCCTCCCCCAACAAGACCCATGTCCCCCTCGCCACCGCCGCCCTGGACGCGGGCCTCGCGGTCGTCGTGGACAAACCGCTGGCCGCCACCGCCGCCGAGGCGCGCTCCCTCGGAGCGCTCGCCGAACGGCGCGGTCTGCTGCTCTCGGTCTTCCAGAACCGCCGCTGGGACAATGACTTCCTCACTCTGACCCGGGTCATCGCGGACGGCGAACTCGGCGACGTACAGCGGTTTGAATCCCGCTTCGAGCGGTGGCGGCCACAGCTCAAGGGCGGCTGGCGCGAGTCCGGCGACCCCGAGGAGATCGGCGGACTCCTGTACGACCTGGGCAGCCATGTCGTCGACCAGGCGCTGACCCTCTTCGGCCCGGCCGCCTCGGTCTACGCGGAGGCCGACACCCGCCGGCCCGGGGCCGAGGCCGACGACGACACCTTCATCGCGCTGACGCACACCAATGGCGTCCGCTCCCATCTCCATCTGAGCGCGACGGCCGCGCAGCTCGGCCCGAGGTTCCGGGTGCTGGGCAGCTCGGCGGGGTTCGTGAAGTACGGCCTCGATCCGCAGGAGGCCGCCCTGCGCGCGGGCGAGCGGCCCTCGGCGGACGGCGCCGGGTGGGGCGTGGAGTGCGAGTCCGCCCGGGGCCGGGTCGGGGCCGGGGAGTCCGCGCTGACCGGCGGGGGCCGCCCGGTGGAGACCGTCCCGGGCGACTATCCGGCGTACTACGCGGCGATCGCCCGGGCCCTTCGCGAAGGCACTCCCCCACCGGTCACCGCCGAGGAGGCGGCCGACGCGCTGGAGGTGCTGGAGGCGGCGCGGCGGTCGGCGGATTCGGGTGTCGTGGTCTCCCTCTGAGCCCTCTGAGCCCTCTGCGTCACAGAGGATTCGTGAGCGCCCCGGCGGCCGGCATGTCCCGGTAGAGGACGGCCCGCTCGACCGCCGACCAGGTGGTGCTGGTGACGATGTAGAGCGCGGCGGCGAGCGGCACGACCGCCACGGTGATCAGGGTCGCGAAGGAGAGCAGCGGCATCATCCTCGTCATCACGGCCATGCCGGGCGGGGTGCCCGCCTCGCCCGGGGCGACCGGAGCGACCGGGGCGGCGGCGAGCTGGCGCTTGGTCCGGCGGTAGTTGAAGGTGGCGACGGCGGCGACGAGCACGAAGAGGCCGAGGTAGACCGCTCCCGCGCCGCCGAAGACCCCGCCGTCCGCGAGGGCGTCGGTCCAGCGCTCGCCGAGCGGTGCGGCGAAGAGCCGGTGATCGAGCAGCGCGTTGGGCTCGCCGCCGATGCTCGTGCTGGAGAACAGGTGGTACAGCAGGAAGAACGCCGGCAGCTGGAGCAGGCTCGGCAGACAGCCGGAGAGCGGCGACGCCTTCTCCTTGGCGTACAGCTCCATGAGCGCCCGCTGCTGCCGCTCGGGGTTGTTCCGGTGCTTCTCGCGCACGGCCGCCACCTGCGGCGCGAGCCGGGCATTGGCCTTCTGTCCGCGGGCGGCGGCGCGGGAGAGGGGGTGGACCGCGAGCCGTACGAACGCGGTGAACAGCACGATCGCGGCGGCGGTGGCCGAGGTGAGGAAGAGCGGCTGGAGCAGATCCGCGAGCCGCTCGACCAGACTGGCGAAAACGGACATGGGTGAGCCCTCCGAGGGGTCTCGTCGTGCCGGGATGCGAGGACATGGCGGCATGACGGTTCCGCGTGAAGGGCTGCTGAGCTGGTGTGACCTGCTTCGAGGCTCCCCTACGCGGCCGTCGGCAGGGCTCGCCCCGGCGCTCGGGGGCGGGTGCGGCCCGAGGCGTCGGGATCGCGCTGGGGAAGGAAGGCGGTGCGTCTCTCACGGTCGCGGATGGCGGTACGGATCCGCGTGCGCGGTACGGCGGGGGCGCATCGGGCGCTGATGACGGCGCAGACGACGAGCGCGGACCCGGCGGCGGCCGTGGCGGTGACGGTCGCGGCGAACGTGAGGGCGGCGGAGAGTCCGCCGCCGTCGAGGATCAGGATCTCGACGAGCAGGAGCAGCGCGAGGACGGCGGGCCGGAGCGTGCGCGAAAGCGCCCTCCACTCCATGTCCCCTCCCTCACTGCCCAGTACACCCGTTATACAGGATCGCTTTCCCGTTCTCCCCGGTTCCCCGGCTCCCTCACAGGGGTACCGCAGCGGCCTCTCGGTCGGCGCGCCGACCGCAGTACCGTGTCCACCATGCGCCCCGACACGCCTGCCGACCACATCGCCGAAGCCGAGCGCCTGCTGCGTACCGCGGCGCGCTACCCGGAGGACTCCGAGCCCCTGCTCCTCCAGGCCGCGGCCCACCTCGAACTTGCGGGCGCCCGCGAACGCGCCTCCGCCCTCTACGACCGCCTCACCGCCGCCGGCCCGGAGCGCCCCCTGCTGGTGAAGGCCCTCCAGGCGGCGAACCTCTGGGAGTACGGCCACGAGGCGGAGGCCCGCGCCCTGATCGCCGGCATCCGCGCGGCGGCCCCCGCCGATCCGGCCCCCTGGGAGATCGTCGCCGAGACCCTGGAGTCCCACGACGAGCTGGAAGCCTCCCACTCCTGCTTCACCTCGGCGCTCACCCTCCTCCTTCCCCCCGGCGACGACGAGATCCCCTACGAGATCCAGTCCCTGCTCACCGGCCGCCACCGGGTCCGCCGGCTCCTGGGCCTCCCCCACGACGCCTGGGACACCCTCGCCGACCGCGGCCACACCGCACGGGCCGCCATCTCCCTCGACGAGCTCCACGACCCCAAACGCCTCTGGGCCCTCGGCTCCGACAACCCGGCCGAACTCCGCGCCGAAATCGCCCGCCTCCGCTCCGAACTCGGCTCCTACCGCTCCGCCCTCTCCCGCCCCTTCCCCGTGGCGGTCCTCCACTGGCCCGAGCCCGAGCTGACCGAACTCCTCGCCGCGTACCCCGCGCTCGCCTCCGAATACCCCACCCACGCGGCCCACCTCACCCACATCGAGTCCTCCCTCCGCGACCTCGCCTCCACCGGCACCGCCAACCTCGGCATCGTCACCTCCACCGTCCCCGCCTACGAAGCCTTCGCCGCCGCCGAACAGTCCTCCCCCACCAACTCCGACCTCCTCCCCCAATTCACCACCACCCTCGCCGCCCGCGGCCGCGCCCTGCCCTGGCCTCCGGCGAGGACGGCGGCTTGCTGGTGCGGGGCGGGGAGGGTGTATCGGGAGTGCCACGGGGCTGACCGGAACTGACCATTCAGGCACCCGGCGCTTTACCAGTGCCTCCCGGTAACTTCCAACCGGGCTGACATGCGCGATAACCGTGCAGTACCGTCGATGAGTCCTGCTGAACTGACGGGCCCCTTCCCCCCACTCAGGCCCAGTCCTGCGTGCGCGAGGAAAATTCATGCCCTATACCCCCTCCCCTGACTGGCAATTCGACATTCCCACTCAGGGCAGCAAGCAGTTGCCGCCTGCCGCACGGTACGTCGAGTCCCTGACCCACCAGGGCTACAGCTTTGAGGCTGCTATCGCGGACCTCATCGACAACTCCATCGACGCGGCGGCGCGCAATGTCGCCGTTATCTTCCTCCGGGATGACGACCGCATCGTCAGCCTTCTGGTGATCGACGATGGAAAGGGCATGGACGAGCCCTCCCTGGACATCGCCATGACAGTAGGAGGCCGTGAAGAGTACGCAGACGGGGACCTGGGCCATTTTGGTGCCGGCCTGAAGTCGGCTTCCCTCTCACACGCCGGGTCACTCACCGTCGTCAGCCGTACGAAGCGCAGCCCGGCGGCGGGCCGGCGGTGGCTGATGGAGCGAGCCCAGGCGGACTTCAGCTGCGACATCATCAATGCCCGCTACTGCCAGGATCTGGTGGACCGGTACGACGGGGTCATCGGCTGGCACGGAACCATCGTCAGATGGGACGAGGTCCGGGCCTTCCAGACGATCACAGCGGGGCAGACGGACCGGTTCCTCAATGACGCCATCGAGCGGCTGGAGACACACCTCGGGCTCTACCTGCACCGGTTCCTCTCCCAGAAGGACTTCCATATCGACATCGTCGTCGAGGATGTCCGTACGCGAGAAGAGCTGGACCACAGAGGCGTCGAGGCCATCGACCCGTTCGGCTACCGCGTCCCGGGGCAGGCCGGTTTCCCGCGCACGTACAAGGCCCCCGTCGAAGGCATCGGGGATGTGAGTCTCACCGCGCATATCTGGCCGCCCAAGTCTCCTCTGGTGTCCTACCGCGGTATCGGACCGCTCGCTGACCGCCAGGGGTTCTATATCTACCGCAATGACCGCCTGGTCCAGGCGGGCGGCTGGAACGGTACCCGCAGCGCCGAATCCCACCACAGCCTTGCCCGTATCGCCCTTGATCTGCCGTCGGCCCCTAATGAAGTCTTCAGTCTCACGGTCAAAAAGGACGGAGTGAGTGTCACTCCGGCGTTCGCCCGTGGCCTGGAGAAGGCCACGGACGACAGCGGAGAGCCGTTCGCCGCGTATATGGCGGCAGCGCAGAATACCTATCGCGAGGCCGCCAAGCGGTCCACCGAGGTGCATCGCAAGGACGCTGTCCCGCCGGGCAAAGGCGTCGATCCCAAGCTGAAGCGCATACTCCGCGATGAGCTGCCGCAGCTGGAGAACGAGGAACCGATCACCTTCCGGTGGGACACGCTGCCAGCGGATGTCTTCTTCGATATCGACCGCGACGATCACGTCGTACGGCTGAACAAGCAGTACCGCCAGGCCTTCAACGGACACCGCCGGGCTGGGTCCAACGATGCTCCCGTCCTCAAGGGCCTTCTCTATCTAATGCTTGAGAAGAACTTCCGGCTGGGCCGCTCCAGCGCTCAGCGCAATGATGAGATGGCTCTGTGGAACAGCGTTCTGGTGACGGCCGCGAACTGTGAACTCAATCGTGCCGAAGCAGAGTAGCCAGCGTCTCTTTCCGTCCCGATCGCTGAGGAATCCCCATGCCTGACCATCTGCTCAATCTCCATGGTGATGTGCTGGCGGCCATGCGCCGCGGGCCGAAGAACTTCGCCCGGCTCGCTTTCGCTCTGTCAGAGTCGGAAGAGCCATCCGATGTCCAGGAAAATCTATTTCTCGACCGGCTCGCCAGCTCGGACACCGACCTCAAAGCTCTATGGCTCCGGGCGCTGACAGCGTGGGACTTCGCAGAGACCGCCGCGTGGTCGGCCACCCAGCCCCGCACAGACGAACGCCGGACCGAGATGTACGCGAAGCTCGGCTTCAGCTCCGCCCTCGGCAAAGCTCTGGATGATGCTGCCCCCGTCGACAAGGGGCCCCGGCAGGTGGTCATCAGCACCAAGTCGCAGGGCTGGTACTCCAAAGACACGGCGGCAGTCCGGCCCTTCTACTGGACCGCCTACGAGAGTCTCCTCCGCCGTAAGGGATGGAGCGAAGCCGCCGTGGCAAGCCTGGACGAGGCATCGCACGGCGTCGTCGAACGCCTCTCCGACCCCTCACGGCCAGAGGCTTTCGGCGCACGCGGCCTGGTCGTCGGCTATGTCCAGTCGGGCAAGACCGCGAACTTCACCGGTGTCATCGCCAAGGCCATGGACGCGGGCTACCGGCTGGTCATCGTCCTCGGCGGCACTCTCAACCTGCTGCGCAGCCAGACACAGCGCCGCCTCGACATGGAACTCATCGGCCGGGAGAACATCCTCCGGGGGGCAGACCCGAATGATCTGGACGCTGTCGTCGGAGTCGACTACCAGGATGACGAGGACTGGCCGCACAAGTTCGTCTCCCATGTCCAGCGCCCTTCCGCGCTCGGTGCGTTCGACATCGAGCGCCTCACCACGCGTGACAACGACTACCGGGGGCTGATGCAGGGGATCCGCGCACTCGACATCGAGAAGGTCGACCGCACCCTGCCGCTCTACGATCCGGCGAACCTGCACCATGCCGCGGCCCGTGTCATGGTCATCAAGAAGAACAAGTCAGTCCTCACCAACCTGGTGAAGGACCTGAAGAAGATCGGTCCGATCCTCGGCGAGATCCCCGCCCTGATCATCGATGACGAGTCGGACCAGGCTTCCGTCAATACGATCAGCCCGAAGAAATGGGAGCAGGGCCGGGTCACCCGTACGGCGATCAACGGACTGATCACCGAGCTTCTCGGCCTGCTTCCCCGGGCTCAGTACGTCGGATACACGGCGACGCCCTTCGCGAACGTCTTCGTTGACCCTGATGACTCGCAGGACATCTTCCCTCGCGACTTCCTTATCTCGCTGCCCAGGCCGTCCGGCTATATGGGCGTGCAAGATTTCCATGACATGGACAGTGACCTTCCCCTTGAAGAGCGGCCCCTAGCCGAGTCGCAGGAGAGGGCCCATGTCCGGGGGATCTTCCAGACGGATGACCGCCTGATGGAAGCGATAGACGCCTTTGTCCTGGCCGGAGCGGTGAAGCTGTACCGCATTGCGAATGGAGTTCCAGAAGGAAAGTTCCGCCACCACACCATGCTCGTCCATGAGTCGGTGAAAATGGCCGATCATGCGGAACTGGCCCTCCGGCTGAACTCTATGTGGCACTCGTCTTACAGCAGCTCGCAGGCACACATCCGGCTCGCGAAGCTCTACTCGGACGACTTCCAGCAGGTCTGCGCCGCGCAGTCCGACGGTTCCGTGGCCCCTTCTTCCTATGAGGAGCTGAGGCCGTTCATCAGCCGTGCCCGCCAGCTGATCAGCTCCGGCGGAAACCCCGTGATCATCGTCAACGGCGATACTGAGAAAGACTACGAGCAGGCCGACCTCGACTTCGACCGAACACCCCACGTCTGGAAGATCCTCGTGGGAGGAACCAAGCTCTCCCGGGGGTTCACCGTCGAGGGTCTGACCATCACGTACTACCGCCGTAAGACCCAACAGGCTGACACCCTGATGCAGATGGGGCGCTGGTTCGGATTCCGTGACGGCTATCGTGATCTCGTCCGTCTCTATATCGGCCGCGAGGAGCCCTTCGGCCGGGACAAGACCATCGATCTGTACCAGGCGTTCGAAGCCATCTGCCAGGATGAAGAGTCATTCCGGTCTCAGCTCGCGCAGTATGCGGAGATGATCGACGGTGAACCTCAGCTGACACCGTCACAGGTTCTGCCGCTGGTGTCTCAGCACCTGGCGCTCGTCAAGCCGTCCGGACGGAACAAAATGTACAACTCGGAGCTGGTGGAGATCCGCTCTCCCGGAAAGCCGATCGAGCCTGCGGCGTATCCCATGAGCACAGCGGGCATCCGGCGCAACACCGAGCGCTGGAAGCCTCTGCTCCATATCTTCGGTGCCGACTCCACAGCACTCACCCTGCCGCCGGACGACAGCAGCCCGCTCACCCGGACCTTCCAGGCCAAGACTGCCCTCGTCTCGCATGACTCCCTGGTCAGTGTGCTCAGGCAGCTGGAGTGGGAAGGCGACAACCACTTCGCGCCGCACCTCAACTATCTGGCCCAGCTGGACGGGACACTGGCAAAGGTCGACGACTGGCTGCTAGTCGCCCCTCAGACCACCGCGGCCCGGCGTGTCGAAGCGAGCATCCTCGGTTCCGCCCCTTGCTCGCTTGTCAGGCGTAGCCGCCAGCTCGGAAAGGTGTCCTTCGGGCGTATCTCCGGGCTTGAGCACCGCAAGTGGGCCCAGGGCCTGATTGACAACGCCCGGGACCAGCCCGGTATCAACAACGGAGATAGCGGTCTGGCTGTCGGTCCCCGCACCGGCATAGTCCTGCTGTACGCGGTGATCGAGGCGGCGAACGACGCCGAACTCACGGCCGCCGCTCCCGGCGGGGTCGTCGACCCGTCCCGTGTCATACCGGCGTTCACTCTGCTCTCCCCTTCATCGGCCAACGACTCCACCCGCCGGCTGCTGCGCTACCGGGCGAAGCGGTCCGGCGCCTGAGACACACAAGCGGGGGTGGCCATGGATCTTGGCCACCCCCTCCGCCTAGGCTGACTCCCTCAGCTCAACTGACGGGATGAACTCCTTGCTGCCTCTGGACATCTCTGCCGCTGCCAACATCGAGTCGAAAGCTCTGCTGGAAGACCCTGAGCTAGCTGCCGTCTATGAACACCTGCGCAAGCTCGACCCCACCGGCCAGCGTTTCGCCAGGGTTCTCCGTGACACGATCGACCAGCTGCTCAACGGCGAAGTGACCGGCAGATACGACTGGCAGAAACTTTTCAAGACCGAGAAGACACATGCCGGCACTCTTGTTGAGATCAACCTTCAGCGTGAGTTCAAGTTCGCCGACGGCGTAGATATGGACTACCGGATCGCTGGCACGGATGTCGACTGCAAGTACTCCCAGCAATTCGGTGGCTGGATGATTCCGCCGGAAGCAGTCGGGCACCTCTGCCTGCTTGTCTGGGCTAACGACGAGAAGAGCCGCTGGAGCGCTGGCCTGCTCCGTATACGCCCAGAGTGGCTGAACGGCAAGGCCAACCGTGACCTGAAACTCACCGTGAAGGCTGAGCACCGGAAGAACATTCTCTGGCTCCGGCATGATGCCGAACTCCCTGAAAATGTCCTGCTTCATCTCAACAGCAGCACGCGCGAAGCCATCCTCACCCTTCCCACCGGCCAGGCGCGTGTCAACGAGCTGTTCCGCCGGGTGCAGAACCGGAGGATCGGACGGGGTGTCGTGCGCACCGTGGCCCAGCAGGTCGACTACATGGCAAGGATCAGGGAAGGCAAAGGGCGCGCCCGGGCAGTACTGCGGGACCATGGAATCCTCGTCGCCGGGCACTACAGCAGCCATCAGGCAATCGCCCGGGCTCTCGGCGCGGAGATTCCACGGCATGGAGAGCTGGTCAGCTTCCGGGTCGCCGCAGCTGAGCCTCACCACGGCAGCCGCCCGCGCGTTGAGCTGGAGAACCAGTTCTGGGTCCTTGCGGACGAGGATGATCCAGTCGTCGCGGCACCACGCCTCCCTAAGCACACCGAGAAAGAGAACGACGAGTGACTGAGGAGTGGATCCCACCAGAGGGTTCCTGGGCTTCATCTGCGGCCCGGCGCCGGAACATGCAGGCCATCCGGAGCCGGGACACAAAACCAGAGCAGCTGATCCGCAGGCTCGTCCACGCCAAGGGGCTTCGCTACCGTGTGGCCGCGAAGCCCCTCCCTGGATTCCGCCGGACAGCGGATATAGTGTTCCGCCCGGCGAAAGTCGCTGTCTTTATCGACGGCTGCTACTGGCACGGATGCCCGGAGCACTACGTTGCCCCCAAAACCAACCCGGGGTATTGGTCAGGGAAGGTCGCAGGAAATGTCGCACGCGACCGCGACACTGACCAGACCCTGAAAGAAGCAGGCTGGACCGTGCTGCGATTCTGGGAGCATGAGTCACCCGAGGCGAGCGCCGATAAGATCGCCCGAACCGTCAACAGGCTC
Source organism: Streptomyces inusitatus (assembly GCF_014651115.1). Taxonomy (GTDB): domain Bacteria; phylum Actinomycetota; class Actinomycetes; order Streptomycetales; family Streptomycetaceae; genus Streptomyces; species Streptomyces amakusaensis. The sequence continues at coordinate 129,385 of NZ_BMWG01000021.1, read as the reverse complement.
CGCAGGGCTGGGAATCACTGACTCCGAGACTCCGAAGCCTGCTCCCTGTACGCCATCAACGCAGCTTTGATCTTAAGGCCGACAGCCTTGGCAACTGGAGGGGGAAAAGCGTTACCGACCTGACGGTACGACGCCGTCTTCTTCCCCTTGAAAATCCAATGCTCCTCCCCCTCTTCAGGATTGAAGCCCTGGATCATAGCCGCCTGGCGCACAGTCAGCATGGGGCCTTGCCCCTTGATGTTCTTACCGAGGTCACGGCCAGGGTCACGCGTCGTTCTGGTTTTCTCATCAGGCTCATCTGCGACACCAAGTCCATTGATGCCAAGCTGACCCCAGGCTCTTTTGGCACGCGTAGGCCCAAGGTCGGCACCGCCATGCTTCTTCGACCCGCCGACGAGGGTCGGAGCGATTCCCTTGGACGCCTCGCCGTACCAGTCCTCGAAGTCTTTACCCTTAAGGCCGCGCGCCTTCATCGAATCCTTAAGGAGATCGCCGACGCTGAGAGGCGGGGCCTGTCCATCTGGAGGCAGATGCCAGCTCTCACTGTCAAAGTGCTTCCACACTTCAGGCTTGAGTGCGACAAGAATGCTGCGCGGCCTCAGCTGGGAGACTCCGAAGTCGCTCGCTTGCAGCTCTTCCCAGCTGGTCTCATAGCCCAGCTCTGCCAGCTCATGCCGAATCTCGTCCCGGTAGCCGTCAAACTTCGCCTGCATCAGACCGCGGACATTCTCGATCATGATGGCGGGCGGATCGAGCTGCCTGGCGAGCTTGATCACCTCAGGAAACAGGTCACGCTCGTCGTCCCGGCCCAGTTGCTTTCCTGCCAGGGAGAATGGCGGGCAGGGAACACCTCCGGCAAGCAAGTCAATCTTGCCGCTGAGCTTCCGCGCGTCTTGGCTCTCCACGTAGTCACGAAGGTCACCTTCATGGACATCCCAGTCCGGCCGGTTGAACCTGAGCGTCTGGCACGCGCTGGCATCCATCTCGATCAGCAGGGCATGCTCAAACCCAGCACGCTCAAGCCCGAGCGCCTGCCCCCCTGCCCCGGCGCAGATCTCCACCGAGACAAAGCTCTCCTCAGTGCTGGTCACGCACACTCCTTCAAGACTCGCTCAGCGGACACACCTTGCAATCCGCCCTCACAGAGGGTGACTGACCCCACTGACAACGCCTCCCTAGTTTGCGGCACGAGGAGCCATGCCCAGAAACATCCGCGCCGGGCGCCCATCACGCCGCAACGAACACACGTACGATATTGCTATGCGTAGCCCTGCATGGACCCGAGATGAACTGGTACTCGCCTGTGCACTGGTCGTGAGAAACGGCTGGCGCGAACTCCGTGAAGGCGACCGAGCGGTACAGGAGCTGTCGGAGCTGCTGCGCTCGCTGCCCCTGCACGACGGCATCGCCCAGAAGCTCCCCCAATACCGATCTGTCGGCAGTGTGAGCCGGAAGACAACAGATCTGGCAACGAATCACCCTGAGTACACAGGCAAGCGCACCAGGTGCGGCAAGCTCGACCATGTGATGATCGCGGACTTCATCGGCCGAGAGGCCGAGATGTTCGCGGTAGCCCAGGCGATCGAGGATGGAATCGGGTCGGGGGAACTCAGCCTTATCCCGCCACAGCTGGATGAGGTGGCCGAGGACGGCACTACCGCCCCGGAAGGGCGCCTCCTGGCCCGCTGGGCTCTTTCGCGGGAGCGGGACCCCAAGCTGCGGAGGCGCAAGCTGGCCCAGGTCCGCAAGCTCGGAGTGCCGCTCCAGTGCGAGGTATGTGCGTTTCACTTCGAGCGTGTCTATGGAGAACTCGGCCGCGACTACATCGAGGTGCATCACATACTCCCCCTTCACATCTCCGGACCGCGCGAGACCAGACTCGAAGACCTCGCCCTCCTGTGCGCCAACTGCCACCGCATGTGCCACAAGAGCCACCGCGGCGCATCATGGCGCACTCCGGCTGCCGTGCGGGCTGAAATCGCCGAGGCCGCGCAGACGGCCGGCCCCGCATAGCTCCTGGTGCCGAATGGTTTGCTGAGCGGCGTCACGCGGCTCCGGTCTCGCAGTGCATCTGAGCCCGCTTGAGAATGGCGTCCGGGTCGCTGCCGCGAGCTGCCGCCCAGTGGAGCAGGTCCGAGATCAGCCCCGTCGTGGAGTTCTCAAGAGCCGACGGATGGCTGACCTCGGCCTGCCCAGGACCGCCTGACGCCCGCCGGTAGCTTTCCAGGACCGCCATCGCGCGCTGGCTCCGCTGGCAGGGCCCTTCCGGCCTGAGGTCAAACTCGCACCACACCGACTTGCCAGCCGCCGTCACGGTGGTTCCCCAGCCTGACGCCAGCCCTGCCAGCAGGTAGAGCCCCCGGCCATACTCGGCGCCGTACTCCAGGGCGGAAAGCTCGGGCGGGGACTGGCTCCGGTCGTGCAGCTCCACACGGAGCGACCGGTCACAAGGCTCCATGACCAGCATCGCGGTCGTCCCCAGTCCCACATGTTTGATCACATTCGTCGCAAGTTCGGTGACCGCCAGCTGCACCTTCTCCGAGACTTCAGGAATGCCCCACTCGTGGAGCTGCTTCCTGGCGAACAAACGGAGGCCGCTCACTCCGGCCGGCTCCGCCTTAAAGGGCAGAGCGCTCCGGAGCCTGGACCGGGTGTCGGTGATCCCGTTGCCGCACATGGCCATCCCCTCTCCGCCGCGACAGCGCTGCGCCCACCGTGTCCGCACGGATGCGCTGCGTAGCGATATGAAGGGAGTATGACACTGAGAACTCTCTCTGTGTAACTTCTCATGCGACTCCATCGGGTGAATCCGACGAGGTCCAACTTCTCTTCTGCGTAGCCTTGTTGCTACCGCAAGCAGCTGCGTCCGACAAACGATGGAAGGCCTCCGCCATGTCCGCACGAGCCACCACTCGTCGCCGCCACCTCGGGGCGACGATGCGCAAGTTGCGCGCCCAGAAGGGCATGACGCTTGAGGAAGCCGGTCAGCTCGTCGGCATCTCCAAGGCCACGGTCAGCCGGTACGAGACGCAGGAGGGCCCGGTGAAGTGGCCCATCGTGGATGCGCTGTGCCGGGAGTACGGCGTGAGCGAGGCAGAGCGGAACGCTGTCGTCTCCCTCGCCAAGGGTGCGAGGCAGCAGGGCTGGTGGAACTCCTTCGCCGACTCCATCCCCGAGACCATGAACCTGTTGCTCACCCTGGAGGACGAAGCCGTCCGTGAGGACCACTTCAACTGCCTCTACGTGCCGGGACTGCTCCAGACCCGCGCATACACGGAAGCTGTTCAGCATGCCTCCGAGATGCGCCTGTCCCCGGAGGAGATCGAGCGGCTGGTCGACATCCGGATGAAGCGCCAGGACATCCTGACGCGGGCCAAGCCACTGCACCTGTGGGCGATTCTCGACGAGTCAGTGATACGGCGAGTGGTCGGGTCCCGGTCGGTGATGAAAGACCAGTTGGACCACTTGCTCAACGCGAACGAGTCACCAGGCATCACGCTCCAGGTACTGCCCTTCTCCAGGGGCGCGCACTCTGCGGCGATGGGCAGCTTTGTCATCCTTGGCGGCGCTGAACCGTCTCTCGATGTCGTGTACGTCGACATCCACGCCGGCTCGCTCTTCATGGAGAAGACCGCAGAGCTTGACCGGTACCGGCTCGCCTTCGACTACCTGCGCGCCCAGGCTCTGGATATGGCAGCCTCGTCAGCCCTGATCGAACGCATCCATGGGGAGCTGTGATGCACGACTGCACGCCCGTCATACCAAGCGATGCCTGGTTCAAGTCCGCGTACAGCGGAGCCGGCACCAGTGAGTGCGTCGAGATAGCCGCGGTGGAGGGCGGTGCGGCCGTACGGGACAGCAAGGACCGCCCCGGGGCACTGCTCGCGTTCTCCGGCCCGGCATGGGCAGGATTCATCGCGGCGGTCGGCGGTGGGCGGCTCGGCTGAGGCAGGTCAGTGGACCGAGAAGCCGCCGTCGACGAAGAGGGATTGGCCGGTGACGTAGCCGGAGGCGGGGGAAGCGAGGAAGACGGCGGCGGAGGCGAAGTCCTGGGGGAGGCCGTTGCGGCCGGTGAGGGTGCGGGCGGCGAGGGTGGTGACTTGGGTGGGGTTGGCGGAGAGGTGGGCGTTGAGGGGGGTGGGGACGAAGCCGGGGACGAGGGTGTTGGCGGTGACGCCGTGGGGGGACCAGGCCTCGGCCTGGGAGCGGGCGAGGGATTCGAGGGCGCCCTTGGAGACGCCGTAGGCGCCGCTGTGGACGAAGGCGCGGTGGGCCTGCTGGGAGGTGATGTGGATGATGCGGCCGTAGCCGCGGGCGGCCATGGCGGGGCCGAAGCGTTGGCCGAGGAGGAAGGGGGCGTCGAGGTTCACCGCCATGGTGGTGTCCCAGACGTCGTCGCTCAGCTCGCTCATCGGCGGCCGGAGGTTGATGCCGGCGGAGTTGACGAGGATGTCGGGCTCGCCGAAGATCTCGGCGGCTTCCTCGGCGGCGGTGCGCACCGAGGCGCGGACGGAGAGGTCGGCGGTGACGCGGGCGGCGCGGCAGCCGGCGGCGGTGAGTTCGGCGACGGTGGAGTCGAGGGCCGCCTCGCCGCGGGCGAGGACCACGACGCCGGCGCCCGCGCGGGCGAGGGCCTCGGCGATGGCGCGGCCGATGCCGGAGCTGCCGCCGGTCACCAGGGCGACGCGGCCTTCCAGGGAGAACAGCTCGGAGAGGTACGTTTGTGCGGCCATGCCCCAGCCTAACCAGGGCGAATACGGGGACTTCAGGCGGGCTCGCGGACGAGCTTCCCGTCCGGGGCGACGGTGAACCAGACGCCGTCCAGGCCCTGGCCGTTGACTTCGCCGGCGGTGGCGTCGCCGACGTAGTAGTAGAGGGGCCAGTCGCCGTAGACGGCCTGTTCGGCGCCTTCGGCGAGCTTGGTCTCCGTCAGGAGGGCGGGCCGGAGGCCGGGGCCGGGTTCGAGGCCGCGGGTGGCGGTGAGGGCGGGCCAGACGGCGACGCAGTCGGCGTCGCAGGCGCTGTCGCCCGCTTTGGCCCTGTCCTTGGTGAATGCGTAGAGCGTGCGGCCGGCGCCGTCGACGAGGATCTTGCCGAGCGGTGAGTCGGCGACCTTGACGGAGGCGGCCAGGTCCGGGGCGGGGGCCGGGGCGGTCGCCGTGGACGGGGTGGTCTCGGGGGTGTCGTCCCGGCTGGTGCAGGCGGTCAGGGCCAGCAGGGCCGCCGGGGTGAGGGCGAGCAGGGCGGCTGCGAACGCGGTGAATCGGCTTCTGGGCACGGGTGTTACCCCCGGTCGGCTGGGCGATGCGGTCGCCAGGGAGAACGACTCCAAATCGCCTGTGGTTCAGCGAAGTCGGGGAAAATTCCCGGGTGAACCGTACGGCCCCGTCGGCACGTGCGTCTCCACGACCGGCTCGAACGGGCCGGCCTCATGAGAGGACCCGGAACCATGCAGAAGCGATTCCTTTCCGTGGCGGCGAGCGCCGTACTCCTCGGAGCGGCGGGCGTCGCCCCCGCCGCCGCGCACGGCGGCAGCGGCAGCAGCCATGGGAACCACGGCGTACACGGGACGGGCGGCACCGGGAACGGCCAGGTGGGGGCCCAGGACCACCACGCCGTCAGCACCCCCGCCCCGGCCGGCCCCGCCGCCGCGTACACCGCCAGGCTCTCCGGGGACCAGGAGGTGCCCGTACCCGGCGGGCCCGCCGTCGACGACCCCGACGGCAGCGCGACCGCGCTGATCACCGTGAAGGGCGACCGCGTCACCTTCGCGCTGCGCTGGAAGGGCCTCGTGCCCAGCCTCGGCCACATCCACCAGGGCGCGGCCGGCAGGAACGGCGCGGTCAAGGCGTCCCTCTTCGGCAGCGCCATGCCCGACAGCGTGGACGCGGCCGCCGGGCGCACCACGGTCACCGACGCGGGGCTGGCCGAACGGATCCGTACCGACCCCGCCGGGTTCTACGTCAATCTGCACAGCGCCGAATTCCCCGGCGGTGCCGTCCGGGGGCAGCTCAAGCCAGTGAAGGGCCCTGTCAACCCGCTCGGCGTCATCCGGGGCGGCCCGCTGCGCGCGTTCTCCGACGGCGAGCAGGAGGTCCCGAAGAGCGACGCGTCCAAGGTCGGCGACCCCGACGGGCACGCGGTCACCTTCCTCAGGCCCCGCGGCACGACCGTCGACTACTCGCTGGCCTGGCTCAATATCCAGAGCCCGGCCCTCGGCCACATCCACCGGGGCGAGTTCGGCAAGAACGGCGATGTCGTCTTCAACTTCTTCAACCGGCCCGTCCCCGACGGCGTCTTCGCCGTCTCCGGCAAGCTGACCGGCCAGTCGCGCGACGCCGTCAAGCGCGTCCGCGAGACCCCCGGGAACTACTACTCCAACATCCACACCCCGGAGTTCCCCGACGGAGCCGTACGCGGCCAGCTCTTCCGCTGAGACTGAGACTGAGGCTGATCATCCCTGACGGCCGGCCCGCGACAGACAGCGGGTCAGCCGCCCAGCCCGTGCGCCACCGTGTAGATCAGCAGCCCCGCCAGCGCGCCGACGACCGTGCCGTTGATCCGGATGAACTGGAGATCGCGGCCGATGTGCGCCTCGATCTTCCGCGAGGTGTGCTCGGCGTCCCAGCTCGCCACCGTCTCGGAGATCAGTGAGGTGATCTCCCCCCGGTACGTGGTCACCACATAGACCGCCGCGTCCTCCACCCAGCCGTCCACCTTCGACTGGAGCCGCTCATCGGTGGCCAGCCGCGCGCCCAGCGAGAGCAGCGAGGCACGGGCCCGCAGCCGCAGCTCGCTCCGGTCGTCCTCGGCCGCCGAAATGATCATGGTGCGTACGGAGGACCACGCCGAAGCGATCACATCCTGCACCTCCGCACGGGAGACCAGATCCGATTTCAGCCGTTCCACCCTCGCCCGGGTCTCGGTGTCCGACTGAAGGTCGGAGGCGAAGTCGCGCAGGAACCGGTCGATCGCCCCGCGCGCCGGATGCTCCGGCGCGTCCCGCATCTCGGTGACGTAACGCAGCAGCTCCCGGTAGACCCGGTCCCCCACCTTCCGGTCGACGAACCGCGGCGTCCAGCCGGGCGCGCCCCCCTCGACCGTGTCCATCACCAGATCCTCGTGGGCGACCAGCCAGTCATGGGCGCGGGCGGCGATCAGATCCACGGCACGGCGGTGCGCCCCGTCGCCGACGACCTTCTCCAGCGTCTTGCCGACCGTCGGCGCGATCTCGGCGCTGTTGGCGCGCCGGGTGATCGCCTCGCCCACCACCGCCTGGACGTCGGAGTCCCGCAGCACGGTGAGCGCGCCGCGCAGCGCGGTGGACAGCTCGGACGTGACCCGGTCGGCGTGGTCGGGCTCGGAGAGCCAGTCGCCCAGCCGGCTGCCGATGCCGACCGAGCGCAGCCGGGCGCGGACCACGTCCTCGGAGAGGAAGTTCTCCCCGACGAAGGAGCCGAGGGAGGCCCCGAGCTGGTCCTTCTTGTTCGGGATGATCGCGGTGTGCGGGATCGGGACGCCCAGCGGGTGCCGGAAGAGCGCGGTCACCGCGAACCAGTCGGCGAGCGCGCCGACCATGCCCGCCTCGGCCGCCGCCGCCACATAGCCGGCCCAGGGGCCCGCTCCGGCGTTCTTCGCCCAGGTCGCGAGGGCGAAGACGGCCGCGACGAAGACCAGCAGCCCGGTCGCGAACAGTTTCATCCGCCGGACGCCGCGCTGCTTCTCGGCGTCCGCCTCCGTGTACGCGAAAGAGGGGAGCCCCGTCCGGCGTCCCCCGCCGCCGTTCTCGCCCGGTTCTTTCCCTGCTGTGCGATTCATCCACTCCACCTGTCCGCGCGCACCCCGTGCGCATTGTCCCTGCCTCAGGTACTCCCAGCGTGCACGTGGAGTTCCCGGGCGGGTACGGCGGGGTTCGGGGGACCCTCCCGCGACCAGGCCGTACGGGAGATCTACGGGGGATCTACGGGGGATCCTCAGCCGCCGGACACCGGTACCGGGTCCGGGTCCGGGTCCGGGTCCGGGTCCGGGTCCGATTCCTGGTCCGGGGCCGGGGCAGGCCGTTCCGCGTACATCTTCGCGATCACCGTCTCGATCTCCGGCTCCCGCACCGACAGATCCGCGACCGGATACCTCTCCGCCAGCGCGGCCACCAGCGGCGCGGCCGACTGCGCGGCCGGGAAGGCCAGCCACTGACGCGGCCCCTCGACCCGTACCGTACGGGCCAGCTCCGTCACCATGGGCGGCAGCTCGCGCTCCAGATCCACCACCAGTGTCCGCTCACTCCCGCCCGCCTCATGGAGACCGTCCAGCGAACCCTCGTACATCAGCCGCCCGTGGTCGATGACCATCACCCGGCCGCAGAGCTGCTCGATATCGGTCAGATCGTGCGTGGTGAGCAGCACCGTCGTCCCGTTCTCCTCGTTCAGCCGCCGCAGAAACCCCCGTACCTTCGCCTTCGAGATCACATCGAGCCCGATCGTCGGCTCGTCCAGATAGAGCACCTCCGGATCGTGCAGCAGCGCCGCCGCGATGTCGCCGCGCATCCGCTGGCCGAGTGAGAGCTGGCGTACGGGAACGTCCAGCAGCTCCGCCAGATCGAGCAGCTCGACGCACCGGTCGAGGTTCTCCCGGAAGCGGCGGTCCGGGATCCGGTACATCCGGTGGGCGAGCCGGTACGAGTCCTTCAGCGGCAGATCCCACCAGAGCGTGGTGCGCTGCCCGAACACCACCCCGATCCGGCGCGCCAGCCGGGTGCGCTCGCGCGCCGGATCGATGCCCGCGACCCGCACCCGGCCGCCGCTGGGGGTGAGGATTCCGGTGAGCATCTTGATGGTGGTGGACTTCCCCGCGCCATTGGGCCCGATGTAGCCGACCATCTCACCGCGCGCCACCCGGAAGCTGATCCCGTCGACCGCGCGCACCTCGCGCTTCTCCCGGCGCAGCAGGCCGGCCCGGCGGCGCACGGTGAAGACCTTCTCCACACCGTCCACTTCGATCATGTCGGCCGTGTCGGCCATGTCAGTACTCAACTTCCCGTACTCCGGTAGGAACGAAGCCCCGCCCGCCAGGCCAGTGCGGCCGCCCAGCAGCAGACGGCGGCGACCAGGGGCGGCGCGAAGGCGAGCTGCTGCGGCAGGTCGAGCGGATAGGGCCGCCCCAGCACATACAGCGCGGGCAGCCAGTTGACAAAGGCCAGCGGCACGATGAAGGTGACCCCGCGCACCAGATCCTCGGCGAAGACCGTCGGCGGATACTGCAACAGCGTGCTGCCGCCATAGGTGAAGGACGACTGGACCTCCGCCGCGTCCTGCGCCCAGAACTGGAAGGCGGCCCCCGCCACGAACACCGCCGCGAAGATCACCGAGCCGCTGAGCACCATCATCGGCACCATCAGCGCCTTGAGCGGGGTCCAGTCGACGTCCACCGTCACCAGCCCGTACGTCAGGACCAGCAGCCCCTGGGTGATCCGGCCCAGCCGGCGCAGCGCGAACCGGTCGGCCGCGAACTGGGCCAGCACCGGGGCGGGGCGTACGAGCAGGGCGTCCAGCGTGCCGTCGCGGATCCGGCGGCCGAGCCGGTCCACCGAGCCCATGGTGAGATCGGTCAGTCCGAAGGCGGTGCCGACCGCGCCGTAGAGAAAGGCGATCTCGCCGAGGCTGTAGCCGCCGAGCGCGTCGACGTGCGAGAACATCAGCAGGATCGCGATGAAGTCGAGAGCGGTCACCGTGAAACCGGCGAGGGTCGTCATCAGGAAGGACGCGCGGTACGTCATCGTGGAGCGGACCCACATCGCGACGATCAGGCCGTAGACGCGCAGCCCGTTCCGCAGGGCCCGTACGGCGGACTCCGGGCCCTCGTCGGTCCGAGCAGGCCCCGGGCCCTCTTCCACCTGGTCGGACAGAGGCTCAGCCACCCTGGACCACCACCCTGCGCGTCGCCGCGCTCTGGAGCAGCCGCCCCGCCACGAGCAGCGCCACCGCCCATCCCGCCTGGAAGGCGAACGCCCCCGCCAGCCCCCACCCGGTGCTCTTGCCCAGCAGCACATCCGCCGGCACCTGGAGCAGCGCCGACCAGGGCAGCGCCCGGGCCACCTCGCCCAGCGTCCCGGGGAAGATATTGAGCGGCAGCATCATCCCCGAGAAGAACAGCCCCGCCAGCCAGCTGATCTGCATCACCCCCGCGCCGTCCAGCAGCCAGAACGCCGACAGCGCGACCACGAAACGGATCGCGAAGCTCACCAGCACCCCGAGCACCACCGACACCAGGAACGCCGCCCAGGTCAGCACGGACCCCGGCAGCGCCAGCTCGAAGGCGAGCGCCCCGAACGCCATCGGGGCCACCCCCCGGCCCAGCAGATGGAAGGCCGCCCGGCCCAGATCGCCCGCCAGCCAGTAGAGCTGGAGGTCGACGGGGCGGTAGAGGTCGACGGCGATGTCGCCGGTACGGATCCGCTCGACCAGCTCGTCCTCGAAGCCGCCGCCCATCATGGCGCACGCCATCAGCAGCGCCTGGCCGAGCCAGACATAGGTGAGCGCCTCGGACACGTCGTAGCCGCCGAGCCGGGGACGCTCGTCCCAGAGGGCGATATAGGTGTACGCCATGATGAAACCGAAGACGGTGTTGGTGAAGATCCCCGCCGCCGTCGCCACCCGGTAGGTCGCGAAGCGCCGGAATCCCCCGGCCGCCACCACGCCGTACAGCCGCACCCGTCCACCCTCCCGCCCGCCGATGCCAAAGGGACAGACCCTAGTGCGGCCGGGTGGAAGCCCGCGAAGTATTTATGCGGGAAAGCAGGGAGGATACAGGGGATATTCACAGTAAAAGTGCACTATGGGCGCATGAGTGAGGAGCCGTCACAGCAACCGGACCGGCCGACCAGGGACGCGACCGCGCCCGCGACCGCGCCGGAGCCGGAGCCCGGACGGGGGGCTGGGCAGGGGTCCGGACGGGGCTCCGGGCGGGGGGCCGGACAGCCGCCCGGCCGACGGCCCCGGCGTACCGGATGGCGGCGGCTCGTCCCCACCTGGCGGATGACGCTCGGCGCCGTCCTCTTCCTCGCCCTGCTGCTGATCGGCGGATTCGCCGCCGGATACGCCCTCGTCCACATCCCGCCCGCCAACGCCACCGCCACCGCCCAGTCCAATGTCTACCTCTACGAGGACGGCTCCCAGATCGCCCGCGACGGCGAGGTCAACCGCGAGAACGTCCCCCTGGCGGACGTCCCCCTCACCGTCCAGCGAGCGGTACTCGCCGCCGAGGACCGGGACTTCTACTCCGAACGCGCGGTCGACCCCCAGGCCATGGTCCGCGCCGCCTGGAACACCCTCACCGGCAAGGGCAAACAGTCCGGCTCCACCATCACCCAGCAGTACGTCAAGAACTACTACCTCGGCCAGGAACAGACCCTCTCCCGGAAATGGAAGGAATTCTTCATCTCGGTCAAACTCAGCCGCGAACAGAGCAAGAACGAGATCCTCCAGGGCTACCTCAACACCAGCTACTTCGGCCGCAACGCCTACGGCGTCCAGGCCGCCGCCCAGGCCTACTACGGCAAGGACATCGAGGACATCGACACCGCCGAGGGCGCCTACCTCGCCTCCCTCCTCAACGCCCCCAGCGCCTTCGACACCAGCCTCCACCCCGAGAACCGGGGGGCCGCCGTCGCCCGCTGGAACTACACCCTCGACGGCATGGTCAAGGAGAAATGGCTGGACCCCGCCGAACGAGCCGTCCTCACCTTCCCCGAACCCCTGCGCGCCAGACCCGCAGGCGGGCTCTCCGGCCAGCGCGGCTATGTCGTCCAGGCCGTCGAGGACTATCTGACCGGCCACCGCATCCTCGACGAGAACACCCTCGCGGCGGGCGGCTACCGGATCACCACCACCCTGGAGCGCGCCAAGCAGAACGCCTTCGTCCGCGCCGTGGAGGACCAGGTCACCTCCCGGCTCGACCCGGACCGCAAGGCCGACCGCAACATCCGGGTCGGCGGAGCCTCCATCGACCCGGCCACCGGCCGGGTCCTCGCCATGTACGGCGGCGTCGACTACACCCGGCAGTACGTCAACAACGCCACCCGCCGCGACTACCAGGTCGGCTCCACCTTCAAGCCCTTCGTCCTCGCCGCCGCCTTCGAGAACCACTCCCGCACCCAGGACGGCAGACTGATCACCCCCGACACGATCTACGACGGCACCGACCGGCGCACCGTCCAGGGCTGGAGCGGACGGCCCTACTCCCCCGAGAACGAGGACGGCCACTCCTACGGCCCGATCACCGTCGCCGAGGCCACCGACAAGTCCGTGAACTCGGTGTACGCCCAGATGGCGATGGACGTGGGACCCGACCGGGTCAAACGGACCGCGATCGCCCTCGGACTCCCCGCGAGCACCCCCGACCTCACCCCCTCGCCCTCCATCGCGCTGGGCCCCGCCACCGCGAGCGTGCTCGACATGGCGGAGGCGTACGCGACCCTCGCCAACCACGGCAGACACGGCACGTACACGATCGTCGCCAAGGTCACCAAGGACGGCCAGGAGGTACCGCTGCCCGGACGGAGAAGCAGACAGGTCATCGACCGCGAGGCCGCCGACACCACCACCGCCGTCCTCCAGAGCGTCGTGAACGGCGGCACCGGCACGGCGGCGCTGTCGGCCGGCCGCCCCGCGGCGGGCAAGACGGGCACCGCGGAGGAGGACCGCGCGGCCTGGTTCGCCGGCTACACCCCCGAGCTGGCGACCGTGGTCGCCGTGATGGGACAGGACCCGGACACCGGCGCGCAGAAACCGCTCTACGGGGCGCTCGGACTGCCCAGGGTCAACGGCGGCGGCGCGCCCGCGCGGATCTGGGGGCAGTTCACCGGCATGGCGCTGGAGGGCGAGGAGATCGTGGAGTTCCGGCTGTGGCTCGGGCCGAACGCCCGCGACGAGCCCCGGACCTCCCCGCCGCCGAGCCCGACCGGGGCGGCCTCACCGCCCTGGCCGGGCCGGCCGAGCCCCGCCCAGAGCCCGCCGCCCACCGCCCCGCCGCCCGGGCCGACCACCGTGGGCAGCCCCCGGCCGGTGGACGACCAGGCGGCCACGGCGGGCGACGGCAGCGGGGCGGGAGGCGACGGCGGATTCGGTACGGAACCGGGCGGCGACCTCTCGATCGGCGGCCTGCCCGACGGCGGCATCGGCAGCATCGGCGTCGGCGCGGGGGCCGGGAGCGTGGGCGGGGTCGGCGGGGCGGGCGGAGTCGGCGGGGTCGGCGCCGGGCCGGAGGGCCCCGCCGGGCCACTGGGCGCGCCGGTCACGCCGCAGGCCACCGGACCGTGAGGGTCAGGCCGGTCACCACCCGGTCACCCGGCCCTCAGAGGTAAAGGCCCGTGGAGTCCTCGGAGCCCTGGAAGCGGTCGGCCGCCACCGCGTGCAGATCGCGCTCCCGCATCAGGACGTACGCCACCCCCCGCACCTCGACCTCGGCCCGGTCCTCGGGGTCGTACAGCACCCGGTCCCCCGGCTCCACGCTCCGCACACTCTGACCCACGGCCACGACCTCGGCCCAGGCGAGCCGCCGGCCCACCGCCGCCGTCGCGGGGATCACGATGCCGCCGCTGGAACGCCGCTCGCCCTCGGGAATGTCGGTCCGCACCAGCACACGGTCGTGCAGCATCCGGATCGGAAGCTTGTCGTGCTGGGTGCTCTGCTCATGGCTGTTGGCGCTCACGACTCGAACTTACCCGCCTTCGGGCGTTCCGTCGGCGCGCGGGGTCGACCAGTGCTCAGCCCTTGCTCTTGCGCGAGGAGGAGGCGAGCAGCCCGACCAGCCCCACGACCAGCAGAGCCACCGGGATCACCCGCTCCAGACGAGGCACCCCGTCCTCCCCGACAAACCGGGAGCGGACACCCGTCACCGTACGATTCACCGCCGCACAGGCCCGTCCCGCCGTGCGGTCCACCGTCCCGGCGACCTTCGCCTTCGCGTCGCCGATGACGGTCGAAGGGTGCACCCGCACCCCGATCTCATCGAGCGTCTCGGCAAGCTGCTCGCGCCGGCGGACAATGTCCGCCTCGATCTGCGCAGGGGTCCTCGCGTCCGACACCGCGCCGCCTCCGTGGTCGTGATCCGGTACTTCCTCACCGCCAGTCTGTCAGCTCGACCGCGCACGCACCCCACGGCACCCCTATTACGCTCGGCGGGGTACACCCGCACGGCTTGACTTCCGCCGGCGCGAACCGGCCCGGCCCCCACGAGGAGAACCATGAGCGAGCGACTCCAGCCCGGCGACACCGCCCCCGCGTTCACCCTGCCCGACGCGGACGGCAAAGAGGTGTCCCTCGCCTCCCACCAAGGCCGGAAGGTCATCGTCTACTTCTACCCCGCCGCCCTCACCCCCGGCTGCACCAAGCAGGCCTGCGACTTCACCGACAACCTCCAGCTCCTCGCCGACGCCGGGTACGACGTCATCGGCGTCTCCCCCGACAAGCCCGAGAAGCTCGCCAAGTTCCGTGAGCAGGAGAGCCTCAAGGTGACCCTGGTCGGCGACCCCTCCAAGGAGGTCCTGGCCGCGTACGGCGCCTTCGGCGAGAAGAAGCTCTACGGCAAGACCGTCACCGGAGTGATCCGCTCCACCATCGTCATCGACGAACACGGCAAGGTCGAGCGCGCCTTCTACAACGTCAAGGCCACTGGCCACGTCGCCAAAATCATCAAGGACCTGGCCATCTGACCCGGCCCCGCCCTGTCGAACGGCCCGTCCCGCCCTTGAAGCGGGACGGGCTGTTCCGCATTTCGGACGTAACCGTCCGGATGGCGGATCGTTGGTCCGTTCGGGTCACGAACGCGCGACCGGGACGGGGAGAGAGATGGCAGTGAGATACACCCGGGAGATGCTGGCGGAAGCGGCGGCCCGGACCGATGACTGGGACGCCGCGATCCGCTGGTGCGGACGTACGCCGACACCGGGCACCAAGCGCTATGTGCGGCAGAAGATGTCGGAAGCGGGGATAGACGTCTCGCATCTGGCCGACCGGCGGGTGCGACACACGGAGCGAATCCTGAATGAAGCGGTCGTGGCGTCCACATCCGTTCAAGAGGTCGTGCGCCGACTCGGGCTCAGCCCGGTGGGCGGCAACCACACGCATATCAGCCGACGCATAGCCGCGCTCGGCATCGACATCTCGCATTTCCGTCCGCAGCGGAGGCGGCCCGCCAGAAGAACGGCCGACGCGCTGCTCTCACTCGGGTCGCCGGACGGTGGAAGGGTTCCCGGGCGGCGTCTGCGCCGAGCGCTTCTGGGCCTCGGAGTCCCCGATGCCTGTGCCATGTGCGACACCGGCCCCGAGTGGAACGGGAATCCCCTCCGGCTGGAGGTCGACCATGTGAACGGCGAGTGGTGGGACAACCGCCGGGAGAACCTCCGGCTGCTCTGCCCCAACTGTCACTCGGTGACGGACACCTACCGGGGACGGAAGCGGGTATCGACGCCGTGAGCGAGCCGAAGTACCCCCGCGATCTGCTGGCGCGCACCGCCGCCGAGGCGGGCAGCCTGGTCGACCTGATGCGCAGAGTGGGCGCGCCGCTCGGCAGTGGCCCCCGCCGGTATCTGCGCGACAGGCTGGCGCACTACTCCATCGACACCTCCCACTTCGCCGACGAGCCACTGCCGCCGCGTCCGGCCCACTCGTACCCGAGGGAGGTGCTGGAGGCGGCCGCCGCCCACTCCCACAGCGTCGGGGAGATGCTCGCGTACATGGGTGTCGCGCCGTACGACAGCGCCTACAGCCATATCAGCGGCAGGCTGGTGAAGTTCGGCATCGACACCTCCCACTTCACCGGTCGGCGGAGACACGGTCCGCTCCTCCCCCGGGACGAACTCGCCCGGGCGGTCGCCGACTCGCAGAGCCTGCCGGGAGTGATACGGGCGCTCGGCGAGGTGTCACCGGGAGGAGTGAGCAGAGCGGAGGTCAGACGCGGGATCGCGGCATACGGCCTGTCGACCGCTCACTTCACCGGGCAGCGGCACAACGCGGGCCGTCGCGCACCCACTCGTAAGGCGGCGGAGGACATCCTGCGGAAGCTCCCGCCCGGCTCGTCCCGCACCAAGACCCTGCTGTTGAGGCGGGCTCTGGACGACGAGGGCGTGCCTCATGTCTGCTCCGCGTGCGGGCTCGGCGACAGCTGGCAGGGAAAGCGTCTCGTCCTGGAGATCGATCACATCAACGGCGACCGGCTGGACAACCGGAGGGATAACCTTCGGTATCTGTGCCCTTCCTGCCACAGTCAGACCGTCACCTTCTCGAACCGGTATCGCTTCACAACCACACCCCCGGGGCCAGTACAGTAAGGCCGTGGGGGCCCGTACCCCAGCTGGCCAAGAGGGCGTCGGCTTAGACCCGGCGTGTCGTGGGTTCGAGTCCCACCGGGCCCACAGTCAGAGGGCGCGGCTCAGCGACAAGAGCCGTGCCCTTCGGCATGCCCGCACGTGCGCGGCTCAGCCCAGCAGCTCCCGGATCACCGGCACCAGCTCCCTGAACGCCTTCCCGCGGTGGCTGATCGCGTTCTTCTCGTCCGGGGTCAGTTCCGCGGCGGTGCGGGTGTGGCCGTCGGGCTGGAGGATGGGGTCGTAGCCGAAGCCGTTGGTGCCGGCGGGGGTGGGGCGGAGGGTGCCGGGCATGCGGCCTTCGACGACGCGTTCGGTGCCGTCGGGGAGGGCGAGGGCGGCGGCGCAGAAGAAGTGGGCGGCGCGGTGTTCGGGGGCGATGTCGGAGAGCTGGGCGAGGAGGAGGGCGAGGTTGGCGGCGTCGTCGCCGTGGGTGCCGGCCCAGCGGGCGGAGAAGATGCCGGGGGCGCCGCCGAGGACGTCGACGCAGAGGCCGGAGTCGTCGGCGATGGCGGGGAGTCCGGTGGCCTGGGCGAGGGCGTGGGCCTTGAGCAGGGCGTTCTCGGCGAAGGTGACGCCGGTTTCCTTGACGTCGGGGATCTCGGGGTAGGCGTCCGTGCCGACGAGGTCGTACGGGAGGTCCGCCGCGGCGAGGATGGCCCTGAGTTCGGTGATCTTCCCGGCGTTGCGGGTGGCGAGGACGATGCGGGTCATGCCCCGATTATCCGGGCCCGCGGATCAGGTGTTGTCCGGGGCCCGGATTCCGGGTGGTGTCAGGGGCTGCAGACCTTGCCCATCTCGGCGGCGGCGTCGGTGACCGGGGTGATGTCGGGGGTGGGGTCGCCGCCCTCGATGGACTTGCGGACGTTGTCGACGGCGGCGCCGAGGTCGTCGCCCGCCTTCTTCACATCGGCGTTGTCCGTCTTGTCGCCGAGCTCCTTGAGCTCCTTGTCGATGGAGTCGAGGGCCTCACGCGCCTTGGTGGGGTCCTCGGCGGCGCTGCCGACGGCCTCGGTGAGCTGGCCGACGCTGGTGGTCACGGCCTTGGCGGTGTCGACGCAGTCGAGGGCCTTGTCGATGGCGCTGCAACCGACGGTGATCGGCACGATCAGAGCGGCGGTGGCGAGCGTAAGAGCGAAACGGCGGCGCGCGGCCATGGAACTGGTCCCTCCCGGATGTGGATGTGCGCACGGTTCGATTCCGTGCGCACATGCCACTGACGACGCCCCTGGGGGCGTTTTTGGTTGCTTCTTTACCTGACCCGGCTTTACCCGGGTGGTCTTTCCTGCTCGTCGGCGGTGCCGGCGGTCGCCGGTTATCCGGCGGCGGCCTCGGTGCGGGCGAGGGCGTCGCGCTGGATGGCGGTCAGATCGGCGCAGCCGCCGGCGGCGAGGTCGAGGAGGGCGTTGAGTTCGGCGCGGTCGAAGGGCTCGGCCTCGGCGGTGCCCTGGACCTCGACGAAGCGGCCGTCGCCGGTGCAGACGACGTTCATGTCGGTGTCGGCGCGGACGTCTTCCTCGTAGCAGAGGTCGAGGAGGGGTGCGCCGTCGACGATGCCGACGGAGACGGCGGCGACGGTGCCGGTGAGGGGCTGTCGGCCGGCGCGGACGAGCTTGCGGTTCTGGGCCCAGGTGACGGCGTCGGCGAGGGCGACGTAGGCGCCGGTGATGGCGGCGGTGCGGGTGCCGCCGTCGGCCTGGAGGACGTCGCAGTCGAGGACGATGGTGTTCTCGCCGAGGGCCTTGTAGTCGATCACGGCGCGGAGTGAGCGGCCGATGAGGCGGCTGATCTCGTGGGTGCGGCCGCCGATCTTGCCGCGTACGGATTCGCGGTCGCCGCGGCTGTTGGTGGCGCGGGGGAGCATCGAGTACTCGGCGGTGACCCACCCTTCGCCGCTGCCCTTGCGCCAGCGCGGCACGCCTTCGGTGACGGAGGCGGTGCAGAAGACTTTGGTGTCGCCGAAGGAGATGAGGACGGAGCCCTCGGCGTGCTTGCTCCATCCGCGCTGGATGGTCACGGGGCGGAGCTGTTCGGGGGTGCGGCCGTCGATTCGAGACATGGCGTTGAGCCTATCGGCTGCGCGGAAGGGCCCGGCTCCATGGAGCCGGGCCCTCGCCGGGCGGCTGTCGCGGGCCTGTCTGTGGGCGGCGCGGTCAGTCCGGGTGACCTGTGGGGCCGGTGTGGTCTGTGCGGCTGGGGTGGCCGGTCGTCACATCATGTCTTCGATCTCGGCGGCGATCGGGTCGGCGTCGGTGCCGATGACGACCTGGATCGCGGTGCCCATCTTGACGACTCCGTGTGCGCCCGCGGCCTTGAGCGCGGCTTCGTCGACGAGGTCGGGGTTGGCGACTTCGGTGCGGAGTCGGGTGATGCAGCCCTCGATCTCCTCGATGTTGTCGACTCCGCCGAGCCCGGCGACGATCTTCTCTGCCTTGCTGGCCATGGTTCTCTCCCTGCGTTTCAAGCGGCGCCCGCATCGGGCGCTCGGCGCTCGTCGGCCCACCAGCGGTCCGCTTTTGTCACGGTAACGCACGGTTGGCCCATCTTCACGGGCGGGTAACCGTCATCTGTCGAATGATGACGATCACCGGCGTTCCCCGTCTCGGCCGCCGTCATGGCCCGGCGATGTATTGCAACTGGTCTACACCAATTTGGGACGCCTGCCAAACCTGGTCAGTCCGGGAGGACGCCGATGAGTTCAGGGAGTGCCGTCGCGGCACAGCCGTCCGCCTGGAACAAGCTGTTCCAGGGCTTGCAGAAGATGGGGCGGAGCCTTCAGCTCCCCATTGCCGTACTGCCCGCCGCGGGCATCCTCAACCGGCTGGGACAGCCCGATGTCTTCGGCCAGGACGGCCTGGGCTGGAACGATGTCGCCAAGGTCATGGCCGGCGCGGGCGGTGCGCTGCTCGACGCGAACATCGGGCTGCCGCTGCTGTTCTGCGTCGGTGTCGCGATCGGCATGGCGAAGAAGGCCGACGGCTCGACCGCGCTGGCGGCGGTCACCGGCTTCCTCGTCTACTACAACGTGCTGCTCCAGTTCCCCAAGGACTGCGAGGTCGGCGGCCAGGTGGTGGTCACCGGCTGCCAGGGGGCGGACGGCTCGGTCGCCCCCTTCACGTATCAGAACCCCGGGGTCTTCGGCGGCATCGTGATGGGTCTGCTGGCGGCGTACTTCTGGCAGCGCTACCACCGCACCAAGCTGGTCGACTGGCTCGGATTCTTCAACGGGCGGCGGCTGGTGCCGATCATCATGGCGTTCGTCGCGATCGCCTTCGCCGCGCTGTGCCTGTGGATCTGGCCGCCGATCGGCTCCGCCCTGGAGAGCTTCAGCGACTGGCTGGTCAGCCTGGGCGCATGGGGTTCGGGCATCTTCGGTGTCACCAACCGGGCGCTGCTGGTCATCGGGCTGCATCAGTTCCTCAATGTGCCGATCTGGTTCCAGCTCGGCAGTTACACCAAGCCGGACGGCACGGTGGTGCACGGCGACATCTCGATGTTCCTGGCCGGGGACCCGAACGCCGGGCAGTTCACCACCGGCTTCTTCCCGATCATGATGTTCGCGCTGCCCGCCGCCTGTCTCGCGATCACCCACTGCGCGCATCCGCACCGCCGCAAGGAGATCGGCGGGCTGATGCTGTCGGTCGGTCTGACCTCCTTTGTGACGGGCATCACCGAGCCGATCGAGTACTCCTTCCTCTTCGTGGCCCCGGCGCTCTACGCGGTCCACGCGGTGCTCACCGGTGTGTCGATGGCGGTGAGCTGGGCACTGGGGGTCAAGGACGGATTCAGCTTCTCGGCCGGACTGATCGACTATGTGATCAATTGGAGTCTCGCGACCAAGCCCTGGCTGATCATTCCGATCGGGCTCGGCTTCGCGGTCGTGTATTACGCGATCTTCCGGTTCGCGATCACCAAATTCGATCTTCCGGTGCCCGGGCGGGAGCCCGAGGAGATCGAGAAGGAGATCGAGCGGGACAACGTCAAATAGGCCTCCATCAAGGGGCTTTGAAAGGCCGAAGGGGCTCACCGGATCCGCGCGAGGGGACGGTGGACCCCTTCCGTTGTGCGTCCTTCTCTCTGCCGCGATGAAAGCCCGCAGGTCGAGTGCCGTTCAATTCCACAGGATCGTTGTCTAATCGGCCGCTATTCGCAGGTTCCTTATCTAAGTTTCACGTGCTACAAAGGTCTACACCACTCAGTGGTTTAGACCACGCGGCGGCGTGCCGCGTCCCCCTGAGACGCCGCCTCTTCTGCTTTTCTCCCCCGGCGGCGCCTTGGCCCCCTGGAGGATTGTGATGACCACGGCTGGCGCCGCCCCCGCGGCCGAGAAGAAGAAGGGCGCGGGCGTGATGGCTGTCATGCAGCGCATCGGCCGCAGCCTGATGCTGCCGGTGGCGGTGCTGCCCGCCGCCGCGCTCCTCGTCCGGCTCGGCAATGACGACATGCTCGGACGGGAGTCCTTCCCGGCCTTCGTCACCAAGTTCGCCGGATACATGCACGCGGGCGGCAACGCGCTGCTCGACAACATGCCGCTGCTCTTCGCCGTCGGCATCGCGATCGGCTTCGCGAAGAAGTCGGACGGCTCGACCGCGCTCGCCGCCGTCACCGGATACCTCGTCTTCAAGAACGTCCTCGCCACCTTCACCGACAAGAACCTGGCGCAGGTCGGCAAGGTCGTCGACGGCAAGATAGTGATGCAGGACGCCCCCGTGGACGCCAAGGTCCTCGGCGGTGTGGTCATGGGCCTCGTGGTCGCCCTGCTCTACCAGCGCTTCTACCGCACCAAGCTGCCCGACTGGGCCGGCTTCTTCGGCGGCCGGCGGCTCGTCCCGATCCTCTCCGCCTTCGCCGGTCTCTTCATCGGCATAGCCTTCGGCTTCATCTGGCCCGTCCTCGGCACCGGTCTGCACAACTTCGGCGAGTGGCTCGTCGGCTCCGGAGCGGTCGGCGCCGGAATCTTCGGCATGGCCAACCGCGCGCTCATCCCGGTCGGCATGCACCACCTGCTGAACTCCTTCCCCTGGCTCCAGGCCGGTTCCTACGAGGGCAAGAGCGGCGACATCGCCCGCTTCCTCGCCGGGGACCCGACCGCCGGACAGTTCATGACCGGCTTCTTCCCGATCATGATGTTCGCGCTGCCCGCCGCCTGTCTCGCGATCGTGCACTGCGCCCGGCCCGAGCGCCGCAAGATCGTCGGCGGCATGATGCTCTCCCTCGCCCTGACCTCCTTCGTCACCGGCGTCACCGAGCCCATCGAGTTCACCTTCATGTTCATCGCGCCGGTGCTCTACGCCGTCCACGCGGTCCTCACCGGGGTGTCGCTGGCGCTGACCTGGGCCCTCGGCATGAAGGACGGCTTCGGCTTCTCCGCCGGAGCGGTGGACTTCGTACTGAACCTCGGGATCGCGTCCAACCCGTGGGGGCTGGCGCTCGTGGGGTTGTGCTTCGCGGCCGTGTACTACGTGGTGTTCCGGTTCGCGATCACCAAATTCAATCTGCCGACGCCCGGGCGCGAGTCCGACGAGGAGCTGGCCGAGCTGCTCAAGGCGGAGGGGAAGTAGCCCCCTGTGCACAACGGCCCCGGTCCTGGTTCAGGATCGGGGCCGTTTCTCGTTCAGGCGTTCATGCGTTCAGACCGTGTACGTCACTCCTGTGGCCGCCAGCTCCGCCGGGCCCCCGTAGACCGCCCGGGCGTCCGCCAGATTGCGCTCCCCGTCCGTCCACGGCGGCACATGCGTCAACAGCAGCCGCCCCGCCCCCGCGCGCTCGGCGTGCGCGCCCGCCTCTCGGCCATTGAGGTGAAGATCCGGGACGGTCTCCTTCCCGTGGGTGAAGGACGCCTCGCAGAGGAAGAGATCCGCGCCGTCCGCCAGCTCGTGCAGCGCCTCGCAGACCCCCGTGTCCCCCGAGTACGTCAGCGTCCGGCCGCCGTGTTCCAGCCGGATGCCGTACGCCTCCACCGGGTGGGCCACCCGTTCCGTACGGACCGAGAACGGGCCGATCTCGAAGCTGCCCGGCTTCAGGGTGTGGAAGTCGAAGACCTCGCTCATCGAGGAGGGGGAAGGGGTGTCCGCGTACGCGGTGGTGAGGCGCTGCTCGGTGCCCTCGGGGCCGTAGACCGGGATCGCGTCGCAGCGGCCGCCGTCGTGGCGGTAGTAGCGGGCGACGAAATACCCGCACATGTCGATGCAGTGATCGGCGTGGAGGTGGCTGAGGAAGATGGCATCGAGGTCGTAGAGACCGATGTGACGCTGCAACTCGCCGAGGGCGCCATTGCCCATGTCGAGGAGCAGCCGGAAGCCGTCGGCCTCTACGAGGTAGCTCGAACAGGCCGATTCCGCGGACGGGAACGACCCCGAGCAGCCGACGACGGTGAGCTTCATGAAGCTTGGACCTCCGTGGACGGGGAGGAGGGCTGGGGGTGGGTCTGGGTGTGCGGTCCGTTGAGCGTAAAGCGCAAAACGAGGTGCCGCTCCTCCGGGGTGGGGCGTTGTGGGCGAACTCACCTGCGCTGTCACCGATTCGGAGGGCGCACAAAGGGGGGCACGCCTGCGGCGGGCCCCGGGGGAGGTCCACACCCGGTGCGGGTCGATACCTGGGGTCCGGGTCCGTGGCCGGGGGCCGGTGCCTGGGGTACGGGTCCGCTCCGGGCTCGGGTCCGGGACTGCTTTCCTCACCGCGCTCCGCGCGAGCTGCGCCGCTTTACGTCCCGGCCCCGATCCCTGCGCGTCCCCTCCACGTCAGAGCCATCCCCGCCGCGCTGGGCAAGAGCCTCAAAATCCAGCCTCGCTGGGGGTCCCTCCCAGGCGAAGCCCTGGGGGAGTTTGAGGCGCGGGGGCTTGGGGGCTGGCCCCCAACCAGGGCCCGCACCTGGCAAGAGCCTCAGAATCAAGCCCCGCTGGGGTCCCTCCCAGGCGAAGCCCTGGGGGGGAGATTGAGGACGGACCCCGTGCCCCAGGGGCCCTCACTGGGGCAGGGTCGTCAATCAGCAGGACGGCTGCCCTACGCGGGCCCCTCCTGGGCGGGGCCAGGGGCCCCGAAGGGTCAGGCCCAGAGTTGGCCCTGGAGGAGGGTGATGGCGGCTTCGGTGGTGGGGGCGGTGTAGACGCCGGTGGAGAGGTATTTCCAGCCGCCGTCGGCGACGACGAAGACGATGTCGGCGGACTCGCCCGCCGCCAGGGCCTTGCGGCCGACGCCGATCGCGGCGTGGAGCGCGGCCCCGGTGGAGACTCCGGCGAAGATCCCCTCCTGTTGGAGGAGCTCCCGGGTGCGGGTAACCGCGTCGGCGGAGCCGACGGAGAAGCGGGTGGTGAGGATGGAGGGGTCGTAGAGCTCGGGGACGAAGCCCTCGTCGAGGTTGCGGAGCCCGTACACGAGGTCGTCGTAGCGGGGCTCGGCGGCGACGATGCGGACGCCGGGGACGTGTTCGCGGAGGTAGCGGCCCACGCCCATCAGGGTGCCGGTGGTGCCGAGGCCGGCGACGAAGTGGGTGATGGAGGGGAGGTCGGTGAGGATCTCCGGGCCGGTGGTGGCGTAGTGCGCGCCCGCGTTGTCGGGGTTGCCGTACTGGTAGAGCATCACCCAGGAGGGGTTCTCGGCGGCGAGTTCCTTGGCGACGCGTACAGCGGTGTTGGAGCCGCCGGCCGCCGGGGAGGGGATGATCTCCGCGCCCCACATGGCCAGCAGCTGCCTGCGCTCCTCGCTGGTGTTCTCCGGCATCACGCAGACGATGCGGTAGCCCTTGAGCTTGGCCGCCATCGCCAGTGAGATGCCGGTGTTGCCGGAAGTCGGCTCCAGGATGGTGCAGCCGGGGGTGAGGCGGCCGTCCTTCTCCGCCTGTTCCACCATGTGGAGGGCGGGGCGGTCCTTGATGGAGCCGGTCGGGTTGCGGTCCTCCAGCTTGGCCCAGATGCGGACGTCGTCCGAGGGGGAGAGCCGGGGGAGGCGGACCAGCGGGGTGTTGCCGACCGCGGCGAGCGGGGAGTCGTAACGCATCAGTACATGCCGCCGGCGACCGCCGGGAGGATGGTGACGACGTCGCCGTCGGAGAGCTTGGTGGTGATGCCGTCCAGGAAGCGGACGTCCTCGTCGTTGAGGTAGACGTTGATGAAGCGGCGGAGCTGGCCCTCCTCCACGATGCGCTCCTGGATGCCGCTGTGGCGGGTCTCCAGGTCGGTGAAGAGGTCGGCGAGGGTGTCGCCGCTGCCGGGTACGGCCTTCGCGCCGTCGGTGTAGGTGCGCAGGATGGTGGGGATGCGGACGTCGATGGCCATGGCGTGGGGCTCCAGTCGTCAGGACGGTAGGGCGAGAGCGGAAGAGCTGGGGAACGGCGGTCGAGAGGCTCGGTGGCCGGAAAGCGGTGGGGCTTTCGGTGCTCAGGGACACATCGCGCCGGCGACGCGGCACAGGTCGACATGGAGCCGTGCGACGAGCAGCACTGAGCCGCCTCGCGCCTTGTCGCTCATGTCGTGGAGAACCATGCGGTCATCGTATCGATTCCCGGTCCGGGATCCGGAATGTGATCTCGGATGCCGGACGGAAACCGTTCACTATGCGGGCGGGAGATAGGTGATCGTGGGGGCTCCGGTGGTCGGATGGACCGCGATCTCGGCCTTGACGCGGTAGACCTCGGCGAGCAGTTCGGGGGTCAGGACCTCGTGGGGCGTGCCGGATGCGACGAGCCGTCCGGCCTTGAGGACATGGATCCGGTCGCAGTAGTAGGCGGCGAGGTTGAGGTCGTGGAGGGCCAGCAGGCTGGTGGTGCCGAGGGTGCGGATCAGGCCGAGGATCTCCAGTTGGTAGCGGATGTCGAGATGGTTGGTGGGTTCGTCGAGGACGAGCAGCGCGGGCCGTTGGACCAGGGCGCGGGCGACGAGGGCGCGCTGGCGTTCGCCGCCGGAGAGGGAGGGGAAGGCTCGGTCGGCGAGGTCGGTGATGCGGAGCCGGTGGAGGGCGTCGTCGACGACGGAGGCGTCGTTCGCGGTGTCCTGTTCCCAGAAGCGTTTGTGCGGGGCGCGTCCCATGGCGACGATCTCGCGGACGGTCAGTTCGAATTCGCCGGGGCTGTCCTGGGGGACGCTGGCCACGCGCCGGGCGCGGGCCTTGGGTCCGAGTGCGGTGAGTTCGTCGCCGTCGAGGTGAATGCTTCCGGCGCTGGGGCGGAGTGTGCCGTAGACGCAGCGCAGCAGGGTGGTCTTGCCGCTGCCGTTGGGGCCGACGAGGCCGACGGTCTCGCCCGGGCGGGCGTCGAGGGCGATGCCGTGCAGGAGGGTGCGGCCGTCGGTCTCGTAGGTGATTCCGGTGAGGGTGAGGGAGGCGGTCACAGGACGGCTCCTTGTGCGTTGCGGGAGCGCATCAGCCAGAGGAAGAGCGGGCCGCCGATGAGGGCGGTGAGCACTCCGACGGGGATGTCCTGCGGTGAGGCGACGGTGCGGGCGGCGAGGTCGGCGACGACGAGGGCGAGGGCGCCGCCGAGGGCGGAGACCGGCAGGAGGGCGCGGTGGGTCGCGCCGACGAGGAGCCGGGCGGCGTGGGGGACCATCAGTCCGATGAAGCCGACGGCGCCGCTGGCGGAGACCAGGACGGCGGTGACCAGGGAGACGAGGATGAAGACGGCGGCCCGGAAGCGGGAGACGTCGAGTCCGAGGACGGTGGCTCCTTCTTCTCCGACGAGCAGCAGGTCGAGGGGGCGGGCGAGGGCGAGGAGCAGGGGCAGGGCGGCGGCGAGGACGAGGCCGGGGATCCAGAGGGCGTCCCAGCGGGCGCTGCCGAGGCCGCCGAGTGACCAGTAGAGCGCTTCGCGGAAGTGTTCGGGTCGGGCGGAGGAGACGAGGACGAGGGTGGTGAGGGCGGTGAGGATGTACGAGACGGTCACCCCCGCGAGGACGAGCCGGGTGCCGGTCATGGAGCCGCCGCGGCGGGCCAGTCCGTAGACGAGGACGGTCGCGGCGAGCGCTCCGGCGAACGCGCCGATGGGCATGGCGACGGCGGTGGTGGCGCCGATGCCGAGGGTGAGGACGACGACGGCTCCGGTGGAGGCTCCGGAGGAGATCCCGAGGAGGAAGGGGTCGGCGAGCCGGTTGCGCACCAGGGCCTGGAGGACGGTGCCGCAGACGGCGAGCCCCGCGCCGACGAGGACGCCGAGCAGGACGCGGGGCAGTCGTACGTCCATGACGATGGTGCGGAACGGGCTGGGTGCCGCGCCGGGGAGGAGCGCGTCGATCACCTGTCCCGGCGGGATGCGTACGGAGCCGAGGCTGAGGCCCGCGACCACCGCGAGGGCGAGGGCCGCCGTGAGGGCGGTGAGGACGGCCCCGTACCGCAGCCGGGAGGCGGCTGCGGTGGAGGGGCGGGCTCCGGTCCGGCGGGCGGGCACGGGGGCGGGTTCCGTGCCGGGCACGGAGGCGGGTTCCGTGCCGGGCACGGAGGCGGGTTCCGTGCCGGGCGCGGGGGTCGGCTGGGTGGCGGGCTTCACAGCGGCGGGCCTCACTCGGAGAACTGCGAGGCCAGCTTGGTGATGGCTTCGGGTGCGCGTACTCCGAGGACCGCGTCGGAGAGCGGGAGTACGGCGAACTTCTTGTTCTTGACGGCGGGGACGTCGCGGAGCACCGGGTCGTCCAGCAGGCGCTTCTTCTTCTGTTCGACGGTGGTGGCGCCGTAGTCGAGGATGACGATGATCTCCGGCTTGCCGGCGACGACCTGCTCCCAGGTGGCGTCGCCGAAGGCCTTGCCGATGCCCGCGAAGACATTGCGGCCGCCGGCCCGGGTGATCAGTTCGTTGCCGATGCCGGTGCCGCCGACGGTCTGGGCGGTCTTGTCGCCGCTGTCGTAGACGAAGACGGGCTTGGGCTCGCGGCCCTTGAACCGCTCCTCGGTCTTCTTGACGGTGGCGCGCGCCTCGGTGATCCACTTCTGGGCGCGGTCGCCGGCGCCGAAGGTGCGGCCGATCTCGTCGATCTCGCGGTAGACCTCGTCGAGGGTGGTCCTGCCCTTGGCGCAGTATTCGATGTTGAGCCGGGAGTCGATGCCGGACTTCTTCAGCTCGTCGCGGGTGCGGCCGTCCTTGGCGTCGAAGGCGCTGGCGTATCCGCCGTAGACGAAGTCGGGGTTGGCGGCGAGGAGCTTCTCCTTGGAGGGGTACTCCTTGGCGAGTACGGGGATGGCGTCGTACGTCTTCCGGTGGCGCGGCAGGACCTGGTCGTCGAGGTAGGCGGTGCCGGTGAGGGACTTCTCCAGGCCGAGTTCGAGCATGATCTCGGTGACGTGCTGGTTCATGGTGACGGCCCGTTCGGGGGCCTTCTGGTACGTCGTCTTCACACCGCAGTTGTCGACGGTGTAGGGGAAGGCTCCGCCGGTGTCGGCGGCCTTGGTGTCGGCGGGCTTCTTCTCCGTGTCGGCGGCGCAGGCGGCGAGCGGGAGCAGCAGGGCGGCGGCTATGAGCGCGCGGGTGGAGCGGTGTGCGGAGCGGTGTGCGGAGCGGTGTGCGGACATGACGGGGTACGGCCTCCTCCGGGGATTTCCACGTCCCCTTGGTGTTGGGAGAAGGGCGGCAGGTCAGTTCCTGGCTGCCAAGCCGGGGGGCTTGGTCACAGTGGCGGGACCGCGCCGGATTCGCACCGGCTTCCTGGGTCCTGCCGCCCGTTTTCAGACATGTCGAGTCGGAACTCGGTCAGCGCTCAGTATGCATCCACGACCTTGATGTCTTCTTCGGTGATCTCGCCGTCCACGAT
Source organism: Streptomyces inusitatus (assembly GCF_014651115.1). Classification (GTDB taxonomy): domain Bacteria; phylum Actinomycetota; class Actinomycetes; order Streptomycetales; family Streptomycetaceae; genus Streptomyces; species Streptomyces amakusaensis. The sequence continues at coordinate 101,296 of NZ_BMWG01000021.1, read as the reverse complement.
GCGGAAGGAGCGGAATTGGAAGGGTCCGGCGGCGTCGGTGTCGGCGGTGGAGACCAGTACGTAGTGCGCGGCGGGTTCGTTCGCGTAGGAGATGTCCGTTCGCGAGGGGTATGCCTCGGTGGCGGTGTGCGAGTGGTAGATGATCACCGGCACTTCGTCGTTGTCGTCCATCTCACGGTAGAGCTTGAGCAGATCCGCGGAGTCGAACTCGTAGAACGTGGGCGAGCGGGCGGCGTTCAGCATGGGGATGAAGCGCTCGGGGCGGCCGCTGTCCTCGGGGCCGGCGACCACGCCGCACGCCTCGTCGGGGTGGTCGGCGCGGGCGTGCGCCACGATCTGGTCGAAGAGAGCCTGGGTCAGGGTCAGCATGGCGATCAGGATAAGCAGACGGGCGAACGGGCGGGCCCGTACCGCTGTCGGTACGGGCCCGCCCGTTCGTTCGCCGCCGCCGGCGGGGCGGCGGTCAGCGCTTGAGGAAGGCCGCGCCCTGGGGGTTGCGGCGCTTGAGGAGCAGATAGGACACGCCGAGGATCAGCGCCCAGAACGGGGCGACGTAGAGGGAGATCCTGGCGTCCTTGTCGATGCCCATGAGCACGATGACCATGCCGATGAAGGCGAGCGCGAACCAGCTGGTGTAGGGCGCGCCGGGGGCCTTGAAGGTGGACTGCGGGAGTTCGCCGCGGTCGGCCTTGGCGCGGTAGCGGATCTGGCTGACCAGGATCATGATCCAGGCCCACATGCCGGAGATGGTGGCGAAGGAGACGATCTTGTTGAAGGCCTCGCCGGGCCACTGGTAGTTGATCCAGACGCCGATCATCATCAGGCCCGCGGAGAAGGTGGTGCCGATCAGCGGGGTGCCGTTCTTGGTGAGCCGGGTGAAGAACTTCGGGCCCTGGCTGTTGAGCGCGAGGTCGCGCAGCATCCGGCCGGTGGAGTACATGCCGGAGTTGCAGGAGGAGAGGGCGGCGGTGAGGACGACGAAGTTCACGATGGCCGCGCCGGTCTGGAGGCCCATCTCGTCGAAGGCGGCGACGAAGGGGGAGACGCCGGGCTTGAAGTTGGTCCAGGAGACCACCGACAGGATCATGATCAGCGCGCCGATGTAGAAGACGGCGATGCGCCACGGCACGGTGTTGATGGCCTTGGGGAGGGTCTTCTCGGGGTCCTTGGACTCGCCCGCGGTGACGCCGACCAGTTCGACCGCGAGGAAGGCGAACATCACGATCTGGAGGGTCATCAGCGTGCCGCCGATGCCCTTGGGGAAGAAGCCGCCGTCGTCCCAGAGGAGGGAGACGGACGCGGTGTCGCCCGCGTCGGAGAAGCCGAGGGTGAGGATGCCGAGGCAGATCAGGATCATGCCGATGATGGCGGTGACCTTGACCATGGAGAACCAGAACTCCAGCTCGCCGAAGAGCTTCACGGAGATCAGGTTCGCGCCGTAGAGGATGATCGTGAAGACCAGTGCGGAGATCCACTGGGGGACGTCGAACCAGTACGTCATATAGCTGGCCGCGGCGGTGACCTCGGTCATTCCGGTGACGACCCAGAAGAGCCAGTAGGTCCAGCCGGTGGCGTAGCCCGCGAAGGGGCTGATGAACTCGCGTGCGTACTCGGAGAAGGAGCCCGCGACCGGGCGGTACATCAGCAGTTCGCCGAGGGCGCGCATGATGAAGAAGATGACCACGCCGGCGATGGCGTAGGCCAGGATGAGGCTGGGTCCGGCCTTGGAGATGCCCTTGCCCGCGCCGAGGAAGAGACCGGTGCCGATCGCTCCGCCGATCGCGATCATCTGTATCTGGCGGGCGCCCAGGCTGCGGTGGTAGCCCTGGTCCGCGCCCGGTCCGCCCGCGGTCTCCGCGGCGGTGGCGGTGGCGGTGCCGGTGAGCCCCGCGACACCCTTGCCGTCGTGCCCGTCATCTTTGCCGACCTGCACTGAGGTCATGTTGGTGCGCCCTTTCTCCATGCGGATCCGCTCCCGCCGCCATTGGCGCGCGGACGCGGATCAGGTCCTGATCCCCCCGGATACGGATGGAGTGCTACCGGCGATCCGCCGGCTCAAGCGCCCCCAGGGGCATGGGTGGCGCCCCTGGCGGTCGTGAAGATTTATCACGGTCGACACGGAGATCATTGAGGAAGAGTGTGACGCAGACCACCGCCAGAGACGGACATATGTCCCCCGACACGACAAAGCGTTCGGGTGCGGTGATGTGATCGTTATCCGGATTTGAGCGTCCGCTGAGCGTTCACCGGGGGGTCGGTACGGGGGTGGCGCGGGGGCGCGCCGACGGGCCCCGGCGGGGCGGGCCGCCGGGGGCCGTGAAGGGGGTGTGAAGGGGCCGCGCAGGGGGCCGCGGGGAGGGCGGGTGGAGCCGGGTCAGGGCATCAGGGTTTCGACGAGGGTCTCCTGAAGCACCCCGAGCCAGAGGTAGGCCATCACCATCGGCTTGCGCGGATCGGAGTCCGGCAGCCGGTAGAGCCCCGCGCCCTCGTCCTCGTCGGTGACCTCCAGACGGGTGCCGATGGTCAGCCTGAGGTCGTTCAGCGAGCGCAGCCAGGGCACGGAGTCGGGCGCGGTCAGCTTCAGCACCGCGCCGCCCTCGCCGTCCACGGTGAGTGAATCGAGGGCGCGGACCACCGCCATCGCGTCCTCGCGCTTGTGGGTGCGCAGATCGTTCTCGGTGAAGCGGCGGAATTCGGAGGAGGCCTCCTGAAGCTCGTCGTCGGGCTTCCCGGCGGCGGGGTCGACATAGGCGTCGGGGAAGAGCCGGGCCAGCGCGGGGTCGGCGGGCGGCTCGCTCGGGCCCTCGGCGAAGAGGGCGGCGAGGGGGTCCTCGCCCTCGACGGGCGTCTCGCCGGGCCCGATCAGTTCGAGGAGCTGCACGGCGAGCGAGCGCAGGATCGAGATCTCGACCTCGTCCAGCGCGATGGCCGCGCCGCCGCCGGGGACCGGCTCGAAGTGTCCCGGCATCAGTTGCGGTCCTGGGAGAGGGTCGCCCACAGTCCGTATCCGTGCATCGCCTGGACGTCGCGCTCCATCTCCTCGCGACTGCCGCTGGAGACGACGGCGCGCCCCTTCTGGTGGACGTCGAGCATCAGTTTGCGCGCCTTGTCCTTGGAGTAACCGAAGTACGCCTGGAAGACGTAGGTCACATAGCTCATCAGATTCACCGGATCGTTGTGGACGAGCGTCACCCACGGCACGTCGGGCTCGGGAACGGCGAAGGTCTCCTCCGCCGACTCAGGACGTTCGATCTCTGTGGGAGCAACACTCACCTGGTCCATGCTGCCACTCAGGGGGGCTCGGCGCATAAACGGCCACCCACATCTCGTCACTTTGACGAGATGTGGGGTAGCATCCGGGCCATGGCTGGATCGCCCGTGCTCGAAGGGCGACCGAGACGAAAGCGCGAGGCTGAGTGCCGTGAACACCGCTGATCTGGGACTGCCGGTGGACGTCCCCTCGACCGCCCTCTTCACCGACCAGTACGAGTTCACGATGGTCCAGGCGGCCCTGCGGGCGGGCACCGCGGGCCGCCGCTCGGTCTTCGAGGTCTTCACCCGCAGGCTCCCCGAGGGACGGCGGTACGGCGTCGTCGCGGGCACCGGCCGGGTGCTGGACGCCGTGGAGAACTTCCGCTTCGACGCGGATGTGATCGGCTTCCTGCGCGAGCGCGGGATCGTGGACGAGCCCACCCTGAAGTGGCTCTCCTCCTACCGCTTCAGCGGCGACATCTGGGGCTATCCGGAGGGCGAGGTCTACTTCCCCGGCTCCCCGCTGCTGCGGGTCGAGGGCTCCTTCGCCGAGTGCGTGCTGCTGGAGACGGTGATCCTGTCGATCCTCAACCACGACTCGGCGATCGCCGCCGCCGCCTCCCGGATGTCCTCGGCGGCCGGCGGCCGGCGGCTGATCGAGATGGGCGCGCGGCGCACCCACGAGCTGTCCGCGGTGGCCTCCGCCCGGGCTGCCTATGTCGGCGGCTTCGACTCCACCTCCGATCTCGCGGCGGGCTTCCGCTACGGGATCCCGACGGTGGGCACCAGCGCGCACGCCTTCACCCTGCTGCACGACAGCGAGCGGGACGCCTTCCGCGCCCAGGTCGACTCGCTCGGGCGCGGCACCACCCTGCTGGTCGACACCTACGACGTGGCCGAGGCCGTCCGTACCGCCGTGGAGATCGCCGGGCCGGGTCTCGGGGCGGTCCGGATCGACTCCGGCGATCTGCTGCTGGTCGCGCACCGGGTGCGCCAGCAGCTCGACGAGCTGGGCGCGCGGGACACCAGGATCGTCGTCACCTCCGACCTGGACGAGTACGCCATCGCCTCGCTGGCCGCCGCGCCGGTGGACGCGTACGGGGTCGGCACCCAGCTGGTCACCGGCAGCGGGCACCCCACCTGCTCGATGGTGTACAAGCTGGTCGCCCGCGCCCGCTCGGCGGAGCCCGGGGCCCCGCTGGAGCCGGTGGCGAAGAAGTCCCTCGGCGCGAAGTACTCCCTCGGCGGCCGCAAGTGGGCCGCCCGGCGGCTGGACGCGGAGTCGGTCGCGGAGGCCGAGGTCGTGGGCACCGGGCCGGTGCCCACGGAGCTGGCGGCGCGACAGCTGCTGGTGGAGCTGGTCAGGGACGGCAAGGTGGTGGCGCGGGAGTCGCTGGACACGGCGCGCGAGCGGCACATCGCCGCGCGGGCGGCGCTGCCGATGTCGGCCGTCCAGCTCTCCCGGGGGGAGCCGGTCCTGCCGACGGAGTATGTGTGAGACGGGCGGGCGCGGCAAGGCTTCCCCCTGTGACGCGCCCGCTCTCCGCTGCCATGCTCATGAAAAGGCTCCCGTGCGGTATTACTGAGGCACGGAGAGACACGGAGAGGCACGGAAGCCTCACCGGCGTCTCCAGCCACCGCGCGACCCCGACCCCGACCCCGACTCCGAAGGACAGCCGCCATGCACCGGGCCTTGATCGTCGTCGACGTTCAGAACGACTTCTGCGAGGGCGGCAGCCTCGCGGTGACCGGGGGCGCCGAGGTCGCGGCCGGCGTCACCGAGCTGATCGGCCAGTCGGCGCCCGCCGGATACCGCCATGTCGTCGCCACCCGTGATCACCACATCGACCCGGGCGGCCACTTCTCCGACACCCCCGACTTCGAGACCAGCTGGCCGCGCCACTGTGTGGCGGGGACGGAGGGCGTGGGCTTCCATCCGAACTTCGCGCCCGCGGTCGCCTCGGGCGCGATCGACGCGGTCTTCGACAAGGGCGCCTACGAGGCGGCCTACAGCGGCTTCGAGGGCTCGGACGAGAACGGCGCCAAGCTCGCCGACTGGCTGCGCGCGCACCGGGTGACCGAGGTCGACGTGGTCGGGATCGCCACGGATCACTGTGTGCGCGCGACGGCGCTGGACGCGGTGCGCGAGGGGTTCACCACCCAGGTGCTGCTCGATCTCACGGCGGGCGTGTCGAAGGAGCGCACCGAGCGGGTGCTGGAGGAGCTGCGGGAGGCGGGCGTGACGCTGACGGGGAAGCCCGTCGGCTGACGCGACGCCGGAGCGGCCCGGCGGGATTCATGAACACGCGCTGTTCACTCCCGTAACGCGGAGCGCTCCCGCAGCAGGGTGCGGAAGGGGTGCCACAGCTCGGACGCGGTCTGCGGCAGCGTCCGCCACAGCAGCCCGTCCGGATGGTGCAGCACCGCGGTGATCTCGTCCGGGGTCGGCGGCTCCGTGTTCCCCCGGAGATAGACCGCCCGCAGCCCCAGATTGCGCAGCCTGGTCAGGGCTCGCGCACGGTTCGCCGCGTGCACCAGGAATCGGGCCGGCCGGCCGTCGCCCAGCGGGCTGGGCAGGCTGAGCGCCACCACCACACTGCCGTTCGGCAGCTTGCTGAATCCTCCACCGGGCATTTTGATCCACTCCCCCGTCAAGATGGTCTGTCAATAACGGTCCCGTCCCCGCACCTAAACACGATCGGCCGCCGCCCGCTAGAGGGCGACGGCCGATCATGCTTTGACCTGCTGTTATGCCAATTACTTGGTCGAGGGACCAACCTTGACCGTGATCGTCTTGCCGTTCTTCGGCTCCTTGACGATCGAGATCTTGGTGTTGGTGTCAGCGACCTTGACGCTGGCCGTCGGGTTCTCGGCGGTCCAGTAGACGCCCTTGCGGTCGTCGAAGACGCTGTTGCCCGGCCGCGACTTGATCGTCGTCGGCACGCCCGCCCGGTGCAGGGTCACCGCGTCGTACGGCCGGGTGCTGAAGGTCGCGTCGAAGGACTGGATGCGGTTGCGCATCATGGTGCCGTCCGACCACTTCAGCGGCGCGGGGTTGGCGTCGATCGGCAGGATCTGGCCGGCCCCCGGGTGGAGGATGGTGTTGTTGTCCCGCTGGAAGGTGTCCCAGAGCCAGATCAGCAGACCGTTCTGGTTCTTGTAGTGCTCCACCCACTGGTGCTTCGGGGCGGTGAACCCGAAGTTGTACGGGCCGAGCTCCAGCGTCTTGTCATAGCCGGTGTACTGGCGGTTCTCGGCGATGTAGTACTGCTCGTAGTCCTTGGTGAAGGAGTCGCCGATGCGCGAGAAGCCCTTCACGGTCCAGCCCGCGTCGTCGCCCTCGGCGTTGTCGGTGAACAGCGGCGCGCCGTCGGCCTTGACGGTGATCGCGTCGGCCGCGAACCCCTTCTCGGCCGTCGCGCCGTCCGTGCGGTACTGGAACCGGAGGTCGATCTTCTTGCCCGCGTACGCGTCCAGCCCGTAGACCAGCTGCTTGTACGCGCCCGAGCGGCCGGTCAGCGCCGGAGTGCCGCTGGCGTCACGGGTGATCGGCTTGCCGTCGGCCGTGCCGTCCAGCGCGGTCCAGTTGGCCCCGCCGTCCGTCGACACCTCGGTGTAGACGTGGTCGTAACCCCGCTCGGCCTGCCACCAGCCCCACAGCTCCAGCGCGGCGCTGGACTTGCCCGTCAGGTCGACCGTACGGGTGAGGGTGTTCCGCAGGTCGTCGCCCATGTCGCTCCACCACTGCTTGGAGCCCTCGGCGGGCTTCACGACAGGGGTGGTGCCGGGCTTCTTCGGGAGGTCGACGATGAGCGCCTGGGGGCGCTTGGTGTTGTACGCCGAGACGCCGAGGGTGTGGGTCGAGTCCGTCGCGGCCCGCGCCTTGGTGTAGTTGAGCCAGCCGAGCTGGAGCTTGTCCCAGGAGGTCATGTCGCCGGGCAGGTCGCCGATGGCGCCCTTGCCGGTGCCCAGCCACGAGCCCGAGGACATCAGGCTCCAGAAGCCGGTGGAGTTCTCGCCGCCCCGGCCGGAGTAGTCGTACAGATCGGGCAGGCCCAGGTCGTGGCCGTACTCATGGGCGAAGACGCCGAGTCCGCCGTTCTCGGGCTGCACGGTGTAGTCGCCGACCCAGATGCCGGTGTCGCCGATCTGGGTGCCGCCGGCCTTGTTCTGCCCCGGGCCGGTCTTGCCCGCGTCGGTGCCGTACGCGTACCAGCGGTGCGCCCACAGGGCGTCCTTGCCCTGCGCGCCGCCGCCCGCCGACTCGTCCTCGCCCGCGTGGACGAACTGGAAGTGGTCGATATAGCCGTCGGACTCGTTGAAGTTGCCGTCGTTGTCGAAGTCGTAGCGGTCCCAGAGGTCGTACTCGGCCAGCGCCGCCTTGATCTGCGCGTCGGTGCGGCCCTGTGCCTTCTGGTCCCGGACCCAGGCGTTGACGCCGTCGCGGACCGCGTCCCAGGCGTTGTCGCAGTTGCTGCCGCCGCAGTAGTTGGAGCCGTAGCGGGCCTCGTTGTAGTCGACCTTCACCCAGTCGGAGACGGTGCCGTCGACCGAGTAGCGGCCCGAGGAGGCCTGCTCGAAGTAGGTCTTCACCGACTGCTTGGCGACGCCGTTCGCGTCCTTGCCGGTGCCGAAGTAGAGGTCCTCGAAGTGCTTGCGGTTGTAGTCCGCCCGCCAGTCCGTGGAGTTGTTGACCGCGCGGTCCGGCTTGGCGATCTGGTTGTGGGCGGGGCCCGGGGTGCCGCCGTACTTCTTCACCGGCGGAAGGGGGCCCTCCGGCCCGTCCGGGTCGTGCGTGGTGGTGTCGTCGACCTTGTCGCCGAACTCCAGCAGGATGGTGAAGATCTTGTCGGTCTTCTCCCGGCCCAGCTCGACGTACTTGCCCTTGTCGAGCTTGACCACATTGGAGCCGTCGCGCCGCTGCACGGTCGCGTCCCCGGATATGACCTTCTCCAGCGCCGACTCGCGCTGCTGGGCCTGCTGCTTGCTGAAGGGACCGTCGAGGTCGTGGTCGACATGGTCCTTCCCCGGCGCCGGGTCGTGGCGCTCGATGCCGTTGGCCGCCGGGACCGGGGATCCCTGATCCCCCGCCTGGGCGGTGCTGAACGCCGCTGCCGCCGCCGTGGTCGCGGCGAGCGCGACGATCACGGCCGTCGCTCGGGTCGTCCGTCTCTTGGTGGTCACGTGTTCCGGTGTCCTCCCCCGCGCCCTCGCCGCAGACCGGAGTGGGGCTGCCCGGCCGAGGGACGCGCGCGTCACAAGTGACCGCATTCGACCGTAGTCGGAGAAGAAAAGACAACCCTTGACTAGGACATTCCAACTGCACTATGCAGAAGTGGAGTTCCGGTATCCGGACAGCCCCCGAAGAGACGGCAAATACGCGAGAACCGGACAGAGGGCAGAGGGAACAGGCCAGTCGGAGGTCTGTATGGCATGGTGCGCCCCCTATGCTCCGAGGCCGTGAGTGAGGCGGGACTCACCTCGCGGTTTCGGAGAACATCGGAGGGCAAAGGCCCCGGGTCACGCCGGAACGGTCACCACCACGGTCTTGCCCGCCTTGTCGTGCAGCCCCTGGCGATAGGGCTTGTCGGCGATGATCGTGATGATGATGACCAGCCACCAGACACAGAAACAGCAGATGAGAGCGGGGGCCCAGAGCACCGTGGCACGCAGCAGCGCGGAGCGGGTGTCCGGGGTGCCGCCGTCGTTGAGCAGCGCGACGCGGAGCTTGAACAGCCGCTTGCCGATGGTCTGGCCGTCCTTCTTCACCATGAGGGTGTCGTAGGCGACATAAGCCACCAGGGAGATCAGCGACCACGCCCACTGCCGTCCGGTGTTCACATCGTTGGCGATGTCGTCCCAGCTGTCCCCGCTGTCGCCGACGTTCCAGCCCCCGAAGATCAGGGAGAGCAGGAAGAGCGGGATGAAGATGATCAGTGCGTCGACGATCCGGGCGGCGAGCCGCTTGCCGAAGTCGGCGAGCGGGGGCATCCCGGCCAGCGGATCGGGGCCGCCGCCGTACGGGCCGCCGCCGTAGGCGTTCGGATCGTACGGGGGCATCCCGCCGCCGTACGGGCCGCTCTGGCCGCCCTGGCCCCCGCCGTACGGGGAGCCGGGCGGGGCGGGGTCCTGCGGCTTCTTGGCGAAGGGGTCGTCCTCGGGACCGCCCGGGCCGGGGGGCGGCGGCGGCTGGTCGTTGCTCATGAGGGCAGTGCACCCCGAGCCCGGTCCCCCCGCAAAAGCTCGTGTGCCGTTCGGGGGAACCGGGCCGTGCGGCGGGCCGTCAGCCGCCGGTGACGAAGGTGTGCGCCGCCTTGTCGTGCCAGCACTGCCGCCAGGGCCGGTCGAACAGCCCCCAGAGCACATTGAGCACCCCGACGACGGCGAGGCCGAGCACCCCGTACACCAGCCAGCGGCGCAGCGCCGCCCCGAACGGCGGGGGTTCGTGCGATTCGATGTCGACCACCTTGAGCCCGCAGAGCCGCTTGCCGAGGGTGCGGCCCCAGCGGGCGACCGGCAGTGCCTCGTAGAGCGCGCCGAGGATCAGCAGCGCGCCGAGGACGATGCCGAGGTGGACGGCGGTGGTGCCGTCGAGGAGCCAGACGGTGACGGTGCGGCCGGACTGTCTGGCCGCCTCGATCTTGCCGTCCACATGGTCGAGGGACTTCAGCGCCACGGGCACGGCGACGGCCGCGGTGAGCGCGCCGAGGACGACGGTGTCGATCAGCCGGGCGGCGAACCGCCTGCCGAGCGCGGCGGGCCGGGCGGCTGCCTGCGCCTGGGCCAGTTGGAGGAACGGATCGGCGACCGGGGGCTTCCAGGGGACGACGGGCTGCTGCCGCTCCCCCTCGTCGGCCCGCGCGAGCCGGTGCACCTGCTGGGCCCAGGAGTCGGCCCCGCCGCCGCCCGGCCCCTCGGCGACGGCCGCCGGGGGCTGCGGCTGCGGCTGCGGCTGCGGCTGGGCGTACTGCTGCTGTTGCTGTTGCTGTTGTACGGGGGGCTGCGGCCGGACCGGCGGTGCGGCCGGGGCCGGGCTCGGGGCCGGGGACGCGGGCCTGGGGCGGATGGTCATGGTGCTCTCGGCCGGGGGCCGCTGCTCGCCGGGCTCCGGACGGGAGCGGACCGGCCGGATGGTGACGGTCCGGTCGGCCGGCGGCCCGCCGGTCGGGTCGCCGCCCTGCGCGGGCAGCCGGGGATCCGCGGCCCGCCCGGGGGCGCGGCTCTCCGGGACCTGTCCCCGGGCGTCGGCGGCCCCGGGAGCCGACACCGGCCCCTGGGGAGCGGGCACATGCGCCGCCGCCGCGTCGGGCGCGCGCACGGGAGCGGAGGGCCCCTGGGCGCGCGGGTCCTGGCCGCCGCCCCAGGAGACCCGGTGGTCCCGCTCGCCGCCGAAGCCGGTCTGCCGCGAGGTGTCCGCCTGCCAGGCGGTGGCCGGTTCCGGCAGTCCGGGCTCGTCGGAGGGGTCCTCGTCGAGAAAGACCGGCCCGGTCTCCTCCAGCCGCTCCGCGGCGGCCGACTCCGCCCGGTCCCCCGGTCCGGCCCCGGCCGGGCGGGGCGCCTCCGGCCGGGCGGCCCGGCCCGGCTCCGGCGGCATCACCTCACCCGTCTTGGGCGCGGGCCTGCTCGTACCGGGCACCCAGGCGGCGCCGTTCCAGTAGCGGACATATCCGGGGATGGAAGGATCCGGGTAGTAGCCGGGCCGGGGACTGTCGTCCCCGCCGGCCGGGGTTGGGGCGCTCATCACCGTGGTCCCGTATCTCCTCAAGAGCCTCGATCAAGGCTCCACATCTATCAGACGCTCGTGGGCACCTGGGCCCGTCCAGCTGTAACGACCACTATCCGGGGAGGTTCCGTTCCGGTAGGCGTTCCGGGGCGGTGGGGCCGACTCGGAACCGAGCCTGTCGGGTAACCCCAAGATCACAGAAAGTTCTTGTCGAAAGTCGCGTCATCGGCGGGCGCGACCCCGCTCTCACCTCGCGAGGGCCTGATCGGGGCCCTGTACCCAGCGGGCGAGGGAGCCTCTTATGCACACCGTGATCGAACGTGAACTGGAGCTGAATCTGGTGCTGTCGCCGGAGCGCAGCATCCCTGTTCCCGCGCGGCTCACCTATCGGACGGCTGATCCGTACGCCGTGCACATCACCTTTCACATCGGGTCGGAGCACCCGGTGACCTGGACGTTCGCGCGTGAGCTGCTGGTGGAGGGGGTGTTCCGGCCGTGCGGGCACGGGGATGTGCGGATCTGGCCGACGAAGGTGTCGGGGCGGAGCGTGGTGCTGATGGCGCTCAGTTCGCCGGACGGGGACGCGCTGCTGGAGGTGTCGGCGGGGGTGGTGTCGGCGTGGCTGGAGCGGACGCTGAGGATCGTGCCGCCGGGCGCGGAGGGCGGGCGGCTCGATCTGGACGGGAGGCTGGCGGAGCTGCTGTCGCCGAGGCGGACGAACCAGCTGTGGGCCGGGGGGCACCGCGCTCCGGGCGAGGAGACTCCCCGGCCCTCCGACGAGCCGTCGGACGGCGAGGCGTAGCCGGGGTGAGGGCCTGGGCGGCCGGGTCCCGTGCTCAGAAGAGTTTGCCGGGGTTGAGGATGCCGAGCGGGTCGAAGGTCCGCTTGACGCCCCGCTGGAGCTCCACGCCGACCGGCCCCAGCTCCCTGGCGAGCCACTCCTTCTTGAGCAGGCCGACGCCGTGTTCGCCGGTGATCGTGCCGCCCAGTTCCAGTCCCAGGGCCATGATCTCGTCGAAGGATTCACGGGCCCGGCGGGACTCGTCCGGGTCGTGGTGGTCGAAGCAGACGACCGGGTGGGTGTTGCCGTCGCCCGCGTGGGCGCAGACGCCGATGGTCAGCCCGTGCTTGGCGGCGATGGCGGCGGTGCCCTCGATCATCTCGCCGAGTCGGGAGCGGGGTACGCACACGTCGTCGATCATCGTGGCGGGCTTGAGCCGTTCCAGTGCGGGCAGTGCGGTGCGGCGGGCCTGGAGGAGGAGTTCGGACTCGGCGGCGGTGTCCGCCGGGACCACCTCGGTGGCTCCCGCCGCGCGGCACAGTTCGCCGACGGCGGCCAGATCGGCCGCGGGGTCGGCGGTGTCGAACGCGGCGAGCAGCAGGGCCTCGGTCGTCTCCGGCAGGCCCATGCCGGTCATCGCGTTGACCGCGCGGACCGTGGTGCGGTCCATCAGCTCCAGCAGTGAGGGGGTGTGTCCGCGCTCCATGATCGAGCAGATCGCCTCGCAGGCGGAGGCGGCGGAGGGGAACTCCGCGCCGAGCACCAGCCGGGCGGGCGGCTTGGGGCGCAGCGCCAGGACCGCTTTGACGACGATGCCGAGGCTGCCCTCGGATCCGACGAAGAGTCTGGTCAGGTCGTATCCGGCGACGCCCTTGGCGGTGCGGCGGCCGGTGGTGAGGAGCCGGCCGTCGGCGAGGACGACGTCGAGGCCGAGGACGTACTCGGCGGTGACTCCGTACTTCACACAGCAGAGCCCGCCGGAGGCCGTGCCGATGTTCCCGCCGATGGTGCAGGTCTCCCAGCTGGAGGGGTCCGGCGGGTAGGTGAGTCCGTGCTCGCCGACCGCGCGGGCGAGATCGGCGTTGATCACGCCGGGCTCGACCACGGCGATCCGGTCGACCGCGCTGATCTCCAGGATGCGATCCATCCGGATCAGCGAGAGCACCACACAGCCGTCGCTGGCGTTGGCCGCGCCGGACAGTCCCGTACGGGCGCCCTGGGGGACGACGGGCACGCGCAGCGCCGTGGCGGTCCGCATGACCCGCTGGACCTGTTCGACCGTGCGGGGGAGCACGACGGCCGCGGGGACGCCCGCCTCGCAGAAGCCGGCCATGTCCCGTGCGTAGGAGGCCATCACATCGGGGTCGGTGATCAGGGCTTCGGCGGGCAGGTCCGCGCGGAGCCGTTCGAGGAGATCGTCCATGATCCCAGCCTCGCACCCGGGGCCATCGGTGTGAACCCGTCGGCCTTCCGCCGCCCCGAACGGAGCGCGTTCATCATATGGACTGCCCGCTGACGCACAGTGAGCGTCATGGGCAGTGAACGGATGAAGAACGCCGCCGTCGGGACACTGGTCGCCGCGACGCTGATCGCCGGGCTGGTCGCGATCGCCCCCCAGGAGCGGGAGGGGCCGCGCCCCGCGCCCGGTCCGGCCGCGCGCGCCCGGACGGCGTTCGCCGTCGGCGCCCCGGCCTCCCTGCCGGAGCTGAACGCGCTGATCGCCGAGCGGGAGCGGTGGCTGAAGACCCGTCAGGACGACGAGGAGTCCTGGGCGGTGCTGGGGACGGCGTACGCGGAGCGCGGGGCGCGCTTCGCGGACTGGGCCGCGCTCCCCCGGGCCCAGAGCGCGCTCCGGCGCTCGCTGGAGCTGCTGCCGGCCGCCGAGGGCAACGCCGAGGCCCTTCTGGGGCTGTCGGTGCTGGCCGGGGCGCGCCAGGACTTCACGGCCGCCCGCGACCACGCCCTCCAGGCGCGGAAGCTGCGGCCCCGGCGGTGGACGGTGCACCGGGCGCTGATCGAGGCGTACAGCGGGCTCGGGGACTACAAGGCGGTCGCCGCGTCGCTGGAGAAGCTGACCGCGCTGTACGACGGGCCGCAGGCGCGGGGCGTGGCCGCCCGGGTCTACCGCGACAAGGGCTGGCGCGAGGACGCTTCGGCCAACGCCCACGACGCGGTCGCCGCCGCCGAGGGGAGCGCCGAGCGGGCCGCGGCGCTGTACCGGCTCGGCGAATTCGCGTGGGAGCGGGGCGAGCCCCGGGAGGCGATCGAGAGTTACGCGCTGGCGCTGCGGCTCGACGCGGGACACCGTCCCGCGCTGGCGGGGCGGGCCAGGGCGCTGGCGGCGCTGGGCCGCACCGACGAGGCGCTGCGCGACTACCGGGCGGTGCTGGACCGGCATCCGCTGCCGGAGTACGCCCTGGAGGCGGGCGAGCTGAGCGAGTCGCTGGGGCTCGGCGCCGAGGCCGAGGCGCGGTACGGGGAGGTGCTGGAGTCGGCCCGGCGGGCCGGGGCGGCCGGGGTGAACCAGGAGCTGACGCTGGGACGGTACGAGGCCGACCACGGGGATCCCGACGAGGCGGTGCGGCGGCTCACGGCCGAGTGGGAGCGGGGTCGGCACAGCTTCGAGACGGCGGACGCGCTGGGCTGGGCGCTGTTCCGGGCGGGGCGGGCGCGGGAGGCGCTGCCGTACGCGAAGAGGGCGACCAAGGAGGGGCCGCGCAGCCCCTTGTTCTCGTACCACCGGGGGGAGATCGAGCGGGCGCTCGGGCTGTACGGTCCGGCGCGCCGGGACATCGGGCAGGCGCTGCGGATCAATCCGTACTTCTCTCCGCTGCTGGCCCCGGCGGCCCGCGCGGCCCTGTCGGCGCTGGGCGAGCCGCCCGCGGGCGGTCCGAAGAAGATCACGGGCCGGGAGGGGCTGATCAGGCCCGGCGCGGTCGGCGGCGGCGTACGGCAGCGGACCGGGACCACGAGCGGCACCGGGACCGTGGGGACGGGGCGTTAGGTCAGGTGCGGGTGGCGTAGACGATCAGGTTGTCCACCGGGTGGCCGTCGGCGTCGAAGCCTCCGTCGCAGGTGATGAGGCGCAGCTCGCGGCCGTTGACCGGGCCGTACACCCGCTGGGTCGGGAAGGCCTTCTTGCGGACGGTCTCGGTGTGGGTGACCTTGAAGCGCGCGGTGGTTCCGGCGTCGTTGCGGACGGCGATCTCCGCGCCCTTGTCGATCTTCTTCAGATCGTGGAAGACGGCTTTGCCGAACTTGGTGTCGTTGTGACCGATGATCACGGACGCGCCGGGTTCGCCGGGGACGGGCGCGCCGGTGTACCAGCCGGCCGTCATGCCCTTCTCGGGCGGCGGGACCTCGACCGTGCCGTCCTTGTTGAGGCCGAGGGTCATCAGCGAACTCTTCACGCCGATGGAGGGGATGGCCACCTCGACGGGGGCCGCGGCCCGGTCGGCCTTCTTCGGTTCGGACGCCTCTGACGCCTCGGACGGCTGGGACGGCTCCGGCGGGTTCGCGGGGGCGGTCGGGGCGGCGGCCGTGACCGGGGCGCGGTCCAGGGTCTCGTCGGCGTCCTGGGCGCAGCCGGTGAGGGCGGCGAGGGCGAGTGCGGCGAGCAGCAGGGGCGGGAGGGTGCGGGGTTTCGTCGGGGGCATCAGGGGCTCCAGGTCCGGGCGGCGACGGGCGACGACGGGCGGGGGGGCCCGCGGGGGGGTGCCCCGGGGGCCCGCCGGGGGGGGGGGGCGGGGGGGGGGGGGGGGGGCGGGGGGCCGCGCCCGGGGGGGGGGTTCCGCGGGGCCTGCCGCGGAAGGGGGGTCAGGGGGTGTCGGAGGCGCGGCGGCGGACCACGAGGACTCCGGCACCGGCGACGAGCGCGAAGGCGACGGCCGAGCCGGTGAACAGGCCGGTCGTGCCGCCGCTCTCGGCGGGGCGCTCACCGGCGGCGACGCCGCCGCGCGGGGCGACGACGGCGGGAGCCCGGCGGTCGGCGGGCTTGGCGGAGGGGCGGGCGGTGGACTTGGCGTCGCCCGGGCTCACCCTGGGCTGCTCGCCCGCGGCGACACCGCCGCGCGGGGTGACGGCGGGGGCCCGGCGGTCGGTGGGCTTGACGGGCTTGGCGTCGCCCAGGTTGACCTTGGGCTGCTCGCCCGCGGCGACACCGCCGCGCGGGGTGCGGACCTCGGGGGCCCAGACGGTGCCGGCGGTGGCGCCCTTCTTCCGCAGGGCCTCCTTGTCGGCGGCGGAGGCGTTCGCCCACCTCTCCTCGGCGGCCGCCGCGGCCTTCTTCTCCCGGGTGTCCCCGGCGCCCGCGGAGGGGGTGGCCGTCGGCGTCGAGTCGGCGAACGCCGCCCCCGCCGGGACGATCATCGCGCCGGCCGCCGCGACGGCGACGACCAGGGCGCGCGGGGAGAGACGGTAGGTCTTCACAAGTGGCTCCATTCCGGCTTACAGCTCGGGCTGTGGGGTGCTGCCGAGGCCGCGTCGCGATCACGACCCGGCATGACCGCCAGGCTGGCGTGAAGATATGAAGAACCTGTCAGAGCGCTGTGGTGGGGGTATCAGGGCTGCCGGACGGGCTCCAGCGGCAGCCGGAGGGTGAAGACCGTCCCCTCGCCCTCCCGGCTCGTCACACCCACCGAGCCGCCGTGCGCCTCCATCAGCTTGCGGACGATGGCGAGGCCGAGCCCGCTGCCTCCGGTGCGCCGGTTGCGGGACTTCTCCGCGCGCCAGAACCGGTCGAAGACATGCGGGAGGTCGGCGGCGGCGATGCCCTGCCCGGTGTCGGCGACCTCCAGCGCGAGCAGCCGCTTCCCGTCCTCGTACGCCCGCAGGGTGACCGATCCGCCGGGCGGGGTGTGGCGTACCGCGTTGGAGACGAGATTGCCCACGGCCTGGCGCAGCCGGACCGGGTCCGCGTGCAGGAGGGGCACGGGGGCGGGGCCGGGCGGGGCGACCCGGAGGGTGACGCCCGCGGTGTCGGCGCGGCCCTGGTGGGCGGCGGCGACCTGGGCGAGGAGTTCGGCGGCGCGGAGCGGTTCGGGGTGCAGCCGCAGGGCTCCCGCGTCGGCCTCCGCGAGGTCCTGGAGGTCGTCGATGATGTGCTGGAGCTGTACGGCCTCCTCCAGGAGCGAGGAGACGAAGGCCTCGTCAGGTTCGGCGACGCCGTCCTGCGCGCCCTCCAGCCAGCCCCGGATGTTGCTGAGGGGGGTGCGCAGCTCGTGGGCGACATCGCTGACCATGGCGCGGCGCTGGGCCTCCAGCCGGGCGCGGTGCTCGGCCATGTCGTTGAAGGCGGCGGCCAGTCGTCCGACCTCGTTGTCGGCGGTGACGGGGACCGGCTCGGCGCTCTCGCCGTCCTTCATCCGCTGGGCGGCCCCGGTGAGCGCGCGCAGCGGTTTCACCAGCCGGGTGGCGGCGAGGAGGGTCGCGCCGACGGTCAGCGCGAGGACGAGGGCGGCGACGCCGACGATCCGGGCGGTGTTCGTCGGGGAGAGGTCGAAGCCGGGGACGGTCGCCTGGTCGGAGTCGCCGATGAAGAGCAGCGCGGGCGAGGAGACGTGGGAGCCGAGCTGTTCGGTGCGGGCGGTGCCGACGCAGCCGGCGATGTCGCGGTCCGCGGCGCTGTCGGCGGGGGGCACCGGCTCGGCGGCGCGGGGTTTGACGGGGCCGGGGCTCTGCCACACGGCAGGCGCGCCGAGGTCGACCCCGGCGTAGCGCTCGTCCACCGCGGGCCCCTCCTTCCAGGACAGGTCGAGACGGAGCCGTACGCCGGGCCGTCCCTTCCGCTGGAGGCAGGCGTCGGAGAGCCTGTTGAGCTCGGTGAGCGCGCGGGCCTCGGTCTTGGTGGGGGCGGCGAGTTCGTCCTTGCCGCAGTGGGTGTCGCCGGGGACCCGGTCGCCGGTGTGGCCGACGATCTGGATCCGGGGGCGGCCGCTGGGGGTGTCGACGATGTCCGAGGAGAGCCCGAATCTGCGCAGGCACTGGGTGGCGCGCTCCGCGACCTTCCGAAGCTGCTCGCGTTCCCGCTGGGGCAGCCGGAAGGGGCCGACGGCGCGCGGGTCGATCCGGTCCGCGGCCCGGCCGCCCGGCTGCTGGGGGTCGGCGACCAGCGCGCTGTCGGAGCTGAGCGGGTCGACCACGGCGGACGGCTGGGCGGGCAGGGCGGGCGGCGCGCTCTCGCCCCCGGCGGCGGAGTCGGCGATGATCCGCCGGTCCCGGGTGGTCAGCGCGATCCGGCGGTCGTAGGTGCGGGCCAGCTCTCGTACGGTGCTCTCGACGCCGTCCCACTGGGCGTTGGTCGCCGCGTGGCCGCGCAGGGCGTCGTAGACACGGGCGCTGTCGGTGAGGTTCTGGCCCTGCTCGCGCTTGATGGCGCCGGAGGTGGTCTGGACGGCGAGCCAGGCGGTGGCCGCCACCGAGCAGGCCGCCACCAGCGCGGAGACGGCGAGGAGGCGGCCCAGCAGGCTCTTGCGGAGCGGCAGTCTGCGCTGCCGGTGCTCCTGCCCGGCGGCCCGGGCCTCCCGGGCGGCCCGCCTGCGCTCACGCCCGCGCACGGTCGGTCTTCCGCTCCGGGGCGGCCATCTTGTAGCCGACGCCGAAGACGGTGAGCAGCAGCGCGGGTCTGCGGGGCGCGGGTTCGATCTTCTTCCGCAGATTCATGATGTGGACGTCCACGGTCCGGTCGCCTATGTAGCGGGCGAAGCCGTGGAGTTCCTCCAGGAGCCGTTTACGGGTGAAGACCCTGCCCGGCTCGGCCGCCATCGCCGCCAGGATGCGGAACTCGCCTGGGGTGCAGTCGATCCGCGCGCCGCCGACGGTGACCTCGTGCCGGTGCGGGTTCACCACGAGGGGGCCGACGGTGAGTACGGGTTCGGCGGGCGGGGCGCTCACCTCGGCGGGCGCCCGGGTGCGGCGCAGCAGGGTGCGGACGCGGGCCATCAGCTCGCGGGGGCTGTAGGGCTTGGTCATGTAGTCGTCGGCCCCGAGGTCGAGTCCGAGCAGCAGATCGTCCTCGGTGGAGCGGGCGGTGAGCATCAGCACCGGGAGTCCGTACTCCTCGGCCCGCAGGATGCGCAGCACGTCGAGGCCGTCGACCTTCGGCATCATCACATCGAGGACGAGCAGATCGGGCGGTCTGCGGCGGACCGCTTCGACGGCGGCCCGGCCGTCCCGTACGAGGGTGACGCTGTGGCCCTCCCGTTCGAGATAGCGGCGGACCAGTTCGGCCTGCTTCTCGTCGTCCTCGGCGATCATCACTAGTGCGCACATTGGTCCCGATCGTAGGCAGCGCACCGCACGCGAGGCCGGGCGGGTCGTCGCGGCCCCGCCCGGCCGACGCCCGGCCGATGCCCGAAAGCGGCCCGCTCAGAGGTTGCCGCGCTTCTCCTGCTCGCGCTCGATCGCCTCGAAGAGCGCCTTGAAGTTGCCCTTGCCGAAGCCCATCGAGCCGTGCCGCTCGATCATCTCGAAGAAGACGGTCGGCCGGTCCTGCACCGGCTTGGTGAAGATCTGGAGCAGATAGCCGTCCTCGTCGCGGTCGACGAGGATCTTCAGCTCGCGCAGCGTCTCGACGGGCACCCGGGTCTTGCCCGCCCAGTCGCCGAGGGTGTCGTAGTACGAGTCGGGGGTGTCCAGGAACCGCACGCCGGCGGCGCGCATGGCGCGCACGGTCGAGACGATGTCGTTGGTGGCCAGGGCGATGTGCTGGACGCCCGCGCCGCCGTAGAACTCCAGATACTCGTCGATCTGGGACTTCTTCTTCGCGATGGCGGGTTCGTTGATCGGGAACTTGACCTTGAGGGTGCCGTCGGCGACGACCTTGGACATCAGGGCGGAGTACTCGGTGGCGATGTCGTCGCCGACGAACTCCTTCATATTGGTGAAGCCCATGACCCTGTTGTAGAAGGCGACCCAGTCGTTCATCCGGCCGAGTTCGACATTGCCGACGCAGTGGTCGATGGCCTGGAAGGTCCTCTTCGCCGGGGGCTCGACGATCGGCTCGGCGGCGACGAAGCCGGGGAGGTACGGGCCGTCGTAGCCGGAGCGGTCGACCAGGGTGTGCCGGGTCTTCCCGTAGGTGGCGATGGCGGCCAGCACCACCGTGCCGTGCTCGTCCTTCAGCTCGTACGGCTCGGCGAGCCCGCGTGCGCCGTGCTCCACGGCGTAGGCGTACGCGGCCCGGGCGTCGGGGACCTCGATGGCCAGGTCGACCA
The DNA here is from genome assembly GCF_014651115.1 of Streptomyces inusitatus. GTDB lineage: Bacteria > Actinomycetota > Actinomycetes > Streptomycetales > Streptomycetaceae > Streptomyces > Streptomyces amakusaensis. Next base: position 81,327 of record NZ_BMWG01000021.1, on the reverse strand, counting down.
CGCCGTCGCCGTGTTCGGCGACATGCTCGGCGAGGAAGGCGCCCCACTCGCCGGCCTGTTTGACGACCGAGGTGAGGACGAAGCGGGCGGACCCGCTCTCCAGGACGTAACTGGCGGTCTCCCGGCTGCCGTTCTCCGGTCCGGAGTAGGCGACCAGCTTCATGCCGAAGGCCGTGGAGTAGTAGTGCGCCGCCTGCTTGGCATTGCCGACGGCGAAGACGACCGCGTCCATTCCCTTCACCGGGAAGGGGTCTGCCTCGCGCGCGGTGGTCAGGTGATGATCAATGGTCTCAGTCATAGTCGCAGGCTCCACCCGATCCACAAGGTGCGCAATAGTTCGCGTTTTGACTGGGCAATATGACTAGAGCGGTCCCAGAACGGTGATGCTTTCTGTACATGATGACCACTCGGAGGGCTCCATGGCGATCGATCATCTGGACGGGCGGCTGATCGTGCTGCTGGCGCGTGAGCCGAGGATCGGGGTGCTGGAGGCCTCCCGCAGGCTGGGGGTCGCGCGCGGCACCGTGCAGGCACGGCTGGACCGGCTGCGGGCGCACGGCGTCATCAGGGGTTTCGGCCCCGACGTCGATCCGGCGGCGCTCGGCTACCCGGTGACCGCGTTCGCCACGCTGGAGATCAAACAGGGGCAGGGCGCGGATGTGCGGGCCCATCTGGCGACCGTCCCCGAGGTGCTGGAGCTGCACACCACCACCGGGCACGGGGACATGCTCTGCCGGCTGGTGGCCCGCTCCAACGCCGATCTCCAGCGGGTGATCGACCGGGTGGTGGGGTTCGAGGGGATCATGCGGGCGTCGACGGCGATCGTGATGGAGAACCCCGTACGGCTGCGCATCATCCCGCTGGTGGAGCAGGCGGCCGGGCCTCCCCCGTAAAAAGCGGATGGTCTCAGCAGGAGGGAACCTTCCCGCCCTTCTCCAGGGCCCGCAGCGACTCCACCGCGCCCTTCAGATCGGTGACGGGGACCAGCCTGAGCCCCTTGGCCTCCCCCGCCTTCGCCGCCTCGCACTCGCTCTTGGGCACGAGGAAGACCTCCGCGCCGTCCCTCTTGGCCGCCTGGGTCTTGAGCGCCACCCCGGCGACGGGGCCGACGTCGCCGTCGGCGTCGATGGTGCCGGTGCCCGCGATGTCCCGGCCGCCGGTGAGGTCGCCGCCGGAGCCGTCGCCGTCGAGCTTGTCGACGATCCCGAGGGAGAAGAGCAGCCCGGCGCTGGGCCCGCCGACATCGGCGAGACGGAGCGTGACCTTCACCTTCTTCGGGTCCCGCCCGAGATAGGAGAGCGCGGCCAGCGTCGCCTCATGCTGGGAGTCCGCCATGTCCGCGAGATTCCGCTCCGCGACCTGCTCGTCCGACTTGCCTGCCGGATACACGGTGTCCCGGGGCATCACCGAGCGGTCGGTACGGAACCACCCGTCGGCCACATCCCCGAGATCCACATCAGCGTCGGGCCCGGTGGCGACGATGGTGGTCATCCGCAGATCCCCCTCGGTCTCCCGCACGGGCGCGCCCGTGATGGAGATGACCGGGCTGCCCTGGTGCTCACCGAGGACGTTCACGGTGGCCCCGGGCTGCGCGATCACATACGGCAGCGGCGCGAACGCGGCGACGGCGAGCAGGGCGGCGACGGGGACGGCACTGAGGGCGATGGCGCGGGTGCGCGTGAGGCGGGAGAGCACAGCGCCAATCTATCGGTGACGGCACCGGCCCCGTGAAAGCATCGACGGATGATCGACGCGGCCGCGTCTGGACGGCCTCGGCCCGGTGCGGGGTCGGGTGGTGCGCGGGTCCGGTGGTCGGGGTACGGGTCCGCTCCGGGCCCGGGTCCGGGACTGCTTTCCTCACCGCGCTCCGCGCGAGCTGCGCCGCTTTACGTCCCGGCCCCGGTCCCTGCGCGGCCCCTTCGCGTGTACGTCGGCGATCTCCGGGCCTTGGGTCTTGCACGGCCTCTGCGTGTGTACGTCGGTGACTCCCGGCCTTGGGTCCCGTGCGCCCCTTCGCGTGTACGTCAGCGGACTCCCGGCCCGTACGTACGACATCGGCCCGGCTTCCCCTTTCACCGGTTCGCCGACCAGCGAATCCTCTCCGTCCGGGCGATCCGTCACCAGGACAGCGGATTCGACCGCACCGTCCTCTGGGACGACCTGGTCGTGACCGGCGAGGAGCTGAGCACGCTCGACCCCGAGCCGCGAGAAGAACCATTGACACCACTCCACTCGTAGTACTACGTTCAAACCACTTCACTCGCAGTACTCCGGAAGAGGTATCGCATTGCGCAAGCTCGTCTACTACATCGCCGTCTCCCTCGACGGATACATCGCGGGCCCCGGCGGGGAGTACGACTTCTACCCGCTCGGCGACGAGGAGCAGGCCGCCGCCTACTCCTCGTGGATCAATGCCCGCTACCCCGAGACCGTCCCCCACTTCGCCCGGGAGGCCCAGGGCCTGGCGGACGCGCCCAACCGGCGCTTCGACACCGTGCTGATGGGGCTCGGGGCCTACGGCCCGGGTGTGGCGGCGGGCTTCACCAGTCCGTACGCGCATCTGCGGCAGTACGTCGTGTCCAGCACGCTCGCGCCCGACACCGACCCGGCGGTGACGGTCGTCCCGAACGACCCGCTCGCCCTGGTCCAGAAGCTCAAGCGGGAAGAAGGGCTGGACATCTGGCTCTGCGGCGGCGGAATCCTCGCCGGGGCGCTGCTGCCCGAGATCGACGAACTGATCATCAAGAGCTACCCCGTGGTCGCCGGCTCCGGGATCCCGGCCTTCAGCGGCGCGTTCGACCCCACTCTCTTCAGGGTCACCGACCGCACCTCGTTCGACAACGACGTCACGGTCACCCACTTCACCCGCCGCTGAGATGCGGCCGTACTCGCCGATGTCGTACGTACGGGCCGGGAGTCCGCTGACGTACACGCGAAGGGGCCACGCAGGACCAAGGCCGGGAGTCGCCGACGTACACACGCAGAGGCCGTGCAAGACCCAAGGCCCGGAGATCGCCGACGTACACGCGAAGGGGCCGCGCAGGGACCGGGGCCGGGACGTAAAGCGGCGCAGCTCGCGCGGAGCGCGGTGAGGAAAGCAGTCCCGGACCCGGGCCCGGAGCGGACCCGTAACCCGAACACCGGACCCGCACCGCCCCCCGCTTCAGCGAAGAGCGTCCGCGACCTCACGGGCGGCGTCCATGACCCGGGGCCCGACCCGCTCCGGGACGGACTCCGCGAGCATCACCACCCCCACACTGCCCTCTATCCCCGTCACCCCCACCAGCGGCGCGGCCGCCCCGCACGCCCCCGCCTCCAACTCCCCGTGGGTCAGGGTGTACCCGGGCTCGTCCGGGTTCCCCTGGCGCGCGGCCAGGATCGCCCGTCCGGCGGCTCCCCGGTCCAGCGGGTGCCGGAATCCGGCCCGGTAGGCGACGTGGTAGTCGGTCCAGGTGGGTTCGACGACGGCGACGGCGAGTGCTTCGGCGCCGTCCACGAGGGTGAGGTGCGCGGTGGCTCCTATGTCCTCGGCGAGCGCCCGCAGCGCGGGCATCGCGGCTTCCCGCACCAGCGGGTGCACCTGTCGGCTGAGCCGCAGCACGCCGAGCCCCACGCGGGCCCGCCCGCCGAGGTCGCGGCGGACGAGTGCGTGCTGCTCCAGCGTGGCGAGCAGCCGGTAGACGACGGTCCGGTTGACGCCGAGCCGAGTGGACAACTCGGTGACGGTCAGACCGTGATCGGTGTCGGCGAGCAGTTTGAGGACGCGCAGTCCTCGGTCGAGCGTCTGGGAAGTCTCCGCGGTCACGACGCCCTCTCCTTCGGAGTGTGTGACGGCGGATCCCATGGCGGTGCGGCGCGACGCCGATGACGATGGCGTCGCGCCCCCCAGAGGCCCGCCGGCAGGCCAAGGCACACCGACTGGGCTCCGCGGCGGCGCTGCCACGGGGCGCTTGTGTTGCCCGGGACAGTAGCGAGCCGGTCCGCTCAGCGGAAGACCTCGTCCAGAATCCGGGCGTCGCGCTGCGATACGGCCCGGATTCCGTCGGCTTTCGGCCTCAGCGCATCCGAGTGGCCCATTCCTGGACCTTTTTGATCCGCTCCCGGATCTGCCCGGCGGTGGCCTCCGCGCTCGGCGGTCCGCCGCACACCCGCCGCAGCTCGGTGTGGATGACGCCGTGGGGTTTGCCGCTCTGGTGGACGTAGGCGGCGACCATGGTGTTCAACTGCTTGCGCAGTTCGAGGAGTTCCTTGTGGGAGACGACGGGCCGCCGCTCGGCGGGCAGTTCGAGGAGGTCGGCCTCGTCGTCGGGCTTCTTGCGGCTGTGGGCGATCTGCCGGGCCTGCCGCTTCTGGAGGAGCATCTGCACCTGGTCGGGTTCGAGGAGCCCGGGGATGCCGAGGTAGTCCTGCTCCTCCTCGCTCCCGGGGTGGGCCTGCATCCCGAACTCGGCCCCGTTGTACATGACCCGGTCGAAGACGGCGTCGGACTCCAGGGCCTCGAAGGGCAGGCTGTCCTGTTCCCCGGTGTCCTCGTCCTGCTCCTTGTTGGCCTCGTCCATCTCCTTCTCGGACTCGGCGTAGGGGTCTTCCTCCTCGCCGTCCTTCTTGGGCCGGTCGAGCACATGGTCGCGCTCGACCTCCATCTCGTTGGCGAAGCCGAGCAGCGAGGGGATGGTGGGGAGGAAGACGGAGGCGGTCTCGCCGCGTCTGCGCGATCGTACGAAGCGGCCCACGGCCTGGGCGAAGAAGAGGGGGGTCGAGATGGTGGTGGCGTAGACGCCGACGGCGAGGCGGGGGACGTCGACGCCTTCGGACACCATGCGGACGGCGACCATCCAGCGGTCTTCGCTCTCGCTGAACTCGTCGATCCGCTTGGATGCGCCGGTGTCGTCGGAGAGGACGACGGTGGCTCTGGTTCCGGTGATCTCCCGGATGAGCTTGGCGTAGGACCGCGCGGAGTCCTGGTCGGCGGCGATGACGAGCCCGCCGGCGTCGGGGATCGCCTTGCGGACCTCGCTCAGCCGCCGGTCGGCGGCGCGCAGCACATTGGGCATCCAGTCGCCGCGCGGGTCGAGCGCGGTGCGCCAGGCCTGGGAGACGGCGTCCTTGGTCATGGGCTCGCCGAGCCGGGCGGCGACCTCGTCGCCGGCCTTGGTGCGCCAGCGCATGTTGCCGCTGTAGCTGAGGAAGATCACGGGCCGGACGACGCCGTCGCCGAGGGCGTTTCCGTAGCCGTACGTGTAGTCGGCGGAGGATTTGCGGATGCCGTCGTTGCCCTCTTCGTAGGTGACGAAGGGGATCGGGTTGGTGTCGGAGCGGAAGGGCGTGCCGGTGAGGGCGAGCCGCCGGGTGGCCGGGTCGAAGGCTTCGAGGCAGGCCTCGCCCCAGGACTTGGAGTCACCGGCGTGGTGGATCTCGTCGAGGATGACGAGGGTCTTGCGCTGCTCGCAGCGGTTGCGGTGGAGCATGGGGCGGACGCCGACACCCGCGTAGGTGATGGCGACACCGTGGTACTCGCGGCTGAGCGGCCCCGCGCTGTAGTCGGGGTCGAGCTTGATGCCGATACGGGCGGCGGCGGCCGCCCACTGCTTCTTCAGATGCTCGGTGGGCGCGACGACGGTCACCTGCTGGACGACATGGTGGTGCAGCAGCCAGGAGGCGAGGGTGAGCGCGAAGGTGGTCTTTCCTGCCCCGGGGGTGGCTACGGCGAGGAAGTCCCGGGGCTGTTCCTGGAGGTATCTCTCCATGGCCCCCTGCTGCCATGCTCGCAGCTTCCCGGCGGTGCCCCAGGGGGCCCTACCGGGGAAGGCGGGGGAGAGGTGGTGGGAGTGGGAGGCGGTAGTAGTCACGGTCTCCGGTTCGGCGCTGGTCCAGTCACGACAGGTATGACAACCGGGCCACCCTACCGGTGCCGGAACCCCGGCCCGGGCCGGACGAGACGGTTGCGCCGGGGTTGAGACCCGCCTCACAGCGGGGGGTTTTCGGGCTCCCTACGGGGGTGGTACGGGGGGTCACTGGGCGTCGTGAAGGCTCCGCAGCCGGGCGGCGATCCGGGCCGTTTCCTCCAGGGCGCCGGTGGCCACCTCGATGACCAGGCCGTACGCGGCGTCCTGGTCGACCGCGACCATGTCCGCGCCGTTGATGTCGAGGAAGACCACCGTGCACATCCACGCCATGCGCTTGTTGCCGTCCACCAGGGGATGGTTGACGGCGAGGGACTGGAGGAGGGCGGCGGCCTTCTCGAAGGGGTCGGTGTACGCCTGGATGCCGAACATCTGCGACTGGGGCCGGTGCACGGCGGAGCTGAGCAGCCCGAGATCCCGCACGGCGACGGGCCCCCCGCAGGCCAGCTCCGCCAGGTCCAGGGCCTCCTGGACCGTCAGGTACTTCACCGGCTACTCCCCCAGGCGGCGCAGCAGCCCGGCGTGGTGGTTGGCGTACTTCGCCCCGAGGCGGCGGACCGACTCCCGGTCCGTCTCCTGCTCCAGATAGCGGTCGATCGCCTGGAGCACCAGGGCGTGCATGCTGCGGCCCTCCTCCTCGGCGCGGAGCTTGAGGGCCTCTTGCTGGTCGTCACGGAGACGCAGATTCATGGCCATACCACGACGGTACCAAAAGTGGGGTCATTCTGGTACCAGTCGTCTGGCCTCTCAGGCCTCCCGTACGCGCAGCCTGGTGGCGACCCAGGCGCCGGCCAGGGCGACGAGGGCCATGGGGAGGAAGACGACGGCGAAGGCGGCGGGCTGGGACTCGCCGACGGCGGTGGCGGTGTGGCCTGCGACGGTGCCGCCGCCGAGGGCGGCGAAGGCGGCGCCGCCGGCGGCGAGGAGCATGACGTTGGAGAGGCCGTCGGAGATCTGGAGGGAGGCGGAGTTCGCGCCGGCTTCTTCGGGGGCGGAGAGCTTCAGGAGCAGGACGCTGGTGGAGGCGATCACCATGCCCATGCCGAAGCAGCCGATGCCCCAGGCGAGGCCGAGGACCCAGACGGGCACGGAGTGGATCAGCACGCTGGGCGCGGCGGCTATGGCGGCGGCGACGAGGACCATGCCGATGGTCGTGAGCTTCTCGCGGTGGGGCTCCATACGGGGCCTGGACTGGAGGAAGGAGCCGAGCGCCCAGGTTCCGCCGCCGACCGCGAGGGAGAGGCCCGCCATGGTCGGGGAGAGGTCGCGCTGGGTGACCAGCATCAGCGGGATGAAGGATTCGGCGGCGATGAAGGATCCGGCGGCGATGCCGCGGAGGAGGACGACGGAGGGCAGGCCGCGCGCGGCGCGGTAGGTGCCCCTGGGCAGCAGTCCGAGGACGGCGGGGACCATCAGGGCGGTGCCGAGGGCGAGTGGGAGGAGGGAGAGCCAGCTCAGGTCCTGGGCCGCGTACTGGATGAGGGCGACGCCGAGGGAGATGCCGAGCGCGAGCCGGATCCGCCGGGCGTCGAAGGCCGGGCGGGGCGCGGTCGGGTCGGCGGGGCCGGTGGTCATCCGGCGGATCGCGGGGAGGGCGAGGGCGAGGGGGAAGACGACGAGGGCCGGTATGCCCATGAAGACCCAGCGCCAGCCGAGCTGCTCGGTGACGGTGCCGGAGGCGAGCGGGCCGACGACCGAGGGGATCACCCAGCTCGCGGCGAACGCGGCCAGGATGGCGGGCCGCAGCTTCTCCGGGTAGGCCCGGCTGATGACCACGTACAGCGCGACGATGACCAGCCCTCCGCCGAGGCCCTGCACGGCCCGGCCGAGGATGAAGAGCCACATGGTGCCCGCCGTGCCGGAGAGCAGCAGTCCGACCGCGAACGCCGAGATGCCGGTGGCGAGCGGCCGCAGCGGTCCGTCCCGGTCGGCCCACTGCCCGGAGAGCACCATCGCGAAGAGGCTCGTCGTGAAGTAGGAGGAGAAGGCGAACGCGTACAGCCCGATCCCGTCCAGCTCCCGCGCCGCCACGGGCATCGCCGTGCCCACGGCGGTCGCTTCGAAGGCGATCAGCAGCACGACGGCGATGATGCCGATGCTCAGCGCCCGGTACTCCCGCCCGAGAATCCCGCCCCGCGGGTGCTGATCAGGGGTTTCGGCTATGGGCGGCGTGACCTCGGCGTCACGGGGTTCCAGGGCGGTCATGGGCCAAGCGTAAGGGGCATGACCGAATATGAACCCTGTCCCCGGGTGGGACCGGGGCTGGTCCCTTGGTCCTAGGGCCTGTGAACGGCGTGTGGCAGTCGTATTGCGGGGTGCCTTGATCCCTTGAGCGGGGCCCGTGGGGCGGCCTACGGTTTGATCAGTTCAAGCACACGGCCGTGTGCCCGAGTGGTTCAGGGACTCGCCTGCAAAGCGAGTTACGTGGGTTCGATTCCCGCCACGGCCTCCATGAAAGGCCGGTCAGGCACCGAAGCGAAACGGTGCCGGACCGGCTTTTCGGCGTATCCGGACGGCCGGGGCACTCCGCTCAGACCCGGGCCTCCGGGAGCCGCGCGAGGAGGGTGTCCACCGTCTCCTCGGGGGTCTGGTCGCTGGTGTCGAGCCAGAGGCCGAGGCGGGGGGTGTGCTCGCGGAGGAGGGTGTCGAGGGCGGTGACGGTCCAGTCGGGGCCGTAGCCGGTCTTGGGGCGGGCCGCCTCGCGGGCGGCGACGGCGGCGGGGGTGGGGGCGAGGACAACGAGGTGGAGGGGGCGGGTGCGGACGAGGGCGGGATAGGCGGCGAGGTCGTCGCCGATGACGATGTCCTGGACCACGGCGGTGAAGCCGGCCTCCGCGTAGGTGTCCGCGGCCCCGGCGGCGAGGCGGTGGCGCAGCCGGAGCTGCGCGAGGGCCTCGCGCTCGTCGGGTGAGCCCATCTCGACACGGCCGGAGACCGTCATCCGCCGGAAGGCGTCGCCCCGGATGTGCGCGGCTCTCGGCAGCCGCTCGGCGAGGGCCTGGGCGACGGTCGATTTGCCGGAGGCCATGATCCCGGTGATGAGGACGACGGACGAGGACAGTTGTTCGATCATGGATCCAGGTTAGGGAAGGGCGACCGCCGCCTGGGGGCGGATGGGGAGACGGTTGACGGGACGGCCGGTGGCCGCGCGGACGGCGGCGGCGACGGCGGCCGGGGAGGTGACCACGGGGACCGCGCTCGCCGCCTTCGCGCCGAAGGGGGCGACCACGTCGCGCTCCTCGACCAGCTTCACGATGCGGATGTCGGGCGCGTCCAGGGCCGTCGGCAGGGCGTAGCCGGTGAGGTCGGGGTGGCGGATCACACCGCGCGTGGTGCGGAGGTTCTCCGTCAGGGCGGTGCCGACGCCGAGGGTGATGCCCGCCTCGATGCGGCTGGCGAGCTGCGCCGGGTTGAGCACCCGGCCGACGTCCTGTGCGACGGCCATCTCGACGACCCGGATCGAGCCCAGTTCGATGTCGACGTCGACGACGGCGCGTACGGCGCAGAAGGCCATGCCGACGAAGGCGTCGCCCTGTCCGGCCTCGTCCAGCGGTTCGGTGGGGTGGGGGCGGCACTGGGCGGTGGCCCACAGCTCCTTGCCCTCCATCGCCTCCATCACGGTGGTGGAGAGCACCCCGTCGTACGAGGTGATCTTGCCGTCGGCGATCTGGAGCAGCTCGGTCGACATCCCGAACTGGTGGGCCAGCGGCTGGAGCAGCTGGGTACGGACCATCTTGGCCGCGCGCTCGACCGCGCCGCCCGAGACCCAGGTGTGTCTGCCGTGGGCCGCCGGGCCCGCCGGGGGCTGGTCGGTGTCGACGGCGGCGACATGGACCTCGTCGACGCCGAGGGTCTCCTGGACGATCTGGCGGGCGAGGGTGGTGAAGCCCTGGCCGGTGTCGACGGCGGCGCAGATGACGGTGGCGATGCCGTCGTGGATCTTGACAGTGGCGGTGGAGACCTCGTCGGTGCCCTCGGCCCCGAGCATGTGGACCATGCCCAGCGCGTAGCCGACGCCGCGGCGGACCGCGCCGGGCTCCCCCGCGCCCTCGGGGCCGCCGGGGAGCAGCCAGTCGTCCTCGGGCGAGTCCTTGGGCAGCGGGGGCAGCGGGAAGTCCCGTACGGCCTGGAGGAGTTCGGCCACCGGGGCCGGGCAGGTGACGGTCTGCCCGGTGGGCAGGATGTCGCCGGTCGCGAGCACATTGCGCAGTCGCAGCTCGGTGGGGTCGAGGCCGAGCTTGACGGAGAGCTTGTCCATCTGGGCCTCGTAGGCGGCGCACACCTGCATCGCGCCCTCGCCGCGCACATGGCCCGACGGGGGGTTGTTGGTGCGTACGGCCCAGCCCTCGATGAAGGCGTGCGGGACGACGTAGGGGCCGCAGGCGAAGGCGACGGCGGCGGCGAGCGACTCGGACGAGGAGTCGGCGTAGGCCCCGGCGTCGAGGAGGAGTTGCGCCTCGACCTTGACCAGCCGGCCGTCGGCGTCGGCGTGGTGGCGGTAGCGGAGCAGGGTGGGGTGGCGGTGGGCGTGGCCGAGGAAGGACTCCTCGCGGGTGGCGGTCAGCTTGACCGGGCAGCCCGTCTTGAGCGCCAGCAGCCCCAGCGGGAGCTGGAAGCCGGGGTCCTCGCGGTCGCCGGTCGCGCCGGGGACGCCGGTGACGACGATCTTGACCCGGTCGGGCGCCAGGCCGAAGCAGTCGGCGGCGAGATCGCGGTCGGTGTGCGGGTCGGTGGAGGCGACGTACAGCTCGACCCCGCCGTCGGGCCTGGGCACGGCGAGACCGGCCTCGGCGCCGATGGGCGCGGGGTCCTGGCGTCCGATGCGGTAGAGGCCCTCGACGACGATCTCGCCGGCGGCGTCGGGGTCGCCGTAGCGCAGCGGGATGTGCCGGATCAGATTGCCGTCGGGGTGCAGGGGTTCGGCGGCGAAGGCCTGCTCCGGGTCGGTGACCGGCTCCAGCACCTCGTACTCGACCGCGATGGCGGCGGCGGCGAGCCGGGCGGTGTCGGGGTGGTCGGCGGCGACGGCGGCGATGGCCTCGCCGTGGTGGCGGACGAGGTCGGAGGCGAAGACCGGACGGTCGGCGATGCGCCTGCCGTACGAGACGTCCCCGGGGATGTCCTGGTGGGTGACGACGGCGCGGACGCCGGGCATCTCCAGGGCCGCCGAGGTGTCGATCGAGGTGATCCGGGCGTGGGGGTGCGGGGAGCGGAGGATCGCCGCCCAGAGCAGTCCCTCGGCCCAGAGGTCGGAGGCGTACGGGAAGGTGCCCTCGGTCTTGGCTCGGGCGTCGGCCGGGGGGAGGGAGGCCCCGAGGCCGTGGGCGGGCTGCTCCGGCCGGGGGAAGGGGGCCGTCCGGGGCGTCGCGTCGGCGTCGTTGGTCACGCCATGCCTCCGTCGTGCGGGTGGGGCTGCACACTACCGGCGCCGGGGGGCGCCTGGTGCGGAATGCGGGCATCCGGCGACTGTGGGGCATCGGCGGCCTCGGCCGCCGCGGCGGCGCTCGCCTCGCGGCCCTCGACCACGTCCCGTACGGCGTCGAGGACGCCCCGGTAGCCGGAGCAGCGGCAGAGGTTGCCGCACAGGGCCTGCCGGGTCTCCAGCTCGCTGGGGCGGTGGTTGCCCTCCAGGAGGTCGTGGACGGTCATCGCCATGCCGGGGATGCAGAAGCCGCACTGGACGGCTCCGCAGGCGGCCAGGGCGCGCTGCACGTCGGAGGGTTCGCCGTCGGTGGCGAGGCCTTCGACGGTACGGACCTCGGAGCCCGCGGTGGTGGCGGCGGGGACCAGGCAGGAGGCGACGAGCCGGCCGTCCACCTGGACGTTGCACGCGCCGCACTCGCCCTGCGAGCAGCCGTCCTTGGCCCCGGCGAGGCCGAGGCGCTCGCGCAGGACGTAGAGCAGGGACTCGCCGATCCACGCCTCGGTGACGGGGCGGTCGACGCCGTTGACGCGCAGGACGTAGGAGGTGGGCGGGTGTTCCTGGGCGGCGGCGGAGAGCGGGCCGGGGGCGGCGGGTTCGGCCTCGGGGGCCGCTTCCGGGGCCGGTTCCGGGTCGGGCTCCGGGGCCGGGTCCGCGGGAGTGGCGACGTCCGGTTCCGATTCCGGTTCCGGTTCCTGTGCGGGCTCGGGCTCGGGCTCGGGCTCGGCGGACTGGGCCTCGGGCTCGGGGGTCACCGGCTCGTGCGGCGTCGGCGCGTGGGTCGCCGTCACCGGCTCCTGGGGGGGCCGGGGCGCGTCGGCCCCGGGGGTGTGGGGCGCGGGCGCGTGGGTGGCCGGGGCGGGGGCCTCGGGCTCGGCGGGCGGGAGCTGTTCGGCGGCCCAGGGGGCGGGCGCGCCGCCGGGGAGGGTGGCCGGGGGCTCGGCGGCCCAGGGGGCGGTGGCGCCGCCGGGCAGGGTCGCGGGGGCGGCGTTCCACTGGGCCTGGAGCATGGAGGCGGTGAACTCCCCCGTCTCCTCGGGCAGATCGCCCCGGGCCACCGGGATCGTCCACTGGCCGGTGACGTCGGCGGCGGGCGGCCCGGACTGCTGCTGGGGCGCGGGGGCCTGGGGGGCCTCCGGAGCCTGGGGGGCCTGCGGGGCGGCCTGGGTGAAGCTCCACTCGCTGGTCGCGTGCGGGTCCGTCCGCGGCTGCTCCGGGCCCGGCGCGGGCTCGGGCCAGCCGTGCTCCGGCCCGCCGTGCCGGCCGTGCTGCTGGGCCTGCGGAGCCTGCTGGTGCTGAGCGGCCTCCGGAGCCTGCTGCGGGGTCTGCCAGACCTCCGGCACCTGGGGGTCGGCGGCGGGGGTCAGCGGAAGGATCATCGGGGGCACGTAGCCGTGCCCCGGGGCCTCCAGCGGCGAGGCTCCGGGCATGTCCTCCGGCGGGATGTGCACGAAGGCCGTGGCCTCGTAGTCGTAGTCGCCCTGCGGCGTCGGCTGCCAGCCGCCGTGCTCAGCCGGGTACCCCTGCTGAGGCCCGTGCTGGTGCCCGTGCCGCTGGTCCCGCCGACGCCCCTGCGGGTTCTCCTCGTTGCTCATGACAGCGCCCTCCCCAGTGCCCGTCGGGCCAGCGCGGCGACGGTGCGCCGCAGATGCAGTACGGCCGGCGGGTGTACGGCCGCCTCCGAGCCCTCCGGAGCCGGTGGCGGATCCGGGATGCAGGCGGCGGCGACGTACTCCCCGAAGGCGGTCAGCGCCTCGACGGAGAGCCCTCGTTCGCCGTCCCAGTCGATGAGCGAGGCGATCCAGCGCTCGGCCTCCATGGGCCGCAGCGGCATCGGCGCGATCGCTCCCACCGCGCAGCGCACTCCGCGCCGCACGGGGTCCAGCACGACGGCGACGGACGCGGTGGCGCGGCCGGGGCCGGTGCGGCCGGTGGCCTTCAGGAAGACCTGGGGCGCGTGCAGCAGCGGTACCCGCACATGGCCGATGAGTTCGGCGGGGCCGAGCATCTCGCGGCCGGCGAGCAGATGGGAGACGGGCAGCTCACGGCGGGCCCCGCCGGGGCCCGCGATGATCAGCTCGGCCTCCAGGGCGGCGAGCACGGGCAGGCTGTCGCCGGTCGCGGCGGCGGTGGCGATATTGCCCCCGAGCGTGCCCGCGTTGCGGATCTGCGGCGGGCCGGCCGCGCGCGCCGATGCGGCGAGCGCGGGGATGAGCGCGGCGAAGTCGGGGCGGCCCATCCGGGCGTGGGTGAGTCCCGCGCCGAGGAGGGCGTGCCCGTCCTGGTAGCGCCAGCCCCGGATCTCGCTGATCCTGCCCAGTCCGACGAGCCCCGCGGGGCGAAGCTGCCCCTTGTTGACCGCGGCCATGAGGTCTGTTCCGCCGGCCACCGGCACGGCGGCGGGCATGGCGGTCAGTGCCGCCACTGCCTCGTCGAGCGACGTCGGCAGCGTCACCGACCGCGTCGTCTGCGGTGCGTGCGTGGTCACCCAGCTGCCCCTTCCCGGTGTCCGGCCATCCCGCCTGTGTTGCCGTACCGTACGTGCTCACAGGCTAGGGATGGCAACTCTGGCACATGTTCCGGGCCGACCGGCGAGAGGGTCCACGAAGGGCGCATCCACGAAGGATGCGCCCTAACCGCTATGGCGTCCGCTTTTGTTATGGCTTCGGTGGCACATACGGATTGCCGGTCTTCAGCGGTGTTGCGCGGCTTGTTCCTCATGGCCGTCCCACGGTGCCAGAGTCCGGGGCGGGGGACGGCCGGCTTGGGCGCGGACTCACACGTTCGGGGGCGCTCCCTCACGCGGGAAGCCGGTCACCCCGGGGCGCTTCTGCCACGGCAACGGGCCCCCGGGTGGCCGATAGTCGACGCCGAGGGCGTCAAGGCGGCGGTAGTGGGTGGCCATTCGGCGTTCGAAGTCGGCGTAATCCCGCTCCGGGGAGGCGGGCAGCCGGGACCAGGCGACCTCGGCGAAGGCGGCGAGGCGGGGAAAGACCTGGTAGTCGATGCGGGAGCGCTCCTGCAGGACCTCGGTCCAGACATTGGCCTGGGTGCCGATGATGTGCGCCTCGGCCTCGGGGCTGAGGCCGGGCGGCACCGGTTCGAACCGGTAGACGTCCTCCAGGGTGCGGATGTACCCGATGGGCATCGGCTCGTCGGGGCCGCCGTCCTGGCGGAAGTCCAGATAGACGTGCTGCTCGGGGCACATCACGACGTCGTGGCCTGCTTCGGCCGCCTCGATGCCGGCCGCGTAGCCGCGCCAGGAGGAGACCGCCGCGCCGGGCGCGAGGCCGCCTTCGAGGATCTCGTCCCAGCCGATGAGGCGGCGGCCCCGGGCGGTGAGCCAGGTGTCGAAGTGGCGGATGATCCAGGACTGGAGTCCGTCCTCGTCACCGACGCCGAGTTCGGCGATCCGGGCCTGGGCCGTCGGGGACTGCTTCCACTGGTCCTTGGGGCATTCGTCGCCGCCGATGTGGATGAAGGGCGAGGTCTGGACGGGGAAGAGTTCGAGGACCTCCTCCAGGACGCCTTCGTAGAAGCGCAGGGTGTTGTCGGTGGGGGAGAGTACGTTGGGATTGATCCCCCAGGTCTCCCAGGGTGAAAGCGAGGCGGTGTCGATGACGTCGGTGTTGCCCAGTTCCGGATATGCGGCGATGGCGGCCTGCGAGTGTCCGGGCACATCGATCTCGGGCACGACGGTGATATGCCGCTCGGCGGCGTAGGCGACGATTTCGCGGATGTCGTCCTGGGTGTAGTAGCCACCGTAGGGCTTGTCGTCCCAGAGTTCGGAGAATCGGTGGCCCCATTTGGTGCGGGAGCGCCAGGATCCGACTTCGGTGAGCCGGGGATAGCGCTTGATCTCGATGCGCCAGCCCTGGTCGTCGGTGAGATGGAAGTGGAAGACGTTGAGTTTGTGGGCGGCCAGCAGATCGAGGTAGCGCATCACATCGGTCTTGTGCGTGAAGTGACGTGAGACGTCGAGCATCATTCCGCGCCAGGAGAAGCGGGGGCCGTCCTCGATGATCTGGGCGGGGATGTCATGGACCGCGCCGGAGCCGATCGGGGCCCGGCGGAAGGAGTCGGCGCCGAGGAGCTGGCGCAGGGTCTGCGCGCCCCAGAAGACGCCCGCGCCGGAGCCGCCGCGGATCTCGATGCCCCGGCCCCCCACGACCTCCAGCCGGTACGCCTCGGGCTCCAGGTTGTCGTCGACGAGGAGGGTGAGGGAGTTCTCGGCGTTCTCGGTCTCCCCGGGCGGCAGTGGCAGCCCGAGGGCCGGCCCGACCACCGAGCGCAGCCAGCGCTCGGTGGAGCCGGTGCCGGCGCCCGCGTAGAGGGTGGTGCGGGCGTCGGGGGCGAAGCCGCCGCCGGCGCCGTTCTCGACGGCTCGGGGGGCCGGGATCAGATCGGGAGGGTTCGCTTCAGCGGTCATGACATCCATCCTTGAGGGTTGCTCAGTCCTTTACGGCGCCGCCCAGTCCGGAGACCAGCCGTCGCTGTACGAACACGAAGAAGATGAGCACCGGCACGGTCATGACGGTGGAGCCCGCCATGATGCCGCCCCAGTCGTTCTCATCCGGTTTGAAGAAGACCAGCAGCGCCATCGGCAGGGTCGACTGCGAGGTGTCGCTGATGATGAAGGACTTGGCGAAGAGGAAGTCGTTCCAGGTCGAGATGAAGGAGAAGACACTGGTCGCCACAAGGCCCGGGAAGACCAGCGGGAAGAGGATCTGCCACAGGAAGCGGGTGCGGCTCGCGCCGTCGATGTAGGCCGCTTCCTCCAGCGCCTCGGGCACCGCCTTCACGAATCCGCGCAGCATCCAGATGGCGAACGGGAGGGAGAAAGCGATATGGGGCAGGATCAGCGACCAGAGGGTATTGAGCTGACCCGCGTCCCGCATGAGGAAGAACAGCGGGATGGCGAGCGCCTCGATCGGCACCATCTGCGCCACCAGGAACATGATGAGCAGGGTGGTGCGGAACTTGAACCGGAAGCGGGTGACCGCCGTCGCGGCGAGGAAGGCTATCAGCGCGGACGCCACCACGACGGCGCAGGCGACGAGAAGGCTGTTGAGGAAATAACGGCCGAAATCCTGCTGCTCGAACACGCGGCGGAAGGAGTCGAGCGACGGATTGAGCGTCCAGGGCAGCGCGTCGGTCGACTGGATCTCGCCCGCCGGTTTGAAGGCGGAGAGCACCATCCAGTACAGCGGGAAGGCGGTGATCACCGCGATGACGAGCGCGGACGCCTCGGCGAACAGCCGCCAGGGGCGGCGGACGCGGAACATGCTCGTACGGCTCACAGTTCTTCTCCCTGGCGTCGCAGAAGGCGCAGATAGACGAGGGTGACGGTCAGCAGGATCAGCAGCATGACGATGCCGATCGCCGAACCCAGGCTGTACTGCGAGGACGCGAAGGCTTTCTGGTACGCGTACACATTGAGGACGAGGTTCTGGCCGGCGATGCCGCCGCCGTTGGTCATCACATAGATCTGGGTGAAGATCTTGAAGTCCCAGATGATCGACTGAATGGTGACGACGACCAGGATGGGGCGGAGCATGGGCGCGGTGATGGAGCGCCAGATCTTCCACTGGGAGGCGCCGTCCAGCGAGGCCGCCTCCAGGACTTCGGTGGGGATGGCCTTGATGCCCGCGTACACGGTCACCATCACGAACGGGAACGAGCACCAGACGACCGCGAAGAGGACGAGGGCGAAGGCGCTGTAGCGCTCGTAGGTCCAGGAGAAGTCACCGAGGCCCAGGAGGCGGTTCACCGGTCCGTAGTCGGGGTCGAAGAGGAAGACCCAGACAGTGGAGCTGGTGATGGCCGGGGTCGCCCACGCGCCGAGCGCGGCCATCATCAGGGCGAGGCGGGGCACCGCCCTGATGCGGGTCAGCAGCACGGCGAGCACACAGCCGACGATGAGGGTGGCGATCACACAGGCGGCGGCGAAGAGCACCGTGGCGAGCAGGACCTGCCAGAACTGGCTGTCGGCGAAGAGTTCCCGGTAGTTGCCGAGGCCCTTGAAGGTGGTCGGCTCGCCGCCGCTGACCTGTGCCTGGGTGTATTCGAGGAAGGAGATCAGGCCGAGCTGGTAGATCGGGTAGACCAGCAGCGCGGCGAGGACGACGAGCGCGGGCAGCAGATAGAGCCAGGGCGTCCAGCGCCCGCCCTTGCGGCCGGATCGTTTTCTGGGGGGCTTCGCGGCCGGGGCCGGCGCGGTCTTGGGGGAGACCGCGGCCGGGCCGGCGGCTGTCGCTTGGTGGGTCATGTCGGTCAGCCGGCGTCGGTGAACGCCGTGTCCATCTTCTTGGCCGCTTCGTCGGACGCCTTCGCGACGTCCTTCTTGCCGCTGATGACTTCCTGGAACATCGTCGGCAGGACGAGGGAGGCGTCCACCTGGCCCCAGCCGGAGGAGGCGGGGACGAACTTGGTGCCCGCTCCGAGCGTCTTGACGAAGGGCTCGACGAAGGGCTTCTTCTTCGCGACCTCGTCACGGACGTCGGTGTACGTCGGCAGGAAGCCCATGGCGTCGAAGAACTTGCGCTGGGACTCCTTGCCGGCGAGCTTCTTCGTCAGCTCCACCGCGAGGGTGCGGTGCGAGGTGCTCTTCAGGACGCCGATGTTGTTTCCGCCCGCGAAGGCCGGGGCGATCTCGCCCTCCTTCATGCCGGGCAGCGGCACGACGGCGTACTTGCCCTTCACCGTGCCCGCCTCGACGGCCTGGTGGCTGAAGTCGCCGCCCATGGCCATGGCGGCCTTCCCGGAGGCGAAGGCGGTGACGACCGCGTTGCCGGTCATGGCGGCGCACTTGGCGGCCGGACAGTTGTCGTCGCCGAAGAGCGAGGTGTAGGCCTTGATGCCCTTCTGGGAGGCCTCGCTGTTGATGGCCGACTTGTAGGAGCCTCCGCTGCCCTCGGCCAGCTCGCCGCCGTTGGCCCAGATGAAGGGCATCGCACCGTAGGTGTACGCGCCGCCGACCGCCATGCCGTAGAGCTCCGGCTTCTTCTCGCGGATCTTCTTCGCGGTGGCGATCAGCTCGTCCTGGGTCTTGGGCAGCTTGAGGCCCAGCTCCTTGAAGACGTCGGTGCGGTAGTACAGCGCGCGGACGCCGACGAAGAGGGGAGCACCGTAGATCTTGTCGTTGACGGTGACCGACTGGGTCGCGGTGGGGTCGCTGCTCTTGGCCTCGTCCCAGGCCTTGAACTCCTCGCTGATGTCCGCGAGTCCGCCGTCCTTGACATAGCCGGCGGTGTCGGTGTTGCCGTACTCGATCACGTCGGGGGCGCTCTTCGGGTCGTTGAAGGCGGCCTTGATGCGCTGGGCGCGGGTCTCGACGGGGATGTACTCGACCTCGACCTTGGCGTCCTTGTTCTCCTTGGTGAAGGCCGCGACGGCCTCGTCCACGACCTTCTTCTTCGGGTCGTTGTTGACTTCCTGGAAGAGCCAGACGCGCAGGGTCCCGGACTTCTCGTCCTTCGAGGAGCTGTTGTCGGAGGTCTGGGGGGCACAGGCGGTCGCGGTGAGACCCGCGAGCACCAGTGCCGCGGTCGGAGCGGCGATGCGGGAGCTGAGCTTCATGAGCGGTCCCCTACGGTATTCGTTGCAGCATCTGCAACGTACGTTTCGTGCTGCACAACACGAGGAGGCTAGAGCGGGACAAACCTGGGGACAAGAGGTCTCAACCACTCTGTGACCGGCAGACGCATCCTGTGCAACGGCTGTGGCCCCGACGGCCCGAAAGGGGAACGGCCGGTGAGCGGACGGACACGGAAACGGCCCCGGGGGCACGCGTGTTCGCGTGCCCCCGGGGCCGTTCGTTCATGTCTTCGCCGCGGCGGCTACTTGTCCTTGCCGCCCTTGCCCTTGTCCCCGCCCGGGCCCATGGACTCGTAGATTTCCTTGCACATCGGACAGACCGGGTACTTCTTGGGGTCACGCCCCGGCACCCAGACCTTTCCGCACAGGGCGACCACGGGAGTGCCGTCGAGGGCGCTCGCCATGATCTTGTCCTTCTGGACGTAATGGGCGAAGCGCTCGTGATCGCCGTCGCCGTGCGACACCTGCGGCGTCGGCTCTACGAGGGTTCCCGTCCCAGACCCGCGCTCGGGCTCAAGAGTGCTCATGAACTCCAAGGGTACCCGGGCCACCGGCTCCTGGACCGCACCCGGGTCCCACTCCCCCGGACCGCCCGGGGAGCCGCTCACGCGTCGCGTCGCCGCAGCGCCGCCAGACCGCCCGCGAAAGCCACCGCCGCCCACACCAGCATCACCGCCAGCGCGCCCCCGGGACCGAAGTCCACCCGCTCGTCCGGGAAGCTCCGCATCAGCTGGGAGCCCGCGAGCTGCGGCAGATACCAGGCGAGGCGCCCCACCGTCCCCGGCACCGGTCCGATCATCTGGGGCAGCAGAAAGATCAGCGGCACCAGGACGCCGAGCGAGAGCACCGTGCCGCGCAGCACCGCCGTCACCCCCGCGGAGATCAGACAGATCACCGTCAGATGGACCGCCACCCCCAGCGTGGCGCGCAGCGCGCCCGGATCCCCGAGCGAGACGTTCAGCTCGGGGCCCATCGAAAGCTGGGCCAGCCAGAAGCCGGCGAACGCGGCGGGCAGGGCCGCCGCGAGCGCCACGGCCCCCAGCACCGCCGACTTCGCGGCCCAGAACAGGCCCCGGCGGGGCACGGCGGCCAGCGAGGACCGGATCGTGCCGGAGGAGTACTCGCCGCCGACGGCCAGCACCCCCAGACAGACCATCGCCAGCTGGGCGATCATCTGGCCGCCGAACCCGAAGAAGACCGGGTCGAAGGCGGGGTCGCCCAGATGCTCCGCGACGCGGCCGCCGGCCGCCGTGCCGTAGAGCACCGCGAAGGAGGTGCCGACGGCGAAGAAGGCGAGAAGGATCCACCAGGTGGAGCGCAGGGTGCGCAGTTTGAGCCACTCCGCGGAGACGGCGGCGGCGAAGTCGGCCGCGAGCCCGTCGTACCGCCCCCGGCTCCTCGGCCCGGCTCCGGGCCTGGACGCGGACGCGGACGCGGACACGGGCGTGGTCTGCGGTGTCATCGGGTGCTCCCCCGCTCCGAGCGACCGGCACCGGCCGCGGTTCCAGCCCCGGCACCGGCCGTGGTTCCAGCCCCGGCACCGGCCCCGGCCGAGTGGTCGGCCGGGCCCCCGGTCAGCCGGATGAACGCCTCCTCCAGAGAGCCGCCGGGAGAGGCGTGCCCGGACACGATCTCCTCCAGCGGGCCCGCCGCGAGCAGCCGCCCCCGGGCGATCACCACCACATCGTCGACGGTGAGCGCGGCCTCGGCCATCAGATGCGAGGAGACCAGCACGGTGCGGCCGTCCCCCGCCCACCGGCGCATCAGCGAGCGGATCCACACCACCCCCTCCGGGTCCAGCCCGTTGACCGGCTCGTCCAGCAGCAGCACCGCCGGGTCGCCGAGCAGCGCCGCCGCGATCCCCAGCCGCTGCCGCATCCCCAGCGAGTACGTCCCGGCCCGCCGCCGCTCCGCCCCCGCGAGCCCGGTCAGCTCGATCACCTCCGCCACCCGGCGGTCGCCGATCCGATGGGTGCGGGCGAGCGCCCGCAGATGGGACCGGCCGCTGCGCCCCGGATGGACGGACTCCGTCTCCAGCAGCGCCCCGACCTCGTGGAGCGGGCGGCGCAGCCGCTCGTAGGGCACCCCGTCGTAGCGGACCGTGCCCCCGTCGGGCCGGTCCAGGCCGACCATCATCCGCAGTGTGCTGGACTTCCCCGCGCCGTTGGGCCCGAGGAAGCCGGTCACCCGCCCGGGTGCGGCGGTGAAGCTCAGCGCGTCGACGACGGTCGCGCGCCCCTGTCGTTTCGTCAGTTCGGTTACGTCAATCACCCCGCCGACACTCCCCGGCCGGGCCCCGGGCGCGCATCGGCCCGGGGGCGGAGCGGCGGTTCTCCTCCCGGGGACGGAGGCGGGCGGCACCCCGGCGGCTCTACGGTCGGGGGATGTCCGACGCGATACGGCTGGTGGGGCGGGACGCGGTCGCGGTCGCGGTGTACGCCCTCCTGCTCACTCTGGTGGGCTCGCCCACGGTGCCCACCGCGCCCACGGTGCCCGGGGAGCCCACGCCGCTCTCCGGTGTGCCGCTCGTGCTGCTGACGGCGGCCGCCGTGCTGCCGTGCGCGCTCCGGCGGCTGTGGCCCGTGCCGGTCTTCTGCTGGGTGCTGGCGGTGACCTGGGTCGCCGTGGTGCTGGACGCGGTGCTGGACCCCTTCCTTCCGGCGGCGTTCGCGCTCCACGCGGTCGCCGTCGGCGCGGTGGGGCGGCGCTGGTGGCAGCGGTGGCCGCCGGGGCCCGCGATCGCGGTGCTGCTCTGCGCGGGGCTGGTCGCCCCGGCCCGGCAGGGGGCCCGCTACTGGTGGTCCGGCGGGCCCGGCCTGATCATCCTGGGGTGTGTCGCCCTGGTGGCGGCCTGGGAGCTGGGCCGGGCGGCCCGGGAGCGCCGGGCCTTCGCGCTGCGCGCGGCCGAGCAGCTCGCGCAGCGCGCGGTCACCGAGGAGCGGCTGCGGATCGCCCGGGAGCTGCACGATGTGGTGACCCACTCGATGGGGCTGATCGTGGTGCGGGCGGGGGTGGCCAACCATGTCGTACAAAGCCGTCCGGAGGAGGCGGCCGGGGCGCTGCGGGACATCGAGGCCACGGGCCGCAGCGGGCTGCTGGAGCTGCGGCAGATGCTGGGGGTGCTGCGTTCGCAGGGCGGGGAGCGGCTGCCGGCCTCGTACTCCCCCGCCCCGGGCCCCCGGGAGCTGGCGGAGCTGGCGCGGCGCGCCGGGGCGGAGCTGGAGACCGCCGGCCTCGGCGGGCTGCCGGAGGGGGTGGGGCTCGCGGTGTACCGGATCGTCCAGGAGGCGCTGACCAATGTGCTGCGGCACGCGGGCCCGGGCGCGGTGGGCCGGGTGGCGGTGCGCGCCGAGGGCGGCGAGGTGCGGCTGACGGTGCGGGACGACGGCCGGCCGAGGTCTTCGTACGGGCCGCCGGGGCACGGCATGGTGGGCATGCGGGAGCGGGTGGCGCTGTACGGCGGTACGTTCACGGCCGGGCCGGTGGCGGGCGGCGGTTTCGAGGTCCGGGCGGCGCTTCCGTACGCTCCGGCCGGGTGCGAGGAGGAGGGGGCGACCGGTGATCCGGGTGCTGGTGGCCGATGATCAGGCGCTGCTGCGGGGAAGTCTGCGGCTGCTGGTGGAGGCGACGGAGGGGCTGACTCCGGTGGGCGAGGCGGCGGACGGCGCCGAGGCGGTGCGCCTGACCCGCTCCACCCGGCCGGACGTGGTGCTGATGGATGTGCGGATGCCGGTGCTGGACGGCATCGAGGCGACCCGGCTGATCTGCTCGTTCCCGGAGACGGCTCGGACCCGGGTGCTGATGCTGACCATGTTCGACCTGGACGACCATGTGTACGGGGCGCTGCGCGCGGGCGCGAGCGGCTTTCTGCTCAAGGACACCCCGCCCTCGGAGCTGCTGGCGGCGGTGCGGGTGGTGGCGGCGGGGGACGCGCTGATCGCTCCGGCGGTGACCCGGCGGCTGATCTCCGAGTTCGCGCGGCGGCCGGGTCCGGCCCGGCCGGACGCGGCCGGTCTGGGCTCGGTGACCGGCCGGGAGCGCGAGGTGCTGGAGCTGGTGGCCCGGGGGCTGAACAACGCGGAGATCGCGCGGCGGCTGTATGTCGGCGTCTCCACGGTGAAGACGCATGTGAGTCATCTGCTGGGGAAGTTCGGCGCGCGGGACCGGGCGCAGCTGGTGATCGTGGCGTACGAGACGGGTCTGGTGGTTCCGGGGACGGGCACGCATACGGAGGCGGGGCTCGGGGGTCAGTTCATCGAGGGGTCGTCGGGGTAGGTGGCGAACATGGCCAGTTCGCTGCGCTGGCGGCGCAGGACGGCCCGCCAGAGGGACTCGGGGCGGGGCGAGGAGACGTCGCCGGGTTCGGACTCGACGACGTACCAGGCGCCGTCGTCGAGCTCGTTCTCCAGTTGGCCGGGGCCCCAGCCCGCGTATCCGGCGAAGATGCGCAGCGAGCCGAGGGCCGCGCCGAGCAGTTCGGGCGGGGCTTCCAGGTCGACCAGGCCGATCGCCCCGTACACCCGGCGCCAGCCGGCCGGGCCCTCGTCGCCGGGGATCACGGCGACGCCGAGTGCGGAGTCGAGGGAGACGGGGCCGCCCTGGAAGACGACTCCGGGCTCGCCCGCGAGCGGGGCCCAGGGTTCCAGGATGTCGCCGACTCCCACGGGGGTGGGCCGGTTGAGGACCACGCCGAGGGAGCCCTCGTCGTCGTGGTCGAGCAGCAGGACGACGGCGCGGTCGAAATTCGGGTCCGCGAGGGCGGGTGTGGCGACGAGCAGCCGCCCTGTGAGCGAGGACACCTCGGTCATGCGAGACATGATCCCGCATCTTCGCCCCGCGCGGGGGCCGACCGTCCGACCGCTCGGCCCCACCCCCCAGAATGGGCCGTGACGGCACCCCGGAACCATCCGGAAGGTGACACTCCGAAGGCGGGGCGGAACCCAGCGTGCTGTAGCGAACTCATGACGTCGTGGAGGCTCCCGGCCCTTACTGCGGCGGGATCCCCGCCCCTTACCCTTTTCTCTGACCCTCTGCCCGACCTCCCCTCGCTCCACTGGAGGGGACACCCTCCGGAACGCGAGATTCATGACCGGCACAGACGATGTACTGCTTGTCCACGGCGGGACCCCGCTGGAGGGCGAGATCCGCGTCCGAGGCGCCAAGAACCTGGTGCCGAAGGCCATGGTCGCCGCCCTCCTCGGCAGCGAGCCGAGCAGAATGCGCAATGTGCCCGACATCCGCGATGTGCGGGTGGTGCGCGGACTGCTCCAGCTGCACGGCGTGACCGTCCGCCCGGGTGACGAGCCGGGCGAGCTGGTGCTGGACCCGACGCACGTCGAGAGCGCCAATGTGGCCGACATCGACGCCCACGCGGGTTCCTCGCGCATCCCGATCCTGTTCTGCGGTCCGCTGCTGCACCGGCTGGGCCATGCCTTCATCCCCGGTCTCGGCGGCTGTGACATCGGCGGCCGGCCGATCGACTTCCACTTCGACGTGCTGCGGAAGTTCGGCGCGACGATCGAGAAGCGCGAGGGCGGCCAGTATCTGGAGGCCCCGCAGCGGCTGCGCGGCTGCAAGATCCGGCTGCCGTACCCCTCGGTCGGCTCCACGGAGCAGGTGCTGCTGACGGCGGTGCTGGCGGAGGGCGTCACCGAGCTGTCGAACGCCGCGGTGGAGCCGGAGATCGAGGATCTGATCTCCGTACTCCAGAAAATGGGCGCGATCATCTCGCTGGACACCGACCGGACGATCCGGATCACCGGTGTCGACCGGCTCGGCGGCTACACCCACCGGGCGCTGCCGGACCGTCTGGAGGCGGCCTCCTGGGCGTCGGCGGCGCTGGCGACCGAGGGCGACATCTATGTGCGGGGCGCCCAGCAGCGCTCGATGATGACCTTCCTGAACACCTACCGCCGGGTCGGCGGGGCGTTCGAGATAGACGACGAGGGCATCCGCTTCTGGCACCCGGGCGGCACGCTGAACGCGATCGCCCTGGAGACGGACGTGCACCCCGGTTTCCAGACCGACTGGCAGCAGCCGCTGGTGGTGGCGCTCACCCAGGCGACGGGCCTCTCCATCGTCCACGAGACGGTCTACGAGTCCCGGCTCGGATTCACCTCCGCGCTCAACCAGATGGGTGCGCACATCCAGCTGTACCGCGAGTGCCTGGGCGGCTCGGACTGCCGCTTCGGCCAGCGGAACTTCCTCCACTCGGCGGTGGTGTCGGGTCCGACGAAGCTCCAGGGCGCGGATCTGGTCATCCCCGACCTGCGGGGCGGCTTCTCGTATCTGATCGCGGCGCTGGCCGCCCAGGGCACCTCCCGGGTGCATGGGATCGACCTGATCAACCGGGGTTACGAGAACTTCATGGACAAGCTGGTGAAGCTCGGGGCGAAGGTGGAGCTCCCGGGCCGCTGACACCGTCCCCCGGGGGCCCCGCGGGGCTCCCGGGGACACAGCAAGGGCGGCCACCTTGGCAAGGTGGCCGCCCTTGTGATGTTTCAGCGGTCGGACAGTCAGGCCCAGGGGCCTTACTTGCCCTTGGCCGCTTCCTTCAGCTTCGAGCCCGCCGAAACCTTCACGCTGTAACCGGCCGGAATCTGGATCGGGTCGCCGGTCTGCGGGTTACGCGCGGTACGAGCGGCACGGTGGGTGCGCTCGAAGGTCAGGAAGCCGGGGATGGTGACCTTCTCGTCGCCCTTGGCGACAATCTCGCCGACAGTCTCGGCGAGGGCGGCCAGCACGGCGTCGGCGTCCTTGCGGGTCACCTCGGCGCGGTCGGCCAGCGCGGCCACCAGCTCACTGCGGTTCATGTTCTTACTCCCGTGTTTCTACTTGCCTGTGAGGCGTGAGATCGAAGCCGATGCTGCCAGGGCCCTCTGACAGTCCCCGGACCAGGGTCTGCATCAGACCCTCTCGCCCGGTTACGCATCCTGCCCCCACCAATGGCGGGAACGCCAATCCGGCACCCTCCTGAGTCACACGAAAAGCGCCACTACCACATCGTGGTGACGCTCCGTTCACCAGGCGGGGACTCCGTGGAGCCGCCGGGGCCATGGTCCGCCACCCTAGATCGGCTGCCGGGGCCCGGCATCCCACGACGCGCCGGAGGTCAGGCCATGGGCGCACCGCCCAAGAGGGGCCGTCGGGAGAACTGTAAGTGGCCGCGGAGCCCTCGGCGACCGGGGGGATCCCCCTTGATCGTCCTGGGGCGGCGCTCACGGTCCGTACAGGCCCCGCCCGTGCCCCGGCCGCCCAGAGGGGCTCCGAGGCCGCCTGGGAGGGGTCTGGGGGCGCGCTCCGGGGCCGTCCCCGGGGCGCGCCGGGGCATGATCGGGCCGATCACGCGCGGGAGGGCCGGTCCCGGGTGTCCGGGCCGGCCCTCGCGCGCGCCCGGGCTACTGGTCCTGGGCGACGGGGGCGGCGGCGGCCCTGGCGGCCGTGCGGACGGCTCCGGCCACGGCTCCGGCGACCTTGTCGTTGAAGACCGAGGGGATGATGTAGTTCGGGTTCAGCTCGTCCTCGGTGACGACGTCGGCCAGCGCGGTCGCGGCGGCGAGCATCATCTCCGTGTTGACGGTGCGGGACTGGGCGTCCAGCAGACCGCGGAAGACACCCGGGAAGACCAGTACATTGTTGATCTGGTTCGGGAAGTCGGAGCGTCCGGTGGCGACGACCGCGGCGGTCTGGCGGGCGATCGCCGGGTCCACCTCGGGGTCCGGGTTCGCGAGCGCGAAGACGATCGCGCCGTCCGCCATCGCGGCGACGTCCTCCGCGCCCAGCAGGTTCGGGGCGGAGACGCCGATGAAGACGTCCGCGCCGACCACGGCCTGCTTCAGGGTGCCGGTGACGCCCTCGGGGTTGGTGTTGTCGGCGATCCAGCGCAGCGGGGACTCGGGGGCGGCGTCGACGAGGTCCTCGCGGCCCGCGTGCACCACGCCGTGGATGTCGGCGACCACCGCGTGCTTCACACCGGCGGCGAGCAGCAGCTTGAGGATGGCCGTGCCGGCCGCGCCGGCGCCGGACATGACGACCCGTACGTCGCCGACCGCCTTGTTGACGACGCGGAGCGCGTTGGTGAGCGCGGCGAGGACCACGATGGCGGTGCCGTGCTGGTCGTCGTGGAAGACCGGGATGTCCAGGGCCTCGCGCAGCCGGGCCTCGATCTCGAAGCAGCGGGGCGCGGAGATGTCCTCCAGGTTGATCCCGGCGAAGCCGGGCGCGATGGCCTTGACGATCGCGACGATCTCGTCGGTGTCCTGGGTGTCCAGGCAGATCGGCCAGGCGTCGATGCCGGCGAACCGCTTGAACAGGGCGGCCTTGCCCTCCATCACCGGCAGGGAGGCCATCGGGCCGATGTTGCCGAGGCCGAGGACGGCGGAGCCGTCGGTGACCACGGCGACCGAGTTCCGCTTGATGGTGAGACGGCGGGCGTCCTCGGGGTTCTCCGCGATGGCCATGCAGACCCGCGCCACACCCGGGGTGTAGATCATCGAGAGGTCGTCACGGTTGCGGATGGGGTGCTTCGACTGCATCTCGATCTTGCCGCCGAGGTGCATCAGGAACGTACGGTCGGAGACCTTGCCGAGGACGACGCCCTCGATGCCGCGGAGCTCTTCGACGATCTCCTCGGCGTGCGCGGTGGAGGTGGCCGCGATGGTCACATCGATCCGGAGCTTCTCGTGGCCGGAAGCGGTCACGTCCAGACCGGTCACGGAGCCGCCGGAGGACTCCACGGCCGTGGTGAGCTGGGAGACCGCGGTTCCGCTCGCGGGCACCTCCAGCCGGACCGTCATCGAATACGAGACGCTGGGCGCCGTTGCCATGACCGGGTTCCTCTGCTTTCCCTAGCTTCATTGCTATGCGCCCGCTGCGGGGGCACCCCGGGCGGACGCTTTACCGATGGTCGCACCTACCAGCCGGTAGCCGGTAATAGTGGTCGTTTTGTTTTCGGAAAGCGAATTCCGTGATACGGGAGAAATCCCCTCGGCGGGAACCCCCGAACGGCCCAGGGAGACCCCGGGAGACCTCGGGCGGCCCAACGGCAACAGGTCCATGCCGCCGGGGAGCCGGTGGCATGGACCTGCTGAACGAAGAGTGAGTGGCACCGACCCGCCATGCTCGCCTCGCGGCAAGTGGTCGCTCGAAGCGACGAAGGTTGGGCCCGGGGGCTTGGATCGAGCCGGTGCCACAACCAGGCTAACAAACCACCCCGGTAAGTGATTCCCCCCGCGCGGGTTGACTCCTCGTCACTCCCGTGCCTGGTCCGAACGGGTCTGGTCCGAACGGGTCTGCGGATTCCGGTCACCGGACGGGGACCGCTCGCGCCGCCGCCCCCCGGAGCGTCTGCCGCGCGCCTGGCGGGGCGGCTGCCCGCCCGCCTCCTGCTCGCGCGGCGGCTCGGCCGCGTCCTCGCGCAGCAGCCGGGGCACGCCCTCCGCGTCCGGCTCGTCACGGCCGCCCGAGATCACCGTCAGCTCCTGGGTCGCCCGGGTGAGTGCGACATACAGCACACGGAGTCCGACCGCGGAGTTGTCGGCGATCTCCGCCGGGCTGACCACGACGGTCGCGTCGTACTCCAGGCCCTTCGCCTCCAGCGAGCCGAGTGCCACCACCCGCTCGCCCAGACCCGCCAGCCAGCGCGCGGCCTCCTCGCGGCGGTGCATGGCGACGACCACGCCGACCGTGCCGTCCACCCGCTCCAGCAGCCGGCGCGCCTCCTCGCGCACCACCTCGGCCAGTTCCGCCCCGCCCACGGCGGCGAACCGGGGCACGATCCCCGTCGAGCGGACCGCCGCCGGGGACTCCATCCCGGGCATCGCCAGCGCCAGCACCCGGGCCGCCAGCTCGGCGATCTCCGCCGGGTTGCGGTAGTTGACGGTGAGCTGGAAGCGGCGGCGCGGACGGGTGCCGAGCGCCTCGTCGCGGATCTCGGCCGCCTCCTGCGGCTCGGGCCAGGAGGACTGCGCCGGGTCGCCGACGATCGTCCAGGTGGCGTGCCGCCCGCGGCGGCCGACCATGCGCCACTGCATCGGGGTGAGGTCCTGCGCCTCGTCGACGATGACGTGCGCGTACTCGGTGCGCTCCGCCGCCAGCCGCTCGGCCCGCTCGCGCTGGGTCTCCTCGCGCTGGGGCATCAGCTCCTCAAGACCGGTGAGCTGGTCCAGCGGGTCCAGCTCGCGCTTCTTCTTCGGCCGCGCCGGAGCCCCCAGCAGCGTCTGGAGCTCGTCCAGGAGCGCCACGTCGTGCACCGAGAGGGGACCCTTGCCGTCCTCGCCGGCCCGCCGGAGCGAGCGCGCCAGCCGGCGGATCTCGCCCGGGTTGAGGATCCGGCGCGCCCAGCGGCCGAGCCGCCGCTCGTCGGCCATGGCGGCAAGCACCCCGCGCGGGGTCAGCTCGGGCCACCACTCGTCCAGGAAGAGCCGGAAGCTGTCCTCGCCGGTGACGTCCTCGTCGAAGGAGGACCGCAGCTCGGCGGCGAGCTCCTGGTCGGTGTGGCGGCCGGCCGCCCCCGAGCGCGACCACAGCGCGTCCAGCAGCAGCCTGCGGGCGCGCGGGCGCAGCAGATTGACCGGGGCGGTGCCGCCGAGGACGTTGTTGCGGATGCGGCGCAGGTCGTCGGCCTCCAGCTCCAGCCGGCGGCCGAAGGCGACCACGCGGAGGCGCTCGGGCGTGCCCGGGGTCTCCTCGTCGCCGAGGGCGAGCTGTCCGTCCAGCACGGTCACCGTGGGGCCCGGGCGCTCCAGCGCGCCCCGGGAGGCGTTGCGGAGGACCTTCAGCATCCGGGCCGAGCCCTTGATCCGCGCCACGGCCGGCTCGTCGTACGCGGTGGCCTCCGCGCCGTCGACCAGATGGCCCACCGCGCGGATGGCGACCTGCCCCTCCTCGCCCAGCGAGGGCAGCACGCCCTCGGTGTAGGCGACGAGCAGCGGGGTCGGCGAGACGATCAGGATGCCGCCCGCGTACCGCCTGCGGTCCTGGTAGAGCAGATACGCGGCCCGGTGCAGCGCGACGGCGGTCTTCCCGGTGCCCGGGCCGCCCTCCACATAGGTCACGGAGGCGGCGGGGGCCCGGATGACCATGTCCTGTTCGGCCTGGATGGAGGCGACGATGTCGCGCATGGTGTGGCTGCGGGCCTGCCCGAGGGCGGCCATCAGCGCGCCGTCGCCGATGACCGGGAGTACGGAGCCGTCCAGACGGGCGGTCAGCTCGGGGCGCATCAGGTCGTCCTCGACCCCGAGGACCCGGCGGCCCTTGGAGCGGATGACCCGGCGGCGGACCACCCGGCCGGGCGCGACCGGGGTGGACCGGTAGAAGGGGGCCGCCGCGGGGGCCCGCCAGTCGATCACCAGGGGCGCGTAGTCGGTGTCGAGGACGCCGATCCGGCCGATGTGGAGGGTCTCGGCGATGTCGGCGGTGCTGTCGGGGCGCACCGCGTCGTCGGCGGGCTCCACCGAGGTGAACGCGCCGTCCGGGCCGCGCTCGCCGTCCTTGCCCAGCAGCAGGTCGATGCGGCCGAAGAGGAAGTCCTCGAACTCGTTGTTGAGGCGACTGAGGTGGACGCCGGCGCGGAAGACCTGCGCGTCCCGCTCGGCGAGCGCCCCGGGGGTGCCGACCTGCCCGAGTTTGGCGGCGTCCTTCATCAGGAACTCCGCCTCGTCGATCTTCTCCTCCAACCGGTGGTAGACCCGGTCGAGATGTTCCTGCTCAACGGCGATCTCGCGGTCCCGGACGGAGTCCTCCGGGGCGGATCCGCGGGCGGAGTCCTCCTGGACTGCGTCCCCCGCGGACTGATCGACAGCGTCGACAGCGGCTTCCTGCGCGGCCACCGAGGCCCCCTTCTGACGTGCACTGGGCAGCCGCCAACCGTACGCGAAGGGGGCGAATCTGTCAGGCGTCGACCTCCACGAGCTTCCTGCCGTCGAACGTACGCACCTCGAAGCGGTCGATCTGGGCATGGTCCATGGCCGCCCCGCCGTGGATGTACAGCGGTCTTCTGGAGGTGTCGTCCGGGCCGTCGGCCAGGCCGTAGCCGCCGCCGGGGACGGCCCAGGAGGTGATGATCTCCTCCTCGCCGGACTTGGAGACGGCGACGAGCAGGCACTTGAGCGGGCCCTTGATGTTCTTCAGCCGGAGGACGGCGTGGGTGCCCCAGTCCTTGCGCTCGATGCCGACGGAGGCGTTGACCTGGGTCGCGGAGTCGGTCGCCTCGGACTTCCGTTCGATGTCGTGGAAGAAGGCGTGCTCGGCCGGGGTGGGGTGACGGCCGCCGGGCCGGGCCGCCGCGCCGTCCCCCCGGGCGATGGTCACGACGGCGACGGCGGGGCCGCCGATGATCAGTACGGCCGCGACGGCCACCAGGATTCTGCCGCGTCTGCGGGCCGCGGCGCGGCGGGCCGCCACCTCGCCGAGCAGTCCGTTCAGCACCCTGGGGCCCGGCGGCGCGGGCTCCAGGGGCATGAATCGCGGGGGCGTCACATCCGTCCGGTCCGTGCGCTCCGCCCGGTCCGCCCGCTCCGTGCGATCCAGCGGCGGCGCCCCGGCCAGGGCCGCGAGCATCGGCTCCAGCCCGGAGAGTTCCTCGACGCCGGCCGAACAGCTCTCGCACTCCGTGAGATGCGCCTCGAACGCCGACGCTTCCGCGTCGTCGAGAACACCGAGCACATACGCGCCGACCGCGTCGTGCACGGATTCCCGATCCGGCATGGTCATGCCGTGACCCCCCTCTCCTCCAGCGCGAGTTTCATGGACCGGAGCGCGTAGAACACCCGGGAGCGCACCGTGCCGCTGGGTATGCCGAGCGTCTCGGCCGCCTCGTTGACCGTGCGCCCCTTGAAATACGTTTCGAGAAGAACTTCCCGATGCGCGGGTGTCAAATCATCGAGCGCGTCCGAGAGCGTCATCAGCCACAGCGCCTTGTCGATCTCGTCCTCCGCGGGCAGGACCTCCAGCGGCGACGGATCGACCTCCTGCGGCCGGGCCTGCCGGCTGCGGTGGCCGTCGATGACGATGCGGCGTGCGACCGTCACCAGCCAGGGGCGGACCGATCCGGTCGCCCGGTTGAGCTGACCGGCGTTCTTCCAGGCACGGATGAGCGTCTCCTGCACCACGTCCTCGGCCCTCTGCCGGTCCCCGGCGACGAGTCGCAGTACATGGGCGAACAGAGGCCCCGCGTGTTCGCGATACAGCGCGCGCATGAGTTCCTCTTCGGGGACCGAGGAGTCACGGCGCGCGTTCTCGCTGCGATGGCGGGTCCTGTGCGGACGGTCATCGGCCACGGCCGCATCTTTGCGCACCTGCAACCTCCCGGTCGAGACCTTGGTGTCGGCGGCTCTCGGCTGACTCCTTGTCCCTCTCTCCTACGGAGAAGGGCGGGGAGGCATTCAAAGCCTGGCCGAAAACATCCGTACCTGGTACGGGAGTTGACCGGTACGAGGTGGGTGCGGGCGATGCGGGTGGGGCGAATGGGGTGAGGGGGATCAGGGAGGCCCAATGGACCGATGTCGTCTTAGGGAGTGTCTTCGAGGACACTTCCGCAACACGCTTCA
Source organism: Streptomyces inusitatus (assembly GCF_014651115.1). Lineage (GTDB taxonomy): Bacteria > Actinomycetota > Actinomycetes > Streptomycetales > Streptomycetaceae > Streptomyces > Streptomyces amakusaensis. The sequence goes on along the minus strand of NZ_BMWG01000021.1, from coordinate 48,859 downwards.
GGTCCGGGCCACGGCGGCGCGGCGGCGGTGGCGGGCGACCCGCTCGCGATTGCCGCAGACCTCGCTGGAGCACCAGCGCCGCCGGTGGCCGCGCGAGGTGTCCAGGTACACCCGCCGGCACCCCTCCCCCGCGCACTGCCGCAGCCCCGACCGGGCCGCCGGGTCGGTCAGCAGCTCCACCGCGTCCCGGGCCACCGCCGCCAGCAGCGCGCCGCACTCCGGCGGGGTGCCGAGCGTGCGCACCAGAGCGCCGTCGGTGTCCCGCACCGCGCGGATCGCCGGGGGCGGGCCGGCCGCCACGGCGTTGATCCGCTCCAGCGCGGACTCCGCCGAGCGGCCGTCGAGTTCCGCCCGTACCAGCTGATCGGTCCAGCTCCGCAGCTGTATGAACCGCTCGACCCAGGGCCCGGCCACCGCGCCCACCGGGGTCCCGGCGGGCAGCAGCCCCGCGCCGAGCAGCCAGCGGGCCAGCCGGCCGGCCCCCGCCAGCGGCTCCCCGCCCGCCGATTCGCCTTCGCCGGTCGCCATCAGGTCCAGACAGAGGCGGCCGGAGTCGAACCGCCAGTCGTGGGGAGCCGTACCGGTCGCAGCTGCCGTCATGCGCCTGTCACCGCCTCAAGGTCACTGGCTCGGGGACACCGGGTCCGGCCCGGGCTGGCCGTGCGCCCCGCCCCGGGTCTCCCTCCAGAGTGCCTGTCCCGGCGGGCGGCCGGAACCCCTCCTTCTGCCGGGATCGGACCGGCTCGGCGCGGGCGGCGGCCCGGGGGCGGTCGGGGGACGGTCGGGGGCGACGGCCCGGGGGGCGGTCAGCGGCGTACGACGTCCGGCGCGATGTCCTCGCGCTCGGCGGGGGCGGCGGTGCGCGCGGTGGCCTCCGTACCGCAGAAGGCGGCCTCCAGCGTGCGCGGCAGGGTGTTCAGCACGGCGGCGTTGTTGGACGCGTTGGCGAAGGAGGTGAGGGAGCGCTTCCCGTCCCCGGAGGCGAAGGAGTAGGTGTAGTACCCCTGCACGGCCCCGGTGTGCCCGTAGACCGAGACCCCGCAGGACAGATCGCGGCGGCGCAGCCCCAGCCCGTACCCCTGGGTGCTGTTGACCGTGGTCCAGCGCCGCATCTGGGTCAGCCGGGCGGCGGAGGTCAGCTCGCCGCGCAGCAGCGCGGAGAAGAAGGTGTTGAGATCGCGGGCGCTGGAGATGATCGCGCCCGCGCTCTGCGCCCAGGACGCCGTCTGACGGGTGGCGTCGACCAGGGAGGTCCCCGAGTCGTCGGAGGTCAGATACCCCTTGGAGTGCCGTCCGGGGAGGGCGGTCTCGGGGTGCACGTAGAAGGTGTCGGCGAGCTTCAGCGGGGTGATGATCCTCTCCCGGTAGGCCGCCCCGGTGGAGGTGCCGGTGAGCTTCTCGATCAGCATGCCCGCGACCACGAAGTTGGTGTTGGAGTACGCGTAGGCCCCGCCCGGCGAGCCCGTCGCGGCCTTCGCCAGCGAGAGGTCGAGCAGCTGCCGGTGGGTGAAGACCTTGTTCCGCACGGCCTCGAAGCCGGAGACGGTACGGGCGAAGAGGGTGTTGGTGTAGTCGTACAGCCCGCTGCGGTTGCCGAGCAGATGGCGCACAGTGATCTTCTTGTTGGGCAGCGCCCCCGGCAGATGCTTGACGACCGGGTCGTCCAGCCCCAGCACCCCCTCGTCCACCAACTGGAGCAGCACCACGGTGGTGAAGGTCTTGGTGACGCTGCCGATCCGGAACCGGTCCTCGGCGGTGATCGCCCGCTTGGTCCCCCGGTCCGCGAGTCCCTCGGCCAGCCGGTGCGCCTTGCCGTTGTCGTCGACCCTCGCCAGCGCCCCCGGCGCCCCGTTCGCCAGCGCCGAGCGCAGCGCCGCCCTCAGCGCCACCGGGTCGGGAGCGGCGGCGGGCAGGGCCGCCGCGCGCTCCGGTGCGCGCTCCGGTACGGGCGAGGGGGCGTGCGCGGCGTGCGCGGGGGTCGCGAGGAGGGACAGCAGGACCGCGCCGAGCGCCGTCGCCCTGCCCATCGTGCCTGGAGCCATGGAGCCGTTCTCCCGTTCTGCGGTACGGGCCGGGCGGCGGACGCGCGCCCGGCTGTCGCGTATATGAACGCCCCGGCCGCCCGCTTGCGTTCGTATGGCGTCGAGATCCCCCGCATGGCCCACAGCGCTCACTCCGGCGCGGCACCGGGCAGCCAGCGCGAAGGGTCCCTGAACAGCCGGCCGCCGCCCGCAGCGCGTCCAGCCCCGGGTGCCGCAGCCCCCGCCGCCACACCATCGAGAGCGGGGCGAGCGGTACGGGATCGGTGAGCGGCAGCAGCACACCGCCGGGCATCGCGGGGAAGTCGGCGACCGCCAGAACCGGTCTGCGGTCCCTGGCCATCACCCGGCGGAACTCCTCCGCGCCCACGGCCATGGGGGTGGGCGGCAGCACGGCGATGCCGCGCCCCGCGAAGAGCCGCCCCGCGAGTTCCGTCCACTCCGGGGTCCGGGGGTTGCCCGCCCCCGCGTAGACCGACTCCCCCGCGAGCGCGCCCAGCGGCACGCTGTCCCGCCCGGCCAGCGGATGGCCGTACGGCAGGATCACGGCCAGCGGCTCGTACCGCACCAACTGATGCTCAAGCAGGCCCCGGAGCGGCTGTTCGAGCCCGGCGGCGTAGCCGAAGGAGACATCGAGCCGCCCGGCGGCGATCTCGGTCGCGGGGGTGCGCGCCTTCACGGCGGGCGCGCTGCTGACCCGGCTCCCGATGGGCATGTTCGCCGTCAGCGCGGTGATCATGATCGCCGGGTCGCGGGGTTCCTACGCGCTCGCCGGGGCGGTCACCGCCACCGGGCTGGCCGTCACCGCACTGGTCGCGCCCTGGACCGCGCGGCTGGTGGACCGGCACGGGCAGGCCCGGGTGGCGGTGCCCGCCGTCGTGCTCGCGGTGCTCGGCTCGCTCGCGCTGGTGGTGTGCGTACGTCTGGACGCGCCCGACTGGACACTGTTCGCGGCCTACGCGGCGACCGCCACCACCCCGAACACGGGTGGCATGTCGCGGGCCCGCTGGGCCCACCTGCACCGGGACGACCCGGCCTCACTGCACACCGCGAACTCCTTCGAGCAGACCGCCGACGAGGTGGGCTTCACGGCGGGGCCGGTCGCCGCCGCGCTGCTGTGCTCGGCGCTCTTCCCGGAGGCGGGCACCCTGATCGGCGCGGCGCTGCTGCTGACAGGGGTGCTGATCTTCACCGGCCGGCGCGCCACCGAGCCGCCGCCCGTACCGGCTCGGCGGTGGCACTCTCCCTCGCCCTGCTCGTGGCGGGGGCGGCGACCGCCCCGGCGATGGTGACGGGGATGACGCTGGTGCAGCGGCTGACGCCCCGGGGCGCGCTGAACGAGGGCATGACGCTGGCGGTGACCTCGATCCTGGGCGGCATCGCGGCGGGCTCGGCGGCGGGCGGGGCAGCGGGCGGGGCAGCGGCGGCGGGCGGGGCAGCGGCTCCGGGCGGGGTCGCGGGGCCGGGCGGGCATGACAAAGGCCCGGCTGCGATGGCAGCCGGGCCTTTGCCCACATGGGATGAAGTGGAGATGGCGGGAATCGAACCCGCGTCCAACGGTGCGGAATCAGGGCTTCTCCGAGTGCAGTCCGCTGCGATTTTCTCGGCCCCGGAGATCACACGGACAAGTCTCCGACGGGCTCAGTCACTGTTTGATTTCCCTCTAATCCCCGTGACCGGGTCTAGAGGTTTAGTTCCCTAGTTGACGCCAGGAGCCGGGTCGGGAACAGTCCCCGGGCTGACGCTCCATGAGTGAAGGTTCGTTCTACTGCTTATTAGGCAGCGAGAGCGAAGGCTTCGGAGTTATCGCGCTTAGAATTGGCGATTATTGTTTGCGACATATGGTTAACGAGATCATTGCCGCTTCCTCGACTCGCTTCACCTGCTTCGACATCCGCTGTCGAAACCGATCATCCCCATGTTGATTTTTCAAAATGCGCCCCTGTGGTGGGGGGCAGTGCCATCGTACGTGACCGACCCGGCCGGATGCCAGCTTATTAACCCGGTCACGCGCTCCGCTGACGGCGGCGGACCGCCGACATCGCGCGGTCGGCCTCGCGCCGGTCCTGGCGCTCGCGCATGGTCTGGCGCTTGTCGTACTCCTTCTTGCCGCGCGCGAGAGCGATCTCGACCTTGGCCCGGCCGTCCCGGAAGTAGAGCGCCAGGGGCACGATCGTGTGACCCGTCTCCTGGGACTTGGACTCCAGCTTGTCGATCTCGGCCCGGTGCATCAGCAGCTTGCGCTTGCGCCGGGCGGCGTGGTTGGTCCAGGTGCCCTGGGTGTACTCGGGCACATGGACGTTGTGCAGCCATGCCTCGTGACCGTCGATCTGGACGAAGCCGTCCGCCAGGGAGGCCCGCCCCTGCCGCAGCGACTTGACCTCGGTACCGGTCAGCACGAGACCGCACTCATAGGTGTCGATGATGTGGTAGTCGTGCCGCGCCTTCTTGTTCTGCGCGATCAGCTTGCGCCCTGGGTCCTTTTCCTTAGCCATAGTGCGTTCATTTTCGCACTACGGCGCAACAGATTTACGCCCAGGATTCAGGAGGCCGCGCCGAGGCCGTCGAGCACGGCCACGGCCCGCTTCTCGGCCCCCTCGGCGGCCGGTACGTCGGGGGTGATGCCCTCGCCGTCGACATCGTGGCCGGCCGGGGTCCGGTAGTGGCCGACGGTCAGCTCGGCCACCGAGCCGTCGGGCAGCCGGCTCGGCATCTGCACCGAGCCCTTGCCGAAGGTGCGGGCGCCGACGGTCACCGCCCGGCCCCGGTCCTTCAGCGCCCCGGTGACCAGCTCGGCCGCGCTCATCGTGCCGCCGTCGACCAGCGCCACCACGGGCCTGGCGGTGTCGCCGCCGGGCTCCGCGTACAGCGCGCGCTGCTTCCCCCGTACGTCATAGGTGGCGATCAGTCCGCCGTCGAGGAAGACGGAGGCGGCGTCGACGGCCTCATGGAGCAGACCGCCGCTGTTGCCGCGCAGGTCCAGCAGGACTCCCGCGCCCTCGGGGGCCCGCCGGACGGCCTCCCGGACCCGGCCGCCGGTGCCCCGGGTGAAGGCCGCGACCCTGATCAGCACCGCGCCGCCGTCGAGCCGCCGGACGGTGACGGACTCGGTGCTCAGCTTCGTACGGGTCAGGGACTGGGTCCAGGACCGGCCCGCGCGCTCCAGGCCCAGGGCCACATGCGTACGGTCCCGGCCGCGCAGCAGGCCCACGACCTCGGTGACGGGCCGCCGGTCGACCCGCTCGCCGTCGATGGTGCGCAGCCGGTCGCCGGCCCGGATGCCGGCCCGGCCCGCCGGGCCCCCGGCGCGCACGTCGGCGATCTCGACCAGCCCGTCCCCGTCGCGGCGGGCCACCAGGCCGACGCCCGTGTACTCGCCGTCGAGGGCCTGGCGGAATGTCTCGTACTCGCCCTTGTCGTACACCGCGCCCCAGCGGTCGCCGCTGCGGCTGACGACCTCCTCGGCCGCCTCGGTGCCGGACTTCCCGTCCGCGACGGCCTCGGCGGCGGCCCGGGCCAGCAGGTCCTGGTCGACGGGGGCCAAGGCCTGGTCCCCGGCGCGCGGGGCGGGCTCGGGGTCCTGCTCTCGGGGCAGTGATCCGGTGGCCGCGGCGGAGGCGAGAACGGTCGCGAAAACCAACGTCAGGACCGCCCCGCGGCTGGTGCGGCGGGGCCGGCGGTGATGATCCGGGCCCGGCATGGCGCCGAGTCTAGGCGAAGCGAAAGGCGCCGTACGGCTGTTGCCGCACGGCGCCGGGGGGCGCGTGTCACACCTTGAGGTACTTGCGCAGCGCCAGGGAGGCGGCGATCGCGGGCATCAGCAGACCGATCGCGAGCACCAGCGGGAGCTTGGTGAAGACCGCGTCCCAGCCGATGAACTCGATCAGTTGCACCTTGTCCGCGAGGGCCAGGCCGTTGTCGATCAGGAAGTACCGGCCCAGCAGGAGGAATCCGCAGGCGACCGCGCCGCCGAGGAGCCCGGCGAAGGCCGCTTCCATGATGAACGGCATCTGGATGTAGAAGCTGGAGGAGCCGACCAGACGCATGATCCCGGTCTCACGCCTGCGGCTGAACGCCGAAACGCGCACGGTGTTGACGATCAGCATCATCGCGATCACCAGCATCAGCGCCATGACCACGAGCGCGGCCACTCTCATCGCGTTCATCAGGGAGAAGAGGTTCTCCAGGATGTCGCGCTGATCGCGCACCTGGTGGACGCCCTCCCGGTCCGCGAAGGCGCTCGCGACTACCTGGTACTTCTCCGGGTCCTTGAGCTTGACCCGGTACGACTCCTGCATCTGGTCCGGCGTGATCGTCGCCGCGATCGCCGTGTCTCCGTACTGCTCCTTGTAGAGCTTGTACGCCTGCTCGGCGGTCTCGTAATGGACGGTCTCGACAATGGACATCTTCTTGAGATCGGCCTGGATCTGCTGCTTCTGCTGATCGGTGACCGCGCCCTTGCCGCAGGACGAGCGATTGGTCGTCGCGTCGTTCTTGTTGCAGAGGAAGATCGAGACATTGACCTTGTCGTACCAGAAATCCTTCATCGTATTGACCTGCTGGCTCATCAGCAGCGCACCGCCGAAGAGCGCGAGCGAGAGAGCCACGGAGACGATGACGGCGAAGGTCATGGTGAGATTGCGGCGGAGACCTACGCCGATCTCCGACAGTACGAACTGGGCGCGCATCGCGTGCGTTCAGCCTTTCCTTGCGCTTTTCTGGCTCAGTGCTGGTAGCCGTAGACGCCGCGCGCCTGGTCGCGCACGAGACGGCCCTTCTCCAGCTCGATCACCCGCTTGCGCATCTGGTCGACGATGTTCTGGTCGTGGGTCGCCATCACCACGGTCGTACCGGTCCGGTTGATCCGGTCCAGGAGTTTCATGATGCCGACGGAGGTCTGCGGGTCGAGGTTGCCGGTGGGCTCGTCGGCGATCAGCAGCATGGGCCGGTTGACGAACGCGCGCGCGATGGCGACGCGCTGCTGCTCACCGCCGGACAGCTCGCCCGGCATCCGGTCCTCCTTGCCGCCGAGTCCGACGAGGTCGAGGACTTGCGGCACGGCCTTGCGGATCTCGCCGCGGGGCTTGCCGATGACCTCCTGCGCGAACGCGACGTTCTCGGCGACCGTCTTGTTCGGCAGCAGCCTGAAGTCCTGGAACACGGTGCCCAACTGGCGGCGCATGTGGGGCACCTTCCAGTTGGAGAGCCTGGCCAGGTCCTTGCCGAGGACATGCACCAGACCGGTGCTGGCGCGCTCCTCGCGGAGGATCAGCCGCAGGAAGGTCGACTTGCCGGAACCGGAGGAGCCGACGAGGAAGACGAACTCCCCCTTTTCGATATCGAGAGAGACATCGCGCAGGGCTGGGCGGTTCTGCTTCGGATAGCTCTTGGACACGTTGTCGAATCGGATCACGGGTGCACCATGGTCGGCCGGGAGTAGGTGTGCGTGACACTACGCGAAGCGGACTCGCGGGCGCAGTCCGCGGCCGGGGTTGTGCGCTTTGTCCCTCCAGTCAAGGGGGCCTCCGGGCGGGGCGCGCCGAAAAGCGCGGGAGCTGGCACAGTGGTAGGGGAACAGTCGCGTTTCCCTGGACGTTGTGGGGAGAGAACTGTGCTTACGGTCCGCGTCTGCGGCTCCGGCGCGCGGGAGGAGGAGAGCGCATGACCTATGACAGATTGGTATGCGCCAACTGCGCGGCCCCGGTCACCGAGGGCCGCTGTCCGGTCTGCCGGGCGAACCGCGCGCGGCTCGAACAGGAGCAGGGCGGCCCGTTCGGCGGTCTGAACCCGGCGCTGCTGATGCTGCTGGCCCTGCTGGTGGGCGTGCTGGCGGTGCTGGCCGCGCGCACCGCGTAGGAGACATGGACGCAGAAGGGCCCGGGGTGCTGTGCCACACCCCGGGCCCTTCTTCTGTGGCCTTCACCGACTCCCGTCCGTCACGACTCTGACACCGTGGGCGACGGGGGTACGGGTCGGTCCGCGCCGTTCCTGGATCAGGCAGCGGTGCGGTTGCCGCCGACGAGGCGCGGCAGCATACGGAAGCCGATACCACCGGCGATCATGGTCGCGGCGCCGATGAGCAGGTAGGTGGTCTCCAGCGCGCCGGTCTTGGCGAGCTCCTCCTTGGCCGCACCCTGCTCGACCGGCTTCGAGCCGGCGTTGTTGGTGTCGGTGTTGTCGGCGCTGTCGGCGCACTCGACGCCGTCGGCGTTGACGGTGCAGTCGGAGCCGGTGTCGCCACCGCCGCTGCCGCCCGCTTCACCGTCGACGGTCTCGCCACCCGTGCTGCCGGTGTCGCCCGCTTCACCGTCGACGGTCTCGCCGCCGGTGGTGCCGGTGTCGCCGCCGGTGGTGCCGGTGTCGCCGCCGGTGGTGCCGGTCGTACCCGTGGTGCCGGTCGTGCCGGTCGTACCCGTGGTGCCGGTCGTGCCCGTCGTACCCGTGGTGCCGGTCGTGCCCGTCGTACCGGTGGTGCCGGTCGTACCCGTCGTACCCGTGGTGCCAGTCGTACCGGTCGTGCCGGTCGTGCCGGTCGCACCCGTGGTGCCAGTCGTACCCGTCGTACCCGTCGTACCGGTGGTGCCGGTCGTGCCCGTCGTACCCGTGGTGCCAGTCGTACCCGTCGTACCCGTGGTGCCGGTCGTACCCGTCGTACCGGTGGTGCCAGTCGTACCCGTCGTACCGGTCGTACCAGTGGTGCCCGTCGTACCCGTCGTACCCGTCGTACCCGTGGTGGTGGCACCCGTGGTCCCGGTCGTACCCGTCGTGGTGGTACCCGTCGTACCGGTCGTGGTGGTACCCGTGGTCCCGGTCGTACCCGTCGTGGTGGTACCCGTGGTCCCGGTTGTACCCGTGGTGGTGGTACCCGGGTCGCCGGTGGTGTTACCGGTGGTGCCCGGGTCGGTGCCACCGATGCCGCCGACGGTGCCCGGGTCACCGGTGGTGTTGCCGCCGGTGGTGTTTTCGCCGGGATCGTCGTCCGAGCCGACGCCGAGACCGGCGTCGGCACCCACGTTGAAGTCGGAGCTGACGGCCGAGGCAGCGCCCGCGGCGGTCAGGGACGCTCCGGCGACGATCACCGCACCGGCGGCGATTCGCGCCACACGGAGCCGCATCTTCTTCGTCATCTAGCTGCTACCCCCAGTAGCTAATCGTTCAATCGAGCAGGGTCCGGGGCGGTGATCCGCCGGGGAGTTCGTTTTCCCCTCGGTTCACATCGGCCCCGGAAACACGCATGCCGCGCGCAACCCTTCCCAGTTTCCCCAGACGCGTCAAGACAGTTGTGCGTGCGATGTCCGCAATAGAGACGCTTGCCCGACGTGCGGGGATGCAACTGTGACATAAGAAGAGGGGGAGGGCGGAGAGAGCCGAGTTACCTTGTCGACAAAGAGAGCTGATTCGGGGATTTCACTCGTCCGAATGAATTCATCGGGGAGCGGCGAGAGGCTCGTATACGAAAGGCGCCGGACCCCTGAGGAGTCCGGCGCCTTTCGTGCGAAGAATCGGTGTTACTTCTCCTGGCGCTTGCGCCAGCGGATCCCGGCCTCCAGGAAGCCGTCGATCTCGCCGTCCAGCACCGCCTGCGGGTTGCCCACTTCGAACTCTGTGCGCAGGTCCTTGACCATCTGGTAGGGGTGCAGAACGTAGGAACGCATCTGGTTGCCCCAGGAGTTGCCGCCGTCGCCCTTGAGGGCGTCCATCTTGGCGCGCTCCTCCTGGCGGCGGCGCTCCAGCAGCTTCGCCTGGAGGACGTTCATCGCGCTCGCCTTGTTCTGGATCTGGGAGCGCTCGTTCTGACAGGAGACGACGATGCCGGTGGGGACGTGGGTGATCCGGACCGCGGAGTCGGTGGTGTTGACGCCCTGGCCGCCGGGGCCGGAGGCGCGGTAGACGTCCACGCGCAGCTCGGCCTCGTCGATCTCGACGTGGTCGCTCTGCTCGACCACGGGGAGCACCTCGACGCCCGCGAAGGAGGTCTGGCGGCGGCCCTGGTTGTCGAAGGGCGAGATGCGCACGAGGCGGTGGGTGCCCTGCTCGACGGAGAGCGTGCCGTAGGCGTACGGGGCCTTGACGACGAAGGTGGTCGACTTGATGCCGGCCTCCTCCGCGTAGGAGGTCTCGTAGATCTCGGTGGTGTGGCCGTGGCGCTCGGCCCAGCGGATGTACATGCGCTGGAGGCGCTCGGCGAAGTCGGAGGCGTCCACGCCGCCGGCCTCCGCGCGGATGTTGACGAGGGCCTCGCGCTCGTCGTACTCGCCGGAGAGGAGGGTGCGGACCTCCATCTCGTCCAGCGCCTTGCGGACGTCGGTCAGCTCGGACTCGGCCTCGGCGAGCGTGTCCGCGTCGTCCTCGGCCTCGGCCAGCTCGAAGAGGACGGAGAGATCGTCGATGCGACCGCGGAGTGCCTCGGTCTTGCGCAGCTCGGCCTGGAGGTGGGAGAGCTTGCTGGTGATCTTCTGCGCCGCCTCGGGGTCGTCCCAGAGGGACGGGGCCGCGGCCTGCTCCTCAAGCACGGCGATGTCGGCCCTCATCCTGTCGAGGTCCAGGACGGCCTCGATCGACCCCATGGTCGAGGAGAGGGACTTCAGCTCTTCGGATACATCGACGACTGCCACGGGTCCAGCGTAACGGCTCCGGGGAACGTTCCCGGCGGGTCCCTGTCATACGGGCCCCGGGAGGGGCGCTCCCCGGGGCCCCTCGGGGCTTGCCGGGGCCTTCTGGGACTGGCCTAGGGGGTGGGGGTGGAGTGGCGGGAATCGCGGGCCGGGGGGGTGCTCTCGCCGTCGCCGACGGCCAGCCAGCCGCCCACGCCGAGGGCGGCGGCGAGGGCCAGGCCCGCGACGCCGAGGGTGATCCGGCGCTTGCGCACGGCCCGGGAGACCCCGCCGGGGCGCGGGCCGGAGGCGCCGGACGTTCTGCCGCCGGCCTTGTTGCGGGCCGAGCCGGGGCGGGGCTGGCCGGGGGCGCGGGGCGCGCGTGCGGTGCCGTGGGCGCCGCCCGCCAGCTCGTCGGGGGCGGGGACCCGCATGGAGGTGTGGGTGTCGCGGTTGGAGTCGGCGGGGGCCGCGCCGGGGACGAGCGGGACCGCGCCCCGGCGGCGTGCCTCGGCCGCCGGTTCGGGGGTGGGCTCCCGGTAGGGCTCCGGCTGGGGCTCGGTGCCGGGCTCGTCGACGTCCAGCGGGGGCATGCCCGCCAGCATCGGCAGCAGCTCGCGGAGGCGTACGCCCAGCTCGGAGGCGCGGAGCCGGGAGGCGGGGGCCTTGGCGAGGCACTGGACGATCAGCTGCCACAGCTCGTCGGGGATGCCCGGGAGCGGGACCACGGTCTCGGTGACATGGCGGCGCAGGACCGCGCCGGGGTGGCCGCCGCCGAAGGGGGTGAAGCCGGCGAGCAGCTCGTACAGGACGGTCGCGAGGGCGTAGATGTCGACGGCGGCGCGCGGTGGCAGGCCTTCCACTATCTCGGGGGCGAGATAGTCCGGGGTGCCGATGATGCGGCTGGACTTGGTGCGGCGCGGGGTGTCGATGAGCTTGGCGACGCCGAAGTCGGTCAGCAGCGCGGGGTGGGAGCCGGCCGGGCCGAGGGGGCCCTCCATGTCGAGCAGGATGTTCTCCGGCTTGACGTCCCGGTGGACGACTCCGGCCTTGTGGGCGACGGCGAGGCCGTCGGCGACGTCCGCGACGATGGCGACGGCGGCCTCGGGGGCGAGGCGGCGCTCCCGGTCGAGGCGGGTGCGCAGGTCGGTGCCCCGGATCAGATCCATGACGAGGGCGAGGTCGTTGCCGTCGACCACGAGGTCGCGGACGCCGACGATATGGGGGTGGTCGAGCCCGAGCAGGGCGGTGCGCTCCTGGACGAAGCGTCCGACCAGCTCCTGGTCGGAGGCGAGGTCCTCGCGCAACAGCTTGACGGCGACGGGCCCGTCGGGGCCCTCACCCGCCCAGACCGTGCCCGCGCTGCCGCGCCCGAGGATCTGGTGGGCTGTGTACCGGCTGCCGATATTCCGTGCCAAGACTGCTCCCTCAGCGGCTGGCGTCGTCCCTAACGTACGCGGGGATCCGGAGCGTGTGTGCCCCGGATGACACCAACCTTCACTTCTCCGGGCGAAATCAACCCGCAGAAGTCGACATGTCTATTCGGTGGCCGGGTCCGGTCTCTCGACCGGGCCGGCCCGGTCGGGCCCGGCGGCTACTGCCCGCCGCCGCCACCGCCGCCGCTGCCGCTCGACGCGCCGATCTCGGAGATCCAGTCGGAGACCGCCGAGATGCCGTCGCCGATCGCGTGCCAGTAGCCCTTGCCCTGGGCGACCCAGTCCTGGAGCGGGGTCAGCTCCCAGACCAGCCAGCCGGCGACGACGAGCATGAGCAGGGAGACCAGACAGCCCTTGAGGCAGCCCAGGCCCGGGATCCGGGTCGGGTTGGCGCTCCGCTGGCGCGGCGGCCTGGGCTCCCGCCGCTGGGGCTGCTGAGGCTGCTGAGGCGCCTGCGGCTGCTGCGGAGGCGCGTACGGCTGGGGCGCGTACTGCTGCTGTTGCGGCTGCTGAGGCTGGGGCTGCGGGCGCTGCCGCCGGGGCTGGGGGCGCTGCTGGGGCGGCTGCTGAGGCTGCTGCGGCGGCGGTTGCTGCGGCTGGTAGGGCTGCGGCTGATGAGGCTGCTGGTAGGACTGCTGCTGATGCTGCTGGGGCGCGTACTGCTGCTGTTGCGGCTGCTGGGGCTGGCGCTGGGGGCGTCGTCGCAGCGGGTCCTGGCTCGGGTCGAGGTACTGGACCTGGGTCTGCTCATTGCGGTCGCGGGCGGCCTGGAGCTGGGACTGCCAGGGGTGCGGATCCCCCGGCCCGGGCTGCGGCGAGCCGTCCGGGCGCGGCGGCACGGGCGGCATCACGGCGGTCGGGTCGGCGGCTCCGGCTCCGGTGTGCGGCAGCACGCTCGTGGGGTCCGCGGCTCCCGCGGCCCCGGCGGCTCCCGTGTGCGGCAGGACGCTGGTCGGGTCGGCCGCGCCGGCCGGGCCGCCGGTCCCCCGCATCATGCTGGTCGCCGCGTTGGGGTCGAAAGAGCCCGCGTTGCCCGGCAGCACCTGGGTGGGGTCGGCGGCGCCCGGGGTGGGCGGGACGGGCGCGGGGGACGGGTCCGGTGTGAGCAGGGCGGCGACCCCGAAGGCCGCGTCGGCCTGGGCGGGCGTGGAGTGGACGCCGACCCCGGCCGCGACCGTGCGCAGCGCGCGGGCGAGGCTCTCGGCGCCGGGCCGCTCGCCCGGCTCCTTGCTCAGACACCGCTCGATGACCGTCCACAGCGGCTCGGGGACGGTGGTGGGGCGGCGGGGCTCCTCGGTCAGATGGCGGTGGAGCACTTCGAGGGCGGTGCCCCCGGCGAACGGGGGACGGCCGGTGACCAGCTCGTACAGCAAAATGCCCGCGCCGTAGACGTCGACGGCGGAGGTCTGCGGGCGGCCCTCGGCGGACTCGGGGGCGACATAGGACGGGGTGCCGACGAACTCATGGGCGCGGGTGAGGCCCGGGGAGTCCGCGAGGCGCGCGATGCCGAAGTCGGTCAGCATCGGGTGCATCTGGCCGTCGGCGTCGGTCTTCAGCAGGACGTTCGCCGGCTTGAGGTCGCGGTGGACCACGCCGTCGGCGTGGCTGGCGGCGAGCGCGTCCGCGACCTGGGCGGTCAGCAGGGCGGCGGCGACCGGGGTGAACGGCCCGTTCTCCCGGAGATAGCGGTGCAGGTCGGGACCGTCGATCAGATCCATCACCAGGGCGAGGAGGTCCCCCTCGACGACCAGGTCACGGGTCCTGACGATATTGGGGTGGGTGAGCCGGAGCAGGACGGAGCGCTCGCGCAGAAAGCGCATCACGATGTCCGGGTCGTTCGCCAGCTCCTCCTTGAGGACCTTGATCGCGACGGTCTCGCCCGGCTGGCCGGGCACGGCCGCCTCGGCGCCCGCCGTCTCGCGCTGACGGGCACGCCAGACGGTGCCCGTGGCACCGCGTCCGAGCGGCTGCTCCAGGAGGTACTTGCTGCCTACAGGCCGCACGTCATGCGCTCCCTGCTGATCGTGGTCCTTGCGTGGTCCTTGCGTGCTCCGGGCCCGCGGTGACTCCGCCCGGGTTTCCGGACCACTTTAGTGCCGCCGGGTGCGACACCGGCTGTTTGTCCACAGGCCGCACCCGGTGAGCCGTCCGGACGATCTTCGTCCGGCACGCTCCGGGCCCTCGCGGCGGTCCGCGGCGGTCGCGGCGGTCCGGACGCCGCAGAAAGAAGACGTCCGCGCGGGGGAGAAGGTTGCCGCACCGGGTGTGCCGTACACATCACACCGGCGGCCGGGAGAACCCAACCAGGCACTTTTCCGTCCGGAGCGGACCAATCAAGATCACTTATTGCCGGTACCCGGGCGTGTTGTCAGTGGCAGGTGCGAGGATGCCCTCAGCACGGAGCCGTGGGGGCGGGAGCCCTGTGGCCCGTGCCGACCTGCCGGGTGGGGGCGGTCCGAGGCGGCTCCCCCGCCGGGCGCCCTGTGCAGAAGGGATTGCTGACGGCGATGCAGCTCCGGCTGACCGTGTCCGCGCCGCGCGGCGGGCAGTCCGCGGCGGGAAGCGCGTCCGGGTCCGGCGCGGTTTCCGGGATCCGAGCGGGCTCCGGCTCGCGCGGGCGCTCGGGCGCGCGCGCGTGCGACGTCCTGGTCACCGCGCCCGCCGGCACGGCGCTGGCCGCCGTGGCATCGGCCCTGGCGACGGCCGTCGCCGGGCCGGACGCCCACGGCCCCGTCGTGGTCTACGCGGGAGACGAGCGCCTCGACGCCCAGCGCCGGGTGCTGGGCGAGCCGCCGCTGGTCGACGGTGCGGTGCTCTCGCTCCACTTCCCCGGCGAGGCCGAGCCGCCCGGCACCGACACCTCCGCGCAGCTCCATGTCGTCGCCGGGCCGGACGCGGGCGGGGTGCATCTGCTGCACGGCGGCCGGATCACCGTCGGCCGCTCGGCCGAGGCCGACGTCCCGCTGGCCGATCCCGATGTCTCGCGGCTGCACTGCGAGGTGACGATAGGGGACGACGGCCGGGTCACCGTCGCGGACCTGGGCTCGACCAACGGCACCTCGCTGGACGGCAGACCGGTGGGCCCCGGCCCGGTGCGGCTGCCCCCGGGCGCGCTGCTGCGGCTGGGCGAGTCCACGCTGCGGCTGACGGCCGGCGGGCGGGTACCGCCGCTGGTGACGGTCCCCGACGGAGAGGGACATCTGCGCGTGCCGTCGTCCGCCGCCGCCGTCGGCACCGACACGGGCACGAACACGGACACAGACACGGAATCCGGGGATGAATCCGGCGGGCCCGCCGAAGGCCCCGAGGGCGTGGAGAGCGCCGGGGAGGCCCCCGGCGTCCGGGCGCCCATATCCACGAGCGGGGCGGCCGGTCCGCGGGCCGCCCCGCTCGGGCTGACCTCCCGGGTGCCCGCGCAGTACGCCCCGGTCCGCTCGACGGACCCGGCGGACTCGGCGTACGAGGAGCCGGACGGCTCCGGCACGCCCGGGCCCGGCGCGGGCGGCACCCACGCGGCCCTGGCCGTCCCGCCCGCCCCGCTCCCCGAGCCGCCGCGCAAGCGGGGCATAGGGGCCTGGGCCCGCAGGCTCGCCGGGGGCCGGGAGGAGCCGGTGGAGCCGGTGCGTCCGGAGCCGGAGCCCCCGGTCCCCGCCGCCCCCGTCTCCGACATCTGGCCCGACCCCGCCGCCGTACTGCTCACCGCCCTCGGCCCCGGGCCCCGGCTGTGGGAGCGCGGGCCCGCGCACCCCGAGTCGCTGGTGCTGCGGCTGGGCACCGCCGACCGGGACGGGCTCTCGTCCGTACCGGTCACCGCCGGTCTGCGGGAGGCCGGGTCGCTCGGGCTCGCCGGGCCCCGGGAGCGGCTGGCCGGGACCGCCCGCGCCGCCGTGGCGCAGCTCGCCGCGCTGCACGCGCCGGCCGATCTGGAGATCGTGCTGATCAGCGCGGACCGGGCGCGGAGCCTGGAGGAGCGCAGGGCCGAGTGGTCCTGGCTCGGCTGGCTGCCGCATCTGCGCCCCGCGCACGGCCAGGACTGCCGGCTGCTGCTGGCGTACGACAAGGAGCAGGCCGCCGCGCGGACCGCCGAGCTGGTCCGGCGGCTGGACGACGGCCCGCTCGGCCCCGGCTGGCCCAGCGCCGACCGCGACGCGGTGGCGCGGGCGGCGGCCGGCCACGAAGGCCCCCGTACCGTCGTCGTCGTCGACGGAGACCCCGGCTCGGCCGCGCTGCGCGAGACCACGGCCCGGCTGGCGGGCGTGGGGCCGGCCGCCGGAATCCATCTGATCGTGCTGGCGGAGACCCCCGCCGCCTCGCCGCTCTCCCCGATAGCCGCCACCTACGAGACGGCCTGCGAAGCCTCGCTCGCCTTCCGCGAGTGCGGCGCGGTCGCCATACTCAGCGGCGATGTCGCCACCGCGCTGCGGCTGCTGCGCACGGCCGGCGGGCTGCCCGCGGGCCAGGGCGTCCCGGCCTCCGTGGACGCGGTCTCCGCCGCCTGGGCCGAGCGGTTCGCGCGGGCGCTCGCCCCGCTGCGCACCGAGGGCACGGGCCCCGGCCCGAGCGCAGCCACGGCGCTGCCCCGGTCGGCCCGGCTGCTGGACGAGCTGGGCCTGGCCCGGGCCACCCCCGCCTCGCTGATGGCGCGCTGGGCCTCGGGCACCTCCGACGGGGCCGTGGTCCTCGGCGCGGGCCCGGACGGCCCGGTCGCCCTCGATCTCACCGAGGACGGCCCCCATCTGCTGATCGAGGGCCCGCCCGGCAGTGGCCGCACCGAGCTGCTGCGCTCGGTCGCCGCCTCGCTGGCGGCCGCCGGCCGCCCCGACCGGGTCGGGCTGCTGCTCGTCGACGGAGCGGGCGGCGGGCGCGGCGAGGGGCTCGCGGTCTGCGAGGAGCTGCCGCATGTCGCCGAGCACCTGGTGGCGAGCGACCCGCTGCGGATGCGGGCCTTCGCGCAGGCGCTGGGCGCGGAGCTGAAGCGGCGTGCCGAGCTGCTGGGCGGGGTGGAGTTCGCCGAGAGCCAGACCCGGCGGCAGGTCGCGGAGCGGCTGGTGGGCCAGCGTCCCCCCGCCCCCTCGGTCTCCGCCCCGGCCCCTCACACCGCCTCCGCAGCCGCGTCCGCGGCCACCTCCGCGTCCGCGGCCACCTCCGCGTCCGCAGCCACCTCCGCCTCAGCCGGGCAGCACGACGGCACGGCGCGGGGCGATCTCGAATCCCCGCCGAGCCGCACGCTCCGGCTGCGCCCCGGCGCGCGCAACCGCGTCCCGGCACTCGCCGAGCGGCCGCTGCCCCGGCTGGTGGTGCTGGTGGACGACTTCGACGCGCTGGTGGCCCCCGCCCTGGGGAGTACGGGCAGGCCGGCCGCCGGTTCGGTGGTGCGGGCGCTGGAGGCCGTGGCGCGGGACGGCGCGCGGCTCGGGGTGCATCTGGTGGCGACCTCGGCCCGTCCGGAGCGCACCGCGGACACGGAGCCCGCGCGCGGTGCGCGGCTGCGGGTGGTGCTGGACGCGCCGCCCGCGTCGGCCGGGCCGGAGGATCCCGTTCCGGGGCGGGGCAGGCTGATGCTCCCGGACGGCCGGGTGACGCCCTTCCAGGGCGGCCGGGTGACGGGCCGTATTCCGCGCACGGCGACACTGCGGCCGACCGTGGTGCCGCTGGAGTGGGAGCGGATGGGCGATCCGCCCACCAGCCGTCCGGTGCGCGAGCTGGGCAACGGGCCGACGGACCTGGCGCTGCTGGCGAGCGCCCTGGAGCGCGCGGCGCATCTGGTGGACGCGGCCCCGGTGCCGCCGCTCTCCCCCGTACACCCCTGACCTTCCCCCGGGCCGGTCCCCGGGCGCCGGTTGGCAGTTGGCAAGGGGTGAACCGGCCAGGCTCGGCAGCCGCGCGGGCGGGACGCGGGCGAGATCACCTCACAGAGGGATCACGAAAGGCTCTCGGGTCGCCCGTCCGGTATTGCGGGCCCCCGGAGCCGGGGCATACACCTGTCGGGCAACGGGACAGCGCACGCGAGAGACGGGGCAGAAATGCACACAACTCTTCGCACGGGCAAGGCCGCAGCGGTATTCGCCGTCATCGCCGCACTCACCCTCGCCGCGTGCGGCGACGGGGGCGGCGGGAATGAGGGCGGCAGTGGGGGCGAGAGCGGGAAACCGAGTCCGCCCGGGGTCGAACTCCCCCGGCTGGACGGTGAGAAGATCCAGGTCACAGCGGTGTGGAGCGGGCCTGAGCAGGAGAACTTCGTCAAGGTTCTCGATGAGTTCGAACGGCGGACCGGGGCCGAGGTCACCTTTGTGCCCGCGCAGGACCCGATCGTCAACTTCCTCGGGACGAAGATCGCGGGCGGCAGCCCGCCGGATGTGGCGATGCTTCCGCAGCCCGGGGCCGTCCGGCAGACGGTGGAACGGGAGTGGGCCAAGCCGGTCGGACCGGCGGCCCGGGCGGAGCTGGCCGAAAACTACTCGCCGGGCTGGCAGGCGATCGGCCAGGTCGACGGCGAGCAGTACGGCGTCTACTACAAGGCCGCCAATAAATCGCTGGTCTGGTACAACAGCGCCGTCTTCGAGAACGCGGGCGTGCGGGAGCCGAAGACCTGGCAGGAGTTTCTGACCACCGCCGAGACGATCTCCGCATCGGGCGTCACGCCCGTGTCGGTCGCGGGCGCGGACGGCTGGACGCTCACCGACTGGTTCGAGAACGTCTATCTCTCCCAGTCGGGTCCGGAGAAGTACGACCGGCTCGCCGAGCACAAGATCAAGTGGACGGATCCCTCGGTACGGGAGGCGCTGACCGCCCTCGGGCAGCTCTTCGGCGAGGAGGCCCTGATCGCGGGCGGCGCGGACGGCGCGCTCCAGACCGAGTTCCCGGCGTCGGTCACCCAGACGTTCACCGGCGGGGACCAGCCCAAGGCCGCGATGGTCTTCGAGGGCGACTTCGTGGGCGTCAACATCGCGCAGACCGACGCGGAGATCGGCAAGGACGCCAAGGTGTTCCCGTTCCCCGCGGTCGGCGCGAAACCGCCGGTGGTGACGGGCGGCGACGCCGCCGTGGCGCTCAAGGACAGCAAGGGCGCGCAGGCGCTGCTGACCTTCCTCGCCTCGCCGGACGCGGCGGGGATCCAGGCGGCCGAGGGCGGTTTCGTCTCCCCGAACAAATCGCTGGACCTGGCCGTGTACCCCAATGAGGTGCAGCGTTCCATCGCCAAGGCGCTGATCGCGGCGGGCGACGACTTCCGCTTCGACATGTCGGACCAGATGCCGCAGTCGTTCGGCGGGACACCCGGCGAGGGTTTCTGGAAGCGGCTCCAGGACTTTCTGAAGGACCCGAAGGATGTGGCGGGAATCCAGCGGAAGCTGGAGTCGGACGCCGCCAAGGCGTACAAGGACTGAGGGGTGTCCACCGCGACGACAGCGGGGGGACCGGCGGATCCCACGGGCCCCGCGGCCCCCGCCGCTCCACGGCGCAAGAGCGTGACAGGCACCCGTAAAGCCCTCGTGGCCGGTTTTCTGCTGTCGGCGCTGGTGCTGCTGGGCGCGCTCGTGGTCTACCCGATCGGGTACTCGGTCCATCGGTCCTTCTTCGACGAGTCCGGCGGCGGTTTCGCGGGCTTCGACAACTACGCGCGGATCTTCACCGACGACAGCATCCTCGTCGCGGTGAAGAACAACGCGGTGTGGGTGGCGGTCGCGCCCGCCGTGGCGACGGCGCTGGGGCTGATCTTCGCCGTGCTGACCGAACGGGTCCGCTGGGGCACCGCGTTCAAGCTGATCGTCTTCATGCCGATGGCCGTCTCGATGCTCGCCGCCGGGATCATCTTCCGGCTGGTGTACGAGCAGGACCCGGACCGGGGCGTGGCGAACGCGGTCTGGGTCGGTGTGCACGACAGCTTCGCCGAGTCGGGGGGCTTCCCCGGGGCGCGTCCGCTGCCGGTGCATCCGCTGAAGCCCGGCGGCGGGGGTTCGTACCTCACCGAGAAACCGGTGAGCGCGGCCGAACCGGCGCTGCTGCCGCTGGTGGGCGTCGCCCCGGCGCGGATGCCGTCCGGCGCGCGCCCGGCCCGGGCCCCGGCGCAGACCCCTGCGGCGGACGGCCGGATCGCGGGCACTGCCTGGCTGGACTTCACCCGGGGCGGCGGCGGCCGGCCCAATGTGGTGGACGCCCAGGAGCTGGGGCTGAAGGGCATCACTGTGGAGGCGGTGCGGGACGGCGAGGTGGTCGCCACCGCCCGGGCCGGGGCGGACGGCGGTTTCTCGCTGCCGGCCTCGGCGGAGGGCACGCTGCTGCGGCTGCCCGCCGAGAACTTCCGGGAGCAGTACAACGGCGTCAGCTGGCTCGGGCCGTCGCTGGTGACTCCGGCGATCATCGGCAGCTATGTCTGGATGTGGGCGGGGTTCGCCATGGTGCTGATCGCGGCGGGGCTCGCGAGCGTGCCGCGTGAGCTGCTGGAGGCGGCGCGGATCGACGGCGCGAACGAGTGGCAGGTCTTCCGCCGGGTGACGGTGCCGCTGCTGGCCCCGGTCCTGGCGGTGGTGCTGGTCACGCTGATGATCAACGTTCTGAAGATCTTCGACCTGGTGTACATCATCGCGCCGGGCTCGGCCCAGGACGACGCCAATGTGCTGGCGCTCCAGCTGTACCGGTCGTCCTTCGGCTCGGACGCACATCTGGGAGTGGGCAGCGCGATCGCGGTGCTGCTGCTGGTGCTGGTGATCCCGGTGATGTTCTTCAACATCCGCCGTATGCGAAGGGAGAACCGCCGATGACCCCGACGACCCCGACGACCCGGACGACCCGGACGACGCCGACGAGCACGACGAGCACGACGGGTGGTGGCGCGGTGAAGGCGAAACGCTCCCTTCCGGCCCGGCTCGCGGCCCGGGCGGGCGGCGGCGCGGCCCGGGTCTTCCTGGTGCTGGTGGGTCTGTTCTGGCTGATGCCCACCTTCGGGCTGCTGATCTCCTCGCTGCGCGGGCCCGCCGACATCGCGGAGAGCGGCTGGTGGAAGGTGTTCACCGCGCCCGCGCAACTGACGACGGAGAATTACGCGCGGCTGCTGGAGAACGACGCGATCACCGGCTCGCTGCTCTCCAGCATCATGATCACCGTTCCGGCGACGGTGCTGGTGGTGGTGATCGGATCGCTGGCGGGGTACGCCTTCGCCTGGATGGAGTTCCCCGGCCGCGACTGGTGGTTCATGGCGGTGGTCGCCCTGCTGGTGGTCCCGGTGCAGGTGGCGCTGGTGCCGGTGTCCGAGCTCTTCGGCCGGGTCGGGCTCTTCGAGACGACCCTCGGGGTGATCCTCTTCCATGTGGCGTTCGGTCTGCCGTTCGCGATCTTCCTGTTGCGGAACTTCTTCGCGGAGATCCCCCGGGAGCTGCTGGAGGCCGCGCGGCTGGACGGGGCGGGCGAGCTGCGGCTGTTCGCGCGGGTGGTGATGCCGCTGGGCGCGCCGGCCATCGCCTCGCTGGGGATCTTCCAGTTCCTCTGGGTGTGGAACGACATGCTGGTGGCGCTGATCTTCGCCGATTCGGAGAGCGCGCCGATCACGGTGGCGTTGCAACGGCAGGTGCGGCAGTTCGGCAACAACATCGACGTCCTCGCGCCGGGGGCGTTTCTGTCGCTGGTCATTCCGCTGGCGGTGTTCTTCGCGTTCCAGAAGCAGTTCGTGTCGGGGGTGATGGCGGGCGCGGTGAAGTAGCGGGCTGCCGCGCGGCCAGGAATAGCAAGAAACCACACCAAAGCGCACTAAAGTACCGGCCGATGACGCCCCTTCGGTTCGCCTCCCTGCAACCTGCCCCCCTCGCCATCGAGTACGGGACGGGGAACAGGCCCCGCCATGCCCTCACGCTGGCCGCCGTCTGGGCCGCCACCCGCGTCGGCATGCTCGTCCTGCTGCTCGTCGACCACCTCGGCGACTCGGGCGTCGCGGGCGAGGTGCACCGGCTCTACCGGAGCTGGTACGAGCAGCTCGTCCAGGGCGCGTTCCCGCTGAACGACGTCACCTGGCAGTACCCGCCCGGCGCGGCGGTCGTCTTCCTCTCCCCCGCCGCGCTGCCCTGGCTGACCTACTTCCAGGCGTTCGTCGCCGTGGTCCTGCTCGCCGACGCGGTCGTCACCCTCGCCCTGGCCCGCGCCGGCCTCCGGGGCTCCGGACTCCAGGGAGCCGGACTCCAGGAGGCCGGACTCCAGGGAGCCTGGCTCTGGATCTGCGGGCTGCCGCTGCTGCTGAATCTGCCGCTCGCCCGCTACGACGTGCCCGTCACCGCCTTCGCCGTACTCGCCCTCCTCGCGCTGCGCGGACGGCCGCATCTGAGCGGGGCCCTCGCCGGGATCGGCGCACTGCTCAAGGTGTGGCCGCTGCTGACCCTCCTCGGCACGCCCAAGGGGCGCACCACCCGTACCGTCTGGGCCTGCGCCGCCGCCTCCGCCGCCGTGCTGATGACCGTACTGATGACCGGCTTCAGCGACCCCCTGGACTTTCTGCGGCAGCAGGGCGCGCGCGGGGTGCAGATCGAGTCGCTGGGCGGGACCGCGCTGCTGCTGGCCGGAGAGTGGGGATGGCCGGGGAAGGTGGCGTTCCAGTACGGCGCGTTCGAGTTCACCGGGCCGTACGTCCCGGCGGTGGCCCGGCTCTCGCTGGCGCTGAGCCTCGGCGCGATGTGCTGGCTGCTGCTGTGGCGGATCCGGGCCCGCCGCTGGACCCCGGCCACCGCCTACGACGCCGCGTTCGCCGCCGTCCTGCTCTTCACCGTCACCAGCCGGGTGCTCAGCCCGCAGTATCTGATCTGGCTGCTCGGCCTGGCGGCGGTCTGTCTGACCTCCCGGCACACCTGCCAGCGGCAGGTGGCGCTGCTGATGATCCCCGCGGCGGCGCTCAGCTCGCTCGCTTTCCCGCTGCTGTACGACCATGTCGTGGAGGGCACCGCGCTCGGCTGTCTGCTGATGGTGCTCCGCAACGGGCTGCTGGTCACGGCCGCCGTCCTCGCCTGCCGTCGGCTGTGGGCGGCGACCGTGTGAGCGCTCAGTCCCGGTCGGTACGAGCGGGCTCCGGATCCGGGTCCGGCTCGGGCTTCTTCCGGGGGTCGTACGGGATGTGCACGTCCCGCTGTTCGTCCCGGTCGAACGGCGGAGGGGTGTCCGTCCAGCTCTGCCCGACCATGACCGTGTACTCGATGATCTCGCCCTTCACCCGGCCGTGCCCGTCCCGGGTGGCCGCGGTGAGAGTGCCGAGCGGAGCCCCGGTCTTCTTGTCGAGGACGATCCGCTCCTCCGTACCGGCCTCCGGGTGGGGGATCGCCACCCCGTCGCCCGGCCGGCCCGAGCGGTCCTCGGTCTCGCCCAGCGAGCGCACCCCGGGCTCGGCGGCGAGCAGCCGGTAGGCGGCGGCGCGCAGCCCGGGGGTGGCGGGCATGCCGACCGCGATCTGCAGCGCCTTCGCCGCGACCAGCCGCCGCATGGTGTCGGGCGGCGCGTTGTAGTCGGCGTCCACGAGTTCGTACAGACGCTCGCGCAGGGCCTTGCCGTCCGTCGGCAGGGCGCGCAGCTCCGCGATCTCGATGTCGCCCATCGGCATGCTGTCCGTGGCGCCGCCGGGGGCGTCCTGGGTGATGAGGGCGGTGTCGTCGCGGGTCAGCTTCTCGAAGGAGTTGGCCACGTCCCAGGAGCTGGGCGAGCCGGCCCGGCGCCAGGCGCGCTCGTCGTCGGCGGTGGCGGGGCGGGTGCCGGCGGCGGTGTAACGGGACCAGCGCCGGTCGGCGTCCCGGGCGAGCCAGTACTCGGAGTCGCTCCGCCGGTCGACGGTGTAGCCGCCCGAACCGCCTTCGACCCGGTGCAGCGAGCCGTAACGCTGCTTCTGGTACCAGAACGCGCCCGTGGCGTCCGTGCCGCCACCGCCGTCGGCCTCCTGACGTGCGGCGGCGGCGAGCAGGAAGTCCCGGCCCGAGGCCGGTGCGGCCTCCCGGGAGGCCCCCGGACCGGGTCCGCCGTCTCCAGCCGGGCCCATCAGCGTGGCGACCACGGCGGCCGCCGCCGCTGCCGACACCAGGCCGATGCCCCACCGGGGGCTCACCCGGCGGACGGCGGCGGCGGCCCGGGGCGCTGCCCCCGGTGCCTCCGGCGGGCCCGGCAGGCCCGGCGGGCCGCTCATCGCCCGGGCCAGCTCCTCGGCCCTGGCCCCCGGATCGGGCGGGGCCGGCGGGGTCAGCCCGGTTCACCTTCACGCTTCCTCTCCTCCGAGCTGGACCCGGCGGGCGGGGGTGCGCCCCTGGGGGACGGCGGCCCCGGCAGCCGGTTCGGCCAGGTCGACGGCCCTGGTCAGCCGCTTGCGGGCCCGGTGCAGCCGTACGCGCATCGCGGCCGACGAGCAGCCGACGACGCTCGCCGCCTCGGCGGGGGTGAGCCCGTGCCAGGCCGCGAGGATCAGCACCTCGCGGTCGTCCTCGTCCAGCGTGGCCAGGGCGCCGAGCAGGGCGTTCCGGTCCGCCACCTCCTCGGCGACATCGTCCGCGCCGCCGCCGGGGGCGGACCGCTCGGTCCACTCCCCCAGCTCCGCGGCGAACGACTCGCGTCTGACCTCGGCGCGCACCGTGTCGCGCAGTATGTTCCGGGCCACGCCCAGCAGCCACGGCAGTGGTGTCCGGGGCACATCGGCCCAGCGCCGCCAGGCGACGGCGAAGGTCTCGCTCACCACCTCGTCGGCGATCTGCCGGCCGGCCCTGCTCACCGCGTAGGCCCACACCCGCCCGCGGCAGGCGTCGTACATCGCGGTGAAGCGGTCCGCTTCCTCGGTCACCGCCAGCACCTCCGTCCCCTCCGGGTTCCGTCTGTCATGGAGAAGTGGTGCGGCGGGGCCGATCGTTACAGCCGGGTACGGGAAAACCGGCCCGGGTCACCCGTCACCGGTCGGTCCGGGTACGCGGGAGCGCCCGCCCCCTCGGAAGGGTGACGGGCGCTCCAGGCGTGCGTTCGTACCGGCGTACCGGCTAGCTGTGGGTTCGCAGTAGCTGGCGCATCGTCCGCATCGCCACGGACAGATTCGCCAGGTCGAAGGTGTCGGAGCCCTGGATCTCCTCCAGGGTCGCCCGCGCGCGGCCCAGGATCGAGGCGTTCTTCTCCTCCCAGGTCTTGAAGCGCTCCTCGGGCGAGGAGGCTCCGTCGCCGACGGAGAGGACGTCCGCGGTGAGCATCGCGTGCGCCGCGTACAGATCCTCACGGATGGAGGCGCGGGCCATCGACTGCCAGCGGTCGGCCCTCGGCAGCTCGATGATGCGGTCCATGAGCTGGGTGATCCGCAGCCGGTCGGCGAGGTCGTAGTAGACCTCGGCGACCGCCATCGGGTCCTTCTTCGTGCGGTCGGCGATGGCGACGATGTCCAGCGTCGGGAAGGCGGAGGAGAAGCCGGCCACCCGGAGCGCCAGCCCCTCCGGGACGCCCGCGCCGGTCAGCTCGTCCAGGATTCCCTGGTACCACTCCAGGTCCGCGCCGCGCAGCATCTTGGGCAGCTCGCCCCAGACCTGCTCCACCCGGGCGGCGAAGAAGTCGACCGTCTCGGCGAGCTGCAAGGGCTGCGGCCGGTTGCCCAGCAGCCAGCGCGTGCCGCGCTCGACGAGCCGGCGCGAGTGCAGCCGGATCCGGGTCTGGACATCGGCCGCGACCTTGTTGTCCAGGGCCTCCACGGCGTCCCACACCGCGCCGAGACCGAAGATCTCGCGGGCGGCGGTCTGCGCGCGCACGACCTCCTCGATCGACGCGCCCGTCTCCTCCCGGAGCCGGTGCAGGAAGGTGGAGCCGCCGGTGTTCACCGTGTCGTTGACCAGCACGGTGGTGATGATCTCGCGGCGCAGCGCATGGCCGTCGACGGCTTCGGCGTACTTCTCGCGCAGCGGCTTGGGGAAGTACGCGTGGAGCAGCCGGCGCAGATACGGGTCGTCCGGCAGGCTGGTGCCGATCAGCTCCTCCGCCACCGTGATCTTGGTGTAGGCGAGGAGGACGGCCAGCTCGGGCTGGCTCATTCCCTTGTTGTTGTTGAGCAGCTCACGGATCTGCCGGTCGTTGGGGAGGAACTCCAGCGACCTGTCCAGCTCGCCGTCCCGGCCGAGCCTGCGCATGAAGCGCTGGTGGGCGTGGAGGAGGGAGGGCGACTGGGCGACCGCGTTGGCGAGGGCGACGTTCTGCGCGTAGTTGTTGCGCAGGACCAGCGCGCCGACCTCGTCGGTCATCCTGGCCAGCAGCTGGTTGCGCTGCTTGACGGTCAGATCGCCGTCCGTGACCAGACCGTTGAGCAGGATCTTGATGTTCACCTCGTGGTCGGAGGTGTCGACACCGGCGCTGTTGTCGATGGCGTCGGTGTTGATCCGGCCGCCGGTGCCCTCGGGGCCGCCGGTGCGGCTGAACTCGATCCGGCCCAGCTGGGTCAGTCCGAGGTTGCCGCCCTCGCCGACGACCTTGACCCGCAGCTCGTCGCCGTTGACCCGGATCGAGTCGTTGGCCTTGTCGCCGACATCGGCGCTGGTCTCGGCGGTCGCCTTGACATAGGTGCCGATGCCGCCGTTCCACAGCAGGTCCACGGGGGCCTGGAGGATCGCCTTCATCAGCTCGGCGGGCGTCAGCTTGGAGACACCGGCCTCGATCCCCAGCGCCTTGCGGATCTGCGCGTTGACGGGGATGGACTTGGCGGTACGGGGGTGGATGCCGCCGCCCGCCGACAGCAGCGACTTGTCGTAATCGGCCCAGCTGGAGCGCGGCAGCTCGAAGAGGCGGCGGCGCTCGGCGTAGGAGGTGGCCGCGTCCGGGCTGGGGTCGATGAAGATGTGGCGGTGGTCGAAGGCGGCGACCAGCCTGATGTGCTCGCTGAGCAGCATGCCGTTGCCGAACACATCGCCGGACATGTCTCCGACGCCGACGACGGTGAAGTCCTCGGTCTGGGTGTCGTGGCCCAGCTCGCGGAAGTGCCGTTTGACGGACTCCCACGCGCCGCGGGCGGTGATGCCCATGCCCTTGTGGTCGTATCCGGCGGAGCCGCCGGAGGCGAAGGCGTCGCCGAGCCAGAAGTCGTAGGCGACCGCGACCTCGTTGGCGATGTCGGAGAAGGACGCGGTGCCCTTGTCGGCGGCGACGACGAGATAGGTGTCGTCGCCGTCGTGGCGCACGACGCCGGAGGGCGGCACGACCTCTCCGGCGATCATGTTGTCGGTGATGTCGAGCAGGGCCGAGATGAAGGTCTTGTAGCTGGCGATGCCCTCGGCGAGCCAGGCGTCCCGGTCCAGGGAGGGGTCCGGGAGCTGCTTGGCGACGAAGCCGCCCTTCGCGCCGACCGGCACGATCACGGTGTTCTTGACCATCTGCGCCTTGACCAGGCCGAGGATCTCCGTACGGAAGTCCTCCCGCCGGTCGGACCAGCGCAGACCGCCGCGCGCGACCTTGCCGAAGCGCAGATGCACACCCTCGACGCGCGGGGAGTAGACCCAGATCTCGTACGCCGGGCGGGGCGCGGGCAGGTCGGGGATGGCCTGCGGGTCGAACTTCATCGACACATAGCTGTGGTGCTGCGCGGAGCCGCTCGCACTTTGGCCCCTCTTGTCGCTTCCATCGCCTGCGCTCTGGAAGAAGTTCGTCCGCAGGGTGGCCTTGATGACGGTGAGGAAGGAGCGCAGGATGCGGTCCTCGTCCAGGCTGGCGACCTGGTCGAGCGCGCCGTCGAGTTCTTCGAGGAGGCCGTCGGTCAGCTCGGTGCCCGCGCGCTGGCGCTCGGGGGACATCCGGGCCTCGAAGAGGGAGATCAGCAGCCGGGTGGTGTGGACATTGGTACGGAGGGTGTCCTCCATGTAGTCCTGGCTGAAGGTGGAGCCGGCCTGGCGCAGGTACTTGGCGTAGGCGCGCAGCACCATGGACTGCCGCCAGGTGAGGCCCGCGCCCAGCACCAGGGAGTTGAAGCCGTCGTTCTCGGCCTCGCCGGTCCAGACTGCGGCGAAGGCGTCCTGGAACCGCTCGCGGGCGTCGTCGCCGAGGTAGTCGCCGTTGCCCGCGGTGGGCGGCATCCGCAGACCGAAGTCGTAGATCCAGGCGATGGACCGGTCCGAGCAGCGCAGCTCGTAGGGGCGCTCGTCGACGACCTCGCAGCCGAGGCGCTGGAGGACCGGCAGTACGGCGGAGAGGGAGACCTGCTCGCCGGTGCGGTAGATCTTGAAGCGGCGCTCGCCGGGGCCCGCGCCGACCGGCTCGTAGAGGGAGAGTGCGAAGTTGCGGCCGGAGCTGGTGAGCGCTTCGAGGTGGACCAGGTCGGCGACGGCCGAGCGGGGCGAGTGGTCGGCCTTGTACCCCTCGGGGAAGGCGCTGCCGTAGAGCCGCAGCAGTTCGGCGGCGTGCTCCTCGCCCAGTTCGGCGGTGAGGGCGTCGGCGAAGCCGTCGGCCCAGGAGCGGGCGGCCTCCACGAGGCGGCCCTCGATCCGCTCGGTGTCGGCGTCGGTGAGGTGCGGCAGCTCGGTGCCCGGGGGGACCCGGACGACGAAGTGGATACGGGAGAGAATCGATTCCGTGTTCCACGCGGTGAAGTCGACGCTGGTGCCGCCCAGCTCCTCCTTGAGGATGTCGATCAGCCGCAGCCGCACCCCGGTGGTGTAGCGGTCGCGCGGCAGATAGACGAGGGCGGAGTAGTAGCGGCCGTACTCGTCCTGGCGCAGATAGAGCCGGAGCCTGCGGCGCTCCTGGAGGTAGAGGACGCTGGTGACGATGGTGCGGAGCTGGTCGACGGGGGTCTGGAACAGCTCGTCGCGCGGGTAGGTCTCCAGGATCTGGAGCAGGTCGCGGCCGTCGTGGCTGTTGGGCGAGAAGCCCGCGCCGTCGAGGACTTCGGCGACCTTGCGCCGTACGACCGGGACCCGGCGGACGGACTCGGTGTACGCGGCGGAGGAGAAGAGGCCGAGGAAGCGGCGCTCGCCGACCACATTGCCGTCGGCGTCGAACTTCTTGACCCCGACGTAGTCGAGATAGCTGGGCCGGTGCACGGTGGCCCGGCTGTTGGCCTTGGTGAGGACGAGCAGCTTGTGCTCGCGGGCCTTGGCGCGGGCGTCGGCGGGCAGCCGGCTGAAGGAGGGGCTGACGGGGTGGTCCTCGTCCTCGCTGTGGTGCGGGTCGGAGCGGAGGATGCCCAGGCCGGTGCCGGGGACGGCGGCCAGCGCGTCGGTCTCGGTGAGCTGATACTCCCGGTAGCCGAGGAAGGTGAAGTGGTCGGCGGCGAGCCAGCGCAGCAGCTCGCGGGCCTCCTCCACGTCCTGGTCGAGGAGATCGTCGGCGACCGGCTCCTTCGGCAGCTCGTCGGCGATGCGCAGCGCGGCCTCGCGCATCTTCTCCCAGTCCTCGACGGCCTCGCGCACGTCGGACAGGACGCGCAGCAGGTCGGAGGTGATCTGCTTGAGATCGGCGCGGTCGGTCTCGCGGTCGATCTCGACATGGATCCAGGACTCGACCAGGGCGTCGTGCGGGAGGGCCTTGGCGCCCTTGGCGCTCCGGCTGTGCCTGTCGGTGTGGAGGACCTCGATGAGCTTGCCGGTCACATCGCGGCGGACGGTGACCTGCGGGTGGATCACGACATGGATGCCGCGGCCCTGCCGGGAGAGCTCATTGGTGACCGAGTCGACGAGGAAGGGCATGTCGTCGGTGACGACCTCGACCACGGAGTGGCTGCACATCCACCCGTTCTCTTCGACGGTCGGGGTGTGGACCCGCACATTGGCCGTGCCCTGGGGGCGATTCTCGGCCAACCGGTAGTGGGAGAACGCCGCCCCGTAGACGTCGACCGGGTCTCGGTCGGCGAGGTCTTCGGGGGCCGTGTGCAGGTAGTAGCGCTGGAGGTAGCCGAGCAGGGTGTCCCGGTCCGGACGCTGCCCACGCTCGGACCCGGCGGGGAGGCGTCCCCCACCAGGACTGTTCTCAGCTACCCGGGCGGCCCGTGCGAGCAGCTCGGCCTTGGCTTCGTCCAGCTTGGTCTGCATGTCCTCTGACTCCTGTCGCGCGCCATTGCGTGACGTAGGGGGAAGGTGCGGCGCGACGCCATGACACGGGGTGTCCGGTCCTGGTCGGCGTCATGCCGCGATGAGAGTTGTCCGGGCCGTGTCCGGGAGAGAGGAACGACGGGGCCGGCGGAGAGGGATCACCGATCGCCCGGGCGCTGTGGCGTTCCGGGCGCAGGCCGGGGGCTTCGCTGCCCCCAGGGCGTATCGCGCTGATCACTGCTCCAGGCTATCCCCCCAGCCCCCTGAACCGTCATGAGCCTTATGTGTACAAAAGCGGGATGGGAAGTTTGACGCTTCGGACAGCGACACAGACCCTCTCGGCGGGCAGTCCCTCGCGGTGCAGGTTGGCGGGGGTGGAGAGGGGTGGTGGCGGTGGTTCCGCGCCGCCGCGGATCTCGTTTCCCCGCGGCCTCGTGTGTCCGGTTTCACATGCCTCATAAGGGGTGCGATGGGCCCTTCGGGATGACTCACGGCACACTGCGGCCATCCGAAGCGGTCCAGTCCGACAAGTGGGAGCACTCATGGCACCGAAGATCTTGATCGTCACCGGCGACGCGGCCGAGTCCCTGGAAGTCCTCTACCCGTACCAGCGGCTGCTGGAGGAGGGGTACGAGGTGCACATCGCGGCTCCCGCGCGTAAGAAACTCCAGTTCGTGGTGCACGATTTCGAGCCGGGTTTTGACACCTACACCGAGAAGCCGGGTTACACCTGGGAGGCGGATCTGGCCTTCTCCGAGGTCGACCCCGGGCAGTACACGGCGCTGGTCGTCCCGGGTGGGCGGGCCCCGGAGTATCTGCGCAACGACCCGGAGCTGCGCAAGATCACCAAGGCGTTCTTCGACGCCGACAAGCCGGTGGCCCAGATCTGCCACGGCCCGCTGCTGACGGCGGCGACGGGCGGCCTGGCGGGCCGCAGGGTCACCGCCTATCCGGCGCTGGAGCTGGACATGCAGGCGGCCGGTGCGAGCTTCCAGGACTCGGAGGCGGTGGTGGACGGCACCCTGGTCTCCTCCCGCGCCTGGCCGGACCACCCGGCGTGGATGCGGGAATTCCTGAAGGTGCTGCGCGCCAAGGGCTGAGCCGGGAGCGGGGCGGGCCGCGGGCAGGGGCGTACGGCGGGTCCCGGCCTTCGCGGGCCGGTCTCCGCCGACCTCCGCTGACCCGGCCCGACCTCCGGCGGCCGGGGCGGCTCGGGCGGCTCGTGGTGGCCGGAGCTCAGGGCGCAGGTCTCAGGGTGGCCGGGGCTCAGGGTGGCGGAGCTCAGGCCACCAGGCGTATCGCTTCCTCCACCGCGTGTTCCAGGGTGTCCACCACGGGCACCCCGGCCGCCTCCAGGCTGGCGCGGCTGTGCGAGCCGCCGGTGAAGAGCACCGCCCGCGCGCCCACGTGGGCCGCCGCCACCGCGTCGTCCACCGCGTCGCCGATGACCACCGTGCGCTCCGGGGAGACGGTCTCCGCCAGCGCCTCCAGATGCCGTCGCATATGCGGTGCCTTGGAGCCTCCGGAGGGCCCGGTCCGGCCCTCGACCCGTATGAAGTGGCTCTCGATGCCATAGCCCCGCACGACCGGGACCAGCTCGTCGTGCCCGTACATGCTCAGCAGTGACTGGCTGTGTCCGGCGAGCCGCCACTCCTTCAGCAGCCGCTCGGCGCCGTCCGTCAGCCCGCAGCCCACCCGTCGCTCGCTGTAGTGGCGGTGGAAGACCACATCGGTGATCTCCCACTCGGCGGCCGTCGGCGGGCGGCCGAGCACGCTCTCGTAGAACCGCGGTATCGGGATGCGGTACAGCTCCCGGTAGCGCTCCAGCGTGATCGGCCCGAGGCCGATCTCCGCGAACGCCGCGTTGGTCGCGGAGACGATGGCCGCCGCGTCGTCGAGCAGCGTGCCGTTCCAGTCCCAGACCAGATGTGTCCCGGGGCTCCCCGGGGCCCCGCTGTGATTCCCCATGCACAAAACCGTACCCGCCCGGTCTGACAATGGGCCCGTTCTTTATCGCCCGCCGGGGCGGCGGGCGGCTCGGCTCAGGCCCGGCCGACGAGGTTCGGGATCTCCTGGACGCCGTACCAGAGCAGCTCGTGGTCCTCAGCGCCGTCCACGGTGGACCGGGCGTCGTCGTCGCCCCGGTCTGCGGCCTCCAGCGCCCGGGCCGCGGCGGTCACCTCGCCGACCGCGCCGTCCGCGTCCACATGGACCGCGGCGGCCTTGGCCAGCGGCACGGCGGCGGCGATCCGCACCTCGCCGGGCTCCGGGTCCCGGTCGGGGGCGGCGCTCACGTCCTGGTCCCGTACGTCCACGGCCACGACGACCCGCCGCGCGGCCCCGCCGGGCACGCCCGCGATCAGGCGCAGCGAGGCGGCGGCGGCCCGGCCGAGCGCCGCGTACTCCAGCTCCTCGATGTCGTCGGAGGCGTACCACTCGCGCAGCCCGGGGGTGACGCCGTACGCGGTCACCGGGCCGGGGCCCAGTTCGCCCTTCATGTGCGCCTCTGCGAGACCGGAGAGGGTCAGGGGGACGTACACACGCATGGCTGGCCGCTTTCGTAGTCGGAAGACGCCCTCAGGATACGTGCGGGGTAACTCTTTCGGGCTGCCGCCATCGCCCCTCGCACAGCCGTCCCGGCCGCCGTCGGGCGCTCTCGCTCCCCGCCCCGACCAGGGACGGAGCGATGGTTGCGCACTCGGACGGGTGAATTTCCGGCGGGCCTGCCCGGGGCCGCGCGCCCATTGCGGCGGCGCGGTTGACCCCGTAGAAGGTCACCCAACAAGTTACCGACCGGTATTCATCCGGGTCGGGTCCGGTGCACAGGGGGGACACGCATGAACAGGACAAGGCCCGCGGGCCGGCACGACCAGCGGCGGCCCGGGGTCACGGCCTCGGCGATGGCCCGGGCCCGGCGGCAGCGCCCGCACTACTGGTTCGCCGACCGGCTCCTCGCCGTGCTCAGCGGCCAGCGCCCGGTGCACTGGATGCTCGGCCACACCATCGGCGACGCGTACGAGCAGCTGGTGCGCCTCGCCCCGGGAGCGCCCCTGCTCCCGGCGGACCGGGCGACCCCGGTCGTCCGGCACTGCGGCGAGTACCACCCCGGGCCGGGTGTCATCGAGGCGTTCGCCCGTATCGGCTCGGGAGACCGCGTCAGCGCGATGGCCTTCCGCCTCGAACAGGGCCGGGACCAGCGCTGGCGCTGCTCCGCCGTGGAGCTGGGCGGCGAACGCGTCACCGCCGCCCGCTGAGGGGCCGCCCGCGGCCCCACGGCCCTGGGAGGACAAGACAGCGGGCCGGACGCCATGATCGGCGTCCGGCCCGCTGCCGGGTGCTCAGCACCCCGTCCCTCCCGCCGGGCGGGAGAGCGCTACTTCTTGCGGCGGCGACCCGTGGTCTTCTGCGCCTTGCGGCGCTCGGCGCGGGTCAGACCGTCGGCCTCCGAGCGGGCGGGCTGACCGTCGGCGTCGAAGTCGCCCTCGATCACACCGCCCTCGCCGTCCACGGTGGGAGCGGAGAAGTGCAGCCGGTCCGGACGCTGGGGAGCCTCCAGGCCCTTGGCCCGGATCTCCGGACGCGCCGCGGGCACCGCGTCCTTCTTGTCCAGCGAGGTGCGCTGCGCGGAATCCGCCACCGGAACCTCCTCGACCTGCTGCTCGACCTGGACCTCCAGGTTGAACAGATAGCCGACGGACTCCTCCTTGATGCCGTCCATCATGGCGGTGAACATGTCGAAGCCCTCGCGCTGGTACTCCACCAGCGGGTCCTTCTGCGCCATGGCGCGCAGGCCGATGCCCTCCTGGAGATAGTCCATCTCGTAGAGGTGCTCACGCCACTTGCGGTCGAGGACGGAGAGCACCACACGCCGCTCCAGCTCGCGCATGATGTCCGAGCCGAGCTGCTTCTCGCGCTCCTCGTACTGCTCGTGGATGTCGTCCTTGATGGACTGGGCGATGAACTCGGCCGTGATGCCGGCCCGGTCGCCCGCCGCCTCCTCAAGGTCCTCGATGTCGGCCTTCACCGGGTAGAGCTGCTTGAACGCGCCCCACAGGCGGTCCATGTCCCATTCCTCGGCGAAGCCCTCGACCGTCTCCGCCTGGATGTAGGCGTCGATGGTGTCGTCCATGAAGTGGCTGATCTGCTCCTGGAGGTCCTCGCCCTCCAGAACCCGGCGGCGCTCGCCGTAGATGACCTTGCGCTGCCGGTTGAGGACGTCGTCGTACTTCAGGACGTTCTTACGCGTCTCGAAGTTCTGCTGCTCGACCTGGGACTGGGCGGACGCGATCGCGCGCGTCACCATCTTGTTCTCGATCGGGACGTCGTCGGGGACGTTCGCCATGGCCATCACGCGCTCGACCATCTGGGCCTTGAAGAGGCGCATCAGATCGTCGCCGAGCGAGAGATAGAACCGGGACTCGCCCGGGTCGCCCTGACGGCCGGAACGGCCGCGCAGCTGGTTGTCGATACGGCGCGACTCGTGCCGCTCGGTGCCCAGCACATAGAGCCCGCCGAGGTCCTTGACCTCTTCGAACTCCGCCTTGACGGCACCCTCGGCCCGCTCCAGCGCGGCGGGCAGGGCGGCGGCCCACTCCTCGACGTTCTCCACCGGGTCCAGGCCGCGCTGGCGCAGCTCCGCCTCGGCGAGGTCGTCCGGGTTTCCGCCGAGCTTGATGTCGGTGCCTCGGCCGGCCATGTTGGTGGCGACCGTGACCGCGCCCTTGCGGCCGGCCTGGGCGACGATGATCGCCTCACGGTCGTGCTGCTTGGCGTTGAGCACCTCGTGCTGGACGCCGCGCTTGTTGAGCTGCTGCGAGAGGTACTCGGACTTCTCGACGGAGGTCGTGCCGACGAGGATCGGCTGACCCTTCTCGTGCTTCTCCGCGATGTCGTCCACGACGGCCGCGAACTTCGCGACCTCGGTCCGGTAGATCAGGTCCGACTGGTCCTTGCGGACCATCGGCCGGTTGGTCGGGATGGGGACGACGCCGAGCTTGTAGATCTGGTGGAACTCGGCGGCCTCGGTCATCGCCGTACCGGTCATCCCGGACAGCTTGTTGTAGAGGAGGAAGAAGTTCTGGAGGGTGATCGTGGCGAGGGTCTGGTTCTCGTCCTTGATGTCCACCCCTTCCTTCGCCTCGATCGCCTGGTGCATGCCCTCGTTGTAGCGGCGGCCGGCGAGGATACGGCCGGTGTGCTCGTCGACGATCATGACTTCGCCGTCGATGACGACGTAGTCCTTGTCGTTCTTGAAGAGTTCCTTCGCCTTGATGGCGTTGTTGAGGTAACCCACGAGCGGGGTGTTCACCGACTCGTACAGGTTGTCGATGCCGAGCCAGTCCTCGACCTTCGCGACGCCGGACTCATGGATGCCCACGGTCCGCTTCTTCTCGTCGACCTCGTAGTCGCCGGTCTCCTCGATGCCCTTGAGGTGATTCCCGGCCTCGCCCTTGGTCAGCCGCTTCACCAGCTTGGCGAAGTCGCCGTACCACTTGGTCGCCTGGTCGGCCGGACCGGAGATGATCAGCGGCGTACGGGCCTCGTCGACGAGGATCGAGTCGACCTCGTCGACCACGGCGAAGTTGTGGCCGCGCTGGACGAGCTCGTCCTGGGACCACGCCATGTTGTCGCGCAGATAGTCGAAGCCGAACTCGTTGTTCGTGCCGTACGTGATGTCACAGGCGTACTGCTCGCGGCGCTGCGCGGGCGTCATGTTCGCCAGGATGCAGCCGACGGACAGACCCAGGAACTTGTGGACCCGGCCCATCATCTCGGAGTCGCGCTCGGCCAGATAGTCATTGACCGTGATCAGATGGACGCCCTTGCCGGAGAGCGCGTTGAGATACGTCGGAAGCGTGCCGACGAGGGTCTTGCCCTCACCGGTCTTCATCTCGGCGACATAGCCGAGGTGCAGCGCCGCGCCGCCCATCAGCTGTACGTCGTAGTGACGCTGGCCGAGGGCGCGCTTGGCGCCTTCGCGGACGGTGGCGAACGCCTCCGGAAGAAGATCGTCAAGGCTTTCGCCGGCGGCGAAACGCTCCTTGTACTCTTCCGTGAGCGCCCGCAACTCGGCGTCGGAGAGGCTGATGAAATCCTCTTCGATGGAGTTGACCTGGTCCGCGATGCGGTGCAGTTTGCGCAGGATCTTGCCTTCGCCTGCACGCATGAGCTTGTTGAAGACGGACACTGAGGCTGGTCTCCTTGCCGAATCGGGCCTGGCTGAGTCGTGGTGGACACTGGCGCGGGCACGGCAGGCGGGCCCCACCGCAACGGCCATCGTAAGCGAGGACCCCGCCGGGTCGGGAGGTCCGTGGTCGGCCGGGCCTTCTGTCACCCGTTCTGAGAACGCCCGGGACGGGCGGAAGGTGCCGCCCCGGCGGGAAAAGTGCTCGCGCGGGCCCCGGGGCCCCAGCAGACTCCGTTCATGGAACCCGTCACGCTCACCACCGAGCGCCTCCGCCTGCGCACCTTCACCGCCGACGACACCGAAGCGGTCCTCCAGGCGTGTCAGGACCCGGCCATCCAGCGCTGGACCACCGTTCCTTCCCCGTACGAGCGACAGCACGCCGCCGAGTACACCGAGCGGATGGTCCCGGACGGCTGGGAGACCTCGACGATGTGCACCTTCGCGGCCGTGGACCGCGCCGACGGCGAGCTGCTGGCCTCGGTCGCGGTCACCCTGCGCACCCACTCCGGCACCTGGGAGATCGGCTACTGGACGGCCCCCGGACACCGGGGCCGCGGGATCATGACGGAGGCCGTGGGAGCGGTCGCGCACTGGACCCTCACCCGGCTCGGCGCGACCCGGCTGGAATGGCGGGCCGAGGTCGGGAACACCGGCTCGCGCGCCGTGGCGGAGAAGGCGGGATTCACCGTCGAGGGGACACTGCGCGCGGGCCTGCTCAACAAGGACACCCTCCGCGACACCTGGGTCGGCTCGCTGCTCCCCTCCGATCTGGGACTGCCCTCCCCGTACGCGTATCTCCCGGCCCGCGACGGGGCCGGCCTCCCGGACGGCCCGGCCCGCCGGTGAGCGCGGGCGGCCCGGAACCGGAGGGAAGGGCGGCGCACTGTCAGTGCCGCCGTCTATCGTGCGGATCATGACGACGCTGCCTCCTCCCGCCGCCGAACTCTCCGCCGACGAGGCCCGCCGGGTGGCACTGCGCGCCCAGGGATTCCTGGGCGCGCCCGACCGGCGGGGCGGGGTCCGCGGTGTGCTGCGGCATCTGGGAGCGGTGCAGCTGGACACCATCTCGGTGCTGGCCCGTTCGCACGAGCTGATCCCGTACGCCCGCCTCGGCGCGGTCGGCCGCGGAGCCGTCGAGGACGCCTACTGGACCGAGGGCCACGCCTTTGAGTACTGGTCGCACGCCGCGTGCGTCCTGCCGGTCGAGGAGTGGCCGCACTTCGCCTTCCGCCGCCGCGCCTACCGCGACCGCCCTCAGTGGCACCACGACCTCCCGGACGACGCGTACGAGACGGTCATCAAGCAGCTGCGCGCCGAGGGCCCGCTGACGGCGACCGAGCTGGGCGGCGCGAAGAACGGCGGCGAGTGGTGGGACTGGTCCGCCTCAAAGATCGCCGTCGAGCGGGCGCTGATGGTGGGCGAGGTGGTGTGCACGGAGCGGCGCGGCTGGAAGCGCGTCTACGACCTGGCCGAGCGGGCGATCCCGGCCGCGCTGCGCGAGGAGGAGCCGACCGACGCGGAGTGTCTGCGCCGGCTGGTCCGGCAGGCCGGCCAGTCGCTGGGGGTGGGCACCCGGGCCGACATCGCCGACTATCACCGGCTCAAGGGCGAGCAGTTCGACGCGGTGGTCGCCGACTCGGGTCTGGTGCCGGTGGCGGTCGAGGGCTGGGCCAAACCGGCCTGGGCGGACCCGGCGGCGCTGGCGACCGCCCCGAAGGGCCGCCACCGCACGACGCTGCTCTCCCCCTTCGACTCGCTGATCTGGGAGCGGGCGCGCACCGAGCGGATCTTCGGCTTCACCCACCGGCTGGAGGCGTATGTCCCCAAGCCCAAGCGGGTGCACGGGTACTTCGCCATGCCGCTGCTGTCGGGCGGCCGGCTGCTGGGCCGGGTCGACCCGGCGCGCGAGGGGAGGACGCTGGTGGCCAGGCAGGTGTCGCTGGACACCGCGAAGGCGGTGGAGCCGATGGCCAGGGCGCTGCGGGAGGCCGCCGAGTGGGTGGGCTGCGACCTGGTCCGGGTGGAGCGCGTCGACCGGCCCGAGCTGGCCGGGCCCCTGGTCGCGGCTCTCGGCTGAGCGCGCGCCGGGCGGGCGGCCCCCGCCCGGCCGCCCGGCGGGCCGTGCGGGGCGGCGGAGCCGCTACCGGATCTCCAGGATCTTCTCCCGCATCGCGTAGACCACGGCCTCCATCCTGGAGTGGAGCTGAAGCTTCTCCAGGATGTTGCGGACGTGGTTCTTCACCGTGTTCTCGGAGATGAACAGCTCTTTGGCGATGTCCCGGTTGTTCATTCCGGTGGCCACCAGTTTGAGCACCTCCAGCTCCCGGTCGGTGAGCCTGGGCGCGGGCACGAGTCTGCGCTCGTCGGTGCGCTGGATCATCGACTTGAATTCGGTGAGGAGCTTGGAGGCCATGGAGGGGCTGATCTGGGACTGCCCGTCGGCGACCGCGCGAATCGCCGTGGCCACCTCGTCGGTGGAGATCTCCTTGAGGAGATAACCGGTGGCGCCCGCCTTGATCGCGTCGTAGAGGTCCGCCTCCTCGTCGCTGATCGTCAGCATGATGATCTTCGCGCTGGGGGCCACCTCCTTGATGGAGGTGCAGGCCTCGATACCGCCGCGCCGAGGCATCCGCACATCCATCAGCACGATGTCCGGGAGCAGGTCGGCGGCCTTGTCCACCGCCTCCGCCCCGTCGCCCGCCTCGCCGACGACCTGGATGTCCTCCTCCTGGGCCAGCACGATCTCCAGCCCGCGCCGGAAGAGCGCGTGGTCGTCCACCACCAGGACCCGGATGGGCTCGGCACGGGAGCCGCCCGTGGTCGCCGTGCCGGCGCCGGCGACCGGGTGTGCGGCGTCGGCCGTGTGGTGGTGCACCGGCCCGAAGCTGTCAGCCATCGTTCCTCCCCCTGAAGGCAGTGACCTGAAAAGGCATATCAGGTTGCCAACGCCTGCGCGTGGAGCACGGGTTGGCCTTGAGCTTCCATGCTTTCATGCCCGGAGGGCGCGTCGGTGCCTCCGCGGGTCGCACGGTGGTGCCCCCGAGGGCGCACAGGGCGCGTCGGGGGCACCGTCTCAACTCCGCTTCCGCCTGCGGGGGGGGGGGAGGTCGGCGGGATCAGCCGCCGAGTGCTCCTCCGGCACCGGCCGCCTCGGAGCCGGCCAGGGGGTCGGTCTCCAAATGGATGACGCCGTAGTCGTAGGCGTGTCGCCGGTAGACGACACTGGGCCGCTTCGTCTCGGAATCGACGAAGAGGTAGAAGTCGTGCCCGACCAGCTCCATTTCATAGAGCGCCTGGTCGAGCGTCATAGCGGCGGCGGCATGGACTTTCTCCCGGACCACCAGCGGACCTTCGCCCTGTACTTCGAGCGGTCCGATCCTGGTGGTCGGAATGGTCTCGGCCCGTTCTTCCGAAGCGGTACGGCCGTTGGCGTCCAACTCCGCGATTCCGGGCACCACATCGGGCACCTCGGCCGCCGAGAGACGGCCATTGCCACGGCGGGTGTAGCGCTTGTCGTGCTGCTTGCGCAGCCTTGCCTCCAGTTTGCCGGTGGCGAGGTCAAGCGCTGCGTACGGGTCGCCGGCCGCGGCCTCCGCCCGGATCACCGGGCCCCTGGAGTGGAGTGTGATCTCCACGCGGTCGGAACGGTCGGCCTGCCGCGGGTTGTGTTCTTTGGACACTTCAACGTCCAGGCTGATCACCTTGGCGTCGAGCTTCTGGATCTTGTCCAGCTTCAGCTTCTCGGCCACGTGCTTGCGGAACCGCTCGGGCACCTCGGTCTTGCGGCCCTTGACGACGATGTCCACGCAGAACTCCGTTCCCGGATTGCTCCGCCCGCCCTCAGGCTGCGGAGCGTCTCCCTCTTGCACCAGACCCCGGTGAATGTGCCGAGGTCTCGGACTAGGCGACTTTCACCTCCTCCTCCCCAGCCGACAAGATCCCCACCCCACCAACTTTCGAGGTTTAAAGCCTCAAAATCCCTGGCCGTGAGCACGGCAGTGCATTCGGTGAGGTACAGCATCCTTTTCGTGGATCCTCACAACCGAACATAGCTCGATCGGGCGGATATCGGCACCCGCTACCAGCATCTACCTCCGTTCAGAGCATTTCCTGCTCTTACTTGCTGCAACGTTGCACCTTCCCCGTCGGTTCCGATTTATTTCACGCGGTTCGGATTTATCTCACGGAGCGAGGAGGGTGCGGCGACGACCGCGGCGGTCATCCGCGCGAGCCCGGGGACTCTCCCTCCACCGGCCGCCCGCAGCGCCCTGGCGGCCTCGGCCAGTGAGGCGCCGGTCGTCATCAGATCGTCCACCAGGACCGCCCTGCCGCCTGCCAGCAGCCGCCCGGCGCCCGCCACGGCCTCCAGGGCCCCGGCGAGGTTCTCCACCCGCTCCCGGGCCGTCAGGCCCGCCTGGTCGACGACTTCCCGGCGCTGCCTCAGCACCGGGAGCACCCAGGCCGGTGTCCCCGCGCGCCGCAGCTCCCGCGCCGCGGCGCGGGCGATCCTGCGCGCCGCGTCGTGCCCCCGCGCCCGGACCGCCCGCCGGGCCGACGGCACGGGCACCAGCAGCAAGGGCCGGGAGAGCCGCGTACCGACCGAGCCGGCCCGCACGGCTCCGGCGAGCGCCGTCCCCAGGGGCCGGGCCAGCCCCAGCGCACCCCTCTCCTTGTGTGCCAGGAGGACCGCCCGCACCGCATCCTCGTACAGCGCCGCCGCGTGAACCCCCGGCAGCCCCGGGGGCTCGGGATCGGGTGTCACCCGGCGCGCGGCGAAGCCGTGCAACTCGGTCGCGCACTCCGCGCACAGC
Source organism: Streptomyces inusitatus (assembly GCF_014651115.1). Taxonomy (GTDB): domain Bacteria; phylum Actinomycetota; class Actinomycetes; order Streptomycetales; family Streptomycetaceae; genus Streptomyces; species Streptomyces amakusaensis. The sequence continues at coordinate 7,808 of NZ_BMWG01000021.1, read as the reverse complement.
GGTGTCGGGGGAACACCGCAGCCCGCGCACACGACCGGCAGCACCAGGCCCGAGATCTCCCGCCACCACGCCCGCATGACCACCACTGTGCCAAGGGCCCGCGACCCCCGCCACCGCTGTGGAAAACCCCGGGCTCCCGCCATCAGCGGGACCCGGGGTTTTCCACAGGGGTGGCGTCGCGAGCGACCGGTCAGCCAGGGTAGACGGGCGAGGATCCCTTGGTGACCACCGTCTGCCAGTTCGCCCCGGCGGGCAGCCGCACGATGCCGTCACCGCCGGAGTGGGCCACCAGCGGAAGGCTCTCGTCGTCGGACGCGGCGACCGCCTTGACACTGTTGAGCCCCTGGAGCACGGCGGCGGGCGAGCTGGAGCCGTCGGTCTGGATATAGCGCACCTGCTGCACACCGCCCGACTCCTTGCCGACCACCACGAGCCGGCTGGGACCCGCCCACGACACCGCGGTCACCGTCTCCATCTGGGGAGCGGCCGGCCGCAGCTCCGCGATGGTCACCACCGGGTCGTCCTTGGGCCCCTCGCGCTCCACCCGTCCGATCTTGAGCGTGGTCCTGCCCTTCTCGGTCAGGAGCAGCGCGATCCGGGTGCCGTCGGCCGACACCCTCAGCGACTCGATCCGCGCACCGCCGAGCCCCTGGGCGAAGCCGACCTCCGTGGCCGGGCCCGCGCCGTCCTCGAAGCGCATGAGCGCCGTACGCGCCGGGTCCCGGTCGGCGATCCACAGATCGCCGCGCCCGTCCCAGCTGGGCGCGGAGAGACGGTCCTGCGGAGCCACGCCCCGGCTCCGCAGCACCATGGCGGGCACCGCGCCCTCGGAGCTGATCGAGGAGACATGCAGCTGCCGGTGGTCCTCGGAGACCGCGGCGGCGGTGCTCTCGTCCCGGGCCACCGCGACCTGGCTCATCCGGTGCCGGCCGTCGCCGAAGGGCCCGAGCACATGCTGCGGCTTGTCCTCGGCGTCGTCCGGCAACACCGCCAGCTGGCCCTTCTCGTCCACGAAGTACTGATTGCCCGCCCTGGCCGAGGAATGGTCCGGCGCGTACCCCTCCTCCTGGCCGCTGGGCAGCGCGCACAGCGAGGTGCCGTTCGAACGCTCCAACTCCACCTCGTCGACCCGGGCCGACGACAGATCCTTCAGGGTGAAGAGGATCTGCGCCGCCATCCTGTTGCACTGGGTCCGCTCCATGCCCGACGCCTTCTCGTTGAGCGGCACCTTCAGGGTGTTGCGGTCGTCGAACGTCAGCGAGGTGACGCCCTTCTTCAGCGCCGTACCCGGCGGGAAGGGCGATTCGACCACCGGTTCCAGCCAGCTAGTCGGCCCGTCCAGCAGCGCCTTGACCGACTGGGTCACCGGGTCCATCCGGGTGACCGGATCCGTACGCTGCCGTATGAAGATCGGATCGGCCACGACCGTGGGACGCCCGTCGGCGAAGTAGTACTTATTGACCGCCCGGTAGTTGCGCTGGAAGTCGGAGGCGCCGAGCACCAGGCCGGGCGGCAGATTGTCGATACGCCACTCCTTGCCCTCGGCACCGCCCAGCTGGGACAGATGAATGGTCTTGCGGTACTCGGTGGGCGAGATCGCCTGATACGCGTGCTCGGCGTCGACGGCAGCGATCTGCTGGCCGAGCAGCGGATAGTCCACGCCCGGATTGTCCCGCCCGCCCGGCGTCTGCACCCCGGGATCCGGAGCGGCGGCCAGCACCGTCGTACCGGCCTCCGGCCGCCACTTCTTCGACATCTCCGGCGTCAGATAGGTACGCGCCGTCGCGAAATTGGCGTCATCACTGGTCATCGCCTCAAGGAAACCGGTGACCACCTCGTCGGGCGTCGCCCCCTTCCGCGGAGGCACCGCCTCCACCCGCACCTGCGAGTCCGCGCGGGGAGACGCCTTGACCGCACGCACATCACCACTGGTGGGCATCGAGGCGCAGCCCGCCAGCAACAACCCGCTGCCGCCGAGCAGCGCGCCGAGACGCAGCCCGCCCCGGCGGCCCTGACGACTACGACGGAGATCAGCGCCCACGAGTCCTGTCCTCCCGGTCCGGCGATGTCTGTACGACGGGCCCGTCCGGCCGCTCGGCCCCCCGCGCCACCACCCGGGCACCACTGCCCGGCAGCGCCGCCGGGTCCACACCCGACGGACACGCGGCCGGCGGCGCGGGCAGCGTCGACCTGGCCGACGCCTGCTGAGCGGGTACGGAGGTCAGCAGATGCCCGCTGCTCTTCGGCTCACCGACCGCGGCGCGCTCCCGGTTCTGCCGCGAATCCTCGGGCTCCAGCGGTATCGGCGAGCCCCGCAGCGGCTCGTCCGCCGTACGCGGCAGCGTCAGCCGGAACTGCGAGCCGCCACCGGGCTCACCCCACGCCTGGAGCCAGCCACCGTGCAGCCTGGCGTCCTCGACGGCGATCGAGAGCCCGAGCCCGGTGCCACCGGTGGTACGCGCCCGAGCCGGGTCGGCCCGCCAGAAGCGATTGAACACACGCGTCGCCTCGCCCGGCTTCAGACCCACCCCGTAGTCCCGCACAGCCACCGCGACAGCACCGCCCGCGACCGCCATCCGTACCACCACATCCCGTCCCTCACCGTGCTCGACGGCGTTGACGACCAGATTCCGCAGAACACGCTCGACCCGGCGGGCATCGGCCTCCGCGACCACGGGCTGCTCGTCACCGACGACCCGCACCCGGCTGCCCTTGCGCTCGGCCAGCGGCTCCGCGCCGCCGATCACCCGGCGTACGACCTCGCGCAGATCTATCGGCTCGGCCTCCAGCGCGGCGGCTCCCGCGTCGAAGCGGCTGATCTCCAGCAGATCGGAGAGCAGCGACTCAAAACGGTCGAGCTGATCCCCGAGCAGCTCGGCGGAGCGCGCGGTGATCGGATCGAAGTCCTTACGGGCCTCATGAATGACATCGGCGGCCATCCGGACCGTCGTCAGCGGGGTGCGCAGCTCGTGCGAGACGTCCGAGACGAAACGCCGCTGCATCCGCGACAACTCCTCCAGCTGCTGAATCTTCAGCTGAAGGCTCTGGGCCATCTTGTTGAAGGCCTCACCCAGGCGGGCGATGTCGTCCTCGCCGGTGACCTTCATCCGCTCCTGGAGACGCCCCGCCGAGAGCCGCTCCGCGATCCCGGCCGCCATCCGCACCGGCGTCACGATCTGCCGCACCACCAGCCAGGCGATCGCGCCCAGCAGCACGACCACGAACAGCCCCGCCGTGGCCAGCGTTGTCCTGACCAGGTTGAGCGACTCCTCCTCCTGCGCCAGCGGGAAGAGGTAGTACAGCTCGTACGGCTCACCGTCGGCGTCATTGAGCCTGGTGCCGACCACCAGGCCCGGCTCCGGCTCGTGCTCGTCGTTCTTGTACATGATCTGGATGTACGTCTCGTACGTCCCGGTCCCCTGGCCCACGGACGTCCGCAGCGCCTCGGGAATGGACGCGATGTCGACACCGCCGGAGGTCCGCGGACCCCGGTTGGCGCCCGCGCCCGAGCCCTCGGACTCGGCGCTCAGCGCCACCACATTGAACGCGCCCTGCCCACCGCTGGCGAGCTGTTCCACCAGATCGGAGCGCCAGGAACTGGACGCGGTCCGTCCGTCCTCCGTGCCCCGGCCGTCCTGCCCACCAGGGTCGACCGGCTCATTGGCCCGCTCCCGGGCCACCGAGAACCCGCCGGCCGCCTGACTCTGCGCGGCCTTCGCCTTCGCCTCAAGCAGACCGTTGCGCACCTGCCCGATGACGACGAAACCGAGCAGCACCACCACGCCGAGCGACATCAGCAGCGTGGTCACCACAATTCTGAGCTGGATGTTCCGCCGCCACAGCCGGATCGCCGGCAACAGCGGACGCCGGAACCAGCGCATGGCGAACCTGACCATCAGACGTCCGGGCTCGCCGGACCCGCCCGGCCGTCCGCCACCCGGCGGACGACCGAAACGCGACGGCCCACGACCCGGACCGGCAGCCCGCTCCCCACGGACTCCCGGGTCCCCGGGCTCCGGAGCAACGCTGCCTTGGCGCATATCAGCTCGGCCCGGCCTTGTAACCGACACCACGGACGGTCACCACGATCTCCGGACGCTCCGGATCCTTCTCCACCTTGGACCGCAGCCGCTGCACATGAACATTCACCAGCCGGGTGTCGGCGGCATGGCGGTACCCCCAGACCTGCTCCAGAAGCACCTCTCGGGTGAACACCTGCCACGGCTTGCGCGCCAGGGCCACCAGCAGATCGAACTCCAGCGGGGTCAGCGCGATGGACTGACCCTCGCGCTTGACCGAATGCCCAGCCACGTCAATGACCAGATCCCCGATCGCCAGCTGCTCCGGCGCTGGCTCCTCGGACCTCCTCAATCGCGCCCTGATACGGGCGACCAGTTCCTTCGGTTTGAACGGCTTGACGATGTAGTCGTCGGCGCCGGACTCCAGCCCGACCACCACATCAACGGTGTCGCTCTTGGCCGTGAGCATCACGATCGGCACCCCGGACTCGGCGCGGATCAGCCTGCACACCTCGATGCCGTCCCGTCCGGGCAGCATGAGATCCAGCAGCACCAGATCCGGCTTGGCCTCACGGAAAGCAGCAAGTGCCTTGTCACCGTCCGCTACGAACGACGGCTCGAAACCTTCACCACGCAGCACAATCCCGAGCATCTCGGCCAGTGCGGTGTCGTCGTCGACGACAAGGACTCGTCCCTTCATAATCGACATCATCCCATTAGCTAATCGTGACCTGGCGTGACCTGGCACACAGAGCCGCTATTCCGTCCCCTGTGACCGGGGACAACACCCCCTCCTCGGTCACGATCGCGGTCACCAGTTCCGGTGGTGTGACATCGAAGGCGGGGTTGTACGCCCGAGTCCCCGGCGGCGCGACCACGAGCCCCTCACCCAGGGCCCCGGGCGGCTCCGTCACCTCACGCCCGGGCCGCTGCTCCACCACGATCGACGCCCCGTCCGCCGTACCCGGGTCGATCGTCGTCGTGGGCGCGACCACGACGAACGGCACCCGGTGATACTTGGCCAGCACCGCCAGCGGGTAGCTGCCCACCTTGTTCGCCACAGAACCGTCGGCGGCGATCCGGTCGGCCCCGATCAGCACCGCGTCCACCTCCCCCGCCGTGAAAAGCGAACCCGCCGCGTTGTCGGTGAGCAGGGTGTACGGCAGCCCGTTGCGAGCCGCCTCGTAGGCGGTCAGCCGGGCCCCCTGCAACAGCGGCCTCGTCTCGTCCACCCACAGCCCGCGCAGCCTGCCCGCGCGGTGCGCGGCGAGCGCCACCGCGAACGCCGTCCCCTCGCCGCCCGACACCAGGGCCCCGGTATTGCAGTGAGTGAGGATCCGGTGACCGCCGCCGCCCGGAAGCAGCTCATCGAGCAGAGCGAGCCCGTGCCCGGCCATCGCCGAGCTGGCCTCGGCGTCCCTCCGGTGCAGCTCCCGCGCGGCCGCCAGCGCCGCCCCGGCGGCCCGCTCGGCCCCCTCACCCGCCGACGCCCGCCAGGCATCGGCCGCCAGCCGCACCCCGTACGCCAAATTCACCGCCGTGGGACGCGAACGCTCCAGCAGCGTCGCCGCCTCCTCCGCATCCCGTCCCCTCGCTGCGGCGAGGGCGACCCCATAGGCCCCCGCGATGCCCAGCAACGGCGCACCCCGCACGGCCAGCGTCTGAATCGCCCGCACCAGCGCGGGCACATCCGCACAGACCAGCCGGACCTCCTCGGCGGGCAGCCGCGTCTGGTCGAGCAAGGTCAGCACCGGCCCGCCGGGAGACTCCTCCCAGCGGATCACCGGTGTCCTGAACGGCTCGTCACGTGCCTCGTCGTGCGCGTACTGATCAGCCATCCACTCAGTCTGCCCGCTGAGCCACCCACAATGAAGGCACGAACGAGATACGGGGGCCCGCCCACCGGTGGGCCCCGCGTGGCACGATGGGCTGCCGGCCTGCCGAACTGACACACGGACGGGCCCCGCGCACTCGTCGGTTCGCCGAACCGACTCCCCAACCAATCCATGAGGTGGACGACTGTGAACGACACTCCGGGCTGGGCTTCGCCCGGATCCGCTCACTCCGAAGGCCAGAACGCGGACGTGCCACGGCCCGCCGAGCCCTCCGACGCGACCGGCCCCTCCACGAAGTGGTCCAGCAACCAACCGCCGCCGAGCCAGTGGTCCCCGCCGTCCGACCAGGGCGGCCGGTACGGACCGCCGCCCCCACAGCCCAACCCCGGCTGGGGGGGGGGCGGGCGGCCCGACCACAGCTGGGCACCACCCCCCGGCCCCCAGGCCGGAGGCCGCCCCCGACCGCCCCCCCCCCCCCCCCACCCCTCGGGGCGGGGGCCGGCGGCGCCCGGCCGTACAACAGCTGGCAGCATCCCCCGGCCGCCAAGCCGGGAGTCATCCCGCTGCGCCCGCTCGGCATGGGCGAGATCTTCGAGGGCGCGGTCTCCACACTGCGCCGCCACTGGCGCACCATGCTCACCATCACGGTCACCATCTCCGTGATCGCCCAGCTCGCCAACACTCTGACGAACCTTTATCTGACGCCTGATCCGGTACGGGTCGACGCCAAGCCGGGTTCCGCCGAAGCTCTGCGCCAGAGCGTCGAATACCTCCAGGCCAGCCTTCTGGGGCTGGTGCCGACAATGATCATCACCATGGTCGTGACGCTGTTCACCACGGCGCTGCTGACCATCGTCATGAGCCGCTCGGTGCTGGGCCGTCCGGTCACCCTCGCGGAGGCCTGGCGCGAGGCCCGGCCGAGACTGCCCCAACTGCTGGGGCTCATCGCGCTGATGCCGGCCATCGCCCTGGCCGTCACCGTGGTCGGTCTGCTGCCCGGCATGCTGGTGGGCGGCACGGTCGGCCGGACTCTCATCGCTTTCGGAACGATCGCGGCCATAGCCGTCGTCATCTGGCTGTACATCCGGTTCGTCCTCGCGTCGCCCGCTCTGATGCTGGAGCGTCAGGGCGTCATCGCCTCACTGCGCCGCTCGTCCAAGCTCGTTCAGAACGCCTGGTGGCGGATCTTCGGCATCATCCTGCTGACCCTGGTCATCACGCTCCTTGTCACACTGGTCGTCGCCGTACCGTTCACGGTGATCGGGTTCATCGCGGACGGCAGCGGCATCGGCGACCTCATGGCCGGTCGCAACCCCGATTTCGGCTGGCAGTTCCTGACCATCACGGGTATCGGCGGGGTCATCGCCGCCGCCATCACCTCCCCCGTCTCCGCGGGCGTGACCGTTCTCCTCTACATCGATCAGCGCATCCGGCGCGAGGCACTCGACCTCGAACTCGCCCGCGCCGCCGGCCTCCCCGGCTACGGCACCGAGCCCCCCTCCGGCGCCCCGGCCAACTGACCGGCCTCACCACCAGGGTTACCAAGGCCCGGTCACCGATCCGCGACAGCGGCCCGGTGACCGGGCCTTCGTGTTACCTCCTCAGGCCCCTCCACCTGCCACCCACGTACAGGTGCAGGTGTAGGTCTGTGCACGCGGGAGAGGAGTGCGGTGGCCGCCGCCGCCGTGCAACAGCCGCTGTCCGTCTCTGCCCATCCATACGTATGTACGCGCCTGCATGGGGACCACGACGGGAACCACAACGGGGCTGTGCCCCGGCTTAGGCAGGCCGTATCCGGGGTCCGTATCCAGGTAGTCGGAAGAATGAGTCGGGAAGGAGAAAAGATCCTGAACGCAAAAATGCCTCAGTCCCCGGACACAATGTGTCCGGGGACTGAGGCTAAAAATTGTTCGGCGGCGTCCTACTCTCCCACAGGGTCCCCCCTGCAGTACCA
>NZ_BMWG01000020.1:30993-160112 GCF_014651115.1 Streptomyces inusitatus | reverse complement strand
ACCACACCCTTCGGCCGCCCCGTAGACCCCGACGTATAAATCACATACGCCGGATGCGAAGGAGTAAGCGGCGCCATCCGGTCGGCATCGCTCAGATCGCCGTCGTATTCGGCCGCGAGAGCACGAATCGTCCATTCGTCGTCCAGCGCGAGCAGTCCGTCCGCGCGGGACGGAAGGGACGGCAGCCGTGCGGCCGTATCGCGTGTGGTGATCACTGATACGGGATCGGCGTCCTCCAGCATCATCGCGATCCGGTCCCGCGGATATCCGGGATCGATCGGCAGATAGGCCCCGCCCGCTTTCAGCACCGCCAGCAGCACCACCACCAGATCGGCGGAGCGCGGCAACGCCACCGCCACCAGCCGCTCCGGGCCCACTCCCGAGCGGACCAGTGAACGGGCCAGCCGGTTCGCCCGCGCGTTCAGCTCCGCGTACGAGAGCTCCACCCCCTCGGACACCACGGCCACCGCGTCCGGGCGGCGGGCCGCCTGCGCTTCAAACAGTTCCGGCAGGGTCCGGGACGGGGCATCCGTACGGGAATCGCCGGGAGGGGGCAGCACTCGCGCGCGCTCGCCCGGGAGCAGGATGTCGAGCGTGCCGATCGGCTGTCCGGGGTCGGCTGTGGCGAGGTTGTCCAGCATCTGGAGGAAGCGGCGCTGGTGGGCGGCGTTCTCCTCGGCGTCGTACAGCGCGGGGTTGGCGTCGAAGTGCACGCGTACCGTGCCGTCGGCGGAGCGGTTGTCCACGCAGACGGAGAGGTCGCGGACCGGCCCGATCGCCAGATTGTGGGGGGTCGCCCGCGCCTCGCCGAAGGCCAGGTCGTGGGAGAAGGACATGATGTTGACCGAGGGGCCCATGAGGCGGCGGCCGCTGCCGACCGTCCGCAGCTCACGGCTCAGGTCCTCGTACCGGTAGCGCTGGTGCTTCAGCAGCTGCCGCGCCTCGGAGGACACCTGGCGCATCAGCTCCTCGACGCTCGTGCCGGGACGGAGCTCCAGCCAGAGCGGGAGCTCGTTGGACATCGGGCCTCGGACGGCCCGGCCGCCGCCGGACCTCCCGGTCACCGGGACGCCGAGGGCCACCTCGCCGGCGCCGGTCATCCCGCTGAGGCAGAGCGCCATGGCGGCCATCAGAGGGACGGGCAGGCCGACTCGTGAGCGGTTTGCCAGCGCCCGCAGGGCGGCCGCGCTCTCGGCGGGCAGCCGGACGGTGTGCCGCAGGGCGGACCGCGAGGCCCCGCCCGCCCCGGTCGCGAGGGTGACCGGCTCGGGGCGGCCCGCCAGCCGGTCCAGCCAGTGGTCCCGGTCCCGGGTGAATCGCTCCGAGGCGCGGTACGCGGCGTCGTCGGCCAGGAGCAGGTCCAGCGAGCCGCCGCCGTCCTCCCGTACCGGCTCCCCGTTCAGCAGGGATGTGTAGACCTCGGCCAGCCGGTGCAGGGTCAGCGCGCACATGTACCCGTCGGTGACCAGGTGGTGCCCGCGGACATAGAGGAACCACCGGTCGGTTCCGGTCTTCAGCAGCGCCAGGGTGAACGTCCGGCCGGAGCCGAGGAGCACCGGCCGGCCCATCTCGGTCCGCATCCAGGACTCGGCCGCCGCCCGCGGATCGGGCTCCGCGCTCATGTCGAGGGCGGAGAACCAGTCGGCCGCCGGCTCGAAGAGCTGCCGCGGCCCCTCACTGTCCTGCGCGAAGCGCACATTCAGCGTGCCGGTCTCCGCCACCATCCGGCGGGCGGCGGCCTCCATCAGCGGCGCGTCGATCGGGCCGGCTATGTCCAGATACTCCGCGGTGTTGTAACTCAGGCTCTCCTGGTCGAGTTGCTGTGCGAACCAAATGCCTCGCTGCGCGGACGACAGGGGCCAGCTGCGGCGCTGAGTACCGGACACTTCTCATCCCATTCTCTGACGTTGGTCAATCGGCGGTGAACCGTGGGTCGTCCGCTGTGCGGCCCGGAGACCCGGAGGCCCGGCGCGTGCGCGGGGGCCGTGCGTCGGCTTCGTCAGGGCTCCACGACGATCTTGCGGCCCTTCCCCGCGGCGGAGTCGGCGATGGCCTGCGGGTACTGCTCAAGGGGAACTCGGTGGCTGATAAAGACGTCCGGGTCGAGCAGGCCGCTCGCGAAGAGCGCGGCGGCGCGCTCGTAGCTGTGGAGCACGGCCATGGAACCGGTGATGGTGATCTCCCGGTTGTAGATCTTGTACGGCTCGATGACCACGGTCGTCGCGTAGTCGGCGACCCCGAACTGGAGGAAGGTGCCGCCCTTGGCGACACGGCCCAGCCCGTCCTGGATGGCGTCCGCGCTGCCGCTGGCGTCGATGACGATGTCCCAGCCCTGCTGCCGGTCCAGCTCGTCGGCGCGGGCCGCGGCCCCCGAGACGCCCAGCTGTCGCGCGGTGGCGAGCCGGGCGGGGTTGATGTCGAGGATGTCCACGTGGGCGGCGCCGGTCCGCTTGGCCAGCTCCAGCATCATCAGGCCCATCGTTCCGGAGCCGTAGATCAGGACGTTCGCGCCGAGGGAACCGTTCAGAACGTCGTAGCCGCGGATCGCGCACGACAGCGGCTCGATGAGGGCGGCGTCGCCCGTGTCGACGTGGTCGGGGAGCCGGACGCAGTTGGCGACCGGCGCGACGGCGTACTCCGCGGCCCCTCCGGCGACGGACACCCCGATCGCCGCCCACCGGTCGCAGAGGTTCCCGCGCCCGGCCCGACAGTAGTGGCACTCGTGGCAGGACAGCGTGGGGTCGACCGCGACCCGGTCGCCCACGGTCAGCTCGGTCACCTCGCTGCCGACGCCCACCACCTCGCCGGCGAACTCGTGGCCCGGGATGATGGGCAGTCGGGGGGCGAACTCTCCGTTGAGGATGTGGATGTCGGTGCCGCATAGACCGCAGGCGGCGACGTCCACGACCACCTGGCGGGGTCCCGGGGTGGGGTCGGGGACATGAACGACGGAGATGGTGCCGGGTGCCTCGATGACCGCAGCCCTCATTTGACCGCTCCCAGGGAAAGGCCCTGGACGAGTCGGTCCTGGGCGACGAAGCCGGCGATGAGCACCGGCAGGGACACCACGACGGACGCGGCGCAGAGCTGGGCGAGGAACAGACCCTGGCTGGTCACGAAGCCGGTGAGGAACACCGGTGCCGTCTGGGCCGTCACCGAGGTGAGGACCCGGGCGAAGAGCAGTTCGTTCCAGCTGAAGATGAAGCAGATCAGCGCGGTGGCCGCGATGCCGGGGCCGACGATCGGAGCGACGACGCGGATGAGGACGGTCGGCGTCCGCGCCCCGTCCACCCGGGCCGCCTCGATGATGGCGACGGGCACGTCCGCCAGGAAGGACTGAAGCATCCAGACCGCGATCGGCAGATTCATCGAGGTGTAGAGGAGGACCAGCAGCCAGATGTTGTCCAGCATGCCCGCGTCCTTGGCGAACAGATACACCGGCAGCAGTCCGGCCACCACGGGCAGCATCTTGGTGGACAGGAAGAAGAACATGACGTCCGTCCACCGGCGGACCGGCCGTACGGAGAGCGCGTACGCCGCGGGAAGCGCCAGCACCAGGACGAGCACAGTGGCGAAGAGGCTCGCCCCGGCGGAGTTGATCAGCGGTGGCCAGGGGCTGGCCCCGCCGCCGAAGAACGCGCGGTAGCCGTCCAGGGTCAGAGGTGCGCCGAGCGACGGCGGGCTGGTCGCGGCGTCGGTCTCGGAGCGCAGCGAGGTGAGGACCATCCACAGGGCGGGGAAGGCGAAGACGAGTCCGGTCAGCCAGGCCAGCAGGCCGAGTGCGGTGACCCGGCGGCGGGGCCCGCGCGCGGCGGGCAGCTTCGGCGCCGGGGGCGGTGCCGTGGGAGGCGTACGAGGGGTGCGGGCCGTCGGCGTGGTCATGAGGGCTTCGTCTCCTTCCCCGTGGGCGTCTCGTGGAAGAGGGACGAGACCGCTCGCAGCGCGAAGGTCGCGATCACGATCGTGCCGATCACGACGAGGACTCCGGCGGCGGAGGCCAGTCCGTACTCATGTGCCTGGTAGAAGGTCTGGTAGACGGTGTAGGGGAGGTTCGCGGTGCCGAGGCCCCCGGAGGTGAGGGTGAAGACCGCGTCGAAGTTCTGGACGATGTGGATCGAGCCGAGCAGGACGCCGAGTTCGAGATAGCGCCGCAGATGCGGCAGGGTCAGATGGCGGAACGTCTGCCAGGAGTTCGCCCCGTCGAGCCGGGCCGCCTCCATCGTCTCGGCGGGCCGGCTCTGGAGCCCGGCGAGCAGGATCAGCATCATGAAGGGGGTCCACTGCCAGATCAGGGACGCCTCCACCGCGATCAGCGGCATGGTGGAGATCCAGTCCGTACGGGCGGGAGAGGTGTCGCCGAAGAGGCCGGTGACCCAGGTCCAGGCGCCGTTGAACAGTCCGTACTCCGGGTTGTAGAGAGCGTGCTTCCACAGCAGCGCGGCGGAGACGGGGACGAGCAGGAACGGGGTGATGAGGAGTGTGCGCACCAGGCCCCGACCGAAGAAGGCGCGGTCGAGGAGCAGGGCGAGGAGCAGCCCGAGGACCACGCTGACGATCACCACGGTCGCGGTGAGCAGGGCGGTGGTGAGGACGGATTCCCGCAGGGCGGGGTCGCGCGCGACCGTGGCGTAGTTGGCGAACCAGGCGAAGTGCCGCTCGCCGGGGGCCAGGGCGTTCCAGTCGAGGAGTGAGATCACCAGGGTGGCCACGAAGGGCAGTTGGGTGACCGCGATCAGGAAGACCAGGGCGGGCAGCAGCGGGGCCCTGGTGGCCCAGACGCGCGCGCCGTTCGCCGCGGACCGCCGGGGTCCGGGCGGTCCGGTGGCCGCTCTCGGGGAGGCTTTCGCCGGGGTGGTCACTTCCGGTACTCCTCGGCGACCCGCTCGGCCAGTGCCTGGGAGGTGCGCAGGGCCTCGGCGACCGACTGACGGCCCGCTATGGCGGCGCTGATCTCCCGCGAGACCCTGGTGCCGAGATCGGTGAACTCCGGTATTCCGACGAACTGGATGCCGGGGGCAGGCCGGGGCTGGGTGCCGGGATTCCCGGGGTCCGCGCTTTCGAGGGCGCTCCGGGTGACGGACGCGAAGGCGGCGGCGTCCTTGAGGTACGCGGGGTTGCGGTAGGTGGAGAGCCGTTTTCCGGCGGGTACGTCGGCCCAGCCGATCTCGGTGCCGACCAGTTCCTCGTAGCGCCGGCTGGACGCCCAGGAGATGAATCTCCAGGCGTTGCCGGGGTTTCGGGAGGCTTTCTGCATGCCCCAGGCCCAGGTGTAGAGCCAGCCGGAGGCGGTCGTCCGGTCGACGGGGGCCCGGACGTAGCCGACCTTCCCTCTCACCGGGGAGTCCGCGGCCTCCAGGGAGCCCGCGGCGGCCGTGGCGTCGTACCACATGGCGGTCCTGCCCTGGACGAAGTTGTTGAGGCACTCCGCGTAGCCGGACTGGGCGGCTCCGGCCGGTCCGTGCTCGCGGACCAGATCGACGTAGAACTCGGTCGCCCGGGTGAACTCCGGGGAGGTGAGACGGGCCTTCCAGTCCTTGTCGAACCAGGTCCCGCCCATGGTGTTGACGACGGTGGTGAGCGGTGCGACGACCTCGCCCCAGCCGGGGAGCCCGCGCAGACAGATGCCCTTCATCCCGCCGCGGGCGCCGCTCACCTCGGCCGCGAGGGCGGCCACCTGACGCCAGGTCGGCCGCGCCGGCATGGTCAGGCCCTTCTCTGCGAAGACGTCCTCGCGGTACATGAGGAAGGAGGACTCGCCGTAGAAGGGCTCGGCGTAGAGCTTGCCGTCCTCGGCGGTGAGCGAGGCGGTCAGCGGCTGGAGGATGTCCTTCTGGTCGAAGGGGGTGTCCTTGGCGACGTAGTCGTCCAGCGGGCGCAGCCACTGGTTCCTCGCGTAGATGGGGACTTCGTAGTTGCTGATGGTGGCTATGTCGTACTGGGCGGCCTGGTTGGCGAAGTCCTGGCTGATCTTGTCCCGTACGTCGTTCTCCGGCAGGACGGTGAAGTTGACCTTGATGCCGGTCTCGCGGGTGAAGTGGTCCGCGGTGAGCTTCTGCAAGTCGGTCATCTGGGGGTTGTTGACCATGAGGACGTTGAGGGTGTTGGGCCCCGACGAGCCGCCGCCCGCTCCGGCGCAGCCGCCGAGCAGGACCGCCATGGCCGTGGCCGTACCGATGCACATCATGAAATGTCGGTGGCGCTTGGTGGGCATGACACCTCCTGGCTGCGGGGGTAGTGCCGGTCTGGCGGTGAATCACCTGTGTCTCACGGTCGGCTCTTGGCTGGTCCACGGTTGACTCACGCAGGGATGAACGGGGCGGTGCCGGTGGTGGTTCACTCACACGGAGAGAACCCGGGGGCCGAGCAGTGCGTAGCGCTGTGCTTCGACCGGTGGCAGACCGGCCGTGGTCACGATCGCCTCCATGTCGTGGACGCCTGCGAAGCGGCACGGGCCGAGGCCGCCGAACGCCAGGTGGGCCACGGTGAGGACCCTGCGTCTGGATCCCCTCACCACCTGGGTCTTGAGTGCCGCGACCGCCGGGTCGGAGACGGTCAGTCCACGGTCGCGGGAGACGCCGTCGGCACTGAGGTAGGCGAGATCCGTGACGAAACCCCTGAGCATCCGGACGGCCTCCCGGCCCCCCGTGGCCAGGGTGGTGTGACGGACCTGGCCTCCGAGCAGCAGCACGGTGATCCTCCCGGCGTCGCCGAGCGCGTGCGCCGCCGCCAGGGAAGCGGTGACGACGGTGAGGTCCCGGTCCCTGGGGAGCGCCCGCGCGATGAGCTGGCCGGTGAGTCCCTCGTCGACGAAGACGGTCCCGGCCTCCCCGAGCAGTCCGACGGCGGCGGTCGCGATCCTGGCCCGGGCCGGTGTGTGCGGGGCGACGGAGGGCGGCGGGGACGCCATGAACCTGGTGCTCTCCACGGGGCGCGCCCCGCCGTGCGTGCGGCGGATCAGCCCCTCCTTCTCCAGGAGGGCCAGGTCGCGGCGGACCGTCTCCTTCGCCACTTTGAAGCGCCACGCCAGGTCCGTGACGGCGACCGTGCCCGCGCTTCGGGCAGCGTTCAGGATGCTCAGACGTCGTTCCTCCGCCTGCATTTCGCCGCCTCCCGATCGGTGGGGCCGGTGCCCGTTCGGGCCCCTGGAGTGTTTCTATCTCCCTCCACCACCCTGCGACCAGGCGATCGGCGAGGGCGATGATGCCCGCTTGTGCCCGTCTCGCGCCTCGGGAATCGCTGGTCAACGGATCAGCGCTGGGCGGCCGATCGTGTTCGGCCGCCCGCGGGAGTGCCGTGGGAGCCCGGACGCCGCCCGTTTGGCGAGAGGCGCGGCCGAACGACGGCATCGCGTGAAACGATTCGCCGGTGTCCGGGCGCGTGGCCCGTTCCCTTGTGGCCAACGCCCCTCGGGCCACCGAGAATGGGCCGATCGGATGGCACTGCCGGAGCCGCGCTCCGGCGGAGAAGACGGGGCGTGGACCGTGGACGCGGACGACCGCAGGCATGAGATCCTCTCCGTCGCCCGGCGCGACGGCATGGTCACCGTCACCGCGATCGCCCACACGCTGGCCGTGTCCCAGGAGACGGTGCGGCGCGATCTGCGGGCCTTGGAGGAACTCGGGCTGGTCCGCCGGGTACAGGGCGGCGCCCATCCGGTGGAGAGCGCCGGATACGAGACGACGCTCGCCGCGCGCGCCCGTCGCTACGTACCGCAGAAGACACGGATAGCGGCGGCGGCGGCCGATCTGCTCGGGGAGGCCGAGACGGTCTTCATCGACGAGGGCTTCACTCCCCAGCTGATCGCCGAGGCACTGCCCGAGAACCGCCCGCTGACGGTCATCACCGCGTCGCTCGCCACCGCGTGCCGCATGGCCGGCCGGAAGACCGCGCAGGTGATTCTCCTCGGCGGGCGAGTGCGCGGGGGCACGATGGCCACGGTCGACCACTGGGCGACGGGAATGCTCCGCGAATTCGTGATCGACCTCGCCTACATCGGCGCCAACGGCATCTCGCGCGAGTACGGGCTGACCACCCCGGACCCGGCGGTCGGGGAGGTGAAGGCGCAGGCCATCAGGTCGTCCAGACGCCATGTCCTCATCGGTATCCACACGAAGTTCGGCTCGGTGAGCTTCTGCCGTTTCGCCGAACCCTCCCAGTTCGAGGCCATCGTCACCGATACCGCTCTGCCCTCGGCGGAGGCCCAGCGCTACGCGTTGCTGGGCCCTCAGGTCATCCGGGTGTGAAGGGGCTTTCACTCTCATCGGTCCGCCCGCTCTCTCGTCCGGTTCCGGCGAACCGCTCTCTCGTCCGGTTCCGGCGAACCGCTCGCCTTGTCCCACCGGACGCGGTTCAGTAGAGGCCGTGTTGGTACTGGTGCTCGGCGATCGCCGTGAGCTGCCCGAGTTTGTCGCCGAGATTGTCCGCCATCTTCCCGGCGTTCTCGGCGACGTGCATCGTGTAGAAATCTCCGCCCAGTACGACGGCGTCGGCGAGGCCGCGTTGGTCCCCCTCCCAGAGTTTCGAGCGGATCACCGCCTTGCCGCACTGGGAGAACACCTCACGCACGCGTACGACGATCGCGAGGACGGCGGGTTTTCCGTCGGCGGTGAGCATGGTCAGCAGGTCGGGATCGTCGGAGACGAACGCGTCCCCGTTCACGCGCACCACCTCCCGCAGTCCGGGGACGAGGAACACCAGTCCCACCGCCGGGTTGCGGGTGAGGTTCTCGAAGGTGTCGGCGAGCTTGTTGCCGGGGCGGTCCG
This sequence comes from Streptomyces inusitatus, assembly GCF_014651115.1. Classification (GTDB taxonomy): domain Bacteria; phylum Actinomycetota; class Actinomycetes; order Streptomycetales; family Streptomycetaceae; genus Streptomyces; species Streptomyces amakusaensis. The sequence continues at coordinate 151,350 of NZ_BMWG01000020.1, read as the reverse complement.
GGATGGCGAGGGTCCACGGGTCGAGCACCCGCACGGATCCCGGCGGGTCGCCCTTGGGGCTGATGTCGAGGTGTCCGGCGTCGTCCGAGGTGGCGAGGCAGAAGAATGTGCTGTGGGCGATGAAGCGGGTGATGAACTCGCCGAGGTGGGCCTCCTTCTTGTCGGCGATGAAGGGGGCCGGGTGTCCGATGATCTCCCGTACCCGGTCCATGGGGATCGGTCCGTAGTCGTCGGCGGCGGTGCGCGCGGCCGGCGCGCCCGGGGTGTCGTCGTGGCGGCTCATCGTGCCTCCTCAGGGGTGGGGCGGTGCCGGGTGTGGGTGTCTACACATTGAGGACGAGGCGTTGGCTCCGGGCCCGGGACACACAGAGGTACATGCGGTCGCCGGCGGTGCGCTGCTCGGCGGTGAGGATGTCGTCGCGGTGGTCGGGTTCGCCTTCGAGGACTCTGGTCTCGCAGGTGCCGCAGACGCCCTCCCGGCAGGAACCGGTCACCGGGAGTCCCTCGTCCTCCAGCGCGCCGAGGATGCTCCGGCCGGCCGGGACGGTCACCGTGCGGTTCGACCGCGCGCACACGACGGTCACCTCGGTGTCGGGCCGGGCCGGTCCGGCGCTCGGCCTGAACCGCTCCAGGCGCACCGCGCCCGGACCCCAGTGCGCGGCCCGGGACTCGACCGCCGTCAGCAGTGACTCCGGGCCGCAGGCGTAGACGACGGTGCCGGGGCGCGGCCGGTCGAGCCAGGTGTCCAGCGGGATGCGTCCCGTCCGGTCCCCGGGGTGGAGCGACACCCTGTCCGGGTGGGCGCGCAGCTCGTCGAGGAAGGCCATGGAGGCGGCGGTGCGGCCGCCGTAGGCGAGCCGCCACGGGACGCCCCACGCGGCGGCCTGTCCGACCATCGGCAGTATCGGTGTGATCCCGATGCCGCCCGCGATGAACAGATAGGCCTTCGCCGGTTCAAAACCGAAGTTGTCCAGCGGTCCGCGGAGCCGTACCCGCTGTCCCGGGCGCAGGAAGGCGTGCACATACTCGGAGCCGCCCCGGCTCGTACGCTCGCGCAGGACGCCGATGCGGTAGCGGTACCGGTCCCGCGGGTCCCCGCACAGCGAGTACTGCCGTCTGATCCCGGTGGGCAGCGCGAGCTCAATATGCGCGCCCGGCCGCCACGGCGGCAGTTCGACGCCGTCGGGGGCGGTGAAAACGACGGAGACCACTCCCGTCGCCTCCCAGCGCAACTGCCGTACGACCACCTGCGTTTCGGCCATCGCCCGCACCTCTCCCCCGCACACATCCCATTCTTGTCCATTGGACAATAGCGAGACGTTGTCCGATGGACAAGAAGCCGGACGGCCCGGATGACACCGGAGCGCGGCTGTATATTGTCCGGCGGACAAGGGACTTGATCGAAAGTGGGCGCCATGAGCATCAGCCGCGCGGCCGTCGTCGACGCGGCACTCGCCGTACTCGACCAGCAGGGCCTGGACAAGGTGACCATGCGTGCCGTCGCCGACGAGATCGGCGTTCGGCACAACACCGTTCGCTGGCACGTCGAGAGCAAACAGCGTCTGCTCATACTCATGTCGGACGCGATCTTCGAAGGGCTGGACGTGACGGCCCTCCCCACCCAGTGGGAGGCCCGCCTCCGCGCCCTCGCCCGCTGGTGCCGGAGCGCGATCCTGGCGCGTCGCGACGCGGCACGTCTGATCGCGGGACTCTCCACGACGGAGACCAACACCTACCGGTTCGCCGACGCGATGATCCAAACCCTCCTCGACGCGGGCCTCCCGCCCCGGACCGCGGCCTGGGCCAACTGGACCGTGTTCTATCTGATCCTCGGCATCACGCAGGAACAGCAGGCCGAGTCAACCGACCCGAACGCGCCTCCGCCGGCCTTCGACGACCCCGCCTTCCCGGCCCTGCGCGCGGCCGCCGCGCACATCACCGCGGGCACCTTCGACGAGCGCTTCGAGTTCGCCCTCGACATGCAGCTGACCGCGTTGAAGGCGGAACTCGCCCGGGCCGGTGACCGCCCGGACGGGGGAGGGTGATTCACGGGGCCGCTCCGCGGTTCTTCCGCCCGGTGGCGTCCGGCGGAGGAGCACCGCGCCCTGGCCTACGGGCCTGCCGGTGCCGGTGTACGAGGGGCGTGGCGTTCAAGGCCGGTGATGAGGAGGTCGAGGCCGAAGCGGAACTCCTCGATGAGCGGTACGGAGGTGAGGGTGGCGGCGGCCCGCGTGATGGCCGGGTACGCGGTGGGGTCCAGCCGCCGGTAGAAGGAGGCGAGTTGGGGGGCGGCGTCGGGGGATGCGACTGTGGGGCCGTGCTGCTGGGCGGTGAAGCCGATGACGTAGTGGCCGATGGCGGTGAACGCTCGGGCGGCGAGGCCGACGGGGACTCCGCGGTCCAGGAGGGCGTGCAGGACGCGTTCGCGCTGGGCGAGTCCGTTGGGGCCGACGGGGACCTGGGCCATGAGCGGGGGGACGGCGTTGGGGTGGCGGCGCAGTGCGCCGTAGAAGCGGTGGGCCATGGCGGCGAGCACTTCTTGCCAGGTGGCGAGGGCGTCGAGGTCGCTCAGATCGACCTCCCCCAGAACGCGGTCGACGAGATGGGCCAGGATCTCGTCCTTGCTCGCGAAGTGGCGATACAGGGTGGCGGTGCCGGAGCCGAGGGCGTCGGCGAGCATGCGCAGGGAGAAGGCCTGGGCGCCGTGCTCGTCGACGAGGCGCAGGGCCGTGGCGATGATGTGGTCGGTGTCCAGAGCGGGACGGCCGCGGCGGGGCGCGCCGCGCGGCTCGGGGCGGTCGGCCCACCAGGCCGGACTGCCCGGTACGGGCGCGGCCCCGGGGGCGTCCGGGGTGGCAGCGGCCATGTCCGAGAACCTTTCTGTCGGGCGAGATGGGTGCCGCTCCGCGCGCACAGCGTTTCGGTCATTCCGTAGCCACATTACTTCCTGTCGGCCCAGTGCCGTCACGTCACCGCCAGAGCGCCCCGGGCCTTCCCTCCGCCCCGCTTCCGCCCGGCCAGGGCGGGATGGGGGGGCGTGTGGACCGCGCGGCAGAAAATGGCTACGGTGTGCCCGAAAGTAATTTCGGATACACCGTAGCCATTAGGCGGGTTGGTGGACGACATGACAGACCGCGTTGATGAAGCGGGATCCTTCACGGCGGTCGAACCGGTCAGCACGACCGGACAACGCCACGACATCGACGTCCTCATCGCCGGAGCCGGCCCGGTCGGCTCCACCCTGGCGGCCGACCTGCTCCGTCGGGGCCTGCGCGTCCGCCTCATCGACAAGGCGCCGCGCGCCTTCACAGGTTCCCGGGCGAAGGGCCTCCAGCCCCGGACCCAGGAAGTGCTCGAAGACCTCGGGGTACTGCACGAAGCACACGCGGAAGGCGGCCCCTACCCGCTCGCCGGTCTGCACCTCGGACCGCTCACCGCGCCGTGGAGGATGCAGCGGAGGAACCGGCGGACCCCCGACGTGCCGTACCCCGACATCCTGCTGCTGCCGCAGCATCGCACCGACGCCATCCTGCACCGCCTCCTCGGCCGCCTCGGCCTGCGCGTCGAATTCGGCACCGCGCTGGAAGCCTTCGAGCAGGACGCCCACGGCGTGACGTCGACGCTGGCCTCCGGCGAGAAGATCCACAGCACATACCTGGTGGGCGCCGACGGGGGCGCCAGCACCGTACGCACCCACGCCGGACTGCGCTTCACCGGGGAAACCGACGACTCCGACCGCACGCTTCTCATCGACGGAACCATCGACGACCTGTCACGCGACCGGTGGCACATATGGCCGCGCACGCACGGCACGTCCGTCGGGGCCTGTCCACTGCCGCACTCCGACCAGTTCCAGATCATGATCAAGCTGAGGCCGGACGAGACACCGGACCTCGACCACGACGCGCTCACCGCCCGCCTCCGCGCGCTCACCGGTCTGCGGCTGCGCGACATCACCTGGACCTCGGTCTTCCGGCCCAACGTCCGGCTCGTGGAGCACTACCGCACCGGCCGCGTCCTCCTGGCGGGCGACGCCGCCCACGTCCACACCCCGGCCGGCGCACAAGGACTCAACACCGGAGTGCAGGACGCGTACAACCTGGGCTGGAAGCTCGGCCAGGTCATCGCGGGCGCACCCGACGCACTCCTCGACACCTACGAGGCCGAGCGGCGGCCGATCGCCGCACGCGTCCTCGGCAGGTCCAGCGAGCTCTACCAAAACCTCTCCCAGCACCGCCTGGCCGGCCTCAAACGCGGCGACGAGGAGCGGCAGCTCTCGCTCTCCTACCGCGGTGGCCCCCTGGCCCCCGCCGGCGCCCCAGCAACCAGAACCCTGGCCGCGGGCGATCGCGCACCCGACGCCCCCTGCACCGGGCCCGGCACCTCGCGCCGCCTCTTCGACCTGTACCGGGGGCCGCACTTCACTCTGCTGGCCTTCGACACCGACGCCGCCACCGCACTTCCCGACCTGACCTGGCCCGCCGGCGGCGCCGAACTCCACCGCTACCGCGTCCACCACCGCGACGGCCCCGGCAACGCCCTCATCGACACCACCGGCAAGATGACCGACCTCTACGGCACCACCAGCGGCCTGGTCCTGATCCGGCCGGACGGATACATCGCCGACATCATCACGGCCGATCACATCGCCGCCTTCGACACCACAGCCAAGGCATTGGCCCCGGCATGACCCACGACTCGCGACCCGCGACCCGGCACAGGTGCCCCTTCCCCAAGACACCGCGGAGGGAGAGCCGCAGTGCGAGGCCGACCACGAGCGGGCCTTCGTCGACGTGACGGTCACCCCGAACGCGGTGCCTCGCCGGCCGCCGCGGCCGCTCCACCACGAAGGCCGGGGTGGTTCACCGTCGCGTCAGGACCGGTGGGCGGCCGCGATCTGGCCGACCAGGACGGCGAAGGGCATGTCGAGCGCGGCGTACACGGCGGCGGACTCGGGCGCGGCGTTGTCCCCGAGGGCCTCGACCATGAGGGTGGCGTAGTCGCTGAGGATGACGCCCGCCTGCTGCATGCGCGCCAGCCCCGCCTCCCGCTTGGCCTGACTGAAGGTTCCGGAGGCGTCCACGGCCACATAGGCGTCGTAGCCCGCCGCGGTCGCGGCGTACGCGGGCAGGGCCGCGCAGACCTCCAGGGACACTCCGGCGAAGATCAGCTTCTGACGGCCGGTGGCCTCGACGGCCTCGCGGACCCGGTCGTCGTGCCAGGCGTTGACCGAGCTGCGGTCGATGATCTCCTGCCCGGCGGGGAGCGCCTCGACCAGTTCGGGGGCGGTGGGTCCCCACATGCTGTCGGCCGCGGTGGTCGTCACCACCAGCGGGATGCCCAGCGCGGTCGCGGCCCGCGCCAGCGCCGCCGCATTGTGCTTCAGCTCGGCCACCGGAATGTCCCGGACGCCCGAGAGCAGACCGACCTGGTGGTCGACCAGGACCACGGCGGCGTTCTCTCGGGTGACCGGCTCCAGGTACTTGCCGCGCTCGTTCATGGTGTCTCCTCAGAAGGATTTAGTCACTGACCTTGATAGTCAGTTTTAGTGACGACTTTGAATCTAGGCGACCATCGCCCGGATGGCAAGCGGGAGTTGGGGAGGGTGCGGCGCACGGACTGGCCGGGCGGCTAAACTCGCCGGTCAGGCCGCTGCATAGGCAACGGCGAAGGCATGAAGGAAGAGGAAGGAAGGCGTGGGCGCATTGACCGGCGACCGGCAGACGGATCCGGGGCCGGATCTGGGGGTGCTCGCGGCCCGGGTCCTGTTCTCCGTCCACCGTGAGCTGTTCGCCACGCTCGCCGAGCGGGGCTTCGACGACATCCTGCCGCGCTCAGGAGCCGTCCTGGCCCATCTGCGCCCCGAGGGGATCCGCGCCAGCGAACTGGCCCGCCTGTCCGGCCAGCACAAACAGGTGATCGGCACACTCGTCGACGACCTGGAACGCCTCGGCTACGTCGAACGCGCCCCCGACCCCGCCGACCGCCGCGCCAAGCTGGTACGCCCCACCGAACGCGGTCTGCTCCAGATGGAGACGGCCGCCGCCATCATGCGCGCGATCGAGCAACGTCACGCGAAGTCCCTGGGCGAGAAGACATACGCCGCCTTCAAGGAGGCACTCGGGCAGGTGGCGCGGGCTCAGAGCGCGGCAGTCAAGAAGCCGGACTGAACAGAAGCAGCCGCGGAAGGCGTCGCCACCGGGCCACCGCACTCCGTCACCCGCGATCCCGGCGGTCGGCGTCGCCACCGGGTGCCGCCCCGGCCCCGGCCTTAACCAGGCCGCTCTGTCCCCAGATGTCCGGCACACACGATACGTCCGGCCGCGTACCGTCCGCGTACGGGAATCGACGGCAGTCGCCGCCTCTGCGGAGGCGGGCTCGTCCCGGTCGCCGTCAGGGCCCCACGGAGTTCTGCCGGGCACGGGCGCTCTCGCGCCATCGGCCGGGCGGCTCTCCGTACGCCGCCCGGAACGCGTCGCTGAAACGTGCCGGGCTGCTGAAACCCCATCGGGCGGCCACCGCGGCGACCGGGAGGTGGTCCCTGTCGGCACGTTCGAGCTCCGCCCGGCACTCCGACAGACGACGCCCGAGCACCCAGCGGCCGAATGTGGTGCCCTCGGCCCGGAAGAGCTTGTGGAGATAGCGCGGGGAGATGTGGTGTTCCTCGGCGAGCGCGCGGGGCGACAGCCCCGGCTCGCCGAGCCGGGCCCCCGCGGCGGTCTTGATCCGTTCGAGCAGGGAGACCTGGCCCCACCCGGCCCCCGGGCGGTCGGCCTCGGCCGCCAGGTGCGCCGCCAGCGCGGCGAGGAGACCCACGACGGTACGGGACAGCTCCTCGCTCCCGTACGGCGAATCGGCGTCGGCGGCCTCCCGCACGAGGCCGTGCACGAGCGGCAGCAGCAGTGCGGCCGACGCGCCGGACGTCTCCGTGACGGGGATCGCGGTGATGTCGCGGAGCGTCGCGTCGTCCACACGGAGCAGTTGTCGAGGCACCGTCAGGACGTGTGCCCGCTGGGGCTCCGGCAGTGCCAGGGCGAACGGCCGGGCCGCGTCGTGGAAGGCCAGGGCGCCCGGCGTCAGATGCGCGGTCCGGCCGTCCTGGACGAGGCGGACCGATCCCTCCAGCTGCGTTCGGGCGAAGACGTACGTCCGGCCGTCCGCCGCCACGCTGTCGGGTGTGCGTCGGACGCGGGCCGGTCCGGACATGTCGGCAGTGATCCGGAGTGTGCCCGTCCAGTGTGCGGTGAGTGAGCCGGACCACGCCTCAGGAGCCGCGCCGATGGCCGCTTCCACCGTGACGTAACACTGCGACAGGGCTCGCTGCCAGGCGGCGGCCCGCTCCTTGGGCGGCATCGTCCCGGTCGAGAAGGCCAGGTGCGGCGGCCCGGGCGGCGGGTGGGGATGTCCGGCCATGTCACCGGGGTCCCGGGAACGAGTACCGGACCCGTTCGCCCCGCAGCCATGCGGTGGGTGACATGCCGTACTCCCTTCGGAAGGCCCGCGTGAAGTGGGCCGCGCCGGTGAAGCCCCAGCGGCGCGCGACCGCCCCCAGGGTCGTGCGGGCGTCCGGGGTCGCTCCTGGGCCCAGGGCGGCGGCGGCCAGTTCGCGTCGGCACTCCTGGAGGCGGAGTTCGCGGATCCAGCGGCCCATCGAGGTGCCTTCCGCCTGGAACAGACGGTGCAGGTAACGGACCGAGATGCCGTGGGCCCGGGCGACGGTCCCGGGGGTGAGGTCGGGGGACGCGAGGTGCCAGCGGATGAACCGCCGCACGCGCAGCAGCAGGACCCGCTCGGCGCCGGGCGGTTCCTCCGCTCTCCCGCCCAGTCGCCAGGCCGCCACGGCGGACAGCAGGTCCACGGCGCTGTCGGCGAGTTGTCCGGCGATCGGCTGCCGGTATGTCTGCGGGGAGTTCGCGAGGCGGGCCAGAAAGGGCGAGAGGAGGGCGGCGGGTCCCCGCTCCGGTCGCAGGGGCCGGGCCGTGATCCGGTGGAGCTCGGCCTCGGACAGGCCCAGCCGGTCGCGGGACACGGCGAAGACATCCAGCCGGAAGCGGTAAGGGAAGTGGGTCCGGAACGGGCGGGCGGTCTCGAAGAACGCGACGTCGCCGGGGCGCATCTCCAGGGTGCGGCCGTCCTGTTCCGCATGGGCGCGGCCACTGGCGAGCACGGCGGCGAAGACCTCCCGGCCGTCGCCCCGGGCGATGCGCTCGGGCGACCGGTGGGCCGTGCCGGGGCCGCACTCGACCGTGGTGATCCGTAAGGCCCCGAGCCGGTCGACGCGCATCTCGGCGTCGCAGGTGCCGTCGTCCGTGACGAGGTCCATGCCCACGAGCTGCGCGAGGACGGTCTCGTGCCAGTGGTCGAGACTCTTGTGAAGGGGGACGGTCCGGGTCGACAGCACGCGTCCCTCCGGCGGTACGCGTCCCTCCGGCGGTACGGCGGCCGTGCCCCACCGATGGCCCTCGCTCCCGGGAGGCAGCCTGATTTCGCTCGACATGGCGTCAGCCTGCCGTCGTCCCCCGGGCCCACGCATCAGTCGGTCGACTGGTCCGCCGCCGGGCCGACGGCCGGCGGCCGGCGGGCCGCCCGGCGTTCGCGCGGTCGTTCCGCTCACGCGTCAGGTCCCGCTCAGCACGTCCCGCAGTTGGCGGCGGCTGCTGATGCCCAGCTTGGGATAGACCTGGTAGAGATGCGAGCCCACGGTGCGCGGCGACAGGAAGAGCCGCTCGCCGATCTCCCGGTTCGTGAGTCCGCCCGCGGCGAGGCGGGCGATCCGCTCCTGCTGGGGGGTCAGTTCGTCCAGCCGGGGCACCGGGGCGAGGACCCCGGCGGCCTCCGCCGCGCCCGCCGCCCGCAGTTCGCCCCGTGCCGTCCCGGCCAGACCCCGGGCGCCGAGGCGTACGGCGGCCTCCAGGGCGGCGGCGAGCTGGGTACGAGCCTCCAGGGGGCGTCGCCGCCGCCGCAGCCACACCGCGTAGTGGAGCCGGGTCCGGGCGCGCTCCAGCGGCCAGGTCTCCCCCGCCGTGCCGGCCAGAGCAAGGCGGAAGTGGGCTTCCGGGTCGCCCCGTTCCTCGACGAGCGCGGCCGCGTGGTGCGTCAGGAGGGACATCCGGGAGGTCGGCCGGTCCCCGAGTCCTTCGCGTACCCCGGCAAGCACCCGCGCCGCCGCCGCGCGGCGGCCGGCCCGCGCGGCGGACTCGGCCAGCTCGGCGATCGCCCGGGGGGCCACAGAGGCGTCGAGCGGCGCGCCGTCCTCTCCGTACAGGGCACGAAAATGCCGGTAAGCACCGTCGGAGTCCCCCAGGGACAGTGCGGACAGACCGCAGGCGCGCAGCATCCTGGCCCTGGTCGCCCGGTTCTCGTCCAGGCTGACGGAACGCCAGTGGGGCCCTGTGAACAGCACACGGGAGGCAGTCGGCCGCTGCGGCGGCCGCGGATCGTACGTGAGCGCGGCCGGGACCGGGTCTGGGTCCGGGTCGCCGCGCAGCGCTCGCAGGGTCACCGTGAGCGCCTCCAGGTCCATGTCGAGGCGGGGCAGCCGGTGCACGGCGGCGACGGAGCGGCCGTCCGCGGCGAGCGCCTCGGCCTCCGCCCAACGGCCCAGGGCGATCAGGGTGTCCACCTGGGCGGGGAGTTCCCACAGCGTCGGGCCGAGCGCTCCTCGCGCCCCGCGCGGGCCGCTCGCCCGCCGGTACAGTTCCGCGCACAGCTCCGACCGGTCGGTGTGGTACGCCACCGAGGCGGCGGTCAGCAACCGGGCGGCCTCCCGGGTGGCAGCGTGGCCGGACGACTCCGTACCGGTGCCGGAGAGCGCTCCCGAGGGTCCCGTCGGCGGGGCGCACAGGGCGACGAGGGCTCCGGACCCCGCGAGTTCGGGGTTCCGCTCTTCCGCCGGTCCGGTGACGGCGGTGTCCGCGCCGTCCGCCGTCGGACCGGCCGCCGCCGGGCGTCCCTTCCGCGGGCCGGCCTTCCGCGACATCCGGTCGGCGTGGGCGAGCAGCCGCGGCAGCGCTCGGCGGTGGTCGGCCAGACCCGATTGCCGTGAGACCGAAGCGGCCAGCGCGGCCAGCGCGAAGGAGGTGGCGGCCGTGCTCGGCGGCGACTGCCGAAAGGCGTCGAGCAGAAGACCGAACGCCTCGCGCTGGAAGGAGAGCAGGGAGAGCGCGCCCGCCATGGCGCAGGCGGCGACGCAGCGCTGCTCCGGGTCGTGGTTCACCCCGCTGAAGCGCTCGTACAGGTCGCGTACCCACTCCGGGTTCCCCAGACAGCTCGCGGCGGCCAGCGCGCCGGCGAGCCGGCGGGCCCGGTCCGGGTCGCGGACACTGAGCCGTGCCGCCTGCTCCAGGGCCCTCGCGGCAGCGAAGAGGTCACCGGTCAGGCGGTGTCCGGCCGCGGCGGCGTCGAGGGCTTCCGCCACTGTCTCGTCCGGCCCGATCGACGCCTCCGCCAGATGCCGGGCGCGGCTCGCCGGGCTCTGGTCCGATGCCGCCGCCAGGTCGCGATGAGCTCGCTGACGCGCCCCGGCCGACGGACCGTGGAACGCCGCCGCACGGATCAGCGGACGGCCGAACGCCAGGCGGCCGTCGGCGACGGTGATCAGGCCGCTCTCCTCCGCCGGATCCCACACCGAGAGGTCGTCGGAGTCCAGCGCGGCCATCACCGTGCGGAGTTCGTCGTCGGGCCAGGCCGCGGCGGCGTACAGCAGAGCTCGCCGGGTCGCCTCCGGCAGGGCCCCCAGATGCTCCCGGTACGCGCCTCGGACACGCGGCGTGGACCGGAGGGAGGGTCCCCTCCCGGACATGCTCCCGCTCACGAGGGCCGCGTCCGCCAGGACGGGGGGACACGTCCGGGAGAGCTCGACGATCGTCAGTGGATCGCCCTCCGCCTGCCGGAGCACGTCGAGCCGGGCACGTCCCGAAGGGCCGCCGCCCGGCTGGGCGTCGAGGAGCAGCGCGGCGACGCCGAGGGACACCGGCCCGGGCGGGAGCCCGGGCGGGCGGGCCGAGGACTCGGCCGCCGCCGGAACGTCGCGGGGCACGGCCGGTGCCGGACGAGGCTGCTCGAACGCTGACATCGCACTCCGGCTTCCAGGGGGTTCGGTGCCTCCGCGCTCCGGGGGGCTCTCCGCACTGACGAGCAGGCTGTCAGCCGGCCGTGGGCGCCCGCTTCTGTCACATGACCGGTCAAGGAGCCCGGCAGGGCTGACATCATGGGTTCCGGGAGGGGCGATCATGGAAACCGGTGCGCACACCGCTCACCAGGACGAGGAGTTGCGGGGCAGGGACCGCGAGCTGGAGGCGATCCGCCGGCTCCTCGCCGCCGCCGGGGCGGGGAGTGGAAAATCCGTCGTCACCGGTCCGAATGTTCTCGTCCTGACCGGAGACCCCGGGGTGGGAAAGACCGCCCTCGTGACGCGCTCCGGGGCCGAGGCCGGGGCACGCGGCTGGAGAGTGCTGCGGGCGCGGGGCTCGGAGCGCGAACACGATCTGGCCTTCGCCGGGGTCCACCAGCTGTTGCGCCCGGTCCTCACCGCTGTCGACGGCCTGCCCCCTCGACAGCGTGACGCCCTGCGGAGCGCGTTCGGCACGGCCGCCGACGACGGGCGGGAGCCGCCCGATCCGCTGATGATCAGGATGGGCGTGCTCACGATGCTCTCGGACGTGGCGGCCGTACGGCCCCTGTTCGTCACCGTGGACGACGCCCAGTGGCTGGATGTCGGCTCGCTCGATGTGCTCGCGTTCGTCGCCCGCCGCCTGGAGGGCGAACGGATCGCCCTGCTGATCACGGCGCGGGAGGAGGCGGTGCCGACTCGCTTCGACCGTGACTTCGCGCATCTGACGGTCGGCCCGCTGGACCGGGTCGCGGCCGGACTGCTGCTGGACGCTCAGCCGTACCGCCCGCGGGGCAGGGTCCGGACCCTCGTTCTGGAGCAGGCCGCCGGCAATCCGCTGGCCCTTGTCGAACTGGCCCGTGTCTCCGCCGCGTCCACGGCCGGCGGCGGCTTCGAATCCCTCGGCGTGCTGCCTCTCACCGAGCGGCTGGAGCGGCTCTTCGCCGCCGGTCTGCCCCTCCTTCCCGAGGCGACCCGGCGCGCACTGCTCCTGGCGGCGGCGGCCGGTACGGACACCCCGGTGGAGGCATGGCAGGCCACTCGGCTCGCGGACGACGACGCCCGGGTGTGGCTGCCCGCGGAAGAGGCCGGACTGGTACGGGTGGAGAGCGGCCGGGTCCGCGTCCGCCATCCTCTCGTCCGCTCCGCGGTCTACCAGAGCGCCTCGTTCACCGACCGGCGCACGGCCCATCTGGCCCTCGCGAAGGCCCACGCCGGTGAACCCGACCGGCGCGCCTGGCATCTGGCCGCGGCCGCGCCCGGGCCGGACGAGGATGTCGCGGCGGCCCTCGCGGAGAGCGCCGAACGCCATCGGCGCCGGGGAGGATACGGGGCCGCCGCCAAGGCCCTGGAACGGGCCGCCGACCTCACCCCCGACACCGGGCGACGCGCCGGGCGGCTGCTCTCCGCGGCCTCGTACGCCATGCTGGCCGGGCATCCCCAGTGGGTCGGCGAGATCACCGGCCGGGTCGGCCGTCTCACGGACGACGCCCGGACGCGCTCCGAGGCGGAGCTGCTCGGCGGCTGGTCACTGGCGGTCACCCTGCGGCACGACGACTCGCTCGGCCTGCTGCTGCGTGTGGCGGAGACGATGGCCGCGGTCGAGCCGGAGCTGGCGCTGAACGCCCTGAGCACCGGCGCGACCCCGGCGTACGGCTCCGGCGACCCGTTCCACCGCGCCGAGCTGCGCCGGATCGGCCGGCTGATACCGCCGCAACCGGATCACAGCGGGGGTCTGTGGTCGCGGCTGGTCGCGGATCCGTTCGCGGAGCGGGAGGCGGCCGTCGGGCGGCTGAACGGTCTGGTGGACGCCCTGCGGGAGGACTCCCTTCCCGATGCGGTCGTCCTCGGCCTCTGCGCCTGGATCCTGGACGAGACCGGGACCGCCGTTCGCCTCCTGGGCCGGGCCCGGGACCACCATCGCCGCGCCGCCACGGCCGGCACCAACTGCGGCGTCGCACAGAGCCTCGCCCTGGCCCTGTTCGAGAGCGGGGCGTGGACGGCGGCCGAGACCGCCGCCGCGGACGCCCTGTGCATGGCCAGGGAGGCCGGCGCGGACAACGTCGCCGTGGGCGCCCCGGTCCTCCAGGCCACCCTGCGGGCCGTTCGCGGCGACCACGCCGGGGCCCGGTCCCGCGCCGCCGACGCCGTGCGCGGCGTCGACCTGCGCGGCTCCCGCGGCCTCTATGTGCGGCACTGCCACGCCCTCGGCCTCGCGGCCGTCGCGTCAGGCGACCACCGGGCGGCGTACGAGCATCTGCGCAGGGTGTTCACCCGGGACTTCCGCCCCGCCCCCGTCCATCACCATGCTTCGTACTACTGCCTCGCGGACCTGGCCGCGGCCGCCGTCCGAGCCGGCCGCCAGGATGACGCCCGGGCCGTACTCGACGCCGCGAGGGCCTCCCTGGGCCGCCCCGGATCGGCCCGGCTCACCTCCGTCGTACACCGGGCCGCGGCGCTGCTGAGCGGCTCCGGTGAGGCGGAGCCGCACTTCCGCGCATCGCTCGCCGACCCGAAGGCGTCCCGGTGGCCCTTCGAGCACGCTCTCGCCCAGCTCGACTTCGGCGAGTGGCTGCGACGGCACCGCAGATCCGCCGAGGCCCGCCCCTTCCTCGCCACGGCTCTGGAGATCTTCGAACGGCTCGATGCCCGTCCGTGGACGGAGCGCGCGACCTCCGAACTCCGGGCGGCGGGCGTGTCCGTCGCCGATGCCGTCCCGCTCCCGGCCGCCGCCGAGCTGACCCCGCAGGAACTGCGCATCGCGCGGTTGGCGGCGGAGGGGCTGACCAACCGGGACATCGCCGTCCGGCTGTATCTGTCCCCGCGAACCGTCGGATTCCACCTGGGCAAGGTCTTCCCCAAGCTCGGTGTCACGGGCCGCGCCCAACTGCGCGACGTACTGGACCGGTTGCCCCGGCGGAGCTGAGGACGCCTGCCGGGCGGCGGGCACCGTGGGCGGTGAGGGCGGCGAGGGGCCGTGCGCTGCCGGGCCGGTGCCGGTGCGCTGTCGGGGAAGTCCGGTGCCGAGTACCGGCCTAGCGTGGCGGTGAAGCGGATCGAGGGCCCTTCGCCGAGGCCCTTGGTGCGCGCCGCATCCATGTCGCAGGAGGTTCGCGGAAGGTGTCCACGATGCCGGTCGGTGGTCTGGTGCCCCGGCCCACCAGCGAGAACGCGGCGGACCTCGTCGTCCGCAACGCGAAGATCCATACGGGGGACACGCGCCGCCCCGTCGCCCAGGCGGTCGCCGTCCGCGCCGGGCGCGTCCTCGCCGTCGGCGACGACCACGACATGGCCGATCACGTCGGCCCCGTGACCCGAGTCGTCGACGCGCTCGGCCGCCGCATGGTGCCAGGCCTCAACGACTCCCATCTCCACGTCATCCGCGGCGGCCTCAACTACGTCCTCGAACTGCGCTGGGACGGGGTGCGCGGTCTGCGCGAGGGCCTCGCCATGCTGCGGGAACAGGCCGCCCGGACACCCAAGGGGCAGTGGGTGCGCGTGGTGGGCGGCTGGTCGGCCGAGCAGTTCGCGGAAGGCCGGCTGCCGACCGTCGCCGAGCTGAACGCCGCCGCCCCGGACACCCCGGTGTTCGTGCTGCACCTGTACCAGTCGGCGGTGCTCAACCGGGCCGCGCTGAAGGCCGCCGGCATCGCCCGGGACACTCCCGATCCCCAGGGCGGTCAGATCGTGCGGGGCCGGGACGGCGAGCCGACCGGCATGCTCCTCGCGGCGCCCAGCGCCCTGATCCTCTACTCGACCCTGGCGAAGGCTCCGGCCCTCGAAGGCAAGGACAAGAAGACGTCGACCCGGCACTTCCTGCGCGAACTCAACCGCTTCGGGCTGACCTCGGCGATCGACGCGGCCGGCGGCTTCCAGAACTTCCCCGAGAACTACGCCGCGGTCGTGGACCTCGCCCGTGCCGGACAGCTGACGGTACGCATCGCCTACCACCTCTTCCCGCAGACGGCGGGCCAGGAGCTCGCCGACCTCACGCGCTGGATCGAGACCACCCGCCCGGGGGACGGCGACGAGTGGCTACGGCTCAACGGCGCGGGTGAGAATCTGACCTGGGCCGCGGCGGACTTCGAGAACTTCGCCCAGCCCCGCCCCGAACTCAGCCCCGGCTACGAGCGGGAGTTCGAGAAGGCCGTGCGTCTCCTCATGGAGAACGGCTGGGGATTCCGGCTGCACGCCACCTACGACGAGACCATCCGCCGCGATCTCGCCGTCTTCGAACGGCTGGCCACCGAGGGCCTGTTCCCCGCGGGCAACCGCTGGCTCTTCGACCACGCCGAGACCGTCACCGCGCGGAGCCTCGACCGCATCGCCGCCCTCGGCGGCGCCGTGTCCGTACAGAACAGGCTGTCGTTCCAGGGTGGGGCCTTCGTACGCCGTTACGGCGTCGGCGCCGCCGCCGACGCGCCTCCCGTCCGGGCCATGCTGGAGCGGGGCCTGACCGTCGGCGCGGGCACCGACGCCACCCGCGTCTCCACGTACAACCCCTGGGTCGCACTCCACTGGCTGGTGTCCGGCCGCACCGTCGGCGATCTTCTCCTCCGCCCGCCGTCCAACCTGGTCGACCGCGACACCGCGCTCGCGATGTTCACCACCGCGGGTGCGGAGCTCACCGGCGAACAAGGCCTGAAGGGCATTCTGCGCGCGGGATTCCTCGGCGACTTCGCCCTCCTCTCCGAGGACTATTTCACCGTGCCGGAGAACGAGATCCCGCACATCGAGTCCCTGCTCACCGTCGTCGGCGGGCGCATCGTGTACGCCACCGGCGAGTACGAGGGCCTCGACGAGGAACTGCCGCCCGTGAGCCCCGTCTGGAGCCCGGTCGCGCACTTCGGCGGATACCGGTCGGCCGAGCCGGCGCTTCACGGTGGCGTACGCCAGGCCGAGGCGATCGGCGAGGCCTGCGGCGAGTCCGGCGAACACCTGCGATGGCGGGTCAGCCGAGACCTCGCCCGCCGGCCCGGGGACGCGGGGGACGCCTATGGAGGCGGGGGCTTCGACGCCTGCGCCTCCTTCTGAAACCACCGCACCGAAGCCACACCGACGCCCGTCCGTGTCAACCGATGAAAGGCAGTCACTCCGATGGTCGACATCGCCCAGGTCACCGCAGCGCCCAGCCCTGACCTGCTCACCCCCGACAACTGCGCCGTCCTCTTCGTGGACCACCAGCCGCAGATGTTCTTCGGCACCGGCAGCGGCGACCGCACCGCCATCATCAACTCCACCGTGGGTCTGGCGAAGGCCGCCCGGGTCTTCAACGTGCCGGTCGTACTGAGCACCGTCGCCGCCGAGTCCTTCTCCGGGCCGATCCTGCCGCAGCTCGCCGCCGTCTTCCCCGGGCAGAGCATCGTCGACCGCACCTCGATGAACGCCTGGGAGGACACGGCCTTCGTCGAGGCCGTGAAGGCGACCGGCCGCGAGAAGCTCGTCATCGCCGGCCTGTGGACCGAGGTCTGCGTGGTCCTGCCCGCGCTGTCCGCCATCGCCCAGGGCTACGAGGTGTACGTGGTGACCGACGCGTCCGGCGGCGTCAGCCCGCAGGCGCACGAGCACGCCGTGCAGCGCATGCTCCTGGGCGGCGCGATCCCGGTGACCTGGATCCAGGTGCTCCTGGAGCTCCAGCGCGACTGGGCCCGCACCGGGACGTACGCCGCCACCTCCGAGGTGGTCAAGGAGCACGCCGGCGCCTACGGCCTCGGTGTCGTGTACGCGCAGGCCGTCATCGGCGCCCACGCGGCCGGCTGACAGCCCGAAGACGGACGGGGACGGAGCGGACGGGAATGTGATGGACACCGGGCTGTTGGTCCTCCGGCTGGTGGCGGGACTCCTCGTCGCCGGGCACGGAGTGCAGAAGGTCAGCTTCCGGCTGGGCGGCGAGGGCCTGGCCGGAGGAGTCGAGGAATTCCGGCGGGACGGGTTCCGCGGCGGCAGGCTCACCGCGCTCGCGGCGGGCGGCGGCCAGATCGGCGCCGGCCTGTTCCTGGCCGCGGGGCTGCTCACTCCCCCGGCGGCGGCGGTCGCCGCGGGAGTGATGACGGTGGCCGTCACCGTCAAGTGGCGCAACGGGCTGTGGGTGCGGCACGACGGGTACGAGTACCCCCTCTTCCTCGTCGTCGTGGCCGGGGTGCTCGCGCTCACCGGCCCCGGCCGCTGGTCGGCGGACCACGCGCTCGGGCTGACCCCCTGGCCCGGGTGGATCCCCGTCACCGCCCTCGTCGTCGGCCCCGTCAGCGGGCTGCTCACACGGGCGGTGCTGCACCGCGTCCCCTCAGCCGCGGAAGGAGCGGCCGGGAATGCGCGCACTGCTGGTTGACGCGGCTCGCACACTGGTCCCCCCGAAGGGGGACCGGCACGGCCCGCTGCCGCCGCTGCTGCTCGTCCTCACCGTCGTGACGGGACTGGTGGACGCGGTGAGCTATCTGGCGCTCGGGCACGTCTTCGTCGCCAATATGACGGGCAACGTGGTGTTCCTCGCCTTCGCCCTCGCGGGCGCGGACGGCCTGTCGGCCCTCGCCTCCGCCGTCTCCCTCGCGGCCTTCCTCGCCGGAGCGCTGGCCGGCGGCCGCTTCGGTGTCCGCTTCGCCGCGCACCGGGGCCGGCTGCTCGCCCGGGCCATGACCGTACAGACAGTGCTGTTCGCGGCGGCCCTGGGCACGACCGCCGCGGCCCACGACTCGGCGGGCGGCGGCGTCCGGTACGCCCTGATCGTGCTCCTCGGCCTCGCGATGGGGCTGCAGAACGCGGTAGCCCGGCGGCTCGGCGTCCCGGACCTGACGACGACCGTGCTCACCCTCACCCTGACCGGGCTCGCCGCCGACTCCGGCCCGGCCGGCGGGGCGGCGCCCAGCCCCGGCCGGCGGATCCTGTCCGTGCTGGCGATGTTCCTCGGCGCCCTGGCCGGAGCCGCCCTCTTGAAGGCCGGGCTCTCCCTCGTCCTGGGCGTGGCGCTGAGCCTGCTCGCCGGGGGCGTGCTGGTGCTGTGGCGGCTCTCGTCCCCGGGCGCGAACTGGGCGGCGGCCCCATAAAGATGAGTTCCCCGCCCGCGCGCCCTCCGCGGCAGACCTGCGGCACCCCGGCACCCCGGTGCCCGGGCCGCCCCGCTACGCCTCTCCTCGCGACGTCGCCGAGGCTCCGGTCAGCAGCAGGGTCACGAGCCGCGCGAGCCGGGGGACGAATTCGGAGGCCATGTGGGCGAGGAGCGGGTCTTCGGCATAGAGGCGGGCGAGGGTTTCCGGGGGGTTCGAGGTCTGCCACTGCTGGGCCGCCATCGCGGTCGTCGCCGCGATCATGTCGACCGCCTGCCCTCGGTCCATCCAGGGCAGGGCTGTGGTCAGGGCCCGGGCGACACGGTCGACGGCGTCGAGGGTCGTGACCTTGAAGTCGCGGACCTGCTGCCGGGTCACCCCGCGTTCGAGGTTGAGCTGTGCGTGTCCCAGCA
Organism: Streptomyces inusitatus; assembly: GCF_014651115.1. Lineage (GTDB taxonomy): Bacteria > Actinomycetota > Actinomycetes > Streptomycetales > Streptomycetaceae > Streptomyces > Streptomyces amakusaensis. The sequence goes on along the minus strand of NZ_BMWG01000020.1, from coordinate 132,787 downwards.
GGTCGCAGAAGAGGGGGCGGTCCCCGAGCGTGGCGGCGAGGGCGGTCGCGACCGTGCGGGGGTCCTCGGGTCCCCGCAGCGCCTCGCCGACCGCGTCGGCCCAGTCCTGCCAGCCCTCCGCGGTCAGCAGAAGGAAGACGGCCTCCCGGGACGCGAAGTACCTCAGCACGGCCGACTTGTGGACGCCTGCCCCGGCGGCGATGTCGGTGAGGGTGACCGGCCGAACGCCGTCACGCCGCCCCAGCTCGGCGGCGGCCCGCAGGATGTCCTGCCGTCGCCGCTCCTTGTGCTCCGGGCTGCGGGCGCGCAGGAACGGCGGAGTGGTCATGCGGGCACTGTAACGCGGCGGGCCGTACCGGATGACGGAGCCGGTGAACTGACGCCCCGGGTCAGGAGGACCGGGTCGAGGCGGTCCGGCGGGGCTGCGGGTGGATGGGGGTGCGGGCCCCGGTGAGGGGGCGGCCGCCGCCGCCCCGCCCATGGGCGATGATCTCCGAAGCGATCGACACGGCCACCTCCTCCGGCGTGCGCGCGCCCAGATCCAGCCCGATGGGTGACCGCAGCCGTGCCAGTTCCCGCTCCGGGACGCCCGCCTCGCGCAACCGGCGGTTCCGCTCCTCGTGGGTCCGCCGCGACCCCATCGCCCCCACATAGGCGACCGGCAGCCGCAGGGCCAGCCGCAGCAGCGGCACGTCGAACTTCGCGTCATGGGTCAGCACGCACAGCACGGTCCGGCTGTCCACGTCCGTACGTTCCAGATAGCGGTGCGGCCACTCCACCACCACGTCGTCCGCCGCCGGGAACCGGGCTCTCGTCGCGAACACCGGCCGGGCGTCGCACACCGTCACGCGGTAGCCGAGGAACTTCCCCATCCGCACCAGCGCCGCCGCGAAGTCGATCGCGCCGAACACCACCATCCGGGGCGCGGGCACCGACGTCTCCACCAGCAGGGTCAGCGGCTCGCCGCACCGCGACCCGCCCGCACCCACCTCGGCCGTTCCCGTCCGCCCCGCGCCGAGGAACGCCAGCGCCTCCCCCACGACCGTGCGCTCCAGCTCCTCGTCCCCCGCGAAACCGCCCACCCTGGCCCCGTCCGACCACACCGTCATCACGCTGCCGATCAGTGGGGCGGGCCCGTCGACGACCCGGACAAGCGCGGCCGGCTCGCCCTCGGCCGCGGCCCGCAGCGCCGCCGCGAACGCCTCCCGGCCCGGGGTGTCGGCGCGGACCGGGGTGATCAGGATGTCGATCACGCCTCCGCAGGTCAGACCTACCGCGAACGCGTCCTCGTCGCTGTGTCCGAATCGCTCCAGAAGCGGTCGCCCCTCGTCCAGCGCCTGTCGGCACAGTTCGTAGACCGCACCCTCCACGCACCCGCCCGACACCGAACCGACGGCGGTCCCTTCGGTGTCCACGGCCAGGGCCGCGCCCGGCTGCCGGGGCGCGCTGCCGCCCACGGCCACCACCGTCGCCACGGCGAAGTCGCGGCCCCGGCCGACCCATCGGTGCAACTCGTCGGCGATGTCCAGCATCTCGGTCTCCTGACACGGACGGGAGGGCGAGCGAACAGACCGCCCATGAGGACGCGGGGCCGAGCGGCGGCCACGAGAGCATGCTAGCGAAACAGTGTTGCATTATCCGCGGAGGCCGATGGCCGCGCGACTCCGTGCGAACGCCGCCGCCCCCGGCTCCGAAAGGCCGTGCCCGAGCGCGTTCACCCGTTCGGGGGCCACGATCCGTACGAAGAGCCGCCGGCCGCCAGGAGGGCGGGACGAGCCGCCGACCCGGCCGGGACCGACATCCTTGGCCCCCGGCACAGACCGGGGACGTCAGCGCGCGCCCCGCGCACATGGAGCCCCTACGGGCGCGACCGTGACACTGAGTACGTCGGTGAGCGGGCGCGCCGCCCGGCGAACGTCGGCGCGGCCCGTCGCTCCCTGCCCCGGAGAGAGGCGGATCCACGATGTCCCCCGAGCCCGAACGCCCGCCCCGCCCCGCCCGGGTGTCGAGGCGAGGCTTCATCGGCCGTACCACCGCGGCGAGCCTCGGTGCCGGAGCGCTGCCGCGGCCGGACCAGGCGACCGCCGCTGCCGCTGCCGCGGCCGCGGCCGGGGCGCCCGGGCAGCCTCTCCCGGGGCCGCCCGGGACCGAGGTCACCCTGCGGGTGAACGGCGCCGAGCACCGGGTGGGCGTCGACAACCGCGCCACGCTCCTGGACACCCTGCGCGAGAGACTGCGGATCACCGGCCCCAAGAAGGGGTGCGACCGCGGTCAGTGCGGGGCCTGCACGGTGCACATCGACGGCAGGACCGCGCTGTCCTGTCTGACGCTCGCCGTCGCGGCCCACGAGCGCGAGGTCACCACGGTGGAAGGGCTCGCGGACGGCGACGTACCGCACCCGGTGCAGCGGGCGTTCATAAAGGCCGACGCCTTCCAGTGCGGCTTCTGCACCCCGGGCCAGATCATGTCCGCGGTGGCGCTCGTCGAGCACGGGCCGGTGGGGTCGGACGACGCCATCCGCGAGTTCATGTCGGGCAACCTCTGCCGCTGCGCGGCCTATCCCCACATCGTGCGAGCCGTCCGGCAGGCCGGCTCCACCGGGAGGAAGCGGTAATGCGCGGCTTCGAGTGGACCGAGCCCGACACCATCACCGGCGCTCTCGACGCGGCCGGTGGGCAGGCCGCCTTCCTCGCCGGCGGTACGACTCTGATCGACCTGATGAAACTCCAGGTCATGCGGCCCTCACGAGTGGTGGGCATCAACCGGCTGCCGCTGACCGGGATCCGCGTAGACGCCAAGGGCCTGCACATCGGCGCGCTGACCCGGATGAGTGACGTCGCCGAACACCCCGAGGTCGCACACGCCTACCCGGTCATCGCGCAGGCACTGCTCCTGAGCGCCTCACAGCAGCTCAGGAATATGGCGAGCATGGGCGGGAACCTCCTCCAGCGCACCCGCTGCACCTATTTCCGGGACATCGCCGAACCCTGCGACAAGCGGGACCCCGGCAGCGGATGCGCGGCCGTCGGGGGATTCAACCGCGCCCACGCCGTACTCGGCACCAGCCCCCACTGCTCGGCGACGCACGCCAGTGACGTGGCCGTCGCCCTGGTCGCCCTCGGCGCCACGGTGGATCTGCGCGATGCGAGCGGAACCCGGACCGTGGACCTCGACTCCTTCTACCGGCTGCCCGGCGGGACCCCGCACATCGAGAACGCGCTGCGCCCCGGCGAGCTGATCACCCGGATCAGCGTTCCGCGGCTGCCCTGGGCCCGGAACTCCGCCTATCTGAAGATCCGCGACCGGCAGTCGTACGAGTTCGCGCTCGCCTCCGCCGCCGTGGCACTCCAGGTGCGCGGCCGGCGCATCGAGGACGCCCGGGTGGCCGTCGGCGGCGTCGCCACCGTGCCCTGGCGGCTGCCCGGGGTGGAGGCCGCGCTGAGGGGCCGCCCCCCGGGGCTGCGGACCTTCGAACACGCGACCGCCGACGCGGCGGACGGCGCCCGCCCGCTGACCCACAACGCCTTCAAGATCCCCCTGCTGCGCCGGACCCTGGTCCGGGCCCTCATGAGCCTGGAGCCATGACATGGCCGAGCCCGTCGTCGGCCGCCCCCACAACCGGGTGGACGGCCCCCTCAAGGTGAGCGGCCGTGCCGCGTACGGCGCGGACCACTCGTACCCCCGTCTGGTCCACGGGTACGCGGTGACCAGCACCATCGCCCACGGCGTCATCCGGGCCATGGACACCTCCACCGCCGAGCGCTCGCCCGGGGTGATCGCCGTCTACACCCCGTTCAACGCCTTCACGATCCATCCGGTGGAGGGCCTCAGGGCGCCGCTCCAGGACACCGCGGTCGCCCATCACGGGCAGATCGTCGCGCTCGTGGTCGCCGAGAGCTTCGAGCAGGCGCGTGCCGCGGCGTTCACCGTCGAGGTCGACTACGACGAACGGCGGCCCGCCGTTTCGCTGGCCGAGGAGGAGGGCAACGCCCGCCCGATCCCGCCGGTCATGGGCATTCCCCCGGTGGTCACCCGGCTCGCCGACGGCGTACCGTCCATCACGGCGGCGCTGGCGGACAGCCATATCACCGTCTCCGCCGCCTACACCACCGCGCCCCAGGCCCACGCCGCGATGGAGCCCTACTCCGCCGTGGTCACCTGGGACGACGGCCGGTTCACCGTCCACAACGGAACCCAGGGCGTCGGGCTCCAGGTCCAGACCCTCGCCCAGGCCCTGGGCGTGACCACCGACGACATCCACGCCGTCAACCCCTTCGTCGGCGGATCCTTCGGCGGCAAATACCGCCCCAACGCCGAGGTGCAGCTCGCCGCCGCGGCGGCACGCGCCCTGCGCCGCCCGGTGAAGGTGGTCCTGACCAGGGAGCAGTCCTTCACCGGGACCGTGATCCGCTCCGGCACCCGGCAGCGGGTGTCCCTCGGCGCCGCGGCCGACGGGACCCTCACGGCGCTCTCGCACCGGGCGCTGGCGGGCGCGGTCGCGGACCGGGAATCCGCCGAACTGAGCGCCCAGCGCACCAGCCTCGCCTGGTACGCCGTCCCCAATCTGGAGGTCCGCCAGACCTCCGTACCGCTGAACACCCCGGACCCCACCATCATGCGGGCCCCCGGCGAGGCCAGCGGCTCCTTCGCCCTGGAGTCGGCGATGGACGAACTGGCCGTCGCGCTGCGCATGGATCCGGTACGGCTGAGGATCAAGAACAACGCGACCGTCCATCCGTACTCCGGACTCCCCTTCTCCGGTAAACATCTGGTCGAGTGCTACCGCCTCGGTGCCGAGCGCTTCGGCTGGCGCCGCCGCGGCACGCGCCCCCGCTCACGGCTCGACGGCGAGTGGTACACGGGTATGGGAATGGCGACCTCGGTGTACCCCGGCTTCCGCAACCCGGCCACGGTCAAGGTGGGACTGCGCGCGGACGGCACGGCCCTCGTCTCCTGCGACACCGCCGACCTGGGCACCGGGATGTGGACCGTCCTTCCCGTCGTCGCGGCGCACTCGCTCGGACTGCCCGTCCGCCGTGTCGAACCCCGTCTCGGCGACTCCGAACTCAGCCCGGCGGGCAGCGTCGGCGGATCCTGCGGCGTGGTCACGGTCGGGCCCGCCATCATGGCCGCCGCGCACAACGCCGTGGCCGCGCTGCTGTCGCTGGCCGTCGGCGAACCGAGCTCGCCCTTCCACGGCCTGGACCCCGCGGACCTGCGGTACGACAGCGGCAGGGTGAGCGGTCCGGGCCGGTCGATGGATTTCGACGATCTGCTGGAGGCCATGGGGCGCTCGGGAGTCGAGGCCCTCGGCACCGCGGCTCCCGGCGACGAGAGCGAGCGGTACGTCTTTGACTCGTTCGGCGCGCAGTTCGTGGAGGTACGGGTCAATCGGTGGACCGGCGAGATCCGGGTCTCCCGGGCGCTCGGAGTCATGGACGCCGGCCGTATCGTCAATCCCAAGACCGCACGCAGCCAGATCGTCGGCGGCATGATCTGGGGCATCTCGGCAGCCCTGCACGAAGGGCTGCATCTGGACGCCTCCGGTCACCTCGTCAACGCGGACCTCGCCAACTACCTCATCCCCGTCAACGCCGACGTGCCCGAGGTCGACGTCCACTTCCTCGACCACCCCGACACCCGGTTCAATCCCCTGGGCAGCCGGGGCATCGGCGAGCTGGGCATCGTCGGCACAGCGGCGGCCGTCGCCAACGCCGTCCACAACGCCACCGGCATCCGCCTCCGCGAGCTGCCCATGACCCTGGAACACGTCCTGGCCGGCCTCGACTGACGGGCCGGGACCGGAGGCCGGGAGGGAAGGCCGGGTCTCTATCATGGGTCCTGTGCCGGACAGACGAGCCACCTTCCAACGCGCCCGCCGCCCGGGCGAGATCGAGGCCCGTCAAACGGCGATCCTGAACACCGCTCGCGGCATGCTGCTCGACCGCCCCGTGGCCGACATCAGCCTGCGTGAGCTGGCCACCGAGGTCGGACTGGCCAAGTCGAACGTGCTGGGGTACTTCGAGAGCCGCGAGGCGATCTTCCTCGAACTGCTGAACACCGAGTGGCAGTCGTGGCTGGACGATCTCGACACACTGCTTCCGAAGCCCCTCCCGGGCGACGGACGTCCTCGTACGAAGGAGTCCGCGCTCGCCACGATCGTCGCCGACAGCCTGGTCGCCCGGCCGATGCTCTGCGAACTGCTGAGCGCCATGGCCGCCGTGCTGGAACGCAACATATCGCTGGAGTTCGCCCGCGAGTTCAAGCGGAAGGCGTCGGCGAACAACGACAGACTGGCGGCAGCGGTGGCCGCGCGGCTGCCCCATCTCCCACAGGCCACGCCCCACGAGTTCGCCGGCGCCGTCATCGTGCTCGTCGCCGGTATGTGGCCGTTCGCCAACCCGACGGACACCGTCGCGACCGTGAGCCGGGAGATGGGCTTCCCTCCGCCCAAGGAGAAATTCGCCGTCGGTCTGCGCGGAGGGCTCGCCGCACATCTGATCGGAATGGCCGTGCGGGACGCGGCGACCGAAGGCGACTGAAGGTGACCGAAGCGCCGTCACCGGCCGGCGGCCGGTCCGGTCCGGTCCGGTCCGGTCAGCGTGTGAGACGGGCGTGCAAGGCCATCAGCAGCTGGGCCGAGGCGCGGGGGTCGGACACGGAGAGTCCGGTCAGCTCCTCGATCCGGCGCAGGCGGTAACGGACCGTGTTGCGATGGCAGAAGAGCGCGCGAGCGGCCTCGGCAGTCGACCCGCCCGCCGTGAACCAGCCGTCCAAGGTGGACAGCAGGGTGTCGCGCTCAGTCTCCGGCAGGATCAGAACGCCGTGCAACAGCTCCTCGGCCACCTCGATCGCGGTGTCGGGCGCGCTGGCGACCAGGGTGGCGAGCGGATCCTCACCGTACAGCGCGACCCCGGGCGCCCCGGCGGACACCGTACCGAGGGCGATCAGGGCCTGGCGGCGGGCGGCGGACGCCTGGACGACGTCCCGGAAGCAGCGGCTCACCCCGATGCGCCACCCCGACGCCGGACGCAGGATCTCCCGCAGCCCCCGGACGTGCCGCACCGCCGCGACCTCGGCCAGACAGAGCGACACCGGCCGGTCGAACCGCCACAGCGACCGGACCTCCCGGGTGTCGCCGAGGAGGGTCCAGTCGGCCGGGAGCGCCTGGCCGTGCTCGACGACGGCGATCTGGAAACGTCCGTACCGGGGTAATCCCAGGCTCTGGGCCGCCGTCGCCTGCAAGCCCACGTCCGGCGGACCGAGCAGGACATCGAGCAGTTCGTCGCGCTTCTCCCGCGAGCCGCGGGCACTGGCGGTCAGCGAGTCGGCGTATCCGGCGCGCAGTTCGCCGGAGACCGCGCTCAGCGCGGACCACAGACGGGGCGCCTCCGCCAGGAGGACACCGGCGCCTTCGCCGTCCCCGGGCGGGATGCGGGCGGTGAGCTCCTCCCACGCGTACTGGCCGCCGATACGGACCGCGTCCAGCAGAGCGATCAGCGACACCCCCTGCTCGGCCCTGCGGCGTCCCAGGGCGCGCAAGGCGTCGAGGTCGAGTGGCACCTCGCCGGCCAGATGCAGCAGAAAGTTCCCCAGCCGGCCGGTCACGGCTTCCCGCCGGTCGTACGCGCTCACGGCCGACGCCCCCGACAGTTCGGTCTCTGCGGCGGTGACCCGCGCGGCCAGCTCGGCCGCCATGGCATCCAGATCGGCGAGAGCCGACCTCACCGCCGCGGCGACCACGCCTGACGGGGCTTCGGCGGACAGGTGGGGAACCATGCGATACCTCCGGCGTCCAACCGACCTTAACAGACCGGTGGTTCGATAACCGAAGTGATCTGCCAACCACGTTCCGGCACGCTGTCGCACGGAGGCGGACGCGCCGGTTACGGTGCCGGTGCCGGTGCCGGAGAGAGCGCGGCGATGACCCGCCGGGCGGCCTGCTCACCGGTCGCCAGGGAGGCGTTGGTGGTGCTGTACGCGAAGTAGTCCCCGGCGAGCTGGATCGGCGATCGCGGGTCGAGGCCGCCGGTGAAACGGGCGAGGTCGCGGTATCCACCCGCCGGGCGGGCGAGGACGGCTCTTTCCCAGCGCTGAACGGCGGCCATCTCCCGGTGCTCGGCGATATGGGCGGCGAGTTCGGGCAGTGCCTCCGTCACGGCGGCGAGGGAGTCCTCGATGACACCCGCATCGTCAAGGGTGAGGCGCTGGGCGCTCCAGTGGTGCCGGAACACGAGGGACACCAGCCCCCGGCCGGCGGGGGCCCGGCCCGGGCCGAGGTTGTGCTCGTAGAGCACAACGCACAGGTCGGGGTGGTCACGGCGGGGAACGGCGACGCCGAGGGCCGTCTCGCTGGGCGGCTCGCGCAGTCCGAAGGTGACGTGGACGTCGTTGGTGTAGCGCAGACCGGTGAGGTACGTACGCTGATCGTCGGTGAGCGAGGGGACGATGCCCGCCGCGATCGGCCCGGGGACCGCCACGACGCACGCGTGACCGTGCTCGGCGCGGCTCGTCCCGTCGCGCTCCCAGGTGACCCGCACACCGTCTCCGTCCGGCCTCACCTCCTTCACCCGGGCGTTCAGCTCGACACGCGTCCGCTCACGCATGAGGGGAAGACCGATGAGGAGGGAGGGCAGTTGGCCGACACCGCCGTCGAAGGTGAAGCTCGCCGCTCCGAAGGTCCCCCGCATGATGCTGAAGACCCCGACAGCGGCGATCTCGTCGGCGGGGGCGAGGAACTGGGTGCCGCACAGGGGCTCCACCAGATAGTCCAGCAGGGGCTGGTCGAGCCGGCGCAGAGCGTAGTCCCGCGCGCTCTCGGTGTCGATCCCGGCCGCGGTGGACATGTCGCTCCAGCTCAGCGACCGGCGCGCCGCGGCGAGATCCCGCAGGAGACGCAGCGCTTTCAGCTTGGATCGCCACCCCAGCAGCCCCGTGCGGAGCAGGTCCGAGTTCCGGACGAACGACAGCCGGTGGACCCTGCCGTCGCGGAGCACGCCCAGCTCGTTGGAGCAGGGGAGCATGTGTGAGGCGAGCCCGGCCTCTCGCAGCAGTTCGATCATGGAGTGGTAGTTGTGCGAGAGCCAACTCGCGCCCCGGTCGATCCTGTACAAGCCTCCCTCGCCGGCCTTCTCGTACGAGGACATGCGGCCGCCGACATGATCCCCCCGTTCGAGAATCGTCACGTCGTGCCCCGCCTGCCGCAGACGGAAAGCGGCGGCCATTCCCGCGATCCCGGAGCCGACGACAATCACATTTTTTCTGATGGTCCGCTCCGCCATGCGGCGCCCCCTCGGGAGGTCCCGGAATTCCTGACGCTCATTCACCGGCTCGCGCTGCAATGACCTTCCACCCGGCCCGGTTTGCTGTCAATCCCTCCCCTGTGGGGATTGTGCCGAGGCGGGCGCGAAGGAGGGTTCCGCGCCTCGACTCGGCGCGGGTTCCGCAACGGTGCGCCGCTCTCCCCGCGCTTCGCCTCTGCCGTATACGGGCATGTTGAAGCGAACACCCGCCGATGGCGGGAATCCTTTCCGTCGAATCACCTCCCCGTCCGACAGTGAATCGCATGTCGAACTGGTGAACTAAATCCATCACAGAACATCATCCGACATTTCCTCCGAGGGGAGCGAGGCGGCAGATGCGGAAGGAACCGCCGGTCGGCGAAAATCGGCTGGATTACGGAGAACCGGATTACGGGGAGGAGGTATTCGCCTTCGAGAACCCTGAACAGATCGACCGGCTCAAGGCTCTGGCCGCCGTGTGCGATCCCGCGACCGAGGCGGCTCTTTCACAGTGGGAGTTGCGGCCGGGGGCACGGTGCCTGGAGGTGGGAGCGGGGGCCGGGACGGTGGCGCTCTGGCTCGCCGGACAGTGCCCGGCGGCGGAGGTCACGGCCACGGACACCGACGTCCGGTTCCTGGCAGGGCTTCGGCGGTCCGCCGTGCGCGTACTCCGGCACGATGTGCGGACCGATGAGTTCCCGCCCGGAGAGTTCGACCTCGTCGTCGCCCGTAGCGTCCTGTGTCATCTGCGCGAGCGGGAAGCCGTGCTGGCCAAGATGGTGTCCTGGCTGGCGCCGGGAGGACGGATCTATGTCGAGGACCCCTCCTTCTTCCCCGCCGCGTCCTCCGCCGATCCCGTCGTACGGCGTCTCGGCGGCGCGATCAGTGCCACCCTCGCGGCGACCCTCGGAAGCGATGTGGAGGACTGGGCGCGCTCGTTCCCGGCACCGCTGCTCGGGCAGGGCCTCGTCGAGGTCGGGGTACGCGTCCACTGCTCCACCCTGACCTCCGGCAACGCCGCGGGAACCGCGTGGCGGCTCTCGGTGGCCGAGCTGATGCCGGTCATGGATCAGTGGGGGATTCTGCCGGAGGCCGAGACCTCCGCCGCCCTGGCGCATCTGGGACGGCCCGAGTTCGTCGATGTGGCGCACGCGATGATCGCGATGTGGGGTGTTCTGCCGTCGGACCACGGGAGAGGACGCGGACATGCTGTCGACCAGACCGATTGAGGGGTCGGCGATCTGGAGCGGCCCCGCCCCGCACAGCCCGCACGCCGCGGCCGCCGACGCCAGGACATTCGTCTGGGTGGACGCGGGCGGACTCTGCGACGACACGGCGGAGCAGGGGAATCTGACGCGGATCCGGCCCGGCCTGCTGGCCGCCTACTGCCACCCGGAGGCCGGCGAAGCCGATCTCACGCTCACGGCCAAGTGGATGGCATGGCTCTTCCTTCTCGACGACCGGATCGACGAGAGCGTTCTGGGGCGGGACGCCGATCTGCTGGAGGAGCACCTTCACGATCTCCAGGCCACCGCCCTGGGCACACCCACCGCCCCCACCGCCGCCGCCCGGCCGATGGCCCGGGCGCTGGAGGAGATCATCGCGGAAGCGTCGGCAGGGATGAGCGGGGCCTGGCGGCTCCGGTTCCGCCGGCATGTGAGCGACTATCTGTCCGCCGGTGTCTGGCAGGCCGCTCACCGGCAGGCCGCCCAGATCCCCGGCCCCGACGTCTTCCCCCACTGGCGGCGCGCGTTCGGAGCGATCATGCCCACGTTCGATCTGGTCGAGAGGGCTCACGGCGGCGCGTTGCCGTCGAGCGTCTACTACTCACGCCCCTACCAGGATCTTCTGATCGCGGCGGCGGACCTGGTGTGCTGGACCAACGACTTGATGACCGTGGACAAGGAAGCCGCGCACGGCGACCTCCACAACCTCGTCCTCGTCGTCGCGCACGACCGGCTCCAGGACCGGCCGACGGCGGCCGCCGAAGTGTCGGCCGCCTGCGAACGACGGCTTCACGCCTACACGGCCGGCTGTCGGGACCTCACCGCGCTCACCGCCGCGCTGCGTCTGCCCGATGCCGTCCGGCACCACGCCGACCACTGCGCCGCCGCCCTCCGCGTCTGGACCCGCGGCCATCTGGAGTGGGGCCTGCGGACACCGCGCTACCGCATCGGAACCGCCCGAGAAGAAGGAAGGGACTGACATGACGGTGCCCTCCGAACACGGGGAACGCCGGGCCCCCCGCGCCCCCGGGGGTCTTCCCCTGCTGGGCCATGCCATGAGCCTGGTCAAGGACCCTCTGACCTTCCTCGACCGGCAGCGCCGCCATGGGGACGTCGTCGAGTTCCGCATCGGCCGCCGGACCGCCTACCTGCTCAACCACCCGGACCTCGTCCACGCCCTGCTGACCGGGCCCGGCGGACGCTTCGACCGCGGCGACATCTTCACCAGGGCGCGCCCCCTGTTCGGGAGCGGGGTGGCCATCGCCGACGGCAAGCACCATCGCGACCGCAGGCGCGTGATCCAGCCCCTGCTGAACACCACGCGCCTGGCGGCCTATCTCGACTCGATGGCCGATCTCGCCGCCGCCAGGGCGGACGGCTGGAGCGACGGCCAGAACATCGACCTGAACGCCGAGATGGCCGATCTCAGCCTGAACGTCGTGGCCACCACCGTCTTCGGACAGCACCTCCCGGCCGGAGTCGGCGCGGTCGTCCACCACAACCTGCCCGTCGTCGTCGCCGGCCTGGCCCGCCGGGCCTACGGACCGGCGGCCGCGCTCCTCGACCGTCTGCCGAGTCCCGAACGCGGAAAGTACCGAACCGCCCTCAGCGCCATTCACCGCGTGGTGGACGAGCTCATCTCGGCCAACCCGGACAGCCCCGCCTTGGCCCGTCTGTCCGTCGGCACCGACGAACGACAGCTCCACGACGACGCGACCTCCCTCCTCATCGGCGGTTCCCACACCAGTGCGGCGGCGGCCGCGTGGCTGTTCATCCTCCTCAGTGGGCACCCGCACATCCGTCGAGAGCTCCAAGAGGAAGTCGACCGCGTTCTGGGCGGCCGTCCCGCCGCCCCCGCGGACCTTCCCGAACTCGTCCACACCCGTCGCGTCGTCCAGGAGACCCTGCGGCTCTACCCGCCCATCTGGCTGTTCCCCCGGCGCGCCGCCACCGACCTCCAGCTCGGCGGTCACACCGTCAAACAGGGAACCCAGGTCTTCTACAGCCCATACGCCATGCACCGCGACTCCCGATGGCACCCCCGGCCCGAGACCTTCGACCCCGGCCGGTGGAACCCGGACCGTCACCCCCAGCCGCCGCGCGGTGCCTACATCCCCTTCGCCGCGGGAGTCCACGGCTGCCCTGGCGGAGACTTCGCCCTGGCGGAACTCACCCTGCTCACCGCCACCGTCGCCACGCGATGGCAACTGGACCCGGTACCCGGCAGCGACCCCAGACCCGTCGCGGGCGCCACACTCGGCCCCTCGCCCGTCACCATGACCATCACCGCCCGCCCCCTTCCGCCGGACCGCGTCGGGTGAGCCGTGGAGGGGCCGGGCACTCGACCCATCCCTCATCCCCACCCGCACGAAAAGAACCGATTTACCCCGAATTAATTTCCCTCGAATTCGCACCCGCCGAATTCATTTACCATAAATTTGGAGCACCTCTTCCGGCGCGAATCCACATCCCGCCGAGCTAATATGAATCTGTCCTGTCCTCTGGGGCGGACATTCCTTGTCTCTCGCCGCCCCGTCAGCGAAAGGTGACGCCATGAAGGTGGTTCCGTACCGCACCCTGACGTCCGACCGCCCGTCCCGAGAAGCCCTGTAGCCGGACGCCGTCCGGGGAAGATCAGGGGCGCGGCCGGCCATCGACCGCGCCCCTCCGGCCGAGGAAAGAAAAAGATGCCGCGCATCGATGTGCCGTCGACCTTCATCGGCTGGCTGTACCGCCCTTATTTTGATTTCGGCGAATGGGGAGCGGACGGCAATTCCGCTGTCGAAGGGCTGGCGCTGGCGATCCGATCGCTGGTCGAGGAGAGCGACGCGTACCCCCGGGTCCACGGATTCTCCCCGTCATCGGTGCGCCGCGAGATCGTGCGGCACGCGATGCTCCCGGAATACCTCCTCGACGACCCCGCCGAACTCGCTCCGGACCTGCGCACCCCCGCTTGGCGAACCCTCTGCGAACAGCTCGCCCGCTACACCTCCCTCAACGGCCGAGCCCGGCTCCGGGTGCTGTGGGCGCTGCACCGGGCGGGGCTGCACACATCGATCCTCCGCCATGAGCGCGGACCCGCCCCCGACTCCGGCACCAGGCTGGACGACGACACCGCCGCACTCGCCTTCATGCGAGGTCAGGCGCTGTACGCCCAGGCCATCGACGGCGGCCCGGCAAGCGCCGCGGTGGCGGAGCTGCGCGAGGTGCGGGAGCGGGCCAGGCCCGGCTCCTGGGCCCATGTGGAGGCGACCTACCTGCTCTGCAGCATCTGCGTGAAGATGCTGGACGACGTACCGGGTTTCCACCGCCACCTGGAGCTGCACGCCCAGTCCGTCGACGCCTCCGGCTCGGTCGGCCACGAGCGGAACAAACTCCTGAGCCGCTATCACCGGATCGCCGCGCTGGCGCCCCAGCTGGCGGGCGATCACACGGCCATGTCCCGGGAGATGGACCGGGCCGAGCACTTCTGCGCTCTCATGCGGCGGGACGACCCCGCGACCCGAGCGGAATGGGGCCTGCTGCGCTATGCCCTGCTGGAGAGCAGGACCAAGGAGATGTTCGTCCTGGGAGACTTCGAGCGGGCCGAGCGATACGCGCAGAGCCTCACAGAACACATGCCGGCCGAGCCGCGCGCCCTTCTCACACTCGGCCAGGTCTACATCGAGCGGGAGAAAATCCCAGAAGCCGTGAAGGCCTACCGAAAAGCCACACTCCTGGGCCCTCAAGTCACCCACTTGGCCCAGTTCATGCTGGGTCAGTGCCTGGAACACCTCGGCGACATGGACGCGGCCCGCCTCGCCTATGCGCAGGCCGCCGCTTCCGACCCGCTGGGCGTTTCCACCTTGCAGTTGCTGGACCGCGACGAGGTCGCCGGGAAGAAGAGCCCACTGCGCCGCTGGGCCGACCGGCGCACCGCGTCTCTGCGCGAGGAGCGGGACGCCGTCGACGAGGCGCGCGGGTACCAGAAGTACGACGGGAAGATGGGGGCCGCCCGCTAGGGCCTGTCTATGGGCCGGGGGCAGGAGCCTCCTCGGCCGGGGCACCGCCGGGGACATCGCTTGTGGTGAGCCCCTCGAAGTGCGCGGCGAGCAGGGCGATGTCGTCGTCGCGGCTGCCCGGTCCGAGCATCTCCAGCGCATCGTCGCAGAGCGCTTCCAGCGGGGGCGGGAGGCCCGGACCGGTGCGCTGCGCGGTGGCGGCGAGCCGCCCTCGTAACTGTTCGATACCGGCCCATACGTCCTGTAGCCGGGACTCGACCAGTCCGTTCGTGTACAGCAGAAGGGTCGCGCCCGCGGGGGCTGCCAGCTCCACGGTCTGGAATTCGGGGCCGCCCACGCCGATGGGTGGCCCCGGCGGTATGTGGAGCACCTCGGCACGGCCGTCCGGGTGGAGCAGGATCGGCGGCGGATGTCCGGCGTTGGCGAGGACGACTCGGTGTGTGATGGGGTCGTAGACCGCGTACATGCAGGTCGCCATGTGGTCATGGCCGAGCCGCTGGGCCTGTTCGTCCAGGTGACGGAGTACTTCCTGCGGTGACAGATCGAGTCCGGCCAGGGTGAGCACGGTGGTTCTGAACTGGCCCATGATCGTGGCTGAGGCCATGGAGTGGCCCATGACATCACCGACGACCAGCGCGACCCTGCTGCCGGGCAGAGGGACGGCGTCGTACCAGTCGCTGCCGACCCTGGCCGTCTCGGAGGCCGGGAGATAACGGGAGGCGAGCCGCACACCGGCCGCCGGGGGCAGCCCTTCGGGCAGCATGATGCGCTGGAGTTCGTCGGCGATGTACGCCTCCCGCCCGTACAGAATCGCCTTGTCGATGCCGAGCGCTGTCTGCGCTGTCAGCTGGGCGGCGGCCAGCAGATCGCCGGGCTCGAAAGGGCGCCGGTCGGGCCTGCGCAGGAAGACGGCTGTGCCGATGATGCGATGGCGACCCCGAAGCGGTGCCAGAATCACTCGCCCCGTTTGAGGTGACTCAAAGTTCTCGCCGAGCAGTTCGTGAAGCGCCGCGCTCGCTTCGGCGGAGTCGCCGAAGACCGGCCGCACTCTTCTCAGCACCTCGGACAGCGCGCCGCTCGAACGCACTTCACTGACAGCCGTGCACCGGGTCAGATCGACGGCCGTCGTACCGCCGGATCGGGTTACGTCAAGGGTCGCGTACCGTTGGCGCAGTCGGAGCACGAACGGCGAGACCGGACGTTCGTCGCCCACGGGCAGCGGGTGGCGCAGATGGACCAGGATCGCGTCGGCGAAGGTCGGCACGGTCGCCCGGCAGAGCCCCTGCACGATCTCGTCCGGGTCGATACCCCGTGAGATGCGGCGGGTGGCCGCCCCCACGAACCGCATACGGTCGTCGTCGCGGCGCGGAACGAGGCTGGTCGCCGTGCGCTCGGCGTTGTGCGGAATTGTTTCGAACAACTCCTCGTCGAGGTCGGCCGGGCCACTACCGGGCACGTTGACAGGGAGTGGGCGCTCGGAAGGCACCGTGTCGGTGTCTCCCCGAGGTGCGTCGTCGGCACGGAGTTCACTCGCGATCTCCGCGACGGTTCGGTGTTCGCGGTCGAGGACCTCCCGTACCTTGCGGAGCGTCGCGTCCACATGGTCGAGTTCGCCGTCCTCGTCAGTGGGCCCGGTGGACTGCTGGGGCAGCGCGATGGCGCCCGTCGCGCCGGTCACCGTCGAGTTGTCCACACCGCGGTATTTGCGCAGCTCGGACTCCAGGGCCTGGATGCGCCGGGCGGCCAGATCCGCCACGGCCTGGGCCCGTTCTCGTTCGCTCTCCGCCCGGTTGAGCTGTACACGGAGATCGCCCTCCTGTGTGGTGGCGCGCATCAGCCGCATATGTATCGATTCGATGTCCACGCTCAGCACATCGGGGGCCGCCTGGAGGGACTCAAGGCGGCGGGACAGCCCGGCGACCTGAGCCTGGGTCTGCCCCAGAAGCGCGAACAGCACCGTCGCCACCTGAAGCGACTGGTTACGGGCCCGCTCGCTCGCCTCGTACGCCTGGCGCACCCGGTTGAGTTCTTCGAGAGCGCCGATGGCGCGCTCCTGCGCCTGCAACAGCTCCCGGGCGGGGACGGCGGGCTCGCCGTCCGGACCGGTCACCGTGGGGGATTCCCGGCGGCCTTCCACAGCGCCCTTGCCCGTTCCAGACGCCGGCTCGTGACCGCCTGGGACTCGTCACGGAAGCAGATGTCCGCGACGGCCTCGACGGTGTCCCATGTCAGGCCTACGCCGGCGAGGCGCTCACGCAGCTTCCGCTCGTCCGGCACATACTCATCGGCGAAGTGGTCCCGGGTGAGCAGCCCATGAAGTCCTCTGACATTCCAGAGTTGTCCCGGACAACCGGGCGTTGTCGGCTGAACAACATTCAACCGCTACCGGGAACCCCGCCGCGGCAGGATCCTTGAATGGTCCGACTTCGTTCTTGTGGAATCCCCACCGGAACTGGTTGGGCAGCCGTGAACACCCGAAATGGACCCGGCGCGCAGGGCTTTCAGAAAAGCCCCGCGGCGGGAGCAGGAGCGGCCATGACAACAACGGCCGCGACTACATCTACTGCCACCTCTCCAAGCTCGAAGTGAAGACCGGCACCAAGGTCAGGGCCGGCCAGCGCATCGGCCGCGTCGGCGCCACCGGCAACGTCACCGGCCCCCACCTCCACTTCGAGGACCGCCCCCGCGGCGGCCGCTACGGCCAGGACCGCAAACCCCGCTGGTAGCAGCCGCGGCGGACGCCAGAGAACAGGCCGGGTGGTCCCGCACGGGGGACAGGACCACCCGGCCCCACGCACCGCGACACCGCTCGGCCCGGTACGCCCCGCGAGGGCGGGCCGGGCGGGGCGGTCAGTCGGCCTCCAGACGGAAGTTGAAGACGGAGGAGTCGAAACCGCTGTAGCTCTCGTAGTCCAGGAGGTCGTACAGGTCGCGGCGGTGCTGCATCTCGTCGAGGCGGTCCGTCAGGGAGCCCTGGTCCAGCAGTGTGCTCAGGCCGCGGTCCGCGGCGCCCATGGCCATGCGGAGCAGGGACACGGGCCAGATCACGATGTTGACCCCGGCGTCGCTGAGCTGGTCGGCGGTGAAGAGGTCGCTCTTGCCGAACTCGGTCATGTTCGCGAGGAGTGGCACGTCGATCGCGGCGCGCACACGGGCGAATTCGTCCAGGGTGCGCAGTGCCTCGGGGAAGATGGCGTCCGCTCCGGCGTCCACCAGTCGCCCGGCCCGGTCGATCGTCGCTTCCAGTCCTTCGGAGGCGCGGATGTCGGTGCGGGCGACGATGAGGAAGTCGGGGTCGCGCCGGGCGTCGACGGCCGCCCGGATCCGTCGTACCGCCGTTTCGGCGTCGACGACCTGTTTGCCGTCGAGGTGGCCGCAGCGTTTGGGGTTCACCTGGTCTTCGATGTGCAGCCCGGCGAGGCCGGCGTCCTCGAATTCCTGGACGGTGCGGGCGACGTTCATCGGCTCGCCGAATCCCGTGTCGGCGTCGGCGAGCGTGGGGAGGTCGGTGACGCGGGTGATCTGGCGGGTGCGGCCGGCGACCTCGGTGAGTGTCGTCAGTCCGATGTCGGGGAGGCCGAGGTCGGCGCTGAGGACCGCTCCCGAGACATAGACGCCGTCGAAGCCGCGGCGCTCGATGAGCCGTGCCGAGAGCGGGTTGAAGGCGCCCGGCATGCGCAGCAGTTCGCCGGATTCCAGACGCCGGCGGAAGGCCCGGCGTTTGTCCGTGTCGGTTCGTGTGGTGTAGAGCACCTGCGGCTCCTCAGAAGATTCCGGGGCGGGCGGCGGGCGGCAGCTGTCCCGCGCGGGCGGCGAAGGTGAGGTCGCGGACCTCGTGCGCCGTGAGTTCCGGGAGCCGCAGCGCCAGGTCGAGGAATCGCCGCACCTCGGTCTCCCCCAGTACGGGCGTCGCGAGCGTGTGGAACTTCTCGACGTAGTTCTCGCGGGTGAAGGGGCGGGCGCCCGCGGGGTGCGCGTCCGCGACGGCGATCTCGTCCTCGACGGTCCGGCCGTCGAGGAGTGTCACGACGATACGGCCGCCGTACGACTGGCGGTCGCCGCCCGCGTGGTACCGGTCCGTCCACGCCGGGTCCTCGACGGTGGTGATCTTCTGCCACAGCGCGACGGTGTCGGGCCGGGACGCGCGCTCGGGGGCGTAGGAGTCGACGTGGTGCCAGCGGCCGTCCTGGAGTGCGACGGCGAGGATGTAGGGGAGCGAGTGGTCGAGGGTTTCGCGCGAGGCGTCGGGGTCGTACTTCTGGGGGTCGTTCGCGCCCGAGCCGATGACATGGTGCGTGTGGTGGGAGGTGTGGACCACGATGCTGGCGACCTTGGCCGGGTCCGCCGTGTCGGGGTGTTCGCGCAGGAGCTTGCGCGCCAGGTCGATCCACGCCTGTGCCTGGTACTCCGCGGAGTGCTCCTTGGTGTAGCTGAGGAGGATCGCCTCCTTGGGCTCGCCGGAGCCGGGGAGCGGCACCTCGTACCGGCCTTCCGGGCCGTCGAGCAGCCAGGCGATGACGCCGTCCTCGCCCTCGTAGATCGGGGCCGGGCTGGTCTCTCCGCGCATCGCCCGGTCCACGGCCTCGACCGCGAGCTTGCCTGCGAAGCCGGGCGCGTACGCCTTCCAGGACGAGATCTCGCCCTTGCGGGACTGGCGGGTCGTGGTCGTGGTGTGCAGTGCCTGGCCGATGGCCTGGTGGATCACCTCGGTGGACAGGCCGAGCAGGGTTCCGATGCCCGCCGCGGCCGAGGGACCGAGGTGGGCGATGTGGTCGATCTTGTGCTTGTGCAGGCTGATGGCGCGCACCAGGTCGATCTGGAGCTCGTAGCCTGTCGCGATGCCGCGTATGAGCGCGTGCCCGTCCTTGCCCGTGTGCTGGGCGACGGCGAGGACCGGCGGGATGTTGTCGCCGGGGTGCGAGTAGTCGGCGGCGAGGAAGGTGTCGTGGTAGTCGAGTTCGCGGACGGCGACCCCGTTGGCGTAGGCGGCCCACTCGGGGCTGGTTCGGGTGTCCGGTCCCAGTCCGAAGAGCGTCGAGCCCGCGCCGCCGCGGCTCGGCGCGTGCGACAGCGCCTGCGCGCGGGCCGACGACGGGGCGGCGCGGCCGACGGAGGCCGCGGCGACGGCCGCGTTGTCGATGAAGCGGTTGACGATCATCTCGACGGCGGAGTCGGTGACCTCGACCGGGTCCGTGGCCACCTGTGCCATCTTCCAGGCCAGCTGCTCCTCGCGGGGGAGGTTCTCCTCGCTGCGGTGGGACCGGACGGGGTGGTTCTTCATCGGGGCGTCTCCGTTGCTGTGGTGGTGCGTTGTCCTTCGGGCGCGTCTCTCTCGGCGGGGCGCCAGGAGTGGCGGAAGTGTTCGACGCTGTTGTGCAGATGCACGTGTGTGGCGTGGAGGGCGAGCGCGGCGTCGCGGCGGGAGATGGCCCGCGCGATGAGCGCGTGCTCCGAGGCGGAGGCTTCGAGCCTGCTCTGGGAGTGGCCGGCCATGCGGCGCACACGGGCGACGTGGACCCGCAGGTTCTCCATCGCGTCGACGAGGAAGGAGTTGTCCGTGGCCTTGTTGACGGCCTCGTCGAAGCGCCGGATGAGCGCGAAGTAGTCGCTCACCTGCTCGTCGGAGACCGCGGGGCCCCGTAAGAGATCGTGCCATCGCGTGAAGTGGTCCTCGAACTCCGCGAAGACGGCGGGCTCGCCCCGTACGGCGGCGAGTTGGGACGCCTGGGCCTCCAGGCAGGAACGCAGTTCGAAGAGGCTGCGCACATCGCGGTCGTCGACCTGTGTGACCACGACACCCCGCTTCCCCGACGGCTCGGCGAGGCCCTCCGCGACAAGCCGGCTCAGGGCCTCGCGCACCGGTGTGCGGGAGACCCCCAGACGGTCGGACTGCTCCACCTCCAAGAGGGGTGCGCCCGCCGGCAGGACACCGTCGAGGATCTCCGACCGCAGTTGCGCGTATGCACGTCCCGCGGCAGTGGGGGGAGTGGTCAGCATGGGCGCAGTGTATACACGAGCTGGATCGTTGGTCACGAGTGAGCCGCTAAATGTGCGTTGACCCTTGTGGGCTCCCCTCCGTCTGTATACATTCCGGTTCTCCAGACACCCCCGTCGGAGAGACAAGGAAGTCTCCATGAAGATCACCCGCATCACCGCCGCGGCGGCGGTCGCTGTCCTTGCCCTCAGCGCATGCGGCAGTGGCAGCGACACATCCTCGGGCACCGGGGCCAAGGCGAAGGCGCTCGAACGTCTGGAGATCATCGCGCCCGCGGCACCCGGCAGCGGCTGGGACCAGGCGGCCCGCGCGGTCCAGGACTCGCTGAGGTCCGCCAATCTGGCGAAGGCCGCGGAGGTCAAGAACGTCCCCGGCGCCTCCGGCACCGTCGCCCTCGCGCAGGTCGCTCCCCAGAAGGGCAAGGAGGGCCTCTGGGTCGCCTCCGGCCTGGCCATGATGAGCGGCGTCATCAGCAACGGGACCGACGTCACTCTCGACGACCTGACTCCTCTCGCCCGTCTCATGGGCGAGTACGAGGTCATCGTCACGCCCAAGGACTCGCCCTACAAGACGGTCGGCGACCTCTTCGCGGCGATCAAGAAGAACCCCAAGTCGGTCTCCATAGCCGGCGGTTCCGCCGGAAGCGCCGACCACATCTTCATCGGACTGCTCGCCAGGCACTACGGAGTGAAGCCCTCCGACGTCAACTACGTGCCCTACAGCGGTGGCGGCGAGGCGACCACGGCGATCCTCGGCGGCAAGGTCCAGGCGGGCGTCTCGGGTCTCAGCGAGTTCTCCGCCCAGGTCAAGGACGGCACGATGAACGGCCTCCTCGTGTCGTCGGCCAAGCCCGTCGAAGGGGCCGAGTTCGCCCAGACCGCCGCCGACGTCGACTCGTCCCTCGAATTCCAGAACTGGCGCTCGATGATGGCCCCGAGCGGTGTGAACGACGCGCTCAAGACCCAGTACACCGAGGCGCTCAAGAAGATGCACGACTCTCAGGGCTGGAAGGACACCCTGAAGAAGAACGCCTGGAACGACAACTTCCTCACCGGTGACGAGTTCACGGCATGGCTCAAGGTGGAGAACACCCGGGTCCAGGGAGTTCTCGACGAGCTCGGCCTCTCCAAGAAGTGAACTGAGAACAGTTGTGGGCGCCCGCCTCGCACGGGCGCCCGCCACCCCGGCATGAGAAAGGCCTCCCATGAGCACCTCCCCTACAACGCCGGAACACGCCCCGGCCCCGCCCCGCGACCAACGAGGTGTGTCGCTCGGCGAATGGGGCGTGACAGCCGGAATCCTCGCCATCGGGATCGTCACGCTGCTCGACGGCCTCGGGCAGGCGACCTCGACATCCGCCTCGGGCGTCGGAGCCGGCTTCATGCCCAAAGTGGTCGGAGTGCTGCTCATAGCGCTCTCCGTGGCACTCGGCATTCAAGTGGCGCGAGGCAAGCGCGGTGAGGCGGACGCGGCCGAGGGCGACGTCGACGTCCGCAGCACCAAGTGGGTCCCCCTCGCCGTCTGCACGGGCTCCGTGCTGATCTTCATCGCCGGTGTCGACACCCTCGGATACATCATCGTCTCCGCGCTGGCGTTCTGGCTCACCGCGTGGGCCCTCGGGGCTCGAAGCCATCTCAAATCGGCCGTCATCGCGATCGTCCTCTCCGTCGTGGTGTATCTCGTCTTCACCCACGCCCTGGGCATCTCCCTGGCCGCCGGTGTCCTGGAAGGGGTCCTCTGATGTCGGGCTGGGAAGGACTTCTCCACGGGCTCTCGGTCGCCGTCACCCCCGAGAATCTGCTCTTCGCGCTGATCGGCACCATCGTCGGGACGCTGATCGGCGTCCTGCCGGGCATCGGCCCCGCGCTGACCATCGCCCTGCTCCTGCCGATGACCTACGGGCTGGAGCCGGCCGCCGCGTTCATCATGTTCGCCGGCATCTACTACGGCGCCATGTACGGCGGATCGACCACGGCGATCCTGCTGAAGACCCCCGGCGAGTCCGGTTCGGTCATCACCGCGATCGACGGCAACAAGATGGCGCGCAAGGGCCGCGGTGCGGCGGCCCTGGCCACCGCCGCCATCGGGTCGTTCATCGCGGGCACCATCGCCACGCTCCTGCTGGCGTTCTTCGCGCCGTGGATGGTCGAGGTGGCGATCAAGCTGGGCGCCCAGGACTACTTCGCGCTCATGGTGGTCGCGTTCCTCACCGTCAGCGCGCTCGTCGGCAGCTCGCCCGTCCGCGGACTCGTCTCGATGGCGCTCGGTCTGACCGTCGGACTCGTCGGACTGGACTTCCAGAGCGGTCAGCAGCGCCTGACCTTCGGCCAGGTGTCCCTGCTCGACGGCATCGACACGGTCGTCCTCATCGTCGCGCTCTTCGCGATGGGCGAGGTGCTCTATGTGGCGGCGCACCAGACGACGAGCCGCTTCGACATCATGCCGGTGAGGAAGGGCAAGCGGTGGATGTCCCGCGAGGACTGGCGGCGCGCCTGGCGGCCGTGGCTGCGC
This sequence comes from Streptomyces inusitatus, assembly GCF_014651115.1. Classification (GTDB taxonomy): domain Bacteria; phylum Actinomycetota; class Actinomycetes; order Streptomycetales; family Streptomycetaceae; genus Streptomyces; species Streptomyces amakusaensis. The sequence goes on along the minus strand of NZ_BMWG01000020.1, from coordinate 109,773 downwards.
GGCACGTCCATAGGCTTCCCGCTCGGGGTCATCCCCGCGGGAGGGTCCGAGATCCCGACCTTCCTCTCGTACACCCTTGAGCGCAAGCTGTCCAAGCGCCGGGAGGAGTTCGGACACGGCGCGATCGAGGGAGTGGCGGGACCGGAGGCGGCGAACAACGCCAACGCCGCGGGCACCCTCGTCCCCCTGCTGACCCTCGGCATCCCGACCTCCGCCACCGCGGCCGTCATCCTCGTCGCCTTCCAGCAGTACGGCATCCAGCCCGGCCCGCAGCTACTGGACACCCAGTCGGCGCTCGTCTGGGGCCTCATAGCCAGCCTCCTCATCGCCAATGTCATCCTGCTCGGCCTGAACCTGCCGCTCATCGGCCTCTGGGTGAAGATCCTCAAGATCCCCAAGCCCTATCTCTTCGCCGGCATCATGGTCTTCGCCCTTCTCGGCACCTACGCCGTGAACGGCAGCGCGTTCGATGTGGGAGTCCTGCTCTTCTTCGGCGTCGCCGGCTATCTGATGCGCCGGTTCGGCTTCCCCGTCTCACCGATGATCGTGGGCGCGATCCTCGGCCCCCTCGCGGAGGTCCAGCTCCGGCGGGCACTCGACATCGCGGGCGGCGACGTCACCACACTCGTGTCGACGCCGTTCACCATCGTCGTGTACCTCACGCTGGCCGCCGTACTGCTCGGAGGGTTCCTTATGCGCAGGTCGGCACGGAACGACACCCTCCCCGCAGCCGCCCACGACGACGAGGTTCCCGACGTCCGGGAGTCCTCGCACCGTTGAGAGCCCCCGCCGCCCTTCTCTGTCACTCCTTCCTTCTCCAGCTGGCCGCCTACATCGTCCGGCCGACATCGGCCTACCGCGCGATCGAGCTGGGCGTCGACCCGAGCCTGGTGGGTCTCATCGCGGCGAGCTTCGCTCTCATACCGCTCGTCGTGGCCGTGGCCATCGGACGCTGGAACGACCGCGGCCATGTCGGGCCCAGCCTGGCCATCGGCGGCGCGCTGATGGCCGGGGCGGGGCTGGGGATCCATCTGTGGTCCAAGGGTCTGACGAGCCTGCTGATATGGAACGCCGTCGTCGGCCTGGGGCATCTCCTGGCCGTCGTCGGCCAGCAGACGCTGGTGGCCCAGCTCGGGCGGGAGAGGCTGGACTCCGCCTTCGGCACGTACACCTTCGCCGCCTCCCTGGGCCAGGCGGCGGCCCCGCTGGTGCTCGCGGCCGTCGGGGGGAGCGCGGTGCTCCCCGACACCCGGCTCCTCTTCGCCATCTACACCGGCACCTGTGTGGTCCTGCTCGTGGTGACCCCTCTGCTGTCGCACGCGGGGAAAGAGGACCGGGGGCCCGGCGGCGATCAGTCCCTGCGATCCGCCCTACGGGTCCCCCGGGCGACCCGGCGCACCATGACGGGGGCGATGCTGCTCAGCATGCTCGTGCTCGCGGCGATCGACCTGATACAGGTCTATCTGCCCGCCCTCGGGGTGGAACGCGAGATCCCGTCGGCGACCATCGGCGTCCTGCTGGCCGTGCGCGCCGCCGCGACGATGGCCTCACGGCTGGGCCTCGCACGGCTGGCGGCCCGGGTCGGCCGGACCCGGCTCACCTACATCTCCACGATCGCCGCCGGCGCGGCGGTGGGCGCTCTCGCCGCCCCCGCGCCGGTCGTGGTCTCGGGGGCCCTCCTCGCCGTCGCCGGGTTCGCCCTCGGGATCGGTCAGCCGCTGTCGATGGCGATCGTGACCGCCGCCGCCCCGCCCGGCACCACATCGACCTGGCTCGCCCTGCGCCTCAGCGGCAACCGCGTCGGCCAGTCCCTGGTCCCCGCCGCGCTCAGTGCCTTCACGGCGGGCATCGGCACGGGCGGGATCTTCGTGATCACGGGGATCGGGCTCCTCGGCACGGCGGCCACGGCACGGATCCTCATCGCCGACGATCCCTGACCGGCCGAGGCGTCGGCCCCGCAAGGGTCCAAGGGCTCAAGGGCTCAGGCCTCAAGGGCTCAAGGGTCCAAGGGCTCAGCGGGCGGGGGTCTCCCGTACCGGGTGTTTGCTCAGGATCGAGACCCGGTTGAAGGCGTTGATCGTGATCGCCGCCCAGACCACGGCGGAGATCTCGTCGTCGTTCAGCACCTCCCGCGCCTCCGTGTACGCCCGCTCCTGGGCCAGGGCGTCGGCGGGGTGGGTGGTGGCCTCGGCCAGGGCGAGGGACGCGCGCTCGCGGGCGGTGAAGAGCCCGGTGTCGCGCCAGGCGGCGAGTACGCCGAGGCGACGAGCCGTCTCCCCGAGACGCAGCGCGGTCCGGGTGTGGACGTCGAGGCAGAAGGCGCAGCCGTTGAGCTGGGACACGCGGAGGTTGACCAGCTCGACCAGGATCCGGTCCAGGCCTGCCTCGGCGGCCGTCGCGCGGACGGCTTCGGCGGTCTTGACCAGCGCCTGGTACGCGGCGGGGCTCCGCTTGTCGATGTAGATCCGGCCGTTGGCCCGGTGGGTCTCCGCGGTCTGTGCCGTCTCGGTCACCTGTGCTCCTTCGTCTGTTGTCCCGGGTTGCCTTCGGGACTATGATCACCCATGATAGTTGAATTCACAACTACTTATGGGAGAAGGGGCCGGAGATGGATCACGCGGAGACCGGGGCCGAGGTCGAGGTCCTCACCGCCCGGGACGTCCCGCTGGGCGGACCGCGGGCGATGACCGTACGGCGCACCCTGCCGCAGCGGGCCCGGACGCTCATCGGGGCCTGGTGCTTCGCCGACCACTACGGTCCCGACCGGGTCGCCGACTCCGGCGGCATGGACGTCGCGCCCCACCCCCACACCGGGCTCCAGACCGTGAGCTGGCTCTTCGACGGGGAGATCGAGCACCGCGACAGCCTGGGCACGCACGCCTACGTACGACCCGGCGAGATCAATCTGATGACCGGGGGCCACGGCATCAGCCACACCGAGGTCTCCACCCCCGGCACCACCGTGCTCCACGGCGTCCAGCTCTGGGTGGCCCTCCCCGGCGAACACCGCCACGCGCCCCGCGAGTTCCAGCACCACGCGCCCCGGCCGATCCACGTCGACGGCGCGGAACTGCGGGTCTTCCTGGGCACCCTCGCCGGCGACACCTCCCCCGTGCGCACCTTCACCCCGCTCCTCGGCGCCGAGGTCCTGATCGACGCCGGTGCCACCGTCACCCTCGACGTCGACCCGGGCTTCGAACACGGACTCCTCGTCGACGAGGGCGACGTCCGCCTCGACGGAGCCCCCCTGCGCCCCGCGGAACTCGGCTACACCTCCCCCGGCCGCACCGCCCTGACCCTCACCAACGACTCCGACCGGCCGGCCAGGACGATCCTCCTGGGCGGCCCGCCCTTCGAGGAGCGGATCGTGATGTGGTGGAACTTCATCGGCCGCAGCCATCAGGACATCGTCGAGGCACGGGACGCGTGGGAGAGCGCCTCCGACCGCTTCGGCGCCGTCGACGGCTACCCCGGTGAACGACTGCCCGCCCCCGCCCTGCCCAACGCCGTCATCACCCCCCGCGAGAACCCCTCCCACCGCTGACCCCGCGCCAAAAAGGACCTTCGCCATGAGCGAGCAGAGCGCCACCGCCACCACCGTCCGCCGCGTCGACGCGCGCCATCGCTACGAGATCCTCGTCGACGACGAGCGCGCCGGGCTGACCGCCTACCGCGACCGCGACGGCCAGCGGGTCTTCTTCCACACCGAGATCGACGACGCCCATGCGGGCCGGGGACTCGCCTCGATCCTCGTCGAGCGGGCCCTGACCGACGTCCGCGCCTCCGGGATGCGGATCGTGCCCGTCTGCCCCTACGTGGCCAAATTCCTCACCCGGAACCACCAGTTCGCGGACATCACCGACCCCGTCACCCCCGAGGTCCTCACCTGGCTCGCCGCTCGGCGAGGGCGCTGAGTTCCCCCGTCCCCGCGCACTCCGCCGCCGCCGGGCGGCGTTCCGGTCGCCGTCAGGCCGTGCTCGGCTCCGCGGTGGCCGAGGGCATCGTGGTCAGTCGGGTGACGGGTGACCGGAAGAGCGTGATCACGACGACGGCCGAGGCGATCGCCGCGGCCGTCAGCGCGTTGTCGGCGCCGATCCCGCCGGAGAGGAGGCCGGCGGTGAGGCCGCCGAGGGCGCCGCCGCCGAAGAGCAGGGTGCGGAAGGACGCGTTCATCCGCCCCATCAGCCGCTGTGGGGTGGTGATCTGCCGCAGGCTCACGATGATGACGCCCGCGACGCCGAGTCCGAGGTAGGTGATGAGGAACGAGAGGACGAAGAGCGCCACCATCACCGGCCGGGGTCCGGCGGCCACGGCGATCAGGGCGGGGCCGAGCAGCAGCGCCGACTGGGACACGAGGTAGACGCGGCCGAGCGGGAAGCGCCGGATGACCCCGCGGGAGATCGCGGCTCCGGCCAGGCCGCCGAGAGAGGCCGCCGCGAAGATACCGCCGATGGTCGCCGGGCTGAGCCCGAGGTCGTTCGTCCCGTACAGCAGGAACATGGTCCAGACGGAGATCATCGAGAAGTTGCAGCAGAAGCCGATCAGCGCGAGGGACCGGAGGACGGGGTCGCGGAAGACCCAGCGCAGGCCGTCCCGCAGTTCGGTCGGCAGATGCCGCCGGTCCGCGGGCCGCTCGGAGGACTGCTCGGAGGAGCGCTCGGCCCGTGGCCCGGGTCGTGGCTCGCGGGTCCGGATGAGCAGCAGCGAGACGATCGACACCAGATAGGAGAGGGCGTCCACGATCAGCGCCACGGGTGCGGTCAGCGCCGCGACGAGCAGACCGGCGAGCCCGGGCCCGGCCACATCGGCCGCCGAGGAGCCCGCGCCGAGTTTCGCACCGGCCTCCACGTACTGCTTGGGGTCGCGCACCAGACTGGGCACATACGACATCCAGCTGACGTCGAAGAGCACGGACGCGGTGCCGACGGCGCAGGCGATCACCATCAGCGTCACCATGTCGAGCGCGCCCAGCCAGTGGAGAACCGGCACCAGCGCGAGGAGGACCATACGGATCGTGTTGGCGCCGAGCATCAGCCGCCGTCGGCGGGTCCGGTCCACCCAGACCCCGAAGAGCAGGGCGAGTCCGAGATAGGGCACGAGCTGGAGGAAGCGCAGCACACCCACCTGCTCGTCGGTCGCGTTGAAGGCGCTGATCGCGGTCAGCGGCAGGGCGAGATGGGTGACATGGGCGCCGAGCAGCGAGAGGGTCTCGCCGAGCCAGAGCTTGAGGAAGTCGCCGTTGCGCCAGAGGCTTCCACCGGCGGAAGCCTCTGGCGGGCGGGACGCGACGGCCGTCAACGCGGCCCCCGCCGCGCGTCCCGGGAGTGGCGCATGATGTCGGCGACAGCGGCGGCGACCTCGTCCACTTCCCACTCGGTGTTGTAGTAGTGGGGGGACAGCCGCAGGCACCAGTCGACGTTCTTGGCGGTGAAGTCGAACTGCGCGAACTCGCGGAAACTCAGGGCGGAGTTGATGGAGCGGGCGTCCATGGCGGCTTTGAACGGCTGCGGTTCCCAGCCCTCGACGGCGAAGGTCACCAGGGCGGCCAGCCGCGGCCCCCGGTCTAGGAGGCGCACACCGGGAATCGGTTCGAGCGCCTCGCGGAGCCGGGCCGCCAGCGCGGGGGTGCGGTGCGCGACGGCCTCCACGCCGATACCGCGGGCATAGCGGACCGCGGCGGCGCTGCCGAGCACGGTGGCGTAGGGGAACTCCCATTCCTCGAACCGGGCGGCGGAGTCCACGGCCTCGTAGCGGTCCGGCGCTGTCCAGCGGGCGCCGTGCATGTCGATGAAGAGCGGCTCGTACCCCGCGCGCAGGAAGGAGTCGGAGGCGTAGAGGAATCCGGAGGCCCGGGGGCCGCGCAGGAATTTCCGGCAGGTGGCGGTGAGCAGATCGCAGCCGATCTCCGCCACGTCGATCGGGTACTGGCCGACCGACTGGCAGGCGTCGACGAGATAGAGCAGGTCCAGTTCGCGGCAGTGGCGGCCGATCTCGGCGATGGGCGAGACCAGACCGGAATTGGTCGGGATGTGGGTGGCCGACACCAGCCGGGGGCGGAGGGATCTCATCAGCGCGGCCATCGCCTCCACGTCCACCCCGCCCTCCGGGGTGTCCGGGGCGTGCACGACGGTCACGCCGAACCTCTTGCGCAGGGACAGGAAGGCGATCTGGTTGGAGACGAAGTCGTCGCGGGTGGTCAGGATGGTGTCGCCGGGCTCGAACGGGATCGCGGAGAGGGCGTTGGCGTAGGCGTGCGTGGCGCTGCCCGCGAAGGCGATGTTGCGGGGGGCCGCGTTGATCAACGCGGCGACCTCGGTGTGGAATTCGCCGATGTCGGCGGCGCGGGCGGCCGACGCCTCGTAGCCGCCGATCCGCGCCTCCAGCCGCAGATGGTCGAGGACCGCGTCCAGCACGGGGGTCGCCATCAGCCCGCAGCCCGCGTTGTTGAAGTGGATGACATTCCGGCAGCCGGGAGTGTCGGCCCGCAGGGCCTCGATGTCCCAGTGGGATGTCCCGGGAAGCGGTTCCGAGGAAGGGTTAATAGCGCTACCATGATCTTTCATGTCTGACAGTAGCACTTCCCAAGAGTTGGCGGCCAGGATTCGTGAACTGCTCACCGGACTCGCTCCCGGTGACCGGCTGCCCAGCAGCCGGGAGCTGATCCAGCGTTACCGGGTCGGCCCCGCCACCGTCGCGCGCGCCATCGCCCTGCTCGCCGCGGAGGGCGCGGTGGTGACCCGGCCCGGCAGCGGCACCTACGCCGCACAGCGCGCCCGGCCCCGGACCCGGGTCGCCGACACCGCCTGGCAGACGGTCGCGCTGACCGACCGCACCGTCGACACCCGGCTGATCGCCGACGCCCCGCCGGCACCGGCGGGGACTATCACGATGGACGGCGGCTATGTGCACCGGTCCCTCCAGCCCGGCCGGGCGCTGAGTGCCGCACTGGCGCGCGCCGCCCGCCGCCCGGACGCCTGGGACCGCGCCCCCGCGAGCGGCCTGGCGGCGCTGCGCGCCGTGTTCGCCGGCATCGCGGGCGGCGGGGTGACACCCGAGGACGTCCTGATCACCGCGGGCGGCCAGAGCGCCCTGTCCATCGCCTTCCGCGCGATCGCCGGGCCGGGAGCCCCCGTACTGGTGGACTCGCCCGGCTATCCGGGCGCCCTCGCCGCCGCCCGCGCCGCCGGGCTCCGCCCGGTTCCCGTACCGGTCGACGAGGACGGCGTCCGGCCCGACCTGCTCGCCGACGCCTTCGCGATGACAGGGGCACGGCTGTTCTACTGCCAGCCCGCCTTCCAGAATCCGACCGGCGCCGTACTCGCACCGGAACGCCGCCGCCAGGTCCTCGATGTGGCGCGGGCGACGGGCGCCTTCGTCGTCGAGGACGACTTCGCGCGCCATCTGGGACACGGCGGTACGGTGCCGAGGCCCCTGGTGACCGATGACGGCGACGGCACCGTCGTCCACATCACCTCGCTCACCAAGCCGGCGGCTCCGAGCCTGCGGATCGGCGCCCTGATCGCCCGGGGCCCGGTGATGGAACGGCTGCGGGCGGTTCGCCAGGTCGACGACTTCTTCATCACCCGGCCCCTCCAGGAAGCCGCCCTGGAACTGCTCAGCTCCCCGTCCTGGGAACGGCACGTCCGGACCCTCGCCGAAGAACTGCGCGGACGCTGCGCCCTGCTGGCCGCCGCGATCGCCCACGAGGTCCCGGAGTGGAGTCCCGCCCGCCCGCCCGCGGGCGGCCTGCACCTCTGGTACCGCCTGCCGGCCGGCACGGACGACCTCGCGTTCACCGCCGCCGCCCGCCGGGTCGGTGTCGCCGTCAGCCCGGGCGCCCGCTACTTCGCCACCGAGCCGCCGGCCCCCCATCTCCGCCTTGGCTTCGCCGCCACGGGCGACCGCGCCGAGCTGACCGAGGCGGCACGGAGGCTGGGCGCCCTCGTACGGGGCGAGGCCCCGCCCGGGGACTGACCGCTCGCCGACGACCGCAGCGCCGCGAATAATCCGGGACCGTCCTCGCTCGTCCATGCCAGGATCCGAGGATGGAGACGACCGGTATCACGCGCGCGATCAGGGCTGCGACTTCGGTCGCCGCATCGCTCGGCCTGCCGGCCGACGACGCGATCGTCCTTCACGACTCGAACAGGCTGGCACTGCGGCTGACGCCGTGCGACACCCTCGCCCGGGTCGCCCCTTCGGGGCACGAGGCCGCACAGTACGAAGTCGAGCTCGCTCAACGGCTCGCCCGGGCCGGCTGTCCGACAGGTCTCCTGGAGCCTCGGGTGGACCCGCTCGTGTACGCGCGCGACGGCTTCACGGTGACGCTGTGGACCTACTACGAACCCGTGGCGCCTCACACCTCACCGGTCGACTACGCCAAGGCGCTGGAGCGGTTGCACGCCGGTATGCGCGAGGTCGATGTGCCGAGCCCGCGGTTCACGGATCGCGTCGCGGAGGCGGAAGCCGTCGTCGCCGACCCGGATCGCTCGCCGGAACTCGCCGACGCGGACCGCGCGTTCCTCGGCGGCAGACTGGGAAGCCTGCGACGGGCGATCGAGGACCGCGGCGCCGTGGAGCAGTTGCTCCACGGCGAGCCGCATCCGGGCAATGTGCTCAGCACGGGGAACGGCCCGTTGTTCATCGACCTTGAGACATGCTGCCGCGGACCCGTCGAGTTCGATCTCGCCCATGTCACCGAGGCGGTCGGAGAGCACTATTCGAACGTTGACCGAGAGCTGTTGGACGAGTGCCGAGAGCTCGTTCTCGCGATGGTCGCGGCCTGGCGCTGGGAACGCGGCGACCAGCTTCCGAACCGGAGGCGATTCCAGCAGGAGTTCCTGCGCTCGCTGCGTGCGGGCCCTCCTTGGCCGACGCTCGACACGGTCGCCGGGCGATGCGACCGGTCCTCGGGCACGCTCCATGAGCCGGGAGAGCACGATCGCCTCTGACGGCGAGCGCGCTTCGACACCGTGGGACGGTCTCAGCCGTACCGCTCGACGAGCGCCTTGCCGATCGAGGCCAGCTGGTCCCGCACCCCCGGAGGGCCGGTCACCTCAAGGTATTCGACCAGCCCGGCGAGCTCGCCTGCGAGCAGGTACTCGCTGTGGCCGCGGATCACGACCTCGACGCGGCCGTCGGCCGTGGGGCCTCCCACCTCAAGCCGATCGCCGAGCGCCATCCGGAGCAGGCCCACCCTGTGCGGCGGGCATACCGCCCGGAGCTGGAGGGGTGTTCGCTCGCGGTCGATCTCGTCGGCGATCTCGCGCCAGCTCTCGGCAAGGTCGAAGTCCTCGGGCCGGTGCACGGGATCGCCGGTCGGGTCGGCGGACGACACCCGGTCGATGCGGAAGGTCCGCCGCCCGGCCTCGGTGTTGGAGACGAGGTACCACGACGGGCCTTTGGCGACGATGCCCAGCGGATGGACGGTTCGCTCGGTTTCGGCGCCTTCGCGGTCGGCGTAGCCCAGCCGCACCTGGACGCCGCGGATCACCGCGTCCTGGAGTTCGTCGAGGAAGCGAGGCGGCCGGGGCTCGACCCGGCTCGTCCCCCACCTTCGCGGGTCGACGACCAACGACGACGCGGCCGCCTCGGCCTCCGTCCGGAAGGGCTCCGGCAGGGCATGAACGAGCTTGCGCAGGGCCGCTTTCACGGCCGGTGTCGCGGCCGAGGCCGGGCCCGCGACCAGGAACAGGGCGCGGGCCTCACTCGCGGTCAGCCCGGACAGGTCGGTGCGGGCCCCGCCCACGAGGCGCCAGCCGCCGCCTCGGCCCTGCATGGAGTACACGGGCACCCCGGCCGTGGCCAGGGCGTCGAGGTCGCGGCGGGCGGTGCGTTCGGAGACCTCCAGCTCTTGGGCGACCTCTGCCGCTGTCACCTGTTCGCGCCGTTGCAGCAGGAGGAGGACGGCCACCAGCCGGTCGGTTCTCATACCGATAAAACTCTCATATGAAACCGGTCATGGGGTGACCGGTTTGGGTCGCCAGGATGGCGACACGACCTCACCGGCGGGGCCCACCGCCGTATCGACCCCAGGTCGTTCGAAAGAGAGGAAACATCATGTTCGATCCAGCAGATTTCCCCGAGCCCACCCTTGTTTCAGTGAACGGTGTGGAACTTGAGGTCTTCGAAGCGGGCAGGCAGAACGCGGGGAACCCCATTGTGCTCTGCCACGGCTGGCCGGAGCACGCCTTTTCCTGGCGTCATCAGATGCCCGCCCTCGCCGCGGCGGGCTACCATGTCATCGTTCCGAACCAGCGGGGTTACGGGAATTCGTCCCGTCCGGCCGAAGTGACGGGCTACGACATTGAACACCTGTCGGGTGATCTCGTCGCACTTCTCGATCACTACGGATACGAGGATGCCGCCTTCATCGGCCACGACTGGGGTGCGATGGTCGTCTGGGGACTGGCCCTGCTGCATCCGAACCGTGTGAACAAAGTGATCAACCTGAGCCTGCCTTACCAGGAGCGCGGAGAGAAGCCCTGGGTCGAGTCCATGGAGGATGTGCTCGGCGGCGACTTCTATTTCGTCCACTTCAATCGGCAGCCGGGCGTCGCGGACGCCGTGTTCGAAGAGAATACCTTCCAGTTCCTCCGCAATATCTACCGGAAGAACGAGCCCCCCAGGGAGCCTCGGCCGGGTATGGCGCTGATCGATCTCGCCAGAGCGGAAACGCCACTCGGCGATCCCGTCATGAGCGACGGCGAACTGGCCGTTTTCGTCTCCGCCTTCGAGTCGGCAGGGTTCACCGGCAGCGTGAATTGGTACAGGAACCTCGACCGCAACTGGCACTTGCTGGCGGACGTGGATCCGATCGTCCAGCAGCCCACGCTCATGATCTACGGCGACCGGGACGCGGTCCAGAAGTCCGAGAGACTGGCGGAGTTCGTGCCCCAGGTGGAAGTGGTCGATCTGGATTGCGGTCATTGGATCCAGCAGGAGAAGCCGGAAGAGACCAACCGGGTGATTACCGAGTGGCTGGAACAGCGGGACGCCGACTAGGGAGTGTCTTCAAAGTAGCGTCGTCCTCCCGTAGGGAGGGTCTGGCGGGGTCTGGTGCGTGCGATCGCAAGGCGGAGGAGGGAGTCGACGCGGAGCGTCGGCGACCGACGACAACGCGGCGAGCGTGCGTGCCAGGGCACGACAGGCAGACGGGACTTTGAAGACACGACCTAGCGTCTTGTGATCCGGCTCGTGCCTCGCGGCACTCGGGGCTCGGGGTTCGGGGCTCGCGCGGCCTCACATGCGGGATCTCAGCACATCGATCTCACAGCCCGGCGCGGACGGGTCGAAGCCGTGCTCGATGAGCCAGCGGACCGCCAGCAGGCTTCGCAACGACCACCACGCGCGGATCACATCGAGGTCGACGTCGGTGCCATAGCCGGCGATGACGTCGCCGAGGTGCTCCTCGTGTCCGAGTGTGAAGGTCGCGAGGTCGTACAGGGCGTCGCCCCGGCCCGCCTCGGACCAGTCGATGATGCCGGTGACCTCGTCGCCGTCGACGAAGACGTGCGCGATCTGGAGGTCGCCGTGGGTGAACGCCGGGGTCCACGGCCGGAGCGCGGCCTCGGCGACCTGCCGGTTACGGGTGACCAGGTCGGCGGGGAGGACGCCGTTCGCCACGAGCGACTCGCACTCGTCGTCGAGTTCCGCCGCCAGCGCGCCGCTGCTCCGCCCGGCCCTGCCCGGCCGGGGCGGCAGCGGCGCGTCGTGCAGCTTCCGGATGGCCGCGCCCGCCGCGGCCCAGGCCTTCGGCGACCCGGTCGACGGCCCGCCGAGGCGCCCGAGCGTCGTCCCCGGGAGCGCGGCGATCGCGAGCACGGGCGGCTCGCGCCACAGGACTTCCGGGGTCGGGACCGGTGCGAGGGACATCGCCTCGACCTCGGCGTCGACGCGCGCCTGATCGGCGTCCACCTTCAGAAACACATCGCCGACGCGCAGGGTCGCCCGCTCGGAATGGGCGACGACGACTTTCACTTCATCCATGGGCGCAGTATCCCGGGGACGACCGCCGACGTCCCCGGGTTTATCGCGTGGGGAGTCGGGAACAGCGGGCACCGATGGGTCGTCAGCGACGGGCCGGAGGCACCGGGTCGCGGAAACCCCGGCGGCGGGCGGCGGCGGGCCGGCAGCGCAGAAGGCGCGCCAGGATCAGCCGGCCGCCGCGAAGGGCGCCGTGGCGGTGGAGCGCCTTCACCGCGTAGGTGGAGCAGCTCGGGGTGTAGGGGCAGCATGCGGGGCGGGTCGGGCTGACGGTGACGCGGTAGCGCCGGACGGACCGGTACATCGCGGCGGCCACCCGGCCCGCCGGAGGAGGTGCGGCAGGGTCGGTGCTGTGGCCGACGGCCGTGAGCGAGGGGCGGAGGACGAAGAGGAGCGAGGCTATCTGCCCCGATATCCCGCCGCCGCAGCAGCACGGATGGGTGAGGGTGTCGAGGGTGCCCACGCAGCAGCCCTCTTCCTCCTCGCCGTCCGCGTTCCTCTTGCGGTCACGCTTCCTGTTCAGCGCCATGTGGCCGCCCCTCCCCGTCACATTGGAACGATCATACGAAGAATCGTGGCCGGACCTGACCGCCGGTCGGACGGATCACCGTGTGGAGGGCGGAACTCGCCCGGGCCGGTGAGCGGCGTGGCATACGGCAGGATGGCCCCGTGCTCCTCATACCCGGAACCCCTGACCGCGCCGCCGCGAGCCCCTTACGGATCCGCCTCGTCGCGGCCGCGGCGGCGGTGGTGACCGTGGGGGCGGGGTTGGGGCTGCGGGCCGCGGCGGGCGGGGATGTCGCCAAGTACGGCGGGGACGCGCTGTACACGGTTCTGCTGCTCACGCTGGTCGTCGTGATCGCGCCGCGGACGAGGCCGTCGAGGGCGGCCGTGATCGCGCTGGCGACCAGTTGGGCGATCGAGTTTCTCCAGCTCAGCCCGGTGCCGGCGGAACTGGCGCGGCAGAGCCTCGTGGCCCGTCTCGTGCTCGGTTCCACCTTCAACGCGCCCGATCTGCCCTGGTACGCGGTCGGCGCGGCGGCGGGATGGCTCGTCCACACTTCGGTACTTCGGTGCGGCGTCGGCGGACGGTGTCCGGGAGGAAAGGGATCGTCGTTCTCCGCCAAGTTGTGACCAATGGCTAGCCTGTTGGCGTGATATTGAACGAAGACCGTCAGTTTCCCGCTCCGCTCGCCGCCGCCATGGCGATCAGGCTCGACCTCGTCGGTGAGGACGGCGTCGACTTTGACCCCTTCACGGCCTTCCTGTCCGCCGAGGAGACAACGGACTGGTTTCGGGCGTGGACCGGCAACAGAGAGGTGAGTGGCGACGAGTTCCGCGTATTCGGTAAGGACGGCACCGGCGGGTACGCCTCGTTCTGGCTGGCCCGGCCGGGACGGACGCTGGTCGAGCAGCCTGTCGTCTTTCTCGGCTCCGAGGGAGAGATCTCCGTCGTCGCGGGTGACCTGGGTGCGTTCCTGTGGCTGTTGGCCGACGGTTTCGGCCCGGGGGAAGCGGCTGCCTGGTGCGACGGGGACCCGGTGCAGCGCCCCCATCGTGAACTGACGGCCGTCGCGGAGCGATGCGCGCCGGACCGTCGGGCGTCGGCTGTGGCCGTGATGGAGCGGGCCGCCGGGGAGTTCCCCGGCTTCGAGGCGATGATCATGAGGCTCTGCCGTGACGAGTGACACGACCACCCGGGTCTCCGTACCCCGGGGCCGGGTACGGCGGGGCGGGGAAGATGAGTACGGCGACTCACGCCGCGGCAACGCCGGCGGCCGACGATGGAGATCATTCACCGTCGAGACCGGGAGCCCCTCATGCTCAGCCGCATCGCCGAGATCCTGGTGCCCGCCGTCGGCCGTCTGTCGGTGACCACCGACGCCGGAGCCGCGCTCGCACCGGGCAGCATCATCGCCGCGAACCACACCTCGCTCGCGGACCCGGCCGTCGTGCTCGCCGCGCTGCGCCGCCTCGGTGCCGAGCCGGTCGTCCTGGCGACCGCCGGGCTGTGGCGGGTGCCCTTCCTCGGTGGCGCGCTCGCCCGCGAGGGGCACATCCCGGTGTTCCGCGGGGACCGGCGAGCCGCGGCCGCGCTCGACAGGGCCGCGGCGGCCCTTGAACAGGGCCGGCTGGTCCTCATCTACGCCGAGGGCGGCCTGCCGCGCCGCGAGGACGCCGCCGAGGCCGCGCCCGGCGTCTTCCGCAGCGGCCTCGCGCGGCTCGCCGGGCGCACCGGCGCCCCCGTCGTCCCGGTGGGCCAGGCCGGGGCCCGCCGTGTCACCTCGGGAAGCACCGCCAAGCAGCTCGCGGGGCTGGCGACCGCGCCGCTGCGCCGCCCGGATCTGCATGTGCACGTGGGTGCGCCGCTGCTGCTGACCGGCGACAGCGAAGTACGCACGGCGCGGGCCCGGGCGGCGGTGACCTCCGCGTGGCGGACGGCGGCGGGCCGCTTGGGCGAGCCCGCCGCGCTCGCCGCGCGGGCCTGAGCTCACCAGACCAGGTGCAGCGCCTCGGGCGAGCGGTGGATGAAGGTCGGGCGCATCTCGGGCGGCGGCTTCTCGCCGTCGATCCGCAGGCCCGGCAGTCTGCGGATGAGCAGACCGAGCGTCAGCCGGAGCTGTTCGCGGGCGAGCCGGGAGCCGGGGCAGCCGTGGACGCCGTGGCCGAAGGCGAGATGCCGCCGGGAGAGCGGGCGGGTGATGTCGAAGACGTCGGGGCGGTCGTGGCGGAGGCCGTCCCGGTTGGCGGATCCGTAGGCCACCAGGACCGTCGCTCCGGCGGGCAGCGCGGTTCCGCCCAGGGTGAGCGGCCGGGTGACCGTACGCCGGAACGCCTGTATGGCGGTGTCGTACCGGGCGGCCTCCTCCACGGCGGCCGGGATCAGCGCGGGGTCGGCGAGGAGCAGTTCCCACTGCCGCCGGTCGGTGAGGAGATGGAGCAGGGTCGTGCCGATGAGGGCCGTGGTCGTCAGGTGTCCGGCGATCAGGAAGTTCTGGAGGCCCGCCACCAGTTCGTGGCACTGTTCCAGGGTGAGGGGGCCGTCGCCGGGCGCGAGGGCGGTGACCATCCGCGTACAGAGGTCGTCGCGCGGATTCTCGCGCCGGGCGCGGACATAGCCGTCGAGCAGATGTTGCAGGGCGACGACATCCTCGGCGGCGGCGAGCTGTTCCTCCTCCGCCAGCGGTCTGAACAGCAGTTCCTCGGCGCGGTATCCGCCGTGCGCCACGGCGGGGACATCGTGGGGGTCGAGGCCGACGAGCCGCCCGACGACCTGTGCCGGGAGCTGTCGGGCGTAGGCGCCCATGAACTCCGCGCGCCCGTCGGCCGCGAATCCGTCGACGAGGGCCTCGGCGCGTTCGGCGGCGTACGGTACGAGCCCGGCGACCTCGGCGGCGGAGAGTCCGCCGTTGAGCGGGGCGCGGTGACGCCGGTGGTCGGCGCCGTCGGTGGTGAGCACGGTGGGCCGGCCGCCGAGTCCCCGGGCCAGGACGCCGAGGGCGGAGGGCGCGGGCATCACATCGGGCAGCAGGGCGCGCTGGGAGGAGAAGTCCTGGTCGCGGCGGAGGACTTCCCGTACGTCCGCGTCCCGTGCGACCAGCCAGGCGTCGACGGCGGGGACGTACAGCAGGCCCGGTGTGCGGCGCGCCCTGGCGTAGAGGGGGTATGGATCGCGGTACAGCTCATCGAGCCCGGCATGGTCTGCGCTCCGCACGCGACGCCTCCGTGGGGTCGGGGTAGGGGTCTCCGATTACGTCCGGCCATGGTGCACCGGTCCTGGCCCGCCGTGCCAGAAAAGGCGCGCCGCGGTGTCCGGCCGGGTGCTTCACCGGGTATCACCGGCTCGGATGGCCCGTCGGCGGACGCTGGATTACATTGGAGCGAGCCGTCGCATGGGGGTGTGATGCCGCAGATCGTGCTGTCGTCCGGACCGATCGACTACCAGGACACCGGCGGTGACGGGCCGGTGCTGGTGTTCTGTCACGGTCTGCCGATGAATGAGAAGCAGTGGCGGAAAGTGGTGCCGCTGTTGAAGGGTTACCGCTGTGTCCTGCCCACACTGCCCCTCGGCGGACATCGCCTGCCGATGGCCCCGGACGCCGATCTGTCCCATCGTGGTGTCGCGCGGCTCCTGGGCGAGTTCATCGAACGGCTCGGCCTCGACGAGGTGACCGTCGTCCTCAACGACTGGGGCGGTGGCCAGTTCCTGGTGCTGGAGAGGGATACCCGGCGGGTCGCGCGCCTGGTGCTGGTGGCCTGCGAGGCGTTCGACAATTTTCCTCCCGGGCCCGCCAAGGCGGCGGCGATGGTGTGCGGGGTGCCCGGTGGCGTCTGGCTTCTGACGCGCCTGATGCGTATCCCCTCGTTCCGGAACAACCGCAAGGGGTACGGCGGGATGAGCCTGCGCGGGGTTCCGGACGAGATCATGGACGAGTGGTTCGCCCCCGCGACCCGGAGCAGGGCGATCCGCAGGGACTTCGCGAAGTTCGCCACCTCGGCGCCCAAGCGGGAGACCCTGCTGGCCTGGAGCGAGGGGCTGCGTGGGTTCGACCGCCCGGTCCTGGTCGTCTGGGCGACCGAGGACAGACTGATGCCGCGTGAGCACGGCCGCCGGCTGGCCGAGCTGTATCCGCGGGGCCGCTTGATCGAGATCGCCGACTCGTCGACCCTCGTCCCGGAGGACCAGCCCGAGCGGCTCGCCGAAGCGCTCGTCGACTTCCTGGAGCAGACCGGGGCGGAGCCGGGGCGGCACTCCGGGTGAACCGGCGGTACGCGGCCGCCGGGACCCTCGTACGCCGCGACGGATCAGGGAAGGAGCCGGCTCACCGGTAGTAGACGGCGGTCCGCTTCCCGTCGACTTCGTGGATCTGGACCGGGGTGTCGAACACCTCGCTGAGCACCTCGGCCCGCATCATCGCGTCGACGGTGTCGGAGGCCGCGATGCGGCCGTCCCGGAGGGCGATGATCCGGTCGGAGTAGGTGGCGGCGAAGTTGATGTCGTGGACGATCAGGACGACGGTCTTGCCGAGTTCGTCGGCGGCCCGGCGCAGCTGGCTCATCATCCGTACGGAGTGCTTCATGTCGAGGTTGTTGAGGGGCTCGTCGAGCAGGACGTAACGGGTGTCCTGGGCGAGCACCATCGCCACATAGGCGCGCTGCCGCTGGCCGCCGGAGAGCTGGTCGAGATAGCGGTGCTGGAGGTCGCCGAGGTGGAGGAAGTCGAGGGCGTCGTCGATGTGGGCGAGGTCCTGCTTGGTCAGCCGTCCCCGGCTGTGCGGGAAGCGTCCGAAGGAGACCAGTTCCCGTACCGTCACCCGGGCGGTGAAGTGGTTCTCCTGGCGGAGTATGGACAGCGTCCGCGCCACGTCCTGCGACTTGGCCCGGTGCACATCGAGGCCGTCGACGGTGACGGTGCCCGAGGTGGGCTCGGCGAGCCGGCCGATGATGGTCAGCAGGGTGGACTTCCCGGCGCCGTTGGGGCCGACGAGCGAGGTGACCCCGCCCGCCGGGATCCGCCCGGACACCGGGCCGAGCACGACGTCCTCGCCGTACGCCTTGCGGATGTCGGTGAACTCGATCACAGGGTGCCCTTCCGGAGGAGATGGGCGAGGAAGATCGCCCCGCCGAGGAACTCGATGACGACGGTGAGCATGCCGGAGGCGTAGAAGACGTGCTCCATGACGAACTGGCCGCCCGCCAGGGTGATCAGCCCGATGAGGAACGCCATCGGCAGTACGACGATGTGCCGGTGGGTGCCCGACATCTGGTAGGCGAGCATCGCGGTGACGAACCCGAAGAAGGTCATGGGGCCCGCGAGCGCGGTCGACATCGCGATCAGCAGGGAGATCAGCAGGAGCATCACCGTCAGCTCGCGCTTGTGGGCGACGCCGAGGTTCGTGGCGGCGTCGCGGCCGAGGAGCAGGGTGTCGAGCCGGTAGCGGCGCTGCCAGACGACGACGCCGACGATCAGGCACACCGCGCCCGCCAGGGGCAGATATCCCGGCTCGGCGCTGCTGAGCCGTCCGAACAGCCGTGCCGAGAGGACGTCGTACTCGGAGGGTGAGAGCAGCCGCTGGAGGAAGTCGGAGAGGCTGCGGAAGGCGAGCCCCAGGACCACTCCGACCAGGAGGAGCACATGGATGCTGCCCTTGCGGCCGGAGAACAGCCAGCCGAACAGCAGCATCGTGAAGCCGACCATCAGCAGTGTCTGGGTGATGAGCTTCGGCATCCCGTCGGTCACGGCGAGCACGCCGCCGCCGAAGACGGCCACCAGGAGGGTCTGCATCAGGATGTAGACGGAGTCGAACCCCATGATGGACGGGGTGAGGATCCGGTTGTGGGTGATGGTCTGGAAGACCACCGTGCCGACCGCCTGGGCGAAGGCGACCACGGTCATGGTGCCCAGCATGGTCAGCCGTCGCTCGAAGGCGAACTCGAAGGACCCCTCGATGAAGAGGAAGAGGAAGGCGAGCGCCGAGGCGGCGGCGAGCCCGCCCGCGATGGCGAGCCGCGCGGCGACGGGGAGTCCCTTGCGGATGGGAGCGGTCGCCGTCGCGGCGGCCGGAAGTCGCTTCTCAGACATGGGCCTTACCTCGCTGACGCAGGATCATCGCGACGAACACGACCGCTCCGACGGCCCCGAGTACCACCGTCGCCGGGATCTCCAGTGGGAAGACGACGAGCCGTCCGACGAGGTCGCAGGCGATCATCAGGGCCACGCTGCTGAGCACGACCCAGGGGAGATTCCTGCGGATGTCGTCGCCGCGTGCCATCGAGACCAGGTTCGGCACGATCAGTCCAAGGAAGGGGATGAATCCGACGACGACGGTGGTCACGCCCGTGGCCAGGGCGACCATGACGAGCCCGGTGAACATGATGCGGCGGTAGGGCAGCCCCAGGCTGGTGGCGGTGTCGCGGCCGAGCCCGGCGATGGTGAAGCGGTCGGCCGCCAGATACAGACCGACGACGATGGCTCCCACCACCCACAGCGGCTCGTAGTTTCCGCGCACCACCGAGCTGAAGCCGCCCGAGCGCCAGGTGGCGAGCATCTGGAGCAGATTCGTGGACGAGGCGATGTACAGCGTCACCGCGCTCACCAGGGCGCCGAGCATGATGCCCACGATCGGCACGATGACCTGTGATTTGAGCGCGATCCGGCCGAGGACGAAAAGGAAGAGGAGCGCGCCGACGAAGGCGAAGGCGCTGGCGGCGCCCATCTTCACCATGGGGGACGCGGCCGGCATGAGGAGGGTGAGCAGCAGTACGCCCAGGGCCGCCCACTCGCTGGTGCCCGTGGTGGTCGGCTCGACGAATCGATTCTGTACGAGCATCTGCATGATCACGCCGGAGACGGCCATCGCGGCGGCGGCGAGGACCAGGGCGAGCGTGCGCGGCACCCGGGAGATGAGGAACATGCGCCGGGCCTCGGGGTCCGTGACCAGGGCGCGCAGGTCGATGTCGTATCCGCCGATGAACAGCGAGGCGGTGACCAGGGCCAGCACACAGAGTGCGGCCAGCAGGAGCGGGAGTCGGCGCATATGGCTTCCGGGGCGGGTGAAGGTGTGCGGCCCCCCGGCCGAGCCGGGGGGCCGCATCAGCGTGGGAGTGTTCAGCCGGCCGCGTTGAACGCGGTCGCCACGGAGTCGAAGGCGTCCGTGTAGGCCTGGATGCCCTCGGTCAGGTAGAAGTCGCCCGACAGGTAGACGACCTGGTCCTTCTCGCGGAAGGTGGTCTTGTCCCACGCCTCCATGCCGTCCACGACCTTCTTCGCCGCGATGGCCTCGCCGGACTCGGCGCCCACGGCCGCGTCCCGGTCCAGCATGATCATCCAGTCGGGGTTGAGCTTGGCGATCGTCTCGGGGGCGAGCCCGGAGTTGTCGTGGACCGAGGTGCTCTCCTCGCCCTCGGAGCTGAGCACGTTCTTCAGGTTCAGCGGCTCGGCGAGACGGCCGATCCGGCTGGCGCCGTTGTCGACCTTGCCGGCGCTGGCGACCGCGAGGAACACGCTCTCGCCCTTGGTGGCGTCGGCGGCCGACTTCTCGGCCTTGTCCAGGGCGGCGACGATCTCCTTGGCCTTGGCCTCCTGGCCGAAGATCTTCCCGAGCTCCTGGGTCTGCGTCTTCAGCGCGTTGACGTATCCGCCCTTGGCCTCGTCGGACGGGGCGACGTCGACCGTCTTGGCGATCTTGGCCAGCTTGTCGTGGTGGTCGGCGAAGCGGTAGCCGCCGATGATGAGGTCAGGCTCACTCGCATTGAGCGCCTCGAACTTGGGCTCGCGGTGGGTGCCGATGTCCTTGATGGACGAGTCGCCCTTCCAGTCCTCGAAGCCCTGCGGGGGCAGCAGGCCCTTCGGAACGGCGACCGGCTTGATGCCGAAGGCCTTGAGCGTCGCGAACGAGGTGTTGTCCAGCGCGGCGACCTTGGCGGGCTTCAGGGGCACTTCGAGCTTGCCCTTGGCGGTCGTGACAGTGACCTCACCCTGGCTCTTTCCCGATTCCGACTCCTTGCCGGACTCGCCGCAGGCGCTCAGCACCATGCCCGCGCAGAGGGCGGCACCGGTGACGACGATGGACTTACGCAAACGGGCGGAACGCACGGCGGATGACTCCCAGGACCGACAGGCAGCCCCTCACCGCATGGTGAAGGGGCCGCGAAGAACTTGCGACTGAACTTAGCCTAACCTAACTCCAAATCGACCCTTCGCGGGGGTCTCCTTAGGTCGGCTTCCGCCCTGTTCACGGCTTTCCACGAGAGGGATCCGGCGGTGTGCCGGCCGGTCCGGAACGCACGGTTTCGGCGCGCCGTCGGTCATGGTGTCCGTCACCCGCTCTCCGCCGCGGCTGTTCTCCACAGCTCCTTCCAGTCTCCCGTGACCGGGCGGCCGGGCGACCGGACCGTCCAGCTCTCCGGCACGGCGGGGCGGCTTGCGGGAGGCCCTTCCACCCTGGAAGCTCTCCCCGGACCGGGCGTCGGAGACGGGCCCGGCCGCCCTCGCCCCCGTACTCGAAGGAGGTCCGGCCGCCATGGATTCGGAACGCGCCGGCCGTATCGTGTCAGCGCTCCGCGCGCGCGAGGTGATGGCCCACCTCGTGGAGGCGGGGGTCTACGAATTCGGTGTCCGTGTGGTTCTCGACGAGGGGATCGAGGCGCTCTGGGACGTCGACGGAGCGGCAGGGCTCGACGCGGAGATCGTCAGCGACGGTGTTCTCATCGGCTTCGTCCCCCATGTCCCCGGCTCCGAGAGCTTCACGGAACAGCAGCTGGTGGACGTCATCGCGACGACGGTCTACTCCGCCGAAGGGCTCCGGCCACCGGCGGACGGCACCGTCGGCGCGCCTGCCGGGGAAGCCGTCACCCCGGGCGCCGCCCCGGGCGCCGCCGCCCCTGACCGTCCGCGCGGGGAAGGAGGGCCGCCGCCCGTCGCCCGGTATCAGCGCCGTGCGCACTGGGTACGGCGCGGCAGGCGGTGATACGGGGCGACGGGCGGGGAACGCCTCTCCGTCCATCGGCCCGGTAAGCGGAAGCCCAACTCCCGGCCAAGGACCGCTCAATCCTTCGGCAACTCCCGCCGGGCTCGTAGGCGAGGGAGCGGCCCGGGTGGAGAGTGGTCCGGTGGGGACCGGAACCGTGGGGACCGTGGAGGGGAGTCGCCCATGAAGGGAACAGAGGGCCGGGGAATGAATCGCCTGACGGGGCTCGCCGTCGTCGCGGTGCTGTCCGGGGCCGCGTTGACCGCCACCGTCCAGGCCGGTCACATCGAGTCGACGGGCCGCCCGCCCGGCAGTACCGCGGGGTCGACGGCCGGACCGGCCCTGGAGCCGTGGCCGGGCGGGTGGGGCGGCCATCTCGCGCACGGGCGGGACGCCCAGGACAGTCGAGCGCCCGTCCTCCCCTCCTCCATCGGCCGAGGGTGAGGGAACGCGCCCCCGGCCGGGCCGCCGTCACCGCTCGGCCCCGGCCCCGGCCCCGGTCGCGGTCCCGGGCACCGTCCCGTGGAAGCTCGCGGCCAGTTCGCCCCGGGAGCGGATGCCGAGCTTGGCGTAGATCCTCGTCAGGTGGTACTGCACGGTCTTGACCGAGATGAACAGTTCCGAGGCCGTCCGCTGATTGCTGGCCCCGGCCGCGACCAGCCCGGCGACGGCCCGCTCCTGCGCGGTGAGCCGGTCGGCCCCGGCGGCGGCCCGGCCGCCGTTCAGACCGCCCGCGTTGAGTTCCCGGTCGCACCGCTCGACATAGGTGTGGGCCCCCAGCGCGCTGTAGGCGTCGCGGGCGTTCCGCAGGACGGTGTCGGCGTCCCGGCGCTTTCCGGCGCGGCGCAGGGTCTGTCCGTACGCGAAGTTCACCCGGGCCAGGTCGTACGGCAGCGGCAGCCGGTCCAGCCGGGCGAGGGCCGTCTCGAAGGTGTGCCGGGCGGCGTCGATGTCGCCGCGGGCGGCGGTGATCCGGCCTCGGACCAGGCCGAGTCTTGCCCGGGTGGAGCGATGGCCGCGCCGGGCGGCGAGTTCTTCGTGGGGGGTGAGGAAGGCGTC
This sequence comes from Streptomyces inusitatus, assembly GCF_014651115.1. Lineage (GTDB taxonomy): Bacteria > Actinomycetota > Actinomycetes > Streptomycetales > Streptomycetaceae > Streptomyces > Streptomyces amakusaensis. The sequence goes on along the minus strand of NZ_BMWG01000020.1, from coordinate 87,259 downwards.
GGCCTCCTCGACGCGATGGGTCATCACCAGGGCGTTGGCGTAGACGTCCGGCCAGGGCCAGAAGCCGGGTTCGTCGACGCCCGCCCGGGACGGCAGCCGGACGACGGGCGCGAGGGCGTCGACGGCCCGGGCGTAGTCGCCGCGCGCTTCGGCGACCTGGGCGCGCGCCAGGGCGGCCGGGACCATCATGACCTCGTAGTGGTGTCCGCCCGCGGCGGCCCGGGCGAGATGGTCCTCGGCGCTCTCCCAGTCGCCCCGGAGCGCGTGGAGCTGGGCCCCGGTCCAGTGGACCAGGGGGCGGACGAGTTCGATTCTGACCTCGGTGAGACGGGCGGCGGCCCGCTCCACCGTTTCCAGCGCCTCCGGCCAGGCCCCCAGCGCGAACTGGGTGCGGGCCAGCCAGCCCTGGGCCCAGAGGGAGATCCGGGTGGAGCCCAGCCGGTACCCGGTGGGGACGGCCTCCTCGAACGCCCGGCGGGCGGCCTCGGGGGCGTCCAGGGCGAGATCCACCCAGCCCCGGCCCAGTTGGAACCGCTGGGACTGGGCCCCGCCGGAGACCTTGGCCGCGGCCGACTCGTACACGGACACGGCCTCCTCGGCCCGGCCCATGGCGGCGAGGCCCAGCCCCAGCACGGCCTCGGACTCGATCGCGGCGGGATCGGCGGGGTCCGCGAGCTCCAGGGCGCGGCGGGCCCAGGTGACCAGTCCCGGGGCGTCCCAGCGTCCGAGTGCGTGGAGCACCCGGCGCTGGCAGATCTTCGCCGTGAGGTCGGGCCGGGTCGCGGCGTCGCAGCGGGCCCAGGCGCGGGTGAGGAAGGTCTCCGCCTCGGCCGAGCGGCCCCGCATGATGGCCAGATAGCCGAGCACGACGTCGCGCGGGGCGGCGGTGGGGAAGCTCTCCAGTTCCGCGGCGAACGCCACGGCCTGGGGGATGTCCCCCGCGCCGATCATCGCGTCGACGGCGCGCAGCAGCCGGTCCTCGCGGACGGCCCGGACCGGGCTGAGCCGGCCCGCTCTGACCAGGGTGGCGGCGACGGTGGCCCACTCCCCCGCGCCTGCGCGCTCGGCGGCGTACCGGTCCAGCTCGTCGGCGAGCCCGGCGTCCGTGGTGGTGGCCGCCGCCCGGTGCGCCAGCCGCCGTCCCGGGTCGTCGGCGACCTCGGCGGCGCGGAGGTGGAGCAGACGGCGGCGGGTCAGGCCGAGGGTGGTGAGGACGGCGGCGCGGGTCAGCGGATGGGGGAAGGCCAGCAGGGCGCGACCGGGTTCGACGGTCGCGATCAGCAGCCCCGCCTCGGCCGCCTCGTCCGCCGCGGGCAGCGGGTCGGGGAGACCGGCGAGGCGGGCGGCTTCGTCGAGGGGCGCGTCGCCGTCGATGACCGAGCAGGCCTCGACCAGGGCGCGGGCGGCTTCGCCGCAGCTCGCGAGGGAGTGCCGGACCACCGACGTATAGCGGGAGGGAGCGGGCAGCGCGGGCCGCCAGTCCTGCCAGATGTCGCGGGGCAGCTCCTGGAGCAGCCGGGTGATGTGCCGGGGGTTGCCGCGGGTGTGTCGGCACAGATGCCGGGCGGCGGGGAGGGAGAGGTCGACTCCGTCCCGGTGGCGGGCGAGTTCCCTGACGTCCTCGGGGTCGAGCGGGCCGAGCCGTATCGTTTCGCCCTGTCGGCCGTCGAGGTGTTCCAGGGTCTCCACCGGCGGGTTCCGCCGCGGCCCCGGTCCTGTCGTGTCGTCCCGTGCCAGCAGGATCACGAGAAGCCGCTCCGTCGTCAGGGCGCGTACGGCGGACTCGATCGCCCGCAGGCTCTCGACGTCGGCCCAGTGGGCGTCGTCGACGACCACCACGAGCGGTTCACCGTGGGGCGGGGCCGTCCAGAGCCGGTGGAGCCGCCGGGCGGTGCCGAGGATCGTGCGGCCGTCGGATTCGCGGGGGTCACCGGGGTCTCCGGGGTCGCCGGGGTCTCGGGGGTCGCCGGGGCCGTCCGGCGGGGTGGTCCGCAGCAGCCGGCCTGCCACGCCGAGCGCGATTCCGGACTCCCAGGGCACCCCGGTCGCGCGCAGGACGCGCAGGGGGTGTGCGCGGTCGATGAGGACATGGTCGACGAGAGTGGTCTTCCCGCTGCCCGCGGGCCCTTCCACCAGCACTGTCGAGGGGTGGCCGGTGTGGGCGGCACTGAGCGCGCGGCTGAGGGCCATACGCTCACCCGCCCGTCCGATCAGGCTTCGCCGCTGGTCAGGAGGGGTGTCCATGCTCCGGCACGGTAGCACTGCCCGCCGGGGATGGGGCCGGGTCGGGTCAGCCGAGGTCGCCTCCCGCGACGGGCAGAACCGTGCCCGTGATGTAGGAGGCCTCGTCGGAGGCGAGGAAGACGATGGCCGCGGCCTGCTCCGCCAGCGAGCCGTACCGTTTCATCAGCGACGATTCGACGGTCTGCGCCACGATCTGCCGGTACCACTCCCGTTCCTGATCGTCCTCGGCCGCGGGCCCCCGGGCGACCCGCCGGGCGGGGGCGTCCGTGCCGCCGGGTGCGGTGGCCACGACCCGGATTCCGTACGGGGCGGCCTCCAGCGCCAGCGCCGCGGTGATGGCGTTGACCCCGCCCTTGGCCGCCGCGTAGGGGACCCGGTTGACGCCCCGGGTCGCGACGGAGGAGACGTTGACGATGGTGCCCGAGCGCTGGGCGATGAGGTGGGGAAGGACCGCCCGGCAGCTCCAGAGGGTGGGGAAGAGCGAGCGGTGGATCTCGGCCCGGATCTGGTCGGGGGTGTAGTGCTCGTAGGGTTTGGCCCAGATGGTGCCGCCCACATTGTTGACGAGGCAGTCGATCCGGCCGTGGTGGCGATGGGCTTCGCCGATGGCGGCCTCGGCCTCCTCGTACCGCTCCAGATCGGCGATGACGGCGTGGCCGCCCAGCTCCTCGGCGGCCTCCCGGACGGTCTCGGCCCGGTCGACCAGGACGACATCGGCGGACTCGGCGGCGAGACGGCGGGCGACGGCGAGGCCGATGCCCTGTGCCGCGCCGGTGACCACGGCCTTCTTCCCGGCGAACCGCCCCGGGTGCGCCCAGGGGGAAGCCGGCCCGCCCGGTTCCCGCGGCGGCCTCATCGAAGCGCCCCCGGCGTCGCCGTCGCGGTGAACTTCTCGTAGTGGAAGCTCGCCGGGGTGACGCCGAGCGCGGCGATGTGGCCCCGTACCGCCTCGACCATGGCGGGCGGCCCGCAGAGATAGACGTCGGCGTTCCCCCGGTGCAGGGTCGCGGAGTCGATCAGCCCGGTGACGTACCCCTTGTTCCGCGCGCCGCTGGACGGGTCGGCGACCGTGTGGTCGAAGGTGAATCCGGGGACGGTGGCGGCGTGGTCGGCGAGGGTGTCCAGATGGACCAGGTCCTGATCCGTTGTGACCCCGTAGAGGAGGTGGACGGGGTGGGCGGGCGGCTTGTGCGCGAGCTGTTCCAGCATGGAGAGCAGGGGGGCCAGCCCGGTGCCGCCGGCGAGGAGGAGCGCGGGCCGGGCCAGGTCGCGGAGGTAGAAGCTGCCCATCGGGCCGGTGAAGTCGATACGGTCCCCCGCCTTCGCCCGTTCGGTGAGATAGCCCGACATCAGGCCGCCCTCGGCGATGCGGACGAGGAAGGAGACCCGGCGCTGCCCGGGCCCGGAGCTGAAGGAGTACGAGCGGTGCCGGTCGGTGCCGGGAACGGTGACATTGACGTACTGGCCGGGCAGGAAGTCCAGTGCCGCGCGGTCGTCGACCTCCAGGGTGAAGCCGACGGTGGTGGCGGAGTGCCGTTCGACGGCGGTGAGGGTGGCGCGGTGGACGGCCGCGGCGGTCCGGGCCGAGGCGGAGGTCGCGGGGATGCTCAGTACGAGATCGCTCCGCGGGGTCATCTGGCAGGGCAGGCAGTGGCCGAGGGCCGCCTCGTCCTCGGTGAGGGCCTCGTCGATGTAGTCGCCGCCGTCGTACGTCCCTGATTCGCAGAGCGACTTGCAGGTGCCGCAGGCTCCGTCGCGGCAGTCGAGCGGGATGTTGATGCGTGCCCGGTAGGAGGCGTCGGCGACGGTCTCGTCCGCCCGGCAGTCGATGAACCGGGTGATGCCGTCCTCAAAGTTCAGGGCGACCTGGAATGCCATGGGTGCGCTCATTTCGGGCCGGTCAGACGTGGTAGACGTCGACCACGTGGTGGATGTAGTCGTTCTTGAGCACGACCTTCTTGCTGGTGATCAGCGGGTCGGCGGCGGTGAAGTCGATGCGGTAGAACGAGGTGCCGAAGTAGGTGTCGACGCTCTGGTAGCGGTAGTAGAGCGTGAACCAGTTGAAGCGGACCTCCACCAGACCGCCGTCCGCCGCGGTGATCTCGACATTGGTGATGTTGTGGCTGGTGCGCGGCTCCGGAAGGCTGGTCGCGCTGGAGCGGTCGGTGCGGATGCGGAAGACCCGGTCCTCCAGACCGCCCCGGTTCGCGTAGTAGATCAGCGAGATCTCGCTCTGCGGGTCCCGGGTCAGCTCGTCGTCGTCGGCCCAGGCGGGCATCCAGAACTCGGCGTCCGGGTGGTAGCACTCCAGCCACTTCTCGAACTCGCGGTCGTCGAGGTGGCGGGCCTCGCGGTAGAGGAATCGGCGGACCGTCTCCGGGGTGACGGTGTGGCCCGCGGCGGGGGTCGCGGTGATCGCGTCGGTGGTCATCGGGTGGCTCCCTCGGGGTGCTGTCCGAACTCGGGCGTTCGGCTCGTCGGGCGGTCGCTCGTCGGGGCTCCGGCCGGTCGAGTGTCCGGCTCGTCAGGCGTCAGGCTCGTCAGGCGTCGAGTGCGCGCCGGAGGGTCCGCTGCCAGTAGCCGTGCTGGATCGGGTAGAGGCCCTCGTCCTCGGTGCGCACTCCGCTGGCGATCGGGTTGATGCCCATCGCCCTGGCGTCCTCGTCGGGCCCGTCGATCTGGTGCACGGCGCCCCGGCTGAGGTCGTTCCAGGGGGAGGCCCCGGCCAGATAGGTCTTCTGGCAGGAGCGGAACTCCTCCAGATCGTCGGGGGTGGCCATGCCGGTGGCGTTGAAGAAGTCCTCGTACTGCCGGATCCGCCGGGCCCTGGCCTCGGGGCTCTCCCCCTTGGGGGCGATGCAGTAGATGGTGACCTCGGTGCGGTCGACCGAGAGGGGGCGGAAGTGCCTGATCTGGGAGCTGAACTGGTCCATCAGATAGACGTTCGGGTAGAGGCAGAGATTGCGGGAGACACCGATCATCCAGTCGGCCTTCGCCTCCCCGAACGTGGCGACGAGCTCCTCGCGCCGGTCGCTCAACGGCCGGTTGGCGGGGTCGAGCCAGGTGGTCCACAGCAGCAGATGCCCGTGCTCGAAGGAGTAGAAGCCGCCGCGCTGCTTGGACCAGCCGCCGGCGTCCATGGTCTTGGTGTCATTGGCCGACTCTCCCGAGGTGCGGCGCGCCTGGGTCGCGGCGTAGTTCCAGTGGGTGGCCGAGACGTGGTAGCCGTCCGCGCCGTTCTCCGTCTGGAGCTTCCAGTTGCCGTCGTAGGTGTACGTCGACGATCCGCGCAGCACCTCCAGCCCCTCCGGGGACTGGTCGACGATCATGTCGATGAGGACGGCGGCGTCACCCAGGTGTTCGGTCAGGGGCAGCACATCCGGGTTCAGGCTGCCGAAGAGGAAGCCCCGGTAGCTCTCGAACCGGGCGACCTTGGTGAGGTCGTGCGAGCCGTCGGTGTTGAACTGCTCGGGATAGCCCGCGCCGCGCGGGTCCTTGACCTTGAGGAGCTTGCCGGTGTTGTTGAAGGTCCAGCCGTGGAACGGGCAGGTGAAGGTGGTGCGGTTGTCGGTCTTGCGGCGGCAGAGCATCGCCCCGCGGTGGCTGCACGCGTTGACGAGGGCGTGCAGCTCACCCTGTTTGTCACGGGAGATGACGATGGGCTGCCGGCCGATGTGGGTGGTGAAGTAGTCCCCGGCGGACGGGATCTGGCTCTCGTGGGCGAGATAGATCCAGTTGCCCTCGAAGATGTGCTTCATCTCCAGTTCAAAGAGTTCCTCGTCGGTGAAGACGCTCCGGCGGACGCGGTAGACGCCCGTCCGCTCGTCTTCCACCAGGGCGTCTTCGAGGATGGTCCGCGCACTGCTCGCTGTATCGGCCACGGCTCTTGCCTCCGACTCGTTGCGGCTGCCTGTCGCAGCCGCTCGTTACGGCTGCTTTTCAGCACCATGTCATCGGGGTGAAGTCCCGGGCCCCAGGGATTTTCCCAGGGTTGACCCAGGGGGGTATTGATATCCCCCGCATATCAATACGCTGCGATCAAGTATTTGTTGCGTATGGGATCCGCTCCCTACGATGAGGCGCAATCGAGGGAGATTCCGATGGAACTCAGACACCTCCGGTATTTCGCCGCGGTCGCCGCCACCCGCCATTTCGGGCGGGCCGCGGAACAGCTGCACATGGCGCAGCCCCCGCTCTCCCAGGCGATACGCCGGCTGGAGACGGAACTCGGGGTGGAGCTGTTCGCCCGCACCACCCGGCAGGTCTCCCTGACCGGCGCGGGCGAGGTGTTCCACACCGATGTGCGGCGCATCCTCGAATCCGTGGAGGAGGCGGTGGCGCGGGCAGGGCGCTTCGCGGCGGGGGTGGAGGGGGTGATCCGGGTGGGTCTGACGGGATCCGCCGCGTACCGCCGGCTGCCGGCCCTGGCGCGGCTGGTCAAACGCGAACTGCCCGGGGTGGCGCTGGAGGTGCACACCGAGATGCTCACTCCCGCCCAGGAGTCGGGGCTGATCGGACGGCGTCTCGATGTGGGGGTGCTCCGGCCGCCGGTCCGGGAGGCGGGGCTCGCGCACCGGGCCCTCGCCGACGAACCGCTGATCCTCGCGGTGCCGGCGGAGCACTGGCTGGCCGACGCGCCGCGGGTGCGTATCGAGCGGCTGCGGCACGAGAACTTCATCATGTACGGGCCCGCCATGGGCTCGGTCGTCCATGACGCGGTCGTACGCGCCTGTCTGGCGGCCGGATTCACCCCGCGCCGCGCCCATGAGGTCTCCGAGACCTCCACCGCGCTCGCCCTAGTGGCGGCGGGCCTCGGCATCGCCGTACTGCCGGATTCGATCCGTTCGGCGCCCCGCGAGGGCGTGGTGCACAAGGAGCTGGAGGACGCGCCCTCGGTCGGCCTGGTGATGGCCTGGCGCGAGGACGACGCATCTCCCCTGCTGAAAAGACTGCTGGAGACATTGGAAAAGGACGGCATGTTCATTCCACCCGAATCGACCGGGAGCACGGAACTCCATGAAAATCACCGGAATTGAATCAATTCCTTTCTCCATTCCTTACCGAAAACCGCTGAGGTTCGCCAGCGGAGAGGTGCACACGGCCGAACACGTCCTTGTGCGGGTCCATACCGACGAGGGTCTGACCGGGACCGCCGAGGCGCCGCCGAGGCCCTACACCTATGGGGAGACCCAGGAGTCGATCGTCGCGGTGATCGACCGCGTCTTCGCTCCGAAGCTGCTGGGTCTGTCGCCGCTGGAGCGGGAGAGGGTCCATGAGCGGCTGGACCGGACCGTCGGCAATCCCACCGCGAAGGCGGCCGTGGACATGGCCCTGTGGGACATCCTGGGCCGGGCGGCCGGCCAGTCGGTGTCCGGGCTGCTCGGCGGATACACGGACCGGATGCGGGTCAGCCACATGGTGGGGTTCGCGCCCGCCGCGCGGATGGTCGCCGAGGCCGAGCGGATCCGTGACACGTACGGCATCACCACGTTCAAGGTGAAGGTCGGGCGGCTGCCCTACACCGACGATGTCGAGGCCTGCCGGGCGCTGCGGCAGGCGCTCGGCCCCGGGGTGGAGCTGTACATCGACGGCAACCGGGGCTGGAGCGCGGCCGAATCGTCCCGCGCGCTGCGGGAGATGGACGATCTGGGGCTGACGTTCGCCGAGGAGCTCTGCCCGGCCGACGATGTGCTGGGGCGGCGCTGGCTGGTCGCCCGGAGTCCCATCCCCTTCATCGCCGACGAGAGCGCCACCCGGGCCGCCGAGGTGACCCGGGAGCTGCTCGGCGGGTCCGCCACCGCGATCAGCGTCAAGACGGCCCGGACCGGCTTCACCGCCTCCCAGCGGGTGCTGCACCAGTGCGAGGGGCTGGGCGTCGAGATCGTGATGGGCAATCAGATCGACGGCCAGCTCGGCACGGCCTGCTCGGTCGCCTTCGGCGCGGCGCACCGCTCGTCCGCCCGGCGGGCCGGTGAACTCTCCAACTTCCTCGACATGACCGACGATCTGCTCGCCGAGCCGCTGCGGATCGAGAACGGCGCGCTGCGGGTGCCCGAGGGCCCGGGCCTCGGTGTCCGTGTCGATCCCGAGAAGCTCGCCCGCTACCGCCAGGACCGCTGAGCGACGCGGCCGACGCGGCCGACACGACCGACACGACCGCCGCGACCACACACACCGAACACCGAACGTCGAACAGAGGAGAAGCAGATGACCGAGACCGCCACCGCCGCCGCGTCCGGGGCCGCCGCCACCGAGCGGTTCCGCAGCAGGCAGCGGACCGGGAGCGGCGACGCGGGAACCGAGCGCGTCGACACGCTGGTGACCGAGGTGCTGGCCGCCGTGCACGACGTCATACGCCGTCACCGGGTCGGTTACGCGGAGTACGACGCGCTCAAGTCCTGGATGATCCAGGTCGGGCTGGACGGCGAGTGGCCGCTCTTCCTCGATGTGTGGCTGGAGCATGTTGTCGAGGAGGTGGCGAGCGAGCACCGGCTGGGCAGCAAGGGCACCATCGAGGGCCCGTACTACGTCCCCGGTTCGCCGCTCTTCACCGGGGAGGCCACCTTGCCCATGCGGGAGGGCGAGCCCGGCGTCCCGCTGCTCTTCCGGGGCCGGGTGACCGCCGTGGACGGCACCCCGCTGGCCGGTGCCAGGGTCGAGATGTGGCACGCGGACGCGGAGGGCTTCTACTCGCGATACGCCCCCGGGCTCCCCGAGTGGAATCTGCGCGGCACGGTCGCCACCGACGAGCGGGGCGGCTTCGCGGTCCGCACCGTGGAGCCGGCCCCGTACCAGATCCCCACCGACGGCTCCTGCGGCAGGCTGATCGCGGCGGCCGGCTGGCACGCGTGGCGGCCGGCCCATCTGCATCTGAAGGTCTCCGCCCCGGGCCATCAGCCGATCACCACCCAGCTGTACTTCCGGGGCACCAGCCATGTCGAGGACGACATCGCCTCCGCCGTGAAGCCGGAGCTGATCCTCTCCCCCGTCGCCGCGGCGAACGGCACCGGCCGTGAGGTCGCGTACGACTTCGTCCTCGACCCGGCCTGACCCTGACCCTGACCCTGGCCTTCGGCCTCACCCCCGACACGCCACCGCCCCCGATTCATCGGCGAAGGAAGCCACCATGCTGTTCGCAGTGACGATGGACGTCGCGATCCCCCACGACCTGGATCCCGGCGTCCGCGAGGATCTGATCGCCCGTGAGAAGAGCTACTGCCAAGAACTCCAGGAGGCCGGCGTCTGGCGGCACATCTGGCGGTGCGCGGGGCAGTACGCCAATCTCAGCGTCTTCGACGTCCCCGGCAACGACGAACTCCACCACCTCCTGTGGAATCTGCCGCTCTTCCCCTACATGACCGTCTCCGTCACTCCCCTGGCGGCCCATCCCTCAGCCCTGACGGCCCGGTGAGCGCCATGGACAAGGTATGGGAGTCGGCTGCGGACGCCGTGGCGGACCTCCGCGACGGGGCCTCGCTCGCCGTCGGCGGCTTCGGGCTGAGCGGTGTGCCGAACACCCTGATCGCGGCCGTCCTGGAGCAGGGATCCGACGGGCTCAGCGTGGTCTCCAACAACTGCGGGGCCATGGAATCGGGTCTGGCGGTACTGCTCTCCGCCGGGCGGATCTCCCGGGTCACCGGCTCCTACATCGGGGCCAACAAGGAGTTCGCCCGCCAGTATCTCGCCGGTGAGCTGGAGGTCGAGCTGATCCCCCAGGGCACCCTGGCGGAGCGGCTGCGCGCGGGCGGGTGCGGCATTCCCGCCTTCTACACCCCCGCCGGGGTCGGCACCCAGGTGGCGGACGGCGGACTGCCCTGGCGGTACGACGGCGACGGCGGGGTGGCCCTGGCCTCGCCGCCGAAGGAGATCCGGGAGTTCGACGGCGTCGGCCATGTCCTGGAGCACGGGATCCGCACCGACTTCGCCCTGGTGCGCGCGGCCCGCGGCGACCGTCACGGCAATCTGGTCTTCAACAAGTCCGCCCGCAACTTCAACCCCCTGGCCGCGATGGCGGGCCGGATCACCGTCGCCGAGGTCGAGGAGCTGGTCGAACCCGGCGTACTGGACCCGGACTCCGTGCATCTGCCCGGGATCTTCGTACAGCGCGTGGTGGCGCTCACGCCCGAACAGGCCGCCGACAAGAAGATCGAACAGAGGACGGTACGAGTCTGATGCCCTGGACACGGGATGAGATCGCCGCCCGCGCGGCGCGGGAGCTGCACGACGGGGAGTACGTCAATCTGGGCATCGGGCTGCCGACCCTGATTCCCGGGCAGTTGCCCGAGGGGGTCCGGGTCGTCCTGGAGTCGGAGAACGGCATCCTCGGCACCGGCCCCTACCCGTACCGGGAGCGGATCGACCCGGATCTGATCAACGCGGGCAAGGAGACCGTCACCGTCCTGCCGGGGGCCTCGTTCTTCGACTCGGCGCTCTCCTTCGGGATGATCCGGGGCGGCCACATCGACACCGCCGTCCTCGGCGCGATGCAGGTCTCCGCCCGGGGCGATCTGGCCAACTGGGCGGTCCCCGGCAAGCTGATCACCGGTATCGGCGGGGCGATGGATCTGGTGCACGGGGCCCGCAGGGTCGTGGTGACGATGACCCACACCGCGCGGGACGGCAGCCCGAAGATCGTCGAGGAGTGCTCCCTGCCGCTCACCGGACGGTCGTGCGTGAACCGGATCGTCACCGACCTCGGTGTGCTGGACGTCGGCGGCGACGGCCTGGTCCTGGTCGAACTGGCTCCCGGCGTCACCGCGGACGAGCTGCGCGCCAGGACCGCCGCCCCGGTGCGGATCACGGCGGCGGCGACGACGGCGACGGGCGGTGTCCGGTGAACGGGCGCGCGGTCTACATCGTCGACGCGGTGCGCACCCCGGTCGGCAAGTACGGCGGCGCGCTGGCCGGGGTGCGCCCCGACGATCTGGCGGCGCGGGCCGTACGGGCCCTGCTGGACCGCACGCCGGAGCTGAACCCGGCGCGCATCGGCGATGTCTTCCTGGGCAACGCCAACGGCGCGGGCGAGGAGAACCGCGATGTCGCCCGGATGGCGGCCCTGCTGGCCGGACTCCCCGTCACCGTGCCCGGCGTCACCGTCAACCGGCTCTGCGCCTCCGGTCTGGAGGCGGTCGTCCAGGCGGCGCGCGCCATCGCCGTCGGCGACGTCTCCATCGCCGTCGCAGGCGGGGTGGAGTCCATGAGCCGCGCCCCCTGGGTCCTCCCCAAACCGGAACGGGCCTTTCCGGTCGGGCATCAGGAGCTGTACTCGACCACTCTCGGCTGGCGCATGGTCAACCCGCGGATGGATCCGCAGTGGACGGTTCCGCTGGGGATGAGCGCCGAACTCATCGCCGGGAAGCACGGCATCACCCGGGAGCGGCAGGACGCCTTCGCCCTCGACAGCCACCGCAAGGCGGCCCGGGCCTGGCGCGAAGGGCTGTACGACGCCGAGGTCGTACCGGTCGAGATCGAGCCGCGCCGGGGGGAGTCCGCGCTCTTCGCCCGCGACGAGTGCGTACGAAAGGACGCGTCCCTGGAGGCGATGGCCCGGCTGAAGCCGTCCTTCCGCCCGGACGGCGGCACGGTCACCCCGGGGAACGCCTCGCCCCTGAACGACGGCGCGTCGGCGCTGCTGCTGACCGACGAGGCCGGGCTGCGCGCCGTCGGCCGGGAGCCGCTGGCGCGGGTGCGGGCAGGCGCGGTCACCGGCATCGAGCCGCAGTGGTTCGGGCTGGGGCCGGTGGAAGCCGTGCGCACGGCGCTGGCCAGGGCCGGGCGGACCTTCGCGGAGCTGACCACGCTGGAGCTGAACGAGGCGTTCGCGGCGCAGGCGCTGGGCTGCGCCGCCGAGTGGCCGGAGCTGGATCCGGCGGTCCTCAATCCGCGGGGAGGGGCCATCGCCATCGGTCACCCGCTGGGGGCGTCCGGGGCGCGGCTGGCGGGCGCGGTGGCGCACCAGCTGGCGGCGGCGGGGTCCGGGGTCGGGGTGGCGGCGCTCTGCGTCGGCGTGGGGCAGGGGCTGGCTCTCGTCCTGGAGCGCTGACGGCCGCAGCGCGCCGCCCCTGTACCCGGTCGCCGCTTCCCCCTCCTCTCCGAGAAAGGCAGTCCGTCATGTCCGTCTCCGCCCCTGTGCCGCATCACGACCTCACCGGCCCGCCGGACGCGCCGCTGCTGGTCCTCGGCCCCTCCCTGGGGACCTCGACGACCGTCTGGGAACCGCTGCTGCCCGCGCTGGCCAGGACCTTCCGGGTGGCGCGGTTCGATCTGCCGGGGCACGGCGGCTCCCCCGCCGCTCCCGGGGCCGTCTCGGTGGCCGATCTCGCGGCGCTGGTCCTCGCACTCGTCGACAGGCTCGGCCACCGCCGCTTCCACTACGCGGGCATCTCGCTGGGAGGAGCCGTCGGAACCCGGCTGGCGGCCCGTCACCCGCACCGCGTCGACTCCCTCGCCCTGGTCTGCACCTCGGCCTGGTTCGGCCCGGCGGGGCCCTGGCGGGAGCGGGCCGCGCTCGTCCGGGAGCAGGGCACCCGGCCGCTGCTGGCGACCGGCCCGGGCCGCTGGTTCGCCGATCCGGCGATCGCCTCGACGGCCTACGGGCGCGCCCTGCTCAGAGATCTCGCCACCGCCGACCCCTCTTCCTACGCGGCCTGCTGCGACGCCCTCGCCGACTGCGACCTGCGGCGGGATCTGGCCCGTATCACCGCCCCCACCCTGGTCGTCGGCGGCACCCTGGACATCGCCACCCCGCTGCCCCACGCCCGGGAGCTCGCGGCCGGCATCGCCGGGGCCACGCTGGCGACGATCCCCACCGGCCATCTCGGCGCGGAGGACCATCCGGCGCTGGAAGCCCTGCTCAGCGCCCATCTGGGACGGAATCGGCACCCTGCCTTCCGCTCCGTGCCGGGCTGCTGATTGAGTGCGGGGAGCACGCGCCGTCAGCGCGTACGTACGGGCTCAGCCAGCACCACCTTGCCGGAGGCCGCCGTGCATCCCAGCGACACCGCCGACACCGCACCGCGTCCGGAGATCGCCCTGTCCTGGCGGCGGTCCGAGCTGAGCGGGCTCACCCCCGCCGCCCCCGAGATACGGGTGGACCCCGACGCCGTCGACCGGCGCGGCCGGCTCGCCACCGCCGCCGGGCCCGTCCTCACGGAGCTGGCGGACCAGCTCGGCGACGCCTCGTTCTGCGTCGTGCTCGCCGACCGGGCCTCGCGCATCGTCGCCCCGACGGTCGGCCCCCGGGGGCTCCGCGACCGGCTCGAAGGGCTGGGGGTGGTGGCGGGCGGGGTGTTCCTGGAGGAGACGACCGGGACGAACTCGATCGCCACGGTGTACGAGGTGCGGCGCGGTCTCGCGGTGCACGGCGACGAGCACTATCTGGAGCCGTTCAAGCGCTTCAGCTGCTACGGGCATCCGATCATCCATCCGGTGACCCGCAGGCTGGAGGGCGTCCTCGACATCACCTGCCTCACCGGGGACGGCTCCCCCCTGCTCGGTCCGTTCCTGGCCCGGGCGGCGCACGACATCGAGGAACGGCTGCTGCGCACGACGCGCGCCGCCGAGCAGCGCCTGCTGGCCGCCTTCCAGGTCGCGGCGGCCGGCCGGACCCTGCCGCTGCTGGTGCTCGGCGAGGGGGTGGTGCTGGCCAATCCGGCGGCCGTGGAACTCCTCGATCCGCTGGATCACCTCCTGCTCCGGGAGCTGGCGGCCGGGCTTCGCTCGCGGGACGGTACGGGTCCGGCCCGGCGGGTGGAGCTGGTGTCGGGAAGGTCGGTGGAGGTACGGCCCCGGTCACTCGGCCCCGGAGCCGGCGGGGTCCTCTTCGAATTCACCGTCCCGGCCGAGACGCGGTCCACGCCCGCCCCCGCGCTCGCCCTCGCCCTCGCCCTCGCGCGACCGGGCGCGCGTTCGCGCTCCGACACCCCGGTGTACATCGGCGGGGCTCCGGGAACCGGCCGGACGACGAAGGCCCGTTCGCTGGCCGGGACGGACCCCCGGCCGCCGGTCGTACTGGACTCGTCGGAGGCGGCCGTGCGGGGCGAGGCCGCGTGGCTCCGCGATCTCGGCGCGGCGGCCGGGGCCCGGAGCCCGCTGCTGGTCGAGGAGGTGCAGCTGCTGCCCGAGGCGTGCGCCGTCCGGCTGCGGCATCTCCTCGAACGGCCGGACGCGCCCCGGATCGTCCTGACCGGCGCCCCGGCCGGCGATCTCGACGGCCCGGGCGCGGCGCTCGCCGCCGCGTGCGCCGGGCGGATCGAGCTGGCGCCCCTGCGGGACCGTACGGAGGAGCTGCCGGGGCTGGTGCGGGCCGTGCTCGACGAGCTGGGGGCCGACCCCGGGCCGCGTTTCACCCCGGCCGCACTGGCCGCGCTGGCGGGCCATCCCTGGCCGGGCAATCTCCGCGAACTGCGGGCCGTGGTCCGGGCCGTGCTGGAACGGCGTTCCGCGGGGGACGTGACACCCGGCGATCTCCCCGAGGGGTATCGGGTCAGCCCCCGGCTGCGCCGGATGACTCCGCTGGAACGGGCCGAGCACGACACCATCGCGGCGGCGCTGCGGGCCTGCGGCGGCAATAAGCTCCGCGCCGCGCGACGCCTCGGCATCAGCCGGACCACGCTCTACAACCGAATGCGTGCCCTGCACATCATCTTCTGAGCCTTCTGAGAAGTGTCCAGAAATTGAACAGTTCGCGGTCGGCGACCGACTCTAGCCTCCGAGGAGTCCCTTCGGCAAAGGAGCCGTACCGTGCGTCATACCGCCGTGCTGAGAACCTCCCCGGGCGGCACCCCGGGCTCCCCCTCGCCCCGGCCGGGCGGCTGAGGTGCGCGATCCACTCCTTCTGCGTATCGACGGAGTCGACCTCGCGTACGAGGAGCGGGGGCACGGGCCGCCGCTCCTGCTGATCCACGGCAGCGGCGCGCAGGCCGCCACCTGGGACGGGGTCGTGGACGGCCTCGTGGCCGCCGGACACCGGGTGATCGTCTACGACCGGCGTGGTTACGGCGCGTCCGCGCATCCGCCGGTCCGCGACCACCGGCGTCATGTGGCCGACGCGGCGGCCCTGCTGAAGCGGGTGGCCGAAGGCCCGGCGACGGTCGTCGGCTGGAGCGCGGGCGGCAACATCGCCCTCGGGCTGACCGCGGGCCACCCCGAACTGGTCCGGCGGCTGATCGTGGCGGAGCCTCCGTTCCACGGCACCCGGCTGGCGACGCCCTCGATGCTCCGCGCGCTCGCCCGCGTCACCCTGGCACGGCTGCGCGGACGCCGGGAGGAGGCGGCCGGAGCCTTCTTCCGCTGGGCCGCCGGGCCCGCCTTCGACACGGCTCCGCGCCGGGAGCGGGAGCGGTTGCTGTCCCATGCCCGCAATGTCCTGGCGGAGCTGGACCCGCATCCGTACGGAGTGATGTTCGAGCATCTGCCGCTGAGCCGGATCCGGGACATCCGCGTCCCCGTCACCTTTCTGCTCGGCGCGGAGAGCAATCCCTTCTTCCACAAGGTGCACCGGCGGCTGGTGCGCGCGGTGCCCGCGATCCGCTCCGAGGTGATCGACGGGGCGAGTCATCTGCTGCACATCGACGCGCCGGAGGCGTTCGTCGCCGCCGTCCGCAGAGCGACGACAGCCGACACCGACACTGACACCGACCCAGCCCCGACCCCGGGCACAGACCCCGCACAGAACGATCAGGGAGCCGTCTGATGGAGACCCGCCAGGAGACCCGTACCGCCTACGACACCTTCTACATCGGCGGATCATGGGTCGGTCCCAGCACCGACCGGGTGATCGTCCCGATCGACCCCAGCACGGAACAGCCGCTCGGCGGGGTGCCGGAGGGCGCCGAGGCCGATATCGACAGGGCGGTACTGGCCGCCCGGCGGGCCTTCGAGGACCCCGCAGGCTGGTCGGGCTGGGACCCCGCCCGACGGGCCGAGGTGATGGAGCGGTTCGCCGTGGAGATCGACGCCCGGGCCGATGGATTCGTGGAGCGGGTGAGCTCCCAGAACGGCATGCCGGTGGCGGTCGCCGCACAGCTGGAGACCGGCTACCCGAGCGCCGTGCTGCGCTACTACGCGGGGCTCGCCCGTACGTCGGCCTTCGAGGAGGTACGCCCCGGGCTGCTCGGCGGCTCGGTCGAGGTCCGCAGACTGCCGGTCGGGGTGGTGGCCGCCATCGTGCCGTGGAACTTCCCCCAGGCCCTCTCCATGTTCAAGATCGCGCCCGCCATGGCGGCCGGCTGCACCCTGGTCGTGAAGCCCTCGCCGGAGACCGTTCTGGACTCCTATCTGCTCGCCGAGGCGGCGGAGGCGGCCGGGGTACCGGCCGGAGTGATCAACATCGTCCCGGCCGGCCGAGAGGTGGGCGCCTACCTCGTCTCCCACCCCGGGGTCGACAAAGTCGCCTTCACCGGCTCCACCCCCGCCGGCCGGTCCATCGCCGAGGCCTGCGGACGGCTGCTGCGCCCGGTGACGCTCGAACTCGGCGGCAAGTCGGCCGCGATCGTGCTGGACGACATCGAACTGGATCTGGCCTCCATCGGCGAGGGCCTGTTCAGCAGCACCCTCCTCAACAACGGCCAGACATGCTTCCTCGGCACCCGGGTACTGGCTCCCCGCCATCGCTACGCCGAGGTCGTCGACGCCTTCACCGCACTCGCCGAGTCCCTGCCCGTGGGACCCGCCCTCGACCCCGCCACCCGGATCGGCCCGCTGGCCACCGCACGGCAGCGCGACCGTGTCGAGTCGTACATCGCCCGGGGGATCGCCTCGGACGCCAGACTCACCACCGGCGGCCGCCGTCCCCAGCACCAGGACCGCGGCTGGTTCGTCGAGCCGACCGTCTTCGCCGATGTCGACAACGGCTCCGCCATCGCCCAGGAGGAGATCTTCGGCCCGGTGCTGTCGCTGATCCCCTACGACGGCGTCGACGAGGCGGTCCGCATCGCCAACGACTCCGAATTCGGCCTCGGCGGCACCGTATGGACCTCCGACCCCGAGCGCGGCGCGGCGGTGGCACGCCGCGTAGCCACCGGATCCATCGGTGTGAACCGCTATGTCCCGGACCCGGCGGCCCCCTTCGGCGGGATCAAGTCGAGCGGCCTCGGCCGGGAGCTGGGGCCGGAGGGGCTGATGGCGTACCAGCAGTCGCAGACCGTCTACCGCTGAACCGACCGGGACCGGGGGCGGGGGCGGGGGCGGGGGCGGGGGCGGGCGGTCATTGCGAGCTGATGTCGTCACCGCGGTTTTCCAAGATCCGCTGCGCGGAACGGTGTTGAATAACCGCATGACATCGCTGCGCTCCCTCGCCTCCTCCGGTCTCCAAGTCTCCCCGCTCGCCCTCGGGGGCAATGTCTTCGGCTGGACCGCCGACCGGTCCGGCACCTTCGCCGTCCTCGACGCCTACACCGCCGGGGGCGGCAACTTCATCGACACGGCCGACTCCTACTCCGCCTGGGCGGAGGGCAATCGGGGCGGTGAGTCGGAGACCCTGATCGGCGAGTGGCTCACCGCGCGCGGCAACCGCTCCGACATCGTCGTCGCCACCAAGGTCGGCGCCCACCCCGAGTTCAAGGGGCTGTCCCCGGCCACCGTCAAGGCGGCGGCCGAGGCCTCCCTGAAGCGGCTGAACACCGATTACATCGACCTCTACTACACCCACTTCGACGACCCGTCCGTCCCCGTCGAGGAGATCGTGACCGCCCTCGACGAGCTGGTGCGCTCGGGCCGGGTCCGGGCCGTCGGGGCGTCCAACATCACCCCCGAGCGTCTTCAGGAGTCCATCGACTTCTCCGAACGTGAGGGCCTGGCCCGCTACTCCGTCCTCCAGCCCCACTACAACCTGGTCTCCCGCGACACCTACGAGGGCGCTCTCCAGGACACCGCCGCCCGCGCCGGCATCGCCGCCGTCCCCTACTTCGGGCTCGCCTCGGGGTTCCTCACCGGCAAGTACCGGCCCGGGACCACCGTCGACAGCGGCCGCTCCGGCACGGCCGCGGCACATCTGGAGACCGAGCGCGGCCGGCGGGTCCTCGCCGCTCTCGACACGGTGGCCGCGGACCTGGACACTGAGATCGCGACGGTCGCCCTGGGCTGGCTCGCCTCCCGCCCCACGGTCGCCGCCCCGCTCGCCAGCGCCCGCACCCCCGAACAGCTCTCCGCGCTCCTCGCCATCGACGGCCTGGAGCTGACCGAGGCCCATCTCTCCCTCCTGACCGAAGCCTCCGCCTGAAGAAGCGAGGACGTTCAGTGGTCGCGTTCCAAGCAGCTTTCCTCCTGCTCCTGGCCGCTCAGGCCGTGCTGGTCGTACGGAACAGCCGCGGCTGGAAGCTGGAGTCGGCGGTCACCGCGGGATTCGTCCTCGCCCTTCTTCTCGCGCCGCCCGACGGCGACTGGGAGCTGATGGAGACGGCGGTCAGGGTGTACGTGGCGGTGGGCGTCGCCCCGCTCGCGGAGAGGGCGCTGCTGAGGACCGGAGCGTCTCGGGAGACGCTGGAGGACGTCCGCGCCCCGCGCTTCTGGGCGGCGGCGGCAGCCTGTGCGCTGCTGGCCGCCCTGATCGCGCGCGTTCCGCTGTAGGCAGTCAGTCGCGTGCCGTGCCGTCGCCACCCCGCCGGCGGCGGCGGAAGCTCTCCCGTACCCGTCCGAGCGTTTCCCCCGGGTTCCAGGCGGGGCCCCGGTGGCGTACGAGCGGATAACAGGCCAGGCCGATGAGGACGGAGGTGAAGTGGCCGAGGTCCGTGAAGGTGCGGCCGACGATGAGCGGGGGGCCGTAGACGGCCAGGACCCCCACCAGATAGCCGTATCGCCAGGGTGCCGCGATGCGGTACGTGAGCACGGCGACCACACCCGCGAGCGCGTAGCTCACTCCGACGTCGAGGGTGTTGACGGCCGAGTGCGGCGCGAGGCCGTGGCGGATCGCCCACAGCAGGGCGCCCTCGCTGACGAGGGTGGCCAGCACATGGGCGGCGACGGCGACCGTGAGCCAGCGGAGGGTGCCGAGCCAGCGTTCGGCCTGCGCGTGGAAGACGGAGTACAGGACCGCGTAGGACAGCCAGCCGCCGCCGTCGATCCAGAAGGCGCTGGAGATCAGGACCCGTACCGGGTGGGTCGACAGCTCGTGGATATTGGTCGAGCGCTGCCGGAGGAAGGCGGTCTCGAACTCTTGCGACATATGGTGCATGAGGACGGTGGTGACGAGCAGGGCCGCCAGCCAGACATAGGCGCCCGGCGCACCGCGCACATAGCGCCGGGCGCGGGCGGTGTATCCGCGGACGGCCGCGGCCAGGGTGCCGGCCCGGCGGGTCAGGGCCGGGCGGGAGAAAAGGCGCATGGACAGATTTCCGCATGCTCCCGGCCCGGACGACGCGATTGAGACGGCATGTCAGACGGCATGTCATCCGAAGCTCTCCGCCCTCGGCACCCGGGCCCCGCCCTGGACACAAGGCCGCCCGGTGCCCCACGAGGGACACCGGGCACTGTTGCGGAGCCGCAGACGGTCCGAACTCGACCAAAAGAGAAACAGTCTGATCAGATACGGTCGGCCGCGATCAGAAGGTACTGGAAGGAGCCGTCCTTGTAGGAGTTGAGGAACGCTTCCTCGATCCCCGTGACCAGGGACGAGGTGGCCCGCAGCTCCCAGTAGGGCAGGGTCGCGGCCGTGAGGTCTATGACGGCCTGCGGTACGAGACGGTTGTCCGACATGGCCCGCAGATACTCACGGCGGGAGTGAATGTTGCATTCGAAGTGCGCGTTGATCTGCGAAACCCACTTCGAGGGCTGGCCGTAGACCGGGTTCCAGCAGCCCGTGATGGTGACGTACCGGCCGCCGGGGGCGAGGATGCGGGAGTGCTCGGCGAAGAGGTCGTGCAGGTCGACGTACATGCTCGACTCGTTGTTCCAGGAGGCGGCCGCCTGCCCGGTCGTGAAGGGCATGTCGAGCATGTTGTGGACATGGGCCTGGACGGACTTCTCGATGCCGAGTTCACGGGCGCGCCCGTTGGCGAAGTCGGCCTGTTTGGCGGAGAGGGTGACGCCCGCGACATCGCTGCCGAATCGCTGATGGGCCATCACCATGGAGCCGCCGCGACCGCAGCCGGCGTCGACGAGCAGCTCGTCGGGGCGCCTGGGGCCGAGGTGGTCGAGGAGGAGTTCGGCCTGCGCGGACTCCAGCCGGTGCAATTCGGCGACCAGCTTCTTCTCCCGGTCGGCGGCGTCGGGGGCCCCCAGGGCGGCGTGGTCGACGTCGCCGATGCCGTAGTGGTGGTGGTAGAGGCCGTCGACATCGCCGAGACGCAGATTGACGGGTCTGGCCTCATGGTCCCAGTAGCGGGCGATATCGCCCTGGTAGGGCGTGGCGGGGGCGGGGACGGTGGTGATGTCTTGCACGGACACGGGTGTTTCCTTCCCCTACCAGAAGTCTGGCAGGCTGTAGCGGTAGGTGTTGTTCTGGTGCCAGTGGTGATTGCCGTCGACCCAGACGGCCACCCCGCGCAGAAAGCGCGCCACGGCCGGGTGGGGACAGGCCGCGAGCAGGGCGGCGGCCTCGGCCTCGAAGCCGTGCATGAGCTCGTTGTGGATCTCGACCGCCTTCAGATACGCCTCGCGTTCGGTGCGCTCCTCGCGTTCGGCGATCACCACCGGCAGGTTGAGATGCCGGTCGGGACCGGCGAGTTCCTTGGTGTACGAGTACAGGTCGTTGACGATGGTGGTGGCGTTCGAGGCGAGCGCGATGACCCGCTGCATGGCGGGCTGGGCGTGGAGGTCGGCGGGGAGTTCGTACCCTCCGACGGTGTCGGTGATCGTGGGGCAGGGGCGGAAGTTGTTGTGCTGACGCATCGCCAGGTACTCCCACACCTCGGGGGTGTGCTCCGTCTGGTCCCAGGCGGCCTCGGCGAGATATCCCAGATGCAGCCGGGCGATGTCGTGCCGGAACCGGTCCCGCTGGGAGGCCGTGGCCGCCTGGAGGAAGTGGTCCATGGCGGAGCTGTAGGCCCGCCGGGGAGCGTCCGCCCGGAGCGACTCGGTCCACGGCTGCGCGTACTCCCGTACGGTGTGCAGCGGGTCGATGGCCGTGTGGGCCAGCAGCAGCCGCCCGCCGAGGCCGATGGGCGAGCCGCCGTGGTCCTCGCAGTAGTAGTCGTCGACCGCGTTCTCGGCGACCATCAGCCGGGCGGCGATCATGAGATGGTCGACGGTGGGGGCGTCGGGATGGCAGATGGCCATGTAGCGGCCCACACCGAACCCGTCGAACTGCTCCTCCCATTCGGGGGGATACAGCTCGATCTCGTCGATCGCCCAGGTCTTCGCCCTGCGATCGACCTCGGCCACCCGCTCGGGGTCGGGCTCCGCCACCGGGTGGTGGTAGAGGCCCGGGACCGGGCTGCCCGTCCGCGGGGACGCGGGGGCCTCCTCGCGTCGCGCCAGATGCAGGCTTGCCGTGCCCAGACCGCTCGGGCCGCGCAGAATCCGTCGCATGGCTTCGGTACTCATGACCGCACCACTGCTCCTTGGGTGAGGTGGTCCTACGGGCGCACCGGGCGGGCCCCGGAGGGCCGTGCCGGTGCCGCCGCGCTTCCGGTCAGCCGCTGGTACGGGCGATCTGTACGTTCTCCAGTACGCCGAGCGCGTCGGGGACCAGCACGGCCGCGGAGTAGTAGGTGGTGACCAGGTAGGAGATGAGGGCCTTGTCGTCGATGCCCATGAAGCGCACCGACACCCCCGGCTCGTACTCGTCCGGAAGGCCGGTCTGGTTGAGGCCGATCACTCCCTGGTTGTCCTCGCCGGTCCGCATCACCAGGATGGAGCTGGTGTTCTCCTTGGTGATCGGGATCTTGTTGCACGGCAGGATCGGGACGCCGCGCCAGGCGGGCACCTGCTGTCCGCCGACGTCGACATGGTCCGGGTAGAGACCGCGGGAGTTGAACTCACGGCCGATCGCCCCGATGGTCCTGGGGTGGGCGAAGAAGTACTTGGAGCCACGGCGGCGGGTGAGCAGCTCGTCGAGGTCGTCCGGGGTGGGCGGGCCCGAGTGGGTCTGGATCCGCTGGTTGAAGGCGGCGTTGTGCAGCAGGCCGAACTCACGGTTGTTGACCAGCTCGTACTCCTGGCGCTCCCGCAGTGCCTCGATGGTGAGCCGGAGCTGCTGCTCGGTCTGGTTCATCGGCTTGTTGTAGAGGTCGGCGACGCGGGTGTGGACCCGCAGCACCGTCTGCGCGAGGGAGAGTTCGTACTCCCTGGGCTTCAGTTCGTAGTCGACGAAGGCGCCGGGCAGCTCGGCCTCGCCGGTGTGTCCCGCCGACAGGGCGATCTCGGCCTCGCCCAGCCGGTTCTGGCGCTGCTCGGGGAGTGCGCTGAACTCCCGTACATGCGCCTGGAGACCGGGCGAACCGGCCGCCACGGCGGCGAAGTCGGCCCGGGAGAGGGTGAGCAGGGTGCCGGAGGTCTGTGCGACGGCCGTGTACTCCCAGGTCGCGTCGGGGTCCAGCAGCGCGCTCTGGCCGAACCGGTCGCCGTCGGCGAGTACGGCGGTCACGGTCTCGTTGTCGTACTGGCCGACGGAGATCTGGCTGATCCGGCCGTGCGCGATCAGATGGATCCGGTCGGCGGGGGTGCCGCGCTCCACCAGCGTCTCACCGGCGCGGAAGTCGTGCTGGGCACACCGGCCGGCGAGGGCGGTCAGCACATCGGGATCGTCGAAGCCGCGCAGCAGCGACAGTTCGCCGAGTTCCCCGGGGATCACCCGGACCTCCGCGCCCTCCTGCACGAAATCGATCCGGCCGTCGCCGACTGTGAAGGTCAGCCTGCGGTTGACCCGGTAGGTGCCGCCCGACACCTCCACCCACGGCAGCATTCTGAGCAGCCACCGTGAGGTGATCTCCTGCATCTGCGGGACGGACTTGGTCGTGGTGGCGAGGTTGCGGGCAGCGGCTGTGCTGAGGCTGCTCTGCGAGTGCTGCGGCTCTGGGCTGGTGTGGCTGGTGTCCACGGTCATGGGCAGAGCTCTCCTTCAAAAGGGCGGCGTTCGGCGCGAGGCGCGCGTCGGCCGGGTGAGGAAGGGGGAGGAGGAGGCACCTGGGAGATCCCTTGGGTTCCCCTGCAGGTACCCGAGAACCGTAGGCTCTGGCGCGCCCGTTCAGCCATTGGAACGCAGCGATCATCCCTCGATACGGTGAACTTGATCCACTTCTCGGGATTTACCTCTTGACCTGGTGGTATAGGGCTCTCAGCTGCTTATGCCGATGCTTCGGCCCACCGCCGTCGGCGCGGCAGGGGCCACGGTGACGGGCGGGGCCGGACGTATGGGACGGTCAGTTCTTCCGGGGTGTGGCGAGCCCGGCGAGTTCGGCGTCGATCGCGCCGCGCATCAGCTCCCGGGCGTGAGTGATCTCAACGCCACCGCTGAGCCAGCGCATGCTGAGCCCCTCCAGCAGGGCGGTGAGGCGTTCGGCGGCGGCCGCGAGCGAGGGGGCCGGAGCCGTCGGCCGGACCTGGCCCAGCAGGGCGGCGACCTCCTGGACCCACACCAGGGTGGATCTGGCGAGATCTTCGCGCAGCACTTCGTCGAAGACGGCGCTCGCGCGCAGCTCGCCCCAGGCCGAGCTGTTCTCCCGCACTTCCGCGGTGTCCTGGAGTTCGAGCAGGAGGGACTCCTCCAGCTCCTCCCGGGGAGCGAGCGGCGGGGCGTCCGGGTCGCGGTCGGCGGTGTAGCGCTCGGCCCGGCCGCTGATGAACTCAAGGGTCTGGCGCAGTACGCCGGTGCGGTCCTTGAAGTGGTAGTAGATCAGGGCGGTGGAGACACCGGCCTCCGCGGCGAGCTCCTCCACGCGCAGCCCTCGGACCCCGCGCCGGGCGATCACCCGGGCGGCCGCTTCGAGGATCTGAGTGCTGCGAGACGCCATGACCCGCACCTTACCGGGGCGTAGCGGGGCGGACGCATGCGGCCCGTCACAGGGCGTACGGGCCGGTGACGGGCGGCTCGGCCGGGCCTTCCATGGTTTGACTGAATTTTCAGTCAGTGTCAGAGTGGCGGCACATGGCCGCGCCGCTCCGCCCTCCGTACCGCCCATTCGCGGGGGTGAGCGCGCACCCTTGTCCCAGGCGCCCGGGCCGCCGCGGCTCACGCCGCGCTCCCGCGCCCGTTCCGGGCGGATGCGCTCGCTTCTGGGCGGATGCGCTCGTTCCGCCAGTTCCACGATCGGAGTCCCCGTGTCGAAACCCTCCCCCACCCGCCGGACCACCCTCCGCGCGCTCGCCGGGCTCGCCGGATTCGGCGCGGCGGCCTTCGGTACCGCGGCCTGCGGCTCGTCCTCGTCCTCGCCCTCGTCGGGCACCGCCGCGCGGTCCAGCGCCGCTGTCGACTCCCCCCGGCAGGTCTCGGCGGGACCGGCCCGCCGGCTCGGGGCCGAGTGGGAGAGCCACACCCGTACGTTCATGTCCTGGCCGGCCCTGTCCTCGGTCTGGGAGGAGGACCTGCCCTATGTGCGCGAGGACATCGCGCGGGTGGCCCGGGCCGTCGGCGAGTACGAGGCGGTCGTGATGATGGCCCGGCCCTCCCAGGTGAGCGCGGCCCGGCGGGCCTGCGGCTCCCAGGTCGAGGTCGTACCGCTGGCCGTCGACGATCTATGGGCGCGCGACACCGTCCCGGTGTTCGTCGAGGAGGCCGGCGAGGTGATCGGCGTCGACTTCAATTTCAACGGCTGGGGCGACAAGCAGGAGCACAGGAATGACGCCCTGGTCGGCCGAAAGGTGCTGGAGGAGTACCGGATCCCCCGGGAGCGGGCCCCGCTGGTGTCCGAGGGCGGCTCCTTTGAACCGGACGGGGAGGGCACCCTGCTGATCACCGAGAGTTCGATCGTCAATGTCAACCGCAACCCGGGGAAGAGCCGGGACGCCATCGAGGCGGAGCTGAAGCGGACCCTGGGCGTCGAGAAGGTGATCTGGCTGGCGGGCGTGCGCGGGGAGGACATCACCGACGCCCATGTGGACAGCCTGGTGCGCTTCACCGAGCCCGGTGTGGTCCTGCTGGACCGCGCCCACCCCGGCACCCCGCCGGACTCCTGGTCGCGCTCCGCCGACCAGGCGAAGTCCGTCCTGTCGAAGGCGACCGACGCCCGGGGCCGACGCTTCGAGGTCATCGACCTCCCCCAGCCCGACCTGCGGAGAATCACCGGCGAGGGGGACGACTTCCTGGCGAGCTACGCCAACTTCTACATCGCCAACGACGCCGTCTTCATGCCCCGGTTCGGCGACCGCAAGGCCGACAAGCGCGCCCGCTCCATCCTCCAGGAGCACTTCCCCGACCGGGACATCGTGTGGGTCGAGATCGACACGATCGCCTCGGGCGGCGGCGGCATCCACTGCGCGACCCACGACCAGCCCGGCAGGCCCGCCGCCTGAGCCGCCCGCCCCGCACACCGGTTCACCCGCCTGAAACATATTTTCGACAGAATCCCCCGACATGAAACTGAAACAGGTCGAATGGGCCCACCCGGACGCCGTCGCGCTGCGCGCGCGCCAGCGCGCCGAGATCGCCGAAAGATACGGCACCACGGACAGCGAGCCCGGGGTGGCGCCCTCGGCCGCGGACATGGTCGCGTTCTTCGTGGCGTACGAGGACGACGGCACCGCCGTCGGGTGCGGCGGGCTTCGCTATCTGGGCGAGGGGATCGGCGAGGTCAAGCGCATGTACGTCACCCCGCCCCGACGCGGCTCCGGCGCGGCCCTGCGGATTCTGCGCGGGCTGGAGCGCTGGGCCGCCGAACGGGACTGGGTCCGCCTCCGTCTGGAGACCGGCGACGCCCAGCCCGACGCCGTCCGCTTCTACACCCGCTCCGGTTACGAGCGGATCCCGAACTTCGGCGCCTACGCCGGCGTGGAGAGCTCCTGGTGCTTCGAGCGTCCCCTTCCGACCTGACCGGGGTTCCGCCGGTCCGGGGGTACGGGGGGGGTGCCGAGCAGGTCCTCGTGGTGAGGGCCCGGTGGAGGGCGTCACCGCCCGGCGGGCCGGACGAGCACGGCTCCGTGCGGGGAACGCACCGGTGGGCGGGGGATTCTCCGTGGGCGTGCGTCGATAGGATCGTGACCATGACAGCTGCGGAACCGACCATCGTCGCGACCTCCGGAGGGCACCGGGTCGGGGACCGTACCAGGGTGGTGTTCGACGCCCTGGTGCATCATGCGGTCGACCTCTCCGGAGTACATGGCCGACGCCCGCGCATCATGTATGTCGGTACCGCCATCGGGGATGCCGAGCACTTCACATCCCGTATGACCGAGGCCGCGCGGACGGCGGGGTTCGATCTGACGCCTCTTCACCTGTTTCCCATGCCCAACCTGGAGGATGTCGAGGGCTCGGTCCTCGACCACGATGTGGTCTGGGTCATGGGGGGGCTCGGTGGTCAATCTGCTGGCGGTGTGGAGGGCGCACGGCCTCGACCGCGTCATGCGCCGTGCCTGGCAGTCCGGCGTCGTGCTCAGCGGGGTCAGCGCGGGTTCCCTCTGCTGGTTCCGGGGAGGTGCCACCGACTCGTTCGGGCCCGAGCTGCGCCCGGTCACGAATGGGCTCGGGTTTCTGCCGTACGGCAACGGTGTGCACTACGACTCGGACCAGGGCCGGCGTCCGCTGATTCACCGGCTGGTGGCGGAAGGCACTCTGCCGACGGCTCACTGCACGGATGACGGAGTCGGTCTGGTCTACCGCGGAACGGAGTTGGTGGAGGCGGTGGCGGAAGTGCCGGGACGAGCGGCCTATTCGGTGAGACGCGACGGGAACAGAGCCGTGGAAGAGCGCATCGAGCCTCGCAGGCTGCCCGCTCCCAGGCTTTGAACCTCGCCGGGGAAAGGGGCGCGGGAGGGGCTCCGGCCCTGGCGGCCGGGTTCCGCTTCGGTCGGTCGAGTGAACCGGGGCCCGGTCGGGGGGCCGTCCCGGCGTATCGGCGGACAGCCATCGGAGGCTCGCGGTACAGCTGGCGGTATGTCGATTCTTGCCGCCGTCGCGACCGTCGCGCTGCTTGTCTCCGGGCTGCCGACCGAGGCCACGGTGCCGGTGCCGGTGCCGGTGGTGAGCGAACTGGACGGGACGCTCCGGGCCGTCCATGAGGCGGGCGCGTTCGGCGCCTACTCCGCCGTCCGTGACCGCGGCGGGCTCTGGAGGGGCGCGGTTGGTGTCGCCGATGTCCGGACCGGTCGGCCGACCCACCCCGGTATGCATCATCGTGTCGGCAGCGTCACCAAGACGTTCACCGCTGTCGCCGTGCTCCAGCTCGTCGGGGACGGCCGTATCGGCCTGGACGCGGCCGTCGCGGATCATCTTCCCGGCCTCGTGGCCGACGGCCTCGATCCGGCGGTCACCGTCCGCATGCTGCTCAATCACACCAGCGGCATCGCGGACTACTACCGGATCGTGTTCCCGGGCGACTCCCCGACCGCTCTCGACGAGAACCGGTTCCGCGGGTTCCGCCCCGGGGAACTGGCCGGGCTGGGTCTGGCGGCCCCCGCGACCGGCGCCCCCGGCGAGCGCTACCGCTACTCCAACACCAACTACATCCTCGCCGGGCTGCTGCTGGAGCGGGTGACGGGGAAGGACGCGGAGCGGCACATCACCGACCGGGTCATCCGCCCCGCCGGTCTGGAGAACACCTACTTCCCCCGCACACCGTTCATCGAGGGGCCGCACTCGCGGATGTACGACTCGCTGTTCGGCCTGATCGACCCGCCCCGCGACTACTCCGTGTACAACATGTCCTGGGCCTGGACCGCCGGTGCGCTGATCTCCACGACGGACGATCTGACACGCTTTCACGCCGCCCTCTTCGGCGGCGAGCTGCTGGCCCCCGCCGAACTCGCCGAGATGCTGACGGCCGTCCCCATCGGGGATGCGCCGCCGTATCTGCCGAGCAGCGGCCTCGGCGTCCAGACCAGAAAACTGAGCTGCGGCGCTTTCTGGGGGCACGACGGCGGCACCACCGGTGCCTACACCCTGGCGTACGCCAGTGCCGACGGCGAACGCCAGGCGTCCGTCGGCATCAACCGGCTGGGCTACCAGACCCTCGACGAGGAGGGCTGGATCGAGCCGCACCCCATCGACACCGCGCTCCTGCGCCATCTGGACCGTGCCCTGTGCGGCGGCGACGGGCCGAGAGGGCAGACAGGCTGAACCGCTCGTCCGTCGACGGCCGTTGCCGATACCGGCCGGAGGTGGGCAGGATGGCGGGCACGGCCGTGTCACCCGCCTGACACAGCACCTCAGGAGGAACCGATGACCGCACCGGACGACACGCCCCGGCCCACCCCGCCCGCGAGGACGACAGCCCCCCACACCTCGGCCGGCCAGCTGGATCGGCTGGCCGACGAGATCAGCGGCCGGGCCTCGGTGACCATCGTCTACGGCGAGCCCGTCACCACCGGGGGCGTCACCGTCATCCCCGTCGCCGAGATCGGCTTCGGTTTCGGCTACGGCGGCGGTTCCGGGCACACCGCCGGAGCGGCCAGGACCGGCGAAGGCGGCGGCGGGGGCGGCGGAGTCAGGGCCCGGCCCTGCGGATTCATCGAGATCAAGAACGGCACCGCTGCCTACCGTCCGATCCGGAGCCCCTGGCTGAAGGTCGTCGTACCGGTCGCCGCTCTCCTGGCCGGTGCCGCCGTACCGGGAATCGTGCGCCGTCTCACCGGGCGCCGCCCGGGGTGAGCGGCCCGTCCCGCTGCCGCCGGACATCTCGCGCGACCCGCGCACCCCTCTCACCCTACGATCGCCCGGTACGGCCGGACGGAGCAAGGGGCGGGAATGCGTGAGGACGTACGTGAGGACGTGCGCGAGGACAGCGGTGACGGGACAGCAGCGGCGGTACGGCGGCTCGCGCAAGGCGCGCCGCTGAAGAGCGCGCTGGTCGCCGACGGTCCGGAAGGCTGGCTCGCGCTGGACGCGGGGGTACGGGAGGCGGCCTGGCACCGGCGGGGGTCCCGGCGGGAGTGGGGACTCGCCCTCCCGCTCCCCGCCGATCCGGCCCGGCTCGGCGAGTCCCGGCTCGCGCTCGCCCTCTGCCACCCCGACGGGCGGATCCGCGAGGCGGCGGTGCGTGGGGCGCGGGAATACCCCGGTCTGCTGCCGCTGGTCGTGATCCGCTGCGCCGACTGGGCCGAACCGGTGCGCGAGTACGCCCGGGAGCTGCTGCGCGAGGCTCTGGACGCGGAGACCGCCGTCGCCCTCGCGCCGCTGGTTCTGCGTGTCGGCCTCCGGGACAAGGGCGGCTTCGGCGTCGATCTGCTCGGGGAGGTCCTGCGCCGGGCGCCACGCGAACGGCTCGCCGCCCTCTTCGCCGACCCCGACCGCACCGTACGGCGGTTCGCTTACCGGTCGGCCGTCGAGCGCCGGCTGCTGGGCCCCGTCGAACTGGCCGGGGCGGCCGCACGGGACGAGGACACCGTGGTGCAGGACCTGTGCGCCACGGCGGCGCTCGCGGCCCCGGGCGACGCGTACGAGTACGAGTACGAAGAGGTGCTCGCACCGCTGCTGACGGCGCGGAACCCGCGTGTCCGTTCGGCCGGTGTCACCGCGCTGCGGCGGGCGGGGCGGCCGGAGCGGGCGGAGTCCTTCCTCGACGACCGGTCCGCGCTGGTGCGCGCCTGCGCCCGGTATGTCGTACGGCAGGGCGGCGGGGATCCGGCCGTCTGGTACCGGGAGCGGTGCACGGACCCGGACGGACCCGGGCTGTCGCCGGGGGCGGTCATCGGGCTGGCCGAGTGCGGAGACCGCGCGGAGGCCGGGCCACTGTGGCCGCTGCTGACGCACCCGGTGGCCGGGGTCCGGGCGCGGGCGGTGGGCGGACTGCGGGCGCTGGGCCTCGTGGACAGGGAGCGGCTGTGGCCGCTGCTCGGCGATCCGGCTCCCGGTGTCGTGCGCGAGACGGCCCTCGCGCTGCTGCCGTCGGCACGGGAACTGCCCGTCGGCCGGCTGCTGGAGCACACCGGGTCCGAGCGGCCCCGGCACATTCGGATCGCGGCGTTCCGGCTGCTTGACGCGTACGGCGGGGTGGTGGCGCTGCGAGCGGCGGTCGGGCTGCTGGCGGACCCGGACGAGGAGCTGCGCGTCCGGGTCGAGCGGTCGGTGCGGCGCTGGCGGGCTCCGGCGGGCGGAGCGGGCGGGGACGCGGAGGTGGGCGAGCTGCTCGACCGGTGCCGGGGACTCCTCGGGGAGCAGGTGCTGCGGCGGCGCAAGTGGGAGGCCGGACTGGGGCGGTGAGTCCCGCTCGGGGCCGACCGTGTGAGCCTCTCGGCGCACTCACGGCTGAGCCCGCCCTGCGGCGATTTCCGGGCAGGTTCCGGGCAGCACCGGAATCACCTTGACCTCAAGCGCACTTGAGGTTGGATCGTGGGGTCATGACGCAGACGACAGCGAACACGCGCCGCGGCGGAGGCACCGACCGCGGCTTCGACGACCTCGGCCGGCTGATGTCCCTGATGACCGGGGCGGAGAAGCACGGGCCCGCCGCGACCTCCACCCTGGACGCGCTGTGGGTGCTCTACGACCGGGTGCTGAGGGTGACCCCCGAGACGGCGGACGACCCGGACCGCGATCGGTTCCTGCTCTCCAAGGGGCACGGGCCGATGGCGTACTACGCCGTGCTGGCCGCGAAGGGATTCTTCCCCGAGGAGCTGCTGACCGGCTTCGGCGGCTACGACTCCCCGCTCGGCCACCACCCGGACCGGGTGCTGGTGCCGGGGGCGGAGATCGGCAGCGGGTCGCTGGGGCACGGGCTGCCGCTCGCCGTGGGCACGGCCCTGGGGCTGCGTCTCCAGGGGCGCGCCGACTCCCGGGTGTGGGTGCTGGTCGGGGACGCGGAGCTGGACGAGGGCAGCAATCACGAGGCGATCGCCCACGCGGGCCCGGCCGGGCTGGAGGCGCTGCACGCCCTGGTCATCGACAACGACTCGGCCACCCACGGCTGGCCCGGCGGAATCGCCTCCCGGTTCGAGGCGGCGGGCTGGTCCGCGGTGACCGTGGACGGGCGGGACCACGAGGCGCTGCACGCGGCGTACACCATGGCGCACCCCGGACGTCCGCACGCCGTGGTCGCCCGGGTCGAGCCCAAGCCCGACGAGGGCGAGCCGAAAGTCTCCTGAGCGCCTCACCGACCGACTGACCGACTGACCGACCGAGGGGGAAACCCACCATGGACACCATGCGCGACCGCTTCATCTCCACCACCTCCCAGCTGCTCGACGAGGACCCCCGGCTGGCCGTCGTGCTCGCGGACATCAGCTCCGACGGCTTCAGGCCCGCCCAACAGGCCCATCCGGACCGGGTGATCAATGTGGGCATCCGGGAGCAGCTGCTGATCGGCGTGGGAGGCGGCCTGGCGCTCACCGGGGTGCGGCCCGTCGTCCACACCTTCGCCAGCTTCCTGGTCGAGCGGCCCTTCGAGCAGGTCAAACTCGATTTCGGCCATCAGGGCACCGGAGCGGTACTGGTCAGCGCGGGCGCCTCGTACGACTGGCCGGCCGGCGGCTTCACCCATATGGCACCGGGCGATGTCGCCCTGATGGACACCCTGGACGGCTGGACCATCCACGTCCCGGGCCATCCGGACGAGGCCGAGGCCCTGCTCCGCGAGGCGGTCAAGGGCGACGACCGGGTGTACGTCCGGCTGTCGCTCCAGCAGAACGACCGCGCCCTCCCGGTGACGGGCGAGGAGTTCCTCACCCTGCGCGAGGGCCGCTCGGGGGTCGTGATCGCGGTGGGCCCGATGCTGGGAGCCGTGGAGGAGGCGGTGGAGGGGCTGGACGTCACCCTGCTGTACGCGACGACCGTACGGCCCTTCGACAGCGCCGCCCTGCGCCGGGCGGCCGGGCACGCCTCGGCGGACGTGGTGATCGTCGAACCGTATCTGGCGGGCACGTCCACCGCCGCCGCGAACGACGCGCTGCGCGATGTCCCCCACCGGATCCTCGGACTGGGAGTGGGGCGCGCGGAGCTGCGCCGCTACGGGCAGATGACGGAACATCTGACGGCCCATCGGCTGGACCCGGCCTCCCTGCGCCAGGACATCACCGGCTTCCTCGGCGGCCGCTAGGACCACCTGTCTGACTTTCGGACGCCGGGGGCGTTTTCGCGCCGTCAAACCGTAAGAAACATCTCGTGCGCGGTTCCGCGCGGCGAAAAACATTCGCCTCCGAGGCGGCGCGGAGGCCGAGTTTGCTTCCGGAACCGGGGAGGGAACGGGGCTCTGTCGGAAATGCGCCCGCCGACCGTCCTCACCTCGTGACGGGCAAATGGACAGTGCGACGACCGGCCATGTCCGGAAGACGTCAGCACTATGTCAAGTCCCCTCCCTGCCATCGGAGTCGGGGCCCTGGAGCTGATCTACGCTGCGAAAGCGGCGCACAGAGCCCGCGCTGTTCACTCTCACTCATCCGGGAGAAACACATGGCGCTTCGAGACACGGCCAGCTCCTTCGACCTCAATGGATTGGATCTCGGCGACATCACCGTCACCGCGATGCGCGACACAGCAGGAACAGGTGAATCCACTTATTCCCTGTCGTCGTCCTCCTCCACGTCCTGTATGGGATGCAGCGGCTGCGGCGGTTGCAGCGTGCAGAACCCGATGACGGCCGAGACCTACTGACACAGGCACGGTGAGGGCTTCCGCGGCACCGGGTCCCCCCTCGGGCGCCGCGGGAGCCACGCACCACGTCGGATTCGCCCTCCTCACGCGCCGTCGACTGGATCGATAGTGAAGCCGCTCCTCCCGGAACGTCAGAAGCCCGCGGCCCGAGCCGGCACCGGGCACACCGCCCCTGCTCCCGCCCCCGCCCCCCGGCTCGCGCCCGGCGCTCTGATCCGTACGAATCTGCTGAGCCTGCCCGCCGAGCCCCGGCCCGCCGGGGCGTTCCGCGCGGCTCTCGCGGAACTGGCGGCGCTGGAGCGGGAGTCGACGGCGCTCGCTCCCGCTCTCGGCGAGGCGCTGTACGCGAGCCGTGCGGGCCATGGGGAGGAGTTCCACCGCGAGGTGGTGCTGCCGCTGCGCCGCGCGGTGCACAACGGGCGGGATCCGAGGCCCGCCGTCCTCGGCGGGCTGGGGGATCTGCCCGACCGGGTGCCCGGGCTGAGCCGCTGGCTCGCCGCGCGGAGGCGGCGGGACGAGCTGCTCACGGCCCTGGAGGCCGGGACCGCGCCCGCGCTGGCCGCCGGGCGGGAGGCGCTCGCCGCGCTGTGCCGGGAGCCCGCTTTCACCCGGGCCGTCTCGTTCACCAGCGCCGATCTGCTGCGTGCGGTGGTGCGCGCGGGACAGGGCGGCCCGGACGACCGCAGGGCCCGGAAGGAGGAGGCGGGCGTGTTGCGGCACGCGATGCGCGCCGCCGCCCGGACGACCCCGCTCTCCTGGTTCACCACCGTCGGCTGGGGCGAGCTGCCGCCCCCGGCCGGGGAACCGCGCCGGTCCTGGAGCGGCACGGAGCCGCCGCTCGCCTCGGCCGGATCCGTGGTCCGGGTGAACCGGACCCTGGTGGAGACCCTGACGGCGGCGCTGACGGCGGATCCGGTCCGCCGCGCCACCCTGCCCCACCGCATGTGCAGCAGCCTGCGGCTCTCGGAGGGCCGCGCCGCCTTCGCGCGCTCCCGCACCGCCTTCACCTCGGCGCGCTTCCTCTCCGTCGAGGACGACGAGGTCGCCCTCGCCGCCGGGGAGCCGCTGCGCCGCCTCGCCGCCCTGTGCGAGACCCCCGCCACCCCCGGCGCGCTGGCCGGGGCGCTCGCCGGAGACGGGGAGCACGACGCGGCGCTCTCCTTCCTCGGGCGGGTGTACGACGCGGGGCTGCTCGTCCCCGTGCCGCCCGTCGGCCCCCAGGACCCGGACCCGCTGTCGCGGCTGGCGCACTGGCTCCGGGAGACGACCGGTTCGCCGCGGGACCGGGAACTGGCCGCCCGTATCGAGGAGATCGCGGAGGCCACCCGCGCCTTCGGGGCGGCCGAACCCCACCGCCGTACCGCCCTCCTCACCGGTCTCCGGGAGCGCTGGGGAGCCCTGCTCGACGAGGTGGGCCGTCCGGTGGGCGGCCCGGCGGGCAAGGACGCGGCGGCCGGACTCACCGTGCTGAGCGAGGACGTCGTCCTCAAGGAGCCGGTCCGGCTGGACGGCTTCCTCGGCGGCGCGGACCACGAGGCGCTGGGCGAACTGTCCGCGCTGACCGAACTCTTCGACCTCGGCCCTGTCGTACGCCGCTGCGTCCGGGACGGCTTCGTCGCCCGCTACGGCCCCGGCGGCGTCTGCCCCCATGTCTGGGACTTCGGCGCGGACGCGTACGAGGCCTGGCAGCGGGCCACCCGGATCGTCGGCAGCGGATCCCCGGACGCGCCGCCCGAGAGCGGTGCCGGACAGCTCTCCGCGCTCCGCTCCGAACTGGTGCGCGCCGTGCACCGGGCCCATGCCGACGGCGGCGGCGACCCCGGCGAGGACGTCGTCCTGCCGGCCGCCCTGGTCGCGGACCTCGTCCGCCGGACACCGCCCTGGGCGACCCGCCGCCCGGTGTCGTACTCCCTCTTCCTCCAGCGCGGGCACGGCGGACTGCTCTGTGTGAATCAGGTGTACGGCGGGTGGGGGCGCTTCACCAGCCGATTCCTGGACTCCCTGCCCCCGGCGGCGGTACGGGGGACGGCGAAGGCGGTGCTCGGGGCGCTCCCTCCCGGCGCGCGGGCCGCCCAGATCCGGCCGGTCGCCGGTTTCAACGCGAATCTGCATCCGCTCTTCGTCCCGGAGGAGATCGGGCCCGACCGCTCGTACACCTCGCTCGGCGCGGCCGATGTGGAGCTGTTCCACGAGATGAGCACCGATGAGGTACGAGTGCGGCTCAAGGACGGCGGCGAGCCGGTCGACGTGCTCTACGCGGGCGTGTTCACGCCGCTGCTGCTCCAGCCCAGGCTAGCGCCGCTGCTGACCGACCATCCGCACGGCACCACCGACTTCTCCGCCCTGGCCCCCCGGCGGATCACCCCCGTGCCCGGTGGCGATCTGGTGAGCACGCCCCGGGTGCGCCACCGCCATCTGGTGCTGCGCCGACGCCGGTGGCAGCTCGCGGGCGGCAGCGTCGCGGCGCTGCGGGCGGAACTCGCGGCCGAGGGCGGGGTGCCGGTGGCGACCGTCGCACGGTGGCGGGCGCTCCTCGGCGTACCCGATCGGATCTATCTGCACGCGGGGCCGCCCGCGCGGGGCGAGCGCGTGACGGAGGACGTCCTGCACGCTCTCGACCGGCCCAAGCCGCAGTTCGTCGATCTGGGGGACGCGCTCCATCTGCGCTGTCTGGGGAAGTGGCTGGCCCGGCACCCGGACGGCGCGGTGCTGGAGGAGGCGCTGCCCGCCCCCGGACCGGCCGGGGCCGGACCGGCGGTCGAGCTGGTGGTGGAGACCTATCGCGCCGGGCGGCCCGAGTGAACGCCGAGTCGCCGGGCACATCCGGCGGGACGAACCCGAGAGGACACATATGAGCGGCCGTCAGTCGGCGACGAGCGCCCCCGCGCCGCCGGACGCACCGGACGCACCGGACGCGCTGGACTCCCTGCGGCACCGGCGGCTGCGGCCCGGGGTCACGGCGACCGTGCTCAGGGACGGGGTGCATCTGCGGGGCTGGATCACGAGCGTCTCGCTGGAGGGCAGCCCCGCGCTCCCCGCGCTGTGGGAGCACCTGGCCGAGGCGCTCGCGACGGACGGCGGTAGGGCCCTGGCGGGCGCGGTCCCGGCCGGTTCACCGCTGCGGGCGGCCCTGGTCTCCCTGATCGACCGGCTGAGTGAGCACGATCTGCTGGTCGAGCGGGGCGGGCACGACGGCGGCGGACTCGCCGGCGGACTCGCGGGGCAGTGGCTGGACACGGTCGCCGACCGGCCCGCACAGGCGGCGGCCCGCCTCGCCGGGACCCGGGCGCGGGTGCTCGGCACCCGGCCCGACGGGGCGTTCGCCCGCGCCGCCGGGCGGGCTCTGGACCACGGCGGCACCGGGGCCGAGCGGGCCCGGGAGGAGCTGCCGGACGGCCGGCTCCTGCTGGTCGCGTCCCTGCCCGACGGCGAACTCGCCGTGTCCGCCGGGGTGTACGCGGGCTTCGGGTTCGTCACCCCCGTGGGCAGCCCGCGGCAGGCGCGGGCGGATGCGGCGGCTCTCGCCGAACGGCTTGGCCGGGTCTCGCGGACCGGAGGGCTCGGGGAGCCCGGGGAGCACCCGGCGCTGACCGCGCTCGTGGCCGCCTCGGCGGCGCAGCGTCTGCTGTGCGCCGCCGCCGGGCTGCCCGATCCGTCCGCCGAGGCGGGCGGCGCCCGGCTGCTGCCGGACCGGCCCGCCGCGCTCGTCGCGGGCGAACGGCCGCTGCGGGGCGAGTACCGGACCTGGCTGGGGCCGGACCTCGTGGACGCGGACCGGGCCCTCCCCGGCGCGGTCCCCCGGACCCTGGCCGATGCGCTGGCCCGGATCCCGGTGCTCGGCGACGGCGAGCTGGGCGTGCTGGACGCGCCCTCCCCCGGCGCGCTGCCGCAGCTCCCCGTGGCCCTGGTCCGCTGCGCGACGCCGGAGGGCGGACTGCTCTCCGGAGCGGCGCGGGCGGACCTCGCCCGGCTCGACGCGGTGTGCCGCGCCGCCGAACTGCGCCTGGGGGGCGCGGGCCTGGATCTCGTCGTCGGAGCCGGCCCCGGGCACGCGCGCGGCCGGGCCCTGCGCCGGGCCGCGGGCCATCGGGACGCGGCGGGCCGGACACCCGTCGAAGCCCCGGCCGGACCGCCCGGCCGTCCGGTGGCGTGGCGACCGCGGGGCACGGTCCATCCGCAGGCGCGGCACTGGTGGTCCGTGCTGGTCCGGCGGCTCGGCGTGGACGCGGAGGCGGAGGTGTCCCGTATCGCCGTGGACCCCGGCGCGTTCCGTGCCGTGGTGCGCGGGCGTACGGTCGCGGGCGGTCCGCCGCGTGTCCTCGGCACGGCCGTGGAGGCGACGGCGGACGACGCGGTGGCCTATGCCGCGCTGTCGGCGGCGGTCCGGATCCAGTCGGAGGCGAACGCCCCGGACCTCCGGTTCCTCACGCTGCCCAGCGGCGCCTCGGCCATGCTCGGCGCGGCCTCGGAGCGGGCCCCGTGGGAGGACGCGGGCTGGACGACGGCCTGGCTCGGGGAGACGGCCGGCCGGGAGGGATACCTCCAGGACGCGCTGGCCGGGGCGACCGGGCGCTCCCCGCGCCCGTGGGAGCCCGCGCCCGGCACGCCCGCGCGCCCGGTGTGGTCCGCGCTGCGGCAGTGCGGCTTCTCGGTTCTCTCCCTGGCCCCGGCCCCCGGCCGGGACCGGACCGGCGGCACGTCACGGCCCATGCCCAACACCCCCGTGGAAGGACCCCGGTGACCTCAGCGGATCTGCTCCGGCACGCCCTGGCCGAACGGCATCCGGTCGTTCTCGGCGCACCGGAGGCCCTGCGCCTGACCGGGGGAAGCGCCCTCGTGCTCCTCGACGAGTGGAGTCTCGGCACGGCGGCGGAGCTGTCCCGCCACGCGCTGCGGCACCCGGTGACCCTCGTCCCCGTCCGGAGCGACGGGGCGATCACCGTGGTGGGGCCCGTGCTGCGGCCCGGCGCGCGCGGGTGCCTGTCCTGCGGCGAGTACCGGCGGCTGGCGACCATCGGCGGCCGGGCCCCCTGGAACAGCCCGGGACTCCGGCTCGCGGGCCGGCCGTCGCCCGCCTTCCTCGACGCCGTCGGTGTGCTGGCCGCCGAACTGCTCGCGGACGGAACGCCGTCGGAACCGCACGCGGGGCCGGACACGGGGCCGGAATCGGACGCGGGCGCGGGAGCGGTGGTGCATGTCGTCCACAGCGGCCGGGCCACCTGGTCGACCCATGAGTTCCGGCCCGTGGGCGGCTGTCCGGTGTGCCTGCCGCTGCCGCCCGACGGGGCCGAGGCCGCCGAGGCCGCCATCGGCCCGGAGGCACGCCGTCTGCCGAGGCCCCCGCACGACCCCGCGACACTGCGCGAGCCCAACGCGCGCACGGGCGCGGCGGGTCTGCGCGCCGAGCTGTTCGACGAGCGGTTCGGGCCGGTCAACCAGATTCTGCGGACCGAGGAGTCCGTGCACAGCCTGACGAGCGCGTACGTCACCTTCGGCCGCCACGGGCGCGACGGCGGCTACGGGCGGAGCCTCGACTTCGACGGCAGCGAGCGCGTCGCGCTCTTCGAGGCGGCCGAACGCCTCGCGTCGATGAGCCCGACCGGCCTGCGGACCGTGCTGCGCGCGCCCTACGCCGAGCTGGGGCCCGAGCGGGCGGTGGATCCGGTACGGCTCGGTCTGCCGGACCCCGTGCACCACGGCCATCCGGCGTCCGCGACCGTCCCGTACACCCCGGAACTCCCCCTGGAGTGGGTGCACGGCTGGTCCCTGACCCACGATCGGCCCATGGCGGTGCCCGAGCACGTCGCCTACTGGGACCCGAGCCCGGGCAGACCCCGGGTGGTGTACGAGTGCTCCAACGGCTGCGGTCTGGGCAACAGCCCCCAGGAGGCGGCGCTGTACGGCCTGTTCGAGGTCGCCGAGCGGGACGCGTTCCTGATGGCCTGGTACGCGCGCACCCCGCTGCGCCGACTCGCCCCGCCCGCCGACGACCCGGAAGTGGCCCATCTGACCGACCGCGCGGCGCTCGCGGGGTACCGGGTGACCCTGTTCGACGCCACCAACGACCTGGGCGTGCCCGTGGTGCTGGCCGTCGCCCTGCACCGGGGCGAACCCCCCACGGCCCCGCAGGCGTTCGTCGCCGCCGGAGGGCATCATGATCCGCGCGCGGCGATCCGCTCCGCCGTCGCCGAGGTCGTGACCAATGTGATCAACGCCGTGCACCGGCACCGCGCCGAACCGGAGCTGTACGACCGGCGGCGGCTGCTGCCCATGCTGGAGCGGCCCGAGCTGGTCCTGACGCTGTCGGACCATGTGGCCGTGAACACCCTGCCCGAGGCGCGGTCCCGGCTGGACTTCCTCCACGGGGACGGCGACCGGGGCGGTCCGGCGGCCGACTGGCGCGAGATCTGGCCCGGCGCGCCCGAACCGGTGCCGGATCTCACCTCGCTCCTGGAGCGGACGGTGGACCGGCTGGCCGGACTGGGGCTGGAGGTCGTCGTCGTCCCCCAGGACGAGCCCGGCGTCCGGGACCGGCTCGGTCTGCGTACCGTCAAGGTCGTCGTCCCCGGGTCCCTGCCCATGACCTTCGGGCACGTCAACCGGCGCACCCTGGGGCTCCCCCGGCTCCTTGAGACGCCGTACCGGCTGGGCCGGGCGGACCGGGTGCTCCGCCACGACGAACTCTCCCCGCACCCGCACCCGTTCCCCTGAGCCACCGGCTCCCCGTACCCCGTACCCCCCCGTACTCCCGACTCCCGTGCCCCCCCTTCCGTGACGCGCCGAGCGACCAGGACACTCAGTGACGGACCCCATCGTTGTGACGACAGAACCCCCGGCGCGGCCCGGGGACGGCCCGGCGGGCGGCCCGGACGGCTGGCTGAGCCTCCACTGCTTCCTGCGGTCCGCCCCCGAGGACAACGACGCCTTCCTCCACGAGGAGCTGGCCCCGCTGCTCGACGGGCTCGTCGCCCGGGGCGGGGCCACCGGCTGGTTCTACATCCGCTACGACGAGGGCGGACCCCATCTGCGCGTCCGGGTGCGGGGAGCCGACCCGGCCGAGGCCGCGGCGCTGCCGGGGACGCTGACGCGGATGGCGGGACGACTGGCGGTCGCCGACGGCCCGCCGCCGCCGGAGCGGGCGGACGGGAGCCTTCCGGAGCGGCGCGCGCGGCATGCCGAGGTCCGCCCGGAGCCGTACGTCCCGGAGACCGCGCGGTACGGCGGGCCGGACGCCCTGCCGGTGGCGGAGGAGGTGTTCATGCTCTCCAGCCGGGTGGCGGTGCGAGCCCTGGCCGGAGCGCCGCGCGGCAGTGCGCGGCTCGCCCTCGCCGTCGATCTCGCCCACACCACGGCCCTCGCCTGCGGCATGGACCCGCTGGCGGCGGCGCGGTGGCTGCGGCGGCACGCGGCGGGCTGGCGATGGGCCGAGGATGTCCCGCTGCTCGCCCCCCATCACATCCACACCAAGGTCAACCTCGTCTACACGCTCCAGCGCGAGGCCCTCGCCGCCCGCGCGGAGTCGGTACGGCGGGGGCTGGACGAGGGCACGGCCCCCGCCCCGCTGCTGGACTGGTACCACGGCGTCCGGGCCGCCGACGAGACGCTGAGGTCCCTCGCGCCCTCCGCGGACCGTCCCCGGGTGTGGGCCTCCCAGCTGCACATGCTGTTCAACCGGCTGGGAACCGCGCCCGACGAGGAGCGGGCCGTGTGCCGTCTCGCCGCGCGGACGCTCCTCGACCGGGGCGAGGACGCCTCGTACTTCCCCGCCGGGCATCTCTCCCCCGACCGGCAGTATCTGGAGCGGAGCAAGTTCCACCTCGGACGCGAACAGGACTCGGCGGCCCGCGAGCTGCCGCCCTCCCTCTTCGGGCCCGCACCCGGCGACGACGTCCAGGACCGGACCGAGATCCCCCTCGCCGCCGATCCGCTCCCCGACACGGGTCTGCGTACGGTGATGACGGGCCGGGTCTCCCGGCGCGGCGCGCTGTCGGGCCCGCTGGACGCGAGGACGCTCGGCACCCTGCTGTGGGGGGCGCACTCCTCCGGGCACACCTCGGTGCAGCGGCTCGCGGACGGGAGCGAGCGGCTGATGCGCCACCGCCCGTATCCGAGCGCCGGGGCCCTCTACACCGCCGGCATCCGGCTGATCGCCCTGGACGTCGACGGTCTGCCCCCGGGCACCTACCAGTGTCTGCCGGACCGGCGGTCCCTGCGGCTCATCGGCCCCGCGCCCACCTCCCAGGAGGTCGGCTCGCTCTCCTCCTATCTCTCCCGACCCCCCGGCGACCCCGACGGCATCACCCCCGACGGGCTCCCGGTGCTCCTCGGGCTGTACGCGAACCTCGGCCTGCTCCGGGAGCGCTACGGTCTGCGCGCCCTGCGCCTCGGCCTCCTGGAGACGGGCCATCTCGCGCAGTCCCTCCTCCTCGCGGCCACCGCGCTGGACCTCGCCACCACCCCGCTCGGCGGCTTCCGCGACGACCTGGCCCACGAGGTGTTCGGACTGGACGACCTGGACCGGCCCCTTCAGTACCTGCTGCCGATGGGCCGCGCCCGGTAGGCCGTGCGCGAGCACTCGATTATTCGGTGGAGGTATCCGGCTCCGGTGGCGAGGATCGCGGCATGACCGTCTTCCTGGAGACCGAACGTCTCGTACTGCGCCCGTTCACCGAGGCCGACGCCGACCGCCTTCTCGCCCTGGACAACGACCCCGACGTCATGCGCTTCATCAACGGGGGCCGGCCGACGACCCCGGCCGAGATCCGGACGCACACCCTGCCCCGGCTCCTCCTCGACCACCCCCGCACCGGGTCCCGCGGCTACTGGGCCGCCCTGGAGAAGGCCACCGGAACCTTCCTGGGCTGGTTCGAATTCCGCCCCCTGGACGACCCCGGCCCCGCCGCCGTCGAACTCGGCTACCGGCTCAACAAAGCCGCCTGGGGCCGCGGATACGCCACCGAGGGTTCGCGGGCCCTGATCCACAAGGGATTCACCGACCTCGGGGTGGAGCGGGTGACGGCGAACACCATGGCGGTCAACGCGGGGTCCCGCCGGGTGATGGAGAAGTCGGGCCTGTCGTTCCTCCGGAACTTCACCGGCGACTGGCCCGACGTGATCGAGGGCTCCGAACACGGCGAGGTCGAGTACGAACTCACCCGGGAGCGGTGGGAGCGATGCCGGTAGGCGGCCAGGCGCCGACGGCTACGCGCTCCCGACCCTCGTCATGATGATCTCCGCGACCCCGGACGGGGGGATCCCGGTGGTGTCGACGACTTCGGCCTCCCGGCGGAGCCAGGGCAGGGATCGCTGATACTCCGGCAGATGGTCGAGACGCCACTGGCGGGCGCTGACGCTCTCCGGCACCGTGTCGGTCTCGATGCGGTTCACCAGCGTGTCCCGGTCGGTGTCCAGCAGGAAGTGGTGCACCGGGATGCCGGCCGCCGCCAGGCCCGTACGGATCTCCTGCCAGTACCGCTCGACCAGAACGGTCTGGGTGACCACCAGGGTGCCGCCGACATGGTCGAGCACCTGCCGCGCGGTCTCCACCACCAGGCCCCGCCAGGGCGGGAAGTCCTGGAAGTCCCGCTCGGGCACGCCCAGTACATGCCACAGCATCTCCCCGACCTTCTCGGCGTCGAAGAGTCTGGAGTCCGGGATCCGGGAGGTCAGCTCTTTCGCGGTGGTGGTCTTGCCCGCGCCGAAAGTTCCGTTCAGCCAAATGATCACGTCTCCGACCCTACGCGGACCGCCCGCTCCCCGGCTGGCGTTCGGCCGGTGTGATCCAGTTCACGGAACTCGGGTGCTCCTGAGGGCAGTGCACATCATGACCATTCCTTCCGCACCCCGCCGGAGCGTCCTGCGCGCCCTGGCCGTCAGCGTCGCCCTCGTCGGCGGCGCGATCCCCGCCTCGGGCACGGCGGCCTCCGCCTCCGCCGAGCGGCCCGAGACGTACACCCTGACGATCAACCATCTCGACCGCACCGGCCGCGCCACGGCGGACTACATCACCGGCGTCCACGGCCTCTCGGGGCCGAACGCGGGCACGTCCGTCAAACCGCACGACGCGTCCGGCACCACCGTGGTCCGGCTGCCCCGGGGGCGGTACGCCCTGGACAGCACGCTCCACAAGAGCGAGCCGGTGGACGGCATCGACTGGATCGTCCAGCCGCGCCTCGACCTCGACCGCGACACCACGGTCACCGTCGACGCGCGGACCACCGCCGCCGTCGACGTCCGCCCTCCCGACCGTGCCGCGAAGCTCTATGTCGGCATGATGGTGGCCGAGATCACCCACAACG
This sequence comes from Streptomyces inusitatus, assembly GCF_014651115.1. GTDB lineage: Bacteria > Actinomycetota > Actinomycetes > Streptomycetales > Streptomycetaceae > Streptomyces > Streptomyces amakusaensis. The sequence goes on along the minus strand of NZ_BMWG01000020.1, from coordinate 44,107 downwards.
GCGTCACCCACCACCCCAATGTCTCCACCGGCGGCGCGGAACTGCGCGTCGCCCACCTCGGCCCCGCGGCGGAACCGGGTTCGGTGCGGCAGTGGTTCGACGGCCACTGGGAGGCCGGGAACGGCGTCTACTCCCTCGGCTACACCTTCACCGGCGACCGCGCACTGACCGGCCTCACCCGGCGCCCCGCCCGGCGGGACCTGGCCACCGTCCGCGTGGACGCGGCCGCCACGCCGGGCACGAGCGGGTACGCCAATGTCTTCGTGACACCGAGCGGCGGACCGACCGTCGGATACGGCGGCACCGTCAAGACCCCTGGCACATCGACCCACTTCGTGACACCGGAGCGCGGCACCTGGGACTTCATGTACGTGACCCGGGACGCGTCCGGCGCGACGGCCAGGAGCTACCACGCCGACGGGGTCCGTGTGCGCGCGGGCGAGACCACCAAACTCACCTTCGACAACGCCGTCTTCGGCCCCGACCTCACCGGCCGCCCCGGCGCGGTGCGCGAAGGCCGCCGGATCGCGGTGGACCTCCCACTGCTCGCCGACGGCGAGGGCCGCGCCTCCACCGATCAGGCCCCGGACGAGACCGCCTCGTTCACCCTGCACCGCGACGGTGTGCCCGTCGCACCGGAGGCGAGCACTCCGGGGCGGGCCGCCTTCACCGTGCCCCCGGGGCGCGCCGCCTATCGCCTGACCGGCACGGCCCGGCGCACCGGTGCTCCCGGCACCGCCACCCGGGTGACCTCGGCATGGACCTTCGCCTCCGCCGCCACGGCCGGCCCGACGCCGCTTCCGCTGAGCGCGGTCCGCTTCTCCCCCGGGCTGAGCCTGACCGGGACCGCTCCCGCCGGCGCGGCCCTGCGGATCCCGGTCACCGTCCAGGGCGCCGCCGCAAACGGCCGCACCCGCTCCCTCACGGTCTCCGCGTCCACGGACGGCGGTGCCACCTGGACCCGGCTCCCTGTCACCCGGGGTGCCGTCACCTTCCGCAACCCGCGCGCGGACACCGGTGTCTCGCTGCGCGCCGAGCTGACCGACACCGACGGGAACACCCTCACCCAGACCATCGTCGACGCCTACCGCACCCGATGACCGCCGCCGCTTCCCGCCCGTGCGGCGGGAAGCGGCGCCGACGGCGCTACTCCCCGGCGTCCTCGGCGGGGCCCCCGGCGGCGCGCTGTTCCCTGCGGGCCCGGGTGCGGGCGATCCGGGCCGCGGCCACGATCCGCAGGCCCTCCTCACGCTCCCGGGCGTATCCCATCGGTTCCACGACATGGGAGCAGAGACCGCACACATAGCCCCCGTTCGGTCCGGTGAGCGCCCGGACCTGCAAGCATCTGTCGCACCGGACGTACTGGTACGCCTGGTGCTTGACGGCCGGTTCGGGGTCCCGGCCCGTCGCACAGGTCCCGCAGACCCAGTCCCCGCCGGGGCCCTGTCGCATCGCCCCACCGCAGCGCGGGCAATTCGTGACCATGAAACACCGCATCCCGTCGCCGTTCGCCGTCGCCCTCGGGCACGTTCTACGGACGAGACGGTACCGACTGCGGTCTCCGACCACCATGGCCGACGCGGTCGGCTCCGGCGGTTCGGAGAGCGTCAGAGAGCGTCAGAGGGCGAAGGAGGCGGTCACGGGGAGGTGGTCGCTGGCGGTGGCGGGCAGGGTCCGCGCGGAGACCGGGCGAAGTCCGCGGGCGAGGATGTGGTCGATGCGCGCCAGGGGCATCCGCGCGGGCCAGGTGAAGCCGAAGCCGTCGCCCGCCGTCTCCTGGGCCGCCTTCATCCCGCGCAGCACGGGCGCGAGCCCCCGGTCCGCCGCCGTTCCGTTGAAATCGCCGACGAGAAGGGTCCGTTCCGACCGTTCCCGGTCGACGGCTCGCGCGAGAAGCCGGGCCGCGGCGTCACGGCGGTCGGTGGTGAAGCCGGACATCGGGGTGACCCGGACCGATGCCAGATGGGCGACAAAGACGGTGACATCGCCCTTCGGCGTGCTGAGCGTCGCTCTCAGGGCGCGGGGCCACGGCATGATGTCCACGGGTTCCGCGCCGGTCATCGCGTAGGTGCTCCAGAGACCGACCCCGCCCTGGACCGTGTGATGGCGGTAGCGGGGAGGGAGGGCCTCGTGGAACGTCTCCCGGGCCTCGGGGGAGAGTTCCTGCACCGCGATCACCTGGGCGCCCGTGTCCGCGAGCCTGCGGGCGGCGCCCGCCGGGTCGGGGTTGTCCGCGCCGATGTTGTGGCTGACCACGATCAGCTCCCCGCCCTTCTCCCCTTTGTCGACGAGTGAGCCGCCGAACAGATACAGCCAGGCCAGCGCGGGAAGAGTGACGGCGGCGAGCGCGACCTTGGAGCGCCGGAACAGCGCGAGCAGGAGCAGCGGCGGGATCGCCAGGCCGGACCAGGGCAGAAACGTCTCGACGAGACTGCCGGACCGGTGGCTCCCATTGGGGATCAGGGGATGGGCGATCAGGGCGGCCGCGTACAGCGCGGCCAGTACCGCCGTGCGTACGCCCCTGCGCCGGCCTGTCCCCGGCGGCGCGTCGGGGCCGTCCGCGCCGGTGGGCGGTACGGGGTGCTCGTCCTGGATCACGGAGGGACCGGCGGCGGGCGGATCGTGGTCGTGCTGGGCGTGCATGGCTGTGCCTCCGGAAGGGAACGAGCGTGCGGGAACGCACACATCGGTCACCCTCCGGGAGCGGTGTGTCGGCGTCGCGGAGGCCGTTCGTCGGATGCCGCTCGGCCGGGTATCCGTCGTGTATCGGGGCGGTCCCGGCGGCTCCCCCGTATGGCGGCACCCGGAATACGCGGCGGGGGAGGCGGGTTGGGGCCGACATGGCAGACACAGATTTCGATCCGCACGCGCTGCTCGCGCGCAGCCGACTCGGTGTGCTCGCGACGATCAAGTCCGACGGCCGGCCCCAGCTCTCTCCGGTCATGCCCTCGTACGACCGGGGCGCGGGCGTCATCCGGGTGTCCATGAGCGAGGGGACCGCGAAGGTCGCCAATCTGCGCCGGGACGCACGGGCCTCGCTGGAGGCGACCAGCGAGGACGGCAAATCGTGGGCGACCGCCGAGGGGACGGCCACACTCGTGGGGCCGGGGACCGATCCGCGGGGCCCCGAGGTCCAGGCGCTGGTGGACTACTACCGCGCCGCCGCCGGCGAGCATCCGGACTGGGAGGAGTACCGCTCGGTCATGGTGTCCGACCGCCGGGTGCTGCTGACCATGACGGTGGACAAGGTGTACGGCGCGAAGATCGGCTGAAGGGGCTGAAAAGGCTGTGGGGCGGGCCGGCCGGGGAGCGCCCGGCCGGCCCGCCTGCCCTATGGGATCAGGCCACCGGGGCCGGGTAGGTCGGGTACTCCACCCCGGACACGTGCTGGACGACACGGATGACCTGGCAGGAGTAGCCGAACTCGTTGTCGTACCAGAGGTAGAGGATCGCGTCGTCGCCCTCGACCTTGGTCGCTCCCGCGTCGACGATCGAGGCGTGGCGCGAGCCGATGAAGTCGCTGGAGACCGCGTCGGGGGCGCTGATGAAGTCGATCTGGCGCTTGAGCGGGGAGGTCAGCGAGACATCGCGGAGGTGGTCGAGGACTTCCTCACGGGTGGTCTCGCGGGCGAGCCGCAGGCTGAGGATCGCGATCGAGACGTCGGGCACGGGGACGCGGATCGAGCTGCCGGTGATCCTCGCGTCGAGGTCGGGGAGCGCCTTGGCGACGGCGGAGGCCGCGCCGGTCTCGGTGATGACCATGTTGAGCGGCGCGGAGCGGCCCCGGCGGTCGGACGGGTGGTAGTTGTCCAGCAGGTTCTGGTCGTTGGTGAACGAGTGGACGGTCTCCACATGGCCGCGCAGCACGCCGAACTCGTCCGCCATCGCCTTCAGCGGCGGGACGATCGCGTTGGTGGTGCAGGAGGCGCAGGAGAGGATCTGCTCGTCCGGCTTGATCATGTCGTGGTTGACGCCGTGGACGACATTGGGGACGTCGCCCTTGCCGGGCGCGGTCAGGACGACCTTGTCGATGCCGGGGCGGAGGTGCTTGGAGAGCCCCTCGCGGTCGCGCCACCTGCCGGTGTTGTCGATGAGGATGGCGTTCTTGATGCCGTACTCGGTGTAGTCCACCGCCGTGGGGTCGTCGGAGTAGATCACCGTGATCTCGTGACCATTGGCGATGATCCTGTTGTTCGCCTCGTCGACGGTGATCGTGCCCTGGAACTGCCCGTGGATGGAGTCCCGGCGCAGCAGTGAGGCGCGCTTGACGAGATCCTGGCCGGCGCCCTTGCGGACGACGATGGCGCGCAGCCGCAGGCCGTTGCCGGAGCCGGCCTTCTCGATGAGCAGACGGGCGAGGAGGCGGCCGATGCGGCCGAAGCCGTAGAGGACGACATCGCGGGACTCGCGGCGCTCGATCTTGTTGTCGCCCGTGGCGCCGGCGACGGTCTCGGCGGTGAACTCCTCGACCGGCAGACCCCGGTCGTCGGTCTTGTACAGCGCGGCGAGCATGCCGATGTCGATCTGGGAGGGGCCGAGATCGAGCGTGGTGAGGGCCTTCAGGAACGGCATCGTGTCGGTGACCGAGAGTTCCTCGCCGGCGATCTGCCGGGCGAACCGGTGGGTCTTGAGGATGCTGACCACTGACTTGTTCACCAGGGAGCGGCTGTGCAGCAGGACCGTGACGTCCCGCTCCCGGTGGAGCTTCCCGATGATCGGGATCATCGACTCCGCGATCTCTTCGCGGTTCTTCCAGTTGGTGAACGAGTCCTCGTTGACAGTCACAGGATTCTCTTTCGAGCTAGGCGGCGCTCATATGCTAACCCCACGCTACTTCGGCCATTCAAACGGTGTGCCACCACCCCCTCGCACACCGCGCCCGAGAGGTGCTCAACACCTTGAAACAGCAGGTCAAAGAGGGTTTCCCAGAATCGCGGGCGTCGGCCAACCCGCCTTGCGGGCATGACCGATGAACTCTTTCCAGACAACCGAACGGCGGGTTCCGCAGGACATCGAGCCCGGCGGACCCGCCCGTCTTCACCGCCCGCCCTCGCCACCGGCCCCGCCGTTCGACCGGGTTCGCGCGACCGCACTCGGCGTACGAACTCTGCGTGAGCGCCGGGACACACGCGATCAGCGGCGATTTCCGGCCGGTGCCACCCGGGGGGAACCCGGTGAGCTGGACGAATACCGGCCGAGCCGGCCCATCGGCGGCGGGCGGCGCGGGCGGCCCATGATCACTGTCGGCAGCCGGTCCCCCGCCCCCGGCGGCCGACCCGTGTCCGCCGCCCCGGGAGCCGAGCGCCCACTCGATCGACAGGAGGTCGAATTTCGGCCATGAGATGCGTTCGGGTGTCCGAGTTCCCCGTATCGCCATCGGTGGCCGAACTCGTACCTTCCGTGATGTGCGCTGATCAGGAGCGGTCCCGTACCCGCTTCGAGGCGTCCGGCACCTCCGAAAGGGAAGCAGCATGGCTACAGGCACAGTGAAGTGGTTCAACGCGGACAAGGGCTTCGGCTTCATCCAGCAGGACGACGGCGGCCCGGACGTCTTCGTGCACTTCTCCGCCATCCAGGCCCAGGGCTACAAGTCCCTCAACGAGGCCGATCAGGTCTCGTACGAGGTCGCACAGGGCCCGAAGGGCCCCCAGGCGGAGAACGTCACCGTGCGATAGCCCGGCGTTCCCGCGCTTCCGGTCCGGCCCGGCGTGATCCTCGGCGATCGCACCGGGCCGGACCGGTTTTTCATGACGGCACCCACCCCTTCGGGCGGGGTGACCGGCGTTCGGCGACCGGCACCCCGAAGGAATGGCGGCTTCCGATCTATTTGACCGTGACCTGACAAGGGTATGGTCCAGACCAAGGGTCGATACGACTTCGCCGTCACACCCACGGCCGCCGGTACCCCCAGAACGCCGGCCGCCGCTCGGCGAAGCGCGTGTCACCGCCCTCGGCGAGGCCCGGCAGGAGCCGCGGGGCCTCCACAGCTGAAGGAGCTGGACATGAACGGGAAGAAAAAGCTGGCCTTCGTCATCGGCGCGGGAATCGCACCCCTTCTCGCCGTGAGCCTGCCGGCAAGCTCGGCCAGTGCTCACGGCTATATCTCCTCCCCTCCCAGCCGACAGGCCCAGTGCGCCGCCGGCACCGTCCCCTGCGGACCCATCAAGTACGAACCCCAGAGCGTGGAAGGACCCAAGGGCCTGCGCAGCTGTAGCGGCGGGCAGTCCCTCTTCTCCGAGCTCGACAACGACGGCAAGGGATGGAAGGTGACCCCCGTCAGCGGTACGACCACCTTCAACTGGCGTCTGACCGCGCGGCACGCCACCAGCACCTGGCAGTACTACGCCGGCGGCCAGAAGATCGCGGAGTTCAACGACGGGGGCGCCCGGCCCGGTGCGACCGTGTCGCACCAGGTCGACTTCGGCGGCCTCAGCGGCCGGCAGAAGGTGCTCGCCGTGTGGAACATCGCCGACACTCCCAACGCCTTCTACGCCTGCGTGGACGTCGACGTCCGCTGATCCGGCGGCAGTAGGGCGAGCAGGCCGGCACGGAAACGTGTGACGACCGCGGTGGGCGTGCCGTCGCCCACCGCGGTTCCGTGCTTTCGGGGGCTCCGGCACCGGCCGTTCAGGCCGTCCGGCCGTTCAGGCTGTTCCCGCCGTTCCCGCCGGACGGGCGCGCGGGTGGAGTGAGGCGGCCTCAGCGCCGGATGCTGTAGTGGGTGATGCGGGACCGGGCGTCCTCCTCGGCGAGGCCGAGGGCCTTGCCGACGACGCTCCAGGGGATCTCGTCGGCCTCCGCGGCGTAGGCGGCGACCCGGCCGACGCGGTGGGTGGTGCGCTCCAGCGCGGCGACGGCCTTCAGCGCGGCCAGCGGCGCGTCGTCCGCGAGGGCGCTCAGCTGCTGCTCCAGCCGCTCCAGGAGATCGGCGAGCCCGACGGGCAGCGGCACCGAGCGGGACTCGACATCGGCGAGGTGCAGCCGCCAGTCGCGGTGCGGGCCCGAGAGGTCGAAGTCGTCCGGGTCGGCGTCGTCCACCTGGGACCAGTCGAGCGGATAGAGGGATGTGCCGCGCCAGCCGCACGAGCACGAGCCGCGCACCCGGTCCGCCTTCGGCGCTCCCAGCGTGCCGTCGTAGGCCCACCACTCGCTGGTGCTGTGCGCATTGGCGCCGCTGCCGCTGTCGATGTACACCGGTTTGGGCTCGCTGCCGTCGGGCAGGACCGCGCCCGCCCGGCCCTCGTGGGACGACCCGTACTCCTCCAACTGCCACCCCATGGCTTCTCCTTGTCTCCGGTCGGGTGCGGGCAGGACGCGACAGGGACCGCCGCGGACGCCGCGCCTGAGCGAGAGAATGCCCGATTCCACCGGCCGCGAGCCGGCGCATGCGCAGACCGGTCATGACTCTGGCGCGATCCGCGGCCCTCCTCCTCTCCCCCCCCGGGGGGGGGCGGTCGGCGCGTACGGCCGCCCTTCGAGCATCCGGTGCGGCGGAGAGCGCCGCGGTGCGTACGAGGCCGAGAGCCGCCGACTGGCCGGAACCAGGAGCGAAGGCGGACGGCGCGCGGTGGCCCTCTTCACCGTCCTACACACGGCGCGAGACGGAGAGCGCCTACGGTTCCAAGGCGAGGCGGCGCACCAGGCACGGTCTGCTGTGTTTTCTCATCCGCTGACGCCGATATTCACCATTCGGCCCGCCCGGCGGGAAGCTCGTTCCACACACCGAAGAGCCGGACCGCGCCTCTTCGAGGGCTGTTCGGAGGGCAAGAGCCGATCAGTTTGAGACATTCGTTGATCGTTCATCAAGCGCGATGATCCGCCCCCGGGCCTCGGCCGGGGCATGACGCCGGGGCCGCGTCCGAAAGTTGATCTTGTCGCGAAACCGTCCGGGTACTCATGATTCCCCGTAAAGGTATTGACAGGCGCATGACCGTTCACACGGTCGTGCGCCCGCGCTTGGAGTCACGTCGCGGGCCCGCCCCCTCCGGTCCCGCGATCCCCCCACACTCATCACGCCAAGCCCCTGGAAGGGAAGATCACCTTGTCAGCGACACACCCCCCGGCGCGCGGAACGAGCACGCATGTCGCGATCACCCGCCCCGCCGTCGTCGTACCCGAGCATGTGGTGACACAGGACGAGATCGTCACCGCGCTCGGCGAACTCTTCGCCGACGTTCCCCATGTCGAACGCGGACTGAGCCTGATACGCAGCACCACGGTGGAGACCCGGCGGCTGGTGGCCGGGCTTGAGGAGATCTTCTCCGAGCGCTCCTTCGGCGTCCGCAACGCGTCCTACGCCGAGGAGGTCGTCCGGCTCGGCTCGGAGGCCGCCCGGCGGGCGCTCGACGCGGCGGGCGTCGCGGCGGCGGAGGTGGATCATCTGGTGTTCGTCTCCTGCACGGGCTACGCGCTGCCCGGGCCCGACGCCTACATCGCCCAGGAGATCGGCTGCCGGCCGACGATGCGCCGGACGCCGATCCAGCAGCTGGGCTGCGCGGCCGGGGTGTCCGCCATGGCGGAGGCGTTCAACTTCCTCCAGGCCTACCCGGACGCGACCGTCCTCGCCGTCGCCGCCGAGCTGAGTTCCCTCTCGTTCCAGCCGGACGAGTCCACCCTGAGCGACTTCATCTCCAACGGGATCTTCGGCGACGGCGCGGCGGCCGCCGTGTTCCGCCGTGCCGACGCCGCTTCCACCGGATTCCATATGTGGGGCGTCAGACAGCATCTCCTCCCCGCGTCGCAGTCGGTGATAGCCGGGCAGACCACTGAGCGGGGGTTCCACTTCAAGACCGATCCGCGCGTTCGCAACACCGTGCCGAAGGTGATACCCGAAATAGAGTCCTTCCTCGCGGAGTTCGGCACAAAACCCGGTGACCTGGGGTTCTGCGTCTCCCACACGGGCGGCCCGCTGATCATGGACGGTGTGGAGAAGGGCCTCTCCCTTCCGGACGGCGCGCTGCGGCACAGCCGGGAGAGCATGGCGCGGATCGGCAACACGTCGAGCGTCTCCGTGTTCGACGTCCTCAGACGTCACCATGACGACGGATCGCCCGAGCACGCGTCGCCCGGCCTCGTCGTCGCGTTCGGCCCCGGCTTCACGACCGAGATGGTCGTGGGCGCGTGGAACGAGGGAACCGGGGTGTGACACACCCCCCGCCGGGGCGGGGCCGCGTCACGCGGCCCCGCCCCGGCGCCTGTCCGGCTCACGCGGTGGCCGAGGGGACCGGCTCGGGCCGGAGGAGCGCGGGGAAGCCGAAGCGCAGACCGACGCGCTCTCCCTGGGCGTGCGCGTCGGTGCCGGTGACCGAGTAGACGACCGTACGGGAGAGGTCCCGGGTGGCGACGAAGGCGGAGTTGTAGCCGGGGCGGGCCCCGGTCTTGCCCCAGGCCTCGACGCCGCCGACCATGAAACGCTGCATTCCGGCGGTCCGGCTCGCGCCCGGGATGCCCGGGGGGACCGTGAACATCTCGCTCAGCTGCTTCCGCGGCACGACCCTGGCGCGGAAGAGCGCCGTCATCAGCCGTTCCAGATCGTCGACGGTCGAGATCATGTCCCCCGCCGCCCAGCGGTCCGCCACATTCCACTCGGTCACATCCACATGCTCCCCGCCGACCAGCTGATATCCCCGGTTGTGCGGGCCGCGCAGCCTCGGATCGCCGCCGGGGAACGAGGTGTGCCGCATACCGGCCGGCCCGAGGACGTACCGGGCCGCCCCCTCCTCGTACGACCGTCCGGTCACTTCCTCGACCAGCATGGCGAGGATCGTGTAGTTGACGTTCAGATAGTGCTGTCGGGCGCCGGGGCGGAACTCCGGCCCCTTCGCCACTCCGGAGGCAACCACCTCCCGCGGGTCGAGCGTGTCGAAGCGGTGGGCGTACCGCTCCTCCCAGGATTCGCCGAAGCCGACGTCGCCGGGCTGGATGCCGCTGGTGTGGTTGAGCAACTGCCGTACGGATACGGGCTCGAAGGCCGGTGTGAGCAGATCCGGCAGATAGTGCTTCACCGGCCGGCCGAGGTCGATCGCGCCGTCGGCGGCGAGGCGCAGCACCAGGGCGGCCGTCACGACCTTGGTCACCGAGCCGGCGCGGAACCGGCCGTGGGCGAGGGCCGGGCCCGGCCGTCGGACGTCCCGTACTCCGGCGCTCCCCTCCCAGCGGCCGTCCCGGCCGCCGGCCCGTACCACCGCGCTCGTCGCCTCCCCGTCCGGGAGTCCGGCCAGCGCCGCCCGCAGCGCCTCGGCCTGCGGATGTCCGCCGCCGGGTGCGCTCCCCCGCCGGGGCACGGCCGCCGCGGGTGCGGCGGAGAGCGCGAGAGCGGCGGCCGCGGACGCCGCGAGCACCGTTCGGCGGTTCATCGGGTTGACGTTCATCGGGGGCTGGCCTTTCTGCCGGGTGAGGCGGACCACCTCATCCTCACGCTCCCCCGGCCGCCCCGAATCCTCATCGAGGAGGGCCTCGCCCCCGAACTCCGGCGGCCGGGTCCCAGGCGAACCCTTAAGGGTGCCAACTCGATCCGTACGGCTACCGGTTGACGCTTCGCGCACCGCTGGGAGGACGCGGCGGGCGGGCCGTGCCGGGGACGATGAGGGCCGACCGATCGAGGGAGAGACATGGTGACATCAGTGACGCCGGCCGGGCGCGGCGGGCCCGGCCGCCGCAGATCCGGCCGCCGGGCCGGGCGGGGCGTGTTCATGGCGGCGGGGACCGCTCTCGCGCTGGCCGGCTCGGTGGGCACGGCCGCCGCCGCGCCGCCGGTCCCGGAGACCCGGTCGGCGGGCCGGGCGGGCGGCCCCGCCGACGGGGTGTGGGAGGTGGACGGCTACGGCATGAGCGTCGTGATCGCGGACGGGGTGCTGCGCGGCTGGGACACCACGGCCATCAGCTGTCTCCCCGGCACGACCGCCCGCCAGACGGGCCGTCCGGGCCCCGGCGGCACGGTCCGGTTCGAGGTGGACGGCATCGTTCTGACCGTACGGCCCGGGCCGGGCGACCGCGCGTCCCTGAGCCTGGACGCCGCGGTGGACACCCGGCGGATGCGCCGTGTCGAGGCCCTGCCGGAGCGGTGCGGCCGGGCGCCGGAGAAGGATCCGGTGGCCACGTTCGACGTCTTCTGGCAGACCTTCGAGGAGAATTACGCGTTCTTCGCCGCCCGGGGGGTCGACTGGGACGCGGCCCGGGCGAAGTACCGGCCCAGGGTCCACGCCGGGACGTCTCCCGGCGAACTGTTCGACATTCTCAGCGAGATGGTCACCCCGCTGCGGGACGGGCATGTCGCGCTGGCCGCGAACACCCCCGAGCTGACCCGCTTCTTCCAGACCGGACGGCCCGGGACGGCCGATCCCAGCAAGGAGTACGACGATCTGGTCAAGGAGTTCGTCGAGCGCCGCGATCTGGGCGGGAAGCCGCTGCGCGAGTACGCCAACGGCGCGATCGGCTACGCGGACCTGCCCGGCGGCATCGGCTATCTGCGGATCAGCCGCTTCGTCGCGTACACCGCCGGGGCCCCCGCGTACGCCGCCGACTCCCCCGAACTCGCTCGGGTCCTGGACCGGATCATCACCCGGGCGCGCACCTCGGGGCCGGGGGCGTGGCGCGGGCTGATCGTGGACGTACGGGTCAACGGAGGCGGGTTCGACGGGCTCGGGCTCCAGATCGCGTCCCGGCTGACGGACCGTCCGTACGCGGCCTTCGCCAAGCAGGCGCGGAACGATCCGCACGACGACACGCGGTTCACCCGGCGGCAGACCCTGCGGGTGAAGCCGGCCGCGGGCGTGCCCCGGTACACCGGTCCGGTGGCGCTGCTCACCGGTGGGGCGACGGTCAGCGCCGGGGAGACCTTCACCCAGGCGCTGTCCGAGCGGCCCTCGCCGACGACTCGTATCGGGGAGAACACCCAGGGGATCTTCTCCGACACCCTGGGGCGCTCGCTGCCCAACGGCTGGCAGTTCGCGCTCTCCAACGAGAAGTACACCAACCCTCGCGGGTTCTCCTTCGAGGGGCCGGGCATTCCTCCGCATCTGGCCACCCCGGTCTTCACCAAGGAGGAGTTCGCCGCCGACCGCGACAGCGCCTTCGACCGGGCGAGGAAGCTGCTCGGCCGACGGCCCTGACCCGGAGGGGCGGGGGCGTCAACGCGGGGGCGTCAACGCGGGGCCGGTCGCCACCTGATCGGACGATCGACCAATCCGTCCGGGCGGCGGCTCCGAATGCCGGGTGAAAGCAGGTTCCGCTCGTCCGGGATCCACGGCCCGAGAGGTCGGGGGTCCCTCCCGGCCCGGTGCCGGGGCGTGCGGTCCCGCCGTTGAGCCCGATCACCCTCATGGAGTCTTCGATGAATGCCCTTCGCTTCCGCCGCACCGCCGCAGCCGTCGCCGCCGCGGCCGTTCTGCCGTTCACCCTGGCGGCCTGCTCAGACTCGGGGAAGGACACGGCCGCCTCCGAGTCCGCCTCGGACGACGCGGGGGCGCGGGAGTCGAAGGCGGTGGAGGAGGACGCCGCGGTGGCCGCGGACAAGCCGTTCGGGACGGCGTGCCAGTCCGTCCCGAAGGAGGGCTCCGGTTCGTTCGACGGCATGGCCAAGGACCCCGTCGCCACCGCCGCCTCGAACAACCCGGCGCTGTCCACCCTGGTCACGGCGGTCAAGAAGGCCGGGCTCGTGGACACCCTCAACAACGCCGAGGGCATCACCGTCTTCGCGCCCACCAACGACGCGTTCGCGAAGATCCCGAAGGCCGACCTGGACAAGGTCCTCGCGGACAAGGACCTGCTGACGAAGGTTCTCACCTACCACGTGGTGGGCGAGACCCTCGCGCCCGAGCAGCTGAGGAGCGGTTCCTTCGAGACGCTCCAGAAGGGGATGATCACCACGGCCGGCGCGGACGAGGCGTACACGGTGAACGAGAGCGCGAAGGTCGTCTGCGGCAATGTCACGACGGCCAACGCCACGGTCCACATCGTCGACACCGTCCTGATGCCCAAGTAGGCGCGCCGAGGGGCGAAGAGCCCCGGGGCGGGGAGCCCGTAGAGCGCACCGGAGGGCGGGCACCCCGGGGGGGGCGGCCCCCCCCGGGGCCCGGCCTCGCCCCCCTGCTCGGGGGGCGCGGGGGCGGAGTCG
>NZ_BMWG01000020.1:0-30983 GCF_014651115.1 Streptomyces inusitatus | reverse complement strand
CCCAGATGCCGAGGGCGGCGGGGGGGGGGGCGAAGCGCCGGGGGGGGGGGACCCCGTAGAGCCCCCGGGGGCCCGCCCACGGGGGGGTGCCCGCCCTCCGGCGTGCCGGGCTCTCGGCTCAGTGCTGGGCGAGCGGCAGGGCGATGTCGGTGACCTGGCGGCGGGCGGGGAAGGAGCCGAGGTCGCGTACGGCTCCGGTCAGGACGCCGACCTCGTAGAGACGGTGGGAGGTGCCGGTGCGGAGGGCGGCGAAGCCGTGGTTGGAGCCGTCCGCCGGGGAGAAGTAGATGTCGAATCCGGCGTCCGGGCCGGCGTCGACGCCGAGGCCGCCGGTGGGGGCGAGGGAGCCGCTGTTGGCGGGTGACTGGAGGTCGACGCGGTCGGTCAGGGTGTCGATGTCGAAGAGGGTGGTGGCCGTGGCGGTGTCGAGGTCGTTGTTGGTGTAGGCGGCGGCGGTGACGCCCTGGGCCGCGGTGGGCGGCACGGTGGGGTTGATCAGCGGGCCGTCGGCGACGGTGCCGGGCGCGCCGGTGGCGTCGTCGATGTTGTGGCGGAGGTTCTGGCCGGTGTCGCTGATGACGCGCAGCCGGTTGGCCGCCGGGTTGAAGTCGACGCCGAAGAGCGCGCCGGAGAGGGCGACCGTGAGCTGGGAGACCTTCGTGGCCGTGGCGTTCGTGGTGTCGAGGGTGTAGACACCGCCCTGGTCGCCGACTCCGTACAGCTTGAGGTTCTGGACCCGGAAGTCGATGCCGACGAGCTTGGTGTCGCCCGTCAGGCCGCTGATCCGGCCCAGGGTCCTGGTCGCCGAGGGCTTGTCGACGGCGAACCGGACGAGCCGCTGGTCGGCCGTGAGCCCGAGCGCGCTGAGGGTTCTGGGGGCGGCGGCACCGCTTCGCGAGGCGGCGGGCGCGGCGGCGGGTTCGGCGAGCGCGAGGGCTGGTGTGGTGAGGGCGGCCAGGCAGACGGCGGCCGTGGCGACGGAGTTGCGCATGACGGTGCTCCTTGCTGGGTGGATCGCCCGGGGCGGGCGATGTCCGCTCAGGGTTCGGAGCCGAGGCCCGAAGGTATGGGTGGCAGATGCATATATCACCCTGTCGGCGCAGCGAAGCGGCCCGCACGGCAGTGCTCTCGAATTCAGATGCCACTTACATACACCAGTTCGACAGGATCCCTTTTCAGTACAGTCACGGACTGTCGCCGGACGTCACCCGGGCGACAGCCCGCCCCACCCGTTCAGGAGAGGCAGCGCCATGAGAAGAACCCCCCACCACCGGCTGCGCACGGCGGCGGCCGCCGCTCTCGCCATGGCCCTCGGCACGGTCGGTCTCGCGACCCTCCCCACCGCCGCGAACGCCGCCACCACAGGCGGCGGACTCACCGTCCAGTACCGCACCAGTGCGACCGGGGCCACCGCCTCCCAGACCGCGCCCTGGTTCAAGGTGCGCAATACCGGCGGCGCCTCGGTGCCGCTGAGCGATGTGAAGATCCGTTACTATTTCAAGGCCGACTCGGCCCATGCCGCCCACCGCTTCTCCTGCGACTGGGCGGTGAGGGGGTGCGCCCAGGTGACCGGCTCCTTCGGCACGCTCACCCGGCCGACGGCCACCGCCGACCGCTATCTGGAGGTCGGTTTCACCGCCGGGGCGGGCTCTCTCGCCCCCGGCGCGGACAGCGGGGACATACAGCTGCGCTTCCACCGCTCGGACTGGCAGCAGCTGAACCAGAGCGACGACCACTCCTTCGGAGCCGGGCAGACCTCGTACGGCGACTGGCCCAAGGTCACCGCGCGGCTGGCCGGGACCACCGTGTGGGGCGCCGAGCCCGGCGGGGGGCCGACCGATCCGCCGCGCGCCGCGCTCTTCGACGACTTCGACTACACCGCGCACAACGATCCCCGGATCGCGGCCAACGGCTGGACGCTGCGCACCTACTCGGGCGGCCCCGGCGTCCCGGGCGCGACCTGGTCGCCGCAGAACATCTCCTTCACCTCCACGGGCGGCGAGACCGTCATGAATCTGGAGACCTCCACCTCCGGGACGGCGGCGAGCACCCGCCAGGCGGAGATCTCCACCTCCGCGATGAAGTTCAGGAACGGCACCTACGCGGCCCGGGTCAAATTCAGCGACGCGCCGAGGTCGGGGCCGGACGGCGACCATGTGGTGCAGACCTTCTTCGCCATCAACGACCTCAAGTCGCCGATGGCCGACGACTACTCGGAGTACGACTTCGAGTATCTGCCCAACGGTGGCTGGGGCGAGAGCGCCAACATCTTCTTCACCACCTCCTGGGAGACCTACGACCCGGACTCGGGGCAGAGCGTCAACCAGCACACGGTGGCCCGAAGCAGCCACGGCGGATGGCACGACCTGGTGTTCACCATCGACGGCGATGACATCCGCTACTACGTGGACGGGCGGCTCTTCAGCACCCACGGCGCCGCGTATCTCCCCGAACGCTCCATGATCATCAGCTTCAACCAGTGGCTGACGGACCTGACGGGCCAGACCTCCACCGCGCCCCGGGCGTACGAGCAGCAGGTGGACTACGTCCTGCACATCAAGGACCGGGTCCTCACCCCCGAGCAGGTCGCGGCGGAGGTCGGGGCGTACCGCGCGGCGGGCCGGACGTTCGAGGACACGGTGACCGCCGGGTGATCCCGGCCGGGCGCTGAATCTGCCGCCCCGGCCGGCCGGAAGAAGACCGGCCGGCCGGGCGGACACGCGAAGGGACGGCGCGGACGCATGAAGGGGCGGGGCGCGCTCCGGCGGTCAGCGGTGCGCTCGTGCCGCGAAGGGCACCTCCGCGTCGGCTCCGTCCCCCGGCGGTCCGCCCCCCGAAGGGGTCCACAGCCCCAGCGCGGCCAGTCTCGGCAGCACCCCCTCACCGAACCAGTACGCCTCCTCCAGATGCGGATGGCCGGACATGATGAACTCGTCGACGCCGAGCCGGTGGTACTCCACGATCCGCTCCGCGACCTCCGCGTGGCCGCCGACGAGCGCGGTGCCCGCTCCCCCGCGGACCAGACCGATCCCGGCCCACAGATTCGGCGCGATCTCCAGACCGTCCCGGGAGCCGCCGTGGAGGGCCAGCATCCGCCGCTGGCCCTCGGACTCGCTGCGTGCGAGACCCGCCTGCACCGCGGTGACGGCCTCCGCCGAGAATCCGTCCAGCAGCCGTGCCGCCTCGGCCCACGCCTGGTCGGCGGTGTCGCGCGCGATCACATGGAGGCGGATGCCGAACCGTACGGTCCGGCCCTCCCGTGCCGCGAGGGCGCGCACCCACGCGATCTTCTCCGCCACCTGGGCAGGCGGCTCGCCCCAGGTCAGATAGACATCGCTGTGGCGGGCGGCGACCTCTCCGGCGGGGGCCGACGAGCCGCCGAAGTAGATCGGCGGCACCGGGTCGGGCAGCCGGCCCAGCCGGGCCTCCTCGACGTGCAGATGCCGGCCGCGCCCGGTGACCGTCTCGCCCCGCCAGAGCGCCCGGACGATTCCGAGGAACTCGCCGGTCCGTTCGTACCGCGCGTCCTTGCCGAGGAAGTCGCCGTACGCGCGCTGTTCATGGCTCTCGCCGCCCGTCACCACATTGAGCAGCAGCCGCCCGGGGGCGTGGCGCTGGAAGGTGACGGCCATCTGGGCCGCCAGCGTCGGGGAGACGAAACCCGGGCGGAAGGCGACGAGGAATTTCAGCCGTTCGGTCTCCCGCGACAGCATGGCGGTGGTCAGCCAGGCGTCCTCGCACCACGCGCCGGTGGGGGTGAGAGCGCCCTCGAAGCCCAGTTGCTCGGCCGCGCGGGCGATCTGGGTCAGATAGCCGAGGTCGGCGGGGCGCGCGCCGCCTGCCGCGCCCGCCGTGCCGGCCGACACGCCATGACCGCCGCCGATGACATGGCGGCTGTCGCCGTAGGTGGGGAGGAACCAGTGGAAGGTGAGGTTCACGGGACTCTCCGGGGCGGGGGGGGGCGGGTCAGAGCAGACCGTGGCGCGGCGGCCGGGTGCCGCTCAGCACATGGCGGCCGATGTGCTGCACCTTCCAGCGGACCGGGTCGTGCAGGGTGTGCGTACGCGCGTCGCGCCAGTGGCGGTGCAGATTGAGGCCGTCCAGGGCGGCGCGCGTCCCCGACAGCTCGAACAGCGCGTCGGCCGTCTCCACCGCCGTGTGCGCGGCGTGGACCTTCGCCGCCGCCACCGCGATCGACGCCCGGGCGGCGCTGTCGTCGGTGAGCGCGGCGGACGCCTCGTCCACGGCGTCCGCCGCCGCGCCGAGCAGTGCGTCGGACGCCCGCACCTGGATCGCGAGTTCGCCGAAGCGCTGGATGAGCAGCGGATCGTCGGCGGCGGTCGCGTGCCCTTCGCCGACGCTCTCGAACCAGGGTCTGCTGCTCGTACGGACGAACGCGACGGCCTCCGCGAGCGCGCCCGCCGCGATCCCGGCGTCGATGGCCGTGTGGAGCAACTGCGCCACCGCGCCGTGCAGCTGGGGCCCGTCGAAGGTGAGGTGGTGCGGTATGACACGGTCGGCGGCGACGGGGACTTCCGCGAGGCGCACGGTGCCGCTGGCGGTGGTGCGCTGTCCCATGCCGTCCCAGTCGTCGATCACCGTGAGACCCGGCGCGTCGCGGGGTATGTACGCCACATGCGGGGCGTCGCCCTCCGCCCTGGCCAGCACGGGTATCCAGTCGGCGAACAGCGCCCCGGTGGCGTAGTGCTTCTCGCCGGTCAGCAGATAGGAGCCGTCCGGACGGGGGGTGAGCCTGGCGCGGACATCCTGGATGTGCGCGGTCCCCTTCTCCGACTGCGCGTTGCCGAACCGGCGGCCGGCCAGCACCTCGCGGAAGAAGAACGTCCGCTGCGCCTCGGTGCCCTGGCGGCGCAGCACGTTCACATAGACGAAGTGGCTCTGCGGGATCTGCGCCAGGCTGGCGTCGGCGGAGGCCAGCCTGCGGAAGACCTCGGCGAGTGTGCGGGCGCGGACGTCGGCTCCGCCGTGGTCGGCGGGTACGGAGATCCCGAGGAGGCCGGTGGCGGAGAGCCGGTCGAGTTCGGCGTACGGCAGAAGGCGTCCGGCGTCCCGGGCCGAGGCTCCGGCCCGGAAGGCGTCGGCGAGTTCGGCGGCGACCGCCAGGGCCTCCGTGTCGTCGGCGATCACCCGTGCCGCCATGTCAGGCGGCCAGGGGCAGTGACTCGGCGGCGGCCAGCGCCAGGGAGAAGTGGTCGAGGACCCGTTCCAGCTCCGCCCCGGAGGCCGGGTCGACGGCGACGGTTCCGCCGTCCGGGGCGCTGATGTGCCGGTCGAGGACGAAGCGGCCCTGGACGATGTGGGACGCGCCCATCGCCGAGAGGACCGGGCGCAGCGCGTAGTCGACGGCCAGCGCGTGGGCGAGGGAGCCGCCCGTCGCGAGCGGCAGCACGGTCTTGCCCGCGAGCGCGTGCTGCGGCAGCAGATCGAGCAGGGCCTTCAGCAGCCCGGAGTAGGCGGCCTTGTAGACCGGCGTCCCGACGAGGACGCCGTCGGCCTGTGCGAACAGCCGCCGGGCGGCGGCGATCGCCGGATGCCCGGGGTCGGCTCCGAGCAGGGCTTCGGCGGGGAGCGTCCGCACGTCGAGAGGGATCACCAGGTGGCCCTGGGCGGCGAGCCTGCCGTCCAGGTGACGCAGCAGCCTCGCCGTTCGGGAAGCGGGGGACGGACTGCCGGAGACGGAGAGGATGGTGGCCATACGGGATTCACCTCGGGTGGCTGACCGTCCCGCCGGCGCCGGGCCGGGCGGGACGCGAGAGGGTGGGGCCGGGTTCGGCCGGGGATCTTGCGGGGTCAGGAGTACCAGGTGGGTTCGGGCAGTTCCCCGGTGAGGACATGGCGGCCGACCTCGCGCCGCTTGTAGGCGATGGGGTCGTGCAGGGTGTGGGTGCGGACATTGCGCCAGAAGCGGTCGAGCCCTTCGGCGCTGGCGGTGGAGCGGGCCCCGGTGACCTCGAAGATCCGGCTGGTGATCTCCAGCGCCGCTTCGGTGGCGACGGCCTTGGCGGCGGCCACCCGCACTTCGTGCTTGCCCCGGGCGTCCTCGGTGATCGCGTCGGGGTCGTCGTGCAGCCGCTGTGCCTCCTCGGCCACCCGGTCGGCGAATGCCTCGGCCTGCCAGAGCTTGGCGGTGAGGTCTCCATAGACGTCGATGACATACGGTTCGTCGACGGCCCGCTCATGGCCGCCGTGCAGCCAGGGACGGGTCTTGGTGCGGGTGTAGGTGGCGGCGGTCTCCAGTGCTCCGGCGGCGATCCCGAGGTAGAAGTTGATGAACACGATTTGGATCACCGGGACGTTGAGGGTGTTGTAGACGCGCGGTGCGAACGTCTTGTCGGTGTAACCGGCGGCCGAGGCCCAGGGGACGCGTACGCCGTCGATGGTGACGCTGCCGCTCTCGGTGAGGCGCTGGCCGATGTTGTCCCAGTCGTCGTGGAAGGCGAGGCCCTCGCTGTCGGAGGGGACGATGGCGAAGATGTGCTTGTCCGTGCCCTCCAGTACGCCTTCCAGGACGGTGACGTCGGAGACCTTGCTGCCGGTGGAGAAGGATTTGCGGCCGGTGAAGACGAGGGTGTCGGCGTCCTCGCCCTCCTCGCGCACCACGAGGTCGTCGTCGCGGGGGTTGACCGCGCCGCCGAAGAACCAGCGGTTGCGGGCGGCCTCCGCCTCGACGTGCTCCCACTGCGCGCGGGTGCCGACCAGCCGGGCGGCCCAGTTCCACAGATAGTGGTAGCCGAGCAGCTGGCCGATGGATCCGTCCGCCTTGGCGATCTCGCGCACCACTCGGTACGCGGTGGGCCAGTCCTGGCCGCCGCCGCCGTGGGCGACGGGCCCGAGCAGAGTGACCAGGCCCGATTCCTTGAGCAGCCGGACTTCGGCGTACGGGGTCGCGCCGGCCTTGTCGCGGGCGGCGGCGTCGACGGCGAGGACGGCGCTCACCTCGGCGGCGCGTGCGATCCAGCCGGGGGCGTCGGTGGGGGCGGGCAGAGTCGTCCAGTCGGCGGGGAGGGTGGTGCTCATGCGCGTGTTCTCCTTCGGTTCTCGTGCTTTCGGGTTCGGGTTCGGGTCGGGGCGGGTGAAGGGGCAGGGGCTCAGACCGGTGCCGCGGCCGGTGCGGGGACGGCGGCGCGGGGCCGCGCCTCCAGTTCGCGCACCAGGGGCAGCACCCGCCGGCCGAAGTACTCGACCTCCTCCAGGTAGTGCAGGAAACCGAGCAGCAGCAGGTCCACGCCGAGGCGTTTGTACGCCACGATGCGCTCGGCGATCTGCTCGGGCGTGCCGATCAGACCGGTTCGGAAGCCGTCGTTGTACTGGACGAGATCCTCGAACGACGAGTCCTGCCACATGCCCTTGCCGTCCGCCGCGGACCGGCCCGCCTGCCGCACCGCGGTCCCGAAGCCGTGCACCGCCTCGGTGTCCGCCTTCGCGACGATCTCCCTCAGCACTTCGCGCGCCTCGGCCTCGGTGTCACGGGCGATCAGGAATCCGTTGAGTCCGAAGCGCACCCGCCGCCCGGCCGCCGCTGCGGAGGCGCGTACGTCGCGGAGCTGTTCCCGTACGCCGTCGAAGTCCTTGCCGTTGCTGAGGTACCAGTCGGAGACCCGGCCCGCCATGGTGCGGGCCGCGGTCGAGTTGCCGCCCTGGAAGATCTCGGGGTGGGGGCGGCCGGGGACGCCGAAGGGCTTGGGCTTGAGCGAGAAGTCCCTGATCCGGTAGAAGTCCCCGGCCAGTTCGGCGTGGTCGTCGGTCCACAGGGCGCGCAGCGCGCGGATGAACTCCTCGGAGCGCCGGTAGCGTTCGTCGTGCTCCAGCCAGGGTTCGCCGAGGGAGGTGAACTCGTCCTTGAACCAGCCGCTGACGACGTTGACGGCGAAGCGGCCCTTGGACAGCAGATCCGCGGTGGTCCCGAGCTTGGCCAGCACTCCGGGGTGCCAGAGACCCGGGTGGACGGCGGCGATGACCTTGAGGCGTTCGGTGGCGAGCAGCAGGGCGAGGCTGAAGCTCGTCGACTCGTGCTGGTACTCCGCTCCGTAGCTGGCCATGTAACGGACCTGGCTCAGGGCGTAGTCAAAGCCGTTGGCCTCGGCGAGCACGGCCAGTTCGCGGTTGTAGTCGTATCCCCAATCGGTGCGCTGTTCGATTGTGCTGGTGACCAGGCCACCACTGACATTGGGAACCCAATAGGCGAACCGCAGCGGGTCGGCGGCGGACAGCGAGGGCATCGGTAACTCCCGTGCATAGGGAATCGGGCGAAGATTGCCGAACCCGTCGGTCACGGAAATGAATTCATAAAGAATTCATCGCATGGGTGACCTGGGGGTGGAGTGGCGCGTGGAGTCGGATCTTCAGCGGGCGGGCCGACACAGGGCGCTGGAGACGCGGACGAGGTCGACATGGCGTCGGCGGGTGAGTTCCGCGCGGTCCGGAAGATCTCCCATCGCGATGTCACCGCCCTTCCTCATGTTCGCTCGAAAGCTCTCCTGACCAAGGAGCGTACCGCTCTGATTTCTTGAGGTCGATTCGGCATTCTCGACCCGGTGGTAGGGTTTGCCTTTCACTCGGATAGCACTGCACGGACGTCAGTTCGAAAGAGTGGAAGGGTGTTGGGGCCCGTGCGCATAGAGCAGCTCGAATACATCGCGGCGGTGACCCGGCTCGGATCATTGCGCCGTGCGGCGGAGGCGCTTCATGTCTCCCAGCCCGCGCTGAGCGAGACGGTCCGGAATCTTGAACGGGAGCTGGGCGTCGATATTCTGGACCGGCGGCGCTCCGGCGCCAGGATCAGCGCGGCCGGCCGTGAGCTGCTGCCGCACATCATCGGTGTGCTGGACGCGGTCGACACCCTGCGCCGTGCCGCCGACGATCAGCACCGCACCACCCGGATGATCCGGCTCGGCACGGTCAACGCGGCCACGGTGCCCCTGCTCGTACCGACCGTCCAGGCCTTCCGGAGCGCCCATCCGGAGACCCAGGTCGAGATCACCGGCGGGCAGCAGGCGGACATCCACCGGGAGCTGCTGGAGGGGAGCCTCGATCTCGGTCTGGTCAACTACCTCCAGGGCGACGACAAGCCTCCCGGGCTCCAGACCACCGAGCTGCTGCGCGGACGCCCGGTGGTCTGCGTACGCTCCGACAGCCGGCTCGCGGCGCTCGGCGCGGTCTCCGTCGACGACCTGCTCGAAGAGCCGCTCATCGTGATGCGCTCCGGCTATGTGATGCACCGCTATGTGCACCGCCTGCTGGAAGGCCGGAATCCGACGTTCTCGTACTCCACGGACGGTGCGGAGATGGGGAAGCTGATGGTGGCCGAGGGGCTGGGCGCGACGGTGCTCCCCGACTTCAGCGTCAGCGGCGACCCTCTGGAGCGCTCCGGGATCATCACCCACCGTCCCCTGAAAGGCGAGGTGCCGGCCGTGCTGATGGTGATCCAGCGCCCGCTGTCGGCGGCGACGACGAAGGCGGCACGGGAACTCCACGCGATCTTCGTGCGCAGCGCGGCGGCGTATGCCGTCGCCGCCTCCGCGCGCACCCGGAGCCTCGGGGCCTGATGGGCCGAGTGCCTGCGGAAGCGGGGGTTCGGGGGTTCGGGGGCGGCCGATCGGGTGGCTCGTGGCGGCGGCTCGGTAGGGGCGGTGGGCGAGGGGATACCCGTGGGTGCATGAGCCCTGATTCGAGTCAGCCGCAAGCCCGCGCTCCGCGTCCTCTCCGTGCCCGTACCGCCGCGGCGGTCTGTGCCGTCGTCGGTTCCCTGCTGTCGGTCACCGCCTGCGGCAACGACAGCGGTTCGGTGACCTCGGCCGCCGAGGCGGGGCAGGAGGCCGGGGCGGCCCGGGCCACGCCCAGCACCCCGGCCGCCAGCGCGTCGCTGTCGCGGGAGCGGGAGCAGCGGAAGGAGCTGGTCGCGTCCGCCCAGATCACCTGGGACAAGGCGGCGGACAAGGCGGTGGCGGAGGTTCCGCAGAGCAAGCTCGTCGATCTTGAGCTGGAGCGCACTCCACAGCGTCCGAGCCCGTCGGAGACGGCCTCGCCCCGGCCTTCCAGGAGTCCGGGCGCGCCGCGGTGGTCGGCGACCGTCGCACAGAAGGACGGCACGGCCCACATCGTGATCATCGACGCCGTGACCGGGCAGGTCATCGAGGAGCGTGCCGAGCAGGGGCAGGACTCGGGCGACAAGCAGCAGCTCGCCGGGCTGCTCGCGCAGGCGACCCAGACGCCCGCGCAGGCGGTCAAGACGGCCACGGACAAGCAGCCGGGCACCGTCACCGGGGTGCAACTGGACGACGACGACAAGAACGTCGCCGTCTGGCAGGTCGAGGTGGCGAACACGGACGACTGGACCGAGTCCGACTTCGAGATCGACGCCGCCAAGGGCGACATCGTGTCGCAGCGGGTCGACCGGGACTGAACGGGAACGGACGGACCGGACGGAACGGCCCCGGAACGGACGGACCGCGGCCGCCGTGCCTCACTGTGGAGGCGCGGCGGCCGCGGTCTTCTGTCGGACGTCCTCGCGTCAGCGGTCCCGGCTCGGCTCAGTCGCAGGTGACCTTGTCGCGGGGGGTGTAGCGGGTGTGGAACGGCTCCCGCTTCACTTCCTCGCCGTTGGAGTGGAAGACGCGCTCGACGGTGACGTCGAAGCCTTCCAGCGGGGTCTGCGGCTGGCACTCCTCCGACTTGCCGGGGCGGGTGCCGGGCTCCTTGACGTTGGTGCGCGGTCCCTGCACCGCCTCGACCTTGTCGTACTTCTTGGTGCCGAGGAAGGTGATCGTCACCGAGGAGTCGGTGGACTCGGCCAGGATGTAGATGGCGTTGCCCGAGTCATTGGTGAACCTCAGATCGAGGCTGCCCCAGGCGACCGTCGCCTCACGGCCCTCCGGGTAGCGCTCGATGTAGAAGGAGTGCGCGCCGTACTCCACGGGCTTCACCCCGGCGAAGAAGACGGCGTTGAAGACGGTGGTGGCGACGGCCGAGACGCCGCCGCCCGCGGCCTTGGCGTACTGGTCGTTCAGGATGATGGTGCCGTCGACGAAGCCGTTCTCCTTGGTGCGCTCACCGACGGTGCGGTTGAAGCTCCAGGTCTCGTCGGGCATGACGACCGAGCCGTTGATCAGCTCCACGGCGCGGCCGATGTTCTTGGTGCGGTACTCGGCCGGTTCGAAGTCGACGGTGAAGGAGGACATCTTCTCCTTCAGCCCCAGTTCGTCCAGGTTCTCCCTGGTCACCTTGGGCTGGGTCAGCTTGGTGGCCACCTCGCCGGTGCGGGCCGCGGCGCCGTCCTTGGTGAGCAGGGGCAGCACGGCTTCGGTGACCGAGTCGGCGGTGACTTCCCGCCCGGGCTCACCGGCGGTGACCGCTTCGACCCGGTTTCCGTCGAGCCGAAGCTCGGCCTCGACGGCCTCACCGGTGGCGGCGGCGAGGGGGGCGGCCACCGCCGGGTCCTCGGTGAGGGCCTTTCCGTCGAGCTCGGGCACCAGCCGGCCGTCGGCGTCGGGCCGCATCTTCAGATGCTCGCCGAGGACGGCGGGGGTGATCGTGATCCGCTTGCCGCCCGTGGTGAGCGTGACCGGTCCGGACATCGCCGGGCGGGCGAACTCGTTCATGGCCCGCTCGGTCTCCGCCGCGCCGATCCGGGGGGCCTTCTCCCGGATCGGGAGGTTGGCGGGCGTGGGCTCGGCGGCGAGGTACGCGGAGTGCAGGACGCCGACGGAGGCGTCGACGTTCAGGGTCTGCCCATCGCGGGGCAGGACCGGCTTCGGCTCTCCGGAGACGAAGGAGATCGCTCCGTCGCGGACCTCGCGCTCATGTTTTTCGGCCAGCTTTTCGAGGGCGGTCCGGGTCTTGTCCTCGTCGAGCCGGACCACCGGCTCGACGGCTCCCCCGCCGGCTCCGAAGAGCCCGCCGATCACGGTGATCGGGTCGCTTCCGCCGCGGACCGCGCGGTCGGCGGTGGCTCCGGCGTCGAAGGCGAGACCGGCCGGGCGCGGGTCGACGGTGTCGGTACGGTCACCGATCTTCACCGTCAGGGGCCCGGTGGCGCTCGTACCGAGGCGTTCGTCCAGCTTCCGCCGGGCCTCGGACTGGCTCAGGCCGCCTATGTCCACCCCGCGCACCGAGGTGTCCTCGGGTATCTCGTCGCCGGTCAGTAGCAGCCCGGCGAGGTAGAGGGCGCCGAAGCCGGCGACCACCACTCCGCCCGTCGCTGCCACAGGATGTATTCGGCGACGCATGAGACTCCCTGAGAACGACCCACATGAATCCGGCCAGGGGGTGATCCGACCGGAGCGGCAAGCCTGCGATACTACCATAGGTTGCATAAATTGACCGTAAAGTGACAATGCTCTCTTACTGCTACCAATGGTCTGCCCCTCGGGGCCGTCCGATCGCACCGACACCGGCACCGGCACCGCGGGGCGCGCCCGGCGGGTAGCGGTCTTCTCACCCCAACGGCGCACGTTCCCGCGTTTCGCGCCGCCGCCCGCATCGGCGGCGCTGGAGAATGCCCGGGTGCGGGGATCCGGGAAGCGTGGAGCGGGAGACGGCGATGTGCGGCACCCGGCGAGAGATCTCCGTCGTCGTTCCCCGTCTCCCCGGGGCCGACGCCCTCACGGATTTCCACAGCGCACTCGTCGGAACACTGGTCCGGACCCGGCTCGCCTTCGAGATCTGTTACGTGGACGACGGCAGCCGCGACGGCACCGGGGCCCGGCTGGCCGCGCTCTGCGCCTCGGACCACCGGGTGCGCCACACTTCCTTCAGCCGCGCCTTCGGGAGGGAGGCGGCCCTGCTCGCCGGGGCGCGCATGGCGCGGGGCGAAGCGGTGATCCTCATGGACGCGGACCTGCGGCACCCGCCGGAACTCGTGCCCCGGCTGCTGGAGTTCCACCGGCTGGGGTACGACCAGGTCGTCGCACGGCTCGACCGGGGTGACGAAGGCCGGGTCCGGGCCGCCGCCCGCGCGGCCGGCCGCCGGACGCTGGAGCGTCTCATGGGCATCGGGGCCGTCGACGGACCGGGCGACTTCCGGCTGCTGTCCCGCCGCGCCCTGGACAGCGTGCTGTCGCTGCCCGAGAGCAATCGGTACTCCGAGGGGATCTTCTCCTGGATCGGATATCCGACCGTGAGTTTCTCCTACCGGAACGCCGCCCCTGGGCCGGTGCCGGGCGGCGGGAACACGCTCGGCCGGGGCGTCGAGGGCGTGATCTCCTTCAACAGCCGCCCTCTGCGGCTCGCCCTCCACACCGGCATCGCGCTCTTCCTGGCGGCGCTGGGGTACGCGGTCTGGGTCGTGCTCGACGCCCTGCTGCGCCAGGTCGCCGTGCCCGGGCATCCGACCCTGCTGACCGCGGTGATCGCGCTCGGCGGAATCCAGCTCGTCACGCTCGGCGTCATCGGTGAGTACGTGGGCCGTATCCATCACGAGGCGAAGCACCGGCCCCACTACGTGGTGTACGAGACGGACGAGTCGCCGGCCGCCTCACCGCGCCCCGGCGCGCGGGACGTACCCGACGCATCCGACGCATCCGATGTGCCCGACGCACCCGGCACACGGACGGCCGACCCGGCCGGAAAGCCCCGTACCGTACGGCAGTTCGCCCTCTTCGCGGCGATCGGCTGTGTCAATACGGCCGTCTATCTGGCGGTCTACGTCTCGGCGCACCGCTGGATCCCCTATCTGGCGGCGCATGTGCTGGGATACGCGGTCAGCGTCGTGGTCTCCTTCCTGCTCAACTCCTGGCTCACCTGCCGGACCAGGCCGACCTGGCGGGCCTTCGCCCGGTATCCGGCGTCCGGCGTGGCCGGTCTGGTGGGAGCGGGAATCCTGCTCCAGCTCGCGGTCGGCGTGCTGGGGATGGACAAGAACATCTCGGCCGTGGCCGCCGGAGTGCTGGTCACGCCGTTCTCCTTTCTGCTGGCCCGGTGGGCCATCACCTCCGGCGCGGTCGCGCCGTCCGGGCGACAGCGATGACGAACGAACGAAAGGCGGAATCGCCCATGGCCGTCGAGGCGTCGGAGGCAGCCCTCACCGAGCCGCCGTCCGCAACGGACCGGACCGGCGGCGGACGGCGTACGGCCCTCTGGACGGCGGCGCTCAGCGCGCCGCCCCTCGGGCTCCTCGCCGCGGCCGCCTGGTTCGGCCGGCATGTCCGGCCCGGCGCGGACGACTGGTGTTTCCTGCCGGCCGTGCGCGACGGCGGCGTCATCGGGATGGTCGAGAAGTTCTACCTCTGGGACAACGGGCGCATCGGAAACGCCCTCCTGGTCGGGGCGTACTCCAAACCCGGGATCGCGGGACACCAGTGGTTCCCCCTCGTCAGCGGGGGTCTCATGTGGGGGATCCTGTGGGCGGTGACCGCGCTGGCCCTGCGGCGTGCGGCCCTGCGCGTCCCGCGCGGGCTGCCGCTGCTCGTGGCGTCCATGGCGACCGCCGTCTTCCTGCTCGCCAGCCCCAATACGTACAAGACGTTCTACTGGCCCGCCTCGGCCGTCTCGCACACGGTGGCTCCGGTGCTGGCGTGCGCCGCGGTCGTTCCGCTGCTGCTGGCCCGGTCCCGCACGGGCCGGAGGGCGGCGACGGCCGCGGCATTCCTGATGGGGTGCTTCCTCGCCACGCTCTCCGAGAACACCTGTGTCGTCGCCCTCACGGTCCTGACCTGTGTGCTGCTCCTCGGCCGCCGGCTCGTCACCGGCGCGCGGTGCGAGGAGGTGCGCCGGTGGTGTCTCACGGGGATCGCGGGGATCGGCGTCGGAACCGTCGTACTGCTCACCTCCCCCGGCTCCCAGAGCCGTCGTGAGCGGTACGGCGCGAACACGTCGATGCTCGCGCCCGATTCGCTGCTCGGGGCGCTGCGCGCCTTCGGGCACGTTCTCGCCACCCTCCTGACCACATGGGAGTATCTGGGCGCGGTCGCGGCCGGGATGCTGCTGGGCCTGCTGTGCCGAAACGGCGGAGCGCGGCCCTCGTCGGTCGTGCTGAGGAACCGGCCGCTGCTCGCCGCCGCCGGGACGCTGACGTTCCTCGTCGCGGGCTATCTCTGCACCGTGGTCGCGTACCCCGTCTTCGGCGCGGGAACGGCGACGGTCTCGCGCGCCTGGAACGACTACCTCCTGCTCTTCGTCGCCCTGCTCGTCGGCGTCGGCGCGCTGCTGGGGCGTGCCGTGAGAGTCGCCTCCGGGCCGCTCAAGGCGGTCTGCGCGGCGGTCTGCGCGGCATGCTGCCTCGGGCTCGCCTTCCCCCTCGCCGGGCTCGGGACGGATATGGAGGCCAGGGCCCGGGCCTTCGACCATCAGGACCAGTGGCTGCGCGACCGGGCGGCGGGCGGGGCCCGGACGCTCCCGTACACACCGCTGTCGGTCGCCGCCATGGGAGAGCCGTTCGGCAAACACGGGAGCTGGCCCGCCGGGTGCGTCGCCGATTACTACCATGTCGACAAGGTCACCCACTCGCCCCGGCTGCCCTGAGCGCCCCACCGGGCGCGCGCCTGTGGCGTACGCCGGCGCGCGGCGGTCCGCGGCTTCACTCCGAACGGTTTCCGGACACGCCGAACCGTGGCGTAGCGTCCCGTCATCCGTGGAAGAACGGCGACCGCGGCGGGGGGCGGGGGCGAAATGCGCGATGAGGGCGGGCTGTCCATACCGAAGGGGCGAGTGGCGGGTCCGGTGCGCGGCGGCGGGGACGATCTGCGTTTCAGCCTGCTGGGTCCGGTGCGTGCCTGGCGCGGCGGGAAGGCGCTGCCTCCGGGTTCGCCGCAGCAGCGCACGGTGCTGACCGTGCTGCTGCTGCGCGAGGGCCGCACGGCCACGGTGTCCGAGCTGATCGACGCGCTCTGGGGTGAGGATCCCCCTTTACAGGCCCGGGCCACGATCCGGACGTACGCCTCCAGGCTCCGTAAGCTCCTCACCCCGGACGCGCTGGTCAGCGAGGCCGGCGGCTACGCCCTGCGGGTCGGCCGCTCGTGTGTGGACCTCGCGGTGGCCGAGGTCGCGGCGGCGGAGGCCGAGCGGCTCCGCGCGGCCGGGGAGCCGCACCGGGCTCGTGCTCTCCTCGACACGGCGCTCAATCTGTGGGACGGGGAGGCGCTCGCCGGTCTCCCGGGGCCGTACGCCGACCATGAGCGGGCCCGGCTCGGCGAGTGGCGGCTCCGGCTGCTGGAGACCCGTCTCGAACTGGACCTGGAGACCGGGCGTCACGCGGAGGCCGTCTCCGGGCTGACCGCGCTCACCGCCGCCCACCCGCTGCGCGAACGGCTGCGCGAGCTGCTCATGCTGGCGCTCTACCGCAGCGGACGGCAGGCCGAGGCCCTCGCGGTGTACGCCGACACCCGCCGGCTCCTCGCCGAGGAGCTGGGCGTCGACCCGCGCGCCGAACTCTCCCAGCTGCAACAGCGCATCCTGCGCGCCGACGGGGAACTGGACCGCGCCGGGGAGGGGACGACGGCTCCCGCCCCGCCGGACTTCGGCCCGCCCGCGCAGTTGCCGCCCTCGGTGGCCGACTTCACCGGCCGCGCCGACGAGGTGCGCGGGCTGATCGAGCTGATGGCCACCGCGGGCGGGACGGTCTCCCCGGTCGCCGCGCTGGCGGGGATCGGCGGGGTCGGCAAGACCACGCTCGCCGTCCACGCCGCCCGGCTGTCGCGCCCGCACTTCCCCGACGGCCAGCTCTACGCCGACCTCCAGGGCGCGGGCAGCCGCCCGGCCGAACCGGCCACCGTGCTGGGGGCGTTCCTCCGTACCCTCGGCGCACCGGACTCCACTATTCCGGACTCGCTCGAACAGCGCTCCGCGCTCTTTCGCACCCTGCTGGCGCACCGCAGGATCCTGGTGCTGCTCGACAACGCCCGCGACACGGCCCAGGTCCGTCCGCTGCTGCCCGGCGCGGAGGGCTGCGCGGCCCTGATCACCAGCCGGACCCGGCTGGTCGGCCTGGAGAACGCGCGGCTGGTCGATCTTGAGGTGATGTCCCCCGAGGAGTCGCTTCAGCTCTTCACCCGCGTCGTCGGCGAGGAACGGGTCACCGCCGACCGGAAGTCGGCCCTCGATGTGGTGACGGCCTGCGGCTTTCTGCCGCTGGCCACCCGGATCGCCGCCGCGCGGCTGGCCGCCCGCAGCGGCTGGAGCGTCTCCGTGCTCTCCACGAAACTCGCCGACAAGCGCCGGCTGCTCGACGAGCTCCACGCCGGGGACCTCGGCGTCAAGGCGACCTTCGAGCTGGGCTACGCGCAGCTGGAGCCCGCGCAGGCGCGCGCCTTCCGGCTGGTCGCGCTCGCCGACGGGCCGGACATCTCGCTCCCGGCCGCCGCCGCGCTGCTGGGGCTGGCTCCCCAGGACGCCGAGGATCTCCTCGAAGCGCTGATCGACAGCTCGCTGCTGTGGTCCTCGGTGCCGGGCCGGTACGGATATCACGACCTGGTCAGGCTGTACGCGCGTACCTGCGCCGAGCGCGACGAGCGGGAAGCGGCGGCCCTGGCCGCGCGCTCCCGTCTCCTCGACTTCTACCTGGCCACCGCCGCCCGGGCCTACGCGGTCGAACGTTCCGGCGACCGACTGCCCGACCATCTGGAGGCCACCGCGCACGAGGGGCTGCCCTTCGCCGACCGGCGGGAGGCCGTCGACTGGCTGCACACCGAGGCGCAGTGCGTACTGGCGTGCGTCGGTCAGTCCACGGCGGACGGCCTGCTCAAACGCGCCGTCGATCTGCTCTGGGCCGCCAAGAATCTCGCGGAGTGGGGCGCGCACTCCGCGCAGTACGCCACGGTCGCGCGAGTCGCGTGGGACGCCGCCGGAGCGGCGGGCGACATCCGGGCCTTGGGCCGGGCCCACACCGCGCTGACCACCGTGGAGCTGATGGCGGGTCGCTACGGCGAGGCGGGCGAGCACGCCCGCCGGGCCGCGCTGCTCGCGGCGGAGACGGAGGACATCGCGCTCGTCTACGCCGCCGGCAACGACCGGGGGATCATCGCGCTCGCCCAGCACCGGCACGCCGAATCGGAGCGCTTTCTACGGCAGGCCGTCGAGGACGCCGGAGCCTACGGCAATGAGTCGGGCCAGGCCATGTCGCTGTGCAATCTCGCCCAGGGGTATCTGACCATGGACCGCGTCGACGAGGCGATCGAGCTGGCGCGCAAGGGCGTGGACATGCTGTCGGCCCATGGTCTGACCCTGCGGACGGCCAATGCCCGCTACACCCTGGGAAACGCGCTGACGAGGGCGGGCCGCCATGCCGAAGCCCTTGAGGAGCATCTGTCGGCGCTGCACGGCTTCGCGGTGAACCGGCAGCGGCTGTGGGAGGGGACGACTCACTTCCGTATCGCCCAGACCCATCTGGGCGCGGGGCGTCCGGCCGCCGCCGCCCACCATGCCGAACAGGCTCTGGCGATCGGCTGCATCGGGGGCGACCGGATACGCGCCGGGGTGCTGCTCGCGCTGGGCCGGGCGCTCCACTCGCTCGGCCAGGAGGACCGCGCCCGTGCCTGCTGGGGGGAGGCGCTGACGCTGCACAAGGCGTCGGAAGCGCCCGGGGGCCAGGAGGTCCTGGAGCTGACCGCGCTGCTCGGCATCGGCATCGGCGCCGACGCGGGCGTCACGGATGCCGGGCGGTAGCGGAAGGGCAGGCCCGCTCAGCTCTCCTGGAGCACCGAGAGGACGTTTCCCGCCGGATCCCTGAACCACGCGATGGCCGGTCCGCCCTCGTGGCGGGCGATCCCCTTCTCGTCGTGGGCGAAACCCTCGTAGCGCTCGAAGCTCACGCCCCGCGCGGCCAGCGCGTCCACGGCCTCCTCGATGTCGTCCACCGGGAAGTTGAGCAGTGTGAACCCCGCCGGTGTGTGGTCCGGCTTCGGATAGACGAGGACGGTCGCGCCGCCGCCGAGTGTCAGGGTCAGCATTCCCCGCTCCTCGCCGACCTCCAGTCCGAGGGTCTCCCCGTAGAAACGTCTGGCCGCCGGGATGTCGTCGACGGCGAACCCGCTGAACGCCCTGGTGTCCCGGAACATGTGCCGCACCTCCGCCGTCTCGCGCCCGCCCGGTCGTCTCGGTCTCTCCATCCTCTCCCCGATGGTCACCGCGTGCGACCGAAGGGAAATCAGTCCACCGGCCATGCATTGGACTGAGCCAGAGGGTGATCGGACTGGTTACCTTCTCCCCATGAACGCCACGCCCCCCTTGAACATCCACGTCGTCGACTCCTTCACCGACCGGCCCTTCGGCGGAAACCCCGCGGGGGTGTGTCTGCTGCCCGCCGGTCCATGGCCCGAGGACCAGTGGATGCGGCGGATCGCGGCGGAGATGAACCACTCGGAGACCGCCTTCGCGCTCCCGTCGGCCGCCGGGGCGGACGCGGACTGGTCGATCCGATGGTTCACCCCGCTCGTCGAGACCAATCTCTGCGGGCATGCCACTTTGGCCACTCGCCATGTGCTGCGCACCGAGCGCGGGCTGCTCGGCCCGATCCGGTTCAGCAGCCGGTGGAACGGCGTCCTCGTCGCCGAGGCCGACGCCGACGGCACCGTCGTCCTGGACTTCCCGGCCGCCCCGGGCACCCGGGTCCCCGTCCCCGAGGGGCTGGCGGAGGCTCTCGGCGTCGCCCCCGAGGCGACCTTCCGCACCGGTGCGCTCGGCGATCTGCTGACCGTGCTGCCCGACGAGGCCTCCGTCCGGGCCGTGACGCCCGATCTGGCCGCACTGGCCGAGCTGACCCGAGCCGAGGAGCTGCGCGGTGTCATCATCACCGCCCGGGCCGCCGGCGCGGACGGTGAGCACGGCTCGGCGTACGACACGGAGCACGGTGCGGAGTACGACTTCGTCTCGCGCTTCTTCTCGCCCTCCGAGGGCATCCCCGAGGACCCGGTCACCGGCAGCGCCCACACCGCCCTCGCGCCCTACTGGTCGGACCGCCTCGGCCGCGAGAGCCTCACCGGACTCCAGGCCTCCGCCCGCGCCGGGCTGGTCCGGACCGTCGTACTGGGCGACCGTGTACGGCTGAGCGGCAGCGCCGTGACGATTCTGTCGGGAACCCTGGGCGAGAGTGCCGCCCGGGGGTGCGGGCCGGGCGGCGGGGTGGATCAGCAGCGGTAGTGGTCGGGCTTGTACGGGCCCTCCACCTCGACACCCGATGTACGCCGCCTGCTCCGGACGGAGCGTCGTCAGCTCCACACCCAGCGCGTCCAGGTACAGCCGCGCGACCTTCTCGTCCAGGTGCTTCGGCAGCACATACACGTCCGTCGGGTTGACCTCGTCCTTCACGATCCCGGGGATCTTCACCAGGCCGGCCGTGTCGATCTCGTTCACGAAGAGCCGCGGCCCGTACGGCGGCGCTGTCCGTGGTCATGACCTGCCCACCAGCTGAGGTGCTATGGCACGGGCGGCCTCCGGCCCGTACGTCTCGTCGATCCGGGCGATCAGATCCGCCGCCAGAAGCTTGTACTCCTGGGTTCCGACGGATTCGAGGACGACGGTGGCCAGGGTGCAGCCGAGCCGGGCGGCCTGCTCGTACGGCCACTCCCAGGCGATTCCGGTGAGGAATCCCGCGCGGAACGCGTCGCCCGCCCCGGTCGGGTCGGCGAGCCGCCTCGGAGGGATCGCGGGGATGCTCACCGGGGGGCCGTCGGCGCTCGCGAGGGAGACTCCGCCGGCCCCGAGGGTGGTGATCCAGGTGCCGACCCGGTTGAGCAGCTCCTTCTCACTCCAGCCGGTGCGCTCCCGCAGCAGGGCGGATTCGTACTCATTGGTGAACAGCCAGGTGGCCCCGTCGACCAGTTCGCGCGCCTGGTCGCCGTCGAGTCCGGCGAGCTGCTGGGAGGGGTCGGCGGCCACCGGGATGCCCAGCCGGTGGGCGGTCGCGGTGTGCCGGAGCATCGCGGCGGGATCGTCCGCGCCGATCAGGACCAGGGCGATGCCGCCGGGGCGGGCGGCGACCTCGGCGAGGTCGATCTCACGGGCCTCGGACATCGCCCCCGCGTAGAAGGTGGCGATCTGGTTCTGCTCGGTGTCCGTGGTGCACACGAATCGGGCCGTGTGCAGGGTGTCGCTGACCCTGACGGAGGAGGTGTCCACACCCGCCGCCCGGAGCCCGGTGTCGTACTCGGCGAAGTCGACGCCCGCCGCGCCGACGAGCACCGGGTTGAGACCGAGCCGGCCGAGGCCGACGGCGATATTGGCGGCGACGCCCCCTCGGCGGACTTCGAGCCGGTCCGCGAGGAACGACAGCGACACCCGCTCCAGCCGGTCGGCGATGAGCTGGTCGGTGAAACGCCCGGGGAATTCCATCAGATGGTCGGTCGCGATCGAACCGGTCACGGCGATACGCACGGCAGTCACTCCTTGAACCTGGGATCGGGGCGAGGGAATCGGCACGGTGGACGGGCCGGGAGGGGCGGCTCGGCTGCCGAGGTACTCGATGGTGACCTGGGTCTTGCCGTCGGGGCGCGGATAGTGCGCGGCCCCGTTCCTGCGGACTTCGACGAGTCGTACCCGATCTCCAGGATCTTCTCGCGTACGAGGGTGGGGAGGTCGGCGTGGGCCTTGGTGGTGACCTCGCCGGAGATCCGGGCCTGGCCGGTGCGGCGGGCGGCCGGGGCCGGACGGATGAACCGTCGGCGGAGGCCGCCCGCCGTGCGGGTCACTTGGCCGCGAGAGCCTCCTCGCTCTCCGGTACGGCGGTGGGCGGTGCGGCGGACTGACGCCGCAGGGTGAGGGTGACGACCAGTCCGAGGACCATGGCGGCGGCGGTCAGCAGCACCACGAGGAACTCGCCGTCGGCGGTGGCGACGCGCAGCGCCTCCCCGGCCTTGCCGTCGGTTCCGATGTCCGCGAGGACGGTGAACACCGCGAGGCCGATGGCGTTTCCGATGTTGAGTGTGGTGGAGGCGATGCCGTTGGCGACGCCCTGCTCATGGGCCGGGGTTCCGGTGGCGGACGCGATCCACATGGAGGTCCAGACGATGCCCTGGCCGACGCCGGAGACCACGAGTCCGGGCACGAGCATCCAGTAGCTGATGTCCGCGCCGAACCCGAAGGCCAGCCCGACGGTGCCGATCACACCGATGACGAAGCCGATGAGCAGGGTGGTGCGGATGCCGATACGGGTGGTCAGCCGCTCGCCGAGCTGGGTGCCGGCGGCGATGGCGATGGAGGGGATGAGGAAGCCGAGTCCGGTCTCCAGGGCGCTGTAGCCGTGCACGGTGTGCATGAGGACGGTGAGGAAGTACGGCAGGACGCCGAACGTCGCCATGTAGATGAAGGTGATCGTCATGCCGACGGTGAGGTTGCGGTTGCGGAACAGCCGGAAGGGCATCAGCGGGTCGGCGCTGCGCGCCTCCACGGCGGTGAAGACCGCCAGCAGGATCACCGCGAGGATGAAGGAGCTGATGACCACCGCGCTGCTCCAGCCCATCTCGGGCCCCTGGACGAGGGCGAAGACGAGGAGGGTGGCA
This sequence comes from Streptomyces inusitatus, assembly GCF_014651115.1. GTDB lineage: Bacteria > Actinomycetota > Actinomycetes > Streptomycetales > Streptomycetaceae > Streptomyces > Streptomyces amakusaensis. The sequence goes on along the minus strand of NZ_BMWG01000020.1, from coordinate 8,538 downwards.
CCGGCGGTGACGCTGAGGGAGCCGGGGAAGTCGAACTTGCGGCGCGCGCCCTGGGCGGGGTCTCGCGGGATGACGAAGAGGGCGGCCAGCGCGACGATTCCGGCGAGGGGGACATTGACGAAGAAGACGGCGGGCCAGCCGAAGTTCTCGGTGAGGACGCCGCCGAGCAGTGCGCCGAGGGTCAGACCGCTGGCTCCGGCGCCGCCCCAGACGGCCAGTGCCCGGTTTCGCTTGGGGCCCTCTTCGAAGAGTGTGTTGATCAGGGAGAGGGTGGACGGGAGCAGCAGGGCTCCGCCGATGCCCTGGATGGCCCGGGCGACGATGATGACGGTCGAGTTGGTGGCCAGTCCGCCCGCCAGGGAGGAGACGGCGTACAGGGCCAGGGCGAGCACGAACATCCGGCGACGGCCGAGCAGGTCCGCCGCGCGCCCGCCGAAGAGCAGGAAGCCGCCCGCGAAGACGACGTACGCGCTGACGACCAACTGCTGGGTCTGGCCCGGGAAGCCCAGATCCTCGCCGATCTCGGGGAGCGCGACGAACACGATGTTGAGGTCGAGCGCGTAGATCAGCTGTGCCAGCGCCAGAAGCGCCAGGGTCCAGCCCAACCGCTTCTTGGCGCCGTCCGGGGTCTTCCCCTGCGACGCGGATGAAGTGGACATGTGAGTGTGCCCCTCTTTGGGTCTCAGCCAGTTGACAGGCGGAGGCGCCCGTCCGATTAGATCGTACGTATCCTTACGTACATACGGACGGTTAGCAAGCTCGGTACACCCGGGCGACCCGGGGAAGTGACCGGCCAACGACCGCTGAATGAGGCACAGTTGAGGGATTCCCACACGTCAGGGACCCTGACAGCACCCGAGTCGGTCGGGCGGCGCCCTGGACGGCCCTGTGTACGAGGGCAGTTGGGGGCGGCATCCGCGCCCCGGCCCGAACTCCGGGCGTTCCGCTGGATCTCCACGCGAACCCGACCGTCTTTCCTGTACATAAGCCAGAAATGTGAGCAAACGCGTGAAATTGGCACGAACAGATCGAGCAATACTGTTGGACTGTCGCGGTACGGTGGAAGCATGATTCCTCGCCATCCAGACCGCGATCAGATCCGGATCGAGAGCGTCCTGTCCGCGCTGGGGAGCCCCATGCGACTGGCCGTCGTCCGCGTCCTCGACGCCGGCGGAGAGCACAATTGCGGCAGTGTGCTCAATGTCCTGAGCGTGACCGCGAAGTCGACCATGACACACCACTGGCGGGTGCTGCGGGAGAGCGGCGTCATCTGGCAGCAGCCCTCGGGGCGCGAGAATCTCCTCTCGCTCCGCCGTGAGGATCTCGACGCCCGCTACCCCGGACTCCTCGACACCATCCTCGCCGGCAAGCTCAGCGACGTCGCCGTGGAGGCGGCCACCGCCCGGGTCCCCTCGGGCGGCTGAGCCCGGGCCGGGCCCGCCGCCACGGCGAGGCGACACTCGCGGTGGCGACGGGACTCCCGGGCGGCGGGGACATCCGCGGGCCGGGGGCGGAACCGCGCCGTGCGGCGGCGGGCCGCCGCCCCCGGGCCTCGCGCGAAGCCCGGGTCAGGGCTTGCGGGCGACCAGCACTCCATTGGCGCCCTGCCCGTCGAACGGGGTGATGCCCTCGGACTTGAGTCCGAACTCCGCCATCCACTCCGCGTACTCGGCCGCGGTGTAGTTCCGCCCCCAGGTCTCGACCAGCATGTTCAGGCTCATCATCGCGGCGGGCACCGGTCCGCGCTTGTCGTCGTCCACGAAGGCCTCGGTGATGAGCAGGACACCGCCGGAGGGCAGTGCCTCGGCGCAGGCGCGGAGGATCTTGCGCGCGTCCTCGATGCCCCAGTCGTGCAGGATGTTGGAGAGCAGGATCGCGTCGTACCCCTCCGGCACCCCGCCGACCTCGAAGAAGTCACCGCTGGCGAAGTCGATCCGGTCCGCCAGGCCGGCCGCGACCACCCGGGGCCTGGTGAGCTCGCACACGAACGGCAGGTCGAAGACGGTGGTCCTCAGATGCGGGTGCCGCCGGCAGAGCTCGATGTCGTACGCCGCCCCGCCGCCGCCCACGTCCAGCAGCTTCCCTATCTTGCTGAAGTCGATGGATTGCGCGAGCTGCCCCGCCGTGTAGGCGGAGAGCGAGTGCATCGCGTCCCAGAAGTGCTCCTTGACGATCGGGTCGTCCGGCTGGAACAGCGACTTCTGGTTCTCCACGTCCCAGGTGCTCGGGTGGTTGCCGCGGAGCGAGTCCTCCATCTTCAGATAGGCGGGGTACTCGTGCTTGTCCACCAGTGTGACCCAGCCGCCGAAGTACCGGGGCTTCCCCTTGACGAGGTACTCCTCCGACAGCGGCGTGTTGCCGTACTGCCCCTCGTCGTCGAGCTGGAGCAGGCCCAGCGAGACACAGCCCGTCAGCAGCAGCTCCGCGGGGCGCACATGGATGCCGTGCCGGTCGGCGAAGCCCTCCAGTGTGATGCTCCGGCCGCCGGAGAGCTCCGTGAAGACCTCCAGCTCCGTGGACAGGGCCAGCGCCTTGAACGCGTACACACCGAGGGTGAGGTCCATCAGGGGGGTAGGGGAAACAGTCGATGTCATCGATTTCCTCCGAGTTTTGATCCGCCGTCCTGGATTCATCGAGAAGCTTAGGACCAAATCCTCTGGAGTGGCTCTGTGCACCTTATTTGGAATACGACTATGAGAAGTCGGCCCCATCACGCGGCGATGACTTGGATTCTCTGGAAAAGGGCATGCAGAAGCACCGCCCGGCATTTCTCTCCCACCATTTTCCATGGCGGAGGGAAATGCCGGGACGGATGCCGTCAGCCGTCGCCCCGGGGGCGGTGGTTCAGCGGAGTTCCTGCTCCGGGCGGTGGGTCTGGACATGGGCCGGGTGCGTGGGGCCGGAGCGGACCTCGGCGGGCCGGCCCTTCGCGAACTCCTTGCGGAGGACGGGCACGACCTCTTCCCCGAGAATGTCCAGCTGTTCGAGAACGGTCTTCAGCGGAAGTCCTGCATGATCCATGTTGAACATCTGCCGCTGATAGTCGCCGAAGTAGTCCCTGAATTTAAGGGTCTTCTCGATGACCTCTTGGGGACTGCCGACACTGAGCGGCGTCTGGGCGGCGAAGTCTTCGAGCGAGGGGCCGTGTCCGTAGACGGGCGCATTGTCGAAATAGGGGCGGAACTCCCGTACCGCGTCCTGGGAATTCTTGCGCATGAACGCCTGTCCGCCGAGTGCCACGATCCCCTGCTCGGGAGTGCCGTGGCCGTAGTGGGCGTACCTCTCCCGGTAGAGGCCGATCAGCTGCTGGAAGTGCTCCTTGGGCCAGAGGATGTTGCTGGCGAAGAAGCCGTCCCCGTAGAAGGCGGCCTGTTCGGCGATCTCCGGGCTGCGGATGGAGGCGTGCCAGACGAAGGGCGGCACCCCGTCGAGCGGGCGGGGCGCGACGGTGAAGCCCTGGAGCGGGCTCCGGAAGCGGCCCCGCCAGTCCACCGACTCCTCGCGCCAGAGCCGGTACAGCAGCGCGTAGTTCTCGACGGCGAGCGGGATGCCCTGCGTGATGTCCTTGCCGAACCACGGGTAGACGGGCGGGGTGTTGCCGCGCCCGAGCACCAGATCGACCCGGCCGTCGGCGAGATGCTGGAGCATCGAGTAGTCCTCGGCGATCTTGACGGGGTCGTTCGTCGTGATCAGCGTGACGGCGGTGGAGAGAAGGATGCGCTCGGTGCGGGCCGCGATATAGCCGAGCATGGTCGTCGGGGACGAGGGCACATGGGGCGGATTGTGGTGCTCCCCGCTCGCGAAGACGTCCAGGCCGACCTCCTCCGCCTTGAGCGCGATCGTCACCATGGACTTGATCCGCTCGTGCTCGGTCAGCACTCTGCCCGTGGTGGGGTCGGGAGTGACGTCGCCCACGCTGTAGATCCCGAACTGCATGACAGCCCCTCAAGGTTGATCACTCGATTGTACGCGTAAATAAGTACAGTACGTTAGTACGTGGATGTAAGTACTGTTCGCCACGCGCACTCCGCCGCCCGGGCGGGTCCGTCGCCAGGACCCTGGCGGTGTGCAGGATGTCGGCGGGGCTCGGCGGGGTCCAGACGTCCCGCCCCAGCAACTGGTCCAGGAAGGCCCCCAGCGCGTCCCCCGCCCGGGGCGGCGGATGGTGTTCGGTGCGCCGTGTGCCGCCGCCCGTCGCGAGCGTCAACAGGCCTCCGTCGACGGTCACCGACCCCTCCTCGCCCTCCAGATGCAGATGGGTCCCGCCGGGACGGACCGTCCAGCCGGCGTGCACGGAGACGGTCGCGCCGCCCCAGTCGAGAAGCGCCGTACCCCCCACGTCCAGCGGCCGGCGGCCGTGGTGGCGCAGCCGCCGCGCCCTCATCCCCAGAGGGGCCGAGGGGTCCAGCCATCTCAGCAGGTCGACGAGGTGGAGCGCGAGATCGGCGAAGCCGCCCCGGCCGCCGTGCTCGGGCAGCAGCATCCAGCCCGCGCCGCCGGTGAACACGCCGTCGGCGAGGCCCGCGTGGCTGAAGCGGAGGTGGCCGCTCACCACCGGTCCCAGCGCCCCTTCGGCCAGCAGCGTCCGGACCCGGCGCAGCGCGGGAGCGCGGCGCAGGAACATGGCGGTGGTCGCGGGCACGGCGGCGGCCTCGATGGCGGCGACGAGTCCGGCCGTCTCCGCCGGGTCGGCCCCGAGGGGCTTCTCGGCGAGTACGGGCACTCCGGCCGCGAGGGCCAGTTCCAGGAGGGGGCCGTTCTCGGCGGTGGTGGAGGCGAGCACCGCCGCGTCGGCCCCGGACAGCGCCTGTGCGGGGGTGCGGGCCAGGGGCGCGCCCGGGACCGGGGTACGCCAGGGCGGCTCTCCCGGGTGGAGCGCCGCCAGCCGCGCGTCCGGGTGCTGTTCGATGGCGGCGAGATGGTCCGGCAGATGGACATGGGCCGTGCCCAGGACGGCCACGCGCAGGGGTCGGGCGATGGGCGGGGCCGTCCCGGGCCGGGTCTCCGCCTCGGCCACGGGCCCAGGCCCGGTCTCTGCCCCGGGCCCGTGGCCGGTCTCGGTCTCGGTTGTCGGCAGGGTCACCGGACCGCCGTCAACCGGTCGGCCGGTACGGGCAGGGCGAAGGCGCGGTCGCTGTAGACGAGCGGGGTGCGGGTGCTCACGTACGCCGTCTCCACCCGGCCGACGAGAATGCTGTGGTCACCTCCGTCCATCACGGCGTGAAGGGAGCAGGCGACGCGCGCCGCGGCGGCGGCCAGGCCGGGGAGTCCTCGTTCGCACGGCACCATGTCGCCGTCGGCGAACCGGTCCACGCCGGACTTGGCGAATCTCAGGGCCACCTCCGCCTGTCCGCGTGCCAGGACGTTGACGAGGAAGTGTTCGGCGGTGGTGAACGCGTCGTGGGTGCTGGCCTTCTTGTCCAGGCAGATGAGGACGAGCGGCGGGTCGAGGGAGAGCGCGCTGAAGGAGCTGCCGGTGAAGCCCCGGTGCTCGCCGGAGGCGGTGACGGTGGTGGCGACGGTGACGGGTGCCGGGACGCGGGCCATGGCGCGGGTGAATTCTGCGGAGTCGACGGTCATAGGGGATTCCTTCGTCCAGGAGAGCCATGGAAGGCCGCTCGCGGCGCCGGCCGCACCCGGGGGCGCCGTGGGTGGGGTCCGTCCGCCGGCCCCGGCCGGCGGACGGAGCGGCGCTACTTGCGGAAGTCGACGATCGTCTTGAGGTCGGTGGTGGTCCGGTAGCTCTCAAGGATGTCCACCAGGCCGTCGTAGTCGTCGAACTTGTGGACGGTGGACAGGAGCGCCTTGCCGTCCACGATGCCGGTGAGCAGCATCTGCATGGCCGAGGCGATGACGTTGGCGCTGTGGTGCATCGGGAAGTGGGTGACGTCGAAGGGCGCGGAGCGGATGTTGATGCCCTTGGCGAGCATCAGCCAGGTGTCGAACTTCTGCATCTCCTGGGAGGCCCCGTACAGGATGTAGCGGCCGCCGGCCTTCATCTTGCGCATGGCGACCCGGCGGGGGTCCTTGTCCTCGCTCACGCCCTCGACGGTGGGGAGCGCGTCGAATATGTAGTCGTAGGTGCCCTCCTCGACCGTCTCGATCAGTTCGTCGGGCAGATAGGCCCGGTCGGAGAACTGCTGCTCGGCAAAGGTGTTGCGGGCGGGGTTGGTGTCGACGGAGACGACGGAGTTCGGGGCGAGCAGCCTCTTGATCACGCTGCCCGCGATGACTCCGATGGGGCCCGTGCCGAGGATGAGCACCTTGTCGCCGATGCTCGGAGGGTTGGCGAGGATGGAGCGGAGGGCTCCGGTCACCGGTTCGATGAAGGACGCCTCAAGATCGCTCAGTTCGTCGGGTATTTTGACCGCGGCCGCCCTCCGGTCGTCGTGGAAGTTGCGGTCCGCGCTGAAGACGTCCTCCTTCACCTGTCCGGAGAAGATGGGGCGCACGCTGCGGTACTCGGCGAAGCCGCCGAAGTCCGTCTGCCCCCAGTAGACGATGCGGTCGCCTATTTTGATGTCGACGCCCGCGCCGTCGAACTCCGCTCCGATGTCGACGACTTCGCCCAGGTACTCGTGTCCCAGGATGACCGGGTACTCGGACGGGAAGAGATGTCCTTCGAAGAAGGAGATGTCGGTCGAGCAGATCGAGACGCAGCGCGTCTTCAACAGCAGTCCGTCCGCAGGGGTCTTCGGGGTGGGAAGGTCCGCGAGGACGGTCTTGCGCGGAGCCAGGAGCTGTACGGCCTTCATCGTTTCCATGACTGCGACCTTTCTTCGGTAAATGCCGGCCGGGTGGCCGGCGTGTCCGGGGCTGTTCCGCCGTGCCTCGTGCCGGATGGCGTCACCGGCGCATCTGGAGTTCCCCGCCGGTGAGGTACTGGCCGGCCATCTCGAAATGTGTGGAGGAGAGGGTGATGTGCTTCACCGCGGTGTGGACGTCCCGGAAACACCGTTCGAGACGGCTGGTGGTGTAGATGGAGCTGGCGCCTGCGAGTCTGTAGAGCGTGTCGACGGTCTCGACGGCGCTCTCGGCGACGGTCGCGGCGGTCAGCCGGACCAGGGCGCTCAGCGCGTCGCCGCCCGTCTCGCCGTACTCGATCGTCTTCTTCGCGGAGTCCGCCAGGAGAAGGCGTGCCGTGTACAGCCGCATCTCCGCCCGCGCCAGCTTCTCCTGGACGGTGTGACTCCGCGCCAGGGTGGTTCCGGCGGCGGCCGGGGTCTTGCCCTCGGCGAGCGTCTTGAACGATTCCAGCGCGTCCTGGGCGATGCCGAGCGCGGTGGAGGTCGAGGTGAAGGGCCCGAAGTCGTAGTAACTCGCCGCGTACGCCCGCGATTGGCGCTCGGCCGGGGGCCGCAGCATGTCCGCGCCCCTGACGGTGAAGTCGTCGGGGACGAAGGAGTCGAGGACCTTGTAGTCGTTGCTGCCGGTGCCGCGCAGCCCGATGGTGTACCAGGTGTCCTGGATCTCGACGTCCGAGCGGGGCACGAACAGCATGCGCGTCTCGGGGCCCTTGGCGCTCTGGCGCACCCTGCCGCCGTCCGTCACGAGGGCGGCGCAGACGAACCAGTCGGCGTGGGCGGATCCGCTGGCGAAGCCCCAGGTGCCGCTGAGCAGGTATCCGCCGTCGACGGCCTCGGCGCGGCCGGTGGGGTTGACGCCGCCGATGACCAGTCCGGGGTGGTCCTTGAAGAGCTTGCGGGAGGTGGGTTCCGGGAGGTAGTCGGCCAGCCGGCCGATCGCTCCCTGGACCCCGATCTGCCAGGCCACGGAGGCGTCCAGCCGGGCCAGCGCCTGGATCACGGCCGATCCGGTCTCCAGGCTGACCTGCCCGCCGCCGAACTCCCGTGACACCCACATACGGGTCACTCCGAGGTCGCGCAGTGTCTCCATGACCGCGCGGGAGGTGACCCGGGCGTGGTCGGCCTGGGCACGGCGGTCCGCGATGAGCGGGGTGATCTTTTCAATGCGCCCCAGCCATTCCTGTGTCTCCTTGGAAACGGCGGCTCTCGGCAGTCCGCCTTCGAGGCTCACGGAATTCATGGCATCCACTCCTGATTCGATTCGGTCGGCTGTTCACTCCATGGCGATCGGCGCAGGAGGAACACGGCACGGCGCATGAGCAGAGCAGGGAGTACGTCAGTGATTTCGCTGCGGGAATGCAGCAGGCATCACGGCCACCGCCGGGAATCACCGGGCGGGCACAGCAGCCGGGTATTTCTGGGGCGCGTCGCGCAACGCACCCGTTTCCCCATTTCCACAAGCCGGGGGAGGAATCAAGGAATTGAGCGGTCCTGATTCTGTGACTGTGGAAATTCCCCCACCCTCCGGCTTCCATTCTTGGGCCTTCGGGAGGCGGCTGCAATGACAACCTGCAAAAGTCGTTTCCGCTCCTGCGGGCGGTGAGAAACCGCCGGGGAACGGGATCTCGTGCGCGGACGTGGAGTCCCGGGCCGGGTCCGCGGGGACGACCTAGGGCGTTTCTTAGGGATCTTCTGGTCGTTGGTTCAGGTGTGTCGTTGACTGACGCCCAGT
>NZ_BMWG01000019.1 GCF_014651115.1 Streptomyces inusitatus | reverse complement strand
GGCACGAGACCCTTCGTACGGTCTTCCCGGACACCGACGGAACACCCCGTCAAGTCGTCCTCGCCCCGGACCAGGCGCTGGTCCGGCTTCCCGTCCACCGGATCGACGCCGCCGGACTGGACGAAGCACTCGCCGACGCGGCGGGCCACCGGTTCGACCTGACCGGTGAGCCGCCGATGCGCGCCGACCTCTTCGCGCTCGGGAGCGACCGGCATGTGCTGCTGCTGGTGATCCACCACATCGCCGGGGACGGCTGGTCGAACGTCCCGTTCGCCCGGGATCTCTCCGACGCCTACGCGGCGCGCCGGGCGGGCCGGGCCCCGCAGTGGACCCCGCTGCCTGTTCAGTACGCCGACTACACACTCTGGCAGCGGGAGCTGCTGGGCCGGGAGGACGACCCGGACAGTCTGATCTCCACTCAGCTCGCCCACTGGGTCCGCGCCCTCGACGGACTGCCCGGGCAACTGGACCTGCCCGCCGACCGGCCCCGCCCCGCCGTGAGCGGCCACAGCGGCGGAAAGACGCTGTTCACCCTGGAGCCGGAGCTGCACCGCCGTCTCGCCGAACTGGCGCACGAGTGCGGTGCGACCCTCTTCATGGTGCTCCAGGCCGGACTGGCCGCCCTGCTCAGCAGAGTCGGCGCGGGCACGGACATCCCGCTCGGCAGCGCGATCGCCGGGCGCACCGACGAGTCGCTCGACGACCTCGTCGGGTTCTTCGTCAACACGCTCGTGATACGCGTCGACACCTCGGGAGACCCGACCTTCGCCGGCCTGGTGGAGCGCGTGCGCGAAACCGACCTGGCCGCCTACGCGAACCAGGACGTGCCCTTCGAGCACCTCGTCGAGGTGCTCAACCCGGTCAGGTCGGCGGCCCGGCACCCGCTGTTCCAGACGATGCTGACGCTCCAGAACAACGCCGCCCCCGAATTCACCCTGCCCGGAGTGCGGGTCACCCCCGATGTCGCCGAAGTGGACGCGGCCAAGTTCGATCTGCTGTTCAGCCTCACCGACCGGTACACCGGCGACGGCCGCCCGGACCGGGTCGACGGTGTGCTGGAGTACAGCACGGATCTCTTCGACCCCGGCACCGCCGAAGCCCTGGCGGCCCGGTTCGTACGGCTGCTGGAAGCGGCGGCGGCCGGACGGAACCTGCCGATCAGCGCCTTCGGCCTCACCGACGCCACCGAGCGCGAAAAGCTGCTGGTGACATGGAACGGCACCGAGTCCGAGACCCGGCCGACACCGCTGCCGCGGGCCTTCGAGACACAGACGGCGCGTACGCCGGACGCGGTCGCCGTGACCGACGGCACCACCGAACTGAACTACGCCGAGCTGAACGCGCGGGCCAACCGTCTGGCGCATCTGCTCATCGCCCGGGGAACGGGACCCGAGCATGTCGTGGCGGTCGCCCTGCCCCGCTCGGCCGACCTCGTCGTCGCGCTGCTGGCCGTCCTCAAGACGGGCGCCGCGTATCTGCCGCTCGACCCCGCCCACCCGGCCGAGCGGCTTCGCCCCATGCTCGGCGAAGCCCGCGTGAGCTGCGGACTCACCCTGAGCGCGCTGGTCACGGACCTGCCCCAGGAGGGTGTGCGCTGGATCGGGACGGACGGCGCGGAGACCGCGCGGGCCGTCGCGGAACAGCCCGAGCGCGATCCGTCGGACACCGACCGGACGACGGCACTGCGATCGAGCCACCCCGCGTATGTGATCTACACCTCCGGTTCCATGGGCCGCCCCAAGGGCGTGGTCGTCGAACACCGGGCGCTCGCGGCCTACCTGGACTTCGCCCGCGAGGCGTACCCGGGCACGGCCGGGACGGTGCTGCTGCATTCGCCGGTCTCCTTCGACCTGACCGTCACGGCGCTGTTCGTCCCGCTGACGGCCGGCGGACGAGTGCTGGTCGGAGAGGTGTCGGAGGGAGCCTCCGCCCCGGGTCCGTACACCTTCCTCAAGGCGACCCCGAGCCATCTCGCGCTGCTCGACACCCGGCCCGGGACACCGGCGCCGGTCGCGGAGCTGGTCGTGGGCGGTGAACAGCTCACCGGCGAGCAGCTCGGGCCGTGGCGGAGGTCGCGGCCGGGGGCCGCGGTGGTCAACGAGTACGGGCCGACCGAGGCCACGGTGGGCTGTGTCGTGCACCGGGTGCCGCCCGGCGCGGCGATCGGGGACGGCCCGGTGCCGATCGGGCGGCCCGTCCCGAACACGCGGGCCCATGTCCTCGACACGCGGATGAGACTGGTGCCGCCCGGTGTCACCGGGGAGCTGTATCTGGCCGGGGCGCAGCTCGCCCGGGGCTATCTGAACCGGCCAGGACCGACGGCGGAGCGGTTTGTGGCGGACCCGTTCGGCGGCCCGGGAGCCAGGATGTACCGGACCGGGGATCTGGCCCGGTGGAACACGGACGGACTGCTGGTCTTCACCGGCCGCGCGGACGAGCAGATCAAGATCCGCGGACACCGGATCGAACCCGCCGAGATCGAGGCGGTGCTGTCCCGGCACGAGGCCGTGTCACAGGTCGCCGTGGTCGCCCGGGAGGACCGGCCGTCCGATGCGCGACTGGTGGCCTATGTCGTCCCGGCGGTCGGCGAACAGCGGGACGACGAGGTGGCACGGGCCCAGCTCGGCGAGTGGCAGGACGTGTACGACTCCCTCTACGGCGACGGGCGCGCCGGCGCGGAGCCGCCCCCGTTCGGCGAGGACTTCGCCGGCTGGACCAGCAGCTACGACGGAACGCCGATACCCGTCGAGCAGATGCGCCAGTGGCGGGACGCCACCGTCGCGCGGATCCGCGAGCTGCGGCCCTCCCGGGTGCTGGAGATCGGCGTGGGCAGCGGCCTGCTCCTCTCGCGGCTCGCGCCGGAGTGCGAGACCTACTGGGGCACCGACATCTCGGCGGACGCCGTCGGCCGGCTCCGGGCCCAGGCGGCCGAACAGGGCCTGGGCGGGCGGGTGGAACTGCGCGTCCAGTCCGCCGCGGACGCCGACGGCCTGCCGCCCGGCCACTTCGACACCGTGGTGATCAACTCGGTCGCCCAGTACTTCCCCGACGCCGGCTATCTCACCCGTGTGATCGATACGGCGTTGGAGCTGCTGAGGCCCGGCGGGGCGGTGTTCCTCGGCGATGTGCGCGACCTGCGGCTGCTGCGCTGCCTGCACACGGCGGTGCAACTGCGCCGTGCCACGGCGTCCGCCGACGCCGCCGTGGTACGCCGCGCGGTGGAGCAGTCCATGCCGCTGGAGAAGGAACTGCTCCTCGACCCCGGGTTCTTCACCGCGCTCGCGGCGCGGCGCGACGACATCGCCGGTGTCGACCTCCGGATCAAGCGCGGCGCCTACGTGAATGAGCTGAGCCGCTACCGGTACGACGTTGTGCTCCACAAGCGGCCGGTACACCGGCTCCGGTCCCTCGCGGGGGCCCCGGAGCTGCGCTGGGGTCACGACATCAGCGGTCCGGCCGCCCTCGAACGCAAGCTGGCGTGGTACCGCGTACCGGCGCTGCGGGTGACCGGCGTCCCCGACGAGCGGCTGGCGGACGAGGCCGCGGCACTGCGCGCCCTCGACGAGGGAGCGGCACCGGCGGATCTGCTCGCCGCGCTCGGGGCCGCGGAGCGGTCCACGCCACCGGGGCTCGGCCCCGACGCCTTCCACGAACTGGGCGAGCGGATGGGCTACCAGGTCGCGGTGACCCGCTCGGGCGAGGACGCCGAGCGCCTCGACGTCCTCTTCCTGCACCCCCTGCCGGGCGCGCTCGACGGCGTCCACCGTCCGGCTGTGACCGCGTCGGACACGTCTTCGGCGGCGCTCGCGAACGACCCCTCGGCCTCGCGCCGACGCGGCGAACTCGTCGCCGCGCTCACCCTGTCGCTGCGGGAGCGGCTGCCCGACTACATGGTGCCGACCGCGGTGATGGTCCTCGACGGGCTTCCCCTGACCGCTCACGGAAAGCTCGACCGGGCGGCGCTCCCCGCCCCCTACCTCGGATCCCTCTCGGGCTCGCGCAGGCCCGCCTCACCGAGGGAACAGACACTGTGCGACCTCTTCGCGCAGGTCCTCGGGGTGGCGGCGGTCGGTGTCGACGACGACTTCTTCGACCTGGGCGGGCACTCGCTGCTGGCGACCCGGCTGCTCAGCCGCGTCCGGACCGTCCTCGGCGTCGAACTCCCCGTCCGCGCCGTGTTCGAGGCGCCCACCGCCGCAGGGCTCGCCGAGCTGCTGAGCGAGGCGGAGGCACGGCACGAGAAGCCGCGCCCGGCCCTGCGTCCGATGCCCAGGCCCGCCGTGGTGCCGCTCTCCTTCGCACAGCAGAGGCTGTGGTTCCTGCACCGTCTGGAGGGGCCGAGCGCGACCTACAACATGCCGTTCGCCCTGCGGCTGCGCGGCGGGCTGGACCGGGGCGCGCTGCGGGCCGCGCTGGCCGACGTCGTGGCACGGCACGAGAGCCTGCGCACCGTGTTCCCCGCGACGGACGGGGTGCCCCGTCAGCTCGTCCTCCGTACGGCCGACGCGCGCCCCGAACTGATCGTCCGGCACACCGACGAGGCCGGGCTCCGCGAGGCCGTGGCGGAAGCGGCGCGCTACCCCTTCCATCTCGCGGTCGATCTGCCGCTGCGGGCCGAGCTGTTCGTCCTGGGCGAGCGCGAACACGTCCTGGTGGTCCTGGTGCACCACATCGCGGGGGACGGCTGGTCGACGGCCCCGCTGTCACGGGACCTCGCGTCGGCCTACGCCGCGCGGTGCCGGGGCGAGGCCCCGGCATGGACCCCGCTGCCTGTTCAGTACACGGACTACACGCTCTGGCAGCGCACGCTGCTGGGGGACGAGAACGACCCGGACAGCCTGTTCGCCCGGGAGATCGGGTACTGGACCGGGGCGCTGGCGCGGCTGCCCGAACAGCTCGCGCTCCCGGCGGACCGCACCCGCCCCGCCGTCTCCACATACCGGGGCGGGACCCTCGGCTTCGATCTGGGCCCCGGGCTGCACCGGGCGTTGGCGGGCCTGGCCCGGGCGGAGGGGACCAGCCTGCACATGGTGCTCCACGCCGGTCTGGCCGCCCTGCTGACCAGGCTCGGAGCCGGTACGGATCTGCCGATCGGCAGCGGTGTCGCGGGGCGTCGCGACGAGGTCCTCGACGACGCGATCGGACTGTTCGTCAACACGCTGGTGATGCGGACCGACACCTCCGGCGACCCGTCGTTCGGCGAACTGCTCGCACGGGTGCGGGAGACCGCGCTGAGCGCCTACGCCCACCAGGACGTGCCCTTCGAACAGCTGGTGGAGGTGCTCAACCCGGTCCGCTCCCCCAACCGCCATCCGCTGTTCCAGGTGGCGCTGGTGCTCCAGAACACACCGGAGGCGGGTCTGTCGCTGGCCGGAGTGGAGGTGACACCCGAGCCGGCCGCTTCGGGGACCTCGCGGTTCGACCTGTTCTTCAGTCTCTCGGAACGCCCCGCGCCGCCGGGAGCGCCCGCCGGCTCCTTCGGGGGAGTGCGCGGGACGGTGGAGTACAGCGCCGACCTGTTCGACCGGCGGACGGTCGAGGCCCTGGCGGCGCGGTGGATCCGACTCCTGGAGGCGGTGAGCGGCGATCCGGCGCGGCGCATCGGCGAGGTCGACATCCTCACCCCCGCCGAGCGCGCCCGGGTGGCGGGCCCCGCCGGGGACCCGATTCCGCGGGCCGTTCTCCCGGCGCTGTTCGAGCGTCAGGCCGCCCACCGGCCCGGGGAGACGGCCGTACTGTCCGAAACCGGCGCGCTGACCTACGGGGAGCTCAACGCCAGGGCGAACCGGCTGGCCCATCTGCTGATCTCGCGCGGCATAGGGCCGGAGCGGACCGTCGCGCTGGCTTTCCCCCGCTCCGCCGATCTGGTCGTGGCGATACTCGCGGTCCTCAAGGCGGGGGCGGCCTACCTCCCGCTCGACCTCGGCCACCCGGCCGAGCGCCTCGCGTTCCTGCTCCACGACGCCCGGCCGTCACTGCTGCTGACCGGCGGCACCGGAGGCCCCGGCACCGGCGACGGCGAACTGCCCGGCGGCGCTGAACTGCCCAGGCTGAACCTGGCCGAAGCCGAAGCCGAAGCCGAAGCCGAAGCCGAAGCGGAAACGGAAGCGGAAAGGGCCCGGGCCGGGCGTCCGGTCGGCGACCCGGGGGACGCCGACCGCGTACGCCCGCTGACGCCCGCGAACCCCGCCTACGTCCTGTACACCTCCGGCTCGACCGGCACACCCAAGGGCGTGACGGTTACCCATGCCGGAGTGGCCGCCCTGGTGGCGGCCCAGCGGCGTGCCTTCGGCGCCGGGCCGGGCGCCAGAGTCCTGCAATTCGCCTCGCCCGGCTTCGACGCGGCGTTCTGGGAGCTGTGCATGGCACTGCTGACCGGCGCGACGCTCGTGGTGGCACCCTCCGAGAGGCTGCTGCCGGGACCGGACCTGGCCGCCCTGGTCGCCGAGCGCGGGGTGACGCATCTGACCGTGCCGCCGGTGGCGCTCGGGGTGATGACCCCCGATCAGCTGACGCCGGTGACCACCCTGATCGTGGCCGGTGAGGCCTGCCCGCCCCAGACGGCGGCCGTCTGGAGCCGGGGCCGTCGCATGGTCAACGCCTACGGGCCGACGGAGTCGACGGTCTGCGCGACGATGAGCGGGCCGCTGTCCGGCGAGGACGGGATCCCGCCCATCGGCACCCCGCTCCCCGACGCCCGGACCCAGGTGCTGGACGCCCGGCTGCGTCCGGTGCCGCCGGGGGTGGTGGGCGAGCTGTACCTCGCCGGCCCGGGCCTGGCGCGCGGCTACCTCGGACGGCCGGGCCTGACCGCCGAGCGGTTCACGGCCGCTCCGTTCGGCGCGCCGGGGGAGCGGATGTACCGGACCGGGGACCTCGCGCGGTGGAACTCCGCGGGCGACCTGGAGTTCGCCGGAAGGGCCGATCAGCAGGTGAAGATCCGGGGACACCGGGTCGAGCTGGGCGAGGTCGAGTCCGCGATGGCCGCCCACCCCCGGGTGGCGCAGGCGGTCGCGGCGGTCCGCGAGGACGGGCCCGGCGGAATCCGGCTGGTGGGATACGTGGTGCCGGAGCCGGAGACTCCCGAGGCCGCCCCGGACACCGCCGACGGACCGCAGGAGTCACAGGAGTCGCAGGAGACGGGCAGCCGGACGCTCGCGCAGTGGCGGCAGCTGTACGACACGCTGTACGGGCAGTCCGCGCCCGCTCCGTTCGGCGAGGACTTCACCGGCTGGAACAGCAGTTACGACGGGCTGCCGATCCCGGAGAGCGAGATGCGGCAGTGGCGGGACGCGACCGTCGACCGGATCCGGGAGCTGCGGCCCCGGCGCGTCCTGGAGATCGGGGTGGGCCGAGGCCTGATCCTGTCCCGGCTCGCCGGGGAGTGCGAGCGGTACTGGGGCACCGATCTGTCCTCGGTCGCGATCGGGGCCCTGGCGGCCCGGCTGGCCGACGAGCCGGAGATCGCCCCCCGGGTGGAGCTGCGGGTGCGGCCCGCGGACGACATCACCGGGCTGCCCGAGGGCTTCTTCGACACCGTGGTGCTCAACTCCGTGGCCCAGTACTTCCCCGACGCCGGCTATCTGACCGAGGTGATCGGCAAGGCGATGGGGCTGCTGGTGCCCGGCGGCGCGCTCTTCCTCGGCGATGTGCGCAATCTGCGGCTGCTGCCGACGCTGCGGGCCGCCACCGGCAGCACCGCGCCGGAACGGGAACTGCTGGTCGACCCGGACTTCTTCCCGGCCGTCGCCGAGACCCTGCCCGAGATCGCCGCCGTGGACGTGCGGCTCAAGCGCGGCCGGTACCACAACGAGCTCTCCCGCTACCGGTACGACGTCGTCCTGCGCCGCGCACCGCTGCCGTCACCGGCCCGCTCGTTCGACGACGCGCCGGTACTGCGCTGGAAGGAGACGGCCGAAGGGGCGGAGGAGTTCGCCGCGCTGCTGACCGCGCGCAGGCCGGAGCGGCTGAGGGTCACCGGAATCCCCAACGCCCGGCTGACGGGCGGGGCCACCGTGGCGCACACCGCGCCCGTCGACCCGGAGACCCTGTGCGAACTGGGTGAACGGCTCGGCTTCCGGGTGGAGATCACCTGGTCGGGCGAGGAGGGCGACGACCGCTTCGACGCCCTGGTCGCCGACGCCCCGGACAGTGCCGGAACCCCGGTCACCGGGGGATACCGGCCGGTGGTCCCCGGTGCGCCGGACCGGCCCGTGCCACCCGGCTTCACCAACGATCCGGCCGGGGGCGCGCCGGGGGCGGCCCTGGGCGCGTCCGTACGCGCCCGGCTGCGGGAGAGACTGCCGGAGTATCTGGTGCCCTCGGCCGTCGTCACCGTCGACGCCCTGCCGCTGACGCCGAACGGCAAGGTCGACCGCGGGGCGCTGCCCGCGCCGGAACTCCCCGGCCTCCCGCCGTCCCGCCCGCCCGCCACCGAGCGGGAGCGGCTGCTGTGCGACATCTTCGCCGATGTCCTCGGTCTGCCGGCCGTCGGCGTCGACGACGACTTCTTCGACATCGGCGGCGACAGCATCGTCTCCATCCAACTGGTCAGCAGGGCCAGGGAGGCGGGCATCGCGATCACCCCCCAGGCGGTGTTCCGGCACAAAACGGTGGCCGCGCTCGCCTCGGCCGCCCAGACGCCCGACGGGCCGCCGGCCGGTGCCGGTGCCGGTGCCGGTGCCGGGGCGCGCCGGGCGGGCATCGGTACGGTGCCGCTGACACCGGCCCTGCACGAGCTGCGCGAACGGGACCCGGATCCCGGCACCCGGTACGAGGCGATGGCCGTGGAGGTTCCCGCGGGGCTGACCGAGGGGGAGGTGGAGGCGGCCCTCCAGGCGGTCCTGGACCACCACGACGTACTGCGGATGCGTCTGAACCGTGTTCCCGGCGAGGGCCCGGGGACGGGCCGGACGGACGGGTACGAGTGGTCGGCGGAGGTGACACCGCCCGGAACGGTCCGGGCCGCGGACCTCCTCCACCGTATCGGCGCGGCGCCGGACGAGGCCCGGCTCGCCGCCGGGGAACGCGCGGCCGCCGCCCGCCTCGCGCCGGAGTCCGGGGCACTGCTCCGGACGGTCTGGTTCGACGCCGGGCCGGACCGGCCCGGCAGCCTGCTGCTGGTGCTGCACCGCCTCGTCGCGGACGCCGGATCCTGGCGCGTACTCCTCCAGGACGTCACCACCGCCTGCGAGGCGGCCGCCGCCGGCCGCCGGCCCGAACTCCCCGAGGTCGGCACCTCGTTCCGGCGCTGGGCCCAGCATCTGCGCGCCCAGGCGCAGGACGCCCGGCGCGTCGACGAGCTGGCACGGTGGACCTGGCTCCTCTCCCAGCCGGACACCGGCCCCCGGGAGCCGGGCGAGAAGCCGGGCGGGGACCCGGCAGCCGAGGCGGACACCCTCACGACCACCCTGTCCGCCGAGTGCACGCGGGCCCTGCTCACCAGCGTGCCAGAAGCCTTCCGCGCCGACACCGAGGACGTACTGCTGACCGCGTTCGCCCTGGCGGTGGCCGACTGGCGACGCGGGCGGGCCACCGGGGCCACCGGGGCCGCCCGGGGAGACTTCGTGGTCGCCGATGTGCGGAGGCCCGGCCGGACCGGCATCGCCGAGGACATCGACCTCTCCCGCACCCTGGGCCGCTTCACCGTCACCCATCCCGTCCGTCTGAACCTCGGCGGAGCGGACCGGCGGGAGCTGTGGGAGAGCGGGGACGCCGCCGTATCGGCCCTGAAGCGGGTCAAAGAGGAACTGAGGTCCCTGCCGGACGGCGGAGCGGGCTTCGGTCTGCTGCGCCACCTCAACCCCGGCACCGCACCGGTCCTGGCGGTCCTGCCCGCACCCCGGGTCGCGTTCCACTACCTCGGGCGGCTCCCGGGGATCCCGTCCGGACCCTGGCCGGACGGGCCCGGCGGGCGGTCGGCGTATCAGATCGAGATGAGGGCCGCCGCGGTGGACCGTCCGGGCGGCCCCCGGCTGACCGCTACCTGGAGCCTGCCGAAGGACCGGTTCGGCGAGGCGGGCCCGCGCGATCTGGCCGCTGCCTGGGAGCGCGCCCTGGAAGTGCTGGCCGCGCACGCGACCCGCCCCGCCGCGGGCGGACTCACCCCGTCCGACGTACCGCTGGTGCGGCTGAGCCAGCAAGGACTTGAGCGGCTCGAAGCCGAATGGAGGAGGACACGATGACCGGGACACCGTCGGAGCTGGAGGACATCCTGCCGCTGGCGCCGTTGCAGGAAGGGCTGTTGTTCCACGCGCTCTACGACCGGTCGGCGCTCGACGTCTACACCCTGCAACTGGCCTTCGAGCTGGACGGGGAGCTCGACACCGGTGCGCTGCGCGCGGCCGCGGAGACGCTGCTGCGGCGTCACGCGAGCCTGCGGGCCGGTTTCTGGCACGAGGGAATGGATGAGCCGGTACAGATCATTCCGCGTGAGGTGGCGCTGCCCTGGCAGGAGATCGACCTCGGTGCGACGGACCCCTCCGGACGGGAGGCCGAGGCGGAGCGGATCGCCGCCGAGGACCGGCTCCGCCGCTTCGACCCGGCCCGCCCGCCGCTGCTGCGGTTCACCCTCGTCCGGCTCGGAACGGACCGCCATCTCTTCCTCGTCACCGCCCATCATCTGGTGCTGGACGGGTGGTCCGCGCAGCTCATGCTGGGGGAGCTGTTCCGGCTCTACACCAGGGGCGGCCGGGCGGACGGGATGCCGCCGGCGGCCCGGTACCGCGACTATCTGGTCTGGCTGGACACCCAGGACCGGGCGGCCGCCGAGGACGTCTGGCGCGAGCTGCTGAAGGGCGTCGACGAACCGACCAGGGTGGGTCCGCCGGACCCGTCCCGGATGTCCGTGATCCCCGGGACGGTCCACCGCGAGCTGCCCGACGGCCTCACCGCCGCGCTGGACGGCCTGGCCCGCCGCGAGGGCCTGACCCTGAGCACGGTGTTCCTGGGCGTCTGGGCGGTGGTACTCGGCCAGCTCACCGGACGGGACGACGTGGTGTTCGGCACCACGGTGTCCGGGCGTCCGCCCGAGGTGCCCGGGGTCGAGAGGATGATCGGCCTGTTCGCCAACACCCTGCCGGTCCGGGTCCGCCTCGACCCGGCAGAGCCGCTGGCCGCGATGCTGGCACGCCTCCAGGAGGACCAGACACGCCTGATGGGCTGTCAGCAGACGGGACTGGCCGCCATTCAGCGCGCCCTCGGCACCGGCGACCTCTTCGACACGGTGACCGTGTACGAGAATCTCCCGGCCGGGGACGCCGGAGCGGCCGCCGCCGCGAACGGCGGAGGGCTGCGGGTGACCGCGAACCGGAGCCACGGCGTCACCCACTACCCGCTCAACTTCATGGTGATGCCCGGCAGACCGCCGCGGCTGCGGCTGGACCACCGCGCCGACCTCTTCGACCGGGAGACCGCGGAGGCGATCCTCGACCGGGTGGTCCGGGTCCTCGCCGCCGTGGCCGCGGACCCGGGACGGCTGCTCGGCGCCCTGGAGATCCTCGCGCCGGGCGAGCGGGACCGGGTGCTGGCACAGTGGAGCGGTACCGTCGGGGAACCGCCGTCCGTACTGGTTCCCGAGGCCTTCGAGGCACAGGCCGCGCGCACCCCGCGGGCCGTGGCCGTGGTCGCCGACGGGACGGAGTGGACCTTCGCCGAACTGCGCGCCCGGGCCGCCGGCCTCGCCCGGCGGCTGACCTCGCGCGGCGTCGGGCCCGACACCCTGGTCGGGCTGTGCGTGCGCCGCTCGGCCGACATGATCGCCGCCGTCCTGGCCGTCTGGAGGGCCGGAGGGGTGTGCGTCCCCCTGGACCCCGACTACCCCTCGGAACGCCTGGCGTTCATGCTCGCCGACGCGTCCGTGGCCGTCGTGGTCACCGAGGAGGCGCTCGCCGGACGGCTCGACGGGAGCCGCACACCCCTGATGCTGCTGGACGCCGACGACAGGCCGGATGCCCACGACCGTACGGGCGCCGACGGCCGGCCGGACGCCGGCGCGCGGGCCGGTTCACCCGTGGTGCGCGGGGACCAGGCCGCGTACGTCGTCTACACCTCCGGATCGACGGGCGTACCCAAGGGCGTGGTCGCGACCCATCTGGGGCTGGCGAATCTGTACGCCAGCCACCGCGACCGCGTCTTCGCCCCGGCCGCCGCAGTGACCGGGGCGGCCGGGCGGCGGCTGCGGGTGGCCCACACGGCCTCTCTGTCGTTCGACGCGAGCATGGGACAGCTCCTCGGCCTCGTGGCCGGGCACGAACTGCACATCGTGGACGACGAGACCCGCCGCGACGCCGCCGCGCTCCTGGCGTACGTACGCGACCGGGGCATCGACTATCTCGGGATCACACCGTCGCTGCTGCGGGAACTGACGGCGCTGGGACTCCTGGACGGCCCCGGGCACCGGCCGGGGGTGATACTGCTCGGCGCGGAGGCCACGGGCCCGGCGCTGTGGGAGACGCTGCGCGAGTACCCGGACGTCGAGGTCCACAACTACTACGCGCCGAGCGAGTGCACCGTGGACGCCGTCGGGGCCCGGGTACGGGACAGCGCCCGGCCGGTGATCGGCCGGCCGATCGCCAACACCCGGGCCTATGTGCTCGACACCCGGCTGCGGCCGGTGCCCCCCGGCGTGGTGGGGGAGGTCTGCCTCGCCGGCGTACAGCTCGCCCGCGGCTATCTGAACCGGCCGGGCCTGACCGCGGAACGCTTCGTCGCCGACCCGTTCGGCGCACCGGGAACCAGGATGTACCGGACCGGCGACCTGGCCCGCTGGACGGCGGCCGGACTGCTCGAATACGTGGGACGCGCGGACGACCAGGTGAAGCTGCGCGGCTTCCGCGTCGAGCTCGGCGAGGTCGAGGCGGCTCTCGCCCGGCACGCCACGGTCGCCCAGGCGGTCGCGACCGTTCGCGAGGACCGGCCCGGCGACCAGCGCCTCACCGCCCATGTGGTGCCCGCGCCCGGCGCCCGGGCGCACCCGCGCGAACTCAGGGAGTTCGCCGCCCGGACACTGCCCGGCTTCATGGTGCCCGCCGCGATCGTCGTCCTCGATGCGCTGCCGCTGACCCCCAGCGGGAAAGTGGAGCGCCGCGCCCTGCCCGCCCCCGGCCCCGGCTCCCACGGGGCCGGGGGCCGCGCCTCGCGCGAACCCGCCGAGGAGATCGTGCTCGGCGTCCTCGCCGACGTCCTCGGGATCGCGCGGGCCGGGATCGACGACGACTTCTTCGCCCTCGGCGGGCACTCACTGCTCGCGACCCGCCTGGTGTCACGCATCCGGACGGTGCTCGGCGCTGAACTCTCCGTGCGGGACGTGTTCGAGGCCCCCACGGCGGCCGGCCTGGCGGCCCGCGTCGAAGCGTCCCGCACGGACGCCTCCCGGCGACCGCCGCTGCGCCCCGCCGACGACCGGCCGGCCGAACCGCCGCTGTCGTTCGCCCAGCACCGACTGTGGTTCCTGCACCGGCTGGAGGGCCCGTCGGCCACCTACAACACACCGTTCGCCCTGCGGATGACCGGAGACCTCGACATCATCGCGCTGCGCGCCGCGCTGAACGATGTGACGGCCAGACACGAGGTGCTGCGCACGGTCTATCCGGACACCGACGGCCTGCCGCGCCAGCGCGTCCTGGACCCCGCCGACGCCCCCGTCGAGCTGGCCGTCCGGCCGGTCGCCGATACCGGGCTCGCCGCCGCGCTCACGGCCGTCGCGGGCCACCGCTTCGACCTCGCGGCCGAACCGCCCCTGCGCGCCGTGCTGTTCGAGCGGGGGCCGGACGAGCACGTACTGATGCTCGTGCTCCACCACATCGCGGGCGACGCCTGGTCCAACCGTCCGCTGGCCCGGGATCTGTCCCACGCCTACACCGCCCGGAGCGCGGGCCGGGCCCCCGCCTGGACGCCGCTGCCCGTTCAGTACGCCGACTACACACTGTGGCAGCGGCGGCTCCTCGGCGACGGGAACGACCCGGACAGCGTGCTCTCCCGCCAGGTGGAGTACTGGAGGCACACGCTGGAAGGGCTGCCGACCGAGCTGGAGCTGCGGCGGGACCGGCCCCGCCCGGAGATGTCCGGCCACCGCGGCGGCTCCGTGCCGCTGCGGGTGGGACCGGATCTGCACGCCCGGCTCGTCGCGCTGGCCCGGGCCCGCAACGCGAGCCTGTTCATGGTCGTCCAGGCCGCGCTGGCGGCGCTGCTCACCCGGGAGGGCGCGGGAGAGGACATCCCGATCGGCACCCCGATCGCGGGGCGCACCGACGACGCGCTCGACGACATCGTCGGCTGCTTCGTCAACACCCTGGTCCTGCGCACCGACACCAGCGGGAACCCGGCCTTCGCGGACCTGCTGGAGCGGGTGCGCGAGACCGGTCTCGCCGCCCACGCGCATCAGGACGTGCCCTTCGAGCATCTGGTCGAGGTGCTCAACCCGCCCCGCTCGGCGTCCCGGCACCCGCTCTTCCAGGTGATGCTGACCCTGCACCACACCGAGGAGCTGACACCGGCCCTCCCCGGCCTGCGCACCCGCGCCGAGCGGACGGAGTCCCGGTCGGCCAAGTTCGACCTGCTGTTCAGACTGGCCGACCGGCACACCGGGGACGGGCTGCCCGGCGGTCTGGAGGGCACCGTCGAATACAGCACGGACCTCTTCGACCGGGACACGGCGGACGATCTGGCGACCCGGTTCGAGCGGCTGCTCGACGCCGCGACCGCCGACCCGGCCGAGCGGATCTGGCGGCTCGGCACCCTCACCCCGGACGAGCGCGAGCGGACCCTCGTGAAGTGGAACGACACCGCGCGGCCCCTGTCCCCGGCGACCCTGCCGGAACTCTTCGAGGCGTGGGCGGCACGGACCCCGGACGCGATCGCGGCGGTGGCCGGGAGCGTCGCCCTCTCCTACGGCGAGCTGAACGCGCGCGCGAACCGGCTGGCCCACGCCCTGATCGAGCGCGGAGCCGGGCCGGGGCGAGTGGTGGCGGTGTCGCTGCCGCGCTCCGCCGAACTGGCCGTCGCCCTGCTCGCCGTACTGAAGGCGGGCGCGGCCTATCTGCCCGTCGACGCGGACCATCCGGCCGAACGGAACCGCGCCATGCTCGACGACGCCGGGCCGGTCTGCGTCCTGGACGACCCCGGCCTGGTGAGGGACCCCGGCGACCTCCCCGCGACCGATCCGGGCCGCGCGGCCCGGGGCGGGCCGCTGACGCCCTCGCACCCCGCGTATGTGCTCTACACCTCCGGCTCGACCGGCACGCCCAAAGGTGTGGTCGTCCCGCACGCGGCGGTGGTGAACCGGCTGCTCGGCATTCAGGCCGAGTTCGGACTCCGACCCGACGACTCCGTGCTCCACAAGGCGCCGACGGCTTTCGACGCGTCCGTGTGGGAGTTCTTCTGGCCCCTGACCACCGGTGCCCGGATCGTCGTCGCCGATCCCGGAGGACACCGGGATCCGTCCTATCTGGCCCGGGTGATCCAGGAGCGGGCGGTGACGACCGTGCACTTCGTCCCGCCGATGCTGCGGACCTTCCTCGACGAACCCGCCGCCGCCGGCTGCACGAGCCTGCGGCGGATCCTGACCGGCGGGGAGAAGCTCCCGGCGGATCTGCGGGACCGCGCCCTGAACCTGCTGGACGTGGCCCTGCACCACTTGTACGGCCCGACGGAGACCACCGTGCACGCGACCTCCTGGACCTGCGAGCGCCGACCGGCCACAGGCTCAGGCACGGACACCGATGTGGAGGCGACCGGTCGCCCGGAGCCCATCGGCCGCCCCGTCCGGAACACACGCGTCTATGTGCTGGACGCGGGCCTCGGCCCGGTGCCGCCGGGCGCCGTCGGCGAGGTCTATCTCGCCGGCGTCCAGCTCGCCCACGGCTATCTGAACCGGCGACGCCTCACCGCGGAACGGTTCGTGGCCTGCCCGTTCGGCGCGCCGGGGGAGCGGATGTACCGGACCGGGGACCTCGCGCGGTGGACCGGTGACGGGGTTCTGCGCTTCGCCGGACGCGCGGACGACCAGGTGAAGCTGCGCGGCTTCCGCGTCGAGCCCGGCGAGATCGAGGCGGTCCTGACCCGGCACGCCACCGTCGCCCGGGCCGCGGTCCTGCCGCGCGAGGACGAGCCGGGACGACACCGGCTGGTGGCGTACGTGGTCGGAGCGCCGGACGCCCGCCCGCTCCCGGCCGACCTGCGGGCCCACGCCGCCCGGGCGCTGCCGGAGTTCATGGTTCCGGCCGCCTTCGTCGTGCTGGACGCCCTACCCCTGACCTCCAGCGGCAAGCTGGACCGGCGGGCCCTGCCGAAGCCCGGCCCGCGCTCCGCGGTCTTGGGGCGGCCCGCGCGCACACCCGAGGAGGAGATCCTCTGCGGTCTGTTCGCCGAGTTCGCCGGAGTGGTCGGCACCGGCATCGACGACGACTTCTTTGAACTCGGCGGCGACTCGCTGGCGGCGATCCGGCTGGTGAGCCGCATCGCGCGGACGACGGGCCGCGAGCTGTCGGTCCGCGACCTCTTCGCCGCGCCCACGGTGAGCCGCCTCATGGAACGCCTGCGCCTCGGCGTCTCGGGCGACGCCTTCGACGTACTCCTGCCGCTGCGCGCCTCCGGAGAGCTCCCGCCGCTGTTCTGCGTCCACCCCGCCGGCGGTCTGAGCTGGTGCTACACCGGTCTGCTCCGGCTGCTGGGCCCCGACCGCCCGGTGTACGGGCTCCAGTCCCGGGGCATCGCGAGGCCGGACGCGTACCCGGAGACGATGGACGACCTGGTCACCGACTACGTCGCACAGATCCGCTCGGTCCGGGCCACCGGCCCCTATCACCTGCTGGGCTGGTCCTTCGGCGGTCTCGCCGCCCACGCGGTCGCGGTCCGCCTCCAGGACGAGGGCGAGGAGGTGGCCCTGCTCGCCCTGCTCGACTCCTATCCGAGGGACCCCGGGGCCGCGGTCCCGCTCCCGGACGAGCGGGAAGTCCTCGCGACCCTGCTCGACTTCGCGGGCCACCCCCGGGAAGCCGAGGACGGCGAGGACGGCGAACCGCCGCGGCTCGCCGACGCCGTCGAGATCCTGCGGAACGGCGGCGGGCCCCTGGCGGATCTCGAAGAGCGCCGTCTCGTGGCCCTGACCGAGGTCTTCTCCAACAACGCGAGGATCTCGGCGACCCATCTGCCCGGCCGGTTCGACGGGAGCCTGCTCCACTTCACGGCGACCGCCGACGAACGCCCGCCGGAGCTGGTGACGGCCGCCGCCTGGGAACCCACCGTCACCGGGCGGGTGGAGCGGTACGCCGTGGACTGCACCCATCAGGAGATGTGCAGGCCCGCACCGCTCGCCCGGATCGGCCGCGTACTCGCCGAACGGCTGGGCGACGCCTGATCGCCCGGCGACCACCGCCGTAAAAACCGAAGAAGGAAGGAAGCCCACCCATGACCAATCCCTTCGAGGACCCCGACGGCACCTATCTGGTGCTCGTCAACGACGAGGGCCAGTACTCGCTGTGGCCGTCCTTCGTGGAGGTCCCGGCCGGATGGCGGATCGCCCATGGCGAGGACTCCCGGGAGGCCTGCCTCGCCCACATCGAGGAGCACTGGACCGACATGCGCCCGAAGAGCCTCGCCGACGCCATGGACGGCGCGGACTCCTGATCCGCCGACGACCGCGTACCAGATCCTGAGGAGGACGGTTTGCCGACGTACCACGAGCCCTTCATCGGCGGTGCCGAGGAGGTGACGCTCGAACTGACGGAGCAGGAGACGGCGCAGTTCCGGAAGGCCGCCGCCGAGCTGGCCGACGGGCTGCCGCGCACGGGCCCGCTGAGCCCGGCGCTGCTCGACGACCCCGACCTGCTCATGGACGTCGAGCTGGCGGCACGCTGGCTCCCGCCCCGGCTGGCCAGGGTGCTCAGCCGGTTCCGGAGAGCCGGCAACCCGTACGGCACGCTGATCGTGCGGAACGCGCCGATCGACGACGATCTGCCCCCGACGCCCGCCGACGGCGCCGTCACGGACTGGTCGCGGCTCCCGCTGGCGACCCTGGCCCAGCTCGCCGCGGTGTCCTGGCTCGGCGATGTCATCGCCTACGCGGACGAGAAGTCGGGCCACCTCGTCCAGGACATCGTCCCGGTGAGGGGCGCCGAGCGGCGGCAGGAGAACAGCGGCAGCGTGATGCTCGAACTGCACACCGAGGACGGCTTCCACCCCTTCAAGCCGGACTTCATCACCCTGCTGTGTCTGCGCGCCGACCATGAGCGCCGGGCGGTCACCACCTCAGGCGCGATCACACGGGCGCTGCCCCGGCTGTCCGCCGGGTGTGTCTCGGTGCTGCGCAGGCCGCTGTTCCGGATCCGCCACAGCAGCTCGTTCGGCCGGGCCGGCGGGGACGCCGTCTCGCCCCCGCTGCCCGTCCTGTCCGGGCCGGACTCCGAGCCGGAGCTGATCGCCGATTTCCACGCGATGGAACCGGCGGGCGACACCGCGGCACGGGCGTTCGGCGAACTGCACGGCGCCATGTCCGCGGTGCTGGTGGGCGCCGTGCTGGAAGCGGGCGACCTGATGATCGTGGACAACCGTGCCGCCGTGCACGGCCGCACCGGCTTCCAGCCGCGCTACGACGGCGGCGACCGGTGGCTCCGGCGCTGTTTCGCGGTCGCCGACCTCCGCCCGTCCCGAGGTGTCCGCGCGGCGGGCTCCCAGGTCTGCCCGCCTCTCCCGCCCGGAGGCAGGCCATGACCGCCGGCCCGTCCGCCCCGGCCGCGGAGAACACCGGACCCCCGGCGCCGGAAGGCTCCCCGGAACAGGCCGTGTCCGCCGTGTCCGCCGTGCCCGCGGTCTCCCCGGTGCTCGACGTGAGGGAGCTGCGCAAGTCCTACGGCGATCTGACGGCGCTCGACGGTGTCGATCTGAGGGTCGCCGCCGGGGAGATCGTGTCCCTGCTCGGGCCGAACGGCGCGGGCAAGTCCACGTTCGTGTCGATCGTGGCCGGACTGCGCCGGGCGGACTCCGGCTCGGTCGAGGTCGCCGGTGTCGACGCGGCGGCGGATCCCGGGGCGGCACGGCGGATGACCGGTCTGGTGCCGCAGGACCTGGGTGTGTACCCGCCGCTGAGCACGCGCCGTAATCTGCGGCTCTTCGGCGAACTGGCCGGTCTGCGCGGCCGGGAGCTGGGCGCGCGCATCGGCGAGGTGTCGCGGGCCCTGTCCATCGAGACCCTGCTGGACCGGCCGGTGGGCGAGCTGTCGGGCGGTCAGAAGCGGCGGGCGCACACCGCGATGGCGCTGCTGCACCGGCCGAGACTGCTGCTGCTCGACGAGGTGACCGCGGGCGCGGACATCGAGAGCCGGGCCCGCCTTCTCGACGTCGTACGCGAACTGGCGGCCGACGGCTCGGCGGTCGTCTACTCCACCCACTATCTCCAGGAGGTGGAGACGCTCGGGGCTTCGGTCGCCCTCCTCGAAGCCGGGACCGTCATCGCCCGAGGATCCGTCCGGGAGCTGGTGGCGGGACACTCCACCCCCACGGTGGAGTTCCGGTTCGCCGGGCCCGCGCCCCTCGCGGCGGACGGGCGGGGCCACGAGGGCTTCGCCGAACGCGACGGCGGTGTGCTGCGCGTCACGACACGGGACCCGGCCGCCACGATCGCCACGACGGTCCTCGCCCTGGGCGAGGACGCCGGGCGGCTGCGCGGGGTGGAGATCGTGGAGCCCAGTCTGGAGACCGTCTACCTCGCCCTGACCGGACGCCGCTACGCCTCCGGCGAGACGCTCTCATGAGGGGCCTCGGCGGCGCGGTGATCATGCGCCACGAACTGAGGATCATCGGCACCATGCCCGGCTCGACCCTGCTCGGGATCCTGCTGCCGATCGTGCTCGCCGCGCTCACACAGGGCCTCTTCGCGGCAGCCGTGCCGACCACCAGCGCCGACGGTACGGGCGGGGCCGAGCTCGCCGTCCCGGGCATGGCGGTGGCCTTCGCCGCGCTCGGCGTCGGGCGGCCGGGGTTCGCGTTCTTCCGCGACCATGCCTGGGGCACCTGGGACCGGCTCAGGGCCAGCCCCGCGTCGACACTGGACATCGTCGTGGGCAAGGTGGCGCCCTGGGTGATCATGTCCCTGGTTCAGATGCTCGGCCTGTTCGCCGTCGCGGTGCCCCTGCTCGGCTTCCGGGTCTCCGGCTCCTGGCCCGCCCTGGTCCTGGTGCTGCTGGCGACCGCGCTGTGCCTGAGCGTCTTCGGCGCGCTGCTGGCCGCCGTCTCCCGTACGTCCCAGCAGCTCAACTCGGTCAGCGGGCTCTGCGGGCTCGTACTCGCGGCGCTCGGCGGCGCACTCGTCCCGCTGCCGGCCCTGCCGAACTGGGTGAGTTCCGTCGCACCGGCCCTGCCCACCCACTGGGCCGTGCGCGGGCTGCACATGGTCGTACTGGAGCGGGGCGGCCTGGCCGATGCGGCCGTTCCGCTCGGCGCGCTGCTCGGCTTCACCGCCGTGTTCGCGGCCTTGACCACGCTCCGGTTCCGATCCGCCGAGAGCAAGATCTATTGGGGGTGAGGAGGGCGAGGGGACGAAGAGAGTGATCCGGTTCCGAGAAAGGCGCGCGATTCACACCGACCGGCTCGACAGAACTCTGGGAGATCGAATGATGGGGACGGACGTTGGTGCTCAGGCCCGGGCGTTGGCCGCGCTGCACCCGGAGATCCATGCCAGCCTCGACATGGACCGAGTGGAGGAGCAAAGGCGCCGAGCCGCGCGACCCAGTGCCCACACCGACGATTTCGGAGACTCCGGCAGCGGTGGCCGCGGCGAGAGCTATGTCGTGGCCCAGCGTTCGACCGCGACCCGGGCCCGGGGAATCAGCCAACTGGTCGACATCGTCACGGGAAACAGCGCCGCGGAATCCCGCGTCCTGGTCGATCTGCTGGGCGGCGACGGACTCGTGAGTCGCGTCGTCGCACGGGAGGGGCGCGAGGACGTCGTCATAGCCACCTGCGACGCCTCCCCTTTCATGGTGGAACAGGCCTGGGCACAGGGGATTCCGGCGCTGCGGCAGCGCGCCGAGTCGATGCTCTTCCGCGACGCGTCGGTCGGCGGTGTGCTGCTCGCCTACGGCAGCCACCACATTCCGCCGACGGAGCGGAGCACCGTGGCCGAGGAGGCGTTCCGCGTCCTGGAACCCGGTGGAGTCTTCGTCCTCCACGATTTCCTGGTCGGTTCACCGGTGGAATCGTGGTTCAAGAAAGTGGTCGACGTCTACGCGACCACCGGCCACGACTACCCGCACTTCGCATGGGACGAAGCCGATCGCATTCTGAGGTCGGCCGGATTCGAGAAGGTGTTCCTCACGCTCATGGACGACTCCTTCCTGGTCTCCGGCCCGACGAGGCAGCACGCGGAACGCGAACTGGGCCGATATCTGGCCGACATGTACGGACTGGAGAAGCTCTACTGCGAATTCGGCGCGGACGAGGCGCATCGCCGCACCTTCGAAATGGCCCGCGCCGTCTTCCGCTTCGAGGACGCCGCAGGCGTATTCCGCGAGGCGCGGGCGGCTTTCGACGAGGACAGCGCCACATGGTCGGTGACGATGCCCCGGGAGGCGCTCGTGGCCTTCGGACGCAAACCCCTGTGCCCGTCGTAGCCCGATCGTGCCGGAAACCGCCGTCTCTGGAGGAGAGCACCCCATGTCCCCCGACCCACCGCCACCGACGCCGTTACGGAGAACTCCGCCGACCGACACCGCGAGCACCCCCGAACTCGTGGTGGCACCGGTCACGATCACACCGACGAAACCTCTGACACCGACCCATGTCAAAGGCCTGCTCTGGACCGACATACTGGTCAAGGCCACCGCCCGGAGCACCCCGGTGCGGCTGGTCCGCAACAACCGGGCGGCCAGCATCACCACCCAGTCGACGGCCTTCTGGCACTATCTCGACCTCACCGAGCCGGACACCGACTGGAGCGGCGAATCGGACACCCGGATCGGCGAGCGGTACATCCGCTTCCACGCGGAGCGCCGGGAGCCCGACCGCCGGGCGATCGGCGACTATCTGTCCCGTGCCGACGACGGCTGGATCCACCCCGCCGGACGGCGCACGCTGAGCCTCTGGCGCACCCAGCTCGATCTGCTGGGCGTCGACACCGAGGGCCTCACCGACGACCGCCCGCTGGCCCTCCCGGCGAGGACGGCGGTCGAGGCGCTGGCCGGGCGGGGACTGCTGATCGACCACCGGCGCTTCGGCGGCCCCGTCCACCTCGACGGCACCCGCTGGGGCATACCGCTGCGGCAGCTGATCGACAGCGACGGACACCCCAACTACCTGCTGCCCATCCTGCGCGACCTGATCCCCATGATCCGCCCCGGCCGGACCTTCCTCCTCGTCTTCGACGACGGGCTCGCCGCCGACTATCTGCTGCTGGAACGGGTGCTGTCCGAGTTCGGGGCACGGGTGGCCCGGCTGGCACTCAGCCGGGTGCCCATCGACGGCGGCGCGCGCTCCAGCAGATACGGCGGCTGGCACGGGACGACGCTCGCCGACCTCTCCAGCGCCCCCGGCACCGCCTCCAGGGCCGCGTACCGGCTCGGGATGCGGCTGTACTTCACCGGAACACTCCACCGGCGCTCGGCCCAGCCGTTCCGGATGCGGCTGCTGCGCCGCTGTGTGGGACACGCCGCCCGGCTGCTCGACCAGCCGGCCGCCGACAGCGACGGCGCGGCCGGACACCGGCTCGCACGGACACTCTCCCGGCTGCGCGCCCAGCAGGGCTATGTCGACCCGTACCGGCTGACGACGGCGTACGTACGGGGCAAACCTCCCGCCCCACTGACCCCCGCGCTCCGGGCGATCTACCCATGAACCGGACACCGCCCGCCCGGCCGACCGGCGCCGAACTGCTGGCCGCCGCGGCCCGGGCCCGTCTGGAAGCGGCCCGCGAAGGACTGGGCACGGGACCGGTGTACTGGGGACTGGGCGTCGCCGTGGTGGTGGGCGACCTCGATCCGACCTCCTTCGCGGGCGGCGTCGTGGACTTCACCCGGACGATCCCCCCGGAGCTGCGCGACGGCTGGTACCGCACCTTCACCAGGACGGTGTTCCTCGCCGGCGACCCCGCCGGCGCCGCCGCCCGGCATCCGCCCCGGCACACCACCGCCCAAGGGGACCTCGCCTGGTACGGCCCCGCCCGGCGAGGAGCGCTCGGACCGCTCTCACGCCTGCTGCGCGCCTTCCAGGGACCGGCGCCGATCGAGACCCCGGCCGGGCCGCTGACCGTCACCGTCCCGGGAACACCCTCGGGGCACACCATCGACGCGACGGTGGCGACCGGCGGAGTCACCACCGGCGAGTACCTGGTGCATGTACACCATCTGATCGCCGAGGCGACGCTGCGCGAGCTGATCGGGCCCGGCGACACCCTCCGGCTGAACCACCGGGAAACCCTCCACGCCGAGGAGTTCCGCGGCGTCCTCGACCCCCTCCGCGCCGGCTCGGTCCAGGCGCGGATCACCCGCGACGGCTCCGACGGAGACCGTCTGCGCCTGTACGGCGTGCTGACATCGAACCGTCAAGGAGGCCACTGACATGCGGGCCGAACGAATACGGGCGGAGCACCGCAGACTGCTGGACAGCCTGAACCGCCCCGACGAGGTACAACACGAGCTGCTCGCCCGGATCCTGGAACAGAACGCGGACACGTCATTCGGCAGGGAACACGGACTCTCCGCGGTGCGCACCATCGGCGAACTGCGCCGGGCCGTCCCGATCCGCACCCATGAGTCGCTGATGCCATGGATCGAGCGGGCGATGCGGGGCGAGCCGAAGGTACTGACCGACGACGACCCGGTCGTCTACTTCTCCTCCAGCGGAACCACCGGCAAGGAGAAACACATCCCGGTCACCCGCTCCTACATGCGGCACACCTTCCTCCCCTTCTACTACGCCGCTTTCGCTCCGCTGCTGCACACCCTGCCCCAGGTGCTCGCCGAGCCCCACCGGGTGCTGAACCTGTGGCAGGACCCGACCGCGCCGATCGCCCGGACCCCGGAGGGACAGCCGCACATCGGCG
Source organism: Streptomyces inusitatus (assembly GCF_014651115.1). Classification (GTDB taxonomy): domain Bacteria; phylum Actinomycetota; class Actinomycetes; order Streptomycetales; family Streptomycetaceae; genus Streptomyces; species Streptomyces amakusaensis. The sequence continues at coordinate 136,709 of NZ_BMWG01000019.1, read as the reverse complement.
CCAGCCAGGTCGACTACCGCCGCTTCGGGGAGGACTCCGCCATCGGGCCGGGCAACGACGCCCCCTGGAGCCGCATACCCGAGCGGCTGGCCGGGGCCAACCCCTGGGACCGCAGCTACCACAAGCTGCGCCTCGCGGCCGAGCAGGACATCCAACTGCTCATCGGGGTCAACCCGGCCATGGTCGCCGGGCTGCCCTACCAACTGTCCCAGCTGTGGCCCCGGATCGCCCAGGACATCAGGGCCGGAACCCTCGGCGGCCTCCCGCACACGAAACCGAACCCCGAGCGCGCCGACGAGATCGAGCGGTACGCCAGGACCTTCGGCACGGTCCATCCGCACCATCTGTGGCCGCGCCTGGCCGCCGTCCACGTCTGGAACAGCGCCCTCGCCTCCCTCTACCTCCCCCGGGTGAGGGAACTGTACGGCCCGGGCGTCCAGCTCTTCTCCGCCCCGATCGCGTCCTGCGAGGGCCCCGCCGCGGTACCGGTCGACCGGCACCCCACCGGCGCACCGCTCTATCTGCCCGGGTGTCTGTACGAATTCGTCCCGGCCGAACGCCCGATCACCGCCGACAGCCAGGCGCTGTCGGCCACCGAGATCGAGGAGAACCGCGACTACCACCTGGTGTTCAGCCACATCGGCGGCATGTACCGGTGCGCCGTGACCGATGTGGTCCGGGTCGTCGGCCGCGTCGGCCGCACACCACGCGTCGAGTACGCCGGACGGAACACCGTCCGGTCCGCCGCGGGGGAGAGCCTGACCGAGGCCGCGGCCGTCCGCGCCCTGCGCGACGCCTGCCACGACACCGGCGCCGAGATCCGCAACGCCACCTACCGTCTGGACTCCGACGGAAGCGGCGAGGGCGGGCGCTACCAGGTCGCCGTGGCGTTCGCGGGCACGCCGGTGCCGGTGCTCGCCGCCGCCCTGGACGAACGGCTGTCCCAGCAGTCGCACGGCTACCGGGCAGGCCGGCGGGCCGGGCTGATCGAACCGGTGGAGGTGATCACTGTCCACCGGGACGCCTTCCAGCGGGAGTGGGAGCACGCCGTACGCGCCGGGCAGCGTCCGCCCCGGGTCAAGGACCGGGTCTTCCTGCCCGGCGAGGAGGCGTGGGCGAGGATCACGGCCGCCGTGACCGCCGTGACCGCCGTGACCACTGTGTCCGCCGTGGCGCACGAGGGCGGCTCCGTATGACCGAGACCGTCCCCGGCCGGGGACAGTACTCCGAGGACGCCCGCCGACAGCGGCTGGACTGGCTGCGCGAACAGAGCGGAGCCGATCTGCCGTCGCTGCGGACCACCGGTCTGAACGCGCGGAACCTGGTCGGCAATGTGGAGAACTTCATCGGCTCCGTCGAAGTGCCCGTGGGCATCGCGGGCCCCCTGCTGTTCACGGGGGACGCGGCACGCGGAAGCATCGTGGCCCCCCTCGCCACCACCGAGGGCGCGCTCGTCGCCTCGGCCTCACGCGGCGCGCGAGCCCTCACCGCTTCCGGCGGGGTGACGACGGCGGTCCTGTCGCAGAAGATGACCCGGGCGCCCGCGTTCGAGTTCGACGACATCACCGCCGCACGGCGGTTCACCACCTGGCTGCACGGCCAGCGCGGCCGGCTGGAGGAGCAGGTACGGCTGGTGTCCCGGTACACCCGGCTGATCGATGTCGACCCGCACCAGATCGGCCGCCATCTCCATGTGCGCTTCGTCTTCGAGACCGAGGACGCGGCCGGGCAGAACATGACCACGGCGGCGACCTGGCAGATCTGCCGCTGGCTGACCGACCGGCCCGGCGCCGACGAGACTCCCCGCCCCCGGCACATACTGCTGGAGGGCAATCTCAGCGGAGACAAGAAGGCGACCGCCGGAGGCATCCTGATCGGCCGCGGAACCCGGGTGACCGCCGAGTGCCGACTGCGCCGGGACGTCGTGGCCGCAGTGCTCAAGACCACTCCCGAGGCCCTCCTCAAAGGCCATGCCGCAGCGCTCCTCGGAGCACAGCAGATCGGCATGACCGGGCACGGCGTCAACGCGGCGAACATCGTGGCGGCCCTGTTCCTGGCGACCGGCCAGGACGTCGCCTGCGTCCACGAGTCAGGAGTCTCCATCTTCTCGATGGAGGCGGACGGCGACGATCTGATCGCCACGATCCTGCTCCCCAATCTGATCGTGGGCACCGTCGGCGGCGGCACGGCTCTGCCGCACCAGCGCGATCTGCTCTCCGCCCTCGGCTGCGCCGGCGCGGGCGGTGTCCGCCGATTCGCCGAGATCGTCGCCGGCTTCGCCCTCGCCCTCGACGTGTCCACCCTGGCCGCCCTGGCCGGCGGTCAGTTCGCCCAGGCGCACCAGCGACTCGGCCGCGCCCGGCGCGTCGACTGGCTGCGGCCCGGCGACCTGGACGCGGCACTGCTCCAACCACTGCTCGCGCGCGGCCTCGGCGATCCCCGGCTCCATGTCACCTCGGTCGCCCCGGCCCCACAGCTGTACGGCGACGGAATCTCCGGCGAACTCGGCGCGCTGGGCGAACACCGCAAGCTGACCGGAGTCTTCCCGCTGACGGTGGACTGGACCGACGGCAGCGGATCCCCGGCCACGGCGGAGCTGGTGGCGAAGGTCAAAGCACGCGGCGAGGAGATCGTCGCCGGCATCGCGCGACTGCTCTCCCTCTGCGGCCCGGACGCGGCCCGGGCCTGGCGGCGCTGGGGCGGTGACACCGAGTTCGCCGACGCCCACCGCCGTGAGCTGTCGGTGTACCGGCGTACCGAACACGCTCTGACAGCGCTGCTTCCACGCTGCTACGGCCTTCTGGACGACGACGAACGCGAGGCCCACATCATCCTGATGGAACGCTTCCGGGACGACGGCGGCCACTGGACCCACGACCGGATCCGCGCCGCGCTGCGCGCCATCGCCCCGGTCCACGGACACTGGCTCGGACGGGACCGCGAACTGCTCGCCGAGGGCTGGCTGCACCGCGTACCGGGCACGGCCCATCCCGCCGAGACCCGGGAGCTGTGGGAGGCACTGGTCCGCCAGGCCGCGGCCGATCAGCCGGAACTCCTCGACGCCACCCGCCGCGACATCCTCCTCGGCATCATCGAGGACTCCGGCGTCTGGACACAGGAGTCGAAGCCCCTGCCCCGCACCCTGGTCCACAACGACTTCAACCCGCGCAACATCGCGGTGACGGACGGCCGGACGATCGCGTACGACTGGGAACTCGCCACGGTCGGCGTGCCACAGCGCGACGTCGTGGAACTGCTGGCGTTCACCGCCGGTCCCGACGCCACGGCGGCCGAGGTGGACGAATTCCTCGCCGTGCACACGGAAGCGGTGGCCGCGGTCTCACCCCGGGCTGCGGCGCTGGTCGCCGGATGCGACTGGCGTCACGGCTACCGGTTCGCACTGCGACAGTTCCTGATCACCCGCCTGGCGCTCTACGCGGTCGGCCACAGCCAGCGCGAATTCGCCTTCCTCCCACCGCTGACGCGGACCGCCTTCCGCCTGTGGCACCTGGAACAGTCACGGGACGGTGAGTGAGATGCGGGCGGCCCTCGTCGGCGTCGACGGCTCCGGCAAGACCACGGCCGTGCACCGCGTCCGGGAACGGAAAGGCGTCACAACCCTTCACACCATCCCGACCGGGACCGATCCCCGGACTCCCTTCCCCGCCCTCTCCCCGGCACTGGCCGAGGCCTCCGCCGCGGCGGACGCGCTGGGCGGAATCCAGCTCAAGGTCGCCGTCCTCTACCTCCAGCTGTCCCTGTACGGCCCGGCGGAATCCCGGGCGGCGACCCCGAGCGGAATCCTGCTCGCCGACCGCCACCCACTCATCGACCCACTCGTCTATCTGCCGCTGTTCGCGCACATCGAGAGGGACGACGACGGCAGCGCCCAGGTGTCGGCCTGGTGGCGGAAGCAGCGCCCGGAAGCCGCGCGCCTGGTGCGCGACTGGCTCCGTACCTGCACCGGCGACGACGATCCCTGGTCACTCGGCACCGAGATGCTCCGGCTGGGAACCAGGGAGCCGCAAGAGATACTCGACCGGCTGACGGAGCGGCTCGGCGTCACGGCACCGGACGCCGTACTGTGGCTCGACCTGCCCGTGGCACAGGCGCTGCACCGCACCCGGGAACGCCCCCGCCACGGCGAGATGCACGAGACCACGGCCTTCCTCTCGGCGGCGCGGCTGCACTACGCCGAGGTTCTGGAGTGGCTGTCCGAGACCCGGCCGCAGCTCACCGTGCGCCGTATCGACTGCGCCGACCGGTCGGTGGACGAGGTGACCGAGGAGGTGTGGAGCGCGCTCGAAACATTCACCGGCCCCGTCGGACGCGGCGAAGGTCTTCCGTTGATCCACAACTCTTGACAATTGAGCCACTGTGTTATCAGTGAGTGGTCAAGAATGGTAGCTGGAAAGAGAAAGCAGGTCAGAGGCTATATCGGAACGAGCTGCTCCACCTGGACCTCAGTCCGTCGGCTCTGGTGCTGCGCAGCGACGGACGGGTGGTCCTCACCGATCCAGGCCTGGGCATCCATGGCCTGCCGGGCAGCGGCAGTGGCGAGTACCTGAACGGGTTCCTCGATTCGTCCGGCCCGCTGCCCGCTTGCCGCTCGCTTGAGCAACTCTCCGGTCTGGTGGTTGATCACCGGAGCGACCTGTACTCCCTCGGCTGCCTGCTCCACGAGATGGCCACCGGTGCCGCGCCCGACGCCCGTGCCCTGCGTAACGCCTGGGTGCATGGGGCGTGTCCTCCGGGACGCCATCGACCGGGCGCTCGACGGCCTTCGGACCGGCCGCTACGACTGGGAGCCCCTTTCAAGACGGAAAAGGTGCACTTCGGGACCCAGGTGGAGATCGCCATCCAGCGTGAGTTCGGGTTCCGGGACGGAACCGACATGGACTACCGGATCGCCGGGGTGGACGTGGACTGCAAGTATTCGCAGCAGTTCGGCGGCTGGACGATCCCACCCGAAGCGCGTGGACACTTGTGCCTGTTGGTCTGGGCGGACGACTACACGAGCCGCTGGAGTGTCGGCCTGCTGCGGGTCAGGAAGGAATGGCTCAATCTGTGCACGGAAGTGACAAGCCCGTCGCCGAGATCGGCGGCGAACTGTGGTCCCAGGCCTCCCCGGGAGACCCTGTGGTTGCCGCGCCAGTACTTCCCATGTCTGCGGCCGAGGGCAGGCCATGAGCACTGACACGCGACCAGGACCGGCATCAGGCGACCGCGTCCTGCTGGGGCTGTCTGCCCGAGGCCGCGCGGGGATACGCTGAGCCGTCGGCGCACAGCCGAGTGCGCCGGCGCACAACCCGTACCCCGAACGGCAAGGTTGAACACTGTGCCCTTCGACGCGCCCCCGGACGCCCGGCAGGTCTGGCTCCCCACCGAGTTCACCAGCCTCACCGGTCTGCCCGGCGGACTGCGCTACGCCCACTGGGACGGTCGGTCGCCGTTCCCGTCGGACCCGGCGGCCGTGGAGTTCTACGTACCGCCCCTCGTCCAGAACCTTGACGTCATCGGCGGACCGCTCGCCAGGATGACGCGCCTCAAAGCCGTCCAGGCGCTCAGCTCCGGGACCGACGGGCTGGAGACGCGGCTGCGGCGGCTGCCGGGCCGGGTCGTCCTGTGCAACGCGCGCGGGGTGCACGCCCGCAGTACGGCGGAGCTGGCGCTGACCCTCGTCCTCGCCTCGCTGCGACGGATACCGGAGTTCACCCGCGCCCAGGACCTCGGGGTGTGGCGGCCCGGGGTGTCCCCGTCGCTGCACGGACGATCGGTGCTCGTCGTGGGGTACGGAGAGATCGGCTCGGCCCTGGAGGACCTCCTCACCCCCTTCGGCTGCGCCGTGACGCGTGTCGCGCGCACCGGCCGGGACTCCCCGCGCGGGCCCGTGCATCCCGTGGCCCGGCTGCCCCGGCTCGTCGCGGGCGCGGACATCGTCGTCCTGACCACCGCGCTGACCCCCGAGACCCGTCACTTGTTCGACGCGGAGCTGCTGGCCCGCGCCCGGGACGGAGCGCTGCTGGTGAACGTCGCCAGAGGAGCCGTGGTCGACACGGCCGCCCTGCTCGCGGAGGTGCGCGACGGCAGGCTGACGGCCGCGCTCGATGTGACCGACCCGGAACCGCTGCCGGCCGGTCATCCGCTCCGGGAAGCGCCCGGCGTCCTGATCACTCCGCACGTCGGCGCGCTCACCTCCGCGATGTGGCCGCGTCTCGAAGACCTCGTCCGTCGACAGCTGAATCGTTTCGCCTCGGGCGAGGAGCTGGCCAACACAGTCGCCTACTGACCCCGAAGACCCGAAGACCCGAAGCACACCGAGCCGCCGCCCCGACTGCCTCCGCACCGGGGCGGCACGACGAAAGCGCAGGGACGACTGTGGGCACCGCTCCCCCCGACACCGCCGAGGGCCTCACACCGGTCGAGGCGGCCCGCTCGCTGATCCCGCTCCTCGCCGCGGAGGCGGTCCGCACGGAGGAGCGAAGAGCCCTCACCGAAACCACCGTGACCGCCCTGCGCCGGGCCGGCCTGCTCCGCCTCGGGACCCCCGCGGCGTACGGCGGCCAGGGCGCCGGCGCCCGTACGGCGGTGGACGTGTGCGAGGAACTGGCACGGGGCTGCGCGTCCGCCTCCTGGACCGCGGGCATCGCCTACGGCGGCGCCCTCTTCGCCTCCCAGCTCCCCGACCCCGAGCGCGAGACCCTGTGGCGGGACGACCCGGACACCGTCGTCTGCGGCACCGCCACCCCCTCCGGAACAGCACGGCGCACGGGCGACGGCTGGACCCTGAGCGGCCGTTGGCCCTGGATCTCCGGCATCCGCCACGCGCCCTGGACCCTGCTCGGCTTCGCCCGGCCCGGTACCGGGGGCGAGCCGGAGCGCGACATGGCCGTGGTCCCCACCTCGGCCCTGACCGTCGAGGACACCTGGCACATGGCGGGCATGCGCGGCACCGGCAGTCACACGGCCGTCGCGGACGAGGTGTACGTACCGGACTCCCGCACGATCTCCTTCACCGCCATGGCCGACGGCGTCTACCGGCGACGCCACCCGGGCGAACCCCGGATCACCTTCCATCTCTCCATCAACCTGCCCCTGGTGGCGACGGCCGTCGGCATCGCCGCGGCCTCCCTGGAGAAAGTGCTGGACGCCGCGGCCCGGGGCAGACCGGCACTCTCCCCACTGCACCGGCTGGTCGCCGAGGCCCCCGCCCACCAGCTCAATCTGGCGGACGCCGCGACACTGACCGACACCGCCCGGCTGCATCTGCGCCGCGCCGCCGACGAGATCGACACCCACGCCCGCGCGGGCCACCGCCCCGCGCTCGCCGAGCGGGCCCGGCTGCGCATGGACGCCGCCCACGCCATGCGCTGCGCCCGGGACGCCATGAGCCTGCTGCTGGACACCGCGGGCGCGGGCAGCTTCGCGGACGGCTCGGCCCTGCAACGGGCCTGGCGCGACATCGAGACGGCGTCCCGGCACGCCGCGCTCAGCGTCCAGACCAGCAAGGAGATCTACGGCCGCGCCCTGCTCGGAGCCCCGCTGCCGCCCAACCCGGTCATCTGAGGGGGGAGCCGACGATGACGACGGCCGAACCCCGGGTGGCGCTGATCACCGGCGCGGGACGCGGCATCGGCGCCGCGATCGCCACCCGGCTGCACGAATCGGGCCACCGGGTGGCCCTGCTGGACCGCGACGGCCACGCCGTCACCGGGCTGTCCCACACCCTCGACCCCGGCGGCACGGGCACCGCGCTGCCGCTGCGGGCGGACGTGGACGACACGGACGCCGTCCGCGCCGCGCTGCGCGAGACCGCCGCCACCTGGCACGCGCCCGACATCCTGGTCAACAACGCCGCCCGCACCACCCCCGGCTCGGTCTGGGACATCGAACTCGACGAGTGGGACGCCGTGCTGACGACCAATCTGCGCAGCGTCCTCACCCTGACCCGGCTGTGCGCGCCCGCGATGCGCGACCGCGGCTGGGGCCGGGTGGTCAACCTCTCCTCCCTGGCCGGCCAGCAGGGCGGCACCCTCGCCGGTGCGCACTACTCCGCCGCCAAGGCGGGCGTCCTCGTGCTGACCAAGGTGTTCGCCCGGGAACTGGCGGCGTACGGCGTCACCGTCAACGCGGTCGCCCCGGCCGCCGTCGACACCCCGGCGGTCGTAGGGCTCGGTCCGTCGGTGGTCTCCGAGGCTGCCCGGCACATCCCCGTCGGCCGGATGGGCAGGCCGTCGGAGGTGGCCGGCCTGGTGGCCTATCTGACGAGTGAGGAGGGCGGATACGTCACCGGCGCCACCTTCGACATCAACGGCGGCACCCATATGCGCTGAACAGGTCCCTCGCTTTTGTCAGCCGGAGGGCTCCGTCTCCCGCGGGTGAAGGACGACGGGCAGCTCGCTGTGGCCGTTGGAGATGAAGCTTTCCTTGTGGCGCAGTTCGTCCGGTGGTACGGCGAGGGCGAGGCGGGGGAAGCGTTCGAAGAGGGCGCGCAGGGCGATCTCGGCTTCGAGACGGCCCAGGGAGGCTCCCAGGCACAGGTGCATTCCGTGCCCGAAGGAGAAGTGGGTCTTGTCGCTCCGGGTGGCGTCGAAGTCGTCGGCGGTGGGGCCGTGCAGCTCCGGATGGCGATTGGCGGCGGCGTAGGAGGGCAGGATCGCCTCGCCCCGGCGGATGGTCACACCGTGTTCGGGGAGGGGGATGTCCTCCACGGCGAAGCGCATCGGCAGATGCGCGAGCGGGGCTTCGTGGCGGAGCGATTCCTCGACCACGTCCTTCCAGTCCGCCCGTCCGGCGCGGACGTGGGCGAGTTGCCCGGGGTCGGTGAGGAGCGCGGTGATGGCCTGGTCCAGGAGGTTGACGGTGGTTTCGAAGCCGGCGTTGACCACCAGCAGCAGGGTGTCGCGGAGTTCGGCCTCCGTCAGGGGCTCTCCCTCGCCCTCCGTGTCCCTGGCGGCGATGAGCGCCGAGGTGAGATCCTGCCCGGGCGCGGCGCGCTTGGTGGCGATGAGGTCGGTGAGCAGCGCGTAGAGATCCTGTACCGCGGCGGTCGTCTCCTCGGGGCTGTGGCTGGTGGAGAAGACCACGTCGACGGTACGGCGGAACCGGGGCCGGACGGGTTCCGGAAGGCCGGCGAGATCGCTGATGACCCCGATGGGCAGCGGATAGGCGAAGCGCTCCCGCAGATCCACCGGCTCACCGGGCGGGGTGGCGGCGAGGTCGTCCAGCAGCTCCCCGACGAGCCGCTCGACGACCGGTGCCAGCGCGTTGATCCTGCGGGCGGCGAAGGCCGGGCCGATGGTGCGCCGCAGCCGCCGGTGCTCCTCGCCGTAGGCGGTGAACATGTTCTCCACCGCCACCCAGAGCGCGAGCGGCCAGACCCCGACGATCTCTTCGGGGAAGGCGGGCCAGTGCTGCCGGGCGTCCTTGGAGACCCGGGGATCCAGCAGGAGCCGTCGCAGCAGCACCGGATCGGTGACCGACCACGCCTCCACGCCGAGGACGTCGACTCGGGTGAGGGGGCCGCGCGCGCGGAGTCCGGCGTCCTCGCCATGGCGATCGCCGCCTTGGGGGTCGAGTACGAACACGGGTTCTTGGTCCACGAGATCTCCTCGGAAACAAGGGGCGGACGGACGACGGTGACGACTGTACGGCCGGGAAGCGGCATCGGCCGGGTGTATCGCCGACACCGTTCCGGCGAGGAGGGGGCACCCTGGACGAACCGCGCGTCCTCCAGGAGGATGGTCCATCGATCGCGGTGTCCCACCGCACCGCGGGTCAGTCTCCTCCCGCTCCTCCCGCCCGCTCCTCTCGCTCTCCCTGCTCTCGCTCTCCCCACTCTTCTCTCGCCGACCGCCACGGTGTCCGGCATCGCCCCCGGCCCCCACCCGAGCCGGAACGACGTACCCGTGCCCGTGCCCTCGCCGACGGCATGCGCGCCGTCGCCGGCTCCCATGACCGCTCACTCGGCGAAACGCGGCGGACGGGCCTCCTCACCGACTGACACACCCTCATGCTCGGGAGACCTCAATGACCGACGACCCATCCGTGCACCACACCGTCCCGTCGTCACCGGACGCGGACCGGCTCTCCGACGAGCGGACCGAGACCGCGGACGGCGCGGCCGTCGACGGGAACATCCACGTCGGGTACTGGGACGGCGCCGCGGACGGCCGCTCGCTCGACCAGGCCACCGACCGGCTCACCGACCTCGTGGCCGAGCGGCTGGCCGCCGCACCCGGCCGGCGTCTGCTGGACGTCGGCTGCGGAACAGGACGGCCCGCACTGCGCATCGCCCGGGCCACCGGCGCCCGGGTGTCGGGAATCTCGGTCAGCGACGAGGACATCGACCTCGCCCGGACCAGGGCGGACGCCACGGAGCTCGCCGACCGGGTGGACTTCCGGTACGCGGACGCCCGTGCGCTGCCCTTCGAAACCGCGTCCTTCGACGGCGCCTGGGCGATCGAGTCCATGATGCACATCGGCGACCGGACCACCGCCCTCACCGAGATCGCCCGGACCCTGCGCCCCGGCAGCCCGCTGGTCATCACCGACGTACTCCTGCGGTCGCCGGTGACCGGGGACACCGCGGAACTCGTCCGCCGGACCTGCCGGGCGTTCCAGTCCCCCTCGCTGCCCGAACCGGCGGAGCTGCGCACCGCCCTCGACCGCGCCGGTCTGGAGGTGGTGGAGTTCAACGACATCGGAGAGCATGTCCGGCGCACCTACCAGGCGTTCGCCGATGCCTTCGACGGTGTCGCACCCTCCGCCGGCGACCCTCATCACGAATTCTTCAGCTTCACCCGCTCCCTTCCCCGGTTCGGCGCGCTCCCGCAGATCGGCTACGTCTTCCTGATCGCGCGCCGCCGGTGAACGAAGGGCCCGCCCGGGGGAGTGGGAGTCTTATGTGAACGCACGTTCCCCCTAAGGGGGAGGTGGTATGGGGTGGAAATCTAGGTACGATAGCGCGAGTCAGTGGTAATTCTGACTGCTTCAGCATTCTACCCGATGTGTGGCACATGTGGATTTTATGTGCAGGTGAAATGGGGGAGGAATGAATCGCTTATCCATCGGCGGTGTCGCCCGGATGCCGGCCGCTGAGGATTTCGGACCGCCGGGCTCGGTGAACGGCTGACATGGCCGAGACGACCGAACCCCGACTGATGGTCGGCGCGCTGATCCGAGACCCGTACGACCGGATCTTCGTCCAGCGCCGTTCGGCCGGCCGACGCCTCTTCCCCGAGTGCTGGGACATCGTCGGCGGAGCTGTGGAGGAGGGGGAGTCCCTCCTGGACGCGCTCCACAGGGAGACGGCGGAGGAGACCGGGTGGCGACTGCGCCGCGTTCTCGCCCGGGTCGCGCACAAGGAGTGGACGGCGAACGGACTGCGGCACATCGAGTCGGACTATGTCGTCGAGGTGGACGGGGACCTCTCGTCACCCGAACTCGAACGGGACAAGCACACCGAGTTCGCCTGGATCGCGGCGGGGGAAACCTTACTGCTCGATGAGAACACGCAGCGCAGCGGAAGCACCTTCATCAAGGACATTGTGACCGCGGCGCACCTCTGGCTCACCGATGATTCCAGAAAGACCCGCAGCTCTCTCTGAACCGCCTGCGGCCAAGATCTCGACGGGGTCTCCGAGAGCTTTCCCGGCTGCCCGAAACATCCTTGAACAATATTCTGTGAGGGGTATTCCGCATGCCCGGCAACAGACTGAAAAATATGCGTCCGCGATCGCGAGTGCTGATGGTCGGATTTGCCGGACACCAAGGAAAAGAGTATCTGCCGATCGTACGGGAGAGCGCGGATGTCGTCGGCGGGGTCGACCCGGCCCCGGCGGCCTCATCGCTCGCCGACGAGTGGGGATTCCCCCATTACGATCACCTCGGCGAGGCACTTGAAAGAGTCGACTTCGACGCCGCGGTGGTCACCGTGCCGCACAGTGAGCACTTCCCGGTCTGCGCGAAGCTCCTGGCACACGGCAGGCACATCATCAAGGAAAAGCCGTTCGCCGTCACCGAGCAGGAAGCCCGGCAACTGATACACCTGGCACAACGGGCCGACCGCAGCGTCTTCACCTTGCTCCAACGGAACTTCAACCCCGTGTTCCGGTTCGCCCAGGACAATCTCGCGCGGATCGGGGAGCCCTACTGGTTCTCCTACGACTACCACCTCAACCTGGCTCATCCGACCACGGGCTGGCGCGCATCCCGGGCGCAGGCGATGGGCGGTGTGCTCCTCGACATGGGCTACCACCTCATCGACGTGCTCGGCGGAATGTTCCCCGAACCCGAACCGCCCCGGGTGAGCTCCGCCTTCGTGCACCACTACCAGGAGATGCGGGATCGCCGGCTGGAGGATCTCGTCAGCCTCATGTGCAGCTATCCCTCCACGGGGCTGGTGGGCTCGCTGCGCATCTCACGCCACAACTACGAGAAGGTCGAACACCTCTGCGTGCTCGGTACGGAAGGTGCGCTGAACGTCGCCCCCGGGATCGCCGTCCTGCACTCCATCGGAGGGCTGCCCCTGGAACGCCGCACCTGGGCGGGCCCCAAGACCGACACCGTACGTTCCATGATCGCCCACTATCTGGGGCACCTGGACGACCGCGACTACCGCCACGACCACCTCCAGCGTCAGCTCGCCGTCGTGCGCACGATCGATGGGATCTACCGGGACCGATTACGCGCCCGGAGCGAACTCGCCGACCGGTGCGCCTGAAACAGGAAGGACATATGACCAGCGCCGAACAACTCGCCCTCCTCGGAGGCGCACCCGCCGTCGAACAGCCGCTGCCCCACGAGGTCTGGCCGCCCCCCGCCGACGAGGCGGAGCTGTCCGAACTGGCCGGGCAGCGGAACGTCGACATCTCCATCAAGGGCAACAGCGGTCCCATCGGCCGGCTGGAGGCCGAATTCCTCGCCTTTCTGGACGGCGGAGCCCGCTTCGCGGTCACCTTCAACTCCGGTACCAGCGCCCTCCTCGCCGCCTACTTCGCACTCGGTGTGCGCGAAGGCGTGGACGTCGTGGGACCGGCACTCACCTACCACGCGGCGCTCAGCCCCGTCTTCGCGCTCCGCGGCGACGTGGTCCTGGCCGACATCGACCCCGACACCCGCGGCCTGGACCCCAAAGCACTTCAAGCCGTGCTCACCGAGCACACCAAGGTCATCACGGTCGTCCACCAGTGGGGCCACCCCTGCGACATGGACGCGATCCTGCGGATCGCCGAGCGCCACGGACTGCGCGTTCTGGAGGACTGCTCCCACGCCCACGGCAGCCGCTACAAGGGCAGGCCCGTCGGCACCTTCGGCGACGCCGCGGTCTTCTCCCTCCAGGCCAACAAGGCCGTCTACGCGGGGGAGGGCGGCATCCTCGTCACGAGCGACCCCCAGGTGCACGACCGCGCCACTCTCCTCGGGCACTACCGGGACCGCTCCCGGGACGCCGTCCTCGACGAGGACCTGCGCGCGCACTGGGTCACCGGCTTCGGGCTCAAGCTGCGCATGTCGCCGTTCAACGCCATCGTCGCCCGGCACGCGCTCGCGGCCTTCCCGGCACGCAAGGAGGCCCGGCACCGCTGTCTGCGCCACTTCGGCGAGCGACTCGGCGACGTGACCTATCTGGAGCCGGTACACATCGCCGACCACGTCGACATGGGCGCCTGGTACGGCTACAAACCGCTCTACCGGCCCGAGGCGCTGGGCGGCGTCCCACGCTCCGTCCTCATCGAGGCGCTGCGCGCCGAAGGCATGGAAGTGGGCGCCCCCTCCAGCCCCCGGCTGTCGACCCTGCCGCTCTACGCCCGCCCGGAGAACCCCCTCTTCCCCGGAACACCCAAGAAGGGCATCACACCGGAGACCGGCTCGCACGCCGAACACGTCGAGCGGCACGCGCTGTCCCTGCCCACCTTCACCAACTGGCCCGATGACACCAAGCTCATCGACCAGTACGCCGAAGCCTTCCACAAGATCGGTCGTCACCGCGAAGCACTCGTGCGGTACGCGGCCGACCCGTCCCGATGAGCGACACCACCGAAAGCAGGGAGAGACCATGACTTTCAAGGAGTCCCCCGAGGCCGTGGCCCAGGTCCTGCGGCACGCCCTCGTGGGTGACGACCTGCCGGACTCCTTCACCCTGCTGGGGCGGGAGTGGACCCTGCACCGAGGCGTTTTCCCGGGCACCCTGAGCGCCGCCACCGAGGTGATGGCCTCGACCGTGCCCTATCCCCGGGGCGGCTCTTTCCTGGAGATCGGCTGCGGCACGGGCGTCATCTCCGTGACCGCCGCGCTGGCCGGCTGTGTCTCCGTCACCGCCCTGGACATCAATGAGAAGGCGGTGGCCAACACGGCCGCCAACGCCGAGCGGCACGGTGTGAGCGACCGGGTACGCGTCCTCCACAGCGACATGTACACGGCGCTCGGGCCCACGGAGCGCTTCGACACCATCTTCTGGAACGTCCCCTGGACCTATGTGGAGGACGGCTTCTCACTCTCCACCGATCTGCACTCCGCCGTCTTCGACCCGGGCTACCAGGGCCAGGCCCGGTACATCGCCGGGGCCCATGAGCATCTGGCCGACGGCGGCCGGCTGCTGCTGGGCACGGCCGACCTGGGGGACCGCGAACGGCTCGACGCCTTCGCCGAGGAAGCCGGAATGCGGGTCGAACTGCTGCGGCGCGTGCGCCGGATCGAGGAAGTACGGGTCATGGAGTACCACATGCTCGAACTGCACGCGAAGTGATCCGGCACCCCCCGGTACCTCGAAAGCCACCAGCCGTGCAGTGAGGGGCCCCATGCCACACCATGCCGATCTCGAACTGGCCCTGCGACTCGGCGATCTTTCCGACGACATCACCGGCCGTCGCTTCCAAGCCCGCGACCTGCGGATCCAGGAGAAGCCGGACCGTACGCCCGTGACCGACGCGGACAACGCCGTCGAGAAAGCCGTACGCGAGGCACTGAGCGCCGCCCGCCCGGACGACGCCTTCGCCGGAGAGGAGACCGGCGGCACCGTCACGGCCGGGCGCACCTGGATGGTCGACCCCATCGACGGCACCAAGAACTTCCTGCGCGGGATACCGGTCTGGGCGACCCTGATCGCCCTGCTGGAGGACGGCCGTCCCACCGTCGGTGTGATCAGCGCCCCCGCCCTGCACAGCCGCTGGTGGGCGGCGGCCGGACACGGGGCCTGGCTGCGGCGCGGGCCGGCCGGCAGCGTCCCCCTGCCCCTGCGGGTATCGGGCAACACCCGTCTCGCCGACGCCTATCTGTCCACCACCAGTACCCGTACCTGGGACGTCTTCCACTCACGTGAGGCGTATCTGCGCCTGGCGGAAGCGTGCTGGGAGGACCGTGCCTTCGGGGACTTCCTCCAGCACTGCATGGTCGCCGAGGGAACTCTCGACATCGCGGCCGAACCGGTCGTGAACCCCTGGGACATCACCGCCGTACAGATCCTCGTGGAGGAAGCCGGCGGCGTCTGCACCGACCTCCTGGGCGTCTCGCCCCAGAGCGGCACCGGCGCCCTGTCCGCCAACCCGCGATTGCATCGACTCGCCCTGAAAGCCCTCTCGGAATCGCCCCCTGAGCCACCTTTTTCCAAAGGCAGTTGAGAAATCCACAGAGAAACGGACCATCATGCTGATTCTTTCCCTCAAGGAAGGCCATGACGGGGCGGTAGCAGCCATCGAGGACGGCAAGCTGCTCTTCTCCCTGGAGGCGGAGAAAGACTCGTTCCTCCGCTACAGCAACCTCACCGCCGAGGCATTCGCCGTAGCGGCTGACCGGCTGGACAAACAGCCGGACGTCATCGCCATGAGCGGCTGGATCAAGGGGACCCAGGCCACCGACCAGCCCTCGCGTGCCGGGTACTTCGGGGTGGGCGAATCCGCGATTTCGGACGAGGCAGGCCGGTTCTTCGGAAAAAATGTCCGCGTCTTCTCCTCCACGCATGAGCGCTCCCACATCATGACGTCCTATGGAATGTCAGCATTCCGCCGTGACCAGCCCTTCTACAGCCTGGTGTGGGAGGGGAACATCGGCTCGTTCTACCGCATGGACGAGCGGGGGAAGGTGACCCATCTCAAGGAGGTGCTCAACTACCCCGGCAACAAGTACTCCTACGGCTTCGCGCTCGCGGACCCCAAGTTCAGCCCGCACCAGGAATTCGTCCGCTTCCAGGACGCGGGCAAGCAGATGGCCCTGGCCGGATTCGCCGAGAACCGACCGGCGACCCGGGCGGAACGGGAAGTCATCGACTTCATCCTCGGCCAGAAGGAAGTCATCACCGGCAGTCTGAAAGACCGGATGATGGATTCCCCCTTCCACAACATCGGTGTGGAGTCGGACACGTACAAGAGCCTCGCCGCCCGTCTGTCGAACGCCATCTTCGACCGGTTCCACGCATACGCCCAACAGCATTTGACGGAGGGGCTCCCCCTGCTCATATCGGGAGGCTGCGGGCTCAATTGCGAGTGGAATCGACGCTGGCGCGAGTGCGGGCTCTTCCCCGCGGTCTTCGTCCCACCGTGCCCCAACGACAGCGGCTCCGCGATCGGGACCGCCATCGACGCCCAGCACTTCTACACCGGGTCGGCCGACCTGGACTGGGACGTCTACACGGGTGGTGAATTCGTCGAGGACGTGGAGTTCGACCCGCAGCGCTACACAGTCCGCCCGCTGAGCCACGGCGAGGTCGCCCGCTATCTCCGCGACGGCAACATCATCGGCTGGGCGCGGGGCCGCTGGGAGATCGGCCCCCGCGCGCTCGGCAACCGCTCGATCCTGGCCGCTCCCTTCACCGAGGAGACGACAGTCAGACTCAACAAGATCAAGCAACGCGAGAGCTACCGCCCCATCGCCCCCATCTGTCTGGAGCGGGACGCGGGCCGCTGGTTCGGCGGAGGGGTCCCCGATCCCTACATGCTCTACTTCAGCCAGGTCGAGTCCGGCGAACTGCGGGCGGTCACCCACGTCGACGGAACGGCTCGTACCCAGACCATCGACCCGACGGCGAACCCGGGAATGGCCGGTCTCCTCACCGCCTTCGGCGAATTGACCGGATTCAGCGTCCTCTGCAACACCTCGCTCAACTATTCGGGGCGCGGGTTCATCAACCGCACCAGCGATCTGATCGCATACGGCGAACTCCACGGGCTGGACGGATACGTCGTCAACGACGCCTTCATCACTCCGCGAAACTGAGTTTTGGCCCCACCGGGACTCGGTTGGCGAGAGCGCGTCCGCGTCCGCGCCCGCTCCCGCCGGAGCTGCGACGAGAAGAGCCCCTCACTCCGGCCAGGGGGAGTCCTTGATCACCTCGACGAAGTCGCCTCGTACGAAGCCGGGCACGAAGTGTGCCAGCACGTCCGCCTTGACGTTGCCGAAAGTGGTGTCCGGGCGGTCCTGGACGCCTTCGGCGAAGGCGGCGAGTATCCGGTTCTTGAAGTCCGGGCGAGGATGGGCCGCCACGACGGCGGCCCGCTGCTCATCCGATACCGCGGTGTGGCCGATACCGAGGACGTCCAGCTCCACTCCCCTCGTGACCAGGGCGATCTCCGGCGCCATGTGCAGCGGGACCTCCGGGGTGGTGTGCAGGGCGACGGCGCTCCAGACCCGGTCGGCCGGCTCGCCCGTGATGCCGTGGGCACGCAGGAACCGACGGGCCTCGTCGGCGCCGTCGATCTCGAAGCGCTGATCGGTGCGGCGGTAGCGCCCGGTGAGCCCGAGGTCGTGGAACATCGCGCCCACGTAGAGCAGTTCCGGGTCGAAGCCGAGCCCCTGCTCGCGCCCGCGCAGCGCACCCCAGAGGAACACCCGACGCGAGTGGTGGAACAGCAGCGGCTCAGCCGCCTCCCGTACCAGCTCGGTCGCTTCGCGCGCCAGGGCGCTGTCCGGGATCCGCACTCCCGCGATCGTCTCGCTCATGAAAACCTCCGCCTGCTCGCCGGAACGGCTCTTCCGCCGGATCGGTGATACGCCTCCACTGTCCTGCGGCGGCGTACGCTGATGCCATGTCCTCACAGCCAGAAGACCCACAGATCCGGACATGAGGCCGGGAGTGCGACGGGTCGCCTTCGTCGTCTTCGACGGCGTGACGATGCTCGACGTCAGCGGCCCCTCCGAGGTGCTCCACCAGGCGGGCCGTCTCGCCCCGCCCTATGAGCTCGTACTCGTCTCGCCCGGCGGCGGCCCGGTGACCACCTCCGCCGGACTCACGCTGACCGGTACCGTGACGGCGGCCGAAGCCGGGGCGCCGCACACCCTCATCGTCGCCGGGGGCGACCGGCTCGCCCGGCAACCGATCGAGCACGAGCTGCTCGACACGGTCCGCGCCCTCGCCGAGCGGGCCGAACGGGTCGCGTCCGTCTGCACCGGCGCGTTCGTCCTCGCCGAGCTGGGCCTGCTCGACGAATGCCGCGCGACCACCCACTGGCGGCACGCCGAGACGCTCGCCCGCCGCTACCCCCGGACCCACGTCGAGCCCGACGCCATCCACATCCGCGACGGACGCCTTCTCACCTCGGCCGGCATCAGCGCCGGAATCGACCTCGCCCTCGCCCTGGTGGAGGAGGACCACGGCCCGAACACCGCCCGAGCCGTCGCCCGCGAGCTGGTGGTCTTCATGCAGCGCCCCGGCGGGCAATCGCAGTTCTCCACCGCCCTCGCCACCCCGCCGGCCCGCGGCGACCTCCTGCGCTCACTGATCGCCGACATCCTCGCCGACCCCGGAGCCGACCACAGCCTCCCCACGATGGCCGCGCGCGCCGCTGTCAGCCCCCGCCACCTGAGCCGGCTCTTCCGCGCCGAACTCGGCACCACACCCGCCCGCTGGCTCGAACGCGTCCGCCTCGACCGCGCCCAACAACTCCTCCTCGACGGGCACAGCGTCACCTCAGCCGCCCGCACCAGCGGCCTGGGCAGCGACGAGACCCTCCGCCGCGCCTTCGCCCGTCACCTGGGCACCACCCCCTCCGAGTACCGCACCCGCTTCGGCACGACCGGCCCCAGCCGACGTGAACTCCCCCGACACCGGCCGGGGTGAAACCGCGTCCCCGCGGCAGACGGACCGTCAACACCGCCTCGCCGCCCGTCATCGGCCGGGACGGAGGAACCGGGGGTCCGAAACCCGCCCCACCGCCCGTACCTCTCCCCGCACCTCCCCGCGTTCTCCCAGGAACGGCCGCTAGTTTGCGGCCCATGACAGACCACAAACCTCGTATGAGCCGTCGTTCCCTTCTCGCCGCGGGTGGCGCGGGCGTCACCGCCATCGGGCTGAGCGGGGCCCATCTCGCCCGTGCCGATTCGGAGGGGGCGGCCACCGTGTCCTCCTCCACCCCCGGATCGTCCTCGGCGCCGGACCTCCTGCCTCTGGTCAAGGAGACCACCGAGCTCACAGTTTGCCGGCGGTCCCACACTCCTGCCGAAGCAGCTGACATAGCTCGTCGGTCACCTCCGCGGAGCTGCGGGGCAGCCCGACTGCGCTGCTCCAGCCCGTTCCGGCCCGGTCGTAGACCACGCTCGTGGTGAGCTGGGCAGCTCGCTCGTGGACGTTCCAGTGGTCGAGGCCGACCGTGCCGCCGCTCGCCGTCACCCCGGGCACCCCGGTGGTGTTCATGGAGTGGCGGCTGTGGGCCCAGCCCGGATGGAAGAAGGGCACCTGCACCGCGCCCTCGACCATCGACCGCCGTATCTCCGGCACCGTCGTCTCCGCCCGCGCGGGGTCGTTCACGCCCAAGGCCGTGCGCAGGGCTCGGCGTCGCCCGGCGACGCTCGGTGGAGCACTGCCGCAAGGGCGGGCGGAAGACCTCACCGAAGCCGGTCGCCGACCGGATCGAGCGAGAGCAGGCGGTACGGTACGGGCCCGCCGGCAGCCCTGGATCCGGCCCCTGACGAGGGTGCTCTCCGGTGGCCGGAGCCACTGGCTTTCCGGGCGGCCCGCGTGTATCTGGCCTGCTGCGTTGCGAGTTACGCGCCGCGCGGGGAAGCGGCGGGGCGGAGCTGGCGGAACCGGACATTTCCCGGTCGGTGGTGTGGTTAGTCGAGTGTCCCGTTGCCAGACTCCCGGGCCGACGGAGCACACCGGGCTCCGCGGTCAGAAGGGGGGACGCCTGATGGCGTTCATGCGGTACAAGACGACGGGCTACCAGTGGGCGGTGACCTACCCGGCGGGGGAGTGGAAGGTCCTGTTCGGCCGGGGCTCGGACGGGGTGCTGATCAGTGAGCAGGGAGTGGTGTCCTCGGGCCAGCTGACCTCGTTCCACTCCGGGTTCGCCGCCCGGAGCGCGCCCTACCGGCAGTCGAGTGACGGAGCCTTCATGCTGCCCGTCTCGGTCGGCTCCTGGCTGACCCTCTTCTTCCGCGGCGACCGCTCCGAACGGCTCCACTGGGACCGCGGGGTCCAGCGCGAGGGAGCCTGGACGGAGGAGCACAACTGGGGCAGCGCCCTCCCGGCCGGATTCCGCTCCCAGATCGACGCGCTGTTACAGGCACCCAACGCCGCCGACGGGAACTGGCAGACGTACTTCTTCAAGGGCCCGCGGGTGCTGACCCTGCACTGGATCACCGGCGTGGTCCGCGACGCCCTGATCACCGAGGGGCCGGACGCGTCGGGCTGCGCGGGCTGGGCGTCGCTGCCGGAGGAGTTCCGCTCCGACCTGGACCATGTGATCGCCTACAAGAACGCCGCCGACGGAACCCGGCAGAGCCTCCTGGTCAAGGGTGCCAAGGGCCTGCTGCTGAACTGGAAGACCGGCGTACTGGCCTCCGGGGAACTGCACCAGCTCGGGGTGCCGGGACTCGCGGCCCTCCCCGCCGAGTACCGGACCCCGCTGCGGCCGGTCACCGGCCGCTACACCGGAGCCAGTGGATCCGACCGTGTCGAACTGCGCGTCGACCTGGAGGGCGAACGCTCCCTCGCCACGATCAGCGGCGACTTCTTCACCAACGGTGTCTGCGTCAACTCCTTCCGTACCGGAGCCGCACTCAGCGTCGACCAGACCGCCAACGCCTACACCCTCGCCCAGACCGGCCTGGAATGGTCCAGCGACACCTGGGTCACCCGTCTCGCCCTCACCATCCCCCGCGTCGCCGCCACCGCGAACGCGGCGAACGCCGCCCTCGTCCTCGACGCCCCCGGCAACAACCGCGTCCTGCAATTCGACTGCTCGTACGCGAGTACCGGGCTGCGCACCGTCGAGCTGGAGACGGACTCGGTGGTGGGCACACAGGTCTTCCAGAGGTATGACACCGCCCAGGGCTGGAACCCACCCGGCTACCGCAACCGCACCCTCACCGTCACCTCCGCCTACGCGGAGGCCGGGATCGAGATCCGCGACGCCGGAAACGCCAACACGATCACGGCCGACACCGCCGGCGCCGACCTCGCCTGGTCCGACGCCGAGCTGCATGCCGCGATGACGGCCAGTTCCAGCGTCTACCAGGACGTCCCGCAGTGGCGGTTCTGGGCGTTCGTCGCCACCCGCTACACAAAACCCACCGTCGCCGGGGTCATGTTCGACTACCTCGGGGGCGTCCAGCGCCAGGGCATGGCCGTCTTCCACCAGTCCATGCAGGGCTTCGGCTGGATCGGCAACGCGAACGAACTCTTCTGCTACGTCCACGAGATCGGCCACGGCTTCAACCTGGCGCACTCCTGGCAGAAGCACCTGGCCCAGCCCCCGGCCCCGCTCGGCCCCGACCAGGGCTACGGCGACCTGTCCTGGATGAACTACCCCCAGAACTACAGCCAGGGCGAGGAAGCGTACTGGCGCAACTTCCGCTTCCAGTTCACCGACAACGAGCTGCGCCATCTGCGCCACGGCTTCTACCAGCACATCATTCCCGGCGGCAGCTCCGGCTGGATGGTCAACTCCGCGCTTGAGGACAGTGCCCTCGCCGCTGCCGAGACCTCCTTCCGTCCGAGCGACAACCCCTCCGGGCTCACCCTCACCCTCGGCGGCAAACAGGTCTTCGGCTACGGCGAACCGGTCATGGCGGAGGTGCGACTCGCGCTCGCCGGAGAGCGGGACGGGATCACGGTGACCGAGTCGATCGGGCCGAAGGGCGAGCGCACCGTCATCGCCATCACCGACCCCCAGGGCCGCACCCGCCTCTTCCGCCCCCTCGCACGGACCTGCACGGGACACGGTGGCGGCGAGTCCGCCGTCACCCTGAACGCGGAGCGGCCCGCCGTGTACGAGACCGTCTACCTCGGCTACGGCGCGGACGGGCTGTACTTCGCCGAACCCGGCCTCTACAAGGTCACCGCCGTCCACACCGGACTCGACGGCGCCCGCACCGTCTCCCCCACCCGGACCCTCCGCGTCCGCCTCCCCCTCGACCGGACAGACCAGAACGTCGGCGAACTCCTGACCGGGGACGACCAGGGCGCCCTCCTCGCCCTCCTCGGCTCCGACACCCCCTCCCTCGCCTCCGGCAACGACGCCCTCCAGGAGCTCATCGACCGCTACGGCGACCACCCGCTCGCGGCCTACGCCCGCCTCGCCCGAGGAGCCAACGCCGGACGCCACTTCCAGACCGTCACCGACGGCCGCCTCCAGGTACGGCAGCCCGACACCGAAACCGCCGTCACCCAGCTCACCGACGCCATCGACGCCTCCCGCACCGATCAGAACACCGGCCTGGACAACCTCACCCTCAACGCCGCCATGCGCCGCCTCGCCACCGTCCACGCCAAGGCCGGCGACCTCGACCGTGCCGATGCGGTCCTGACCGACCTCACCACCCACTTCCGCGAACAGGGCATACCCGCCCACGTCCAGGAACACATCCAGCAACAAGCCGACGAAACCCGAGCCGCGATCACGGAGCAGACCGGCGACCGCTCCTGAGCCATCCGCGCGGAGGGGCGGGCCACAGCTCCGCGGCGCCCGCCCCCAACGCACACGTCTCCCGGCCGCCCTCCGGGGCGGCGGACCCCGTGACCGTACGAACCGCCGGGCCGCCGCCGGGCCCGGGGTTTCGGCCGGGTGACGTCTTTGACGACATTCCGACAGGATGTGACTCCCAGAGGAGGGCCGGATGGCCATCAGTGCCGGGCGCAGCTACGTGCTCAGGAACCGTAAGTCGAGCCTCGTCTTCAACGTGGCGGGGAACACGACGAATATCGCCATCAGGCTGGACACCTGGCGACTCGATACCGGGCAGTTCCGTACGAGCCAGGTGTGGCATCTCTTCCCGCTGGACGACGGCGGCTATCTGATCGCCAACAAGCACAGCGGGCTGGTGGCCACCGTCCTGGACAGCAGCCTCGCGCCCTCGGCCAAGCTGGAGCAGAACACCCTCCAGACCGCCTCCGCCGCGCAGCAGACATGGCTGTTACGGGAGGTGTCGGGTGGCGGTCACCACATCGTCAACAAGCGCAGCGGCCTGTATCTGGGCCTGCAGGGCAACGGGACAGGCACCGGAGCACAGACCCAGCTGGACTTCTTCTACCGCCCGCCGCTGGCGACGAACGTCTGGGGCCTGGAGGTCGAGGACGAGTACCGGCCGGTGCTGGATCTCGCGCCGGTACCGGCCGGCCCGGCCGACATCGGTGACGTGGTGCGGCTGACCGGCTTCGCGCAGCCGTCCCAGCAGCAGACCGCCCCCGTCCTGATCGGACAGGTCGCACTGCCCTTCCCGCTGGTCACGGACTCCGCCCTGCCCCGCACCCGCCAGGGCATCGACAGCCCGTACTACCTGCTGAAGCGGCACGGCTACTGGAAACTCGCGCACTACCACGACCACACCGGCGCCACCCAGCAGACCAGGACCCAGCAGATCACCGTGGGCCTCACCAGCGCCAACGCGCAGCAAGTCCAGACCGCCACCGGGATCTCGGTCACCGCCGACGCCTCCTTCGTCTACGGAGGACCCACCGCCGCCCTCGCCACCACCATCAGCTCCGGTCTGAAGGTCACCAACGGCTCCAGCTCCAGCACCACGCCGGAAAGCAGCCGGACGCAGACCATCAGCCGGGTCTACCCCCAGGGCGGGCGGGTGGCCGAGGCCCTCTGGTACAAGGAGGACAAGTACACGCTCACCAGGCTCGACGGGACGGTGGTCATCGAATGGACCACCCGCGACCCCAACACCGGCCTTTCCGACGCCTGGACAGCCTGACCGACAGCACCCCTCCCGGCACGGCTCCAGCCCCACGGCTCGCCGCCACCCGCCGCATACCGGACCGGGTGGCGGCGAACCCCTGCCTGGAAGAGCGAACGACGGACGAATTCCTCTGATGGACCTGCCCCTGGAGATGGTCCCAGGTGATGCGGTGGCAGTGAACGTGTGCCAGCCCGACTCCTGCCGCCTTCGCCGGTGTTCGGACTTCTGGCCATGCGTTCCCGCACGGTCGCCGTCCCTGAACCGGCCGAGCCGAATCGGCAGAGGGTGATCAGCCGGACGGCGGTGATGGTGAGGGCGGCCGGGGCGCGGTGGAGCCGGGACGGCAGCCTGGCCCGATCGCCTCGACGACCGCTGGTGCGGAACCGGCGAGGGGTTACCGTGCATTGGAGTACCGCGATTCAGTATTTCCGATCCTAAGCGGGGGAAAATGAAAGTGCTTTTGCGCCACATGGTGGTGCTGTGCTCCGCACTCTTCGCGGTGATATCCATGTCGGTCGGCGTGGCGCAGGCAGCTCCACGACCGGTTCCTGTCACAGCCGGTGACAAGTACGCCATCAAGTCCGTGGGTGTCGGCCTGTACGTGTCGGCGGAAGTCGACAACAGCGGTGCCACGGAAGGCATGTTGCGCGCTCGCAAGGCGGGCTCGAAGAATGACTTGGGCAGCTGGGAACGGTTCACGCTGCACACCGACGACAAGGGGGAGACCATCACCCTGCGATCGGAGGCGAACGGAAACTACGTCACGACCGAGCGGGGATACACGGGCAGCCACCGGAATCTACTCCGGGCCCGGGGTACGACCGTTGGCGGTTGGGAGAAGCTCCAGCTGGTGAGACAGCCCGATGGGTACTACGCCCTGAGGGCGCAGAAGGCCGGCACCGACGGCATGGACGTGTATGTGACCGCTGAGAAGCAGGACGCCGGGAACGATGCCGGGCTGCTGCGGGCGCGGGCGTCGGCAGTGGGGTCCTGGGAGAAGTTCGAGCTTGAGTTTCTGGGTGAAAGCAACCCAGGCGGTGAGGGGTCTCGGCCCCAGCCCGCAGCCCCCGTTTCGGCAGTCGACATCCGAGTGATGTCATGGAATCTCTGCGCCAACCACAATGACAAGTGCGGAAACTTCCGGACAGAGGGCGGTGAACTGGGCAACCAGATCACCAGCCAGATGGGCTCCACGACGGAAGCGCAACAGTATCGAGCCATTTTTCTCCAGGAGATCTGCGAGTCCCAAGCATCGGAGATCGAGACGAAACTGGAATTGAAGACCGGTACGGGTTGGAGCGTACGCTTCGCCCCCATCAAGTACGCGGTCGACGATTCATCCGTGAATGCCGCTAGGACCTGTCACAATGCGGGCTCTGCGGGGGCCTGGAAGGACCGGGGCGCCTACGGCATCGGCCTCGCGATACCGGACTCCAACGTCTGGTACACCTCATACGACCTACCCTCACCTGCGAACCGGACCATCGACGGTGCTTGGGTGCGCATTGAGCAGCGCACCGCTCTGTGCGCCGTTCTCCCGGCCCAGGCCCTCCAGTTCTGCACGGCCCATTTCAGCGCCGGCCTGTCGACGGACGACGCGGACGGCACGAAGCGGAAGGAGCAGGCCGCGCTGCTGCAGCAGATCGTCCATTCGTACACCCCGGCCGGTTACCGCACCGTCTACGGCGGCGACTTCAACGCTGTGCCACCGGACTCCGCTTCCCCCGACACACCCAAGGACGTGATGGCCTCCGCCTATCAGAAAGACAAGGAGTGCGACGAGGGGCGGGACGCCGCGCGCCCCCGTGATGGACGGGCCACCAAGCCGCTGGAGGGGCGAAGCATCAAAATCGACTACCTGTTCGCGCCGTCCAGCGCGACTTTCCTGTCCTGCGACGTGACGAACCCGAACCCGACCCCGATCGTCCTCCCGCCGACGGACCACTACCCGGTCAAGGCCCACCTCCGGATTCCCGCACTGTGACGCGGGTCCTGGTCCGGGAAGCCCAGCTCCGGACCAGGACCGGCATCCCGGCGCCGGGGGACAGGGCTCGGCGCGCGAGAAAAGATCGGGCCGGGCAGGCAACCTTCTCTTCCGCCACACCCTGTTTCATAGCAACAGCTCTCCGGGGAGGTGCGGTGCTCGGCTACCAGGGGGACGGCGAGTGCGACCCTCCGTACCACCGGGTCCCCCGGACCACCCGGCACGTCGGGGACGAGGTCCGCCCCCGACGTCGGGCGTCACCCGGGAGCTGTGGACGACGGACGCACAGGCAGTGCGCACCGCCCGCTCGCTACAGCGACAGCGAAAGGTGAACTCTTCATGGAGAGAAGGGCGTTTCTCAGGGGGGCAACGGCCGTGACCGTCACGGCCGCAGCCACCGCCCTCCCCTTATCGGCGGCGAAGGCTCAACCCATATCGGCCCAGGGCACGCACAACTGGATGTCCCGTTTCCCCGGCGCGACCCTGCTCAGGAACCTGACCATTCCGGGCACCCATGACTCCGGGGCACGCTTTGGATCGGTGTGGCACCAGTGTCAGGGCATGACGATCACCCAACAGCTGAACGCCGGAATCCGCTTCCTGGACATCCGCTGCCGGGCCATCGACGGCGTTTTCGCCATTCACCACGGCAACGCCTTCCAGAACGCCATGTTCGGCAATGTCCTCAGCGAGTGCTGGGACTTTCTGAAGGCCAACCCTGGTGAGACCGTGCTGATGCGGGTCAAGCAGGAGTACTCGGAGGAGAGCGACGCCGTCTTCGGCGCGATCTTCGAGAAGTACTACCAGGACTGGAAGGCGATCCTGCGTGTCGGCAACGGGCTGCCACCCCTCGGCACCGCACGCGGCAAGGTCGTCATTCTCGGTGACAACGGCGGTATCCGCGGAGTGCGGTACGGAGACTCGTCGCTCTTCGACATCCAGGACGACTGGAACGCCCTCGGGGCGACGAAGTCCGATTTGATCAAGAACCATCTGCGCAAGGCGCGGAACCAGCCCGGGAAGCTGTTCATCAACTATGTCAGCTCGGCGGCGTGGAACGGCACCCCGAGTGGCCATGCCAGCAGCCTCAACCATGTGCTGAACGGTGTTCTGACGGGCGAAGCCGCGTCTTGGCGCGCCCTCGGCGCCATCATGATGGACTACCCGGAGAACAAGCCGGACCTCATCCAGAACATCATCAACCGCAACTGACCTCCACGTCTCCCGGGGGCGCGAGGCACCCCGGCTCCGGAGGCGGTGGTGGGGCCGGAACACGTGCTGCCGTGGCCGGACCCACACCTTCACCCACGCCTTCGCCACCGTCACACCCGCGCTGATCCACCCCGGCGCCGTATACCCGGAGCCACGGGTACTGCGCCGGGCCCTGTACTCATGGGCGTTCAACAAGAAGGCGTGGGACCGGGAGCCGACCGAAGAGTGGCGCAAGGCACTGGACCGGATCGCGCGACCAGTCGCTCGATGACATCGGGGACCAGCCCTCCCCACCACGTGGGGTTTCCGGTAAAACTGGTGAACTGCCGTTCACGTGGTTGGCCATCGGGAGAGGCCGGCCCGTACGCCCGCCCGGCAGCAGCGCAGCCCGACGCCGGGCTGCCCGGATCTCGTGTCGTACGGTCCGATGCCGCTGCCGCCCACCGTCCGCAACGGATCTCACCGAACCCGGTGGCGCCGCCGGTCCGGCCGCGAGATCCGAATCAGTAACGGGATCAGGCCGCGACAAGCTTCTGCTCGTGGTCAGGTGTCTTGACCTTGGGCTTCTTGTTCGGCAGCGAGAGCCGGAAGACCTTGCGCCACGCGGAGAACACCTGCTTGGGCAGCGGCCCGGTGACGTATTCCAGCTCGTACTTCTCGAACAGTGCGCGCACCTTCACCGCGACCTCGGCGTACCGGTTGCTCGGCAGGTCCGGGAACAGGTGGTGCTCGATCTGGTGCGACAGGTTGCCGCTCATGAAGTGCATGGCCCTGCTGCCGCTGATGTTCGCCGAGCCCATCATCTGGCGCAGGTACCACTGGCCGCGCGTCTCGCCCTTGATCGACCGGCGCTCGAAGACCTGCACGCCCTCGGGGAAGTGCCCGCACATGATCACCGAGTGGGTCCAGAGGTTGCGGACCAGGTTCGCGGTGAAGGTGGCGGCGAGCGTGGTGAGGAACGACGGGCCCGACAGCAGCGGGTGGATCACGTAGTCCTTGAGCACCTGCTTACGGATCTTGCGACCCACGGCCCTGGCCCGCGCGCGGAACTCCGGGTTCTTGCGGCGGCGCTTGTGCAGGTTCTTGCCGAGCTCCAGGTCGTACGCGGCGATGCCGTACTCGAAGAAGCAGGCGTTGATGAAGTTCCACAGCGGCTGACCGAGATGGAACGGGTGCCACCGCTGGTCCTCGTCGACGCGCATGATGCCGTAGCCGAGGTCGTTGTCCTTGCCGATCACGTTGGTGTACGTGTGGTGCAGCTCGTTGTGCGAGTGCTTCCACTGATCGGCCGGGGAGACGTGGTCCCACTCCCAGGTGGTGGAGTGGATCTTCGGGTCCCGCATCCAGTCCCACTGGCCGTGCAGGACGTTGTGGCCGATCTCCATGTTGTCCATGATCTTCGCCACGGACAGACCGGCGGTGCCGATCAGCCACGCGGGCGGGAAGATCGAGAACAGCAGTACGCCCCGGCTGGCCAGCTCAAGCTTGCGCTG
Organism: Streptomyces inusitatus; assembly: GCF_014651115.1. GTDB lineage: Bacteria > Actinomycetota > Actinomycetes > Streptomycetales > Streptomycetaceae > Streptomyces > Streptomyces amakusaensis. The sequence goes on along the minus strand of NZ_BMWG01000019.1, from coordinate 107,906 downwards.
CACCGAGATGACCTTGCGGATGTAGGCGGCGTCCTTCTCGCCGCGGTCGGCGAGCACCTCGTCACGGATCGCGTCCAGCTCGCGGCCGAGCTCCTCGATCTGCTCCGAGGTCAGGTGGGCGGTGGGGTCGATGGCGGTCACGGTGTGTTCCTACCGTTCGATGTCGCAGGGGCCCGCCGCGGCGGACACACAGGTCTGGATGAGGACGCCCGGCTCGGCCTCGGTGATCTCGCCGGTGCGCAGGTCGCGGACGGCGCCCGCCTTGAGCGGCGTGACGCAGCCGAAGCAGATGCCCATGCGGCACCCGGAGGGCATGAGCACGCCGGCCTCCTCGCCGACGTCCAGCAACGGCATGGCGCCGTCCGCGGCGGCGGTCCTGCCGGTGGTGCTGAACGTGACCTCGCCACCGTCTCCGGTGACAACGATGCCGGGGCGGAAGCGTTCGGTGTGCAGGCGCTCTGGTACGCCGTGCTCGGCCCAGTGGTCTTCGGCGGCGTCGAGCAGGCCCGCGGGCCCGCAGGCCCAGGTCTCGCGCTCGGCCCAGTCGGGCACGAGTTCGTCGAGACGGGCGATGTCGAGCATGCCGTCGGTGTCGGTGTGCACCTCGGTGAGACGCAGCTTCCTTTCCGCTACCAGGCCGTGCAGATCGTTCCGGAAGATCACGTCTTGCGGCCGCGGCGCGCAGTGGACCATGACGACGTCGTCGAACTCGGTGTCGCGCAGCATGCCCATGACCGGCGTGATGCCGCTGCCGGCCGTCAGGTAGAGCACCTTGGCGGGCTTGGCCTCCGGCAGCACGAAGTCACCGGTCGCCTGGTCGAGCTGGATCAGCGTGCCCGGTTTCGCCCCGCGGACCAGATGGTTGCTGACCCTGCCGCCCGGGATCGCCTTCACGGTGATCGTGACGCGGCCGTCCCGGCGGTCTGTCGGCGAGGTGATGGAGTAGGCACGCCACAGACGCACCCCGTCGACGTCGATCCCGATCCGTACATATTGCCCGGCCTTGTGGCCACGCCAGCCCCGTCCCGGCCTGATCACGATGGTCGCGGCGTCACCCGTCTCGGGACGCACGGCCTCGATGCGCCCACGCAGGTCGGCACCCGCACGCAGCGGACTGACCAGGTCGAGGTAGTCCGACGGCAGCAGCGGCGTCGTGACCATCTCCAGCAGTTTCCACGCCCTACTGCGGAGGGCTGCACTCGTCATGACTCCAGCTTGATACGCCTCAGGGCGTAAAGTCCTACCCGTAGGGCGTGAATCTGGTCGGCTTAATTGTTCGCAGGGAATAAAACATGGGGCATGTAATCCGGAGGGCCACCGAGCCGGCCCTGGACGAGACGACGGTCACCGCGCTTCGGGCCGCGCTGAAGAGCACCGCCGACGAGGTCGTCCAGGCGATCATCGACGAGGTCCCTCCCTACGCCAACGCCCTGTCGGGCCGCATGGGCGGCACCATCCGCCGATCCGTCCGCACTGCCCTGGGACACTATCTGGACCTCGCGAGCGGGAACGCCACGGGCGGTGACGCCGGTGACGCAGCCTACGAGCTGGGCCGCGGCGAAGTGCGCGACGGCCGTTCGATGGACGCCCTCCTCAGCGCCTACCGTGTCGGCGCCCGCGTGGCCTGGCGTTGCCTGGCAGCGGGTGCCGTGCCCGCAGGTCTGCCCGCTGCCGAGGTCGCCAAGTTCGCCGAGCTGACCTTCGCCTACATCGACGAGCTCTCCGCCGCGAGTGCCGCGGGCCACGCCGACGAACTGGCCGCCCGGGGCCGGGCCCACGAGCTCCACCTGGAACACCTGGCCCACGACCTCCTCGCCGGCGCGAGCCCGGACGTGCTGCTGGCCTCTGCTCAACGGGCAGGGTGGCAGCCTCCGGTTTCACTGACCGCGGTCCTGCTGCCCGCCGCCCAGGCCCGGCCCGCCTACCGCGCGCTCGACCCGACCACCCTCGTACTCGACGATCTGCCGGACGCCACCGGTGTGCTGCTCGTCCCTGATGCCGACCGATCACATCTCTTGAGCCGGCTGGCCGACCGCACCGCCGTGGTCGGCCCGGCCCGACCATGGATTCGAGCGTCCGCCTCGTACGCACGAGCCGTACGCGCGCGCTCCCTCTCCTCCGATGTCCGCGACACCGAGGACCACCTGCCCGAGCTGGTGCTGAGCGCCGACGCGGACGCGTTCGCAGACCTGCGTGCCCGAGCTCTCGCACCATTGCGGACCTTGCCTGTCGCGACGGCACAGCGGCTGGAGGAGACGTTGCGGGCGTGGCTGCTGCACCAGGGCAGACGGGACGAGGTGGCGGCGGCGTTGTTCGTCCATCCCCAGACAGTCCGATACCGGATGTCGCAGCTACGGGAGCTGTTTCCGGACCTCGCATCGCCGCACCGGGTCCTTGAACTGACACTGGCGGTCGGTCTTCGGGGCAGCTGACCCGTACTTCGACCGTCCACGGCCGCGTCCCTGAGCGATCCGGGAATCGTGCCCCGTTCTCGGTGCCGCCAGCCGGCTCATGAGGCCCGGGGAAGAGCGGTCTCTGGCGTCCCACCAGCCCACCGGCGACACCCCCCCACGGCCGCACCGCCATCCTCATCACCCACCGCCTCGGCTCCACCCGCCACGCCGACCGGATCGCAGGTCGCGGTGCCAGGCGGTGCCCTGAGCCGGGCCCGGCGCGGCGGTCGTGTCTGTTGGTCGTCCTCGCGGAGTTCCGCAGCGCGGCCGTGATCGCTTTCCTGTACGCAGCGGGCTCCGGTCCGGCCAAGAGGTCCTTGGCCCGGAGAGGCTGGTCCCACCGTCGGCCGGTGATCCGGCCAGCACCTGACCGGAATCGGACGCGATGAGGCAAAGTCGACCGTTTCGCCGTGCCCTGGTGCCACGCTGCTCGTCATGACGATCGTCGAAGCGAAGAAGCCGCCCCGGGGGCCCGTGACGCCTAAGCCCGCCGGACGTCCGCCAGGACCCGTTACGCCGGACAAAAACCCTCCCTTCCCTCCGAGCCCACCCGTACCGCCCGCAGCCGGGAACTGAGGGTGACGTCCGGGCGCATCGGCTGGGCGCAGCTTCCCGAGGCGGTGGTGGCCGAAGTGGGTGAGCGTCTCGGTATGTCGTTCACCGCCCGCGACACCGAGCACTCGGCCGCGGCCGGGATCGCTTCCCTGCTGGACCTCGAATCGGGGGCGCTCGTCTTCGTCAAGGGGCAGCGCGAGCGTGCCCCCGTACCCGCTGACGGTGCAGGCCTTGAGGAGGACGACTCATGGTGGGGGCCCGGCTGGTCGCCCGTGGACGAGCTGGACCTGGAGGAGGCGGTGAACCCCCATCTGCCCCCGAGCGCGCCACGGATCCTGTGGCGCCTGGACGGCCACGGCTGGCATCTCCTGGCTTTCGAGGGGGTTGCGGGCCGGGACGCGGACTTCGTTCCCGGCTCGCCGGACCTCGCGCCGGTCGCCGCGGCACTGGCCGAACTGGCGCCCCTGCCCGCGCCGCCCGAGGTGCGGCTGCCCACCGCCTGGGACCGGTGGGGCTACTACTGCGCCGACGCCGACCGGGAACTGCTCACCGGCTCACAGTTGTTGCACACAGATCCGGCCTCGACCAACGTCCTGGTGGAGGACGGCGGCCGGGCCCGCCTGGTTGACTGGTCATGGGCCACGGCCGGCCCGGCGTGGATCGACATGGCGCTGTGGGGGATGCGCCTGGTCTCCACGGGCGGGCACTCCCCGGAGCAGGCGTGGCAGTGGGCGGCCCGGGTACCGGGCTGGACGACGGCCGACCCGAAGGCCGTGGCCGTGCTCACGCGGGCCGAGGCACGGCGCTGGCACGACCTCGCCGCCGAGCACAGGGCCACGGCCGACTCGATCGCCCAGTCCGCCGACGAGTGGGCCGCCTTCATCGCCACCCGCCACAGAACCTGACCCGCCCCCGCCCTCAGCAGGCGGGATGAAGACTGGGCACTGGCTCGCGCTCGGCATCAATCCCGGCGAGGTCGTCGACTGGAACCACCAGGTCAGGGACGGACTCGGGCGACTTCATGTTCCCCTTCCTCGGCTTCGACGCGATGGAGGTGTGGAACGGACTGTGGAGGACTCGGCGTTCGTCCGATGAGGCCGCATGCCAGTTCGGGCAGGCCCTGATGGAGGTCGGCGCGGCGTTCGTAGCGGACCCGGAGTCGTTTGAACTGGTGCAGCCAGGCGAGGGTCCGTTCCACCACCCAACGGACTTTGCCGAGCCCTGAGTCCGTGGGTGACGCCGCGTCGGGCGATCAGCGGCTTGATGCCGCGCTTCCACAGCGAGCGACGGTACTTGCCGAAGTCGTAGCCCCGGTCGGCTCGTGCATTGCGAGCCTGTCCGAATTAGACAGTTCCGGCTGCGATGATTCCTGGCATCATTTCGTACTGCACTTCGTGTCCGATAGGTTTCCGCAGCCATATACAGGCCACGGGACCGTAATCGTGGAACGCGGGCGGCTGCGGGTCAGCACGGCAACGCCTCCTGCCGGACGGGATCCTCACCAAGAACGTGACCCGGCCGGCGAAGGCTGATGCCGCCTCTGCCTCACGGCGAGCGCCTACGGCGGCATCATCTGGTCGACGCCGAGGATCACGACGTCACAGCTCACCCCGAACGCCACATGCCACCATCGGTGAATCGACGGAGAATCATGGAAGAGCGAATTCGGGCCTCTGCCCGGGAAACACGATTACCCTCCCGGAATTGCGGCACGCATGGCCTGGCGGAATCACTCCGATGCGGTCGGATGCAGGTGGACAACATCGGCTCAGTGTGCAGGACTCACGCCCGTCGTGCCGCGTCCGCGGTACTGTTGACGCTGGCCATGCTGGTCAGTTGCCTCGCCTTGGCACCGCCCGCGATGGCTGCTACCGTCCTCGCCCGGATCAGCCCCTCCACGGTGAGCACGTTCAAGCTCAACACGGTTCACACTCCGGATGTCACGGGCGACACCAGCACGGACATCTGGGAGAGATATCAGACGGGTATCCAGAGAGCTGAAGCGGGCGGCGCGGTGACGAAAGTCTCGGCTCTTTCCGTGGCCGAAAGTGCGCAGCATATCGGCCGACCGCTCTTGTGCCATGCGACGAGGCTCAACACCCGTTACATACCGGACGGCTTCTGCTGGGATGAGGGAGACGACCGGAGCAGCAACTACAACAACACAGGAACAGATCCCGGTGGCTGGGTTCCCCAGGGTTTGACGGCCAGTCACGACAGTGACAACGCCGACGGAACCATCAATGGCCGCCATGTGTATCTGGCCTCCTGGTACCGGGGGAAGAACGGTTCACAGAACGAGTTCGCGCGCGTCTCCTTCGTGAAGAACACCGGAAGCAGCACTGCGTACGGACACGTCCTGCTGGTTGAGCCCACCCTCGACGGATCCTTCACCGCCGTGACCAGGACTCACACGGACGGCATGGTCTGGTACGGAAACAGGCTCTTCGTGGCGAATGGAGGGGAGCTTCAAGTCTATGACATGAGGCATATATGGCGAATGGGATCCAGTTCGGAACGGGTTGGTGTAGCCAACGGCGTTTCATCCGCCCGGTGGCATGCGTGGGCCATGCCCATGATCGGCCGCTACTGGACAGGCGATCGGCAGAATCCCCGCGGCTGTCAGGCGGCCACGGGATCCTGGGTCTGCCTCGGCTCCCTGAGCCTGGACCGGACGGGCAAGGACGTTCTCGTCTCAGGTGAGTACCGTTCCCCGGCGGCCGGTGCGGGTGGCCGCGTCATCCGGTGGCCTCTCAACAGTTCCACGGCACTGCCCGAGTCCGGCAGCGGCGCCGGAATCGCCACGAGTACCGCGGAGGAGGGTTACACGACACCGGTATGGGCCATGCAGGGGGTTGCCACCGACGGCACTTACTACTACATGAGCGGGCAATGCCCACCCGGATGGAACGGGGACGTGCCCCCAGACCACGAGGATGCGTTCAGCTGCATTCACCGCGCCAGAAAGGAGGAGGCACCCCACGTATTCACCATGGCACCACGAATGACCCAGAACCTCTCGTATTCCCGTTTCTCAGGGCGCCTGTGGGGTCTGAACGAGAAGATAAACACCGCTGAAGGCGATCGCGTAGTGTTCTCCATAGATGTCGCCCCATGAGTCCAGCCACGAAGAACCACCGGCCGTCGGACTCACCGCCGACGCTCACCCCCACTACCCGCCGGACGGGACATGCGACGCTCCGGTGAACCGTTTCTCGCCCTGCCTCGCGCCAGCGGGGACTGTCCGCCGAGGCCGGAACCGGTGCCGCGTACCTATGTGGCACCGGCAGTCGAGCCGGAGGTGCAGAATCCAGCCCTCCGTTTCCGGGTGGAAAGCGACCGTGGTGACATGCGGGCATGGCCGCGCGTGTCACCGTTGAGGGTTTCGGCGGGGTAAGTGGGGACCGCTGGGGCGGTGGGAGTGAGAGCCGCCCATGGGGTGACATGGGTGGGTGCCGGATGATGTGCGGGAGTGTCTGCGGTGGTGAAGGAGTGCGGGGCGACAACGTGGCGGTCCCGGGCCCTGCTGGTCCGTGTCCGGTGCTCACCACAAGGTGGTGAATCCCAGGCGGACGCGTTCTTCCTCGACGGCTACGTCGGTGGCGCCGTCGCGGACCCGGGCGTACTCCGCCGGAGTGAGGGCACGGCCGTAGATCCGTATGTCGTCCAGGCCGCCCCGGAACAGCTGCTCGTAGTCCGGGCGTGCTCCCAGATGGATGGTGAAGGCCCCGGGCGGGGTGATGTCCCCCGCGGGAGCGGCGGCGGTGTGGACCGTGCCGCCGTCCACGGACAGACGCAGTCGCCCGCCCTGGCGCTGGAAGACCACGTGGTGCCAGGCGTCGTCGTTGTAGGACGAGGGGGTCTCCACGGAGGCGGACGCGGTGCCGGTGTCGATGGCGGCGCGGACGGTTCCACTGCTCGGCTCGGCCCTCAGCCAGAACTGCCGGGCGCCCGCGCCCTGGCCGTATCCCCAGACGATGGGCTGTGGTCCGCTGGTCCCGGTGTGGCGGAACCAGGCGGTGACGGTGAAGTCGCCACCGCCCAGGCGCAGCGAAGGGGCGCAGTTGACGAGGCGGAGGTAGTCGTCCCGGCCGTCGAGTTCGATGGCCCGGCCGGAGCCGCGGCTGCCCAGGACCGCTCCGCCGTGGACGACGGCGTGGTTGCGGTTCCCGGTGCTGTCGGAGGTGCGCGGGAGGCGCAGTTCCTCGCGTTCCGCATCCATTTGGGTCTCGGTGAAGGAGGTGAAGCGGACGGTGCCGTGCGGGGTGTTGGACGCTGTCTCGTAGGCCAGGCCGATGGCGCCGGAGGGGAGCAGGGTGAGGTCGGAGTAGCCGGCCCGTCCGGGTTCGACGACAGTACCGGCGCTCTGCCAGGTCCGGCCTTCGTCGAAGGAGGAGCGGATGGCCAGGGTGCGGCGGTCCTCCACGGTGTGGGCGCCCGGGCGGGAGGGGGCGGACAGGAGCAGGCGGGGCCGGTTCGGGCCGGAGGAGGGCATGCGCAGCAGGGAGCCGAAGACGGGGGGCGTTTCCAGGGAGGGTACGGAGATGAACGGGGTGGCGAAGGTATGACCGGCGTCCACACTGGTCGCCGTCATCCGGTGGTCGTCGGTGCCGCAGGTGGCCGAGCTGCGGGCGTTCACGTACAGGGAGCCGTCCGCTCGTTCCGCCACGGCGAGTTCCGAGGGGTGGGCGGAGGTCCTGGGGACGCGGTGGACGGCTCCGAGCGTCCAGTTCTGTCCGCCGTCGTCGCTGTAGTACAGCTGTCCGCCGCCCTGGGCATCCTCGGTCGTATGATCGCCCGGAATCACGAGTCGGCCACGGTTCGGGCCGGCGGCGAGCTGGAGACCGTGGCCGGGGCCGGTGGAGACCCAGGACCAGCCCGCTGGCTTGAGATGGTTCAGCGGGCCCCTCGCCGTCCAGGTCACCCCGTCGTCCGTGCTGCTCAGCGCGTGCAGAGAGCGCGGGCCCCGTACGCGGGTTCCGTCCGACCCGAGGCTCCACGCGCCGGAAGCGTGCAGCAGGGAGATCCGGCCGGTCGCCGCGTCGACGACGGGTGCGGGGTTCCCGTGGGCCAGAGTGTCGGCCGCGCCGCTCAGTTTCTTCAGTGGCCCCCAGGTCCGGCCTCCGTCGAGCGAGCGTTTCATGACGATGTCGATGTGCCCGATGTCGCCGCAGTCGTCGACACGGCCCTCCGCGAAGACGAGCAGCGCACCGGACACGGTGGTGATCAGCGCGGGTATCCGGAAGCAGGCGTAGCCCTCGGTGTGGTGGGTGAAAGGCGTGGACACCGCTCCCGGAAGGATGGCCCTTCCTCCGCGTTCTTGTGGTCGCGTACCTTCGGCCGCCTGGGAGACCGGGGCCGCGTACAGCCCAGGCGAGGACAGCAGGAGGGCCAGGAGGAGCAGTGCGGTGAGAACCGGGCTGCGGCGTCGTACCGGACGAGAAAGCACGGTGTCTCCATCGAGGGGTCGTCGGCGAGGGCTGTCGTTCCCGGAAGTGCGCACCGGTGTGTCCCCGGGAGGAAGCCACGGCCAGGAGCCCAGGGGATCTGGTGCCGGTGAGCCCGGAACAGGCACGACGCGCCGAAGACCTCGCAGCCACGCTCGGCATCACCGGCAAGAATCGGCTGCACGGCTTCTTCGTTCAAAAGCGACAACCCGGGTACCTCCGCCCTGGACGGAGGCCCTTTGCCGCAGTGCCTCGTTCGCCGACGCGCATGAGCTCACCAGCAGACTGTCCGGCCTCTGAGGATCAGGAATGAGCCGAGGCCCACCAGTAGTGAGCCTCGTAGGGGATGCCGTGCCTGTCCTTGTCGGTGACCATGTCCGAGCTGTAGACGGAGGAGTATCCGGGAGATATCCGCAGGCTGTTGCTACCGAACGCCACGGCGCTGAAGAGGACTTGAGGCATATCGTTGTCCCAGTACTGCCCGACCTTGCCACCGCACGAACTCAGCCAGATCGCGTTGCGGTCCGATTTGTCGTCAGTGGTGAGACACAAGCCTCGCGTCCGGCTCTTCAGTTGGTGCTGGCCATACGAGTTGGCGGGGCCGACCCAGTCCCAGTCCTGTGCGTGCCAGCCCTGGCATGTGTCAGTGAAGACTTTGGTGGAGTCGGCCGAGGCCGTCAGGCAGGCGAAATTGTACTTGCTCTGGTACGTCCAGTAGGTGGGGGCGGCCGAGGCTGAGGTCGCAGGGCCGGCAACGACGATGAGGAGAGTTGCGAGTCCAGCGACGACGGTTCGTAGAGCCCTTAATCGATGGTGCTTCACATGCACTCCATTCCAGCGTGTCTGACAGTCAGTCATTAGGATTGACGAGTGGTCTCGGCGCGCAAGGTCGCAGAGGTATGACTTGAGGCACGTACCCCGTGGGTTGTGGCGAGGCCGAAGAGGCGCTAGGGAAGCCAGGGCCTGGCCGGTTCCAGCGCAAGAACCACACTCCGGACAAAGGTTCCACAAATGAGCCATTGGCGCGCAGTGTGGTATCCACTGGTTTGAGGGCGTGTTCCACTGTCCGTTCACGCGATGTTCCGGTCTGATTCGTCGAAAGAGCCTTGTGCCTGTACAGGCAGAAGAGGAACGACATGACCTTCATGCGTTCGGCCATCCGGTTCATGCTGGCAGTCAGCGTTGCCCTGACCGTGGTGACGGGGCCCGCCGGTTCGGATTCCGCGGCGGCGGACGACCCCGCGAAGACGGCTGTGCCTTACCACAGGGAGTTCGCCCTGTTCCGCAGCGCCAACATGTCGTCGCCCGACAAACTCGCCTCCGGAGTCGGCTTCCACTCGTTCCGGATACCGGCCGTGGTCACGACGGGAAGCGGCAGAGTGCTCGCGTTCGCAGAGGGGCGGCGACACGACAACCGGGACTTCGGTGACATCAACCTCGTGTACAAGCGCACCCGGACCACATCGGACCATGGTGCCGACCCGGGCGACTGGGAGCCCCTCAGGGAGGTCACGGGGGCGGGGAACGGGACATGGGGCAATCCCACACCCGTCGTGGACGGCGGCACCGTCCATCTGTTCATGTCCTGGAACGCCGGTGACCGAAGCCAGCACGGCAACGACCTTCTGCCGGACGGAACCTTCACCAAGAAGGTCGACTCGACCGACGAGGGACGACGCCGTCTCTACCTCACGACGAGCACCGACGACGGCGCCACCTGGTCCACCCCGCGGAACATGACATCGCAACTCACCCCGAACGGATGGTCGTGGGATGCCGTGGGTCCCGGCAACGGCATCCGTATGCGCTCCGGTGAACTAGTGGTGCCGGCGCAGGGCCGGAACCTCGTCGGCCGGGGCCCCACTGGCAACCGGACCTGGTCCTACCAGTCACTCGCCGGTGCGGGCAGTGAAGGAACGATCACCCAGACCCCCGATGGCGGCCTCTACCGCAACGACCGGCCGGCCGGCACGGGTACCCACCGGCTGGTCGCCCGCGGCACACTCGACGGCTTCGCACCGTTCAGCGCCGACACCGCTCTGCCCGATCCGAGGTGTCAGGGCTCCGTACTCTCCTACAATCTCGACTCACCCGCCCGCACCGTCTTCCTGAACTCGGCCTCGGTGAACAGCCGGAGAGCGATGCGGGTACGCATCAGCTACGACGCGGACGCCCGGACTTTCGGTCCGAGCCGCAGCCTTGGCGACGCTCCGGCTGCCGGAGTCGGTTACGAGGGTGGCTACTCCAGCATGGCCAAGACCGCTGACTACCGGATCGGCGCGCTCGTCGAAACCGACTTCTTCAACGACGGGACCGGGCCTCACTCGTACCGCGCCATCCTGTGGCGACGGTTCAACCTGTCGTGGATCCTCAACGGCCCCGGCAACTGAAAGGCCCGGCGGAGCTGGAGGCATTCCGTGTGAGGGCGGATCCCGGCTGAGAGCGGACCAGGAAGCCGGTGTGTCGCAGTTCTTCGACTCCCTGGCCGAAGCCGGGTCAGCCGTGTCTTCCATGAATCGTACTGTATTCGCAATAGTGTTCATATTGGACCACTGGTGGGCGAGAGGCGAGGCGGGGACCATGAGAGGGATCAGCCGGCGGGGTGCGATCCGCGGCGGAGCGGTGGCCGGGGTGGCCGCCGCGTTATCCGGGGGCGGGCACTGGGCCGCGCGGGCTGCCGCGACAGGCGTGAATCCGTCCGTGCCGGGCGAGGCGGCCCACGCACGCAGGCTGCGCAAGGCGCTGGACGACGCGGCGGCCGGGATCGCGGGCCCGGACGGTGTCGACAGCGCGGGGCGGATCATCGTGAAGGCCGGGTACGCGGGCGTACCGACCTACACACTCCTCGACACCCTCGTCATCGGAGGCAATACCTTCCTGGACGCGACGGGCGCCCGCTTCGTCGCCAGGTTCGGGACGGTCAGCCGGAAGTACAAGCTGGACGAGACGAACGACCATTCGCCCACGCCCGTGTACCAGGTCGACGGGCAGCGGATGTTCACGGCGCCCGCCGTCAGCGGCGCCAAGGCCGCCACGATGCTGATCAACCATGTGCCCGCCGCGACCACCAGGGGATACGCCGCCCCCGGCAACATCAGGATCAGGGGCGGCGAGTGGGACCCCATCTCCGCGTACGTGTGGCAGGACACGGGGGCCGCGCGCGCCCGCGCCGACAAGGCTCCGCCGATGAACGCCCTCACCTTCATCCACACCCAGGACATCGAGATCGAGGGTGTCACGGTCTACAACGTCAAGTGGTGGCACGCGGTCGAGCTCAACGCCGTGCGGCGGGCAGTGGTCCAGGACTCCTTCTTCATGGGCTGGGTCGAGAACCCGACCGCGGGGCTCTGGCAGGGCGAGGCCGTCCAGCTCGACCTGCCGAGCGCGAACAACACCTGGGCGGGTGCGGCCGACGGCACACCGACAGTGGATGTGCGGGTGCTGCGCAACCACGTGGCAGCCTCCGGCTCCCAGCCCTCCTGGGCCAAACTGATCGGCTCGCACACCGGCGGCGAGAAGGCCGGTCAGGTGCACGCCCGCGTGCTGATCGAGGGCAACGTGGTGGACGACGCCAAGTGGGACGCCATCGGCCCCATGAACACCACCGCCCTGGTCATCCGGGGGAACACGGTCAACAGGGGATGCGGCGGCATCTACGTCAGCCCGATGACGGCGAAGGCACCGGGTCAGCCGCCGGTATCCGTCGCCGCGAACTCCCTGAACGGAGTGGAGATCACCAGCAACACGGTGACGGTGGCGCGCAGCGCGGCAGGCGTCACCCGTCACGCGGTGCGGATCAACTCGGTGAGCGAGGGCGGGTTCGACTCAAAGGTGACCAACACCGTGGTCACCGGCAACACCGCCAGCGGCGACAGCGTCAACGGCAAGCGCTACTCCTACGGCCCGCTGGTGGAGTTCCGCCCCGGAGTCCCACCGCAGAACGACTGAGCCCGACTGGGGCGGCCCCCGCCACGGGACACCGGCCCATCATCACCCGCGACCCCATCAGGCCCCGGGACTGTCGCCCTGCTTGACGGCCAGTTCGCCCCGTAGGGCGGACCCCGGATACGGAGGCCCTTACGGTCGCGCTCCGCCCGTACCGGACACGGGAACCGACCTCTCGCAACGGAGCTGCGCATTCTCACGAACATAGGCTACGCCGTAGGCCAGAAGGTCTTTCAGTCCTCGGTGCCTGCGGTCACGTACGAGCCGGCACACGGCGAGGGTGGTGATACCCGCCTCCGCCGCTGGTCAGCCTGGTGCTCTGACCAGCACGCTTAACCATCGGCCCCTGTGCTCATGGGATTCAGCAAGAAGGCCTGGAAAGCCGAGCCGGGGGAGGAGCGGCAGGAGGCACTGGCCTGGTTGGAGCGGAACTCTCTGCCCGTGAGCGAGCTGAAGGACCCCGACACCCTTCGCCGCGTGCTGGACGCCCTGTGCCACAAACTCGACGGAACGGCCGCTGCGGCCAAAACCGTGAAACGCAAGAAGGCGGCGGTCAACGAGGTCTTCGGTGTGGCCGTTGAACGCGGATACTTCACCCGCAACCCACTCAACGGGCTCCGATGGACAGCACCGGAAGTGGCGGACGAGGTCGACCCGGACTGCGTCCCCAACCCCAAGTCATCCACCTCCGCAAAGCCCAGTGCCGCCTCCCGGCCGCAGGATGGGGCCTGCTGAACCTCAAGGGCGGCGTCGTCACCGCCGGAAAGGAATGGGCGGACAACGGCTCCGTCCGCGAAATCCACTCCCTCAAACGACGTGCCGCCAAAGCCACCCGACCCGTACCCATCCCACTCATACTCGTCCGCATCTTCCGCAACGCCAAAGGCGACTACATCGACGCCTCCGCCTACGGCAGCACCTGGAACCGGGCCCACGAAGCCGCCCTCACTCTGGACGAACACGCCCTCGAACTCGCCAAACGACCCTACGATCTCCGCCGCGCCGGGCAGAGATCCAAGTCCTCTTCCGTCACTACGAAGTGGGATTCAGGTGAGAGAAACCGGAAGTAACACTAAATTTCGACTCACCGCGTAGAAACGCATTACGAAGGGCCCCTGGTAGGGAAACCCCCTGGCCAGGCGCCCATTTTCTGTGTCTAGAAGAAGCCCAGCTTCTTCGGCGAATACGACACGAGCAAGTTGTTGTCTGCTGGTGGTACATGATCTGCATCTCCCTGACCAGTTGTTGGTCTGGTGGACCAGAAGGGCACGGCCTTGGTCCGCGTATTGGCGAACTTCTGCCCAGAGAGCTTCGCGTACGCGAGCCGATGGGGCGCCCACGAAAACGCTGGCGGAGATCTCCAGGAGCCAGCGGGTGAGAGAGCCACGCAGTCCGGAGGGGAAGTTGGCGAGGATGATGACGGTCACCAGATCGACTCGTCGCCGTAGTTGCGGCCGCTTGGGACGTGCGTGTCGCTGTCACGACTGCAAGGTCATCCGGTCCTGTCCCTCTGCCGTTTTGCGAGCACCGTCGTAAGGAAGAAGGTGCTTGATGTCACGCACGCACCGGTCGAGCAGTCCCGTTTCGTTGATGCGGTCTCACAGAGCCCGGCGGGTGCGGGATGCGATGTCTTGCTCACCCTCGGCGGCGGCGTCGAACGCCGCCGGAATCTGGCACCGCCGTTCAGCCTCCGTTCCCAGAACACCTTGTCACGCCACGCACCGTCGGCGTAGAAGTGTTCGTGGGCGATGCCCCAGGAACGGAATCCGTGCTTGCGCAGAATCGCCTGGGAGGCGGCGTTCTTCTGTTGGGTGTGCGCCTCCAGGCGGTGCGGGCCGGACGCGCGAAGCCCCTGCCATGAGCGCCATCGTCGTCGAGGTGTTTGCGGGCCCTTCGCTGCGCCCCGCGGACCTCACGCACCTGCGCCGGTTCGCCTGACCGGTGTGTCCTCGATGGGGCCCGGTGTTCCGGTGCAGCAGAGTGAACTTCTGCCGGAACGACTCCGCGTCCGGTTGCGGTGATTCATCGGCTGCTCGTAGGTGAAGGTGAAGAACCGGTATCCCGGATATGGCTCCTCCTTGATCAGCCGCAACCCTGGTATCGCCACGATCCGGTCTTTGATGTCGGCCCCGCCGACACCTTCCAAGATGCCTCCGCCTCCGGGTTCGCCGTCCCCCGCCGGACGGCTCCGGCTGCCGTCGCCGTGCCCGGCAGAAGGGCGAATGAGGCGACGCTAGTAAGCGTCCTGCGCATGCGTTCTCCGTCACGTTGCTGATTGCTGTGAGCCCACAGACAGGTACCAGCGGGGCCAACGTCCCGTGCCGCCTGCCCTTGCCGGTGGTCGGCCGGCCGATGGGTGTACAGAAGTACAGACGTCCTGCCCAGCAGATGAGTTGAGCCCTACGGCCACCCACCGGCCCCCGGTCCGTCCCGCCGGACCGGGCCCCGAGGACCTCGGGAGGCCGGCCCTCGGGCCGAGTTCTTCGAACGGCGCCGGCTGCCAGAGCGGGGGCGGACCGCCGAGGGACCGCCCCGGGAGAGGGCCGGGACCACATACGGCTTGCCTGTCGGTCAGATGGAGGAACGGGCGACGGCCATAACTGTTGCGCGTTGCTCGTCCTGGTACTGCAGCAGATTGGCGCCGCGCAGCTCACCCAGTTTGTCCTCCCACCCGTCGCCGGGCGGGCCGAGCACGGGATGGACCCTGCCCACCGCCCCAGCTCGGTGGGCAGGGAGACACCGTCGTCTATCCGACAGCGAAAGGCCGGCGACACCCGACCGTCCGGCCTCTCCCGTACGGGGGCGTCAGGCGCAGGGCAGACGGCCGGAGGTGGGCCAGTCGATGCACATCCCGGCGGATCAGCTCGGTGAAGCTGTCGACCTGGCACGTGGGCGGCTGGTCCTGGGTGAAGATGCCGCCAACACACCCACTCAAAACGCCGTCTGCGTTCTCCGTCTTAATGGTCAGGGTCTGCAATATAATGATCACAGCCTACTCGGCGAAGTACCCGCTCTGGGCCTTTAGCCGCATCTCTCCGAAGGCGATGCCGAGCGGTTCCCGGCCCCTTTGATCCTCCGCGCCCACGCCGGCCACCAGGGCTGACCACCCTCTCAATCGAACGACATCTTCATGCTCCGCAACCACTCCCCAAGATCTGCGCCCGAACCGAAGATCCAGAAATATTGTCCGCATTTTATCTGTACTTCACCTCTGTACTCGGAAACCATCTCCAGGCAACCTCCGATCGGCTAGGCAGCAGAGGAGCAGCCATGTCGCGAGTGCGTACTGCCATATCAGCCTTGTCCTTGTCGATCATTGCGGCCACTCTCACGACGCCCGATTCCGTAGCAGTGACCTCAAGCGCGAGGACCGTCGCGAGCGCTGCGACACCGGTAGCACCCTCAGAGGTACGGAATCACACGTGGTTCAACGCCAAGCCCGCGACGATCGAGGACCAGAAGAAAATGCACGACGGCGTCGTGCGGCATGTGAGCCGGGTAATCAACGCCGCCTCACCAGGGGCAACTCTTTCTCTCACCCTTTACTTCTTCAACCGCCAGGAGATCGTCGGGGCTCTCCAAACGGCCGCTGCCCGCGGAGTGCGTATCCAGATTGTCGTCGATGGCGATATGGTCGGAAACAGTTGGCATCAGGCCCTCAAAGCGATTCCCTCGGTCAAGATCGTCGAGTGCGATCCAAGGAGTTCTGGCGACAGTCCAGTCAGGGGTTGCATGAGCAACAGGATCAATTCAGCACCGCTCGACAAGCGGCCGATCAATCACAATAAGTTCATGACCGTATCCAGCGTTGAGCTGACAGGAGGCGCAACCGCGAAGAACGTACTCTATGTCTCTTCCGCCAATCTCGACTACTACGGAGCATACGAAAGCGCGCTAACCATCAGTCATGCTGGTCTCTATCGGGACTATCTCAGATATTTCAACGACCTCATGCGGCACGGTGAGAGCGGGAGAGTCAACAACAATTACGGAAGAACTTTCACGGCTGGTGCGCATCGGGTGTACACGTTCCCCCGAAGAGAGGCTACTGGAGGGCCACGGAGCGCAAGCAACGATCCAATCTCAACTCTCCTCAGAAATACCACGTGCGGCTCCTCAGGGGAGACGCGAATCGAATTGGCCAACTTCAGGATTCAGCGGCGAGCCGTGGTGAGGGAACTCATTGCCGCGCGTGAGCGGGGCTGCAGGGTCAGGGTCGTCACCGGTGAGAACGGGTTCGCGGCGCTGAAGGATCTCGCCCGCGCTGTTCCCGTTCGCCACTGCGGCCACACGGCCGCAGGCGGCGTGACGATGCATGAAAAATTTATGATCGTTCGCAGAGGCTCTCAATCGACGTTGTATGCGGGCAGCCAGAACCTCACTTATAGGGGGTTGCGCCAGAACGACGAGGCCATCCTCGCCTTGCGCAACCATGTGGTCGCCGACCCCTACCAGGGACGGTTCAACTGGCTGTACAGGGAATGCAAACCCATAGAGTTCCCTGCCTCGACCACGAACCTCGACGAGGACACCGACTGAGCCAAGCGGCGAGAACATGACCGTCAATCCATCCCGAGCCCAATGATGTCGCGCCGGGCAACGCCAAATCCCTGGAGTCCGGCCGGTTCGTCGGTCTGGTCTTCACGAGTACGTGTACCCCGACCAAGCCGCGGACGTCTGCCGCCGCGAGGACCTGGCGGACTTGGTCGCCTCCGACACCCCCGCCTCGGCCTCGAACAGAGCACCGCCCGGCTACGGGTGCGCCGGGCGGATTTTACTGGCTGCTTTGTGGGTGTTCGCCTCGCGCGTTGGGTTCGCTCCCCGCAGTCGGTCGAGGTCCGCTTCGACACCAGCCGGGCCGGCAGCGTCGACGTCGCCCTCCACGCCACCGCGTCCGCCGACGCGATCGTCCCCGCCCACCACCGCCCCTCTACCCCGCCCGGGCAGCAGCCTGAGCCCGCAGGTACCCGTCCACCGCTACAACGTTCCGCCCGCCGCGGCCCCAGCTCTGGAGGAAAGCGGCCAGGGCGCGGCGCTGTTCTTCCTGAGGACGACGGCGGGGAGCCTGGCAGCTAGGTCAAGGCGAGCCATCGTGGGCCGCCGCTCTTGCCCTCGGTCGACATCAAGAAACTCGGCAACCTCCCCGACGACGGCGGCCACAAGGCGTGGGCCGCCCAGCGGGCCGCAAGAACCGCTCCGGGGCCGGCTACAGCTACATCCACACCGCCGCCGAGACCACTCCCGCCCTGCAATCACCACCGCGGACACACCGCCCTCGCAGGCGAATCACCCGCCGGCCGCGTCCTCAACCTCACAGGGCAATACATCTAGTTCCTCAAACAGCTACCCGCCACCACTGATCGGCATAGCCGCCGTAGTTTGCCTGGATGAGCTGATTGTTAGCGCTCCCTCCCTGAACAGTGAGTGCGAGATCTGTTCCCCTCTTGAGGAAGTACCAGAGCGTCTCGCCGTTGGTGTGCCGGAAGGAATGAGCCTCCCAGATCTGGTCTGCATAGCCTGCATTGCATTCCGACTGAACCGCCTTGTTACCCCAGGTCGAACCACGCACCACAATGCATTTACCACTGTTCCTGTTCGCGATCTGATTGAGAATGCCGCCGTGATGCGGGTACGTCCAGCCTTGATCATCGTAGGCGCCGCATGGGAACTGAACAACAGGGCTGCTCTCCGCACCGCCTCGCGCGACGGCACATTGTCCGCTGTTGAAGTTCTGCAGCCGCCAGCCTGTCGCATCAGCTGGACTGACCGCCCGCCCCTCGGATAATCCACTTCCCGCCGGATAGCGCTTCGCTCCGTTCTCGGCCGAAGCTGATGAGGTGGCACCCAGCGACAGGCCGGCGATGGCTATAAAGGTTGCACAGACAGAGGTGACCCTACGGAAGATCATTCTCTTTTCCTCCATGTGGATGTCGACTGAAAATGAATTCAACCCCCATAGACGGCCCGGCGAGGAGATGGAAACCGGCCGTACTCGGCTGCGTGAGCCAAGTTGGACACCGGAGAGACTTGGATCTTGTTGGTCCAGGGAAGCGGAGTGGCCCGCCGACGGACGGCGTTCCGGCGCCCACTCCGCGCCCCCGGCCCTTGCGCGGGCAGACGGTGACGGTGTTCAGACGGAGTCGGCCGCGGCCCGGAAGGGGATTCGCGAGCTGGAGGGAGAGCGCGGCGTTCTCCGCGAGGCGGCCCGGTACAACACCCGACGCCGGCGTTTCCGTCTCGGCCAGCGGTCTTCCGATCGCCTTCGAACGCAACCTCCGCCCAACAGCGACTACCCTGACCCGAGCCGCACAGACGGGTTCAAAATCCGAAGTAAAGGCCCCAACGTGGCTGGCTCTGCGGGCAGGACATTCACGACAGCGCGCGCCCACCGCGTAATCGTGTGTCCTCTCGAACCCACGATCAGCGGTGGCCGCGCTCCTTGCCGTATCAGTCCCGCTGTCCCTCTGCGGACGCTCTCGCGCCTTGGATGATCTGCTGGACCGACCCCGCGATGACGATCAGAGCCGCCGCTGTCGCGAGACCTCTGACGAGACCGCTCTGATCACTCCGCAGGGTCGTGGCTGCCAGGACGGTCACGATCAACAGCCAGGCAATGGCCCGGGTCGGGATTCCGTCGTACCAGAGGGAAGCGTTCATCCGCTGTCACCTCTTTGCGCACTTCGCGAAACTCGGGTAGGGGCGCATGAAACTGACGGTTACCCGCAGGCACTTTCCTTGGCGACTGGCGAGCCAGGCGAGGGTCCCGAAGCCCAGGAAGGCGTGGTAGGCGATGCGTCCCCAGAAGCCCATCTTCTTGATGCCGCCGAGAAACGCCGCGGCATAGCCTCCGCCGCTCATCACAGCTTCGTTCTCCCTCTTCGAGAGGGTGACGGAAATCTTGTACCAGCTCCGGCTGACGCTGTACATACCCGTGAGGTCGTACATGTTCACGGGATCCGCGGGATAGATGTAGGAGTTCGCGTTTCCTCCGTACACCGGGTCGGCCGAGAGGAACCGGCCGGTCGTGGGGTTGTAGAGGCGGACGCCCATCAGGGCTACGCCCGTGAGTGTCTCAGTGGAGCGCTGCTTGGCTCCGAGCCAGTCGTAGCGGGTCGCCACTGGGCTGGACCGCATGTTTCCGTACTCGTCGCTGTCCAGCGCGAGCGGGGCCTGAGCGGCGTCCAGCGGGAGGAGCAGGGAGATGTCGCCGTGGACGTTGGCCAGTTGGAGAGTGACCTGACCGGTCTTGTCGGTGACGGCTCCCAGCTCACCCGTCGTGGAGTCGACGTTGCGGCTCAGAGCCCCGTTGGCCGTGTCCTCGACGATCCAGCGCGGGTTGTCGCCGTCGCTGTCGTAGTGGTTGCGCTTCGACGCGGTCTGCGTCCAGGCGGAGCCGCTGCCGGTCTCGCTCGTCCAGGAGCGGAAGCGCTGCTGGGCGTCGAGCTGCCAGGTCTGGCGCTCGCCGTTAACGGTCTGCCGGCGGACGAGGTCGTTGGCGTAGTACTCGATCGTGCCATTGCCGGGAACTGTGGTGCTGCGTCCCAGGGCGTCGTAGGCGTACCCGGCGTCGGCCACCCGGTCGGCGCTGTCGTATGCGTGGGTGGTGGAGGTCCCCGCGCCCGCCGGGCAGTCCGCGCCGGGGGTGCCGGTCGCCTTGGCCAGCGATGTGCGGTTGGAGCGTGCGTCGAAAGCGTAACCACGCCGGGTGCAGACGGTGTCCACAGTGTCCTCGACCGTGGTCAGCCGGCCCGTCGCGTCGTAGCGATAGTCCTGGTTGGACCAGCCGGAGTGTGTGGTGATCTGACCGTGGACCGATCGGGTCACCGTGTCGGAGTACACGGTCGTGCCGTCGCTGTCGCGGGTGTACACCAGCTCCACCGGGGAGTCGGCGGTGTCCTCGCGTCGGGTGAGGGTGTAACCGCCCGGCAGCTTCTCCGTCAGGACCGAGCCGTCGGAGTCGTAGGTGGCCTGGAAGTGACCGGCGACCGAGTCGGTGGACCGGGTGACCAGACCGCGGGGTTCGGCGGTGTGGTCGTAGGTGTAGGTGACTGCGGAGGGAACCGAGTCCGCGACCCGGACCCGCCGGTCCAGGAGGTCGTACTCGGTGGTGGTGACACCGCCGTCGGCGTCGGTGTACGAGATCACGCGACCGAGCCGGTCGTACGCCTTGGTGATCGTTCCGCCGGTCGGCGAGGTGATCCTCGCCACCTGTCCGCCGCTCGTCGCGTACTCGTAGGCGGTCGTCGGCGGCGTGTCCCCGACTCCGCCGCTGATGACGACCGCGGTACGGCGGCCGGCGTCGTCATAGGCCGTGGTGGTGGTCCGGGTGACGCCGTTCGCGGTCTCGGTGGTCTTGGCGGTGTTGCCGTACCAGTCGTACTCGCTGGTCGTGGTCGGGAGCTGATCCGGGTGCGCGCCGCCGCCGGTGATCGTGCCGGCCGGTCCGGTGGAGCAGATCAGGTCGGCCCATTCGGGGCGGCCCCGGCAGGTTCCGGTTCCGGTCGCGGACCAGTATGCGGTCGCGCGGGTCGCCGCGTCCGTGCCGCCCGCTCCGGGGAGCAGCTGCTTGACGATGCGGCCCTGGGCGTCGTACTCGGTCGCCTCGGTGATCGCGAGGTCGCCGGGGTCCTTGACCGCCTGGACAGCGAGCCCCTTGGCCCAGTCGTACACGGTCTGCGTCGTGTGACCCTCTCCCCGGAGACCGGGGTATCCGCGTACTTCGGCGCCCGCGACGGCCTTGGTGACCTGGTCCTTGATCACCGCTGTACCGTCGGTGGGGCGTCCCCCGTCGTACTCGTTGACCGTCCAGGGACGGGCGGTGACCGAGGTGCCGGACGGCACCAGGGTGGTGGTGCCGGACTTCAGGTCCGCCGTCAGGTCGATCCGGCGCAGCGGCCCGAACCGGTCGGTCTCGCGGGTGCCGCTCTGGTCGTATACCGAGCGGGTGGTCAGCAGCTCCGCGCGGCCCGTGGTGGAGAGCTGGGCGATGCCCAGTTCGGCCTGGGTGGCCTGGTCTCGCGGGGTGAGGCCGAGTGCGACGGCGCGGTTCCCGGGGCTCAGTTTGCTGATGGTGTTGCCGAAGCGGTCGTGCTCGGTGGTGGAGATGTGGCCGCCGGGTGCGGCGGAGTTGACCTCGCGGCCGGAGACGTCGAGATAGTGGACCTCGGCCCGGGCGTAGTCGGTGGCGGTGAGCGACCCGCCGGTGTGGGAGGCCGGTACGGAGTCGGCCGGGAAGAGGGCGGTGGCGTCGGTGGGGGTGTCGGTCTGTCCCCAGGTCCTGACGTCGGCCGTGCCCATGGCGTAGGGGGCGTTGACGCCGGTCAGCGGTACGCCGTAGACCACGGATATGGTCGCGGTGCCCTGCTCCACGTCGGCGGTGCCCTGCTGGAGTCCGGAGCGGGAGGCCTTCAGCAGCATCCCGGCGCCTGCGGTGGACGCGCCGCCGGCGGTGCCGTAGGTGAAGGTCCACGGAAGTTCGCCGGGAGGGGTGAGCTGGGTGACGCGGCCTGCGGCGTCGTAAGCGTAGGCCGTCTTCAGCGCTGGTGAGATCCGCGGGTTCCAGGTCTCGCGCAGCCGGCCGGCGGAGTCGTAGGCGTATGAGGCGACGTTGAGGGCCGTGGAGGTCGCCGCACCGGGCTCGGTGGCCCACAGCCGGATCGCCTTCACCCGGCCGACCATGTCACCGAGGACGCCATCGATGGCGGTGGTGGTGGTCGGGTACTGGAACTCCAGTACCCGACAGCCCTTGGCGGCGGGGTTGGCCGCGCACTCGGCGGCTGTGACGGCCGAGGTCGGCGCGATGATCCACTTCGGTCGGGCGACGGGCAGCCCGTTGTGGGAGGTCGTCTCGGAGACCACCGTGGTGGTGGAGTTGGTCAGGCCGTTGCGCAGGGTGGAGGACACCTGCCATGTCGGCACCGTGGGGTCCGGCTTGGTGAAGACGTTCACCGTGCCGTCCGTGTTCGACAGGGTGAACGAGCCGGTGGTGCTGCCCTGCAGGGTCAGGTGCTCGGAGCCGGGTTCGGGGATCCAGCCGTTCGACGCCGCGTTGGCGGTGAAGTACGTCTCCGAACCGTCCGAGCCGACGACCGCGACCGCGGTGTCGGAGATCTTGCGTATGTGCGAGTAGGCGGACTCCGTCAGCTCGGCGACGGTGCCGGACACCCACTCCTCGCCGAAGATGGGAGCCTGCCCCGCCTGGGTGGCGCCCTTGTCCGGCTCACGGGATGAAGCGGTGCGGGAGGTGGACAGCCCGAACTCGGAGGTGTCGTTGGCCGACAGTGTGTAGTCCCCGGTGATCAGGTTCACCGAACCCGGGCCCACCTGATCTGCGGCGGCGTCAGTGGCGTTGCGGTCGACGACCACGGTCAGGGACTGGGTGGAGCCGGCCGCTGAGCCCGCTCCGGTGAAGTCGGCCTTGAGCTGAACGGTGCCGTCGAGGTTGACGGTGTCGGTGGTCTTCCACACCAGGGGTGCGTTCTTGCCCGCGGTGAGCGCGACGGGCCAGCCGGTCAGCGGGGTGCCGGCGGAGGTGACGTCGCCTGCGGGGATCGGCCTCCAGAGGTCGGCGGCGGAACGCCGCCAGTAGAAGGAGACGCTGTCGTACGCCGTCGCGTCGGCCTCGGCGACCAGCGGCAGCCGGTGTGCGGTGCGCTCGCCGTCGGTGGGTTGGATGAAGCCGCCGGGTCCGGCGTGGAAGGTGTACTCGACCGGCTCGGACTTGTTGTCGGCCTTGTCGACGGCGCGGACCTGGAGGGTGTGGGTGCCGTCCTTGGGCGGGGCGATGCCGATGTTCCTGGCTCCGCCGGTTCCGTCGGTGGTGACCTTGGTCCAGGTCACGCCGTCCAGCGACCACTCCAGCCAGTTGTGGTCGGCGGCGGGCGGGGTGACGGTGAAGACACCGGTCTGTCCGGCGCCCTTGACCCAGGCGGTGGGCGGGTAGTCGGTGGAGGTGATCCCCGTCGGCGCGGAGGGCGCACTGGTGTCGACGGTGAACGTCCTCCACGGCGACCAGGCCAGGTTGTAGTGGGCCCCGTCGGAGGGGTTGGTCCGGAACTTGTACGTCCTGCCGTTGGTCAGCACGCCGGCCGCCACCGTGATCGAGGCCACCGCGCCGGAAGGCACGTACGGTGAGACGCGAAGAGCGCCCACCTGGGTGTCGGTGACGCTGTCGAAGATCTGGAAGGTGCTGTTGACCTTGTCGCCGTCGGCGTCGACGAAACTGTCGCGCAGGACCGGCCGCAGGGTGTTGACGGTGTAGTCGCCCCCGTGGGAGAAGTACGGGGGTCCGGCCTCCTGCATGGTGCCGGTCCGGGGGCGGTAGTTGTACGACACCGTCAGCTTCGGCGGGTTGGAGGCCGCGTTGGCGGAGTTCACCCGCTTCCACTGGGCGGTGTCCGTCTCGCTGGTGGCGCGCAGCCCGAGGTGGCCTCGGGTGGCCTGCGCGGAGGTCCACTCCTGGACGAGGGTGCCCACATCGGCGTTGATCCAGCCGTCTGGGGCACCGGTGCAGACGGGGCGGCCCCTGGTCTCGGTGGAGGTGGCCCTCTTCGCGGTCCAGGCGGGCTGGGCGGTCCAGCGTGAGGAGGTGGTTGCGGCTCCGGCGGACCAGACCTCCCACGGCTGGGCTACGCAGGTGGCGTTGCCCGAGTGGAAGTTCCACAGCGACAGGGTGGCGTTGGTGATCAGCGCGTCCCGGATCGGTGTGGTGTCCCAGGAGATGAACGAACGGGCGGTACGGGCGGTCCCGTTCGGGTTGGTCGTGCCGGGGTTGCCGAGGTCGAGCTCGGTGTCGCCGGACCAGTCGACGGTCTCGCCCTGCTGGACGTAGGTGTCGAAGACGTTGCCCAGGGCTGAGGTCGACGGGTCGACTGTCACCGGGTACTTCGTCTTGGGGTCGGCGAGGAACTTCGCGTCCGGGGTGATGACCAGGTCGACACCGCCCTTGGTCTTGACGGCCTTCATCGCGACCGGGACGCGGCGGGTGTGCTCACCGGAGAGGGGATCGACGGTGGCGTCCCACATCACGGGCGCGGGCATCACCGCCCTGACCTTGTTCTTCCTGTCGGTGAACCGCACACTGCCGTCGGCGAGCTGCTTGGCCTTGAGGCCCTCGGCCTTCAGCGGCAGGGTGTAGGTGTACCCGGCGGTGGCCGGGCGCTGCTTGATTTCGACGTACTGTTCGAAGCCGGTGCGGGTGGCCTCGACGACCACGTCCGCGCCGGGTACGGCGTTGACGTACTCGGCGCGTGTCCCAGTCAGGGTCGGGGCAGGGAGTCCGCCCTTCCACTGGAGGGTGATCCGCTGGTCGCCCTCGCCGAGGGTGACGAGGTCGGTGGCCTTCGCCGTCCGGGTGGCCGCCAGCGAACGGGCCGGAGTCCCCGTCTTCCCGGCGAGGGCCAGCCCCCGGGGGTGAGCCTTCGACTCCACCGCGCCGCCGGCCGCCCTGACCAGATCGAGGTCGACGTCCTGCCACTCACCAGAGGCCCTGTCCTTGAACCGGACCGGCCCCGCTGACAGATCCGTGGTGAGAGAACCGTCCTTGTTCACCCACGTCGTCGACGTCTCCGTACGCTCCGAGAGGGCTTCCACGCGCTTGCCCGACAGCCGCGCCGCCACCCGCGCGGACGAAATGTCGGCAGCCTGCGTCGCCGCGGCCTTCTTGGGCGCGGCAGGTGTTTTCGGCACCGCCGCCATCGCGGCACTGTTGGCGTCGACCAGGGTCGCCGCCAGGGCCAGTGCGAGCCCGCCGGCTAAGTAGCCGACGCCCACTCTCGGCCGGGGCCCGGCGCGCTCATTCGGCGCGAGAAAACTGATCTTCATATATCCCATACCTCCTGGCTTCACCCATCGCACCTGTGATTTACCTGTGAAGCTATCGAGGTGGATAATGATCCAAAACTGCACCAATTCACTGTATGGGCGACAATGCAACCACTCATGAAATGTGATGCCCATCACATGGGATGGGGTTGTTGCGAAAGCAAATCGAATGGTCCGTATGGCTTGCTGTGACGGCAAGATGTGCGTCCGCCATGTTCCCGAGTGCGACGTGGGGTCCGAGTTGCCCGAGGGGAGTCGGACCGGGTCCCCTCTCTCCTGCCCGCCGCTGAGCGTGGCTCGGGAGAGCGGCCTTCCCAGGGCGAGAACGGTGAGGATGTACGCGATCCACCGAGTTCGGGGACTCGCGGCGGGATCACCAGCCCGGCCCTGAGGCGCGCAGCGAGGAGGGGCTGGATCTCGGGCAGCGGGAGCCGGCAGGCGTGGCCGGTTCTGGCCGGAGCTGCGAGCAGGGCTCCGGAGTGGGTGCGGAAGAGACGGCGGAAGCCCACCCGCAGTCGGCTGCCGCCCTCCGGAAGCCCACCCGCAGTCGGCTGCCGCCCTCCGGAAGCCCACACCGCATCGATGTATGCCAGCCGCCGCCACAGCACTCCCCCCGGCTTCTCTGCCGCGGCGCCTGCGGCCGGGCCACGCTCCTGCCGCTCGTGCCGCGGGGCCCGGCGGCGAATGCGGCGAGAGCGAACCACGCCTGCCAGGAGCGCGAGCCCGCTCGCCCACACTCACGACGGACAGCTCCCCGGCACCGCCGAACCACCCGCACCGCCCGAACTCCCCGCCATGACACCCGCCGAAGAGACCGCCGCGGACCTGTGGGCCACCGGCGCCTCACCCACCTCCCACCCCGTCCAGCACGCACGCGGCCACCTCACCCGCCTCGGAGCCACCACCACCGCCGACATCCGCCTCCTCCACGACCGCACCCCGGCGCTGACCGGCGGGCTCGTCACCCACAGCCAGCGCCCGCCCACCGCGAAGGGCACCGTGTTTCTCAACATCGAGGACGAGACCGGCATGATCAACGTGATCGTCCCGCCGCACGTGTGGGACCGGTACCACCAAGTCGTCCTCGACCACCCCGGACTCCTCATCCACGGCACGGCCGAGCGGGCCGGCCACACGATCAACGTCCTGGCCCACCGCCTCGAACCGCTGACGCTCACCGGGCCGGCCCGCGCCGCCCCCGTGCCTGTTCCACCTCCAGCGCCGCAACCTTGGCCCCGCCATGCCGCAGGGCCCGGACGGGCACTGGCGACCGTCGGCGGCAGCCCCGGCGAGGTCACCGACGCCCTCCGGCAGCAGCGTCTGCACCGAGGGCCTTCACCTGCTGGAATGACTCACCTGCCACGCCGCCCCCGCGCTCACTCCCACCGGGCGGTAGGTTTCGTGAAGTTGACCGGCCGGCTCCACGTGCAGACGTCGGCCGACCTCACGCTCACCCTGTCCCGGAAGACCATCCTGTGCCCACCCGCATGCCCGTTGCCGTCATCGTCTCCGGCCCTCCCGGCACCGGGAAGACCGCCCTCGCCACCAAGCTCGCCAAGCTGCTGACCCTGCCCCTCTACAGCCGCGACACGATCAAGGAGAGCTTGTTCGGCACCTTGGGCTGGTCCGATCGGCAGCGTTCCAAGCAGCTCGGGGCCGCGTCTGCGACCGTGCTGTTCAACCTCCTCGAAGCCGCCCTGAAGGCTGGCTCGGACTGCCTGGCCGAGTCGAACTTCCGCCCCACCCATGCGACCGCGGACTTCCTCCACCTCATCGACCGGACCGGCTGCGCCGTGGTGCAGGTCCGGTGCGTCGCCGACGGCCCCGTACTGCTGGAGCGGTTCACCGCCCGCTCCTCCTCGGCCGAGCGGCATCCGGGGCATTGCGACGACCAGAACGCCGACGAGTTCCGCGACGAACTGCTGGCCGGCAGCTACGAACCCCTGGACCTGCCCGGACCGGTCCTCACCGTCGACACCACCGACTTCCAGACCATCGACATCCCGGCCCTCGCCGCTCAGATCACGGCCCTCCACAGCTGCCCCGGCACCGCCTGAACTGCCGGCCATCGGGTGCGTGGGCCCACGACGAAAGGACCGGACCGTGCACGCCCTCCGTCTTCGCGCGTCCCAGACGTTCGAGCCCGTCTCCGACACTTCCGCGCCCCGGCCCGGCTTCCCCGTCCAAGAATGCGTCGGCACCATCACCGAAGCCGCACCGGGAGCGCGCCCGCTAGAAGCCTGCCATCGACAAGAACACACCACCTCGCCCTGACAAGCGCTGCGCAGAGTGACGCGAGGGGTGCTTATGCGCGCCAGGTGTGCGGTGGTCGCATACGTCGCCGACGCGACCGGCTGGCGGTGTTCACCGGCTCAAGGCCCCTGTGACAGAGCCGGTCGTGTCGGCTCGGCGGTCCTGAAGATTCTTCATCTCCGCGAACTGGGAGCCCTCGGTGGCGAGGAGCTCGTCGTACGTACCGGACTCGATGACGCGGTCGGCGACAGCAGCGTTGGCGAGGCGGTGGGTGATGAACAGGGTTGCCGCGCGGCCGTCGGCTAGGGTGCGCAGGCGAGTGAAGAGCTGGTGCTCGGCGTGGGCGTCGAGGGCGGAGGCGGGTTCGTCCATGACGACGACGGGGGCGTCCTTGTGGAAGCCGCGGGCGATGGCGAGGCGCTGCCACTGGCCGCCGGAGAGGTCGTGGCCGCCCCACCAGGAGCGGGCCAGTGTCCAGGGCCGTGGGGGAGGGCCGTGAGGACGGTGTCGGCACCCGCGTTGCGGGCGGCTTCGTGGACGGCTTGGTCGCCTCCGGGCCGGGGTTGGCCGAGGGTGATGTTCTGCCGGGCGGTGAAGGACCAGCGGGTGTAGTCCTGGGGGACGAGCGCGATGGTCTGCCACAGAGTGCTCGGGTCGAGGTCGGCGGTGGGGTGTCCGTCCCGGGTGACGGTGCCGCTGCTGGGGAGGTAGAGGCCGGTGAGAAGACGGGCGAGGGTGGACTTGCCGGACCCGTTCTCCCCGACGAGGGCGATGACCTCGCCGCGCCGGATGGTCAGGTCGATGCCGTTGACGGCGGGCGCGGTGGCGGGGGTAGGTGAAGGCGAGGCTCCGGGCCTTGATCACGTCCGGCCCGTTGGGCGGGGCGGGGGAGGTGCCGCGGTTCATGGCCCAGGCGGGTGCGGTGTCCACGAAACTGGCCCAGTCGGTGACGTAGAGGCCGGTGCTGAACAGGGAGGCGGAGGCGCGGACGCTGCCGGTGAGGGCCGTGTTGGCGCTGCGGACGGCCAGGACGGTGGTCGCGGCGGCGGCTACGGCCATGTCCCCGTTCAGCAGGAGGAACACGATGCCCCGGCCCAGACCGCGATGGTGGCGACGGCGGCGAGGAGGTCCCCGGCGCCCTGGACGAGGGCGCTGCGGCGGGCACCGTCGAACTGCTCGGTCTCCAGCCGGTGGGAGGTGGTGCGGTACTGATCGAGGAGGAAGGCGCCATGGTGTAGGCGCGGACCTCGGGGGCGGTGGAGCCGTCGGTGGCGTACTGGGCGAGGACGCCCCGCAGGCGGCTGTCGGCGAGGCTCTGGTGGGCGGTGGCGTGGGGGTGATCTGCGCGACCCGTACCGCACCCCACGCCCGCGGGACGACGGCCAGGAGGGATCAGGACGCTGCGCCGGTCGGTGTTCCAGCTCAGGCGCCAGGCGCGGGCGAGTGGGGCCGGCAGCCGGGCGGCGATGGCGCGGGCTGTGAGCGTCGCCTGCCTGGCCTCATGAGTGTCCTCTTTGAGGCGCATCACCGGCGGTGCACCCGGAGCGGGGAGTGCCGCGGCGGCTGGGATCTGGGCTTGAGGCTGGGGAGGAAAGGGGTGCTGGGAGGGTCACGGCGTCATCGAAGTCCGGCCACGGTGGGGGGCTCAACCTGTTTGCCCACGGCCCGGGCGCGTTGATGCTGCTCCCGCCTCCGAGCGGTCAACTTTCCCGCGTTCAGATCCACTTGTTCGGGTGAAATCGGTTCGTCGGCAGGTGAGTTGTGCACGGGGGATTCAGGTGCGGTGGACGGCGGTCCACGGGTGGTCGCTGCCATTGTCCTCCTCCGTTCCGACCGGGGTGCCGTCCATGGTCTCGACCCACGAGTGGAACGCGGAGGGGCATGTGCGGGCGCCGCTGTCAGCAATACAGAAGGTGTCTGATTCCGTCGCCGTTGTCGTCGATATAGATGTCTTCGATGTTGGCGGCCGACGTCCAGCCGTAGTTGGAGGTGCCCGCCACTCGGACGTACCAGAACACGTTTCCGTAGTCGTTCAAGACGTAGCAGTGGTAATAGACCAGTTCACCGGAGGCGGCCGTACCGGCGTTGGCGCAGTGGGTGTAGGGCCCCCGCTTGAGGTTCACGTCTGTTTTCAGACGGCCGCCCCCCTCACCATTCCCGGCATGGCTCTGGGAGCACGACACGGCGTATGCCTCTGCCTCAGGCGTGACCGTCAGTCCGATGCCGAACGTCATCAGCACGGTGGTCAGAATCAAAACGAGCGTACGGTTTGGCTGGCGCGATGACTGCTTGCTGAGCACAAGCGTCCCCTCTCGGGTCGCCAGATGTGCACTTGTGCGACCACGATAGGGTCTTGGCCGCCGGGGTGTCGTGACGCATTCGTGCCAGACGCCGACGTAACGCGCGCCTGATTTCGCCGAGACTCCTTAGCGCCGAAGGCGCCCATGATGATCATGGTTATCTCGATGGCGCGCCCGTCACCGCAGGATGCCGGTGACCGTGCACCAGGGAGATTCCCAAGGCACGGGTCTCCGCCCTCCGCCAGCAACTGCTGCTGCTCCTCAGAGAACAAGCCGAGACTCCCGGAACTCTTCTTGTCGTGGCCTTGCCATGAAACGATTGCGGAGTTTCCCACGTGGCCTATACGCCCGGGAGGATCAGTTGATCCGCGTACGCAGTGCCGTCACCACGGTGGCGGCCACCCTTGCTCTGGTCGCCGGCTCCGTGCTGGGCGGTGCGCCACCGGCGGGTGCCGTGCCTGTCAAGCCGGTTGTCAACGGACCGGTGTTCAACAACCCATTAGGTACAGCGGCGCAGCAGAAGGCCATCTTCACCCAGCTGGTCCGCCTGATCGACGCCACCCCGCCGGGCCAGCAGATCCTCGGCTCGATCTTCGAGTTCAAGGATCCTGAGGTCGCCGACGCCCTGCTCGCGGCGCACCAGCGGGGAGTGAACGTCCGGATCATCGTCGACGACTCGACCTATGTCCGCGACGACAACGGCAAGGAGTTCGCCAACCTCGCCTACGACGCGCTCAAGGCCGGCCTCGGGAACAACGACACGGCCCGGTCCTGGATCGTCGTGTGCGATGACCGCTTCGAGGACAACGACCACATCGACGATGTCAGGAGGGGCTGCATCTCCGCCGACGCAGCCTCGGCCTACAACCACAACAAGTTCTTCCTATTCTCGAAAACCGGCCCCTTCGACGACGGCTCCGCCTACTCGAAGGCCGTCTTCCAGACCTCCTCGAATCTCGGGAACTGGGACAAGGAAGAGGCCTTCAACGACGCGGTGACCTTCGTCGACGCCACCGTCCACGACGGCTACGCCGCCTACCACGAGAAGCTGCGAGCCGGCCGGTATCTCAGGGACGGACAGAGCAGCGTCTACTCCTCCACCCCCACCGGTTCCACCTACCGGGCCTACTTCTTCCCCCGTGGAGACCCCTCCTACTACAACCCGGCCACCGACACCATCGTCAACGTCCTCAACGAAGTTGCCTGCTCCTACACGGGCGCGGACGGCAAGCGCCACCAGACCGACGTCCGGATCGTGGTGCTCTACTTCAACGACACGCGGATCCAGGTCGCCGACAAGCTGAGCGAACTGCGCGCAAGGGGCTGCTGGATCGACATCGTCTACCGCTCGGCCCAGCCCAATGTCGTGGCCGAGCTCAACCGTGCGGGCATCCAGCACCGCAAGTGCCTGATTCCCAATGGCCCTGAAATCGATGTACTCCCCCACAACAAGCACATTCTGATCGACGGCGACTACAACGGTGACATCACGCCCCGCGTCTACACCGGCAGCGCCAACCTGACCGGCTCGTCACTGAGGCACGCCGACGAAGCCTTCGTACGGATCACCAGTGCGGACTACCACGCGAAGTACCTGAGCAACTTCTACAAGATCCGCACCGCCTGTGGAGGCTGATACGGGACCGCCGCGCGGACGGGCCGCGGCCCCGCACCCGGGACGGGTTGCGGGGCCGCGGCTGAGGTGAAGGGGACGGTCGTGCCGGGGGTCTCCGGTGGGCCCGGGGGCTCCGCCGGGTGCCGTCACGGCGCTGTGTCTGCTGTGGTCAGCTGCGGCGCCCTGGTCGGATGAAGCTCACCTGGCCGATGTCCGGGTTCCGGGTCCAGTTCTGGACGGTGGTGCGGTTGCGTCCGCCGTGCTGGGCGATGTGGATGGTCCAGCCGTCGATCTTCGAGATGACCCCCGCGTGGTTCCAGCGCCGGGGGGTGTTGTACCAGGCGAAGGCGATGTCCCCGGGCCGGACGTCGAGCAGGGATATCTCCTTGCCCTTGCGGTGCTGCTTGAGGTGGGTGCGGAGTTTGGCGGTGACGGTCCAGGTGACGCTGTCCCTGCGCTGGAAGCCGACGTTGTTGCGGAACCAGCGGGCGACGTTCTCACGGCCGCCCCGGATCTGCTTCATCTTGCCGCCGCGGTTGAGGGCCTTGGAGACGAAGTTGGTGCAGTCCTGCTTGTACTCCCACTCGGACTTGGGCTTCATGTTGCCCAGGGCCCAGCGTGCGGTGCCGCTGTGGTCGGGGGCCCTGCGGGGCGACGGCCCCCCGGGGGCCGGTCCGGTCCGGGGGAACATGCCGTCGGCGTTCATCTCGACCAGCGGCGCCTCCTCCGTGACCGGGGTGACATCGGCGAGGTCCCGTGCGTCGGGTTCCGCCGTGTGGGCGGCCCGCTCGGCGGCCCCGTCCTCCGGCAGGGTGGTCTCCACGGCGGTGTCGTCGGCCTCCATGCGCAGAACGCCCTGGTCGAAGACGAAGTGGCCGGTCTCCTCCCCCTCCTCGGGTTCATGGGTCCCGTCGGTGTGGGTGAGGTTCAGCTGTTCCTTCACCCCGCCGCGGACGACGACGGTGCCGTTCGGGCCGGGCCCTGCCAGCAGGTTGTCGAAGGTGGTGGTGATGGAGGAGTAGTGCAGGCCGTGCCCGACGACCGCCTGACGCCGCCGGTTCAGCTCCGGGGCCTGCTCCGCGAGGAGCGCACGGAACTTCACTCCGTGCGGGGAGGACGCGACGGCCTGGTCAAGGGTGGTGTAGGTGCCCTTCAGGAGGCCGGAGCGGGCCGCGAAGTAGTCCCGCACCGCCTGGAGATGACCATCGCGGTCGGTGACTGCCTGGGGCTTCACCGCGGCGGTGGTGACGGCCGGGGAGGTGCCGTGGGAGGTGGCGGCGGTGACGGTGACGGTGTGGTCCTGGCCGTTGACGAGTCCGGGCACGCTGACCCGGTCGCTCGTGGTGGTGGTGCGGAACACCTCGGCGCCGCCCCGGTGGGCGACGACGGTGTAGGTCGGGGCCCCGTCGGAGGACCCGGTGTCGGAGGGGGCGTTCCAGACGGCGAGGAGACCGCCGTCGGCCGTGACCGTCCGGACGTCCCGGGGGGCGGTCGGAGCGGTCGCGGCGATGTAGTCGATGATCAGCTGGGGGCGCTTGGCCGGGTCGTCGGCGCGGGAGGAGTGGTAGACCATGCCGGGGGCGGCGGTCTTCTCGTCGCCGAGCTGGAGGCTGATCCCGTGGTTGTCGTCGTCGGAGCGCCAGGAGTCCACCAGGGGTCCCAGATCCAGGCTGCCGACCGGGACAGTCGTCTCGTCCTCGCTCTCATGGGTGGCCTCGCTCGAGGCGGCGGCCAGATCCTGGCCGCTCTGCTGCGGGGTCCATGCGTCCGCCAGCTCGCGCACCGTCGCCCCGGGCTCCTCGCAGACCTCGCCGTCGACGCAGTCCACGCGGTGCAGCTTGAGCCGCGCACCGGTGATCCGGGCACCGGCCGGCACCGCGGTGAGATCGGCCTTGAACCAGGTCCGCCAGGAGATTCCGTCCGGCGTGCCCACCTGGAGCTGATCGTCCTGGACTGCGGCGCACGGCGTGCCGCCGCAGTCCTGGGCTCCGACCGGGGCGGTGGCGTCCTGGAGCGCCGTGCCGGAGAGGGTCACCGAACTGGTCTGCGGGGCGGGAGCGGAGTGCGGGGTCTTCGCCGTGAAGGTCTTCTTCGTACTCCATGGGGAGCAGGCGGTGTCGCTGCATGCGCGCATCGCCCACTGGTAGGAGGTGCCCGGGGTGAGGGCGCCTTCGGGGACCATCGTGGCGACACGGCTGCCGCTGCCCGCGCCCATCGGTGGGAGCACCACGCCGGGCAGCGCGGCCCCGGCAGCGTCGAAGAGCGCGAACTCCCCGTTGAGCGACATCTGGGACCGGGTGGTGACCACGCCGGAGAGCAGCGGGGCGGCTGTCTCCAGGCCGCCTTCCTGGAGCGCTCCGGGAACGTCGGGGGCAGTGAGCCCGGCGGGCTCGGTACCCACGCCGAACTGGACCGCCACGACACCGGAGAGCAGTCCGCCGGAGTCCACGGTGCGGACGTACAGGGTGTGCCAGCCGCGGGTGAGGTTGACCTTGACGGTCTGGGGACGGCCGTGTGTTCCGGCGGGGTCGTTCACCGCCTGCTTGGTCGCCGGGTCGTTCAGGCCCCAGAGGAAGCCGCGCCCGTCGGTGGAGGTGGTGGTGAAGGTGCAGTCGACCTCACCGGGCGCAATGTTGTTCCACTGGTCCCGGGTGATGCCGTTGCAGCTCACCGAGGGGGCGTTGGGACGCACGACATTGACGCCGAACGTCGAGTAGGCGCTCCACGGACCGTAGACCAGGCCGTCGTAGGCGCGCGCCCGGACCCGGTGCGACCCGGCACGGAGCTTGTTCGCGGTCGGCAGGGTCAGCTTGGCGGTGGAGCCGGAGGCGACCGCCGCGCTGGTGCCCGTCCAGGTGTAGACGCTCCCGTCGGCGGCCGGTTCGCCGACGACCTCGAACTGCGCCTTCACGGCGGCGCCCTCGGGGTCGGTCACCTTCGCGGTGAACGTCGGCGTGACCGAGGTGGCATAGGTCCTCTGGTTGAACGGGTTGTGCGCGGACGGGGTGAACGCCACCGCGCTCGCAGTGCCCGGCTGGGTGTTGTAGGTGACGGACAGCACCGGGATGTTGGCCGCGGCGTTGCGGGAGTGGAACTGCTTGAAGGCCAGGACGTCGTTCTCGTTCGTGGCCCTGACGCCGAGGATGTTCTCGGCGTGCGGGTTGGTGGACCACGCCTGCACGAGCGTCTTCACATTGGCGCTCACCCAGCCGGGGTCGCAGCCGCCGCCCTTGGTCTGGGTGGAGGTGGCCCACTTGCGGTTCCAGGACGGCTGTGAGGTCCAGCGGGTCGCGGTGCCGACGTTGTTGGTGTCCCAGACCTCCCAGGAGCGTGCGATGCAGAATCCCACGCCGGAGTTGCTGTTCCACAGCTTCAGCGTGGCCGCCGTGATCTGCTGGTTCTTCACCGGCTGAGTGTCGAAGCGCAGGAAGGAACGGGCCACATTGCCGGGGGTGCCGCCGATGCGCAGATGCTGCGCGGTGGACAGATCGGTGGTGTGGCCCTCCTGGACGAAGGTGGTGAAGGTGACCGGCAGGTTCACCGACGGATCGACCGTGACAGGGAATCTCGTGGCCGGGTCGGCGAGGAACGCCTTGGCCGGGCGCAGCGTCAGATCGATCTGGTCACCGTGCTGGTCGACGGTGAGGGCGACGGGGGCCCGGTGGGTGTGCGTGCCGGTGTGCTTGTCCCTGCGGTTGTCCCACATCACCGGGGCGGGCATGGTCCCGGCCGTCTTGCCTGTCTTCGCGTCGGTGAACGTCACCCCGCCGTTCGAGGCCCTGGCCTTCAGCCCCTTCGCGGTGAGCGTCATCCGCAGGGTGCCCGCCCGGCCGACGGCCTCGCGGGAGCGGAGCCTGAGGAACTGCTCGAAGCCGGTCCTGGTGGCGTCCACGACCAGGTCCGCGTGGGGCAGGGCACCGCGGTAGGTCGCCCTGGTTCCCTCGATGTCCGGCGCGGGCAGCGCGCCGCGCCATCCCAGGGTGACCTGCTGTCCCTTGCCCTTGGTCAGGGATACCAGGGGGACGGAGGCGGCGACGGACGACGCGGCGCCGAGCCTGCGGGCCGCCGCGGCGTCGTTCCGCCGCGGGGTCGCTCCCGCGAGGGTCAGCCCGAGGGGGTGGGCCTTCGAGCCGATCCGCCCGTCGGCCTTCTTCACCAGGCCGATGTCGACCTTGGACCAGGAGCCACCCTTGTTCCGGAACCGTACAGGCCCGGCGGCCTGGTCCACGGTGAGGGTCCCGTCCGGATTCGCCCACAGCGTGCGGGTCTCGCTGCGCTCGCCGACGACCTCGACCCGCTTGCTCTGGAGGCGCGCCTTCAGGATCGCCGCGGTGATGCCCTTCCCTGCGGCCGGCTTGCCGGTGGGCCGCGACACGGCGGGCTTCTCGGCCGCCACGGCCCCTCGTGGCGTTCCGGTCTCCAGGAGCAGGGCACCGGCGAGTGCCAGTCAGACCCCGACAGCCGATTGACGCCTCAACAATGCCTTTGTCATGAAATCCCTTCGGGATAAAGAAGCATCGGAAAACGCCAAAGCTAGTCAGGGCCTTCGGCGGTCACGTAGGCCCAATGGCCCAGCGGCGACGGGGTCGAAGGTCCTGAAATGGATCTTTGCGAAGATAACGAGCACCCTGCAGAGCGCAGTCACCGTCCGGAATACGGTGACCAACCGCCCTATTCCCGTTGAATCCGCTGGTCACAGCCCTGCCGAATCACGCACTCCGCCAGCACGTCATCACGCGGTGCTGGCCCGAGCGGCCACCTCCGGACTCACTCTCCGGCACGCTTCCGGGGGCGTGCCGACCCGGCAGTGAGCTCCCCCGCATCTTCGGGAACCTGCCGACTTCCGGGACCGCGCCCAGGCGGAGAACACCGTCCCGACCCGTTGCTGGCGTACAAGCGATCGCCGTTCTGGCAAGAATTTCGTAGCCGAAGGTCATCCCCGTGACGCGGTGGGCCGGTCAGCATAGCGGGCAGTCTGCGACTTCACTTAGAACTGGTGCGCTTGTTACCGCAGTTGCCCGGTGTGCTGGTGATCTCGGGCAAGGTCTCCGATGCTCTGGTGGCGGTCCGCGCCCGCACCGGATCCGATGGGGCAGCCGGGTGTACGGGATGCGGACAACTCAGTGCGTGGTGCCACAGCAGCTGTGTGGACGTAGCCTCGCCGACATCACCTCCGCACGCCGGCCTCTGAGCAGCGACTTCCCCGTGCGCCGCCCGCGCTGGGCAACCCGCCTGTCCGGACGGCGGCAGGTCTTCACACCGCGGCCCTCCGCAGTTCCGGAGCCGGTGTGAGGGGCGTCGCGGACCTGTTGAAGCCGTTGTGCAGCCGGTCGGCGCGCATCGCGGCAACGACTGTTCCCGGTGCCGCCGGTGGACGGGAGGACTCTATGGCTGGGCCGCTCGGGTGGTCCGGCGCATCTTGGCGGTGGCCTGGTGCGTTGTGCTGGCCGACACGGTACCGCCGAGCCTGGGGTCACCATGGGTGCCATCGACCCCGCACATCGGATCCGCCCTGGGTTTGATCCCCAGGAGCAGGAGTCTGCGACCCTCCCGATCCTGGGATTCCTTCTGTCCGCGGTCTGGGCCATCGGCCAGACGGGGAACCTGACCAGGGACAACGAGTGCGCGATGGAGCAGCTTCAGAACGCCGAGCTCAGAGGGCTACGTGCCGCCGAGGCGGCCCGGCTGACGATGAGCCGGCTGACCGAGCGGGAGTACGATGACGAGCTCGCCGAAGAAGAGCGGAACTGCGAACAGACCGAACCCGATGTGGGGTTCTCCCCAGGCGCGGCTCACCGGGCTGAGTTTCACGGTCCGGCTGCCCGGCCACTCGGGCGACCAGGTCACCGCGACGGTCCACGTGGACAACAAAGGCCGCCTGACCTCATCGGGTACGGGGCGCTCACGGACCTCGACGGACTGGACAGACTCGACCTCCGCGCCGCGATCGGCGTCCTGGAGCGACTCGCCGACCGAACGGCGACGCACAGCCGGCAGCAGTAGTCCGCGGCAGGGGTGGAAACCGCCCGGCGGGAGGACATTGAGGCAACGCCTCCCCGGCCACCCGGCCGCCTCACCCCACTTGGCGGACGGTGCTGTCCGCGACCGCCGGCAGGGACCAGCTTCCCCGCCCGCCGCCTCGCGCTGTTCCCCATGGGGTGACGACGGCTCGGAGGGGTCGCTCACCCCGGGCCAGCCGCGGTGCCGGCGGCAACCGTCTCGTCCGGAGGGGCAACACGGAGGCGTTCAGGTGACCTCCTGCCGGGCAACCCTGACGGCAGGGACACTGAACGCTCAGCAGCCCTCCGTGTCAGCTGCAGGGGGCGGTGCCGAGAGATGCCCCGCCGCTGCTCAACTGCTGTGGCGGTCGGCGTACAGGCGGACAGGGCAGCGCCGTCTGCCCCGAGCCTGGTGATGTGCGGCTTCACCATGCCGAGCCGGCCTGTCCCGGCGACGCGGACGCGTAGCCGGCGACGGAGGCCCACATGGCTGGTAGGGCCTGGAGATGTCCTACGAGGTCCTCGCTCCCGGCTTCGTCCGGCGGCAGCGTCGCCGATCCCGCCGACGTCCTGCGCAGGAAGAGCGAACTGGCACACGGCGCCGAACCCGAGGCGGAAGAGCTGTCCATGGTCGGCCATGTGGCCGTGGCGGATGACGAACAGCTCACCCTCGCGCTGAGTGCCGCACGCGAGGCCCAGCCCCAGTGGGCTCACACCCCCTGGCACACCGGATGGCGATGATCGCCGACTTCCGGCTGCGGATCATCGAGCAGGCGGATGAGCTGGTGGAGATCCTCGGACACGAAGGACACCCGCCGACGCTCGCCCGCTGGGAGCTGTCCTGCATCGCGGAGG
Organism: Streptomyces inusitatus; assembly: GCF_014651115.1. GTDB lineage: Bacteria > Actinomycetota > Actinomycetes > Streptomycetales > Streptomycetaceae > Streptomyces > Streptomyces amakusaensis. The sequence goes on along the minus strand of NZ_BMWG01000019.1, from coordinate 69,662 downwards.
CCATGGCGCCGGCCGGCCTGGAACAGCTCAGCACCCTGATGGACCGTCGTATGGAGGCCGCTGGCCGGCGGATTCGCCTCGTGCGCAAGGCGGACGGCGTGGTCTGCCTCAGCCCGCCGCAGAACGCGACCATGAGCAACGGCTGCATGGGCCTGTGGGCCCTCGCGGCCGGCAACGCGCTGATCGTCGGGCCCCCGCAGCGCACCACTGGGAGGTCTTCCCCGCCCGCGCGGGGTCGCTCGAGGGGATGCAGCCCATGCAGTGGTATCGGGATGTCTGCCCCGCCCGCGCGGGGATCGTACGGGCTCTCACCTGGACTTTCGTCCTTGGCGAGTGTCGTCCCCGCCCGCGCGGGGATCGTTCGATCGACAGAGCCTTCGGCTGGGTGCCGGGCGCGCCTTACCTGCTCGTGCGGGGCGGCTCGGCAGCCTGGCCGGCCGGGTGGGTGAGGTGTGTGGCTGGCGCCGGACCGAAGTGGCGATCGTGGAGGCCGGGTGCCCGTCGCCTCCGAGGTCCGGACGCCGCTGACGGCTGGCAGCGAGCGCACACGGCGCGAGTTCCCGGGGCTCGGTGGATCCGGTCGAGCTGGACACGGACCCGGCCGCAGCAGTGTCCGCGCTCGCCTTCGCCGTCCGCCAGGCCGTGGGGGCCGCGCTGCTGGAGTACCGCGCCAGCGCCCTCGGACGACTCGGGCGGGCCGAGGAGGTCGAGGCGGAGACCCATCGGGTGTATCGGACGGGGCAAAGGCTCTGGTACCAGTTCAACCAGAACCGCGTGGACGTCATCGCCGGCGTGAGCAAGGCCCCCGGCGCAGCGAGGGGAACGCACCGCACGGTCAGTACAGGCATCCGTCGATGCGACCGCCCTCACGACGGATACGGTGCTACCAGAAGCCCGGTGGCACTTTGACGCTGACACACCAGCAGAATCTGGGAATGGTCGTGAAGCATGTAAAGGAAAACAGCATGATCACGCGACAACACCCCAGGTCACGAAGTGTCCTCCCCGCCCGCGCGGGGGTTGTCCCTTTTCGGGCGCGTTCGCGGAATCGACGTCCGGGTCGTCCCCGCCCGCGCGGGGTCGCGGTAGTGGTGGAGTGGTAGACGAAGGCGATGTGGGAGTTGTCGTGGCGGGTGTTCCCCCGAGGCCGGCGTTGTCGCGGACGATGTACCGGCTCTGATGGAGCAGGTTCTAGTTCAGTGCCAGTGCCAGGCTGCGGCGACCTCGGCGGTGAGGGCGGCCAGGGCGGCTGTCCAGGTCGCGGCGACCAGTCCGGCCTCCACCTCGGTCTGGGGGCAGCCGAAGGACTCGGACAGCCCGGTCGACCGGGCTGCCGAGCGACCCCTGTGTGGGGAGGGACGGCCGATGGCTTCCGGTCGAACGGCCTCCGGCGGGCCTCCGAGCGACCCTCGCGCGGGTGGGGATGATGAGTTGACGCTGGTAGCCACGTCGGCCGAACTGCTTGGCCGCAGCATGCCAAAGCCCTCGGATGGGAAGGGCCCGGTTGGTGGCAGGTGCGTGTGCTGACAGCTCTCGCCGCATTCCGGGCTATCGGCTACCGTGGCCTCTACGCGACTCCGCAGGTGCACCTGCCGGGGAAGCGGCTCCCACCCCGGACCGGAATTCCGGAATGGGAGCCATACGGAAAAGGGTTTTCCGGCCTGAGCCTCATAAGTCGGGGCTCAGGTCGGCCCTATCGCTTCAGCCACCTCCCCAGCAGCCGTGCCGCCCGGACCATCAGGTCCTCGCAGCGCTGCCAGAGTGTCGGCTTCCGCTTCCCGTGACGCCCCATGGGCGCCTCCCCTCAGAACCGGCCGCCGGAGTTCCCGGCCGACGACCTCCTTCGGGTTCGGGCCGGGCCCCGAAGGCGAGGGGCCCGGACACGTCCGTTGAGGGGAGGCGCACCGCAGTGCGCACCGGCACCCTACTGGTGCCGCACCACGCTCTTCTGCCGCTCCGTCAACCCGGCCGAAAGCCGCCCCCCGTACCCGGGCCCGGGCGGGAGCGAACTCCGGGACACGCCACACGCCAGGCACCCACTGGGCGCGGGGGCCTAGGGCGGGAGCGGCCCCGATCCGTTCAGCGCGGGGTAGTGACCTCGGGCTGTTCGAGGTGTGTGGCCGGTGCCGGACCGAGACGGCCATCGCGGAAGCCGGGCCGGTGCCTGTCGCCGTGGAGGTCCGGACGCCGCTGACGGCTGGCAGCGAGCGCACCCGGCACGAGATCCCGGGGCTCGGTGGAGCAGGGCGAGCTGGACGCTGACCCGGCCGAAGCGGCGTCGGCGCTCGCCTTCGCCGAGCTCCAGGCAGTGGAGGTCCCGCTGCCGAAGTACCGCACCAGCGCGCTGGGTCGGCTCGGGCGGACCGAGGAAGCCGAGACGGAGACCCATCGGGCATACCGGACCGGGCAGAACCCGACTCCGGTACCAGCACAACCCGAACCGCGCGGACACCATCGGCACCGTGAGCAAGGCCGCCGACGCAGATAGGGAGCGCATCGCGCGGTGAGTGCAGACATCCACCAGCACAACCTTCATACCGGCGGATACCGTGCTACCAGAGCCCGGCACCACCGGCGCTGACACACCAACGGATTCTGGGATGGTCGTGAAGCATGTAAAGGAAAACAGCATGATCACGGGACAACGCCCCAGGTCACGAAGTGTCCGCCCCGCCCGCGCGGGGGTAGTCCCCGGCTGGTGCGTCGACGAGGACATCTCGAGAATGAGTCATGTCGCAGCCGGGTGGGCCGGGAAGAACACCCGCGAGCAGGAGCCGCCGCGCTCACGTGTCCTCATCGGTGTCCGGTCCGCTGGAAGAGCCGTAGACGAAGGTCGCATACGATTCGCCAGGTCCGGGCGGGCGGATCCATGAACGGGTGACGAAGCCGTGCAGCGGGCCTTCCAGCAGGGCGGTGCGTGGCAGGGTCAGTCCCAGGGCCCGCTCCAGGGCTCTCAGTGCGCTCTTGGTCCCCGGCAGCCCCCGGGCCGGGGTATTGGGGGTGTCTGTTTCTTTCCGGAGGTTCTCGTCGCCCCGCCACTGCCCGGCCGTTGCCGGGAAGCCGTCGAGCGTCAGCCACGGCGGTATCTCCCCGGTCCAGTGGGGCTCGATGTCCCCGGCCGTCACGGAGAACGCGCACACCTCCTCTCCGCCGACCCCGGCGGAGAGGTGGAAACGGGTCCGGGTCCGGTCGAAGGTGTCGACGCTGTGCCAGACGACCACCGCCCTGGTCCCCTGTGACGCGGCGGCGGCCGGGGAGACGAAACGCTCCTCGTCGAAGCCTGCTGGGGCACCGTCGAAGGCGAAGCTCCACCCGGGGGCAGCCTGCCCGATCCGGGCCAGGGCGCGGTCGTCGTACGACGTACTGCCGAGCGCCAGACCCAGCAGGTAGTGAGCGTCCCACTGGCTGAGGGGTGGATACAGCCCGTCCGGCCCGGGCGTCGCTTCCCGCTGCGGCCGGCCGCCGGGTCCGGGGCCGCCCCCGTCCGGGTCCTTCAGGCGGGCCGGCAGGCCCGCGGGATCGGGGTCCGCGACGAATACGGCCCGATAGCCCTGGCGGAGCCGGTCCGGCACCTCGTCCTCCAGCCAGGACAGACCCGCCGGATCGTCCCCCGGGGTCGTGCCGGGCCATTCCCGCTCCGGGCGTGCGAACTCGCCCCGGGGCAGGGCCAGCAGCAGCCGCGCCCGCTCCGGGGTGATCACCGGACCCAGTGCCGGATCCGCGAGCAGTCCCAGCGGCGCCAGATGGTCGGGGCCCAGCGGCCGCCAGTGGGGGAGTGCGGCCCACAGAAGCCGCCACGCCTCGTTCCACCGGCCCCAGCGGGCCAACGCCCGCGCCTCACCGGCCGCCTCTCCGAGCGGCCCGTCGGCCGTGAAGCGGTACGTCCCCTCCCGCACGGCCCGCAGCGCCTTCTCCGCCCTCTCCACCTCCTCGGGCGTCGTGCAGCGGGCGAGCAGATCCCACGACCGGCCGGCGTGGCCGTAGTGCCGGTCGCCGGCGGCGAAGCCCACCGCCGCCACCGGCAGCAGATCAGAGGCGTAGACCGGGTCGAGCGCGAGAGAATCGGCCGAGAGACCCGGTGCGTGCGCCGAGAGAAGGCAGTTCAACTGCGCCCGCAGCAGCCCGGCCCTGGGCCTGCCGTACTCCTCGGCCCCGCGCAGCAGGGCCATCGCCTGCTTGTACTCCCCGCTCAGCGCCGCTCGCCAGGCCCGCTCCACCACGGCGTCCTGCGCCCGCGTCGTGTCGTTGGCGAACGGCGGCCCTTCGCCATGAGCGGCGTCATAAGCCGCCGAGCTGTGAAAGGACCGGTACAGATGCTCCATGTAGTGGCGGAAGGACGGATAGCGGTCAGGCGGCGCGGCACGCCACGACGCGTACTCGTACACCGCCCACTCGCCGTCCGCGCCCCGGTCCAGCGGATCGATCAGGACCAGCGTCATGTCCGTCTCCGCGTGCAGACCGAACGCCCGCTGCCACATCCCGGCCTCCAGCAGCCTCTGCGGCGACGCGTCCTCGTCCAGGTGCTCCCCGAAGACCTCGGCGAGGTCCCACTCGTCCTCGTGGGGATGAATGTCCCGGGTCCCGGCCAGCCGGTAGACGGGGTGGTCCGCCGGCCGCCAGCCGTCGCTGATCCGCAGGAACGTGCCGAGCGACGGCGGCAGTCGGTACCCGATCCGCTGCTCCAGAGCGGCGATGTCCGCGTCCGACGCCCCCGGACAGCCGAGCCACCGCGCCGCTATCAGCTCCGACTGCGCCTCATCCTCCTCGGCAGGGGCCTGCGCATCCGCCCACTCACCGCTCCACAGGGTGAGGAACTCCCGCCAGTCGAAAGGAGATTCGGGTGCTGTCTTGTCCGTCGAGGTCATACGACTGATGGTGGCACCCGCCACTGACAACAGGCCCTGCCCACCCGGATCAGCACATCCGCGGCACGGGGAAGAAGCCCAGCATCTCCTCCGGGCCCTGAGGGTCCAGTCCGGCCCCGGCGGCCGAGTCGGCTCGACCAGCCTCTCCGCCTGACGTTCCCCCGGTCCGCGGCGAGGCACCGGGCCGCAGTGGCACCCGGCCGGACATGCTGCGTGTGGCCAAACCGTGTGGGCTCGTCGTGTGGTGGTGGGCGTGACGCGAACCAGCGGTGCCCTGCGGCCGGCCGCAGGGGCCACCGGGTGAGCCGTACGCCGCCAGCGTGGCGGTAGTGCGGGCCACCTCGAGGTCTGCCCGGGATCGCCGCGGCGACCTCGTCGGCGGCCGCCCCGGGGCACGCACCGGTCTTCAGGGTGCCCAAGAGCGCCAGGATGGGCGCGAACGCACCAACGGCCCCCTCGTCGTCACAGGCCGCGAGGTCCGCGCACACCAGGTCAAGCGCGGCCCGCACCCCGTCCAGAGCCTTCCCCATCTGCCGAGGGCACCGGGCGACCGCCAGGCCCTGGACTTCCCGAGTCGGGGTGTACACCTTCCTCAACGTGATCGCGATCGCGTTGAGGAAGCCAGCAGCCTCGTAGAGCGACTCGTCCGGGCAGGACGTGCTGGATGTGGGCCCTTCCCTGCCTTCGGTAGCGGCAGCAGCGGATGCCGTGTCCGTGGGCGAACTCGTTGACCGTGCTCCCCACTCCGGCGTGAGCTCCCGGCGGCCGCGCCCGAGAACGCCGGCGCAGCACTGCGCCGCTGGTGGTGCGAGGCGATGCTCGACACCGACCCGAGCGGTGACCGCCTGACCGAGGCCGTGCTGAACGGGACCTGCCGACCACCACGGTCACCGAGGTCATAGAGCGCCGGCTGGCGGCGGGCCGACCCGGTTGAGTGAGCCGTACAACCCGGAGCCGGAGGGCTGGCCCTGCCTGCTGTCCGCCGAAGTCGATGCCTTGCTGGCCGACCTTGCACTGCCCGCCGACGTGTTCGGGGCGATCATCGCGGTAACTGTCCAGATCAACGAGACCAAGGGCTACGTGCCGGGCAGTACCGCCTCGGCGAGGTGGCCCCAGCAGCACCGTGTCCCGCTCGGACCGGACGGATCCCTCGGCGTTGCCGAGTACGTCATCGTCGCCGACGTGCCCCACTGCGTCCGGACCCGAGTCCAGCTCTACTGAACCCAGCCGACGTGCCGAGACGGCAGCCTGATCTTGGTCGGCAATCCTGCCGCCGCCGGAAGCACACCACCTGGTCCATCCGCCCCGCCCGCGCAGTGGACGGCCACCCGGCTTCGACGAGGACCGCTACAAGAAGCGCAACACCGTCGAGCGGGCGATCAGCCGCATGAAACAGCTCCGGGCGGTCGCCACTCACTACAACAAGCGCGGCTACGTGTTCCTCGGCACCCCTACCGCAGCGGCCCTCGCCATCTGGCTCCGGACCTGACGATCAGACGCAGCTCAGCTACCGCCCTCGGCGGGCCGCTGATGCCCGCACGGCACCAAGCCGCCGTTCTTGTCGAAGACCTCCGCATCATGACCCGCGTTCACCCACACCGTGATGCCCTGGTCATGCACGACCACATTGAACGGCGACTGCTCCGGCTCCGCCTCGGTCGCCACCGTGAACTCCTCACCCGGACGCATCCAGTGATCAGTTCCCCACGGCTCAACCCACAGGCAGACCACGCCGCTGGTCTCGTTACTCACGCTCGTCCTGGCCATGCCCGCACCCTAACCAGCAACATGATCGCCCGGACAAGTCCCAGTGAAAATGTGCCCTTCCACCCCGCTGGCACCGCGTCGACCCGGCCCGCCCGTGTCAGCGGTCATGTTCTGCGCGGCCCCGGGTTGGGGCAAGCCGGGCCCGGCAGCCCAGCCACCGTTCCGGGACCAGGCCAGCCGTCAGGGTGTTGCTGAGAAACAGGAGCGTCTCCAGGGTGGTGTGGGCCCTGCCGGACGTGGCTGGCAGTCTGGGCCGGTGCTGATCGACGGATTCGAGAAGGCCCCGCTTGTCGCCGGGGAAGAACTCCTGGTCCTTCCAGGGTTCTGGGCCGCCTACCTGCTGTGGCTGTGCCGGACCGGTGAGGAGGATCCGGAGCCGGAGTGGTTCGGCGCCGACGAGGCCGACACGGACGCGGCATACGAGGCCCTGAACGACGAGGGACGGTGGCCGGTCTTCCGGATACCTTTCAGCGACGGCCACACCGCGGTCGTCCTGGCATGCAACCACGCCGACGACGCGGGAACGGAGTACTTCGTCTCCCACCCCGCATGGGACCGGAACGGATACTTGGCCACCATCGACGGGCACCAGGCCGGCCCCGGGCTGTCCTGGCGCGAACTCACCCACATCGCCAACACCCCCGACCCGCACGCCCCCGGCGTTCAAGCACCGTACGCCCGCCTGCTGCTCCTGCTGCCCGCACTCGGCGACGCCGACCTGCCCGGCGAGGCTCCCCGACCTGCTGGGCGGCGCGCTCATCCGGGTGGGCGCCGCAGTCGGCGAAGCGCCGCGGCTGGCGCAAGCCCTCCTCCGTGACCACCCTCTGTGGGAGCCGGCCTCGTGGGAGACGCCCGCCGCCTCCCCGCTCTCCGGCAGCCGGGTCCCCTTCCCCGGCATCCTGCACTGCGACGAGCCCGGCAGCCCCCGCTTCGGAATCCACCTCGCCCAAGGCATCACCCGCGACCAGAGCGACCGACTGGCCCGAGCACTGGGCACCTGGCCCGCGCCATGAACCCACGGAACAATCCGACCCACATCCACCCGCCCGCGCGGGGTCGTTTCGACCGGCATCGAGCCGACCCTCGGCTCGATGCCGGACAGCGCGGCGACGGGCATCAGCCCCGTCCGATGGCTGGTGCCGGTACGGTGCTCGGCCATGGTGAACACTCAAAACTCCGAGCGGTTACTGGTCCCCGGCTGCCGGTCCGGCGAAGAGTCCGCCCCGCCCGCGCGGGGAGCGTTTGAGGCCGGGCTGGTGACCGTCGCCGCCGAGGTCCGGACATCGCTGGCGGCCGGCATCGAGCGCACCAGGCACGGGCTCCCGGGGCTCGGTGGACCCGTGCGAGCTGGACGCGGACAGGCCGCAGACAGGCCGCGGCAGTATTCGTGATCGCCTTCGCCGGGCTCCAGGCGGTCGAGCAGCCACTGTTGGAGTGCCGCGCCAGCGTGCTCGGACGTACGGAAGAAGCTGAGGCGGAGGTCCAGCGCCCTGCCGCACCAAGGAAAAGCAACGCGCGGTGAGTACAGGCATCCGCCGACGCGACCGCCATACCGACGGATACGGTGCTGCCAGAGCCCGGTGCCACATTACGCTGACCCACCAGCAGAACCTGGGAACCGTCGTGAAGCATGTAAAGGAAAACAGCATGATCACGCGACAACACCCCAGGTCGCGAAGCGTCTGCCCCGCCCGCGCGGGGGTCGCCCGTCCTTCGAGTCCGGCGGGATGCAGGACGCCATGTCCGCGCGGGGGTCGTCCGGTGCCGGTCCCGATGGTGAGGAACGTCCCGGAGTCTGCCTCGCCCGCGCGGGGCCGTTCGCCGATCATCCCGTCCAGGCCCTAGCGCTGGACGTCGTCCCCGCCCACACGACCGTCGTCTCCCGCTCGAGCCACCACGGCCGGGGTGCGGGGCCAGGTTTACCGCGATCACCCGGATTCCGCTCCGACCTCACCCCGCGCGGGCTGCGCGCGCTGTTGCCGGATCTGCCGCCGGGTGATCTGTGCCCGGGGCCGTCGTCGTGCTCATGGCCGTCGTGGTGGTTGTGGCCGGGCCGCCAGCGGAGCGCGCGCCGGGAGCACGGTGTCTGGGGTGTTGGAGGTGGAGTCCGTGTAGGGGTTGCCCCATGGGGCAACCCCGGGGCCTGCCTGATCCCAGACACCCCATACACGCAGGTCGGGAACCCATTCAGGGAGGCACCCCATACAGGCCGTCTGGCATGCCGGTATCCGGGCCATCTTCCTGTTCGGGCAGGGAAGTGTGCCCCAAAGTCTGCCCGTGAGGCGGGGCGTCCCGTCCGGCGGGCGTTGATCATCGGGGGGCGCGGCTAACCCCCGCATCCGTCACTGTGCGGATCACACCCCGCGTTGCTGTCCGGCCCGGTGCCCGAGACGCAAGCAGTGTAGGGGTGCTCCACTCTCCGCTCGTCGCGTGCCGGTCCGGCACGCCCTGACCCTCTGGGGGACTCTCATGTCCACGCTCGTGCTGCTCGTCGTGCTGCTGCTCGTCCTGGTGGTGCTGCTCGTCGGTGCCGGGATCGCCTACCTGGTGCACCGTCACCCGCCGCTCGGTGTGCCGGTGACGGCGGCCGCCGCCGTGCTCACGGTCCTGGTCGCGGTCGTCGCCCTGATCGCCACCCGGTGACGTTGTGTAGCGGCGAGGCGAGGTGGTCTCTCCTCCGGCCCGTCCGGGGCCCAGGCTGGCGTGGCGCTCGCCTCGCCGCTACGGAGAGTGCTCGGGGCCGGGCGGGGGCGCGGGATCGTGGCCGGTGCCCCGCCGGGTCCGAGCCGACGTCGGGCCGTCGGCCGGACCGGCCCGACGGGGGCGGTGGTGGGTTCCACTCACGCGCCGTCGGCGACGCGCTCAGCCGCTGTCCGGACCCGGGGATCACCTGGCGGTGGCGGCGGGGGCCGGCCCAGTCTGCTCGGTGACCGGCCTTCACGACCGGGCCGGATCCCACCGCTGCCCGTAGCGATCACGAGGTGCCGTCGTGCTGTCACAACGGCACGACGGCAGGTAGGTTCGGGATCTATGGGTCCGCCCCGCCCGCGCGGGGGGCGTTCGAGGTAGGCGACCTCACCTTGGTCGCCCAGTGCGTCCGCCCCAGCCGTGCGGTGCGTTCCCCTGACGGGTCGGGCTTGCAACGGAATTCACGCAGGACGGGCTGCTGGTGGTGGCTATGTCGGTCCAGGTGCTCATGGCCGGACGATAGCCGCCACTTCGCCGGCGAAGGTCTGGTGAATCCCACCCTCGGCCGGGGATCCTCCGTCATCCTGGATGGATGAGTGACGACTCCTAGCCCGTCCAGTGCATGGCCTGTGGCGGTACCGGGCTCACCGAGCACGAGAAGCACACGGTGGAGACCGACTCGGACGGCACACAGACACACGTCGTCACCCGCTTCACCGGCGCATGCAGCAGCTGCTCCGGGTCCGGAACCAAGGTCTAGGAGCGCCCCTGATGCGCACCATCTACATCTGCCTCGGCTGCGCCGCCCAGTATCTGCCGCCCGAGTCGATGACCTACCCGTCGTCCCCTGGGGTCACGGCGAGTCCGGTGCATTGCGGGGCCCCGGGCTGCCGGTCCGCAGTGGCGGTGAGCGTGGCGGCGTCCGGGCTGCCGCCGGAGGTCCTGGCGAAGTTCGCCCGCCGCGCAGCTGGACTGGATGGTGAACGACGCGTTCCCCGCCCTGCCCGCCGGGCGCGCGGCCGGCGAGCGGGAGCCGCGCCCCAGTCGGCACGGAGCCGACTCCTGTAGCGGGCCCGGACATACGGAAGACCCCCGACCGCAAAAGTCGGGGGCTTCGGCGCGCGAGAGGCCACGTCCGCCCCACCCGCGCGGGGGTCGCTCGGCCAGCCCGGCCAGGCCGGGGTGGGCGAGGTGTGTCGCCGGTGGCGATCGAGGAAGCCGGGCTGGTGGCTGTCGCCGCCGAGGTCCGGACGTCGCTGCCGACCGACAGCGCGCACCCGGTACGAGCTCCCGGAGCTCGGTGGACCCGGTCGAGCGGGCGCTGCCGGGGTACCGTGGCAGCGCCCTCTGCCGACTCGGGCGTACCGAGGGAGCCGAGACAGCGGCACGCCGGGCGTACCGGACCGAGCGGAACCGGCTCTGGTGCAAGGACAACCCGAACGGTACGGACGCCATCACGGCAGCGAGCAAGGCCGCCGACGAGGCGAGGGAACGCACCGCACGGTAAGTACAGGCAGCCGTCGGCGTGACCGTCATACTGACGGATACGGTGCTGCCAGAGCCCGATGCCACGGGACGCTGACACACCAGCAGACTCTGGGAACGGTCGTGAAGCATGTAAAGGAAAACAGTATGATCACGCGACAACACCCCAGGTCACGAAGTATCCGCCCCGCCCGCGTGGGGGTCGCTCTCCGCGCGGCAGCGGCGGCCGGCGTTCACCCGTGCAGGGGGCGACCGAGCCGGCGGCAACAGTGCGCGGAGCGGTGACTCGACGCCCTGGAACTCCACTGAAACCGGCCGACTCCGAATCTAGGATCTGCGGCATGGCAACACGACTCGTGCAGATCAACATGAAGGCCCAGGACAACGCCGCGCTCGGCCGGTTCTGGGCGGAGGCACTCGGTTGGGGTGTCGACAGCGAGGGCCCCGGCGTGACCAACCTCGAACCGGTCGGCTTCGCCTACCCCGACCCCGCGGCTGTCTGCATCGACCTCATCGCCCGCCCAGAACCCAAGACGGTGAAGAACCGGGTGCACCTCGACCTGGCCACCACCTCGACGGCCCATCAGGCGGAGCTGGTCGCACGCCTGAAGGACCTCGGCGCGACAATCGCCGACGTGGGGCACGCCGACGTCCCCTGGACAGTCATGGCCGACCCGGAGGGCAACGAGTTCTGTGTCCTGGAGCCCCGGGAGATCTACCGGGACACCGGGCCGATCGCCGCAGTGGTGGTCGACTGCACCGACCCGCGGGCGATGGCCCGGTTCTGGGGCGAGGCAATGGACTGGACAGTGCACGAGGCCGCCGACGACCACGCGACCATGCGTTCCGCCCACGGCGTCGGCCCCTACCTGGAGTTCGTCCGCACCCCCGACACCAAGAGCGGGTGGAACCGCGTCCACCTGGACATCAGCCCCTACCGCGGTGACAACCCGGCAGCCGAGGAGGCCAGGCTGCGCGCTCTGGGCGCCTCCGACCCGGGCATCGACCAGTCCGCCATCTCGTGGCGGATCCTGACCGACCCGGAGGGCAACGAGTTCTGCCTGCTCAGCCCCCGTTAGCCCAGCCCCGCCCCAGGTCGATCGCCTGCTCAACCACCACTACGCCCAGGCCCCTGGGGCCGCCCGACCAGACGGCCCGGGGGCTTGGGGGCTTGGGGGCTGCGCAAGGTTGTGATCGAGATTCAATCGACGAACCCGCTGGAGCGGATCACCCTCCAGGTCAAGCACCGCACCGACGTCGTCTACGGTGGTGGCCAGCGTCGACAACACCGCAGCAGCACCCGGGAGCTGTCCTGGAGCAGGTAAACGAAAACAGCATGATCACGTGACAACACCCCAGGTCACGAAGGGTCCGCCCCGCCCGCGCGGGGTCGCTCGCGCCGGGGGGAGGGGGCCGGTTCCGGGTCCGGGTCCGCCCGCGCGGGGGTCGTTCGCGACTGGTGTCGATGAGATCCGCAGCCTCGCCGTCCGCCCCGGCAACGCGGCTCATCCTCGCCCTCGCGGCGGTGCACGCCGCCCGGGTCGGGCAGATCACCACCCTCATACTCGACGAGGTCGGCCTCGGCAACCGCCGGCTGTCCATCGCCGGACGCGCCCGTCCACTCGACGATCTCACCTTGCAACTGCTGCTGGACTGGCTGGACCACCGGCGCAGCCGGTGGCCGGCCACCGAGAACCTCCACCTGCTGATCAACAACCAGGCCGCCAATACGACGAGCCGGGCGAGCAATCGCTGGATCAGTGCTCCGATGCGGGGGCAGGGCGCAAGCCTGGAGAGACTTCTCTTCGGCTGGCAGCTCGAAGAGGTCATGGCCAAAGGCCCTGACCCGCTCTACCTCGCCGAGGTCTTCGGGTTCGGCGAAAAGACCGCGATGCACTGCGCGGACTCCGCACGGGCGTTGCTTGGAGCAGGCCGCCGAACAAATGCCCGAGCGTCGGCAGTGGCCTTCTGTCATTCTGCTTGCCATGTCTGCACGAAATCGAAGACTGCCCCGGCACCGTGCCTGGCCACTAACGACCACCGACATCAACGAGTGCCTGGGCCCCTACATGAGCCGAGTCACGGACCTGGCATTCCTCACCGGACATGACAGCGGGACCATCGTCCTGGGAGCAGCATGGGTTGCTCCGAACCCCCGCAACTACGGCCGTGGCATCCATCCGGACATGGTCGGCTTCAGCATTGACGTCCACCCTGTCGATGCCACTGAACGTGCAGCCACCCGCGCTGTTCTACGAGCGCAGGCCCTCCCGCAACTCCACGAATGGATCACGCAGGCGATCGCTGCCGACGAGACCTGGCGATGGACCGACCACCAGCATTACTGGCGGCTGACCGACGGCCACCTCATGCACGGCGACGAAGCATGAGAGCGATTCCAGGATGCACGCACCCCCGGTGCGGGGCCACAACCAACCCAAGGGGCCGCACCCGGGAATCAGGACACCAGACCCCCGGGTGCCCAACGAGAAACCTTCAGTTCCCCTGAACTCACTGGCCTTTCCCGGTGTGAGTAGTTGAGGTACAGAAGTGCCGCTGAGATTGATCACGGCCCGGTCGGCGTGAGCGTGGCGACCCGATTCTCGTACCAGCGAGCGGCAGGCCTCGCGCTGGGCCGGGACTGCTGGGAGGCGGGGATGGCCCAGCTCGCGGGGAACCAGGACGGACACGGCTCCACCTCGGCGAAGAGCGGCCGTGAGAAAGACAGAAGGCGGCCACCGCCGCCGGATTCGTCGTCTACTACGTGAGCCGCAACGTCCTCGTCATCACCGCCCTGCACATCATCGGCGGCTGAACCGCTCATACGGGCGGGCTCCTCTTACCGCAGCGCGGCGTCCTGGCGCAGGAGCGTCGTCCCCGCCCGCGCGGGGTGGCTCGACAGCCGGGTCGGCCGGGCTGTTCGAGGTGTGTGGCCGGTGCCGGACCGAGGTGGCCATCATGGAAGCCGGGCCGGTGCCCGTCGCCGTCGCCGTCGAGGTCCGGGCGTCGCTGGCGGCCGGCAGCGAGCGCACCCGGCACGGGCTCCCGGGGCTCGGTGGATCCGGGCGAGCTGGACGCGGACCCGGCTGCGGCAGCATCGTGCTCGCCTTCGCCGCGCTCCAAGCTGTCGAGCAGACCCTGCCGGAGTACCGCGCCAGCGCCCTCGGCCTGTTCGGGCGTACGGACGAAGCTGAGGCGGAGGTCCGCCGGGCGTACCGGACCGGGCAGAACCGGTGCTGGTGCAAGCACAACCCGAACCCCACAAACGCCATCACCGACGCGAGCAAGCCCCCGACGCACCGAGAGAACTCACCGCGCGGTCAGTACAGACATCCGCCGACGCAACCTCCATACCGACGAATACGGTGCTACCAGAGCCCAGCAGCACTTGACGCTGACCCACCAGCAGAATCCGGGAACGGTCGTGAAACATGTAAACGAAAACAGCATGATCACGCGACAACACCCCAGGTCAGGAAGTGTCGTCCCCGCCCGCGCGGGGGTCGTCCGCTGGGCGAGTGCGATGAGTTCCCCGGCACGCCCTGTCGGGGTGTCGAGGACGTCGGCGAACTCCTCGCGGATCCGGGCGGCGACGCTGGGCACGGCCAAGGAGTACGCATGGAGGAGACCGATGTCGTACCCGACCGGCAAACGGCCCCAGTTTTCCCAGTCATGGACACGAAGAGGCGCGGCGGTGACGTTCGCCCAGTGCAAGTCGGTGTGACCCTGTGGTCCAGGCGGTGATCCGGATGGGGTCGATGTCGAGGAAGTGGCGGGAGTCGCAGTCGATCCACCCCTGGCATACGGACTCGCGATCGGTCGGCACCCGGGCGAGGACGTGGAGCGCAGACTTCAGACCCGCCCACCAGGATCCGGGCAGCTCCACATCGTGGGCGAGCGCCGGAGTGCTGGTGGTCACGGTGGAGACCGGGATGAATTCGGTCGGCTCGGCCCGGTAGGCGTGGCCGTCCGCAGTCCAGTCCAGCACGTCGTGGAGTCGGGGCCGGGGAAACCGGCCGGGGCACCTGCGTGCCGGCCAGGACGGTCCCCTCCCACAACCGGCCGCCGCTCTTCTCCTTCGGGGCGCAGACCAGGCGGAGTCAGGAGGAGTCGGCCCGGCGACTGAGCGTGCGGCCCTGCCAGCCCACAACTCACGGCCCGCCGGCCTCACGCTGAGGTTTCGCGCCGCGACCGTGTGGGCGTGCCGCATACGCATCTGATCGTCGTGCTGGTGCGGCGGGGTGAACACCACCGCTGCTCCGGCCGGTTCGTTCCCCGACCCGGGGGTGTCTTCAAGGCCGTGCTCCGGACAGACTGTCGCGGCCTCGGGCGGGGGCCTTGTTCCGGCCTGTTGGCGGGGCCGGGCATCCGGCCGGGTGGCGGGTGCCGTGGTGGTGGTCATGAGTCTGCTCTGTGTTCGGGTCCGGGGTCAGCCGGTCGTGGTGTGAAGGTCTTGAAGGGCGTCCTGGAGGGTCTGCCCGGGCGTGAGAGTGCTGGTGTCGATCACATGGCCGTCCGCGTGCAGCCAGTCGGCGGCGGCCCGGTGTAGTCGGCCACACGCCGGCGGTGGTGAGCGCGGACGGCCTCACTGCGCACCGGGTCACCGGGAAACTCCCAGCTCGCCTCGATCCGCTGCATGAGGGCCGCCGGCGCGGCGTGGAGGACAAGATGCCGGAAACCGGCACCGGTGCGGCGCAGCGGTGTGAAGAGCTCGGCGGCGTAGGCGGGGTTGAGGACGGTCATGGGCACGATGACCGGGCCGCCGGTGTGGCGGGCGAGGTCGGTGACGAAGACGCTGGTGAGGTGTCGCCAGGATGGTAGGTCCTGGTAGTCCCTGGCGCTGTGGGCGTGGCCGTGGAGGGTGGTGCGCAGGAGGTCGCCGATGGCTTTCCGGGTCGGCGATCGCCGACCCGGGCAGGGCGCGGTGCAGCTCGGTGGCGAGCGTGGTTTTGCCGCTGCCGAAGGTGCCGTTGATCCAGATGATCACGGGCCCTCCCCGGTGACGGCCGTGGGGCTGGCTGCTTCCCTCGGCGGGGCGGGCGGGCTGTGCATCGGGTAGGGGTGGGCCGGTGGGTGGTCGATGGGGAGGCCTGGGTTCCAGAGGGTGAGGCACTGGGCGCTGGGGACGAAGATTCCGTCGGGCAGGGCGTTGAGAGGGTGCCGGCGCCAGTCGCCGACCGGTTCGCCGGGCTGGTCTGCGGGTTGGCCTTCCCAGGCTGTCACCACGGCGGCGACCGTCATCCGTACAACGCCCTGGACGGTGTCCATGAGCATTCCGAGCAGGACGACGTCGTCCTGGCGGGCGGTGATGCCGGTTTCCTCAGCGAGCTCGCGGACCACCGTCCGGGTCAGGGATTCGCCTGGTTCGACCGATCCTCCGGGCAGTTCGTACGTGCCGTTTCGGTGGCGGCCGAGGAGGACGCCCTCGGGGCTGTTGAGGATGATGCCGACGCTGAGGGGCGCGTGCGCCACAGGCGGGCGGTCGGTGCGGGGGCGGGAGGTGACCGGGGCCGGGCGGCGGGCCTGAATGAGGGTGCAGGAGAGGGGGTCGTCCTCTTCCGGTGCGGTGAGGACGTCGGCGGCGTCGGTGACGAGGCCGTGTTCGGCGAGCAGGGCTTGCCACCGGGCTGGGGTCAGGGCCCACATGGGCGTCGTGAGTTCGCCGCCGCCGGCCAGCGGGAGGATCTGAGGCCGGGCCCGGACCTCCTCGGACGGTGGGTTCCCGGCGGAGTTCGTGTGGAGGACGGAGAACACCAGCCGCCCGCCCGGGCGGAGCGCCGTGGCGAGGGCGGGCAACAGACGGTGCGGGTCGATGTAGGACAGGGCGTGGACGGCGCAGACGAGGTCGTACGGCTCGCTCTCGCCGCTCAGGTGGGTGACGGCGTCGGCGTGGATCAGCCGCAGACCCGGGAGTGCGCCGTAGTGGGCGGCGGAGCGTTCGTGCTGGGTCGGGGAGGCTTCGACGGCGTCGACCCGGGCGCCGAGGCGCGCGAGATGGGCCGCGTGCCGGCCGGTCCCGGAGCCGAGGTCGAGCACCCTCAGTCCGGACAGATCCCCCAGCACCTCCGCGCCGGGACCGTTCTCCGCGTAGCCCCAGCGCAGTCGGGCCACGTCCTCGACCGGTGTGCCGCGCCGGAGGTGATGTGCCCCGTAGGCGGTCCAGACTTCGCGGACGGCGGACTCCGGCTCCCGTCCGTCGGGCCGGCCAGTACCGGACACCGCCCCCGGTGCTGGTGTGCCGGGGCGGGCGGCGTGGCGGCGGACCAGGTCGAGCGTCGTGGCGCTCATACGCAGCCGGTCCATGACGTCCGGGGTGAACCATCTCAGCATCACCCCCTCGGTCAGCGGCAGTGTGTCAGGATCGCCCTCCCACTCTGCGGTGAAGATCTGAATGGGCACAGTGCCGCCGTCGGTCCCGGTGGCGTACTCGACGGCGAATGGTGTGAGGCGGCCGAGTACGAGACCGGCTTCCTCCCGCAGTTCCCTGCGGGCAGTGTCCTCCAGGTCCCGGTCACCGGGTTCACGGCCGCCCCCCAGGAGGGACCACGCTCCCGGCTCCCAGATGCCGGGCCGCTGGTCGCGAAGATGCAGCAGATACTCCCCTCGACGGTTGTGGATCAAAGTGGAGGCGTTCGCCGGTGAAGGGGCCTGAGTCATGGATGCACCGCCTGGGGAGAAAATGGGGAGTGAGGGATGGCCGGGGTCGGATGGTGGTCAGGGCCAGCCGAGTTCGGTCGAGAGGCGGCCGGCTCGGATTCCCTCGATCGCGGCGTGGGTGTAGGGCACGATCGGTTCGGGCAGTGCGTCCAGGGGCCACCAGTCCCAGCTGACACACCGGTCCGGTTCACGGACCACCGCCTCTCCCTCCCAGACACGGGCCTGGTAGACGAGCTGCACACGCGGCAGGCCGCCCAACTGGTCGGGGCAGTGCACGACGTGGACGAGGTCGAGGTCCCCGGGCCGGATCCGCAGGCCCGCCTCCTCCCACGCCTCGCGCACCATCGCGCCGGTCGCCGGCTCCTGCTCGCAATGCCCGGCCAGAAAATGATGGACCGACCCGGCGAACGGCGAGTCCGGGTGACGCAGCCCCAGCAGCACGCGCCCGTCCCGCTCCAGATAGAGGTGGACGCCGACAATGTGCGGGCGGGTCAGGTTCACCGGGGCGGGCGCCGCAGTGGCGACGCTCTGCGGGACCGGTTCAGGCTGCTGGGCCCGGTGAAGATCGATGGCCCACTTGGTCCACGGACACATCGTCAGATACCTCATCGTCGCCGTGTCGAACCAGCGATACATGATCCCCTCGGTCACGGGCAGCGCGTCGGCGTCGCCGTCCCAGGCTCCGAGATAGACCTGGATGCGGCCCTTGGTCCGGCCGTTGGGCGCGAGGGAGTCGACGACGGTGAACGGCGCCAGGTCCGGGACGGTCAGGCCGGTCTCTTCGAGCAGTTCGCGCTCGGCGGCCTGCCGCGACGATTCCCCGGGCTCGCGATTGCCCCCTGGAACACTCCAGGTCCCAGGGTCGCAGATCCACGGCTTGTTGGCGTCGCGCAGGTGCAGCAGATACTGACCGGCCGGATTGACCAGCAGCACTGCGGTGCCAAGAGGTTCAAGGGACTCATCGGACACGGAATACCGCTTTCAGATCGTGGGAGTGCGGACGGGGTGTGGTCACGGATCGGCCTTTTCCGACGCGACCTGGTACCTCTCGGACACGGTCTCAGATCAGATGAACCGTGGCGGACTCTCGAAGTAGTGGTGTGCTGCTGAAGGATCCCCAGCCAAGAGGGCGTGGATTTCTTCGGCGAAGACGAGCGGGTGTACGTATTGGGGAGAGTCCGTCAGACCGAGGCCAGGTCGGCAGAGCCTGTACCCCTGCCCCTGTGAATCCCTGTAGCAGGAGATCCGCGTTCCCGCTGAATGGAGCCGGACGGTGAGCTTCCATTCCAGCTCTTGCGATGCCGTCAGGCGGCACGCTGATTTTCCTCAAAGCCGGAAATGCTGCATCGAGACCGGATCCCAGCCGGTTATGATGAGCCGTTGGAGGGAGGGGAAAAGCTCTAGGCGGGAAACTGTTTCGGTGTTTCTGATATTCAGGCTGGCGACGGATGCGCGCTCTTGCGGGGTCGCCGGGAGGCTGTGGCCGACGGCCCGGAGGATTGCCCGGTCCACCGCTGGGTCGATCTGCATACTCAAAACTCCTTCACTGTGATCCTGCTGCGATCTCCGGCGTATGCGGTCTGTCGCATCACTGGCCGGCTTTCTTCCCGGAGGGCGCCCGGCCTCGGCGGGCACCGGTGGCCCGGGGTGGGGTCACGACCCCTCCGTCCCGGTCGGCGCTTCGTGGTATCCGGAGGCCTGGAGAGTGAACATTTCGGCGTACTCGCCTCGCTTCTCCATGAGTTCCTGGTGGGTGCCGGATTCGGTGATCTTTCCGCTGTCGAAGACGTAGATGCGGTCGCAGTCGGTGACGGAGGCGAGGCGGTGGGAGATGAGGACGGTGATCTGCCCGGGCCGCCGGGGTCCTTGGAGGACGGACTGGTAGACGGCGTGCTCCGCCTTGGGGTCCATGCTGGCGGTCGGCTCGTCGAGGAGGAGGACGGGCGCGTCCTTGTAGATTCCCCGGGCCACGGCGATCTTCGCCCACTGCCCGGCGGACAGTTGCTGTCCGCCGCGGAAGCGTTTGGACAGCAGCGTGGTCCAGGTGTCGGGGAGGGTGGCGATGACCTGGTCCGCACCGGAGGCGGTGGCCGCGCGGTGGGCGGCCTCGGGGTCGGCGTCGGTGATGGTGCCGCGCGAGACGGTGATGTTCGCGAGCGCGGTGAAGGGGAAGTGGGCGGGTTGCTGGAGGACCATGGCGACCCGCTGCTGGAGCGAGACGCCGTCGAATTCCTGCGCGTCGGCGCCGTTCCACCGGACCGTGCCCGCAGCGGGATCATAGAGGCCAGCGAGGAGTTTCGCGCAGGTCGACTTGCCGGAGCCGTTGACCCCGACGAACGCCACCGTCTCGCCGGCCTTCAGGGTCAGGGTCACGCCGTCGAGCGCCGGGGCGTCCTTACCGGGATAGGTGAAGGTGACCTCGTCGAGCCGGATCTCCTCCACCACCCGCGGGGCCGGACGGCCCCCCGCGCGGGGCAGGAGGGTGCGGCAGTGCGCCTGCACCGCCAGAAGGTCCGACACCCACAGGGCGTTCTCGAACACGAGATGAGCGAGATTGACGAACGTCGTCAAGGACGCGCGGCCGGTCTGGATGGCCAGCACGGCCCCGGCTCCCACAGCGAGCGGAATCCAGCCGTCCAGCAGCATCAGGCACAGTGCCGCGTACGTGAGTCCGGCACCCAGACCGCCGGCGGCCCGTCCGGCGAGACCGATCCTCGCCGCGCTCAGCCCGAGCCGCGTGTCCTCGGCCGCGACCCGTCCCGCGACGCGGCGGTGCTCGGCCAGCAGAGCCGGCTGCGCGGTGGTCGACCGCAGTTCGGCCGCGGAGTCCTGATCGAGCAGCAGCCACGTGAAAACCCTCAGCCGTCGCTGCATCGCATTCCACCGCATGTAGGAGTGGAAGCGGTCCCGCGCGGACCGTACGGCGGCCGCACCGACCGGGAGGACGGACAGCGGCAGCATGAGGATCAGCACCGGGTGGAGCACGGCGAGGACACTCGCGGTGCCGAGAATGTCCAGGGCCGCGGCGGCGAGCGCGACGACGTTGCCGACGATCTGCCGCGCGTAGAAGAGACCCCGGTCGGAGGCGCGGTGGACGGTGTCGTGCCAGTCGGGGTCCTCGACGGCCTCCAGCCGCACCTGCGCGGCCAGGGTGTAGAACTCCGACTCCAGAGCGACCCGGATCGACGGCGTCAGCTTCGCCTCCGCAGTGGCGACCCCGGCCTCCAGTAAGGCCCGAAGCGACAGCAGACCGGCGACGAGGAGCAGCTGGGGGAGGGCCGCGCGGATCCGGTCGGGGGTCGGTCCGGACCCGAACAGCTCGCGCAGAACACCGACCGAGGCGACCAGCCCGAAGGCGGCCATGGCCGCCGACGCGAGCTGCAGGACGACCACCAGCACGGTGCTGCGGCGGTCGGCCCGCCAGGCCAGCGCCCCGACCTGCCGGACGATCTGCGGCAGCCGGCCGAGGATCTCCCGCACACTCGCCTTCGCCGACGCCCCGTCGTGAACCGCCCAATAGGCCGTCTCCAGACCATCGGTGATGTCCTCGCCGTCGGCGGGCCCGGCCGGCACCCGCGCCGGGGGGAGCTCCAGCCCGCCGGGCACCGTCCGCGGCGGCGGGACACGCCCCCCGCCGGCCTGTCCGCTGCCGCTCCGCGCCCCGGTCATCCGCGCCTCCCCGTCAACGGGAGGCGGACTCGTCCCGCGCACCGGCACCCCACTGTCCGGGGAGCTCTCGTACAGGTCATGGACACCATCGGTGTTCTCCTTCTCTGTCGCCGCGCGGACGCGCGGGACGACCGGCCGCCCGGAGGGTACGGGTCCGGGCGGCAGACGGAACAGCGGAACTCGCGTGGTTGGTGCTGCGGTATCCGGGACAACGATCCGAACTGCCGTCTCGAAAACAGGTCTTTCAGCCGGGGCGGGAACCGCATGAACAAGCGAATTCCCGAGGCTGTAGCGGCCACCGACCCGGACTGGACCCGGGGCTGTGCCGGGGCCGCGGTGGCCGAATCGCCGGGGCCGATAGCCCTGTGGCGGAAGGGATGCAAGCAGCGCCGTCGAGACGGCTCCGGTCGTCGCGGGCGGGTGTGTCACAGGACCGGGGCGAGCGCGACAAGGAGGCTCTTGTCCTGCGGCTCGGCCCCGGGCAGGGCGGATGCCGCGTCCCGGTTGGCCCGGGCACCGGCATCGTCGCCGACGGCTTCGTCGGCGTGGACGAGCAGTTCACGCACCCGCTGCTGCCACCCCACCCAGTCCATCGACTCGAACCGGCCCAGCGCCGAGGCCAGCTCGACCCGGCCTGCGGCGTGGTCTTTGGACAGGACCTGGGCGTGGCCGTGGCCGGCGAGCGCACGGGCCGTGTCGAACCGCATCTGCCCGGGGAGCAGTTCACCGGCGCGTGCGAACAGCACCATGGCCCAGGTGGGGGCGCCTCCCGTCTCCAGGATCGTCTATCGTCTCCCCGCCGGCGAGCGCCGCGAGCCCGGTGCCGAGCGGGAACTCGCTCCCTTCCGCTCCCACAGCCTCTGGGCTTCGAAGAGATGCGCCGTGGCCTGCTGAGGGCGTCCGCCATGGCGGTGGCACAGCCCGATTCCGAACGCGGCGCGCCCGGTGCCGGTCATGTCGCCGTCCGCGGTGCCCGCGTCGTGGAGTTCGGTGAACCAGCCGATGGCGTCCGCGAGCGTTCCGCGGGCAGGGAACGGGAACTCCAGCCCGGCTCCGCCCGGATGCGCGCCGGGCGGCGGCAGACCGGGCTGCTGCTGGCGGCGGTTCCAGCTCCGCGTAGGCGGCGGCGAGCGCATCGCCCGCGCGGTGCCGGTCGTGGCAGGGGTGATCATGCCACCGGTTCCCAGCGGTCGAGCGGGCTGATCTTCCGGCGCAGACGCGGGGCGAGGATCTCCCGGTGGGCGCGCAGCCGGCGTCCGGGAGTACCCCCGGGCGCCTGCTCCGGGCCGCCGTCGCGCTCCGGGTTCATGTACATGATCGTGACGGTGCTGCGGTCCATCGCATGGTTCTCCTCGGTGGTTCGTGAACAGGGGGGTGCAGCCGGTCAGGCCGCGGTGGCGGCGCGCGTCCGGGGCAGTCGTCCTGGGCGTCCCGCCGCCCTGAGGCGACCAGCAGGTCGGCGGCCCGGCGGTCGTAGCCGCCAAAACGCCCGCCGGGAAGGATCTCCCGGTACCGGTGATGCAGATTGCGGAACTCCCGGGCCGAGGCCCTCATCTGTACGCCTTCTTCGGCTGCATGCACTACGCCGCCATGCGCCCCGCCGAAGTCATCCATCTCCGCAAAGCCCAGTGCCGCCTCCCGGCCGCAGGATGGGGCTCAAGGGCGGCGTCGTCACCGCCGGAAAGGAATGGACGGACGACGGCTCCGTCCGCGAAATCCACTCCCTCAAACGACGTGCCGCCAAAGCCACCCGACCCGTACCCATCCCACTCATACTCGTCCGCATCTTCCGCAACGCCAAAGGCGACTACATCGACGCCTCCGCCTACGGCAGCACCTGGAACAGGGCCCGCGAAGCCGCCCTCACTCTGGACGAACACGCCCTCGAACTCGCCAACCCTAGGATCTCCGCCGCGCCGGGCAGAGATCCAGGTCCTCTTCTGTCACTGCGAAGTGGGATTCGGGTGAGAGAAACCGGGAGTAACACTAAATTTCGACTCACCGCGTAGAAACGCATCACGAAGGGCGCCTGGTAGGGAAACTCCCTGGCCAGGCGCCCATTTTCGGTGTCTAGAAGAAGCCCAGCTTCTTCGGCGAATACGACACGAGCAAGTTTTTTGTCTGCTGATAGTGATCCAGCATCATCCGGTGGTTCTCGCGGCCGATCCCCGACTGCTTGTACCCGCCGAACGCCGCGTGCGCCGGATAGGCGTGGTAGCAGTTCGTCCAGACGCGGCCTGCCTGGATGGCCCGGCCCGCGCGGTAGGCGGTGTTGATGTCGCGGGTCCAGACGCCCGCGCCCAGGCCGTACAGGGTGTCGTTGGCGATCTTGATGGCGTCGTCGAAGTCGGAGAAGGAGGTGACGGCGACGACGGGGCCGAAGATCTCTTCCTGGAAGACGCGCATGCGGTTGTCTCCCTCAAGGACGGTCGGCTGGACGTAGTAGCCGCCGGCCATGTCGCCGTCGTGCTCGATGCGTTGACCGCCGGTGAGGATCTTCGCGCCTTCCTGCTGGCCGATGTCGAGGTAGGAGAGGATCTTCTGAAGCTGGTCGTTGGAGGCCTGTGCGCCGATCATGGTGTCGGTGTCCAGGGGGTGGCCGGGAACGATCTGTTCGGTGCGGGCGACGCCCGCTTCCAGGAAGGCGCCGTAGTGGCCGCGCTGGATCAGGGCGCGCGAGGGACAGGTGCAGACCTCGCCCTGGTTGAGGGCGAACATGGTGAAGCCTTCGAGGGCCTTGTCGAGGAAGTCGTCGGCGGAGGCGGAGACGTCGTCGAAGAAGATGTTGGGTGACTTGCCGCCGAGTTCGAGGGAGACCGGTTTGATGTTCTCGGAGGCGTACTGCATGATCAGCCGCCCGGTCGTGGTCTCCCCGGTGAAGGCGATCTTGGCGACGCGCGGGCTGGAGGCCAGGGGTTTGCCGGCCTCGACGCCGAAGCCGTTGACGATGTTGAGTACGCCGTCGGGGAGGAGGTCGGCGACGAGGCCGAGCCAGAAGTGGATGGAGGCAGGGGTCTGCTCGGCGGGCTTGAGGACCACGGCGTTGCCGGCCGCGAGGGCGGGGGCGAGCTTCCAGGTGGCCATGAGGATGGGGAAGTTCCACGGGATGATCTGGGCGACGACGCCCAGCGGCTCGTGGAAGTGGTACGCGACGGTGTCGTCGTCGAGCTGGCTGAGTCCTCCCTCCTGGGCGCGCAGCACCCCCGCGAAGTACCGGAAGTGGTCGATCGCCAGCGGGATGTCGGCGGCCAGAGTCTCCCGTACCGGCTTGCCGTTCTCCCAGCTCTCGGCGACCGCGAGCGCTTCGAGGTTGGCCTCCATACGGTCCGCGATCTTCAGCAGGATCCCGCCGCGCTCACCGGCGGAGACCCGGCCCCAGCCGGGTGCGGCGGCGTGGGCGGCGTCCAGGGCGCGTTCCACGTCCTCGGCGGTGCCCCGGGCGATCTCGGTGAACGGGCGGCCGTTGACCGGGCTCGGGTTCTCGAAGTAGGCGCCCCGGGCCGGGGGTACGTACTGTCCGCCGATCCAGTGGTCGTAGCGGGGCTGGTACGAGACGATCGAGCCGTCGCTTCCCGGTGCCGCGTATCGGGTCATCTCCACAACCTCCCGGTGACGCCGCCGCCACCTCGGGACGACGGTCATCGGGAGGCTAGGAGGCAGGACGTTGCGAGCGCGTTGCGCGCCTGTTGACGTCCGGCGGGCCGTCACCGCCGCTGCCAGCCGTCCAGTTCGCGGACCCTGGCCAGCGCGGCGGGCCGCTGCGGCGAGGGCAGTACGGCGGCGAGCGCCCGCCACACCGGCAGATCCTCCTCGCCCCAGGGGCTGTACGCCCAGTCGGCCAGCAGCCCAGGATCGGCGCGCGCCAGCAGGGCGGCCCGGAGCTGGTCGGCGAGTCTGCGGCGCAGCCGTACGACGGAGGGCGCGCGGGAGGCGGGCAGCAGCGGCCCGGTGTAGGCGCTCATCGCGCCCGTGACCGCGCCCGACGCCAGCCGCCGGGTCACCGTGCCGAAGTCGGCGTCGACGCGGGGGGCGGCGATGCGGTAGGGGCGTGAGCGGAGCACATCGGGGCCCAGCAGGGCGCGCAGCCGGTGCAGTTCGGCCCGCAGGGTCACCGGGGTGACCGACTCGTCCTCGTACAGCTCGATGAGCAGTTCGTCGCCGCCGATGCCCTCGGGGTGGTGGGCGAGCAGGACCAGGATCTCGCTGTGTCTGCGGCTCAGCCGTGTCTTGCGGCCGTCGGTCACCAGCAGGGCCTCGTCCCGGCCCAGGGCGGAGAGCCGGACGCCGTCCGGGGCGGGCGGCGGCGCGAGCAGTGCCAACTGGGACTCGGCGGCCCGCGCCACGGCCCCGACGAAGGCGAGGCTGTGCGGATGCGCGAGCCCGTTCCCGCCGGTGATGTCCACCGCGCCCAGCACCCGGCCGCTGGCGGGATCGTGGATCGGGGCCGCCGCGCAGGTCCATGCCTGCACGGGACGGCTGAAGTGCTCGGCGGCGAAGATCTGGACGGGCCGGTCCACGGCGATCGCCGTGCCGGGGGCGTTCGTGCCGGCGACCGTCTCGGCCCAGCGGGCGCCCGGCACGAAGTTCATCCGGCTCGCCGCGCGGCGGGCGGCGAGCGGCCCCTCCACCCACAGCAGCCGTCCCTCGGCGTCGCAGACGGCCACCAGATGGCCGCCGTCCCTGGCGTACGCGTCCGTCAACTCCCGCACCAGGGGCATCGCCCGCGCCAGCGGATGCCCTTCGCGGTACGCGGTGATCGCGCCCTCGTCCAGCTCGACGCCCGGGGTGCCGTCCGGGCTGACCCGGGCACGGGCCGAACGCCGCCAGGATTCGGCCACCACAGGGCGTACGGGAGGCTCGAACCGGCCCTCGGTCAGATAGGTGTCGTGTGCTCTGCGCAGCACGGTGATCCGCTCGTCCGGGTCCTCGCCCGGCTCCAGGGCCACCCATGGGTCGGTCAACTCGGCCTCCCTGGAGTCCATCGTGACCGAGTCGACCGGGCGCGACAAGAACGACTGCCTCGCCGTAAGAGAGGCTTTCCACGCTGCTTTCCGTACTTTTTCTGCTTTTTCTGCTTTCTGTGTTTTCCGTCAGGCGAAGTTGACGAGTCGGATGTATCGCGTCCAGTCCCAGTGCGGCCCCGGATCACTGTGGGTGGCGCCGGGGACCTCGTGGTGGCCGATGATGTGCGCGCGGTCCTTGGGGATGCCGTAGCGGTCGCACACGGAGGCGGTGAGGGCCGCCGACCGTTCGTAGAGGGCATGGGTGAAGTAGGCGGGTCTGTCCACCCAGCCCTCGTGCTCGACGCCGACGGAGCGGGTGTTGTAGTCCCAGTTGCCCGCGTGCCAGCCGATGTCGCGCTCTCGTACGCACTGCGCCACATGGCCGTCCACCGAGCGGACCACATAGTGCGCGGACACCTTTCTCGCCGGGTTCTGGAAGATCTTCACCGTGTCGGCGAAGGTCTCCTGGGTGACATGGATGACGACGAAGTCGATCCGGTGGGACGAGGGCCGGTCGGCGGCGGTGAGATTGGACGCGGAGGCGGGCATCCACCGCGCGGAGGGGTGGTCGGTGTCCGCCCGGGGCGGGGGCGACGAGCCGGTGGCGGCGGCGGCCCGGGCTGCGGTCGGCAGCAGCGCGCCGGTGACCGCCGCCAGCGCGGCGCCGCCGAGGAGTGTTCTGCGGTCCATGGGTCCTCTCCTGGTGGCGTGTCAGAAGCGGGGAGGTGCGTACGGGGATCCTCCGCCGGAGAGCGGGGTCACCGAGAGGATCTCCTGTCGACGGTGGTTGGCCGGGGATGTCGCTGTCGACGGTGCGCCGTCCCGGGCGGTGCACCGTCGGTGCGGGGTGCGGGGTGCGGGGTGCGGGGTGCGGGGTGCGGGGAGTACAGAGGTGCGGATCGGTGCGGGCGGGAACCCACCGTACGAGGTGCCGGGCTGCGGGGTGGTGATTCGCCGTAAACCGGTACAGGAGGGTCGTGGCTGTGGTACGGAGAAGCCGCCCGGGGCTCGGGATCCGGGCGGCTTCGGGGAGGTGGGCGCATGCCCGCCCGAGTGGGTCAGTCGGTCAGCCGTTCCGGTAGCCGTACCTGCACCACATGGGTGTTGACACCGCTGTCCACGAGCCGTCCGTTCGGATCGAAGGCCCCGGGGCCGTCCGTCATCCCGAAGTCGTTGTCGTTGATGAGCGCGAGAGTCCGTTTCCCGACCACGGCGACGCCCTCGATCTTTCCGGGCACCCCCGCCACCTTTCCGAAGTCGACGAGAAGGGACTTGCCCAGCACCGGGACGCCCGCCGCCGAGGGATCGTCGAGCTGCTCATAGCTGGGGGAGGTCGACGGATCGTCCCAGCGGCCGCCCAGAATGCCCGCGCCCGGCGGGAGGGTGACCCGCTGGAGCCGGGACGATCTGTCCGTGCGCTCCTGCACCAGGAGGGTGTCGTCGTCGAGGGCGACGAGCGAGGAGATCTTCAGCTCCGAGGTGTCGGTCTCGCCCGGATCGACCACGCCCACCGCGTCGAACCGATAGGCGTACTCCGCCGTCACCGTCTGCTTCTCGGGGGAGAACCGGATCAGCCGGGCATTGCGGGATGCCTCGCCCGCCGCCTGGTCGGGCACTGCCAGCGGGCTCTGCACCGCGGCGACCAGATCGCCGCCCGGGAGTACGGCCAGCCCTTCGAAGCCCCGGTTGAGCTTGCGATTCAGCAGGATCGACGGCAAGGCCTCGATCACCGGATAGTCCGCGCCCGTCAGCTTCAGACCCTGCGGAACATAGCGGGCGAGTACGCGGCCGCGCGGGGAGACATGGATCAGTGAGGGCCCGTACTCGTCGGAGAGCCAGAACGAGCCGCCGTCCGCTCGCACCATCCCCTCGGTGTCCAGTCCGCTGGGGTTGCGGTCGAGCGGGGTTCCCGCGTCGTACGAGTACGGGGCCTCGTCGCGGGAGGCCTGGTTCGGCAGCCCGGTGACCGGCTTGCCGGAGGCGGTGGTCAGCGGAACGGCGGTGAGCACCCTGACCCGGTCGCCGGAGACCCGGATCTTCACCAGGGCCGGGTCGAACTCCGGCACGGCGAAGGTGCGGCGCTTCTTGCCGTCGACCCTGATCTGGCCATTGGGACCGCGGTCGGTCAGCGCCCAGAACTCGCCCTTGCGGCCGGCGGGGTAGAGGTCGCTGCCGACGCCGAGGTGGACGCCCCGGTCGTTGGAGACGGAGCCGGGCAGCAGCGAGTTGCTGAACTCCGCGAGGGGGATCTCGTCGAGGACGGCGGAGCCCACGACACGCGCGGGCTTCTCGGCCTTGCCCGCGGGAGCCGGGGCGCCGACGGCCGTCCCGGCGACGGCCATGGCCGCGACCAGGGTGATCGGCAGACCCACGGCGAGGGTACGGCGCAGTGCGCGGGACGGCTGGGTGTGGGGGGACAACGGGCCTCCTTGGCAGGCGGGCGGTTGCTCCGGCGGACCGGATCGAACCGGATCGAACCGAACCAGACTGAAACCGGACTGAACTGGACCGGATCAGACCGGATCAGACCGGATCGAACCGGAGCGGCGTCGGCCGGGGCGGTCCGGGCGGCTCTTCCGTCCGGACGCCGTCCGGCGTCGGGACGTACACTGCCGGACGCGCCGGGGGACCGGAGGCGGTTTCGCTGTTTCGGCCGGTACACGCGCTGCCTGGTGAGGCTGTCGGGACCTCGCGTTGAACCCATGCCCGGGACTCCCGGCGTCCGGTACGAGGTTCTCGCGCCTCGTACCGGACGCCTGCCCCGGACGCCCGCCTGGGGCCCGGCCGGTCAGCCGCTCTCGCCCAGGGCCTCCGCCAGAGCCGCCGCCGGGTCGTGGGCACCCGGACCCGAGGGCGACCAGTGACCCCGCTCCTTGCGGTACGGCCACCAGCGGCCGTCCTCGCCGAGCCGCAGCTGAGCATCGGATCCGGTCACCGTCCAGCGGCCCGGCGCGGACGCGCGCAGCCGGGGCCGGTCCGTCTCCTCCCAGGCGGCGTCCAGCACCGACGACGCCCGGGCGAGCGCCTCCGGGCCGGGCGTCCACTCCCCGTCCAGGACGGCGAGCGCGCTCGTACCGCCCGATCGCCAGGCCCGAACCGCGAGATCCAGCGCGGTGCGTCCCCGGCCGGTCGCGGCGGCGAGACGCCCGGCGATCACCGGTCCCGGGACGGCGGCGGCCATCCGCACCGCGTCCTGGTCAGGCGTCAGCACCTGCTCCACCGGCTGGTCGCCATGGCCCGGAGCGAGTGCTTCCGAGAGCAGGCGGTGGGCGCGCGCGGCGGCGTCGGCGGCCAGGAACTCCAGCGCGTCCGGATCGATCCCCGGAGCCGGCGCGGTCCCGGTGTCCAGGACGGGCGGCTGCCCCGGCTCCTGGAGCGGCGGCGGGGGAGCGGGCAGCGGCGGGAGGATCTCCCGCGCCGCGAACGCCTCATCGGCCCGCACCCTCGGGGAAGCCGCTTCCGGCTCCTCGTCCGGCGCGGCGCCGGCCGAGGCCCGTGCCACGCTGCGCAGCTGGAGTTCGTCCAGCAGACGGCGCTCCCCGCGTCCCCGCATCAGCAGCAGTACGAACGGGTCCTGGTCCAGCAGCCTCGCCACCTCGTAGCACAGGGCCGCGGTGTGCGGGCACAGATCCCATGCCCCGCAGTCGCACTCGGGCTCCAGATCGCCCACGCCGGGGAGGAGTTCGACCCCGGCCGAGGCCGCGTCCTCGACCAGATGAGGCGGCATCTCCCGGTCCAGCAGGGCGGCGATATGGCCCGACCGGTCGACCGCCATGTCCAGGAACCGGTCCCACCCGGCGTCGGTCAGCTCGGTGAGCAGCACATCGCAGCGCCGGCCGGTGCCGTCGCGGTCCCGTACGACCGCGGTGACCCGCCCGGGGCGTACCGACACCGCGCCGACCGCGCCCGCCCTGGCCTGCCGACGGCCCTTCTGGAGCTGCTCGCCGTCGAGCGCCGTGTCCTCCAGGGCCTTGATCCAGGTCTGGCCCCACCAGCTCTGGGCGAAGCCGCGACCCCGGACGGGCGGGCTCGCGACAAAGGTCCGCACCTCGTCCCGGCCGTCGCGGGCCCCGCCCCCGGCCTCCTCATCGCCGTCGCTGTCGCTGTCGTACGTGTCGTCGTACTCGTCGTTGTCGTTCATCGCGTCGCGCCGCCCCCTCGCAGCTCCACCAGATCCGCCAGTTCGGCGTCGGTCAGTTCGGTCAGCGCGGCCTCGCCGGATCCGAGGACCGCGTCGGCCAGCTCCCGCTTGCGCGTGAGCATGTCGGCGATCCGGTCCTCGATGGTCCCCTCGGCGATCAGCCGGTGGACCTGAACCGGCTGAGTCTGCCCGATGCGGTAGGCCCGGTCGGTGGCCTGCGCCTCGACGGCCGGGTTCCACCAGCGGTCGAAGTGCACGACATGCTCCGCCCGGGTCAGATTGAGACCGGTGCCGGCCGCCTTGAGCGACAGCAGGAAGACCGGAACGTCACCGTTCTGGAAGCGGCCCACCATCGCCTCGCGCTCCGCGACCGGCGTACCGCCGTGGAGGAACTGCGTCGGCACCCCCCGGGCGGCGAGGTGCCGCTCCAGCAGCCGGGCCATCTGCACATACTGGGTGAAGACCAGAACGGCGGCGCCCTCGGCGAGGATGGTGTCCAGGAGCTCGTCCAGCAGTTCCAGTTTGCCCGAGCGGTCCGCGATCCTCGGCTGTTCCTCCTTCAGATACTGGGCCGGATGGTTGCAGATCTGTTTGAGCGCGGTGAGCAGCTTCATCACCAGGCCGCGCCGCTCCATGCCGTCGGCCTCGGAGATCGCGGCCAGCGTCTCGCGCACCACCGCCTCGTAGAGACCGGTCTGTTCGGCGGTGAGGGAGACGGCGCGGTCGGTCTCCGTCTTCGGCGGCAGTTCGGGAGCGATGCCCGGGTCGGACTTGTGCCGGCGCAGCAGGAACGGCCGGACCAGTGAGGAGAGCCGCCGGGCGGCGGCGGGATCTTCGCCTCCTTCCACCGCCCGCGCGTACCGCGAGCGGAATGTGCCGAGTGGGCCGAGGAGTCCGGGCGTGGTCCAGTCGAGGATGGCCCACAGCTCGGACAGGTTGTTCTCCACGGGGGTGCCGCTCAACGCGACCCGCGCCTTGGCCCCGAGGGTGCGCAGCCTGCGGGCGGTCGCCGAATAAGGGTTCTTGACGTGCTGTGCCTCGTCGGCGACGACCATGCCCCACGCCGTCCGGGCGAGTCTCTCGGCGTCGAGCCTCATCGTGCCGTACGTGGTGAGAACGAACTCCCCGTCGGCCAGGTTCCCGAGTTCGCGCGACGATCCGTGGAAGCGCCGGACCGGGGTGCCGGGGGCGAACTTCTCGATCTCCCGCTGCCAGTTGCCCATCAGCGAGGTGGGGCAGACCACCAGGGTGGGCCCGGCCGCCGACGGGTCGGTCTGCCGGTGCAGATGGAGGGCGATCAGCGTGATCGTCTTGCCGAGGCCCATGTCGTCGGCGAGACAGCCGCCGAGGCCCAGCGACGTCATCCGGTTGAGCCAGTTCAGTCCGCGCAGCTGGTAGTCGCGCAGGGTCGCGGTGAGCGCCGCGGGCTGTGCGATCTCCTGGGTCCCGCCCTCGGGGTCGGCGAGGCGGTCGCGCAGCCGGGCCACCCAGCCGGAGGCGTGCACCGCCACCGGACGGCCGTCGACCTCGGCCGTGCCGGTCAGTACGGCTCCGAGCGCGTCGATCGGGGTCAGCTTCCGGTCCTGGCTCTCGCGGGCGCGGCGGGCCTCCTGGGGGTCGATGAGCACCCATTGGTCGCGCAGCCGCACCAGCGGCCGGTTCGCCTCGGCGAGCAGATCCAGCTCCTCGCGGGTCAGCTGACGGTCGCCCAGGGCGAACCTCCAGTCGAAGGCGAGGAGGGCGTCGGCGGACAGGAAGGAGGGCACCCCCGACTCGCCGCCGTCCGCGCCGTCGTCGGGCGGGCCGATCACGGCCCGGGCGGTGAGACGGTGGGCCAGTTCCTTCGGCCAGTGCACTTGGACGCCGCCGGCCGCGAGCGCCTTGGCCGCCTCGCCGAGGAGTTCGGCGACCTCCTCGTCCGCGAGGTCGAGCGCGTCGGGAACGGCGGCCTGCAACAGCGGGGTGAGAGGGGGCCACGCCCGGGCGGCGCGGCGCAGCGCCAGCAGCGCGTCCATCCGGGCCCTGGGGCCGAAGGCGTCGCCCGGCCGGTCGCCGCCCGCCCACACGTCGGCCGCGTCCGCGACGACGGCCGGGTCGCTGACGCTGTGCATCTGGAGGACGGCGCGGAACGACGGTTCTCCGCCGCCCTCGTTCTCCTCGTCGGTGTCGCCCGCTCCGCCGCCCACGAGTTCGACGCGCAGGGAGAGGCGTACACCGGCGTCGTGCCCGGCGGCGACGTCCGCCGCCCAGGCGCGCCGCTCGGGCATCCGCTGCGGCTCCCGCGCGGCGAACGCCGGGCCGCCCGCGGCGGCCCGCGCGGCCGGGGTGCGGGGCATCGAGTCCGCGATCGCGTCGAGGAACGAGCGCAGCAGCCGCTCCGGGTCCGGCAGCAGGGGTACGCCGGGCACGTCGGGCACGCCGGGCACGTCCGGTACGTCGGAGGCGACGGCGTCCGGCGGTGTCTCCAGCGGGGTGGCGTGGGCGGTGGGCGGCATCGACGCGGCGAGGGCGCGGATCCCGTCAAGGTCCTCGGGGGTCAGCGGTCCGATCCGCCAGGAGTCGTGATCGGTGGCGGTGAGTCCGGGCAGCAGCAGCCCGCGCGCCACGAGCCGCAGGGAGAGCACGGCCGCGGCTCCCCAGAAGGCGATGGAGGGGGAGGCGTCCGCCGCGGCGCGCATCCTGGTCAGGAGCGGCAGCGCGGCGGAGACGGGCAGCAGCAGCGCGGGCACGGTGCGCGGGCGCAGATCGTCCCCGACGACCGTCAGGGTGTCGGGCGCGGTGTCGGCGTCGGGGTGCCAGAAGGCGACGCGCCCGGTGCGGGCCGGGTCGCCGGGAAGGAAGACGGCGTCGGCGTGGAAGAGGGGGACGTCGGGGGAGAGGGAGTCGAAGGAGACACGGGAGGGCGTTGCCGCGGAGGGTGGGTGCACAGCGATGACGCATTCCTCAAATTTGACTAGCGCACAGGTGGGAGTCGCCGAGGGTACCCGATGCGATGGCCGAATCGCCTCTCGTGATCAGGTGACCCTCCTCACTCGCATCCTTGTCCCCGCCGGGAGGTGTGGCCAGCACCAGTCGGCCGGGCGGGCTGCCCCCCACCCGGTCCGGGGGATGGCGCCATGGTCCGGTGAGGTCGTGCTTGCCTACGTTTTCTCAGGTCAGCGCAGTCGCACAGGGCCCTGCGCGACCCCGAAGACCGGAGACCTCCATGCCCCAGGCCACCGCCCCTCCCACGGGCCAGTCGTCCGTGGCGGCCTCTCCGGGATCCGGCGCCGACGCGCCCCCGCCGGCCGACGCGCACCCGTCCGTCGGCGCGCCCGCGTCGCCCTCCGGGGGCAGGACCGGGTCCGAGTTCGCGCCGCTGCTGCGGATCGTCAGGGAACAGGGGCTGCTCGAACGCCGCACCGACTGGTACGCCAGGGGCATCCTCCTCAATCTGCTCGCCCTGGCCGCCGTGGTCACGGGCACGGTCCTCGCCGGCGGCTCCTGGTGGGCGCTGTCGCTCGCACCCCCGCTGGCGCTGTTCTCCACCCGTACCGCCTTCTTCGCCCATGACGCCGGGCACTCCCAGATCACTGCGGACCGGCGCACCGGCCGGATCATCCAGCTTCTGCACGCCAATCTGCTGCTGGGGATGAGTCAGGAGTGGTGGAACGACAAGCACAACCGGCACCACGCCAACCCCAACCATGTCGACAAAGACCCCGATGTCGCGGCCGACATTCTCGTCTTCACCCAGCGGCAGGCCGTGGGGCGCGCCGGATTCCGGGGCCTGCTCACCCGCCACCAGGCCTGGCTCTTCTTCCCGCTGACCACTCTCGAAGGACTCGCGCTCAAGATCTACGGCTTCCGGGCCGTCTTCTCGGCCCCGTCGGGCGAAGGGCCCCGTCCGTCCCGCCGTGCCCGCTCGCTGGAGGGGCTGCTGCTCATCGCCCATGTCGCCGGGTACGTCACCCTGCTGCTCGCCGCGATGCCGCCGGTGCGGGCCCTGGTCTTCGCCCTGATCCATCAGATGCTGCTCGGGCTCCATCTGGGCATGGCCTTCGCGCCGAACCACAAGGGGATGGAGATGCCCGACGAGGAGCGCGGCAAGAGCTGGGGACATCTACGCCGGCAGGTGCTGACCTCGCGCAACGTCCGGGGCGGCCCGGTCACGGACTGGCTTCTGGGCGGGCTGAACTACCAGATCGAGCACCATCTCTTCCCCAGCATGCCCCGCCCGCACCTGCGCCTCGCGCAGCCTCTGGTGCGCGCCCACTGCCGGGCGCTCTCCCTCGCCTACCACGAGACCGGGCTCGTCGAGTCCTATCGGCAGGCGCTGGGGCATCTGCGCGAAGTCGGCGAACCGCTGAGGGCGGACGGACGGGGATGACGCGTGGAGGGGGTACGGAGCGCATAGTGGAACTGTGCGGTGCACCCGCGCGTTTCACGGCAGGAATAGGCGAAGGCCGCACAAGGAGGCGTCGAGATGTCGACACGTACAAAGATCGTCATCGGGGGAGTGGCCGTCGGGCTGCTGCTGATGACGGTGATTCCGTTCTGGGCGGCTCTGCTGATCGTCCTGGGTGTTCCCGCGGTGGCGTATCTGGCGCTCGACCCCACGCAGCGGCGTCGGCTGCGCAAGGCCTCCCGCAAGGAGCTGGGCCGCTGAAACCGGGCTGTTCCGGGGTCGTCATATCTCCGCGTTCCCCGCGGGAAAGGGCGGCCGTCGAGGCTCCGGGGAAATTGAATATGCCTCTCGAATGTACCTGTGCCGCCATGTGATTCGGCGGACCGGTTGCACCTTGCCCTGCCGTCCCCGGTGCGAAAGGCTTACCGCAACACGGGGAACGTATGAGCGGGGAGGGACCGACCATGCCACTGGACAAAGGACTCGACTGGCTGCTCGATGATCTGACCAAGCGGATCGAGCACATCAGGCACGCACTGGTGCTGTCCAACGACGGGCTGGTCACAGGGGCGAGCACCGGACTCGCCAGGGAGGACGCCGAGCACCTCGCCGCGGTCTCCTCCGGGCTGCACTCCCTGGCCCGGGGCTCCGGGCGGCACTTCCGCGCCGGCAGGGCGCGTCAGACCATGGTCGAGTTCGACGAGGCGCTGCTCTTCGTCACGGCGGCGGGCGAGGGAAGCTGCCTCTGTGTGCTGAGCGAGGCCGAGGCAGACATCGGCCAGATCGCCTACGAGATGACCCTGATGGTCAACCGGGTCGGGGAACACTTGGGCGTCGCGGCCAGGCAACCCGGTATCTCTCGCCCCTGACCTGCGAGAACTCCACTCCCCTCCCAGTCCGTCGGGTCTGCGCGGACAGGTTGTCCACAGGCCCGGCGGGATGTCGCCGCAGCGGGCTATCGTCGTCACTGAGAGTACTCATGACGCACGGGGGAGACGATCATGACGGTACGGGAAGTGCTGACCGCGGTGGGAGCCGCCCGGCTGCTGGAGCTGAAGCAGTCCGAGTTCGATCTCGCGGTCCGGCTCGGGCACATCCGGGCCGTGTCCCGGGCGGCCGACGGGCCCGCGCGAGTCGCCCGGGCGGAGATCGAGCGACTGCGCGGCGCTCCGGGGTTCCCGAAGGAGCTGCGGGAGCGGGTGCGGACCGCGGGCACCGGGGAAGGGGCGCGGCTGCTCGCCATCAGCCCGGGGCGTTTCACCCGGCTCGCCCGCACGGGCCACTTCGCCCCGGTCGCTTTCTATCTCAACCGCTATCACGCGGTCGTCTGGCTCTATCTCGTCGAGGAGCTTGAGGACTTCGCCGCCGACCACCCCGATCTGCTCAGCGGCAGGACACCGCCCGCCCAGCGGGCGATGCTCGACGAAGGGGAGGACCGGCGCGCCCGCACCTGGCGGGGCCGGCTGCTGGAGCTGCTGCTGCGAGAGGCGCGCGATCCGTGGGAGCGGGCCGCGGCCGTCGCCGCCGTGCTCGACCCGGACACGGTCGCCCAGGTGGTGACCGACCCCGGTGAGCGCGAGACACTCCGTCTGCTGCGGCCCGGACTCGTCCCGGTGCGGCCGCTGTCACCGGCGGCCCAGGCCGTGGTCGACCGGCTGCGGCTGGCCGATCACCCGAGCGAGATCCTCCGGCACCGGATGAGCCTCGCCCTGGCGGTACGGGAGGCCAGACTCGGCCGCTCCGGGCTCGGGGCCGGTCCGGCCACGGGCCGAGGAGCGGGAGTGGTCCACGGGCCCGTCGGAGTCCTGGGGGTGGGCCGCGCGACCGTCCCGGCCGTCTCCGTCCCGGCCGTGCCCGCTCCGGCCGTCTCCGTCCCGGTGGGCGGGCCGGAGCACGCCCCGGTCGGCCGGGTGGCCACGGCGCGTCGCCGGTCGCGCGGGCGCTCGCTGTTCAAGCGGCTGTGGCCGAGGGGGCCGAGACACGCCGCCCGGCCGCCCCGCCGGGATTCCTGACGGGCTCAGGCGGGCTCGCGCGGCACGGCGGGGACGGTCGCGCCGCCGCCGTGCGCCACGGCCTCCACCACGGCCTGGTGGAGGGTCCGGCTGGCTTCCTCGGATTCGCAGGGCGTGGGGCTGCCCGACATGGTGAACCAGTCGGAAGCGCCGCTGTACTGCACCGCGACCCTCGCCTCGCCGTCGGCCCAGGTGGTGTGCACGGTGAGGTCCCCGGTCAGTGCGCCGACCTCGTCGGTGAGGACTCCGCCGCGCCCGGAGTACACACCTGTGGTCGTCCACGATGCCCAGCTCATCCTCCCAGGCTCGCACCGCGGGGCCGAATGTGCGACCGAAGTGCCCGGCCCCCGGAATCAGCCCCCGGCGGGGGCCCCGGGCCCGTCCCGTACCGCCCGGCGCGCCCCGCCGCGCCGCCTGTGAAGCTCCGCTGTTGGCCCGCTTAAGAAATCCTCGATGGACTCCGGCGGGCCGCGCTGGGCAGATTGGTCCCGGTCCATTCGTTGACGCTGACATATTTTGCCGTCATTGGTGTGATCATCTCGTTCGACCGCATTTCCTGTGATCCATCCCCACATGCCTGGAGCCGCCCCGATGAAGGCACTTGTCAAGCAGCACGCCGAGCCCGGTCTCTGGCTCCAGGACGTGCCGGAGCCGGAGACCGGCCCGGGCGATGTGCTGATCAAGGTGCTCCGTACCGGGATCTGCGGCACCGACCTGCACATCCGCTCCTGGGACGCCTGGGCGCGGCAGGCGGTCACCACTCCGCGCGTGCTCGGACACGAGTTCGTCGGCGAAGTGGCCGCCGTCGGTTCGGACGTCCAGGACATCGAGGTCGGCGACACGGTCAGCGGCGAGGGCCATCTCGTCTGCGGCAAGTGCCGCAACTGCCTCGCCGGACGCCGTCATCTGTGCCGCAGCACGGTGGGCCTCGGCGTCGGCCGCGACGGCGCGTTCGCCGAGTACGTCGCACTGCCCGCGTCCAATGTGTGGGTGCACCGCACCCAGGTGGATCTGGACATCGCCGCGATCTTCGACCCGTTCGGCAACGCGGTCCACACCGCGCTCACCTTCCCCCTCGTCGGCGAGGACGTGCTCATCACCGGCGCCGGTCCCATCGGCATCATGGCCGCGGCCGTGGCGCGGCACGCGGGAGCGCGCAATGTGGTGATCACCGATGTCAGCGAGTCCCGTCTCGAACTGGCCCGCAAGGCCGGGGCCACCCTCGCGCTGAACGTCTCCGCCCACGGCATCGACGAGGCCCAGCGGCAGCTGGGGCTCAAGGAGGGCTTCGACGTCGGCCTGGAGATGTCGGGCCGCCCCGAGGCGATGCGCGACATGGTCGACAACATGACCCACGGCGGGCGCATCGCGATGCTGGGGCTGCCGGCGCAGGAGTTCGCCGTCGACTGGGCGAAGATCGTCACCTCGATGATCACGGTCAAGGGCATCTACGGCCGCGAGATGTACGAGACCTGGTACGCCATGACGGTCCTGCTGGAAGCGGGACTCGACCTCACCCCCGTGATCACCGGCAGCTATGGCTTCCGGGACTTCGAGGCCGCGTTCGACGAGGCCGCCACCGCCCGCAGCGGCAAGATCATCCTCGACTGGACCCGCTGACCCGAGGCCCCCGACCACCAGACCGCAGTCACACCCGAGGGAGCACCCTTCATGTTCGCGTCAGTCCGCGACGACCTCCGCACCACCCTGGACGAGATCCGCGCCGCCGGCCTGCACAAGCCGGAGCGGGTCATCAGCACACCGCAGAGCGCCACGGTCTCCGTCGCCTCCGGCGAGGTGCTCAACTTCTGCGCCAACAACTACCTCGGCCTCGCCGACCACCCCGAGGTCGTCACGGCCGCCAAGGAGGCGCTGGACCGCTGGGGCTACGGCATGGCCTCCGTGCGGTTCATCTGCGGCACCCAGGATGTGCACAAGGAGCTGGAGGCGAGGCTGTCGTCCTTCCTCGGCCAGGAGGACACCATCCTCTACTCCTCCTGCTTCGACGCCAACGGCGGTGTCTTCGAGACCCTCCTCGGCCCCGAGGACGCGGTCATCTCCGACGCCCTCAACCACGCCTCCATCATCGACGGAATCCGGCTCTCCAAGGCCGCCCGCCACCGGTACGCCAACCGCGACCTCGCCGATCTGGAGCGCCGCCTGAAGGAGACGCGGGACGCCCGCCGCCGGCTCATCGTCACCGACGGCGTCTTCTCCATGGACGGCTATGTCGCCCCCCTCGCCGAGATCTGCGATCTCGCCGACCGCTACGACGCGATGGTCATGGTCGACGACTCGCACGCCGTCGGCTTCGTCGGCCCCGGCGGCCGGGGCACCCCCGAGCTGGCAGGCGTCATGGACCGGGTGGACATCATCACCGGCACGCTCGGCAAGGCCCTCGGCGGCGCGTCCGGAGGCTATGTCGCCGCCCGCGCCGAGATCGTCGCCCTGCTCCGCCAGCGCTCCCGCCCCTACCTCTTCTCCAACTCCCTCGCCCCGGTGATCGCCGCCGCCTCCCTCAAGGTGCTCGATCTGCTGGAGTCGGCCGGGGAGCTGCGCGAGCGGCTCAGGGCCAACACCGAGCTGTTCCGCACCCGGATGACCGAGGCGGGCTTCGAGATCCTGCCCGGCGACCACCCCATCGCCCCCGTCATGATCGGCGACGCGGCGGAGGCGGGACGCATGGCCGAGCTGCTGCTGGAGCGCGGCGTCTATGTGATCGGCTTCTCCTACCCGGTCGTCCCGATGGGCCAGGCCCGGATCCGGGTCCAGCTCTCGGCCGCGCACTCCGCCCAGGACGTGGAGCGGGCCGTCGCCGCGTTCATCGACGCGCGCGAGCAGCTCAAGGGCTGAGGCCGGGCGACGGGAGCGGGCGGCCGGGCTGACAGAATGACCTGGTGATCGACCCCAGACGGCTGCGCATTCTGCGGGCCGTGGCGGACCACCGTACGGTGACCGCCGCGGCCTCCGCGCTCTACCTCACCCCCTCCGCCGTCTCCCAGCAGCTGAGCACGCTGGAGCAGGAGACCGGGCACACCCTGCTGATCCGCAGCGGCAGGGGAGTCCGGCCCACCGCGGCCGGGGAGATCCTGCTCACCCACACCCACGCGGTGCTGGCCCAGCTGGAGCGGGCGGAGGCGGAACTCGCCGAGTACGCGGGCGGCACGGCCGGCGAGGTGACGGTGGCCGCTTTCGCCACCGGCATCGCCGAGGTCGTCGCCCCCGCGATGGCCCTGCTCGCGACCGGCCACCCGGGCATCCGGGTCCGGGTGCGGGACGCCGAGGGCGACGAGAGCCTGCCGCTCGTCCTCGACGGCGAGGCGGATCTCGCGGTGGCGGTCGAGTACCGGGGAGCGCCCGGCGACGACGGCCGGCGGCTGTCCCGGGTACCGCTGTACGCGGAGCCGTTCGACGCCGTCCTCCACGAGAGCCACCCGCTCGCGGCCGCCGGGCGGGTCGCGCTCGCCGAGCTGGCCGACAGCGACTGGATCGGCCCCTACCCCGGAAACCCCTGCCACGACATGGTGCTGCTCGCCTGTGAGCTGGCCGGTTTCCAGCCCAGGCTGGTGCACTCCTCGGACGACTTCCGTGCCGTCGTCGCGCTCGCGGGCGCGGGCGCGGGAGTCGCGCTGGTGCCGCGCTCCGCCCTGCGCGACGTGGAACCCCGGCACGCGGTGGTACGGCCGGTGTCCGGCCCGGCGGCGACCCGACGGGTGTTCGCCGCGGTGCGCCGGGGCGCGGAGCGGCACCCGCTGATCAGCCCGGTGCTCCAGGCCCTGGCCGAGGCCGCGTCGGCGAACGCCGCCGTCTGACCGTCCCCGGCGCCCGTCTGACCGTCCCCGCGCCCGCCGGGCCCGGGCCCTGGGCGGCCCCCGGTCAGCCGGAGGGCGGGATCATGGCCGCCTTGAGGCCGGACTCCAGATCGGTGGTGGCGCCCCGCAGATACGCGGTCTCGTAGACGGTGTCGCCCACCACCGCCCGCGCCGCCCGTTCGCACTGCTCCCGCACGGTGGCCAGCTCCGGGGTGCCGCGCTGCGGATGCCCGACGGTGCTCCAGAACGCCTGGCCCGTTCCGTACACCTGCCCCGCCCGCTCCCCGTCGCCCGCCGCCGCGATCGCCGCCGCCAGCAGATCCAGCCCCAGCGCGATGCCGAAGCTGTCGCCGATGCCGCTCTTGCCCGCGAGCATGGCCCGCGCGTGCTCGGCCGCGTCGAGCGGCTCCCCGGCGAAGAGCGCGATCAGGCTGAGCTGGTAGTCCAGATAGGCCCGGGTCCAGGACTCGCCGCGCTCCACACAGCCCCGCCGCAGGAAGAGCGCCCGCTCCCTCGCCTCCGGCAGTCTGCCGAGCCCGGTCAGCGCGAAGACCCGCACCAGATGGCAGCGGAGCCTGTCGGCCGAGTCGAAGGGCCCGGCCGCCGCCGCGCCCAGCGCCTTTGCCGCCACCCGGTCGGCCTCCAGCGCACGGCCCGTCAGCAGGGCTATCAGTCCGCCGAGATACGCGGCCGCGAGCGTGCCCCGCACATCCTCGTCCCGGCTCGCGGACCGGGCGCACGCGTCGCTGATACGCCGGGCCTTCTCGTACTCGCCCTGGAGGGTCATCGCCACCCCGAGCGCCCACAGCCCCCGGGTGCGATGGGGACCGTCGTCCGGATGGGCGGCCAGCGCCTGCTCCAGATAGTCGCGGGCCTCGTGCAGATGGCCGCAGCAGCTCCAGAAGAAGCCGACCAGGCCCGTCAGCCGCAGCGCCCGGTCCGGGGCGACGGCCAGCAGATGGTCGAGGGCCGTGCACAGATCGGTGTGGACGTCGCCGACCCTGCGGTACCAGTGGGCCTGTTCCGGACCGAGCCACTCCGCGTCGGCGCGGGCCGCGAAGGCGAGAAAGTGCTCGGCGTGCCGGTCGGCCACCGCGCGCTCCTCGCGCAGCGCGCGCAGCCAGAGCCCGCCGTACTCCCGGATGGTGTCGAGCATGCGGTAACGGATGCCGCTGCCGCCCTCCGACTTGACCGAGGTGAGCACCGAAGCCGCCACCAGACGGTCGAGCAGCGGGCCGACCCGCTCGGTCCCCAGCGGGCCGCCGGCGCACACGGCCCGGGCCGTCGCCTCCTCGAAGTCGCCCCGGAAGACGGAGAGCCGCGCCCAGAGCAGCCGTTCGAGCGGTGCGCACAGCTCATGACTCCACCCGATCGTGGTAAGCATCGTCCGGTGCCGCTCCGGCCGTACCGCGGCGCCGTCGGCCGCCCGGAGCACATCGAGGCGGGAGCCGAGCCGTTCGGCGACATCGGGGACACCGCTGCGCCCGGCCTGGGCGGCGGCCAGCTCCAGCGCCAGGGGGATGCCCTCAAGGCGGTGGCAGATCCAGCGGGCGGCCGCGTCCTGGCCCGCCCCCTCCCACACCGCGTCCGCCCGCCCGCCGCGGCCGTCGCCCTCCTCCCGCTCCTCGGGGAAGAGGGTCCCCCGGTCCGCGGCGGCGGCCGCCACGCGCTGCCGGAACAGCTCCAGCGCGTCCGGCCCGTCCCCCCGCAGGGGGCCGACCTCGACCAGCCGCTCGCCGTCCATCCCGAGCGGCTGTCTGCTCGTGGTCAGTACCGTCAGCCCGGGCACGGTCGTCAGCAGGTCGCCCACCATGGCCCGGCAGGGGCCGGTGAGGTGCTCGCAGGAGTCGAGCACGAGCAGCAGCTCCTTCTCCATGAGCCACTCGCACAGCGCGTCCACCGGCATCCGGGGGGTGTGGTCGGAGAGATCGCAGGCGTCCGACACGGTCGACAGCAGCAGCCGGTCCCCGTGCAGCGGGGACAGATCGGCCCAGGCCACTCCGTCCCGGAAGCTCCCGGCACCGCCCGCCGCTCTCGCCGCGCGCAGCGCCAGCCTCGACTTGCCCACGCCGCCGCTGCCGACGAGTGTGATCAGCCGATGGCGTTCGAGCTCCCGGTCGAGCCGGGACAGCTCCCGGCCCCGTCCGACGAAACTGGTCGTCTCCTTGGGAAGGTTGCCCAACACGCGGCCAGTCTCGCCCATCGGAGCGCCGTCCGCGTCAACCTCAGCGAGAGGTTGACGCGGACTCCATCGCCTCCTTCAGATTGCGCAGCGTCCGGCGTATGTTGCCCCGCTGGTAGTCGGCGAAGGTGTGCCCGCGGGT
Source organism: Streptomyces inusitatus (assembly GCF_014651115.1). Classification (GTDB taxonomy): domain Bacteria; phylum Actinomycetota; class Actinomycetes; order Streptomycetales; family Streptomycetaceae; genus Streptomyces; species Streptomyces amakusaensis. The sequence continues at coordinate 26,852 of NZ_BMWG01000019.1, read as the reverse complement.
CGCCAGCCGGTCGAAGGCGTTGGCCAGCGCGTCCGGCCAGCTCCGCCGGTCGTCCCGCCAGGTCTCGGTCACCCGGGTCCCGCCGTCGATCGCGTCGAAGCGGTACTCCCAGGTGGCGATCCGCCCGCGCAGCAGCGGCCGGCGGCGGCCGATCGCGTGCACACGGAACGCGAAGCGCTGCCCCGGTATCGCGGCCGTCACCGTGCAGCGGGTGGTCCAGCGCAGCCCGCCCCGTTTGTTGTGGCCGTCGAACTCCATGCCCACATGGGCGCCCCGCGCCTCGCCGCGCACCGTCGCGCCCAGATTCTCCGGACTCCAGCGGCCCATCAGGGCGGGATTGCTGACCTGCTCGTAAATGGCGGAAGGGTGGGCCTGGATCACGATGCTGTCCGAGACGGCCAGGGTGCGTGGCATGGGGACGACTCCGTTCCTTGAGTACGGGCTTGCGCGGACCCTTGCCCGCGCGACGGCGTTCAACTCCTCGCGCGGCACGCCTCCTTGCCCGCTCCGGCCGGAGAAGGGCCGGTCGGGGCCCGGGAGGGGGAGGCACACATTACCCGCCGGTATGGGCGAGGCGTCCCCCGCGGGCGCCGCCCGGCCGGATCCGGTCGGGCCGCGATCGGGTTCCGCCGTCGAATGCGGGCAAGGATGCGGGCAAGGATGCGGGCTTGCCCGCGGGCAAGGAGAGGGCGCGCCTGCGAGCAGATGTGTGTGCGGTTCATATGAGCGCCTGCGAGCCGTCAGGCTCGGAGAATCGGCGGAATCTAGGGTTCCGAATTGACTTCCGATAAAGAAAAGATAAGCGCAGAATGTAAGGGCGTGGCTCGGCCGCGCGCTTCGGTCAAACGTACAGAGCGCTGAAGGAGGCGAGTCGTATGGCCGGCGTCTCACACAGGGAGGATCTGGCGGGGCACCCCGACATCACGGAGATGCGGGACCGCTACGCCCGTGTGCTGGGAGGGCGTGATGTGGCGCTCGTGGACGGCCCGGTGTTCCTGGTCGGCCTGGCGTGCGCGATCTCCCCGTGGATCGTCCATTTCTCGGCCAGTCAGCCCGCGCTGGCGACCCACAATCTGATCATGGGGGTCGCGATCGTCGTGCTGGCGCTCGGATTCACCGTCACCCCCGCCCGGATGTACGGCCTGAGCTGGGCCATGTGCGTCATGGGCGCATGGCTGGTGGTGGCGCCGTGGATCGTGGGCAGCGGTCCCGACAAGGGGGTCATCTGGACCAACGCGGTCCTCGGCGGTCTCACCTTCCTGCTGGGGCTGGTCTGCACGGCGGCGGCGATGAGAAGCGGCCGCGCCGCCAGATGAACCGACCCGGGCGGAGCGTCATGAATCGCTCAGCAGCCAGCTCCTCGGCGACCGGTGGCGGGCCGTGCTGAGCAGCGCGTGAATGCGTTCCCCCGCCTCGTCGACGTCCCTGACCGGGACGGGGAAGGGCAGCCGCGCGTCCTCGTGGGCGTCGGTCCCCTCCAGCCGCAGGGTGATCCCGTAGCGGTCGATGGCGAGCGGCAGCGCGCGCCGCACCTCCTGGGTCACCCGCGGCTTCACCAGCCGCAGCAGCAGGCCGACGATGTCGCTGTGGTCGTCGAGCAGATGGGTGAGCATCCCGGCCTCGCAGGTGGCCAGCGGATCGGTCTCGGCGTTCATCAGATCGTCGAGGCCGACCGTGACGCGTTCCCCGCCCCGGTCCAGGACCGCGTGGGAGAACTCCATGCAGCGGCTGCCCTCGGGCGACTCGTGCCGCTCGTTCGGCAGCAGCCACCCCGCGAGCAGCACCCGGGCGCGCACCCGGTCGCGCACCGGGGTGGGGGCGACGTCGGTGAACTCCAGGGTGGCGCGTATCGGACCCTCCCCGGCGGCGGCGCTCTCGCCGTCCCACTCCCGTGACATCGCCGGGTGCAGATGGATGTGTTCCGTGACGCCGGTGCCTTCGAGCCGCGAGACCTCGGTGCGGCCCTCGTCGGTGACCACCGTCATGGAGTCGGCCGCCATCAGGATCGACCGGATCCGTTCCGCGCTGGACGGTTGCGGGGGAGGGGCGTTGAACAGGCGGCGCATCCGGGTCTCCACATCTCCGTACATCGAGACGGCAGCGGTAATTAGGTTTGCCTAACCTAACCTCCCGGGGCTGTCATCGCCAAGCCCGGGCCGTGTGGGATCCGGTCACGTCCGGCGGTACGGGAGCCCCGGCCGCCTCAGGCGCCGGGCGCCGCGTCGTCGGGACCGGGCACCGGATCGTCGACGGGCCGCACCGAGACCGGCAGCCCCGGGGCCTGATGGCCCCCGCTGGCCAGCATGCGGACCTCGCCCCGGTCGCTGATCTCCGCGCGGACGATGCCGGTGTCGTCCTCGTAGACCGGATACCCCCCGGCCCCCGCTCTCCCGGTCCGCCGGACGAGCACCACGTCGTCCTCCGCACCGGATCCCTGGAAGGTCAGCTCGTAGCTCTCCGAGTACTCCATGGGTTCTCCCGACAGCTGCCCGAGGGGCTGGATGCCGCCTCCTCCCATCCTTCCCCAGGCCCGCCCCCGTCGCCTGGGGAAGGGCGGGAGGTGGCCGGGATCCGCCCCGCCGGGTCGGCCTCGCCCGGTCGGTCCGCCCCGCCGGGTCCGCCCCGCCGGGTCCGCCTCGCCGGGGCGATGCGTCCCGTGGGCCGGCCCGGGACGCCCGCCGGATCACGGAGTGGTTCCCTCCAGCCGGCGCACCCGCTCCGCGTCACTCGTACGGGGGCAGGTGGCGCAGGCCTCGGCCGGGCGGATCGTGTAGTAGAGGCAGCAGCCCATCCGGTCGCGGGTGGGGTGCGACCGGCCGTCGCCCCCCTCCAGCCTGCGGAACGCGGCACCGCCGGGGTACGGTCCGACGGCCTTCGGCAGCAGTTCGCCGGCCTCCCGCACGGCCCGGTCCTCCTCGCCGAGCATCCGGCCGACGTACCAGATCCCGGAGATCAGATCGTCCGTCACCATGCCCCACAGCGCCCGGGGCCCCCGCCGCAGCCGGGGACCGGCCGCCGCCAGCACCGGGCGTACGTGGTCGGCGACCGCCGCGCGCAACTCGGCGCGCAGGGACTCCTCGTCGGCCAGCACCCGCACCCCCGGAAGTCCGGCCGCCGGATCGTCGGGCAGGCAGGAGAAGGCGCCGGGCATCACCGCGTAGGCGTCCCTCGTACGGCTGAGCCTGATCTGGTCGGGGCGGAGCCGGGGCACCCGCCGCTCCAGGTACCACGGACCACTCATCAGCAGGGCCGCCGACCAGAGGAAGCCGTGCAGCGCGCGGGAGGCGACCACATGGGGCCGGGCCGTGTGCGCGTACCGGTCCCGGATGCGGCGGTCCTCGGCGTCGAGGAAGGCGTTGAGCAGCTCGGGCCGGCAGGCCAGCTCCGCGCCGTCGACCCAGCCCTGGCCGGCGGGCGTATGGGGCTCGGCCACCACCACGTCGAGCGCCTCGCACAGCCGGGCGAGCCGCCGGTAGGAGGAAGCGAGCAGGGTGGAGCAGCTCAGCGCAGCTCCGGCAGGTGCAAGCGCCGGGGCCAGGGTCACGGGGACTCCTCAAAGAAGCGTACGAAGGGAGGGGCGGGAGAGAAAGTCAAGGAGGCGGGACGGAGAGGGGAAGGTAAGGCTCACCTTAACCGCATCTTCGGACCAGATCGTTAACTGGGGGCGTGGCGCTGCGAATTGGCAAAATTAGGGATGCCTAACCTAAGCTCCATCGTGGTCATCCGGAGCCCCCGGAACTGCTGCGACCAGGGGGTTCATCCTGTGTCCGCAGGTCAGGCCGTCATACTCGGCCCTGACTTGTTCCCGACTGTCCCCTCCCCAGCGAATGTGCGCGCGGAAGTATTTCACCCATGCAGATGTATGTGCTCGCCCTCAATCCCACCGATTCGGTCACCGAGGGTTTCCTCCCCGCCGCACGCCGGCTCGGGCTCGATGTCACCCTGTTGACGGACCGGCCCGAAGCCCATCGCGACCGCTACCGGGACACGTACCCGGACGCCGAGATACTGGAGTGCGACGTCCGCGACCACCACGCGGTCATCACCGCCGTCTCCGCCCACCGGCGGCCGGACGCCGTCTTCAGCAACAGCGACCACCTCCAGACGCAGACCGCCCTGGCCGCCGGATACTTCGGCCTCCCCGCCAAGAACTGGCACGCCACCCTGCGCACCAAGGACAAGGCGCAAATGCGCCGTCATCTCGCCGCCGACCCCGTGCGCTCGGTGGAACTGGCGGCCCATCAGGACCCCGGGGAGCTGCTCACCCCCGACCTCCCCCTCCCCTGTGTGCTCAAGCCCCGCGAGGGAGTGGCCAGCGAGGACGTGGTCCTCGTCGAAAACCCCCGCGAACTCCTCGAACACTGCGCCCGCATCCGGGCCCGCCGGCCGGGGGCCGCCCTCGTCGCCGAGGAGTACCTCCCCGGCGAACTCCACACCCTGGAGACCCTCGGCGACGGAGAACGCCTCCATGTGCTGGGCGGATTCCACACCGAGCTGTCCCCCCTGCCGTACTTCATCGAGGAACGCATGGCGTTCGTCCCGGCCCACCCCGAACCCGTCGTCGCCCAGGTCCTCGCCCAGCTCGACGCCCTCGGCGTCGGCCTCGGCGCCTGCCACACCGAATTCGTCGTGCACCAGGAACGCGTACGCCTCATCGAGGTCAACTACCGGGCCATCGGCGACCAGTGCGATCTGCTCCTCGCCGAACTCCTCGGCATACCGCTCTTCGAACACATCCTCCGCACCCATCTCGGTGAACCGCTTCCGGCCGATCTGAACGCCCGGAGCGACGGCGCGGCCCGGCTCGTCTACCCGCTCGCCGACCGAGCGGGCACCCTGAGCGCAGCACCGGGACCCGCCGATCTGACAATCGACGGTGTGAGACTCACCTACCGTCCGACGCGCTTCACAGGCGAGCGGCACGACCTCTACCACACCAACCGCGACTTCCTCGGCATCATCCGCGCCACCGGCACGGACCAGACGTCCGTGGACCGGGTCGTGGAGGACTTCCTCGCCGGGCTCAGCTGGGAGATCACACCGTGACGGTGACCTGCGCGGACCAAGAGCGAAGCCTGCTCCTGAAGGTGCTCAGCGCCCTGGTCCGGGAGGACGTCGTCGGACTCCGCAGCCGCAGCACCCCCTGGCAGGGCCCCGACGGCCCCTGGCTGCGCCTCGCCGCCCCCGGGGACGACGACGCCTGGCTGCTGCCCGTCAGCCATGTCGCCCCCGGCTTCCAGTGCGACACCGAGGCCCGGCTGCCCCTGCTGCGACGCGAGTCCGACGGCGCCGAACTGACCACCACCGACACGGTCGTCGCCGCGCTGGGCGCACTCGCCGACCCCGGGGACCGCCCCGGCTTCGACGCCTTCGCGGCCGAGTGCCGGCAGACCCTCACCGCCCACCGGCTGCACGCCGAGACCCACCACGAGACCAGCGCGGAGCTCACCGCCCGCCACGGACCCGATCCGGCCCACTGGACCGGCCCGCACGCCGCGCTCGCCTTCGACACCCTCGCCGCCCGCCTCGACCATCCCGTCTACCCCACCGCGCACAGCAGACCCGGCCTCACCGAGGCCGATCTCACCGCGTACGCACCCGAATTCCACCCCCGCTTCCCGCTGCGCTGGCTGCTGCTGCCCCCCGACGCCGTCACCGCGCACGGCTGGGACCCCGCCGTCCTTCCCTCACCCCGCCCGGACGACGGCCGCTTCGCGCTCCCCGTCCACCCGCTGACCGCGCGCGACGCCCTGCGCGAGGCCCTGCGCTCCACCGGGCTCGAAGACCGCGCCGAACTCCTGGAACAGCCCGGGCCGGAAGCCGTGCCCACCCTCTCCATGCGGACTGTCGCCCTCACCGCCGACCCCGCGATCCACCTCAAACTGCCCCTCGCCACCTCCGCGCTGGGCCGCCTCAACCGGCGCACCGTCAAACCCGGCACCCTCACCGACGGCGCGGCGGGCCAGCGGCTGCTGGAACGGGTGATCGCGGGCGAGCCCCGCTTCCGGGACACGATCCTGCACGCCGACGAGACCCGGTACGCCCACGCCGGACACGAACTCCTCGCCGTCCTCTGCCGCCGCCTCCCCGCCGGACTGGAGAACACCGCCGTCGTCCCCCTGGCGGCCCTGCTCGCCCCCGCCCCGGACGGCCGGCTCATCGTCGACCACCTCGCCGCCCGCTTCCACGGCGGCGACCCGCTCGCCCTCCTGGACTCCCTGCTCACCCTGCTCTTCGACTGGCAGACCACCCTCTTCGGCCACGGCATCGCCCTCGAATCCCACCAGCAGAACATCTCCCTGCTCCTCGACCGGCCCGCCGGCCGGACCCGGCTGCGACTGCTGTTCAAGGACAACGACGGCCCGCGCGTCAACACCGCCCGCCTCCGCGCCACCCTCGGCACCGGCCCCGAGACCTTCGACGACCGGCGCATACTCCACGACACCGACCAACCGGTACTCGACCTGTTCACCACCATCACCGTCCATCTCTGCGCCGGGGCCTACGCCTTCGGCCTCGCCCGCCGGGGACACACCCCCCTCGGACCACTTCTCGACCTCGTACGCGACCGGCTCACCGAGGCGGCGGACCGACTCGACACCGCACGCGGAGCCCTGCTGCGCACCCATGTCCTGGACGCGGCACACCTGCCCATCAAGGCCATGGTCACCGCGGGCACCCTGCTGGCCAAGGAGAGATCAGGGGCTTTGGACATCAACAAGCACTACGCCACCGGCCCCAACTACCTGGCGCCGGGGAGGCAGGACCGATGACCAGCACCACACCCGACCGCCCCACCGCGGCCGGCCCGCCCGCCGGACTCCCCACCGCCGACGAGGCCGTCGCCCACACCCTCCTCAACTGCCTGCTCCGCGAAGTCTCCGGACCCGAGCACCAGACCGCCGTCAGCGGCGGCCGGCTGATGCTCCGGCTGCCCCGCCGGGGCGTCCTGCTCCGCGTCGGCCTGCGCCGCACCTCCCTCCTCGGCTCGCACCGCTTCACCGGACCCGTCACCGAACAGTGCGCGGACGGCTGGACCGAGGTCGACTGGCGACGGCTCGCCGCCTACACCCACGCCGAGCTGTCCCTGCGCACCGGGGCCCGCAACGACGAGTTCCTCCCCCAGATCGCCGCCAGCCACCAGGGCGTCACCGCCGCCCTCGCCGCCCACGGCGGCCCCGGCCGCGACGACACCGACCCCCTCGCCGCCTACCTCGCCTCCGAACAGTCCCTCGTCCTCGGCCACCGCTTCCACCCCACCCCCAAGGCCCACAGCTCGGACCCCGCCACCTGGTCCGCGTACGCCCCCGAGGCCCGGGCCGCCTTCCCGCTGCGCCTCCTCGCCGTACGCGAGGAACTCATCGCGGAGGAGCGCGCCGAACCCCTCGCCACCGCGCCGCTCGACCGGATGCGCCCGGTGCCCGACGGCTACCGGCTGCTCCCCGCCCACCCCTGGCAGTACGAACAGCTCTCCGACCGGCCCGCGCTGCGCGCCGCCCTGGAGCGCGGCGACATCCTCGACCTGGGCCCCGGCGACCGGATCTTCACCCCCACCGCCTCCGTCCGCACCCTCTACGACGGCGACACCTTCCTCAAATTCAGCCTGAACGTCCGGATCACCAACTGCGTCCGGAAGAACGCCCACTACGAACTCTCCGGCGCGGTCGCCCTCACCCGCATCCTCGCCCCCGCCCTCGCCGACCTCGCCGCCCGCTTCCCCGGCACCGGAATGCTCCGCGAGCCCGCCTACCGCAGCATCGCCGTCCCCGGCCCCGACGGCCGCCCCGACATCGGACTCCTGGAAGGCTTCGGAGTCATCGTCCGCGAAGGCCTCGGCGGACGGCTCGCCCCCGGCGTCACCCCACTGCTCGCCGCGGCCGTCGCCGACGAGTACCCCACCGGCCCCGGACACATCTCCCACCTCGCCGGCCGGGACCCGGCCGACGCGCTCGACTGGTGGCGCGCCTACCTCGCCCTCCTCGTACCGCCCGTGCTCGCCGCCTACTTCGACCACGGACTGGTCCTCGAACCCCACCTCCAGAACGTCATCGTCGGCGTCGGCCCCGACGGCCGCCCCGCCCAGATCCTCTTCCGCGACCTGGAAGGCACCAAACTCGTCCCCGACCACCACGAACAGGCCCTCGCCGCCCTCCCCGCCGACGTCGCCGGACCCCTCACCTACGACGCCCGGCACGGCTGGGACCGCGTCGTGTACTGCCTGCTCGTCAACCACATCGCCGAACTCCTCGCCGCCCTCGCCGATCTCCACCCGCAGACCGAGCCCGCCCTCTGGGCCCGGGTACGCCGCGCCATCGAGGAGTACGCGGAGACCAGCGGCCACCCGCCCCGGCTCAGGGCCCTGCTCGCCGGGGTGCCGCTGCCCGCCAAGGCCAACCTCCTCGCCCGCTGGGACCGGTCGGCCGACCGGCACGCCGGATACGTACGGCTGCCGTCCCCGCTCGCCGAGGACATGCTCACCGAAGCGACCCGCGCCGAAGCCGACCGGAGCCCCCGATGACCCCGCCCCCCGCCCCGCCCTCGCCCCCGGCCCCGCCGCTGCCCCCGCCCGGAGTCCACCGGCTCGCCCGATCACTGGAATCCGGGGCGCTTCCCGCCTATCTGTACGACCTCGACGCACTGCGCGAGCACGCCCGGGCCGTCCGCGCCGCCCTCCCCGACGGGGTCGAGCTGTACTACGCGGCCAAGGCCAACCCCGAACCGGAGATCCTCACCGCCCTCCTCGACCACGTCGACGGCTACGAGGTCTCCTCCGGCGGCGAACTCGCCCATGTCGCGCATGCCGTCCCCGGCCGCCCCCTCGCCTTCTCCGGACCGGGCAAGACCCCCGACGAGATCGCCTCCGCCCTGCGCCTGGGCGTGGCCCGCTTCCATGTGGAGAGCGCCCACGAACTGGCCGTCCTCGCCGCCCTCACCGCCCGCACGGGCACCCGGGCCCAGGTGCTCCTCCGCTTCAACCTCGCCGTCGAGGACGGACTGCTGCACGGCAGCGCGCTGGCGATGGGAGGCCGCCCCGCGCCCTTCGGCATCGACCCGGCCGAGGCCGACGCCGTGCTGCGCACCCTCACCGACGGCAGCCGCCCCCGGCTGGAGTTCCTCGGCGTCCACGCCCATCTCGCCAGCGGCCTCACCGCCGAACGCCAGCTCACCGTCGCCGCCTCGGTCCTCCGCTGGTCGGCGGCGCTCGCCGCCCGCCACGGCGTCGAACTGCGCGAGGTGAACATCGGCGGCGGCATGGCCGTCGACTACGCCCGCCCCGACGAGACCTTCGACTGGCGCGCCTACGGCCGGGGCCTCGCCCGGCTCCGCGAGGACTGCCCCGGCCGCCCCCTCCTGCGCATCGAACCGGGCCGGGCGCTGACCGTCTACAGCGGCTGGTACGCCACCGAGGTGCTCGATGTGAAGCACAGCCACGGCGAGGACTTCGCCGTCGTCCGCGGCGGCACCCACCATCTGCGCACCCCCGCCACCAAGGGCCACGACCAGCCGTGCGCCGTGCTCCCCGTCGCCGACTGGCCCCACCCCTGGCCCCGGCCGAAGACCGCGGACGGACCGGTCACCCTCGTCGGACAGCTGTGCACCCCCAAGGACGTACTCGCCCGCTCGGTCCCCGTGCCCGGCGGACTGCGCGCCGGGGACCGGGTGCTGTTCGCCATGGCGGGGGCGTACGCCTGGAACATCTCGCACCACGACTTCCTGATGCACCCCAGGCCCGGATTCCACTTCCTGTCCGACCGGACGACACGGCCCGGCGGCGCGCCGTGACCACCGGGACCTCCCGATACCGTTCGCCGGAGGGGGCCGACGGAGAGCCGAGGGAACAGTGGAGCCGAAGCCCGGCGCGGGTCTCACCGAGGCCATGGTGGTGCTCACCCTGACCACCGGCGTCGTCGAAGCCGTCAGCTTCCTCGTGCTGGGCCCGGTGTTCACCGCCGTCCAGACCGGCAATCTGCTCCTCCTCGGCTTCGCCGTCGCCGGGGAGGGCGGACTCTCCCTGGCGCCCCCGGCCCTCTCGCTCTGCGGCTTCACGGCCGGCGCGGTGCTCGGGGCCCGGCTGGAGTCGAGCCTCGAACCGCGCGGCCGGGACCGCTGGTTCACGGCGGGCCTGGCCGCGGAGGCCGCGCTGCTGGGGCTCGCGGGGGCGCTCGCCCTCGCGGCCGTACCCCGGGGCGCGGTCACCGTGCTGGTCGCCACCGCCATGGGCCTGCGCAATGTCACCACCCTGCGCGCCGCCGTACCCGACCTCACCACCACCGTCGCCACCCGCGCCCTCACCGGACTGCTCGCACCCCTCGCCTCGGACACCCGGGTCCTCACCGACACCGCCGGACGGCTCCGCAGGGCCGCCGCCGTCGCCGCGATGTTCACCGGCGGACTCCTCGGCGCGGCGCTGCTCCGCGCGGGGATCCCCGGGGCCGCCCTGCTCCTCGCGGTGGCGGCGACCGTGCTGACCACCGCCCTCGCCCGCGCGGTCCTCCGTCGGCGGCACGAAAACCGAGCGCCCGGCCCCGGCCCCGCCGGGTAGCGTCGCCCGTATGAGGGAACAGCCCCCGGAGATCGACGACCCGGCCGTGCGCCGGGCCCTGCGCGACTGGGACATCGACCCCGCCGAGCTGGCCTACGCGCCCGTCGGCTTCGGCGACCACCACTGGATCGCGCGCGGCCCCGGCCGGTGGTTCGTCACCGTCGCGGACCTCGCCGACAAGGAACACTGCGGAACGGGTGTCGAAGCCGCCCGCCGGGGCCTCACCCGGGCCCTGGACACCGCCGTCGCCCTCGCGGGACAGGGCCTCGGCTTCGTCGTCGCGCCCCTGCCGACCGCCGCCGGCCACTGCCTGCGCCTCCTCCCGGACGGCCGGCACGCCGTCAGCGTCTTCCCGCTCGAAGAGGGCGTCGCGGGATCCTTCGGCGACCCGCCGTCGCCGGAGCGGCGGACCGCGACCCTGGAGATGCTGGCCGCGCTGCACGGCGCCGCGCCGCCCCCAGGGGTGCCCTCGCCCCCGCCGGAACTCCCGGCCCGGGCGCGGCTGGAGACGGCGCTGCGCGAGACCGGACGCCCCTGGACGGGAGGCCCCTTCGCCGAGCCCGCCAGGTCCCTGCTCGCGCGCGCCGCCCCGCACCGCGCCCTGGAGAGGTTCGACGGGCTGCTGGAGCGGGTGGCGCGCGGCGGCGCGGAGCGCGTGGTGACCCACGGCGAGCCGCACCCCGGCAATCTGCTGTGGCGGCACGGCCGGGGTCTGCTGGTCGACTGGGACACCGTGGGTCTGGCGGCGCCCGAGCGCGATCTGTGGCATCTCGCCGGGGAACCCGGCGCCCTCGACCGCCACACGGAACTGACCGGGAGAATCCCCGACCCCGCCGCTCTCGCCCTCTACCGGCTGCGCTGGGACCTGGAGGACCTCACCTTCTTTCTCGGTCTGTTCCGCTCTCCCCACGGCAGGAGCCCGGACACCGAACTGGCGTGGTCGGGTTTCACCGGCATCCTGAAACGCCTGACGGAGGGATGAGCACCCCCGGCGGTTGCGGTACAAAACCGCGAGCAGGCGGCCCTCACCCGGTCCGTCATTCGGACCACGGCGACTCCAGGATCGTCCGTACGAAATCCCCTCGTTCGAAACCGGACACATAGTGTTCGAGGACATCCGCCTTCACATTGCCGAATGTGGTCTCCGGTTTGGGGCTGATTCCCTCGGTGAACGCCCGGAGGATGCGCCGCTTGAAGTCGGGGCGCGGATGCAGCGTGACGATTGCCGCACGGTCCGTGTCCGAGACGCTGTCAAAACCGATTCCGAGCACGTCGTACTCGACTCCCGCGGTGACCAGAGCCACTTCAGGCTCCATGAACTCGGGAATACCGGGGGTGGTGTGCAGCGCGATGGCGGTCCACACCCTGCGGACGGAGTCCTCGGGCACCCCCCGGCTCCGCAGAAAGCGCCGCGCCTCGTCCGCGCCGTCCACCTCGAAGCGCCGCCCGCTGCCGCGGAAACGCTCGCCGAGCCCCAGGTCATGGAACATGGCGCCGATGTAGAGCAGCTCCGCGTCGAAGGACAGCCCCTGGTCACGGCCCCGCAGCGCGCCGAAGAAGTAGACCCGCCGGGAATGGTCGTAGATCAGCGGGCTCGTCGTGTCCCGCACCAGCTCGGTCGCCTCCTGTGCGAGCGTGGTGTCCGGAACGGACACACCCGCGATCGGCGGAAGGTCGCTCGTCATGGGTATTCACAGCCTTTCCTCGTACGATTTCCCCGAGGGCGCCGATCCTGCCGGGTTCCACCGGCGGCGGCCATGACCCCGGTATCCGTGTCCATGTGTGTGCGACCGGATGCCGGCCGGATCACTGACAAGGAACGCGGTATCACTCCGTGTTCACGGCGTGATGGGAGGTGTGGGTGAACGCCGGTACAAACGTGACCACTGGGACCCCTGTGGCTGATGGTGACCGACATCACCTACCGCCCCAGTGCACGGAATTGCCTCGCCGAACGTCTTCATAGGTGTCAGGGAACGTCAACGGCCCGCGCGCGCGGATGTGTTAGCGGTGTGGAAATACAGCTGCTCGGATCGGGGACGTCCGACTGGCACGTACTTTTTGGCAATATGACGGTATGTGATGAATCGACTACATCCAATCCTCGTATTGCTCTCATGTGGCCACGCAGTGGCCCCGGACAGTCCCGTGTGGGCCAGGGAGAAAGCATGAAACCGTTCGCGTGGAACTACGCACGACCGGCCGAGTCGGCGCCTGTGATCGACCAGTACTCGTACGACTCCACCCTCCAGCTGAACGTCCTGCCCGACGGGCGTCCGGCGATCCTGGACAGAGCGCTGCTGGCGGCGGTCGGTACCACCACCTCCACCGCCGGCTCCGCCACCCACTTCGACGACTGACGCGCCGAGAACGATGACCGTACTGATCCTGACCTGCGAGCAGGATGTGACAGCGGACATGGTGGTGGCGCAGCTCCACAGGAGAGGCGCTCCCCTCGTCCGCTTCGACCCCGGCGACCTCCCCGGCGAGGGTGCGCTCTCCGCGGAGTACGTCCGGGGCGAGTTCCGCGGCTATCTCTCGACGGGCGGTCGCGTGGTGAGCATGGACGGCCTGCGCTCCATCTGGGTGCGCAGGCCCGGCGAGCCGGCCGCCCATGCCCCCGAACCGTCCCCCTGGCTCTCCGCCGAGACCGGCCAGGCGCTGTACGGGATGCTGGACTGCACGGCGGCCCGCTGGATGAACGAGCGGGGCGCGGCGGCCCGGGCCCGGCTGAAACCGTGGCAGTTGCGCACGGCCCACCACAGCGGGTTCCCCGTGCCGGCCACGGTCGTCACGACCTATCCGCGAGTGGCCCAGCAGTTCGCGGACCAGTACCGGCATGTGGTGGTCAAGGCGGTGTCGGGCAGGCCGCCGGGCGATCCGCCGATGGCGCTGCCCACCACCCTCGTACCGTCCGACGCGGACTTCTCCGAGGTGGCGGCCGGTCCGACGCTGCTTCAGCGGTACATCGCCAAAAGCGCCGACATCCGGCTCACGGCCGTCGGCGAGGAGCTGTTCGCCGCGCGCAAGACGGCCGAGCCGGGGCAGGTGGACGGGAGGTTCGGCGACACCGGACACACCTGGGAGCCGGTCGAGCCGCCGGCGCGGGTGCGGCGGGCCGTCGCCCGGTACATGGAGCTGGCCCGGCTCGCCTACGGAGCGTTCGACTTCGCCGAGGACGCGGAGGGGACGTGGTGGTTCCTGGAGTGCAACCAGGGCGGCCAGTTCGGCTTCATCGAGCTGGAGACCGAACAGCCGATCGCGGACGCCGTCGCCGGCTGGCTGGCCGCGCCCGGCGAGACGGGGTGAGGCGGGGGAGCCCGGGGAGCCTGGGGAGTCCGAGGTGAGGCGGGGGTGAGGTCGGGGTGAGGCCGGCCGGGCGGCTGAATCCTTGCGACTTCAACGAAAAATTCTCATCGGCATATGGTTTGGGCATACGCTGAGCCCTTGAGCCGGGCCCGACATTGGGGGGTGCCCGGCCTTCGATGTGAAGGGTGCTCATGCGTCACACGCGTTCCATCGCCGCTGCCGCCGTCGCGGCGTGTTTCGGAGGGCTCGTCCTGCTGCCCTCGCCCGCCCAGGCCGCCAAGGGCTCGGTCCATCTGTACAAGATCTACTACGACAGCCCGGGCAAGGACAACCGCAGCAACTCCAGCCTGAACGGCGAGTACGTACAGATCCGCAACACCACCAAGTCGGCCGTCAGCCTCAAGGGCTGGGTGGTCAGCGACAAGGCGAACCACAAGTACGTCTTCGGCTCCTACACCCTGGGCAAGGGCAAGACCGTGACGATACGCACCGGCAAGGGGAAGAACACCACCTCCACCCGGTACCAGGGCCGGCGCGCCTATGTCTGGAACAACGACAAGGACACCGCCACCCTGAAGAAGGCCTCGGGCTCCAAGGTCGACACCTGCTCGTACAACTCGACCAAGGTCGACTACAAGGTGTGCTGACCGGTCCGCCGGTGACGACGGTGCGCCCGCCCCTTTTGCGAGGGGGCGGGCGCACCGTCATGAGGGGCCGGGTCAGCAGCAGCGGGCCCGGGTGCGCCCCTCCTCACGGTCCGTCAGCAGCCGCTGGAACTCGCGCGGCGTCGGCGGACGCACCCCGGGGTGCTCCCGCAGGTGCCGTTCGCAGTGCCGGTCGTAGGCGCTCTCGCCGGTGAGTTCGCGCAAGTACCAGTGGACCGCGCGCAGCCCCCGGCGCAGCCCGGCCGCCCAGGAGGCGGGCGCGGCGCTCACTCGCGCACCCCGGCCAGCGGCTCCGACTCCTTCGACGCCTTCGACAGGTCCAGCTTGGAGGCCACATAGGGGGCCTCGCTGCTCGTCGGCGGCGTCGGGGAGAGCCTGGCACGCACACAGACCACGGCGGCGTTGACGATGACCGTGGTCACCAGCACCACGAAGAGAATGATCAGCACGCCGTCCACGGTGGAGTTGGTGACGATGGTGTGCATGTCGTCCATGCTCTTGGCGGGCGACAGCACCTTGCCCGCGTCGATGGCGTCGGCGAACTTCTCCCGCTGGGCGAAGAAGCCGACCCGGGGGTCGGGCGAGAAGACCTTCTGCCAGCTGGCGGTGAAGGTGACGGAGACGACGAAGGCGAGCGGGATTCCGGTCACCCAGGCCCAGCGGAACCGTCCCGTCTTGATGAGCAGGGTGGTGGCCACGGTCAGCGCGATCGCCGCCAGCAGCTGGTTGGCGATGCCGAAGAGCGGGAAGAGCTGGTTGATCCCACCGAGCGGGTCGGTGGCCCCGGCGTACAGGAAGTACCCCCAGCCGGCCACCACCAGCGCGCTCGCGAGCCAGATGCCCGGCTTCCAGTTGACCCGGCCGAGCGGCTTCCACACATTGCCCAGCATGTCCTGGAGCATGAACCGTCCCACCCGGGTTCCGGCGTCGACGGTCGTCAGAATGAACAGCGCCTCGAACATGATGGCGAAGTGGTACCAGAACGCCTTCATCCCCTCGCCGCCGATGACGTCCGAGAAGATCTGCGACATGCCGACCGCCAGGGTCGGCGCTCCACCGGTACGGGCGACCAGGGTGGACTCCTCCACCGCCTTGGCCGCCGCCGTCAGCTCCTCGGGCGAGATGGTGAAGCCCAGATTGGCGACGGCGGCGGAGGCGGACTCCACGCTGGAGCCCAGGAGTCCGGCCGGGGCGTTCATCGCGTAGTACAGACCGGGGTCGAGCACGGAGGCGGCGATCAGCGCCATCACGGCGACGAACGACTCCATGAGCATCGCCCCGTAGCCGATCATCCGGACCTGGGACTCCTTCTCGATCAGCTTCGGCGTGGTGCCGGAGGAGACCAGGGCGTGGAAGCCGGAGAGCGCGCCGCAGGCGATGGTGATGAACAGGAAGGGGAAGAGCGACCCCGCGAAGACCGGTCCCTGGCCCGAGGAGGCGAAGGACGTGATGGCGTCGGCCTGGAGCATGGGGGCGGCGAACAGCACGCCGAGCGCCAGCAGCGCGATGGTGCCGATCTTCATAAAGGTGGAGAGATAGTCGCGCGGCGCGAGCAGCATCCACACGGGCAGCACCGAGGCGACGAATCCGTACCCCACGAGCGAGAAGACGAGGGTGGTCGGGCTGAGGGTGAAGGTGTCCGCCAGCGAGGAGTTCTCGATCCAGCCGCCGCCCACGATCGCCAGCAACAACAGCACGACCCCGATCAGACTGGTCTCCAGCACCCGCCCCGGGCGGAACACATGCAGATAGAAGCCCATGAACAGGGCGATCGGAATGGTCATCGCCACCGAGAAGGTGCCCCAGGGCGAATGCGCCAGGGCGCTGACCACGACCAGTGCCAGCACCGCCAGCAGGATGATCATGATGACGAAGACGGCGATCAGCGCCGCCGCGCCGCCGACCTTGCCGATCTCCTCACGGGCCATCTGCCCCAGGCTCTTGCCGTCCCGGCGCATCGACAGGAACAGCACCACCATGTCCTGGACGGCACCGGCGAAGATCACTCCGAAGACGATCCAGATCGTGCCCGGCAGATATCCCATCTGCACCGCCAGCACCGGACCCACCAGGGGGCCGGCCCCCGCGATGGCCGCGAAGTGATGGCCCAGCAGCACCCGCCGGTCGGTGGGCTGATAGTCGACGCCGTCCTCCAGCCGCTCGGCCGGCGTCGCCCGGGTGTCGTCGGGCCGCAGCACCCGCCTGGCGATGAAACGGGAGTAGAAGCGGTAGGCGATGGCGTACGAGCCCAGCGCCGCGCCGACCAGCCAGACGGCCGAGATCTCCTCGCCCCGGGCGAGCGCCAGCACCCCCCAACAGACCGCGCCGACGATGGCGACCGCAGTCCACACGAGAATCGTTTTCGGATTGGCCCGCGACAGGGGCGTGGATGACCGGGACACACTGGCTCCTCAGAAAGACGGCAGACGGCTGGTGACGAACGGCTGGTGACGGACGGACGGACGGACGGTTCGGACAGGACCGGGTACGGGACCGGGACCGGGACTGGGACCAGGACCGGGTACGGAGGTACGGAGGTACGGGGTCGGCTCAGGGATCCGGCGCCGGCGCGGGCGGCGGCCCCGGCCCGGCGGCCCGCCGCGTCAGCAGATACGCGGCGAGCAGACCGAGAGCGCACAGGGGCACCCAGGCGAGCTGGTACCAGTAGAAGAACGGCACCCCCGCCAGCCGGGGCTCCTCCCGCGCGTACCCCGGCACCCACAACAGCGCCACGACCGGCGCGAGAAGACAGACCCCGGCCGTGCCCCGGCGGACCCTCCCCGCTCCGCCGGACCCCGCGCGGCGGCCGTCCCCTCTCATGGATTCCTCCCAAGTCGTCCCATCCCGGTCCCCGATTCCGGACGGTCTGTGGAAGAGTTGCCGATCTCCACGGTTTGGTTGACACACGGGGGCGGGAGATTTCCACGCCCGCGCCCTCACCCTTCCCCGCGGGGACGCATCCCAGCTCACAGCCCGCAGCCCGGACGGTGACCATGACCGAAGGAGCCGCCGTCGCGGCGTTCCTCGCCGTCGTCGGCGCGGCCTCCCTGCTGGCCGCCCGCGCCCGGCGGCTCAACACCAGGGACAGACTCCCCGCGCTGGAGGGCTGGGCACTCGCCGACCGGAGCCTGGGCACGGGCTGGACCTGGCTGCTGCTCGGCGGCACGATGTTCACCGCGTACACCTTCACCGCCGTCCCCGCGCTCGCGTACGGCAACGGCGCGCCCGCCTTCTTCGCCGTCCCCTACACGGTCATCGTCTGCCCGCTCGCCTTCGTCCTGCTGCCCAGGCTCTGGTCGGTGGCCCGCGCCGGCGGCCACATCACCGTCGCCGACTTCGTCCGCGCCCGCTACGGCTCGCCGCCGCTGGCCCTGGCCGTGGCGCTCACCGGCATCCTCGCCACCATGCCCTATCTGGCGCTCCAGCTCCTCGGCATCCGGGCCGTGCTCGCCGCGAGCGGCCTCGACGCCGCACCGGCGCTCGTCGGCGACCTCGCGATGGCGGTCCTCTTCGCCGGCCTCGCCGTCGCCACCTACCGGCACGGGCTGCGCGCCCCCGCCCTCATCTCCGCGCTCAAGGCCGTCGCCGTCTTCGGCTCCGCGCTCGCCGTCGGCCTGCTCGTCCTCGACCGGTTCGGCGACCCCGGCGCGGTCTTCGCCGCCGCGGCGGCCCGGCTCGGCGACCGGGGCGGCCCGCAGGCCTCCCTCCTCCTCGCCGACGACCAGCGGCTCGCCTTCGCCACCCTCGCGCTCGGCTCCGCGCTCGCCCTGCTGATGTACCCGCATGTACTGACCGCGGCCTTCGCCGCCCGGGGGCCCGCCACCCTGCGCCGGGTCTGTGTGGGCCTGCCCGCCTGGACGGCGGTGCTCGCCCTCTTCGGCCTGCTGGGGATCGCCGCCGTCGCCGCCGGAGTGCGCACACCCGGCCCCGGCTCCGAGTCCGCCGTGCCGATGCTGGTGGACCGGCTGGCTCCGGCCCCGCTCACCGGGCTGGTGCTCGGCGCGATCACGGTGGGAGCCCTGGTCCCGGCGGCGGTGATGTCGGTGGCGGCGGCGACCTCCTTCGTACGGAACGTGTATGTGGAGTACGTCCACCCCACCGCCACCCCCAAACGGCAGGTACGCATAGCCCGGGCCGTCTCCCTCACCGCGAAGGCGGGCGCGATCGCCTTCGTCCTCGGGCTGCGCGACCAGGCCGCGATCAATCTCCAACTGCTCGGCGGCGTATGGATCCTCCAGATATTCCCCGCCGTCGCGATAGGCCTCTACACTCGCCGACTGCACCACCGGGCGCTGCTCGCGGGGTGGGCGGCGGGCATGCTCCTCGGTACGGTCATGGTCGTCCGGCGGGGCTTCTCACCGGTCGTCCCGCTGGGCTTCGGCGGTCACACCGTGGAGATCTACGCGGGGCTCGCCGCGCTGCTGCTCAACACGGGCGTCGCGGTGGCGGGCACCGCGCTGCTGCGGCGGCGGGGTGTGCCCACCGGCCCCGACACCACCTCGCTCGCCCGGCGAACCGACCACCGGCCCCGGCCCCAGACGGGAACCAGCTCCCCATGAGACGGACACCACCCGCCACCCGCACGCTGTTCCCGCCGCCGTCGCGGGCCGCCGAAGCGCTCGCCGCTCCCCCTGAACCCGCCGCCCCCGCCGACTCCGTCGACCCTGTCGACCCGACCGACCCCGTCGAACAGGAGCGGGAGACGGCGCTCGCCCGTCTCTTCGAGCGTCACTACACCTCGATGCTCCGGCTCGCCGCCCTGCTCGGGGCCGACGACCCGGAGAACATCGTCGCCGAGTCCTACTACGAGATCTATCGCAAGTGGCGCAAACTGCGCGACGCCGACCGCGCCGAGTCGTATCTGCGCTCGGTCGTCTGCAACCTCACCCGGATGCGGATACGCCACCTCCAGATCGTCCGCAAACACGCCGAGCCCCCGCCCGTCGAATGGGCCGTGTCCGCCGAGTCCACCGCACTGCTCCACGACGATCAGCGGGCGCTCATCAACGCCCTTCGGCAACTGCCCCCCAGGCAGCGCGAGGCACTCGTCCTGCGCCACTGGATGGGCCTCAAGGAAGGCGAGATCGCCACCGCCATGGGAATCTCCTCCGGATCGGTCAAAACCCACACCGCGCGCGGCATCGCGGCGCTGACCCAGGTGCTGGAGAACCGCCGATGACCGGCCCCGACACCGAACGCCGGCTGACCGAGGCGATGACCGCCCTGGCCGGGCAGGTGCATCCCGCGCCCGACGCCTACCACACCGCGCGCGTCCACTGGCGGCGGCGCGAACGCCGCCGCCGGCTGGTCCTCACCCTCCTGGTCGCCGCCGTCTTCACCCTCGCCGTACTCACCGGTCTCTGGGTGCTCAACTCCGCCCCCACCGGCTCCGCCACCATCCCCGAACCCGACCACCCCCCGGCCGCGACCGCACCGCCTCGCGGCTGAACCGCCGAACCGCCGAACCGCTGAACCGACAGGCGGCCGGGCGGACGGCCGGGCCGGGCGACCACGGCGATCAGCGCCCCGCGCTCCCGGCGACCCGCTCGATGGCGGGCCCCAGAAAGGCGGCCGTCAGCCCCGCCCTGCGCTCGATCCACCCGGGCGGGACCACCTCCTCCTCGCCGCTCCGCCGCCGCCGGATGTCCTCGACCACCTCGACGGGCGCGGCCGGATCGGCGCGAAGGACATCGAGCGCCTCGGCCTTGGAGATCAGCGCGCCGGTCCGGACCGTCACCGAGGCCCGCGCCAGGGTCAGCATGCCCAGATCGACCCAGACATCCTGCCGCCACAGCTTCCGCTTCCGTACCAGGGGCTGCCAGTAGCCCCGCAGATCCCGGACGACGAAGTCCACGAGCACCTCCTCGCTCACCGGCGGCAGCACTTCGGCGGGCGGCCGGCCGTGCAGCACCACCCCGAACCGGTGCAGCTCGCACCGGGTCACCTCGGTGACGGGCCTGAGGTACAGCTCCCGGTGGGCCCAGGCGAGATGGCGGCGGGCCGGATCCGCCGTCCGGCCGACCGGGAGATAGCCGCAGTGCAGCTTCGCCGCGAGCGGCTCCTCCCGCTCCAGCCGCCGGTGGAAGGCGGCCAGCCGCCGTCTCTCCGCCACCGGGACGGGCCGGGCGAGCACCGCGATGAGATCGAGATCGCTGCGGCCCTGGACATAGCCGCCACCGCCCAGCGAGCCATGGGCCCACACCGAGACCGGCCCCAGCAGCTCCCTGATCCCACCGGTGAACCGTTCGAGGAGATCATGCGTCGCCCGATCCTTCATGACACCAGTGTGCGGCAGCCCGGGGCGGGGAGACGGGAGGACGGGGAAACAGCGCCCGGCCGCGGCGGCCTGACGGCTTGTCGGGCCCCGCCGGAACAGGGATATGCTGCCAGCGGCTCAAGGATCTTGTATGACCGCGGCAGGGACCGCGGCTCGGTGGTCCCTGCCGCAAGAGATGTCCGTGAGCGCCCCGCCGGGATCTCCGCGACCGTGTCCGCCCGCGCGGCGCGCTCCTCACCATGGCTTCGGAGGCCCTGTGACCACCCCGCGCCCAGATGTCCACCGCGATGCTTCCGCCCCTGTGCCGCCGCCCGGCTGCCCCGCGCACAACATGGGACCCGACGGACTGCACAGGCTCTACGGGCCGGTCGCGGAGAACGACCCCCGGGCGCTGTACGAGATGCTCCGCCGGGAGTACGGCCCGGTCGCGCCGGTGCTCATCCACGGCGATCTGCCCGCCTGGCTGGTCCTCGGCCACCGGGAGAACCTCGAAGTCATGCGCACGCCCTCGCTGTACACCCGTGACTCGCGGCTCTGGACGATGTTCCGGGAGGACCGGGTCGCCGCCGACTCCCCGCTGATGCCGATGCTCCAGTGGAAGCCGCTCTGCGTCTTCACTGACGGCGACGAGCACGCCAGACTCCGCCGCGCCGTCACCGACGGGCTCGCCCAGTTCAACCGGCACGGGGTGCGCCGCCATGTCACCCGCCACACCCGCCAGCTGGTCGCCGCCTTCGCCGGGAGGGGCAGCGCGGATCTGATCCCGGAGTACGCCGAGAAGCTGCCCATGCTGGTGATGACCCAGCTGCTGGGCATGCCCGAGGAGAACGGCCCCCGGCTGGTCGACGCCTCCCTCGACCTGATGAAGGGCAGTGAGACCGCCCTCGTCAGCAACGAGTTCGTGGTCGACACCCTCCGCTCCCTGGTCCGGCGCAAGGGGGTACGGCCGGGGCGCGACCTCGCCAGCCGGCTGATCGGCCACGAGTCCGACCTCACCGAGAACGAGGTCGTCGAGCATCTGCGGCTCGTGCTCGTCGCCGCCAACGAGACGACGGTCAACCTGATCGCCAACACCCTGCGGCTCGTCCTCACCGACCGGCGCTTCCGCGCCAGCCTCTCCGGCGGCCAGATGACCCTGCCCGACGCGCTGGAACAGGTGCTCTGGGACGCCCCGCCGCTCTCCACGATCCCCGGCCGCTGGGCCGTCGGCGACACCGTGCTCGGCGGCCGCCGGATCAAGGCGGGCGATCTGCTCATGCTCGGCCTGGCCGCGGGCAACACCGACCCCGACATCCGCCCCGACCTCTCCGCCCCCGTCCACGGCAACCGCTCGCACCTGTCCTTCAGCAGCGGCCCGCACGAGTGCCCGGGGCAGGACATCGGCCGCGCCATCGCCGAAACCGGCATCGACACCCTGCTGACCATGCTCCCCGGTCTCGAACTCGCCGTCTCCGAGGCCGAGCTGGAGACCAGCGCCGCCTGGCTGACCGAGCGCGTGGAGTCCCTCCCCGTACGATTCGAGCCGCCCCCCGCGATCGCCGCCCCCCGGGCGGAAGACGGCACTCCGCGATCCGCCGCCGATCCCGCCCCCGCCGAGCGGCCCGGCCCGCCGCCCCGGCGGCGCTCCTGGTGGAAGTCGCTCCTCGGCTGAGCCCACCCGTACCCCCTCGGTCCACAGCGCGCCGACGAGAGATCCACTCCCGTCGGCGCGCGGCGTTTGGGCCTTCGGTGACGGTGACGTGAGGGGAACGTGTGACCCCGGGAACGGCCGTGCCCCATGGGTACGATGCCGCGTATTCGATCAGTCACCGTCCGTACGGAACGCTGAACACGCCCTGAACGCGAAGCTGTTGACCGGGCGGACGGGCCGACACGGAAGAGCAGAAGAGGAGTACGCGAGTTGCCCGCTGGCCTGCTACAGATCCCCCGAGCGCCCGGTGCGCTGCCGTTCCTCGGCCACACCCTGAGGCTCGGGCGCGATCCGCTCGGCTTTCTCGCCTCGCTGCGGAGAACGGGCCCACTGGTCCGCGTCGATCTCGGCACCATGCCCGTGTACTTCGCCACCACCGCCGAACTGATCCACCAGATCACCGTCGCCCAGGCCCGCTCCTTCGAGAAGGGCCGGCTCTACGACCGGGTCCGCCCGATCTTCGGCAACGGCCTCGCCAACGCCAACGGCGAGCAGCACCGCACCCACCGCCGCCTCATCCAGCCGATGTTCCACCGGACCCGGATCGCCGGATACACGGAGGTCATGAGCCGTCACGCACTCGCCCTCGCCGAATCCTGGACCGACGGCCGGCGCATCGCCGTAGAACGCGTCATGAGCGACTACGCCATCGCCACCCTGAGCGAGACGATGTTCTCCGGCGACCTCGGCCGGCCCGCCATCGAGGCGGTACGCCGGGATCTGCCCGTCATCCTCAAGAACGTGCTGGTACGGGCGGCCTCGCCGCGCTTCCTCGACATCCTGCCGATCCGGCCGAACCGGGACTTCGACCGCGCGAGGAAGAGCATGCGGGGCATCATCGACGAGGTGGTGGCCGCCACCCGCCGAGAGGGCTGGAGCGGACGCCACGATCTGGTCTCGTTACTCCTCGACGCGCGGGACGAGGAGACCGGCGCCGGGCTGACGGACGAGGAGGTCGGCGACGAACTCGTCACCATCCTCTTCGCCGGCACCGAGACCACCGCCTCCACACTCAGCTGGGTCTTCCACGAACTGGCCCGCCACCCCGAGGCCGAACGCCAGGTGCTCGCCGAGATCGACGAGGTGGTGGGGGAGCGGCCGGTGACCCTGGACCACGTGCCCCGGCTGACCGCCGTCCGCCGGGTGCTGGACGAGGCGATCCGGCTGCACGGAGTCACCCTCCTGATGCGCCGCACCACCCAGCCCGTCGAACTCGGCGGCTTCGGCGTCCCCGCCGGAACCGAGATCGCCTTCAGCCTCTACGCCGTCCACCGCGACCCGGCCCTCTACAGCGACCCGGAACGTTTTGAACCCGATCGCTGGCTGCCCGAACGGCGCGCCGCCGTCCCGCGCGAGGCATTCGTCCCCTTCGGGGCGGGCAACCGCAAATGCATCGGCGACGCCTTCGCCTGGACCGAGGCCACCATCGCCCTGGCGACGATCCTCGCGCGCTGGCGACTGCGCCCGGTCGACGGCCACATCACCCGTGAGGCGGCCTCCGCGATGGCCCACCCCGACCATGTCCCGATGGTGGTCGAGGCCCGCCGGACCGGCTGACACCGCGCGTTCGGGGGCGGGGGCGGGGGCGCGGGGCGGACTCACAGACGTACGACGAGCTTTCCGGCTCTCCGCCCCTCCTCCAGATCCCGGTGGGCGTCCCTGATCCCGTCCAGCCCGTACACATGGACCGGCCCCAGGGACAGCTCTCCGGCGGCGATACGGTCCAGCGTGCGCTGGAGAACCCCGGCGGGCAGATCGGCCGCCTCCCCGGCGTACGCGGTCAGCCGCACCCCGCTGGGCAGATACCCGATCGGGTAGAAGTCGTGGACGATCCACTGGTTGGAGAGCATCCCGGTGAAGCAGACCGTGCCGTGCACCCGGGTGGCCGCCAGGGTGTCCGGCAAGGTGGGCGTCCCCACCAGCTCCAGCGCCGCGTCCACCCCCGCCGGGACGATCTCCCGGACCTTCGCGGCGATCGCGCCGTCGTCCACCAGCGGATGGTCGACCCCATGGGCGGCGAGCGCCCCGGTGCGCTCCGGGGAGCGGGTGGTCGCCAGCACCGTCGCGCCGAGATCCCCGGCGAGGGCGGCAGCGGCCAGCCCCAGCGCGGAGGTCCCGCCCCGGATCAGCAGCGTCTGCCCCGCCGCCAGGTCCAGCCCGGTGGTCAGCGAACCGTAGGCGGTCTGAAGGGTCTCCGGCAGCGCCCCCAGCGTCTCCCAGGGCAGCGCGGACGCGAAGGGGATCACCTGCGAACGCGGCACGACCGTGTACTCGGCGTACCCGCCGTCGTAGGTACGGCCCATCCCGCCCATCATCGCGACGACCTGCCGCCCCCGCGGCAGTACCCCGTCCGGGTCGCTGTCCACGGTCCCGGCCGCCTCGATGCCCAGCACCCTCGGAAGGGTGACGCCCTCGGCCAGACCGAGCCGGGTGTGAAGCTCCGAACGGTTGAGCCCGAACGCCTCCACCTTGATCCGCACCCACCCCGGCCCCGGCTCGGGCACCGGCAGCACCCGCACCTCCAGCCTCTCCGGCGGCCCCGGCTCCGACAGGACGACGGCTCTCATGGTCTGCTCCACCCGGACCTCCCTGGACACCTCTCCACCGAAGGCCATCCTCACCCCGCTCCCGCCCCCGGCGCGCGCCGGGGAGCGCGTGAGACCCCGGCCCCGCGCCGTGGAATCCCACCGTCCGGTCCATGGGTGTCAGGTGTCACGGCGTTCTTGCAGCGGTGCCGTGCCCGGCCGCATCCTGGGAACCGGGGGAGCCGGACAGGGGACGGAATGACCGAGAACATCACCGAGACCGACAGCCGACATCTGCCGTGGGACCACCCCGAAGGCACCGGCGACCGGGACGGATTCGCGCACATACGAGCCGTCGAGTACGGCTATCTGGACGAGACCCGCCACATATACCTCGACCACACCGGCGCGGGACTGCCGGCCCGCCGGCAGCTGCGCGCCCAGACCGAGCGCCTCACCGGCGGCGTCTTCGGCAACCCCCACACCCACAGCCCGGCCTCCACACCCACCACGGCCCTCGTCGACGAGACCCGGGAGCGGGTGCTCAGCTTCGCGGACGCCGACCCCGCCGAGTACACCGTCGTCTTCACCGCGAACGCCACCGCCGCCTGCCGGCTCGTCGGCGAGGGCTATCCCTTCCGCCGCCGCCGGGCCGAACTGCTGCTCACCCTCGACAACCACAACTCCGTCAACGGCCTGCGGGAGTTCGCCCGCGTCCGCCGCGCGCCGACCACCTACATCCCGCTCGCGGGAGCGGAGATGAGAGTCGACGAGGAGGAGATGGGACGCGCGCTGCGCGGACGGCGCGGCGGCCGGGGGCTGTTCGCCTTCCCCGCGCAGAGCAATTTCAGCGGGGTCCGCCATCCACCGGAGTGGATCGCCCGCGCCCGGGAGCGCGGCTGGCACGTCCTGCTCGACGCCGCGGCCTTCGCCGCCGCCAACCCGCTCCGACTGAGCCGCTGGGGACCCGACTTCACCGTACTGAGCTGGTACAAGGTCTTCGGCTACCCCACCGGGGTCGGATGCCTGATCGCCCGCAAGAGCTCACTGGCGCTGCTGCGGCGGCCCTGGTTCTCCGGCGGCACCATCCAGGTCGTCAGCGCCCTGGGCCGGTGGCACCGGCTCGCCGAGGGGGCGGCGGCGTTCGAGGACGGCACACTCGACTTCCACGCCATTCCGGAGGTCCGCACCGGGCTCGACTGGAT
Source organism: Streptomyces inusitatus (assembly GCF_014651115.1). Lineage (GTDB taxonomy): Bacteria > Actinomycetota > Actinomycetes > Streptomycetales > Streptomycetaceae > Streptomyces > Streptomyces amakusaensis. The sequence continues at coordinate 638 of NZ_BMWG01000019.1, read as the reverse complement.
CGAGTCCATCGGCGTCGAAGCCGTCCACGACCATGTCGCCCGGCTCACCGCCCGGCTGCTGTCGGGCCTCGCCCGGCTCCGGCACGGCGACGGCCGGCCGCTGATCCGGCTGTACGGGCCCCGCACCACCGCCCGGCGCGGCGGCACGGTGGCCCTCAACGTCCTCGACGCGCGCGGCCTCGTCGTGGACGAGCGGATCGTCGCCCGGGACAGCTCGGCCGCCGGGATCTCCCTGCGTACGGGCTGCTTCTGCAACCCGGGCGCGGGCGAGGCCGCCTTCGGGATCGGCGCGGACGCGCTGCGCCGCACCGGCCGTGACCGGGGGGCGCTGACCATGGAGGACTATCTCTCCCGGCTCGGACTCCCCTCCGCCGGCGCGATCCGGGTCTCGGTCGGACTGCCCTCCAACACCGGGGACGTGGACGCCCTGCTGCGGTTCCTGGAGCGGACCTACCGGGACCGGACACCGTCGCCGCAGGGTCTCGCGCCGAGGGACAGCTGCTAGGTCGTGTCTTCAAAGTCCCGTCTGCCTGTCGTGCCCTGGCACGCACGCTCGCCGCGTTGTCGTCGGTCGCCGACGCTCCGCGTCGACTCCCTCCTCCGCCTTGCGATCGCACGCACCAGACCCCGCCAGACCC
>NZ_BMWG01000018.1 GCF_014651115.1 Streptomyces inusitatus | reverse complement strand
GGTCGCGCTCCGGGCCCGTATCAGCCCGGCGCGCTGCGCGGGGGTGAGACTCGCCGGCAGCGCTCCGGGGTCGGCCTTGCCCGCCTGCGCGGCGGCGGGCGCGGCCGCCGGGGACGCCGCGGCCGGCACGCCGGTCTGAACGGCTACGGCCAGGAGCGCGGCCGTGGCGATGAAGGCACCGGTCGCGGTGGTGCGACGTCGTGGCGTGGATCTCACACGAACTCCTTCTGCGAGGCGGTACCGGACGGCGCGGTGGGCCGCCCGGGCGAGCGTGCGGAGCAAGTGGTGCGGGGAACGGGGGAAGAGTGGCAGGAGTAACCAGTTCCTGTCAGGGCCCCGTCAAGGATTGGCCGGAACTCGTCCGTTGACCGAAGGGCCGTGTTCGTTGAGCGGACGTTTCAGCCGTGTTGCGTCCTCGTGCGCCCCTGGCTGTCACCCCGGCCCCAGGAGCCGCGCACCCCGGCGGCCATTACCGCCGTATGTCGCGCGGGCCCGCCCCGGCGCGCCCGCCGGGGCGCCCGATCCGGCCGGTAAGCGCCGGGCGCCGCCTGCGAGCCCGGGGTGAGCCCGGGGTGAGCCCGGCGCGGCGCCCGGTGGTGCGCCCGGTGGTGCGACAGGCGGCGAGTCCGGCGGGGTCAGACGAGACTGTCCCGCCACGCCCGGTGCAGATCCGCGAACCGGCCCGTCCCGCCGATCAGTTCGGCCGGGGAGCCGTCCTCCACCACCCGGCCGTGCTCCATCACCAGCACCCGGTCGGCGACCTCGACCGTGGAGAGCCGGTGGGCGATCACCACCGCCGTACGCCCGTGCAGCACGGTGTCCATGGCCCGCTGCACCGACCGCTCGCCGGGGATGTCGAGCGAGCTGGTCGCCTCGTCGAGGATCAGCACCGCGGGGTCCGCCAGCAGCGCCCGGGCGAAGGCGACCAGCTGCCGCTGGCCCGCCGAGATCCGGCCGCCGCGCTTGCGGACGTCGGTGTCGTAGCCGTCCGGGAGGCCGCTGATGAAGTCGTGCGCGCCGATCGCCTTGGCCGCGCCCTCGATCTCCTCGCGGGTGGCGTCGGGCCGGCCGATGGCGATGTTCTCCGCGATCGTGCCGGAGAACAGGAACGCCTCCTGGGTCACCATCACCACCCCGCGCCGCAGCTCGGGAGTGTCCAGCTCCCGGAGATCCACCCCGTCGATCAGGACCCGGCCCTCGGTCGGGTCGTAGAACCGGGCCAGCAGCTTGGCCAGGGTGGACTTGCCCGCGCCGGTCGAGCCGACGACCGCGACCGTCTGCCCGGCCGGGATCGCCAGATCGAAGCGGGGCAGCACCTCGCCGCCGGTCCGGTAGGCGAACCGCACGCTCTCGAAGTCCACCGCGCGGCCCGGCATGCCGCCCCGGCGCGGCGGCAGCTCCCGGGGGTGCTCGGTCTCCGGCACGGTCGGCGTCTGGGCCAGCAGGCCCGCGATCTTCGTCAGCGAGGCGGCGGCGCTCTCGTAGGAGTTGAGGAACATCCCGAGCCGGTCGATCGGGTCGTACAGCCGCCGCAGATAGAGCACCGAGGCCGCCAGCACACCGAGCGCCAGCGTCCCGTCCGCGACCCGGTAGGCGCCCCACAGCACGATCCCCGCGACCGCCGTGTTGGCGACCAGCCGGGAGCCGACGACATAGCGCGCCATCTCGATCAGCGTGTCGCCGTTGCTGCGGCCGTGGTGCTCGTTGAGCAGCCGGAACGCCTCGTCATTGGCCCGCTCGCGGCGGAAGGCCCGCACCGGGCGGATGCCGTTCAGGGTCTCGGTGAACTTGACGATGACCCCGGCGATCGCGGTGGACCGCTCGCTGTAGATGACTCCGGCGCGCCGCCGGTAGAGCTGGATGAGCAGATACAGGGGGATGAAGGAGGCCACCGCGACCGAGCCGAGCCCCAGATCCAGCCAGAGCAGCATCACGGAGATGTAGACGAAGCCCAGGATGACGTTGATGAGTTCCTGGAGGCCCTCTTCGAGCAGCTCCCGCAGGGACTCGACATCGGTGGTGGAGCGGGAGATCAGCCGGCCCGAGGTGTAGCGCTCGTGGAAGTCGACGCTCAGCGCCTGGGAGTGGCGGAAGATCCGCCCGCGCAGATCCAGCAGCACATCCTGGTTGAGCCGGCCGGAGACCATGATGAACAGGTACTGGAAGAGCCCCGCGCCGAGCGAGCAGAGCGCGTAGCCGACGGCCACGGCGATCAGCGGCCCGTAGTCCCGGTCGCGGAAGGCGGGCACGCCCCGGTCGATGGCGTACGCGACCAGCAGCGGTCCGGCCTGGATGGCGGCCTGCTGGATCAGCAGGATCAGGGCGAGCCGGATCACCCTCGGGCGGTGCGGGGAGAGCAGCGAGCGCAGCAGGGCGCCGGTGGCGCCCTTCACCGTGGGCAGATCGTCCCGGTCGAAGGGGTCGGCGCTCCGGGGGCCCGGAGTGTCGTCCGGCGCTCCCGGGGCGTGGCCCGCCGCCTCGCCGGGGCCGCCGGGGCGGTCCGTGTGCTCGGTGGGGCCGGAGGTCGTGGGGGCGGTCATCGCGCGTCCCTTTCCGTTTCCGTCGCCGTACGGTCGGCTTCCGTCGCCGTACGGTCCGCCCCGGCGGCGGGGCTCTGGGTGCCGGTTCCCGACATCAGCCAGGCGTACTCGGCGTTGGTGCGCAGCAGTTCCTGATGTGTGCCCACGGCCGCTATCCGCCCGCCGGACAGCAGCGCCACCCGGTCCGCGAGCAGCACGGTGGAGGGGCGGTGGGCCACCACCAGGGCGGTGGTCTCCCGCAGCACCTCCCGCAGGGCGGCCTCGACCAGCGCCTCGGTGTGGACGTCGAGCGCCGACAACGGGTCGTCGAGGACGAGGAAGCGGGGCCTGCCGACCACCGCCCGCGCCAGGGCGAGCCGCTGGCGCTGGCCGCCCGACAGGCTCAGGCCCTGCTCGCCGACCTCGGTGTCCACCCCGTCGGGGAGCGAGTGGACGAAGCCGGCCTGGGCCACCCGCAGCGCCCGCTCCAGGTCCTCCGCACGGGACCCGCCGTTCGGTTCGGCCGGGTCCGCGCGGTCCGGGTCCGCGCCCATGAGGACGTTCTCGCCGACCGTCGTGGAGAACAGCGTCGGCTCCTCGAACGCGACCGACACCAGCGAGCGCAGCCGCTCCCTGGGCATGGCGGTGATGTCCTCGCCGTCCAGGGTGATCCGGCCGGAGGTCATCTCGTGCAGCCGGGGCACCAGGGAGGTGAGCGTGGTCTTGCCGCTGCCGGTGCCGCCGACCAGGGCCATCGTCTCGCCGGGCCGGATGTGCAGATCGATCGGGCCGAGTACGGCGGGGAGGTCCTCGGCGGTGTCGGAATGGCGGAAACCGACCGCCTCGAACCGCATGCCGCCGCCGTCCGGGCTGTCGGGGCCGTCGGCCTTCTCGCTCCTCGCCCCCGGGGTGTCCGCCTCCGGCTCCTCGTCCATCACCTCGAAGAAGCGGTCGGTGGCGCTCGCCGCCTCCTGGCACATCGCCAGCAGGAAGCCCATCGACTCCACCGGCCACCGCAGCGCCAGCGCGATGGAGAGGAACGCCACCAGCGTGCCCGCCGAGAGATCCCCCTCGGCCACCTGCACCGAGCCCAGCACCAGCGCGGTGCCGATCGCCAGTTCGGGTATGACGGTGACCCCCGCCCAGATGCCCGCCAGCAGCCGGGCCTTGGACAGCTCGGTGCCGCGCAGCTCCTTCGCCATGTCACGGAAGGCGCGCGCCTGGCTCCGGTGGCGGCCGAAGCCCTTGACCACCCGGATGCCCAGGACGCTCTCCTCGACCAGCGTGGTCAGATCGCCCACCTGGTCCTGGGCCAGCCGGGCGGCGATCGCGTACCGCCCCTCGAAGTACGTCATGAGGACCGTCAGCGGGACCACCGGCACCAGCAGCACCAGCGCGAGCAGCCAGTCCTGGGTGAACAGGATCATGAACCCGACGAGGATCGTGGCCCCGTTGACCAGCAGGAAGGTCAGCGGGAAGGCCAGGAACAGCCGTACCAGCATCAGATCCGTCGTACCGCGCGAGAGTAGCTGCCCCGACGGCCAGCGGTCGTGGAAGGAGACCGGCAGCCGCTGGAGACGGGCGTAGAGGGCGGCTCGCATGGCCGCCTCCACCCCCGCCAGCGGGCGGGCCACCAGCCAGCGCCGGAAGCCGAAGAGGAGCGCCTCCGCCGCGCCGAGCAGCAGCAGGGCGAGCGCCCCCAGCCAGACCCCGCCCGGGTCGTGGTCGGCGACCGGGCCGTCCACCATCCACTTCAGCACGAGGGGGATGACCAGGCTCAGACAGGAGGCCACGATCGCGATGAACGCCGCGAGGAACAGCCGCGTGCGGACCGGCCGGACATACGGCCACAGCCGGGTCAGCGAGCGGACCGCGGACCGGTCCTCGGAGGGGGTGTGTGTAGTGGACATCAGGAGCGAGCCTACGGTTTATTCCTGACACCTCTCATCCTATTTACCGGCCGCTTCGGTGCTGGGCACGGCCGCCCCGCCCGTCCGGCCCCATCCGTGCGCGGACCACGTTTCCCCCGGGGGACCCGGTCGTTGGGGGAAGCGTGAGACACGCACTGAGACGGGCAGGCCGGGGCGCTGGGTTCGCTCTGGCATGGGCAGGACTGATGGCCGGGCTCGCCGGGCTGGCCGGCTGCGCCGACGGCGTCCTGGACGTCGGCGGCAAGGCGGGCTCCCCGGAGGAGGTCATCCGGGTCGTTCCGGACGATGGCGCGAAGGATGTGGATCCGGGTGTTCCGCTCGGGGTGCGGCTGCCCAGCGGGCGGCTGGAACGGGTCGCCGTCCGCCGGATCGAGAACGAGACGCCCGCGCGGGTGCCGGGCTCGATCTCCGAGGACGGGCTCCGCTGGAGCCCGAGGCCCGGCGTACGGCTGGATCTCGCGGCCAAGTACAGCGTCGACGTCGTCGCCCTCGACGGCCACGGCCGGCGCTCGGCCCGCCACACCACCTTCACCACCGAGGTCCCCGACCACCGCTTCATCGGCTACTTCAAGCCGGAGAACCGCGCCACCGTCGGCACCGGGATGATCGTCTCCTTCGACTTCAACCAGAAGATCGCCGACCGGGCCGCCGTGCAGCGCGCCATCAGGGTCACCGCCGAGCCGCCCGTCGAGATCGTGGGGCGCTGGTTCGGCGACACCCGGCTCGACTTCCGGCCGAAGGAGTACTGGGCCCCGGGCACCGAGGTCACCGTCGACGTCCGGCTGCGCGATGTGCAGGCCGCGCCGGGCGCGTACGGCATCCAGCACCGGAAGACCTCCTTCACCGTCGGCCGCTCGCAGACCTCGCTGGTGGACGCCGAGGCGAAGACGATGACGGTACGGCGGGAGGGGAACGCGCCGGTCACCATCCCCATCACCGCGGGCGCGGCCAAGTTCCCCACGTACAACGGGAAGATGGTCGTCAGCGAGATGCACGACGTCACCAGGATGAACGGGGCCACCGTCGGCTTCACCGACTCCGGCGGCAAGGGCGAGTACGACATCAAGGACGTGCCGCACGCGATGCGGCTGAGCAAGTCCGGCACCTTTCTGCACGGCAACTACTGGGAGGACGCGGACATCTTCGGCGAGGTCAACCTCAGCCACGGCTGCGTCGGACTGCGCGATGTGAAGGGCGGCAGCGGGGAGACTCCGGCGGGCTGGTTCTTCGACCGCACCCTGGTCGGCGATGTGGTCGAGGTGGTCCGCTCGGCCGAGCGGGAGATCGCCCCCGACAACGGGCTGAGCGGCTGGAACATGGAGTGGAACCGCTGGAAGGAGGGGTCCGCGCTGCGCTGAGGCTCCTCGCTCTCCCCTCGCTCTCCCCTCTCTTTCCCCTTCGCCCAGGACTCCTCCCGGCCTCCCGCCCCGGCCTCCCGGACGACCGCTTTCCGGACGGCTGTTTTCCGGACAACTTGGAACCGAACGGTGACATCCGCGAGAAGGGTTCAAAGGATGCCGTGTGATTCTCTGTTCGAGTGCGCAAAGGATGGCGTACGGGGGCGCGGGCCGTGGCGGGGCCAGGCCGTGCGAGGGGAGAGACCATGGGGAAGAAGCAGCACCCGATATCGGGAGCGCCGGCCGTCGTCGCACGTGGACGCGGGGGCGCTGCCGCGCGGGCCGCGACCGCCGCGGCGCTGCTGGTGCTGGTGACCGCCTGCGCGGGCGGCGGCGGTGGCGGTGACCGGGAGGCCTCCGGCCCCGGCGGGGAGAAGAACGGCGACGGCGCGAGCCGGGTCGCCGACGGGCCCTCGCGGGCCGTCGTCACCGTCGCGCCCGAGGACGGCGCGGGGACCGCCGCCACCAGCGGCGCGCTCAAGGTCACCGCCGACCGGGGCCGGCTGACCACGGTGACCGTCAAGGACGGCAAGGGCGTCGAGGTCAAGGGCCGGATCTCCGCCGACGGCGGCTCCTGGGAGCCGTCGCACCATCTGGCGGGGGCCACCCGGTACAAGGTGCACGCGGTCGCCCGGGACGAGGAGGGCCGGGAGTCCGCCAAGGACACCTCCTTCACCACCCTGTCCCCGAAGAACACCTTCATCGGGCACTACACCCCCGAGGACCGCTCCACGGTCGGTGTCGGCATGCCGGTCTCCCTCAACTTCACCCGGGGCATCACCGACCCGGATGCGGTCGAGAGGGCCATCACGGTCACCTCGGTGCCGTCCGTGCCGATAGAGGGCCACTGGTTCGGCAACGACCGGCTCGACTTCCGCCCGGAGAAGTACTGGGCCCCGGGGACGAAGGTCACCGTCAAGCTCAATCTGGACGGCGTCCAGGGCCGCCCCGGCGTCTACGGCAAGCAGGCCAAGACGATCTCGTTCACGATAGGCCGCAGCCAGGTGTCCACCGTCGACGCCAAGACCAAGCGGATGAAGGTCGTCCGGGACGGCAAGCAGATCAAGGACATCCCGATAACGGCCGGGGCCCCCGCGACCACCACCTACAACGGGCAGATGGTGATCAGCGAGAAGTACAAGGTCACCCGGATGAACGGGGCCACCGTCGGCTTCGGCGGCGAGTACGACATCAAGGACGTGCCGCACGCGATGCGCCTCTCCACCTCCGGCACCTTCCTCCACGGCAACTACTGGGCCTCCTCCGGCACCTTCGGATCGGCGAATGTCAGCCACGGCTGTGTCGGGCTGAGCGATGTGCGTGGCGGCTGGAACAAGAAGTCCCCGGCCGCCTGGTTCTACGACCGCTCGATCCTCGGCGACGTGGTCATAGTGAAGAACTCCAAGGACAAGCAGATCGCCCCGTCCAACGGTCTCAACGGCTGGAACATGTCCTGGGCCCAGTGGAAGAAGTAGCCCGGTGGAAGAAGCAGCGGCATCGCCCGCTGTCGTTAGCGGCGGTTAACCTCCTGTCATGACGACTGCGACTGTGCACTTCGAGGTCCTGGACGGCGTCGCCACCGTCCGGCTGGATCGTCCGCCGATGAACGCGCTGAACATCGCCGTGCAGGACCGGCTGCTGGAGCTGGCGGCGGAGGCGACCCGCCGCGAGGATGTGCGGGCGGTGATCCTCTACGGCGGGGAGAAGGTGTTCGCCGCCGGCGCGGACATCAAGGAGATGCGGGAGATGGACCACGCCGCGATGGTGGTCCGCTCCCGCGCCCTCCAGGAGTCGTTCACCGCGATCGCCAGGATCCCCAAGCCCGTCGTCGCCGCCGTCACCGGCTACGCCCTGGGCGGCGGCTGCGAGCTGGCGCTCTGCGCCGACTTCCGGATCGCCGCCGAGGACGCCAAGCTGGGCCAGCCCGAGATCCTCCTCGGTCTGATCCCGGGCGCGGGCGGCACCCAGCGGCTCTCCCGGCTGATCGGCCCGTCCAGGGCCAAGGACCTCATCTTCACCGGCCGTCAGGTACGGGCGGACGAGGCGCTCGCGCTCGGTCTGGTGGACCGGGTGGCGCCCGCCGCCGAGGTGTACGAGCAGGCCCGCGCCTGGGCCGCGAAGCTCGCGCAGGGGCCCGCGCTGGCCCTGCGGGCCGCCAAGGAGTGTGTCGACGCGGGTCTGGAGACGGACATCGAGACCGGTCTCGCGATCGAGCGGAACTGGTTCGCGGGTCTCTTCGCCACCGAGGACCGGGAGACGGGGATGCGGAGCTTTGTGGAGGACGGTCCCGGTAAGGCGAAATTCCGCTGAATGGAGGGCTGTTGGCGGAATCGCCCGCCATCCGCCCATGACGTCAACGCGGTGCGAGCCCGAAATCCGGACGGAGAAAACCCCGGGGAGATCTCGGGGAGATCCCGGGGCGGACGGTCCGACATATGTTGTTGACAGGGTGTCAACGCAGCTCAGTGGGGGAGCGGAAACCCGCATGACGCCATGGTCATATGCCCGGGGCTCCTCCGGGCAGGGGCGTCCCGGCCCCCCTGTTCCGCTGGAACGGCCACGGAACTCCCTCATTGCGGCCATGATGGGGGGTATGGCGGGCCTCGAAGGTGTGGAGCAACCGCGGCAGTCCGACAGCGCTGTCGCCACCCGGTGGATGGCCGCCATCGAGGACGAACAGTCCCTCAGGGCGCTGGAGCTGTACGGCAACCCCACCGAGGGGGAGGTCCGGCTCCCCTCCCGCCCGGAATCCGCCGCCACCGCCCGCCGGCTGACCCACTCCGTCGTGCTCTGGCAGTGGTCGCTCTCCGCGCAGACCGCCGAGCACGCGGTGCTGCTCGTCTCGGAGCTGGTGGGGAACGCCGTGCGGCACACCGGGGCCCGGGTCTTCGGGCTGCGGATGCTGCGCCGCCGGGGCTGGATCCGGATCGAGGTGCGCGACCCCTCGCGCGGGCTGCCCTGTCTGCTGCCGGTCCAGCCGATGGACGTCAGCGGGCGGGGGCTCTTCCTGGTGGACAAGCTCTCCGACCGGTGGGGCGTGGATCTGCTGCCGCGCGGCAAGACGACCTGGTTCGAGATGCGGATCACCGAGCGGTACGCGACCCCGTCGCCCTGAGTGCCCGAGTCCTTCTGCTTTGGTTCGGCCCGGAACGCACAGAAGCCCCCGCGCGGTCCGAGGGTGTCGGCGCCGGGGGGCTTCTGTGAAGCGCCGTGGATCGGGGGGGTGTACCACGGCGACAGAGACGACCTGGCCCGGGTCAATGGGGGTCGTGCCACCGACTATGGCAGACGGGGGCCTCCGTACCAAAATCCGCTACTCGGACAAATGTGATGAATAGCCATAGATTACTTGTGAATCGCAGGTGAGGTGGGCCACTCGCCTCATAAATGCTGCATAAAGTTCCCTTCTGTTGAATATTTCCTTGATCCGCTTCAGGTCGGGCTCCGCGACCCGCAGGGTTCATTCAATGCGCAAATCATCCTTATTTCCACCATTCACCCCTACGCTGCCTTCCCGTGACCCCGATCGACCGCCGCCGCGCCCTGCGCTCCGCAGCGGGGGCCGCCGTGTGCGCCTCCCTCGCCGGCTGTACCGGCGGCACCGACGGCTCCCCGCGGGCCGGGACGGTGCCGCCGCCCTCCCCGGCCGCCCCGTCCTCCCCGGCCGCCCCGCCCCCGCCCGGCGGCCGGGCCGCCCCCGCCGCCCGCCGCTTCCCGGGCCTGCCCGCGCAGATCACCCACGGCCCCCGCGACCGCGACCGGGTCGCCCTCACCTTCCACGGCGGCGGCGACCCCGCCACCGCCACCGCCCTCCTCGCCGAGGCCGAGCGGGCGAACGCCAGGGTCACCGTCCTCGCCATCGGCGGCTGGCTCGACCAGTACCCCCACCTCGCCCGCCGGATCCTCGACGGCGGCCACGACCTGGGCAACCACACCCAGCGCCATCTGAGCATCACCGAGATGCCCGAGGACGAGGCCTACGCCGAGATCACCGGCTGCGCGCGGCGGCTGCACCGGCTCACCGGCTCCATCGGCACCTGGTTCCGGCCCTCCCGCACCCAGCACGCCACCGAGCCGCTCATCCGGCTCGCACAGCGCGCCGGTTACCCGCACGTCCTCTCGTACGACCTCGACTCCCTCGACTTCACCTCGCCCGGGGCCGCGGCCGTGACCCGTACGGTCACCGGGCAGATCCGGCGCGGATCCGTGGTGAGCCTGCACTTCGGCCACGCGGACACGGTCGCCGCGCTGCCCGCCCTCCTCGACGATCTCGACCGCCGCGGACTGCGCGCGGTGACCACCACGGAGCTGCTGAGCTGATGCACCGACGAATCACTCCACTGAGACTCACCCGGCGGGCCGGCACCCTGGCCACCGGGGCCCTGCTCGCCCTGATCGCGGGCTGCGCCGGGGAGGGCTCCCCGACGGCCGGCGACACCCGGAGGACCGGGGCGGCGGTCCCGCTGGTCGCACCGGAGCCCGTCGTCCCGGCCGGGCTGCCGGGCATGCCGCCGGTACTCGACCCCAAGGACATCTACGCCGCCGACCGGCCCGGTCTGCTCTCCCCGGTGGTGCGGAACTACCCCTCCCGGGTGTACGTCCCCAACACCAACTCCAACACCGTCTCCGTCATCGACCCCAAGAGCTACGAGGTCGTCGAGACCATCCCGGTCGGCGTCCAGCCCCAGCACGTCGTCCCCTCCTGGGACCTGAAGACCCTGTGGGTGAACAACAACAGGGGCCACACCCTCACCCCGATCAACCCGGCCACCGGCGCCGCGGGCGACCCGGTGGAGGTGCACGACCCGTACAACCTCTACTTCACGCCCAACGGCAAGTACGCCGTCGTCATGGCCTCCCTCGACCGCGAACTGGTCTTCCGCGACCCGCACACCATGAACCGGGTGAAGACCACCCCGGTCTCCTGCTTCGGCGTCAACCACGCCGACTTCTCGGCGGACGGCCGCTACTTCATCGTCTCCTGCGAGTTCTCCGGCGAGCTGCTCAAGGTCGACACAGAGAGGATGGAGGTCGTCGCCCAGCAGAAACTGCCCTTCGAGGGGGCGATGCCCCAGGATGTGAAGATCTCCCCGGACGGCGGGACGTTCTACATCGCCGACATGATGGCGCACGGGGTGTGGGTGCTCGACGGCGAGAAGTTCACCACCCCCAAGCTGCTCCCCACCGGCGAGGGCGCCCACGGGCTCTACATCAGCCGCGACTCCCGGGAGATGTACATCCCCAACCGCGGCGAGGGATCCATCTCCGTCTTCGACTTCGCCAAGAACGGGCTCACCAAGAAGTGGTGGCTGCCCGACGGCGGCAGCCCCGACATGGGCGGAGTCTCGGCCGACGGCAAGGTCCTCTGGCTGTCGGGGCGGTACGACGACGAGGTGTACGCGATCGACACCAGGAGCGGCAAACAACTGGCCCGCATCCCGGTGGGCGGCGGCCCGCACGGACTCGCCGTCTACCCCCAGCCCGGCCGCTACTCCTTGGGGCACACCGGCGTCTTCCGCTGACCGGAGCTTTCCGCCCGCGTCAGCCCGCGCCCCGGCGCGCAGGCGCGTCACCGCAGGCCCGCGACGGTGATCGCCCACCGGCGCTCTGTCGGGGCGTCCGTCAGAGCGCCGGGGCGTGCCGCTCAACGGCGCGCAGCGCCGCCGCCCAGGGATAGGGTCGCTTCACCCCTGGAGGGTTCGGAGTGAACCCATCCCGGCCGTACAGCACCGCCACCCCGGCCTCCCGGAGAATTTCCACCGAGCGGTCGATCTGCGGGTGGGCGGCATAGGCCGCGTTCACGCAGGGCATGGCCACTGTCGGGATGCCCTTGCCGATGCCCTCCGCCGCCACCCCGACCACGAATACAGAGGTCAGACAGAGAGCCCAGGAGTTCAGGCTGTTCGCTGTCACCGGGGCGAAGAGGATCGCATCCGCCTTCGGCCACACATCCTGCTCTCCAGGCCGTTTGTGCCGCGAGCGCACCGGGTGCCCTGTCAGCCCCTTCAGGTCCACCAGCTCTTCGGACAGCCAGTCGGCCGCCGTCGGCGTCAACCCGAGGCACACGTCCCACCCGCGCGCCTGAAGATCCCGAATGACCTGGCCGATCTCGAAGACCGGCGGCGCGGCGCTCCCGAACAGATACAGCGTCTTCGTCATGCGTCCATCCGATCACATGAGCCCGCCTCCGGTCCGGGGACGGATCGGGGGCGATGCAGGGGCCACCACGCGGCCGCGCGGGTACCGTTCCAGACGGCGAGTCAGGAACGGAGACCGGTATGCCCTTGCCCGACGACGGCCACACCGGCGCGCGCATCAAAGAGCAGCGGAAGCTGGCCCGGACCTCCCCGCGCGCGTCAGCCCCGCGCCCGGCGCGCCCACGCGCGGGTGACGATGCCGGGGGCGTCACCGCAGGCCCGCGAGGGTGATCGCCCACTGGACGGCCCAGGCGGTTTCCACGGTCAGCTCGCGGGCCTGGATCTCCGCCCAGGCGGCCCACTCCAGGGCGATCAGCTCGTCAGTCAGTTCGATAGCGGCCGTGCCGCGCAGAGTACGGGGGCATCGGCGCGGCTCCGGAACAGGCACCACCCCGGTGATCTGACCACTGACACGACGATGGCCTCGCCCCTTACTCTGGCAGTGACGAGCTGGACAGAGAGGGGCAAGGCCGTGTCATCTCATGCTACCCCGGACCCTTACGCCGACCCGTTGGCATTCGGGCAAAGGCTTCAGATTCTCCGCACTAGTAGAGGCGTGACCCGAGATCAGCTCGGAGGGCTGATGGGCCGCTCCGACTCATGGGTGAAGGCCCTGGAGACGGGCCGACTGAAGACGCCGAAGCTCGACGTCATACTGCGGCTCGCTGACGTACTCCGTGTCCGGGACCTTTCCGACCTCACGGGGGATCAGTCCGTGCCCGTCTCGCTCTTCACCGGCCCTGGCCATCCCCGACTCGGCGCGGTCCGGGCTGCCGTCGACTCCTTGGTGCTCACCGCTGACCGGGAAGCCCCTTCTACCGCGCATCTCGCGGCGCGGCTCTCCCGAGCCTGGTCGTCCCGGCACTCTTCTCCGAAGCACCGCGAGGTCGTGGGTGCGCTCCTGCCGGAGCTGATCCGCGATGCCCAGATGGCGGTACGGCAGGCCGACACCACGGAGGGCAGGCGAGCAGCGCAGGCAGTCCTCTCCGAGGTGTACTCGCTCTCCCAGTTCTTCGTGGCCTACCAGCCCGACGCCGCACTGCTGTGGCGCGTCGCGGAGCGCGGCATGGTCGCCGCGCAGGAGTCCGAGGACCCGCACGCCATCGGCGTCGCCGCCTGGCTGAGTGCCCAGGCTCACCGGGACGCCGGCCCCGGCCACTTCGACGCGGCCGACGCGGTCACCTCGGCGGCGTTGGCGTATCTCAAACCGCTGCTCCCGGACGCGAGCGACGACGTCCTCGCCATCTCGGGCGCGCTCACGTTCGAGGCTGGGTACACAGCTGCGCGCCGCAAGGAGACCGGCACGGCATGGCGGCATTGGGATCAGGCCCGCGAGACGGCCCAGCGCCTGCCGGGGGACTACTTCCACCCCGTCACCAGCTTCGGCCGATCCATCATGGGCGCGCACGCGGTCACTATCGCTGTTGAACTCCGCCAGGGCGGGGAGTCGGTGCGGCAGGCCGTCAAGTCGGACACTGCCACGATTCAGTCCCGGCCGCGCCGGGCCAGGCATCGGATCGAAGAGGCTCGGGCGTACCAGCTCAACGGGCAGCCAGAGGTGGCGGTGGAGACTCTGTCGAAGGCGCACAAGGCGGCACCGGAGACGATCAAGTACAACGGCTACGCCAAGATGATCATCTTGGAGGAGGTCGAGTCGAAGAACCCCAACCACCGCCGTCGGGCATCAGCTCTCGCGGAGAAGCTCGGCCTCCTCGCCGCCTGACACCCGCTGAACAGAGGGGGCACAAACTGTGCCCCCTCTTCCGCTGCTGCGCTCATACCGTCGTCGTCAGTGCTGATCACAGACCTGGAACGGGTGGATCGCGTGATGACGCTTGAGGTGTACCGAATGGGCCGGGACGGGACCAAGCGCCCCGTCTCGCCGAGGATCGTGGTCGGCGGCCCGGGCGGTCCGCCCGGGCCGCGGGAAGTACCGATCTCGTCCGGCTATCCGCCCTGCGGCTGCCCCCGGTGCTCCGGACAGCGCTCCGGAGACGGCCGCCGATGAACAACCCCGCCATCGTCGTGGCGACCGCCACCCGGCAGGGCACCGGCGAGAACAACGCCGACGCCGCGTCCGTGTTCACCGCGTCGGACGGCACCGTGGCGGCAGCCCTGATCGACATCGCCGGACACCACCCCGGCGCACCCGTGCTCGCCGAGCGTCTGGCCTGGAGGGCGGCGGCGATCGGCGCACGCTATGGAGCCACTGCCGCGGTGCTCGACGCCGCCGCCCTGGTGGCCGATCCGGGAGACGGCCTCGGGGCCGGGCCCCTGCCCGACGGAGCGATCGTCGTCGCGGTGCTCCGTCCCGGCCGGCCGCCGAGGATCTGTGCGGCGGGGGACTCGGTCGCGTACGGCTGGGACGGTCGGCGTCTGACTGCCCGCACCGTCCCGCAGGGAGTGGGCGACGACCTCCGGGTCGGCCTTGGAACGGCGGTCGCGACAACCGTGGCCGCCGCCACCGCCCCGGCGGGGGAGATGCTGCTGCTTGTCTCGGACGGTGCCGACCTGGGCCGAGGGACGCTGGAGGCCCTCGCCCGCGAGCACGCCGCCGATCCGCAGGCCCTCGCCGACGCGATCGTGGACGCCGCCGCGTCGGACGGGGCGGGCTGCCGCGACGACGCCACCGCCATCGTCGTCGGCCCTGAGCCACCCGCGCGCGAGTTCCGCCGCCGAACCCTGTGACCGGCCGGCCGTCGGCGGAGCAGCTCACTCCGGAGTGCCGCCCGGGAGAGTGCCGATGGTGCGCGACTCCCCCCGCCCGCGTCAGCCCCGCGCCCCGGCGCGCCCACGCGCGGGTGACGGTGCCGGGGGCGTCACCGCAGGCCCGCGATGGTGATCCCTATGATCACAACTCGTCTGCGGCGGCGCGCCCTCGTCCTCGCGTTCACCTTCACCGCCGCCCTGCTTCCCGCAGCCGCCACCTCCGCCGCCTCCCCGGCCCCCGCCCCCGTCTCCGCCGTGCGGACGGCGGCCTTCAAGGCCGCCCCCGCCAACTCCTGTCCCCGGGTCGAGGCCCGCCTCTACGCCGCCGCCGACACCCGCGTCGACACCGACCGCATCACCCCCTACCCCGTCTGGCGCACCAACTGCCGCCAGCTCTACCGCTCCGACGGCCGGGGACCCGAAGTGATCTTCGAGGAGGGCTTCCACCCCAAGGCCCCCATCGACGGGCAGTACGACATCGAGAAGTACGTGCTGGTCAACCAGCCGTCCCCCTATGTCTCCACCAGCTATGACCACGACCTGTACAAGTCCTGGAAGAGCGGCTGGAACTACTACGTCGACGCGCCCGGCGGCGTGGACGTCAACGAGACCATCGGCGACACCCACAAGTACGCCTCCCAGGTCGAGGTCGCCTTCCCCGGCGGAGTGGCCCGCGAATTCATCGTCGGCGTCTGCCCCGTCGACCGCGCCCGCAAGATCGAGATCATGAACGAGTGCCAGGACAACCCGCACTACGAGCCCTGGCGCGAGTCCTACCCCGTGGGCTGAGGCCCCTCGCCGACCGCGGCGAACAGCGCCTCCGAGCCCACCGGCCGGAAGCCCGCCGCCTGGAACGCCCGCACACTGCGGGCGTTCCCCGGCGACTGCTGGGCCCACACCGCCGCGCCGGGCACCAGATGACGGGCCGCCAGCGCCAGCGCGGGTCCGAGCCCCCGGCCCCGCGCCTCCTCGTCCACCTCGACGGCGGCCTCCCAGCGGCCCGCGAGCCCCCGGCCGAGAACCAGCAGCCCCCCGTCCGCCGCCCACACCCGCACCCCGTCGCGGTACGCCCTCGCCCGCACCACCCGGGGATGGTCCGGGTCCTCGATCTCCCGCAGCGCCAGCCCCGGCCCGCCCGGCAGCGCACCGGCCGCCGAGACGAGATCGACCGTCTCCATCACCCGGCCCGTCCGCTCCAGCAGCGCCGCCAGAAACACCGGGTTCATCGCCGCCGCCAGCGGATCCGCCGGGGTCCGGGCCAGCCGCTCCCGCACCCACCCGGGATCCTCGTCCGTGAAGACCACCGAGTGCGCGGTGAACGCCAGCACCCCCGCGTCCCGGGCGTTCGGCTGCCCGATCACCGTCGTACCGCCATCGGCCGGCGGGAAACTCCCCCGCTCGGCGGCCCGCAGTATCCCCGCCAGTTCATCGCTCTCGTTCATGGCGGCATCATCCCCTCCGCCCCTGGGACGGTCCGCCCCTGGGACGGTCCGCCCCTGGGACGGTCCGCCCCTGGGACGGAGTGCCCCCGCTGTCCCGATAATCTGATCTCCGTCAGTAGTGCGGAAGAAGTGCACCAGGAGGGGCGAAGCAGTGGCGGACATCGAAGAGGCGCGCAAGGCGTTCGAGCGGTACGACGTGAACGGCGACGGCCGGATTACCGCGGCGGAGTACAAGAGCGTGATGGCGCAGCTGGGCGACTTCAATGTCACCGAGACGGTCGCCGAGGCGATCATCAAGACCAAGGACGCCAACGGCGACGGTCAGCTGACCTTCGAGGAGTTCTGGGCCTCGCTGAACAAGAACCAGGTCTGAGCGACCGGAGCGGTTTCCCGGCGGACGGCCGGGGAACCGCTCCGGCTGTCCGGGACATCCGGACCAGTTTGATTTGCCATGAAAAAGCCCCCCGGTGACGATCATGAAGTGACCACCCCCGGAGCACTGGCCCCCGCCCCCGGCCGGGCCGCACGCCGCCGTGCCGCGCGGCGCACCGGTCGCGGACTCGCCGCGCTCGCCCTCGCGGTGACGCTCGTGGCGCTCGGAGCCGCCCTGTTCGGCGGCCCGCTCGCCGCCCGTGGGACGGGTGAGCTGCGCGTACCCGCGGCCGGGACCACGACCCTGCTGCGCACCGCGGTCTTCGCCGCGCTCGCGGTCCATCTCGGCGAACTCGCGGGCGGGCGGCTCACGGCCGGCGGACCGGCTCCCCGGGCCTGGTCGCTGTACGCGGCGCTCGCCGGGGCGGCCGGTTCGGCGGGGCAGATCGCGGTGCTCGCGTCCGTCAGCGACATCGACATGGCCACGGCGTACGGCACCCGCGACGGGCGGCTCCTGCTGCTGAGCGCCAACGGCTTCCTCGCCGCCGCCGGGTGTCTCGCCCTGCGCAGGCCCGCGCTCGCCCTGGTGCCGCTGGCCCTGGTCATCGGCGCGGAGGCGCTGCGCGCCCACCC
Organism: Streptomyces inusitatus; assembly: GCF_014651115.1. Lineage (GTDB taxonomy): Bacteria > Actinomycetota > Actinomycetes > Streptomycetales > Streptomycetaceae > Streptomyces > Streptomyces amakusaensis. The sequence goes on along the minus strand of NZ_BMWG01000018.1, from coordinate 145,684 downwards.
GGAGCAGTACACGCCCGAGATCGGGGCCGCGCTCACCGCCGTCCATCTGCCCGCGGCCTCCCTCTGGGCGGGCGGACTGCTCCACGCCCTGCGCCTGATGTGGCTGCGCCGCGCCGACCGGGCCGACGCGCTCGCCGTACTCGTCCGCTACGCCCGCCCGGCGGCCTGGCTCCTCGCGCTGCTCGCTCTCACCGGCACCGCGTCGACGCTGCGCAAACTGCCCCCGGACGCCGTCCTGACCTCCGCGTACGGCAGGGTCCTCATCGCCAAACTGCTGCTGGTGGGGCTCGCCTGCGCCCTCGCGCTGCTCGCGCGCCACCGTATGAGGCGCGGGCGGCTGGACGCCCAGATCCCGGCCAGGGCCGAACTCGCGGTGCTCGCGCTGATCGTCGTGGTGTCGGCGATCCTCACCGTCGTGCCCGATCCGCACTGGGTGAGCGCCCGGCTGGGCATCCGCTGAGCCGAGGCGGCACGGGGAGGCGCTCCGGGTGCACCGTGTCCGGGCCGGGAATAGCCTGGGGCCGGAGGCTGCCACGATGACCCGGACCGCGAGATGGGCGACGTCCGCCCGGCTTCCGGCCATCGCGGCCCTGTGCTGCGCCGCCGGGGCCGTCTCGATCGGTGTGCTGCTGCTCGCCGCCGCCGGACCGCGCAGTCTTGGGCTGCTTCTGGCGGCCCTGGCCGGGCTCGGGGCGGTCGGCGCGGGGGCCTGGTGGGGGCTCGCGTACCGGGGCCCGCGCAGGGTGCTGGGGCTGCTGCTCGCGGTCGTGGCCGTCGTCGTGGTGCTGGTGCTGTTCTTCAGCAGCGGTCTGTGGGTCTACGCGCTGGCCGCGGCCCTGCTGTGGGCGGCGGGGCTGGCCTGCGCGCGGCAGGCGCTGCGGAGGCGGAGCCCGGCCCGGGCGCGGGCGGAGCTCCGGCCGCCCCCGCGGCACCCGGTACTGATCATGAATCCGCGCTCCGGCGGCGGCAAGGTCCTCTCCTTCGATCTGCCCGCGAAGGCCAGGGCGCTGGGGTGCGAGGTCGTCGTGCTGGACACCTCGCGTCCGCAGGACGTCGCGGCCATCGCCCGGCGGGCCGTGGCGGACGGGGCCGATCTGCTGGGAGTCGCGGGCGGGGACGGCACCCAGGCGCTGGTCGCGGGGGTCGCCCGCGCCCATGACGTACCCCATCTGGTGATCCCCGCCGGGACCCTCAACCACTTCGCGATGGACCTCGGACTCGATCTCTCCGACCCGGCCCGGGCCCTGGACGCGCTGGCCCACGGCCTGGAGATCCGGGTCGACCTCGGCTCGGTCTCCGGCCGGCCCTTCGTCAACACGGTCTCCTTCGGCGCGTACGCGGACATCGTGCAGCGCCCCGCCTACCGCGAGGCCAAGGCCGCGACCATCCTGGAGGTCCTGCCCGAGCTGCTCTCCGGCGGCGCGGGGGCGGCCTTCACCGCCGAGGCCGACGGCGATCCCCTGGTACCGCCGCAGGCGCTGCTCGTCAGCAACAACCCGTACGCGGCGGGCCGGCTCGCGGATCTCGGCACCCGCCCCCGGCTGGACTCCGGCAGGCTCGGGGTGCGGAGCATCCGGGTCACCGGGCCCGCCGACGCGGCGGAGCTGGCGCTGCTCGGGGAGAAGGCGATGAGCCTCTCCGTCACGACGGCCCGCCGGGTGACCGTCTCCTCCTCGGAGCCGACGCTTCCGGTCGCGGTCGACGGTGAGGCCCTGCGGCTGGCCACCCCGGTGAGCTGCGAGATCGAGCACCGCGCCCTGCGGGTACGGGTTCCGGCCACCGGCCCGGCGGCCCGCCCGGCCTCCTTCCACGGGCTGTGGCGGCGCGTCGGCGTCATCGCGGTCCGGCGCGAGCCGAGGAGCACGGCCCGCTGAGGGCCCCCGGCCTTCCCGCACCCTTCCCGCACCCCTCCCGAGCCCCTTCCGTCCCCGCTTCCTCCCCCGTGGCGAGAAGCGCACGGGGGAGGATGCTCCTTTCCCTCGCGCGGTCCGACCATGGAACGACCGTCACCGGTTAACGGCGACGACGTCATGTCCATGGCAGGAGGGGATCATGCCGACCACGCTCGGATCGCTCCGCAGGCTTCTGATGGCGCCTCCCCTGGAGGAGGTCGGCTTCTCCGCACGGGGGTTCGGCATCCCCTCCACGGAGCTGACCCGCCGCTTGGAGGCGATACCGCAGGCCGTGGTCTGCGGCTTCGAGTGGGCCATCGACGCACGCGGCCCCTGGGAGACCGAACGCCGCACCCTCCTGGTCGAACCGGAGCTGCGCGGCTTCGTCTACGAGGGCGCGACCATGGCCCTGACGATCCGTGACGCCATGGGCCCCGGTCGCGGCCATCGCGCCGCCGACCTGCTGCGCGGCGCGGCCCGGCAGCATGTCTTCCTCAACTACATCGGCATCGGCTTCGCGATGGCCCGGCTGCCGAGGATCCTGTGGAAGAAGGTGCTGCCCGATCTCACCGGCTCCGACTACTACCCCGTCATGAGCTGGCTCGCGGTGGACGGATACGGCTTCGACCTCGCCTACTTCCACACCCGCCGCTGGGTCGACGAGCAGCGCCGGCCCGAGCCGTACCCCTGGGAGGGCTCGCCCGGCTACTTCCCGCGCGCCGTGGACCAGGGCATCGGGCGCGCCCTGTGGTTCATGCACGGGGCCGACGTCCCCCGGGTCGCCCACGCGGTGGAGCGGTTCGCCGAGGACCGCCGGGCGGATCTGTGGAGCGGGGTGGGGCTCGCCGCGACCTTCGCGGGCTGCTGCGCGCCCGAGGGGTTCCGGGCGCTGCGCGAGGCGGCGGGCGAGGCGTACGGGGACCATCTCGGCCAGGGGGCCGTGTTCGCCGCCAAGGCCCGCGACTACGCGGGCACGGTGCCCGAGCACACCCACGCCGCCACCGCCGCGCTCGCCTCCCTCACCGTCGAGGCGGCCGTCCGGCTCGCGGACGACAGCTCCGTCCCGGACGGCTCCCCGGGCGCGCGGCCCGCTTATGAACTGTGGCGCGAGAAAGTCCGCGCCAGAATTCTTTCCGACGCTCCCTGAGCACATTCGAAGTAGACACCTCCACGGCCCTGCTGTGTAGATTCGAACGGCATACCCCGGGCATCCGAGTTTTCTCGACGAGGGGCGGTAGAGCACTGTGACGGCTCTTTTGCGCGCCTTCAGGCGTCGCATTCTCACACCATCCACATCAGAGACAGAAATCGAGAAGAGGGGGTTCCACAACAAGGGGCCGGCCGCCACAGAGCTGCTGGAGACGGTCGGAAAGCAATTCCTCCACGGGTATGGAGAGGCTGTCGAGACACGCTCGACAGCGGAAATGGAAGAGAATCTCGAACGGGTCCCGACGCAGTTCCGGGGCTTCGCCTACGAGGGCGCGGCCATGGGCTGCGTGATCATGGACGCGCTGCCGGTCACCCGGACGAAGCGGCTCGCCGGGATGCTGGCCGGCCGCGGCGACGACCACGTGTACATGGCGTATGTCGGGATCGGCTGGGCGATGGCCCGGCTGCCGAGGCCGCTGTGGCCCGACATCTCGGCCACCGATCCGCTGCTCCGCTGGCTGATCCTCGACGGCTACGGCTTCCACCAGGCGTACTTCAAGACCGGCCGCTATGTCCATCAGCGCTATCAGGAGCCCCACTTCAACTGGGCGCACGGCACCGCCTCCTACGCGCGGCGCGCCATCGACCAGGGCATCGGCCGGGCGCTGTGGTTCATCGGCGGCACCGACCCCGGCCGGGTGGCCGATCTGGCGGACGCGTTCCCCGCCGTGCGCCACTCCGACCTCTACGGCGGCATCGGGCTCGCCGCCACCTACGCGGCCGGGGCGAGCGAGGACGAGCTGAGGCTGCTGCTGAAGCGGGCCGGCGACCACCGCGCCTCGCTGCTCCAGGGCTCGGCCTTCGCCGCCGAGGCCCGGGTGCGGGCCGGGCTCGTCGTCCCGGGGACCCGGGCCGCCACCGCGTTCCTCTGCGGAATGACACCGGAGGAGGCGTCCGAACTCTGTGTCACGACGCGGCCCACCGGAAAAGAGAGCGTCGATTCACTCGCCTACGAGCAGTGGCGCAGGCGTATAGCGGACACATTCATTTCGATGGGGAGGTGCTGATTCAATGGAGTCACGATCGTGGGCATACCGGAGAATGCCCGGCATAATCGCAATGGTGCTCATGGTGGGAATGTTCTACGCCGTCAAGCTCCCTGAGCCATCGGCCGCCGAAATCGAGAAGAGTGCCGAGCCCTTCGCTTTCGACGCCAAATCGATCGCCCTGCCCTCCGGATATCCGCAGCAGACGGTCCGCAAGGTGAACAAGAAGTACAAGCACATCGACGGATGGATTTCATCGGTCGGCGCGGGCGTCTCCATGACGGACGCCGACAACGACGGACTGCCCAACGATCTGTGCGTCACCGACCCGCGGATCGACCAGGTCGCCGTCACCCCCGCGCCGGACTCCCGCGCCGGGCGCTACGAGCCCTTCGTCCTCAACCCCGCACCGCTGCCGATGAGCTCGGTGATGGCCCCGATGGGCTGCGCCGCCGGTGACTTCAACGAGGACGGCCGGACCGATCTGCTCGTCTACTACTGGGGCCGCACCCCCATCGTCTTCGAGGCACGGCCCGGGGCCGACGGCCGCTCCCTCGCCTCCTACAAGCCCGTCGAGCTGATGAAGGGCGTCGGCGCCGACACCTACGACGGCCCGCAGTGGAACAGCAACGCCACCACGATCGCCGACTTCGACGGCGACGGCCACGACGACATCTTCATCGGCAACTACTTCCCCGACAGCCCCGTGCTCGACCCGTCGAAGAACGGCGGCGTGGAGATGAACGAATCCCTGTCGCACGCCGAGAACGGCGGCGAGGACCACTTCTTCCGCTGGACCCCGGAAGGCTTCGAGCACATCGACGACGCCCTGCCCAGGGAGGTGCGCACCGGCTGGACCCTCGGCGCCGCCGCCACCGACCTCGACGGCGACCAGCTCCCCGAGATGTTCCTCGCCCACGACTTCGGCAACAGCCAGCTGCTGCACAACCGCTCCCGCCCCGGGAAGATCGAGTACGCCGTGGTCAAGGCCCCGCGCGACGCTCTCGTCCCCAAGTCCAAGCGGCTGGGCACCAGCTCCTTCAAGGGCATGGGCGTCGACTTCGGCGACCTCAACGGCGACGGACGCTACGACATGTTCGTCAGCAACATCACCACCTCCTTCGGCATCCAGGAGAGCAACTTCGCCTTCATGGACGCCTCCGGGAGCAAGGACAGGCTCCGCTCGAAGTTCAAGAAGGGCGAGGCCCTCTACGAGGACCGCAGCGCCCCGCTCAATCTCGCCTGGTCCGGCTGGGGCTGGGACGTGAAGACCGGCGACTTCGACAACAGCGGCACCCTCGCCATCGCCCAGACCACCGGCTTCGTCAAGGGCAAGACCAACCGCTGGCCGCAGCTCCAGGAGCTGGCCACCGCCAACGACGGACTGACCTCCAACCCGCTGTTCTGGCCCAACGTCCGGGAGAACGACGACCTCGGCGGCGACCAGACCCTGCGCTTCTTCGTCAAGGGCGAGAACGGCCGCTACGCCAACGTCGCCTCCGAACTCGGCATGAGCGTCCCCGTACCGACCCGGGGCATCGCCACCGGAGACACCGACGGCGACGGCCGGCTCGACATGGCGGTGGCCCGCCAGTGGGCCGAGCCCGTCTTCTACCAGAACAAGGCCCCGAACGCCGGGGAGTCCCTCGGACTGCGGCTGCTGCACCCCTCCGGCTCCCCCGTCGTCGACGCCCAGGTCACCGTGGTCCTCCCCGACGGCACCCGCCGGGTGAGCCGGGTCGACGGCGGCGGCGGCCACTCCGGCAAGCGCGCCCACGACGTCCACATCGGCCTCGGGAAGCAGACCGGACCGGTCGAGACCCGCCTCAAGTGGCGCGACCGCGACGGACAGGTGCGCGAGGAGACCCTCCGGCTCAGCCCCGGCCGGCACACGCTCGAACTCGCGGCGACCGTGAAGGAGAAGTGACCCAGATGAGCGAGAACGGACTCACCGCGACCGGTCCGGCCCCCGAGACCGCCGCCCCCGCCGCCGGGCCCGCCCAGGCGCCCCGCCACGACCCCAAGGTCACCACGGCGCTCCGCCGGTTCGCCATGTCGATCACGATCTTCAACATCCTCGGCTACACCGTGCTGGGCTTCGAACAGCCCTGGCTCTGGCCCATTCTCGCGCTGCTCACCGGCTACACCGTGGAGATCGCGCTGGAGATCGTCGGAGCCCGGGTCGAGGGCCGCGCCCCCCGCTTCCTCGGCAACGGCGCGCGCGGGGTCATGGAGTTCCTCTTCCCCGCCCACATCACCGCGCTCGCCCTCAACATGCTCACCTACGTCAACGACCGCGTCTGGGTCATGATCTTCGGTGTGGTGGTCGCCGTCGCCACCAAATGGGTGCTGCGCGCCCCGGTCCGGGGCAAGGACCGCCACTACATGAACCCGTCCAACTTCGGCATCGCGATGATCCTGCTGCTCTTCCCCTGGGCCAGCATCGCCCCGCCGTACCACTTCACCGAGTACGTCGACGGGGCCTGGGACTGGATCATCCCCGGCATCATCATCGCCGCGGGCACCCTCCTCAACGCCAAGCTGACCAACCGGATGTGGCTGATCATGGCCTGGGTGGGCGGCTTCGCGCTCCAGGCGATCCTGCGCGGCCTCATCTTCGGCACCGCCATCCCCGCGGCCCTCGCGATGATGACCGGAGTCGCCTTCGTCCTCTTCACCAACTACATGATCACCGACCCCGGCACCACCCCCTCCCGCCCGGCCGCGCAGATCGCCTTCGGCGGCGGAGTGGCCCTGATGTACGGGGTGATCACCGCGCTCGGCGTCGCCTACGGGATCTTCTTCGCCACCGCGGCCGTCTGCCTCATCCGGGGCGGCTACCACTGGTGGACCGACTTCGCCGAGCGCAGGCGCACCGCCGCCCCGGCCGTCGAACCACCCGCGACCACGACCCCCGGCGACGAGCCGGCCGAAACGGGCCAGAAAGCGGTACTCGCATGAACCGGATCGCCATCGTCGGCATGGCCTGCCGATACCCCGACGCCGAGGACCCCCACGAGCTGTGGGAGAACGCCCTCGCGGGCCGGCGCGCCTTCCGCCGGCTCCCCGACGAACGCATGCGGCAGTCGGACTACTGGGACCCCGACCCCACCGCCCCCGACCGCTTCTACGCCCGCGACGCCGCCGTCATCGAGGGGTACGAGTTCGACCGGCTCGGCCACCGGGTCGCGGGCAGCACCTACCGCACCACCGACCTCACCCACTGGCTCGCGCTGGACATCGCCGGCCGCGCCCTCGCCGACGCCGGCTTCCCGGGCGGCGAGGGAATGCCCAAGGACCGCACCGGAGTGATCGTCGGCAACACCCTCACCGGCGAGTTCACCCGCGCCAACACCATGCGGCTGCGCTGGCCCTACGTCCGCCGGGTGACGGCCGCCGCGCTCAGGGAACAGGGCTGGGAGGACGACCGGATCATCCCCTTCCTGGAAGGGCTGGAAGCCTCGTACAAAAGCCCCTTCCCGCCCGTCGACGAGGACTCCCTCGCGGGCGGCCTCTCCAACACCATCGCCGGACGGATCTGCAACCACTTCGACCTCAACGGCGGCGGCTACAGCGTCGACGGAGCCTGCTCCTCCTCGCTGCTCTCGGTGACCCAGGCCGCCAAGTCCCTGCTCGACGGCGACATCGACATCGCGATCACCGGCGGCGTCGACCTCTCCATCGACCCCTTCGAGATCATCGGCTTCGCCAAGACCGGAGCACTCGCCACCGGCCAGATGAAGGTCTACGACCGGGGCTCCAACGGCTTCTGGCCCGGCGAGGGCTGCGGCATGGTCGTGCTCATGCGCGAGCAGGACGCCCTGGAGAGCGGCCGCCGCGTCTACGCCACCATCGCGGGCTGGGGCATCTCCTCCGACGGCCAGGGCGGCATCACCCGCCCCGAGATCAGCGGCTACCGGCTCGCCCTGACCCGCGCCTACGAGCGGGCGGGCTTCGGCATCGAGACGGTGCCGCTCTTCGAGGGCCACGGCACCGGCACCGCCGTCGGGGACGCCACCGAACTCCAGGCCCTCACCCAGGCCCGCCGGGCCGCCGACCCCACGGCGGCCCCCGCCGCCATCAGCTCCATCAAGGGCATGATCGGCCACACCAAGGCCGCCGCGGGCATCGCCGGACTCATCAAGGCGGCGCTCGCCGTCGACGCCGGGGTACTGCCGCCCGCCATCGGCTGCGTCGACCCCCACCCCATCCTCACCGGCGACGGCGCGGCCCTGCGCGCCCTGCGCGGGGCCGAGGCCTGGCCCGGCGGCCAGGCCGTCCGCGCCGGAGTCACCGCCATGGGCTTCGGCGGCATCAACACCCACATCGTGCTGGACCGGCCCGCCACCGGCGGGCCGGCCCGCCCGGCCGGACTCACCCCCCGCACCCGCACCCTCGCCGCCTCCGCCCAGGACACCGAACTCCTCCTCGTCGACGCCGACTCGCCGGAGGCGCTGCGCGAACGCCTCACCCGCATCGCCGACTTCGTCCCCGCCGTCTCCTACGCCGAACTCGCCGACCTCGCGGCCACCCTCCAGAGCGAACTGCGCGACGCCCCCTGGCGGGCCGCCGCCGTCGTCTCCTCCCCGAGGGACGCCGAGGAGCGGCTGCGCGAGCTGATCCAAGCGCTCGACGAAGGCCGCACCGAACACCTCCCCGCGAAGGGGAACGCCTTCCTCGGCCACGCCGGACGCCCCGGCCGCATCGGCTATCTCTTCCCCGGCCAGGGCTCCGGACGCGGCACCAGCGGCGGCATGCTGCGCCGCCGCTTCAGCTCCGCCGCCGAGGTGTACGACGCGGCCGAACTCCCCCTGCGCGGAGACATGGTGGCCACCGAGGTCGCCCAGCCCAGGATCGTCACCGGATCCGTCGCCGGGCTGCGCACCCTGGACGCGCTGGGCCTCACCGCCCGGGTCGCCGTCGGCCACAGCCTCGGCGAGATCACCGCCCTGCACTGGGCCGGGGCCATGGACACCGACACCCTGCTGAAGGTCGCCCGCACCCGGGGGGCCACCATGTCCGAACACGCCGCCCCCGGCTCCATGGCCTCGCTCGCCACCGACCCCGACACCGCCGCCGACCTCATCGGCGACCTCCCGGTCGTCGTCGCCGGCTACAACGGACCCCGCGCGACCGTGGTCGCCGGACCCGCCGACGCCCTGGACGCGCTCGCCCGCGTCTCCCGGACCCGGGGAGTCGTCCACACCTCGCTCAATGTCTCGCACGCCTTCCACTCACCCCTGGTCGCCCCCGCCGCCGAACTCCTCCACCAGCGGATCGCCGACGAGCCCTTCGGCCCCGTCGGCCGCCGGATCATCTCCACCGTCACCGGGGAGGAACTCCCCGCCGACACCGGCGTACCCGGCCTGCTGCGCTCCCAGATCACCGAGCCCGTCCGCTTCGAGGCCGCCCTGCGGCGCGCCGCCGAAGACGTCGACCTGCTGATCGAGGTCGGCCCCGGCCGCGTCCTCGGCGGACTCGCCGCCGAGATCACCGACGTACCCGCCCTCTCCCTGGACACCGACGACGAATCGCTGCGCGGACTCCTGCGGGCCGCCGGAGCCGCCTACGCCGTCGGCGCGCCGCTCCGCCACGACCGGCTCTTCGAGGACCGGCTGCGCCGCCCGCTGGAGGTCGGCGCCGAATTCACCTTCTTCGCCAGCCCCTGCGAGCGGGCACCCGAGATCGACCTCGGCGACACCCCGCGCGACACCGCCCCCCGGCAGCCCGCGGGACAGGGCGCCGGGGCCGGTGAGAACGGCCTCGACCTGCTCCGCAGACTCGTCGCCGAACGCGCCGAACTGCCCCTGGAGACCGTGGGGGAGGACACCACCCTCCTGGACGACCTCCACCTCAGCTCCATCACGGTCGGACAGATCGTCAACCAGGCCGCCCAGGAACTGGGCGTCCCCGCCTCCCAGGCCCCGGTCAACTTCGCCACCGCCACCGTGCGGGAGCTGGCCGAGGCCCTCCAGGAACTGGCCGCCACCGGACTGCCCGACGACGGGGCCGCCGCCGTGATCTCCGGCGCGGCCGCCTGGGCCCGCCCCTTCGCGGTCGACCACGACGAACTGCCCCTCGCCGGGCGCGCCGCCGAGGAGGAGGAGAACGGACCCTGGCGGCTCCACGCCGCCGCGGACCACCCCTTCGCCGAAGAGCTGCGCACCCGGCTGGAGAACGCGGGAGTCGGCCCCGGCACCCTCGTCTGCCTGCCGCCCGACTGCACCGAGGAACACCTCGCACTCGCCCTCGCCGGAGCCCAGGAGGCCGCGTCCGGCACGGCGGGACGGCGGTACGTCCTGGTCCAGCACGGCCGGGGCGCGGCCGGACTGGCCAAGACCCTGCGGCTGGAGACCCCCCGGCTGAGGGTCACCGTCGTCCACACGCCCCCGGTCGCCGAAGCCGTCGACCGGGTCGTCGCCGAGACCGCCGCCACCACCCGCTTCACCGAGGCCCACTACGACTCCGAGGGCCTCCGGCGCGTCCCCGTGCTGCGCCCGCTGCCCATCACCCCCGCCCGTACGAAGGCCCCGCTGGACGCCTCCGACGTCCTGCTCGTCACCGGCGGCGGCAAGGGCATCACCGCGGAGTGCGCCCTCGTCGTCGCCCGCGACCACGGCGCGCGCCTGGCCGTGCTCGGCCGCTCCGACCCGGCCGCCGACGAGGAACTCGCGGCGAATCTGCGCCGGATGGCCGACGCGGGCGTCGAGGTGCGGTACGCCCGCGCCGATGTCACCGACCCGGAGCAGGTCCGGGCCGCGGTCGCGGAGCTGACCGCGGCACTCGGCCCGGTCACCGCCGTACTGCACGGCGCGGGGCGCAACGAGCCCGCCGCCATCGCCTCCCTGGACCGGGACGCCTTCCGGCGCACCCTGGCCCCCAAGGCGGACGGACTGCGGGCCGTGCTCGCCGCCGTCGACCCCGCCCGGCTCAAGCTGCTGGTCACCTTCGGCAGCATCATCGGCCGGGCCGGGCTGCGCGGCGAGGGGCACTACGCCACCGCCAACGAATGGCTCGCCGACCTCACCGAGGAGTTCGCCCGCGAGCGGCCCGACTGCCGCACCCTGTGCATGGAGTGGTCGGTCTGGTCGGGCACCGGCATGGGGGAGCGGCTCTCCGTGGTCGAGTCCCTGGTCCGCGACGGCATCACCCCCATCTCCACCGACCAGGGCGTGGAGCTGATGCGACGGCTGGTCGCCGACCCCGACGCACCCACCACCGTCGTCATCAGCGGCCGCACCGGCACCATCGACACCGTGCGTCACGCCGTACCGCCGCTGCCGCTGCTGCGCTTCGCCGAAAAGCCCCTGCTCCGCTACCACGGGGTCGAACTGGTCACCGAGGTCGAGCTGAACGCGGGCACCGACCCCTATCTCGCCGACCATCTCCTCGACGGCAATCTCCTCTTCCCCGCCGTCATGGGCATGGAGGCGATGGCCCAGGCCGCCGCCGCGGTCACCGGCTGGACCCGGGCCCCCGTCATCGAGGACGCGGAGTTCCTGCGGCCCATCGTGGTCCCCCCGAACGGGACGACGACCATCCGCGTCGCCGTCGTCGTCACCGGCGACGACACCGTCCAGGCGGTCATCCAGAGCGCCGACACGGGCTTCGCAGCCGAGCACTTCAGGGCCAGGCTCGTGCTGGCCGACGGCGACGAGCTGCCCGAAGGCCCGCCGGAGCCCACCGAGGGACTGCCCGAGGTGCCGCTCGACCCGGCGGCCGAGCTGTACGGCACGGTCCTCTTCCAGTCCGGCCGCTTCCGCCGGCTGCGGCGCTACCACCGGGCCGCCGCCCGGCACGTCGACGCGGTGATCGCCACCGAGCAGTCCGCCGACTGGTTCGCCGGCTTCCTCCCCCGGGAGCTGCTGCTCGGCGACCCGGGCATGCGGGACGCCCTGATGCACGGCAATCAGGTCTGCGTCCCGGACGCCACCCTGCTGCCCGTCGCCGTCGACCGGATCCACCCCTGCGGCGACAAACCGGCCGACGCCGGGGAGCTGCGCTACTGCGCCGTCGAACGCTCCCAGGACGGCGACACCTATGTGTACGACATCGCCGTGCGCACCGCCGAGGGCGCGATCGTGGAGCGCTGGGAGGGGCTGCGGCTGCGCGCGGTCCGCAAGGGCGACGGCGCGGGGCCCTGGTCGCCGGTGCTGCTCGGCCCCTATCTGGAGCGGGCGGTCGGGGATCTCACCTCGGGCCGGGTCGCGGTCGTGGTCGAACCGGACGGGGACGCGGCGACCGGATCCGGCGGGCGCTCCCGTACCGCGCTCGCGGCGGGACGCGCGCTGAACCGGCCCGTCGAACCGGTCCGCAGACCCGACGGGCGGCCCGAACTGGAGGGCGGCGTACCGCTGTCGTCCTCGCACGGCGCGGGGCTGACGCTCTGCGTGGTGGGCTCCCCGGCCCCCGACGGTTCCCCGGCCTCCGGAGGCTCCCCGGCCGCCGCCGTGGGCTGCGACGTCGAGACCGTGGTGGCGCGCTCCGAGGAGGAGTGGGCGGGTCTGCTCGGCGGACACGCCCCGCTGGCCCGGGTCCTCACCCGGCCGGGCGAGGACGCGGACACCGCCGCGACCCGGGTGTGGGCGGCCGTCGAGTGCCTCCAGAAGGCCGGGCTCACCACCCACGCGCCCCTCACCCTGACCCCGGTGGAACGGGACGGCTGGCGGGTGTTCGCCTCGGGAGAGCTGCGGGTGGCGACGCTGGCGACCGCGGTGCGGGGCGTACCGGAGAAGGTCGTGTTCGCGATACTGACAGGAGGCGGTCACAGGCCATGACGGACCACACGGACTACTTCGAACACAGGCACACGGTCGGTTTCGAGGAGACCAACCTCGTCGGCAATGTGTACTACGTGAACTATCTGCGCTGGCAGGGGCGGTGCCGCGAGATGTTCCTCAAGTTCCGCGCACCGGCCGTGCTGGCCGAGGTGCAGAGCGATCTCAAGCTCTTCACCCTCAAGGTCGACTGCGAGTTCTTCGCCGAGATCACCGCCTTCGACGAGCTGTCCATCCGGATGCGGCTCGCCGACATCGCCAGCACCCAGCTGGAGTTCACCTTCGACTACGTCAAGCTGGAGCCGTCCGGCGGCGAGACCCTGATCGCCCGGGGGCGGCAGCGGGTCGCCTGTATGCGGGGACCCAACGGCGCGACCGTGCCGGTGACGGTGCCCGAGGCGCTCCTCGACGCGCTCGCCCCGTACCGGCCCCGGCCCGCGCAGCTCACCGGGAGGGCCGTATGAGCGCCCGTCCGGCCCCGCCCGCCGCCGAACCGGCCGTGACGGACGGCAAGGCCCTGCGCCGCGCCTTCGGGGAGTTCGCCTCCGGCGTCACGGTGGTGACGACCGGGGGGCCCGTGCCCCGGGGGATGACCGCCAACTCCTTCACCGCCGTGTCGCTGAACCCGCCGCTGCTGCTGATCTGCGTCAAGCACGAGGCGACCATGCACCGGTCGCTGGAGTCGGCGTCCCACTTCGGGGTGTCCGTGCTGAGCGACCGTCAGGAGGCGGTGGCCCGGCACTTCGCGGACCACTCCAGGCCCTCCGGTCTCTCGCAGTTCGCCTCGGTCCCGTGGACGCCGGGCCGGGCGGCCGACGGGGCCCCGCTGATCGACGGCGCGCTGGCCCGCTTCGAGTGCGCGCTCGTGGAGCGTTACGAGGGCGGCGACCACACCGTCTTCCTCGGCGAGGTGCTGTCGCTGGAGCGCGGTACGGAGTCCGGCGGTACGGAGTCCGACGGCGCGCTGGTCTTCTTCCAGGGCCGGTTCCGCCGGCTGGCCGACGAGACGGAGGCGGCATGACGACCGAGGCGCTCCCCGGGCCGCCGGGCGGCACCCCGCCCCGCACCCCGCCCCGCACCCCGCCGGGCCCGCCGCGCCGGGCGCTGCCGAGACTGCTGGCCAAGCTCGCCACCGACCGGCTGGGGCTGATGAGCGAGGCCGCCGCGCTGGGCGACGCGGTCCGGGTCGCGATCGGGCCGAGGACCCTGTACATCTTCAACCACCCCGAGCACGCCAAGCACGTACTGGCCGACAACACCGCCAACTACCACAAGGGCATCGGGCTCAGCGAGGCCCGACGGGTCCTCGGCGACGGCCTGCTGACCAGCGAGGGGCGGATCTGGCGCGAGCAGCGCACCCGGATGCAGCCGGTGTTCCAGCACAAGCGGATCGCCGCCCAGGCCTCCGTGGTCGCCGAGGAGGCCGAGCGGCTGGTCGCCCGGCTGCGCACCTACCGGGGCGCGGGGCCCGTCGATGTGGTGGAGGAGTTCACCGGGCTCACCCTGGGGGTGCTGGGGCGGACCCTGCTGGAGACGGATCTGACGGCGCACGGCTCGGTCGCGCACGCCTTCGAGGTGGTGCAGGACCAGGCGATGTTCGAGATGATCACGCAGGGGGCGGTGCCGCTCTGGGCGCCGCTGCCCCAGCAGATGCGCTTCCGCAGGGCGCGCCGCGAGCTGAACCGGGTGGTGGATCTGCTGGTGGCGGACCACCGTCCGGCGGCCGGGGACGGCGGGGAGGGCGGCGCCGTCGGGGACGACGCGCTCTCCCAGATGATCGGGGCCGCCGAGAGCCAGGGCGGCCCCGAGGCGGGACGGCAGCGGCTCAGCGACGAGCTGGTGACCCTGCTGCTGGCCGGTCATGAGACGACCGCGTCCACGCTGAGCTGGACCTTCCATCTGCTGGACCGGCATCCGGAGGTGGCCGCGCGCGCCCGCGACGAGGCCCGGGCGGTGCTGGGGGACCGGCTGCCCGAGCACGAGGATCTGCGGGAACTGACGTACATCACGGCCGTCGTGCAGGAGGCCATGCGGCTCTATCCGCCGGTGTGGATCCTCACCCGGCGGGCCCAGGAGGCCGATGTGATCGGCGGGTACGACGTGCCGGCCGGGGCGGACGTGCTGATCTGCCCGTACACCCTGCACCGGCATCCCGGCTTCTGGCCGGATCCGGAGCGCTTCGACCCCGGCCGCTTCCTCGGCGATTCGGGCGGCCGTTCGCGGTACGCCTACATCCCCTTCGGGGCCGGACCCCGGTTCTGCGTCGGCAGCAATCTGGGGATGATGGAGGCGGTCTTCGTCACCGCTCTGGTCGTCAGGGAGCTGCGGCTGAGCACGGCGAACGGGCACCGTGTGGTGCCCGAGCCGATGCTCTCACTCCGGATGAGGGGCGGGCTCCCGATGGAGGTCGGGCCCGCGTGAGGGTTCCGTTCGAGGGGCCGACGAGCATCGATCGGCCCCTCCCGCGCTCAGGCGGCCACGGCCCGCAGCGCGGTGAGGCGCATGTCGAGCAGCGCGAGCAGGACCGGCGGGTCCAGGGCCCGGATGGGGCGCAGCTCGATGTCGGCCGGGGCGGGGGTCTCGTCGGGGCCGACGGTCACCGGGCCGTGGGCGCCGACGAAGGTCGCGTCGTCCTCGCCGAGGTCCTGGGACTCCTCCATGCCGTACGGGACTGATTGGACGAGTACATGCCAAGTGCCTGGCGGGACGTTGCGGAGCGTATAGGGCCCCGGGCGGTCCAGGATGACGCAGCGGACCGGCTGGCCCTGGGGGATGCAGTCGGGGAATAGCCCGATGAAAACAAATCCAGTGTCCCCTTCGGGGGCTGCGGACACCGTCCCGGTGATCGATGTCTGAGCCGCTCCCTGGGGCAGGTTGTCATCGGCGGTCGGGATCTCTGAAACGAATCCGTTGAACTGGCGGTACGTTGAAGGTGCAATACCCACACAGGTTTTGAAGCGTGAGCTGAAGGTGCCGACGCTGCTGTAGCCAACGCAATTGCTTATGTCAGCGATGCTGAGGTCCGTGTTGATCAGGAGCCGCTTTGCCTCATTCAGGCGGAGCGCCGAGAGGAAGCGGCCGGGGGAGACCCCGGTCTGGCCGCGGAAAAGGCGGGTGAAGTGAAACTTGCTGAACATGGCGGTCTGGGCCATGTCATCGATGGTGATTCGCTCGCCGAGGTTGGCGCGCATGTCTTCGATAACCCGTGTCACGACGCGCTCAATGGTGGATTCCATGAAGGGTCCCTCGTTCGTCGAAAAGATCACGCCGAATGCGGTATATGGCCGTGTAATCAGACCTTAACCGCGACCAGTCCAGTCTTTCGAGAGTTCAACGGTGAGGAACGGGGCTACCTGTCGCGGTCGGAGAGCTGGCGGGCGATCTGCTGCCAGGCCTCGGCGCATTGCCGGGCCAGCTCGGCGACGGCGTCGCTGCAGTGGGCGGGCACGCTCTCGACCCGGGGCCGCCAGTCGTCGTCCAGAACCAACTGCGCGTGGAGCCAGCGCAGAAGCTCGCGGCCGCTCTCGGTGTGCCGCAGGGAGGGGTCCTTGGTGAGATTGCGGAGGATCGCCGCGTACTGCTCGCCCCCGTCCTGGCAGCGGGAGCGCACGGTCGGCGGCGAGGACTGGGCGTATGCCGAGGGGGCCGCCCGGCCGGTCTTCCCGGCTCCGGGGCGGCCCGCGGACAGCTGGGTGGCGGGGAGTGGCTCCTCCCCTCTGAGCAGGCGCGCCCGCACGTCGTGGGCGGTGCCCACGGAGACTCCGGCCTCCCTGGCGATCTCGCGCAGCGAGGCCTCGGGGCGGGCCGCGATGATCTCCGCGGCCCGCAGCCGGCCGCCGGTCCCGCTCAGCGGATGTCTTCGGCCGTCGGTGCCGAAGCGGGAGTTCAACTGCTCCTCTTCCGCGCCTGAACATCGGCGGACGGCGGCCACGGTCCGGGCGGCCAGCCCGGTCCTGGCCGCGATCGACCGATCGGAAAGTTCGGGCCGGGTGGCCAGAATTCGCCGGGCCGCCGCCTTGCGGTCCGTCAGTGAGAGCGGAAGTCCGTGTGAGACGTTCTCCTCCACCGAGCGGAGGAACGCCTCTTCCTCACTGCATTCTAAAAATGTCACGGCGATACTCTGCTGCCCTTTCAGCTGCGCCGCGCGCAACCGGTGCATGCCGTCGATCACACGCATGGTGAGGCGCTCCACGAGAATGGGTGGAAGGTTTCCTTCGAATTCCGCGAGCCGGAGTACATGTTCTTCGTCGACGCCGGCGGATCGAGGTGAATCGGCAGGGAGAAGGCGGTCGACCTTGATCAGGTGAGGTATTTCCCTGAGTTCGGGAGAATGGCTCGGCGATCTGCTCTCGCCGGCAGGGTGATTGTCAGGGATTCGGGCGGTGGTCAACTGCGCCCGTGCACTCGCGTCAGCCACTGATGGGACCCTCACGGTTGATGTTGACTTGGTTCGGATCGTGGTTGCGCTGGGTGAAATTACTCTGAAGTAAGTTCACGTTGCACTCTCTCAGGGGGGTTGCGTTGGCGCGAGAAGCGTACCGGGAGATCGAGAAGTGGCCAAGAGCTGGCCTATTGTTCAAGCGGTGGCAATGATTCCGTTTCGTTGGTTGCTTGAACGAACTCGCTATCAATACCTTATTGGCAGCCCGAGTAAATTCGGTGGTTTAAAAGGAGGATTGGCGATGGAGCAGCACAGTTCCGCTCCTGAATGGGACCGGACACCCACCCTGGAGGCCTACGCGGACACGATCCTGCCGGGGCGCGCGAGGGGCCCCGGCGACCGGGCGGTGGCCGGGGTCTCGCAGAGCCCGGGCTCGGTGGAGGCCGGCGCCGTCGAACTGCTGGAATGGGACGCCACCGGGATGACCCAGGGGCTGGGCGATCTCGCCCGGCTGCTGAACGACCACACCGGCGCGTACGCGGACGAGCACGGCCTCGTACTGGACACGGAGGTGGATCCGTTCGTCGCCCTGTCCTTCGAGCACCGCACGGCCCTGGTGCGCAGGCTGACCGCGCCGGAACACCCGGAGAAGGAATTCTGGGTACTGCTCGCGCTCTTCTGCAACATGGCCTACGACTCCGCGGCCCATCTGCACACCGCCGAGGCGATGGCGGCGGGCCACCCCGGCCTCGCCGCGATGGGCATCAGCCAGCCCGACGAAGACGGCCTGTGGCGCTTCGACCAGCACTCCTACGGCAGGCCGCTGGCCCGTCTGCACCCCGACACCACCCCCTCAGGGAGTCCGGCATGACATCCCCGCAGAGCACCGACGTCCTGGTCATCGGCAGCGGCTTCGGCGGTTCCATCGCCGCCTACCATCTGGCGGCCGGCGGCGCGAAGGTCACCGTCCTGGAGCGCGGACCCTGGCTGGAGAGCGAGGACTTCGAGCACGATTTCAAACTCGGCTCCTCCTACACCAGGGCCTTCGACTTCGTCGTCGGGGACGGCATGAGCGTCCTCAGCGGCAACTGCGTCGGCGGCGGCAGCGTCGTCTACTTCGCCTCGCTGCCCCGCGCCCCGCGCTTCGTCTTCGACCGCCGCGGGAGCATCGGCCGCCGGATGTGGCCCGCCTCCGTCAGCCGGGACACCCTGGAACCCTGGTACGACCGGGTCGCCGAGGCCATCCCCGTCGTCCAGCAGTCCTGGGACGACGTCACCTACGCGGGCGGACTCTGGGCCGCCGCCTGCGACCACGCGGGCCGCACCGCCAACCCGCTGCCGGTCGGCCTCGACAAGAAGGCCTGCGTCAACTGCAACTGGATGATGGCCGGCTGCCGCTTCGACGCGAAGAAGTCGCTGCTCACCAACTATCTGCCCGCCGCCGTCGCCCACGGCGCGCGGATCCTGCCGCTCCACGAGGTGCAGCGGATCTCCCGCACCGACACAGGCGGATACCGGGTCCACTTCGACACCATCGACGAGGAGGACTACCGGATCCGCACCGGCTCCGGCGAGATCGACGCCAAGATCGTCGTCCTCGCGGCGGGAGCCGGCGCGACCCCCGTCATCCTCCAGCGCAGCGAGCCCGTGCTCGGCACGATGCCCCACGCCGTCGGCCGCTACTTCTCCGGCAACGGCGAACGGCTCAACACCGCCTATCTCAACGAGGACCGGATCGCCGAGGTCCTGGGCCTGTCCCGGGGCGACGGACTGGCCTACGAGGCCAACCAGATCGGCCGCGGCCCGACCGTCGCCAGCTGGGACCGGCTGGACGGCTCGCTCCCCGAGTACTCCCGCTACTCCCTGGAACAGCTCTACTTCCCGCCCGGCCTCGGCACCATCCTCGCCCAGATACCGAACGCGGACGGCGGACCCTCCTGGTTCGGCCCCAAGAAGAAGGAACTCCTCGCCCGCTGGCGCTCCTGGCTGACCATCTTCACCATGAGCGAGGACGACAACGAGGGCGTCTTCGGCCCGCCCCCGGCCGCCGGCAACGCCCACCGCATCTCCCAGCAGATGCTCGGCCGGGGCGCGCTCCGCTACGACCCCACGGCCAACACCCGCCACGGCTGGGCCGAGTCCGACCGCGAGGTCAAGGAGATCCTGGAGCGCGACGGCCTCGCCGAGGTCATGCCCTGGACCAACGACCTCGTCGGCGCGTACACCGTCCACCCGCTGGCCTCCTGCCGGATCGGCGACGACCCCGCCACCTCCGCCCTCGACGACCGCCATGAACTCCGCGGCCACCCGGGCATCTTCGTCACCGACAGCTCCGCCGTCCCCGGCGCGCTGACCGTCAACCCGGCGATGACCATCGCGGCACTGGCCGAGCGGTCCGTCCCCGCGATCGTCGCCGCCGCCCGCGAGCGGGGGGTGAAGGTCACCTACGGGGCCCCCGCCCCGGACGGCTCGACCAGCGGCCGCCGCGGCGTCCGCCCCCTCGTCCCGCTGATCGCGCGGGACTGACCGTGCCCGGCGCGGCCCCGGTCCCACCGGGACCGGCGAGCGGACCACGAAGGAGACTGCCGTGAAGAGAGTCCTCCGCACCGTGGTCAAGAACTCGCTCGGCAGCATCCGTCACATCGAGGCGGTACGCCCCGACGGCGCCACCGGCCTGGTGGCCCGGGTGTACGAACAGACCGTGCGCGACTTCGGCGGGCTCGCCCCGCCGATCGCCCTCCACTCACCCGCCCCCGAACCGCTGGCGGCCTCCTGGCTGATGCTCCGGGAGAGCCTGCTGGTGCCCGGGACCGCCGGGCGGGCGGCGAAGGAGGCGGTGGCCCACGCCGTCTCCGAGGCCAACTCCTGCCCGTACTGCGTCGAAGTGCACGGCGCGGCCCTGCGCGACCTCGAACCCGCCGCCGCCCCGGGGGCCGCCCCCGCCCCGGGGAGCGCGGCACACGCCGCCGCCCGGTGGGCCCGCGCGGGCCTTCGCCCCGGCACGGACGCCGACGACGGCCCCCCGGCGGACACCCGTACCGAGCTGACGGCCGTCGCGGTGGCCTTCCACTACCTCAACCGCATGGTCAACGTCTTCCTGGAGGACTCCCCGCTCCCCGCCGGACTGCCCGCCGCCGCGCACGACGGGCTGCTGCGGATGGTGGCGCGCACCCTGCGGCCCTCCGCCCCCGGCGGACCGGCGGCAGGGGCCTCGCTCCCGCTGCTGCCGAAGGCCCCGCCGCCGCCCGACCTCGCCTGGGCGTCCGGCGTCCCGGACCTCGCCGACGCGTTCGCCCGCTCCGCCGCGGCCGTCGACCGGGCGGCCGGGCCCGCGCTCCCCGCCGCCGTACGCGAACGGGTGCTCGCCGAACTCGACGCCTGGGACGGCCGGCCGCCCCCCGTCGGCCGGGGCTGGCTGGACGAGAGGACCGCCGGGCTTCCGCCCGGCGACCGGCCCGCCGCCCGGCTCGCCCTGCTCACCGCCCTCGCCTCCTACCGCGTGGAGGACCGCGACATCGCCGCCTTCCGGGCCCGCACCCCCGGCGACGCCGCGCTGATCGGACTGACCTCCTGGGCGGCCCTGGCCGCCGCGCGCACCCACGGCGCACGCACGGTGCGCAACCCCCCGCCCGCCCCCGCTCCGAAGGAGAGCAGCCCATGACCGACTCGCCCAGCACCGAGCACCGCCCGCCGCACACCGCACCGGCCCTCGACTCCCTGGCCGAGGAGTGCGCGCGGCTGGACGCCCTGGTGGCACAGGTGGAGGCGGGACAGCTCGCCACGGACTCCCCGGCCCCCGGCTGGACCGTGGCCGACCAGATCGCCCATCTGGTCTTCGTCTTCGGGCTCGCCCGCGTCGCCGCCACCGACGCGAACGCCTTCCACGGCTTCATCGAACGCGCGGCCGGAAACTTCAACGGCGCGGTCAACGCGGCGCTGGCCGACTACGCCGACGACTCCCGCGAGACCCTCGTCGCCCGCTGGCACGAGACATGGAGGGCGACCCACACCGCGCTCGCCGCCCTGCCCCCCGAGCGGCCGGTCCCCTGGCTCACCGGCCCCACCCTCCCCGCCGATGTCGCCCGGGTCGGGGTGCTGGAGCTGTTCGGCCACGGCCAGGACATCGCCGACGCGCTCCGACTGCCACACCAGCCCACCGACCACATCGCCCATGTGACCCGATTCGCCCAGGCCAACCGGGACTTCGGCTATCAGTCCCGGGGTCTCACCCCGCCTTCCGAGCCGTTCCGGTTCGAGCTGACCGGGCCTTCGGGCGCGCTGTGGGAGTACGGTCCCGCCGACGCGAAGGAGCGGATCACGGGCTCCGCGTACGACTTCTGTCTGCTGGTGACCCGCCGGCGGCACCGCGCCGATCTGGAGCTGAGCGCCACGGGCGCGGAGGCGGACCGCTATCTCGACCTCGCCCAGGCCTACCGGGGAGACCCCGGGCCCGGCCGCACCCCCGGACAATTCGCCCACCTCGGCTGACCAGGAGAGGCCCCACGGTGCCCCCAGCAGAGAACCTCCGCGCGGGCCGCCGGGAGTGGCTGGCGCTCGTGGTCCTGGCGCTGCCCGCGCTGCTGCTCGCCCTCGACTCCGGGGTGCTGCAACTCGCCCTCCCTGCCATCGGCGCGGACCTGCGGACCGGCCCCGCCCAGCTGCTCTGGGCCATGGACGTCTACGGCTTCATGATCGCGGGCTTTCTGGTCACCATGGGCTCCCTCGGCGACCGGATCGGCCGCCGACGGCTGCTGATGGCCGGGGCCGCCGCGTTCGGCGGCGCGTCCGTGCTCGTCGCGTACGCCGACAGCGCCACCGCCCTGATCGCCGCGCGGGCCCTCCTCGGCATCGCCGGAGCGGCCCTGATGCCCACCACCCTCGCCCTGATCAGCACCCTCTTCCGCGATCCGCGCCAGCGCACGGCCGCCGTCGGCGTGTGGATGACCTGCTTCATGGCCGGCATGGTGATCGGCCCGCTCGTCGGCGGCGTACTGCTGCGATTCGCCTGGTGGGGCTCGGTGTTCCTGCTGGGCGTCCCCGTGATGGCACTGCTGCTGATCACCGCGCCGTTCCTGCTCCCCGCCGACCGGGACCGTACGCCGGACTCCGCCGGGCTCGACCCGCTGAGCGTGCTGCTCTCCCTCGCCGCCGTGCTCGCGACCGTCCAGGGGCTCAAGGGGCTCGCCGTCGGCGCGGGCACGGCGCTCTCCTCGGCCCTCGTCGTCCTCGGCGTCCTCCTCGGCCGGATGTTCGTCCGCCGCCAGCGCGGACTGCCCCGGCCGCTGCTGGACCTGGGGCTCTTCGCCGACCGCACCATCCGCTCCGTACTGCTGATCATGCTGCTCGGCGGGGCGGCCATGGGCGGCATCGGGCTGCTCACCGCGCAGTATCTGCAACTCGCCCTGGGACTCGACCCGCTGAGCGCCGGGCTGTGGATGCTCCCGTACGCCCTCGCCATGCTGATCGGCTCCGCGCTGACCCCGCCGCTGGCCCGGCGGATCCCGCCCGGACGGCTCATCGCGGGCGGTCTCGGGCTCGCGGCGGCCGGTTACGGGCTGCTGCTGACCCAGGCGGCCTCCGGCGGGCTCCCGGCGGTGATCACCGGCCTGGTCGTGGTCTATCTGGGGCTCGCCCCCTCGGCCGTGCTGGGCACGGACCTGATCCTCGCCGCCGCCCCCGCCGGCCGGACCGGCTCGGCGTCCGCGCTCTCGGAGAGCGGCAGCGAACTGGGCTTCGCGCTCGGCACCGCCGTGCTCGGCAGCGTCGCCACCGCCGTCTACCGGGTGCGGATGCCCGAGACCGCGCGGACGGACGAGACCTTCGCCGGTGCGGTCTCCCGGAGCGAGGAGCTTCCCGCCGGACCCGGCCGGGCGCTGTTCGACCAGGCCCGGGAGGCCTTCACCGACGGCCTCACCGCCGTGGCCTGGGTGTGCGCCCTGCTGGCCGCCGTGCTCGCCGCCCTCGCGCTCAAGGGGATCCGCGGCCCGGCCCCGGCCGACTGACCTGCCGGTACGGACAGCACACAAGGAGAAGACAGCGCCCCACGAGTGCGGCACGCTGGGGTGCACCGCGGAGCCAGGGGCCTGATCCGAACGACAGGCCCCAACCGACTGCCCGTCACCAACGGACCGGTCCCGCACGGCAGTACGGCCCCGCCGGGAAACGAAGGATCCCCGCCCGCACCGCCTCCCCGCCGCGCGGCCTCATCGAACGGACAGGGCGCGGCCCCGCCGCGCCCCGGACCGCCGCGCCCTCGACCTTCCCGGACCCGACTCCCCGGACCCGGCCCCGGACCGACCCCCCGGACCCGATCTCCCACGAGAGGAACCACACGTGAACGACTCAAGAGACGTGCTGGACGATCTGACCGCGGCGGGCGATGAGATCGACCGCCTGGTGGCGGAGCTGGACGAGCGGCAGTGGGACACGCCCACCCCCGCCCCCGGCTGGACGATCAAGCACCAGATCGCCCATCTGGCCTTCATCTTCCGGCTGGCCGGAGCCGCCGCCGGGGCTCCGGAGGCGTTCAAGGCCGCCGCCGCGGCCGCCGCCGAGGACTTCGACGGAGCGGTCAACGCCGCGCTCGCCGGGTATCTCGACAAACCGGCCGCCACGGTGCTGGACATCTGGCGCGAGGAGCGGGCCAAGGCGGGCGCGGCACTGGCCGCCGTCCCGGCCGGGGCGCTGGTGCCCTGGCTGGTCAACCCGCTGCCCGCGCCCGTGCTCGCCTGCGCCGGGATCATGGAGCTGTTCGGTCACGGCCAGGATGTCGCCGACGCGCTCGGCATCCGGCGCGAGCCCACCGACGGGATCCGGCACCTGGTCGGATTCGCCACGCTGACCAGGGACTTCGGCTATCAGGCCCGGGGTCTCACCCCGCCTTCCGAGCCGTTCCGGTTTGAACTGACCGGTCCTTCGGGCGCGCTGTGGGAGTTCGGCCCCGCCGACGCGGAGCAGCGGATCACGGGCTCCGCGCACGACTTCTGTCTGCTGGCGACGCGACGGCGGCACCGCGCCGATCTGGAGCTGAGCGCCACGGGCGCGGAGGCGGACCGCTATCTCGACATCGCCCAGGCCTACCGGGGCCCCGCCGGACCGGGCCGTACCCCCGGACAATTCGCCCACCTCGGCTGAACCGGCCCGCCCGACCGTCCCGCACCCCATCCCTCTTTGGAGAAAGCATGCGCAGCCCAAGGACGTTGCTCGCCGCCTCGCTCGCCACGGCGGGCATGCTCACCCTCGCCGCGTGCGGCACCCCGGCCTCCCCCGGCACCCACGCCCAGCTCGGAGTGGACACGAGCAAGGTCACCACCGTCGACGTCTGGCTCGCCGAATACCCCTTCCCGGGGTATCTGGACACCCGTAAGAAACTGGCCGAGGAGTTCAACGCGAAGCACCCCGGCTACCGGGTGAAGATCAAGGCGTTCCCCTACACCCAGCTGCCGCTGGAGGTCTCCAAGGCCGCGGCGCAGGGCAGGGCGCCCGCCGTGGCGAACTACTACTACAGCACCACCCAGCTCGCCCGGGACGCCCGGAACAAGGCCGGCAAGCCGCTGTTCACCTCGGTGGAGAAGGCGATCGCGGGCCGCTCGACCATCCTCGGCGAACCCGTCGTCACCGACGATCTGCTGCCCGCGCTGCGCGCCTACTACAGCGAGTCCGGCGATCTGCGGTCCATGCCGCTGACCGCGATGACCTCGCTGATGTACGGCAACAAGAAGATCCTGGACGCGGCCGGGGTGGACTCCTTCCCGAGGACCTGGCGGGAGCTGGAGCGCGCCTGCAAGAAGGTCGCCAAGCTCGCCGACGGCCCGAAGAACTGCGTCACCTGGCCCAACCACAGCTGGTTCTTCCAGCAGGCCGCCGCCCAGCAGGGCGGACTGCTGACCGACCGCGCGGGCGGCCGGGACGGCCGCGCCACCCAGGTGGAGCTGAACTCGCCGGAGGTGCTGTCCTACGCCTCCTGGTGGGAGAAGCTGCACCGCAAGGGCGCGTACCTCTACACCGGCCAGCCGGGCGACTGGGGCGGCAACTTCGAGGCCTTCAACCAGCAGAACGTGGCCTTCGTACTGGACTCGGCCAACATGGGCGGCATGCTCGCCCAGGAGGGCGAGAAGGCCGGCTACAAGGTCGAGGCGGGCCCGGTGCCGCACAACGGCCGCACCCCCAAGACCGGCAATCTCACCTCGGGCGACTCGCTCTGGCTGAAGTCCGGTCTGGACCGGCGGACCCGGGACGGCGCGCTGGCCTTCATGCAGTTCCTCAACAGCACGGCCAACGGCGCCGAGTGGCACAAGAACACCCAGTATCTGCCGATGACCGAGAGCTCCGCCGAACTCCTGGACGAGCAGGGCTGGTTCGAGCAGAACCCCGCGCCGGAGGTGGCGCTGGAGCAGATCCGGGCCACCAAGGACGAGCCGGGCGCGCTCGGCCCGGTGCTCGGCGGCTTCACCGGGGTCGAGAACGAGCTGACGAAGGCCATGCACGACGTCCTCAAGGACGGCGCCCGCCCGGCGAAGCGCTTCGGCCTCGCCGACGCCGAGGGCCAGAAGATCCTGGACGACTACAACACGCGCTGCGTCGGCGCGGGTCCGGTGGCCCCGGACTGCCTGGTGGTCGGCGAACTCGGCTGACCCCACGGGCCCGGCCGGCCACCCGGCCGGGCCCCACCCACCGAACGCGCGACCTCCGTACCACCGGACCGCCCGTGCGCATGAACTGGAGGATCCACCGTGACACAGAACCTGGAGCGCGCGGGCACGCCGGCTCCCGCCCCGCCCCCGTCCTCGCCGCCGCCCCCGGCCGGACCGCCGGACCGCCGCGGTGTGCGGGTGTGGATGATTCTGCTGGTCCTGTCCACCGTCGCTGTCTTCGCCTACGTCCTTCCGCCGTATCTGGGACTGGACCCCGCCAAGGCGACCGTGCCGCTGCCGCCGGAGTTCCCCACCAAGTACGCGATGCTCGTCGGCCACATCCTCTTCGGCTCCATCGCCATGGTGACGATGTGTCTCCAGGTGTGGCCCTGGCTGCGGCGCGAACACCCCGCGATCCACCGCCGCAGCGGCCGGCTCTATGTCTTCGCCGGGGTGCTGCCCTCGGTGGTGCTCTCCTTCTATCTGCTGGTGACCTCCTTCGGCGGGCCCGGCTGGGTGGGGCGGGCCTCGCTGGCCGCGCTGTGGTTCATCACCACCCTCGTGGGATATGTACGCGCCCGGCAGCGGCGCTACCAGGAGCACCGCCGGTTCATGATCTACAGCTTCGCCCTGACGATGGAGGCCCTGAGCGGCCGGCTGCTCGCCAACGGGCTGATGCTGGCGATGGGGATGACGCCCGGCGAGATACCCACCGAACAGGCCGCCGCGATGATGACCGCGGCCGAGGCCTCGGCCTGGCTCGGCTGGGTGGTCAATCTGATGATCGCCGCATGGTGGCTGGACGGCCGCGGGTCCAGGCGCAAGCCCGGGGCCAAGACCAAGGCCGGGACCGGGACCGTGCGCGGGCCCGCCGCCACCGCCCCCTCCTCCTGACCCGAGGCCAGTGACCGCGCGCGCCGCCGTACACGGAGCGCAATCAGGAAGATGCGGCCCCGCCGAGGCGGCTGCGAGTCTCAAGACGCCGCGTCCGACGCGGCGTCACCCACCCCACCCCGTGCCCCAAGCCGAGGAGAACTCCATGGCCACCGACACCCCGTCGAGGACGGAACTCGTCCGGCGCGCCGCCGAGCTGGTGCCCCTGCTCCAGAAGAACGCGCCCACCGCGGAGGAGGACCGGAGCCTGCCGGAGGACACCGTCGCGGCGCTCGCCGACTCCGGACTGCTCAAGATGCGGGTCCCCGTCCAGCACGGCGGCTACGAGTCCGACATGCGCACCGTCGTCGAGGTCCTGGCCGAGCTGGGCCGCGGCTGCGGCTCGACCTCCTGGACCGCCGCCGTCTGGGCGGTCAGCACCTGGATGGTGGGGCTCTTCCCCGACGAGGTGCAGGAGGAAGTCTTCGCCACCCCCGACGTCCGGATCTCCGGCATCCTCAGCCCGAGCGCCATGGCCGTGCCCACCGAGGGCGGCATCGTCCTCAACGGCCGCTGGGCCTTCAACACCGGTGTCCGGCTCAGTAGCTGGAACACCAACGCGGCCGTGCTCGCCCATCCGGACGGCAGCTTCGAGCCGATCATGACGCTGCTGCCGGTCGCGGACCTCGGCGTCATCGACGACTGGCACACCTCGGGACTGCGCGGCTCCGGCAGCGTCACCACCGTCGCCGAGAACCTCTTCGTCCCCACCGAGCGCGTGCTGCCGCTCGGCCCGGCGCTCCAGGGCCACCATCTCTCCCGGCGGAACGCGGGACGGACGATCTACCGCGCCCCCTTCCTGCCCACCGCGGTCGCCACCGTCAGCGGTCCGGCCCTCGGCCTGGCCAAGGCCGCCCGGGACGCGTTCTTCGAGCGGCTGCCGGGCCGGGGGATCAGCTACACCTCGTACGAGAAGCAGAGCGACGCCCCGCTGACCCACCTCCAGGTCGCCGAGGCCACCGTGAAGATCGACGAGGCCGAGTTCCACGCCTACGCCGCCGCCGACCTCCTCGACGCCAAGGGCGCGTCGGGCGAGGAGTGGACGATGGAGGAGCGGGCCCGCGCCCGGCTCCGGGTGGGGGCGGTGTGCTCCCGCGCCAAGGAGGCCGTGGACATCCTCAACACGGCCAGCGGCGGTTCGTCCATCTACCACTCGGTGCCGATCCAGCGCATCGAGCGCGACATCCAGACCGTCAATATGCACTCGATCATGCACCCCAACACCAATCTGGAGCTGTACGGACGAGTGCTGTGCGGCCTGGAGCCCAACACCCAGTACATCTGACCCTCATTCCCGATTCCCGGCCACCCACCACCGGACAGGACCGTGAACATGAGCGCATCGACTTCCAACGACACCGACATCGCGGCGATCGCGGGCGTCCCCGGGCGCATCGTCGCCGCCTGGGCCGACAACGACGCCGACGCCTTCGCCGAGGTCTTCGCCGAGGACAGCACCCTGATCCTGCCCGGCGATGTCTTCCTGCGCGGCCGCGAGGAGGTCCGGGCCTTCATGACCCGCGCCTACCAGGGCCCCTTCAAGGGGACCCGGGTCTTCGGCGAACCGCTGAGCCTCCGCCGGCTCGCCCCCGACGTCGCCATGGTGATCACCAAGGGCGGGGTGCTCGCCCCCGGCGACACCGAGGTCGCCCCCGAGCGGGCCATCCGGGCCGGCTGGCTGCTCACCCGCCACGACGGGGAGTGGCTCATCACCGCGTACCAGAACACCCCCATCGGCACCGCCTGACCGGTTCGGCGACAAGAGAGAAGGTGACGCCGTGGAACGGCGAATAGGCGACCGCGCGGTGGTGCTCGGCGGCAGTCTGGCGGGGCTGCTCGCGGCCAAGGTCCTCGCCGGGCACTTCGAGCGGGTCCTGCTCGTGGACCGGGACGAGCTGACCGGCGTCACGAAGGCCCGCAGGGGAGTGCCGCACGGCGGCCACGCGCACGGTCTCGTCGCCCGGGGCCAGCAGATCCTGGAACGCCACTTCCCGGGCCTCACCGAGGAGCTGCGGACCGCCGGAGTGCGCCCGGGGGACTTCAGCGGGGACATCCGCTGGTACTTCAACGGCCGGCGGATGCGCCCCTCCCACTCCGGGCTGCTGTCGATCCCGGCGACCCGGCCCGTCCTGGAACACCATGTACGGATGCGCGTGGCCGCGCTCCCCGGCGTGGAGCTGCTGGAGGGACGGGACATCCTCGCCCCGGTCGCCGCCCCGGACGGCCGGCGGATCACCGGGGTCAGGATCAGCACCGAGGACGGCGGGGAGGAGACCCTGGAGGCCGATCTGGTGGTCGACACCACCGGACGGGGCTCCCGCACCCCCGCCTGGCTCGCCGAACTCGGCTACGAACGCCCCGAGGACGAGCGCGTCGTGATCGACCTCGCCTACACCACCCAGCACTTCCGGCTGGAGAGCGACCCCTTCGGCCCCGATCTGGCGATCATCCCGGCGGCCACCCCGGCCTTTCCGCGCGGGGCCTTCTTCTACCGGCTGCCCGGCGACGAGGGCAAGGTCGAACTCTCCCTCACGGGCATGCTCGGCGACCATCCGCCCACCGACCCCAAGGGCTTCCTCGACTTCGCGGCCTCGCTCCCGGTGCCCGACATCCACCGGGCCGTACGGGACGCCGAGCCGATCGACGACCCGGTGCGGTTCCGCTTCCCGGCGAGCGTGCGCCGCCACTACGAGAAGCTGGCCCGCTTCCCCGACGGGCTGCTGGTCATGGGCGACGCCGTGTGCAGCTTCAACCCCCTCTACGCCCAGGGCATGACCGTCTGCGCCCTTCAGTCCCTGACCCTGGCCCGGCTGCTGGAACGCGGCGCCGTGCCCCGCCCCGCCGAGTTCTTCGCCGGGATCAGCGCCGACATCGACTCCCCCTGGGAGTTCTCCGCCGGGGCCGACCTCGGCTACCCCGGCGTCGCCGGCCGCCGCACCCTCAAGGTCCGGCTCGCCAACAGCTATGTCGCCCGCCTCCAGGCCGCCGCCGTCCACGACGCCGAACTGGGCAACGCCTTCATCCGCGCCGCCGGACTCATCGACCCGCCGCAGGCCCTGATGCGGCCCGCCAACCTCCTGCGCGTACTGCGCGCCTCCCGCCGCCGACCCGACCCCGCCACCCCATTCGAGGACAGGAGCCCCCGTGCGTCCCTTCCGCGTTGACATCCCCGAGGCCGACCTCGACGATCTGCGCCGCAGACTCGCGGCGGCCCGCTGGCCCGACGAGATACCCGGGGCCGGCTGGGACCGGGGCGTCCCCGTCGCCTACCTCCGCGAGCTGGCCGAGTACTGGCGTACGGAATTCGACTGGCGCGCCGCCGAAGAGCGGCTGAACGCCCACCCCCAGTACCTCACCGAGATCGACGGCACCACCGTCCACTTCCTGGAGGCGCGCTCCGCCGAACCGGACGCGATGCCGCTGCTGCTCACCCACGGCTGGCCCGGCTCGTTCACCGAGTTCCTCTCGCTGATCGGACCGCTGACCGACCCCGTCGCCCACGGCGGGAACGCGGCCGACGCCTTCCATGTGGTGATCCCCTCGCTGCCCGGATACGCCTTCTCCGGCCCGACCCGCGCCCCCGGCTGGGACGTCCGCCGGGTGGCCCGCGCCTGGGCGGAGCTGATGAGCGGGCTCGGCCACGAGCGCTATGTCGCCCAGGGCGGCGACTGGGGCATGCCGATCTCGCTCCAGCTCGGCCTGGCCGACCCCGAGCATGTCGCCGGGGTGCACCTCAATATGTTCGCCACCATCCCCACGGGCCCCGAGGACCTCGAAGGGCTGGACGAGAGGGACCGGGGCCGGCTGGAGTTCGCCCTCGCCTTCGAGCGGACCGCGATGGGCTGGCAGAAGATCCAGTCCACCCGCCCGCAGACCCTCGCGTACGGTCTCACCGACTCCCCGGTGGGCCAACTCGCCTGGATCGTCGAGAAGTTCAAGGAGTGGAGCGCGGCGGACCGCGTCCCCGAGGACGCCATCGACCGCGACGAGCTGCTGACCATCGCCTCCCTCTACTGGCTGACCGCCACCGCGGGCTCCAGCGCGCAGCTCTACTACGAATCCACCCCCACCCCGGCGGACTTCCCGGCCGTCTGGGGCGGGCCCTGGCCCCTCGCCATGCCCGCCGGGGTCGCCGTCTTCCCCGAGGACGCCTCCCTGCCCGTGCGCCGCATCGCGGAGAAGGTGCTGCCCACACTCACCCACTGGACCGAATTCGACCGGGGCGGCCACTTCGCCGCCCTGGAACAACCGGAGCTGCTCGTCGGCGACATCAGGGAATTCGTACGCCCGCTGCGCGGCTGATTTCCCCGCCCCCGAATCGGCGAAGGCGCGGCCCGTTCCCCGGCGGACCGCGCCTTCGCCCTGCCCGGCGGGCCGCCGCCGGGCAGGGCGAAGCGCCGCAATCCAGAGGATGCGGCCCGTTCACCGCCGGTGCGATCGTCGAAGGAGTTGTCCAAGCGGATGGGAAAAGCGATGACAAGCCCTGCGAGCCCTGCGGACGCGTTCGAGGGAATGACCCTCGACCATATTCGGTTCTTCGTCGAGGACACCGCCGTTCAACAAGAGATATTCGCCGGGCGCTACGGCATTCCGGCGCTGACCGCCGCCGAGACGGACGAGACCAGTTCGATCGCCCTCGGCGCGGGCGACATCCGGCTGGTGCTGACCCGGCCACTGGTCGAGGACCACCCCGGCACCGCCCATCTCGACCGGCACGGACACGGCGTCGGCGACATCGCCCTCAGGGTCCGCGACGCCCGCGCCGCCCATGAGCGGGCCGTGCGCGGCGGGGCCCGGAGCGTCTCCCCGCCGGTGGAGCGCGACGGCATCGTCACCGCCGCCGTCATGGGCTTCGGCGATGTCATCCACACCCTGGTCCAGCGCCCCGAAGGCGCCGACCCCGGCGCGCTGCCCGGCTTCACCCCGATCCCCGGCGCGCCCGAGCGGGCCCCCGCGGCCTCGGAGACCGGACTGCTCGCCGTCGACCACTTCGCCGTCTGCCTGGAGGCCGGCGGACTGGAGGAGACGGTCCGCTTCTACGAGGAGGCCCTCGGCTTCTCCGTGATCTTCACCGAGCGGATCGTCGTCGGCGAGCAGGCGATGGACTCCAAGGTCGTCCAGAGCGCCTCCGGCGCGCTCACCCTGACCCTGCTGGAGCCCGATCTCTCCCGCCGCCCCGGCCAGATCGACGCCTTCCTCAAGAACCACGGCGGCCCGGGCGTCCAGCACATCGCCTTCACCGCCGCGAGCGTCACCGAATCCGTCGCCGCCGTTCGCGACCGGGGCCAGGAATTCCTGACCACGCCCGCGAGCTACTACCGGCTCCTCGAAGGCCGGATCGAACTGGCCCGCTACACCGTGCCCCAGCTCCAGGAGCTGAACGTCCTGGTGGACGAGGACCACGACGGACAGCTCTTCCAGATCTTCAGCCGCTCGACCCACCCCCGCGCCACCCTCTTCTTCGAGATCATCGAACGCCTGGGCGCGCGCACCTTCGGCAGCGGCAACATCAAAGCCCTGTACGAAGCGGTCGAGGCGCAGCGCGCCAAGGACGGATCCGCCGGCGCGTGACATGACCCGCGACCCCGAGGACACCTCCCCCATGCCGGCAGACCCGAGCGAGCCGAACCTCGCCGACCCCGCGACCTTCGTCCGCCCCGACATG
Source organism: Streptomyces inusitatus (assembly GCF_014651115.1). Lineage (GTDB taxonomy): Bacteria > Actinomycetota > Actinomycetes > Streptomycetales > Streptomycetaceae > Streptomyces > Streptomyces amakusaensis. The sequence continues at coordinate 113,208 of NZ_BMWG01000018.1, read as the reverse complement.
GACCGCGTCTGGCGGCGGCTGCGCACCCACACCCCGGTGTACCGGCACCCGGCGACCGAACTCGGCCCCGCCTTCTGGGTGCTGACCCGCTACGCCGACGCGCTGACGGTCTACAAGGACCCGGCCCGCTTCGGCTCCGCCCGGGGCAACATGCTCACCTCCCTGCTGGCCGGCGGCGACCCGGCGGGCGGCCGGCTGCTCGCCGTCAGCGACCCGCCGCGCCACACCGCCCTGCGGACCATGCTGCTCAAGGCTTTCTCGCCCCGGCTGATGCGCCGGGTCGCCGAAGGCGTACGGGTCAGGGCCGACGCCCTGGTCGAGCGGGCGGTCGCCGCCGGGGAGTGCGACTTCGCCCGGGAGGTCTCGGAGATCGTCCCGATCGCCACCATCTGCGATCTGCTCGGCGTCCCCGAGTCCGACCAGGCGGCGATGCTCGCGCTCAGCAAGCGCGCGCTGAGCGCCGACCGCCCCGGGGACACCGCCCGCGACATGCGGATGGCCCGCAACGAGATCCTGTTGCGCTTCTCCGACCTGGCGCGCGCCCGCCGCGTCCGGCCCGAGGACGATGTGATCAGTCTGCTGGTCCACGCCACGGTCGACGGCGCACCGCTGACCGAGGAGGAGGTCGTCCTCAACTGCTACGGCCTGGTCCTCGCCGGGGACGAGACCGGACGGCTCGCGATGACCGGCGCGGTCCTGGACTTCGTACGCCATCCCGACCAGTGGCGGGCGCTCAAGGAGGGCCGCGCGGGCGTCGAGAGCGCCGTGGACGAGATCCTGCGCTGGAACTCGCCCGCCATGCACATCGGGCGCACCGCCCGCCGGGACACCGAGATCGGCGGGGAGCGGATCGCCGAGGGCGACCTCGTCACCGTGTGGAACGTCTCCGCCAACCGCGACGAGAGAGTCTTCGACCGCCCCGAGGTCTTCGACGTGGCCCGCACCCCCAACCGCCATCTCGCCTTCGGCCACGGGCCGCACTTCTGCCTCGGCGCGTTCCTGGGCCGGGCCGAGATCGCGGCCGTCCTCGCCGCCCTCCTGGCGCGGGTGGAGGTGATCGAGCAGCTCGGCGAACCGGTCCCGCTCTACTCCACCTTTCTGCGCGGCTACACCTCCCTGCCCGTCCGGCTGACGCCGGTCCGCCGTCCCGTCCCCATCGAACGGAGTATGCGATGACGTCCCCCTCGCTCCAGGAGCGATTCGCCCGGCAGGCCGCGCTGACCCCCGACGAGACCGCCGTGGTCCTCGCCTCCGGGGAGCTGACCTACCGTGAGCTGGACGAGCGGGCCAACCGGCTCGCCCATCGGCTGCTGGACCTCGGGGTACGGCCGGAGGAGCCGGTCGCCGTGCTGATGGAGCGCTCGGCCGAGCTGGTGGTGGCGATCCTCGCGGTGGTCAAGGCCGGGGCCTGCTATCTGCCGCTGCACAGCGCCTATCCGCCGGAGCGGATCCAGCGGATCGTGGACCTCGGCGGCGGCACGGTCCTCCTCACCGACCACGCCATGCGCGGCCGGGGGCTGCCCGCCGTCGAGCACACCGTCGTCGTCGACACCGACGCGGCGACCTCGCGGGCCCCCGCCCACGACCCGGGACGCCCGGGCCATCCGCTGGCCCTCGCCTATCTCATGTTCACCTCCGGCTCCACGGGGGAGCCCAAGGGAGTCGCCGTCACCCACCGGGACGCGCTGGCCCTGGCCCTGGACAGCTGCTGGGACGGCGGCGCGCACGAGCGGGTGCTGATGGTCGCCCCGTACGCCTTCGGCATGTCCACCTACGAACTGTGGGTGCCGCTGCTGCGCGGCGGGCGGCTGGTGCTCGCCCCCGAAGGGCAGCCGACGGCCCCCGTGCTGCGCAAGGCCGTCGAGGCGCACGGCATCACCGTCGTCCATCTGACCGCCGGACTCTTCCGGGTGATCGCCGAGGAGGACCCCGGCGCGCTCTCCGGGCTCCGCGAGGTCATGACCGGCGGCGACCGGATCCCGCCCGCCGCCGTCGGCCGGGTCCTCGCGGCCAATCCCGGGCTCGTGGTCCGCGCGATGTACGGATCGACCGAGACCACGTTGTTCGCCACCCAGTCGGAGATGCGGGACGGGTACGAGCCCGGTGACAGCGTCCCCGTCGGCCGTCCGCTCGACGGCATGCGGGCGCATGTCCTGGACGAGCGGCTGCGGCCGGTGCCGTCCGGGGAGACGGGGGAGCTGTACATGGCGGGCGCCGGCGTCGCCCGGGGCTATCTGGCCCGCCCGGCGCTGACCGCCGAACGCTTCGTCCCCGACCCCTTCGGCCCGGCCGGGACCCGGATGTACCGCACCGGCGATCTGGTGCGCCACACCCCCGAGGGGCTGATCGACTTCATCGGGCGCTCCGACAGCCAGGTCAAGATCCGGGGATTCCGGGTCGAGCCGGGTGAGGCGGAGGCCGTGCTCGCCCGCCATCCGGACGTGGCCCAGATCGCCGTCGTCGCCGAGGAGGCCGCCCGTACCGGCGAACGGCGGCTCGCCGCCTACGCGGTGCTCCGGCCGTCGGCGCGCTCCGAGGACCCGGCGGGCACCGTCGATTCGCTGCGCGCCCACGCCCGGCGCTCGCTCCCCGACTTCCTGGTCCCCTCGCGCTTCACCGTGCTGGACGCGCTGCCGCTGACGGTCAACGGGAAGCTGGACCGCCGCGCGCTGACCGCCCCCGCCGCCGCCGAGGACGGGAGCGCGGGGGCCGCGGCTCCGGCCGTCCGCTCCGGTCTGGAGGTGCTGCGGACGCTGTACGCCGATGTCCTCGGCGTCGAGTCCGTCGGCCCCGACGACGACTTCTTCGAGCTGGGCGGCAACTCCCTGCTGGCGATCCGGCTGATCAGCCGGGTCCAGGCCGAGCTGGGGGCCGAACTGGCCGTGCCCGTGGTGTTCGACGAGTCCACCCCGGCGGCGCTCGCCGCCCATCTCGACCGTGAGGCGAGCCCCGCCGGGGCGCCGTCCGCGAGCACCTCGCCCTGACGCCTCTTCGTACCCGTCGTACCCCGTCAACCGCCACCACGATCAGGAGCCCGGCCACCGATGAGCACCGCGCACAGCGACGACACCACCCTTCAGGTCCCGCTCTCCTTCAACCAGGACTTCCTCTGTCTGTACGACCAGGGGGACGACGCCGGCCCGTTCGGCCCGCGCTACCACATCGTGCACGGCTGGCGGGTGCGCGGCGCGGTCGACCACGCCGCGCTCCGGGGCGCGCTGGACGACGTGGCCGAACGCCACGAGGCCCTGCGCACCTCGGTGATACGCAACGGGGACGAGCGGTACCAGCGGATCCATCCGCCCGCCTCCCCGGAGCTGACCGTCCGCGACCTCCCCGCGACGGACCCCGCGCTCCGGGACGAACTGGTGGAGAATCTGCTGATCGAGGCCGAGCGCGGCACCTTCGACAGCCTCCGGATCCCGCATCTGCGCGCCGTGCTGGCCCGCTTCACCGACACGGACGCGGTGCTGGTGCTCACCGCGCACCACACCGCCACCGACGGCTGGTCCATGCGGCTGATCATGCGGGACCTCGCCCACCGCTACGCGGTACGGCGCGGCCACGAGCTGCCGGAGCTGCCGGAGGCGCTGCCGTACCGGGAGTTCGCCCAGTGGGAGCGGGAGCAGTCGAAGACCCCCGCCGCCGACGCGGCCCGCGCGTACTGGCGCGACCGGCTCCGGGGCGCGCGGATCGTCACCATCGGGACCGACCACCCGCGCTCGGCCGGTCTGGAGCAGACGACGGGCATCCACCGCTTCCTGATCGAGCGGGAGACGATGACCGCCGCCCTGGAGCTGGCCAGAAAGAACCGCAGCTCGCCCTTCATGGTGCTGATGGCCGCCTTCCAGGTGCTGATCTGCCGGACGACGGACGTCACCGAGGTCACCGTCCCCACCTTCTCGCCGGGCCGGGGGCCGGAGCGGTTCCAGCAGACCGTCGGCTCGTTCTTCAACTTCATGCCCGTCCGGACCGATCTGGCCGACTGCGCCACCTTCCGCGAGGCGCTGGCGCGGGTGCGGAAGAGCTGTGTCGCCGCCTACGCCCACGACATGCCGCGGATCCCCGCCGAAGCGCCCGAGATGATGGCCCCCGCCATGGCGGACTCCCGGGCCACCTGCGTCTTCCAGGTCTTCCCCTTCCCCTTCGTCCTCGACGGCGACACGGTCGGCGATCTCACCTACACCGAGGTGCGGCGGCGGCTCGTCTCCCAGCCGCTGGCCTCGGACATCCCCGACGGCTCGCTGTGGACCCTCAACCTCGACCCGGACGGCGACGTCGTGGCGAGCGTGGCCTACAAGCGGAGCCTCTACGACCCGGCCACCGTCGCCGCGCTGGCCTCCGGCTACCGCGAGACGCTGCGCGAGCTGGTCGCCGAACCCGACACCCCCCTGAACCTCACGCCCGGCCGGGCGACCGCGGAAAGGGTCTGAACACATGCGCTGGAACGACCTCTTCATCGACGGCGTGGCCACCGCTCTCGGCCACGAGGAGCGCACCGCCGACGCGGTGGCCGACGGCCGCTACGACGCCGAGGAGCACGAACGCAGCGGCTATCTGGGGGTACGGGTCTGCCCCGAGGGGCCCGCGATCGAGCTGGCGGTGCGCGCCGCCGAGCGGGCGCTGAAGCGCTCCGGCACCGACCCCGACCGGTTCACCCTGGTCACCCACTCCTCCGTCGCCCACCAGGGCCTCGACGACTTCGCGCCCGCCGCGCACCTCCAGAGCCGTACCGTCGGCGGCCGGGGCACGGCCGTGGAGATCCGCCAGGCCTCCAACGGCGGCATGGCCGCCCTGGAGCTGGCCGCGGCCCATCTCAGCGTCGGCCGCCCGGACGGGGCCGTGCTGCTGGCGACCAGCGACCGTTTCGTCCCGCCGGGGTACGACCGGTTCCGTACCGCCCAGGGGTGTCTGCTGGGGGACGGCGGCACCTCGCTGGTGCTGGCCCGGGGCTCGGGGGCGCTGCGGCTGTGCTCCAGCGCCTCCATGGGCGACACCGCCCACGAGGGGCTCCAGATCGGGGCCGACCCCTGGTCGGAGGTGAGCGGCGGCAACGGCTGGCCAGTCGACCAGGACCAGCGGGTACGGGGCTATGTGGAGCGCCACGGTCCGGAGATCTTCATGGATCTCGTCCAGTCCATCTGGGCCTGCGAGAACGAGACCATGGAACGCGCCCTGGCGGACGCGGACTGCACCGCCCGCGACATCGCCCACTGGGTCTTCCCCAACATGGGCCTCGCGCTGACCGGCTGGGACTCCCGCGCCGAGTTCGGCGTCGACCTGGAGCGCACCACCTGGGAGTGGGGCCGGCGCGCGGGCCACCTCGGCGCGGGCGACCAGTTCGCCGGCCTCGCCCATCTCCTGGAGTCCGGCGCGCTCTCCCCCGGCGACCGGGTGCTGCTCCACGGCGCGGGCACCGGCTTCTCCTTCACCTCCGCCGTGGTCGAGGTACTGGAGATCCCCGACCGGTCCTAGGCCGTGTCCTCGAAGTCCCGTCCGGTCCGGCCCCACCACCCCGCAGAAAGGCGATGCCCGTGTTCACCCTGGACGACCTCGTCCGTCTCGTCCGTGACGAACTCGCTCTCCCACTGCCCGTGAACGGGGCCGTACCGGACTTCGACCACGCCCTGAACTGGCGGTCGGTGGATCTGGTACGGCTGGTCCTGGCCGTGGAGAAGCACACCGGCCACCGCGTCCCCATCGCCGAGCTGTACCGGCGGCGGAATCTGCGCGGCGTCCACGACCTCTACACCGCCACTGCCACCGCCGCCGGGTCCGCCGACCCCGGAAGCGGTACGCGGCGCACGGCCGCCGGATCCCCGGCCGCGGCGGCCGGGCCGCTTCCCGGCGAGGGGTACGAGGATCTCTCGCTCCACGGCTGGTTCGCCCGCTCGGCGGCCCGCCACCCCGACGCGCTCGCCCTGCGCGTCGCCGGCCAGGACCTCTCGTACCGCGCCCTGGAACAGGCGGTGGAACACCTCGCGGGCCGCATCGCCGAACGGCCGGGCGGCCGACCGGGACGGCTCGGTCTGCTCTGCTCCCGCACCGTGAGCACCTACGCCGGATATCTCGCGGGGCTGCGGCTCGGCGCGGCGGTCGTCCCGCTCAACCCCGAGTTCCCGCCCGAGCGCAACACGGCCACGGCCCGCGCCGCCGCCGTCGATCTGCTGCTCTGCACCGCCGAGGACGCCGAACTCGCCGAGCGGATCGGCCGGGAGACCGGGATCCCCCACCTGGTGCTCCCCGACACCCCCGGCCCCGGCGAGAGCGCGGACGGCGAGAGCGCGGACGCCGGGCGCGCCCCCGGGAGCGCCCCCGGCCCGGACGACCTGGCGTACATCATCTTCACCTCGGGCTCCACCGGAGCGCCCAAGGGCGTCCCCATCAAGAACCGCCATGTCTCCGCCTGGCTCTCCCACACCGTGCCGTACTTCGAGGCGGGGCCCGGCTCACGCTTCTCCCAGACCTGCGACCTCTCCTGGGACCTCTCGATCTGGGTGCTCTTCGTCGCCTGGGCCTCGGGAGCCGCCCTCGTCGTCCCCGAGAAGGCCGAACTCCTCACCCCCGTCGCGCACATCAACGAGGACGCCATCACCCACTGGTTCTCCGTCCCCTCCTCGCTCTCCATGGCCCGGCTGCTCGGGGAGCTGACCCCCGGCGCTCTGCCCACCCTGCGCTGGAGCCTGTTCGGCGGCGAACCCCTGACCGTGGACAACGCCCGCGCCTGGCAGGAGGCCGCGCCCGGCGGAGTGCTGTCCAATGTGTACGGACCCACCGAGGTCACCTGCACCTGCACCACCTACCCGCTGCCCGCCGACCCCGCCGACTGGCCGGACGCCCGCCTCGGCTCACTGCCGATCGGACCCGTCTACCCGGCGCTCGAATGGGTCGTGATCGACGAGCGGGGCAGGCGCTCCCAGGAGGGCGAACTGCTCGTCCGGGGCCCCCAGCGCTTCGACGGCTATCTCGACCCCGCGCACAACACGGGCCGCTTCGCCCGCTGGAGCGAGGACGACTGGGCCCCCTTCGAGCCGGGGGAGGAGCTGACCGACGCCCACTGGTACCGCACCGGGGACCGCGTCCACACGGAACCCGACGGCACCCTCGTCTATCTCGGCCGGGTGGACAACCAGGTGAAAATCCACGGCTTCCGCGCGGAGCCCGGCGACATCGAGGCGGCGCTCCGCCGCCATGAATCGGTCGAGGAGGCCGTCGTGGTCCCCTGCGTCACCGCCGACGGCACCACCGAACTCGCCGGATTCCATCTGGGGCCGGAGACCGACCGGGAACAGCTCCTCGCCTTTCTCGAAAAGCAATTGCCCCCCTACCTGGTGCCCCGTCATCTCGTCCGGCTCCCCGCCTTTCCCATGAACTTCAATGGAAAAGTGGACCGCCGGAAACTGTCCGAGGAGGCGTTCGACCTGATCGCCCGGTACGGCTGAGCCCGGCCGCCCGCATCGTCAACACCACCTCCCAGCGCCCCGGTTCCCTTCGGACCGGGGCGCTTCGGCGTCCCCGGCCGAAATTCCGTTCGGCGCAATCCAGGAGATGCGCCCGACGAGTTCCGCCCCTCATGATGAATTCGGAAAACAAGGGCCGCCAGGAGCGGAAACAACGGGAGAGGTACACCCATGGATATCGAAGGAACGATCCGGAAGATTCTGACCGCCGAATTGTTTCTGGAGGCCCCGCCCGAGGAAATAGGCGCAGAGGACAGCCTGCGGGCCGTCCACGGCCTCGACTCCCTCGGCTTCGCCGAACTCCGGGTCCTGTGCGAGGAGTCCTTCGCCGTCCGGATCTCCGACGAGGACTTCACCCCGGAGAACTTCCGCTCCCTGAGCACGGTCACCGCGCTCGTCACCCGGCTCCGGGCGGACGCCGCGTGAGCGCCGCCCCGACCGGGCCCGCCACCCTGCCCCCCGGCACCCTCGACACCCTCGCCCGGGGCCGCGAACTCCACCTCGACCACTACGGCCGACGGCTCCCCTTCGCCCTCCTCGGCGGCACCGGACTGCGCCAGCGGTACGCGGAACTCGAAGGAGAGCGCGCCGGCGCCGTCTTCGAGGCCCTCGACGCCAGCGGCGGCTACGCCAGCGCCTGCCTGGGCGCGGGCCACGAAGTCGTACGGCGCGCCCTGGACCGGGGGACACGGGAGGCGGGCTACGCCACCGACGAGATCGGCTCCCTGGAGCGCTCCGCGCTGCTCACCGAAGTCCTCGGCGAGGGCGGACTCTGGACCGACCACTTCCCCGCGGGCGAATACCACGCCAGCGGACGCAACTCCGGCTCCGAAGGCATGGAACTGGCACTGCGCCTCGCCCTCGAAACCCGCTTCGACCACCGCACCCTGCGCCCCGCCACCGGCCGCGGCGAACGCGACCGGATCCTCGCCTTCGAAGGCGCGTGGCACGGCTGGACCAGCGGACTCGTCCCCTTCCTCAACCGCAGGCACTACCGGCTGGGACTCCCCGTCCCCGACCCCTCGCGCCCCTACGGCACCACCGTCGACCATCTGCCCTTCGGCGACGAGACCGCGCTCGCCGGCTATCTCTCCCAGTTCGGCGACCGGCTGCTCGCCGTGGTCGTCGAACCCATCCAGGGCGACGCGGGCATCCTCACCCCGCCCCCCGGCTATCTGCGCTCCCTCGCCGAACGCACCCGCCGGGCGGGCGCGCTCCTCATCGCCGACGAGGTGCTGACCTTCGCCAAGAGCGGCCGCTTCTTCGCCATGGCCGACGACGAGGGACCCGTACCCACCGACATCACCGTGATCGGCAAGAGCATCGGCATGGGCGCGCAGTCCGTCTCGATGGTCATCGCCCGCAAGGAGCTGACCGTACGCGGCTCCGGCGCGGTCGCCACCTCCGATCTGCGCCCGCTGGGCTGCGCCGTCATCCGCGACGGACTGCGCCACATCGTCGACGAGAAACTCCTCGAACACTCGGCCGCCCTCGGCGAGCAGTTCACCGCCGCCCTGCGCGAGGAGGCCGTGGCGGCCTTCCCCGAGCTGTACCGGGAGATCCGGGGCCGGGGCGTCATCCAGGGCCTGGAGCTGACCGAGGCCGCCGCGGGCCGGCTCGTCGAACTGCGCGAGCACATCGTCCGCGCCGGAGTCATGGTCGAGTTCATGGCCGGGGCCGGCCGCCGCTCCGCCGGACTGCGCTATGTCTTCCCCACCCTCCGGATCGCCCCGCCGCTCATCACCGGCCCCCGGGAGGCGGAGGAGATCGTGGCCCGCATCGCCGAGGGCTCCCGCGCCTTCCTCGGACGCCCGGAGTGAACGGGCTGCGCCCGGTGGTCCGGCGGGTGGAGCACGTCGACACCGACGCCGCCGGAGTCGTCCACTTCAGCCGCTACGCCTCCCTGATGGAGACCGCGATCCTGGAGAACCTGGAGAGCCTCGGCCAGGGCGTCACCGCTCTCGCGGACGACGGACTCGACCTCGCCGTCGCCGAGACCCATCTCAAATACCATCTGCCCGCCCGCTTCCCCGACGAGGTCAGCATCACGGTCCGCGTCGACCGGGTCGGCGGCGCGTCCTGCCGGCTCCACAGCCAGATCCACCGGACCGCCGACGGCGAAACGGCCCTGCTGGCCTCCGGCGACCTCGTCCTCTGCGTGGTCGACCGGGCCAGGGGAACCGTGGCCCCGCTGCCGGCCCCGCTCCGGCAGACCCTGCGCGACCGGCTGACCCGCGCGACCGCGTGAACGGAGAGAGCCATGACCGACCCGACCGACCCGACCGACCCGACCGAAACAACTGAACCGGCCGAACCGGCCGACACCGCGCTGGGCTTCACCGAGATCAAGCAGTGGCTGCGCCACCGCCACCCCATGATCTACATCGACCGGATCCTGGACCACCGGCCGGGGGAGTACCTCCGCAGCGTCACCATGGTCTCCGGCACGATGGACGTGATCGCCGGACACTTCCCCGAGCGCGCCGTCTTCCCCGGCAGCCACCTCATGCAGGCGTTCGCCCAGTCCGGCATCATCCTCTACCAGATGAGCACGTCCAAGCTGGACGAGGACGAACTCACCCTCATCGGCTCCACCCGCTGCCGCTTCACCAAGGTCGTCGTCCCCGGCGACCGGGTCGTCTTCGACGTCCGGGTGGACCGCCTCTACGAGGCCTCCTTCCACTTCTCCTGCCGGGCCACCGTCGAGGACCGCCAGGTCGCCGCCTTCCGGGGCTCCCTGGTCCGCACCAAAGTCGCGGACCTGGGACGCCAGCTGTGGTGAGCGGCGAGCCGCTGATCACCGGCATGGCCTGGTCCACCGCGCTGGGCACGGGGCTCGACGCCGTCTGGGACCGGCTGATCGCCGGGGACAGCGGAGTGCGCCCCGTACCCTCGCGCCACGAGCTGCGCAACGAGCTGGCCGGGGCACTCGCCGAACCCCCGCCCGGCCCCGGCCCCGGCGCGGCACCGGGGCCGGGGCCGGGGGCGGGGCCGCGTGAGCGCCAGCGGGCCCTGACGGCCGACACGATCGCCCGCGCCCTGGACGACGCGGGCCCCGGCGCGCGCGACGGCGACCCCTGGCTGGTCGCCGGGACCAGCTACGGATCCCATCTCGACGATCCGGAGACCCGAAGCCTGTACGCGTGGGCCGCCGAGGCCGCCCGCGACACCGGCATCGCCCGCGCCCCCGTCGCGCTCTCCACCGCCTGCTCCTCCGGCTCCGACGCACTGCTCGTCGCCGCCCGGCTGATCCGGTCGGGGGCGGCCGAACGCGTCGTCTGCGGCGGGGCCGACGTCCTCACCGACGCCAAACGGCTCGGCCACTCACGGCTGGGCACCATGTCCCCCACCCTGCTGCGCGCCCTGGACACCCGGCGGGACGGCACCCTCCTCGGGGAGGGGGCGGCCTTCCTCGTCCTGGAGTCCGCCGAGGCCGCCCGCCGCCGGGGCGCCAGGGCGTACGCCGTGCTCCGGGGCGCGGGCTCCTCCAACGACGCCGCGGGCATGACCGCCCCCGACCCCTCCGGCGACACGGTCGTGCAGGCCATCGGCTCCGCGCTCGCCGACGCCGGAGCCCGCTGGGAGGACGTCGGCGTCGTCAACGCCCACGGATCCGGTACGGAGGCCAACGACGACGTCGAGACCCGCAGCCTGGGCAGGCTCGCCGAGGGCGGCCACCGGCCCACGGTCTTCGCCACCAAGGGGGCCTTCGGCCACACCCTGGGCGCGACCGGGGCCATGGAGGCCGTCGCGGTCGTCCTGGCGCTCAAACACCGCCGGGTGCCGCCCGTCCACTCGCTGCGCACCCCGCTGCCCGCTCTCGCCCTGCCCGTACCGGCGGGCGCTCCCGCCGGGATCGGCCCCGGCATCGGACTGAGCGTCACCCTCGGATTCGGCGGCTTCAACACCGCCCTCGCGCTGGAACGGGGACCCGGCCATGCACGATGAACTCCCCTCCGGCGGCGACGCCCTCGACACCGACACGCGCCTGAGGGTCGTCGCCCGCACCCGGGTCGGCGGGGACATGGCGGAGGGACCCGTACGGCGCACGGTCTCCTCCTACGCGGACCCCGTCGCCCTGCTGGTCTCCGACACCGTCGCCGAGGTCCTCGCCCTGCTTCCGGAGACGGACACGGAGCCGGGTACGGGGACAGGGACGAGTACGGGGGTGCTCACCGTCAGCGAGACCGGCACCCTCCACACCATGCGGACGCTCGCGGCCGGCCTCGGCCGGGGGCGGATCTCGCCCCTGCGCTTCGCCGGAGCGGGCCCCGGCTCGCTCGCCGGACTCGCCTGCATCGTCCACGGGCTCCGGGGCCCCAGCCTCGTGCTGACCATGCCGCCCACGGCCGCCGAGCCCCTCCTCGTACCCCTGGTGCACGGCTGGCTCACCACGGGCGGCTGCCGCCAAGTCGTCGTCAACGAGCATCTGACCGACGCCGCAGGCACCCACTTCGTCCGCAGCCGTGTGGTGCGGCACACCGCGAACTGAGGCCGCCATGACCCCTGATGACATCCCCTGGACACCCGACGGGATAGAGAGCTATCTGTCCGGGAACGCCCTCGACACCGAACCCGACGACGGGCCCGTCCCCTCGCTCGACGCCATCGCGGCCACCCTCCTGGAGGCGGGACTGCGCCCCGGCGGCACCGTCCTCATCGCCCTGCCCAACGGCACCGCGCTGCTGCGGCACTTCTTCGCCGTGCTCTTCGCCGGAGGCGTCCCCGCCCCCCTCCCGGCGGGCACCCCCCGCGCCCGGATCCAGGAGATCGCCGACCGGCTCGGCGCGCGGCTGCTGCTCGTGCCCGGGCAGTCGGCCGCCTTCCGCGACCTCCCCCGGTACGGGAGTCATGGCGCGCTCGCGGTCGCGCTCCCCGGCCCCGGCCCCAGCCCCGGCCCGTACACGCAGACGCACCGGCGCGGCGATGTCGTACTCCTCACCTCCGGCACCTCCGGCATCTCCAGCGGCTGTATCCACCCCCTCTCCTCCCTCGTCCACAACGCCCGGCTGCACGCCGCCGAAGTGGGGCTGCGCGCCTCGGACACCGTGCTGGTGAATCTGCCCCTCAACTACTCGTACGCGCTGGTCGCCCAGGCGCTGGCCGCCCTGGTGACCGGGGCCCGGCTGGTGATCTCCGGCCCGCCCTTCAGCCCCGACGCCTACCACGCGGCGCTCACCGCCGCCGGGGTCACCAGCTCCTCCATCACCCCCACCGTCGCCCGCGCCCTGCTGCGCGGCGACTGGAAGCCGCCGGGGTGCCTGCGGATGCTCACCGTCGGCGGCGAGGCCATGAGCACCGGCATGACCAGGGAGCTGCTGGACCGGGGCCCCGGCACCGAGCTGTATCTGACCTACGGGCTGACCCAGGCCGGACCCCGCGTCAGCACCCTCGCCGCCCACCGCGAACCCCCGCACCGGCTCTCCTCCGTCGGCACCCCGCTGCCCGGCGTCCGCGTCGCGCTGCGCTCGGTGGACCGGGACGGCACCGGGGAGCTGCTGGTCACCTCGCCCACCGTGCTCCGCGGCACCGTCGGAGTCTCCGAGGGCCGGGCGGGCGAGCTGTTCACAGGACCCGGCCAGATCGCCACCGGCGACCGCTTCCGCATCGACGCCGACGGCTATCTCCACTTCCGGGGGCGGCTCTCCGACTTCCTCGTCGCCGACGGCCTCAAGGTCTCCCTGGCCTCCGTCCGCCGGATCGCCAACTCCCTCCCCGGCGTGGTGACCTCGGCCACCCGGCCCTACACGGCCGAGGACGGCGACACCCGCTTCGCGCTGGACCTCTACCTCCTCGACACCCGCCCCGAGACGGTCGCGGCGACCGAGCGCGCCCTTCACCGCAAGCTGGTGCGCGGCGAGCGGCCCGGACGGATCAGGGCGCTGCCCGCCGGGGAGGCGGGCCCCAAGTAATGATGAGGATCTTCTGCCTGCCGCACGCCGGAGGCTCCGCCGCCCGTCTCGCCGCCACCCTCGCCCCCTGGATCGAAGGGGCCCGGCCGGAACCGCTGGAGCCCTCGGGCCGGGGCGAGCGCTGGCGCGAACCCCCCTGCCCCGACTGGCCCACCGCCTGCCACGACCTCGCCGAGCGGCTGACCGCCCTGACCGGCAGCGGCGAGCCCTACGGCCTCCTCGGGCACAGCCTCGGCGCGCTCTACGCCCATGAACTGGCCGTACGGGCACAGGACCGCGCCCGGCCGCCCGCCCTGCTGATCGTCACCGGCCGCAGACCCCCGCACGAGAGCCTCCGCGCCGTCCCGCACACCGCCGAGCTGCCCGAGCTGTCCGACGAGGAGCTGTACGCCCGGGTCGTCGCCCTCGGCGGCGCACCCGCCCGGGGCGCGGGCCCCCTCACGTACCGGATGTTCCTGCCCGTCCTCCGCGGCGACCTCCGGATCGCCGACGCCTACCGCCCGGTGCCCCAGAAGCCGCTGTCCTGCCCGCTCCTCGCGCTGCACGGCACGGACGACCCGCTGGCCCCCGGCGGCCCGATGCGCGGCTGGCGCGGGCGCACCACCGGGGAGTTCGCCCTGCGCCAGGTGCCGGGAGGGCACTTCTTCCCGTACCGCGCCCCCGCCGGGACCGGCGCGGCCGTCGGCCGCTTCCTCGCCCGGATCCCCGACGGCGCGTGAGGCCAGGGGCCCGTCCCGCCGATCACTCCGGCAGTGTCTCCGGGAGGCCGAAGACCGGGAACAGCCGCAGATCGAAGAACATGGTCATCGCCCCGATGCGGCCCCGGTCCAGGCTGAGGACCTGTATCGCCGACGCGTGGTGCCGGCCGTCCTCCCCGCGCAGATACGTCGCGAACGCGGGCTGCCCATTGGCCCGGGTGGGCAGAAGCCGCAGCTCCCCGGCCCGGGTCGGGCACTGGGTCGCCAGATGCCGGCCGATCGTGTCGACCCCCCGGTACCAGGCGGTGAACGGAGGCATCTCCCAGGTGGCGTCCGCGTGGAACAGCGCCGTGATCCCCGGGACGTCATGGTTCTCGAAGGCGTCGACATAGCGGTCGAGCAACTGCCTCTGATCCTGGTCGTCCGGCTCGGCGAGCTGCTCCTCGCGCGGGGCGATGCGGTCGAGCTGCGCCCGGGTCCGCTGAAGCACGCTGTTGACGGCCACGGACGTGGTGTCCAGGATCTCCGCCACCTCCGAAGCCCGCAGCCCCATCACATCCCGCAGGATCAGCACGGTCCGCTGCCGGGGCGGCAGATGCTGGAGCGCGGCGATGAACGCCAGCCGGGTGCTCTGCCGGTGCAGCACGATCGAGGCCGGATCCCCGCCGACCCCGGCCGCCGAGTCCGGCAGCGGCTGGAGCCAGGGCACGTCGGACCGCTCGGCGGCGGCGGGCGAACCCGGCTCGGGGTCCGGCCCGCCCAGATCGCGCGGCAGCGGCCGGCGGCCCCGGGTCTCCAGCGCGGTCAGACAGGCATGCGTGGCGATCCGGAACAGCCAGGACCGCACCGAGGAGCGGCCCTCGAAGCGGTCGTACGCCCGCCAGGCGCGCAGATATGTCTCCTGTACCAGGTCCTCCGCGTCGTGCACCGACCCGAGCATCCGGTAACAGTGCGCGAACAGGGCGCTCCGGAACGGGTCGGTCACCCGAGGGAACTCATCGGCGACTGTGCTGGTGGGCACCGCCATGGCCTCTCCCATCTGCCCGTTGTGCTCATCGTTCCTGTCCGCCGACTCTAGGCGACCGGACCCCCCGCCGTCCGCCCTCAGGGTTGCGGAAGAGCCACGGATCCGACCGGATTCGGGAGAAGTTCGCGCCGACCCGATGAAAACCCGCTTCGGCGACGGTCTGTAGTGGTGAGTGGCTGTCATGAAGCGGAAGGAAGTTCAAGGATGAGCGACGTGCCCAAGGCGGGACGGCGTGAGTGGGCCGGGCTGGCCGTACTGGCTCTGCCCACCATGTTGCTGTCGATGGATATCAGCGTCCTGTATCTGGCTCTGCCGAGCCTGGGCGCGGATCTCGGAGCGGGGAGCACCCAGCAGCTCTGGATCATGGACATCTACGGGTTCCTGCTCGCCGGGTTCCTGGTCACGATGGGAACCCTCGGCGACCGCATCGGCCGCCGGAAGCTGCTGCTGATCGGCGCGGCGGCCTTCGGCATCGCCTCCGTCGCCGCCGCGTACTCCACCAGCCCGGAGATGCTGATCGTCACCCGGGCCCTGCTCGGCGTCGCCGGGGCGACCCTGATGCCGTCCACCCTCGCGCTGATCAGCAATATGTTCGCGGACGCGGGCCAGCGCGGAGCCGCCATCGCCGTGTGGGCGATGTGCATGATGGCGGGCGGCGCGCTGGGACCGGTGGTCGGCGGTGTGCTGCTGGAGCAGTTCTGGTGGGGCTCGGTCTTCCTGATGGGCGTGCCCATCATGCTGCTCCTCCTGGTGACGGGCCCGGTGCTGCTGCCGGAGTTCCGGGACGAGGAGGCCGGCGGCCTCGATCTGGTCAGCGTGGTCCTCTCCCTGGCGGCCGTGCTCCCCGTCATCTACGGCTTCAAGGAGCTGGCGGCCGAGGGCCTGGCCGGCGGAGCGCTCCCCTGGATCGCGATGGTCGTGGGCCTGGTCGCCGGAGCGGTGTTCCTCCGCAGGCAGGGGCGGATCGACAATCCGATCCTGGACGTCAAGCTCTTCCACAACCGCGCCTTCGCCGCGGCGCTCGGCATCATGCTCTTCGGCGGAGCCGCCCTGGGCGGCACCTTCCTGCTGGTGAGCCAGTACGTGCAGTCCGTCGAGGGGCTGTCGCCCGCGGCCGCCGGCTGGTGGCTGGTGCCGGTGGGCGTCTCCATCGCCATCGGCGCGATGGTGTCCCCCGCCATCGCCCAGAAGGTGCGCCCCGGGACCACGATCGCGGTGGGCCTCGCCCTGTCCGTGGTCGGCTTCATCATGCTCACCCAGGTGGACGCGGGCAGCGGTCTCGGCCTGCTGGTCCCGGGCATCGCGGTGATCTACTTCGGAGCCGGGCCCGCCGTGGCCCTCGGCGTCGACCTGGTGGTCGGCTCCGCCCCGCCGGAGAAGGCCGGCTCGGCCGCCTCCATGTCGGAGACCAGCAACCACCTCGGCATCGCCATGGGCATCGCGGCCTTCGGCAGCATCGGCTCGGCCGTCTACCACTCCGAGGTCGTCGTGCCCGAGAGCCTTCGCGGCGAGGCCGCGGAAGCCGCCGGGGAGAGCGTGGCCGGAGCCGTGGCCGCCGCCGACGGACTCGCCCAGGGCGGAGCCGCCCTGCTCGACTCCGCCAGAGAGGCCTTCACCTCCGGAATGCACATGGCCGCCATCGTGGGCGCGGTGCTCTTCGGCAGCCTGGCCCTGCTCGCGGCCGTCGCCCTGCGCGAAGCGCCCCCGCTGGGCGCGGCGAAGAAGGACGACGCGGAATCGGACGCCGGCGGCGGCGCGCCGCAGAGCGTCCCGGCCGCGGCCCGGGACTGACCGGGACCGGCACCCGACGCCGAAGCGGGCCCTCGCGATCGCGCGAGGGCCCGCTCGGGCGTAGCTTCTCCCGGGCCGTGGCTCAGGGAGCTTCCTTCGCGGAGATCCGGTAACGCCAGACGTCCGCGCCCAGGATTTCGGCGTTCTGCTCGTCGTCGGGACCCGAACCACGGAACTTCATGAGCTGTTCGTCCGATTCCCAGCGCTCATAGACATTGATACGACCGGGGTCGATCGGGTCGGGCGAGAGGGCGAAATCAAGACACCCGTCCGCCGCCCGGGCCTGCTCGATGACCGAATGACAGCCACTGATGTATTCCTCCCGCTTGTCCGCGGCCACACTGAGGTATCCGGAAACGATGATCACAGCGGTATTCCCTCTCGTCGCGCATTCATAACTGCCCTGCTGGGAACGAACATTACCCAACATCACTGCCACCTGCATGAGTTGAGGAAAAGCGCCGGGAAACGCCCCCTCCTGAAGGAGCGGACAGTACCGCGGGACCCGCGGGCGGCCGGTCCCGGCGAGGTGACGGGCTCCGGAGCCCTCGGCCGGGACGGGACCTGTCGGCCATATCGAGCCATCGCCGCGGGCGGCGAGGCCGTAGTATCGGCAGGCGGCGAAAATTCCGGGACAGTACTGCCAGAGAAGCCGAACTGCCCCTAAAATCGACCAAATGCTGAGACGTACTTACGACGGTCAGGACTGTTCGCTGGCGCGGACCCTGGAAGTGGTCGGCGAACGGTGGACCCTTCTCATCATTCGCTCGGCGCTGCTCGGCACCACCCGGTTCGACGGATTCCTCGACCATCTGGAAATCGCCAGAACCGTTCTGACCAACCGCCTCGGCCGCCTGGTGGAACACGGCGTCATGGAGCGCGTCCCCTACCAGGAGCGCCCCCCGCGGTACGAGTACCGGTTGACCCGCATGGGCCGCGATCTCGCCCGGGCCGTCCTCGTCCTCATGCAGTGGGGCGACCGCCACCTCCCCTCCGAACACGGCCCCCGCCGCCGCGCCGAACACCTCGGCTGCGAAGGCCCCGTCGTCGTCCTCCCCCACTGCGCCACCTGCGACACCCCCATCCCCGACGACGAGGTCCAGGTCCGCCCCCTCCGCTGAACCCCCGGCCCCGCGCCGCCCTGTCACAGACCGGTCCCGACACCCGGTGATACGCCATCGGCCGCCACACCTCCTGCCACCCTGGCACCACATACGCCAGACGACGACCGGGGGACGGATGCCGACCACGACGGACAGCCCGAGGGACTGGTTCGACCTCACCTTGTTCACCGTGCTGTGGCTCGCCCTCCTGGCAGGCGCCACCGGAATGGGCATGGCCGTCGTGGCCCCCATCGAACTGGGCGTGGAGACCCGCTCCTACGCCAACGGCGGCA
Organism: Streptomyces inusitatus; assembly: GCF_014651115.1. GTDB lineage: Bacteria > Actinomycetota > Actinomycetes > Streptomycetales > Streptomycetaceae > Streptomyces > Streptomyces amakusaensis. Next base: position 94,924 of record NZ_BMWG01000018.1, on the reverse strand, counting down.
GCATCCACCTCGCCGACGGCCCCCACCAGCACTGGTACGCCATCGGCATCACCCTGGGGGTCCTCTGGCTCTGCGGCCTGGGCGCGTACTTCCGCCACTGCTTCGGCGAAGATCACCCCTTCATCACCGCGGCAGCCCTCACTCACATCCCCATCGGCGCCGGCATCAGCGCCACCGTCCTCCACCACCTGGGCCACGGCGACGAACGCGCCGCCGCCTCCGCCTCCCTGGCCACCGGCGGCCTGGTCCTCGCCCTCATCCTCTGGCTCGCCACCCGCGCGAAGTGGAACGCCCAGGAGCGCCGACGACAGACGCGGACCGCCGCGAACAGCGGGCCGGCCGCCCGGGGCCGCCGCTGAGGCCCCGCCGGACGGAACCCCGTCACGGCCGAGGAGTCGACCCTCATGCTCACCCGCTCACACACCACCCGGGCCGACGAAGACCCGGGCGGTGCTCCTCGCGGAGGCGGTAGTGGGCCCTGTCGGCGAATGGCCGCGCTCCAGCGCAGCTCCAGCGCATCGAGGCCGTCACCCGACTGCCCGGCGAGGGCGAGGACGAGAACGGCCCCGAACCGGACCGCCCTGTGCCGCGCCCCGGCGGCGAACGCCGGTGCGTGGCCATCGCGCGGGCCCTCCTGCCCAGACCCCGGCTGCTGCTCCTGGACGAGCCCACCTCCCGGCTGGACGCCGCCAACGAGGCGGCGCTCACCCGCACCGTCGAGCGGCTCTCCGCCGAGTGCACCCCTGCTGGTCATCGCCCACCGGCCCTCCGCCATCCGCGCGGCCGACTCCGTGGTGCTCCTGGAGTCCGGCCGGGTGACGGCGGTCGGCATCCCGGAGGAGATGGGACGGGGCAGACCAGAGGTACCAGAGGGGGGTATACCCTGGAGAGGTTGTCAATACCCCCTCAGGGTATTGGTGCGCCGGGAGACACCCAAGGGGTTCGTATGCGCGACTTCGTCTATCACGGCAGCGACGGCTGCCGGCTGCACGCCACCGTGCTGGGCCAGGGGCCCGCGCTGATCCTGCTGCACGGCGGCGGGGCGGATCGCCGGGGGCTGCTGCCTCTGGCGCGGCTGCTCGCCGAGGGCCTCACGGTCGTCCTGGCCGAGGTGCGCGGCCACGGCCGCTCGGTGTGCGCCTGCCGCACTCGCCGCGCCCGGGCCCGGTACGCCGGGGATGTCGACGCGCTGCTGGACCGGCTCGGCCTTCGCCGGGCCGCGGTGGGCGGTACGGGCGCGGGCGGAGCGGTGGCGCTGCGGGTGGCCGCCGCCCGCCCGGAGCGCGTCCGGGCCGCACTCGTCATCGGCCGGGAGGGCCGGGACGGCCGGGGCTCCGCACGGCTGAGCGATCTGGCCGCGATCACCGTGCCGACCCTGGTCGTCGCCGACGCCGGCTCCCCACGGCTCGGAGCGCTGTCCGCCCGGGCGGCCCGCGCCCTGCCCCACGGCCATCTGGCGCGGGTGCCCCTGACCGCCGGGGGCCCGGTACCCGCCCTGGCCTCGGCGGTCTGGGACTTCCTCGTCACGCATCTGACGCTGCACGCGGCCGCGCCGGGCCGCCCCGGGCATCGGCCGGCCTGCCACGGATAGCTACGCGGCCTTGGCCAGGGTGGACCTGTCCGTCCGGGGCACGGCCGCCGGGCCGGGCGCCGTGGGTCCGGTCGCGGCCCGCCGTCCGTCGTGGCGAGGCCACAGGAGGAGAGCGCCGAGGGTGCCCGCCCCGGCGAGGGCCGCGAGGACGGTCCAGGCGAGGGGGAGACCGGCGCTCGTGCCGAGCTGCCCCGCGATGGGGTAGGTGATCAGCCAGGCCAGATGCGACAGGGAGAACTGGGCCGCGAAGGCCCCGGGGATCGCGTTCGGCTCGACGGAGGCGCGCAGGACCTGGCCGGTCGGTGTGATGACCAGCGCCATGCCGACGCCGATCACGGCCCAGACGACCGCCGTACCGGTCCACGCGGCCGGACCGGCCGCGATGAGAGCCGCCGCGGCGACCGTGCCGCCGACGAGGACCGCGGCGCCGGTCATCATGACGGTGCGGGCGGCGATCCGGTCGAGTACGCGGGGCAGCGCGAGAGCGGCCAGCAGGGTTCCGCCGCCGGAGGCGGCGAGCATCCACGCCACGTCCGACTGCGAGCCGCCGAGACGGTCACGGACGTGGTTGACGGTGTTGACGACGACGATCGATCCCGCCGCCGCGACCACGAGATTGAGCGCCATGACGCCACGCAGCCGCGGTGTCCGGAGGAATGTCCTGATCCCCGCCGCCGCCTTGTCCCACGCCCGGGTGTGGGCGCTGGGCCGGGCGTCGGGGACGCGCGCCGACAGCACGAGCAGACCGGAGAGGAGGAAGCCGGCGGAGGTGCCGAGGAACAGCAGGTCGAAGCTTATGAACGCCAGGGCGACCGCTGCCAGTACGGGGCTGAGCAGGCTCTCCATGGTGGAGGCGACCTGGGAGGCGGACAGGGCGCGCGTGTAGTCGGACTCATCGGTGACGATGTCCGGGATGACGGCCTGGAACGTCGGGGTGAACGCCGCCGACGCGGCCTGGAGCAGGCCGATCAGTACGTAGATGTGCCAGATCTCGCTGACGAGCGGCAGCGCCAGGACCACGGCCCCGCGCACCACGTCGAGGAGGACCAGGAAGGTTCTTCTGGGGAAGCGGTCCACGTACGCGGCGGTGAGGGGAGCTATGACCACGTACATGACCATCTTCACGGTCAGGGCGGTGCCGAGGACCGTGCCGGCGCGCGGGCCCGCGAGGTCGTAGGCGAGCAGTCCGAGGGCCACGGTCGTCAGCCCGGTGCCGAACAGGGCGATGATCTGGGCGCTGAACAGGCGGCGGTAGTCGCGGATGGCGAACAGGCTCATGGCGTGTTCCTTCTGTGTCCGTGCGGCGGGGCACGGCCTCGGGCCGGAGGCCGTGCCCCGCGGCGGGGGGCCTGGATCCCTCTACGCATCGGTGCCGCTCTCCGGTGTGAGCCCGGCGAGCAGGTTGAAGGCACCGGTGAGGATGTTGAGCGCGACGACGCCGACGACATCGGCTGTCGCGCGGTCGCTGTAGCCGTACTCGCGCAGTGCGGCGATCTGCTCGTCGGTGATCGACGTCGGCTCGCGGTAGATCTGGAGGGCGAGGGTGACGATCGCCGCGATCGCGGGATCGGCCGAGGTGCCCGCACGGGCCCGCTCGATCTCCTCCTCGTCCACTCCCAGCGCGCGGGCGGCGCTCACATGCGCGTCGAGACAGAGCCCGCAGCCCTGCCGGACCTGGATCGCGATCGAGATCCGCTCGCTGATCCGGCGGTCGAGTCTGGCTCGTCCCATGGCCCGGCTGAGCTGGAGATAGCCGCCCAGAACGGCGGGTGAGTGCGCCATCGTGGAGACCATGTCGCCCACTTGGCCGTGGCGCGAGACCAGTTCGGCGAGAAGGTCGCGCGAGGCGCCGACCGCCGTGTCGGGCGTGAGTCGGTTCAGACGGGGCATGACGGTCCCTCCCGGGGTCAGTGGTGGTGGCCTGTGTGCCCGTGCCCGTGCCCGTGCCCGTGCCCCGACGCGGCCCGGGCGGCCCGCACCGTGAACTCCGCCGTCCGCACCACGCCGTCGTGCTGGAAGTCCAGGTAGAGCCGGTAGGTCCCGCCCGACGGCGCGGCGGCCATGAAGGTGATCCCGGGCCCCGGCTCGGTGCTGCCGTCACCGGGCTCCCCCTCCGGGTGGACATGCAGATAACCCAGGTCGCCGACCCGCAGCGCCACCAGGTGCCCGTACGCCTCCAGATAGGGCTCCAGATCCGTGACGGGCCGCCCCTCCCGGCTGACGGTGAGCGTCAGATCGCTCGCCTCACCGGGCACGAGTTCCCCGTCGAGAGTCACGGTGTACTCACCGACCCGAGCGGTCCGCGTCTCCTCGGGAAGCGGCCGCGGGTCGTACTGCCCGGCCACCGAGACATCGATCCCCAGCGTCATGGTCCCGCCGTGCCCGGCCGGGTGGATGTCCGCGAAGAACCTCCAGTCCCCCGGCTCCAGAGCCACCTCGACGCTCCAGGTGCCCTTCTCGTCCATCACCGGATGCACATGCTGAAAACCGGCCGTGTCGCGCCGGACCGCGATGAGATGCAACCTCTTCCCGTGCTCGGCCGTGAACTCCGTGACCGGCTCCCCGTCGGGACCGGTCACCCGGAAAGCGACCGTCTGCGTCCCCGCCGGAAGGATCGTCGAATCGAACCCGAGGGTGTACCCGTCCTCGGAGACCGAAAGCCCACCCGGACGGGCTCCGCCGTGGCCGCTGTGGCCGCCGTGGCTGGTCATGTCGTGACCGGAAGTGCTGTTCATCGTCTCTCCACCCGCGTGATGCGCGCCGCGCGGCGCGTCTTATGGCGTTGCCCGTAGCCGGACACCTGCCAGAACAGCATACCCCCGGGGGGTATTCCGTCAAGAGGTCTCCGACCCGTCGTGTCGTGATGAGATCCGCACCCCGCTCCGCCGCACGCGTACTGCCGCTCGGCATACCGAGCGGCCTTCCGGCGCGAGACGGGTTTCGCGGTGCGTCCTCGCCCGTGAGGTCAGTGCTGTGGGCGGCGCTGGACGGGAAGTCGGCGAGCCGCCCGCGCCGGGCTGGTTCGGGTCGTTGAAGACATAGGCGTACGCGTGGGGGCGTCCCTCGCCCTCCCGCCGGCTCCGCCGTCTGCTCCGCGCGCGGCCGGGCCGTGCCGGCGGCCTGCCGGTGGTCGCGGACGATCGCGGCGGTCGTCGCCGTGGCCACTGTGAACAGCACACTCGCCACCGGGATGCGGCGGGCGGCCGGGGGCGGTCCATGGAGCACGGCCGCGTACACCGCGTCGGCGAAGACATGGCCTCGCGACGCCCCCGCCGGAGAACACGCACAGGATGCCCCCCGCGCCGTCTCCTTCTGCTGAGGCGCGGCGCAGGCCGACGGGCCGGTGCGCCGCACCGGCCCGTCGGGTGTTTCCAGATGTTCCTGGTGTTTCCGGTGTCAGTGGCGCCTTGCGCGCCGCCGGCGGGTGACGGTGACCGCTGTCGCACCCGCGCCGAGCAGCCCGGCGGCGAGGGCGACAGCGCCTCCGAGGCCGGCCATACCGGTTTCGCCGAGGGCGCCCTTGGGCGGCTGTCCTGACGCTGTTGAGGTGTTGGACGGCGTTCCTGTCGGCTGCGACGAGGAGGAGGACGAGGACGGCGACGGCGACGTGGAGTCCGTCGGTGTGGGTGTGGGTGTGGGCGTCGGGGAGGAGGAGTCCGTCGGCGTCGGTGTCGGCGATACCGGCTCCGGGATGTGCACACCGGCGTCGATCGTGTGATCGACCCCTCCTGACGTGGCCGGCGCGGTGACCGGGGCGTAGCCGTTGCAGAGCCGGCCGTCGGTCGGCGGGGTCACGTTGGAGTCATGGACCCGGTCGTCACCGACCTGCGGCAGAGTGAACCGCAGCTCGGTGGCGGCCGGTTGGCCCGGCACCTTGCTGGTGTCCGCCGTGCACACGTCGAACTGGACGGTGTACTTGGCGCCCGGTGTCAGCTCGTAGTCCGCGCCGACCCCGCCGAAGTAGTACTCGCCGGCGGCGTCGGTCGTGGTCGTGGCGACCTGCTTGCCATCGGCGTCCAGGAGGTTGATCGTCGCATCCGGCAGCAGCACGTGCCCCGGGTCCTGGATGCCGTTGCGGTCGCCGTCGTACCACACCACGTTGCCGATCTGGATCGGTGCGTTCGCCGCGGCGAACGCGATGTCGCCGAGGCCGCCGGCCTTGCCGAACCCGTTCTGGTTCGGACCGACGAACTCGTACGCGTTCTTCGCCGGGTCGTTGCCGGGGCCGAGGCCGGTGGCGACGTCGTAGTAGCCGGTTCCGTTGGTGATGACCCGGCCGGTCGGGTCCATCTGGGTGCTGACGATCCACTGCTGCTGCGGGATGTAGGCGACCGACCCCAGCGCGGATTCCTGGTGCGGCCCGGGCGAGGTCGCGGAGCCGCCGTTCGGGAAGAAGTCACCCGGGAAGTACTCGTCGACGCCGCTGGGCTGGGCCCCGTCGAGGGTCGGGCTCGTGGCGTGGTCGGGGCAGATTCCGGTGCCTTCCCAGTCGTACCCGCCGGTGGGCCTGGCGCAGGCCATGTTGATGTCACCGCCGGACATGCCGTTCTGCGGGGTGTTGTTGCCCGGGCGCGGGTCCAGCCCGCCCCAGCTCACGACGTCCATGAACCGGTCGCGGAAGCCGAGGATCAGCGAGCCGTCGCGGGCGAAGGCCATACTGGCCAGCGACGGCTGCGGATTGATCATGGCGCCGGTCACGGTGAAGGAGTCCCAGTCCTCCAGGGCGGTGTTCCAGGGGTTCCAGTGGTTGACCTGGTCGCGGCCGGAGTTGCTGGTGAACACGCTGCCGCGCTCGGCGGCCAGCGGCTGGGAGAGAACGGTGGTGAACCGGTCGCCGTCATAGGTCGCGACGACGGCCTTGAGGTCCGCGCGTTCCTGTGTGCTCTCCGCGCTGCACACTCCTCCGACGTACAGGGTGTTGTCGTGGGTGGCCAGGCCGAACGGGCGCCAGTCCTTGGACGATGCGCACCCCGGGTTGGGGATCGGCACGGTCTCCTCGGGCGCCGCGGCCGTGGGCCCGGTCGCGTCAAAGCTGATCAGGCTGCGGGTGAGCAGATTCACCGCGTACAGGGTGGAGCCGTCCTCCGACAGGGCGAGGCCGCCGATGCTCTCCTTGCCCGGTACGTCGACGAACCCGGCGTCCTTGATCAGGTTGCCGGTGTCGTGGGGCGTCTTCGTGGCGTCCGGCACCCTGGCGAAGAGCTTCGTGGCCCCGCCGTTCGCGGGCACGGTGTAGATCGCGTCGCCGCCGCCGGGCCCGTACTCGGTGTACCGCCGGGCGAACGCCGCCTGGAACAGCCGGCCGCGGTACCTGTCGTGGGCCAGTCCGTAGGTCGTGCCCACCTGGTCCTGGGTGTTGAGTACCTCCGGGCATGCCTGCTGTTCGGGACAGTTGCCGCGGGCGTTCGTCCCGAACGCCACCAGGGCCCGGGTGTCCGTCTCGCCGGGGCCGGCCTTGGCGCCGCTCTGGATCGGAACGAAGTAGCGGGAGTCGGGCAGCGCGTAGTCGGCCGGGTTCCAGACCCCGGTGGTCACCGATTCGTCCTTGCCGTCCGAGATGTCCACGAACGAGGTGAAGCTGTCGAAGTGATTCGGCGCGGTCGAGGCGGGCGCGGCCCGCAGATAGTCGCTGTAGGGTTCCGGGACGGTGACGTCGACCCGGTACCGGCCGCCGGTCAGCTCGCTCGACGGCGGCACGACGACCCTTCCGGTGGCGTCCGTGACACCGGTGACACGGACGCCCGCGGGGTCGGTGACAGTGACCCGCATTCCCCGCTGAGGCACATCCATGGTCGCGTTGATCACGCCGGTGCCGAAGAAGTCCCGCAGTACCTCGACGGTCAGGGTGCCATCGGGGGCGGCGGCTCCGGCCTGCCCGGCGCCGGTCAGGACCGTACCCGCGCCGCCCCCTGCCAGGAGCAGGCCGGACAGCCCCAATCGCACGAGAACACGTAACCGCATATCGCTCCCTTACATCGCCCCAAGCTCACGCCAATCCGGCAACTCCCGCGCAGAGAATACAGCTGATGAGACGTCACGTCCGGCGATCGTGGAGTTCGGGGTGCCTCAACGAGAGCTGTTACGATCCCGCCGCGTGCGGAGCATATGGAGCAGCGGAGCGCGGGACAGCGAGGCGCGGAGCGCCGGCGCGCGAGACATCGGCATCGACAAGCGGCGTCTCCGGGGAGGCGAGGCGACGGGCCGGCGTCGCCGATGGCCGCGATTACGGTGGGCAGCGGGCGCCGCCGTCTGTATCGCGGCCGCCGCGGCCGGCGCCGCCGTCCTGCTCGGTGACGGCGATGACGCCGTCACCCCGCGGGCGCTGACCGCGGACGAGGTGAACCGGCTGTCGGTCACGCGATTCCTCAACTACCGGGCGGGAGGACGCGCGGTGACGATCACCGTGCCGAACGTCAGCGGCGGGCTGGTCATCACCGGATCCGTCGACTACCGCACGCACACCGGTTACGGGGTGGTGCGCGGGAGGGGGCGCGACGCGTCCAGCGACGGGCTGATCCGGTGGACGGCCACCACCGTCCTCGTCCTCCCCATGGCGAAACCTCCGGCGGTCGCACCGGCCTCGCCGCCCGCGTCCGGTTGGTACAGCCGTCCGCTGCGGACGTCCGGCATGACCCTGGACAGTGCGCTGGCCATCGTGCTCGACCTCGGCAGCGACCGGCCGGACAACGCCGCGCTGCTGCCGCAGAACGGTGCCGCCTGGGTCGGGCGGGAGCGGGTGCGCGGCCATCGGACGGACATCATGAACGGTCCGCGTGCCGAGGCTGATGCCAGTACGGGTACGGGTGCCGGTGCCGGCACGGGCACCGACGCCGGTACGTCACGGACGGTGCGCTATTGGATCGGCTCGGACGGCACCATGCACCGGGTGGAGATCGGTATCGCCTCCGCGCCGCAGCCGGTGGTCTTCGACTTCGGCACCCGGAAGTACGTCCCCGTCCGGCCGCTGCCGGGAGCCACACCGACGCCGTAGCCGCCGCTCATGAGGCCCGCACCCGCGCGCTGCCGGCGAGCAGCGACGGCGACGGCAGAGCGATGTCCGCGATGGCGGGCAGCGCCGGAGTGTCCGGCACGACGGTGGCCCCGGCCGTGCCGGTCCCCGGGAGCTCGGGCTGGGGGCCGGGCGCGGCCACGTCGGTGAAGGGGATGCCGGCGGGTGCCGCCGGGCTCCGCCAACTGCCGGAGGGCGTGGTCGACGTGGCGGGGACCGGGCAGGACGCGCTGGACGCGAGTCCCGCCGGCACGGTCGTCCGAAGCTTGTTCCCTTCCAGGCAGTTGCCCTGTCCCCGGGTGGTGGTGGGGAACGTCCAGCCGATGTCGACGCCGTTGGCGTCGAAGGTGTTGTCCGTGATCCGGTTGCGGTCCGCCGTCAGATCGGCGGTCGCGGTGATCACAAGCCCGGCGTTGGTATTGCCGGTGACCCGGTTGCGGATGATCCGGTTGTCGCTGCCGCCGTCGATGCCGATGCCGATGCCCCAGCCGCCGTCGGCCTGTTCGGGGGTCTGCCGCTGCTGGTTGTCCGCGATCAGGTTGCCCGCGATGACGGCGTCGCGCTGCGGGAGCAGTTTCTCCTGGTGGTCGGAGTTGGTGGTCAGTCCGACGCGGTTGCCGACCAGACGGTTGCCGACCACATACATGTCACCACCGGCGTTGGTGCCCTCGTAACCGACCGCGTTGAGTTCGGAGACGTTGTCCCGCACCACGATCCGGCACGGCCTGCACTGGCCGACATAGATCCCCGAGTCGGCCCCGCCCGAGGTGTAGGAGCGCTCGATGACCCCATTCCGCGCGGAGAACGCATAGATGCCGTAGAGGCCGTTACGGGTCGCCGTCACATGCGACACCAGGAACGACTTCAGGAGGCGCACCGGCTCGTCACCGGTGTCGTAGCCGCCGCTCCCCGGCAGTCCGGCGACCGCCGCCGCCGAACCGGTGACCAGCACCCCGTTGTGCGTGTTGTTCCGCACGGTCAGGTTCTCCACGGCCACCCCGGGCGCCGCGACGACCACACCGTTCGGCCGCCGCACCTGCCCGTCGATGACGACCCCGGCCCGGGACTCGCCCCGCAGAGTGATGCGCTCCGTGTCGATCCGCACCGACTCGCGGTACACACCCGGAGCCACCAGCACCAGGTCACCGGGCCGGGCCAGAGACACCGCGCCCGAGATCGTCGGGGCGTCACCTGGCACCCGGATCGTCACCCGCGCGCCGTCCGGCCGTCGGCCCTCGCCCGATCCATCACCGCCGCCGCCACCGTCGCCGCAGCCGGTCACCAGCGTCAGTGCGCCCAGGGCGGCCGTCATCACGCGAAGAGCCAGTCGAGACATGATCCCAGTCTGGCACGGCGTCGAGCCCTCCCGCCGGAATGCCGAACTCACTCTCGCGGCAATGAGGTTGAGCGAGGCGAAAGCGCATCCAGGTGTGGCACTGTTACCCATCATGCATCGCGCCGATCAGCCCCCATCGCGCCGCGCGTTCCTCGACATCACCGGCACCACGGTGGCCGCCGGTCTCCTCGCCGGGTGCTCAGGGGACTCCGACCGGCCCGACCGGCCCGCCTCTTCCGCGTCGGCCACACCTGCGCCGGTCCCGGCGACGGGCCGGCATCAGGCCGGCGTGACGCTTCCCCGGGCGGCCCAGTCCCACCTGCTGGCCCTCGTGGCCGACCTCGACGCCACAGTGGCCCCCGGCCCGCTGCTCGCTGAACTCGGCGAGGCCATCCGCACCCTCACAGCCGGGTCCGACCCACGGCTGCTGGGCCTGTCCCCGGGCGATGTGACCGTGACCGTCGGCGTGGGTCCACGGCTGGTACGGACGGTCGGCGCCGCACTGCCCGGCGCGGCCGACCTCCCGCGGTTCTCCCGCGAACGGATCGCCCCGCGGGCGCGCGGCGGTGATCTGCTGATACAGATCTGCGCCGGCGACGCCCTGCTTGTGCCGGTCGTCGCCGCCGCACTCCTGGACCAGGCCGGCGACCGCGTCCGGGAGCGCTGGCGGCAGTACGGACGCCGGGGTACGGAGGTGCCCGTGGCCGAGGGCCGCACCGCACCGCGCAACGTGCTCGGTTTCATCGACGGCATCGTGGGCCCGCACACCACCGCCGAGCGGGAACGCGACCTCTGGCTGCCCGGACCCCCCGCGGTCGCCGGCGGCACCCTGGCCGTACTGCGGCGCATGGAACTCGACCTGACACGCTTCGCCGCCCTCTCCGTCGCCGAGCAGGAAGCGATCTTCGGCCGCCGCCGAGCCGGCGGCGCCCCCCTCTCCGGCGGCAGCGTCGCCTCGGCCCCGGCACTCGGCGCCAAGACGCCCGACGGGCGCTATCTCATTCCGGCGGACGCCCACGTACGCCGGGCGAACCCCACCGTGGTCGGCGTCGGCCATATGCTCCGCCGTTCCTACAGCATCGACGATCCCGCCCCCGGCCTGCTCTTCATCAGCTTCCAGAACGACCTGCGGACCTTCACCGCCACACTCGCCCGCATGGACACCTCCGACGCGCTGCTGCCCTTCACCACCACGACCGCCGGCGCGACCTTCCTGATCCTCCCCGGCCACGGCCCGCGACGCCCGCTCGGCTCCGCTCTGTTCGGCTGACCCGTGAACGCCGCCTGTGGCGTTCACGGTCCTGACCGCGCCGAAAGACAGGGCCTTCGGTGGCAGCGGCCTCAGCACTCGATGATGTTCACCGCCAGCCCGCCCCGCGCCGTCTCCTTGTACTTGACCGACATGTCCGCGCCGGTCTCCTTCATCGTCTTGATGACCTTGTCGAGGGAGACCTTGTGGCTGCCGTCGCCGCGCATCGCCATCTTGGCGGCGGTCACGGCTTTGACGGCGGCCATGCCGTTGCGCTCGATGCAGGGGATCTGGACGAGGCCGCCGACGGGGTCGCAGGTGAGGCCGAGGTTGTGTTCCATGCCGATCTCGGCGGCGTTCTCGACCTGTTCGGGGGTGCCGCCGAGGACCTCGGCGAGGGCGCCGGCGGCCATGGAGCAGGCGGAGCCGACTTCGCCCTGGCAGCCGACCTCGGCGCCGGAGATGGAGGCGTTCTCCTTGAAGAGCATGCCGATGGCGCCGGCGGAGAGGAGGAAGCGGACGACGCCGTCGTCGTCGGCGCCGGGGACGAAGTTCATGTAGTAGTGGAGGACGGCGGGGATGATGCCGGCGGCGCCGTTGGTGGGGGCGGTCACGACGCGGCCGCCGGCGGCGTTCTCCTCGTTGACGGCCATGGCGTAGAGGGTGATCCACTCCATGGCGCGGGCCAGCGGGTCGCCCTCGGCGCGGAGCTGGCGGGCGGAGTTGGCGGCGCGGCGGCGGACCTTGAGGCCGCCGGGGAGGATGCCCTCGCGGGCCATGCCGCGGGAGACGCAGGCCTGCATGACGCGCCAGATCTCCAGGAGGCCGGCGCGGATCTCGTCCTCGGTACGCCAGGCCTTCTCGTTCTCCAGCATGAGGGAGGAGATGGAGAGGCCGGTCTCGCGGGCCAGCCGGAGCAGCTCGTCACCGGTGCGGAAAGGATACTTCAGCACGGTGTCGTCGAGCTTGATCCGGTCTTCGCCGACGGCGTCCTCGTCGACGACGAATCCGCCGCCGACCGAGTAGTAGGTCTTCTCCAGGATGCTCGCGCCCTCGGCGTCGTACGCGAAGACGGTCATGCCGTTGGCGTGGTACGGCAGGGTCTTGCGGCGGTGGAGCACCAGGTCGCGGTCGAAGTCGAAGCCGATCTCGTGGGTGCCGAGCAGGCCGAGTCGGCCGGACTGCTTGATCTGTTCGACCTGGTCGTCGGCGCTCTCCACGTCGACGGTGCGCGGGGAGCCGCCGGTGAGGCCGAGCAGGACGGCCTTGGGGGTGCCGTGGCCGTGGCCGGTCGCGCCGAGGGAGCCGTACAGTTCCGCGCGGACGGAGGCGGTGCGCTCCAGCAGGCCTTCGTTCTTGAGCCGCCGGGCGAACATACGGGCCGCGCGCATCGGGCCGACCGTGTGCGAGCTGGAGGGGCCGATGCCGACCGAGAACAGGTCGAAGACCGAGATGGCCACGGGGTGACTCCTAGGAGGTTGGTAGACGCCGTTGTCTGCCAGGTGACTCGGCGGCGCGAAGCGCCTTGTGCGAAAAGGCGAGGAGGACGGGAGCGGGGCGGGGAGACGGCAGCGGAGACGGGTGGGGGAGACGGGCGGGGGCACCGCGCCCACCTTCCAGTGTGCGCGGTGCCCCCGAAGAAGAAGCGTACAAAGGTACGCATACGCTTCAGGCGGGCTTTACAGCCCGGGGTAGAGCGGGTGCTTCGCGGCCAGCGCGGAGACCCGGGTGCGCAGCGCCTCGGTGTCGTACGAGGGCTTCAGCACCTCGGCGATGATGTCGGCGACCTCGCGGAAGTCCTCCGCCTGGAAGCCGCGGGTGGCGAGCGCCGGGGTGCCGATGCGCAGGCCCGAGGTGACCATCGGGGGCCGGGGGTCGTTCGGGATCGCGTTGCGGTTGACCGTGATGCCGACCTCGTGGAGCCGGTCCTCGGCCTGCTGGCCGTCCAGCTGGGAGTCGCGCAGGTCGACCAGGACCAGGTGGACGTCGGTGCCGCCGGAGAGCACCGAGACGCCGTGCTCGGTGACGTCCTCGCGCACCAGGCGCTCGGCGAGGATCCGCGCGCCGTCCAGGGTGCGCTGCTGGCGCTCCTTGAAGTCGTCGGACGCGGCGACCTTGAAGGAGACCGCCTTGGCCGCCACGACGTGCTCCAGCGGGCCGCCCTGCTGACCGGGGAAGACCGCCGAGTTGATCTTCTTCGCCAGCTCCTGGGTGGAGAGGATCACTCCGCCCCGGGGGCCGCCCAGCGTCTTGTGGGTGGTGGTGGTGACCACATGGGCGTGCGGCACCGGGTTGGGGTGCAGCCCGGCCGCGACGAGGCCCGCGAAGTGGGCCATGTCGACCATCAGATAGGCGCCGACCTCGTCCGCGATCCGGCGGAAGGCGGCGAAGTCCAGCTGGCGCGGGTACGCGGACCAGCCCGCCACGATCAGCTTCGGGCGGGACTCCTTGGCGAGCTTCTCCACCTCGGCCATGTCGACCTGGCCGGTGGCGTCGTCGACGTGGTAGGCGACCACGTTGTAGAGCTTGCCGGAGAAGTTGATCTTCATTCCGTGGGTCAGATGCCCGCCGTGGGCGAGATTCAGACCCATGATCGTGTCGCCCGGCTTCAGCAGCGCGAACATCGCCGCCGCGTTCGCCTGCGCGCCGGAGTGCGGCTGCACATTGGCGTGCTCCGCGCCGAACAGCTCCTTGACGCGGTCGATCGCGATCTGCTCGATGACGTCGACGTGCTCACAGCCGCCGTAGTAACGGCGGCCCGGGTAGCCCTCGGCGTACTTGTTGGTGAGGACCGATCCCTGGGCCTCCATCACCGCGACCGGAGCGAAGTTCTCCGAGGCGATCATTTCCAGGGTGGACTGCTGACGGTGGAGCTCGGCGTCGACGGCGGCGGCGACGTCCGGGTCCAGCTCATGGAGAGGGGTGTTGAGAAGCGACATCTCGGGTCCCTGTCGTAGTCGTGGTCGGGTACTGGAAATCAGCTGCTGGAGAAAGCGGAGTACTCGTCGGCGGAGAGCAGATCCTTCGGCTCCTCGCTCACCCGCACCTTGAACAGCCAGCCGCCCTCGAAGGGGGCGCTGTTCACCAGGGAGGGGTCGTCGACGACGTTCTGGTTCGCCTCGGTGACCTCACCGGAGACGGGGGAGTACAGATCGCTGACGGACTTGGTGGACTCCAGCTCGCCGCAGGTCTCGCCCGCGATCACGGTGTCGCCCACCTGGGGGAGCTGGGCGTACACGACGTCACCGAGCGCGCTCGCGGCGAACTCCGTGATCCCGACCGTCGACACGCCGTCCTCGGCGTCCGACAGCCACTCGTGCTCCTTGCTGTAGCGCAGCTGCTGGGGGTTGCTCATGACCTGAATTCTCCTGTACGCGGGAAGGGCGGATGAACGGGCTGGGGGCGTGCGGGCGTGCCGCTGGTCACTTCTGACGCCGGAGCGCCGTTTTGTACGAGGCTTTGTACGAGTCCGTGGATGGGAGTCCGTGGATGGGAGTCCGTGGAGCGGAATCGTCACTTCTCGCGCTTGTAGAACGGCAGCGCGACGACCTCGTACGGCTCGTGAGTCCCGCGGATGTCGACGCCGACGCCCTCGGTGCCGGGGGCGGCGTGGGCCGCGTCCACATAGGCGATGGCGATCGGCTTGCCCAGCGTGGGGGAGGGGGCGCCGGAGGTGACCTCGCCGATCACCGCTCCGCCCGCGACGACCGGGTATCCGGCGCGGGGAACCCGCCGGCCCTTGGCGATCAGCCCGACCAGCTTGCGCGGCGGGGCGGTCTCGGCCCGCTCGGCGGCGGCCGTCAGGGCCTCGCGGCCGACGAAGTCGCCCGCCTTCTCGAACTTGACGACCCGGCCCAGGCCCGCGTCGAAGGGGGTGAGGTCGGTGGTCAGCTCGTGCCCGTAGAGCGGCATGCCCGCCTCCAGGCGCAGGGTGTCCCGGCAGGAGAGGCCGCAGGGGACCATGCCCGCCGGCTCGCCCGCCTCGGTCAGCGCCCGCCAGAGCGACTCCGCGTGCCGGGGTTCGACGAACAGCTCGAAGCCGTCCTCGCCGGTGTAGCCGGTACGGGCGATCAGGGCGGGGACGCCCGCGACGGTGCCGGGCAGGCCCGCGTAGTACTTCAGCCCGTCCAGGTCGGCGTCGGTGACGGACTTCAGGATTCCGGAGGACTCGGGGCCCTGGATCGCGATCAGCGCGTAGGCGTCCCGGTCGTCACGGACCTCGGCGTCGAAGCCGGCCGATCGCTCGGTGATCGCGTCCAGCACGATCTGGGCGTTCCCGGCGTTGGCGACGACCATGTACTCGGTCTCGCCGAGCCGGTAGACGATCAGATCGTCCAGGATGCCGCCGTCCGCCCGGCAGATCATGGTGTAGCGGGCGCGGCCCAGCCCCACCGAACCGATGTTCCCCACCAGCGCGTGGTCCAGCAGCGCGGCGGCCCCGGGGCCGGTGACGGTGATCTCGCCCATGTGGGAGAGGTCGAAGAGCCCGGCGCGGGTGCGGACGGCGAGGTGCTCGTCGCGCTCACTGCCGTACCGCAGCGGCATGTCCCAGCCGGCGAAGTCGGTCATGGTCGCGCCCAGCGAGCGATGGAGGGCGTCGAGCGCTGTTTGACGATGGGCGTTGCTCATGAAAAAGGCTCCCAGGGCATGCGGGCGAGGACGACCCTCCCCATCTGTCATCGGAACCTGAGAGGTTCGTCGCGACCGTGTGTACGGGTGACCGTACGTACCGGTGGCCGTGACTTGCACCTTGGGTGGAGCCGCACGGGGGCGACTCGCTTTTCAGATCTGCCTCATCGCGCGCGGTACGGGGCCTGAGAGATTCAAGGGAGGAACTTGCTCCTTCGGCGCCCGGCACAGAGGTGCCCGGGACTCTCCCGCGTGGATTCAAGCGGCCGGTATGCAGTTGGCGGGCACATCATTGCACGCATTCGGGGCTGGTGGGGGGTGTGGTCCCGGTCGTTCTGAGCGATGCCCGGGGCGCGTGGGGCGGGGCCGCCCGGGGCCGGGGAGCGACACGCCGCGCGCCGTACGCGCCTCAGACGCAAATCAGTTGCGTCCCATTACCATTTCTTTACGCTTCTTGGGCAAGTGTGTGGGTGACCTGACAAGGGGGAGGGTGTGATGACGTTGCAGCACTCCGGTGCGTACGCCACGACCGCGGGTGTGCCCGCGCAGCCACAGCCGGCGGTCAGTGGAATCCGCGAGGGGGCGGGGGCCGCGCCCGTACTGCGCGACCTCAGGGACCGTTCGGGGCACGGCCCCCGCCGGCTGATGTTCGCCGCCGGGGACGTGGTGGTGGTGTCCGGCCTGCCGGGCAGCGGGAAATCCACCCTGATCCGGCGCGCGGCGGCCGGCCGGGGCATCGACTCGCAGGACAGCCGGGACCGCTGGGACGCGTGGACGCCGGGCTTTCTGCCGTACGCGGTCTACCGCCCCCTCGTCCGCCTCGCGCACTACGCCGGGCTCCGCCGGGCCCTGCGCTCCGGCGAGAGCGTCGTGGTCCACGACTGCGGCACCCAGGCCTGGGTGCGGCGCTGGCTGGCCCGCCGGGCCCGCCGCCGGGGCGCGGCGCTCCATCTGGTGCTGCTCGACGTGCCGCCGGGGGTCGCCCGGCAGGGCCAGCGCGAGCGCGGTCGCGGAGTCTCCGGATACGCCTTCGCCCGCCACCGGCGCGGAGTGGGCCGGCTGATCGCCGACGCGGAGGCGGGCCGTCTCCCGGCGGGCTGCGCCTCCGCCGTCCTCCTCGACCGCGACGCGGCCTCCGCCCTGACCCTGCTCGGCTTCGAACCGTCCTGACCCCGCCCGTACGCCCGTACACCCATACGCCCGCCCCCGCTCGTACACACGTGCCCGGGATCACCCCGGCGGGTCCGCACCCGGGAGGCGGTGCCCGGAGATCGCCGTCGGCATTAGGGTCGGGGAGAAAGCAGAGGGGACGACCGGCGGAGCCGGGGGAGAGGGCCAGCACATGACCATTCCGGAGCATCCGCACCCGTATCCGCAGCCCTACGGCGGCGGCTGGCCCGCGAACGAGCTGGAGGAGACGCTGACCGCGTCCCTCGGCGACCCCCTGGCCGGAGCCCGGCTGGTGGAGGTGATCGGCCGCAGCCCGATCTGGGTGCCCCTGCCCCGGGGCGGCTCCCCGGAGAGCCGGGACCTCGATCTGCCCACCATGGAGATCGACGGCATCCCCTATGTCCCCGTCTTCAGCTCCGAACAGCAGTTCATGAGCTGCGTCGGTCCCCATATGTCCTTCACCGTCGCCCCCGCCCGCGACTTCGCCCGGGGCCTGCCCCCCCAGCTGGGCATCGCGGTCAACCCCGGCGGCACCGTCGGCGCGCCGCTCCCCCCGCCCGCCGTCGCCGAGCTGTGCCGGGCCGGAGCCCCTGCCCCGGCCGCGGGCCCCGCCCCCGGCGGCCGGGTGCGGATGTTCGAGCCCGACTGGCAGGAGGAGCCGATCGACTTCCTCTCCGCCGCCGCCGGGGAGTTCCAGCAGGCGGGAAACGTCCTCACCGCCCGCCGGGCGCTCGCCTCCGTGGAGGGGGACCCGCCCGCCCTCTTCATCGGCGTCCAGCTCGCCTCCTGGGAGGGCCCCGGCGGATCCGCCCCCCTCGACGCGCTGGGCCGGGCGCTGGGCCGTGTCCAGGTCGGCTGGCCGGTCAATCTCGTACTCCTCGATGTCGCCCAGGACCCGGTCGCCGACTGGATGCTCGCCCAGGTCCGGCCCTTCTACCAGCGGGATCACCACGAGAGCCCGCGACCGGGAACCCTGTGAGCGCCCACGGGCGTCAAGTCGGTGTCAAGGCGGCCGATTAAGCTGGCTCCACAGCCCGGCCTCCCACCGGTCCCAGGGCTGTGCGGAGCACGGAGCAGGAGCACGGAGCAGGAGAGGGGCGGAACGAGGGTGAGCGCGTCAGGCACCGCGGCGACCGGACAGGTCGAGCACATGCTGCGCCAGGTGACGCCCGGACGGTACGACGCGTACGAGGCGTTGCTGAAGGCGCTCGCCGACCCGGCGGGCGGCAGGGTCTGGATGCTGCTCTGGCACGGCAGGCCCGGCTCCCCCGACGCCCAGTACGGGAACATGGAGATCGACGGAGTCGGCTATGCCCCCTGCGTCACCTCCGCCCAGGAGCTGGCCGTCTCCGGCTGGAACCGCGCCCACGAGGTGGTCTCCGGCCCCGACATCGCGCGCACCCTCTTCCCCGAGCGCTGGGGCATCTGGCTGAATCCGCATGCCCCCGGCGGCGGCGTCGGCATCCCCTGGCCCGATCTCCGCAGGATCGCCACCGGCCTGGAGCGGATGCCCGCGGGACCGCTGCGGCTCACCGAGCCCGCCATCGAGATCCCGCACTTCTACGCCCTGCTCTCCCAGCACGCCCATCGCACGCCCCCGGTCAGATCGCTGCGCCGGGCCTGGGTCCAGCCCGCCCTGGGCGCTCCGTACCTGGTCATCGGGCTCGACCTCTATGACACCGGCCCCCAGTCGGTGGACGCGGCCCGGGCGATGATGCAGCAGTCGATCGCGGCGGTCCCCGAGGGACTGCCGGTCTCCACGGTGGCGATGTCCGACGAGTACGACCCGGTGACCATGTGGCTGCGGGCCAACGCCCGCCCCTTCTACGACCGTGACGCGCACGCCGCCCCCGATCAGCGGACCGGCTACGGCTACCCGCCCGCCCCCGTTCGCTGACCGAAAATCTCCCTCGCGCATTCATCGACGCGCCCCGAACGCATTCCTGTTCGGGGCGCGTTGTCATGAGCCCGGGCCATCACCCCCCGCACCTCCGGGCTTTCACACGGTGACCATCCCGATCTCCCACGGAAAGCGCTATCCCCATCGGGCTGTCACCTTCGAAACGCAGAGCGGTTCCGATGTCCAGGGAGCGGGAAATTCCTCAACTGGCCACCGATATGCGGCAGATGGGGTTCCGCTCAGCCGTTGGCGCGGTCCGGATAACGGATTCCCTCTACGCGCATCACGTTTGAGCAAACATTCCCCGATGGGTCTGGCGGCTGGTCGCCTGACCATTGAAGACTCCCGCAGCAAGGGAAGATTCGCTCCCGTCCCCGGCGGGCTCCGCGAGTGAATCTCGTACCAAGTGTCCCAAGTACGACCGATGTTGTGAGAGAAGCCGCCACAGCGGCGGGTACGGGCCGGTCGCCTCCGGCCGAGAGGGGTCCCCACCACGATGACGGCACCACTGCACGACACGAGCGTGGACGCGGAGAAGTCCACGACCGCCGGCGCCGCGGCGCCGGCCGGCACGCCGGTCCAGGGGCGGTCGCTGCGTCAGATCGCGTGGACCCGCCTCAAGCGGGACAAGCTCGCGCTCGCCGGCGGTGTCGTCGTTCTTCTCCTCGTCATCGTCGCGATCTTCGCCCCGCTCATCGTCAGCCTGCTGGGCCATCCGCCCAACGAGTTCCACCAGGACAAGATCGACCCGCTCTTCGGCACCCCCGCCGGCTCCTTCGGCGGCATCAGCTCCGAGCATCTGCTGGGCGTCGAGCCCAACAACGGCCGCGACGTCTTCAGCCGGATCGTCTACGGCGCGCGCATCTCGCTGCTGGTGGCCTTCCTCGCCGCGGTCGTCGCCGTCTTCATCGGCACCGTCCTCGGCATCGTCGCCGGATACTTCGGCGGCTGGGTCGACTCGGCCATCAGCCGGGTGATGGACATGCTGCTGGCCTTCCCGCAGCTCCTCTTCATCATCTCGCTGGTCTCGGTCCTCCCCAACAATCTGCTGGGCATGACCGGCAGCAATGTCCGCATCGCCATCCTGGTCGGGGTCATCGGCTTCTTCGGCTGGCCCTACGTCGGACGGATCGTGCGCGGCCAGACCCTCTCCCTGCGGGAGAAGGAGTACGTCGAGGCCGCCCGCAGCCTGGGCGCGGGCCGCCGCTATGTCCTCTTCAAGGAGCTGCTGCCCAACCTGGTCGCCCCGATCACCGTCTACGCCACCCTGATGATCCCCACCAACATCCTCACCGAGGCCGCGCTCAGCTTCCTCGGCGCGGGAGTGCGGCCGCCGACCGCCTCCTGGGGACAGATGCTCTCCACCGCCGTGGACACCTATGAGTCCAATCCGACCTTCATGATCGTCCCCGGCGTGGCGATCTTCATCACGGTGCTGGCCTTCAACCTCTTCGGCGACGGGGTACGGGACGCGCTGGACCCCAAGGGCACCCGGTGAGTCCAGGGCGCCTGGCGAGTCCGGCGCGCCCGGTGAGCCCGCGGGCCGCCGCTCGACCGTCACACAACTGAACGCGCCGGGCCCCGAAGGCCAGGCGGTACACCGACGTCCCCGGCACCACGGCGGGGAACCGCGCTATCCCGGAGGTTGCAGGAACAATGACACCCCAACGTTCGTCGAGGACCAGGCGCATCGCCGGAGCGGCGCTCGTCGTGGCCGCCCTCACGGCCACCGCGGCGTGCGGCGGCGGTTCGAAGGACGGCAAGGAGGGCGGTGACGGGAAGGCCGCGGGCTTCAACGCGGCCGTCAAGGGCATCGCCAACCCGTCCGTCAAAAAGGGCGGCACGCTGAAGTTCATCGGCAAGCAGGACTTCGACTCGACCGACCCGCAGCGCCAGTACTACGGCTTCGCCTGGGACTTCTCCCGGTTCTACTCGCGCCAGCTCGTCTCCTACGCCCCCAAGCCGGGCCCCGCCGGCGCGGAGCTGGTGCCGGACCTCGCCAAGGCCAAGGGCGTCGTCTCCAACGACGGCAAGACCTACACCTACGAGCTGCGCGACGGGATCACCTGGGAGGACGGCACACCAGTCACCTCCCAGGACATCAAGTACGGCATCGAGCGCACCTGGGCCTCGGACGTCATCACCGG
This sequence comes from Streptomyces inusitatus, assembly GCF_014651115.1. GTDB lineage: Bacteria > Actinomycetota > Actinomycetes > Streptomycetales > Streptomycetaceae > Streptomyces > Streptomyces amakusaensis. Next base: position 73,893 of record NZ_BMWG01000018.1, on the reverse strand, counting down.
CGGCCCGGCCTATCTGCGCCAGGTCCTCGACCCCAAGAACGAGTACAAGGGCCCGTACAAGGACACCTCCCCGGACAAGCTCGGCCTCAAGGCCGTGCAGACGCCGGACGCCAAGACCATCGTCTTCAACCTGGCCAAGCCCAACGGCGACTTCGAGCAGATGCTCGCCATGCCGGCCGGGTCCCCGGTGAAGAAGGAGAAGGACACCGGCGCCAAGTACCAGCTGAAGCCGTTCTCCTCGGGCCCGTACAAGTTCGAGTCGTACAGCCCCAAGAAGGGCGCCGTCCTCGTCCGCAACGACAAGTGGCAGAAGGCCTCGGACCCGATCCGCGCCGCGCTCCCGGACAAGATCACGGTCACGGTCAACTCCAACATCGAGGCGATCGACGAGCTGCTGATCAAGGGCGACTACGACCTCGACATGAACGCCACCGGCATGTCGCAGGCGGGCCGCACCAAGGCGCTCCAGAAGCACAAGGCCAATGTCGACAACATCGAGACCAGCTTCATCCGGTACGTCGACATCGCCAGCAAGGTCAAGCCGTTCGACAACGTCGAGTGCCGCAAGGCCGTGATCTACGCGGCCGACTACAAGTCGATGCAGACGGTCCGCGGCGGCCCGGAGGCCGGCGGCGACATCGCCACCAACATGCTGCCCAAGTCCATCAAGGGCTCGGACGACTACGACCCGTACGGCATCCTCGCCCGCGACGGCAAGCCCGACGTCGCCAAGGCCAAGGCGGCCCTGAAGGCCTGCGGCAAGCCCGACGGCTTCAGCACCAACATCAGCGCCCGCAGCAACAACCCGGGAGAGGTGCAGACCGCCGAGGCGCTTCAGCAGTCGCTCCAGGCCGTCGGCATCAAGGCCGAGGTCGAGGCCATCGACGGCGCCGAGTCCTCCACCATCACCGGCTCCCCGGCCGTGGTGAAGCAGCGCGGTCTGGGCCTGGTCATGACCGGCTGGGGTCCCGACTTCCCGACCGGCCAGGGCTTCTCGCAGCCGCTGGTGGACGGCCGCTTCATCGCCCCCAACGGCAACTACAACGTCTCCGAGACCAACGACCCGAAGATCAACAAGCTCTTCGACGACGCGCTCCAGGAGACCGACGCCGACAAGGCCGGTGAGATCTACAAGGAGATGAACCACGCCGTCTCCGACCGGGCCGCGCAGATGCCGTTCATCTACGAGAAGAACTTCACCTGGCGCAGCTCGCGGCTGACGAACGCGTACTCCACCGCCGCGTACAACGGCCGCTACGACTACGTCTCCCTGGGCGTCGTCAAGTAACCGTTCCCACGGTCAGTCGCCCCATGGTGACGCGTCACCTCCCACCATCGCCCAACCCGCCAGTCCCGAAGGGCAGGTGATGGCCTCGGGCGGTGGCCCGGGGGCCCCGTGAAAGGGGTCCCCGGGCCACCGCCGGGCCGCGCACAGTGCTTGCTTACGTCATCCGGCGCTTGTTCGCCGTCGCCATGATGCTGCTGGTCGTGACCCTGACGACCTTCGTCATCTTCTTCGTGCTCCCCAAGTGGGCGGGCTCCGACCCGGCCTACCTCTTCGCCGGAAAGCAGACCGACCCGGCCGCGATCGAGGGCATCCGGCAGAAGCTGGGCCTCGCCGATCCGGTGCTGGTGCAGTTCTGGAACTTCGTCCAGGGCCTGATCGTCGGCCGGGAGTACACCAACGGCGCCGATGTCACCAACTGCCCCGCCCCCTGCTTCGGTTACTCCTTCCGCACCGAGCAGGACGTCTGGCCGCAGCTCACCGAGGCGATCCCGGTCACCCTCTCGCTGGCCGCCGGGGCGTGTCTGCTCTGGGTCGTCGGCGGGGTCGCCGCCGGTGTGGTCTCCGCGCTGCGCCGGGGCACCCTGTGGGACCGGGCCGCGATGACGGTCGCGCTGGCCGGCGTCTCGCTGCCCATCTACTTCACCGGTCTGCTCTCGCTGGCGGTCTTCAGCTACCAGCTCGACTGGGTCGGCGGCGAGTACGCGCCGCTCGAAGAGGACTTCGCCCAGTGGTTCCAGACCCTGGTGCTGCCCTGGATCACCCTCGCCTTCCTCTACGCGGCGATGTACGCCCGGCTCACCCGGGCCACCATGCTGGAGGTCATGGGCGAGGACTACATCCGCACGGCCCGCGCCAAGGGCCTCACCGAGCGGGTCGTCATCGGACGGCACGCGATGCGCTCCACCTGGACGCCGGTGCTCACCCTCCTCGGACTGGACATCGGGGCGCTGCTGGGCGGTGCGGTGCTCACCGAGTCCACCTACAACCTGCCGGGACTCGGCCGGCTCGCGATCGACTCCATCGGCACCAAGGACCTTCCGGTGATCCTCGGCGTCACCCTCGTCGCCGCCCTGTTCATCTGTGTCGCGAACCTCCTCGTGGACCTGTTGTACGCCGTAATCGACCCGCGAGTGAGGATCGGATGACCAACCTCGGCAAAGCCGGAACCTCCGGACCGGTCCTCGCCCCCGGCGAGGTCGGCGCCCCCGGTTCCGCCGCCCCCACCGCCTTCCTCGAAGTGCGCGATCTGAAGGTGCACTTCCCGACCGACGACGGTCTGGTCAAGTCCGTCGACGGCCTCAGCTTCCAGCTGGAGCGGGGCAAGACCCTCGGCATCGTCGGGGAGTCGGGCTCCGGGAAGTCCGTCACCTCGCTCGGCATCATGGGCCTGCACACCGCCGGACAGTACGGCCGGCGCAAGGCCAGGATCTCCGGCGAGGTCTGGCTCGACGGCCAGGAGCTGCTGGGCGCCGACCCGGACCGGGTGCGCAGGCTCCGGGGCCGGAACATGGCGATGATCTTCCAGGACCCGCTCTCCGCGCTCCACCCGTACTACACGATCGGCAAGCAGATCGTGGAGGCCTACCGGGTCCACCACAAAGTCGACAAGAAGACCGCCCGCAAGCGGGCCGTCGAGATGCTCGACCGGGTCGGCATCCCCCAGCCGGACAAGCGGGTGGACAGCTATCCGCACGAGTTCTCCGGCGGTATGCGCCAGCGCGCCATGATCGCCATGTCGCTGGTCAACAACCCCGAGCTGCTGATCGCCGACGAGCCGACCACCGCGCTCGACGTCACCGTCCAGGCGCAGATCCTCGATCTGATCCGCGACCTCCAGAAGGAGTTCGGCTCGGCGGTCATCGTCATCACCCACGACCTCGGCGTCGTCGCCGAACTCGCCGACGACATCCTGGTGATGTACGGCGGCCGGTGTGTGGAGCGCGGACCCGCCGAGAAGGTCTTCTACGAGCCCCAGCACCCCTACACCTGGGGACTCCTCGGCTCGATGCCGCGCGTCGACCGGGACCAGACCGAGCGGCTCATCCCGGTCAAGGGCTCCCCGCCCAGCCTGATCAACATCCCCGACGGCTGTGCCTTCAATCCGCGGTGCCCCTACGCCGACGTGCCGGAGAAGAACGCGACGCGCACCGTCCGCCCCGACCTCCGCCCGGCGGGCGACCGGCACTTCTCCGCCTGCCACATGGCGACGGAGGACCGGACGCGGATCTGGACCGAAGAGATTGCGCCCAAGCTGTGACTGACACTGTGAAGATTCCCGGACAGACGGCGCCCGCCCCGGACGCGCTGCTGAAGGTCGACGGCCTGGTCAAGCACTTCCCCATCAAGAAGGGGCTGCTGCGGCGGCAGACCGCGGCCGTGCGGGCGGTCGACGGGCTGAGCTTCGACGTCCGCCCCGGCGAGACCCTCGGTGTGGTCGGCGAGTCGGGCTGCGGAAAGTCGACCATGGGCCGGCTGATCACCCGGCTGCTGGAGCCGACCGCCGGGAAGATCGAGTTCCAGGGCCACGACATCACCCATCTGGGCGTCGGGGCCATGCGACCGCTGCGCCGCGACATCCAGATGATCTTCCAGGACCCGTACTCCTCGCTGAACCCCCGGCACACGATCGGCACCATCGTCTCCGCGCCCTTCAAGCTCCAGGGCGTCACGCCCGAGGGCGGGGTGCGGGCGGAGGTCCAGCGGCTGCTGGAGCTGGTGGGCCTCAACCCCGAGCACTACAACCGCTATCCGCACGAGTTCTCCGGCGGACAGCGCCAGCGCATCGGCATCGCCCGGGCCCTCGCGCTGAAGCCGAAGCTCGTGGTGGCGGACGAGCCCGTCTCCGCGCTGGACGTCTCCATCCAGGCACAGGTCGTCAATCTGCTGGACGACCTCCAGGACGAGCTGGGGCTCACCTATGTGATCGTCGCCCACGACCTCTCGGTGATCCGGCACGTCTCGGACCGGATCGCCGTGATGTACCTCGGCAAGATCGTGGAGCTGGCGGACCGCACCGCGCTCTACGAGTCGCCGATGCACCCGTACACCAAGGCGCTGCTCTCCGCCGTGCCCGTGCCGGACCCCAGGCGGCGCGGCGGCGGCAGTGAGCGGATCCTGCTGAAGGGCGATGTGCCCTCCCCGATCGCCCCGCCGTCCGGCTGCCGCTTCCACACCCGCTGCTGGAAGGCGACCGAGCGCTGCAAGACCGAGGAGCCGCCGCTGATCGCGCTGGCCCCGGGCCGTCAGGTGGCCTGCCACCATCCCGAGAACCCGCCGGGGGAGGCGTCCGGCGCGTCCGGCGCGGTGCCGGTCGAGATCGGGAAGCCGGTACCGGCGAAGGAAGCGGAAGAGCCCGAGGAAGCGGAACAGCCCGAGGAGGAGTCCGAGGAGTCCAGGGAGTCCGAGGAGGAGTAGCCCGGGCACAAGCAGGGGTCCGATACCGGCACAATCGTCCGGTGCTCCAAGAATTGTTCTCACCCTCCGTCCAGCATGCGCTCGACCTCGCCGGAATCTTCGTCTTCGCGATCTCCGGTGCTCTTCTCGCCGTCCGCAAGAACTTCGACGTCTTCGGGATGGCGGTGCTCGCCGAGGTGACCGCGCTGGGCGGAGGGCTCTTCCGCGACCTGGTCATCGGGGCCGTGCCCCCGGCCGCCTTCACCGACCTCGGCTACTTTCTGATGCCGCTGGTCGCCACGGCCATAGTCTTCTTCCTCCACCCCCACGTCGAGCGCATCCAGACCGGGGTCAATGTCTTTGACGCGGCCGGGCTCGGGCTGTTCTGCGTGACCGGCACCACCAAGGCGTACGAGTACGGCCTCGGCCTCACCTCCTCCGCCGTGCTGGGCCTCGCGACCGCGGTCGGCGGCGGTGTGCTGCGGGACGTACTGGCCAACGAGGTCCCCTCGCTGCTGCGCTGGGACCGCGATCTGTACGCGGTGCCCGCCATCGTCGGCGCGGTCATCGTCGTCCTGTGCATCCGCTTCGACGAGCTGAACGCGTTCACCAGCGCGCTGGCCGCCCTCACCGCCTTCACCCTGCGACTGCTGGCGATGCGCTTCCACTGGCGGGCCCCGCGCGCCTGGAACCGCCGCTCCGCCACCGCCGACGACGGCCAGTGACCCACCGCTGAAAGCTACCGCTCAGTATGCGGGTCTTGTACGGTACGGCCATGGCACAGGCAGTTCAGGCATCCATCGGGGACAGCGAGTTCGACCGCGACACCGCCCTCACCCCGCGCACACCGGGCGTCTACGACGCGGAGCTGTCCGCCGGGTGGACGATCATGCGGGCCGTCAACGGCGGCTATCTCCTCGCCCTCCTCGGACGCGCGCTCGGCGACGCGCTCCCGCACCCCGACCCCTTCACCGTCTCGGCCCACTATCTGAGCGCCTCCCGGCCGGGCCCCGCGGTGATCAGGACCGAGGCCGTACGCTCCGGCGGCTCCCTCTCCACCGGTCAGGCCTCCCTCTTCCAGTACGACAAGGACGGCACGGAGGTGGAGCGCATCCGGCTGCTCGCCACCTACGGGGACCTGGACAAGCTCCCCGCCGAGGTACGCACCCCGGCCGCCCCGCCGCCGTTCCCGCCGTACGAGAAGTGCCTCGGGGCCTCCGACGGGCCCCGGCCGCCGATACCCGGCGGCTCGGAGATCCTGGACCGGCTGAACATCCGGCTGGACCCGGCCACCGCGGGCTGGGCGGTCGGCGCGCCCTCGGGGAAGGGCGAGATGCGCGGCTGGTTCTCCCTCGCGGACGGCCGGGACGCCGACCCCCTCTCCCTGCTGCTGACCGTCGACGCCCTCCCGCCCACCGCCTTCGAGCTGGGCATCAAGGGCTGGACCCCGACGGTGGAACTGACCGTCCACATCCGCCGCCGCCCCGCCCCCGGCCCGCTGCGGGTCGCGCTCACCACCCGCAACGCGGCCGGCGGATTCCTGGAGGAGGACGCCGAGGTCTGGGACAGCGAGAACCGGCTGGTCGCCCAGTCCCGCCAGCTCGCGAAGATGCCGGCCGGCCGCTGACGCCGGGGACGCGGGCGGGTCGCGGTGGACGGGGCGGGCCCGCTCCCGCAGACTTCGTCCGGGGGATCATCGCGACGCGATGGAGGCCCGCTCCCCATGACCCCGCACCCCGACACCCTCACCGCCCCCGACGACGACGGCCGGAGCACGCTGCGGACGGAACGCCGCCTGGCCCATCCGCCGTCGCGGGTCTGGGAGGCGCTCACCCGGCCGGCCCCGCTCGCCCGGTGGTTCCCCGTCGAGGTGAGCGTGGACCCGCGCCCCGGCGGACGGATCGACTTCACCTCCCCGGGCGAGAGCGCCCCGGGGAGCACCGGCACTGTCACCGACGCCCGTGAACCGGACCTCCTCGCCTTCACCTGGGGCGAGGACGGCCTCCGCTTCGAGATCGCCCCCGACGGCGAAGGCTCGCTCCTCACCCTCTCCCACACCTTCGGCGACCGGTACGGCGCGGCGAGCTTCGCCGCGGGCTGGCATCTCCGCCTCGGCGCGCTCGCCCGGCTGCTCGACGGCGCGGAGCCCCCGGCCGGGAACGACCCCGGCGACGAACTGCACGAGGAGTACCTCGCCGCCTTCGGCCTCGACCGGGGCACCGTCGACACCACCGCCGACGGCTGGCGGATCCGCCTCGAACGCCAGCTCGTCCGGCCCGAGGACGAGGTCTGGGCCGAACTCGCCGCGGGCTCCACCCCGCTCCTCGGCGGCCCCGCCCCCCGGGGCTTCACCACCGGGCAGAGCCCGCCCGGCCGGATCACCGGACTGCGCCCGCCCCGGCTGCTCTCGTACATCACCACCCCCGCCGGCGAGGTCCGCTGGCGGCTCGCCGAAGGCACCGGCCACGGCCCCCGGCTGATCCTCACCCAGACCGGCCCGGCCACCGCGCCCCCCGAACCGGTGCTGGCCGCCTGGGAGGCCCGCGTCGCCGCCCTCGCGGCCCGGCTGCGCCGCCGATAGCCGGGCGTACGGCATACGTCGTACGGCGTCCTACGAGACCTCGCGGCCGAGCCAGGCCGCGAGCCGCTCGTGCGCCCCCGCGTCCGGCCCCGCCTCGCGGACCGGCCCGAACGGGACCTCCTCGCCGCGCCGGTCGGCGGCCAGCGCCTCGCGCGCGATCGGCAGGACCGCCTCGGCCGGCTCCGGGTCCAGGACCAGCGGGTGCCCCAGCGCCTTGGAGAGGTCCCAGGTGTGCGTCGCCGTCTCCATCACCGCGCCCGCCACCGCCCCCGCGCCCGGCATCGTGCCCCACGGCAGCTCGGTCGTCCGGGCCAGCTTCGCGTCGTCCGCCCAGGCCCGGTCGAAGCGGCCGCGCGCCCGGTCGTACACCGCGACCCACTCGCCGTCCGCGACCTCCTCCGACCAGGTGGGCGCGGCGCGGAAGTCCCCGCCCTCGCCGACGAAGGCCATCCAGTGGGTGCTGTTCACCACATGGGCCAGCAGCGCCCGGACGTCGAACTCGGGACACGGCGTCGGATCGCCCAGCCGCTCGGGCGTCACGGTCTTCAGCAGCTCCGCGAACTGGTCGGCGGCGCGCTCGTGGAGCAGGCGGAAGTCGTTCATACGGTCCATCTCCCAGGAAGTCGTCGGCGGCCCGGTGCGGGCCGACGCGGCTCACTCTCGCCGGATAACCTGACAACGACCGTCATGTATGAACCGAGGTTCCGTCCCGTCCGTCCGCGAAGGCGCGTCCCGTGAAATCCGACCGGCTGCTGTCGATCCTGCTGCTGCTCCAGACCCGGGGGCTGGTCCCCGCGACCGCGCTGGCCGAGCGCCTGGAGGTGTCCGTACGCACCATCTACCGGGATGTGGAGGCGCTCTCCGCCGCCGGGGTCCCGGTCTACGCGGAACGAGGCCGGCACGGCGGGATCACCCTGCTCCCCGGGTACCGCACCGATGTCACCGGCCTCACCGAGGACGAGTCCCGCGCCCTGTTCGTCCTCGCGGCCCAGGGCGCGCACACCGCGCTCGGCCTCGACCGGGCGCTCGGCTCGGCCCTGCGCAAGATCATGGCCGCGCTGCCCGAACCCCACCGGCCCGCGGCCGAGCTGACGAGCCGCCGCGTCCTGGTCGACCCGGAGCGCTGGCTGACCCGGCCCGGGCCCGCCGTCGACCTGGATGTGCTCAACACCGCCGTCTTCACCGACCGCAGACTCGGCCTGCGCTACCGCCGGTCGGTGACGAGCGAGCCGCGCGACTACCTCCTCGACCCCTACGGCCTCGTCGCCAAGGCGGGGATCTGGTACCTGGTCGCCGACAAGGAGGGGGAGCCGAGGATCTTCCGGGTGGACCGGGTGGTCTCCGCCACCGTCCTCGACGAACCGGTCCGCCGCCGGCCCGGCCTGGAGCTGGCGGCCCTCTGGCAGAGCCTGCGCTCCCGCATGAGCGACCGGCCCCCGGGCGCCGTGGTGACCGCCCGGATCCACCGCGACCGGCTGGATCTGCTGCTGCGGATGTACGGCGGCCTGCTCACCGGCGACCCCGTCCCCGAGGACGGCGACAGCGAGTGGTCCCGCATCGAGCTGGGCTTCGACATCCTCCCGGCCGTCCGCGCCCTGCTCGCCTTCGGCGACGGCGTCGAGGTCCTCTCACCCCCCGCCGCCCGCGAGGAGCTGATCCGCACGGCCGCCGCCGTGACCTCCCTGTACGCCGCCTCCTAGGTCGTGTCCCGCGGCTCTCGCCCGGCCCCGCCCGAGGGGGCCGAGGGGCGGATGTGGCGGGCCGCACGCCCCGTACCCCCCTGCGCCGCGTCCGCGCCCCCCGGCCGCCTCGTAGAATCGGCCACACCATGGCCTACCTCGACCACGCCGCGACCACTCCGATGCTGCCGGAGGCCGTCGAGGCGATGACCGCCCAGCTCACCGCTGTCGGCAACGCCTCCGCACTGCACGCCGCCGGCCGCCGGGCCCGGCGGACCGTCGAGGAGGCCCGCGAAGCGCTCGCCGAGTCGCTCGGCGCACGCCCCAGCGAGGTGGTCTTCACCTCGGGCGGCACCGAGGCCGACAACCTCGCCGTCAAGGGGCTCTACTGGCAGCGCCGCGACGCCGACCCCGCCAGAACCCGCGTCCTCGCGAGCCCCGTCGAGCACCACGCCGTACTCGACGCCGTCGACTGGCTCGCCGAGCACGAGGGCGCGACCGTCGAATACCTCCCGGTCGACGGCCACGGCAGGGTCCACCCCGAGGCGCTGCGCGAGGCCATCGAGCGGAACCCCGACGATGTGGCGCTCGCGACCGTGATGTGGGCGAACAACGAGATCGGCACCATCATGCCGATCGCCGCCCTCGCCTCCGTGGCGCGCGAGTTCGACGTGCCCCTGCACTCCGACGCGGTCCAGGCCTTCGGCCAGACCGAGGTCGGCTTCGCGGACTCCGGGCTCGCCGCGATGACCGTCTCCGGCCACAAGATCGGCGGACCGTACGGCATCGGAGCCCTGCTGCTGGGCCGGGAGTACACCCCCGTCCCCGTGCTGCACGGCGGCGGCCAGGAACGGCACGTCCGCTCGGGCACCCTCGACACCCCCGCCATCGCCGCCTTCGCGGTCGCGGGCCGGATCGCCGCCGAGCGCCGCGAGGAGTACGCCCGGGAGATCGGCTCCCTCCGTGACGAACTGGTCCGCGCCGTCCGCGCCGCCGTCCCCGACGTGATCCTCGGCGGCGACCCGGTCGACCGGCTCCCCGCCAACGCCCACTTCACCTTCCCCGGCTGCGAGGGCGACTCGCTGCTCCTCCTTCTCGACGCCCAGGGCATCGAGTGCTCCACCGGATCGGCCTGCACGGCAGGCGTCGCCCAGCCCAGCCATGTCCTGCTCGCCACCGGCACCGACCCCGACCTGGCGCGCGGCACCCTCCGTTTCACCTTCGGCCACACCTCCACCAAGGCGGACGTCGACGCGGTCGCCGAGGCCATCGGCCCGGCCGTGGCGCGCGCCCGCACCGCCGGACTCAGCTGACCCCCGGGTGACCTCCGGTGACCTTCGGCGGGCCGCTACTCGGCGGCCCGCCGCGCCGAGGGCATCGCCGCGCGCACCAGCTTGAGATAGCGGTCCCAGTCCCAGTGCGGCCCGGGATCGGTGTGATCCGTCCCCGGCACCTCCACATGCCCGATGATGTGCTCGCGGTCCACCGGCAGCCCGTGGCGGACACAGATGTCCGCCGTGAGCCGCGCCGAGCCCTTGTACATCGCGTCCGTGAAATCCTGCGGCCGGTCGACGAAGCCCTCGTGCTCTATGCCGATGCTGCGCTCGTTGAACGAGCGGTTCCCCGCGTGGAAGGCCACATCCAGCTCGCGGATCATCTGGGCGACATGGCCGTCCTTCCGCACGACATAGTGCGTCGCCGCGCCGTGCCCCGGATTCTTGAACACCCTCAGCGCCGTCGGATAGCTGCCCTGCACCACATGGATGATCACCCGGTCGATCTCGAAGTCGTCGGGCCGGTCGGCCAGCCGCCAGTTCGCCGTGGACGCGGCGGTCCACTCGGCCCCGGCGTGATCGAGTTCACCCTCCTTGCGCGGCTTCGCCATCCCCGGCACCTTCCACCACAGCCGCTCCAGCTCCTCCCGCGCCAGCAGGCCGCCGCCGCCCACCGCCGCGACGGCGCCCCCGATCAGCACACCCCGTCTGCCGATCCGGGGCGTGCCCCGGCCGCCCTTTCCCGTAACTCCGCCCCGGCCCCGGCCGCCGGTCCCGGCACCGCTCCCCGCTCTGCTTCCCATGGCCTGTTCAACGCGGCCGGGAGCCTCCTCGGTTCCCCGGGCCCGTACTCTGGTAGGGCTATGACTCAGACTTCCCAGCGCCCCCTGCGCGTGCTCGCCGCCATGTCCGGCGGTGTGGACTCCGCCGTCGCCGCCGCCCGCGCCGCCGAGGCCGGCCACGATGTGACCGGTGTGCATCTGGCGCTCTCCGCGAACCCGCAGTCCTTCCGCACGGGCGCGCGCGGCTGCTGCACCATCGAGGACTCGCGCGACGCCCGCCGCGCCGCCGATGTGATCGGCATCCCCTTCTACGTGTGGGATCTCGCCGAACGCTTCCGCGAGGACGTCGTGGACGACTTCATCGCGGAGTACGAGGCCGGCCGCACCCCCAACCCCTGTCTCCGCTGCAACGAGAAGATCAAGTTCGCGGCGCTGCTGGACAAGGCGCTCGCGCTGGGCTTCGACGCGGTCTGCACCGGCCACTACGCCACCGTGATCACCCGCGAGGACGGCAGCCGCGAGCTGCACCGCGCCGAGGACATGGCCAAGGACCAGTCGTACGTCCTCGGAGTGCTGGACGAGCGACAGCTCGCCCACGCCATGTTCCCCCTCGGCGACACCCTCACCACCAAGGACGAGATCCGCGCGGAGGCCGAGCGGCGCGGTCTGGCCGTCGCCAAGAAGCCCGACAGCCACGACATCTGCTTCATCGCCGACGGCGACACCCAGGGCTTCCTCGCCTCCCGTCTCGGCACCGCCGAGGGCGACATCGTCGACGAGTCCGGCACGAAGGTCGGCACCCACGAGGGCGCCTTCGGCTTCACCATCGGCCAGCGCAAGGGCCTGCGCATCGGCCACCCCGCCGCCGACGGCAAGCCGCGGTACGTCCTCGACATCTCCCCGGTGAACAACACGGTCACCGTCGGCCCCGTCGAGGCCCTCGACGTCACCTCCCTGACCGCGATCCGCCCCCGCTGGTGCGGCTCCGCCCCGGCCGGCCCCGGCGTCTACACCGCCCAGCTCCGCGCCCACGGCGGCGAGACCGAGGTCACCGCCGCCCTGGAGGGCGACGAGCTGACCGTCACCTTCAGCGAGCCGGTCCGGGGCGTCGCCCCCGGCCAGGCGATCGTCCTCTACGACGGCACCCGCGTCGTCGGCTCGGCGACGATCTCCGCGACCTCGCGCACCGCGGCCCGGGTCGCCTGAGCCGTACCGACGCCTTCCGGAGACGCCCGGGGGTCAGCCACCCGGGGAGCGCCCGCCGCGCTCCCCGGGCGGCCCGCTCCCCGCGAGAGCGGCGAAAGCGACGAAGGCCGCGAAGGCCGGGCGGTCCGCCACGACCACCCGCGCCGGACGCCCGCTGTCCCGGACGGCCACCACCCCCTCCCAGCCGTCGAGACAGACCTCGACACAGGCGTTGCCGGACGCTTCGGAGAACGAGGACTTGAACCAGCGAGGCGTGGACAAGCGGTACCTCTTTTAGAGACTCCGGGCGATTTCGAGGATGAGATCCCTCGACCTCTCCGGATTCAACGTGACCCGCTCGACCACGTCCAGGCGCTTTCGGAAGTTGGCCAATTGCGTGGGGGAGTCGAAGAAGACCGCACCGGTCGGCGAGTCGACCTCCACCGTGTCCAGACGCGAATTCGCCGCCGACGCGTACAGCACCGTCTCCCCGGCCATGGGAAATCCCTCCGTCCCGAAAGGGATGACGAGCAGCCGCACATTGGCCCGGGTGCTCTCCCGCGACAGCCGCTCCAACTGGGCCCTGGCGACCTTCCGCCCGCCCACGCACATGCGCAGCGCCGCCTCATGGACCATTCCCACATAGGGCAGCGCCGGAGTACGGGTGATCACCTCGCGGCGGGCCTGCCGATGCGCGATCCGCAATTCGATCTCCAGCCTGGGCAGGGCCGGAATGTACAGCCCGAAGAGCGCGCGGGCATGGTCCTCGGTCTGGAACATGCCGGGAATGTGCGCGGTCTGGAGCGTCCTCAGCGCCGAAGCGTGGTGTTCCACCTCCGCGACATCGAGAAAATCCGCCGGGATCTTTCCCCGGTACTCGTCCCACCAGCCCCTGACACGCCCGCCGGTCATCGCGGCCAGCGCTTCGACGAGCCCGGCGTCCCCGCACCCGTAAATGCTCGCGAGTCTGCGCAGCCGCCCCTCACTGATGCCAAAACGGCCCGCCTCGATATTCGAGATCATGGTGCGGTCCGCCCCGAGACGCTGCGCGGCCACGGGCGCGGAGAGCCCGGCCTCCTCCCGCAGTCGGCGCAGTTCGGCACCGAAACGGCGCTGGCGGACGGTGGGACTGTGCCTGGGGGCCATGGGGTCAACTCCTCGCTCGCGCGCACATCTTGCCGACCGGCGCGCGCCCCGTGTCCACCAGAACGCGACAGTCCACCCGTTCTGGTGAGCGCCGTACGGGAACTCGAACGCGGATCCCGTAGGCGGCTCCCGCAACGGCTCCCGTACCCGGATCCCGTAGGCGGCTTCCGTACCCGGATCCCGTACGCGGCCCGCCCGGGAAATCCGTTCGCGACCGCGGCCGCGCCGCGCCTACCGTGATGCCATGAACATCTGTGTCTTTCTCTCCGCCGCCGATCTGGACGACCGCTACACCCGCCCGGCCCGGGAATTCGCCGAACTGCTCGGCAAGGGCGGCCACACCCTCGTCTGGGGAGGCTCCGAGAGCGGGCTGATGAAGGTCGTCGCCGACGGGGTGCGGGAGTCGGGCGGCCGGCTCGTCGGCGTCTCCGTGGCCTTCCTCTCCGGGACGGCCCGGGCGGACGCGGACGAACTGGTGGTCGCGGCCGACCTCGCCGAGCGCAAGGCGCTGCTGCTCGCCAAGTCGGACGCGGTCGTCGTCATGGTCGGCGGCATGGGCACCCTGGACGAGGCCACCGAGATCCTGGAGCTGAGGAAGCACGGCCTGCACGACAAGCCGGTGGTGCTGCTGAACACCGCCGGTTTCTACGACGGGCTGAAGCAGCAGCTCCGGCGGATGGACGAGGAGGGCTTTCTGCCGCTCCCCCTCACCGAGCTGGTGTTCTTCGCCGAGGACGGGGTATCGGCGCTCGCGTATCTCCAGGAGACGGCCGGGATTCGTTAGCCGCGCACCCCGGGTGCGAGCATGGGCGGCATGGCAACACACCTGATCACCGGTTCCGGCTCCGGCATCGGCGCGGCGGTCGCCCGCCGGCTCCATGAGCGCGGCGACGAACTCATCCTGCTCGCCCGGGACGCCGGCCGCGCCAAGCAGCTGGCGGCGGCCCACCCCGGCGCGCGCACCCTCGTCGCCGACCTCGCCGACCCCGACCGCATCTCCTGGGCGTTCTCGAAGCAGCCGATGCCCGAGCGGCTCGACTCACTGCTGCACATCGCGGGCATCGTCGACCTCGGCCCGGTCGGCGATCTGCGCCCCAAGACCTGGCACCAGCAGCTCAACACCAATCTGATCGCACCCGCCGAACTGACCCGGCTGACCCTGCCGCAGCTGCGCGCCTCGCGCGGGCAGGTCCTCTTCGTCAACTCCGGCGCGGGGCTCGCCACCCACGCCGAGTGGTCCGCGTACTCCGCCGCCAAGCACGGGCTCAAGGCCCTCGCGGACGCCCTGCGGCTGGAGGAGGCCGACAACGGCGTCCGGGTCACCTCCGTCTTCCCCGGGCGCACGGCCAGCCCCATGCAGGCCAAGGTGCACTCCCAGGAGGGGCGGGAGTACGACCCCTCGCGATGGATCGACCCGGAGTCGGTCGCGACCGCGATCATCACCGCGCTCGACCTGCCGCGCGACGCGGTGATCGACAACATCAGCGTCCGCCCCGGCCCGGCGGTGCGCTGAGCGCGGCGGGCCCGCGCGGGCCTTTCGCGGGCCCGCCGACAGCGCCGCGTACCCTTCCCGGGTGACCGAGAAGAGCGAGACGCACAACGCCGGCTGGGGCCCCGCCACCGGTGTCGGATCGATGCCCGGCGGCGACGCACGCGAGGCGGCGAGGACCGTCACCGGATCCTTCGAGACCTTCCCCCATCTGTTCGAGCTGCCCGCCCGGGGACCCGGCGCCGACATGATCGGCCGGACCCTCGGGCTGCTGGTCGAGATGTACGCCCATGTCGAGCCCAGCGGCTGGCGCGTCAGCGACCGCCCCGGGCGCGACACCCGCCGCGCCCGCTCCTGGCTCGGCGAGGACCTCGACGCGCTGGAGGAGTTCACCCAGGGGTACACGGGGCCGCTGAAGATCCAGGCCGTGGGCCCCTGGACCCTCGCCGCCGCGCTGGAGCTGCGCAACGGCGAGGCGGTGCTCTCCGACCCCGGAGCCTGCCGCGATCTCGCCGGCTCGCTCGCGGAGGGGCTCCGCGCCCATCTCGCCGAGGTGCGCCGCCGGATCCCGGGCGCGGACGTGGTGCTCCAGCTCGACGAGCCCTCGCTCACCGCCGTACTGCTCGGCCGGATCCGCAGCGCCAGCGGCTACCGCGTCCACCGCGCCCCGGACCGCCAGATCGTGGAGTCCGCGCTGCGGGAACTCATCGGCGAGGAGCGGACCGTCGTCCACTCCTGCGCCCCGGACGTCCCCTTCGCGCTGCTGCGCAGGGCGGGGGCGGCGGGAGTCTCCTTCGACTTCGAACTCCTCACCGAGCGTGACGACGAGGCGATCGGCGAGGCCGTCGAGGGCGGCACCCGGCTGTTCGCGGGAGTCGTGCCGTCCACCGATGCCGCATTGTCGGACCCGGCAGGTAGCGTCATGGGGGTAAGGAAGCTGTGGCGCAGGTTGGGGCTGAATCCGGGGACTCTCGCCGAGTCCGTGGTCATCACCCCGAGCTGCGGTCTGGCGGGTGCGTCTCCGGCGTACGCACGGGCGGCGCTCGCCCACTGCGTCACCGCCGCGAGATCGCTCGCGGACAACCCTGAGTAATGGGTGCCGGGAAACGGGAGGACGAAACGGTGGCTGGCGAAGAGCGGACGGATCTGTCGGCGCAGGAGGATTCGGGGCTGCCCGCACAGGCGCGGGAGCACCATGCCGACCTCGCCGGGCAGATCGAGGAGCACCGCTTCCGGTATTACGTGAAGGAGCAGCCGGTCGTCAGCGACGCCGACTTCGACCGGCTGCTGCGCGCGCTCGAAGAGCTGGAGGAGCGCTATCCCGCCCTCCGCACCCCCGACTCCCCGACCCAGAAGGTCGCCGGGCAGTACGAGACGGACCTCGCCAAGGTCGAGCACCGCGAGCGCATGCTCTCCCTGGACAACGCCTTCGACGAGGAGGAGCTGACCGCCTGGGCCGAGCGGGTCGAGCGCGAGGTCGGAAGCCCCGACTTCCACTTCCTGTGCGAGCTGAAGGTCGACGGCCTCGCCGTCAATCTGACCTACGAGAAGGGCCGGCTGACCCGCGCGGCGACCCGGGGCGACGGCCGCGTCGGCGAGGACATCACCCCGAACATCCGCACCATCTCCGACGTCCCCGAGCGGCTGCTCGGCGACGATGTGCCGGATCTTGTGGAGATCCGCGGCGAGGTCTACTTCCCGATGGACCAGTTCCAGGCGCTCAACGAGAGACGTGTCGCGGCCGGCGAGCAGCCCTACGCCAACCCGAGGAACTCGGCCTCGGGCTCGCTCCGGCAGAAGGACCCCAGGGTCACCGCCACCCTGCCGCTGCACATGGTGGTCCACGGCATCGGGGCCCGTGAGGGCTTCACCATCGACTGTCTGTCGCACGCCTACGACCTGCTGCGCTCCTGGGGTCTGCCCACCGCCCGCCACAACCGGGTGGTGGACTCCCTTCAGGGGGTGCGGGAGTTCATCGCCCACTACGGCGAGAACCGGCACTCCATGGAGCACGAGATCGACGGCGTGGTCGTCAAGCTCGACGAGATCCCCCTCCAGGGGCGGCTCGGCTCCACCGCGCGGGCCCCGCGCTGGGCCATCGCCTGGAAGTACCCGCCCGAGGAGGTCAACACCAAGCTGGTGAACATCCTCGTCGGCGTCGGCCGCACCGGCCGGGTCACGCCCTACGCCCAGGTCGAGCCGGTCCAGGTGGCGGGCTCCGAGGTCGAGTTCGCCACCCTGCACAACCAGGACGTGGTCAGGGCCAAGGGCGTGCTCATCGGCGACACGGTGGTGCTGCGCAAGGCGGGCGAGGTCATCCCGGAGATCCTCGGCCCGGTCGCCGAGCTGCGGGACGGCACCGAGCGGGAGTTCGTGATGCCCGCCCAGTGCCCCGAGTGCGGTACGCCGCTGCGGGCCATGAAGGAGGCGGACGTCGATCTGCGCTGCCCCAACGCCCGCTCCTGCCCGGCGCAGCTGCGGGAGCGGCTCTTCTATCTCGCGGGCCGCAAGTCGCTCGACATCGAGCACTTCGGCTATGTGGCGGCGGCGGCGCTCACCAAGCCGCTGGAGCCCGCCGAGCCGCCGCTGAAGGACGAGGGGGACCTCTTCGACCTCACCATGGAGGAGCTGCTGCCGATCCGGGCGTATGTCCTGGACCCGGACAGCAAGCTGCCCAAGCGGGACCCGAAGACGGGCGAGGACAAGACCGCGACGGTCTTCGCCAACCAGGAGGGCGAGGCGCGGAAGAACGCCGTCGCCATGCTGGAGAACATCGCGGCGGCCAAGAACCGCCCGCTCGCCCGGATCCTCACCGGTCTCTCCATCCGCCATGTGGGCCCGGTCGCGGCGGAGGCGCTCGCCCGTGAGTTCCGCTCGATCCAGCGGATCGAGGAGGCCACCGAGGAGGAGCTGGCCGCCACCGACGGCGTCGGCGGGATCATCGCCGCCTCCCTCAAGCAGTGGTTCGCCGAGGAGTGGCACCAGGAGATCCTGCGCAAGTGGCGGGCGGCCGGCGTCCGCATGGAGGACGAGGGTGCGGGCGAGGACACCGGGCCCCGGCCGCTCGAAGGGCTCACCGTCGTCGTCACCGGAACCCTGGAGAACCACACCAGGGATGGCGCAAAAGAGGCGTTGCAGCGACTCGGCGCGAAAGTGACCGGTTCTGTTTCCAAGAAAACCGGGTTCGTTGTGGTTGGTGATAATCCGGGGTCCAAGTTCGACAAAGCGATGCAATTGAAGGTTCCGGTTCTGAACGAGGACGGATTCGCCATCCTGTTGGCCCAGGGACCGGAAGCGGCTCGTGAGGCGGCTGTGCCCGCCGAGGAGTGACGGCGCTCCGACGGCGGGGGAGCGCACGGGAGTTGGCGGAGGGTCGCCCGAGGGGCCGAAAGCGCCCCGATGGGCGAAAACAGGCCGCTCGGTGCCACGGGAATCGACTGGTACAGGTTCACCCGTTCGGCGCATAGCAGATGGATAAGGGTGGTCCGGTCGCATTCGGGCAAGAGCAGTAGAGCGATGCCCGTCAGGGCCCTGGGCCGCCTACTGTTGAGCCGTGCGCCTGTCGTGCACGGCTGCGTGGTGGGATTTCAGTCGTGGTGGCATGACAAAAGGACCATCGCCAGGCATCGGCACCGCCGGCTGTGAGAGGGACGGGAATGGAACCGACCGAGAGCGCCGCCCCGGTCCCGCGGCCGCGTGGGCTCACGGCCCTCGCGAGCCTGGTGGGCCTGACCCCCGGACTGCACGCCGTCGTCGTGACGGGCGCCGCGATCGTCCTCGCCACCGGGATCTCCGGAGCGGTGCGCGAGGACCGCGCGCTCTTCCCCGGCGGAGCCGTGGGCTGGGCCTTCGCCGTGCTCACCGGAATCATCGTCGGCCATCTGGTGGCCCTGGGCCGCGACCGCTGGTGGGGCGGCACCGGCTCCGGGGCCGCCCTCACCATCGCCGCCCTCCTCCTCTACGGCTGGGTGCCCGCCGGGCTGGTCAGCCTCGCCGTCGTCGCCCTGGTCGGCACCGTCCGCAAACACCGCTGGCGGCACGGCGTGCTGCACGGCTCCGTCGACATCCTCGGCATCGGCGCGGCGGCCCTCGTCCTCTCCGCCTTCGGCGCGTCCCCCAGCGTCGAGCACCCGTGGGAACCACTCGACTGGGGCATCGAGGCCGCACCCGAAGTGATCCTCGCGGCCACCGCCTATCTCGCGGTGACCCGGCTGCTTCTGTGGTACGTCCTCACCCCGCAGGGCAGCGGACTCCCCACCATCGCCCGCACCGCCCTGCTGCGACAGGGCCTCGTCGCGGTCGCACTGCTCGGCATCGCCCCGCTCATCTGCGTCGTCGCCGCCGTGCTGCCGGTGCTGCTGCCCCTCTTCGCCATACCCCTCATCGCCCTGGACTCCACCCTGTGGATCGCCCGCGCCAGAGCCGAGGAGCAGCTGCGCGACCCGCTCACCGGACTCCCCAACCGGCAGTGGCTGCTGGAGCGGACCTGGGCCGCCCTGGAGGACGCCGAGACCAGCGGCAGCCGCGCCGCGCTCGTCCTGATCGACCTCGACCGCTTCCGCTCGGTCAACGACACCCTCGGCCATCTCGCCGGCGACCGGCTGCTGCTCCAGATAGCCCAGCGGCTGCGGCACGCCCTGCCGCGCGGGGCGGAGGCCGCCAGGCTGGGCGGCGACGAGTTCGCCGTACTGCTGCCCACGGCCGACTCCATCACCAGCGCCCAGCGCGTCGCCCGCCAGCTCGCCGTCGAACTCTCCTCACCGCTCGACCTGGACGGACTCACCCTCGTCCTGGAGGCCAGCGCGGGCGTCGCCGTCTTCCCCGAGCACGCGCTCGACGCGGAGGGGCTGCTGCGCCGCGCGGACGTGGCGATGTACCAGGCCAAGCGGGACCGCACGGGCGTCGAGGTGTACGAGTCCAAGCGCGACAGCAACACCCCCGACCGGCTCGGTCTCCTCGGCGACCTCCGCCGGGCGCTGGACGCCCGGGAGGTCGAGCTGCACTACCAGCCCAAGGTGCGCTTCGACGGCCATGTGGCCGGCCTGGAGGCACTGGTCCGCTGGGTCCATCCGGAGCGCGGCCGGGTCCCCCCCGACGAGTTCATCGCGATCGCCGAGTCCTCCGGGCTGATGCCGCACCTCACGGAGTACGTACTCGACACCGCCCTCGCCCAGGTCGCCAAGTGGCGGGCCCAGGGGCTGAAGGTCCCCGTCGCCGTCAACGTCTCCCCGCGCGACGTCCACACCCCCGGCTTCGCCGGCTCGGTCGCCGCCCGGCTCGCCCGCCACGGAGTGCCCCCGGGAGCGCTCCAACTGGAGATCACCGAGCATGTGCTGCTGGAGGATCCCCAGCGGGCCGCGGACACCCTGGCCGGGCTCACCGACCACGGCGTCAAGATGTCCCTGGACGACTTCGGCACCGGCTACTCCTCCCTCGTCCATCTGCGCAGGCTCCCCGTGAGCGAACTCAAGATCGACCGCTCCTTCGTCGCCCGGCTCGCCGTGGACACCGAGGACGCGGAGATCGTCCGCTGCACCGTCGACCTCGCGCACTCCCTGGGGCTGCTGGTGGTCGCCGAGGGCGTCGAGGACGACGAGACCTGGGAGCGGCTGCGCGACCTGGGCTGCGACGCGGTCCAGGGCTGGCTGGTCGCCGCCGCGATGCCCCCGCAGGAGACGACGGCCTGGCTCCGCGCCCGGGGCGAGCGCGGCTGGCACCGCCAGCCCCAGCCCGAGCCGCGGCCCGCCGAGCTCCAGCCTCCCGCCCCGCACCCGACCGACGCCGACGAGCCCTCCGGCCAGGCGGTCCCCTGACCCCGCCGTCCCGCGGGGACCTTCCGGACCGGCCCCGGAGCCGAACCGTTTCGTGGTCAGCGCCCCTCGCCCCATAGGATTGGCCCAAACCACACTCACTCACCCCTGAGGATCGCTGCATGCCTGGCATTACGCGCGAGGAGGTCGCCCACCTCGCCCGGCTGGCACGTCTGGAGCTTTCCGGCGACGAGCTGGACCACTTCGCCGGTCAGCTCGGCGACATCATCGGCGCGGTCGCCCGCGTCGCCGAAGTCGCCGACCAAGACGTGCCCCCGACCTCCCACCCGCTGCCGCTGACCAATGTCATGCGCGCGGACGAGGTCCGTCCGTCGCTCACCCCCGAGCAGGCGCTCTCCGGCGCCCCGGCCCAGGAGCAGCAGCGTTTCAAGGTGCCGCAGATCCTGGGGGAGGACTAACCACATCATGACGGACATCATCAAGCTCACCGCGGCCGAGATCGCCGCGAAGATCGCCGCCGGCGATCTCACGGCCGTCGAGGTCACCGAGGCCCACCTCGCCCGTATCGACGCGATCGACGAGAAGGTCCACGCCTTCCTGCACGTCGACCGCGAGGGCGCGCTCGCGCAGGCCCGTGCCGTGGACGCCAAGCGCGCCGCGGGCGAGAAGCTCGGCCCCCTCGCGGGCGTGCCCCTCGCGCTGAAGGACATCTTCACCACCGAGGGCATCCCCACCACGGTCGGCTCCAAGATCCTCGAAGGCTGGATCCCGCCGTACGACGCCACCCTGACGCGCAAGCTGAAGGAGGCCGACGTCGTCATCCTCGGCAAGACCAACATGGACGAGTTCGCCATGGGGTCCTCCACCGAGAACAGCGCCTACGGCCCCACCGGCAACCCCTGGGACCTCACCCGGATCCCCGGCGGCTCCGGCGGCGGCTCCAGCGCGGCCCTCGCCTCCTACGAGGCCCCGCTCGCCATCGGCACGGACACCGGCGGCTCCATCCGCCAGCCCGCCGCCGTCACCGGCACGGTCGGCGTCAAGCCCACCTACGGCGGAGTCTCCCGCTACGGCATGGTCGCCTTCTCGTCCTCGCTGGACCAGGGCGGCCCCTGCGCCCGCACCGTCCTGGACGCGGCCCTGCTGCACGAGGTCATCGCCGGTCACGACCCGCTCGACTCCACCTCCATCGACGCCCCGGTCCCGCCGGTCGTCGAGGCCGCCCGCAACGGCAGCGTCGAGGGCATGCGCGTCGGCGTGGTCAAGCAGTTCCGCGGCGAGCACTACCAGGCCGGGGTGATGCAGCGCTTCGACGAGGCCGTCACCCTCCTCAAGGGGCTCGGGGCCGAGATCGTCGAGCTGGACTGCCCGTCCTTCGACCTCGGTCTCTCCGCGTACTACCTGATCGCCCCCTCCGAGTGCTCCTCGAACCTCGCCCGCTTCGACGCCATGCGCTACGGCCTGCGCGTCGGCGACGACGGCACCAAGTCGGCCGAGGAGGTCACCGCCCTCACCCGCGAGGCCGGCTTCGGCGACGAGGTCAAGCGCCGTGTCATCCTCGGCACCTACGCGCTCAGCTCCGGCTACTACGACGCGTACTACGGCAGCGCCCAGAAGGTCCGCACGCTCATCAAGCAGGACTTCGACAAGTCCTTCGAGCAGGTCGACGTGATCGTCTCCCCGACGACCCCGACCACCGCCTTCCCGATCGGCGAGCGCGCCGACGACCCGATGGCGATGTACCTCGCGGACCTCTGCACCATCCCGACCAACCTGGCAGGCAACGCGGCGATGTCGCTGCCCTGCGGGCTGGCCCCGGAGGACAACCTCCCGGTCGGGCTCCAGATCATCGCCCCCGCCATGAAGGACGACCGGCTCTACAAGGTCGGTGCCGCCGTCGAGGCCGCCTTCGTGGAAAAGTGGGGACACCCGCTGCTGGAGGAGGCACCGTCGCTGTGAGCGCACTGACCAAGGCCAAGGGCTTCAAGAAGTCCAAGGCAGGCACCTATCTGTCGATCGGCACCACCGCTTTTGGAGCGCTCGGCGTTCTCAAGCAGGTGAAGGCGGCCCGCGCCGAGCACGACACGCTCCGGCTGATCGACGCCGCGATCACCGGCGCCGCCATCGTCACGGGCGTCGCCCTGCTGGTGCGCGAGCTGAAGCGCCTCGGCGACGACGACGTCCTGTTCGGCTGAGAGGGAAAGTTTCACCGTGACCGTCACTGAATTGGTGTCGTACGAGGCGGCCCTCGCCGGCTACGACCCCGTCATGGGCCTTGAGGTCCATGTCGAACTCGGTACCAAGACCAAGATGTTCTGCGGCTGCTCCACCGAGCTGGGCGCGGAGCCCAACTCGCAGACCTGCCCCACCTGTCTCGGTCTGCCCGGCTCCCTCCCGGTCGTCAACGCGATCGGCATCGAGTCCGCCATCAAGATCGGTCTCGCGCTCAACTGCGAGATCGCCGAGTGGTGCCGTTTCGCCCGGAAGAACTACTTCTATCCGGACATGCCGAAGAACTTCCAGACCTCCCAGTACGACGAGCCGATCGCCTTCAACGGCTATCTGGACGTCCAGCTGGAGGACGGGGAGATCTTCCGGGTGGAGATCGAGCGCGCCCACATGGAGGAGGACACCGGCAAGTCGACCCACGTCGGCGGCGCCACCGGCCGTATCCACGGCGCGTCCCACTCCCTGCTGGACTACAACCGCGCAGGCATCCCGCTGATCGAGATCGTCACCAAGCCGATCGAGGGCGCGGGGACCCGCGCACCGGAGGTCGCCAAGGCGTACGTCGCCGAGCTGCGCGAGCTGATCAAGGCGCTGGGCGTCTCCGAGGCCCGGATGGACAAGGGCCAGATGCGCTGCGACGTCAACCTCTCGCTGCGCCGCCACGGCGTCGAGAAGTTCGGCACCCGCAGCGAGACCAAGAACGTCAACTCGCTGCGCAGCGTCGAGCGCGCCGCCCGGTTCGAGATCCAGCGGCACGCCGCCGTACTGGAGTCCGGCGGCACGATCGTCCAGGAGACCCGGCACTTCCACGAGGACGACGGCTCCACCACCTCCGGCCGGATCAAGGACAACGCGGAGGACTACCGGTACTTCCCGGAGCCCGACCTCGTGCCCGTGGCTCCCGCCCGGGAGTGGGTCGAGGAGCTGCGCGCGCTCCTGCCCGAGCTGCCCAGGGTGCGCCGCAACCGGCTCCGTGAGGAGTGGGGCGTCTCCGAGCACGACATGCAGTCGATCCTCAACGCGGGCGCGGTCGAGCCGATCGTCGCCACGATCGAGGCGGGCGCTCCGGCCGACCAGGCCCGCAAGTGGTGGATGGGCGAGCTGGCGCGCAACGCCAATGAGTCCGGCCGCGCGCTGGACGAGCTGCCCATCACCCCCGCGCAGGTCGCCCGGGTCACCGCGCTGGTCGCGGCCGGCGATCTCAACGACAAGCTGGCCCGCCAGGTCATCGAGGGCGTTCTCGCGGGCGAGGGCGACCCGGACGCGGTCGTGGACAGGCGTGGGCTGAAGGTCGTCTCCGACGAGGGCGCGCTCGGCACCGCCGTGGACGAGGCGATCGCCTCGAACGCGGGCGTCGCGGACAAGATCCGCGGCGGCAAGGTGGCGGCCGTGGGCGCGCTCGTGGGCGCGGTCATGAAGGCCACCCGGGGTCAGGCGGACGCGGCTCGCGTCAAGGAACTGATCCTGGAGAAGCTCGGTGTGACCGAGGGCTGAGTCCCCGGCGCAGCCGTACGCGTTCGGCAGGGGCGGTCCGCACCACCACGGTGCGGGCCGCCCCTGTCCGTACCCGCGCCCGCTCGTACCCCCGTGCCTGTCCCCGCCCCCGCTCCGCCGCGGCGGCCCGGTTCAGTGGCGTATGCCCAGCCCGGGGAGGAGCAGTTCGCCCCGGTCCTTGCAGCTGACGTCCCGGGCCCGCAGGTCCTTGGGCTCCCGGGTGCCCCGGGCTCTCAGCTCGGCGATCGCCAGCCGGGCGGCCTCCGCGGCCTCGGGCCGGTCCGGGTCGGGGAACTCCGCCTGCCACCAGCCCCGGTCGCGGGAGTGCCAGCCGCGCGAGCGCATCAGACGCTCGCGCTCGGGGGTGTCCTCGCCGTCCCGGTCGTCCACCGAGACATGGAGCCCGTCCGCCAGGGCGTAGGAGAGCTGGATCCGCCGGCCCCGGTCCGCGTCGCTGGTCAGGGAGAATCCCGCCCAGTCGCCGCCGACCTGCACCGGAAGCTGCTCGATCCAGGCGCCGAGCATCAGCTCCAGCGCGCTCGCGAAGTGCTCCAGCGAGGAGGCCGTGCGCCCGCCGGTGCGCTCCGTGGGGCGCTCGCCGGGGCCGCTGCGGTCCAGCTGCCAGATGTAGGGCAGCAGGTCGAAGTCGTGCGCCTCGTCGGCCGCCCAGGCGCCGCCCCAGGCGAAGGTGCGCAGCTCGTCGGCCTCCATGCCCTCGGTGTCATGGACGGAGAGCCGGGCCCGGTGGGAGTCCCCGGAGAGGAGGACGGTCCGTCTCGCGTCGCGCCAGCGGACATTGGGCCCGTGGGCGGAGCCGCCGTAGAGCGTCGGCTCGCCGATCCGGGCGACTATCGCCCCGTACACCTCCCGGAAGGACTCCCGCCGCTTCCGGAGCGAGGCCCCCGGCTCATGGGCGAGCACCGCCCGGGGGCCGTGACCGGCGCGGGTCGCGGTCGCGTCGTGCAGGGTGAGGGCGAACTGCGCGGCCTCGCCGGGCGTCAGGGTCGGCTGGTTGGTCCCCGTCGTCTCCATGCCGTCCATCGTGCCAGCCGGGACCGACAACAGCCGCTGCCCGCCGGGGCGTTTATCGCGCCGGGCGCGTGCGGAAGCGCGGAGCGCGCGCCCCCGCGCCTGTGACTAAGCCCACGAAAACCGGCTAAAAGGGCTAAGAGTGGGGATTGGCTGACAGAGTGAGTCGACCCGCATGTCACGCGTTCTTTCCGGGGTGTTCCCCAGCGAAGATCCAAGAATTTCACCCAGGGGGCACCTCCGTTGGCAGCCATCGCCCGCTGGTGCGTCACGCACCGACTCGTCACCGTGCTGATATGGGTGCTCGCCGCCGCGGGCACGGCCCTCGCCGCCGGGGCCGCCGGAACGGCCTACTCCAACGACTACGAGGTCCCCGGCACCGAGTCCGGCCGCGCCGCCCAGCTCCTGGAGCGGGGCTTCCCGGGCGCCGCGGGCGGGGACGGCGCCACCGTCGTCTGGCACGCCGAGGACGGCGGGGTCCGCGCCGAGGCCGTGCGGCGGCCGATGGAGCGCATGCTGGCGTCGGTCGCCGCGCTCGAACCGGTGGCCGCCGTCACCGGCCCGTACGAGGCGGGCGGGGCCGTGCGGATCAGTCCCGACGGGCGCACCGCCTACGCGGACGTCACCTTCCGGCAGCGGGCCGAAGACCTTCCCGCGGGCGCGGTCGAAGAGCTGGTGGAGACCGCGAGAGCCGCCGCGGCCGACGGGGTCCGGGTCGAGCTGGGCGGTGCCGCCATGGGCCGGGCCCAGGCCCCCCAGGGATATCTGGCCGAGGCCGTCGGGGTGGCCGTCGCCGCCGTGGTCCTCTTCCTCGTCTTCGGCTCGCTCGCCGCCAGTCTGCTCCCCATCGCCACCGCCCTCGTCTCCGTCGGCGCGGCGTACGCGGGCACCGTCCTGCTCGGCCATGTGATGACCGTCGCCGACTTCGCCCCGATGCTCGGACTCCTCATCGGCCTCGGCGTCGGCATCGACTACGCCCTCTTCATCGTCACCCGCCACCGCGCCGGACTGCGCGCAGGACTCCCCGTGGAGCGGGCCGCGGTCACGGCCGTCGCCACCACCGGACGCGCGGTCGTCTTCGCCGGGGCCACCGTCTGCATCGCCCTGCTGGGCATGCTCATCCTGCGGCTGAACTTCCTCAACGGCGTGGCGGTCGCCGCCTGCCTGACGGTGATCCTCACCGTCGCCGCCTCGGTGACCCTGCTGCCCGCCCTGCTCTCGTACATCGGCCCCCGGGCGCTGAGCGGCCGGGAACGGCGGCGGTTGCGCGAGTGCGGGCCGAGGCCGCAGCTCCCGACCGGATTCGCGGCCCGCTGGTCCGCGTTGGTGGAGAAGCGCCCCAGGGCGCTGGGCGCGGTCGCCGCCGTCATCATGGCGGTCCTGGCGCTCCCCGCCCTCTCGCTCCATCTCGGCACCTCGGACCAGGGCAACAACCCGGCAGGCTCCACCACCCGCGAGGCGTACGACCTGCTGGCCCACGGCGGCCCCGGCGCGGGGGGCGGCTTCGGCCCCGGCGTCAACGGCCCGCTCACCCTCGTCGCCCGCGTCGGCTCCCCGGCGGACCGGGCCGCGCTGGAGCGGCTGCCCGCCGCCCTCGGCGAGGCCCGGGGCATCGCGTCGGCCGGCCCGGTGACGTACAACCCCGCCGGTGACACGGCGGTGCTCACCGTCGTACCCGACTCCTCGCCCCAGTCGAAGCGGACCAGTGAACTCGTCGACCGGCTCCGGGGCGAGCTGCTGCCCGCCGCCGTCGGCCCCTCGGGACCGGCCGTGCACGTCGGCGGGGTGACCGCGAGCTACGACGACTTCGCCGAGGTCATCGTGGGCAAGCTGCCGCTCTTCGTCGGCGTCGTCATCGCCCTCGGCTGTCTGCTTCTGCTGCTGGCCTTCCGCTCGGTCGCCGTCCCGCTGAAGGCCGCCCTGATGAATGTGGCCGCCGTCGCCTCCTCCTTCGGCGTCGTCGTCGCGATCTTCCAGTGGGGCTGGGGCAGCGAACTGCTCGGCCTCGGCCGGGCGGGCCCGATAGAGCCCTTCCTTCCGGTCATCATGGTCTCGGTGCTCTTCGGGCTCTCCATGGACTATCAGGTCTTCCTGGTCAGCCGGATGTACGAGGAGTGGCTGGCCACCGGCGACAACCGGCGCGCGGTGCGGGTGGGGCTCGCCGAGACCGGCCGGGTGATCAACTCGGCCGCCGTGATCATGATCTCGGTCTTCCTCGCCTTCGTCCTCAGCGGCGACCGGGTCATCGCCATGTTCGGCATCGCGCTCGCCGCCGCCGTCGCCCTGGACGCCTTCGTCCTGCGCACCCTGCTCGTCCCCGCCCTGATGCATCTGCTCGGCGGAGCGAACTGGTGGCTCCCGCGCGCCCTGGACCGGCGGCTGCCCCGCATCAGTATTGAGCCGCCCAATTCTCATGATTATGCGAAGATTCCTCAGCCGCGCATGAGCCAGGACGAACGGCTCGTGCCGTAAACGTGCCGTAAACCGGTCCGGAGGAAAGACCACCATGTTCGCGACACCCCTGGAGACGGCCGACGGCCGACGCGCGGAGCTGTGCCCCCTGGAGCCCTGGCAGGCGGCGGAGTTCCTCGCCCACATGGACCGGGGCCGGGAGTACGTCGGACGCCACATCGGCCTCCCGGACGCCGCCGGCGACCTGGCGGCGGCGCGCGCCTTCCTCCAGTCGTACGCCGACAAACAGGCCGCCGACAGCGGCCGGATCTTCGGCATCCGGCTCGACGGGACACTCGTCGGCGGAGTGCTCTTCCGGCTCTTCGACGCCGGCGCGGGCACCTGCGAGGTCGGCTGCTGGCTGGAGCCGTCCGCCGTGGGCCGGGGCCTGGTCACCCGGGCCGCCGGGATCCTCATCGACTGGGCGGTCGAGGAGCGCGGCATTCACCGGATCGAGTGGGTCGTCTCCAGCGAGAACACCCCGAGCGTCAAGGTCGCCGAGCGGCTGGGCATGCGCCGGGACGGCGTGCTGCGACAGGCCTCCTCCCACCGGGGCGTACGCAAGGACCTGGAAGTCTGGTCCGTGCTCGCCCCCGAGTGGCGCGAGCACCGGGCGGGCGCGTAGCGCTCCGGCGCACCGGTCGTTAAGGGGACTCTCAGACGGGCCGCCTACCGTGCGCCCAATGAACCCCACGGACACCGACAAGACCACCGACGACACCACCGCCCCCAGCCTCCGCAAGGACGGCGAGGAGGCCCCCGCGGAGACCGCGGAGGCCCTGGCCCCTGAGTCTCCTGAGGCCTCTGACGCCTCTGAGGTCGCGGAAGCCGACGCCGACGCCGAGGAGCTGGACGAGTCTCCCCGCGAGTCCTCGGGGCTGCTGGCCGCCACCGCGGGCGTCGTCGCCGCCGGACTGGGCGTCATCGGTCTCAGCGGCAGCTGGGTCGGCACGATCGCCGCCGAGCGCCAGTCCCTGCTGGGCAGGTTCGAGACCTCCCAGAGCGCCACCCCCGCCGAGCAGATCGCCGCGCTCTACGGCGACGCCTGGCACACCACCGCCCTGGTCAACGGCGTCTTCGCGACCCTCGCCGTGATCGTCGGCATCGCCGTCCTCGCACTGCCGCGCACCCCCGTGTGGATCCGCGCCGTCGCCGCCGGCGGAGCCGTCCTCGGCCTCCTCGGCCTGCTCGCCGCGATCGGGATGTACGTCGACGTCCTGCCCATGCCCGACGGCGGCGGCGCGGGCGCGGGCGGCGGGAGCTGACCGACCGCCCCACGCGGCGAATATCGGTGGCGTCCGCCCCGCGGCGGTGTTCCACTCGGCGGATGGATCAAGAGAGAACGCTCGCCCTGTTCGACCGCCGGGTACGCCGGGAGGCCGTCCCCGACAGCCCCGGGGCCCGGGTCGAACGGGTGGGCGCCGTGGTGCGCCAGACCGGCGGCGAGCACGACTGGAACGGCGTCCTCTGGTCCGGTCTCGACGAGCGGACGGCGGACGCGGCCATCGCCGCCCAGATCGACCACTACACCGCGCCGGGCCTGGACTTCGAGTGGAAGCTCTACTCCCACGACCTCCCCGGCGACCTCGGTGAACGCCTCCTGGGGGCGGGCTTCGCCCCCGAGCCCCCGGAGGCGCTCATGGTCGCCGAGACCGCCGCGCTCGACACCTCGGCCCGGCCGCCCGAGGGCGTCCGGCTGGTCGAGGTCACCGACGCGGCGGGCGTCGAGCTGATGGCCCGGGCCCAGGAGCGGGCCTTCGGCGAGCGCCCCACCCGGCTGCGGGAGCAGCTGCTGTCGCAGCTCGGCCTGGACACCGCGGTGCTGACCGTGGCCCTCGCCGGCGACGAACCGGTCTGCGCCGCGCGCCTGGAGCTGAACCCGGCGGCCGGATTCGCCGGACTCTGGGGCGGCGGCACCGTGCCCGCCTGGCGCGGCCGGGGCGTCTACCGCGCCATGGTCGCCCACCGGGCCGCCGTCGCCGCCGCCCGGGGCCACAGCCACCTCCAGGTCGACGCCTCCGACGAGAGCCGCCCGATCCTGCTGCGGCTCGGCTTCACCGAGCTGAGCACCACCACGCCCCACCTCTACTCCGTACCCCGCTGACCCGTGCCGCGGACCGTGCCGCCGACCGGCCCGGGGCGCCTTCTAAGGCGACCACGACCCGGCCTTAGAACCCGGGCCGGGCCCGGCCCGGGCGGGGGAGCCGCGTCTAAGGACCCTCCCCGCGCGAAGATGCGGAACCCTCCCCATGCGACGCACCCCCCTGGCGGACGAGATTGGTGTCACGGCCCGGCGGCGAACACGCCGGCCGCACCGACACCGATCCACAGGGGGCAGAGATGTTTCAGTACCGGCTTCAGGAACTGCGCAGGGCCGAACTGGTCGAGCAGGCCGAGACCTACCGGCTCACCCGCCGGCTCCGCACGGCGCGGCGGGCCGCGAATCGCTCCGGCGAGAACCCGCAGGGCCGGGTGAGCGACCCGTCCGAGCGCTTCGCACGAGCTGCCTGACCAGCGTCGTGAACGTCCCCGCCGCCGCCGGAGCTGTCGCACTGTCAGAGCCCTGTGCGATGCTCCACAGCGTGGAGACCAGGTCAGTCAGTCCCGTGTTCGTGGGGCGCGCCGGTGAGCTGTCCGTGCTCACCGGCGCGCTCGGCCTCGCCTCGGCGGCCCGCGCCGGGGCGCCGCAGGCGCTGCTCGTCGGCGGCGAGGCCGGCGTCGGCAAGACCCGGCTCATCGAGGAACTGATCGCCGAGGCGTCCCGCGGGGGCGCGGTCGTCATCGTCGGCGGCTGCGTCGAGATCGGCGCGGAAGGACTGCCGTTCGCCCCCTTCTCCACCGCCCTGCGGGCCCTGGAGCGCCTGCTCCCCGGCGAGCTGGCCGCCGCCGCCGAAGGCCATGAGGAAGAGCTGGCCCGGCTCCTGCCCGAGCTGGGCCCCCGCCCGCGCGGCGACCACAGCCGGTACGACGAACAGGACATGGCGCGCCTCTTCGAGCTGACCGTCCGCCTGCTCGAACGCATCAGCGCGGAGCGCACCGTCGTCCTCGTCCTGGAGGACATCCACTGGGCCGACGCCTCCACCCGCCATCTGCTCTCGTACATCTTCCGCACCCTGCGCCGGGGCCGCCTCGTCGCCATCGCCACCTACCGCTCCGACGACGTCCACCGCCGCCACCCGCTGCGGCCCTTCCTCGCCGAGACGGAGCGGCTGCGCACGGTCCAGCGCGTCGAGCTGACCCGCTTCACCCGCGGCGAGGTCCACCGCCAGCTCGCAGGCATCCTCGGCGCCGAACCCGAGGCGGCCCTCGTCGACCGCGTCTTCGACCGCTCCGACGGCAACGCCTTCTTCGTCGAGGAACTCGCCCGCATCATGGCCGAGGGCAATGTCTGCGGACTCTCCGACTCCCTCCGCGACATCCTCCTCGTGCGGGTCGAGGCCCTCTCCGAGGACGCCCAGCGCATCGCCCGGATCCTCGCCGAAGGCGGCTCCACCGTCGAGTACGGACTCCTCCTGGCCGTCGCCCGGCTCCCCGAGGACGACCTCATCGAGGCGCTGCGCGCCGCCGTCGGCGCCAACATCCTGCTGGCCAGCGCCGACGGCGACGGCTACCGCTTCCGCCACTCCCTCGCCCGCGAGGCCGTCAGCGACGATCTCCTCCCCGGCGAACGCTCCCGGATCAACCGCCGCTACGCCGAGGTGCTGGAGGCCGACCCCTCACTCGTCCGGGAGGACGAGCGGACCACCCGCCTCGCCAGCTACTGGTACCACGCGGGCGTCCCCGCCAAGGCCCTGCCCGCCGTGCTCCGCGCCTCCGTCGAGGCCCGGCTGCGCCACGCCTACGCCGAGCAGCTCAGACTCCTGGAGCGGGCCATGGAGCTGTGGGACGCCGTCCCCGACGAGACCCGGGCGGGGCTGCGGCCCCTCGACTACGCCGAGGCGTATCCGGCGTGCGGCTGCGACCCCGGCACCACCCCCCTGCGCTTCCTCGACCTGATGGCCGAGGCCACCGTCGCCGGCCGGCTCAGCAGCGAGCGCGAACGCGCGCTGAAGATCACCAAACGCGGTCAGCGGCTGGCGGCCGACGAGCGCGACCCGCTGCGCGCCGCCTGGTTCTCCGTCGAGCGCTCCCGGCTCGTCTCCGCCCTCGGCCGGGGCGACGGCTGGGCCGAGCTGGCCCAGGCACAGGAGCTGGTGCGCGGGCTGCCGCCCTCCGCCGTCCACGCCGAAGTGCTCGCCGAGGCGGCCGGCTGGCGAAGGCTGCACGCCCCCGGCCCCGACACCCTCGAAACGGCCGAGCGCGCCGTGGAGTACGCCCGGATGGTCGGCGCGGAGGAGATCGAGCTGCGCGCCCGGTTCGTCCTCGGCGTCCTCATGGTCGACGCGGGCGACCACGACGCCGGCCTCGCCGAGATGCGCGCCGTCCGCGACCGCGTCGTCGCCCGGGGCCTGCCGACGCTCATCGGCCGCGTCCACGCCACCCTCCCGACCGTCCTGGAGGCCGTCGGCCGCTCCCAGGAGGCCGTGGAGGTCATGACCGAGGGCATCGACCTCACCCACCACTACGGACTGCTCGACTCCGAGGCGTGGATCCTCGGCAACCTCGCCGAGTCCTACTACACCCTGGGCCGCTGGGACGAGGCGCTCGCCGCCGCAGAGCGGGGCCTGCGCATCGGACCGAGCCCCAAACCCCGGGGCTTCGCCACCCTCCAGCTCGCCGCCCTCGGCCTCGCCCGGGGCGACACCGAGGGGGCGGCCCGGCTGCTGACGGCGGCCCGCGACCACTTCGGACCGAACGACCCGATGCCGCAGAGCTCCCTCCCGATGGCCGCCATCGCCATCGGGGTCGCCGTCGGGCAGGGGCGGGTCGAGTCGGCGCGCGCCGAGTTCCGCCGCGTCGCCGAGCAGGGCTTCCCGCCCGGCACCCAGCGGTACGCCTGGCCGCTGCTGCGCGCCGCGGCCGCCCTGGAGGCCGACGCCCGGGGCCTTCCCTCGGCGGACGAGGGCCGCGCGCGGGCGCTGGACCTCATCCGGAAGACGGCCGGCTCGTTCGCCGCCACGGTCCCCGTCTGGATCGCCCATGAGCGATGGGTGCGCGCCGAGCTGCTGCGCGCCGAGAGCCGCGACACGGCCGCGGACTGGGCGGAGGCCGACGAGGCCTTCGAGGGCGCCGTCTTCCCGTACGAGCGGGCGGCGGTCCGCGTCCGCCTGGCACAGGCGCTCCTCCCCGAGGACCGGGACCGTGCCGCCGAGCTGCTGCGGTGCGCCGCCGGCACCGCCCGGCGGCTCGGCGCGCGCCCCCTGGCGGATGAGACGGCCCTGCTCGCCCAGAGCGCCCGGCTCTCCCTGACGGACGGAGCGCCCACCGCTCCCACCGCCGCGCCGGGCCCGGCGTTCGGCCTCACCCCGCGCGAGGAGGACGTCCTGAGGCTGGTGGCGGCGGGCCGCAGCAACCGCCAGATAGCCCAGTCGCTCTACATCTCCCCGAAGACGGCGAGCGTGCACGTCTCCAACATCCTCGCCAAGCTCTCCGTCTCCGGCCGCGGCGAGGCCGCCGCCCTCGCCCACCGCCTCCGCCTCTTCCCCTCCGCCGACGACCAGGTCCCCGCCTGACCCCGGGGCGTCCCCGCCCGACCCCGGGGCGCGCCCCTCAGCTCACATCGAGCCGGAGGATCCGGTCGTCCTCCCGCTCCGGGGTGCCCCGGCCGTCCGTCTCGCTGGTCAGCAGCCAGAGCCCGGAGCCGTCCGCCGGGAGGACCGTGCGGAGGCGGCCGTGCTCACCGGTGAGGAAGGCCTCGGGCTCCGCGGCGGGCTTCGGGCCGTCCAGCGGGATCCGCCAGAGCCGTTCGCCGCGCAGTCCCGCCATCCAGATCGAGCCCTGGGCGTAGGCGATCCCGCTGGGGGACGCCTCCTCGGTGGACCACTGCGCCACCGGGTCCACGAAACCGGCCTTCCCGGCCCGGCCCTCGGCCTCCGGCCAGCCGTAGTTCTTCCCCGGCTCGATCAGATTCAGCTCGTCCCAGGTGTTCTGGCCGAACTCCGCGGCCCACAGCCGGTCCCCGGAGTCCCAGGCCAGCCCCTGCACATTGCGATGGCCCAGCGAGTACACCAGCGAATCCGGATCCGGATTGCCCGGCGCGGGACGGCCGTCCGGGGTCATCCGCAGAATCTTCCCGCCGAGGGACTTCGGGTCCTGCGACAACCCCGTCTCACCCACCTCGCCCGTCCCGGCGTACAGCATCCCGTCCGGGCCGAAGGCGATCCGCCCGCCGTTGTGGGTGATCCCCTTGGGGATGTCCCGCAGGACCGTGTCCGGCGCGCCCAGCCGCTTCCCGGCGGGCTTTCGCTCGTCGAAGAGCATCCGGGCGACGCGATTGTCCGAAGCGGTGGTGAAGTACGCGTACACCTGCCGGTCCGAGGCGAACCTCGGGGAGACGGCCAGCCCCAGCAGCCCGCCCTCACCCGCGGGGGCGACCCCCGGCACCGAGCCGACCACGGTCTTCTTGCCGTCCGCCGCGCCGACCCGGGTGATCGTGCCCTCGTCCCGGGAGGCGACCAGCAGATCGCCGCCGGGCAGCACGGCCGCGCCCCACGGTGACTTCAGCCCCTCGGTGAGCGTGGCCGCGACCTTCACCGACCCCTTCGCGGGCGGCGGCGGGGCGTCCGACGCGCCGCGGCCCGCGCCGCCGGGGCCGGTGGACGAGGACGCCGGGGCGGGGGCGGGGGCGGGGGCGGAGGCCGAGGGGGTCAGCCCCGGCAGTCCGCCCGATCCGGCGTCCCCGCCGTCCGAAGAGCATCCGGTGGCCAGCAGAGCCACGACCGCGGCCAGCGCGGCCGTCATCCCAGGACGTTGCACAGTTCCGATCCTCCCGACGGCGGCGGCTCGTGCCCCCTCACACCCTTCCTACTCCACCGCGCCCCGCAAGGTTCCCGATTCGGCCGCCTGCCGTACGCGGCCCGCGCCCGGCCCGCGTACGCCGGCGGCCGGGCCGCGCTCAGTCCCACGACCCGCGCGCCCCCGGCAGCCCCTCGATCTCCCAGACGTCCCGGGGCGAGAGCCCCAGCCGGCTGGCCGAGGCGTTCTGCACCGCCCACTCCACCCGCTTGGTCCCCGGCACCGCCACCACGTTCCGTCCGCGCCCCAGCACCCACGCCAGCGCCACCTGCGCCGGGGTGACACCCGGACCGTGCCGCTCGGCGATCCTGCGCAACCCCGCCACCAGCGGCTGGTTCGCCGCCATCATCTCCGCCGTGAACCTCGGGTGCCGCGCCCGTATGTCGTCCGGCTCGAACCCCTGCCCGGGGGTGAGCGTCCCGCTCAGAAACCCGTTCCCCAGCGGCATCGCCGCCAGAAACCCGATCCCGCGCGTCTCGCACCAGGGCAGCAGCCGCTCCAGCGCCTGCCGCGACCACACCGACAGCTCCGCCTGGACGGCGCTCACCGGGAACACCTGCTGGACCCGCTCCAGCTGCCGGATCGTTCCCTCGTACAGATCTCCGTCGGACCTGTGCGCGGTACGCACCCCCACCGAGCCGACCCCCATCGCGGACACCCCGAGCGCGCGCACCTTCCCGGCCCCCACCAGCTCCGCCATCGCCCCCCAGGTCTCCTCGACCGGCACCTCCGGATCGGCGCGGTGCAGCTGATAGAGATCGATCACATCGGTCTGCAACCGCCGCAGCGAGGCGTTGCACGCCCGCTTCACATAGCCGGGCCGCCCATTGGCCACCACATGCTGATCCCCGGCGAGCAGCCCGACCTTGGTGGAGACGAAGGCGTCCGCGCGCCGCGTCTTCAACGCCCGCCCGATGAGCAGCTCATTGGTGAACGGACCATACATATCGGCCGTGTCCAGCAGGGTGGAGCCCGCGTCCAGCGCGGCGTGCACCGTGCGCAGCGATCGCTCCCCGCGCTGCTGAGAGGTGGTGTAGGCCCAGTTCATCGGCATACAGCCGAGCCCGACCGCGCCCACCTCCAGAGCCGCCGCACCCAGTGTCCTGCGCTCCACCTGCCCGTACCCCTCCCTCAGCCGCCCACCAAACCAGGGTCTTTCGTTTGGATCTTGCTGGGCTCGCGTGCCCTGGTGCCATGCCTCGCCGCGTTGTCGTCGGTCGCCGACGCTCCGCGTCGACTCCCTCCTCCGCCTTGCGATCCACGGCACCAGACCCCGCTCGCTCATCCAGCCTGATCCAAACGAAAGACCCTAACCAATTAGCCTGCTGGCCATGACGTCTGACATATGGCTCTCGCTGCCGGCCGACGGGATCAGCGGTCTCCCGACGCTCGCCGGAACGGATTTCTCCTACCGTTTCTGGGACGGCGAACCGGAATTTCCCGCCGACCCGGCCGACTGCGTCTTCTACACCGTCCCCTACCTCAAGCCCGACATCGGGGTGCTCCCACTGCCCGGGATGACTTCTTTGCGGGTCATTCAGACACTCTCCGCAGGCACCGACCATCTCGAACCAGACCTCGGAACGCTGCACTCCGGCGTACGCCTCTGCAACGCCAAGGGTGTGCACGACGCCTCCACGGCCGAGATCGCGCTCACTCTCACCCTCGCCTCACTGCGCGGCATCCCCGAATTCGTCCGGGGCCAGGACGCCCAGGAGTGGCGGACGGGCTTCTATCCGGCCCTTGCCGACAAGTCGGTGCTGATCATTGGATACGGGGCGATCGGCGCGGCGATCGAAGACCGGCTCATTCCCTTTGAGTGCGCGCGGGTGGTGCGCGTCGCGCGCTCCGCACGCACCACGGAGCGCGGGGAGGTGCACGCGCTCGCCGATGTGCCCTCTCTGCTCCCGGACGCCGATGTGGTCGTCCTCGCCACTCCGCTGACCGCTCTGACGAAGGGCCTGGTGAACGCGGAGTTCCTGGCAGGGATGAAGGATGGTGCACTTCTGGTCAATGTCGCCCGGGGCGCGGTGGTGGACACCGGGGCGCTGCTCGCCGAGGTGACCCGGGGGCGGCTGAGGGCCGCCCTGGATGTCACCGACCCCGAGCCGCTGCCCTCCGGACACCCGCTGTGGGGCGCTCCTGGAGTGCTGATCAGTCCCCATGTCGGAGGTTCCACTTCCGCCTTTCTCCCGCGTGCTCGGCGGCTGCTGGCGGCCCAGGTCCGCCGTTTTGTCGAGGGCCTGCCGCTGGAGAATGTCGTACTCACCACCGAATAGCCCCAGCCTTCCCCAGCCACCCGGTGCACAGGCACCATGACAGCGACGCCCCGTCACTCCGTCGTCACAAGCGAAAACTCTGCGAAGTCATCCGATCGCTCCGCGTGCCTGCGTGGCGAATGATGGTCACTGAGAGTAGAGGGCCTATGTCCCTGAGTGACAATCCTGGTGTATCGTCCGGACCTGGGGGCTGCGCCGGTGCAAAGGGGCGGTGCGCTGACACGACCCGGCTGACGCGACCTGACTGCCGATCAGACTTTTGAGGGGGGCGACGGGCGATGCACGGCCAATGGACCCAAGATCCGACACGGCGAGGACGTCGCCGACGACCCTCGCCCGCCGCACGGCGCGCTCCCGAGCCGCCGCCGACCCTCTCCCTCCCCGCCCGGGCCCGCCCCGCCGCGCCGCGAGGAGCGGGGCGGTGAACGCCCAGGGGGCGCTGATGGCGCGTGAGTCCGTCCCCGCCGGCACGGGACTGCTCACCCAGCTTCTCCTCGCCCTCGTCTGCGCCGGATACGCCGTGGGCGCGGCCCTCGGCTGGGGCTCCCGCGAACTGGCACTGATCATGGGCGACTTCGGCCTCAGCGCCGGAGCCCTGATCGCCGCCGTCTCCTGCTTCCTCTACGCCCGCATCAGCCCGCCCCGCGCCCGGCCCGCCTGGCTGCTCTTCGCGCTCTCCTCCGCCATGGCCTGCGCGGGAAACGCGGTCTGGGGGTGGTACGAGATCGTCCTCGACCGCGAGGTGCCCGGCCCCTCCGTCGCCGATCTCTTCTTCCTCTGCTTCGCCCCGCCGGCCATCATCGGCCTGCTCGTCCTCGCCAAACGCCCGGTCACCCGGGCCGGCTGGGTCTGCCTCGGCCTCGACGCCTGGCTGATCGGCGGCTCGCTGCTGACCCTCTCCTGGAGCCTCGCGCTCGCCCACACCACCCGTGTCCAGGGCGAGAGCGTGGCTCCCGCCGCACTCGCGCTCGCCTATCCACTGCTGGACATCGTGCTGGTCAGCATGGTCTTCGCCCTCCACTTCCGGCGCTCGGCCACCAACCGCTCCGCCGTCAACACCGCGATCGGGGCGCTGGCCCTCACCGTCGTCTGCGACGCCCTGTTCACCTCGCCGCTGCTCCGCGAGAGCTACCGCTCGGGACAGCTGCTCGACGCGGGCTGGTTCGCCGGCTCGCTGCTGCTGGCCTACGCCCCCTGGGGCGCACGCCGCGGCGCCGAGCCGCCCCGGCAGCCGGCCGCCCCGCGCCACCCCGGCCGCCCGGCGGCCGGCTCGCTGGCCGCGCTCACGCCGTATCTCGCCGCCGCCGTCTGCACCCTCGGAATCCTCTACAACGTGGTCGAGGGACGCACCGTGGACCGCGTCGTGGTGCTCACCGGCTGCACGGTCGTCCTCGCCCTCGTCGTCCGGCAGGGCATCATGCTCCAGGACAATGTGGCCCTCACCCATGAGCTGGCCCAGAAGGAGAACCACTTCCGCTCGCTGGTCCAGGGCTCCAGCGACGTCATCATGATCGCCGCCCCGGGCGGGACGCTGCACTACGTCAGCCCCGCCGCCTCCGGGGTCTACGGCCGGGAGGCGGAGGACCTGGTCGGCTCCCCGCTCTCCTCCCTCATCCACCCCGACGACCTCGGCCGGGTCCTGCACGAGGTGCGCAGATTCCTGGCCGCCCCCTCCCCGGACGAACCCACCACCCGCATCGAGTGCCGCTTCCGCTCCGGCGCGGGCGACTGGCTCAATGTGGAGTCCACCGTCAACCGCCACCAGGGCGGGCTGATCTTCAACAGCCGGGACGTCACCGACCGGGTCCGGCTCCAGGCCCAGCTCCAGCACAGCGCCGAGCACGACCCGCTCACCGATCTGCCCAACCGGGCGCTGTTCACCGAGCGGGTCCGCCAGGCGCTCACCGGCCGCCGCGCGGGCGACCCCGGCACCGCCGTGCTCTTCATCGACCTCGACGGCTTCAAGGCGGTCAACGACCGGCTCGGCCACCAGGCGGGCGACCAGCTGCTGATCCAGGCGGCCCACCGGCTGGAGGAGTCCGTGCGCTCCGGGGACACCGCCGCCAGACTCGGCGGCGACGAGTTCGCCGCCCTCATCCTCGGCGAGGGCATCCGCGACCAGACCGACCGCGAGAGCCAGGTGGTCGAGATCGCCGACCGGCTGCGGCTCACCCTCTCCCAGCCCTACCGCATCGACGGCAACGACGTCCGGGTGGCCGCCTCCATCGGGGTCGCCTTCGCCGAGAAGGGGATCACCCCCAGCGATCTGATGCGCAACGCCGACCTCGCCATGTACCGGGCCAAGGCCGGCGGCAAGGACCGCGTCGAGCTGTACGTCCCCCAGATGCAGGCCGAGGTGGTGCGCCGCACCGAGCTGGCCGCCCGGCTGCGCAGCGCCCTGCACGAGGGTGAGTTCGCCCTGCTCCACCAGCCGGTGGTCAGCCTCACCACCGGCCGGATCGAATCCGTCACCGCCCAGGCCCGCTGGCGCTCCGCCCAGGGCATCCTCTTCACCCCCGCCGAGTTCCTCCGGGTCTCCGCCGACAGCGACCGCACCGCCGAGCTGGGCCGCTGGCTGCTGGAGGAGGCCGTGCAGCAGGCCGCCGAGCGGGACCGGCTCGGCCACCGGGTGCCGGTCTCGGTCCGGCTCTCGGCCCGCCGGCTGCTGGACAGATCGCTGCCGATGGGCACCGTGGAAGCCCTGCTCAGCCGCCATGGACTGCCCTCCGGGGCGCTCATCGTCGAGCTGGCCGACAGCGACCCGAGGATCTCCTTCGACGAGCTGGAACAGCGCCTGGTCTCCCTGCGCAGACTCGGCGTCCGGATCGCCCTCGACGGCTTCGGCACCGGCCACGCCGCCCTCACCGCACTGCGCAGACTCCCCGTGGACATAGTCAAACTCGATCGATGTCTGGTCGAGGGGGTCGTGGAGTCCGCCCGGCTGCACAAGATCACCAATGGGCTGCTGAGAATCGCCGGCGATCTCGGCCTCCAGACGGTGGCCGACGGGGTGGACGCGCCGGAGCAGGTGATCGCCCTGCGCGCCATGGGCTGCACCCACGGCCAGGGCATGGCCTTCTCCGGACTGCTGGACGAGTACCGGCTCCGCCGCGCGCTGGTACGGGACGACTTCCCCGTACCCGCGGGCCTCGCCCTGCCCGTACCGCACCGCTGGCGGGTGGAGCATCCGCAATGGACCAAGTAGCCGCCCGGGGACTGTCCGCCCGGACAGTCCCCACGACCAAATAGTGAGACGCGCGTCCCACCCGCTTGACAGTGACAGCGGGTCAGGGAGAGGGTCAATGCCATGCGCACCCGAATTCTCGTACTTGGAAAGCGCGTCGGCTGAGCGGGGACCTGCACCACAGGACCCCGCTGACTCCCACCGACGCGCTCCCCTCGCTTGCCTCACGGCACGAGGGGTTTTTTATTGCACCGACGCCCGTGCACAAGCACAAGAATCCACGCGAAACCCTCAGTCACACATCGCAGAACCCTCAGCTTCAGCCCTCAGCTTCGAGAAGAGAATGCCGATGACCGAGCAGGCCACCGGGGCCCACCATCCGCAGCCGCGGGCCCGTAACGGCGGACACCAGACCTCCGCAGTCGAGCACGTCACGGGCGCGCAGTCCCTCATCCGCTCTCTCGAAGAGGTGGGCGCCGACACCGTCTTCGGCATCCCCGGAGGCGCGATCCTCCCCGCGTACGACCCGATGATGGACTCCACCCGGGTCCGCCACATCCTCGTCCGGCACGAGCAGGGGGCCGGACACGCGGCCACCGGCTACGCCCAGGCCACCGGCAAGGTCGGGGTCTGCATGGCCACCTCCGGGCCCGGCGCGACCAACCTGGTCACCCCGATCGCCGACGCGCACATGGACTCCGTCCCGCTGGTCGCGATCACCGGCCAGGTCGCCTCCAAGGCGATCGGCACCGACGCCTTCCAGGAGGCGGACATCGTCGGCATCACCATGCCGATCACCAAGCACAACTTCCTGGTCACCAAGGCCGAGGACATCCCGCGCACCATCGCCGAGGCCTTCCACATCGCCTCCACCGGCCGCCCCGGACCCGTCCTGGTCGACATCGCCAAGGACGCCCTCCAGGCCAGGACCACCTTCAGCTGGCCGCCCGTCCTGGACCTGCCCGGATACCGCCCGGTCACCAAGCCGCACGCCAAGCAGATCCGGGAGGCCGCCAAGCTGATCGTCCAGGCGAAGCGCCCGGTCCTCTACGTCGGCGGCGGGGTCATCAAGGCCCGCGCCAGCGCCGAGCTGAAGGTTCTCGCGGAACTCACCGGAGCCCCCGTCACCACCACCCTGATGGCGCTGGGCGCATTCCCCGACAGCCACCCGCTGCACGTCGGAATGCCGGGCATGCACGGTGCGGTCACCGCCGTCACCGCACTCCAGAAGGCCGACCTGATCGTCGCCCTCGGAGCCCGTTTCGATGACCGCGTCACCGGCAAGCTGGACAGCTTCGCCCCGTACGCGAAGATCGTCCACGCCGATGTCGACCCGGCGGAGATCGGCAAGAACCGCACCGCCGACGTCCCGATCGTCGGGGACGCCCGCGAGGTCATCGCCGATCTGGTCCAGGCCGTCCAGGCCGAGCACAGCGAGGGCCACACCGGCGACTACACGGCCTGGTGGAAGGACCTCAACCGCTGGCGGGACACCTACCCCCTCGGCTACGACCAGCCCGACAACGGCACCCTCTCCCCGCAGCAGGTCATCGAGCGCATCGGCCAGCTCGCCCCCGCCGACACCATCTACGCGGCCGGCGTCGGCCAGCACCAGATGTGGGCCGCCCACTTCATCACCTACGAGCAGCCCGCCACCTGGCTGAACTCCGGCGGCGCCGGAACGATGGGATACGCCGTCCCCGCGGCCATGGGCGCCAAGGCCGGAGCCCCGGACCGCACCGTCTGGGCGATTGACGGCGACGGCTGCTTCCAGATGACCAACCAGGAACTCACCACCTGCGCGCTCAACAACATCCCCATCAAGGTCGCCATCATCAACAACGGCGCCCTCGGGATGGTCCGCCAGTGGCAGACCCTCTTCTACAACCAGCGCTACTCCAACACCGTGCTGCACTCCGGCCCCGACGCCTCCGGCAAGGAGCCCAGCGCGGGCACCCGGGTCCCCGACTTCGTCAAACTGTCCGAGGCCATGGGCTGCTACGCGCTGCGCTGCGAGTCCCCGGACGACCTCGACAAGGTGATCGCCGAGGCCAACGCGATCAACGACCGCCCGGTCGTGATCGACTTCATCGTCCACGAGGACGCCATGGTGTGGCCCATGGTCGCCGCCGGCACCTCCAACGACGAGGTGCTCGCCGCCCGGGGCGTCCGCCCCGACTTCGGCGACAGCGAAGACGACTGAGCGAGCAGAGAGAGACGAGAGACCGATCCATGTCCAAGCACACGCTCTCCGT
Organism: Streptomyces inusitatus; assembly: GCF_014651115.1. Lineage (GTDB taxonomy): Bacteria > Actinomycetota > Actinomycetes > Streptomycetales > Streptomycetaceae > Streptomyces > Streptomyces amakusaensis. The sequence goes on along the minus strand of NZ_BMWG01000018.1, from coordinate 31,490 downwards.
CCTGGTGGAGAACACGCCCGGCATCCTCGCCCGGATCGCCGCGCTGTTCTCCCGCCGGGGCTTCAACATCGACTCGCTCGCCGTCGGAGTCACCGAGCACCCCGACATCTCGCGCATCACCATCGTGGTCAACGTCGAGGATCTGCCGCTGGAGCAGGTGACCAAGCAGCTCAACAAGCTGGTCAACGTTCTGAAGATCGTCGAGCTGGAGCCCGGCTCCGCGATCCAGCGCGAACTGGTGCTGGTGAAGGTCCGCGCCGACAACGAGACCCGCTCCCAGATCGTCGAGATCGTCCAGCTCTTCCGCGCCAAGACGGTGGACGTCTCGCCCGACGCGGTCACCATCGAGGCGACCGGCTCCGGTGACAAACTGGACGCCATGCTCAAGATGCTGGAGCAGTTCGGCATCAAGGAACTGGTCCAGTCCGGCACCATCGCCATAGGGCGCGGCGCGCGCTCCATCACGGACCGCTCCCTGCGGGCCCTGGACCGCAGCGCGTAGAAGCGGAACCCCCGCCCGGGGCTGTGACATCCGCCGGTACACCGACGGCACAGCCCCGCGGCAGTGCTCGCTATGCGAGACCGGAAGACTTCCTCAGGCGCACCCGCCGTACGGTGGGACGCACACCCGTACATCAAGGAGATATCCCAGTGGCCGAGCTGTTCTACGACGACGACGCCGACCTGTCCATCATCCAGAACCGCAAGGTCGCGGTCATCGGCTACGGCAGCCAGGGCCACGCCCACGCGCTGTCGCTCCGCGACTCGGGCGTCGACGTCCGCGTCGGTCTGCACGAGGGCTCCAAGTCCAAGGCCAAGGCCGAGGAGCAGGGCCTGCGCGTGGTCAGCGCGGCGGAGGCCTCCGCCGAGGCCGACGTCATCATGGTCCTGGTGCCGGACCCGCTCCAGGCCCAGGTCTACGAGGAGTCCATCGCCCCGAACCTGAAGGACGGCGACGCGCTGTTCTTCGGCCACGGCCTCAACATCCGCTACGGCTTCATCAAGCCGCCGGCCGGTGTCGACGTCGCCATGGTCGCCCCCAAGGGCCCGGGCCACCTGGTCCGCCGCCAGTACGAGGAGGGCCGCGGCGTTCCGTGTATCGCCGCCGTCGAGCAGGACGCCACCGGCAACGGCTTCGCGCTGGCCCTCTCCTACGCCAAGGGCATCGGCGGTACCCGCGCCGGCGTCATCAAGACCACCTTCACCGAAGAGACCGAGACCGACCTCTTCGGCGAGCAGGCCGTGCTCTGCGGCGGCGCCTCGGCGCTCGTCAAGGCGGGCTTCGAGACCCTGGTCGAGGCCGGCTACCAGCCCGAGATCGCGTACTTCGAGTGCCTCCACGAGCTGAAGCTCATCGTCGACCTGATGTATGAGGGCGGCCTGGAGAAGATGCGCTGGTCGGTCTCCGAGACCGCCGAGTGGGGCGACTACATCACCGGCCCCCGCATCATCACCGACCAGACCAAGGTCGAGATGCGCAAGGTCCTCGCCGAGATCCAGGACGGCACCTTCGCCCGTAACTGGATGGACGAGTACCACGGCGGTCTGAAGAAGTACAACGAGTACAAGAAGCAGGATGAGAACCACCTGCTGGAGACCACCGGCAAGGAGCTGCGCAAGCTCATGAGCTGGGTCGACAACGACGACGCGTGAGTCGTGGGGGAGGGCCGGGGCCGCTGTGTCCCGGCCCTTCGCCGTATTCCGGACCGTGTTCCGGCCCGTACGCCGCCCACTCACCGCCCGCCCGCCGTCCGCCCCGCGGACGCGCCGGGTGCGCCCCCTGGGCCTCCACGGACGGGTGATCCTGCCACTGAGGCGTAAGAGATCGCCCGATGCACCACTACACTTCTCAACAACACTTACGCGTCAGGCCCACAGCGTCGTGCGTCTTCCACGCGGCTTGCCCCCTCCACCGCCTGCGGCCGTCGGGACGGCCGTCCGCACTGGACATGTGAGGACTCACGTGAGCTCGAAACCCAGCAAGAAGCCAGTGGTACTCATCGCTGAAGAGCTGTCGCCCGCCACTGTGGACGCGCTCGGCCCCGACTTCGAGATCCGCCACTGCAACGGTGCGGACCGCGCGGAGCTGCTCCCCGCCCTCGCCGATGTCGACGCCATCCTGGTGCGCTCGGCCACCAAGGTCGACGCCGAGGCCGTCGCCGCGGCGCCCAAGCTGCGCGTCGTCGCCCGCGCCGGCGTCGGTCTGGACAATGTCGACGTCTCCGCCGCCACCAAGGCCGGCGTGATGGTGGTCAACGCCCCGACCTCCAACATCGTCACCGCCGCCGAGCTGGCCTGCGGTCTGCTGGTCGCCACCGCGCGCAACATCCCCCAGGCCAACACCGCCCTGAAGAACGGCGAGTGGAAGCGCTCCAAGTACACCGGCGTCGAGCTGAGCGAGAAGGTCCTCGGCGTGGTCGGCCTCGGCCGCATCGGTGTGCTGGTCGCCCAGCGGATGTCCGCCTTCGGCATGAAGATCGTCGCGTACGACCCCTATGTGCAGCCCGCGCGCGCCGCCCAGATGGGCGTCAAGCTGCTCTCCCTCGACGAGCTGCTCGAAGTCGCCGACTTCATCACCGTGCACCTCCCCAAGACGCCCGAGACCCTCGGACTCATCGGCGACGAGGCCCTGCACAAGGTCAAGCCGACCGTCCGCATCGTCAACGCCGCGCGCGGCGGCATCGTCGACGAGGAGGCGCTGTACTCGGCGCTCAAGGAGGGCCGGGTCGCGGGCGCGGGCCTCGACGTCTACGCCAAGGAGCCGTGCACCGACTCCCCGCTCTTCCAGTTCGACCAGGTGGTCTGCACCCCGCACCTCGGAGCCTCCACCGACGAGGCCCAGGAGAAGGCGGGCATCGCGGTCGCCCGCTCCGTGCGGCTGGCGCTCGCCGGCGAGCTGGTCCCCGACGCGGTCAACGTCCAGGGCGGCGTGATCGCCGAGGACGTCAAGCCCGGTCTGCCGCTGGCCGAGCGCCTCGGCCGGATCTTCACCGCCCTCGCGGGCGAGGTCGCCGTCCGGCTCGATGTCGAGGTGTACGGCGAGATCACCCAGCACGACGTCAAGGTGCTTGAGCTCTCCGCGCTCAAGGGCGTGTTCGAGGACGTCGTCGACGAGACGGTCTCCTATGTCAACGCCCCGCTCTTCGCCCAGGAGCGCGGTGTCGAGGTCCGGTTGACGACCAGCTCGGAGTCCCCGAACCACCGCAATGTCGTCACCGTGCGCGGCACCCTCTCCGGCGGAGAGGAAGTCTCGGTCTCCGGCACCCTGGCCGGCCCCAAGAACTTCCAGAAGATCGTCGCCATCGGCGAGCACGATGTGGACCTCGCCCTCGCCGACCACATGGCCGTCCTCCGCTACGAGGACCGCCCCGGCGTCGTCGGCACCGTCGGCCGGATCCTCGGTGAGGCCGGTCTGAACATCGCGGGCATGCAGGTCTCCCGCGCGGAGGAGGGCGGCGAGGCGCTCGTCGTGCTCACCGTCGACGAGAACGTCCCGCAGCCGGTGCTCAACGAGATCGCCGAGGAGATCGGCGCGACCTCCGCCCGCTCGGTCAATCTGACCGACTGAGCGGCCACCGCCGGTACGGGTGAGGGCCCGGCCACCACGAAGCCCGCGCTTCGTGGGGCCGGGCCCTCACCCGTACCGGATCCGTCAGCGAACGGCGACCAGGACGCTGTCGTCGCCGCACTGCCAGACCGTGGTGACCGCGCTGAAGCCCGCCGCGAGCAGCAGCTCCGTCTGCTCCTGGGTGCTCGGATAGTACGGAGGGGCGAAGGCGTGCCGCCCGACCGCCGTACGGGAACGGGCCTCGACCAGATCGGCCAGCTCGGGCTCGGCGAGGAACGCCTTCCACCAGGAGGCCCAGTCCTCACGGTCCGCCCGGCCCGCCCGCTCGGCACGGCGGTCGCGGATCTCACGGGCCAGACCGCGCACCGCCTCCGAGTCCTCCGGTCCGCGGTTGTTGGCGTCCACGAAGACACCGCCCGGAGCCAGCCTGGCCGCCAGCTCGCGGTAGACCTCGGTGAGGGCCTCCGGGGTCAGCCAGTGCAGCGCCGTCGAGGAGACGGCCGCGTGCCAGGGGCCGTCCACGGCGGCGCGGTCCGCCCAGCCGGGGGCGTTCAGATCGTCCAGCAGCAGCCGGGCGCCGGTGCCCACGACGGCCTCCTCGGCCAGCCCCAGCATCAGCGGGTCGCCGTCGATGCCCACGACATCGGCGTGCGGCAGGGCCCGGGCGAGGCGGGTCGCGAGCGACGCGGTCCCGCATCCCAGATCGACGATTCCGGGCCGCGCGGGAGCGGTCCGCTCCAGGGACCACCGGGTGACATCGACGACCACCTCGAACCGTTCATCGCGGTCCGGGCTGTAGCGCTCCTGCTGTTCGTCCCATCGTCGCAGCCACGTGCGAGCGGTCTCACCGAGCATCGCTGCTCCTTTCCGTACAGTCGTCGAGCGGCATGATTGTCTGCGGTGCGCACCGTTTTTGTCCGTTGTCGGTGATGCGTGGCGCCGTGACGGCCTGCTCGAACCCACCGTGCCGAATGTCGCGGGAGAGCCCGTGAGACATGCGGAATCCGGCCGGGAACGGCCTGCCGTCGCACGGCTACGGTGGTGGATGAGCCTTGCCCGCGCCGGATAACGGGGCGGGGACCCCTTGCGATGCCGACATTCCTCTTCGCCTGCCTTCGGTCGATGGTCAATCGGGTAACGGGCAAGGGAATTGAGGGAACTAATCGGCCACCGCGTACGGGGCCTGGCACAAGATCCGATGCTAGCTCGCAGGTCCCCGGGCCTCAAGAGGGCCATGCGCAACTCCTGTCACACCAGTCACAGGTCTGTTCCGGACAGCCGGCAGCGGTCCGGGAGCCCGCCGGAGCACCCGCCCGCCATGGATTCCGGTACGGGCACCCCGTACTTCCCGGCACTCAGAGCCGGGCCGCCTTCAGCGCCATGTGCAGCAGCAGCCGGTCCTCTCCCCGCGCCAGATCGAGACCGGTCAGCTGCTCCACCCGGGAGAGCCGGTAGTAGAGGGTCTGCCGGTGGACGCCGAGCGCCGAAGCGGTGCGCCCCGCCTGCCCGGCGCAGTCAAGGAAGACCTCGGCGGTACGGGCCAGCTCGGTGTGCGAACGCTCCAGCAGCGCCCGGACGGCGGGGTCGGGGGCGGTCCGCGGGGGCAGCGCGGTCAGCAGCCGGTACGGTCCGATCTCCGCCCACCGGGCGACCGGGCCCAGCTCCGGCTGGGCCGAGGCCGCCCGGGCCGCGGCGGCGGCCTCCCGCCAGGCGGCGTTCAGCTCGGCGAGCCCGCGCCGGGGCTCGCCGACGCCCGCGGTCGCGGCCCCGCCCGCCGCGGCGCGCAGCCGCTCGGCGGCGGTGAGCGCGGGGGCCGGGGTGTCGGCGGCCCGCAGCCGCATCAGTACGGCGAGCGAGTGGACGCCCGTACGCCTCTCCCCGGAGGCACCGGAAGCGCCGGAGCCGGAACCGGAACCGGAACCGGACGGATCCGGCTCCTCCTCGCCCGGGCCGGAGCCGGAGCCGGAGCCGGGATCGGGCGGCGGAGGGGAGTCGGCCCCCGAGGACGTCCCGTCCGGCCCCACCGGCACCGTGCACACCGCGGCCACCCCGGGCAGCGAGCGCGCGGACGCCGGGTCCGCCGAGGGCCAGGGGGTCACACAGACCACCGCGTGCGGCCCCTCCGAGCCGCGCTCGTCGCCGCCGAGCGCCGTCCGCAGCGCCGCCACCGCCATGTCGTACTGCCAGCCCCGCCGTGCCGTCAGCGCCGCGCGCAGCTCCCGGGCCAGGTCCGTGCCGGCCCGCTCCTCGTCCGCGAGCAGTCCGCCGATCCGCTCGGCGACCTCCATCGCCGCCGCGAGCCGCTCCTCGGAGGGGCCGGGGCTGGTGTCCAGCAGCCAGACATAGCCGAGGACGATGCCCCGGTGGCGTACCGGAAGGCAGATCCGGTCCCGGAAGACCCCCGCGTCCGGCGCGGCCGGGATGCGCACCGGGCCCGTCGCCCGGGCGATGCCGAACCCCTCGAACCAGGCGCGGACCGCGGGGGAGGACTTCCGGGTGAGGATCGACCGGGTCCTGACCGGGTCCATCTCGCTGTCGTCGTCGCTGTCGTGCGCGCCGAAGGCGATCAGCCCGAAATCGCGGTTCTCCAGCGTCGCCGGGGCCGCCAGCAGGCCGGAGATCTCATCGACCAGTTCCTGGTAATCGCCCTTCATCCGGACATTCTGGCATGCCCTTCAGACATCTGTCTGAGATCCGGGCCACGGATGCGTGACAGCTGTCGATGGCCGGACCCCGTGGTGATCCTTAAATTTCACAGTGGTTCTTCGTGCCGTTCCGGATCCGTTTCCCGCGATCCGCCCGGCGCCCGTACTTCTTGATGGAGGTCCCCGTGCTGGGTCCCGTGATCCTCGCCGCCTCGCGCAGCGACCAGATGCGCCGCATCGTTTCGGCCGCCCCGGTCACCAAGCCCGTGGTGAACCGTTTCATCGCCGGTGAGTCGGTCCTGGAGACGATCCCCGTCGTCCAGGAGACCGCCGCCCGCGGTCTGGAGATCACGCTCGATGTCCTCGGCGAGGACATCACCGACCCCTCCGAGGCGCTCCGCGCCCGGGACGCCTATCTGGAGCTGATCGAGGCCCTCAAGCCGCTCGGCCTCGGCGTCCGCGCCGAGATGTCGGTCAAGCTCTCCTCCTTCGGCCAGGCCCTCACCGGCGGCCATGAGCTGGCGCTGAAGAACGTCACCCCCGTCGTCGAGGCCGCCGCCGAGATCGGCACCACGGTCACCCTCGACATGGAGGACCACACCACCGTCGACTCGACCCTGGCGATCCACGCCGAGCTGCGGGAGCGCTTCCCCCAGACGGGCGCGGTCGTCCAGTCGTACCTCTTCCGCACCGAGGACGACTGCCACGCGCTCGCCGAGGCGGGCTCCCGGGTCCGGCTGGTGAAGGGCGCCTACAAGGAGCCCGCGACCGTCGCCTACCAGGACAAGGCCGAGGTCGACAAGGCGTACATCCGCTGCCTGAAGATCCTGATGGAGGGCGAGGGCTACCCGATGATCGGGTCCCACGACCCGCGGATCATCTCCATCGGCCAGGAGCTGGCCCGCCGCGCCGGCCGTAAGCTGGAGGACTACGAGTACCAGATGCTGTACGGCATCCGCGAGGCCGAGCAGCACCGTCTCGCCGCCGAGGGCCACCGGGTGCGTGTCTACATCGCCTACGGCACCGACTGGTACGGATACTTCATGCGCCGCCTCGCGGAGCGCCCCGCCAACCTGGCGTTCTTCCTGCGTTCGCTGGTCAGCCGCGGCTGAACACCCCCACCTGACTGACCCACTGCTTAAGGAGATTCGGCACCCATGGACGCTGTGACCAAGGTCCCCGCGCCGGTCAACGAGCCGGTTCACGGCTACGCCCCCGGCTCCCCGGAGCGCGCCCGTCTTGAGGTCAAGCTCAAGGAGCTGGCGGAGAACCCGATCGAGCTGCCGATGACCATCGGCGGCGTGCGCCGGATGGGCGGCGGCGAGCGGGTCGACGTCGTTCAGCCGCACAACCACGGCGCGGTGCTCGGCACCTTCGCCGGGGCCACCGAGCAGGACGCCCAGGACGCGATCGACGCCGCCCTGGCCGCGGCCCCCGCGTGGCGCGCGATGTCCTTCGACGACCGCGCCGCGATCATCCTGCGCGCCGCCGAGCTGCTCTCGGGCCCCTGGCGCGAGACGCTGGCCGCCTCCACGATGCTGGGGCAGTCCAAGACCGCCCAGCAGGCGGAGATCGACACTCCCTGTGAGCTGATCGACTTCTGGCGTTTCAATGTCGCCTACGCCCGCGACATCCTGGCCGAGCAGCCCCCGGCCAACGCGCCGGGCGTGTGGAACCGCATGGACCACCGGCCGCTGGAGGGCTTCGTCTACGCGATCACGCCCTTCAACTTCACCGCCATCGCGGGCAACCTGCCCACCGCGCCCGCGCTCATGGGCAATGTCGTGGTGTGGAAGCCCTCCCCGACGCAGACCCACTCCGCCGTGCTGCTGATGCGGCTGCTGGAGGAGGCCGGTCTGCCCAAGGGCGTCATCAACCTGGTGACCGGCGACGGCATCGCCGTCTCCGAGGTGGCCCTGAACCACCGCGACCTGGCCGGCATCCACTTCACCGGCTCGACCCGCACCTTCCAGCACCTGTGGAAGACGGTCGGCAACAACATCGAGAAGTACCGCTCCTACCCGCGCATCGTGGGCGAGACCGGCGGCAAGGACTTCGTGGTCGCGCACCCCAGCGCCGACCGCGCCGTGCTGAAGACCGCGCTGACCCGCGGCTCCTTCGAGTTCCAGGGCCAGAAGTGCTCCGCGTCCTCGCGTGCGTACATCCCGGCGTCCATCTGGAACGACGGCTTCAAGGAGGAGTTCGCGGCCGAGGTCGACGGCATCACCATGGGTGATGTCACCGATCTGTCGAACTTCATCGGCGCCGTCATCGACGACCGCTCGTTCGCCAAGAACAAGGCCGCGATCGACCGCGCGAAGACCGACCCGAGCTGCACGATCGTCGCCGGCGGCAGCTACGACGACTCGGTGGGCTACTTCGTCCGCCCGACCGTCATCGAGTGCTCCGACCCGGAGAACGAGGTCTTCAAGGCCGAGTACTTCGGTCCGATCCTCGCGGTGTACGTATACGACGACAGCTCCGCCGACCAGTACGACGCCATGCTGGACCAGATGGAGTCGGTCTCCGACTACGCGCTGACCGGAGCGGTCATCTCCAACGACCGCGCCGCCGCCGCGCACACGATGGAGAAGCTCCGCTTCGCCGCGGGCAACTTCTACATCAACGACAAGTCGACCGGTGCCGTGGTCGGCCAGCAGCCCTTCGGCGGCGGCCGTGCCTCGGGCACCAACGACAAGGCGGGCGCCCCGCAGAACCTGATGCGCTGGACGCTGACCCGCGCCATCAAGGAGACGCTGGTCGCTCCGACGGAGTACGGCTACCCGCACATGGGCTGACCGCTCCCCCCGGGCCGAGTCGATCCTCGGCCCCCAAGAACCCGCCCCCGTTCCGGCCCCCACGCCGGAACGGGGGCGGTTCCATCTGTTCAGGACGAGCGAGCGACCGGATCGGTTCCTGCCGCCACTATTTCTTCACCGATCACCGATCACCGATCACCGATCACCCAGCGCCTCGGCGTAATCCCGGATGTTGACGAGCTGACCGGCCCAGCCGCCGTCATGACTCTCGTACGAGGCCTGCGCCCGGTGCTCCTCGGGCACGTCCACCGAGGCGAACCCGCTCTCCGTGATCCGCAGCCGGGTGCCCTCGCCCTCGGCGGTGAGGATGTACTCCACCAGCGTCGAATTGCCCTCGGCCGCCTGCTCCCCGGGGTGCCCGGAGGCCCAGCGGTAGGAGAGCCGACGCGGCGGGTCCACCGCGACGACCGTGGTCGGGAACCGCCCGTACTCGCCGTGATCCAGCAGCATTGTGCCCCCCGGCCACAACTCCACCCGCGCCGGCTCCCCCTGCCCGAACCACCTCCCCACATGCTCCCCCTCGGTCAGTACCGCCCACACCCGCTCCACCGGCGCGCCGATGCCGATCTCCCGATCGATCCTGTCCTCACTCATGGCCCTCTCCTTCTCACCCCGCCCGCCCTCCAGATTCCCCACCCCTGCCCGGGCCCCGCAACCGGAACGCCCGGGCCCCGCGGGCGCCCCGGAAAACGTCTGGGGCCGGGCCGCCGGAGCTGAGAGGCTCGGGCGCATGACCGAGACGATCCGCACCCTTCACACCTCCCTGCTCACTCCCGTCGAACTGACCGCGATCCGCTCCCTGCTCGACGACGCCTTCGACGGCGACTTCAGCGACGAGGACTGGGACCACGGCCTCGGCGGCATGCACACCCTGGTGCACGACGCCGGCGGGGAGCTGGTCGCGCACGGCAGTGTGATCATGCGCCGGGTGACGCACGGCGGGCGCTCCGGACGCTCGTACCGCATCGGGTACGTCGAGGCCCTCGCGGTCCGTGCCGACCGCCGCCGCCAGGGGCTGGGCGGCCGGGTGATGGACGCGCTGGAGGAGGTCATCGGGCGCGCCTACGAATTCGGCGCGCTCTCCGCGTCCGACGAGGGCGCGGCGCTGTACCGCTCGCGCGGCTGGCGGCTGTGGGAGGGCCGGATCCAGGGGCTGGGGCCGGACGGCGTGGTGTCCTTCCCGGAGGAGGAGGGTTCCACCTTCGTCCTGGGCGAGGCTCCGGACCCGGCCGGCGCGCTCGCCTTCGACTGGCGGGACGGAGACGTTCTCTGATCGGTCCCAGCCCTTCGGCTGCTCCGTCCGGGGTGCCGCGACTCACGGTCTGACCTGCGGAGTTCATGATTCCCGTCTCAGATAGTAGGAAGTCCGACTACTTGTGGAGACAGTGGAGCCCGGCTGCCTTAGCTTGGTAGGAGCCGAACGCCTCGCTCGATCCAGCGAATGGCGGTCGTGAGCGCGCGCCCTCGCAGGCGACCCCTGCGGCCCGCTCCCCGCCCCGCCCGGCGCCTTCGAAATCCCCGCGATCCCGCGATCCCGCGATCCCGCGCCCCCCGCGATTCAGCGATCTCCAAGGAGCCGATCATCATGTCCGCGATCCCCGCCGAGACCGTCCGCCGAGTCCGTCACGCCGCCGCCCGTATGCCCGAGTCCGACCGCAAGAACGCGGCGGCGGCGCTCCAGCGCGCCCTGGACCGCCGGGACAACGGCGGGGCGGCCGGGCGCTGAGCGGAGTCCGCCCCACAGGTCTCGTCCACATGGTGGACGGGGCATGTCATGGGATGGGACGGAGAGTAGGGTGCCCGACATGTCTCGCAGCCTCAACATCGCAGTGATCCCCGGTGACGGCATCGGCCGGGAGGTCGTGGCCCAGGGCCTGAAAGTCCTCTCCACGGTGCTTCCCCAGGATGTGAAGCTGGAGACCAAGGAGTACGACCTCGGCGCGCAGCGCTGGCACCGCACCGGGGAGACCCTCCCCGACGCGGAGCTGGAGGCCCTCAAGGGCCACGACGCCATCCTCCTCGGAGCCATCGGCGACCCGTCCGTGCCCTCCGGCGTGCTGGAGCGCGGGCTGCTGCTCAAGCTCCGTTTCGCCTTCGACCACTACGTCAATCTGCGTCCGTCGAAGCTCTTCCCGAACACCTCGACCCCCCTCGCCGGCCAGCCGGAGATCGACTTCGTCGTCGTCCGCGAGGGCACCGAGGGCCCGTACACCGGCAACGGCGGCTCGCTGCGCACCGGCACCCCCGCCGAGGTCGCGACCGAGGTCAGCCTGAACACCGCGTACGGAGTGGAGCGCGTCGTCCGTGACGCGTACGAGCGGGCCAACTCCCGCCCCCGCAAGAAGCTGACGCTGGTCCACAAGAACAACGTCCTCGTCTACGCGGGCCACCTGTGGAAGAACGTCTTCGACGCGGTCGGCCAGGAGTACCCCGAGGTCACCACCGACTATCTGCATGTCGACGCCGCGACGATCTTCTTCGTCACCCAGCCCGAGCGCTTCGACGTCATCGTCACCGACAACCTCTTCGGCGACATCCTCACCGACCTCGCCGCGGCCGTCTCCGGCGGCATCGGCCTGGCCGCCTCCGGCAACATCAACCCGACGGGCGCCTTCCCGTCGATGTTCGAGCCGGTCCACGGCTCGGCCCCCGACATCGCGGGCACCGGCAAGGCCGACCCGACGGCCACCGTCCTCTCCGTCGCGCTGCTCCTGCGCCACCTCGGCTTCGAGCCCGAGGCCGTCCGTATCGAGGAGGCCGTCTCGGCCGACCTCGCGGAGCGCGACGGTTCGTTCCGGACGACGGACGAGATCGGCGACGCGCTCTCCGTACGAGTAGCGAGCTGAGGCCCGACGCTTTCCAGAAGCCGCCGGGCCGCGCATTCCGCGCCCGGCGGCTTCTCTCTGTGCGGCTCCCGGGTGCACCATCGAACCGGGACCGCTTTCACCCCGTTGCACCCCGTTTCTCGTGTCGACCTCTTCGGGCGATAATCGAATCGGGCCGTGGCATGCGGGAATGCTCGGACGCCTTGGCATCAGTAGCGGCGTGAGCGCGGTCCGTCACAATCAACGGTGAAGGACATTGCATTCATGACGACGCCCACGATCGAGCTGAAGCCCTCCTCGCATCCGCTCTCCGACGCGGAGCGGGAGGCGATCCTCGCCGACCCCGGGTTCGGCCGGCACTTCACCGATCACATGGTGACCATCAAGTGGACCGAGGGAGTGGGCTGGCACGAAGCCCGGCTGACGCCCTACGCCCCGCTCTCGCTCGACCCGGCGAACATGACCCTGCACTACGCGCAGGAGATCTTCGAGGGGCTGAAGGCCTACCGCCGCCCCGACGGCTCGGTGGCCACCTTCCGCCCGGACGCCAACGCCGAGCGCTTCCAGCGGTCCGCCCGCCGGCTCGCCATGCCCGAGCTGCCGACCGAGCTGTTCATCGAGGCCTGTGACGCGCTGATCCGCCAGGACAGGGCGTGGGTCCCGGCGCACGGCGGCGAAGCCTCCCTCTATCTGCGCCCGTTCATGATCGCGACCGAGGTCGGCCTCGGCGTCCGGCCGGCCAACGAGTACCTCTTCATCGTGATCGCCAGCCCCGCCGCCGCCTACTTCCCGGGCGGCGTCAAGCCGGTCTCCGTCTGGCTCTCCGAGAACTACGTCCGCGCCGTCCCCGGCGGCATGGGCTTCGCCAAGACCGGCGGCAATTACGCGGCCTCCCTGCTCGCCCAGGCCGAGGCCGCCGCGCAGGGCTGCGACCAGGTCGTCTGGCTGGACGCGCTGGAGCACCGCTGGGTCGAGGAGATGGGCGGGATGAATCTGTACTTCGTGTACGGGGACCGCATCGTCACCCCCGAGCTGACCGGCTCCCTTCTCGCGGGCATCACCCGCGACTCGCTCCTCAAGCTCGCCAAGGACCTGGGGTACGAGTCCGCCGAGGGCCGCATCTCCACCGAGGACTGGCGGCGCGACACCGAGAACGGCACCCTCACCGAGGTCTTCGCCTGCGGCACCGCCGCGGCGATCACCCCCGTCGGGCTGGTGAAGTCCGCCGACGGCGAGTGGACCCAGGGCGGCGGCGAGCCCGGCGAGGTCACCATGAAGCTGCGCGAGGCCCTGCTGGACATCCAGCGCGGCACCGCCGCCGACACCCACGGCTGGATGCACCAGCTGGGCTGACCCGCCCCGCGTACCCTCATGCCCCCTTCCTCCCGCACACCGGTGAGGATGGGGGCATGAACGTATCCGAGCGCGACCGCGAGCTGGCCGAAGCCGTCCTTCTGCGTGAGCGGGGGAGCGCCGAGGAGGCCCGGCTGCGGCTGCTCGCGCTCGGCGAACTCCTCCCCGCCGACGCGGAGATCGCCTACCAGACGGCCTGGGCCCATGACGTCCTCGGACGTGAGGCGGAGGCCGTGCCGTACTACGAACGCGCCCTCGCCGCCCCGGACCTGGCCCCGGAGGACCGCCGGGAGGCGCTGCTCGGGCTCGGCAGCACCTACCGCGCGCTCGGCCGGTACGAGGAGGCCGAGCGGACCCTGCGGCTCGGGGCGGCGGAGTTCCCGGAACACGGCGGGCTGCGGGTCTTCCTGGCGATGGCGCTCTTCAACACCGGCCGCCACGAGGAGTCCGTACGGCTGCTGCTGGAGCTGCTGGCGGCGACGAGCGAGGACCCGTCGGTACGCCCCTTCCGCGCGGCGATCGAGAGCTATGCCCGGGATCTGACCGCGATCACCGGATGAGCCGGACTTCGGGTGTTACCCAATGGTTTCCCCCGGCCCCTTCTGCTCGCCACACCCGCTGATTAGAGTGTTGTTCTAATCAGAGATGTGGTGATATGCGAATGACCTCGACCGAACGCGGCCGGCGGCCCGCGCCGCCGTGCCGCGCCGCCCGGCGCCGGCCGGGAGCCGGACGGTGATCGCGGTCGTCGCCGTGATCGCGGTCACCGTACGGAACCGGGGCGCGGAGGAGAACTCCCCGGACGACCCGCCCCCGGCGCTCTCGCTGCTCGCGGTCGTCCTCGCGGTGGCCGCCGTCACCGCGCTCACCGGGATGCTCTCGCCCCGCGCCGGGACGGGGGCCCGCAGGCGGCCCCCCGAGCGGGAGGCACCGCCGCCGCCGCGCCGATCGGGTAGAACGTACGAGTGAACGAACCGCACCCCGAGGCATCCGGATGACCCCGCCCTCCCGGCGGCGCAATGTCGCCCCGCCCCGCGAGGCCGTGCTCGCCGCCGCCATGGCCACCATCGCCGAACACGGCCTCGACCGGCTCACCATGGCGGGGCTCGGCCGGGACGTCGGAATGAGCAGCGGGCATCTCCTCTACTACTTCCGCACCAAGGACGAACTCCTGCTGCGGACCCTGGAGTGGAGCGAGTCGCTCCTCGGGGCGAAGCGCGCCGCCCTGCTCTCCGGCCCGGGGAGCGCCGCCGAGCGGCTCGCCGCCTATGTCGGGCTGTACGTCCCCGACGGGCCGGGCGATCCGCACTGGAGTCTCTGGCTGGAGGTCTGGAACCGCTCCCAGGCCGCCGGCGCCGAGGACGCCCGCGCCCGGCAGGGCGCGATCGAGGCCGCCTGGCACGGCGACCTCGTCGCCCTGCTCGCCGAGGGGATCGCCCGGGGCGAGTTCCGGGCCGTCGACCCCGACCGCCACGCCACCCGGCTGCGCGCCCTCCTCGACGGATTCAGCGTCCATGTCGCCGTCGGTCTCCCCGGCGCCGGGCGGCCCGAAGTCCTCGCCCACACCGCCGAGTTCCTGGTCGAAACCCTGTTCGCGCCGGTGCCCTGAGGCGTTCGGGGGCTCCCGCGAGCACCGCTCTCCGGGCTCTGGCCACGGCGGGAACGCAACGCACGCAAGTACTCCTGATCGTTGTCCCGGCGGCCCTTGTCGGCCCCCCACCCCTCCGGCACGGTTTCCCCCCATGGGACGAGAGCACTGGAAGAAGATCTGGGTCGGCTCCGCGGGCAACATGGTCGAGTGGTTCGACTGGTTCGTCTACGCGAGCTTCGCCACCTACTTCGCGGGCGCGTTCTTCCCCGAGGGGAACGACACCGCCAAGCTCATGAACACGGCGGGCATCTTCGCCGTCGGCTTCTTCATGCGCCCGGTCGGCGGCTGGCTGCTCGGCCGGGTCGGCGACCGCAAGGGCCGCAAGGCGGCGCTGACCCTCACCGTCACCCTGATGTCCGCCTCCGCGCTCCTCATCGCCGTCGCCCCCACCTACGCGGTCGCGGGGTACGGCGGCGCGGCCGTCCTCCTGGTCGCCCGGCTCCTCCAGGGCCTCTCCGTCGGCGGCGAGTACGCGGCCAGCGCCACCTATCTCACCGAGGCGTCCGCCCCCCGGCACCGGGGCCTCGCCTCCAGCTTCCAGTACGTCTCCATGACCGCCGGCCAGATCCTCGGCCTCGGCCTGCTGATCGTCCTCCAGCGCACCATGTCGGACGAGGCCCTGCACGACTGGGGCTGGCGCATCCCCTTCGCCATCGGCGCGCTCGGCGCGGCGGTCGTCTTCTACCTCCGCCGCAACATGCTGGAGACCGAGGTGTACGAGGAGTCCGCCGACGACACCCCCGCGAACCGGAAGGGCACCATCAGGGCGCTGCTCGCGCACCGCCGGGAGGCGTTCCTCGTCATCGCGCTCACCATGGGCGGGACCGTCGCGTACTACACGTACACCACCTATCTCACCAAGTACCTCTCCAACTCCGCCGGGCTGGACAAGCAGACCGCCACCCTGGTCTCCTTCTGCGCCCTGATCGTCTTCGCCTGCCTCCAGCCGCTCGCGGGCATGCTCTCCGACCGCGTCGGCCGCCGCCCGCTGCTGATCACTTTCGCCGTCGGCTCGACCCTGCTCACCGTGCCGATCATGGCGATGCTCAAGCACGCGGACTCCTTCTGGCCCGCGCTCGGACTCTCCCTGCTCGCCCTGGTGGTGATCACCGGCTACACCTCGATCAACGCCTGTGTGAAGGCCGAGCTGTTCCCGACCGGGGTGCGCGCGCTGGGCGTCGCGCTCCCGTACGCGATCGCCAACGCGCTCTTCGGCGGCACCGCCGAGTATGTGGCGCTCTGGTTCAAGGACTCGGGCATGGAGGCCGGATTCTCCTGGTACGTGGCGGGGTGCGCGGCCGTCTCGCTGATCGTGTACCTGAGCATGCGGGAGACCCGGGACATCGATCTGAACCTGGTGGGCCGCTCCGGGAAGCCCCGGGGGCCCGGGAACCCCGAAGAGCCCGGGGAGCGGGAGCCCGCCGGGGTCACCTCCTCCTGAACCGGACCGCCCGGCCGAGTGATCTTGGCCGAAGGTCGTGCACCGCCGGGCCGGATGTTTGACTCCCGGCGGCGCCCCCGGATCTCATGAGGGCCCGGCGGGGGCCGGGGCTCATGATTTCGGGGGGAACCATGGCCTCCGGCTCAACGTCGGCCCAGGACTCCGCCCGCGCGCTCGCACCGTCCCCAGGGACCCCGGGCCGCCCCGAGGCCTCCCCGACCGCCTCCCCGCCCACCGCGCCGACGGCTGATTCCGGTCAGGGATCCGGAGCCCGCCGCGGTGGCCGGAGTGCGCCGGGCGGGGGACCGCATGCCGAGACGGACCACCGTTTCGCGTGGAGTTGTGACAGACTTCCCCGGTGCTTTCGTTCGCCATGATTATCGGCAGCAGGCGCGCCGGTCCGCCGTGATCGCTCCGTACCAACCCGTACGGCAGCGCCCACCACGCCCCAGACCCGCGCGCAGACCTCTCGCACCCGCGAGGGGTTTTTTCATTTCCCGGCCCCACCCCGGACGGAAATGAGCGGCACGCGAAAATGGGGCAAGTGGAGCCAGAAATTCCGGGAGCCACTCACCCGACAGGAGTCACAGCAGCCATGACCACACAGCCCAAGGACACGGACACGGACATGGGCACGGCCACCGACGACAGCTTTCATGTCTTCGACACCACCCTTCGCGACGGGGCCCAGCGCGAAGGCATCAATCTGACCGTCGCGGACAAGCTCACCATCGCCCGGCACCTGGACGACTTCGGCGTGGCCTTCATCGAGGGCGGCTGGCCCGGGGCCAACCCCCGGGACACCGAGTTCTTCTCCCGCGCCCAGCGTGAGATCACCTTCCGGAACGCCCGGCTCGTCGCCTTCGGGGCCACCCGCCGCGCGGGCGGCTCGGCCGCCGACGACCCCCAGGTGCAGGCGCTGCTCGACTCCGGCGCCCCGGTGATCACCCTGGTCGCCAAGGCCCACGACCGCCATGTCGAACTGGCGCTGCGCACCACCCTCGAAGAGAACCTGGAGATGGTCCGCGACACCGTCTCCCACCTCAGATCGCAGGGCCGCCGGGTCTTCGTCGACTGCGAGCACTTCTTCGACGGCTACCGCGCCAACCCCGAGTACGCCAAGTCCGTCGTCCGCGCCGCGGCCGACGCCGGCGCGGACGTCGTCGTCCTCTGCGACACCAATGGCGGAATGCTCCCCGCCCAGATCCAGGCGGTGGTCGCGACCGTCCTCGCCGACACCGGGGCCCGCCTCGGCATCCACGCCCAGGACGACACCGGCTGCGCCGTCGCCAACACCCTCGCCGCCGTCGACGCGGGCGCGACCCACGTCCAGTGCACCGCCAACGGCTACGGCGAGCGCGTCGGCAACGCCAACCTCTTCCCGGTCGTCGCCGCGCTGGAGCTGAAGTACGACAAGCGGGTGCTGCCCCCGGGCGCGCTCGCCGACATGACCCGTATCTCGCACGCCATCGCCGAGGTCGTCAACCTCACGCCCTCCACCCACCAGCCCTATGTGGGTGTCTCGGCCTTCGCCCACAAGGCGGGCCTCCATGCCTCCGCGATCAAGGTCGACCCCGATCTCTACCAGCACATCGACCCCGCGCTGGTCGGCAACACCATGCGGATGCTCGTCTCCGACATGGCCGGCCGCGCCTCCGTCGAGCTGAAGGGCAGAGAGCTCGGCATCGAACTCGGCGGCGACCGCGCGCTGGTGGGCCGGGTGGTCGAGCGCGTCAAGGAGCGCGAGCTGAAGGGCTACACCTACGAGGCCGCCGACGCCTCCTTCGAGCTGCTGCTGCGCGCCGAGGCGGAGGGCAGGGCGCGCACCTACTTCCGCACCGAGTCCTGGCGGGCCATCGTCGAGGACCGCCCCGACGGCACCCACGCCAACGAGGCCACGGTGAAGCTGTGGGTCAAGGGCGAGCGCATCGTCGCCACCGCCGAGGGCAACGGCCCGGTCAACGCGCTCGACCGGGCGATGCGGGTCGGCCTGGAGCAGGTCTACCCGCCGCTCGCCAAGCTCCAGCTCGTCGACTACAAGGTCCGCATCCTCGAAGGCCGCCACGGCTCGGACTCCACCACCCGGGTGCTGATCACCACCGGTGACGGCACCGGCGAATGGTCCACCGTCGGGGTCGCCGACAACGTCATCGCCGCCTCCTGGCAGGCGCTGGAGGACGCGTACACCTACGGGCTGCTCCGCGCGGGGGTCGAGCCGGTCGAGTGACCGCCGTCGGCGCGGGTCCCGGGAGACAGCTCTTCGGGTAGCGCCGACGCATGAGGACCAGGCTGCCCTCCGCACTGTCCGGTCTGCTGCTGGCGCTCTCGGCGGCCGTCTCCACCACGGCCCCGGGAGCGTCGGCGGCCACCGGCCGTGAACAGTCGGCCACCGGCCCCGCGCGGGCCGCCGCGCCCCTGGACGCGACGCCCGGCGGCGACGGGGCCGCCGCCGTGGCCCGGACGTTCAAGGACGGTCCGGTCCATGTCGATCCGCGCGCCGCCGCACAGCTCTCCGACGCCGACGCGAACGCCCTCGCCGAGAAGATCAAGAAGGCGGACAAGCCCCTCTTCGTGGCCGTGCTCCCCGCCGACGCGGAGTTCGCGCCGGACAGCGTGCTCGGAGACCTCCGTACTCAGACCGGTGTCACCGGTCTGTACGCCGTCCGGCTCGGCGACCGGTTCAACGCGGGCGCGGACGGTCAGGTCCTCGCCCGGCCCGTCGTGCGCGACCTGGTCACGGCGGTCCGTACACCCCCGGGGGCCGACGCGGCCACCCAGCTGAACAACTTCGCCGATCAGGCCCTGCCCCGGCTGCGCGGCACCGCCCCCGCCTCCTGGGCGGCGGCGGGACAGGGCGGGGGAGGCGACAAGAACACCGGAGCGCTGATCGTCCTCGGCGCGATCCTGGCGGCGGCCGGCCTGGGCTTTTACACCGTCGTCCACCGCGGACGCCGTCGCCGGGCGGCCGAGGAGCGGGCCGCGCTGGAGCGGCTGCGGGTGGTCGTGGACGAGGACATCACCGCGTTCGGCGAGGAGCTGGACCGGCTGGACTTCCACCCGGCGGAGAAGGGCGCGGACGACGCCATGCGCGCCGACTACGAGCGCGGGCTGGACGCGTACGACCGGTCGAAGTCCCTGATGGCCTCCGCCGGGCGGCCGTCGGACGTCCGCGAGGTGACCCGGGCCCTGGAGGACGGCCGCTTCAGCCTGGCAGCCCTGGACGCCCGCCGCACCGGCCGGCCGCTCCCGGACCGGCGCGTCCCCTGCTTCTTCGACCCGCGCCACGGGCCCTCCGTCACCGACCGGAGCTGGGCCCCGGCGGGCGGCGCGGCCCGCGAGGTCCCGGTCTGCGCGGCCGACGCGGCCCGGCTGGACGACGGGCTCGACCCCTCGGCCCGTACCGTCGACACGGCGGAGGGCCGCCGTCCCTACTGGGAGGCGGGCCCGGCCTACGGCCCCTGGGCCGGCGGCTACTTCGCGGGCGGCATCCTCCCGGGGCTGCTGGTGGGCACCATGCTCGGCGGGATGCTCGCCTCCCCGGCGTACGCGGGGGAGTACGGCGGCGAGGACTACGCGGGATCCGGCGGCGACTCCGGTGACTCCGGCGGGGACTTCGGGGGCGACTGGGGCGGCGGCCCGGACGGAGGCGGCGACTTCGGCGGCGGGGGCGGTTTCGACGGCGGCGGGGGCTTCTGAGGACACGCGCCCCGGAGACGGCCCCTGGAAACGGCCCCGGAAACGGCAGAGCGCCCGCCCTCGCCGCGGGGGGACGGCGGGACGGGCGCGCTCTGGGGGCGCCGCCGAAGGTTCGTCGGCGGGCACGGTGGCCGGTGGGGCCGGGGCGATCCGCGTGATCGGCGTCAGGCGGACTTGATCGCGGAGATGTCGAAGTTCAGCTTGACCTTGTCGCTGACCATCACACCGCCGGTCTCCAGCGCGGCGTTCCAGGTCAGGCCCCACGCGGAGCGCAGGATCTCGGCGCTGCCCTCGAAGCCGACGCGCTCATTGCCGTAGACGTCCGTGGCCGCGCCGTTGAACTCCAGGTCGATCGCGAGCGGACGCGTGACGTCCTTGATCGTGAGGTCGCCGGTCACCCGGTACTTGTCGCCGCCGAGCTGCTCGGCGGCGGTGGAGCGGAAGGTCATCAGGGGGAACCGCTCGACATCGAAGAAGTCGCTCGCGCGCAGATGTCCGTCCCGGTCCGCGATGCCGGTGTCGATCGACTCGATCTTCACATCGATGGCGGCGGCGGAGGCGGCGGGGTCGGCCCCATTGAGCTTCAGGGTGCCCTCGTGCTCGCCGAAGCTGCCGCGGACGTTGGTGACCATGGCGTGGCGGACGGTGAAGCCGATGCTGCTGTGCGCCGGGTCGATGGTGTAATCGCCGCTCAGGGCCGCGAGAGCCGGGTCGACGGGGGCGGGGGCGGTGGCGACGGCGGTGTCGGACTTACGGCTGAAGATACCCATGATGACGCACTCCTGTGGGGGAAGGGGTTCGGCGCGGATGCGGCCTTGTTGTCGAACCTTGTTGTTGAAGCTTCAACGAGAAGGACTCTAGACCTATTCCGTTCAACATTCAACTTCTATCGTCGAGGTCTCCGCGAAGGTCGTTTGTGATCTTGACAAGGAGTTCAGTTCTGGCCATCTTGTCGACCATGACCGCTCGCTATCTCGATGAACGCTCGGGCACCGGCTACCCCCTCACCGACCCCCTCCGCTGGCGCGCGGACAGCGGCGCACCCCTCTCGGTGAGCCCCCTCCCCGGCATCACCCGCGCCGATGTGGACACCTCCCGCCGCTCGATCTGGCGCTACCGCGCGGCCCTGCCCGGCGACATCCGCGAGCCCGTCTCCCTGGGCGAGGGCTGCACCCCGCTGGTGCCGGGGGAGTGGGACGGCGTCCCGGTCTCCTTCAAGCTGGAGTGGTTCAGCCCGACGGGCAGCTTCAAGGACCGCGGCACCAGCGTGATGATCTCCTTCCTCGCCCAGCAGGGCATCCGCGAGGTCATCGAGGACAGCTCCGGCAACGGCGGCTCCTCCGTCTCCGCCTACTGCGCCGCCGCCGGGATCCTCGCCCGGATCCTCGCCCCCGAGTCCACCTCCCCCGCCAAGATCCTCCAGAGCAGGATGTACGGGGCCGAGGTCCAGCTCGTCCCCGGCGACCGGGAGGCCACCGCGGCCGAGGCCCTGCGCCAGTCCGCGCACACCTACTACGCCAGCCACAACTGGCACCCCTTCTTCCTCCAGGGCACCAAGACCCTCGCCTACGAGATCTGGGAGGACCTCGGCTTCCGCGCCCCCGACCAGATCGTCACCGTCGCCGGCGCGGGCAGCACCGTCCTCGGCTGCCATCTCGGCTTCTCCGAACTCCTCGCCGCCGGGCAGATCGACCGGCTGCCCAGACTGCTGGTCGCCCAGCCCGCCAACTGCGCCCCCCTCCACGCGAGCTTCCACGCCGGCGCCGACACCCCCGTGCCCTGCTCCTTCGCCCCCACCGTCGCCGAGGGCACCGCCATCCGGCGGCCCGTCCGGCTGCCCGAGGTGCTCCGCGCGATCCGCGCCTCGGACGGGGACATGGCCGCGATCGACGAGAGCGGCATCGAGGACGCCGTACGGAGACTCGCCGCCAAGGGCCTCTACGCGGAGCCCACCAGCGCCACCGCCGCCGCGGCCGTCGGAGCCTTCGCCGAACGGGGGGCCATCCGGCCCGGCGAGGAGACCGTCGTCGTCCTCACCGGCTCCGGCCTCAAGGCCGCCGGCGCGATGGAGCGGATCCGCGACCAGGACGGCACCCGATGAGCACCGGCGACGAAGTCCTGCTGCGCGAGGCCGAGAAGATCGCCGTCGCCGTCGGACGGATGCTCCCGGGGCTCTGCGAGGTCGTCCTGCACGATCTGCGCGACCCCGCCAACTCCGTCCGGGCCGTCGAGAACAACCTCTCCGGCCGCTCGGTCGGCGAAGGCGTCACCGAACTGGGCCTCGCCAGGATCCACGACCCCGACTTCCCCGGCGTCCTGCAGAACTACCCCAACCGGTTCCCGGACGGCCGCCGGGCCAAGAGCACCTCCATCGGCATCAAGAACGCCGACGGCGTCTATGTGGCGGCCCTCTGCCTCAACCTCGACGTGTCCCTGCTGACGGGTGTCGCCGCCGGGATCGAACGCCTGGTCCGGACCGAGGAGCAGGAGCTGCCGCTCGCCGAGACCCTCCGGGCCAGAACCGCCGACGGGCTGCGGAGCGCCGTGGACGACTTCGCGGCGCACCGCGGCCGTACCGCCCGCGAACTGGGCACCGCCGACCGCAGGGAGCTGGTCCACGAGCTTCAGGCGCAGGGCTGGCTCCAGGTCAAACACGCCGTACGGACCCTCGCCGGGATACTGGGCGTCTCCCGCGCCACCCTCTACAACCATCTGCGCGGCCGGCCTCCCCGTACCCCGGGGGCGGGAGAGGGGGAGCGGGAGGACGGCGGCACGTCATGACCGCGCCCGCCAAACCACCCGGGGGAGGCGTCTTCGCCGAGGGCGCCCCGGGTAGCGTCCCGCCATGAACGAACCCGCCAGGAGCGAACGCACCGTGCTGGACGTCAAGCTGGACCGCTCCTTCGACATGCTCGACACGGACGGCGACGGCCGGATCCACGAAGGGGACCTGGTCTCCCTCGCGGCCCGGCTCGGCGCGGCCTTCGGGACCCGGGCCCCCGGCACCGTGGTCCGGCTCCAGGAATCCTTCACCCTGCTGTGGGAGACCGACCTCCAGCACATGGACGCCGACGGCAAGGGCGCGATCGACCGCGCCGAGTGGCGCGCCGGGGTCCGCCGGGCCGTCGCCGACGACCGCGACGGCTTCCTCGACCGGATGGGCGCGATGCTCCAGGTGTGGCTGGAGCTGTGCGACACCGACGCCGACGGCCGCATCACCCGCACCGAGTACACCACCATGTACGGCGAGACCCTCGGCCTGCCGCCCGGGCCGCTCAACGAGGCCTTCACCACCCTCGACATCGACGGCGACGGACATATCGGCGGGGACGAGCTGCGCGCCGCCGTCGAGGAGTTCTACACCAGCGAGGCGACCGACACCCCGGGCAACTGGCTCTTCGGACCCCTGTAGCGGGCGGTGGAGCCGCTCCACGCGCAGACCCCGTCCACCAGCTCCCGCGTCCCCTCCAGATAACGGCGGCTGCCCGGGTGCTCCCGGGCCAGCCGCCCCCGCAGCACCTCGCTCTCCCGCCGCAGCACCCTTACCCGGTTCCGTACGGCGCTCAGCGCCTGGTCCCGGCTGAGACCGTGCTCGTGGGAGAGGACCAGCACCATGTTGAAGCCGCTGTCGCGCTCCTCCTCGCGGGCCAGCGAACAGAGGTCGTTGACGAGCGTCGCGGCATCGGCGGTGTGGGAGCGCAGCCGGTGCCAGGCGGGCCTGGCCCGCAGCCGGCCGGGGAGCTCGGCCCCCTCGACCCGCTCCAGCATGTTCATGAACGGATAGAGACAGCTCGCGTGTCTGCGCAGCAGGGTCGCCTCCGCGACGGACGGCAGACTGCCCCGGCTGCGGTGCGCGGTCTCGGCGACGAAGGTGCCCAGACAGTCGGCCCAGTCCCGGGCCGACCGCCGCCGCCACACCGTCGTCCTGCCCCGGCACTGCCGCTGCCACAGCTCGCTCCAGGCCGTGACCACGCCCCGCGCGGGCCGGACGCGGGCGGGCGCGTCCATGACGTCGGTCAGCCGCCGCACCAGCGCCCCCGCCAGGGCCGGATCGCGGCCCAGCGGCCCGTCGAAGCGGTCGTCGAGGACCGTGTACCAGCCCAGCAGATCGGTCAGCAGCTCCCGTTCGGCCGCGGGGGCCCCCGGATAGGAGAGGCGTATCAGCTCCGGCAGCGCGTAGGAGCGATACAGCGCCGATTCGCCCTCGGCGAGCAGCCGGTGGCGCGCCAGCCACCCGGTGTGCCGGTCCCCGTCCGCCGCCCGGCCCGGGGACGGCACCCGGGGCCGGTGCGCCGCGCCCGGGGCTCCCGGGAGCGGCTGCCGTACGAGGGCGGGCGCGCGGCTCACGGGGCGCCCCCCGCCGCCCCGGCGGGCCGCTCGGCGGCCGAGGTCCGCACCGTGCGAGGGGAGACCGTCATGAACACATCGCGCGCCTGGACGGTGGTCCACACCACCTCCCGCGCCCGGGTACCGGCCACCGGCTCCGGCCGCCAGGTCAGCAGCACCGTCGCGGCGACCACGGTCAGCTCCATCCAGGCGAAGGACTCGCCCACGCACTTGTGCCGGCCCGCCCCGAACGGCAGGAACAGCCGGGGGTCGGCGACACGCTCCCCGTCCGCCCAGCGGTCCGGGTCGAAGCGGAGCGGATCGGCGTAGCGCGCCGGATCCCGGTGCAGCGCGCTCAGGCTGTACAGCAGCTCGGTCCCGGCCGGGACCGCGTACGGCCCCAGCTGTACGCCGACGGCGGCCGTCCGGGTCAGAAAGGCGTTGGGGGCGTGCAGCCGCAGCACCTCGCGCAGCACCCGGCGCAGATACGGCAGCTTCGCCAGGGCCTCGGGCGTCAGTCCGGTCCCGGCGTCGCCGAGTTCGCCCTCCAGCTCGGCCAGCAGCCGCCCGTGCACCTCGGGAGCGCCCAGCAGCTCATGGAAGAGCCAGGTCAGGGTGGAGGCGACGGTCTCGGTGCCCGCGCCGAACAGGCTGATCGCCTCGGCGCGCACGGCCGGGGCGTCGAGCCCGCCCGCCGCGCACGGCAGGGCAGCAGGGGAACCGCCCGTGCCGCTCACCGCGCGGTCGACCACCCGGTCGAGCACCGCCACGGCCGCGTCGAAGCGCCGGTTGAGCGGCAGCGGCAGCCGGGCGAAGAGCGGATGGGGACAGAGCGAGCGGGCGATCTGCCCCTTCACCAGATCCGGCAGCGCCCGTTGAAAGGCGGCGGCGTCGTCTTCGGGCAGCCGGACGCCGAACAGGGCCCGGGCGACGATCTCCAGGGCGAGCCCGGTCATCTCCGCCGCGACATCGACCGGGACGCCCGGCCGCCACCGGCCGATCCGCTCCCGGGTCACCTCCTGGACCGTGCGGACCCCGCTCCCCACCCGCTCGGCGGTGAACGCGGGCCGCAGGGCGCGACGGCGCTCCCGGTGCAGAGCGCCCTCGGACATCAGCAGCCCGTCGCCGAACGCCTCCCGGAGCGTGCCCTGCACGGAGCCGCGCGGACAGTCCCGGGAGAGCGCCGCCAGCAGCGTGTGGACCAGCGCCGGGCTGGTGACCACGGCGACCTCGCGCGGCCCCAGCGACACCCGCGCCACCTCGCCGACCCGGGCGAGGGAGCCGAGGAACCCGAGCGGGTCCCGGAGCAGCGCGGGGAGATGGCCGAGCGCCGGGACGCGCCCGGGCGCGGCGGGAATGGGCCGTGGGTTCGCCGTCGTCACGGGGGCACCTCGCTCGGGTCTTCGCCGGTCCCGCCCGAGCACGGTCCCGGGCCGTGATGCGTTCACTCTCCGGTCGGCGCTCGCGTCGCCGCAAACCGTCCTCACTCGATCGAGTGGACTTGCGGCATCCGGGTGACTTCGGGCGGTTCCCGGCCGCTCTGCGCCCGCCCCCTTATCCGCAGGGCACGCGGAGTGCTAAGGGTGTGGTCACAGCGTCGTCCGCCCGGAGGCTCCCGTGTCCCAGCCGTCCGACTGGTCCCGCCGTACCGCGCTGACCGCTCTCGCCTCACTGGCCGCCCTCGGCTCGGTACCGGCCCCCGCGACGGCTGCCGACGCGGACGGCGACCCGTATCAGGCCCTGCGGCTCCGCTGGCTGGAGATCAGCCTCGGCGGCGGCTACGACCCGGCCGCCGAGCCCTACGCCACCCGGCTGGCCGAGACCGCCGCCCGCGCCGCCGCCCACCGCGCCGCCATGGCCCCGGGCCCCGGCCGGCTCTGGCCCGACCTCGCCCACGACCCGCCCGACGGGATCACCCGCGCCTACGGCCGGCTGTGGACCATGACCCAGGCGTACGCCCACACCCCCGACCCCGGACTCCTCGCCGACACCGTCCGGGGACTCGACCATCTCGCCGCCACCGTCTACCACCCCGGCACCACCCCCTACGGCAACTGGTGGGAGTGGCGGATCGGCAGCCCCCGGCTGCTGATGGACATCGTCGCCGTGCTGTACGAGAAGCTCACCCCGGACCGCCGCGAGGCCGCCTTCGCCGCCGTCGACCACTTCGTCCCCGACTCCCTCCTCGACGCCTACACCGGCGTCTCCACCGGGGCCAACCGGGTCGATCTGTGCCGCTCGGTCGCCCTGCGCGGGGTGCTCGGCCGCGCCCCCGCCAGGATCGCGCTCGCCAGGGACGCGCTGTCGCCCGTCTTCCCCCACGTCACCTCCGGAGACGGCCTTTACGCCGACGGATCCTTCGTCCAGCACACCTGGGTCGCCTACTCCGGCACCTACGGACAGGTCCTCCTCGACGGCGTCGGCCGGCTTCTCGCCCTGCTCGCGGGCTCCCCCTGGGCCGTCACCGACCCCCGCCGCCAGAACATCCTGGACAGCGTGGAGCGGGCCTTCGCCCCACTGATCCACAACGGGCTGATGATGGACTGCGTCAGCGGCCGGGCCGTCAGCCGGGGCATACAGAGGAGCGACGACCGGCGGATCCTGCGCGGCGACCACTTCCACGGCCACGCCATGATCGCCGCCATCGCGCTGCTCGCGGGCGGCGCGAGCGCGGCCGAGCGCGAGCGCTGGCACTCCCGGATCAAGGGCTGGATCGAGCGCGACACCACCACCCCCGTCCTGCGCTCACGGCAGTTCGGCGTCGCCGACCTCGCCCGGCTGCACGCGATCGCCGCCTCCCCGGCCGCCCCGGCCCCCGAACCGGTCGGGCACACCCTC
Source organism: Streptomyces inusitatus (assembly GCF_014651115.1). Classification (GTDB taxonomy): domain Bacteria; phylum Actinomycetota; class Actinomycetes; order Streptomycetales; family Streptomycetaceae; genus Streptomyces; species Streptomyces amakusaensis. The sequence continues at coordinate 4,328 of NZ_BMWG01000018.1, read as the reverse complement.
TTCGCCGCCATGGACCGGGCCGTGCACCGCCGCCCCGGCTGGGCCGCGAGCATCTCGATGGCCTCGGAGCGGATCGCCCACTACGAGTGCGGCAACGGCGAGCACCCGCGCGGCTGGCACACCGGCTCCGGCATGCTCCTCTGGTGGCCCGCCCAGGCCCAGGGCGGCCAGTACACCGACTGGTTCTGGCCCACCGTCGACCCCTGCCGGCTGCCCGGCACCACCGTCTCCACCCGCCGCCCCGCCGACCGCGAGGGCGGCGAGTGGGGCCTGCCCAAACCCGCCGCCCGCTGGGTCGGCGGGGCCTGCGACGGCGAGTACGCGGCCGTCGGACAGCATCTGCTCGGACTCGGCTCCACCCTCAGCGCCCGGCTCTCCTGGTTCTGCGCCGACGACGCGATCGTCTGCCTCGGCGCGGGCATCAGCTGCTGGGACGGCGTACCCGTCGAGACCGTCGTCGACAACCGCAACCTCGGCGAGGCAGGCGCCGCCGTCCTCACCACCGGCCCCGGCTGGGCCCACCTCGAAGGACACGGCGGCTGGGTCTTCCCGGGCGCCGCCCGGCCGCGCACCCTGCGCGAGGACCGCACCGGAGCCTGGAGCGACATCAACGCGGGCGGCTCCACCGAGCGCGCCACCCGCCGCTACCAGACCCTCTGGCTCGACCACGGCACCGACCCGGTGAACGCCTCGTACGCCTACCTCCTGATGCCGGGCGCGAGCCCCCGGGCCGTCGCGGCCCGCGCCGCCGGCCGCAGCGGACCCGCCGTCCTCGCCAACAGCGCCGCCCGGCAGGCCGTCCATGTCCCCCGGCTCGGGCTGACCGCCGTGAACTTCTGGCAGCCGGGTACGGTGGGCGCGCTCACCTCGGGCGCGCCCGCCAGCGTGCTCGTACGCCGCTCCCGGCCGGACAGCAGGACCGCGACCCTCCATCTGAGCGATCCCACCCGCTCCGCCGAGCCCGTGGAGATCGTCTGGCGGCGTCCCGTCCGCCGGGTCACCGCCCACGACCCCGGGATCGAGGTACTCGGCACCGGACCCGCCCTGCGGCTGAGGCTGAGCGGGACGACGGCCGGGGCGACCCACCGGTGCGAAGTGACTCTCAGCTGAAGTGCTTGTGGGACTCAAACAAACATCACTGCCCTGGTGCTGGTGGATGGGCTGCTGAGTCGGGTGATTCTGTCAGAGACTCACAGGAGAACGGTCGCGAGACTGTACAGAGTCAACGGAAGCGTTTTCTTGGTCGGATCCGTAGGGTCAGTACATGACCGTTGTGGACGAGACCCCGAGCGAGCCGACGGACGCGCGCGGGCGCGTCGCCGAGCTGCACGAGCTGCGCGCGCAGGCGCTGCGCGGACCGAGCGACCGCGCGACCGAGGCGCAGCACGCCAAGGGCAAGCTGACCGCGCGCGAGCGCATTGAGCTGCTGGTGGACGCGGGCTCGTTCCACGAGGTGGAGCAGTTGCGGCGGCACCGGGCGATCGGGTTCGGCCTGGAGGCCAAGAAGCCCTACACGGACGGTGTGATCACCGGCTGGGGCACCGTCGAGGGCCGGACGGTCTTCGTCTACGCCCATGACTTCCGGATCTTCGGCGGCGCGCTGGGCGAGGCCCACGCCACCAAGATCCACAAGATCATGGACATGGCCATCTCGGCGGGCGCGCCGCTGGTGTCGCTGAACGACGGGGCCGGTGCGCGCATCCAGGAGGGCGTCTCGGCGCTCGCCGGATACGGCGGCATCTTCCAGCGGAACACCCGGGCCTCCGGTGTGATCCCCCAGATCAGTGTGATGCTCGGCCCGTGCGCGGGCGGCGCGGCCTACTCGCCCGCCCTCACCGACTTCGTCTTCATGGTCCGCGAGACCTCCCAGATGTTCATCACCGGCCCCGACGTGGTCAAGGCCGTCACCGGTGAGGAGATCACCCAGAACGGGCTGGGCGGCGCGGACGTCCACGCCGAGACCAGCGGCGTCGCGCACTTCGCGTACGACGACGAGGAGACCTGCATCGCGGAGGTCCGCTACCTCCTGTCGATGCTTCCGCAGAACAACCGCGAGAACCCGCCGACCGTCGCCTCCGACGACCCGGCGGACCGCCGCTCGGACGTGCTGCTCGACCTGGTGCCCGCGGACGGCAACCGCCCGTACGACATGCACCAGGTGATCGAGGAACTGGTCGACGAGGGCGACTATCTGGAGATCCACGAGCGCTGGGCGCGCAACATCATCTGCGCCCTGGCCCGGCTGGACGGCCAGGTCGTCGGCATCGTCGCCAATCAGCCGCAGTCGCTGGCGGGTGTGCTGGACATCGAGGCCTCGGAAAAGGCTGCGCGCTTTGTCCAGATGTGCGACGCTTTCAATATTCCCATCATCACCCTTCTGGATGTACCCGGGTTCCTTCCCGGTGTCGATCAGGAGCACGGCGGGATCATCCGGCACGGCGCGAAGCTGCTCTACGCGTACTGCAACGCGACGGTGCCGAGGATCTCGCTGATCCTGCGCAAGGCGTACGGCGGGGCCTACATCGTGATGGACTCCCAGTCCATCGGCGCGGATCTGACGTACGCCTGGCCGACCAACGAGATCGCGGTCATGGGCGCGGAGGGCGCGGCCAATGTCATCTTCCGCCGGCAGATCGCCGACGCCGAGGACCCCGAGGCCATGCGGACCCGGATGGTCAAGGAGTACAAGTCCGAGCTGATGCATCCGTACTACGCGGCGGAGCGGGGTCTCGTCGACGACGTCATCGACCCCGCCGAGACGCGTGAGGTGCTGATCGCCTCGCTCGCGATGCTCCGCACGAAACATGCCGACCTGCCGTCGCGCAAGCACGGCAACCCCCCGCAGTGATGTCAGCGGGGAGAAACGGAGCAGGATCAGAGATGAGCAAGCCCGAGTCCTCGCTGCTGAGGGTGGAGAAGGGCGACTGCGACCCGGAGGAGCTGGCCGCGATCACCGCCGTCCTCCTGGCCCGCGCCGCCGCCCAGCCCGGCCCCGCCCCCTCCACCCACTCCCGCACCCCCGCCGCCTGGCGCCGCCTCGAACGCCAACGCGGCTTCCAGCCCTCCCACAGCTGGCAGGGCTGAGCACTTGTTGAACCCCGGACGGGCTGGTCAATTCCAGCCCGTCCGGCGTTTGAGGACGGACCCTCGCCCCGAGGAACCCGAGCGGAACCAGGCCCCGAGCCCCTGGCCCAACAGCTACCGCAGCATCCCCGCGATCTCCCCGTACAGCCCCTCCGGCCAGGAGCCCCCCGCCTCCCGCACCAACTCCCCACTCCACTCCCAGCTCGCCCGCGCGGCCCTCCGCACCTCGTCCTCCCGCGCCGACGACGTGGTCGCCACATAGCGGCGCACATCCCGCGCCGGCAGATCCGCCTCCAGCGCCCGGCTCGGGGTGAGCCAGTGCGCGGTGCTGGACCGCAGCAGCCGGCAGAGCTTGAGCTGCTGGGGCGCGATCGCGGTCTGGAGCAGCGCGTGCCCCCGGGCGATCTCCCCCCGGGCCAGCACCTGCGCCAGCATCAGCGTCCAGTTGGCCAGCTCGTCCGCGAGCTGCCGTGCGGTCGCCACGGGCTCGGGCGGCTCGAACTCCGAGAGTTCCCGCGCCGCCGCGATCAGCCGCCCGCTCCGGTCCAGCAGCACGGCCCGCTCCGGGTCCGGCAGATGCACCGCCCCGCGCCAGCCGGTCACCGCGGCGATGCCCGACCCGGCGGCCTCCACATGGAACTCGCCCCGCATCAGATCGTCGAAGACGACTGCGAGGATCCCGTACATGTTCGTGTACGCCAGCTTCAGGGGCGCGAGCCGTTCGGCGAACGCCCGCCCGTCGAACCCCTCGACGGCTGTGTCGCGGACAAACAGATACGCCTCGATGTCGGAGTGGGCGTCGGCCTCGCCGAGGGTCCACGAGCCGTACAGCAGGACGCCCTCCAGCAGCGGCTCGGCCTCGGCGATCCGGCGGAGCCGGTCGACCCGGCGGTCGAGGGCGGGGGAGGAGGAAGAAGCGGGAAGGGGAGGGAACACGGCGGTCTCCTGAGTGAGCGCGGAGGCGGACGAAGTACACCCGGCGGCTCGCGCCGGGCTGTTGACTCGCTTGGACTCCGCGTCCCTCAGATACCCGACATGCCCACAGACTAGAGCCCTCGCGCCGCCGGTCAAAGGCGTGCGAGGGCTCCGGTGGTACGGAAGGGGGGGCCGGTCAGCGAAGCCGTGCCATCAGAGCGTGCTCGACCAGGGTGATCAGGGCGCTCTTGGCGTCCGCGCGGTGGCGGGCGTCGGTGGTGATGATGGGGGTGTCCGGGCCGATCTGGAGGGCCTCGCGGACTTCCTCG
>NZ_BMWG01000017.1:30018-167359 GCF_014651115.1 Streptomyces inusitatus | reverse complement strand
TCTCAAGGAACGGACGCTTCCTTCAGGCCCTTTTCACCAGGCCCTCCGGGCTTTCCCTTCGGTCTTGCGTTTCCAACTCTACCAGATCCTTTTCCCATTCCGTTTCCGGTTTGGATTTTCAGATCCAGCGGCCAGTTGGACCGGCCTTTTGCCTTTCGGCTGCTCCGACTTTATCAGAAGTTCTGAGTCGGAATTTCCCGCCCGTTTGATTCGGATGAACCGTTGGGGAACATGATCCGATGGCACGAATGCTTCGGGTTCCCCGTGGGCGGAGCCGTAAACCTACTGGAGCGGAGCGCCTCGATGCAAATCGAGGCGCTCCGCTCCGGGAAGTGCGACGTCAGACCCGTCAGACCTCGACGACGACCGGCAGGATCATGGGCCGGCGACGGTAGGTGTCGGAGACCCACTTGCCCACCGTGCGGCGGACGAGCTGCTGGAGCTGGTGGGGTTCGGCGACCCCGTCGGCGCCCGCCTTGGCGATGGCCTCCTCGACCCGGGGGAGGACCCCGTCGAAGGCCGAGTCGTCGATGCCGGAGCCGCGGGCCTGGATGTGCGGCCCGCCGACGACCTTGCCGGTGGTGGAGTCGACCACCACGAAGACGGAGATGATGCCCTCGTCGCCGAGGATGCGGCGGTCCTTGAGGGAGGACTCGGTGACATCGCCGACCGAGAGGCCGTCGACGTACACATATCCGGCCTGGACCTTGCCGACGATCCGGGCCCGGCCGTCGATCAGGTCGACCACGACGCCGTCCTCGGCGATGACGATGTGGTCCTTGGGGACGCCCGTCAGCGCTCCGAGCTCGGCGTTGGCACGCAGATGGCGCCATTCGCCGTGCACCGGCATGAGGTTCTTCGGCTTGCAGATGTTGTAGAAGTACAGCAGCTCGCCGGCCGAGGCGTGGCCCGAGACATGGACCTTGGCGTTGCCCTTGTGGATGACGTTGGCGCCCCAGCGGGTCAGGCCGTTGATCACGCGGTACACCGCGTTCTCGTTCCCCGGGATCAGGGAGGAGGCCAGGATGACGGTGTCGCCCTGGACGATCCGGATCTGGTGGTCGCGGTTGGCCATCCGGGACAGGGCCGCCATGGGCTCGCCCTGGGAACCCGTGCAGACGAGGACGACCTCGTGGTCGGGCAGGTCGTCAAGGCTTCTGACGTCCACCACCAGACCGGCCGGAACCCGGAGATAGCCCAGGTCACGGGCGATGCCCATGTTCCGGACCATGGAGCGGCCGACGAAGGCCACGCGCCGCCCGTACTCATGCGCGGCGTCCAGGATCTGCTGGATGCGGTGCACATGGCTGGCGAAGCTCGCCACGATGATGCGCTTGTTGGCGCCGGCGAAGACCTGCCGCAGGACATTGGAGATGTCCCGCTCGGGCGGGACGAATCCCGGGACCTCGGCATTGGTCGAGTCGGACAGCAGAAGGTCGATGCCCTCCTCGCTGAGCCGGGCGAAGGCGTGCAGGTCGGTGAGCCTGCCGTCCAGCGGAAGCTGGTCCATCTTGAAGTCGCCGGTGTGCACCACCATGCCGGCGGGGGTGCGGATGGCGACGGCCAGCGCGTCCGGGATGGAGTGGTTGACCGCGATGAACTCACAGTCGAAGGGGCCGATGCGCTCTCGGTTCCCCTCCACGACCTCCAGGGTGTACGGACGGATCCGGTGCTCCTGGAGCTTCGCCTCGATCAGCGCGAGGGTCAGCTTGGAGCCGATCAGCGGGATGTCCTGCTTCAGCCGGAGCAGATAGGGGACACCGCCGATGTGGTCTTCGTGACCATGGGTGAGGACGATGCCCTCGATGTCGTCGAGACGGTCCCGAAGCGTAGTGAAATCGGGCAGGATGAGATCGACTCCGGGCTGTTCGTCCTCGGGGAAGAGGACGCCGCAGTCGACGATGAGCAGGCGGCCCCCGTATTCGAAGACCGTCATGTTCCGGCCGATCTCACCGAGGCCGCCGAGCGGGGTGACCCGCAGGCCGCCCTTGGCGAGCTTCGGCGGGGCGCCGAGTTCTGGATGCGGATGACTCAAAAGACTCTCCTCACCACGTACGCCACGTACCTCGAAGGCACGTGGCGTACGTGACTGTCGTGCACTTGCTGTTGTCAGTGCGCCGACCGCGGAACGGCCGGTTGTCGTATGTGCTTCAGTTGTTCCTGTATTCAGTTGTGAAGTCTGTGGTCACAGCTGTACCCCGCCCGCGGCGAGGTCGATCTTCAGCTGGGCGGTTTCCTCCGGGGAGAGCTCCACGAGGGGGAGCCGGAGAGGGCCGGCGGGCAGGCCCTGGAGGGCCAGGGCGGCCTTGGTGGTGATGACGCCCTGGGTGCGGAACATGCCGGTGAAGACCGGCAGCAGCCGCTGGTGGATCTCGGTGGCCTTCTGGACGTCGCCGTTCACATGGGCGTCGAGGAGGGCGCACAGCTCGGGGGTGACGACATGGCCGACGACGGAGACGAAGCCGACCGCGCCGACCGAGAGCAGCGGGAGGTTGAGCATGTCGTCGCCCGAGTACCAGGCGAGGCCGCTGCGGGCGATGGCCCAGCTGGCGCGGCCGAGGTCGCCCTTGGCGTCCTTGTTGGCGACGATCCTGGGGTGCTCGGCGAGGCGGACGATCGTCTCGGTGTCGATCGGGACGCCGCTGCGGCCGGGGATGTCGTAGAGCATCACGGGCAGCTCGGTGGCGTCGGCGATGGCCGAGAAGTGACGGCGCAGGCCCTCTTGGGGGGGCTTGTTGTAGTACGGCGTGACCGCGAGCAGGCCGTGCGCTCCGGCGCGCTCGGCGGCGTGGGCGAGTTCGACGCTGTGGCGGGTGTCGTTGGTGCCGACACCGGCCACGATGGTGGCCCGGTCTCCGACCGCCTCCAGAACAGCCCGTACGAGCTGGTCTTTCTCCGCGTCGCTGGTGGTCGGGGACTCACCGGTGGTGCCGTTGATGATCAGGCCGTCGTTGCCCGCGTCCACCAGATGGGTCGCGAGGCGCTGCGCGCCGTCGATGTCGAGTGCGCCGTCCGCCGTGAAGGGCGTGACCATGGCGGTGAGGACCCGCCCGAAAGGGGTCTGCGGAGTGGAGATCGGAGCCATGGGTAACACGCTACTCGTTGCTCAGCACGCTGTGTCCCCTGGAGGGCGTGACGTACGTCGGGGCTGAAGGAGCCCGGCACTGCCTGCTCGGGGGGTCAAGCAGTGCCGGGTCCGTTTGATCAGCCTAGATGAACTTCATGAAACACCGCAATGCGGACACTTCGCCGGGGGAATCCGTACATCTGTGCCGTCGTACCGTCTCCTGGAAGGAAGCCTCACAGGTCAGACGGGGTGAGGCACGGTCTCACGGAGCGATACGGCCGTTGGCGTTGAAGGCGGCGTGAGTGAGCGGCATGAGCCGCGCCCACTGCTCCTCCATCTGCTCGCCGACCATCTCGATCTCCCGCTGCGGGAAGGACGGGACCTTCGCCAGCTCGTGCTGGGTGCGCAGGCCGAGGAAGTGCATCAGCGAGCGGGCGTTGCAGGTGGCGTACATCGAGGAGAAGAGTCCGACGGGGAGGACCGAGCGGGCGATCTCGCGGGCGATGCCGGCCGCCAGCATCTCCTGGTAGGTCTCGTAGGAGCGCCGGTAGGAGTCCTCCATGGCGTCGCTGACGACCTTGTGCTGCGCCGGGCTGCCGTCGACGAAGACGTACTTGCCGGGGCGGCCCTCCTGGACCAGCTTGCGGTCCTGGCCGGGGACGTAGAAGACCGGCTGGAGCTCCCGGTAGCGGCCCGACTCCTCGTTGTAGGACCAGCCCGCCCGGTGCCGCATGAACTCGCGGAAGACGAAGATCGGGGCGCTGATGAAGAAGGTCATCGAGTTGTGCTCGAAGGGGCTGCCGTGGCGGTCCCGCATCAGGAAGTTGATGAGTCCCTTGGAGCGCTCGGGGTCCTTCTGGAGCTCCTCCAGCGACTGCTCACCGGCCGTGGAGACACGGGCGGCCCACAGCACATCGGTGTCGGAAGCGCTGTGCTTCACCAGGTCCACGGTGACATCACCGCGGAAGCTGGGGGTCGCGGTCTCGGCGGGGGTGTCGGTCACCGGGTGGGTCCTTCCAAGGGCGTGAGCTGGGCGGCGACCACTCTAGTCCACCGGGTCGCCGTCACCGCCGACCCGTCTTCCTCGGTCGATTCGGTGAAATCGGGCACCGAATCGGCGTTTCGCGCGTCTGTACGAGTAGTGGACCGCTTCTGTGGCGGTCGCACCGTTCGTACCGTCATCGTTCCCGGATCGAGGAGAGTGCCCTGATGTTCCGCCGGCGGGAGACCGTTCCGTTCTCATTCGTCGCCGCGCCCGAGGCCGAGGCCGAGAGCTTCCGCAGCAATGTCGCTCCCCCGCCGCGTGAGCGTCCCAGCGCCTCCCAGCTCGCGGGTCGTGCGCTGATCGGGCTGACCCTCGCCGCCGGGCTGGCCGGGGCGCTGCTCTTCGGGCTCCCGGCGATGGAGTCCGGGCAGACCCCGGGGAACACTCAGCAGTCCGAGGCGACCGAGCGCCGTTGACACATACGGCCCCCCTGGGGTGGTCGACCGGTGAACGCCTCGGTAGCCTCACCCGTCACAGCCCCCGATCGAGTGTGCTGGTGAGTGAGGATCAGTCGTGCCCCTGCCCTTTCTGACGGCCGACCGTGCGTTCGACGCTTCGGATGATGTCGCGCTGCCGTTCGACGACCACGACCAGTGGCGGCGTCCCTACCGTCCGGGGCCCTGGCGGGTCGGGACGGCGGCCGTGCTGCTGCTGCTCGCCTCGTTCGTACTGATCGCCGCGATGATCATCGTGTTCGCGGGGGCGTTCTCCGGCGCGCTTCTCTGTCTGAGCGTCGGCGGGGTTCTTGTCGTGGTGGCCCTGCGGATGCTCCGGATGGGCGTGTGGGTGAGCCGGAACGGTCTGCGGAAGGTCGGTCTGCTGACCACGACCACCGTGCCGTGGGCCAAGGCGTCCGCCGTCCGGACCGTGCAGCAGCCGGTGCGGTGGCTGGGGCTGCCGAGGACGGTGCAGGGGCAGGCGCTGGTGCTGGCGCGTACCGGCCCCGGCGAGCCGATGGCGCTGCTGACCGACCACAACGCCGACTTCCTGTCGCGGGTGGAGGCGTTCGAGCGGGCCGCGGACACCGTGGAAGCCTGGTGGTCGGAGTACCGGCAGGGCTGAGAGGCTGAGAACTCGGCCGCGCGCTCCGGCCCGTCCGCCGGCACCGTCCCCGAAGGGGCGGGTCAGTGGACGGGCCGGCCCGCGTGCAGGGCGATCGCGCGCTGCATGGCCTTGCGGGCCCGGGGGGTGTCCCGGGCGTCGTGGTAGGCCACCGCCAGCCGGAACCAGCAGCGCCAGTCGTCCGGTGAGTCCTCGGTCTCGGCGCGGCGCAGCGCGAAGGCCGCGTCCGCCGCGTCGCGGTCGATGCGTCCGCCGGGGGTGCGGGCGAGATCGTCCACCGGCAGTCCGCCCTCGGCGTCCAGTTCGGCGGCGAGCCGGTTGGCCCTGGTGACGAACTGGGTGTTCTTCCAGAGGAACCAGACGCCGATCCCCGGCAGGATCAGCACCGTGAGCCCGAAGGCGACGGTGATCGGGGTGCCCTGCTGGATGAGCATCAGACCACGGCTGCCGACCAGGACGAAGTAGACGACGAGGACGGCTGCCGTGATCAGGTAGGTGATTTTCGCGCGCATGGGATCAGCCCAGGTCGAGGAAGTGTTCGAGGCCGAAGGTGAGGCCGGGGGCGGCCACGACACGGCGGACTCCGAGCAGGACGCCCGGCATGAAGCTGCTGTGGTGCAGGGAGTCGTGCCGGATGGTGAGGGTCTCGCCCTCGTCGCCGAGCAGGACTTCCTGGTGCGCGAGGAGACCCCGGAGCCGTACGGAGTGCACCGGGACCCCGTCCACATCGGCTCCGCGCGCGCCGTCCAGGGCGGTGACCGTGGCATCGGGCTGGGGGCCCAGGCCCGCCTCGGCGCGGGCGGCGGCGATGAGCTGGGCGGTGCGGGTGGCGGTGCCGCTGGGGGCGTCGGCCTTGTTCGGGTGGTGCAGCTCGATGACCTCGACGGACTCGAAGTAGCGGGCCGCCCGCTGGGCGAAGGCCATGGTGAGGACCGCGCCGATGGAGAAGTTCGGGGCGATGAGCACCCCGGTCTCCGGGGACGCGTCGAGCGAGGCTCCCAGCTGTGCGAGGCGGTCCTCGGTCCAGCCGGTGGTGCCGACGACCGCGTGGATGCCGTGGCGTACGCAGAAGTCGAGGTTGCCCATCACCGAGGCGGGGGTGGTCAGCTCGACGGCCACCTGCGCCCCGGCCTCGACCAGGGTCTCCAGCCGGTCGCCCCGGCCGAGGGCGGCGACCAGCTCCATGTCCTCGGCGGCTTCCACGGCTCGTACCGCTTCCGAGCCGATCCGGCCCCTGGCTCCGACGACCGCCACGCGCAACTTGCTCATCAGTGTCTTTCCTTCGGGAGTCTCGGGATTGTTCAGGAGACCGTCTCGTGGAGGCGGTCGGCCTGGCGGTCCTTGAGCGGGCCGATGACCGCGAGCGAGGGACGGTGGCCGAGGACGTCGGCCGCGACCTCGCGTACCTCGTCGGGGGTGACGGCCGCGATCCTGGCGAGCATGGAGTCCACCGACATCTGGGTTCCCCAGCACAGTTCGCTCTTGCCGATACGGTTCATCAGCGCGCCGGTGTCCTCCAGGCCGAGCACGGTGGAGCCGGAGAGCTGGCCGATGGCCCGGCGGATCTCGTCGTCCGTGAGGCCGTCGGAGGCGACCTTGTCCAGTTCGTCCCGGCAGATCTTGAGGACGTCGTGGACCTGGCTGGGCCGGCAGCCCGCGTAGACGCCGAAGAGTCCGCAGTCGGCGAAGCCCGAGGTGTACGAGTACACGCTGTAGGCGAGGCCGCGCTTCTCCCGTACCTCCTGGAAGAGACGGGAGGACATGCCGCCGCCGAGGGCGGTGTTCAGCACGCCGAGCGCCCAGCGGCGCTCGTCGGTGCGGGCGAGGCCGGGCATGCCGAGGACGACATGGGCCTGCTCGGTCTTGCGGTTCTGGAGTTCGACCCGGCCCGCGGTGCGCACCGAGCGGCGGCCGTCGCGGGGTTCGAGCGGGACGGCGTCTGTACGGGTCAGCGCGCCGGCCTTCTCGAAGGCGCGGCGGACCTGGCGTACGACGGTGGCGTGGTCGACATTGCCCGCGGCGGCGACGACCAGATGGGTCGGGTCGTAGTGCTTCTGGTAGAAGCGGCGGACGCGCTCGGCGGTCAGGGCGTTGACGGTGTCGACGGTGCCGAGGACCGGGCGGCCGAGGGGGGTGTCGCCGAACATGGTGTGCGCGAAGAGGTCGTGCACACAGTCGCCCGGGTCGTCCTCGGTCATGGCGATCTCTTCGAGGATCACCCCGCGCTCGGCGTCCACGTCCTCCTGGAGGATCAGCGAACCGGTGAGCATGTCGCAGACGACGTCGATGGCGAGCGGCAGATCGGTGTCGAGCACCCGGGCGTAGTAGCAGGTGTACTCCTTCGCCGTGAAGGCGTTCATCTCGCCGCCGACCGCGTCGATCGCGGAGGAGATGTCGAGGGCGGAGCGGCGCTCGGTGCCCTTGAAGAGGAGGTGCTCCAGATAGTGCGTGGCGCCGTTGAGGGACGGCGTCTCGTCACGGGAGCCGACGTGGGCCCAGATGCCGAAGGTGGCGGAGCGTACGGACGGCAGGGTCTCGGTGACGATGCGCAGGCCACCGGGGAGGGTGGTGCGACGGACCGTGCCGATGCCGTTCTCGCCCTGGAGAAGTGTTTGGGTACGGGCGATGGGCCGCGCCTTCCCAGAGGCGCGGGCCGTCGCTCGGGGACTGCGCGACGTCACTTGGCAGCGTCGTCCTTCGTGTCGTCGCCGGCGGCCTCGCCGTCGATCACGGGGATCAGGGAGAGCTTGCCGCGGGAGTCGATCTCCGCGATCTCCACCTGGACCTTGGAGCCGACCGCGAGCACGTCCTCGACGTTCTCCACGCGCTTGCCACCGGCGAGCTTGCGGATCTGCGAGATGTGCAGCAGGCCGTCCTTGCCCGGGAGCAGGGAGACGAAGGCGCCGAAGGTGGTGGTCTTGACGACCGTACCCAGGTAGCGCTCGCCGACCTCCGGCATCGTCGGGTTGGCGATGCTGTTGATCGTGGCGCGGGCGGCCTCGGCGGCCGGGCCGTCGGCGGCACCGATGTAGATGGTGCCGTCGTCCTCGATCGTGATCTCGGCGCCGGTGTCCTCCTGGATCTGGTTGATCATCTTGCCCTTGGGGCCGATGACCTCGCCGATCTTGTCCACGGGGATCTTGACGGTGATGATCCGCGGGGCGTTGGGGGACATCTCGTCCGGCGTGTCGATCGCTTCCATCATCACGTCGAGGATGTGGAGGCGGGCGTCACGGGCCTGCTTGAGGGCGGCGGCCAGGACGGAGGCCGGGATGCCGTCGAGCTTGGTGTCGAGCTGGAGGGCGGTGACGAACTCCTTGGTGCCGGCGACCTTGAAGTCCATGTCGCCGAAGGCGTCCTCCGCACCGAGGATGTCGGTGAGGGCGACGTAGTGCGTCTTGCCGTCGATCTCCTGGGAGATCAGACCCATGGCGATACCGGCGACGGGGGCCTTCAGCGGCACACCGGCGTTCAGCAGCGACATGGTGGAGGCGCAGACCGAGCCCATGGAGGTGGAGCCGTTGGAGCCGAGGGCCTCGGAGACCTGACGGATCGCGTACGGGAACTCCTCGCGCGTCGGCAGCACCGGCACGATGGCGCGCTCGGCGAGCGCGCCGTGGCCGATCTCGCGGCGCTTCGGCGAACCGACGCGGCCGGTCTCGCCGACGGAGTAGGGCGGGAAGTTGTAGTTGTGCATGTAGCGCTTGCGGGTCACCGGGGAGAGGGTGTCCAGCTGCTGCTCCATGCGGAGCATGTTCAGGGTGGTGACGCCCAGGATCTGGGTCTCGCCACGCTCGAACAGCGCGGAGCCGTGCACGCGCGGGATGGCCTCGACCTCGGCGGCGAGCGTACGGATGTCCGTGACGCCGCGGCCGTCGATGCGGACCTTGTCCTTGATGACGCGCTCGCGCACCAGGTTCTTGGTCAGCGAGCGGTAGGCGGCGGAGATCTCCTTCTCGCGGCCCTCGAAGGCCGGGAGGAGCTTCTCGGCGGCCAGCTCCTTGACGCGGTCCAGCTCGGCCTCGCGGTCCTGCTTGCCCGCGATGGTGAGCGCCTGGGCCAGCTCGCCCTTGACGGCCGAGGACAGCGCGTCGTAGACGTCGTCCTGGTAGTCCAGGAAGACCGGGAACTCGCCCTCGGGCTTGGCGGCCTTGGCGGCGAGGTCGGACTGGGCCTTGCAGAGCGCCTTGATGAAGGGCTTCGCGGCCTCAAGACCGGCGGCGACGACCTCCTCGGTGGGGGCCTCGGCGCCGTCCTTGACGAGCTGGATGGTCTTCGTGGTGGCCTCGGCCTCGACCATCATGATCGCGACATCGCCGTCGTCGAGGACCCGGCCGGCGACGACCATGTCGAAGACGGCGTCCTCCAGCTCGGTGTGGGTCGGGAAGCCGACCCACTGGCCCTTGATCAGCGCGACACGGGTGCCGCCGATCGGGCCCGAGAAGGGCAGGCCGGCCAGCTGCGTGGAGCAGGAGGCGGCGTTGATCGCAACCACGTCGTACAGGTGGTCGGGGTTGAGCGCCATGATCGTCTCAACGATCTGGATCTCGTTGCGCAGGCCCTTCTTGAAGGAGGGGCGCAGCGGGCGGTCGATCAGGCGGCAGGTGAGGATCGCGTCCTCGGAGGGCCGGCCCTCGCGGCGGAAGAAGGAGCCGGGGATCTTGCCGGCCGCGTACTGCCGCTCCTCGACGTCCACCGTGAGGGGGAAGAAGTCGAGCTGGTCCTTGGGCTTCTTGGAGGCGGTGGTGGCCGACAGCACCATGGTGTCGTCGTCCAGGTACGCCACGGCGGAGCCGGCGGCCTGCTTGGCCAGGCGGCCCGTCTCGAAGCGGATGGTGCGGGTGCCGAAGGTGCCGTTGTCAATGACGGCCTCGGCGTAGTGGGTCTCGTTCTCCACTAGCGTTTTCTCCGTTACTTTGCGTCTTTCGTCCCCTCGCCCGTGTGGCGGGAGGACCTGCGGAGAAGCTCTCGTACTGGGCCGGTCTTCGATCGAAGCACCCGGGGTTGTCCGCTCCGGGAGCCACTACCGAGGACCGGCGGCGGCGAGTCGGCTTCTCACTCGTTCAGTGGTGCATTGTGTCGTTCGGTACTGCTCTGTGTGCGACCAGACTAATTGCCGTCCGGTGTGTCGCGCACGTACAGCGGGTCACGCGGTCGCACCGGGTGCGGCCGGGCCGTGACTGTCTGTACAGCGTGTACGCGGCGTACATCGTGTACGCGGCGCACATTCCGTACACCGTGTACAGCGAATACGCCGTGTACAGCAAAAGGGAGCGGCCCCCTGTTCAGTGGGAACCGCTCCCTCCACGGCGTTTTACTTGGCGCCGCCGGCCGCACCGCGGCGGATGCCGAGGCGGTCGACCAGGGCACGGAAGCGCTGGATGTCCTTCTTGGCCAGGTACTGGAGAAGGCGGCGGCGCTGGCCGACGAGGATCAGCAGACCACGGCGGGAGTGGTGGTCGTGCTTGTGGGTCTTGAGGTGCTCGGTCAGGTCCGAGATACGGCGCGAGAGCATGGCGACCTGGACCTCGGGGGAGCCGGTGTCGCCCTCCTTGGTGCCGAACTCGGTCATGATCTGCTTCTTGGTAGCGGCGTCGAGAGACACTCGGTACTCCTCTTGTGGTGTTCTACGCGCCCACGAGTGCCCCTGGTCTGTTACTCAGGGGAGCTTCCGTGACTCGGAGGCGAAGGTCCGATGGGCGCAGCTCCCAGGACATCCCGGGAACGCGTACACAAACGGCCGTCACCCAGCGTACCAGTCCCTCCGGCGGGCTCCCCCGGCGGCCGTCGCGCGCGCTCAGGAGCACACGCTCAGGAAGTGGTGGCGCGGATCGCGTGGTAGACGTCGAAGACCGCGAGGGTCAGCGGGATGAGGGTGAGCAGTACGCAGGTCTCGGCGATCTCCAGGAAGCGGCCCCAGAAGGGGGTGACTCCGGTGCGCGGGACGATCAGTCCGACGGCGGTGATCAGGGCGGCGACGAGGGCGACGGCAGCGGCGAGCCAGACCGTACGGATGTCGAGGCCGGAGCTGTCGCCGCGGAGGGCTGCGCGCATCAGGGCCTCCGGCGGGTTGAGGCAGAGGCCGAGGCCGAGCAGGAGCAGCGAGCCGAGGCCGGCGGCGAGCGAGCAGCCGACCTGGGCGGTGTAGCGGAAGAGGTGGGCCCGCATCAGCATGGACACCCCGGTGGCGAGGGCGAGGAGCTGTGCCCAGACGCTGTCGGAGAAGCCGAGGACGGCGGCGGATCCCACGGCGACCAGCGCGCAGCCGCCGACGAGGCCGACGAGCAGTTCGTGGCCGCGGCGGGCCTGGGCGGCGATGCGGCGGGCGTCGACGGGGCCCTGGGGCTCGGGTTCGGATCCGTAGTCGCCGATGGTGGTGCGGGGAGGGTCGAAGCCGATGGGCAGCCGGGCGAAGCGGGTGGAGAGGCCGGGCAGGAAGGCGAGGGCTCCGACGGCGAGGGGGGCGCAGAGGGCGGCGGTCTCGGCGGGGCTCAGCCGGTAGGCGATCGCGAGGAAGGCCGCGAGGACCCCGATGGCGGCGGCGAGGACGAAGGCGACGAAGGGGCCGTCGCCGCCGGGGGCGACGATGGTGAGGATCACGGCGACCACCAGCACGGCGGCGCAGGCGAGCAGGAAGTGGAGCCGGCCGACGCCCTGTCCGTCGGCGGGCGGCAGCAGTCCGGATCCGGCGACGGCCGCGTTGGCCATCGCGCCGATGCCCAGGGCGACGGCCGACGCCCGGTCGTCGTACACCCGTGCGCGTACGCAGGCGAGGGCGAGGAGCAGCACTCCGGCGACGGCGGCCAGGATGCCCTGGAGGCCGTTGGTGTCGTGGCCGGGGGCCAAGGACCACAGGACGAAGGCGAGCAGCAGGAGCAGGGTCGCGCCGCCGAAGAGGCCGGCCCCGCGCATCAGCGCGTCGCTCCACAGGGTGCGGTCGCGGGCGACGGCGGTGGCGACGGCGTCGGTGACGTCGTCGAAGACGGCGGGGGGCAGGGATTCGGCGAAGGGACGCAGGGAGAGCAGCTCGCCGTCGAGGATGCGCTGCGCGCCGAGCGTGCGAGCGCCGTCGAGGACGGTGCCGTCGCGGCGGACCAGGTGGTAGCCGACGGGGGCGCCGGGGGCGGGGCTCTGGCCGGAGAGCCGGAGGATCTCCGGGTAGAGGTCGGCGACGGCGATGTCCTCGGGGAGGGCGACGTCGACGCGGCTGTCGGGGGCGACGACGGTCACCCGGCAGAAGCCGGTTCCGCCGCCGGACGAGGTCGCCTGTCCGGTGTGGCCGGCTCCGGTGGCCGCCGCTCGGGCCGTCATGCTCACCTGCTGCATCCCCTCGTGATCTCTGACAACATCTCTGACAACTCTGGAACTCTCCCGCGGATCCGTCCGCGGTCGCGACACGGTTCGAACTGGATCCCGCACTGCTGGTTTCGCAACGCGGTCCGCACCGCGCCGCGGTTCGTACGGTCCGCACGGTGTTCAACGCTGTGCCGCACGCCGAGCTGTGCCGCACCGCCGATTCGCGTTTCCCGCGGCGCTTCTCACGGCGGTTCAGCCGGTTCGCGAACGCGTCGCGCCACCCTACCGCCCGCCCCGGCGCGCCGCCGCAAGTAGGATCCGTCCCCGCGGACGGAGCCCGTCGCCACGGGGGCGCCGATAGGAACATTTCCGTCCGGCAAGGGAATTGGTGAGCTTGTGAGTCAGATCGTCGTCAAGCGGCCACCACGGGCCCTGCCTTCCGAGGTGCCCGGCGAGCACGTGCAGCTGCAACCCCCTCCCGAGCTGCCGCGAGGGCAGCAGGAGGGCGCGCTGATGCAGCTGTTGCCGATGCTGGGCATGGGCGGTTCGGTCGTCTTCTTCTTCATCACGCCGAATCCGATCATGCGGATCATGGGAATGATCATGATCGCGTCGACGATAGCCATGGCCATCGCGATGCTGGTCCGCCATCGGCGGGGCACCCAGGGCGAACTGGCCGATCTGCGCCGGGACTATCTGAAGTATCTGACGCAGACCCGGCGGGGCGTGCTGCGCACCGCGCGTCTCCAGCGCGACGCCCAGTTCTATCTGCATCCGTCGCCCGAGCAGCTGTGGGCGCTGGTGGCGGAGGGCAGCCGGCTGTGGGAACGGCGCATCGGCGACGCCGACTTCGGACAGGTGCGCATCGGGCTCGGCAGCCAGCAGCTCGCCACTCCGCTGATCGCCCCCGAGACCGCGCCGGTGGACGAGCTGGAGCCGCTGACGGCGGGGGCGATGCGCCAGTTCCTGACGGCGCACGGCACGCTCGACGGGCTGCCGATGGCCGTGTCGCTGCGCGCTTTCTACCATCTGACGATCAGCGGTGAGACCGAGTCGGTACGGGCCACCGCCCGGTCGTTGACGGGCTCGCTCGTCTCGCTGCACTCCCCCGAGGATCTGGTCGTCGCGGTCGCCGCCGGGCCGGACGCCGCGCCGCACTGGGAGTGGGCGAAGTGGCTTCCGCATGTGCAGGCCCCTGGGCCGGGCGACGGCGCGGGCAGCCGCCGTCTGATCACGACGGACGCGCACGAGCTGGACGAGATGCTGGCGGCGCTGCTGGAGGAGCGGCCCCGGTTCGGCGGGAATCCCCTGCTGGACCAGCCGCATGTGGTGGTGATCCTCGACGGCCGGTCCGTTCCCGCCGGTTCCGCGCTGGCCGCCGCCGAGGGACTTCAGGGGGTGACGGTCATCGAGGTCGTCCCGGGTGAGGCGACGGGGCCGCGCGGCGGTCTGTCCATCACCGTCCAGCCCGACGCGCTGCGGCTGGAGTCGGGGCACGGGCTGGTCTACGACGGGGTGCCCGACCTGCTCAGCCCGCCGGCGGCCGAGGCGCTGGCCCGCCAGCTCGCTCCGCTGCGGGTGGGCACCGGCGGCGACGACGACCAGCCGCTGCTGGCCAATCTGGACTTCACCGATCTGCTGAATCTGGGGGACGCGGCCTCGGTCGACGTCAGCCGCACCTGGCGGCCCCGGTCCCAGTCGGAGCGGCTGCGCGTCCCCATCGGCGTCGGCGAGGACGGCGCGCCGGTGATGCTGGACCTCAAGGAGGCCGCGCAGGAGGGCATGGGCCCGCACGGCCTGTGCGTGGGCGCGACCGGTTCCGGCAAGTCGGAGCTGCTGCGGACGCTGGTGCTCGGCCTCGCCGTCACCCACTCCTCGGAGACGCTCAACTTCGTCCTCGCGGACTTCAAGGGCGGCGCGACCTTCGCCGGAATGTCGCAGATGCCGCACGTGGCCGCGGTGATCACCAACCTGGCGGACGATCTGACGCTGGTGGACCGGATGGGCGACTCCATCCGCGGTGAGCTGAACCGGCGGCAGGAGATGCTCCGCGACGCGGGCAACTACGCCAACATCCACGACTACGAGAAGGCCCGGGCGGCGGGCGCGCCCCTCCAGCCCATCCCCTCGCTGGTGCTGGTCATCGACGAGTTCAGCGAGCTGCTGACCGCCATGCCCGACTTCATCGAGATGTTCGTGCAGATCGGCCGGATCGGCCGGTCCCTCGGGGTCCATCTGCTGCTGGCCTCCCAGCGGCTGGAGGAGGGCAGGCTGCGCGGCCTGGAGACCTACCTCTCGTACCGGATCGGTCTGCGCACCTTCTCCGCGGCCGAGTCGCGGGCGGCGCTGGGCGTACCGGACGCCTATACGCTGCCGAACGTCCCCGGTTCGGGGTATCTGAAGTACGGCACGGACGAGATGGTGCGGTTCAAGGCCGCCTACGTCTCCGGGGTCTACCGCGCGGGCGCCCACCGGGCCGCCTCGGGCGGGCCGCTCCCGGTGGACCGCAGGCCGGTGCCGTTCACCGCCGCGCCGGTGCCGGTGCGGTACGCCGCGCCCGCGCCCGGTCCCTCCGTGCCGGACGCGCGCGCCGCCGAGGACGACGCCCTGGCCGACTCCGTACTCGACGTGGTCGTACGCCGGCTGGAGGGCCGGGGGGCCGAGGCGCACCAGGTGTGGCTGCCGCCGCTGGACAATCCCCCGCCGCTGGACGAGCTGCTGCCGGGGCTCGCGAACGTGCCCGGCCGGGGGCTCACCCAGCCCGGGTACGAGGGGGCCGGCCGGCTGGTCGTGCCGCTGGGCGTGGTGGACAAGCCGTTCGAGCAGCGCCGCGACACCCTGTACCGGGACTTCTCCGGCGCGGCCGGTCATATGCAGATCGTCGGCGGCCCGCAGTCGGGCAAATCGACCCTGCTGCGCACGCTCGTCTCCGGTTTCGCGCTGACCCACACCCCGCAGGAGGTGCAGTTCTACGGGCTCGACTTCGGCGGCGGCGGGCTCTCCGCGACCGCCGGTCTCCCGCATGTCGGCGGGGTGGCCTCCCGGCTCGACCCCGAGCGGGTACGGCGGACGGTCGCCGAGGTGTACGGGATCCTCGCGCGCCGCGAGGAGTACTTCCGCAGTGCGGGCATCGACTCCATCGCCACCTTCCGCAGGATGCGGGCGCGCGGCGAGATCTCGGCGGCGGAGCAGCCCTGGGGAGACGTCTTCCTGCTCATCGACGGCTGGGGCAACTTCCGCTCCGACTACGAGGGCCTGGAGCCCGCCGTCCTGGAGATCGCGGCGCGCGGGCTGGGCTACGGCATCCATCTGGTCCTGACGGCCTCCCGCTCCATGGAGGTGCGCGCCAACCTCAAGGACCATCTGATGAACCGGCTCGAACTGCGGCTCGGCGACACCATGGACTCCGAACTGGACCGGAAGGCGGCCGTCAATGTGCCGACCGGAGTCCCGGGGCGCGGGCTGACACCGGAGAAGCTGCACTTCATGGCGGCGGTCCCCAGGATCGACGGAATGAGTTCCGCAGGCGATCTCTCCGAGGCCACCTCCGCGATGAACCAGGAGGTCAGCCGTCACTGGACGGCCCCCGGCGCGCCCCAGGTGCGGCTGCTGCCGCGCGAGCTGCCCGCCGGGCACCTGCCCCCGGGCTCGGCCGACCCGAGGCGCGGGGTCGCCTTCGCCATCGACGAGAACAACCTGGAGCCGGTCTTCGCCAATTTCGAGCGCGATCCCTTCTTCCTGGTCTTCGGCGAGAGCGAGTCGGGGAAGTCGAATCTCCTGCGTCTCCTCATCACCCAGCTGAGCCGCCGGTACGAGGGCGACGCCTGCAAGTTCTTCGTGATCGACAACCGTCGCGGGCTGCTGGACGTCACCCCGCCGACGCATCTGGCCGAGTACGTCCCCATGTCCAACAACATGGACCACCATGTGGACGCCCTCTTCGACCTGATGCAGCGGCGCACCCCGGCGGCCGATGTCACGGCCCAGCAGCTGCGGGACCGCAGCTGGTGGCGGGGCCCGTCCGTGTTCGTCGTCGTCGACGACTACGACCTGGTGTCCACCTCCAGCGGCAACCCGCTGAGCAAGCTCACCGAGCTGCTGCCCTTCGCCCGTGACGTCGGCGTCCGCTTCATCATCGCCCGCAGCTCCGCGGGCGCCAGCCGCGCCGCGTACGAGCCCTTCATGCAGCGGATGACGGAACTCGGCGCGCAGGGCGTGCTGCTCTCCGGCGACCCGCAGGAGGGCGACATCCTCGGCGGTGTGCGCATGCGGCCGATGCCCGCCGGCCGAGGTGTCTTCGTCTCCCGGCAGCGGGGGAATCCGCTGGTGCAGACGGGGCTGATGCCGCCGGACGAGCAGATCTGACGGATCTGACGATACGTACGTACGGAGGCAGGTAATAAGCGCCGAGGGGGAGTCTCGCGGGTCATGTGGATCCTGTGAACTCCCCCTCAGCCCTTGCTTCGCGTCAATAGGCTTGTCCGACGAGTCGGGCGACGGGGGTGCCGGTGGAGTACCGCCCTGCCCATGGGTACGGCGAAGGGGTCCTCCAGGCATGGCATGGGACGAGTGGGAACGGCTCAAGGCCTCGGCGGCCGAGCGGAACGCCACGGGCACCCGGCTCAACGGGGTGCCCGTGGACCATGTCGCGGAGGGCGACCTCCACGTCTCCCAAACGGACCTGGCGGCGGTCGGCAACGAGGCCCACACACTCTACGAACGGCTCCGGAAAGAGGGCCGCGTCGCCGTTCCCACCACCGACAGGGCGGCGGGGGACCTCTCGGGCCAGGGGTTCGCCCTGGGCGGCGCGCTCAAGCACGTCTCGAACCGCTGGGAGAAGCAGCTCGGTTCGCTGCTGGACGCCTGCGCCCACATCTCCAACCACATGGACGTCAGCGGCAGGATCCACCAGGACGACGACCACTGGATCCGGCGGAGCATGAGCAGCATCAACACCCTCGACCAGGGATTCGACGAGTCGTACGCCCCGGCGGGCGCGAAGAATCCGGCGTACGCCGAGAAGGACGCGAAGGGCAAGGACGGGAACTGATGGACCTGGAAGCGCTGCGCTTCGCGAACTTCGCGCTGCTCGACGAGGCGATCACCGACTGGACGACGACGGTCACCCATCTGGAAACTCTGGAGAGGGAAGCCCGGGAGGGGTTACGCGGCCGGGCCGAGAAAGCGAACTGGACCGGGGTGAACGCCACCGTCTCCCGCGAGTTCATCGGCAGAACGGCAGCCGAGTTCGCCGACGCCCGGACTCAGGCCACATCTTTACGGAACATCCTCAAGGACACCCGCGACGAGCTGAAGGACTGGCACCGCAAGCTCGGCGAGGCGATCGAGCGGGGAACGGCGAAGAACCTGACGGTGGCCCCCGGCGGCGGGGGCGGCTTCACCGTCACCATGAACATCCACCCCGACCGGGCCGCCAAGGGAACCTCCTTGCCCGACCGTTCCCCGGACGACGTCACCGCACTGCGCGACGAGATCCAGAGCATCCTCGACAGGGCCACCGAGATCGACACCTCGGCCGCACAGCTCCTCAAGGCCCTGGTGGACCAGACCGACCACGGCTTCTCCGGCGCCCGGTACGCCGACCGCGACACCGGGGCGAACGCCCTCAAGGAGGCGGAGAAGCTCTCCGCCCTCGCGAAGAAGAGCCCCGACGACCTCAGCGCCGAGGACTTCGCCGCACTCAACGCCGGCCTGAAGAAGCACTCGGGCGACGAACTCTTCGCGGAGCACTTCGCCTCCCGGCTGGGAGCCAAGGGAACCCTGGACTTCTGGGCCAACCTCACCGATCCCCGCTACGCCTACGAAGTCCGCGCCCATCGGGATCAACTCGACGAGCTCCAGAAAAACCTCAGCCTCACCCTCGCGAACGCCACCCAGAGCGACACCCGGTCGATGTCCGAGTGGAAACACGACATGACCCAGCTCGGCGGCCAGACCGTCTCCAGAACCAACTCCGCCCTCGGATTCCAGGTCATGAGCAACCTGATGCGCTGGGGAAACTACGACGATCAGTTCCTCAAGAGCTACGGCAGAGAACTGATCAAAACCGACAAGGAACTGACCCGCAACGGCAAGCACAGCCTGCCCCTCTGGAACGACATCCCCCTCAACCCCCAGCTGAACCGCGACGGCACCGACCTCGGCTCGGACCCGTTCACGGGCTTTCTGGCCGCGCTGTCGAACAGCCCCGGCGCCGCGACCGCCTTCTTCGGCGACACCTACGTCTCCAAGGACGAGGACCACGACTTCACGGAGAAAGACGGCGATAAAACGGTCAAGGCCGACCTCACCAACTTCGAGTACCTCTTCGAAGAGCGTGACTGGCCCCACGCCGAGGACCCGAAGGGCAAAGACAGCCACTCAGGCCGCGACAACCTCGCCCGCGCCCTGGAAGCCGCCACCACCGGCCACCCCGCGGGCGAACTGCCCACCCGGGACACTCCACCGCACAACGCGGAGCAGGCGCGTCTCATGGAACAGCTGGTGAAGTCCATCGCCGAGGACGGAGAGCGGCTGACCAAGCACAGTCATATGTCCGACAGCATCGGGCAGATCACCGCCGAATACCTGCCGGACATCAGCCGCGCCGCCGCGAACGACACTCATGGGAAGACCAACCTGCTCTTCCCCGTCGCGGGAGTACAGGCAGACCTGCCTCACAACGAGGTCACGCGTCTCCTGATCACCTTGGGACAGAGCCCCGAGGGATACGCCGCGGTGGAGCTGGGTCAGATGTCCTACATGGCGAACTTGATGGACTACCACCTGAACCCCAACCTCCCGGAGAACCAGCGGTACTCGGACTCACCCGAGAACATCGTGGAAGCCATCTCACGAAACTCCGGCGAGATCGGAGGCACCCTGGCCATCGGCCGCCAAGAAGAAATCACGAGCCCGGCCGGACAAGCGGCGAAAGATTTCCAGGATTCAGTGGCGCAACAGAAGAACGCCTGGTCAGGCGCGATCGGCACGGGCGTGGGCGTCGGCGTGAGCTTCATCGCCTCCCCGATCGGCGGGGCTGTGGCCGGCGGTGTCGCGGCGACGGTCAGCGGCGTTGTTCTTGAAGGTCTGTTCCAGCAGTCCGAGACGGATGTCCTCAAGAACGCGGGCAAGGAGGCGGGCAAGCTATGGGAAGCGAGCGTAGACAGCGGCACTCGCTCAGCGCAGGAAGCCGCGATTAATGCGGCCAAGGCTCATAACGCAGATTACGCCGATGCCGTGGCGGACTGGGCTCTCAGCAGCTCGGAGGATGGCTTCTCGCATGCTTCGACCAACGCCCGGCAAATGTCGGATGATCTGACCACCGAAATTCAGCCTTGATCACAACGCCTACGGAGTCAAGATGAAGAGCTTCAAGAGGGCAGTTCAACAGAGGATGAAACCTGCCTTCATGCTGCCCGTGGCAGCACTGCTCGTTCTGCCCACCTCCGCATGCACTGCCCCCGAGCCGGAAGCCGCCAAATCCTACACAGTGCCAAACGTTCTCTGCGATAACCCCATCGAGCCAAACCTTCTGGAACCCGCACTACCACCCGGCCGGAAAATCTCTACAAAAGAAGAGACGAAGCTAATCGGAGTTGAAGGCTGTCACATCCTCGTGGACGGCGTGTCCGCGCTGTCGGTGCGGAAGGTCTGGCGGGAGAGCTCCACCACAGTTCTGGACGTTTCCTCTTTGTGGTATGGCGGGGGCATCAGACTCGACTCGAAGTTGACGAAAGACCGGCGTTACGCCTGGTCCACCAAGGGAGGCGTCGCCCGAGTTCACTGCCCCGAGCCCAAGGACCCTAAGCGCAAACACGACTACACGCTCTTCGCGACCATTGTCATCTTCGGGGATCTGAAGGCGAAGGAGTCGGAGACGAAGAAACTCATCACCGCCTACGCCACATCGGTGGGCAAATCTGCGGGTTGCAACGCCTCGAAGTCTTGATGGGCGCGTCGGTATCCCGCAAGGGCGGGCGCGGATACCAGGACGGGAGACAGGGTGGGCGTCTCCCGCGCACGCCCACCCTGTAGCTGATCCTCAGCGATCGCCGCTTAGAAGTAGCCCGCGGCCTTCCGGTCACCGGCCTGGTAGGCCGGGGCCGCCTCGCGCACGGCGCGGGCGATGCCCTTGAGCGCGGTGTGGATCATCCGCGTCTCTTTGTCCCACTGCTTGTGGTAGTTGTCCGCGGCCGTCGCGGCCTCACCCTCGAAGGTGCTGGAGATGCTGCGGATCTTGGCCTGGATGGCGTCGAGGCTCTTGTCCAGGCGATCGGCCTGCTTGTCGATGGTCGCGGCCGCCTGGTCGAGCGAGGCGTATGTGACGACCAGGTTGCCGCCGGCGTTGTCCGCCATGAGTCCTCCGAATGCCGTTTGTGTCTGTTGCTGAGTCTGTGTCCGGAACCGGCCGAGCGCTTCAGCCGGCAGAGCGGTCAGTAACCGCTGATGTTCGAGGTCGCCGACCGGGTCGCACCGGCGTCGCCGGTGAAGCCGGGGGTGACGTCGACGCCCTGAAGGGCCGCACGGACGTCGTCATCGGTGTTGGTGGCGGTGGTGCGGGTGACCTGGATCGCCTCCTGGAAGTGGATCAGCATCTTGGCGATGCGCACCATGCCCTGGTTGATCTCGGCCTGCTTCGCGTCGAAGGCCCCGTGACCAATGCCCTTCCAGCTGCCTTCCAGGCTGTCGATCACACCGTGGAGCTGCTGGAGCTGGCCCTTGACGTCCTCGAAGTTCGCCGTGATCTCGTCTTGGAGACTCTTGAGGCCCTCATCGCCGACCTTCTGAACTGACATGTATCGGTCTTCCCTTCCCTGCGTTCATTCGTACTCGGTGCGGTGGATCGTGATGGTTCCTGAGCGCGCCGTCGCACGCTCAGGCGTTGCGACGGCGGCGGGCCAGGAGGAAGCCGCCTCCGGCGAGGACGACGACGACCGCGACCCCGCCGAGGATGAGCCCCGTTCCGTTTCCGTCCTCGGACTTCCCGCTGGAGCTTGCCACTGCGGGAGCCTCGCTGGACTCGCCCTTCGGAGGTTGTGACGTACCCGGTGCGGAAGCGGTCGGCGACGCGGAAGATCCGCTCGTCCTCTTGTTCGTCAACGGGCTGACATCCGGATCACCCGGCTTTCCGAGCCCTCTGTTGATGTGGGCCCCCGGCCGGACGACACCGTGCCCGTAGAAGTTGCTGAGCCCCTTCTTATTGCCGTCCTTGCCCTTGCCGGCGCTCTCGAACATCACCCGAAGAACCTGGTTGGCGGTCCAGTCGGGGTTGGCGGACCAGATGAGGGCGGCGGAGGCGGAGGCGATGGCGGTGGCGGCGCTGGTGCCGCCGTCGCCGTCGCAGTAGCTCTTGAAGGTGGCATCACACCAGTAGGGGATGTCACTGCCTGGCGCGGCGAGGTCAACAAAATCCCCGCTCTGAGAGTAGTCGGCGGTCTGCCCCTCGGGAGCAGAGGCAGCGACGCCCACGACCTCTGGATACTGCGCCGGATATTCTGCTTTATTTTCCCCGTTACCACTGTTTCCCGCAGCAGCAAAGAGCAACTTCCCCTTGCTCTCGGCGTATTTGACCGCCTTCAGCTCTCCAGCTTCCAAGAACTCGCTACCGAAGGACATACTGATGATGTGAGCATCACTGTCCGCTGCGGCCCGAATGGCCGCAGCGCTGTCCTGTGGCTCTGTCTTGTACTTCTTCTCGAATTCCTCGAAGGCGATACGGAATGGAATGATCTTCGCCTTGGGGGCAAGTCCGTGCAGCCCGCCCCCCTGCCCAGTACCTGCGATCAGTTCAGCCATGGTCGTCCCGTGGCCGCTGTAGTCATCGGTCTCTTCACCGACCGCGCCTGTGGCGTCGAACCCCTTGAGCACCTGGCCCTTCAAGGAAGGCGTGGACGAGTTGACGCCTGAGTCAACGACGGCGATCTTGATGCCCTCGCCTGCGGCAGTCCTCCAGACCTTCTCGGCGTTCATGGCATCCAGGTACCACTGTTTCGACCGTACGTTCTCCGCCGCCGCGGCTGCTGGTGCAACACCTGCGACGCCTACTGCCCAGGCCCCAACCGCAGCCACAGCGCAGAGCACGCTACGCCGCAGGAGGTGCGCATCGCCGTACTTTCGGGCCTGGCTCATCCCTGCCGTCATCCTGGCTTCCGAACCTTCCGCCGTGCCTAGTCGATCACTGGTGGGACGGCCCGCCGCCGAACCGCCCATGTCTCTTCGTCTTCCGTCAGATAGTCCGGCCGGGCCGAGGCTGACCGCTCCTGCTCCTCCTCGGACTGCTGCCGACTCCGGCGGCCGACGAGACCGGCACCACCAGTGGTGAACCCACCACCGGCGGCCGACCGGGGTGCGGCACCACCGCTACGGGGAGTGCCGACGATTCCGTTGGCGCTCGGCGTACCACGACCGCCGGACTGGGCAGAGCCGTTCACAGGCCCCGCACCGATGACTCCCGACTGGCTCGGCCTCGCCGCAGAGGGACGACCGGCTGCCGTCGCCTCCCCGCCGATGACGGTTCCTCGGGGAATGCGCGGACCGGCGGAACCGCCGACGGCGCGCTGAGGGGTACCCCCCACAATGCCGTTCGCGCGTCCGGCTCCCATTCCGGCTGAGGGCCCCGCGCCGGCGCGTCCTGCCATGCCGGCCTGGCCCGCCGCGCCTGCCGCTCCGCCCGCCATCGGGGGCTGCGCTGCCCCTCCTGCGGCTCCGGCGCGTCCAGCAGCTGGCGAACCACCGGCGATGGGACTGGCGGCCCCTGCTCGACCGGCTGCGGTGCCTCCCCCAGCCGGTGTTGCCGTACCTGCTCCCATCACCCCGGGACGTGCGCCCTCGGCGTACCTGGCCGCTGGAGCACCTCCGACCGCTCCCGGCCGACCGCCGGCGGTGGCGCTCGGAGCGACACCCGGCTTGGGCGCTGCTGAAGCCCCCTTCGCCTGGGCGACCTTGCTCTGGACCGGGCTCGGCGCACCTGCGATCACTGGTGGCGTCTGCGTGGTGGCAGGGCCTCCGGGGACTCCCGGAGAAGTCGCAGGGGCAGTAGTGGTCGGCGCCGGGGGTGCCGTGACGCTGTCGATCTTCATCGATGTGTCCGGAGCCGGGGCGGAGGGTGACAGCGGCGAAGATGCCGAAGAAGGTGGCAGAGCTTGCGGCGACCAGGCAACGGGGTCCGCCGAAGAGACACGTGCCTCGTCAGGGGCCTGTGTTCCTCGCGCCAAGGCACGTGAGCCGGTGGCATCCGCTGCTTCGGCATTCGATGAACCGGTCGGCGGCCTCCTCCCCCCTTCGGGCCGTGGCACCGCCGCATCAAGCATCTTGGGCAGCCTCGGCGGCTCCTGCCCCGCCAGCGTCTGCTCCGAAACCGCGTAGAACGACGCCAGACGGTTCATCTGGTTGATCGCTTCCTGGCGGTCCTTCTCGGCCTTCACCGCAGCCTTGTACTCGGGGTTGTCGTCCTTGCGTTCGGACGGTGGGAAGGCGTCGGGCTTCTTCGGGTCGGCGCGGGCGTCGCGGGGGGGCTTGGAGTTGCGGACGGAGGTGAGGCCTTCGCTGGCGACCTTCATTTGGGTGCCGACGGTGTTGGCGAAGGTGCCGAGGTCGCCGGCGTAGCGGGCGAGTTCGCTGCCGAAGCGGCGGAATTCGTCGCCGGATTCGCCCTTCCAGTCGGTGGCCTTGACGAAGGAGTCGAGTTCCTTGGCGGCGCGGTTGAGGGCCTTGGTGGCGCTTTGGAGGGCGTGGCCGGCGTTTTCGAGGTCGGTGGGGTTGGCGGAGTCGAGGAGGTCGAGCATGGCGTTGAGGCGGGCGGACTCGAAGTCGGTCTTGCCGAAGAAGCCGCCGGGGCCGGAGCCGTTGCCGATGCCGAACTTTTCGAGGATGGCGGCGGCGCGCTCGGCGGCGTTGGTCGCGCCGTATCGGGTGTGGATCAGGGCGCTGTCGGCGGCCTGCTGCTGCTCGTGGGCAGGGGGCTGGTTGGTGTTGGCGTCGCTCATCGGCGTTACCCCAAGTCCGTCGGAAGGGCGGTGTCGTTGTCGCGTGCCGGTTCGCGCTCCGCGCTCTTCTCCGCAGGGGTGGTGGGCCGCTGTGCCTCGCGGACCGTGCGTTCCTGCTCCACGCTGGACTGGATCGCGTGGAAGCGGAGGCGCATGTCCTCCTCCACGTTGTCGAAGCCGACGTCGGCGGCGTGGACGCCGATGGTCAGCATCTCGATCTGGTCGCCGAGCGTTTTCGAAAGGGAGACCAGCTCCCGGTGGACGCGGTTGTACTGGGTGAAGAAGCCGTCCGCTTCGGCGAATGCCAATTGGGCGCCGCTGAAGGACCCTCGTGAGACGCGCTGTTCGGCGACCTTGGTGCTGCCGCCCTCGCCGCCCTCGAAATCCCTGAGAAGCGCGGTGACTTGACCGTGGAACTTCTTCAGCGCGTCAACACCGCGCTCCAGATCACTCCCGCCTCCGGAGCCTCCGACTCCGCCGCTCTCCGCATCGAGCACGATGCCCGTCCCTCCCCGTTTGCCACTGCTGTCCCTCGTTCGATCGCGGCGGAATTCGACCACCGGCGATCAACCGGGCCCCACTCTAGTCACTGCCTATGACAGCCCCAAGCGTCTTATCCGATGGGCGGCTTCCTTATGTGAAGAACCGTGGAGCATACGAGTCGTTGGCCGACCCGGTCGTGTGCGTTCCGTGTACGTGAGTGACGAGAACGACGTGAGTGACGAGAACGACGGCAGCGGCGTCAGCGTCCTGTGGCGCGGCCCGGACGTCTGCGGGCGTCTCTCAGGGCCACCGCGCTGCCTCCGATGGCGGCCACCAGCACGCCGCCGCCGACCACCACATAGGTGGCGAGCCGGGTGTCGCGCTCCTCGGGGGTCTCGCCGAGATGGACTTCGGGCGGGGTGGGGGGCTCGGCCCGGGTGAGGCCCTCGCGGGCGACGGGGCGCTCGATGGGTTTGTCGTCCTCGGTGAGGGCGCGTACGGGGTCGACCACTCCCCAGCCGACCAGGCGGTCGTGGTCCGAGGTGGACCGTTCGGCGGTCTGCTGGATCTGGGCGGTGATCTGCCGGGGGGTCCAGTTCTTGTGCTTGCTCTTGATGAGGGCGGCGACGGCGGCGACGTAGGGGGCGGAGAAGCTGGTGCCGTTGTCGGCGCAGTGGCCCCCGCCGGGGACCGTGGTGATGATGTCCACGCCCGGGGCGGCGACGTCGACGAAATCGCCGGACTGGGAGAACGCGGCGCGCTCGTTGTTGCGGTCGGAGGAGGCGACCGCCAGGACGCCCTCGTACGACGCGGGATAGGTCTTCTTGACGTTTCCGCCCTGACCGTCGTTGCCGGCGGAGGCGACGACGACGACGCCCTCGGCCAGCGCCCGGTCGACGGCCTGCTTCAGCAGGGGGGTGGGCTCGACGGCCTTCGCGGTGTCCTGGGAGATGTTGATGACTCCGGCGTCCCGCTCCACGGCCTCGTCGATGGCCTTGGCGAGGGAGACGGCGGTGCCGTTGCCCTCGGCGTCGTTCTGCTGGATGGGGATGATCGTGGCCTTGGGGGCGAGGCCGGAGAAGCCCGTGCCGTCCATGGGGCGGGCGGCGATGATGCCGGCGACCTTGGTGCCGTGGCCCACGGTGTCCGTGGTGCCGTTCTCCGCGCCGCGCTCGACCTTGTTCCCGTTGGCGTCCTTGAGGTTCTCGGGCATCAGATTCAGCCCGCTCTTGGCGTCCACCGCGCCTTTGAGCTGGGGGTTCTTGATGTCGACGCCCGTGTCGATGACCGCGACCCGGACGCCTTCGCCGGTGGACTGCTTCCACAGCTCGTCCAGCAGCACCCGTTGCAGCGCCCAGGGCCGCCCCTGGTACATCTCGCCGGGATAACCGCACTGGCCCGGTGTGTCGGCGACGGCGGACGGCACGGGCAGCCCGAGGCAGCCGACGGCGGTGGCGGCGGCCACCGCGAACAGCCGACGGGAGGGCGGGGCCGGGCGCAGGGGCCCGCACGGCGTCCTCATGAGCCCTGCGGCTGGCTCGCGGAGCCGGTCGAGAGCCGGGGGCCGGTCGGCAGGAACGCGGACCAGGCGGCGGGCACCGGCAGCGGGACGACGTCCTTGTAGCCGAGCTGGATCTGCGCCAGCTGGGCCTCCTGACGGCGGGCCTCCCTCTCTTCCTTCGTGCCGGAGGAGCCGATGCCGGAGGAGTCCGCGGCGCTGTCGCCGTTGGACTGCATCGCGTAGCGCAGCCCGGTGTCGGTGACCAGGAAGAGGAATCCGGTGTCCGTACGGGAGCCCGTGAACTGGCGGAACAGCTGGCCGGAGCCGGGAGTGACGTACGCGCTGCTCGACCCGACCGGCAGGGTGGCGGGGAAGTCCGCGCCCGCCCAGGTGCTGAGGGTCGTCGAGCCGCTGTCCGGGTCGACGCCGCGCAGGACGTTGCACACCGTGTTACGGCTGCCCTTGCCCTCGCTCGCGGAGTTGACGGGCTCGGGGAGCAGCTGCGGCCAGCGCTTCTCCTGGTTGAAGGGCTCGCCCGGCCGGAAGGCGCCGCCGCTGAGGCGCTCGGCCTTGCCGTCCTGGCCGAGGGGGACCAGTTTCTCGCTGTTGAGGAGGAGCTTCGCGGTGAAGTCCGAGACGGGGGCCACCCGGCCCGGGAGGACCACGTACTTCTGGTCCTTGGTCCCGGCGCTCGCCTCCAGGACCATGCCGACCTTGTTCAGGGCGGGTTCCAGGTCGCCGCTGGGGATGCCGGCGTCCGAGCCCGGGACGGCGCCGATCTCGGGGAAGTCGATGGTGTCGCCCTCGCGCAGGGTCGCCAGCCAGGCGGCGGAGACCCGCTGCGGCACCCGGCCCTGGTCGGCGATCTGGCGCAGCAGCCGTTCCCCGGGGGCCAGTGGATACGCCCTGCCCGCCGCGTCCACGACGTACCGGACCTTGTCCGGGCCCTCCACGAAGAGCAGTTCCCCGCCGCTCAGCCGGCCCGCGCCGTCGGTCTTGTCCCGCTCGCGCTCGGCGAGCACGAAGGCCGCCTTCTCGATGGACCGGCCGCCCGCTCCCGGGCGCTCGCACACGGCCCAGCGCTTGGCCGAGCCCGCCTCCTTGGCGGAGGGGAGGCGGTCGGGGGCGTAGGGAATTCCCAAGGTCGCGCCGTGCGGAATATCGCCCTTGTCGAGCACCGATTCATCTACATTGATGACTTTTCCTTTGTCGGCGTTGAGGAGGAGTTTTGCCGACGACATATTCAGAACGGGATGCAGCTGCACCTTGCCGTCCGTCTTCAACACCACATATCGCGTGGTGGATTTACTGGCGATGATGACGTTCTCACCGGGGTCGTTCCAGCCCTTGGGAGCCACCGGCTTGAACATCCCCCAGGCCGCGAACCCCGCGAGAATGACCACGCCGACGATCGCGCCGGGGACCACGGCGCGCAGGGGACGCGGCGCGCCCTCCTCCGAGCCGGTGGTGCTGGGCTGCAAGAACTGTGCGATCAGCCTCCGTTTGGCGAAGGTGTACGCGTTGAGTTCGTCCCGACGTGATGCCATCTGTCCGCTGTCCCTCTCCCCGCTGGGCTGCCAGGCTCAACCTCACCGAGAGGGGCCGGCGCTCGTACCGCCCTCCTACTATGCCTGCTGGGGCCGACGGCTTACTGCTCAGGTAGGGTGATCGCCCGGTCAACGCCCATAGGAATTTGGCAGTTACGGACACAAGGGGGCAACGCGGGGATGGGTACGGCGACGCGCGCGCGAAATGGGCGGACTTCCGATCGGCGTCGCGGCGCTCCCCGGAAACAGCGCGCGAGAGGCGGTGCGCAGGCACCGGCCGCGGAAGGGACCCCGTCGTCCGCGGGCGCGCCCGCGACCACCGCGCTGCGCCCCCTTTCCCACAGCGGCCGCATCGGCCCGCTGAGGCTGCACCAACTGGCGCTGGCGCAGATCGCGCTGGCGCTCGCCCTGGTCGGGCTGGTGCTGGAAGGTCTCTGGCTGATCCCCACGATGACGGCGGGCGGCGCGCTGCTGCTGCTCGCCTTCGTACGGCGGCGCGGGCACGCGGCCCAGGACTGGCTGTCGACCGCGCTGGCCCTGCGCTCCCGCAGGCGCGGCGCGCGGCCGTCCCCGGCGGACACCGACCCCTCACTGGCCCCGGTGGCGGAGGGCGTTCCCGGGTTCCGGCCGTTCGCCTACGTCGACCGCGACCGGCGGACCGTCGGCATGCTGGGCGACGGCGGCTTTCTGACGGCGGTGGTACGGGTCGAGGCGAGCGGCGACGCGCTGCGCCCGGCCTTCGGCGCGCGGTCGCTCCCGCTCTCCGCGCTGGGCGGCGCGCTGACGGTGGACGACATAGTGGTGGAGTCGGTGCAACTGGTGCAGCAGGTGCGGTCCGCGCCCGCCCCGCATCTGCCGCAGCAGTCGATGGCCCGGCTGTCGTACGCGCCGCTCCAGGAGCGGACGGGCGCGCCCGCGCTCAGGATGACCTGGGTGGCGGTGAAGCTGGATCCGGAGCTGTGCCGGGAGGCCGTGGAGGCGCGCGGCGGCGGTCTTGAGGGGGCGCAGCGCTGTCTGGTGCGGGTGGCGGACCATGTGGCCAGCCGGGTCACGGGGGCCGGTTTCCAGGCCGTCGTACTGGATCAGGAGGAGCTGAACTCCACGGTGGCGACGGCGGCGTGCGCGAGTCCGCGGCTGGCCGCGCGGGCGAGCCGGCCGGATGCCGCGCCGCAGCGCCGGACCTCCGAGACGGCGCGGGTGTGGCGGTGTGACGACCGCTGGCACACGACGTACGCGGTGGGCCGCTGGCCCGAGCTGGGGCGGGGGGCGGCTCCGCTGCCGAAGCTGGTGTCGCTGCTGACGGCGACGCCCGCGTACGCGACGACGTTCAGCCTCACGCTGCGGCGCGGGGCGCACCGGGGGGCGCTGGCGGTGTCGGGGCATGTGCGGGTCACCGGTGGCTCGGACACCGAGCTGATCGGGGTGCGCAGGGCGCTGGAGCAGTCGGTGCGCGCGGCGCGGATAGGGCTTGTACGGCTCGACCGGGAGCAGCTTCCCGGTGCGCTGGCGACGCTTCCGCTGGGCGGTGCCCGATGAGGGGGGCCGGGATGGCGCGCGGGCTGCGCGGTCCGAGGCATCCGGGGCACACCATGCCGATCGGCGATCTGGGCGCGCTGTCGCTGCCGGTCGGGGACGACGGTGTGGTGATCGGCGACGACGCGGAGGGGCGCCCGCTGATGGTGGGCTTCCACCGTTCCACGCCGTACGACGTGCTGTTGATCGGCGGTCTGTGGACGGCCCAGGTGGTCGCGCTCCGGGCGGCCGGGACGGGGGCGCGGGTGGCGGTGGAGACCGGGCGGGCCGGTGTGTGGTCCGGTCTGGCGCAGGCGGCGGGCGCCGGGCTCGACTGTGTGACGCTCCATGATGTGGGGCGGGTGCCGCCGATGGGCGCGACGGTGGGCAGTCCGGTCGTGGTGGTGCGCGACTGCGGTATGCGGCCGCCCCGGGGGCGGGTCGTGTCGTCGCCCTGGCAGTCGGTGCTGACGCTGCTGCCGTATCTGAGCCCGGTGGCCCCCCGGTTGCTGCGGGACTCCACGCTGGTGGG
Source organism: Streptomyces inusitatus (assembly GCF_014651115.1). Taxonomy (GTDB): domain Bacteria; phylum Actinomycetota; class Actinomycetes; order Streptomycetales; family Streptomycetaceae; genus Streptomyces; species Streptomyces amakusaensis. Next base: position 137,327 of record NZ_BMWG01000017.1, on the reverse strand, counting down.
GGTGCAGCGGGTGTCGCCGCAGGAGGCGGAGCAGATCGGCCGGATCCTCGGGCTCTCGCGGGCGGAGAGCGACGCGCTGCCGACGCTGGCGGACGGGGTCACGCTGTGGTGCTCGGGGAGTGAGCGGAGCTGGGTGATGACCAGTGGTACGGACGCGGAGACCGGGCTGCTGGGCGCTGCCCGGCGGATGGACTGACGCGCGGTCGCGCCGCGCGACGGCGGGCGACGGGCGGCGGGCGACGGGCGGTCGGTCGGTCGGTAGGTAGGTAGGTAGGGGGTTCGTACGCTCGTACGTTCATACGCCCGGGGCTGTGGATTGTCTCGGATCACGGGGCGTGGTCGGCCTAGACTCCTGAGTGATGTGGACCGGCCGTCGGCCGCCCGGTGAGCACCGGCGCGTGGGGCGGGGCCGGTTGCCGAACCGTTTACCGAAAAGGAGCTTGATCCATGGGGAGCGCGCAGGAGAAGGACGAGCTGTACGCACTCGACATCTCGGGAGTCGAGTGGCTCAGTGCCCCCGGCACGAGCGAGGAGGAGGAGCGGGTCGAGATCGCTCATCTGCCGGGCGGTGCGGTCGCGATGCGGTCCTCGCTGGACCCCGACACCGTGCTGCGGTACACGGAGGCCGAGTGGCGGGCGTTCGTTCTGGGGGCGCGGGACGGGGAGTTCGATCTGAACTGATCCGTCCGCGCCGGTGGGGCGGGTGAGGAGGCCGGTGCGTCTGTCGGACCGTACCGATCGCCCGCTCGGCCCCTCACGCTCCGCCGTGCTCGGTTCACTTGGGGGCAGGGCGTGGGGCGGGGCGTGACGCACGGGACAGCGGACGTCGGGCATCGGGCCTGCCGGGCCGCCCTTGTTGACGATTAGGCTGGGACGGACAGCGGCAGAAGAACCTGCGGGGACGCCCATCGTGTTCCCGGGCGGAGAGCCGGGTCGATCGGAAGACAGAGCGGTCGCCCCCACCCACGACGCACAAGGGTGCTCGACCACACCAGGAGGCACAGTGAACAGCGATCGGGACGAGATCCGCGGGGGATGGACCCCTCCCGCCGACGAGTCCGACGCGGATCCCGCCGAGATGACGGGTGAGTTCACCATCGACTACACCCCGCCGGCCTGGTACACGCAGAACGCGTCGGGCGACGCTTCGGGGGCGGGCCGGATTCCGCCTCCGCCTCCGCCGCCGCCCGTCGGGGCTCCGGTGGCGACGCCGGGGCTGCCCGCGGGAAGCGGATTCGAGCCTCAGTGGACGCCGCCGCCCCTCGCGCCGGGGCAGTTCCAGGGACAGGAGCAGGGACAGGGACCGGGACAGGGGTTCGGCGGTGGGGCCGCCGGTGCGACTCCCTCTCTCCCGGCTCCTCATGTCCCGGCTCCTCATCTCCCTGCGCCCCCGGCGGCTGATCCAGCGGCACAGGTTCCGGTACCGCAGGCTCCGGCTCCGCGGCCGGCTGTGTCCGCGGCCGCGGATTCCGGTGAGTCCGACTCCGCGCCCGCCGCGCAGGCTTATGGGGGCGGCAGTGTGGAGAGCGGGGCGACCATGCGCTTCTCTCCCGCCGCGCTGAAGCGGGAGTTCGCCGCGCTCGACGCCGCCAAGGCGGCGGAGGCGGAGGAGCAGGCCAGGAAGGCGGCTTCGGGTGCGTCGGCCGAGAGCGCCGGAGGCCCCGGAGGCCCCGGAGGCCCCGGAGCAAGCGAGGCCCCCGCCGAGGCGCCCGGCTCCGAAGGCCGGGCCGACGGCTTCGGGGGCTCGGTGGCGGGTGGCCGCCGGGCTCGCTCGGCCACCGACGACTGGCCGGGCACCGCCTCCGGCACCGAGGCCGGGGCCGCGCCCACGGGCGAACCGGCGGGCACCGCCTCCGGCCCGGACGAGGTTCCCGGCGCGGACGCGGACGCCGCCGTGTCCGGCCCGGGCGGTGAGCGGGACGGCTCGGAGCCGGTGGCAGGCACGGAGACCGACACCGGGACAGGGCCGGACGAGGGTGCTCCGGAGGACAGCGGCGACGGTGGCGCACCGGCCGGGGCGGAGGGCCGACAGGCCCCGCCCGCACCGGCGCCCGCCTGGTCGCCGGGGCAGTCCGCGCCGGAGGCGGGGCTGCCGCCCCTGCCGCCCGCCTTCCAGCCGGCCGCCCCCGCGTCCGCCCCGCAGTGGCCCCTCCCTCCGCAGGCCCCCGGGCCGGGACAGCCCGCCATTCCCCCGGCTTCCCCGGCACAGACACCGCCGCAGGCTCCGGCGCACGGCGGTGCGCAGCCGATGCCCGCCGCCGCTCAGCCGGGGCTCTTCCCCCAGCACGGCGCGTATCCGCCCGCGCCCCCGGCCCCGCAGCCGGGTTATGGATTCCCGCACCCGAACGGGCCGCAGACCCCGCCCCCGGGCTACGGCTACCCGCAGCCGCCACAGCAGCAGCACCAGCCCGGCCCTCCGCAGCCGCCCGCGGCACCGCAGCCCGGTTACGGCCACCCCCGGCAGGGGCAGCCCGGCGGGCCCGGGCCCGGAGCCGGGGCGTCCGTGCCGCTGCCTCCGCAGCAGCAGCCTTCCGGCCAGCAGGCCGGTCCCCCCTCCGATCCGCGCGGTGGGGCCGCCTGGCCCACCCCGGTCACCCATGACCAGCGCGAGCGCTCGGTGCCGGGCGCGCCGCTGGGTTACACCGCGGCGGTGGAGCTCTCCTCCGACCGGCTGCTGCGCAACAACAAGCAGAAGGCCAGGTCCAGCCGGGGTCCGAGCAGCGCGTCCCGGTTCAAGCTGGGCGGCCGCAAGGAGGAGGCCGAGCGGCAGCGCCGGCTGGAGCTGATCCGTACGCCGGTGCTCTCCTGCTACCGGATCGCCGTGATCAGCCTCAAGGGCGGTGTCGGCAAGACCACCACGACCACCGCGCTGGGGTCGACCCTGGCGACCGAGCGGCAGGACAAGATCCTGGCGATCGATGCCAACCCCGACGCGGGCACGCTCGGCCGCCGGGTGCGCCGGGAGACCGGGGCCACCATCCGGGATCTGGTGCAGGCGATCCCGTATCTCCACTCGTACATGGACATCCGCCGCTTCACCTCGCAGGCCCCCTCCGGGCTGGAGATCATCGCCAATGACGTGGACCCGGCCGTCTCCACGTCGTTCAACGACGAGGACTACCGGCGGGCGATCGATGTACTGGGCCGTCAGTACCCGATCATCCTCACCGACTCCGGCACCGGGCTGCTCTACAGCGCGATGCGCGGGGTGCTGGATCTGGCCGACCAGCTGATCATCGTCTCGACACCGTCCGTGGACGGTGCGAGCAGCGCGTCGACGACGCTGGACTGGCTCTCCGCTCACGGGTACGCGGAGCTGGTGCAGCGTTCCGTCACGGTCATCTCCGGGGTGCGCGAGACCGGAAAGATGATCAAGGTGGATGACATCGTGGCGCACTTCCAGACGCGCTGCCGCGGTGTGGTCGTGGTGCCGTTCGACGAGCATCTCGCGGCGGGCGCGGAGGTCGATCTCGACATGATGCGGCCCAAGACCCGGGAGGCGTACTTCAGTCTGTCGGCGCTGATCGCCGAGGACTTCGTCCGGGCCCAGCAGCAGCAGGGGCTCTGGACCGCCGACGGGAATCCGCCGCCGACCATGCCTCCGCCGATGCCGGGGCAGCAGCAGGCCCAGGCCCCGATGCCGGGTCAGGTTCCCGGGCCGGGTCAGCCGCCGATGCCGGGGCCGCAGGGGTACCCGGGTCACCCCGGGCAGCAGGGTCCGCCCTCGCCGTACGGCCCGCCGCAGGTGCCCGGTCAGCAGCAGCCGCCGCAGCCGGGACAGGGGCCGGGGCAGCCTTCGCCGTACCCCCCGCAGCAGCAGTACCAGCAGCCCCCGCCGGGGCAGGGCGGGCCGTTCCCGCCTCCGCAGCAGCAGTACGGCGGCCCGTATCCGCCGCAGGGCCTTCCTCAGCAGCCGGGGCCGCCCGGGCAGCCGCCGCATCAGCAGCATCAGGGGCCTCCCCCGGCACAGGGCCGGCCGGGTGGTCCTGACCAGCCCGATCAGCAGGAGCAGCCGCCGCTCGCCGAGTGGCCGCCGAGGCAGCCGCCACAGCCGCCGAGGCAGTAGGAGGGCGGCGGGCGGCGGCCTCATGGGGTCCGTATCGCGACAGCGGTGCGGACCCCGCCGTCGTCGTGGCGGCCCACACGCCGGTCCCGCCGAGCGTTGACGCGGCCGGACCCCGCTGGTACACCTCGCATCACCGGCCCGTGAGTCACGAGGCGAGGTCGCCGCCATGGTCGCAGAACCCTCAGAGTCCCGTGCCCGGGCACGGCCCTGGATGTGCGCGGTCGCCGCGCTGCTGGTCCTCGCGCCCGCCGCGCCGTCGGCGGCACCCTCCGGCGGGGGCAGACAGGTGCTGACCGTCGCCGTCTCGCAGAGCGTGGACTCGCTCAGCCCCTTTCTGGCCAAGCGGCTGGTGTCGACGACCGTGCACCGGCTGGCCTACGAGTATCTGACGAACTACGACCCCGGGGACGGCCGGGTGATCCCGGGGCTGGCCACCGCGTGGAAGTCCTCGCCGTCCAAACTGACCTGGACCTACACCATCCGGGAGAACTCCCGGTGGTCCGACGGCAGACGGGCGACGGCCGACGACGCGGCCTGGACGTTCAACAGGATGATGTCCGACGAGAAGGCCGCCGCGGCCAACGGCAGCTTCACCGCGAACTTCCGTGAAGTCACCGCGCCCGACCCGCGAACGCTCGTCGTAGAGCTGAAGAAGCCCCAGGCCAATATGGTCGCGCTCGACATCCCGATCGTGCCCCGGCACGTATGGGAGCGGATCGGCGATCTCTCCGCCTTCAACAATGACCGCCATTTCCCCATCGTCGGCAACGGCCCGTTCGTCATCACCGGTTTCGAGGTCGACCAGTTCATCAGACTGGAACCCAACAAGGATTTCTGGCGCGGTGCTCCCGCGTTCGACGAATTGCTCCTCAAGTTCTACAAGGACGGCGACGCCGCCGTCGCCGCGCTGCGCAAGGGCGAGGTCTCCTTCGTCCAGGGCCTGGTCCCCGCCCAGGCCGCCGCCCTGCGCCGGACCGCGGACATCAGGGTCAATGACGCGCCCGGCCGCCGGTTCCTCGCCCTCGCGGTCAACCCCGGCGCGCGGGCCCGGAACGGCAGGGCGTTCGGCACCGGTCACCGGGCGCTGCGCGACCCCGCCGTACGCCGGGCCCTCTTCCACGCCGTCGACCGCCGGGAGATCGTGGAGGGGCTCTTCCAGGGCCATGCGACCGAGGGCGCGGGGTACATCCCGCCGCGCTTCGGCGCGTACTTCTGGCGGCCGGAGCCGCACCAGGAGATCGCCCACGACCCGGCGAGAGCGGCGGCACTGCTGGACGGGGCCGGCTATCGGCGAAAGGGCGACGGAGTCCGCACCGGGAAGAACGGCGAGCCCCTCGCGCTCCGGCTGCTGTGCCACGCCGCCGACCCGTACGACGCGCACATCGGCAGATATCTCCACGAGGTGTGGCGCGAGCTGGGCGTCGAGACCCGGATGGAGTGCCGTGACAATGTCTCCGACTCCTGGCTGAAGGGCGACTACGATCTCGCCTTCGACGGCTGGTCGGTCAATCCCGACCCGGATTTCGTCCTCTCGATCCACACCTGTGCCGCGCTTCCGGCGACCCCTTCGGGCAGTGGCTCCACCGACAATTTCATCTGCGACCGGCGATTCGACGAACTGTACGCACGGCAAATCGCCGAATACGACCCGGTCAAACGGGCTGAAGTGGTGAAACGCATGCAATCACGGCTGTACGACACGGGCTTGATGAATGTTCTCGCGTATCCGAACGCCGTGGAGGCGTACCGGACCGACCACATCGAGTCGATCACGACGATGCCCGAGGACGGCGGCAGCCTCTGGGGGCAGGACGGCTACTGGAGCTGGTGGTCGGCGAAGCCCGCGGACGGCCACGGCCGCTCCGGGGAGGCCGCGTCCGCGACCGAGGTGGTGGTCGGCATCGGCGCGCTGATCGCGGCGGCGGCGGTGCTCACCGGGCTGGTGGCGCTGCGCCGCCGGGCCACCGCCGACGACCGCGAGTAGCCGGTGGCCTCCCCGCGCGCCCATCTGCTCTACACGGCGGGCCGGCTGGGCGGCGCGGCGGTCTCCCTCCTCGCCGTGCTCGTCACCGGCTTCTTCCTCTTCCGGATCGTCCCCGGCGACCCGGTGCGGGCGCTGACCAGGGGCACCCCCACCACGGCGGGCCAGCTGGACGCGCTGCGCCATCAGTTCGGCCTCGACCTGCCGCTGTGGCGGCAGTTCACCGACTACTGCGCGAAGGCGCTGACGGGCGACCTCGGCGTCTCGTACCAGTTCCGGGCCCCGGTGGGCGAGCTGATCGCGCAGAAGGCCCCCGCGACCCTGCTGCTGACCGGGGTCGCCGTGGTGCTGTACTCGGCGATCGGGCTCTGGATCGGCGCACGTGCCGCCTGGCGGCACGGCGGCCCGGGCGACCGGGTGCACACCGGGGTCGCGCTGGCCCTGTGGTCGGTGCCGTCGTTCTGGCTCGGACTCCTGCTGATCACCGTCTTCGCGGTGGGCGCGGGGCCGGTGCCGGGGCTCTTCCCCACCGGGGGCATGTCGACGGGTACGGAGAGCGGCCTCGCGCACGCCGTCGATGTGACGCACCATCTGGTGCTGCCGGTCGTGACGCTCGTCGCGGTGGGATACGCGCAGACGCTGCTGGTGATGCGGTCCTCGCTGCTGGACGAGATGGGCGGCGACTATCTGACGACCGCGCGGGCGAAGGGGCTGCGGGACTCGGCCGTACGACGCCGTCACGCCGTGCCCAACGCGCTGCTGCCGACGGTGACGATGGTCTTCATCAATCTGGGGCATGTGGCGGCCGGATCGATCCTGGTGGAGACGGTGTTCTCCTGGCCGGGCCTCGGCGGGCTGTTCTACCAGGCGCTCAGCGTGCCCGATCTGCCGCTGGTCCAGGGGCTGTTCCTGGTCTTCGCCGGAGCGATGATCGTGATGAATCTCCTCGCCGACCTGCTCTGCCCCCTGCTCGACCCCCGGGTGGCCCGATGACGGAATCCGCGCTCCCCCGCTCCCCGGCCCCCGCCCGCCGCCCCGGCGCGGCCGTCCGGTTCTGGCACTCCTACCGCGCGCACCGGGCGGGCCTCCTCGGCCTCGGCGCGCTCACGCTGATCGCCGCCGTCGCGCTCCTCGCGCCGCTGCTGGCCGACGAGGACGTACGGAAGGTCACGGGCGCGCCGGGCGATCCGCTGGAGCCGCCGAGCGCCGCGTTCTGGCTGGGCACGGACCAGTTCGGCCGGCCGCTGCTCGGGCTGCTGGTGTGGGGGGCGCGGATCTCGCTCACCGTGGGGCTGCTGGCGGCGGGGATGTCGGTGGCGATCGGCGCTCTCGTGGGCATCGCCGCCGGGCACTACGGCGGCTGGTTCGCCACCGTGCTGATGCGGGTCACCGACTGGTTCCTCGTGATGCCGACGCTGGTGCTCGCGATCGTGCTGGCGACCGTGATGTCCCGGAGCGTCTGGACGGTGATCATCGCCATCGGGGTGACCAGCTGGCCGACGACCGCGCGGCTGGTGCGGGCGCAGACCGTCGCGGTCGAGTCCCGCCCGTACATCGAGCGCGCGAAGGCGCTCGGCGGCGGGCACCGGCACATCATGAGCCGTCATGTGCTGCCGAATGTGATGCCGCTGGTGCTGGCGCAGACCACGCTGGGGATCTCCGCCGCGATTCTGACCGAGGCGACGCTCGCCTTCCTCGGACTCGGCGATCCGATGGTCGTCTCCTGGGGCGGAATGCTCCAGGAGGCGCGCGAGGCGGGCGCGGTCTCCTCCGGCCACTGGTGGTGCCTCGCCCCGCCCGGGCTGGCGATCGCGGTGGTGGCGCTCGCGTTCACGCTCTGCGGGCGGACGATCGAGACGGTGCTCGACCCGAGGCGGGGGGTGGACCGGTGAGCCTGCTGGAGATCCGGGATCTGCGGGTGACGTACGGTACGGGCGCGGGCGCCGTGCCCGCCGTGCGGGGAGTCGATCTGAGCCTCGCCGCCGGGCGGACGCTGGGCCTCGCCGGAGAGTCGGGGTGCGGGAAGTCGACGCTCGCCCTCGCGCTGCTGCGGCTGCTGCCCGCCGGGACCCGGCTGAGCGGGGAGATCCTCCTCGACGGCGAGGACGTCCTCACCATGCGGTGGGGCAGACTGCGGGCGGTGCGCTGGGCGGGCGCCTCGCTGGTCTTCCAGGGGGCCATGCACGCGCTGAACCCGGTACGCCGGATCGGCGACCAGATCGCCGAGCCGATCCTGCTGCACCGGCGGGCGACGCCCCGGGCGGTCCGGCCGCGGGTGGCCGAGCTGCTCTCCCGGGTCGGTCTGCCCGAGCGGCACGCGGACGCCCGTCCGCACGAGCTGTCCGGCGGCCAGCGCCAGCGGGTGATGATCGCGATGGCGCTGGCCTGCGATCCCCGGCTGATCGTCGCCGACGAGCCGACGACCGCGCTGGATGTGATGGTCCAGGCGCAGATCCTGGGGCTGATCGGGCGGCTGGTCGCCGAGCAGGACATCGGACTGCTGATGATCAGCCACGATCTGGCGGTGCTGGCGGAGGTCTGCGACCGGCTGGCCGTGATGTACGCGGGGCGGGTGGTGGAGGAGGGACCGGCGAACGCCGTCTGGACCGCCGCGCGCCACCCCTACGGCCAGGCCCTGGCGGCGGCCTTCCCCCGGGTGGGCGACCCCGCCTCGCGCCACGCCCCGCGCGGGCTGCCGGGCGATCCGCCGGATCCGTCCGCGCTGCCGCCCGGGTGCGCCTTCCATCCGCGCTGCGCGGTGGCGCTGGCGGTCTGCGCCGAGCAGGAGCAGCGGCTGACGGGGGACGGGGAACACCGGGCCGCCTGTGTGCGGGCGTCCGCCGCCAAGGGGCCGGGCGGCCCGCTCGGGGAGCTGTCATGACCGCCGTACCGCTGCTGGCCGCCACCGGTCTTGAGGTCGTCTTCCCCGGGCGGCGCGGCGGGCCGGGCGCGCGGGCCGTGGACGGGGTGGACCTCGCGGTGGGGCGGGGCGAGATCGTGGCGCTGGTCGGCGAGTCCGGCTGCGGCAAGACCACGCTGGCGCGCGCCCTGCTGGGGCTGGTGCGGCCCACGGCCGGCCGGATCGACTTCGACGGCCGGCCCCTTCTGCACACCGCGCGCGCCCTGCGGGCGCACCGGAGGCGGGTTCAGCTGGTGCTCCAGGATCCGAGCGGCGCGCTCAACCCGCGCCATTCGGTGTACGAGGCGGTCGCGGAGGGGCTGCGGATCCACGGGTGCGCGGGGGACGGGGGCGCGGCGGTCGCGGGCGCGCTGGCCAGGGCCGGTCTGCGGCCGCCCGGGCGGTTCGTCTCCCGGTATCCGCACGAGCTGTCGGGCGGTCAGCGGCAGCGGGTGGTGATCGCGGGCGCGCTGGTCCTGGAGCCGGAGCTGATCGTCGCGGACGAGCCGGTGGCCTCGCTGGACGCCTCCGTACGCGGGGAGATCCTCGCGCTGCTGCTGCGGCTCCGCGCCGAACTGGGGCTGTCCGCGCTGGTGGTGACGCACGATCTGGGGCTGGCGTGGAACATCGCGGACCGGGTGGCGGTGATGTATCTGGGCCGGATCGTGGAGTGCGGTCCGGCCCAGGAGGTGCTGACGGCTCCCCGGCACCCCTACACCCGGGCGCTGCTGTCGGTACTGCCGGAGTCGGCGGTTCCGGCGGCTGTGCTGACCGGCGAGCCGCCCGACCCGGCCAAGATCCCCGGCGGCTGCCGCTTCCATGTCAGATGCCCGGTGCTGGCCTCGGGCGAGGCGGAGCGGGCGGGGGTGGCGGGGCGGTGCCGCTCGGAGGAGCCTGGGGTGGTGTCGGGGGCGGGTGTGGCCTGCCACTGGGCCTGACCGGGGCCGGCCCGGTGTCCGGGGCCGGTGCTCCGCCCCGGTCCTGGTCGGGCCCGGGGCGTACGGGACAGCGGCGGGATCAGCCCTCGGCCGTCAGCTCACGGCACTTCTTGACGTCCTCGGCCATCGCCACCAGCAGGGCGTCGACGGACTCGAACTTCCGCTGGCCGCGTACGTACGCCAGGAAGTCGACGGCCGCGTGCAGCCCGTACAGATCGAGGCCGACGCGGTCGATCGCGTACGCCTCCACCGTCCGCTCGACGCCCTCGAACTGCGGGTTCGTGCCCACCGAGATCGCCGCGGGCATCCGTTCGCCGGACACCGTCAGCCAGCCCGCGTACACGCCGTCCGCCGGGATCGCGGTGTGCGGCAGGGTCTCCACATTGGCGGTGGGGAAGCCGAGTTCACGGCCGCGCTGCGCGCCCCGGACGACGATCCCCTCGACGCGGTGCGGGCGGCCCAGGATCTCGCCCGCCCCCTCGACGTCGCCGTCGGCGACCAGCCGGCGGGTGAGGGTGGAGGAGAACGGCAGCCCGCCGCCCGCCTCGCCCGTCACGACGAGGTCGATGACCTCGACCTCGTAGTCGTAGGTCTCGCCCATCTCGGCGAGGAAGTCCACCTTGCCGGCCGCGCGGTGGCCGAAGCGGAAGTTCGGGCCCTCCACGACCAGCCGGGCGTGGAGCTTGTCCACCAGCACCTTGACGATGAAGTCCGCCGGGGAGAGCTGGGAGAACTCGGCGGTGAACGGCAGGATCAGCACCGCGTCGACGCCCAGTTCGGCCATCAGCTCCGCGCGCCGGTGGTGCGGCGCGAGCAGCGGCGGGTGGCTGCCGGGGCGCACCACCTCGCTGGGGTGCGGGTCGAAGGTCACGACGACCGACGGCACGGACAGCTCGCGGGCGCGCTCGACCGCGCGTCCGATGATCAGCTGGTGTCCGCGGTGCACCCCGTCGTAGGAGCCGATGGTGACGACGCTGCGTCCCCAGTCCTGGGGAATGTCCTCCAAGCCACGCCAGCGCTGCACTGTGACCGCTCCTCGCCTGAACCTGTGTACTGGTATGCCGATATAACGACAGCTGACTACGCAGGTCTAAGACTGCCATGCCCGGGGCCGTCGCTTCGCATCGGTGTCGGGGAGCCCAGTGAGCCGATCGTCCGGCGGGCCTCCGGGCCGATGGGCGCGGACCAGTCCTGAGGGGGTCCGGCCAGCCATCCGGCGAGGAGTTCCGCGAAGCCGGGGGCGGCCCGGGCCAGCCTCAGCAGCTGCCGTTCAAAGCGGACCGCACCCCCGGGGGCGGCGGTGAGCAGCAGCCCGGCGCGGCGCACCAGCTCGCGGGTGGCCGCCTCCGGCCGGGCCGCGCGGCCGAGCGCGGCGGCCTTCAGCAGGGCGGTGGCGGTCTCGTGCTCGTACGGCGGACAGGCCGCCAGCAGTACGTCGAGCAGCTCGGCCCGCAGCGGGCGCGAGAGGGCATTCCCTGGGGCGGCCAGTACGGGGGCGAGCGCCTGGCGCAGTCTGCCGGGGCCCTCCCGCAGTGCGGTGCTGACCAGCGGGAAGAGCAGGGATCGGGCCGCCGGGCCGTGATCGAGCCGGCGGTCGACGAAGACGGCGGCGTACGCCGCGCCGCCCGGGTGCAGTTCGAGGTACTCGGCCACCAGCGCGGCGGCGCGGCGGGCGAGGGCGGGCACGGTGGCCCCGGCGAGGGCCGTCAGCACCTCGCCCGCCCGGTCGTCCGCCCGCAGCCGGGAGCGGAAAGCGGCGAACACCGGTTCGGGGTGGGTGACGAGGGCGGTGGCGAGGGCGCTCGCCGAGAGCCCGGGGATCGCGGCGGCGTAGGACGCCAGCGCCCGCCGGAGCACCCGGGAGCGGGCGTGCGGATCCTGTACGAGCACGGCGAGGGCCGTTCCGTGCGACGCGGCGTCGTCGGGGCGGCCGAGGAGTTCGTGGGCGGCGTAGCGGAGCAGTCTCCGGTCCGCCTCGCTGGTGACGCGGGCGGCGACGGGCAGCGCGTACGCGGCGGCCGCGGCCCGCCGGCCGGGGCGCGGGTCGTGGGCCCAGCGGTCGACGGCCCGGCAGAGCGCGGAGGGCTCCTCGTCGGCGAGCGCGGCGAGCAGCTCGTCGGCGCGGGCGTGCCCGCTCTCGGCCAGCGCCTCCGCGAGATCGTCGAGGGCGAGCGCCCGTCGCGCGTACAGCAGCGCCTGGGCGACGGCCCCGGCGGTGGGGCGCATCCGGTCCCCGGGGTGGGTGGGGAGCGGGGTGTTGTCGGTGAACCAGCGGCAGAGCAGGGGCTGCACGGTCGCGGGGTCGGCCTCCAGCCGGGCGGCGACGGCGTCCAGATAGCGCTGGGAGGTCCCCGCCGGGGGTGGCTCCGGGTCGTAAGCGGAATCTTCCGGGGCGGCCCACGCGCGGCCCTCGGGGCCGGGGGGCTGCCCGTGGCCGGGCATCTCGGCCCAAGGGCGTACGGCCGTTGCGGGACATCGGCCGAGAGCGTCGGGCGGGCCTGCCTGCGGGAGCATGGACGCGCCCTGGGCGGTGCCGGGCGGCGAACCGGCGGGGCGGGAAGCGGAGGGGGATGCGGTGGCCGGGTCGGAGGGCGCGGGCACCGGCCCCGGCGTACCGGGAGACACGGAGGCCACGGCCGGAGGCGAGACCGGGGACGGGACCGGGACCGGCGTACCGGGAGGCACGGAGGCGGCAGGAGCCGTCGGCGGCGGGCCCAGGGGGCCGTCGGCGGGGAGGAGGAGGCGGAGGAGATCGAGGCGGGCGGGTTCGGGGAGACGGAGACGGAGCCAGAAGTCCGGGCCGAACTCCGCGGGCGGGCGGACACCGCGCCGGGCGGAACGGGCGAGACGGCGGGCGAGGAGCCGCAGCATGGGCAGCTGGGACTCGGGGGCGGGAAGCCTCAGCAGGGTCCCCGCCAGCAGCCTCGCCGCCCACCAGTACGCGTCGGCCCCGGCCTCGGGGCGGATCACCGCATCGATGAGGTCCTTGAGCCTGCGGGTCAGCGCGGCCGGGCCGTGGACGCGGTCCAGCCGCAGCAGGGAGTGGACGACCGGGCCGATCCGATGGCGCGGCACGGGCAGCGGCGGCGGGGGCCGGTGCCGGGCCGAGCCCGGCGGCGGCGGTACGTGCCCGGGGGTGAGCGTGCGGCCGGGCCGCGAGGGCAGCCGGGCCGGGGCGTGCGCGGGCGGCCGGTGGACGAGGGTGCGCAGGGCCTCGTCCGGGTCCAGCCGCGCGCCCTGGAGCCACTCCCCCACCTCCTCGTGCGCGAAGCGGTACCCCTCGCCCGCCGGTACGAGCAGCCCTTCCGTGAGGACCGCCGCCGCCCAGCCGGGCCGCCAGGGGAAGAGCTCCTCGAAGGACTCGCGGTCCAGCTCCCCGTGGCCCGGCCCCAGACAGCGCCGGGCGGCCTCGTGGACCCGCCCGGCGACCCGGGCGGCCAGCCGCCGCACGGCGGGGCCCCGGAGCGGCGGCCGGGCCGCGGCGGCCACGCGTACCGCGATCCGCAGACAGACCAGGTCCAGATGCGCGCCGAAGACCTCCTCGCGCCCGGGCCGCCCGGCGACGCCGAAGGGCAGGCCCCCCCGCACCTCCGCGAGGGCCCCCAGCGCCAGGGGATGGCCCTCGTGGGGGGGGGCGATCGGCCCGGCGGGCAGCCCGTGGCGCTCCGGGGCGGCCGCCGCCTCGGCCGGCGACAGCTCGGCGAGGCGGACCGTACGGGGCGGGGGCGGCCCGGCCGGATGGAGCGGCAGGGCGTACTCCCAGTGCTCGGGGCGGCAGCCGAGGGCCATCCGGGCCGACCGGGTGGCCAGCCAGTGGGCGGTCCCCGCCGTCCAGGACGGCAGCCTGCGGGCGAGCCCGGGCGGCATCTCCTCGGGGCCGTCCACCACCACCAGCAGGGGGCGGCCGGCCAGCCGGGCGAGGTGGGCGACGCGCTCGGGGGTGATCCCGGACAGCTCCCCGGACGCCCCGGACGCGGCCAGGACCCGCCCGGCCCGCCGCAGGGCGCGGGCCACCGCGTCGGCGACCGAGGCGTCCTCGCTGTGCAGATCGGCCCCGCGCAGCCACACCGTGGGCGCGGGCTCGGGGCCATGGGCGCGGTGGGCGGCGAGCGCGGCGAGCGCGGTCGTACGGCCCGTCCCCGGGTCGCCGACGAGCGCCAGCACCGGCGGTCCCGGGGCGGTGAGCCGCCGGAGGATCCCCGGTCCGGGAAAGGGCTGTCCGGGCCGGGCGCAAGGGCCGAGGGAGGTGGCGGTCAGCTCCAGCACGGTGGCGAGGTTGAGATCGTCGCCGTACCCGGGGACGGTGGCCGCGTTGTGCCGCAGCAGCGCGGCGAGCGGCCCTTCCGGCAGCCCGTGGACGCGCAGCGGCAGGGCGAACACGGCGGCGCGCCGCCCGGCCTGGAGCGCGGTGCCGAGCACGGCGAGGACCGCGCCGGTGGCGGCGTCGATCACCGGTCCACCGCTCGCCTCGCCGCCGAGGCGCAGGGCTTCGGCGGCCTGGGCCGGAACGGCGAGTTCCACGGCCTCGTCGATGAGATGGAAGCGGTCGGTGGCGGTATAGGTCACCTGGACCGCGCCGAGGGCCCGCGCATGGTGCCAGCCGTCGGCCGGCAGCCGCAGATCGGCGCCGGGGACGATCCGGCCGCGCGCGGTCACGGGGACGGGCCGCAGCCCGAGGCCCTCGGTGCGCACCAGGGCGAGTCCGGCCTCGGGCAGCGGGGTGATGGCCTCGGCCCCGGCGAGCCAGGTCCGCTCGCCGGGGGCGTGCAGGACCAGCCGGGTGAGCCCGTCGACACTCTCGTGGCTGGTGATGACCGTGCCCTGATGGTCGGCGGCGAATCCGACGCCGCGCGGGCGGCCCGCCAGATCGTGGACGCGCACCAGGTCGCAGCCGTGTGCGAGCGTCGCCGGGTCCGCGCGTCCCATGGTCTCGACGGTAGGCGGAGGCTGGGCGGGGGCGGAAGGACACCGGGCGAACGCGCCCCCGTACCGCTCCGGATTCGCTCCGAGCGCCGGGCCGGACGGGTGAACGGCGCTGTGTCCGTGCCCGCTGTCCGTGCCCCGGGAAACAGCGGCGCCGTGGAACCGGCGGCGGGGCCACCGGTTCCACGGCGTGCGCGTCAGTGCTCAGCGCTCAGCGCTCAGCGCTCAGCAGTCAGCGAAAGGCTTCAGCCGAAGACGGCGAGGCTCTTGGCCTTGCCGCGCTGCTCCTCGACCAGGGCGAGGAAGCGGTCCTCCGGTCCGAAGACGGCCACCGGCGACCGGTCGTGGGACGGTATGTCCAGCCGTACGCCGTTGAGCAGCAGCTTGGCGCGCCGGTCGTCCACGTCCCAGCGGGGGAACGCGGCCGCCGCGGCGTCCGCGATCGGCATCACGGTCAGCTCCTGCTGGAGCTGGTCGAGCGTCTTGGCCGCGTCCAGTCCGTAGGGGCCGACCCGGGTGCGGCGCAGGGCGGTGAGATGGCCGCCCACGCCGAGTCCGTCGCCGAGGTCACGGGCGAGGGCCCGGATGTAGGTGCCCGAGGAGCAGACGACCGAGACGACCAGGTCCATGACGGGGGTGCCGTCCTCCGCCTGCGCCTCCCGTACGTCGTAGACCACGAAGGAGGAGACGGTGACCGGACGGGCCGGGATCTCGAACTCCTCGCCGCCCCGGACCCGGGCGTAGGAGCGCTTGCCGTCGATCTTGATGGCGCTGACCTTGGACGGCACCTGCATGATCGCGCCGCTCAGGGCGGCGACACCGGCGTCGATGCCCTCCCGGGTGACCCCGGAGGCGTCCGTGGACGAGGTGATCTCGCCCTCGGCGTCGTCGGTGACGGTGCTCTGGCCGAGCCGGATCGTGCCCAGGTACTCCTTCTCGGTGAGCGCGAGGTGCCCGAGGAGTTTGGTCGCCCTCTCGACGCCCAGCACCAGTACTCCGGTGGCCATGGGGTCGAGCGTCCCCGCGTGTCCGACGCGCCGGGTCCTGGCGATCCCGCGCATCTTGGCGACGACGTCGTGCGAGGTGAAGCCCGACGGCTTGTCGACGATGACCAGGCCGTCGGGGGTGGTGGTCTGCTGTGTCATGCGGAGGCTTCGTCCTCGTCCTCCGGCTTGCGGTACGGGTCCGCCTCGCCGGCGTAGGTCGCGCCCGAGGACGCCTCCCGCACCCTGGCGTCCGAGCTCCGTGCCTTGTCCAGCAGGTTCTCGATCGACTTGGCGTTCTCGGGAAGCGCGTCCGCCACGAAGGTCAGCGTCGGCGTGAACTTGGTACCCGCCGCCGAGCCGACCGCCGAGCGGAGCACGCCCTTGGCGCTCTGGAAGCCCGCCGCGGCGCTCGCCCGGTCCTCGTCGTCCCCGTAGACCGTGTAGAAGACCGTGGCCTCCCGCAGATCGCCGGTGACACGGGTGTCCGTGATGGTCACATGAGTGCCGAGCCGCGGGTCCTTGATGCCACGCTGCAACTTCTCGGCGACCACTTCCCTGATGAGGTCCGCCAGTTTCTTCGCCCGCGCGTTGTCGGCCACTGGTCCTTCTCCTTCTTACCTGCTTGCCTTGCCATCAGTCTTCGTCGCTGTGGAGCCTGCGTCGAACCGAGAGCAGCTCCACCTCCGGCCGGCCGGCGACAAGGCGCTCACACCGGTCCAGCACTTCCGCGAGGTGCCCCGTGTCACCCGATACCACCGCCAGGCCGATTTCGGCCCTGCGGTGAAGATCCTGGTCCCCGGTCTCCGCCACGCTCACCGCGAATTTCCGCTGGAGCTCGGCGACGATCGGGCGGACCACGGAACGCTTCTCCTTCAGCGACCGTACGTCACCGAGAAGCAGATCAAAGGACAGTGTCCCCACATACATGGATGTATCCGGATGTCCCGCCGGTTCGGGGCCGATCGACGGGATTTCTCCCGCCGACCGGCCCCGGCCGACTGTTCCGCGTCAGCCGTACGGTCAGCCGCGCGGCTTCTCGCGCATCTCGTACGTCGCGATGACGTCGTCGACCTTGATGTCGTTGAAGTTTCCGAGGTTGATACCGCCCTCGAAGCCCTCGCGAATCTCGGTGACATCGTCCTTGAACCGGCGCAGACCCTCGATGTTGAGGCTCTCCGCGATGACCTTGCCATCGCGCAGCAGTCGCGCCTTGGTGTTCCGCTTGACCTCGCCCGAGCGGATGAGGACACCGGCGATGTTGCCCAGCTTGGACGAGCGGAAGACCTCGCGGATCTCCGCCGTACCCAGCTCGACCTCTTCGTACTCCGGCTTGAGGAGACCCTTCAGGGCCGCCTCGATCTCCTCGATGGCCTGGTAGATCACCGAGTAGTACCGAACGTCGACGCCTTCGCGCTCCGCCATCTGGGCGGCACGGCCGGCCGCACGGACGTTGAAGCCGATGACGATGGCGTCAGAGCCCATCGCCAGGTCGATGTCGGACTCGGTGACCGCACCCACACCACGGTGGAGGACGCGGATGTCGACCTCTTCGCCGACGTCGAGCTGGAGCAGCGAGGACTCAAGAGCCTCCACCGAACCGGACGCGTCACCCTTGATGATGATGTTGAGGTCCTGCACGAGGCCGGCCTTGAGCACCTTGTCCAGGTCCTCCAGGGAGACCCTGCGGACGCGCTTGGCGAAGGCCGCGTTGCGCTCACGGGCGGCGCGCTTCTCGGCGATCTGACGGGCCGTACGGTCCTCGTCCACCACCAGGAAGTTGTCGCCCGCGCCCGGGACGTTGGTGAGACCCAGGACGAGGACCGGGGTCGACGGACCCGCCTCTTCCAGGTTCTCGCCCTTGTCGTCGAGCATGGCGCGCACTCGGCCGTAGGCGTCGCCCGCGACCATCGTGTCGCCGACGCGCAGCGTGCCTCGCTGGACCAGGACGGTCGCGACGGCGCCGCGGCCGCGGTCGAGGTGGGCCTCGATCGCGATGCCCTGTGCGTCCTGCTCCGGGTTGGCGCGCAGGTCGAGGGAGGCGTCCGCGGTGAGGACCACGGCCTCCAGCAGGGAGTCGATGTGCAGACCCTGCTTGGCGGAGATGTCGACGAACATCGTGTCGCCGCCGTACTCCTCGGCGACCAGACCGAACTCGGTGAGCTGACCGCGCACCTTGACCGGGTCGGCGCCCTCGACGTCGATCTTGTTGACCGCGACCACGATCGGCACACCGGCCGCCTTGGCGTGGTTCAGCGCCTCGATCGTCTGCGGCATCACACCGTCGTTCGCCGCGACCACGAGGATCGCGATGTCGGTGGACTTCGCACCACGGGCACGCATGGCGGTGAACGCCTCGTGACCGGGGGTGTCGATGAAGGTGATCTTGCGGTGCTCGCCGTTGACCTCGGTGCCGACCTGGTAGGCGCCGATGTGCTGGGTGATGCCACCGGCCTCGCCCGCGACGACGTTCGTCTTGCGGATGGCGTCGAGCAGACGGGTCTTACCGTGGTCGACGTGACCCATGACGGTGACGACCGGGGGACGCGAGACGAGGAACTCCTCGCCGCCCTCGTCCTCGCCGAACTCGATGTCGAAGGACTCCAGGAGCTCGCGGTCCTCCTCCTCCGGGCTGACGATCTGAACCTGGTAGTTCATCTCCTGAGCCAGCATGACCAGCGTGTCGTCGGTCACGGACTGGGTCGCGGTGACCATCTCGCCGAGGTTCATCATCACCGCGACGAGCGACGCCGGGTTGGCGTTGATCTTCTCGGCGAAGTCGGTGAGGGACGCGCCGCGCGACAGGCGAATGGTCTCGCCGCCACCGCGGGGCAGCATCACGCCGCCGACCGACGGGGCCTGCATGGCCTCGTACTCCTGGCGCCTCTGACGCTTCGACTTGCGACCACGACGGGCGGGCCCGCCGGGACGGCCGAAGGCGCCCTGTGTGCCGCCACGGCCACCGGGGCCGCCGGGACGACCGGCGAAGCCGGGACGACCGCCGCCGAAGCCGCCGCCGCCACCGGGGCCACCGCCGCCGGGACGACCGGCGAAGCCACCGCCGCCGCCACCGGGACGACCGCCGCCGCCACCGCCGCCCGGACGGCCGGCGAAGCCGCCGCCGCCACCGGGACGACCGGCACCGGCACCGCCGCCGGGACGACCCGGACCGGCGCCGGGACCGCGACCGCCGCCACCGCCGGGACCCGGACGGGGACCGGCAGCGGGACGCTGCGGCATCATGCCCGGGTTCGGGCGGTTGCCGGCGGGGGCGCCGCCGGGACGCGGGGCCTGCGGACGAGGCATGCCACCGGGGGTCGGACGAGCGCCGCCCTGACCGCCCTGGGGACGCGGAGCGCCACCGGGGCCGCCCTGCGGACGCGGGGCGCCGGGAGCACCGCCGCCGCCGGGACGCGGAGCGCCGCCGCCGGGACGGGGCGCCTGCGGGCGCGCCATTCCGGTGGAGCCACCGGAGGTGAAGGGGTTGTTGCCCGGACGGGGACCGGCCGGACGGTTGCCGCCGGGGCGGGGGCCGCCCTGGCCGGGCGCGGAACGCGCGGGGCGCTCGGGACGGTCGCCGCCCCGGCCGCCGTCGCGCTGACCGCCGTCACGCTGACCGCCGTCACGCTGACCACCGGGAGCGGCCGGACGAGCCGGACGCGGGCCGGGGGTGGCGGCGGGACGGGAGGCCTGCGGGGCGGCGGGCTGGGCCGGGGCCGGGGCGGAGAACTCCGCCTGGGGCACCGGGGCCGCGGGGCGCGCGGGGGCGGGCTTGGGACCCGGACGCGGGCCGGACGCCGCCGGAGTGGTGGGCGCGCTGCTCACGGGAGCCTCGGCGACGGGCGGCTTGGGGGCCGGGGCGCCGGGCTTCGGGGCAGGCGGACGCGGCGCGGCCGGGGAGGGCGCGCCGGGGGTGGGACCGCCCGGACGGGGGGCGGGGGACGGCGCGGCCTTGCGGGGCGCGCCGGGCTTGGCAGCGGACTTGCCGGCGGAGCCGGGTCCCTGCAGTGCGTCAGTCAACTTGCGTACAACCGGCGCCTCGATCGTCGAGGACGCCGAACGGACGAATTCACCGAGTTCTTGGAGCTTGGCCATGACGACCTTGCTCTCTACGCCGAACTCCTTGGCGAGCTCGTATACCCGGACCTTAGCCACTTCGCTCCTTTTAGGTCCGGGTTACCGCCGGACCGTCGCTACTTCATGGGCGTACTCATCGCGTACTCATCGAGTGCTCATCGCAATCTCGACCTACTTCCAACTCGCGAGGTACCTGACCGCACGGGGCTCCGTGCCGCACTTCTTCTTACAAAACCTGCCGCTCTGCCTTCTCCATGTGCCCTCGCAGCGCGGCGGTGTCGAGCGGTCCCCCGCCCCGAAAGGCCCGGGGGAACGCGCGGCGCCGTACAGCAAGATCGAGACAGACCGTGGCGGGGTGGAGATACGCGCCCCGGCCGGGCAGCGTACCGCGATCGTCGGGGACGTATTCGTCTCCGGCGGCCACGATGCGCAGCAGATCGGTCTTGGCCGCTCGCTCCCGGCACCCCACACATGTCCGTTCAGGACATGTACGTTCAGGGCGTGGGCGGGCATGCGTCCGGCCAGACACGATTAAGTCTACCTCCCCGTAGCGACCTCACCCGCGTCGGGCAAGAATCGAACGATCGTTGTCTCGATCTCGGCGGGGCGTCGCACTCAGTGTCACCGAATGCGACGAATCCCGCGCCGGATTTATTCCCCGGGCTCCGCCGGGGGTATTCCCGGGCGTGCCCGGGGGGCCGCCGCGGCCGTCAGTCCCGGTCGTCCCTGTCGTCCCGGTCGGTCTGCTCGGTGTCGGGGCGGATGTCGATGCGCCAGCCGGTGAGACGGGCGGCGAGACGGGCGTTCTGCCCCTCCTTGCCGATCGCCAGCGAGAGCTGGTAGTCGGGGACGGTCACCCGGGCGGAGCGGGCGGCGAGGTCCACGATCTCGACCTTGCTGACCCGGGCCGGGGAGAGCGCGTTGGCGACCATGTCGGCCGGGTCGTCGGACCAGTCGACGATGTCGATCTTCTCGCCGTGCAGCTCGGCCATGACATTGCGGACACGTCCGCCCATGGGGCCGATGCACGCGCCCTTGGCGTTGAGCCCGGAGCGCATGGCGCGGACCGCGATCTTGGAGCGGTGGCCGGCCTCGCGGGCGATCGCCGCGATCTCGACGCTGCCGTCCGCGATCTCGGGGACCTCCAGCGCGAAGAGCTTCTTCACCAGGTTGGGGTGGGTGCGCGAGAGCGTGACGGACGGACCGCGCACACCCCTGGCGACCCGGACCACATAGGTGCGCAGCCGCAGACCGTGGGTGTACTCCTCGCCGGGGACCTGCTCCTGCACCGGCAGGATGGCCTCCAGCTTGTCGTCCAGCCGGACCAGGACGTTCTTCGGGTCCTTGCCCTGCTGCACCTGGCCGGAGACGACATCGCCCTCGCGGCGGGCGTACTCGCCGAAGGTGACGTCGTTCTCGGCGTCGCGCAGCCGCTGCTGGATGACCTGGCGGGCGGTGGTGGCGGCGATCCGGCCGAAGTCCGACGGGGTGTCGTCGAACTCCTTGGGCTCCTGGCCCTCCTCCAGATCGGCCGGGTCCTCCTTGGCCCACACGGTCACATGGCCGGTGTCACGGCTGAGCACCACGCGGGCGTGGCGGCTGCTGCCGTCGGTGCGGTGGTACGCGATGAGGAGGGCCGACTCGATCGCCTCGACCAGCAGGTCGAAGGGGATCTCCTTCTCTTGTGCCAAGCCCTTCAGGAGCTTTACGTCGATGTCCACGGCTACGCCTCCTCTTCCTTCTTGTCCTTGCGGTTGAACTCGATCTCCACGCGCGCCCGGTCGATCTCCCCGAAGGCGATCCGGCGGGCGGTGGGCTTGCGCCCCTTCACTCCGGGCACCTCGGTGTCGAGTCCCTCGTCGTCCACGGTGAGGATGCGGGCGACGACCTCCCCGCCCTCGTGGAGATGGAATCTGGCCAGCCGCCCGACGGCACGCGCGTAGTGGCGGTGCTCGGTCAGGGGGCGCTCGGCGCCGGGGGAACTCACTTCGAGGACGTACTCGCCGTCGCCCATGACGTCGGTCTCGTCCAGCTTGTCGGAGATGGCGCGGCTCAGCTCGGCGCAGGCGTCCAGGGTGGCTCCGTCGTCGGAGTCCACGATGATCCTCAGCTGGCTGCGGCGCCCGGCGCGGGAGACCTCGATCTCTTCCAGATCCAGGTCGGCGGCGCTGACGAGCGGTTCCAGCAACCCGCGCAGCCTCTCGCTCTGGGTGGTGCTCATCCGGGTGACTCCTCGGCCGCGTGTGCTGTTGTGGGATCGTCGCGTTTCGTCGCGTGGTGAATCAAAGGGTATCCGGTCCCGGAGGGTGTTGCCGTCCACCCGAGGGGCGCCCGCGGGTACGCTCGCCTGCGGCGATGATCACCATGAGGTCGGCACGAGGTCGAGGGAGACACGCGTGGGGCGCACCGGGACGACACGCAGACGTCTGTTCGTGGTGACGGGCGCGGTCACCGCCGGGGCGCTGACCGGCTGTTCGGGCGGCTCGTCCGGGGAATCGGCCGAGCGCCTCGCCGCCGACGCGGCGGCCGAGGAGGCCGCCGGGCGGCGGCGGCTGGCCGGCGCGAGCGGGGCGCTGCGCGACCGTTACGACGCCACGATCGCCCGCCATCCCGGGCTGGGAGCACGGCTCAGCGGGCTGCGGGCCTCCGTGTCCGAGCATGTCACCGCGCTCGGCGGGGCGACCCGGACGGCGGAGCCCGTCCGGGTGCCGTCCGACGAGCCGTCCGCGCTGGCCTCGCTGGCGGACGCGGAGCGCCGTACGTCCGACACCCACGGCGCGGCGCTCCAGAGCACCGGCGACCCGGAGTTCGCCCGGCTGCTGGCCTCGGTGGCGGCGGCCGGCGCCGCCCACGCATATCTTCTGACGAACGGGGATTCGCGATGAGCGAGGAGTCCGACCGGGCTCTCACCGCGGTACGGGCGGCGCTCGCCGCCGAGCACGCGGCGGTGTACGGGTACGGGGTCGTCGGCGCCCGTGTCGGCGAGGCCCGCGGGGCCGAGGCGGGCGCGGCGTACGGCGCGCACCGGGCCCGCCGGGACACGCTGGCGCGCACCGTGCGCGATCTGGGCGGCGAGCCGGAGCCCGCCGCCCCCGCCTACGCGCTGCCGTTCCCGGTGCCGGACGAGGAGGCCGCGGTGCGGCTCGCCGCCGTCCTGGAGGACCGGATCGCGGGCGTCTACTCCGACCTCGTACGGGCCGGGGGCGGTGCGCTGCGGCAGGAGGCCGCGGTGGCGCTGCGGGAGGCGGCGGTGCGGTCGGCGCGGTGGCGGGGCGGCGGCGTAGCCTTTCCTGGGCTCGCGGAGCGGGCCCAGGAGCAGTGAGGGCCGGCGGTGCGCCGGCCTGAATGAGGAAAAGGGAACTACGCGCGCATGGGTTTTGAAGCGCCCCAGCGTCTGGTGCGGGCGCTCGGAGAGAGCGACGCGTGGATCGGACGGCTGGCCGGGATCGCCGAGGAGGCGGTGGAGCGGCTCGGGCTCCGGGTCGAGCGGGTGCTCGCGCCCGGCGGCCGCAGCAGTCTGATCGTTCTCGTACGCCTCACCGACGACACTCCCGCAGCTCTCAAGCTCGCCCCTCCCTCGGCCTTCCCCGCGCTGGAGCGGGCGGCGCTGGAGCACTGGGACGGGTGGGGGGCGCTGCGGTCACTCCCGGTCTCGGGGGCGGGTGACGCGCTGCTGCTGGAGCGGCTGCACCCGGAGGTCTCGCTGCGGTCGCTGCCGGAGGCGAAGGCGCTGCTGGAGGCGGCCGGGATCGTACGGCGGCTGTGGGTCGAGCCCCCGCCGGGGCACGGCTTCGAGACGGTGGCGGAGCGTACGGCCCGGCAGGCGTCGGCGCTGCGGGAGATGGACGACCCGCTGGCGGCGGCGGCCCTGGAGGCCCGGGACCGGCTGGTGTCGGACTCCGCCGAGACCTTTCTGCTCCACGGCTCCTTCCGCCAGGGCAAGGTCCTCGCGGCGGACCGCACCCCCTGGCTCGCGGTGGGACCCGAGCCGGTGGTGGGCGAGCGCGCCTACGACCTCGGGCGGCTGGTCAGGGACCGGGCCGAGGATCTGATCGCCTCGGCCGCCGGGGCCTCGGCGGCCCGCCGCCGGGTGAACCGGCTCGCCAACTCGCTGGAGGTGGATCCGGAGCGGCTGCGGGGGTGGGGGCTGTTCCGGGCGGTGGAGTCGGGGATGCGGGCGATGGGGGCGGGGAGGGTGCGGGAGGGGGAGGCGACGCTGGAGTTCGCCTCTTGGCTGTGAGATGGGGGATTGACGCCCTGTGCTGTGCGGGTCGCCGTACTTGGGGGTCCGTCCTCAAACTCCCCCAGGCTCCGCCGGGGGACCCTCAGACGGGCTGACATCGACGCCCCGGGCGGGAGGGAGACACTCGGTCTCCCTCCCGCCCGGGGCGTTTTCGGGATGTCAGGCGCTCAGGCGGGCGATCGCCTCGGCGGCGGGGAGTTCTTCGCGCTCGCCGGTGCGGCGGTCCTTGAGTTCGAGGACGCCTTCGGCGGAGCGGCGGCCGGCGACGAGGATCTTGGGGACGCCGATCAGTTCGGCGTCGGTGAACTTGACGCCGGGGGAGACGCCGGGGCGCTCGTCGACGAGGACGCGGAGCCCGGCGGCGGCGAGCCGCTCGGCGACGTCGAGGGCCAGTTCGATCTGGACGGCCTTGCCGGCGGCCACGACGTGGACGTCGGCGGGGGCGATCTCGGCGGGCCAGCAGAGGCCCTTCTCGTCGGCGGTCTGCTCGGCCAGGGCGGCCACGGCGCGCGAGACGCCGACGCCGTAGGAGCCCATGGTCACCCGGGTGGGCTTGCCGTTCTGGCCGAGGACGTCGAGCTGGAAGGCGTCCGCGTACTTGCGGCCGAGCTGGAAGATGTGGCCGATCTCGATGGCGCGGTCGAGCTTCAGGCCCGTGCCGCAGCGGGGGCACGGGTCGCCGTCCTCGACGACGACGACGTCGGCGTACTCGTCGACGGTGAAGTCACGCCCGGCGACGACGTTCTTCGCGTGGACGCCGTCCTTGTTGGCGCCGGTGATCCACGCGGTGCCTGCGGCGACCCGGGGGTCGGCGAGGTAGCGGACCTTCTCCAGGCCCTGCGGGCCGACGTAGCCGCGCACCAGGTCGGGGCGGCCGGTGAAGTCCTCGGCGGTGACGAGCTCGACCTGGGCGGGCGCGAGGTGGTCGGAGAGCTTGCCGAGGTCGACCTCGCGGTGACCGGGGACGCCCACCGCGACGATCTCGCCGTCGACCTTGACCAGGAGGTTCTTCAGGGTGGCGGAGGCGGGCACGCCCAGGTGCTGGGCGAGGGTCTCGATGGTGGGCGTGTCGGGGGTGTCGATCTCCTCGGCCGCCGGGTGCTCGGCGGTCTCGGCCGCGGCGGCGGTGAAGGTCACGGCCTCCGTGTTGGCCGCGTACTCGCAGGAGGGACAGTCGGCGAAGGTGTCCTCGCCGGCCGCGGCCGGGGCCAGGAACTCCTCCGACGCGGAGCCGCCCATCGCGCCCGAGACGGCGGAGACGACACGGTGGTCGAGACCGAGCCGCTGGAAGATCTTGATGTACGCCCCGCGGTGGAGCGCGTACGACTCGGCCAGGCCCTCGTCCGTGGTGTCGAAGGAGTACGAGTCCTTCATCAGGAACTCGCGGCTGCGCAGGATGCCCGAGCGCGGGCGGGCCTCGTCGCGGTACTTCGTCTGGATCTGGTAGAGGGTGACCGGCAGGTCCTTGTAGGACGTGCACTGGTCCTTGACGAGGAGGGTGAAGATCTCTTCGTGGGTCGGGCCGAGCAGATACTCGGCGCCCTTGCGGTCCTTGAGCCGGAACAGCTCCGGGCCGTACTCCTCCCAGCGGCCGGACGCCTCGTAGGGCTCCTTCGGCAGCAGGGCGGGGAGCAGGACCTCCTGCCCGCCGATCGCGTCCATCTCCTCGCGCACCACGCGGGTGACGTTCTCCAGCACCTGCTTGCCGAGCGGCAGCCAGGACCAGATGCCGGCCGCGTTGCGCCGGACGTAGCCCGCGCGGACCAGCAGTTTGTGGCTGAGTGTCTCGGCGTCCGCGGGGTCGTCGCGCAGTGTCTTGACCATCAGACGGGACATGCGCTGGACCTGGGCTGCCATGGGGAACTCTCCTGCGTCAAGAAAGGGTGGTGTCCGAGAGGTTAGCCGGGCGGCGGGTGAGGGCGGAAATCAGTTGTCGCGCAGGAGGGGCAGCCGGGCCCCCATCACGGCGTACGGACTCGGCGCGCTGGGGAACAGGACACGGCGGGCGAGGTCCTCGTACCCCAGCCGGCGGTAGAGGCCGCGGGCCGGTGACTCGATGTCGATCGCGGAGAGGATCGAGCGGGGCTCGTCCGCCGCGTCGGTGATCGTGGTGATCAGGGTGCGGCCGATGCCGCGGGCCTGGAAGGCGGGGTGGACATGGAGTTCGGTGATCACGAAGGAGTCCGTGAGCCACTCCTCGTCGCCGGTGCGGCGCAGATAGGGCTCCACGATCGTGGACCACCAGTGCCTGCGGTCGTTCGGCATGCCGTAGACGAAGCCGACGAGCCGGCCGGTGGCGGTGAGCGCGCCGAGCGCGCGGGCCCCGGGCGTCAGGAGATGCCGGTGGACGATGTGGCGGCGCACCTCGATCTCGTCGGCGGTGAGCCCGAAGGCGAGGGCCTGCACCGCGAGGGCCTCGTCGATGCGGGCGCTGAGGTCGACCGGCTCGACCACGACATCGGGAAGGGCTGCCATGGGCGGAACCCTACTTGCCGCCGTCCCGGGCCGGGACGGCGCACTGGGGAACGGTCAGAACAGCACGCTCATGAAGGCGCCGGTCTCCTCGAAGCCGACACGGCGGTACGCGGCCCTCGCGGCGGTGTTGTAGTCGTTGACGTACAGGCTGACGACGGGTGCGACATCGGCGAGGGCGTAGCGCAGTACGGCGGCCATACCGGTCTCGGAGAGTCCGCGGCCCCGGAACTCGGGGTCCACCCAGACGCCCTGGATCTGGCAGGCCTGGGTGGTCGCGGCCCCGATCTCGGCCTTGAAGACGACCCGGCCGTCCTCGATGCGGGCGAAGGAGCGGCCCGCGCCGACCAGCTCGGCGACCCGGGCCTGGTAGAGGAGTCCGCCGTCCCCGGCCATCGGCGAGACGCCGACCTCCTCGGTGAACATGGCCACGCAGGCGGGCATGATCACGTCCATCTCGTCCTTGCGGATCCGGCGGACGTAGGGGTCGGGCCGGATGTCGGCGGGGAGCCGGTCGGTGACCATCAGGGGCTGTCTCGGGCGTACGTCCCTGGCGGGGCCCCAGCTGGGTTCGAGGAGCCGCCACAGGAGGGCGGTGGGTTCGGCGGGGCCGACGATGGAGGAGCAGCGGCGGCCGGCCCTGCGGGCTCGGTCGGCGAAGGCGCGGACGGCCTCGGGGGTGGCGCAGATGGGGACGAGGTTGGCGCCGGAGTAGCACAGGGAGCGGAGCCGTCCGTCGGCGTACCAGCCCCACATCTCACCGCCGAGCCGCCAGGGGTCGAGCCCGGCGACCTGGACGCGCGAGGTCACAAAGGCGTTCGCGACGGGCTCGCTCTCCAGGACGGCGAGCGCTGCGCCGAGGTCGCTGGGTTCGAGGACCCGGGTGGTGGTCTGCGTCAACACGAGGGGGCCTCACCTGCTGTCTGCCGATCTCCGCACTGTACCCGCCAGGTGGGCCGGGTGCCGAGCGCACAGCGGGGCCCCGCTCGCGCGACGGCGCGGGCGGGGCCCCGGTGGAAGGGTGTCAGCTGATGGAGACGGTGGGCTCCCCGGAGGGGATGCCGTCCTTCTCCATCTGCTCGGCGAGCTTCATCGCCTCTTCGATCAGGGTTTCGACGATCTTGGACTCGGGCACGGTCTTGATGACCTCGCCCTTCACGAAGATCTGTCCCTTGCCATTGCCGGAGGCCACTCCGAGGTCGGCCTCGCGGGCCTCGCCGGGCCCATTGACGACACAGCCCATGACGGCGACGCGGAGCGGCACCTCCATGCCCTCCAGGCCCGCGGTGACCTCGTCGGCGAGCTTGTAGACATCGACCTGGGCGCGGCCGCAGGACGGACAGGAGACGATCTCCAGCCGGCGCTGGCGGAGGTTGAGCGACTCCAGGATCTGGATGCCGACCTTGACCTCTTCGGCCGGGGGCGCGGAGAGGGAGACGCGGATGGTGTCGCCGATGCCCTCGCTGAGCAGCGCGCCGAAGGCGACGGCGGACTTGATGGTGCCCTGGAAGGCGGGGCCGGCCTCGGTGACGCCGAGGTGCAGCGGGTAGTCGCACTGGGCGGCGAGCTGGCGGTAGGCGTTGACCATCACGACCGGGTCGTTGTGCTTGACCGAGATCTTGATGTCCTGGAAGCCGTGCTCCTCGAAGAGGGAGGCCTCCCAGAGGGCGGACTCGACGAGCGCCTCGGGGGTGGCCTTGCCGTACTTCGCCAGCAGCCGCGCGTCGAGCGAGCCGGCGTTGACGCCGATGCGGATCGGGGTGCGGGAGGCGGAGGCCGCCGCGGCGATCTCCTTGACCTTGTCGTCGAACTGCTTGATGTTGCCGGGGTTCACCCGGACCGCGGCGCAGCCGGCGTCGATGGCGGCGAAGACGTACTTCGGCTGGAAGTGGATGTCGGCGATGACCGGGATCTGCGACTTGCGGGCGATCACGGAGAGCGCGTCGGCGTCGTCCTGGGTGGGGCAGGCGACCCGGACGATCTGGCAGCCGGAGGCGGTCAGCTCGGCGATCTGCTGGAGGGTGGCGCCGATGTCGGAGGTCCGTGTGGTCGTCATCGACTGCACGGAGACGGGGGCGTCGCCGCCGACGGCGACCGAGCCGACCTGAATCTTCCGGGTGACCCGCCGGTCGGCGAGTTTGGTCGGAACGGAAGGCATACCGAGAGAAATCGCGGTCATGTGCTGTGCAACCCCAAGGTGTGGATCGAGGTCCCGAATCGGCGGGCTCCAGGGTTCGAGATTACGGCACCTCGGTTACGACAAGCACATCGCGCGCGGAGAATCCGCCGGATTGATGAGCGGCCGGGCACCGGGAGCGCCGTGTGCCCGGCCGGGTGGGGACCCGTCGGCGGATCAGCTGATCTTGACCGGGTTGACGATGTCCGCGACGAGCACCAGCAGGGTGAAGCAGATGAAGATCCCCGCGACCACATAGGCGACCGGCATCAGCTTGGCGACGTCGAAGGGGCCGGGGTCGGGCCGCTTGAAGAGGCGGGCGACCTTGCGGCGGGCGGACTCCCAGAGGGCTCCCGCGATGTGTCCGCCGTCCAGCGGCAGCAGCGGCAGCATGTTGAAGAGGAAGAGCGAGAGGTTGAAGCCCGCGAGCAGCAGCATGAAGCTGGCCACGATGTTCTGGGTGGGGACGTCGAGGTTCATCACCTCGCCGCTGATGCGGGCCGCGCCGACGACGCCGACCGGGGAGTCGTCCTTGCGTTCGCCGTCGCCGAAGGCCGCGTTCCACAGGTCGGGGACCTTGGCGGGGAGCGCGATGATCGACTCCACCCCGTTCTCCAGCATGCCGCCCATGCGGTCGACGGAGTCGGGGAAGGAGAGCGGCATGATCTCGGTCCTGGCGGCGAAGCCGAGGTAGCCGGCCTCCACGAACTTGCCGGGGACGACCTCGCCGTCGGAGTCCTTCGCGACGACCTTGTTGGTGATCAGGTCGGCGCGCAGGGTCTGCCGCTCGCCGTCGCGCTCGATGGTGACTTCGGCGCTGCCGGTGGTGTCGCGGATCAGGCCGGAGAGTCCTGCCCAGTCGTTCACCGGCTTGCCGTCGAAGGCGACGATCTTGTCGCCGACCTTGAGTCCGGCCGCCTCGGCGGGGGACGCGGGGTCGCCGGGGGCGCACTTCGTACGGTCCTCGCTCTGCGCGATGACGCACTGGGGGACGCCCGCGACCTCGGTGGTCTGGGTGGCGAAGCCGAAGCCCATGGCGACGCCGAGGAAGATCGCGACGGCGAGGATCAGATTCATGAACGGCCCGGCGAACATGACGATCACGCGCTTCCACGGCTTGCGCGTGTAGAAGAGCCGCTTCTCGTCGCCCGGCTGGAGTTCCTCGTACGCGGCGGTCCTGGCGTCCTCGATCATGCCGCGCCAGGGCGAGGTGGAGCGGGCCTCGACCCGGCCGTCCGCGCCGGGCGGGAACATCCCGATCATGCGGATGTAGCCGCCCATGGGGATGGCCTTGACGCCGTACTCCGTCTCGCCCTTGGTGCGGGACCACAGGGTCGGGCCGAAGCCGACCATGTACTGGGGGACCCGGATGCCGAAGAGCTTGGCCGTCGAGAGATGGCCCAGCTCGTGGAAGGCGATGGAGAACAGCAGCCCCACGGCGAACAGCGCTATGCCGAGGACCGTCAACAGCAACGTCATGCGCGCGCCTCCGCTGTGGCTTTGCCTGCCAGTTCCCGGGCCCTGGCCCGGGCCCAGCTCTCCGCTTCCAGGACGTCCGACACCGTCAGCGGAGTTCCCCCGGTGGGCGCTCCGTGTTCGGCGACGACTTCGGTGACCGTATCCATGATTCCGTTGAACGGCAGCCGTCCGGCGAGAAACGCGTCCACGCACTCCTCGTTCGCGGCATTGAACACCGCCGGGGCGGTGCCGCCCAGCTCCCCCACCCGGCGGGCGAGTCCCACGGAGGGGAAGGCCTCGGTGTCGAGGGGGAGGAATTCCCAGGAGGAGGCCTTGGTCCAGTCGAAGGACGGGGCCGCGTCGGGGACCCGCTCGGGCCAGCCGATGCCGACCGCGATCGAGCCGGTCATGTCGGGCGGGGTGGCCTGGGCGATGGTGGAGCCGTCGGTGAACTCCACCATCGAGTGGACGTACGACTGGGGGTGGACGACGACCTCGATGCGGTCGAAGGGCACGTCGTAGAGGAGGTGCGCCTCGATGACCTCCAGGCCCTTGTTGACCAGGGTCGCGCTGTTGACCGTGATCACCGGGCCCATGGCCCAGGTGGGGTGGGCGAGGGCGGCGGCGGGGGTGACGTCGGCCAGCTCGGCCCGGGTGCGGCCGCGGAAGGGGCCGCCGGAGGCGGTGACGATCAGCTTGCGGACGTCGGCGCGGGTGCCGGCGGCCAGCGACTGGAAGATGGCGGTGTGCTCGGAGTCCACCGGGATGATCTGGCCGGGCGCCGCGACGGCCTTCACCAGCGGCCCGCCGACGATGAGCGACTCCTTGTTGGCGAGGGCCAGGGTGCGGCCCGCCGTGAGCGCGGCGAGGGTGGGCGCGAGGCCGATGGAGCCGGTGATGCCGTTGAGCACGGTGTGGCACTCGGAGGCCGCGAGTTCGGCGGCCGCCGTCGGCCCGGCGAGGATCTCGGGCAGCGGCTCGGAGCCGTACTCGGCCGCCAGCGCCTCGCGCAGCGCGGGGACGGCCTCCTCGCGGGCGACCGCGACCGTCTCGACCCGCAGCCGCCTGGCCTGCTCCGCGAGCA
Organism: Streptomyces inusitatus; assembly: GCF_014651115.1. Taxonomy (GTDB): domain Bacteria; phylum Actinomycetota; class Actinomycetes; order Streptomycetales; family Streptomycetaceae; genus Streptomyces; species Streptomyces amakusaensis. The sequence goes on along the minus strand of NZ_BMWG01000017.1, from coordinate 106,027 downwards.
GCCCGACCCGTCCGCCGGCGGCGGAGAGCGCGGTGACGCGGAAGCGGTCGGGGTTGCGCAGGACGAGGTCGATGGCCTGGGTTCCGATGGAGCCGGTGGAGCCGAGGACGACGATGTCCCGGCGCCCTTCGGTCGGATCGAAGGCGAGGTGCGGGTCGGCGAGGGGAGATGGGCTGTCGCTCATCCCCCCATTGTGGCCGTAAAGACACCGCTCCAGGACAGCGGTGCCGGTACGGGGTGCCTTCGGGGGCCGGAGACGGTTCGGGGACGGGTCGGAGGCGGCCAGGGGACGGCCCGGGGACAGGGCGGAGACGGGGCGGGGACGGGTCGGGGCGGTCAGGGGATCGGGCGGTGGACGTTCTCCTCGGCGGAGGGGCCCGGGGTGGCGTCCGCGATCCAGGGGCCCTCGCCGCTGGGGTCGACGATGCCCTCCTCCAGCCAGGTGTACCGGCCCGAGAGCACCCCTTCCACGACCCGGTGGTCGATGTCGTCGGTGTTCGACCACAGCCGGGTGAACAGCTCCTCCACCCGGATCCGGGCCTGCCGGCAGAACACGTCGGCCAGCTGGTACGCCTCCCGTCCCGGCCCGTCCCCGCTCCGCAGCAGCTCCGCCCGCACACAGGCGGCGCTCATCGCGAAGAGTTCGGCCCCGATGTCGACGATCCTGCCGAGGAAGCCCTGTTTGGTCTCCATCCGGCCCTGCCAGCGGGACATCCCGTAGAACGTGGAGCGGGCGAGCTTGCGGGCCGAGCGTTCAACGTACCGCAGATGGACGGCGAGGTCCGGGTGGCCCTTCGGGTGGAATTCGCGGTACGAGCCCGGCAGCCCGCCGGGGCCCGCGACCAGCTGGGGGAGCCAGCGGGCGTAGAAGGCGGTGGCCCGGCCGCCCGCTCTGGCCCTGTCGCCGAGCGGGACATCGGGGTCGATGAGGTCGCCGGCCACCGAGAGATGGGCGTCGACCGCCTCGCGGGCGATCAGCAGATGCATGATCTCGGTGGAGCCCTCGAAGATCCGGTTGATGCGCAGATCGCGGAGCAGCTGCTCGGCCGGGACCGGGCGCTCGCCGCGGGCCGCGAGCGAGTCGGCGGTCTCGAAGCCCCGGCCGCCGCGGATCTGGACCAGTTCGTCGGCCATCAGCCAGGCCATCTCGGAGCCGTACAGCTTGGCGAGGGCCGCCTCGATCCGGATGTCGTTGCGGTCCTCGTCGGCCAGCTGGGAGGAGAGGTCGAGCACGGCTTCGAGGGCGAAGGTGGTGGCGGCGATGAAGGAGATCTTCGCGCCGACGGCCTCGTGCCGGGCGACCGGTCTCCCCCACTGCTCACGCTCCGCCGACCATTCACGGGCGATTTTCAGACACCACTTCCCCGCGCCCACACACATCGCGGGGAGGGAGAGACGCCCGGTGTTGAGGGTGGTGAGGGCGATCTTGAGACCCGCGCCCTCGGGGCCGATGCGCTGGGCGGCCGGGACCCGGACCCGGTGGAAGCGGGTGACGCCGTTCTCCAGGCCGCGCAGTCCCATGAAGGCGTTGCGGTGCTCGACGGTGATGCCCTCGGAGGCCGCCTCGACCACGAAGGCGGTGATGCCGCCCCGGTGGCCCTCGGACTCCGGGACCCGGGCCATCACCACCAGGAGGTCGGCGACGACCCCGTTGGTGGTCCACAGCTTCACGCCGTCCAGGACGTAGTCGTCGCCGTCGGGCACGGCCGTGGTGGCCAGCCGGGCGGGGTCGGAGCCCACATCGGGCTCGGTGAGGAGGAAGGCCGAGATGTCGTGACGGGCGAGGCGGGGCAGGAAGGCGGCCTTCTGCTCCTCGGTGCCGAAGGTCTTCAGCGGCTGTGGCACACCGATCGACTGATGGGCAGAGAGCAGCGCGCCGACGGCCGGGCTGGCCGAGCCGATCAGGGCGAGGGCCTTGTTGTAGTACACCTGGGTGAGACCGAGACCGCCGTACTTGATGTCGATCTTCATACCGAGCGCGCCCAGCTCCCTGAGCCCGTTGATCACCTCGTCGGGGATACGGGCCTCGCGCTCGATGAGCGCCCCGTCGATCCGGGTCTCGCAGAACTCCCGCAGCCGGGCGAGGAACTCCTCGCCGCGCCGGACGTCCTCGGCGGCCGGGAGGGGGTGCGGATGGATCAGATCGAGCCGGAAACGGCCGAGGAACAGCTCCTTGGCGAAGCTCGGTCTGCGCCAGTCCCGCTCCCGGGCGGCCTCGGCGACCTGCCGCGCCTCCTGCTCGGTGACCTTGGGGGGCCGGTTCTTCTCCAGTGGGGCGGTCATGGGGTTCACCTCGCCGCGAGTCGGGATTCCGGGCGTCGGCGGGCGGGGCCACAGGGCCTCCATCGGCCGGGTGCTACCCATCCGTACTATCCGATTCCGGGCGGGTCCACCAGCCCCCGGGGGCAGTCGGGCGAACGGGCGGGGAGTCCGGGGTACGGAACTGCGGAACGGAACAGGCCGGAGCCCCCGCACAGCGGGCTCCGGCCTGTTCCGTGACTCTCGTACCTCTTCGTGCCGCTCGTACCTCTTCGTACCGCTACAGCGCGAGGCCGGTGAGGACGAGCACCCGCTCGTACGTGTAGTCGGCCATCGCGGAGGCGACGCCCTCACGGCCGGTGCCGGACTGCTTGACCCCGCCGTAGGGCATCTGGTCGGCGCGGTAGGAGGGAACGTCGCCGATGATCACGCCGCCGACCTCCAGCGCCCGGTGGGCGCGGAACGCGGTCTGGAGGTCATGGGTGAAGACGCCCGCCTGGAGGCCGTACGGGGAGTCGTTGACCGCGGCGAACGCCTCGGCCTCGCCGTCCACCCGGGTGACCGTGAGGACCGGGCCGAAGATCTCCTCGTCGGCGATGGTGACGCCGGCCGGGACCTCGGCGAGGACGGTGGGCGCGTAGCTCGCCCGGTCGCGGACGCCGCCGGTGAGCAGCTTGGCGCCGGCCGAGACCGCCTCGTCCACCCAGGACTCGACGCGCCGGGCGGCGTCCTCGCTGACCAGCGGGCCGACATCGGTGGCGGAGTCGGACGGGTCGCCGGTGACCTGGGCCTCGACGGCCGCGACGATCTTCGGCAGCAGCCGGTCGTGGACGGCGGTGTCGACGATCACCCGCTGGACCGAGACACAGGACTGGCCGCCCTGGTAGTTGGAGAAGGTGGCGATGCGGCCGGCCGCCCAGTCGAGGTCGGCCTCGGACGCCCAGTCGCCGAGGACGACGGCCGCGCCGTTGCCGCCCAGCTCCAGGGTGCAGTGCTTGCGGGGCACCGAGTCCATGATCGAGTAGCCGACCGGTCCCGAGCCGGTGAAGGAGATCACCGGCAGGCGCTCGTCCTGGACCAGGGCGGGCATCCGCTCGTTGGGGACCGGCAGCACCGACCAGGAGCCCGCCGGCAGCTCGGTCTCGGCCAGCAGCTCGCCCAGGAGCAGCCCGGAGAGCGGGGTGGCCGGGGCGGGCTTCAGGATGATCGGCGCGCCCGCCGCGATGGCCGGGGCGACCTTGTGGGCGCTCAGGTTCAGCGGGAAGTTGAAGGGCGAGATGCCGAGGACGACACCCCGGGGGATACGGCGGGTGAGGGCGAGCCTGCCGACGCCGCCCGGGTCGGTGTCCAGGCGCTGGGCCTCGCCGCCGTTGAAGCGGCGCGCCTCCTCGGCGGCGAACCGGAAGACGGAGACGGCGCGGCCGACCTCGCCCCGGGCCCACTTGACGGGCTTGCCGTTCTCGGCGGAGATCAGCAGGGCGATCTCCTCGGTGCGCTCCGCGAGCCGCCGGGAGACATGGTCGAGCGCGGCGGCGCGGACATGGGCCGGGGTGGCGGCGAACTCGTCGCGGACGGCGTACGCGGCGGCGACGGCCTCCTCGACCTGCGCCTCGGTCGGGATGGAGACCTTGCCGACGAGACGTCCGTCCCACGAGTTGGTGACGTCGAAGGAGGTCTCGCCGGTGGCCTGGCGGCCGGCGAGCCAGAAGGCGTGGGTGGAGGTCATGTCCCGGCCCTTCCGAAGTAGATGGGGTGAGCGGATGCGGTGCGTCCGACCACGGTAGGACCGGAAGGGCGTTCCCGCGTTTGTCCGGGGTGGAGTGGTCGGCGGGCGCTTCCCTACGCTTTGGCGCGGACCGGGTACGAGGAGTCCGGGTCGGCCTACTCGCCCGGCCGCTCGGCGGCCGGGGCCGACGCGGTCTTCAGCGCCAGCCACAGTTCCATCCGTACGTCCGGGTCGTCCAGCGAGCGGCCGAGGATCTCCTCGACCCGGCGCATCCGGTGGCGCAGCGTGTGGCGGTGGACCCCCAGGTCGGCGGCTGCGGCGTCCCACTGCCCGTGGCGGGAGAGCCAGGCCCGCAGCGAGGCCGTCAGATCGCCCCGGCCCTTGGCGTCGTGCGCGCGCAGGGCGCTCAGCGTCCCGTCCGCGAAGGCGCGCACCGCCTCGTCGGCGAGGAGGGGCAGGAGCGGGCCCGACGCCAGCTCCTCGTGCGCGACCAGCGCCCGGCCGCGCCGGCGGGCGACCGCGAGGGCCGCTTCGGCCTGCCGGTACGCGGCGGCGGCCCCTTCCGGCCCGGCGGGGGCCGAGAGCCCGAGGACGGCGGCCCCCGCCGGACCGCCCGTCTCCCCCGCCCCGTACGCGGCGAGGCAGGCGGCGAGCACCGCGCCGCCGTCGGCGGCGAGCGCCACGAGGCGCTCCTCGCCCTCGGGGACGGTGAGGACGGTCTCGCCCGCGCGGGAGGCCGCCGAGTCGAGGAGCTCGGCGAGCGCGGGCGCGGGTGCGCCTTCGGCGATCAGCAGCCGGAAGGGGTGGTCCAGCAGGGTGCCGTACAGGTCCCCGGCGACGGCGCGGGCGTGCTCCGTGCCCTCCGAGAGCAGCATGCGCAGCACCGCCGCGCCGAGGCGCTGTTCGGCCCGCTGGAGGGAGCGGGAGCGTTCGGTGGCGAGGGTGAGCAGGGCGACGGCGGAGTGCACCGCGTACCGCTCGGCGGTGCCCAGCGGCGCTCCGGTGCCGACCGCGAGGGCCCCGCGCACCCGCCGGCCGGTGCCCAGGGACTGGAGTTCCACCCGGTCGTCGCCGGTGTCCGCGACGACCGCGCTGGCGGGCGCGGGGCGCTCGCGCAGCCGTGCCACGTCGTCGGTGAGCCGGGCGGCGCGGCGGCCGGCCCAGTCGGGGGCGGCGGCGAGGACGGCTCCGGAGGCGTCGTAGAGCGCGGCCCAGCCGTCGACATGGGCGGCGAGCCGGGCGACGACCGCGCCGGGGCCGTCGGCGAGGGCCGCCCGGGTCAGCTCGCGCTGGGCCTCGAACCCGGCGGTCACCGCGCGGTAGGTGTCGGCCGCGATCGCCGCCGAGACGGCTTTGCTGATGGCGAGGAAGGGGGTGCGGCGGGGGACGGCGAGGAGCGGGAAGCCCTCCTCCCGGGCGGCGGTCAGGAGCGCGTCCGGGATGTCCTCGTAGAAGACGCCGACGGCGAAGCCGAGCCCGACGACGCCCGCGCGGTCCAGTCGGCGGACGTAGCGGCGCATGGCGTCGGCGTCCTCGGCGTCCAGGGTCATCGCGGTGACGAGGAGGAGTTCGCCGCCCTCCAGATAAGGGACGGGGTCGGCCAGCTCGCTGACGTGCGCCCAGCGCACCGGGGTCGCCAGCCGGCTCTCCCCGGCGCGCGCGGTGAGCTTCAGCGACGGGTGCTGGAGCAGGGAGGCGAGGGTGGGCGGCATGGGACCTTCAGTGACCTGGGGGGTTTCCGGCGGGGCCGCCGTCCCGTATGAACGGCTTGCTTCGATTCTGCCAGCTCATAGGCGTCCGCCGGTTATGTCCTCAGGTCCACGAGCAGGGGCGGTGTGTGCTCTCCGCGTACGGTCGTCAGGGAGAGCACCGCGTGTCCCGCGGGCACCTGGTGCGCGAGGTCCGAGGCGGACCAGCGGGCGCGCTCGACCTCGCGGACGGTGACCGCCTCGGCGGTGACCGCCCGGCCGGTGACCAGGCGGCGCATCAGGTGCATCGCCTTGGTGAGGGGCTCGTCGGAGACGATCTGCCGGTTGGTGACGTCGCGGGTCTGCACCCACTCGGTGCCCCAGGCCTCGGCGAAGCGGTTGCCGTCCCAGGGGGCGAGCCCGGCGAACGCCATCCGGCAGCCGACCGCGCCGAGCAGCGGGCCGCGCAGCTGCTCGGGCACGTCCTCCAGGGTGCGCAGGGCGAGGAGGACTCCGGCGTTGGCGGAGCGGAGCCGCTGGATGGCGCGTACGGAGTCGGCGGTGACGGTGTGCGTGGCGTCGTCGAGGATCAGCGCGGCGAACAGCGAGCGGTCGGCGCGGCCCAGCACCGCCTCGGTGAACTGGGCGAGCACCAGCCGGGCGACGATCCGGGAGGCCTCGGCGTGGCCGCGCTCGGGGAGGTCGATCCGGACCCGCAGGGGGTGCTCGATGGCGCGCAGCGAGAACTGGCGGCCGCCGCCGTCGGTGCGGAAGGAGTGGGCGAAGGCCGGGCGGTCGAGGAAGGCGATCCGCTCGGCGAGCAGTACGCCGATGTCGTCGGCCCGGGCCGACTGGCGCTCCCTGGCGTCCAGTTCCCTCAGCTGCGCGGCGGCCGCCGGGCCGCCCTTCTCCTCCAGCGCGGCCCTGAGCCCCGCCGTCGCGGCGGGCGCGCCGCCGAGGAGTTCCCGCAGCTCGGGTACGGCGGGGAAGCGTCCGTGGACATACCGGTACGGCCCGATCAGCTGGGCCAGCGCGGTGGCGGCCCGTCCGCTGTCCCCCCCGGGCAGCGTGGCGGCGAGATCACCGACCAGCGCCTCTGCGATCGTCCGGGCCGCCTCGTCCGGGTCGTCGGCCCCCCCGTACAGATCGAGGTCGTGCGTTGACTCCGGCCGCCCCACCGAGATCACCAGATCGAACGCCCCGTCCCCCGCCGGCCCCCCGCCCCCCTGCCCGGCCACCATCACCACCGCCGCCCGGTTCGCCAGCGCCAGCAGACACATCGACTCCACCACCGGCCTCACCAACCTCACACTCTTCCCCGCCCCCGACGGCCCGACAGCCACCAGCGAGGTACCGAGCAACGAGGGGTCGAGGGCGAGGCCGGTGGTGCGGCGGGGGTAGGGGTTGCGGGGGTCGTCGGCGGCGGTGCCGATGCGGACCTGTCCGGAGGCGAGGTCGTGGACGGCGGTGCGGACGGGCAGATCGCGCAGGCCCGAGGGGTGGGCGCAGGCGCCCGCGCCGTGCCGGCGCACCGTCTCGGCGAAGGAGGCGAGCAGGTCCGGCCGTGCCTGGACGCCCTGCCAGGCTCGCCGGATCCGGGCGTAGTCGACATCGCCGAGCGCTCCGGCGCGGGTGGCTTCGGTGAGCTGGTGCGCGATGTCGGAGAGTCCTGCGGAGCGCAGCTCGGGCCACTCGCCGGGGTCCGCCTCCGGGGGCGGCGGAGCCTGCTCGGGGCCGCCGCGCGGGCGCTGGAGAACGGGCCAGGTGCCGACACGCCCCACGACCGCGACGATGGCGAGGGCGAACAGGACGTAGTAGACGCCCGAGGCCCACTGGAGCCACTCGGTGGTTCTCGGCTGGTCCCGCCAGACGCCTTGGATCAGGATGAAGAGGGGCCACAGCGGTACGCCGTAGCGTTTCCAGACGTCGGCCCAGTTCCCGGCCCGTCCCATGCCGACCGAGATGAGGCCGAGGAGAAGGCCGTAGTAAAGGTAGGTGAAGGCGGTGAAGAGTTCGAGACCTTCGGGGTTGTCCTGGTTCCTCCAGGAGTCGGGAAGGGCCCATCGGAGGGGCAGTGTCCACCAGTTGTCGATGAAGATCCACCACCCTTCGAGATAGCGGTGGGTCAGCAGCGACCAGAGCAGCCAGCCGGCGAGGAAGGCGATGAGAGCGCCGCTGAGCAGTTGGCGTCCGGGTACCTGGTCGGACTCTTCCTCGGGGCGGTCCCGGTGGCCCAGTCGCCAGATGCCGGGGGCGGCGGCGGGCCGGGGCATGCGGAGCCAGTCGGCGACGGACGGCCGGGCGGTGGGTGCGTGGCCGGGGACGGGCGGCGCTCCCGGAAGGTTCGGCGGCCCGGCGGGCCGTGGTACCGAACCGGGATGTGTGCCGCGTACGTCGAATGCGCCTTCGGATTCCATCTACTGCTGCCCCCTGACCAGCCAGGCCCGCTCTGTGCACCGTCAATCTAGTGCCCTGGCACGGGCGGTTCACCGATTCTCCCGGTGCGGGAGGGCCCGGGTTCCGGTGCGGGGGCCCGCCGGGGCCCTGTCCGGTGCGGACAAGGGGCCCGGTGGAACACTCCCGAACGGCGCGTGCCGGGGGTTGGGTCGCGGACCTAGCCTGCGGGGGAAGAGTCACAGTCGCGTCCCGAAGACACTCAGGAGCCCGTTATGACCGCGATCCCGCAGGAGCGCCGTGTGGTCACCGCCATTCCCGGACCGAAGTCGGTCGAGCTGCAGGCTCGGCGTGCCGCGGTGGTCGCGGCGGGGGTGGGGTCGGTGCTGCCCGTGTTCACGGCGCGGGCGGGGGGCGGGATCATTGAGGACGTGGATGGGAACCGGTTGATCGACTTCGGTTCCGGTATCGCGGTGACCAGTGTCGGCGCGAGTGCGGAGGCGGTGGTGCGCCGGGCGTCGGCGCAGCTGGCGGAGTTCACTCACACCTGTTTCATGGTGACGCCGTACGAGGGGTATGTGGAGGTCGCGGAGGCGCTGGCCGAGCTGACCCCGGGTGATCACGCGAAGAAGTCGGCGCTGTTCAACTCGGGCGCCGAGGCGGTCGAGAACGCGGTGAAGATCGCTCGTGCGCACACGAAGCGGCAGGCGGTCGTGGTCTTCGACCACGGTTACCACGGGCGTACGAATCTGACGATGGCGCTGACCGCCAAGAACATGCCGTACAAGCAGGGCTTCGGGCCGTTCGCGCCGGAGGTCTACCGGGTGCCGGTGGCGTACGGCTACCGCTGGCCGACGGGTGCCGAGAACGCCGGGGCGGAGGCGTCGGCGCAGGCCATCGATCAGATCAGCAAGCAGATCGGGGCGGAGAACGTCGCCGCGATCATCATTGAGCCGGTGCTCGGCGAGGGTGGTTTCATCGAGCCGGCGAAGGGCTTCCTGCCCGCGATCGCGCAGTTCGCCAAGGACAACGGGATCGTGTTCGTGGCGGACGAGATCCAGTCGGGCTTCTGCCGCACCGGCCAGTGGTTCGCCTGTGAGGACGAGGGCGTCGTCCCGGATCTGATCACCACCGCGAAGGGCATCGCGGGCGGTCTGCCGCTCGCCGCCGTCACCGGCCGCGCCGAGATCATGGACGCCGCGCACGCGGGCGGTCTGGGCGGTACGTACGGCGGCAACCCGGTGGCCTGCGCGGGTGCGCTGGGCGCGATCGAGACGATGCGGGAGCTGGACCTGAACGCGCGGGCCAGGCGTATCGAGGAGGTCATGAAGGGCCGGCTGACCGCGATGGCGGAGAAGTTCGACCTCATCGGCGACATCCGCGGCCGGGGTGCGATGATCGCGATCGAGCTGGTGGAGGACCGGGAGACGAAGAAGCCGGCCGCGGCGGCGACCGCCGCGCTGGCGAAGGCGTGCCATGCGGAGGGGCTGCTGGTCCTGACCTGTGGCACCTACGGCAATGTGCTGCGTTTCCTGCCGCCGCTGGTGATCGGCGAGGATCTCCTCAATGAGGGCCTGGACATCATCGAGCGGGCGTTCGAAGGTCTCTGACCGGCGACGGGACCGGCGACGGGACCGGCGACGGAACCAGCCCGGCCGGTTTCCGTACCCATATCCGAAAGGTCCGAACGTATGAACCGTGAACAGGCGGAACGGTCGCGACCTGTGAAGAAGGTGTGGGGGGCCGATGGCGGGATGGGAATCCGCCTGTCGGTCCTCCCACCCCTGCCGTACGGTTTCTGCAGATGAGAGAAACACCCCGCCCGCAGGAAACCGCGGGCGATTCCGGGTCGGGGCTTCCCCAGCACCGTCCCGGCCGTGCCTTCGCGCACACCACCGGAGCCTCAGGCTCCGGAACTCCTCACCGATCGGACGGCCGCTCGTCCCAAACCCCCCGGGGCGCGCGGCAGCCCGATCAGGCCGGCCGTCTCGGAACCACCCCCCCTGTTCCGAGGCCGCCGGCCTTCTTCACTGCCCTGTTCGGACCGGGTGGCCTGCTGCCGATCATGCTGTGCGCGGCGCTCTTCGCCCTGGTCACCCAGCAGGTCGCGACCGGCGGACCGCTCCGCTCCCTGGACGAGCGAGTCGGCCGGGCCCTCTTCGGCCGCGGCCCGGAGCCGCTCACCGAACTCCTCGCCGACCTCGGCTCCCTCCCGGTCGCGCTGCCGGTGCTCGCCGCGGCCCTCGCGTACACCCTGTGGCGGGACGGCGCGCGCGGACGGTACGAGGCGCTGGCGGCCGTGCTGGCGATGGCCGCCGTCCCCGCGCTCGTCGTACCGCTGAAGGCGCTGATCGCCCGCCCGGGCCCGCTGACCGACGCGACCGGCTATTACCCCTCCGGCCACACCGCGACCGCGATGGTGGCCTACGGCGGCGCGGCCCTGCTGCTCCTCGCGTACCCCCGGCTGGGATGGACGGCGCCCGCCGCCGGGGTGCTGACCCTGGCGACGGGCGTCGGACTGGTGCTGCGCGGCTATCACTGGCCGCTGGACGTGCTCGGAAGCTGGCTGCTGGGCGCGGTGATCCTGCTGGTCAGCTCCAGGTGTACGCGTCGAAGTTCCGCGAGAACTGCCACTGGTTGTAACGGTCCCAGTTGATCGACCAGGTCATCAGCCCGCGCAGCGCGGGCCAGGTGCCATGGGTCTGGTAGGAGCCGCAGTTGGTCTTCTTCGTCAGACAGTCGAGCGCCTTGTTGACCTCGGCCGGCGAGGTGTGACCGCCCGCCGCCTGGGTGGAGGCCGGCAGACCGATGGCGACCTGGTCGGCGCGGAGCGGCGGGAAGATCCGTGACTGGTTGCCCGCGACGGGGAAGCCGGTGAGCATCATGTCGGCCATCGCGATGTGGAAGTCCGCGCTGCCCATGGTGTGGTACTGGTTGTCCAGACCCATGATCGGGCCGGAGTTGTAGTGCTGGACATGGAGCATGGTCAGGTCGTCCCGCAGGGCGTGGATGACCGGGAGATACGATCCGGCGCGCGGGTCCTGGCCGCCCCAGGGCCCGGAGCCGTAGAACTGGTAGCCAAGCTGGACGAAGAAGGTCTCCGGGGCCATGGTGAGGATGAAGTCCTTGCCGTACTTCGCCTTGAGGGACTTGACCGCCGAGATCAGATTGACGACGACCGGGGTGGTCGGCGAGCGGAAGTCCGTGTCACCGGTGTTCAGCGACAGGGAGTGGCCCTCGAAGTCGATGTCCAGCCCGTCGAGCCCGTACTCGTCGATGATCTTCGAGACGGAGGAGACGAAGAGGTCGCGCGCGCCCGTGGAGGCGAGCTGGACCTGGCCGTTCTGACCGCCGATGGAGATCAGCACCTTCTTGCCCGCCGCCTGCTTGGCCTTGACGGCGGCCTTGAACTCGGCGGCGGACTCGACGTTCGGGCACTCGGCGACCGGGCAGAGGCCGAAGCGGATGTCCCCGGAGGTGACCGAGGTCGGTTCGCCGAAGGCCAGATTGATGACGTCCCAGGACTCGGGGACGTCGGCGAGCCGCGTGTAGCCGGAGCCGTTGGCGAAGCTGGTGTGGAGATAGCCGACGAGGGCGTGGGCCGGGAGGCCGCCGCCCGGGGTGCCGCCGGAGGTGGTGGTGACGCTCACCGCGGCCGATTTGGCCGACTCGCCGGCGCTGTTGGAGGCGGTGACCTGGAAGCTGTACGAGGTCAGCGGGGTGAGCCCGGTGACGGTGGCCGAGGCTCCGGTGACCGAGGCGACCTTGGCCGTGCCCTGGTAGACGTGGTAGTCGGTGGCTCCCGCGACCGGGGTCCAGCTGAGCGGTACGGAGGTGGAGCCGGGCGATCCGGCGGTCAGGCCGGTGGGGGCGGCCGGGACCCGGACCGGTTCGCCGCCGGGGCCGAAGAGGGAGATGTCGTCGGCGTGGTAGGCGGCGGTGCCGTACCAGCCGTGGGTGTAGAGGGTCACGGAGGTGGTCGTCGCGCCCGTGCGGAAGGTGGTGGAGAGCTTCTGCCAGCTGGGCGCGGAGGGCGTCCAGGCGTAGACATCACTGGTGCCGGTGCCGGTGACGCCGAGGTAGGAGTAGCCGCCCTGGACCCAGCCGCTCAGGCTGTAGGACGAGTTGGGCTGGACATTGACCGTCTGGGAGCACTTGGCGTTGTCGCCCCCGGCGGGGGTGGCCTTCAGGGCCGAGGCGCCGCCGTGGACGGGTGAGGTGACGGCCGCGCCGCTGCCCGCCGAGCAGCTCCAGCCGGTGAGCCCGGCCTCGAAGCCCCCGTTGACGGCGAGTTCGCTGTCGGCGGCCCGCGCGGTGCCCGCGGTGGCGACGATCCCGCCGAGGGTGAGGAGGAGGGCCGAGAGAACGGCCGTCCATCTGCCCCGGCGGCCCGGGGAGCGGCGGCCCCGGGCGCTTCCTCTGAACCGGTCCGTCCTGCGATCTCTGGTGCGTTCCACGACTGCCTCCGTGCATGGGGGGTGGGAAGTGGGAGCGCGGACAATTTGGTCCAGACCAATGGGGTTGTCAAGGCTTTGGACAGACTCGGCGGACAAACATCGCACGTTCACTCACCCCCGCTGCCGTTCCCGCTCGCGCCCTCGCCCCGGGCCAGGTCCGCCGCGGCCTCGTGCATCGCCAGCTCCAGCAGCGCCGGATCGTTGAGGGCGCCGGAGCCGTCCGGCGCGATCAGCCAGTGGATCCCGCCGCCGGCCGGGCGGCCGGGATGCGGGACCACGATCCAGGTGCCCTCGCCCGCGCCGCGCACACCGGTCCCGATCCAGCGGTCGGCGGTGCCCGGCGGTACGAAGAAGCCCAGCCGGGCGTCCTTGACGTCGGCGAGCACCGGCCCCGGCCGGTGGACCAGCCGGCTCAGCACCTCCAGCGCCCGGTGCCCGAGCCGGCCGGGCAGGATCAGCACGTCCCAGCGCCGGCCGGCGGGCAGCAGGGCGATCCCCAGCGGGTCGCGCTCCCACCGCCACCGGCAGGCACCGGGGTCCGGCGCCGCCGATACCAGCCACTCCACCGCTGCCTTGGCCCCCGAACCGGTCATCTCCCGGCCTCCGTCCCTGATTCCGTGTGGTGTCCGTCGGCGCTGTGCGCGCCGTCGCACTCAGAGAGCGGGCCGGGCCCGGGGTATGACGCGGGTTTCTGCTACTCGTTGGTAGAAAACTTGGCGGGAAGCAGGAAGCGGGGCGCGAGGCGCGGGTCAGCTGTCGAAGCCCAGCCCCAGCCGGTCCAGGGTCCGCAGCCAGGCGTTGCGCCGCCCGCCGTTCGCGTCCGCCCTGGCCAGCGACCACTGGGTGATCCCGATCCCGGCCCAGGCGAGAGGCTCGGGCGGGAACGGCAGCGGCTTGGTGCGCACCATCTCCAGCTCGGTGCGCTCGGTGCGCTCCCCGGCCAGCAGATCGAGCATCACCTCCGCGCCGAAGCGGGAGGCCCCGACGCCCAGCCCCGTATAACCGGCGGCGTAGGCGACCCGGCCCCGGTGGGCGGTGCCGAAGAAGGCGGAGAAGCGGGAGCAGGTGTCGATCGCGCCGCCCCAGGCATGGGTGAAGCGGACCCCCTCCAGTTGGGGGAAGCAGCGGAAGAAGTGCCGGGCGAGCCGGAGATGGGTCTCGGGCCGGTGGTCGAGATCGGGGCGGAGCCGGCCGCCGTAGGGATAGACCGCGTCGTAACCGCCCCACAGGACGCGCCGGTCGGCGGTGAGCCGGAAGTAGTGGAACCGGTTGGCCGCGTCGGCCAGCCCCTGACGGCCGTGCCAGCCGATCTCCGCGAGCTGCCCGGCGGTGAGCGGCTCGGTCGTCAGGGCGTAGTCGTAGACCGGGACGGTGTACAGGCGCACCCGTCTGACCAGCGAGGGGAAGATATTGGTGCCGAGCGCGACCCGGCGGGCGAAGACCCGGCCGCGGGGAGTGCGGACGGCCGTCCGGGCACCGGCCGAGGCGAGTTCCAGGGCTCGGGTGTTCTCGTGGATCCGTACGCCGAGACCGAGGCAGGCGGATTTGAGGCCCCAGACGAGCCGGGCGGGATTCAGCATCGCGGTGCCGCGCCGGTCCCAGAGCCCGCCGAGGAAGGTCGGGGAGTTCACCTCGGCGCGGAGGGCTTCCTGGTCGAGCGGCCGGAGGCCGTCGAGTCCGAGCGATCGGGACATCTCGTACAGCTCGGCCAGCTCCGCCAGCTGGTGCGGCTCGGTCGCGATGTCGATGGCGCCGGTGCGCTCGAAGTCGCAGTCGATGGAGTACGCGGCGACCGCCGCCTCGATGGCGTCGAGATTCCGCTCGCCCAGCCGCTCCAGGGCGCCGATCTCCCCGGGCCAGCGGGCGAGACCGTTGCCCAGCCCATGGGTGAGAGAGGCGGAGCAGAAGCCTCCGTTGCGGCCGGAGGCGGCCCAGCCCGTCTCCCGGCCCTCGATCAGCACCACCTCCCGGGCGGGGTCGCGCTCCTTGGCGAGCAGCGCGGTCCACAGTCCGCTGTAGCCGCCGCCGACGACCAGGAGGTCGCAGTGCGCGTCGCCGGTGAGCGCGGGTTCGGGCGCGGGTCTCGCGGGGTCGTCCAGCCAGAAGGCGAGGGGCCGGGCGTCGGAGAGGGACGAGGCGAAGGTCATGGCGGCTGGGGCCATGGTTTCCACTCCTTGGCGTACGAGGTGCACCGGGGTGTGCCGGGCGTACGGGGTGCACGGGGCACGGGGCACGGGTGTCAGGACGGCGTGTGGTTCCTCCGCCGTCCCGCGACGAGCTGTCCGAGGACCACTGTCAGCACGGCGAGGACGAACATGGCCGTGCCGATGACATTGATCTGTACGGGGGTTCCGCGCTGGGCCGAGCCCCAGACGAACATGGGGAAGGTGACGGCGGTTCCCGAGGTGAAATTGGTGATGATGAAATCGTCGAAGGAGAGCGAGAAGGCGAGCAGCGCGCCCGCCGCGATTCCGGGTGCGGCGATCGGCAGGGTGACCCGTAGAAAGGTCTGTACGGGACCGGCGTAGAGATCCCGGGCGGCCTCCTCAAGACGGGGGTCCATCGACAGCACCCGGGCTTTGACCGCCACCACCACGAAGCTGAGGCAGAACATGGTGTGGGCGATGAGGACGGTGGGGAATCCCAGTTCCGCGCCGAGGTTGAGGAAGAGGGTGAGCAGTGACGCGGCCATCACGACCTCGGGCATCGCCATCGGCAGGAAGATGAGCGAGTTGACCGCGCCGCGCCCTCGGAAGCGGTATCTGACCAGCGCGAAGGCGATCATCACCCCGAGCACGGTGGCCCCGGCCGTCGCCCAGAAGGCGATCTGGAGGGAGAGCGCGAGCGAGCCGCAGAGGTCGGGAACTCCGCAGGGGTCCCGCCAGGCTGCGGTGGAGAACTCGCGCCAGGAGTAGTTGAATTTTCCGGCCGGCGCGTTGAAGGAGAACACCAGCACGACGAGGTTGGGCAGCAGCAGATAGGCGAGCGTCAGCAGCCCGGCGACGACCACCGTATGGCGGCGCAGCCACGCGATCGGAGCCATCAGAGAAGGTCCTCCGTTCCGGCCCGCCGAATGTAGACGGTGACCATGATGAGCACGATCGCCATGAGAAGGAATGACAGCGCGGCGGCGGTCGGATAATCAAGCACCCGCAGGAATTGCGACTGAATGACATTGCCGACCATTTTGGTGTCGGTGGAGCCGAGGAGTTCGGCGTTGACGTAGTCGCCGCTGGCCGGGATGAAGGTCAGCAGGGTGCCGGAGACGACCCCGGGCATGGAGAGCGGGAGGGTCACCTGGCGGAAGGCGGTGAACGGCCTGGCGTAGAGGTCCCCCGCCGCCTCGTGGAGCCGGGGGTCGATGCGCTCCAGCGAGGTGTAGAGCGGCAGGATCATGAAGGGAAGGAAGTTGTACGTCAGTCCCGTGACCACCGCCAGCGGAGTGGCGAGCACCCGGTCGCCCTCGGTCATGCCGAGCAGGGCGGTGACCTCCAGGAGTCCGACCGTCCGGAGGATCTCCACCAGCGGGCCGCCGTCCGCGAGGATCGTCTTCCAGGCGAGGGTGCGGATCAGAAAGCTGGTGAAGAACGGGGCGATCACCAGGACCAGCAGCAGTGCGCGCCAGCGGCCGGCCCGGAAGGCGATCAGATACGCGAGCGGATAGCCCAGCAGCAGACAGAGCGCGGTCGCGGTGCCCGCGTAGAGCACCGAGCGGACGAAGTGCGGCCAGTACTCGGCGAGGGCGTCCCCGTAGACGGCGAAGTGCCAGGTGACCGTGTAGCCCTCTTCCAGCGATCCGGTCTGCACCGAGGTCGAGGCCTGGTAGACCATCGGCAGCGCGAAGAAGACCAGCAGCCAGAGCACACCGGGCAGCAGCAGCCAGTACGGCGTGAGCCTGCGGCGGGCGGGCGCGGTGCGGACCGGGGGGACGGCCGGGGCGGAGGGGACGGGCGGCGGAGCGTCGGCGGGCGGGGCCTTCGCGGCGGTCATGAGGGGTCTCCCGCCGTCTCCACCCCGGAGTTGATGTCCTGGGCCGCGTCGAGCCCGAAGCTGTGCTCCGGATTCCAGTGGACGACGACCTCCGCGCCGGGCGTCAGCCGGGGGTCGCGCTCGATGTTCTGGACGTACACCTCCACCCCGGGGCCGAGGGGGCTGTCGATGAGGTACTGGGTGGAGACGCCGATGAACCCGGCGGCGGCGATCGTCCCGGTGAAACGATTCCGCCCGGCCGGGACGGAGTCCGCCTCGTCCCGGTGGACCAGCGACATCTTCTCCGGCCGTATCCCCACCAGCAGTCTTCCGTCGGCCCCCGGTGCGGTGGCGCACCGCCCGGCGGGCAGTCGCAGCCGGACTCCGGACGCCGTCACGACGACCTCGCCGCCGCCCGCGGACACCACATCGGCCCCGATGAGGTTGGAGGTGCCGAGGAAGTTGGCGACGAACGTCGTCCGGGGGTTCTCGTACAGCTCGGCGGGCGCGCCGAGCTGCTCCACCCGTCCGCCGTTCATCACCGCGACGGTGTCGGCCAGGGACATGGCCTCCTCCTGGTCGTGGGTGACATGGACGAAGGTGATGCCGACCTCGGTCTGGATGCGTTTGAGCTCCAGCTGCATCTGACGGCGGAGTTTCAGATCGAGCGCGCCGAGCGGTTCGTCGAGCAGCAGCACCCGCGGGTGGTTGATGAGCGCGCGGGCGACGGCCACGCGCTGTTGCTGGCCGCCGGAGAGCTGGTGCGGTCTGCGGGCCGCGAGGTCGCCGAGCTGGACGAGGTCGAGCATGTCGCCGACCCGCTCGCGCACCCGGGCGGCCCCGCGCCGGCGCAGGCCGAAGGCGACGTTCTCGTACACGCTGAGATGGGGGAAGAGCGCGTAGCTCTGGAAGACCGTGTTGACGGGACGCTTGTACGGCGGCAGCCGGGTGACGTCGCGGTCGCCGAGGAGGACGGAGCCGGTGGTGGGGTCCTCCAGGCCGGCGATCATCCGCAGGGTGGTGGTCTTGCCGCAGCCCGACGCGCCGAGCAGGGCGAAGAACGCGCCGTGCGGCACGGTCAGATCCAGGGGATGGACGGCGGTGAAGGAGCCGCCGTAGGTCTTGCTGATCCCGGTGAGGCGGAGATCGCCGCTCTCGGTGCTGTCGGTCATGGGTCGCGGTCCCGGTGGTAGCGGTGGTGAACGGGGAAGGGCCGGGCGGGGGGGCGGGTTCAGGCGCCGATGAGTTTGGCGAACTTCTCTTCGTACGCCTTCTCCTCCTCGCCGCTCAGCGAGCGGAAGGCATGGGACTTGGCGGCCGTCGCGCGGTCCGGAATGATCAAAGTGTTGGCGGCCAGGGCCGGATCGATCTTCGCGAGTTCCGCGCCGACTCCGCCGACCGGGCAGACGTAGTTGATGTACGCGGCGAGCCGGGCGGCGACGGGCGGCTCGTAGTAGTGGTCGATGAGCCGGGTGGCGTTCCGCTGTCGCCGGGCCCCGGCCGGGATCAGCAGATTGTCGCTGGAGGTGATGTATCCGGCGGCCGGGATCGTGAAGCGGACGTCCGGGTTGTCGGACTGGAGCTGGACGACGTCACCGGCCCAGGCGATACAGGCCGCCAGATCCCCCTTGTCGAGGTCCGCGGTGTAGTCGTTGCCGGTGAAGCGCCGGATCTGCTTCTTGTCGACGCCCCCCTGGAGCCGGGCGAGCGCCTCGTCGTAGTCGGCGTCGGTGAAGTCCGCGGGGTTCTTGCCCAGGTCGAGCAGGGCCATTCCGACGGTGTCGCGCATCTCGGTGAGAAAGCCGACGCGGCCC
The DNA here is from genome assembly GCF_014651115.1 of Streptomyces inusitatus. Taxonomy (GTDB): domain Bacteria; phylum Actinomycetota; class Actinomycetes; order Streptomycetales; family Streptomycetaceae; genus Streptomyces; species Streptomyces amakusaensis. The sequence continues at coordinate 87,720 of NZ_BMWG01000017.1, read as the reverse complement.
TTGAGCGCCGGATCGTCGAGCAGTTGGGAGACGGAGTCGACCTTTCTGCCGCCGGTCGCCCTGATGTTGTAGGCGATGACGGCGGGTATCCCGGTCCAGGGGTAGGAGTGGGCGCGGCCCGGGTCCCAGTCGGGGTCGCGGAACTGCTCGGTGAGATTGGTGTACGCGTGGGGCAGCAGCGAGGCGTCGAGTTTCTGGGCCCAGCCGAGGCGGATCATCCGGGCGGCGAGCCAGTCGGTGACGCAGATCAGATCGCGGCCGGTCTCCTGCCCTGCCGCGAGCTGCGGCTTGATCTTGCCGAAGAACTCGACGTTGTCGTTGATGTCCTCGGTGTACTTGACCCGGATACCGGTGCGGCGGGTGAACGCGGTCAGGGTGGGGCGGCTCTTCTTGTCCTCTCCGACGTCCATGTACTCGGTCCAGTTGGAGAAGTTGACCGTCTTCTCCCGGTCCGAGTGGTCGTCGAAGGCCGCGGCCCCGCTCTCGCGCCGTGCGGGCGGGATGCCGCAGGCGCTCAGGGCGGCCGTGCCGGCCAGCGCGAGCGCGCCACCGCCCCCGGCGCGCAGCAGCGAGCGGCGGGTGAGCGCGCCCCGGCCGCCGGTCAGGCTGCGCCGTGCCGCCGCGAGAAGAGCGGCGCCGGGGCCGTCGGGCTCGTACGGATCCATGAGCTGTGCCCTTTCGGGGAAGCGCCCTCGCGGGACGGGCCGGGACGCAACCGCCGGGGATGCGACCGTCTGGTGGTACGGGTGGGGCCGGGCGGGCTGGAGGGCCGGGCGGGCCGGTCTGTGGCACCTGTCCGAATTGAGTGCCGATCCTGGCAGAGCGTCTCTTCGTCAACAAGGGATCCCGCCATTGCCTTTTGGTCTCGCGGCGGAATGGCCCGGCCGGGTGCCGGGACGGGCCGGGTGTCAGTGGCGGGTGCGAGACTTCAGGACATGGCGAACCACAGGGTGAACAGCGCCGGGACGACGCGGACGGACGAGCTGATCCGCCGGGCGGGCGCGGGTGAGCGGATCGAGTATCTGCGTTTCTGGGGGCACAGACCCAGGAGGGACGGGCGGATCGGCACCGGCTGTCTGAGCCAGTGGTGGCCGTCGCCCTTCACGGTGGACGGCGTTCGGTACGCCACGGCCGAGCACTGGATGATGGCGGCCAAGGCGCGGCTGTTCGGCGACCTCGACGCGGAGCGGCTGGCGCTCGATGCCCGCACCCCCGCCGAGGCGAAGAAGGCCGGGCGGCTGGTGCGCGATTTCGACGAGGCGGTCTGGGCCCGCGAGCGGTTCGCCGTCGTGCGCTGGGGCTCCGTCCATAAATTCTCGGCCCGCCCGGAGCTGGCGCACTTCCTGCTCGCCACCGGTGACCGGGTGCTCGTCGAGGCCAGCCCGATGGACCGGGTGTGGGGCATCGGGCTGGCCGCGGACGACGAGCGGGCGCTGGACCCCGCGCGCTGGCGCGGGCTGAATCTGCTCGGCTTCGCGCTGATGGAGGCCAGGGAGGAGCTGAAGACACTCCCTGGGAGCTAGGGAGCTAGGGGGCCGGGGGACCAGGGGTGCTAGCGGAGTCCGGGGAGTGCCGGGGCGGTGGCCCGCTCGACTTCGAGCACCGTCGCGTTGGAGTAGTCGTACTCGTTGACCTGGTCGGTCTCGTCCCACTCCGAGGCCACGGCCCAGACCATCAGCGCGACGACCACGGCGCCGAGGACGATGCCGATCGTGCCGAGGATGACGCCGGTGAGCGCCATGCCGTCGTTGTTGGCCTCACCCCGGCGGGCGCGCTTCCGGCCGAGGACGCCGAAGACCACGGCGGGGATGCCGAGGACGATCCCGGGGATCCCCCAGACACAGAGCAGACAAATGGCGAGGATGCCGAGCACCATCGCCGCGATGCCCATGCCGTTCGACGGGGCGGCGGGCGGCTGCCAGCCGGTGGGCGGGTAGCCCTGGTAGCCGGGGTACGGGGGATGTCCGCCGCCGTATGGGTCGGGGCCCCCGGGGTAGGGGGCCACGGAGTGGCCGAAGGGCTGCGCGGCGGCCGGGTGGGGGCCGCCGGGAGCGGGCGGCGGGGGCGGTACCGCGCCCGTGCCGGCCGCCGGGAAGGAGGTGACGGTGGGCTGGTCGTGCACCTGCGGGGAGGCGTCGGGGGCGGCCGGGGCGCTGTCGGGCGCTGCCGGGGGCGTCCCCGGCTTGCCCATGTCGACCGGGCCCGGTCCGGTCTCGCTCTGCCGCGGCGGGGCCCAGGGGTCCTGGTCCTGCGGCTCGGGGGCGCCTGGGGTCTTGGGTGGGTGCTCTGACATGGTTCTCCCCCGTATTTCGTGGTCCAGCCATGCTAAAGCCTGTGGTTCCCCGGAAACCGTCGGCCTACGATGTCCCCGACTCGATCGACCGATCCGATCCGCACCCGGAGGACCCGAGATGACCGACCTGCACCCCTTCATCGCGGGCCTGCCCAAGGCCGAGCTGCATGTGCACCACGTCGGGTCCGCCTCCCCCCGCATCGTCGCCGAGCTGGCCGCCAACCACCCCGACTCCAAGGTGCCCACCGACCCCGAGGCCCTCGCGGACTACTTCAGCTTCACCGACTTCGCCCACTTCATCGAGGTCTATCTCTCGGTGGTGGATCTGATCCGCACCCCGGAGGACGTCCGGCTGCTCACCTTCGAGGTGGCGCGGGACATGGCCCGGCAGAACGTCCGCTACGCCGAGCTGACGATCACCCCCTTCAGCTCGACCCGCCGGGGCATCGACGAGAAGGCCTTCATGGCGGCGATCGAGGACGCCCGCAAGGCGGCCGAGGCGGAGTTCGGGACCGTGCTGCGCTGGTGCTTCGACATCCCCGGCGAGGCCGGGCTCGAAGCCGCCGAGGAGACCACCCGGCTCGCGCTGGACCTGCGCCCCGAGGGGCTGGTCTCCTTCGGTCTGGGCGGCCCGGAGATCGGGGTGCCCCGGCCGCAGTTCAAGCCGTACTTCGACCGGGCGATCGCGGCCGGGCTGCGCTCCGTGCCGCACGCCGGCGAGACCACCGGGCCGCAGACCGTCTGGGACGCGCTGAACGAGCTGGGGGCCGAGCGCATCGGCCACGGCACCAGCGCCGTACAGGACCCCGCGCTGCTGGCCCATCTCGCCGAGCGGCGCATCCCGCTGGAGGTCTGCCCCACCTCCAATCTGGCCACCCGCGCCGTCGCCGACATCGAGCAGCACCCGGTCCGGGAGATGGTGGCCGCCGGTGTGCTGGTGACCATCAACAGCGACGACCCGCCCATGTTCGGCACCGACCTCAACAACGAGTACGGGGTCGCGGCCCGGCTGCTCGGCCTCGACGAGCGCGGAGTGGCGGACCTCGCCAAGAACGCGGTGGAGGCGTCCTTCCTGGACCCGGCGGGCAAGGCGAGGATCGCCGGGGAGATCGACGCGTACACCGACGCCTGGGTGGCGAGCCACTGACCGGCCGCCGCCCCCGTCTCCCCCGGCCCCTCCCGGCCGCCCCCGCCGCCCCCGCCGCCCCCGGCCTCACGGTGAACAATGGGCCCATGCGTACCGTCACCGCCGTAGGCCACCGAGGCGATCCGTACCTCGTCCGTGAGAACACCCTCCCCTCGCTGCGCTCCGCCGTCGCGAGCGGCGCGGACGCGGTGGAGATCGACGTACGGATCACCAAGGACGAAGTGCCCGTCCTGCTGCACGACTCCACGCTGAAGCGGCTCTGGGGGCAGGACCGCCCGCTGGCGGAGCTGACCCGGGCCGAGACGGCGGAGCTGACCCGGGGCGGGGTGCCGACCCTGGGCGAGGCGCTGGAGACGCTGAAGGCGCTCGGCGAGCACCGGGTGATGATCGATCTGCCCGGTGCGAGCCCCGCGACCGTGCGGGCCGTGGTCGGCGCGGTGCGTGAGCACGGCGCGGACGAGCGGGTGTACTACTGCGCGGGCCCGTCCACCATGCTCGCGGTGCGCGCCGCCGACCCCGCCGCGGAGACCGCCCTGACCTGGACCTCGCTCGCCCCGCCCCGCCCGGTGCTGCTGGAGGCGCTCCGGCCGCGTACCCTCAACTACCGCTTCGGCCTGGTCAGCAGGCCCCTCGCGGACCGGATCCACCGGGACGGCATGCTGGTCTCCGCGTGGACCGCCGACACCCGGCGCACCATGCGCGCACTGATCGGGGCGGGCGTCGACTCGATCACCACCAACCGCGTCGGCACGCTGCGCACCGTGCTCGGCGCCCCGCCCCAGGAGCAGCGATGACCGACAGAATCCGTACCGATGTGGCCCACAACGCGCGGGTCTGGAACCACTGGCTGCACGGCAAGGACAACTATCCGGTCGACCGCACGGTCGGCGACCACATCACCGGTCTGTACCCGAGCATCGGCGAGGTCGCCCGCGCCGACCGGGCCTTTCTGGGCCGGGCGGTGACCCATCTGACCGCCGGTCTCGGGATGCGGCAGTTCCTGGACATCGGCACCGGGCTGCCGACCGCCGAGAACACCCACGAGGTCGCGCAGCGGATCGCGCCCGACTCGCGGATCGTCTACGTCGACAACGACCCGATCGTGCTGGCGCACGCGCGCGCCCTGCTCACCAGCGCCCCCGAGGGGCTGACTGAGTATCTGGACGCGAACGCCCACGACCCGGAGGGGATTCTGCGGGCCGTCGCCCCGACGCTCGACACGGACCGGCCGGTGGCCGTCATCATGCTCGGCATCCTCAACTTCATCATGGACACCGACGAGGCCCGCTCGATCGTGCGCACCCTGATGGACGCGGTCCCCTCCGGCAGCGCTCTTGTGCTGACCCACCCCACGCTGGAGCTGGGCGGCGAGGGCAACAAGCGGGCGATGGAGTTCTGGAACGAGAACGCGACCCCGCCGATCACCGCCCGTACCGGCGCGGAGATCACCTCGTTCCTGGACGGTCTGGAGATCCTCTCCCCCGGTGTCGTCTCCTGCTCCCAGTGGCGTCCCGACCCCTCGGACGGCGAGCCCCCCGGGGGGCGCCGGACCGGCGGGGGGGGCCAAAGGCCCGGGGGCCGCAACCCTGAGCCCCCGCGGCCCCCGACCGGGCCGGTCGGGCCCCGCGGCGCTTCAAGCTTCAAGCTTCGCGCTTCGTGCCTCGTGCTCCGGATCAGCCTTCGAGCGAGGTCATCACGTGCTTGATGCGCGTGTAGTCGTCGAAGCCGTAGGCCGACAGGTCCTTGCCGTAGCCGGACTTCTTGAAGCCGCCGTGGGGCATCTCGGCCACCAGCGGGATGTGGGTGTTGATCCAGACACAGCCGAAGTCCAGCGCCTTCGACATCCGCATGGCCCGGGCGTGGTCCTTCGTCCACACCGAGGAGGCGAGGGCGAACTCCACGCCGTTCGCCCACTTCAGCGCCTGCGCCTCGTCGGCGAAGGACTGGACGGTGATGACAGGGCCGAAGACCTCGTTCTGGATGATCTCGTCGTCCTGCTGGAGGCCGGAGACCACGGTCGGGGCGTAGAAGTACCCCTTGTCGCCGACCCGGTGGCCGCCCGCCTCCACCTTGGCGTGGGCCGGGAGCCGGTCGACGAAGCCGGCGACCTGGGCGAGCTGGTTCGCGTTGTTGAGCGGGCCGTAGAGGACGTCCTCGTCGTCGGGGGCGCCGGTGCGGGTCTCGGCGGCGGCCTTGGCCAGCGCCTCGACGAAGGCGTCGTGGATCGACTCGTGGACCAGCACCCGGGTCGCGGCCGTACAGTCCTGGCCCGCGTTGAAGTACCCGGCGACGGCGATCTCCGCGGCGGACTTCTCGATGTCGGCGTCCTCGAAGACGACGACCGGGGCCTTGCCGCCCAGCTCCAGATGGACGCGCTTGACGTCCTTGGCGGCGGAGGCGGCGACCTGCATGCCGGCGCGTACGGAACCGGTGATGGAGGCCATCGCCGGGGTCGGGTGCTCGACCATCGCGCGGCCCGTCTCACGGTCGCCGCAGACGACGTTGAAGACGCCCTTGGGGACGATCGAGCCGATGATCTCGGCGATCAGCACGGTGGACGCCGGGGTGGTGTCGGACGGCTTCAGCACCACGGTGTTGCCCGCGGCGAGCGCCGGGGCGAACTTCCACACGGCCATCATCATCGGGTAGTTCCACGGCGCGACCTGGGCGCAGACGCCGACCGGCTCCCGGCGGATCATGGAGGTGAAGCCCTCCATGTACTCACCGGCGGAGCGGCCCTCCAGCATCCGGGCGGCGCCCGCGAAGAAGCGGATCTGGTCCACCATCGGCGGAACCTCTTCGGTGCGGACCAGCTCCAGCGGCTTGCCGGTGTTCTCCGACTCGGTGGCGACCAGGTCCTCGGCGCGCTCCTCGAAGGCGTCCGCGATCTTCAGCAGCACCCGCTGGCGCTCGGCCGGGGTGGTGTCCCGCCAGGCGGGGAAGGCGGCCTCGGCGGCGTCCATGGCCGCGTCCACATCGGCCTGGCCGGAGAGCGGGGAAGCCGCGTACGCCTCGCCGGTGGCCGGGTTGACGATGTCGATCGTCCGCCCGTCGGCGGAGTCCCGGAACTCCCCGTTGATGTAGTTGCGCAGACGACGCAGCTCGGTGGTCACTGTGGCCACCCTCCTGTTCTGTTTCTCCGACGGTCGGCGGTCGGCGGTCGGTCCAATGGGTGAGACAACCCGCCCCGAAAAGCCCACCCTAGCCGCAGAAGCGACGCTTTCGACAGGCCCGCCCCATGCCATCTGCGGATTCAGCAGTCTCAGCACCCTCAGACAACGAATTTCATCACTCTGGGCTTGCGAGACAGACGAGTCCCGGTGCATGGTGGATCCGTGGCCAGTCGAAGCGCAGACACCAGGAGCGGAAGCGGATCGTCCCCGACGATCGACGCCGTCTCCCTCGCGATCATCGAGCAGCTCCAGGAGGACGGTCGCCGTCCCTACGCGGCGATCGGCAAGGCCGTGGGCCTGTCCGAGGCCGCCGTACGGCAGCGCGTCCAGAAACTGCTCGACCAGGGCGTGATGCAGATCGTCGCCGTCACGGACCCGCTCACCGTGGGCTTCCGGCGGCAGGCGATGGTCGGCGTCCGGGTCGAGGGCGACCTCGACCCGGTGGCGGACGCGCTGACGGCCATGGCCGAATGCGAGTACGTGGTGATGACCGCGGGCTCCTTCGACCTGATGGTGGAGGTCGTCTGCGAGGACGACGACCACCTGCTCGAAGTGATCAACAAACGGATTCGCGCGCTCCCCGGTGTGCGGTCCACCGAGAGCTTCGTCTACCTCAAGCTCAAGAAGCAGACCTACATGTGGGGAACCCGATAGCCGTGAGCAAGGACCTCTCCAAGACCGCCTACGACCACCTGTGGATGCACTTCACCCGCATGTCGTCGTACGAGAACTCGCCGGTGCCGACCATCGTCCGCGGCGAGGGCACCTACATCTTCGACGACAAGGGCAAGCGCTACATCGACGGCCTGGCCGGGCTCTTCGTGGTCAACGCGGGCCACGGCCGCACCGAGCTGGCCGAGACCGCCTTCAAGCAGGCCCAGGAGCTGGCCTTCTTCCCGGTGTGGTCCTACGCCCACCCCAAGGCCGTCGAGCTGGCCGAACGGCTGGCCCACGAGGCCCCCGGCGACCTCAACAAGGTCTTCTTCACCACCGGCGGCGGCGAGGCGGTGGAGACCGCCTGGAAGCTCGCCAAGCAGTACTGGAAGCTGAAGGGCCACCACACCAAGTACAAGGTCATCTCGCGCGCGGTCGCCTACCACGGCACCCCGCAGGGCGCCCTGTCCATCACCGGCCTGCCCGCCCTCAAGGCCCCCTTCGAGCCGCTGGTCCCCGGCGCGCACAAGGTGCCCAACACCAACATCTACCGCGCCCCGATCCACGGCGACGACCCCGAGGCCTTCGGCCGCTGGGCCGCCGACCAGATCGAGCAGGAGATCCTCTTCGAGGGCGCGGACACCGTCGCGGCCGTCTTCCTGGAGCCCGTGCAGAACGCCGGCGGCTGCTTCCCGCCGCCGCCCGGCTACTTCCAGCGCGTCCGCGAGATCTGCGACCAGTACGACGTGCTGCTCGTCTCCGACGAGGTCATCTGCGCCTTCGGCCGGCTGGGCACCACCTTCGCCTGCGACAAGTTCGGCTACATACCGGACATGATCACCTGCGCCAAGGGCATGACCTCGGGCTACTCCCCCATCGGCGCGTGCATCATCTCCGACAAGCTCGCCGAGCCGTTCTACCAGGGCGACAACACCTTCCTGCACGGCTACACCTTCGGCGGCCACCCGGTCTCCGCCGCCGTGGGCCTCGCCAACCTCGACATCTTCGACCGCGAGGGCCTCAACCAGCACGTCCTGGACAACGAGGGCGCGTTCAAGGCCACCCTGGAGAAGCTCCACGACCTGCCGATCGTCGGCGACGTCCGGGGCAACGGCTTCTTCTACGGCATCGAGCTGGTGAAGGACAAGACCACCAAGGAGAGCTTCACCGACGAGGAGACGGAGCGCGTGCTCTACGGCTTCCTCTCCAAGGCGCTCTACGACAACGGCCTGTACTGCCGGGCCGACGACCGCGGCGACCCGGTCATCCAGCTCGCGCCGCCGCTGATCGCCGACCAGACCACCTTCGACGAGATCGAGCAGGTGCTGCGGACCGTCCTCACGGAGGCCTGGACCAAGCTCTGACCCCGGCCCCGATCCGTGGCACACACGGCCCGGGTACGCCCATCCGAGTGGATGGCGCGTACCCGGGCCGTGTGTATGCCCGGAGCGGGCCTCCGAGGAGCCTTACGGTTCCTCGGACAGGCCCCAGCGTGCGAGTGACCGATCGGCCCTGACGTCGTTCCCCCGTACGGGGAAGCCGAAATCCGATCAGAACCGAGGTGTACGCCATGGTGGCCCCGCCGGACGACGACGCGCTCCGGGCGCTCTCGCTCCATCACTCCCACACCGGCTCACCCGCGCTCGCGGGCGTCTCGCTCGGGGTCGGGGAGGGCGAGATCCTCGCCGTGTGCGGACCGCGCGGCAGCGGGAAGACCACCCTGCTGCGGTGCCTCTCCGGCCAGACCGTCCCGGACGAGGGCGAGGTCTGGTTCAACGGCTCCCCCGTGCACACCCTCACCGCGCTCCGGCGCGAGCGGCTGCGCCGGGAGCGCTTCGGCTGGATCGGCCCCGAACCCTCGCTCGTGCCGGAGCTGACCGTGTGGGAGAACGCCGCCCTGCCGCTGCTGCTGCGCGGCACCCCGCACCGGCAGGCCAGAGCCGCCGCGCTGGAGTGGCTGGAGCATCTGGACATCAGCGCGCACGCCAACCGCCGGCCGCACGCCCTCACCCAGCCGCAGCGCCAGCGGACCGCCACCGCGCGGGCCCTGATCGCGGTGCCCTCGGTGGTCTTCGCCGACGAGCCGACGGCGACGCTGCACCGCGCCGACCGGGCCCTGGTGCTGCGCACCCTGCTCGCCGCCGCCCGCTCGCACCGGATCACCGTCGTACTCGCCAGCCACGACCCGGAGGTCACCGCGCTCGCCGACCGCACCGTCACACTCCTCGACGGCAGACGCACCGACACGCCGGAAGCCGCCGACGCGGAAGGCCAGGCCGAGTGCTCGCTCTCCGTCTGACCCGAGGCTCCCACCCCCTGGTGCTGCTGCGCAGGCTGCTGGTCGCGGCGGCATCGGCCGGGGTCGGTTTTCTGCTGCTCAGCTCGCTGACCCACGCGCTCGCCCACCCCGGCGACTCCGCCGCTTCCCTGCAACGGCTGCTCTGGTGCGCGCTGCCGCTGGCCGCCACGGTGCATCTGGCGGTGGTGGTGGCGCGTACGGATCCGGCCACCCGCCCCCGTACCGGGCTCTCCGCGGTCGGGCTCGGGCCCGGTCGGCTGGCCGTGCTCGCCGCGGTCTCCACCGCGGTGGCCGGCACTCTCGGCAGCGCCCTCGCCCTGCTGTTCTTCCTCCATCTGCGCGGCGATCTGACCGGGCTGCCGTTCGACGGCGCGGCGGCGGAGCCGCTCGCCTCGGGGCGTCCGCTGCCCACCGGCGCGGCCCTCATCCTGCTGGCGCTGGTGCCGTTCAGCACCACCCTCGCGGCGGCGCTGGCACTGCGCCCGCGCGGCGCCCCGGCACCGGCCGAAGCCGAAGCACCGGAGGCAACCGCTCCGCCGCGGCCGCCGGGCGGGCTGCCCTGGGGCTGCGCGCTGACCACGGCGGGCCTGGCGGTCGGCACCTACGCGGCCCACGCCGACCGGGGCGTCTCCCTGCCGCTGCCCGGCCAGTTCGACGGGCATCCGGCCGGCTCGCTGCTCGGCTGGGCGCTCACCGCCGTCGGGCTCGCGCTCGCGGGGCCCGCCCTCACCCACTTCTGCGGCCGTCTCCTCCAGGCGCGCCGCCCGGGCGCGGCCCGGCTGCTGGCCGGCCGGATCCTGATGGAGGAGTCACGCAGGATCGGCCGCCCGCTGGGGGTGGTGTGCGCGGTCGCGTCGGCGGTGATCACGGTCTGGACGCTGCACGACACCGGCCCGCACCCCTTCGGTCCGCTGACCGGTCTGGGCGCGACCCTCGTGATCGCCTGCACGGCGGCCACCCTGATCACCTCGGCGGTCGAGGCCCGTCAGTCCCGCTCGGCCGCCACGGAGAATCTGCGCCGGCTGGGAGCCTCGGCGGGCGCCCTGCGGCTGGCCGCGCTGCTGCGAGTGCTGGCACTGCTGCTCGTCCTCACCCCCGTGACCTGGGCGGTGGCGACGCTGGCGGCGGTGCCGCTGGCCCGCTGAGCGCCCTCCCTTACCTCCGGGGTCATCGACCCCTCCGGCGGGGCGCGGCAGGATCGGTACCCAGCCGGGCGGCGGAGCCCCGGCGGCCGACGGCCCGAGGGAGACAGCGCGCATGAGCACAGCCGTACGACGCACCACGACCGGCGACACGAACCGGGTGAGCGACGCCGGAGAGCCGACGAGGACGACCGTGCTGGCGTTTCTGGCCCGGGTCCAGGAGGGCGATCCCGGCAGGATCGCGGAGCTGTTCGCGGAGCGGGTCGACTGGGTGATCGCCGAGAATCCGGCGGTCCCCTGGATCAAGCCGCGCCGCACCAGGGCCGATGTCGCCGACCACTTCCGTGAGCTGGCCGCCGGGCAGCGGGCCGACCCGGCCGGCACCTCCGTCGACGCGATCTCCGTGGACGGCGATCAGGCCCTGCTCGGCGGACGGCTCGCGGGGACGGTCCGGGCCACGGGCAAATCGTTCAGCTCGCCGTTCACCATGCGGCTGACGGTCCGGGACGGCCTGATCGTCCGCTACCGGGTGGTCGAGGACGCCGCGGCGATCGCGGCGGCGTGCACCCCGGGCTGAGCCGGTCGACCGGCCCGGCGGCCGGGCTCAGCCGAGCACGACCACCTCGTCGGCGGCGAAGGCCACCGTGACCTCGGCGCCCGCCTCGGGCGCGTCCCGCAGCGGAACCTCCGCCTCCAGGAGTGGTCCGCCGGGCGGCCTCAGCCGTACCGCCACATGGTTGCCCCGGAACGTACAGGACTCCACGGCATACACCGGCCCGTCGCCCCCGGCGGCCGTGATCCGTACGCCCGCCGGGCGCACCAGGAGGTCGCGCGCGCCCTCGGGGGAGCCCGCGGGCACCGGGATCCGCCCCCACACGGTGTCGGCGACGCCGTCGGCGATCCTCGCGGCGACCACATTGTCGAAGCCGAGGAAGCGGGCCACGAACTCGTCGGCAGGCCGCCGCCACACCTCCAGCGGGGTGCCCGCCTGGGCGATACGGCCGTCGCGCATGACCACCACCCGGTCGGCGAGCGCGAAGGCCTCGCCCTGGTCGTGGGTGACGGCGAGGACGGTGGTGCCGAGCCTGCCGAAGAGTTCGCGCAGCTCGATCACGAGCCGCTCGCGCAGCCCCCGGTCGAGCTGGCCGAGCGGCTCGTCCAGCATCAGCAGCCGGGGTTCGGGGGCCAGCGCGCGGGCCAGCGCGACCCGCTGCTGCTCGCCGCCGGAGAGGGAGGCGATGGCGCGGCCCTGCGCGCCGGGGAGGCCGACGAGTTCCAGCAGCTCGGCGACCCTGCGGCGCTGTTCGGCGCGGTCCGCGCCGCGCATCCGCGGCCCGAAGGAGACATTGCCGCCGACATCGCGCTGGGGGAAGAGCTGATGGTCCTGGAACATCAGCCCGACGCCGCGCCGGTGCACCGGCGTCCCCGACAGGTCCGTGCCCGCGAGCAGCACCCGGCCGGTGTCGGCGGGCTGGAGTCCGGCGACCACTCTCAGCAGGGTGGACTTGCCGCTGCCGCTCGGGCCGAGTACGCAGACGATCTCGTGCTCGGCGACCGCCAGGTCCACCGAGTCGAGGGCCGCCCGGGCCCCGAACCGTACGGTCACACCGTCGAGCTTGAGCAGTGCCATCAGAACTCTCCAGCGGAGGAACCGCGGACCCGGGTCCGCTCCAGCAACAGCAGCGCCGCCGCGCAGACGGCCATCAGGATCGTGCTCAGGGCCATCGCCTGTCCGTAGTTGAGTTCGCCGGGGCGGCCGAGGAGGCGGGCCACCGCCACCGGAAGGGTCGGGTGGTCGGGTCTGGCGATGAAGACGGTGGCCCCGAATTCGCCGAGGGAGACGGCGAAGGCGAATCCGGCGGCGATCAGCAGCGCCCTGCGGACCATCGGGAAGTCAACCTCCCGCCAGACCCGCGCGGGGGAGGCTCCGAGTACCGCCGCCGCCTCGCGCAGCCGTCCGTCCACCGCGCGCAGCACGGGCAGCATGGTCCGTACGACGAAGGGGACGCCGACCAGGGCCTGTGCGAGCGGCACCAGGATCCAGGAGGCCCGCAGGTCCAGCGGCGGCTTGTCCAGGGTGATCAGGAAGCCGAAGCCGACGGTGACGGCGGAGACGCCGAGCGGCAGCATCAGCAGCGCGTCGAAGCCGCGCACCAGCCGGCCGGCCCGCCGGGTGAGCGCGGCCGCGGCGAGCCCGCCGACGGTGACCGCGATCAGGGTGGCGGCCAGCGCGTACCGCAGGGAGTTCCAGACCGCTTCGATCGGCGGTACGAGGAAGGCCGCGCCGCGTTCGTCGAGGGTGCCGAGGGCCCGGTAGTAGTCGAGGCCGTAGCCGCCGGGGGTGTCGAAGGACCGCTCGACCAGTACGGCGAGCGGGGTCAGCAGGAGCAGCGCGATGGTGGCGATCACCGCGCCGAGCAGGGCGCGCTGGCCGAGGCCGCGCGGGGGCCGGGAGGTCTGCGCGGGGGAGACCAGTCTCAGCGCGGTCTCCCGGCGGCGTACGGCCTTGGCGTGGACGGCGAGCACGGCCCCGACCGCCGCGAACTGGACCAGGGTGAGCACGGCGGCGGTGCGCAGATCCAGCAGTTGGGCGGTCTGCCGGTAGATCTCCACCTCCAGGGTGGCGAAGGTCGGTCCGCCGAGGATCTGGACGACGCCGAAGGAGGTGAAGGTGAAGAGGAAGACCATGAGGGCGGCGGCGGCCACGGCGGGGGTGAGCGCGGGGAGCGTCACCCGCCGCCAGGCCGTGAACCGTCCCGCGCCCAGGACCCGGGCGGCCTCCTCCTGGCGCGGGTCGAGCTGGGACCAGAGTCCGCCCACGGTTCTGACGACGACCGCGTAGTTGAAGAAGACATGGGCGAGGAGGATGGCCCAGACGCTGGTGTCGAGCCGGATTCCCCAGAGCTCGTCCAGGAGTCCGCCGCGGCCCAGCAGCGCCAGGAAGGCGCTGCCGACGACGACGGTCGGCAGGACGAAGGGCACGGTGACGGCGGCCCTCAGCAGCCTTTTGCCGGGGAAGTCGTAGCGGGCGAAGACATACGCGCCGGGCAGCGCGATCAGCAGGGTGAGCGCGGTGGAGGCGAGCGCCTGCCAGGTGGTGAACCAGAGCACCCGCTGGAGGTCGGCGCGGCCGAGCACCTCGCCGGCCTTGGCGAACTGCCACACTCCGCCGTCCCTGAGGCCGCGTCCGACGATGGCGGCGACGGGATGGGCGAAGAAGACGGCGAAGAACGCGACGGGCACGGCCATCAGGCCGAGCCGCGTCGCGTTTCCCCGCACCCTGGCCCTGCGGGCGGCGCGGGTTACTTCAGTACGAGCGAGGACCACGACTGAACCCACTGCTCACGGTTCTTGGCGATCTTGTCGGGGGCCACGGTGTACGGCTTGTCGATCACCACGCCGAACTCGGTGAACAGCTCGGGCAGCTTCGCCCCCTTCACGACCGGGTTGACGAACATGTTGAGCGGCATGTCCTCCTGGAAGGTCTTGGAGACCAGGAAGTCCAGCAGCGCCTTGCCGCCCGCCTCGTTCTTCGCGCCGGTCAGCAGTCCGGCGAACTCGATCTGCCGGAAGCAGGTCTCGGTGGCGACCCCGGTGGGGGCCTTCTTGGGCCGGGGCTCCGCGTAGAGGACCTCCACAGGCGGGCTGGAGGCGTAGGAGACGACCAGCGGCCGGTCGCCCTTGGCCTTCTTGCCGCCGGCCGAGCCGGAGAACTCCTCGTTGTAGGCCTGGTCCCAGCCGTCGACGACGGCGACGCCGTTGTCCTTGAGCTTCTTCCAGTAGTCCTGCCAGCCCGAGTCCCCGTAGCGGGCGACGGTGCCGAGGACGAAGCCGAGGCCGGGCGAGGAGGTGGCGGCGTTCTCCACAACCAGGAGGTTCTTGTACTCGGGCTTGATCAGGTCGTCGAAGGTGCGCGGGGGCGCCAGCTTCTTGTCGGCGAAGTACTTCTTGTCGTAGTTGACGCAGACGTCGCCGGTGTCCACGGGGGTGACCCGGTGCTTCTCGGCGTCCAGCTGGACGCCGGCCTCGACCTGGTCCAGGCCCTTGGCCTGGTACGGGGTGAAGAGTCCGTTGTCGAGGGCGCGGGAGAGCAGGGTGTTGTCGACGCCGAAGAAGACATCGCCCTGCGGGGAGCCCTTGGTGAGGATCTCCTTGTTGAGGGCGGCGCCGGCGTCGTCGCTCTTGAGCACCTTGACCTGGTAGCCGGTCTCCTTGGTGAACTGCTTGAGAACGGCCTCGGAGGCGGCGAAGGAGGAGTGGCTGACGAGGGTCACGGTCTTGGACTTGGCGCCGGTGGAGCCGGACGCGCCGCCCTCGGCGGGCTCGCCGCCGCCGCAGGCCGCGAGCGCGGTGACGCCCAGCGCCGCGGCGATCGCGGTGACGGTGATCTTCTTGGTTCTCACTGAGATTCCTCCTGGAGGGACCAGGAAGAGACGCGGCCCCGCCCGGTTCTCCGAGGAGAATCCGGGCAGGGCGCAACAGCTTGAGTAACGACCGAACTTCCTACCCAGAATGACCTGGGCGAGGTTCAGAGGGTCTGCGGTCTGTCGGGTACCGCACTCTCAGCGCTGTGGCGCTCCCCTGTCGGAAAAATATGAAGATGTCATCCATGGGGATGTTCGAGCCCAGAGTACAAGGTCAGGGGCGCGCGGCGGCAGGGCCGGGGGGCGGCCGTCGGAGCGGACCGGGTCAGCGGACCGGTCCGACGGCCTTCACACGGATACGGAGACGGAGACGGCTCAGCGCTCGGCGGCGGCGAGCTGTCCGCACGCGCCGTCGATCTCCTGGCCCCGGGTGTCGCGGACGGTCACCGGCACTCCGTGGGCGGCGATCGCCTCGACGAACGCCTTCTCGTCCTCCGGGCGGGAGGCGGTCCACTTGGAACCGGGGGTCGGGTTGAGCGGGATCAGGTTGACATGGACCCGCTTGCCCTTGAGCAGCCGGCCGAGGAGGTCGCCGCGCCAGGCCTGGTCGTTGATGTCGCGGATCAGGGCGTACTCGATGGAGACGCGGCGGCCGGACTTCTCCGCGTACTCCCAGGCGGCGTCCAGGACCTCGCGGACCTTCCAGCGGGTGTTGACCGGGACGAGGGTGTCGCGCAGCTCGTCGTCCGGGGCGTGCAGCGAGACGGCGAGACGGCATTTGAAGCCCTCGTCGGCGAAGCGCAGCATGGCGGGGACCAGGCCGACGGTGGAGACGGTGATCCCGCGCTGGGAGAGGCCGAGCCCGTCGGGCTCGGGGTCGGTGAGCCGGCGGATCGCGCCGACGACCCGCTTGTAGTTGGCCAGCGGCTCGCCCATCCCCATGAAGACGATGTTGGAGAGCCGGGCGGGTCCGCCGGGGACCTCGCCGTCGCGCAGGGCGCGCATGCCGTCGACGATCTGGTGGACGATCTCGGCGGTGGACAGATTGCGGTCGAGACCCGCCTGCCCGGTGGCGCAGAAGGGGCAGTTCATCCCGCAGCCGGCCTGCGAGGAGATGCACATCGTCACCCGGTCCGGGTAGCGCATCAGCACGGACTCCACGAGGGTCCCGTCGTGCAGCCGCCACAGTGTCTTGCGGGTGGTGTCGTCGTCGCACGAGACATGCCGCAGGACGGACATCAGATCGGGAAGCAGCTCGGAGGCGAGCTTCTCCCGCGCGGCGGCCGGGATGTCGGTCCACTGGGCCGGGTCGTGGGCGTACCGCGCGAAGTAGTGCTGCGAGAGCTGCTTGGCGCGGAACGGCTTCTCGCCGATCGCGGCGACGGCGTCCTTGCGCTCGGCGGGCGTGAGGTCGGCGAGGTGCCGCGGGGGCTTCTTGGCTCCGCGGGGCGCGACAAAGGTCAATTCTCCGGGCTTGGGCATGGTCTCTCCAGTGTCGCAGAAGTACGACTAGGGGCTCGCCACCCTGTGGATAGCGAGCCCCTTGATGCGGACACTGATGCGAACAGGCAGGTCAGCCGCCGCCTACGAAGATCACCAGCAGCAGCCAGACCACCGGGGCGGTCGGCAGCAGCGAGTCGAGGCGGTCCATGATGCCCCCGTGGCCGGGGAGCAGGGTGCCCATGTCCTTGATCCCGAGATCACGCTTGATCATGGATTCGCCGAGATCGCCGAGGGTGGCGCTGACCGCGACCGCGAGGCCCAGCAGCAGCCCCTGCCACCAGGTACCGCCGTCGACCAGGAACTCCATGCAGAGCACCCCGGCCGCCATCGCGAAGGCCACCGCCCCGAACAGGCCCTCGCGGGTCTTGCCGGGGCTGATGCGCGGGGCCAGCCTGTGCTTGCCGAAGCGCCAGCCCACCGCGTACGCGCCGGTGTCGCTGACCACGGTGAGCAGCAGGAAGGTGAGCACCCGTTCCGCGCCGTCGTCCGCCGCCAGCATCAGCGCCACGAACGTGGCCAGGAACGGCACGTAGAACGCGGCGAAGACACCGGCGGTGACATCCCTGAGGTATCCCTCGGGGGGCTCGGTCATCCGCCAGACGAGCACCGCGAGAGCGGTGAGCGCCATGACGATCCAGGCGCCCTCCGCGCCCCGCAGATATCCGGCGACGACCATCGCCGCGCCGCCGAGCGCCAGCGGCACCAGGGGCGCCTTGATCTGCTTGCGCTCCTGAAGGCGGGAGGTCAGCTCCCACAGTCCGACGACGACGGCGACCACGATCACGCCGACGAACACCGCTCTGACGACGAAGAGCGAGGCCACGATCACCGCGCCGAGCCCGACGCCGACCCCTATGGCGGCCTTCAGATCACGCCCGGCGCGCTTCTTCTCGCGCCCGGCGCTCGCCGGACCGTCGGACTTGGCGGATCCGCCCGGCTGTCCTCTGCCCCGCCTGCGGTTCGGCGGACCGGACGCCGGCGGGGGCGGCTCGTCCATGGGCTCCTGCGGGGACGGGGACTGGTCGTGGAACGGGGGGCCGCCGCGCGGAGCAGCCCCCCGGTCGCGACGGCCGTGGCCGTGGCCGTGGTGGTCGTCGCTGTCTTCGGCGCCTCTACCTGCGTCGGGAAAGTCCGGGACGATGGGCATGGGCCGAGTCTGCTGTGCGACATGCTCATCGTATGCGGGACCCGCCGAGACAGGACCCTGGTCGGACGGTCGCGGGCCTCCGACGAAGCCGGCCCTCGGCGGGGCCCCCCAGGAAGAGTCGTTCATCAGACTTCGAGCAGCTCGGCTTCCTTGTGCTTCAGCAGCTCGTCGACCTGCGCCACATACTTCGACGTGGTGTCGTCGAGCTCCTTCTCGGCACGGCGGCCGTCGTCCTCGCCGACCTCGCCGTCCTTGACGAGCTTGTCGATGCTCTCCTTGGCCTTGCGGCGCACGGAGCGGATCGAGATCTTCGAGTCCTCGGCCTTGGTCTTGGCGACCTTGATGTACTCGCGGCGGCGCTCTCCGGTCAGCTCCGGGAACGTCACTCGGATGATGTTGCCGTCGTTGCTCGGGTTGACGCCGAGGTCCGAGTCGCGGATCGCCTGCTCGATATTGCGCAGCGCGGTCTTGTCGAACGGGGTCACCACGGCCATCCGGGGCTCCGGCACCGAGAACGAGGCGAGCTGGTTGATCGGGGTCAGCGCGCCGTAGTAGTCGGCCACGATCTTGTTGAACATCGCCGGGTGCGCACGGCCGGTGCGGATCGCGGCGAAGTCCTCCTTGGCGACCACGACGGCCTTCTCCATCTTCTCCTCGGCCTCGAGGAGGGTCTCTTCGATCACCACTTGCTCCTGCGTGTCTTGAGTAGGCTGCCGTTCCCCCGTGCCAGTGGCCACGGGAAAAATGCCTGGGCCGGGCGGAACTCTGTCGCGTCTTCCCCTGCACGGTGTCCGACCGGCAGGAGTTTGTCTATCCCCGGACGGCCGTACCCGGCCGTCACTGGAGTACCGGAAGTCAGGTCCGGGTGCCCTGGTCGCTCACGAGCGTGCCGATCTTCTCACCCTTGACGGCCCGCGCGATATTGCCCTCGGTGAGAAGCTCGAAGACGAGGATCGGCAGGGCGTTGTCACGGCAGAGGGTGATGGCGGTGGCGTCCGCGACCCGCAGGTCCCGGGCGATCACCTCGCCGTACTCCAGCGCGTCGAACTTGACCGCGTCCGGGTTGGCCTTGGGGTCGGAGTCATAGACCCCGTCGACGCCGTTCTTGCCCATCAGCAGGGCCTCGGCGTCGATCTCCAGCGCGCGCTGGGCGGCCGTGGTGTCGGTGGAGAAGTAGGGCATGCCCATGCCGGCGCCGAAGATGACGACCCGGCCCTTCTCCAGATGGCGCACGGCGCGCAGCGGGATGTACGGCTCCGCGACCTGGCCCATGGTGATGGCGGTCTGGACCCGGGAGTCGATGCCCTCCTTCTCCAGGAAGTCCTGGAGGGCGAGGCAGTTCATCACGGTGCCGAGCATGCCCATGTAGTCGGAGCGGGCCCGGTCCATGCCCCGCACCTGAAGCTCCGCGCCCCGGAAGAAGTTGCCGCCGCCGATGACGATCGCGATCTGAGCGCCGTCGCGGACCACCGCGGCGATCTCGCGAGCGATGGCGTGCACCACATCTGGGTCTACGCCGAGTCCTCCGCCGCCGGAGAACGCCTCGCCGGAGAGCTTCAGCATGAAGCGTCCGGCGGCCGCCTTCTTCACGTCATGGTTCCCGTCGTGGTCGCTGTTGTCGCCGGCTGCCTGGTTGGCGTCCGAGCCGTTGTTCATGGGGATCTCCTCGTACACATACGAAGAAGGCCACTGCCGCCGGGGTGCTGGTGTCCCTGTCGGCAATGGCCTCCTCGTCAGAACTGCGCTCGTCCGGCATCGCGACGCCGCTCGCCCGCGGGGGACCCGCGGCCGTCGGCGGCGTGAGAAACCCTAGCGGGCTCCCGGACCGATCGCGTACTCGCCGTAATACTCGCTCAGGAGCCGACGCGGATGCGCGCGAAGCGCTTCAGCTCGACACCGGCCTCGTCAAGAATCTTCTTGACGGACTTCTTGTTGTCCTTCGCGAACGGCTGGTCGAGGAGGGTGACCTCCTTGAAGAAGCCGTTGACGCGACCCTCGACGATCTTCGGGAGGGCGGCCTCGGGCTTGCCCTCCTCACGCGAGGTGGCCTCGGCGACGCGGCGCTCGTTCTCGACGACGTCGGCGGGCACCTCGTCACGGGTGAGGTACTTCGGCGAGAACGCGGTGATGTGCTGCGCCACGTCCTTGGCGATCTCCGCGTTCTCCTTGGAGAGCTCGACCAGGACGCCGACCTGCGGCGGGAGGTCGGGCATGGTGCGGTGCAGGTAGACACCCACGTACGCACCGGAGAACTGCGCGAAGCGGTCCAGGACGATCTTCTCGCCGAGGTTGGCGTTGGCCTCGTCCACGTACGCCTGGACGGTCTTGCCGGGCTCGATCTCGGAGGCCAGCAGGGCCTCCAGGTCGGCCGGGGAGGTGGCCGCGACGTGCTGGGCGAGCGTGTTGGCGACGGCCTGGAACTTGTCGCCCTTGGCGACGAAGTCGGTCTCGCACTTCAGCTCAAGCAGAACGCCGGAGGTCTTGTCCTCGGAGATGAGGGAGACGACGGCGCCGTTCTCGGCACTGCGGCTCTCGCGCTTGGCCACGCCCTTCTGGCCCTTGACGCGGAGCACCTCAACGGCCTTGTCGACGTCGCCGTCGGCCTCGACCAGCGCCTTCTTGCAGTCCATCATGCCGGCGCCGGTCAGCTCGCGGAGCTTCTTGACGTCAGCGGCGGTGTAGTTCGCCATGTCCTTGAGTCTCTTCTCGAAAAAGTCGAAATTCGAAGATCAGTCGCAGTTCGGAGAGTCTGACGACGATCTACGGGTGAGCGGCGGGGGCCGGTGCATACATCACCGCCCCCCGCCGTTCACCTACCGAAGCTGTGCGAGGCGGTCAGGCCTGCTCGGCGTCCGCGGCCGGCTCGACCTCGGCAGCGGCCTCGGCGGCGGGCGCCTCGGCAGCGGTGGGGGTCTCCTCGACGGCGGCGTCGGCGGCGGCCTCGGCCGGCTTCTCGTCAGCGGTCTCGGAGTCGGCCTTCTTCTCGCCTTCGAGCAGGTCGCGCTCCCACTCGGCGAGGGGCTCGCCGGCGGCCTTCTCGCCCGGCTTCGAGTCACCGGTGGCCACGCCGGAGCGGGCGATGAGGCCCTCGGCGACGGCGTCGGCGATCACGCGGGTGAGCAGGGTGACGGAGCGGATCGCGTCGTCGTTGCCCGGGATCTTGTAGTCGACCTCGTCGGGGTCGCAGTTGGTGTCGAGGATCGCGACGACCGGGATGTGGAGCTTGCGCGCCTCACCGACGGCGATGTGCTCCTTCTTGGTGTCCACGATCCAGACGGCGCTGGGCACCTTCTGCATCTCGCGGATACCGCCGAGGGTCTTCTCCAGCTTGGCCTTCTCGCGGGAGAGGACGAGCAGCTCCTTCTTGGTGAGGCCGGACGCGGCCACATCCTCGAAGTCGATCTGCTCAAGCTCCTTGAGGCGCTGCAGACGCTTGTAGACGGTGGAGAAGTTGGTCAGCATGCCACCCAGCCAGCGCTGGTTGACGTACGGCATGCCCACGCGGGTCGCCTGCTCGGCGATCGCCTCCTGGGCCTGCTTCTTGGTGCCGACGAACATGATGGAGCCGCCGTGGGCGACGGTCTCCTTGACGAACTCGTAGGCGCGGTCGATGTACGACAGCGACTGGAGCAGGTCGATGATGTAGATGCCGTTGCGCTCGGTGAAGATGAAGCGCTTCATCTTCGGGTTCCAGCGACGGGTCTGGTGACCGAAGTGGACGCCGCTTTCCAGCAGCTCCCGCATCGTGACGACGGCCATGGCCGTATCTCCTTGGATTCTCGGTTGTGTCCTGACGCCCCGACGCGCCGTGCCACAGGGGACCGAGGAGCGCGGCCACCAACCGCGAGAAGCTGAATGGTGGCGGGGCGTGCGAAGTCGACCCGGTGACCCGGATCGCCATGAGAAGTGTACGGGACCGGCGCGGCGCCGGGTGACGGCACTGTCCACAACCTGCCGGTAACCCACAGATCGCGAGCATGATCCACCCGATTGCGGCCGGGCGCGGGAAGGTCTGCGCATGTGTCGCCGACGAATTCTTCTTCTGTTGCCGCTGGTGGCCCTGCTGGTGCCGCTGGCACTACTGGCGCTGGCGTCGCCGCGCGCCGCGGGCCTTCCCTGGGCCGGTACGGACGGCGGCGCGGCCACCGCCCCTGCCGTCACCCCTGCCGTCGCCCGGGGGGTCTGGCCGGTGGGTCCGCCGCGCCCCGCGGTCGTACGGGGGTGGGCCCCGCCCTCGTCGCCCTACGGCCCCGGGCATCGCGGGGTGGATCTGGCCGCCCCGCCGGGCGCCGAGGTGCGCGCGGCGGCGGCCGGGCGGATCGCCTTCGCGGGCCGGGTCGCGGGTCGCGATGTGCTCACGATCACTCTCACCGTGTCACCCGGCACCCGGGACCGGCCGCTGCGGATCACCTACGAACCGGTTCTGGCGCTGCTCCCGGTGGGGGCCGAGGCGGCCGCGGGCGAGCCGGTGGGGCGGATCGCGCCGGGTCCCTCGCACTGTGAGACCGGCTGTCTGCACTGGGGGCTGCTGAGCGGGCGGGAGTATCTGAACCCGCTCTCACTGCTCCCTCCGGAGCTGCTGCGCCGGGCTCCGTCCAGGCTGCTGCCGACGGCGGGCGGGACGCCCCGGGCGTCAGGCCAGTACGCCGCGGAGAGCCATGGACACCGCCGCGTCGGCGATGACTCCGGGCTCCTCGGCCACGCCCAGCTCGATACGGCGGACCGCCGCGTCCACCACGCCCTGGAGGAGCATCGCGGCGAGCCGGGGCTGTTCGTGTCCCAGCTCCCCGAGGGCCTCGCCGATCATCGCGATCAGTCCGCCGTGGGCGGCGCGGATCTTCTCCCGCGCCCCGGCGTCCAGCTCGCTCGCGGAGATGGCGACCACCGCGCGGTGCCGCCGGTCCCCCACGAGGTCCAGCTGTCGGCGCACATACGCCTCGATCTTGCCGGCGGCGGTGTCCGCCCCCCGCATCGCGGTCTCGACCTCGGCCGCCCAGACGGGGAAGTCGACGGCGCACAGCTCCTCGACCACCGCCGCCCGTGACCGGAAGTACTCGTACACCGACGACCGGGCCAGACCGGTGCGCTCGGCGAGGGCGGGGAAGGTCAGCGCCTCCGTACCTCCCTCGGACAGCAGGGATCGCGCGGCGTCGAGCAGGGCGTCGCGCTGCATGGTCCGGTGCTCGGCCACGGAGGCCGCTCGAATCCTGGGCACGTCTCCACTTTACGGATCCCACGCAAGACCCGGCCACGGTTGGGCGTCAACGCCCCACGTCGGCGAGTTTCGCGCGGAGCTGGAGCACCGATTTTGTGTGGATCTGACTGACCCTGCTCTCGGTGACTCCGAGCACATTCCCGATCTCGGCGAGGGTGAGGCCCTCGTAGTAGTACAGGGTCACCACGGTCTTCTCGCGGTCGGGCAGTGTGTTGATGGCGCGGGCGAGCAGCCGCCGCAGCTCCCGGTCCTCGGCCACCTCGACCGGGTTGTCCGCGGCGGTGTCCTCCAGGGTGTCCATCAGGCTGAGCCGGTCGCCGCCCTCGCCGCCGACATGCAGCAGCTCCTCCAGCGCGACAACGTTGGCCAGTGACAACTGGCTGAAGACGGCGTGGAGTTCCTCCACGGCGATGCCCATCTCCGAGGCCACCTCGCCCTCCGAGGGCGTCCGTCTGAGCTGGGCCTCCAGGGTGGCGTAGGCGCGCTCCACCGCGCGGGCCTTCTGGCGGACGGAGCGCGGGATCCAGTCGAGCGCGCGGAGTTCGTCGATCATCGCGCCGCGGATCCGGGTGATCGCGTAGGTCTCGAACTTGATGGACCGCTCGATGTCGAACTTCTCGATGGCGTCGATGAGTCCGAAGACCCCGGAGGAGACGAAGTCCGCCTGCTCCACATTGGGCGGCAGTCCGACGCTGACCCGGCCCGCGACATATTTCACCAGCGGCGAGTAGTGCAGGATCAACTGCTCGCGCAGCCGCTCGTCCCCGGTGGTCTTGTACGACCGCCACAACTCCTCGACCGAGGTGGGAGCGGGGAGACGCACGGCGCCGCGGGCGGCGGGGGGCACCGCCGCGCGGTCAGACCCGGAGGTGTGCTGGGGCATGCGTTGCCTTGAGCCGTTCTGCCGTGAGGGGACTCGGAAGGGGGAGCGGGCGAGCTTCTGGCCGGGAATGATGAGCGTAGCGTGACTGCGCGGTCGCTGTGGGCGAAGGTCAGGGGAACACCCCTCCTCGGGGGTATCTCTCCGTGGTCGTGGAGCGGGCTCGGCGGGGCCTGCCGAGCTCCGCTCTCGCGAGGACGACAAAGGCTCTCCCCCCGGCTCCGCCGCCCCCGTCATTTCACTCGAATGCCGCAGGTCAGCAGCCGGATCGCGGTGCGTTCGGGCGCTGGATCGCCCGTCGCGTCAACTGCCAGCCCTCGCCATGGCGTTCGACGAACCCGAGCGCGTGCAGTTCGTACAGTGCGGCGAGGGTCTCGTCGGGGGCCGTCCCGGCGGCGCGGGCGAGTTGCGCGCCGCCGGCCGCGCCCCGGGCCGGGAGCGCCTCCAGGATCCGCGCGCTCACGGGGTCGAGCAGATCCCTGGGGAGCACCGGGCCCCGGCGGCTCGGGGCCAGTTCCCCCATGTCCCCCACCTGTTCGACGATTTCATCGGCGTCGGTGACCAGCACCGCCTCTCCCCGCAGCAGTTCGTGCACTCCGGCGGAGAGGCCGCTGGTGGCCGCGCCGGGGACGCCCATGGTGTGGCGGGACAGCCGCTGTGCGCAGCGGGCGGTGACGAGGGAGCCGCTGCGGTGCTCGGCCTCTACCACCACCGTGCCCCGGGTGAGCGCGGCGATCACCCGGTTGCGGAGGATGAATCTGCTGGGGGTGGGGTGGTCGCCGGGCGGCAGTTCCCCGACGATCAGGCCCTGTTCGGCGATGCGCCGGATCAGCTCGGCGTGGCCCCGGGGGTAGGGGACGTCCACGCCGCAGGCGAGGACCGCGACGGTGGCTCCGCCCGCGGCGAGCGCGCCGCGGTGCGCCGCGCCGTCGATGCCGAAGGCGGCTCCCGAGACCACGACCCAGCCGCGCTCGGCGAGGCCCGCGCCGAGCGTGGTGGCCATGTGCGCGCCGTACGGTGTGCAGGCCCGGGCTCCGACGACGGCGACGGAGCGCACGGCCCAGGTGCGCAGATCGGGCCGGCCCCTGGTCCAGAGGCCGATGGGCCGGGCGTCGCCGAGGTCGTCGAGCTGGGTCGGCCACCGGGTGTCGCCGGGGTGGATGAACCGGCCCCCGGCCGCGGCGACGGCGGCCAGATCGCGGTGGGGGTCGGCGGTGGCGGCCCTGGCCCGCCAGCTCGCGAGGCGGCGGGCGGTGGCCCCGGGCAGTGCGGCCGCCGCGCCCCGGGGCGCGGTGAGACGGGCCATCAGTTCCTGTGCTCCCAGCTCGCGCAGCCATTGGCCGCCGCGTTCGTCGCCGGGCTCGATCACCCGGGTCAGCGCCGCTCTGGCGAGCCGCTCGGGATCCTCCCGGCCGGGGTGTTCGGTCATGCTCCGCCTCCTGTGGCGGCCGGGACCGGCGCGCCCCGGGCCACTCCCGTGCGCAGTTCGAGGGCGAGTGCGATGTCGGCGGCGTCGGGGCGGTCCCGGGCGGAGAGGTCCGCGAGGGTCCAGGCGATTCTGAGGACGCGGTCGAGGCCGCGCGCGGTGAGCAGTCCGCGCTCCATGTCCCGCTCGGCCGCGGCGAGCGCTCCGGGGGCGGCGGTCCAGCGGGTGCGCAGCTCATGGCCGGGCACCTCGCTGTTGACGGTCCAGGCGGTGTCGCGCAGCCGGGCGGCGGCGCGGTCGCGGGCGGCGCTCACCCGGGCGGCGACGGCCGCCGTGGGCTCGCCCCCGCCGCCGGGCCCCAGCAGGTCGGCGCGGTTGACGGGCTCGACCCGCACCCGGAGGTCGACCCGGTCGAGCAGCGGTCCGGAGAGCCGGGCCTGATAGCGGCGGATGACGGCGGGCGGGCACTCGCAGCCGCCGCCGTGCAGGCCGAACCGTCCGCAGGGGCAGGGGTTGGCGGCGAGGACGAGCAGAAAGCGGGCGGGCAGCCGGACCACTCCCCCGCTGCGGGCCACCACCACATGTCCCGACTCCAGCGGCTGCCGCAGGGCGTCCAGCGCTTTTCCGGCGAATTCTGGACTTTCATCGAGGAAAAGCACTCCCCGGTGGGCCAGGGAGACCGCGCCCGGTCTGGGCAGTCCGTTTCCGCCGCCGACCAGCGCGGGCATGGTGGCGGAGTGGTGGGGCGCGCAGTAGGGCGGCGTACGGACCAGGGGCTGGCCGGGCGGCAGGATCCCGGCCACCGAGTGCACGGCGGTGACCTCCAGGGACTCCTGCCGGGTCAGCGGGGGCAGCACTCCGGGAAGCCGCTCGGCGAGCATGGTCTTGCCCGCGCCCGGCGGCCCGTGGAGCATCAGATGGTGGCCGCCCGCCGCGGCGACCTCCAGCGCCTTGCGGGCCAGGTGCTGGCCCGCGACATCGGCGAGGTCGGGGCCGTCGGCGGGGGCCGGGGCCAGCCCGGTGCCGACCCCGGCGCCGGGGACCATCAGCCCGGCCAGCATCGGGTCGGGGCTGCCCTCGGGCACCGGGGTCTCCTCCGGTACGGGTTCGTCGTTGAGCACGGCGATGAGCTGGCGCAGGCTCCGCACGCCCAGCACGGAGACTCCGGGCACCAGCGCGGCCTCCGCCGCGGTCTGCTCCGGGACGACGACCTGCCGGTATCCGGCCTCGGCGGCGGCGAGCACGGCGGGCAGCACCCCGCGCACCGGCCGCACCCTGCCGTCCAGCCCCAGCTCGCCGATCAGGACCAGATCGGCGATGGCGGCGGCGTCGAGGCGCTCGGAAGCGGCGAGGACCGCGGCGGCCACGGCGAGGTCGAAGCCGCTGCCGCTCTTGGGCACGGACGCCGGGCTGAGCCCCACGGTGAGCTTCATCTGGGGCCACTCGGCCCCGGAGTTGACCAGGGCGGCCCGCACCCGGTCACGGCTCTCCACCAGGCTCTTGTCCGGGAGTCCGACCAGGGTGAACGCGGCGACCCCGCGCTCCAGATCGGCCTGGACCTCCACCACCACGCCCTCGACGCCCACCAGCGCCACCGAGCAGGTACGGGCGAACCCCATCACGCCACCCCCCGGGCGTGCTCCAGCCGGGGCGCGCCGTGCCGGGGCAGCACGACGCCGACGAGGTCGATCCGCGCGCCGCCGGGCGGTGCTCCGCCGTGCCGGTGGAGCCAGCACTCGGCGAGCCGTCTCAGCCGCTCGGCCTTGGCCGGGGTGATCGCCGCCATCGGCTGTCCGAACGGGCCGGGTCTGCGGGTCTTGACCTCGCAGACGACCACCGCGTCGCCGTCGCGAGCCACGATGTCGATCTCACCGGCCCGTCCGCAGCGCCAGTTCCTCGCCAGAACCGTCATACCGGCCTCGGTCAGCAGCCGCGCCGCCAACTCCTCGCCGTACCGCCCCAGTGCCCCCGTCGCGTTCATGTCGGCACCACCTCCGGCACCGACTGTGACGTCTGGAACTCTCAGTTGTGGATCTCGGTGGACAACTCTCCGTCTGTGGACAACTCAGCCACCCGGAAGTTCGAGATCGCTCTTGTTGAGCTCCTCGATGTTCACATCCTTGAAGGTGAGCACGCGTACCTGCTTAACGAATCTGGCCGGGCGATACATGTCCCAGACCCAGGCGTCCGCCATCGAGACCTCGAAGAAGACCTCACCCTGCACGGAGTGGACCTGCATCTCGTAGTCATTGGTGAGATAGAAGCGGCGCTCGGTCTCGATCACGTATTTGAACAGCCCGACGACGTCTCGGTACTCCCGGTAGAGCTTCAGCTCCATCTCGGTCTCGTACTTTTCGAGGTCCTCGGCGCTCATGGCATGTTCCCCTTCAGCCGTGCGTCCCTCGTCGCACGGCCCGGCACGCCCGCCCCTATGCGACTTCCGGGGCGAGGACGACGGGTGTACTCGGAGGGCCCTCGTCGAGCAGCGTTCGCAGCAGCTCGGCGAGCTTGGTCGGGTACACCGTCTCACGCGTCGAGGAGAGTTCGGCGGAAGTCCACCACCTCAGCCCCGTGACACTGCGCCGCTCCAGCTCGGTGAGCCCGCGCGGGGCTGTGGCGGTCTGTACGGTACGCGCCAGGAAGTACCACTCGTCCTGTTCCCAGCGGTGTCCGTCGAAGGGGAAGGAGCAGCGCCGCCGCCACAGGACCGGCCCGAGTTCGACCTCGGTGATCCCGGTCTCCTCCGCCAGCTCGCGCAGCGCGGCCTGAGCCCGGGTCTCGTCCCCCTCCAGGCCACCGCCGGGGGTGAACCACCAGTTGTCGGCGGGGTCGGCGGGCTCGAAGCCGTGCATCAGCAGCACACGGTCCCGGGGGTCCAGCAGCACGACCCGGGCGACCCGGCGCGGCCGGTCCTCGGCGCCTCGCGGTTCAGACATGTGAGGCCGGCCTTCCGGCGCTCTCACGGGCCGAGCCCCTGGCGGATCCCCGGGCGGCTCGGCGGGCGGCTCCGCGGGCGATCGGGCCGTACCCGGCCCCGCCGACGATCAGGATCGCGCCGGCCGCCGCCGCGGCGGCGAGCGGCACCACCGGGCCGGGGGAGGAGATCCCGCCCGGCAGCCCGGCGAAGCCCTCCGGGCGTTCGACCACTCCGCCGTCCACCGGCCAGACCACGGCGTCCAGCCGGCCTGTCACCGCGGATCTCGACACCGATCCCCGCTGGGGGTCGCTCAGGTGCGAGCGGGAGTCCAGCGAGCCCAGCCTGTTGTCCCCGAGCAGAAAGAGCCGGCCCTCGGGCACGGTGACCGTGAAGGCCGGCGGGACGGATCCGGGTTCCGACGGGTCCCCGGCGAGATACGGCTCGTCGACCGGCTTGTCGTTGACCGTCAGCCGACCGCCTCCGCCGCAGCAGGCGATCCGGTCGCCGCCGACGCCGACCACGCGCTTGACCATCGGGCCGCCGCCCCAGGAGGGGTCCCGGAAGACCACCACATCGCCCCGCCGCACCTGATCGCCGTCCACCCGCTGGGCCAGCACCCGGTCGCCCGCGCTCAAGGTCGGGTGCATCGATTCGGTCGGGATGGTGTACGGCTGGTAGATCACCGCGCCCCAGCCGAAGCCGCCGAGGAAGAGCAACGAACCGACGGCCACGGCCAGCCCCGACAGCGTGCTGCCGAGGCGGCCGCGGCCGCCGTGTTCATGTTCCGATCGTTCCGGTCCCATCCCGCTCCCCCGCTCAGGGCGATTCGATCGCCGGAGGGGCTGCCCCCGGCGATCCGCGATCTGGGACGGCACCCTACCGGGCGGTGTCCCCGGCGGTCAGCCGCTTCCGCCGCCACAGGACGATGGGCAGCGCGCCCAGGGCCCCCATCGCCAGCGGCGCGCCCCCGGCCACGACGGAGGCCGCGGTGTTGAGGCCGGGCTGGTCGAAGGTGTCGGGGACGGAGAGGGTCGACCAGCGGTTGATCGGCCAGGCGACGACGATGGCGCGCCCGACGACCTTGTCGACCGGGACGAAGCCGTCGTTCACGTCTTCCATGTGGTAGCGGGAGTCCCGGGAGTTCTGGCGGTGGTCGCCCATCACCCAGATCCGGTCCTCGGGCACCTTGAACGGGCCGAAGGGCTGGTCGTCGCAGGCGCTGTCGCCGGGGAAGACATACGTCTCGTCGAGCGGCTTGCCGTTGACCTTGACCGGGCCGCCCTTGCGGCACTCGATCGTGTCGCCGGCGACTCCGATCGTCCGCTTGATCAGGTCCTTCTCCTCGGCCGAAGGCATCAGGCCGATGAAGCTCAGAAACTTCTGGAGCGCGTTGGGGTCGGGGGTGGGCTCGCCCTCCAGCCAGCCGCCCGGGTCGTGGAAGACGACGACCTCGCCGCGCTCGGGCTCGGAGCCGAACCAGGGGGTGAGCTTGTCCACCAGCACCCGGTCACCGCGCTGGAGGGTGTTCTGCATCGAGTCCGAGGGAATCGAGAACGCCTGCACCAGAAATGTCTTGATCAGCAGTGCCAGAACGAGCGCGATGCCGATCAGCAGCGGCAGCTCCTTCCAGAACGACCGCTGGTTCTTGCTCCGGGAACGACCGCCGTCGGCCCCCTCGTCACCCGCGCCCTCGTCTGCCGGGGTACGCCCCGACGGATCGTCGCCCGCCACGGGTCCGGTGGACCGGTCGGGCTCCCCCGGCCTGTCCTCCGGCTGATCGTGTCCGGACCGTGCGCCGACCGCCACGTCCCCCACATCCACTCCTCACTCCGTGCGAACTGCGAACCGCCTGCCCCGCAGAAGAAGCAGACCCACTACTCCCATAACGAGCGGGAGTTCCGCAGGGGTCGGGAGCAGGACCATTCCGTTTCTGTCCTGGGAGGACACACTATTCGACACACGATCCGGCGTGCTCGCCCCGGAGGCCCGGTTCGAACGGGGATCCGGGACCGATGCGTAGGTCTCCGGCTCCTCCAGCCTGCGCCAATGGCCCACCGGCCAGGCGATCACCACCGCGCGGCCCACCACCTCGTCCTCGGAGACGGTGCCCCGGTGCTCCCCGTCGAGATGGAAGCGGGAGTCGGCCGAGTTGGAGCGATGGTCGCCCATCACGAAGAGCCGGCCGGGCGGGACCTCGACGTCGAAGGTCAGCGTCGACGGGGCGTTCCCGGGGTTCAGATAGGGCTCGGTCAGCGCCTCGCCGTTGACGGTGACCCGGCCGTCGGCGTCGCAGCAGACGACGGTGTCCCCGCCGACCGCGATCACCCGTTTGATCAGATCCTGCTGGTCGGCCGAGGGGAGCAGTCCGATGTGGGTGAGTCCCCGCTTGATCTGCTGGACGAGGAACGGTCCCTCGTCCCCGGACGCGCCGTCCTCCGGCTGGAGCCAGCCGCCGGGGTCCTTGAAGACCACCACGTCACCGCGGTCGGGACGGCTGCCGAACCAGGGGGTGAGCTTGTCCACCAGCACCCGGTCCTGGATGCGGATCGTCTGCTCCATGGAACCGGAGGGGATGACGAACGCCTGCACGAAGAAGGTCTTGAGCGCCAGCGCGATGACCAGCGCCGAGAGGATCAGCAGGGGGATCTCTCTGAACAGGGAGGACCGGCGTCTGCGCCGTACCCGCGCCGCGAGTCTGCGGCGCTCGGCGCGGCCGGGCAGGGCCCTCGCGCCATCGGCCCCGGCAGTCCCGGCCCCGACCCCGGGCCCGGTCCCCGTAGCCGTCCCGTTCCTGGTCCCGGCGGACCGTCGTGGGCCGGCCCGGTGGCCGCCGGGGCGTCCCCGGCTACCCATGGCCCCCGCCGTGGCCCCCCGGGGGCGCGTCCGGCACCTTGGAGAACGCCTCGGCGCGCTCCAGGGAGGCCCAGCGGCCCAGCGGCCAGCCGATCCAGTCCACCCGCCCGACGACCTTCTCCACCGGCACCATGCCCCCGCCGGGCGATCCGAGCCGGTCACGGGAGTCGCTGGAGTCACTGCGGTGGTCCCCCAGCACCCAGAGCCTGCCCGGCGGCACGACGATGTCGAAGTCGACCTCGGAGGGGACGTCACCGGGGTGGAGATACTCCTCGTCCAGCGGTACGCCGTTCACCTGGAGCCTGCCCCTGTCGTCGCAGCAGACGACCCGGTCGCCGCCGACGCCCACGACCCGCTTCACGAAGTCGGTCTCGTCGGGCTCGGCCAGACCGAGCGTGGCCAGGACTCCCCTGGCCGCCTCGGCGGCCGGATTCTCCTCCGTACCCGCCGCGACGAAGGAGCCCTCGCCGTCGAAGACGATCAGATCGCCGCGGCGGGGCGGCTCGTCGGAGCCGTACGCCAGCTTGTTGACGAGCACCCGGTCCCCCACCTGAAGGGTGGGTTCCATGGAGCCGCTGGGGATCTGGAAGGGCTGCACCACAAAGCGGCTGAACAGCAGCACGCCGGCCGTCACGGCCACGGCCTGGAGCAGCACCGTGCGCCAGGACCCCGGGGAGCCCAGGACGGCTCGTGGCCGAAAACGCGAGAAGCGCGACCGCTCGCTCCCGTCCCCGGCTTCGGGGAGGGAGGAGTGGTCGCGCTCCGTGTTCTTCGCTGCGGTGTCCATACAGGGACGAAGCCTATCCGGCCGCGCCCTGGACTCCCGCGCGGTGCGGGCCGGGGCCCGGCACCGTGCGCCCGGTGTGAACCGAGGTTCAGCGGTCGCGCTTCTCCTTGATCTTCGCGGCCTTGCCGCGCAGCTCACGGAGGTAGTACAGCTTGGCGCGACGGACGTCACCGCGGCTGACCAGCTCGATCTTCTCGAAGATCGGGCTGTGCACCGGGAAGGTGCGCTCGACGCCGACGGAGAACGAGACCTTGCGGACCGTGAAGGTCTCGCTGACGCCCGAACCCTGGCGGCGGATGACGACACCCTTGAACTGCTGGATACGCGAGCGGTTGCCCTCGATGACGCGAACGTGGACGTTCACGGTGTCACCGGGGCGGAACGCGGGGAGGTCGGACCGCAGCGAGGCGGTGTTGACAGCGTCGAGCACGTGCGACATGTTCGTCTGCTTTCTTCGCGATGCCACAGGTCATCAGCGGGAGAGAGGGGTGAGATTCAGGGGCCGTCACGTCGGAGCGGGCGTCGTGTCCCCCTGCGGCAGGGGCGCACGCCGGACGTACGGCAGCGGCCTATTGTTCCACGGCCGGGGGCCTGCGCCAAAATCGGCCACCCGGTTCCGGGGCCCAGCCGAGGATGGAGAGGGTCTCCCGGTCCTTCTTGTCGAAGGCGGCGGGATCGCAGCGCTCGATCAGGTCCGGCCGGTTCTCGGCCGTGCGCCGGAACGCCTCGTCGCGCCGCCAGCGCGCGATCTTGCCGTGGTGCCCGCTGGTGAGCACGTCGGGGATGCCGCGCCCCCGCCAGGCGGGCGGCTTGGTGTAGACGGGCCCCTCCAGCAGATTGGCCATCGCGCCGGGGGCGAAGGAGTCGTCCCGGTGGGATTCGGCGTTGCCGAGCACCCCGGGGAGCAGCCGGGCCACGGCCTCGGTGATCACCAGGACCGCGGCCTCGCCGCCGGCCAGCACATAGTCCCCGATGGAGACCTCGTACACCGGCATCCGGGTGGCGTACTCGTCCATCACCCGGCGGTCGATGCCCTCGTAACGGGCGGGGGTGAAGATCAGCCAGGGCCGCTCGGCGAGTTCCACCGCGAGCTCCTGGGTGAAGGGGCGGCCGCTGGGCGTGGGGACGACCAGGACCGGGCCGTGGGCCCCGGTCTCGTATCCGTCGGCCAGGGCGTCGTCGAGCGCCTCGCCCCAGGGCTCCGTCTTCATGACCATGCCGGGGCCGCCGCCGTACGGGGTGTCGTCCACGGTGTTGTGACGGTCGTGGGTCCAGTGGCGCAGATCGCTCACCCGTACGTCCAGCTGCCCGCGGGCGCGGGCCTTGCCGACGAGGGAGACGTTCAGCGGTTCCAGATACTCGGGGAAGATCGTGACGACGTCGATGCGCATCAGGAGTCGCCCTTGGCGCCGGCCTCGGCACCGGCCGCCGTGTCCGTGCCCGTGCCCGTGCCCGTCTCGGTCTCCGCGTCCCGGGCGGACGCGATCTCGGCGCGGTCGTCGATCAGCCCCGGCGGCGGGTCGATCACGGCCCGCTGCTCCTCCAGATCGATCCCGGTGACGATCTCCTCCACGAACGGGATCATCACCTCGCTGCCGTCCGGACGCTCCACGATGAAGAGATCCTGCGAGGGCAGATGGCTGATCTCGGTGATCCGGCCCACCTCGGTTCCGTCCACGGTCACCACATCGAGGTCGATGAGCTGGTGGTCGTAGAACTCCTCGGGGTCCTCGGGCACCTCTTCCGGGTCCACCTCGGCGATCAGGAGGGTGTTGCGCAGGGCCTCGGCCCCATTGCGCTCCCGTACGCCCGCGAAGCGCAGCAGCAGCCTGCCGCTGTGCACCCGGCCGGTCTCGATCGTCAGCGGGCCCACCGAGGCCGGCTCGGTGGCCAGCACGGCCCCGGGCGCGAGCCTCAGCTCGGGCTCGTCCGTGCGGACCTCGACGGTGACCTCGCCCTTGATGCCGTGGGCACGGCCGATCCGGGCCACTACCAACTGCACTTCGCACTCTCTTCTGTCATACGGCTGTCATACGGCTCTGCGATACGGCTCTACGACTGACGCGGCTGTGCCGTTCGGGTGACGGCGGCCCGCGATCCGCTCATACGACTACGGGCCGGGGACGGCCGACTGGCCCTCCCCGGCCCGAGCCGGTGTTCAACTGTTCAGCGGACCTGGTCCACGTCGACGAGGTCGACACGGATGCCACGGCCGCCGATGGCGCCCACAACGGTGCGCAGAGCGCGTGCGGTGCGGCCATTGCGGCCGATCACCTTACCGAGGTCGTCGGGGTGGACCCGGACCTCCAGCACACGCCCGCGACGCAGATCGCGCGAGGCGACCCGCACATCGTCGGGGTTGTCGACGATGCCCTTCACGAGGTGCTCGAGAGCCTCCTCGAGCATGCTCAGGCCTCGGTCGACTCGGTGGACTCGGCGGCGTCAGCCGCGTCGTCCGCCTTCTTGTCGGCCTTCTTCGCCTTGGGGGTGATGGCCTCACCCTTCGACTCGCCGCCCTCAAGGGCCTTGGCGAACTCGTCGAACGCGGCGCGCTTGTCGGCCTTGGGCTCGGCCACCAGCAGCGGCGCCGGGGCCGGGAGGCCCTTGTGCTTCTGCCAGTCGCCGGTGAGCTTCAGGATCGCGAGAACCGGCTCGGTCGGCTGGGCGCCGACGGACAGCCAGTACTGCGCCCGCTCCGAGTCGACCTCGATGCGGGACGGGTTCTGCACCGGGTGGTACAGGCCGATCTCCTCGATGGCCCGGCCGTCACGGCGGGTACGGGAGTCGGCGATGACGATGCGGTAGTGAGGCGAACGGATCTTGCCCAGACGCTTCAGCTTGATCTTGACTGCCACGGAAGTGGTGTCTCCTGGTCTTGACGTGGTTGGGCACAACAAGATGCCACGTGGGGTTGCGGTACTCGGGGTGCCCGATGGACGCGTCAGCCGGAGGAGAGAGGGGTCCTATGCGGCCGTCGAGTACAGCTGTCCATTGTGCCACACGCCGACGGCGCGCTTCCCCCTGACCCAGAGCCGCCCCCGTCGGGCGGCCGGGCGGGGGTCAGCTCGCCGCGGCGGCCGGCTCGGGGATACGGAAGGGCTTGCCGCAGCCGCCGCACACGATCGGGGCCTGGGCGAGGACCGAGGGAACCACCCGGACGTTGCGACCGCAGTCGCAGACGGCCTTGACCCGCACACCGCCGCCCGAGGAGCCGTGCCGGGCGGCAGGTCCGCGGAAGGAGCGCTTGGTGTCGGAGGCGGTGGCGACCGTGTGCGCCTTGAGGGCGCGCTGGAGTCTCTCGATGGTGGGACGGTAGCGGCGCTTGGCCTCGGGGCTGAGGACGACCAGGGAGAAGCCGCTGCTGGGGTGCGGCTCCTCGGCGTGGTCGAGACCCATCTCCTCGGCGATCGCCAGGAATCTGCGGTTGTGGTAGCGGCCGGCGCGGGAGGTGTCGCGGACACCTCGCGCGGCGGCGATGCCGTGGACTGCTTCGTGGAGCAGTCGCTCGAAGGAGAGCTCGGCGCCGCAGGCGGACGACGATTCTCCGATCAGGGACTCGGGGGCGGCAAGGTCTGGCAGCTCGGCGTGGTGCCGCTGAATGTCGGCCCACGCCTGTGCCAGCTCTGCGGCGAGAACAGGTGGTGTCGTGCTCACGTCGTGATAACGAGCCGGACCTTCCCCGGGTTCCATTCCGGGGCATCCCAAATAATTTGCACGTACCCGTCAGTTGGCATTGATGCGTGCCGAGGTGGGCGGGGGGCAGGATCTGCGGAGAAGGCTCACAGCTCACACCAAGGTGGTACGTAACACCGCCCCGCGCTCCGGGCGCGCGCCCCGCGTGTCCCGGGGGTCCCACCGGGCCGCCGGACCGCCCGGCGCACCCGCCGCGGTCCTCGTTCCGCGACCCTACCCCCAGCGGGTGGTCCCGGGTCCGCCGTTTGGATCAGCAGGCCGATCCCGCCGGGCCGGGAGGCCGATCCTGATCCGAACGGCGATCCCGGTCCCGGTCCCGGTCCCGGTCCCGGGCGCGGGCGCGGGCGCGGGCGTGCGGGCGGGCGTGCGGGCGTGCGGGTGCGCTACGGAGCGTCCTTCGAGAGCCGGGGGATCCCGGCCGCGCGGTAGGCCGCGTCCTCCTCCAGGGTCTCGCTCTCCAGCAGCGCGGCGGCGAGCGCGTCGAGGCGGGCGCGGTTCTCCCTCAGCAGCCGGCAGGCGGTGTCGTAGCACTCGTCCACGATCCGCCGCATCTCGTGGTCGACCACGTCCAGGGTCGCGGGCGCGGCGGAGAGCCCGTACGCCACCTGGGCGTCGGCGGGGATCGCGGTCAGCCGGCCGACGCGCACGCTCATCCCCCAGCGGGCGACCATGCCCCGGGCCAGGGCGGTCACCTGTTCGAGATCGCTCTCCGCGCCCGTGGTGATCAGACCGAAGACCACCTGTTCGGCCGCCATGCCGCCGAGCGCCCCGATGATCCGGCCGCGCAGATACTCCTCGGTGTACGCGTATTTGTCGGCGTCCGGGGTGGAGAGCGTGACGCCGAGGGCGCGCCCCCGGGGCACGATGGTGATCTTGCGTACCGGATCGGCTCCGGGCTGGACCATGCCGAGCAGGGCGTGGCCGCTCTCGTGGTACGCGGTGCGCCGCCGGTCCTCCTCCGTCATGACCAGCGGGCGCTCCGCCCCGAGCTGGATCTTCTCCAGCGCGGTCGACAGATCGGCCTGGGTCACCGAGGACTGCTGCCGTCGCACGGCGACCAGCGCGGCCTCGTTGGCGAGGTTGGCGAGGTCCGCGCCGGTCATTCCCGGGGTCGTACGGGCGATCCGGGCCAGGTCCACATCCGCGGCGAGCGGGATTTCCCGGGTGTGGATCCGCAGGATGGCCTCCCGGCCGCTCCGGTCGGGCGGGGAGACCTGGACGATCCGGTCGAAGCGGCCGGGGCGGGTCAGGGCGGGGTCGAGGACGTCGGCGCGGTTGGTGGCGGCGAGCACGATGACACCCTCGGATCCGCTGAAACCATCCATTTCGGTCAGAATCTGGTTGAGGGTCTGTTCCCGCTCATCATGGCCGCCGAGTCCTCCCCCGCCGCCCCTCGCCCGGCCGATGGTGTCGATCTCGTCGATGAAGACGATGGCCGGGGCGACCTTGCGGGCCTCGGCGAACAACTCCCGGACCCGGCCCGCG
The DNA here is from genome assembly GCF_014651115.1 of Streptomyces inusitatus. Taxonomy (GTDB): domain Bacteria; phylum Actinomycetota; class Actinomycetes; order Streptomycetales; family Streptomycetaceae; genus Streptomyces; species Streptomyces amakusaensis. Next base: position 50,742 of record NZ_BMWG01000017.1, on the reverse strand, counting down.
CCGACGCCGACGATCATCTCGATGAACTCGGACGCCGAGGCCGAGAAGAACGGCACCCCCGCCTCCCCGGCCACCGCGCGGGCCAGCAGGGTCTTCCCGGTGCCGGGCGGTCCCGCGAGCAGTACGCCGCCGGGCATTCTGGCGCCCATCCTGCGGTAGGGCCGCGGGTTCTTCAGGAAGTCGACGACATCGTCGAGTTCGCCCTCGACCTCGTCGATCCCGGCGACGTCGGCGAAGGTGGTCCGTCTGCCGTCGGCGACCTCGACGGGCTTGGGCGGGGGCTTGCGGCCGAACGCCCCGCCGCCGCCCCCCATCGCCGCGCCCATCCGGCGGGCGACGAGGATCCACAGCAGTACGAGGAGGAGCATCGGCGCGAGGGCGATCAGCAGATTGGCGAGGAAGCCGCGCTGCTGGACGACGGGCTCGGCCGTGACGGTGACCTTCTTGGCGGTCAGCTCGCGCCAGAGGTCGTCGTCGGCGAAGGCGGGCCGCTGGGTGGTGAACTTGGTGTAGTCGCCCTTGCCGCCGGGGAGCGGGGCCTTCTTGGTGAGCTGGCCCTGGATGGCGTCGCCCTTGGAGTAGATCTTCGCGACATTGCCCGCGTCGACCTGCGCGCTGAACTCGGTGTACGAGACGGTGGGCTCGTCGCCCTCGCCGAACAGCGAGAGCACCAGATTGGCGATCAGATAGACGATGAGCGCGGTGAGGATCAGCCCGCCCCAGCCGCCGGGCATCTTTCTGCGGGGCGGCGGCGGGGGCGGCGCGGGGGGGGGGGGGGGGGGGCCGCCGGGCCCCCGGAGCGCCGGGGCTGAGCGGGGGGGCGGCGCGGGGGCGCGGCATTGCCCATATCCGGACGTTAAGCCAGAAAAACGGTGTCGGCACCCGCGTGGGCGGGTGCCGACACCGTCGTACGGCGGCCGTGGGAACGAGCCGGCGGCCGAGCCGGCGACCGAGCCTCAGCCCATGAACTTCTTGAACTCGTCCGGCAGCTCGAAGTCCTTGTCCTGCCCGCCGGCCGGGAGACCGAAGGCGCTGCCCGCCGTCTGCTCGCGCTTGGCGGCGGCGGCCTGCTCCTCGGCCTTGCGCTTCATCGGGTTGCCGCTCTTGCGCTTGCCCTTGGCCTGCTTGATCTGCTTCTTCTGACGGCCGGGGCCACCGCCCATGCCGGGCATCCCCGGCATCCCGGGCATGCCGCCGCCCTGGGCCATCCGCGACATCATCTTGCGGGCCTCGAAGAACCGCTCCACCAGGCTCTTGACCGCGCTGACCTCGACGCCGGAACCCTTGGCGATCCGGGCCCGGCGCGAGCCGTTGATGATCGTCGGCTCATGGCGCTCGGCCGGGGTCATTGACTTGATGATCGCCGCGGTGCGGTCCACATCGCGCTCGTCGATGCTGTTGATCTGGTCCTTCATCTGGGCCATGCCGGGCAGCATGCCGAGCAGCTTGGAGATGGAGCCCATCTTCCGGACCTGCTCCATCTGGGCCAGGAAGTCGTCGAGGGTGAAGTCCTTGCCCTTGCTGCTCGCCAGCTTGGAGGCCATTTTGGCGGCCTCTTCCTGGCTGAAGGTCTGCTCGGCCTTCTCGATCAGCGAGAGCACATCGCCCATGCCGAGGATGCGGGACGCCATGCGGTCCGGGTGGAACGCGTCGAAGTCGTCCAGCTTCTCGCCGTTGGAGGCGAACATGATCTGACGGCCGGTGACATGCGCGATGGAGAGCGCGGCACCGCCCCGGGCGTCGCCGTCGAGCTTGGAGAGGACCACGCCGTCGAAGCCGACGCCGTCGCGGAAGGCCTCGGCGGTGTTGACCGCGTCCTGGCCGATCATGGCGTCCACGACGAAGAGGATCTCGTCGGGGCTCACCGCGTCGCGGATGTCCGCGGCCTGCCGCATCAGCTCCTGGTCGATGCCCAGGCGGCCGGCGGTGTCCACGATGACCACGTCGTGGACCTTGGTCTTCGCGTACTCGATGGAGTCCTTGGCGACCTGGACCGGGTCGCCGACGCCATTGCCGGGCTGCGGCGCGTACACCGCCACCTCGGCGCGCTCGGCGACGACGGAGAGCTGGTTGACGGCGTTGGGGCGCTGGAGGTCGCAGGCGACGAGCAGCGGGGAGTGGCCCTGGTTCTTGAGCCAGCGGCCCAGCTTTCCGGCCAGGGTGGTCTTACCGGCGCCCTGGAGACCGGCGAGCATGATCACGGTCGGGGGCTGCTTGGCGAGGCGCAGCCGGCGGGTCTCGCCGCCGAGGATGCCCACCAGCTCCTCGTTGACGATCTTGATGACCTGCTGGGAGGGGTTGAGGGCCTTGGAGACCTCGGCCCCCCGGGCGCGCTCCTTGACGTTCGCGATGAAGGAGCGGACGACGGGGAGGGCGACATCCGCTTCGAGCAGGGCGATACGGATCTCGCGAGCCGCGCCGTCGATGTCCGCCTCGCTGAGGCGACCCTTGCCCCGCAAGGTCTTGAAGGTATTCGCCAAGCGGTCGGAGAGAGTATCGAACACGGCGCTCGTCGGTCCTCAGAGTCGGGGGCAGGGGGAATCGCCCTCCAGGGTATCCGGCCGCGCGCGGTGCGTGTCCTCGCCGGGGGGATCGGCCGGAGGACCGGGGGGATCGGCGACCGGGATCAGCCGGGGGGATCGCCGAGGGCGGCCTCCAGCGAGCGGGCCAGCGCGGCGGCGGCCGGGTCCGCCAGGGGGCGGCCGTCGGGGGCGGTCACATAGAAGGCGTCGACCGCGTCGCCCCCGAGGGTGGAGACATGGGCGCTGCGCACGCGTACGCCCGCGCCCTCCAGCGCGCGGCCGATGCGGTGCAGCAGTCCGGGGGCGTCCTGGGCGCGGATCTCGATCACGGTGGCCTGGTGGGAGGCGGCGGGGGCGACGGTGACCCGGGGCGGCTGGGGCGGGGTGCCGCGCCGGGGCGGGCGGGCCGCGTCTCGCTCGGCGAGCCGGGCGGCGATGTCCAGGGAGCCGTCCAGGGCGCGCAGCAGATCGGTGCGGAGTGTGGCCGCCTGGGGCAGGGCGCCGAAGGCGGCGGCCACGCGCCAGTTCAGTACGAGGACGGCTCCGGGGGCGGCGCCTTCCGGCGGTGCCACGGTCCGCAGTTCGGCGGCGCGGACGGTGAGCCGGTGCAGGGCGAGGACTCCGGCGGCGGCGGGCAGCACCCCGGGCCGGTCGGGCAGGGCGATGAGCAGCTCCGCGCCGGTCTGTTCGCACCGGCCGCCCCCGGCCTGCTCCGCCTCGGGCCGGGTGCGCAGGGAGAGGACCGGGCCGCCGGTGCGCAGCGCCTCGGCCGCGAGGCGTTCCTGTTCGGCGCTGGGCCCGGCGGGCCCGGGGTCCTCGGGGGCCCGGCCGCCCGCCAGTTCGGCGGCGGTCCTGCGGACGAGTTCCGCGACGAGCGAGCCGCGCCAGGCGGACCAGGCGGCGGGGCCGGTGGCGAGGGCGTCGGCCTCGGTGAGGGCGTGCAGGAGTTCCAGGGTCGCGGCGGAGCCGACGGCGGCGGCGACCGCGCGGACGGTGGCGGGGTCGTCGAGGTCGCGCCGGGTCGCGGTGTCGGCGAGCAGCAGATGGTGGCGTACGAGGGTGGCGACGACGGCCGTGTCGGCGGGGTCGAAGCCGATCCGGGCGGCGGTGTCCCTGGCGATGATCTCGCCGGTGACACTGTGGTCGCCGGGCCATCCCTTGCCCAGGTCGTGCAGGAGGGCGGCGGTCAGCAGCAGATCGGGGCGGCCGACCCGGCGGGTGAGGGCGGCGGCCCGGACGGCGGTCTCGACGAGGTGGCGGTCGACGGTCCAGGTGTGGACCGCGTTGCGCTGCGGCCGGCAGCGGACCCGTTCCCAGTCCGGGAGGAGGCGGGTGATCAGCCCTTCGGCCTCCAGCGCCTCCCAGACGGCGACGGCGGGCTCGCCCGCGCCGAGCAGGGTGACGAACTCCTCGCGCGCCTCGGCGGGCCAGGGGACCGGCAGCGGTGCCGCGTCCCGGGCGAGCCGCCGTACCGCGTGCGGGGAGAGCGGCAGTCCGGCTCTGGCGGCGGCCGAGGCGGCGCGCAGCGGGAGGACGGGGTCGCGTTCGGGTCTGGCGGTACGGGCGAGCACGGCCTCGCCGTCCTGTTCGACGACTCCTTCGGCGAGCGGGGTGCGCTCGGGTTCGCGGCGGCGGGCGCCGCCGCCGAGCGCGGTACGGAGCCGGTGGCGGGCGGAGCGGGCCCGCAGCACCCGGTTGACCTCGCGCCAGGTGATGTCGGTGGCGTACGCGATGGTCCGGGCGGCCTCGTACACCTGCCGCAGCAGGGCGTCCGCGTCGGGCAGGCCGAGGTCGGCGGCGATCTGGTCCTGTTCCTGGAGGGCGAGCCGGTCGGTGGCCCGGCCAGTGGCCAGATGGAGGGCGTCGCGGGTGTCGAGGAGGGTGCGGCGGGCGGTGTCGAGGCCGGCGCGGGGGGCGTCGGCGAGCCAGGAGGCGGCGACCGCGCGCAGGGCGGTGGCGTCCCGGAGTCCGCCGCGCGCCTCTTTGAGGTCGGGTTCCAGGAGGAAGCGGAGTTCGCCCTGGCGTTCGGCGCGGTCGCGGCAGAGCGCGTCGAGTTCGGGGAGCCGTCGGGCCGCCTGTCCGCGCCAGTCGGCGAGTACGGCGGTGCGCAGCGCGGCGACGAGGCCGAGGTCGCCCGCGACGGGGCGGGCGTCGAGCAGTCCGAGCTGGACCTTGAGGTCCTCGGCCGCGGTGCGGCGGGCCTCGGCGGGGGTGCGCACGGAGTGGTCGAGGGCGAGGCCGAGGTCCCAGACGGGGTACCAGAGGCGGTCGGCGAGTGCGGCGATCTCGCGGGGGCCCGCGGTGCCGTCGTGGAGGAGGACCAGATCGAGGTCGCTGCGCGGGGAGAGTTCGCCGCGTCCGTAGCCGCCGACGGCGACCAGGGCCGCGCCGCGGATCCCGGCCGCCGCGCGGGCGGTGTCGAAGAGCGCGGCGAGCCACTGGTCGGTGAGGTGGGCGAGGGCGGCCCGGCGGGGCGGCCCCGGCCGCTCCTTCTCGTTGAGGAGGAGCAGCCGGGCCGCCGCGTATCCGCTGGGGTCCGGGTCCTCGTCCCCGGTCTTCGGCTGGGTCCTGAGCACCGGGCGGCCTCTCTCACTGCTGTGCTGTGCGGGTGGTGACGACGTTCTTCTCGGAGCGATCCGAGCGATCGGAGCGATCGGAGCGGTCGGAGCGCTCAGAGCGCGTCGGGGCCGCGTTCGCCGGTGCGGACGCGCACGGCGGTGTCGACGGGGACGCTCCACACCTTTCCGTCGCCGATCTTTCCGGTGCGGGCGGCCTTGACGACGACTTCGATGAGCTGTTCGGCGTCCTCGTCCTCGACCAGCACCTCGATACGGATCTTGGGCACCAGGTCGACGGTGTACTCGGCACCCCGGTAGACCTCGGTGTGGCCGCGCTGGCGGCCGTATCCGCTGGCCTCGGTGACGGTCAGGCCCTGGACCCCGAAGGACTGGAGGGCTTCCTTGATCTCGTCCAGCCGGTGGGGCTTGACGACGGCGGTGATGAGTTTCATGCGTCCACCTTCTTGTTCTTCGGCGCGGCGGAGGCGGCCAGGAGCTCGCTCGCCGGCGGCAGGGGCTTGCGGGAGCCGCCGCCCGCGCCGCTGAAGTCGTAGGCGGTCTCGGCGTGCTCGTGCTGGTCGATGCCGGAGACCTCGGCGTCCTCGTCCACCCGCATGCCCATCGTCCGGTCGAGGAGGAGGGCGAGGAGGGCCGAGACCACCAGAGAGTAGGCCAGTACCGCGAAGACTCCGACGGCCTGCTTGCCGAGCTGTTCGAGACCGCCGCCGTAGAGGAGGCCGCGGGCCTCGGACTGGACGCCGCCGGTGGCGAAGAGGCCGACCAGCAGGGAGCCGGCGATGCCGCCGACGAGGTGGACGCCGACGACGTCGAGGGAGTCGTCGAAGCCGAGGCGGAACTTGAGTCCGACGGCCATGGCGCAGAGCACTCCGGAGATCGCGCCGATGGCGATCGCGCCGAGCGGGGAGCAGGAGCCGCCGGCGGGGGTGATGGCGACGAGGCCCGCGACGGCGCCGGAGGCCGCGCCGAGGGTGGTGCAGGCTCCGTGGCGGATCTTCTCGTACGCCAGCCAGGCGAGCATCGCGGCGGCTGCGGCGACCTGGGTGTTGACGAACATCACCGCGCCGACGCCGTCGTCGTTGCCGAGCCAGGATCCGGCGTTGAAGCCGAACCAGCCGAACCAGAGCAGGGCCGCGCCGAGCATGACGAGGGGGAGGCTGTGGGGGCGCATCGGGTCCTTGGCGAAGCCGACGCGCTTTCCGATGACGAGGATGACGCCCAGGGCCGCCGCACCGGCGTTGATGTGGACGGCGGTGCCGCCCGCGAAGTCGATGACGCCCATCTCGAAGAGCCAGCCGCCCTCGCCCCAGACCCAGTGGGCGACCGGGAAGTAGACGACGGTGGCCCACAGGGTGATGAACAGCGCCCAGGCCGAGAACTTGACCCGGTCCGCGAGCGCGCCGCTGATCAGGGCGGGGGTGATGACCGCGAACATCAGCTGGAAGACGGCGAAGACATGGACCGGGACGGTGTAGCCGTCCCACAGCTCGGCCAGTCCGATGCCGCTGAGTCCCAGGTAGTCGGCGTTCCATCCGATGACGGAGCCGAAGTCGTCGCCGAAGGAGAGGCTGAAGCCGAACAGGACCCACAGGACGGTGACGATCCCGAGGCTGATGAAGCTCATCATGAGCATGTTGAGGGTGGACTTGACCCGGACCATGCCTCCGTAGAAGAAGGCGAGGCCGGGGGTCATCAGCATGACCAGCGCGGAGCAGATGAGCATGAAGCCGGTGTTGGCGGCGGAGAGCGCGGGGGTCTCTGCGGCCAGGGTCGAGATGCCTGGGGGCATCGGCGTCTCCTCGTCGTCGTGCGGCCTCGTGCGGGGGGAGCCTGAGCGGGATTCGGGCGGCGGGCCGACTGTGCGCCATGAGGCTCGCGGAGCGCGGTTTCGGACAGTGCCGCACGGTGTTTCACGACGATGACGAAGAGGTGCCGGGTGTTACACGGCCATGAACGGCCGGGAAAACGGAGGGGGAGGAGGGGGCTCAGACGGCCTCGGCGGCCCCGGGGAGCTGGGCGGTGAGGAGGTCGGTGAAGCGCACCACCTCGGCCACGTCCCGGAAGTCCCGGGCGGCGGTGTCGACGGTCTTGCGCAGCCGGGTGTTGACCCGCTCGGAGCGGACCCGCTTGGCCACGGTGAGCGCCTGCGAGGCCAGCTCGGTGGCGTGCTCGGGCTCGCGCTTGAGGAGGTGGACCGTGGCCATGCCGATCAGATTGAGCGCGTAGGACCGCTGGTGCACCTCGTCCCGCTCGAACAGCTCCACGGCGCGCGCCATGACCGGCTCGGCGAGGGAGGCGTAGGTGGGGCTGCGCCCGGCGACATAGGCGAGATCGCGGTAGGAGTGGGCGTTCTCCCCGTTCAGCTCGGCCTCGGAGAAGAAGCGGATCCAGTCGGGCTCCGCCTCCCCGTCGGCCCCGGCGTCGGAGAAGGAGTCCTCGGCCATCCGGACGGCCCTCTTGCACTTGCTGGGGTGGCCCATATTGGCGTAGGCGCGGGCCTCCATCGCGTACAGCATCGCCTGGGTGCGGGCGGTGGCGCAGTCCCGGCTGCCGTACTGGGCGAGATGGATCAGCTCCAGGGCGTCCTCGGGGCGGCCCAGATGGATCATCTGGCGGCTCATCGCGGAGAGGATGTACGAGCCGAGGGGCTTGTCGCCCGCTTCCTTCGCCGCGTGGAGCGCGAGGACGAAGTACTTCTGCGCGGTCGGCTGGAGTCCGACGTCGTAGCTCATCCAGCCGGCGAGCTGGGCCAGCTCGGCGGCGCAGACGAAGAGACGGCGGCGGGTGGCTTCGGGGTGCGGCTCCTGGAGCAGGTCGGTCACCTCGTGGAGCTGGCCGACGACCGCCTTGCGCCGCAGCCCGCCGCCGCACTGGGCGTCCCACTCCCGGAACATCACGGTGGTGGACTCCAGCAGCTCCAGCTCGATCCCGGAGAGCCGGGAGGCGAGGGGCACGACCGGGGCGGTGGCCGGGGCCGCGCCGGGGGTGGGCACCAGCCAGCGCTGCATGGGCTCGACCAGGGCGGGGCCGGCGGCCAGCGCCAGCGAGGCGCCGAGGAAGCCGCGCCGGGCCAGCATCAGATCGCTGCGGGAGAACTCGCTGAGCAGGGCGACGGTCTGGGGGCCCGCCCAGGGGAGGTCGACCCCGGAGACCGAGGGCGACTGATGGGCGGTGCGCAGCCCCAGCTCCTCGATGGCGACGACGGTGCCGAAGCGCTCCGAGAACAGCTCGGAGAGGATCCTCGGGATCGGCTCGCGCGGCTGCTCCCCGTCCAGCCAGCGCCTGACCCGTGAGGTGTCGGTGCTGATGTGGTGCGCGCCCAGCTCGCGGGCCCGGCGGTTCACCTGGCGCGCCAGCTCGCCCTTGGACCAACCGCTGCGCACGAACCACGAGCCCAGCTGCTCGTTCGGGCGCTTGCCGGTATTCGCACCGGCGCCGCTGCCGTCCACTGAGAAGCCCCCATCCGTCAGACCCTGAATGCTCGAACCCCTGTCAGAATGCCGTGCTCTCGGGCCGTCTGTCCGCAGGACGCACTCTCCCTGCCAGAAGCCTGCACATACCGTCTGCAAAGCCCGCGCGGGACCAGGAGCCGCCTCGGGGTCGTGCCCGGGTGCGCGCGCGTACTCACCGGGCTCGCACACCGAAAGTAATCCTACGATCACCCGGCCGCGAGAGGGTTCCGCCAAACGCCACCATTCGCCACCCCTTCGAATGAACTCCCCCGCCGCCAGGCACGATTCACTTGACACACGACGACCGGAAGCCGGCGGACCAGTGCGTCCACCGGAGCGCGGCACCTCCCGCACTCCCCCTCGCGCCACTGTGCGCCGCCCCAGCTACACCTGTCGCGACACTGTGTTACGAGGAGACTTCGGGTCGTAACCACCGGCGACACGACCCGTTGGAGGGGGCATGGGCATGGGCTTCACAATCGGCAGCAGCCGGGGCATCAGGGACATCCGGTCCGGCTCGCGACGCCGTGGCCGCACGGCGGAGTGCACCGTGGTGGCCGAGTACACAGGGCTCTGGGGGTGGTCGGTCGTCCCCGGAGCGCGCGCGGTGTCCGGCGGATGCTCCTGCGACAGCCCGGACTGCGCCTCCCCGGGGGCGCATCCGCTGCCGTACGCGGCCGAGATCCCGGCGGGCGCGACGCTGGACGAGGTGGCCGCCGCCTGGTCGCGGTTCCCGGGGGCGACGCTGCTGCTCCCCGTGGGCCGCTCCTTCGACATCCTGGACGTCGCCGCCCCGGCCGGACGGCGGGCGCTGGTGCGGCTGGAGCGGATGGGGCTGCCGCCCGGTCCGGTGTCCCAGACGCCGGACGGCCGCTGTCAGTTCTTCGTCGCGCCGGGCGCGGCGGCCGATCTCCCCGCGCTGCTGTACCGGATGGGCTGGGACGACGCGGATCTCGATCTGCACTGTCTGGGGCCCGGCGACCACATCACCGCCCCGCCGTCGGACCACGCGGGCCTGGGCCCGGTCGACTGGCTGAGGCCGCCGTCCCTGGACACGGCGGCGGCCCCACCCGCGGCCAGGCTGCTGCTCGGGACCCTGGCGTACATCTGCCACCGCTCGGCGGCCTAGGGCCGGGGTACGGAAGCGCCCGCCGGGCCGGGGATCCGGTCCGACGGGCGCTTCGGGGCAGGCCTCTTTCCGCCCGGTCAGTCGCCGATGAGGGCGTCGACGAACGCCTCCGGCTCGAAGGGCGCGAGGTCGTCCGGGCCCTCGCCCAGGCCGACCAGCTTCACCGGCACGCCCAGCTCGCGCTGGACCGCGACGACGATGCCGCCCTTGGCGGTGCCGTCGAGCTTGGTCAGGACGATGCCGGTGATGTTGACGACCTCGGCGAAGACCCGCGCCTGCACCAGGCCGTTCTGGCCGGTGGTGGCGTCGAGGACGAGCAGGATCTCGTCCAGCGGGCCGTGCTTCTCCACGACGCGCTTGACCTTGCCCAGCTCGTCCATCAGGCCGGTCTTGGTGTGCAGCCGGCCCGCCGTGTCGATCAGCACCACGTCGGCGGCCTCGGCGATGCCCTCCTTGACCGCGTCGAAGGCGATCGACGCCGGGTCGCCGCCCTCCGGCCCGCGCACGGTGCGCGCGCCGACCCGCTCGCCCCAGGTCTGGAGCTGGTCGGCGGCGGCGGCGCGGAAGGTGTCCGCGGCCCCCAGGACGACCGAGCGGCCGTCCGCGACCAGGACCCGGGCGAGCTTGCCGGTGGTGGTGGTCTTGCCGGTGCCGTTGACGCCGACGACCATGACGACGGCCGGGGTCTCCAGGCCGCTCTCGGTCCTCACCGTGCGGTCGGCGTCGGTGCCGATGAGGTTCAGCAGCTCCTCACGGAGCAGGGTGCGCAGCTCGTCGGGGGTACGGGTGCCGAGTACCCGGACCCGCTCGCGCAGCCGCTCGACGAGTTCCTGGGTGGGCGCGACGCCGACGTCGGCGATGAGGAGGGTCTCCTCGATCTCCTCCCAGGTGTCCTCGTCGAGGTGCTCGCGGGAGAGCAGGGTGAGGAGTCCCTTGCCGAGCGAGTTCTGCGAGCGGGCGAGCCGGGCGCGCAGCCGGACCAGCCGGCCGGCGGTCGGCTCGGGGACCTCGATCTCGGGGGCCGGGGGCGCGGCGACGACCGGGTCCTCGACGGCCGCGGGGGCTCCGGCGGCCTCGTCGGCCGGCGGAAGCTCGACCTCTTCGACGGTGCGGCGTGGCTCTTCCCGCGGTGTCTCCGCCTCGTCGCCGACATGCGGCTCGGCGGGTGGAGCGGTGATGGTCGGCGCGGACGACGGGGCCGATGGCGGCAGCTGCTTCTTCTTGCGGCTGCTGATCACAAGCCCGCTGATCGTGACGCCGACGGCGACCAGGGCGATGACTACGGCAAGGATGACGAATTCCATAACCCACCCAGTATCGGTCACACCCCGCCGGGGCAAGTCGGCCACACCCCGGGGGGGGTCCGCCCGGCCCGGCGGAAAATCCGGATGACTCGCGCGAGCCGGTCGGGCTAGCGTCCTGTGCATGACCGCCCTGGAGTATCGGACCATCCCGGAGGCGCACCTCGAACGCGCCCTTGACCTGCACTATCTCGTCTTCCTTCAGAAGGATGTGGAGGACGAGCCCCGCAAACTCCACCACGAGATCCTGGCGCACTGCGAGCGGATCGGGGCCTACGACGGGGACGAGCTGGTCGGGCTGCTGGCCGCCCATCCGCTGAAGCTCTCGGTGCCCGGCTCGGAGCTGCCGTGCGCGGGGGTGACCTTCGTTTCGGTGGCTCCCACCCATCGCCGCCGGGGCGTCCTGAGCGGAATGATCGACGAGCTGTGGCGGCGCTGCGCGGCGGCCGGGCAGCCGCTGGCCGCGCTGTGGGTGTCGGAGACGGGGATCTACGGCCGGTTCGGCTTCGAGCCCGCGACCCGCTCGTACACGGTGGAGATCGACACGGACCGTCCGCTGGAGCTGCGGATCGAGCCCGACGCCCGTCCGCTGCGACTGGTCTCCGCCGAGGACGCCCCCGCCGTGATCGGCTCCCTGCACTCCGCCGCCCGCTCCGAGCGCGCGGGCCGGGTGGCGCGGGACGACTTCTGGTGGCGTACGCACATCCTCCGGAAGGACGACGAGGGGAACGACGAGCTGAGCCCCCCTCGGGTGGTGGTCCTCGGGGAGAAGGGCGCGGAGCCCGCGGGCTATGTCTACTACCGGACCCTGAGCGACGACGAGGGCCGGGGCACCGTCCATCTCCAGGAGCTGGAGGCCGACTCCCCCGCCGCGGCGGCCGCGCTGTGGCGGTATGTGGCCTCGATCGACCTGGTCGACAAGGTGCGCGCGTGGGGCAGGCCGCTGGACGATCCGCTGCTGCGGCTCTCCGCCGACCGCGACCAGGTGCGGATCACCCAGGAATTCCCGGCGCTGTGGCTGCGGGTGGTCGATGTGCCCGCCGCGCTGGCGGGGCGGAGCTGGTCGGCCCCGGCGGATCTGGTGCTGGAGGTGACCGACGCGGGGCTGCCCGCCAACGCCGGGCGGTACCGGGTCGCCGTCGAGCGCGCCGGGGACGGTTTCGCGGCCCGGGTCTCCCGTACCGGGGACGCGGCCGATCTCACCCTCGGCGTACGGGAACTCGCCGCCGTCTACCTCGGTGACATCGAACCGGCGGAGCTGGTCCGCGCCGGGCTGGTCACCGAGCACACACCGGGGGCGGCGGAGCTGCTGGGCCGGGCCTCGCGCACCGGTCTGCTGCCGCACACCACGGACGAGTTCTAGAAGGGCCGCCCTCCCTGCCCCGGGACTCCCGGGAGCGGGGAGGGCTTCTTCGCTCAGCCCATCTCCTCCAGCGCCTTGCCCTTGGTCTCCTTGACGAAGAGCAGGATGAAGGGGATGGAGAGCACCGCGAAGGAGGCGTAGATGACGTATGTCGCCGAGAGATTCCACTCGGAGAGGCTCGGGAAGCTCACGGTGATGGCCCAGTTGGCGATCCACTGCGCGGACGCGGCGACGCCGAGCGCGGCGGCGCGGATGCGGTTGGGGAACATCTCGCCGAGGAGAACCCAGACCACCACGCCCCAGGAGAGCGCGAAGAACAGCACGAAGACATGGGCGGCGACCAGGGCCACGGTGCCCTGGAGGCTGGGCAGTTTGCCGTCCACCAGATCGGCGGAGAAGGCCCAGGCCTCGAAGGCCAGGGCGATCGCCATGCCGGTCGAGCCGATGAGGGCGAGCGGTTTGCGGCCGATCCGGTCGACCAGGACCATCGCGATCACGGTGCCGATGATGTTCACGATCGAGGTGGTGAACGAGTAGAAGAAGGAGCTGGTCGGGTCGATGCCCACGGACTGCCAGAGCGTGGACGAGTAGTAGAACGCCACATTGATGCCGACGAGCTGCTGGAAGACCGAGAGCCCGATGCCCACCCAGACGATGGGCAGGAAGCCGAGGCGCGAGCCGAGGAGATCCTTGAAGGTCGACTTGTGCTCGCTGCGCATCGCGTGGTCGATCTCCGCGACCCGGGCGTCCAGGTCGGCATGCTCGCCCTCGACCTCCGCGAGGACCTTCTTGGCCCGGTGGACCTTGCCGACGGAGATCAGATAGCGGGGCGACTCGGGGATCGCGAAGGAGAGCAGCCCGTACAGCATGGCCGGCACCACCATGACGCCGAGCATCCACTGCCAGGCCTCCAGGCCGAGGAGTTCGCCGCGCTGGTCCCCGTCGGCGAGCTGGAGGATGCCGAAGTTCACCAGCTGGGAGACGGCGATGCCGATGACGATCGCGGCCTGCTGGAAGGAGGCGAGCCGGCCCCGGTAGGCGGGCGGGGAGACCTCGGCGATGTAGGCGGGGCCGATGACCGAGGCCATGCCGATGGCGAAGCCGCCGACGACGCGCCACATCGCCAGGTCCCACAGGGCGAACGGCAGGGCCGAGCCGACCGCGCTGACGGTGAAGAGCAGGGCCGCGATCCGCATGCAGGCGATGCGCCCGATCCGGTCCGCGATCCGGCCGGCGGTGGCCGCGCCGATCGCGCAGCCGATCAGCGCGATGGCGATGACCTGCGCGAGTTCCCCGGAACCGATGGCGTAGCGGTCGCGGATGGCCTCGACCGCGCCATTGATGACCGAGCTGTCGTATCCGAAGAGGAAGCCGCCCATCGCGGCGGACGCCGTGATGAAGATTACATGACCGAGATGTTCGGGATGTTCGGTACGGGCCCCGGGGGCCGGGGGCGGCTGCGCACTGCTGGTCACATGTACTCCTGGGGCCGGTTGCTCGTGGACCGACGACGGCGCGGCCGGGAAGGGGCGCGGCCGGAGAGGGCGAGCCCTTCCAGTGGCGCACGGCCCGGGTCGCGTCACCACCGGGGTGGGCTGTAGGCGTGAGAGCGGCCGGGGGGAGATCAGCGCAGGCGCTGGCCGATGACCTTGGAGACGCCGTCGCCCTGCATGGAGACGCCGTACAGCGCGTCCGCGACCTCCATCGTCCGCTTCTGGTGGGTGATCACGATCAGCTGGGAGGACTCCTGGAGCTCCCGCATGATCCCGATGAGCCGCTGAAGGTTGGTGTCGTCGAGTGCCGCCTCGACCTCGTCCATGACATAGAACGGGCTCGGCCTGGCCTTGAAGATCGCCACCAGGATCGCCACGGCGGTCAGGGAGCGCTCACCCCCGGAGAGCAGGGAGAGCCGCTTGACCTTCTTGCCGGGCGGCCGGGCCTCGACCTCCACACCCGTGGTGAGCATGTCGGAGGGGTCGGTGAGCACAAGGCGGCCCTCGCCGCCGGGGAAGAGCCGTGCGAAGACTCCTTCGAACTCGCGGGCCGTGTCCCGGTACGCCTCGGTGAAGACCTGTTCGACGCGCTCGTCCACCTCCTTCACCACCTGAAGAAGGTCGGCCCTGGTCTTCTTCAGGTCTTCGAGCTGCTCGGAGAGGAACCGATGGCGCGCCTCCAGCGCCGCGAACTCCTCCAGGGCCAGCGGATTCACCTTTCCCAGCTGCTGGTGGGCCCGTTCCGCCGACCTCAGCCGTCTTTCCTGATCGCCGCGTTCGAAACGCCCGGGCCGGTTGCGGGGGTGCTCCGGGTCCTTCGGAAGCTCCTCCCCCTCGGCCGGCGGGGCGGGCGGTACGGGCTGGTCGGGGCCGTACTCGGCGAGCAGCGCGGCCGGTTCCACGCCCAGTTCCTCCAGGGCCCTGCTCTCCAGCTGTTCGATCCGCAGCCGCTTCTCCGCGCCGAGGACCTCGCCCCGGTGCACGGAGTCGGTGAGCTTGTCCAGCTCGCCCTTGAGCTCGCGGCCCCGGGCGCGGGCCGCCGTCAGCTCGCCCTCCCGCGCGGCCTTCGCCGTCTCGGCGGCGGTACGCCCGGTCCCGGCCCGTACGAGGGAGACCTCGGCGTGCGCGAGCAGCAGCCGGGCTCCGGCGGCCACGGCGGTGGCGACGGCGGCCTCGTGGCGGAGCCGGGCGCGCCGCAGCCCGGCGCGGTGCCGGGCGTCGCGTTCGGCGCGGGCCGCCCGGTCGAGCGCGTCGGCGCGGCCCGCGAGGCCCTTCACCCGCTCCTCGTGGGTGCGGACCTGGAGCCGGGCCTCCATCTCGGTCTGGCGGGCGTTGGCGCCGTCGGCGGCGAGCCGGTCGCGCGCCTGGGTGTCGGGCTCCGCGTCGGCGGGGGCCTCCTCGGCGACGAGGAGGCGTTCGGCCAGTTCGTCCGCCTCCCGGCGGGCCTCCTCCAGCGCCCGGCCGGCCCTGGCGACGGCGGCCCGGGTGCGCTCGGACTCCTCCCCGGCCGCGCGCGCCTGTCCGGCGAGCCGTCCCAGCCGTCCGGAGACGGCGGACTTCTCCCGGTCGGCGGTGCGCCGCAGCTCGCCCAGCTCCTCGACGAGCGCGGCGCACCCGGCGCGGCGCGTCCTCGCCCGCTCCTCGGCCAGGGCGGACTCCTCGCACCGCGCGGCGAGTTCCGCCAGTTCGGCGGCGGCCTCGTCGACGGCGGCCCGCACCTCCAGGAGGCTGGGCGCGCCGGCCGAGCCGCCCCGCGCGAAGTGCCCGGCGAGCACATCGCCCTCGGCGGTCACGGCGGTGAGCCAGGGCCGCGCGTAGACGAGTTCCTCGGCGTCCTCCAGGGTGCGTACGACGACGAATCCGCCGAGCAGCCGTCGTACGGAGGCCATCAGCTCCTCGGGTCCGCGCACCAGCTCCACGGCGTACGGCCAGCCGATCCCCGCGGCGGGTTCGGTTTCGGCGGGTCCGGGCGCGCCCGCGAGGAGTATCGAGGCGCGGCCCGCGTCGGTCTTGCGGAGCAGGCGCAGTGCCTCGGCGGCCGTCGCGGGGTTGGCGACGGCGACCGCGTCGGCGGCGGCGCCCAGGGCGGCGGCGACCGGGATCTCCTGGCCGGGGGTGACCGTCAGCAGTTCGGAGGCCGGTCCGAGCAGTCCGCCGATACGGTCCTTCGCGGCCAGCAGCGCGCCGGTGCCGTCCTTGCGGCGCAGGCCCAGGGCGAGGGCGTCGCGGCGGGCGGCGACGGCGGCGTGTTCGCGCTCGGCGGCGGTACGGGCCTCGCGTGCCGCGTTCAGTCCGCTCTCCGCCGCGGCGGACTCCCGGCGGGCGGTGTCATGGCGTTGGCCCAGCTCGGCGTCTTCGGCGTCGAGTCCGTCGACCTCGGCGCGGAGCGCCTCGTGCTCCTCGCGGGCGGCGGCGGCCCGCTCCCCGGCCTCCTGGTGGGCGGCGGAGAGCCGGTCGATCTCGGCCTGGGCGGAGGCGGCCCGGCCCCGGGCGGCGGCGACCCGGCCGCCGAGGCGGGCGAGGCCCTCGCGCCGGTCGGCGATGGCCCGGGCGGCGTCCCTCAGCCTGCGCTCCTCGTCGGCGAGGTTCCGCTCCAGGCCGGCGCGGTGGGCGACGGTGTCCTCCAGCGCGCCCCGGGCGGCCTCCAGCGCGGCGAGCAGTTCGGCCTCCCGCTCCCGGATCCGGGCGGCCTCCTGCTCCATGTCCTGCGGATCCCGGCCGGGGCGTTCCTCCGCCGGGGGCGCGGTGGCGCTGCGGACCCGGGCGTCGGCGAGGGAGATCGTGCCGCGCACCCGCTCGGTCAGCCGGGAGAGTTCGTGCCAGTCGCGCTCGGCGTCGCGCAGCCGGGGTGTGAGCCGCCGTACGGTCTCCTCCAGCTCCGCCTCGCGGGCGAGTGCCCGGCTCAGCTCGGCCTCCGCGCTCTCCTTGCGCTCCTTGAGGGCCGCCTCGTCGGCGATCTCGGCGGCGAGGGCGGTGCGCAGCCGCAGCAGGTCGTCGGCGAGCAGCCGGAGCCGGGCGTCGCGCAGCTCCGCCTGGATGACGGCGGCCCGGCGGGCGACGGCGGCCTGTCGTCCGAGGGGTTTGAGCTGTCGGCGCAGTTCGTCGGTGAGGTCCTGCACCCGTGCGAGGTTGGCCCGCATCGCGTCCATCTTCCGCAGCGCCTTCTCTTTGCGCTTGCGGTGCTTGAGCACTCCGGCGGCCTCCTCGATGAAGGCGCGCCGCCCCATGGGGTCGGCGTGGAGCACGGAGTCGAGGCGGCCCTGTCCGACGATGACATGCATTTCCCGGCCGATGCCGGAGTCGGAAAGGAGTTCCTGGATATCGAGGAGGCGGCAGGTGTCGCCGTTGATCTGGTATTCGCTGCCGCCATTGCGGAACATGATCCGCGTGATGGTGACCTCGGTGTAGTCGATGGGGAGCGCGCCGTCGGAGTTGTCGATCGTGAGGGATACCTCGGCCCTGCCCAGCGGCGGCCGTCCGGTCGTTCCGGCGAAGATGACGTCTTCCATCTTTCCGCCGCGCAAAGATTTCGCGCCCTGCTCTCCCATGACCCAGGAGAGGGCGTCCACGACATTCGACTTGCCGGAGCCATTGGGGCCCACGACGCAGGTGATGCCCGGTTCGAACCGAAGTGTGGTGGCGGACGCGAAGGATTTGAAACCGCGCAGGGTCATGGCCTTGAGGTGCACGCAGCCGGACTCTACCTTCAGCGGGCGGTTTCACCCGTGAAGGCGGGGGGCACATCAGACGTAGGCGTGGGGTGACGATGGCGTGGGGGGAAAAGAAAGAAGGGACGCCGAGGCGTCCCTTGCATATCTCGCGCGATGGATCTCAAGCGGACCGCCGTGCTCAGGTGAGCGCGGGCTCCGCCTGCGGTACGTCGATGTCGATGCCGTCAAGCAGCGACTCTCCGGGGTGCTGAGCGACGGCAGCGCTCAGCGCGTCATTCTCGGACTGGATCCGTACGAGTTCGGATTCAAGGTCCTGGACGCGCTGCTGGAGCCGTCGCATCTCGGCGAGGAGTCGCGGGTCAGAACCGCCGACGTAACCGAGAAGCGCCTTTGCCATGATGGATGGTCCTCCACACTGAGTGACCGACCGATGCGGTGTGGGTCGTGAGGGATTCGCACCCGCGGTGCTCGACAGTGCTCTGGTACTGCTCTATCGCTGCGGTTCTTACTGCCAAACAGCTAAGGTGCGCGGGGATTCCAGAGTCTCACCAAAAAGTTTGACGGTCAACACGATCACGCCCCGTACGGGTGGGTCGACCGGGTGGCTCTCATCCGCCCGACATACGGCGGAGGGCTCTGCTCCGGGGCCCTGGGGGCGTGCGGATCTTCCTTACCGCCGCATCCTGGCACGGTTGGCCTTTAACGGCAACCACCTGCTTGTTTCCGCGTTCGGCGGGGGCTCGCGGACCGTGCCCCGGCGGCCTCGGGGACGCCGGGGGCAGGGGGGTCGATCAGCGGATCGCGAAGCCTTCGTAACCACCGCGGGGCGTGTCCCATATCTCAGTCACACCGTCGACACGGCCGGGTGTGTCGTCGGAGCGCAACCACTCCAGCAGACGGTGGCAATTCTCACGTGGCCCCTCCGCGACAATCTGCACCCTGCCGTCGTCGAGATTGAGGGCGAATCCGGTGAGCCCCCCGATCTCCAGAGCGTTTGCCCTGGTAAACCATCGAAAGCCCACTCCCTGTACTCGACCGCGTACCCAAGCGGTGAGCCGTGCCGCATCGTTCATGGGTGCACGTTAGCCGCTCGGCCGCCCATTCGATTTCCTCATGGTCCCCTTCCGCCCCACACGTCATGGCGTACAGTCCGGTCGCAATGAACCTCACCCGTTCGGGTGATCCGGTCTTCTCGTTCAACCGATGCGGGGCCGGAGTGCGACCGGCATACGACGGAGCGGTGCGCCCGTCGAGTACGAGGAAGGCACAGCAGATGGGACGCCATCGTCGTCGCTCCACCAAGCGTGCGGTCAGGCCCGTGCGCACAGGACTGCTCGGCGCGTCGGCCGCCATGGCGGTGGGGGCGGTGGCCGTGGCCTCCGGTCTGCTGCCGGGCGGCGACACCTATACGACGGGCGGCGACAGCGTCCCCGGCACCCAGGTGCGCAGCGGTGGTTCCGCGACGCTCCAGACTCAGGGCGACGCCTCCGGCGAGCCCTCCCGCACCACCACCGGCGCCGTCCCGGCCCCCGCGCACGCGCCTTCCAAGACCCCCTCCCCCAAAACCTCGGCGCCGCCGTCGGCGAAGCCCTCGGAGCGGAGCAGCGCTCCCGAGCGCGAGAGCGCCGTACCGAAACAGAGAACCGGGAGCCCGACGGAGAAGGTTCCGGACCGCGCCGAGGAGCGCGCCTCCGACCGCTCGGCGGAGCGCAGCGCTCCGCCCCGGCGGTCGTCCGCGCCCGCGAAGAAGCCCTCCTCGCCCGCGCCTTCGGCGCCCTCCGGCACGGCGATCGAGGCCGAGGTGCTCGCGCTGGTGAACGAGGAGCGCGCCAAGGTGGGGTGCTCCCCGGTCGGCTTCGACTCCTCGCTGGCACGGCTCGCGGGCGACTTCAGCTCCGACATGGCCGCCCGGGGCTTCTTTTCGCACACCGACCCCGACGGCGACACCCCCTGGGACCGGGCCGAGCGCGCGGGCGTGACCAATCTCGGCGGCGAGAACATAGCCCGGGGGCAGGCGGACGCCGGCGCGGTGATGAACTCGTGGATGAACAGCGAGGGGCATCGCGCGAACATCCTCAACTGCGACTACAAGACGCTGGGCGTCGGTGTCCACCTGGGCGACGGCGGCCCGTGGTGGACCCAGAACTTCGGCTTCTGAGCCCTTCCGAACCGAGCCGGGCCGGGCCCTTCCGAGCCGGGCCGAGCGCCAGCTACGCCGAGGAGCGCGTGGGCCTCGGCGGGCGCTGACAGCGCGGGCAGAAATAGCTGGACCGGTTCATCCAGGGCCGCCGCCGGATCGGAGTGCCGCAGCGGTGGCACGGCTCCTCCTCCCGGCCGTAGGCGTCCAGCGAGCGGTCGAAGTATCCGGACTCGCCGTTCACATTGACGTACAGACTGTCGAAGCTGGTGCCGCCGGCCGCCAGCGCCGCGTTCATCACATCCCGTACATGACAGAGCAGCTCGGTGGAGCGGGCCCGGCCGATGCCCGCCGTCGGGCGCTCGTAGTGGAGCCTGGCGCGCCAGAGCGCCTCGTCCGCGTAGATATTGCCCACACCGCTGATCAGCGACTGGTCGAGCAGGGCCCGCTTCACCGTGGTGCGCCGCAGCCGCAGCGCGGCGTGGAAGGCGTCGTCGTCGAAGGCCGGGTCGAGCGGGTCGCGGGCGATGTGCGCGATGACGTCGGGCAGCCCGTCGGGGGTGTTGTCGTGGAGCGAGAGCCCGCCGAAGGTGCGCTGGTCGACGAAGCGCAGCTCGGTGCCGAGCGAGTCGTCGAAGCTGATCCTGACCCGCAGATGCTTCTCGTCGGCGGCGTCCTCCGGCTGGACCAGGAGCTGACCGCTCATGCCCAGATGGCCGAGGATGGAGGAGTCGGTGTCGGCGAGCGGCAGCCAGAGGTACTTGCCCCGGCGGCGGGCGATGCCGACGCTGTGTCCTTTGAGCCGGGCGGCGAAGTCCTCGGCTCCGGCCGGATGACGGCGGACGGCTCGCGGATGCAGCACACGCACCTCCGCGATGGTCCGGCCGCTGACCCAGCGCTGGAGTCCTCGGCGTACGACCTCGACCTCGGGCAGCTCGGGCACGGGGCTCCTTGGGGAAACGCTCACGGTGACGCCCGCAGCGTACCGCCCTGTGTACGGACACCGGTCATCGGGGACCGGACATCGGGCGGGAACGACCGGGCCCCCGCGCTCCCGGAGATCTCCGGGGGCGCGGGGGC
>NZ_BMWG01000017.1:0-30008 GCF_014651115.1 Streptomyces inusitatus | reverse complement strand
CCCCCCCCTGTGGGCGGCCCCGCGCCCGGGGGGGAGGGGCCGGGGGGGGGGACCCCCGGCCCCCCGCCCCCCGGGGAGCCCGGGGGGGGCGGTGGGGCCCGGTGCGAGGGGACGGACGGACTCAGGCCGTGGCCCGGTCCGTCTGTTCCCGCTCTTCGTGCTGTTCCCGCTGTTCCTGGGAGCCGCTGTCCCCGGCGGCGTCCGGGGACGCCTCGGAGACGGCATCGGCATCGGCCGGCGCCTCGGTCGTCACCGCTGTCGCGGGTCCGGCCTCGGCCTCGGTCTTCGCCTCTTCGGCCTCCCGCAGGTCCGCGGCGGCACGGATCTCCCGCCAGGCGGATTCGGCGGCCTGCTGCTCCGCTTCCTTCTTGCTGCGGCCGGTGCCGGTGCCGTACGAGACACCACCGACGCGGGCGGCAGCTGTGAAGGTCTTCTCGTGGTCCGGACCCGTCTCGGTGACGAGATACTCCGGGACCCCGAGTCCCTCGGCGGCGGTCAGCTCCTGGAGACTGGTCTTCCAGTCCAGGCCCGCACCGAGGTTCGACGACTTCTCGATCAGTGGATCGAAGAGCCTGTGCACCAGCTCGGAGGCCGCTTCAAGCCCCTGGTCGAGATAGACCGCGCCGATCACCGCTTCCAGGGTGTCGGCGAGGATGGACGCCTTGTCCCTGCCGCCCGTGCCCTCTTCGCCCCGGCCGAGCCGGATGAAGAGTCCGAGTTCCAGCCCGCGGCCGACCTGTGCCAGCGCACGCGAATTGACCACCGCGGCCCGCAATTTGGCCAGCTGGCCTTCCGGCAGATCGGGGTGGGTCCGGTAGAGAGTGTCGGTGACCACCAGTCCGAGCACGGAGTCCCCGAGGAACTCCAGCCGCTCGTTGGTGGGCAGACCGCCATTCTCGTACGCGTACGACCGGTGGGTCAGCGCACGCACCAGAAGGGCGGACTCGAGTTGATACCCGAGCCGCCCTTCCAGAAGCGTGTGGGACGAGGCTGCGTTGACTGTTTTGCTGGCGTCTTCCTGCTTCTTGGCATTGGACAGCTCAGACATCGGGCCTCTCACCAGCCACTCAGACCGCGAGGACCTGGCGCTTGTTGTAGGTGCCACAGCTAGGGCACGCGATGTGCTGCAGCTTCGGCTCCTGGCAACGCTCGCACGAAACCAGGGTGGGGACCGCAGCCTTCCACTGCGACCGGCGGTGGCGCGTGTTGCTGCGCGACATCTTCCGCTTCGGAACAGCCACGGCTACTTCTCCTGCTTCTCGTCGACGCCCGGTTCGGCGCCGCTCATGTTGTCCTTCTCGCCGTCCTTGACGGTTTCGGCGAGTCCTTGCAGTGCCGCCCAACGGATGTCGAGGGCATCGTGGTGGTGGTCCGGGTCGTCGTCCAGCCTGATTCCGCACTGGGCGCAGAGACCGGCACAGTCCTCCCGGCACACCGGCTGCATCGGCAGTGCGAGCACCACCGCATCACGCAGCACGGGCTCGAGGTCGAACAAGCCGTCCTCAAGAGGGAAGATGTCTTCGTCCTCGGCGTCGTCGCCGGGCTCCGCAGCGCGGCTGCGGCCCCGGTCGTCGGCGTCGGGGTACGTGTACATCTCCTGGAAGTCCGCCGCGACATCGAGGCGCAGCGGCTCCAGACACCTTACGCACTCCCCCTCGGCCGACGCACGGGCGGTGCCTGTGACAAGCACCCCTTCCATGACCGACTCCAGGCGGAGGTCCAGCTCGACGCTCTCGCCCTCAGGCACGGCGACGACCCCTTCGATCCCGAAGACGGCCGGTGAGCCGGGTGCCGGGACCGTGCGGGACAGCCGCTGGAGCGCGCCGGGACGCCGGCCCAGCTCGTGCGTGTCGAACACGAGGGGGTTTCGGTGGTCGAGGCGGGCGTTCAGGGCTTTTCCTGCTTTCGGGATCATGCTGCTGGGGAGAGAGGCCACCGCCCCCGAAAAGCGTCGGGGGAGAGGTGGGCAGCCGGAATCGCGTGACTACGCGCGACCGAAGAGCCAGGATACTGGACAGGCCGCCATAGACCCAATCCGGCCTCGGACGATGCCCGCCGCCCGCCCCGCTCCCGGGGTCAGTGCCCCTGTTCGTAGCGGCGCAGCTCATCGAGGTCGATCATGCTGGTGTCGAAGAAACTGGTCTCGTCGAGGGCCGCGGCCGGCTGCTGGGGCGGCTGCGGGGCGTGCTCGGGCGGCAGCGGGACGTGCCGCTGCTGCTGCGGCACCTCCTGGTACGCGTAGGGGTCCGGCTGTCCGTACCGCTGCTCGTATCCCTGCTGCTCATACCCCTGCGCGTCGTATCCCCTCTGCTCGTAGCCCTGGCTCTGGCCCTGGCCCTGCCGCCGGTCCTGGTAGGCCGCGTAGGGATCGGGCTGCTCCTGCTGGTACTCGCCGTAGGCGGGCTGTGACGGGAAGCCCGCGAAGGGGTCCGACAGGGGCGGGACGGCCGGCGGCTCCGGCAGCGGCGGGGCGGGGCGCGGCGGGGCCGGCGGGCGGGGGTCCCGGCTCCGCCGGGGTTCCGGATCGGCCAGTTCCGCGAGGCCGGCCAGATACTCCGCGTCACTGGAGTGGAGGTGGGAGGCGCCCGCCGCGTCCTGGGCCGCCATGTGCTCGCCCAGGGCGTCGCCGGTGGTGCGCCCGTGCAGCTTCTGCCGGCCGCGCCCGACCGCCTCCAGGGTCTTGGAGAGCACCGCCTCGAACGCGCCGAGCTTGGCGTCCACGTACTCGTCGGCGCGGTGGATCAGGGTCTGGGGGTCCGCGCTGTACTCGGGGGCCTCGGCGTCGGGGAAGCCGTCCTGGTCGAGGCCGGGGCCCCGGCCCAGCAGCTTCTCCCGGCCCCGGTCGACGGAGCCGATGGTCTTGGTGAGGACGACCTCGAAGTTGGCGAGCTTGGAGTCGACGTAGTCGTCGGCCTCGGCCCTGATCTCCTCCGCCTCGCGGCGGGCGTCGGCGAGGATGCGGTCCGCCTCGTCCTGGGACTGCCGGGCGACCTGGGTGTCGGAGACCAGCGAGCCGCGCTCGGCGCGCGCGCCCTCCAGGATCCGTTCGGCCTCGTGACGGGCTTCGGCGACGAGCTGCTCCCGGCCGCCGATCAGCTCCCGCGCCTGCGCCAGCGAGCCGGGCAGCGCCTCCCGCACCTCTTCGAGCAGGGCGAGCAGCTCGGCGCGGTTGACCACACAGGACGCCGACATGGGCATGGAGCGGGCGCTCCCGATCGTCCGGACGATCTCATCGAGCTTCTTCTGCACGTCCACCGTGGTCCGCCACTCTCTGCCTGATACGTCTGAGCCGCGTCCGCCTCTCGGGGGCGGACGGGAAGACTGTACGGCGAGCGGGACCCCCTGTGACACCGGTCGCGCCGCCGTCAGTTGGGGCGCTCGCGTCCCTCTCCGGGGGTCAGTCGCCGGCGAGGCGCTCGACGAGGGCCTCGTGGACGACTCGCGGCAGCAGGTGGGAGACGTCGCCGCCCCAGGCGGCGACCTCCTTGACCAGGCTGGAGGAGAGGAAGCTGTAGGTGGGGTTGGTGGGGACGAAGAGGGTCTCCACCCCCGAGAGGCCGTTGTTCATCTGGGCCATCTGGAGTTCGTAGTCGAAGTCGCTGACCGCCCGCAGCCCCTTGACGATGGCCGGGATGTCGCGGTCCTTGCAGAAGTCGACCAGCAGTCCGTGGTGGGACTCGACGGAGACGTTCCCGTACTCCGAGGTCACCTGGCGGATCAGGTCCATCCGCTCGTCGACGGTGAACAGGCCCTTCTTGGACTGGTTGATCATCACCGCGACATGCACGACGTCGTACAGCTTGGAGGCGCGGGCGATGATGTCGAGGTGTCCGTTGGTGATGGGGTCGAACGACCCCGGACAGACTGCGCGGCGCACTGGGAATTCCTCGCTCTCCGGCCCGCTCATGGGGCGTCTTCGCACGTAGAAGCCTCGTCGCAGACAGAGGCGGCGCGACCGTACCAAAGCGTCGCCTCGCCGTAGCGACGGGCCCGCAGTGGTTCGAATCCCCGCGGCCAGCCGAAGGTTCCGCCCCGGGTGCTGCGTTCCACGGTGACGAGCGTGTCACCCGTGAGCCAGCCCTGAGTACGGAGTGTGAGGAGGATCTCCCGAAGATCGTCGTCGGTGACGGCGTACGGCGGGTCGAGGAAGACCACGTCGTAGGGCTCCTCGGGGGCCGGTCCCGTCACGATCTGTTCCGCTTTGCCGGTGCGGACCTCCGCGCCGGGCAGGGCGACGGCGCGGACGTTCTCCCGGACGACCCGGGCGGCCCGGGCGTCCGCCTCGACCAGCAGGGCGTGGGTGGCCCCCCGGGAGAGCGCCTCCAGGCCGACCGCGCCGGATCCCGCGTAGAGATCGGCGACCCGCAGCCCTTCGAGCGTGCCGAGGAACGCCTCCCAGCTTGAGAAGAGGCCCTCGCGAGCGCGGTCGGACGTGGGGCGGGTGCCGGTGCCGGGCGGTACGGCGAGGCGGCGTCCGCCGGCCGTACCGGCGATCACGCGGGTCATCTCGGTCCTTACGCAGTCGAGGTCTGGTCGGGGGCCCGTCGGGGCCCCTCGTCGATCAGTCTCTCAGCTCGGCCGCCGGGGCGGCGCTCAGCCCTTGTCGAGATAGCTCTCGCGCTCCTTGTCCAGCAGCGCGTCCAGCGCCAGCCGCAGCGGCCCGGAGCGCTCCAGCTCCGGGTCCTCGCGCACCACCTTGACGGCCTCCTCGCGGGCGGCGGCGATGATCTCCTCGTCCTCGATGACGGCGAGCATCCGCAGCGAGGAGCGGGCCCCGGACTGCGCCTGGCCGAGGACATCGCCCTCGCGCCGCTGCTCCAGGTCGATCCGGGAGAGCTCGAAGCCGTCGAGGGTGGCGGCGACCGCGCCGAGGCGGGCCCGGGCGGGGGAGGCCTCGGGCATCTCGGTGACCAGCAGACACAGACCGGGGGCGGAGCCCCGGCCGACCCGGCCGCGGAGCTGGTGCAGCTGGGAGACGCCGAACCGGTCGGCGTCCATGATCACCATCGCGGTGGCGTTGGGGACGTTCACCCCGACCTCGATGACGGTGGTGGCGACGAGGACGTCGACCTCCGCGGCGGCGAACCGGCGCATCACCTCGTCCTTGTCGTCGGGGTGCATCCTGCCGTGGAGCACCTCGACGCGCAGCCCGGCGAGCGCTCCCTGGGAGAGCTCGTCGGCCAGGTCGAGCACGGCGATCGGGGGGCGCTTGCCGTCCTCCTCGGGGGCCGCCTTCTTCTTGGGCTTCTCGTCCTCGCCGTCGCCGATGCGGGGGCAGACCACATACGCCTGGTGGCCCTTGCCGACCTCCTCGCGGACCCGCTCCCAGGCGCGCGCCAGGAAGTGGGGCTTGTCCTGGGCGGGGACCACATGGCTGGCGATCGGGGAGCGGCCGGCCGGGAGCTGGTCCAGCACCGAGGTCTCCAGATCGCCGAAGACGGTCATGGCGACGGTGCGCGGGATGGGGGTGGCCGTCATCACCAGCAGATGCGGGGGCTGCTTCCCCTTGGAGCGCAGGGCGTCGCGCTGCTCCACGCCGAAGCGGTGCTGCTCGTCCACCACGACCAGGCCCAGATCGTGGAACTGGACCTTGTCCTCGATCAGGGCGTGGGTGCCGATGACGATGCCCGCCTCGCCGGTGACCAGGTCGAGCAGTGCTCCGCGGCGCCCGGCGGCGCCCATCGAGCCGGTCAGCGGCACCACCTTGGTGGCGTGCTCGACGCTGCCGAGGGTCCCGCCCTCGGCCAGCTCGCCCATCATCTCCACGATGGAGCGGTGGTGCTGCTGGGCGAGGACCTCGGTGGGCGCGAGCATCGCGGCCTGGCCGCCCGCGTCGACCACGGCGAGCATCGCGCGGAGGGCGACCAGGGTCTTGCCGGAGCCGACCTCGCCCTGGAGCAGCCGGTGCATCGGGTGCTCGGTCGCCAGGTCGTCGAAGATCTCGCCGGTGACCTTCCGCTGTCCGTCGGTGAGGGTGAAGGGGAGCTTGGCGTCGAAGGCGTCCAGGATTCCGCCGGGGGACGCGCGCCGGGCGACGGCGGGCAGCTGGGTCTCGGCGAAGCGGCGGCGGGCGAGCGCCACCTGGAGGACGAACGCCTCGTCCCACTTCAGCCGGGCCCGGGCGTCCTCGATGTCGGCCCTGGTGTGCGGGCGGTGCACCTTGAGCAGCGCCTCGGGCAGGGAGACGAAGCCGCGGCCCTCGCGCAGCGCGTCGGGCAGCGGGTCGGCGGCCTCGCCGGCGCGCGGGAGCACCGCGTCGACCGCCTTGGCGATCTTCCAGGACTCCATGCCCTTGCAGGCGGGGTAGATGGGGATGAGCGCGCCCGCCCAGGACTCGACGTCCACCGCGTCGTCCTCGCCGCCGAGCTTGGCGTAGGACGGGTGGGCGAGCTGGAGCCTGCGGTTGAAGACCGAGACCCGGCCGGCGAACATCGCCCGGCTGCCCGGCAGCAGATCCTGGTGCGGCTTGTGGACGCCCCGGCCGAAGAAGACCAGCTGGAGCCTGCCGCTGCCATCGGTGATGGTGACCTCCAGCCGCTTCCCCCGGCCGCCGTTGAAGGTGTGCACCCTGGCGTCGGCGACCTGGGCCACCACGGTGACGTCCTCGTCGAGCGGCAGTTCGGCGAGGCGGGTGAGCTGGCCCCGCTCCTCGTACCGCCGGGGGTAGTGGTGGAGCAGATCGCCCACGGTGTGCAGGCCGAGCTGCTCGGCGAGCACCTTGGCGGTGGCGGGTCCGAGTGTCCTCTTGAGAGGCTCGTTCAGGGGTTCGTCAGGCACGGGCACGCGGTCCATTGCACACCACGGCACTGACAGCCGCCATCACCGGCGGCCGGTCACTCGACGCCGATCAGCAGCAGCGCGGAGCCCCGGCCGCCCTCGTACACGACCGTGTCCACGGCCAGATAGGTGTCGCGGACATGGCGTTCGAGACGGGCCGGGAAGGCCGCCGGTTCGGGGAGCGCCTCGCCGAGCACCAGGGTGACCAGCTCGCCTCCGGCGGCGAGCATCCGGTCCAGGACGGCGGTCGCGGTCGCGGTCAGATCGGTGCCGATGACCGCGACATCGCCGTCTATCAGGCCGAGCACGTCCCCGGCCTGGCAGATCCCGGCCGAGGTCCAGGACTGCCGCTCGGCGACCGTCAGCTCCGCGTAGCGGGTGGCCCCGGCCGCCGCCGTCATCGCGACCACGTCCTCGTCGAAGCGGCGGCCCGGCTCGTGGACGGCGAGTGCGGCGATGCCCTGGACGGCCGCGCGGGTGGGGACGAGGGCGACCCTGATCCCCTCGGTGCGGGCCTGTTCGGCGGCGGCAGCGGCGGGGTGGCGCAGTTCGGCCGCGTTGGGGAGCAGGACCACCTCCCGGGCGTGCGCGCGGCGGATCGCGTCGACCAGTTCGCCGCTGGCGGGCGGCTCCCCGGGCCGGGCCAGGACCGTCGTCGCGCCCGCCCGCCCGCAGACCTCCGCGAGCCCCTCCCCCGGCACGACCACGACGACGGCCCGCTGGACGGGCTCCGGGAGGTGGGCCGCGGGCTGCGCGCCGTCGAAGTGGGTGATCCGGATCCGGTACGGGCGTCCCGCCTCCACCCCGGCCTCCACGGCCGCGCCCGCGTCGTCGACGTGCACATGGACGTTCCACAGGCCGTCGCCGCCGACCACGACGAGCGAGTCCCCGAGGGCGTCGAGCCGGCTCCGCAGCCCGGCGACGGCCTCGTCGGCCGCCTCCAGGAGGTAGATCACCTCGAAGGCGGGTCCGTCGGCGGCGCAGGGTCCGGTGGTGACGGCGGTGCCCCTGGCCGGGGCCGGGAGGGGGGCGGGGGCCTGCCCCGAGACGGCCTCGACCAGCGCTCCGAGCACCGCGAGCAGCCCCCGGCCGCCCGCGTCCACCACTCCCGCGCGGCCGAGGACGGCGAGCTGGTCCGGGGTGGCCTCCAGGGCGGCGGCGGCCCCGTCGTAGGCGGCGCGGGCGGCCCCGGCGTCGTCGCCCGCCGCCCGGGCGGCGGCGTCGGCGGCGGCCGAGGCCACGGTCAGGATGGTGCCCTCGACGGGGTGGGCGACCGCCTCACGGGCGAGGTCGGCGGCCCGGCGCAGCGCTCCGGCGAGCCGGTCGCCCTCGCCGACGCGCTCCGCGACGCCCCGCAGCAGCTGGGCGAGGATCGTGCCGGAGTTGCCCCGCGCGCCGATGAGGGCTCCGTGCGCCATGGCGCGGGCCGCGTCGGCGACGCCGGGCGAGGAGGCGCCGGTCTCATGGGCGGCGAAGACGGCCTCCACGGCCTGGGCGGCCGATTCGAGGGTCAGATAGAGATTGGTGCCGGTGTCACCGTCCGCGACGGGATAGACGTTGATCGCGTCGATCCCGTCGCGCTCCCGGCCGAGCGCGTCCAGGGCCCGGGCGCACCAGACGCGTACCGCCGGAGCGTCGAGATTCTGCGGCACCTGGTGGTCCTCCTTGAGCGGCCGGGCGGGTGGGAACGGCCCGGGCAGGGCCCTGAGCGGCGGGGTCGCACCGCAGGGTAGACCCCGGTCGGGGGCGGTGGGCGGAGTGGGGGCGGCGGGAGTCGTGGTAGTTTCGTAGGGCGGATGCAGTCGTTGTATGCTGCTCCGGTTGCCCGATGAAAGTCGGGACATTCCCCCGGCAGGCCACCGAATCAGATCACTGATTTCCGGCACGCCGGATTTCACTGTAAGTGCATCTGAAGTCTTTGGAGTGACCCGTGGCTGCCAACTGCGACGTCTGCGGCAAGGGGCCGGGCTTCGGCAACAACATTTCGCACTCGCACCGCCGTACGTCTCGTCGCTGGAACCCGAACATCCAGCGTGTGCGTGCCGTGGTCGGTCGGACGCCGAAGCGGCTCAATGTCTGCACCTCGTGCATCAAGGCCGGCAAGGTCTCGCGCTAAAGGTGAAGCTCTCCACGCGAGTGGGGATGATCCTGTCGTAGCGCAGCCCCTGCGGTTGCCTTGAGAAGCCGGTCCACCTCGGTGGGCCGGCTTCTTGCCGTGCTCGAACAGCATGAAAAAGTCCGCGCGGTGCGGTCCTTCCCTTTACGGGGAGGACCGCACCGCGCTTTTCTGTGGGTCGTCCGTCAGGTGAGGGGCTGGCGGAAGCGCCAGCCGTGGTCCACCGGCCCGATGCCCTCGCCCAGGGCGAATCCGGCGGCTATCGCACCGGTGACGTACTCCTTCGCCGCGCGTACCGCCTCGGGGACGGTGAGCCCCTTGGCCAGTCCGGCGGCGATCGCCGAGGCGAGGGTGCAGCCGGTGCCGTGGGTGTGGCGGTTGTCGAGCCGGGGGGCGCGCAGCCAGAGTTCCTCGGTTCCGTCGCTGAGCAGGTCCACCGCGTCGCCGGGGAGATGTCCGCCCTTGATCAGCACCCAGCGCGGGCCGAGGCCGAGCATGGCGTCGGCGGCCCGGCGCAGCCCGCTCTCGTCGGTGACCCGTACGCCTGTGAGTTGGGCCACTTCGTCCAGGTTCGGGGTGGCCAGGGTGGCGGTGGGGAGCAGCTCGCGGCGTACGGACTCCAGGGCGGAGGCGGCGAGCAGCGAGTCGCCGTGCTTGGAGACGCCGACCGGGTCGACGACGACCGGGGCGTCGGTGCCCGCGAGGAGTTCGGCGACGGCCTCCACCAGGGGGGCCGAGGCGAGCATCCCGGTCTTGACGGCCTGGACGCCGATGTCGTCCACGACGCTGCGGTACTGGGCGCGTACCGCTTCGACGGGCAGTTCCCAGTAGCCCTGCACACCGAGCGAGTTCTGCGCGGTGACGGCGGCGAGCACGCTCATGCCGTGGGTGCCGAGCGCCAGCATGGTCTTCAGATCGGCCTGGATGCCCGCGCCGCCGCCCGAGTCGGAGCCGGCGACGGTGAGGACGAGAGGCAGTTTCACGCTTCCTCCGATGAGCCGAAGTGGTCCCAGCCGCCCTTGCTGTGCCAGGGCGCGCCGTCGACGGTGACCTGGGGCAGGGCGGAGGGGTTGAGGACTTCCCCGATGACCTTCCAGCGCGCGGGGAGTTTCACGTCCCGGGGGAAGGTGGCGACGATGGCGTGGTCCTCTCCCCCGGTCAGCACCCACTGGAGCGGGTCGACGCCGACGGCCTGGCCGATGTCGTACATCTGGCTGGGTACGTCGACGGCGCCGGAGCGCAGATCGATGCGGACCTTGCTGGCCTCGGCGATATGGCCGAGGTCGGCGACGAGTCCGTCGCTGATGTCGCACATGGCGGTCGCGCCGAGACCGGCCGCCGCCGGGCCCGCGTGGTAGGGCGGTTCGGGGCGGCGGTGGGCCTCGACGAAGGCGCGCGGGGAGCGGAAGCCCCGGGAGAGCACCGCGTGCCCGGCGGCCGACCAGCCGAGCCAGCCGGTGTAGGCGACCACGTCGCCGGGTCGCGCGCCGGATCTGGTGACGGGTTCGTGGTTGCGCAGATCGCCGAGGGCGGTGATGGCGAGGGTGATCAGTTCGCCGCGTACGACGTCTCCGCCGACCACGGCCGCTCCGGCGACCTGGCACTCGTCACGGATGCCGTCCATCAGCTCGGTGGCCCAGGTGACGGGGAGTTCGGCCGGGACGACCAGGCCGAGGAGGAGTGCGGTGGGGACCGCGCCCATCGCCGCGATGTCGGCGAGGTTCTGCGCGGCGGCCTTGCGGCCGACGTCGTACGCGGTCGACCAGTCGCGCCGGAAGTGCCGGCCCTCCAGCAGGACGTCCGTGCTCGCCACGACCCTGCGGTCGGGCGCGGCCACGACCGCGGCGTCGTCGCCGGGTCCGATCCGGACCGCCGGGGTGGAGGTGAGGCGGGAGGTCAGCTCCTTGATGAGCCCGAACTCCCCCAACTCGCCCACAGTGCCCTTCACCCGAGTCTCACCTCTCCGTCGTCGCGCCGGACCGCCGCCCGGCGGGAGCCCGCCCGCCGGAGCCCCCTCCGGCGGAACCCGCCCGCCGGAGTGCCCGGCGGTAAACCGTTCCGCCGGGTCACCCGGCGGAAAGCCTCTTCACACCGCGTACCCCGTCCGGCGCGGGGGTCTCCCCGCCGCGCGTGACGACGCGATACCGTGGCGTCCCTTTCTCTCCCCCGGGCCCTCCCCCACCGTCGGTGGGGGAGACGATCCTCGGGGCGCCCTGGAGGTCCCGTGGTACAGGCGTACATCCTGATTCAGACCGAGGTGGGCAAGGCGTCGAGTGTCGCCGAGACCGTCGGAAAGATTCCGGGAGTGATTCAGGCCGAGGACGTGACCGGCCCCTATGACGTCATCGTGCGTGCCCAGGCAGACACGGTCGACGCGCTGGGCAGGCTCGTGGTCGCCAAGGTGCAGCAGGTCGAGGGCATCACTCGTACTCTCACCTGCCCGGTCGTGCACCTGTAGCCCCCGTCCGCGCCGGGCGGGTGCTCCCCGGCGTGCCCGCCTTCGCCCTCGGCTGTGATCGTACTGCGCCACGGCCTGTCGGAACCGGGGAAGAGACCGGCGGGGTGCCGCCGTCCGCGGCGGGGGCGGACGGCGGGGTACGCCGGGCCCCGGCCGCCGGGCGGCGGCGCCCGGGGAGCCGGTTCAGCGCAGTCCGGTCGAGCGGCGGAGCGCGGCCCGGATCAGCAGGTCCACCAGCTCCGGGTAGCTGACGCCGGTCTCCTGCCACATCCGGGGGTACATGGAGATGGGGGTGAAGCCGGGCATGGTGTTGATCTCGTTGATGACGAACTCGCCGTCCTCGGTGAGGAAGAAGTCCGCGCGGACGAGGCCCTCGCAGGACGCGGCCTCGAAGGCGTCGACGGCGAGCCGGCGCACCTCGGCGGTCTGCTCCTCGGTGAGCGGGGCGGGCACCAGGCCGGACGCCGAGTCGATGTACTTGGCCTCGAAGTCGTAGAAGTCGTGGGCCTGGACCGGCGGGATCTCGGCCGGGACACTGGTGCGCGGCCCGTCCTCGAACTCCAGCACTCCGCACTCGATCTCACGGCCGCGCAGCAGCGCCTCGACCAGGATCTTGGGGTCGTGCCGCTGGGCCTCCTCGATCGCGGCGTCGAGCCCGGAGAGGTCGTCGACCTTGGTGATGCCGATGGAGGAGCCGGCCCGCGCGGGCTTCACGAAAAGCGGCCAGCCGTGGTCGCCCGCGAAGTCGATGATCTTCTTGCGGGCGGCGGAGGGGTCGAGTTCCCACTCGCGCGGGCGGATCACCTCGTACGGGCCGACGGGCAGTCCGAAGGAGATGAAGACGCGCTTCATGTACTCCTTGTCCTGGCCGACGGCTGAGGCCAGGACCCCGGAGCCGACATAGGGGATGCCGGCCAGCTCAAGGAGTCCCTGGATGGTGCCGTCCTCGCCGTACGGGCCGTGCAGCACCGGGAAGACGACGTCGACCTCGCCGAGCGCCTTGGGCACCGCGCCGGGCTCGGTGTAGACGACCTCGCGGCTGCCGGGGTCGACCGAGAGCACGACGCCGCCCTCGGCGGACTCGGCGAGCTGCTCGACGCTGGGCGTGCGGCGGTCGGCGATCGCCATCCGGTCCGGCTCGTCGGCGGTGAGCGCCCAGCGGCCGTCCGTCGTGATGCCGATGGGCAGGACGTCGTACTGGGAACGGTCGATCGCCCGCAGCACGGCGCCCGCGGTGACCACGGAGATGCCGTGTTCGGAGCTGCGTCCGCCGAAGACGACGGCCACGCGCGGCTTGCGGAGCGGCGGCTGCCCGGGGCTCTGCCGCCCGGGGCTCTGGGGGAGGTTCTCGGTGCTCATATCGCCATGAGACTACCGTGCGAGCCGCGCGCTCAGGAGGGCTGGCACGGCGTCGGCCGACACCGGTCCGGACGGCGCGGGTTCGGACGATGCCGGTCCGGACGGGCGCGGGTCCGGACGGGCGCCGGTCAGCGGCGCTCGGGCTTGGCGGTGCGCGACATCAGCTCCTTGAGCGCGACCACCGGCGGCTTGCCCTCGTGGACGATCCCCACCACCGTCTCGGCGATGGGCATGTCGACGCCGTGCCTGCGGGCCAGATCGAGCACCGACTCGCAGGACTTGACGCCCTCGGCGGTCTGCCGGGTGACGGCGATGGTCTCCTGGAGGGTCATGCCCCTGCCGAGGTTCACACCGAAGGTGTGGTTGCGCGAGAGCGGCGAGGAACAGGTCGCCACCAGGTCGCCCAGGCCCGCGAGTCCGGCGAACGTCAGCGGGTCCGCGCCCATCGCCAGGCCCAGCCGGGTGGTCTCGGCCAGCCCCCGGGTGATCAGCGAGCCCTTGGCGTTGTCGCCGAGGCCCATGCCGTCCGCGATGCCGACGGCGAGGCCGATGACGTTCTTCACCGCGCCGCCGAGTTCACAGCCGATGACATCGGTGTTGGTGTACGGGCGGAAGTAGGGGGTGTGACAGAAGGACTGGAGCCGCTGGGCGACGGCCTCGTCGCGGCAGGCGACGACGGCGGCGGCCGGCCGCCGCTGGGCGATCTCCTTGGCCAGATTGGGCCCGGTGACCACGGCGACCCGCTCGGCGGGAACGCCCGCGACCTCCTGGACGACCTCGCTCATCCGCTTGGCGCTGCCGAGTTCGATGCCCTTCATCAGGGAGACGAGCACGGTGTCGGCGGGCAGGCTGGGGGCCCAGGCGGCGAGATTGCCCCGCAGGGTCTGGGAGGGGACGGCGAGCACCGTGAAGTCCGCGCCGTCCAGCGCCTCGGCGGGGTCGGTGGTCGCCCGCAGATTGGCCGGGAGTTCGATCCCCGGGAGATAGTCGGGGTTGGCGCGCGTGGTGTTGACGGCTTCGGCGAGTTCGGCGCGGCGGCCCCAGAGGGTCACGTCGCAGCCCGCGTCGGCGAGCACCATGCCGAAGGCCGTCCCCCATGAGCCTGTTCCGAAGACGGCCGCCTTGGCGCGGTGAGTCACAGTGTTCCTTCCCCTGCGGCCTTGCGCCGCTGTTCTGCCCGAGCGGTGCGGTGGTCGTACGGCTGGGCCGGGGCCTTCTCGTGACGTACGTCCTCCAGCAGCGCGGTGATCTCGGCCATGATGACCTCGGTCGCCTCGCGCAGCACCTCGGGGGTTGCCTCCCGATCGTAGAACCGGCTCAGATCGACGGGCGGTCCGGCCTGCACGATCAGGGTCTTCCGGGGGAAGAGCCGGAACTTGCGCTCCTTGGCGTAGGGCGGCACCGCCAGGTTCGCGCCCCACTGGGCGACCGGAATGACGGGGGCCTTGGTCCGAAGGGCTATCCGGGCGGCCCCGGTCTTGCCGGCCATGGGCCACATCTCGGGGTCGCGGGTGATGGTGCCCTCCGGATAGAAGGCCACGCATTCACCCTTGTCGAGGGCGGCGGCGGCGGCCCGGTAGGCGTCCAGGGCTTCGGTCGACTCCCGGTAGACGGGGATCTGCCGAGTGCCCCTGAGCATCATCCCGACGAAAGGAGTCCGGAAAAGGGCGGCCTTTGCCAGAAAGCGCGGCACCCGTCCGGTGTTGTACTGGAAGTGGGCATACGAAAGAGGGTCCAGATACGAGTTGTGATTGACCGCGGTGATGAATCCGCCCTCGGCCGGAATGTGTTCCATTCCCCGCCAGTCCCGCTTGAACAGAACCAGCAGCGGCGGTTTAACGATGACCGCCGCCAGGCGGTACCAGAAGCCGATTCTACGGCGGGACACTCGGACACCCTTCCTCGCTGACCGGGCCTTTGCCCGGATGCCGGGGGACAAGTGTCGCCCCCGGCCCCTGGTCTGTCGAGCACACCGTACGCTCCGGTCACCGGACCGGACCTCCTGATGACACGGGCTCCGGGCCACAATGGGGCCCCGACGCGCACGGACGGAGAGCCAGCCACGAACATCGACCCGAAGGCCCACTGGTCCCTGGTGGTCCCGCTGAAGCCCCTCGCGCTGGCCAAGAGCCGACTCGCCCCGGCGGCGGACGGCGTTCTGCGGCCCCGGCTCGCTCTCGCCTTCGCCCTGGACACCGTCGCGGCGGTGCTGGCCAGCCCCGCCGTACGGGATGTGGCAGTTGTCACGGACGATCACGTGGCGGGCGCCGAGCTGGCCGCGCTCGGGGCCCGGATCGTGCCGGACACCCCGGCCGCCGGGCTCAACGCGGCGCTGGCCCACGGGGCCCGCGCGGTGCGCCGCGAGCGGCCCGGCGCTCCGGTGGCCGCGCTCAACGCCGATCTGCCCGCGCTGCGCCCGCTGGAATTGGCCCGGGTGCTGGCCCATGCCGCCGGATATCCCCGGGCTTTTCTGGCGGATGCGGCCGGTGTCGGCACGACACTCCTCTCCGCGCGGACCGGCGTCGAATTGCGTCCTGGATTCGGCGGGCGCTCCCGCCGCCGTCATTCGGCGTCGGGTGCGGTGGAAATCCTGCTCGACGGCGTCGATTCGGTGCGCCAGGACGTGGACACCGCGGCGGATCTCGCGGCGGCCCGGTCACTGGGGGTGGGACCGCGCACTGCGGAACGCCTTGCGCCGACCGCTCCGGGGAGCGTCTGACCAATGCCGCCGTCCGCCCGCCGGAGCGGGCTGGGTCCCCCGGAAACAGCCGGCTCCGGGAGCGCGGAAGCGGAACCCGAAGTGGGCCGGCCGGGCATTAGGGTGGCGCTCATGCATGCGACCTCGTACACCTATGACCCGGAAACCCGCAGCGGCAGTGTGCTGCTCGACGACGGCACTCCCGTGGAATTCGACGCGGCCGCCTTTGACGCGGGCGGGCTGCGGCTGCTGCGGCCGGGCCAGCGGGTCCGTCTGGAGACGGAGGGCGCGGGCGAGGGCCTCCGGATCACCCTGGTGACCCTCCAGACGCTCTGAGGGCCCCTGTCTCCCGGGCCGCGGCCCGGGAGCGGCCTTCTCGCACGCCGCGGGCCGGGCTCCCCGAGGGGAGCCCGGCCCGGCGCGTCGATGGCCCGGTGCTGCCGGTGCCGCTTACCTCTTCCTGGCGGTCGCGCTCTTCTTGGCGGCGGTCTTGCGCGCCGTGGCCTTCTTGGCCGGCGCCTTCTTCGCGGTGGCCTTCTTGGCCGGGGCGGTCTTCTTGGCGACGGCGGCCTTCTTGGCCGGAGCCGCCTTCTTGGCCGGGGCGGCCTTCTTCGCGACGGCGGCCTTCTTGGCCGGGGCCGCCTTCTTCGCGGTGACCGTCTTCTTCGCCGGAGCCGCCTTCTTCGCGGTCACCGTCTTCTTCGCCGCGGTGGCCTTCTTGGCGGTGGTCGCCTTCTTGGCGGTGGCCTTCTTCGCCGCGGCCTTGGTGGTCGTACGGGTGGAAGCACCGCCCGAGAGGCTGCCCTTGGGAGCCTTCTTGACCGAGACCTCGCCGCCGCGCGGGAGCTTCTTCGAGCCGCTCACCAGGTCCTTGAAGCCCTGGCCCGCGCGGAAGCGCGGCACGGAGGTCTTCTTGACCCGGACCCGCTCACCCGTCTGCGGGTTGCGGGCGTAGCGGGCGGGACGGTCGACCTTCTCGAACGAACCGAAGCCGGTGACCGAAACCCGGTCTCCGGCGACGACCGCGCGGACGATCGCGTCAAGCACCGCGTCGACGGCGTCCGCGGCCTGCTGACGGCCGCCGAGCTTGTCGGCAATCGCTTCTACGAGCTGCGCCTTGTTCACGTCTTCCCCTTCGGAGACATTGCCTGGACGAATGCGCCCAGGCTTTTTCGCACGTTAGGCAGATATATACCGCAAATCAAACACGAAACGGTCTAATCACCCTAGTGCCGCAACGAAGTCGACTGCGGAAGTCGCCGTTCGCGGAGTTCGGGTGTCAGTCGCCTTCAGGGAATCGGCCCTCGTCGAGGTCCTTCATCAAGCGGTCCAGACGCCGTGCGGCATCCGGGAGATCGTGCTTCGCCGCGGCCGTGATGACCAGCAGCTTCCGGGTCAGCGCCATGCGTACGCCCTCCGGGACTTGCAGTGCGCGCACAGCGGTGTGCGCTTCCTTCAATCGGGCCGCGACAGCCGCATAGAGCTTGAGTTGGCTGTCGCGTTCCATGCACCGATTGTGCCATCTGGGGCGAGTTGTCGCCCGACAGGGGCTCAACAGACGGCTGCGCCCCCCACCGGACGGTGGAGGGCGCAGTCGGGTAAAAGCGCTGATCAGACCTGAATCGTGCTCGGCTTGTGGGCCGGCCGGGAGGCCTCGTAGGTAGAAATGTCGGCTTCGTTCTGAAGGGTGAGGCTGATGTCGTCCAGCCCGTTCAGCAGCCGCCAGCGGGCGTTCTCGTCCAGCTCGAAGGCGGCCGTGAAGGCGCCCGCGCGGACCTCACGGGCGACCAGGTCGACCGTGACCTCGGTGGCCGGGTCGGCCTCGGTCAGCTCCCAGATCCGGTCGACGTCCTCCTGCGGCAGAACGACGGTCAGCAGGCCGTTCTTGAGCGAGTTGCCCCGGAAGATGTCCGCGAAGCGGGAGGAGATGACGGTCTTGAAGCCGTAGTTCTGGAGGGCCCAGACGGCGTGCTCACGGGAGGATCCGGTGCCGAAGTCGGGACCGGCGACCAGCACCGTGGCCCCCTGCCGCTCGGGCCGGTTGAGGATGAACTCCGGGTCCTTGCGCCAGGCCTCGAAGAGTCCGTCCTCGAAGCCGTCCCGGGTGACCTTCTTCAGCCAGTGGGCGGGGATGATCTGGTCGGTGTCGGCATTGCTGCGGCGCAGCGGAACGGCCCGGCCGGTGTGTGTGGTGAATGCTTCCATGGCTGATCAGACTCCAGCGGGCGTACGGGCGGCGTCGTCGGACAGATCGGCCGGGCAGGCCAGGTGTCCCAGGACGGCGGTGGCGGCGGCGACCTGGGGCGAGACCAGGTGGGTGCGCCCGCCCTTGCCCTGCCGGCCCTCGAAGTTGCGGTTGGAGGTGGACGCGGAACGCTCGCCGGGCGCGAGTTGGTCGGGGTTCATGCCCAGACACATCGAACAGCCCGCGTGCCGCCACTCCGCGCCCGAGGCGGTGAAGACCTTGTCCAGACCCTCGGCGACGGCCTGGAGGGCGACCCGCACGGACCCGGGGACGACCAGCATCCGTACCCCGTCGGCGACTTTGCGGCCGTCCATGATCGAGGCCGCCGAGCGCAGGTCTTCGATACGGCCGTTGGTGCAGGAGCCTACGAAGACGGTGTCCACCTTGATGTCCCGCAGCCGCTGTCCCGCGGTCAAGCCCATGTACTCCAGGGCCTTTTCGGCGGCGAGCCGCTCCGAAGCGTCGTCGTACGAAGCGGGGTCGGGGACGCTGGCGGAGAGCGGCGCGCCCTGGCCCGGATTGGTGCCCCAGGTGACGAACGGGGCCAGCGAGGCGGCGTCGATGACGACCTCGGCGTCGAAGACGGCGTCGTCGTCGGTCCTGAGCGTCTTCCAGTACTCGACCGCGGCGTCCCACTCCTCGCCCTTCGGGGCGTGGTCGCGGCCGCGGAGGTACTCGAAGGTGGTCTCGTCGGGCGCGATCATGCCCGCGCGGGCGCCGGCCTCGATGGACATGTTGCAGATGGTCATCCGCGCCTCCATCGAGAGCTTCTCGACGGCCGGACCCCGGTACTCCAGAACATAGCCCTGGCCGCCGCCGGTGCCGATCTTCGCGATGATCGCCAGGATGAGGTCCTTGGCGGTGACGCCGTCGGGCAGCTCGCCGTCGACGGTGATCGCCATGGTCTTCGGCGGGGCCATCGGGAGCGTCTGGGTGGCGAGCACATGCTCAACCTGCGAGGTGCCGATGCCGAAGGCCAGCGCGCCGAAGGCGCCGTGGGTGGAGGTGTGCGAGTCGCCGCAGACCACGGTGGTGCCGGGCTGGGTCAGCCCCAGCTGGGGGCCGACGACGTGCACGACGCCCTGCTCGACGTCGCCCAGCGAGTGCAGCCGTACGCCGAACTCGGCGCAGTTCGCGCGCAGGGTCTCCAACTGGACCCGGGAGACCGGGTCCGCGATGGGCTTGTCGATGTCCAGGGTGGGGGTGTTGTGGTCCTCGGTGGCGATGGTGAGATCGAGACGGCGCACTCTGCGGCCGTTCTTCCTCAGGCCGTCGAAGGCCTGCGGGCTCGTCACCTCGTGCAGCAGGTGCAGATCGATGAAGAGAAGGTCGGGCTCGCCCTCCGCGCGCCGGACGACATGGTCGTCCCAGACCTTCTCCGCGAGTGTCCTACCCATCGCTTTCCCTCCGGCCGGCCGCACTGCCGGCGCTACTAGACACCTGTCGCGAGCCCATGTTCCGGGGCCGCCTCTACAGACTGGCGGGTTCTTGGGAAATGTGAACTTGCGTTTCACAGTGTGAGACGCAAGTATCGTTGCATGGACAACTCTAGCGGCGTCGGCGTTCTCGACAAGGCGGCTCTGGTATTGAGCGCACTGGAGTCCGGACCGGCGACCCTGGCCGGTCTGGTCGCGGCTACCGGGCTGGCAAGGCCCACGGCCCACCGGCTGGCGGTGGCACTGGAACACCACCGGATGGTGGCGAGGGACATGCAGGGCCGCTTCATTCTGGGCCCCCGGCTCTCGGAGCTGGCCGCGGCGGCGGGCGAGGACCGGCTGCTGGCGACGGCGGGCCCGGTGCTGACCCATCTGCGCGACATGACCGGCGAGAGCGCCCAGCTCTACCGCCGGCAGGGAGACATGCGGATCTGTGTGGCGGCGGCCGAGCGGCTCTCCGGGCTGCGGGACACCGTGCCGGTCGGCTCCACGCTCACCATGAAGGCCGGATCCTCCGCGCAGATCCTGATGGCCTGGGAGGAGCCGGAGCGGCTGCACCGGGGCCTTCAGGGCGCGCGCTTCACGGCGACGGCGCTGTCGGGCGTACGGCGGCGGGGGTGGGCGCAGTCGATCGGCGAGCGCGAGCCCGGCGTCGCCTCGGTCTCCGCGCCGGTGCGGGGCCCCTCCAACCGCGTGGTGGCCGCCGTGTCGGTCTCCGGGCCGATCGAGCGGCTGACCCGCCACCCGGGCCGGATGCACGCCCAGGCGGTCATCGACTCGGCCGCCCGGCTGAGCGAGGCGCTGCGCCGCAGCGGCTGACGACGGCGATCGGACCGCCGCCGGGTTGAGCGCGTCCCAACTCGGCGGCGGGCACGGAGGGTTCCGGCCCCGCCCGCCGGTCGGCGCGCACCGGTGCGAGCACAAAAGGAAGCCCCTCGCGTCACCGCGAGGGGCTTCCTCTTCACGTACCCCCGACCGGATTCGAACCGGCGCTACCGCCTTGAGAGGGCGGCGTGCTAGGCCGCTACACAACGGGGGCAAGACTGAGATCGTGTAAAGATCTGCTGGGCTACCAGGACTCGAACCTAGACTAAATGAACCAGAATCACTCGTGCTGCCAATTACACCATAGCCCATGGTGGTTTAGACCAGTACCCCCGACCGGATTCGAACCGGCGCTACCGCCTTGAGAGGGCGGCGTGCTAGGCCGCTACACAACGGGGGCCCTAGCGATCCCACCCGGCCGGAGCCGGGTTTTGTCACTGCGCGATCACCGGGAGCGACCCTGGTGATCAGCAGGATGGATCTGTACCCCCGACCGGATTCGAACCGGCGCTACTGCCTTGAGAGGGCAGCGTGCTAGGCCGCTACACAACGGGGGCTTTGCAGATGAAGCTCTGCGAGCTGGCCTACCAGGACTCGAACCTAGACTAACTGAACCAGAATCAGTCGTGCTGCCAATTACACCATAGGCCACCAAGACGCAACCCCCAGCAGGGGGCTTTGTTTGGCTTGCGCTTTCCGTTCCGGCCTCTTGGCCTTTCCGGGCGGCGCAGGAAGAACATTACCCGAAGGTGGACGACGCTCCAAAACGGGTATCCCCCCGCAACAGAGCGGGAAGCCCGTCGAGCCCGGTGATCCGGATCAGCTCGGGTCTGCCGCCGACTCCGGCGCGGTCCAGCCAGATGCCGAACAGCCCCGCCTCGGCCGCGCCCCGGGCGTCGATGTCC
The DNA here is from genome assembly GCF_014651115.1 of Streptomyces inusitatus. GTDB lineage: Bacteria > Actinomycetota > Actinomycetes > Streptomycetales > Streptomycetaceae > Streptomyces > Streptomyces amakusaensis. Next base: position 9,189 of record NZ_BMWG01000017.1, on the reverse strand, counting down.
GGCTCGTCGCCGACGTACGCGACCTCCTCCGGCGGCAGCCCCAGCGCCTCGCAGGCGGTGTGGAACGCCTCGGCGGCGGGCTTGGCGACGCCCAGCTCGGCCGCGCAGAGAAGGGTCTCGAACCGGTCGCGCACGCCCAGGACCCGGAGCTTGTGGTCCTGGACCGGGAACGAGGAGTTGGACAGGACGGCGTGGCGGTACTCCCCCGCCAGCAGGTCCAGGGCGGGCACGGCGTCCGGGAAGAGGCTCCAGGCGGCCTCGTAGTGGACCATGTACCGCGCGAACCAGGCGTCGGCCTCCGCGTCGTCCAGCTCCAGCCCGGTGAAGTCCCGCACGCGGTCGCGCCGCTGTCCGGGCCAGTCGGTCTCCCCGGCGGCGTATCTGACCCAGTGGGCGGCCGTGATCTCCCGCCAACGGCCGAGGGCCTGGTCGGCGGAGGTGAATCCGCCGACCAGGCCCTCGATACGGAGATGCTGGAACAGCCCCGCGCTGTCGGCCCCGACATAGTCGAAGAGAGTGTCGTCGACGTCCCAGAGAATCGCGCGTACAGGCATGATCCAAAGGTACTCGGACGGAGGGGCCGGGCACCGGGGGGTTTTCGGGCGACTACGCGGCGATCTTCGCCAGGGCGGCGTCGATGCGGGCCAGGGTCTTCTCCTCGCCCAGGATCTGGAGCGACTCGAAGAGCGGCAGTCCCACCGTGCGGCCGGTGACGGCGACGCGGACCGGGGCCTGGGCCTTGCCCAGCTTGAGGCCGTGGGCCTCACCGGCGGCCAGGACGGCCTCCTTGAGGGACTCGGCGCTCGTCCAGTCGGCGGCGGCGAGCTTCTCACGGGCCGTGACCAGCAGCGCGTCCGAGCCCTCCTTCATCGCCTTCGTCCAGGAGGCCTCGTCCTCGACGGGGGCGTCCAGGAAGAGGAAGTCGACGTTGGCGGTGATGTCGGAGAGCACCGTCAGCCGGGTCTGGGCGTAGGGCGCGATCGCCTCCCAGGCGGCCGGGTCGAACCGCTCCGGGGCCCAGTTCGCGTACGGGGCGGTCAGCCACGGGGCGCAGGCCTCGGCGAACGCCGTCACATCGAGGCGGCGGATGTGGTCGGCGTTGATCGCCTCGGCCTTCTTGAGGTCGAAGCGGGCCGGGTTGGCGTTGACGTCCGCGACGTCGAACTTCTCGATCAGCTCGGCGACCGAGAACACGTCCTGGTCGGCGGAGAAGGACCAGCCGAGCAGCGAGAGGTAGTTCAGCAGCCCCTCGGGGAGGAAGCCGCGCTCGCGGTAGAGGTTCAGCGAGGCCTGGGGGTCGCGCTTGGAGAGCTTCTTGTTGCCCTCGCCCATGACGTACGGGAGGTGGCCGAAGGCGGGGATCTCCTTGGCGACACCCAGCTCGATCAGCGCCTTGTACAGCGCGACCTGGCGCGGGGTGGAGGAGAGGAGGTCCTCGCCGCGCAGTACGTGGGTGATCTCCATCAGGGCGTCGTCCACCGGGTTGACCAGGGTGTACAGCGGAGCGCCATTGGCCCGGACGATGCCGTAGTCCGGCACGTTCTCCGGGGTGAAGGTCAGCTCGCCGCGCACCAGGTCGGTGAAGGTGATCGTCTCGTCGGGCATCCGGAAGCGGACGATGGCCGGGCGGCCCTCCGCCCGGTACGCCTCGACCTGCTCCTCGGTCAGCTCACGGCAGTGGCCGTCGTAGCCGGAGGGGCGGCCGGCCGCGCGGGCGGCGTCCCGGCGGGCCTCCAGCTCCTCGGCGGAGCAGTAGCAGTGGTACGCGTACCCGCCGTCGAGCAGCCGCTGGGCGACGTCCCGGTAGATGTCCATGCGCTCCGACTGACGGTAGGGCGCGTGCGGGCCGCCGATCTCGGGGCCCTCGTCCCAGTCCAGGCCGAGCCAGCGCATCGAGTCGAGCAGCTGCCGGTAGGACTCCTCGGAGTCGCGGGCCGCGTCGGTGTCCTCGATACGGAAGACCATGGTGCCGCCGTTGTGCCGGGCGAAGGCCCAGTTGAAGAGGGCGGTGCGGACCAGACCCACATGGGGGTTGCCGGTCGGCGAGGGACAGAAACGTACGCGGGTGTTCGCGTTAGCCACGCTTGATCACCTTGTTGGTGAGAGTGCCGATGCCTTGGACGGTGACGGCGACCTCGTCGCCGACGTTGAGGGGGCCGACTCCGGCGGGGGTGCCCGTGAGGATCACGTCTCCCGGGAGCAGCGTCATCGCCTCGGAGATGTTGACGATCAGGTCCTCGATGGAGTGGATCATCTGGCTCGTACGGCCGAGCTGGCGCTGTTCGCCGTTGACCGTGCACTGGATGGCGAGGTCGCTCGGGTCGAGGTCCGTCTCGACCCAGGGGCCGAGGGGGCAGGCGGTGTCGAAGCCCTTGGCCCTGGCCCACTGCTTCTCGCGGCGCTGCACATCACGGGCGGTGACGTCATTGGCGCAGGTGTAGCCGAGGATGACGTCCTTCACGCGCTCGCGCGGGACCTCCCGGCACATCCGGCCGATGACCACGGCCAGTTCGGCCTCGTGGTGGAGCTCCTGGGAGAAGGAGGGGTAGGCGATGGCGTCACCGGGTCCGATGACCGAGGTGGACGGCTTGAAGAAGGCGAACGGCTCGTCGGGGACCTCGTGGCCCAGCTCCGCCGCGTGCTCCGCGTAGTTGCGGCCGAAGGCCACGACCTTGTTGGGGAGCACGGGCGGCAGCAGCCGGACCTTGCTCAGCGGGACCTTCGTTCCGGAGAGTTCGAAGTCCGCGAACGGGATGCCCTTGATGATGTCGAGAACGAGGCCGTCGGGGCCTTCGCCCTCGACCGCGCCGAAGGCGACATTGCCGTCGATGGAGAACCTGGCGATGCGCACGGGATGCGGCTGCCCCTCTACTACTGCTGACGCTGCTGGAGTCTGACGCTCCAGGCTAACGCGGCCGGGGCGGCCGCCGGGCGCGGCGGCGCGGGGCGGGCCGGGGGCGGGCCCGTAGGCCTGGGCCCTAGGAGGCGGGGGCTTCCATGAGGATTGTGCGGCGGGGGTTGGCCGTCTGGGTGGGAAGATCGACCGAGTGCTCCGGCAGCTCGGGGGCCCGCAGCTGTTCGGCGTCCTCAAGGTGCGCGAGCGTGGTGCGACGGGGGTTGGCTATGTTGCGGAGCAGCATCGTCTTCATCGGGGGCGTCCGGCCTTCGCTGTGAGGGCCGCTCGGGGAGCGGCGGTTGACAGATTGGCGTGCTTGTAAAGCGTCAGGCTAAACATCCGATTCCCCGTTAAAGCCCGGCGAGACCGCCGGTCCGATGTGAGTTTGCTCACGACTTGCATTACATTTCGGTCATTTCGGATGGGTCTTTGACCGCCATGAAACGGACACCAATGATCGAATCCGTCATTTCGCTCCCGATCATGGCGACTGGGGCACCCTTCACCCCTCACGAAATCGATGGTAAATGTCCCATTTATCCCTGAACTCTTTCTACAACTGGTGACCCGTCGCTCACGCCGTGTCACCCAGGTCACAGCAAGGTACGCCGCCCTTGTTGGAGATCCGGCACTGTGCTGGAATTCCACGCACCGCCGCGGTTTCAGGCCGGCGCGCAAGGGCGCAACGCAGCGCCGAGCGGCGGCGGGAAAGGGGGAGCAGCGCCGGTCACTCACGACCACCATCGGGGCGCGACCGCGCCTCACCGACGCCGACACCGTCCCGCCGTGCCACGGGGGACGCCTGGTCAAGAGGTTGCGACGCTAGTGCAGGGACGTTTCAAGAGGGATGGTACGGGTTCTCCCCAGGCCCGCCAGGGCCGAGGGGAAGCTGCGGCCGAACAGGAGCCGCGCGGCGGGACCGACCGCGGATCCTCGCCCCAGCACACCCAGAACCAGGTGCCCGCGGCACCCGGCGACAGCGGCGACCGGGCCTCACGGTCCGGTCCGGCCCCGCTTCCCGGCGCGCCCCGCCCCGGTGCGACTCCCCCCGGGGGGCCCGGCGGCCCGGGCGGCCCCGGCCTGCCCGTCGGCGGGTCGGGCGGATCCGGCGGTACCGGTGCGCCCGGCGGCGCGAACGGCCCGGCCGGCGCGAGCGGCGGCGACGGCGCCAAGCCCTCGCCGAAGGCCAAGGGCCCCGCGGACACCGGCTCGCGCATCGCTCTCCGCAACTGGCGCATCAGCACCCGGCTCATCTCCCTGCTGACCCTCCCCGTCGTCGCGGCGACCACCCTGGGTGGTCTGCGGATCAACGAGTCGATGGAGCGGATGCAGCAGCTGGACCACATGCAGCTGCTCACCGACATGACCGAGGAGGCGACCAAGCTCGCCGTCGCCCTCCAGGCCGAGCGCGACCTGACCGCCGGTCCGCTGGCGAACAAGGTCAAGAAGACCGACTACCGGATCACCGTGCCGCGCCAGGCGACGGACCGGGCCAGCCGGAGCTTCCTCGAAACCACGCGCGACATCGAGAACACCGACGACGACGATTCGCTGCAGAGCATCCGTGCCAACGCGAATCAGATCGCGACCGAGGTCAGCAAGCTGAACCAGATCCGCAAGACCGCGTACGCGGCGGATCTGCCGAACATGCTGACGGTGGAGAGCTACCACCAGCTGATCGAATCCCTGCTGAGCCTCTCCCAGGACATGGCGCAGGCCACCAGCAACCCGGAGATGATCAAGCGCACCCGTGCGCTGGCGGCGTTCTCGTCCGCCAAGGAGTACGCCTCCATGCAGCGCGCGATCATCGCGGGCGCGCTGCCCGGCGGAGCCGGCGTCAAGAACCCCGGCCTCGACGAGAACGACCGGCAGTACGGCCGGGCCGCCCTCAAGAACGGCGAGGCCGAGCTCCGGCGCTTCTCCCGTATCTACGAGTCCTCCGGCGGTGACGCCCAGGCGCTGACCGAGCCCCTGGACAAGGGCAACTCGACGGTCGCCGCGGCCGAGGACTACGCCGAGCGGGTCTTCGACCGCGCCGACGGTCTGAGCAGCCGCAAGAAGCGCTCGCACCTGGACTGGACGGACGACTACGGCGTCCGGATCAACCTGATGAAGCAGATCGAGTCCACGCTGCTCGGCGAGATGGAGGCGAAGGCCCGCGAGCTGCGCGAGGAGTCCCGGCAGGAAGCCATCATCAACGGTGCGCTGATCCTCGTCGTCCTCGGCGTCTCGCTGGTCGGCGCGTTCGTCGTGGCCCGATCCATGATCCGCTCGCTGCGACGGCTCCAGGACACCGCCACCAAGGTCGCCCAGGACCGGCTGCCCGAGCTGGTCAAGCAGCTCTCCGAGTCGGACCCGCAGGACGTCGACACCTCCGTCGAATCGGTCGGTGTGCACTCCCGCGACGAGATCGGCAAGGTGGCCGCGGCCTTCGACGACGTGCACCGCGAGGCGGTCCGTCTCGCCGCCGAGCAGGCGCTGCTGCGAGGCAACGTCAACGCGATGTTCACCAACCTCTCCCGGCGTTCACAGGGCCTCATCCAGCGTCAGCTCTCGCTCATCTCCGAACTGGAGTCCCGCGAGGCCGACCCGGACCAGCTGTCCTCGCTCTTCAAGCTGGACCACCTCGCGACCCGTATGCGCCGGAACGGCGAGAACCTCCTCGTCCTCGCCGGTGAGGAGCCGGGACGGCGCTGGACGCGTCCCGTGCCGCTGGTCGACGTGCTCCGCGCCGCCGCCTCCGAGGTGGAGCAGTACGAGCGCATCGAGCTGGCCGCCGTCCCCGCGACCGAGGTCGCCGGACGCGTGGTCAACGACCTCGTGCACCTCCTCGCCGAGCTGCTGGAGAACGCGACCTCGTTCTCCTCCCCGCAGACCAAGGTCCGGGTCACCGGTCACGCCCTGCCCGACGGGCGGGTCCTGGTCGAGATCCACGACACCGGCATCGGCCTCTCCCCCGAGGACCTGGCCGCGATCAACGAGCGGCTCGCGTCGCCGCCCACCGTGGACGTCTCGGTCTCGCGCCGCATGGGTCTGTTCGTGGTCGGCCGGCTGTCGCTGCGACACGGCATCCGTATCCAGCTCCGCCCCTCGGACTCCGGCGGTACGACCGCGCTGGTCATGCTGCCCGTCGATGTCGCCCACGGCGGCAAGAAGGCTCCCGGGGCCGGTGTCGGCATGCAGGGCATGCCGCCCGGGGCCCCCGGCGGCGGCCAGGGCGGCCGTCCCGGCGGTCAGGGCGGTCCCGGCGGACCCTCGAACCGTTCCCAGGGCCCCGGCGGTCCGGGTGCGGGCGCCTCCTCCGGCGGTCTGCTCGGCGCGGGTCAGCCCCCGCGCGGCCAGGTCGGCGCGGGCGCGGGCCAGCGTGCCGCGCTCCCCAGCCGCGACGGCGGGCCCGGTCAGGGTCCGGCGCAGGGCCAGGGGCGTCAGGGCAGCGGTCTCGCCGGAGCCTTCGGCAACCGGGGCGCGCAGAGCGCCCAGGGCCCGAACGCCTCCGGTCCGGGCGCTCCCCGTCGCGGTGAGCCCCCGGTCGGCACCGGCCCGCAGGGGCCGGGCGGCCGCGGCCGTCAGCTGCCTCCTTCGGCGTCCGCCCCCGGCGGTCCCCGTCCCGAACTCCCCGGCACCGGCGGACCGCAGCGTCCGCAGACCACCAGCTGGGGCAGTGAGCAGCAGCCCGTGCGGCGCGGCGGCCCCGAGGACGCGCCGCGCGGCCACGAGGAGAACGAGAGCGCGCGCGGCGGCGTCGGCGGTACGGCCGAGTTCGCCCGGCCCGAGGCCGGCGCGTCCCAGCAGCAGGGGGGCCCGGCGACGGAGCCGTTCCCCCGGCCCGACTTCAACGCTCCGCAGCAGCAGTCCGGCCAGTCCGGTCAGTTCGTCCGGCCGGACGTCTTCGGCCCGCCGTCCACCACCGCTCCGGGCACACCCGGCGGTCCCGGACAGCAGCGCGGCGACGCGCAGGGCCAGGGCCAGGGCCGTGAGCAGGACTCCTCGGCGACCGGTCAGTTCCGCCGGCCCGGGACCGAGCAGGACCCGGCCGCCACCAGTCAGATGCCCCAGGTGGACTTCGGCGGTCCGCGGCCGGCCGACGGCCAGTACGCCGACTTCCCGCCCGCGTCCACCAGTGGTCAGTACCCGCGGCCGGAGCTCCAGGACCCGTCGGGGACCGGCGAGTACCGCCGTCCCGACCTCCACTCCCCGTCCACCAGCGGCGAGTACCGGCGCCCCGACCTCCAGGACCCGTCGACGAGCGGCCAGTACCCGCGCCCCGACCTCCAGGACCCCTCGGCCACCGGCGAGTACCGCCGTCCCGACCTCCAGGACCCCTCGACGAGCGGTCAGTACCCGCGCCCCGACCTCCAGGACCCCTCGGCCACCGGCGAGTACCGCCGTCCCGACCTCCAGGACCCCTCGACGAGCGGTCAGTACCCGCGCCCCGACCTCCAGGACCCCTCGGCCACCGGCGAGTACCGCCGTCCCGACCTCCAGGACCCCTCGACGAGCGGCCAGTACGCCCGTCCCGAGGTCCAGGACCCGTTCGCCACCGGGCAGTATCCGCGCGCGGACTTCCCGCCCGCCTCGGCCGGCGGTCAGTACCCGCGCCCCGACCTGGGCGCGCCGCAGCCGCCCGCCCCCGGCCAGGCTCCCGCCCCGCGCGGGTTCGAGGGCCGGCAGGCCCTGCCGGCGCAGCCTCAGCACGAGGCGCTGCCGCCGGCCGGCCCGGGAGACGGCCGTACCCCGCTGTTCGACACCCTGGAGACGGACTGGTTCCACACCCAGGAGCGGGGCAGGCCCGAGGAGCCCGAGCACCAGCAGGGTCACCAGGGCCGTCCGGAAGCGCCCGCCGGGCCCGGGGCTCCCGAGCCGGGGGCCGACGGCCAGGTGCCCGCGCTGCCTCAGCGCGGCTCCGCCGAGCAGGGCGGCCAGGACGGCCAGGGCGGTCAGGGCAACAGCGGCTGGCGCGCCTCCCCCAACGATGAACTGGTGCGTCAGGCCGAGCGGATCCGGAAGCCCGCGGCCGGCGGCGTCACCACCTCAGGACTCCCTCGCCGGGTCCCGCGCGCCAATCTGGTCGCGGGTACGGCGCAGGAGCAGAGCACCCAAACCGGTCCGCAGGTCTCGCGAGCGCCCGACGATGTGCGTGGCCGGCTGACCAACCTCCGCCGGGGCATTCAGCAGGGTCGTCAGCAGAACACGTCGACGACCGGCGGTTTCGACCTCGGCCCCTCTCACCCGCAGGAGCGTTAGTTGAGCCCGATGAGCCAGGCGGCGCAGAATCTGAACTGGTTGATCACCAACTTTGTGGACAACACCCCAGGGGTGTCCCACACGGTGGTGGTCTCCGCCGACGGACTCCTGCTGGCCATGTCCGAAGGATTCCCGCGCGACCGCGCCGATCAGCTGGCGGCCGTGGCCTCCGGTCTGACCTCGCTGACCGCCGGAGCCTCCAGGATCTTCGAAGGCGGTCCGGTGAGCCAGACCGTCGTGGAGATGGAGCGCGGCTTCCTCTTCCTGATGTCCGTCTCCGACGGTTCCTCACTGGCCGTTCTCGCCCACCCCGAGTGCGACATCGGCCTGGTGGGTTACGAGATGGCACTGCTGGTCGACCGCGCGGGCGGGGTTCTCACCCCCGATCTGCGGGCCGAGCTCCAGGGAAGTCTGCTCCATTGACCCGGCCACCTTGTCCTCGTCCGAATCCATCCCGATAGCGCGCCCTCGCGCCGTCAACCGTCAGGTCGCCCAACCGGACCCCCACCGGCCCGCTCAGACGGCACGCCAACCACTTGCTGTCCCGCCCGGAGGACTCATGACCCCGCCAACCGCTTCTCACGATCCGTACGGCGTTCAATCGGACGCCTATGGCTATGAGGGTGACCAGCCGCTGGTGCGTCCGTACGCGATGACCGGCGGCCGGACCCGGCCGCGCTACCAGCTCGCCATCGAGGCGCTGGTCAGCACCACGGCCGACCCCGCCCTTCTCGCCGGGCTGCTCCCCGAGCACCAGCGGATCTGCCACCTGTGCCGTGAGGTCAAGTCGGTGGCCGAGGTCTCGGCCCTGCTGTCCATGCCGCTCGGCGTGGCCCGGATCCTCGTGGCCGACCTGGCCGAGGCGGGCATGGTGGCGATCCACCAGCCGGGCAACGGAGATGCCGGCGGCACGCCGGATGTGACACTGCTCGAAAGGGTGCTCAGTGGACTTCGCAAGCTCTAGCGGCGGTACCGCTCCAAGATCGACCACCAGCGCGAAGATCGTGGTGGCGGGCGGCTTCGGCGTGGGCAAGACCACGTTCGTCGGC
>NZ_BMWG01000016.1:51467-168396 GCF_014651115.1 Streptomyces inusitatus | reverse complement strand
GTCGAGGTGGGGGTGTTCGGTGACGTGGTGAAGGAGACGGGCCGCCTGCCCGGCCAGAGCGGCGGGGGTACGGGCGGACAGGGTCCAGGACACCGGCCATCCCACCGACCCCGAACCAGCGGACCGAACCACCGAAGCCTCGGCCTGAGGAGCCGGGGCTTCCCCGCCCTCGTCGGATTCCTCGGCGTCCGCGACGGCGACGGCCGTCGCTCCCTCCGGCTGCTCGATGATCACATGCGCGTTGGTGCCGCTGATCCCGAACGAGGAGATCGCCGCACGGCGCGGCCGGTCCGTCTGAGGCCAGGGCCGCTCGTCGGTGAGCAGCTCCACGGCCCCCGCGTCCCAGTCCACATGCGGAGTCGGCTCGCTGACGTGCAGCGTCCTGGGCAGGGTGCCGTGCCGCATCGCCTGGATCATCTTGATCACCCCGCCCACTCCGGCCGCCGCCTGGGCGTGGCCGATGTTGGACTTCAGCGAGCCGAGGTAGAGCGGCCGGTCGGCGGGGCGGTTCTGACCGTACGTGGCGATCAGCGCCTGCGCCTCGATCGGGTCGCCCAGCGTCGTACCGGTGCCGTGCGCCTCGACCGCGTCCACATCCGCGCTCTCCAGCCCCGCGTTGGCCAGCGCCTGCCGGATCACCCGGTCCTGGGCGGGCCCGTTGGGCGCGGTCAGTCCGTTGGACGCGCCGTCCTGGTTGACCGCCGAACCCCGTACCACCGCGAGGACGTGGTGGCCGTTGCGCCGCGCGTCCGAGAGACGCTCCACGAGCAGCAGGCCCACGCCCTCCGACCAGCCGGTGCCGCCCGCGTCGGCGGAGAAGGAGCGGCAGCGGCCGTCCTCGGCGAGCCCGCGCTGACGGGAGAACTCCACGAAGGTGTGCGGCCCGGACATCACCGTGACACCGCCCGCGAGCGCGAGATCGCACTCACCGCCGCGCAGCGAGTTCGCGGCGAGGTGGAGGGAGACCAGCGAGGAGGAGCAGGCCGTGTCGACCGTGAGGGCGGGACCCTCCAGACCGAAGATGTACGAGAGCCGGCCCGACACCACACTGGAGAGGTTCCCGGCGAGCAGCAGGCCCTCGAACTCCTCGGGGCTCTTGGCCAGCCGGGAGGCGTAGTCGTCGTACATGGCCCCGGTGAAGACGCCGGTGCGCGAGCCGCGCAGCTCCGCCGCGTCGAGCCCCGCGTTCTCGAAGGTCTCCCACGCCGTCTCCAGCAGCAGCCGCTGCTGCGGGTCGGTCGCGGTGGCCTCCCGGGGGGACATCCCGAAGAACTCCGGGTCGAACTGGTCGGCCTCGTAGAGGAATCCGCCGTGCCGGGTGTAGGAGGTGCCGGTGGTCTCCGGGTCCGGGTCGTAGAGCGACTCCAGGTCCCAGCCCCGGTTGTCCGGGAACTCGCCGATCGCGTCCGTGCCGTCGGCGACCAGCCGCCACAGGTCGTCGGGTGAGGCGACCCCGCCGGGGAAGCGGCAGGCCATCCCGATGATGGCGATCGCCTCGTCGTCGGCGGACGCGCCCCGGGTCGCGGCGGGCGGTGCGACGACCGGCGCGCCGGCGACCTTCTCGTACAGATGCGCGGCGATCGCGGCGGTCGTCGGATGGTCGAAGACGACGGTCGTCGACAGCCGAAGCCCGGTGGCCCGGTTGAGGCGGTTGCGCAGCTCGACCCCGGCGAGGGAGTCGAAGCCGAGGTCCTTGAAGGCGCGTTCGGGGACGATCCGGTCGGCCCCGGAGTGTCCGAGGACCCCGGCGACGGTCTCCCGTACCAGCTCCAGCACCGCGGTGGAGCGCTCGGCCTCGGGCAGGCCCGCGATCCGCTGCGCCCAGGAGCCGTCCGCCGCCGCCGCGCCCGCCGCGGTGGCGCGGGCGGTTCCGCGGAGGCGTATCAGCCCCCGGAGCAGCGGTGGGATCTCCTCGGCCGTGCGCGGTCCCGCCGGTGCCAGCGGGAGGGGTACGGCGAGGGCCCGGCCGTCCGTGAGCGCGGCGTCGAAGAGCGCGAGGCCGGTCTCCGGGGCGATCGGGGCGATGCCGCTGCGGGCCCAGCGGGCGAGGCCCGCGCCGTCGAGGCCCGCTCCCATGCCGTGGCCGCCGCCCCACAGTCCCCAGGCCAGTGAGGTCGCGGGGAGTCCGAGGCTCTGGCGGTGGGCGGCGAGCGCGTCCAGATAGGTGTTGGCCGCGGCGTAGTTGGACTGCCCCGCCGTGCCGATGAGGCCGGACACGGAGGAGAAGAGGACGAAGGAGGCGAGGTCCAGGTCCCGGGTCAGTTCGTGCAGATGCCAGGCGGCGTCGGCCTTGGGCCGCAGGACCGCCGTGAGGCGCTCGGCGGTCATGGCCCCGGTGGTGGCGTCGTCGAGGACTCCGGCCAGATGGATCACGGCCGTCAGCGGGTGCTCGGGGTCGATGCCGTCGATCAGGGCCGCGGTGGAGGCGCGGTCGGAGATGTCGGCGGCGACCACCGTCACCTTCGCGCCGAGCCCGGTGAGTTCGGCGGTGAGCGCCTCGGCGTCGGGCGCGTCGGGGCCCCGGCGGCTGGTCAGCAGCAGATGGCGGGCCCCGTGGGCGCTGACGAGGTGACGGGCGAAGAGCCCGCCCAGGCCGCCGGTGCCGCCGGTCAGCAGCACGGTGCCGGCCGGGTCGAGGACCGCCGGGGCCCCGGCCTCAGGGCCTTCGGGGCCTTCGGGGGCTTCGGGGGCTTCGGTACGGCTGAGCAGGGGGACCCGCAGTTCGTTCCCGCGTACCGCGATCTGGGGCTCCCCGGTGGCCAGGGCCGCCGTGAGCAGCCGTTCGGCGTCCGGGCCCGTGTCGAGGTCCACGAGGGCGAGCCGGCCGGGGTGCTCGGACTGCGCGGCTCGGATCAGTCCCCAGACGGGGGCCGCGTCGAGCCGGACGCTCTCCTCGTGGTCCCCCGCCGGGACGGCGCGGGAGGTGACGAAGACCAGCCGGGAGCCGTCGAACCGCTCGTCGGCCAGCCAGCGCTGGAGGAGGTCCAGGGCGTCCCGGACGATCCGGTGGGCGGCCTCGGGGGTGTGCGGAGCACCCTCGTCGCCGTCACTGCCCGCGTCGCCGTCGCCGTCGCCGTCGAGCCGTACGAGAAGGTCGTCGAAGTCGGCGGTGGCGGGCAGCTCGCCGTCCCGGCTCTCGGCGGTACGCCGGGCGGGGGCGTCGCCGGGGGCGATCGGCGACCAGTCGACATGCAGCAGCGCGTCCGTGCGCGGGCCGTCGGCCCGTGCGAGGCGCTCCTTGGGGACGGGCCGCAGCACGATCGAGTCGACGGAGGCCACGGGCGCGCCCGTGGGGTCGGTGAGGCGGAGCGCGTAGGTGTCCTCGCCGGCGCGGGTGGCCGAGACACGGAGCGCGGTCGCCCCGGCCGCGTGGAGGGTGACGCCGTCCCAGGTGAAGGGCAGCCGGATCGTCTCCGGGTCCGCGGGGTCGGCGGCGGCCAGGACGAGGGGGTGCAGGGCCGCGTCGAACAGGGCCGGGTGGAGGCCGAATCCGGCGGCGCTCTCCGTCAGTCCGGGCGGCAGCGCGACCTCCGCGTGGATGTCCTCGCCGTGGTGCCAGAGCCCGCGCAGCGCCCGGAAGGCGGGCCCGTAGGCGTAGCCCAGTGCGGCCAGCCGCTCGTAGACGTCGTCGAGCGGGAGCGCGGTCGCGCCCCGGGGCGGCCAGGGTCCGGCCGCCGGGGCGTCCGGGGCGGCCGCCGGGGCGTCGGTGAGGAGGCCGGTGACATGCCGGGTCCAGGGGATGTCCGTCTCGTCGGGGAGTTCGGGCCTGGAGTGGACGGTGAACGCGCGCGCGCCGGAGGGGTCAGGCGGGGCGACGGCGAGCTGGACCCGGACGGCCCCCCGGCCGGTCAGCGCCAGCGGGGCCTCCAGGGTGAGATCGGCGAGGCGCGGGACGCCCGCCCGGTCGCCCGCCGCGACGGCGAGTTCGAGGAAGGCGGTGGCGGGCAGCAGGACCGTGCCGGCGATGGCGTGGTCGGCGAGCCAGGGGTGGGTGCGGAGCGAGAGCCGCCCCGTGAGGAGGAGTTCGTCGCGGTCGGCGAATTCCACGGCGGCGGTGAGCAGCGGGTGGCCGCCCGCGTCGAGGCCGAGTCCCCTGGCGTCGGTGTGCGTCTCGGCTGCGAGCCAGTAGCGGTCGCGCTGGAAGGCGTAGGTGGGCAGCGGGACCGGTGAGGCGCCGGGGAAGAAGGACGCCAGGTCGACGGCGGTCCCGGCGGTGTGGGCGCGGGCGAGCCCGGCGAGGAGGGTGTCGGGCTCGGGGCGGCCCCGGCGCAGCAGGGCGAGCGCCGTGGAGCCCTCGGCGGTGAAGGAGTCCTCGGCCATGGCGGTCAGCACGGCGTCCGGGCCGACCTCCAGGAAGACGGTGGCCCCCTGCTCCTCCAGTGCGGTGACGGCGTCCTTGAAGCGGACCGCGCCCCGGATCTGGCGTACCCAGTAGTCGGGGTCGGTGATCTCCTCGGCCGTCGCGAGCGCGCCGGTCAGGGTGGAGACCAGGGGAATCCGGGGGGCGTGGAGGGTGAGTCCGCGCACCGCCTCGCGGAACTCGTCCAGGACGCCGTCCATGTGCGGCGAGTGGAAGGCGTGGCTGACCCGCAGCGCGCGGGTGCGGCGGCCCCGGGCCCGCCACCGCTCGGCGAGGGCCGTCGCGGGGGCCGGGTCGCCGGAGATCACGACGGCCCGGGGGCCGTTGACGGCGGCGACGGAGAGTATGTCCTCCTGTCCGGCCAGATCGGCGGCGATCTCCTCCTCGCTCGCCTCGACGGCGATCATCGCGCCGCCGGGGCGGGCGGACTGCATCAGCCGGCCGCGCGCGGCGACGAGCGCGGCGGCGTCCGCGAGGGAGAGCACTCCGGCCGCGTGGGCGGCCGCGACCTCGCCGATCGAGTGACCGGCCAGCAGGTCGGGGGCGACGCCGTGGTGTTCGAGCAGCCGGTACAGGGCCACTTCGAGGGCGAACAGCGCGGGCTGGGTGTAGGCGGTCTCGTGGAGCGGGGAGCGCTCCGCGTCCTCTTCGGCCGCGAACACCACCTCGCGCAGCGGGCGTTCGAGATGGGGGTCGAGGGCGGCGAGGGCGGCGTCCAGCGCCGCCGCGAAGACCGGCCGGGTCTCGTACAGCTCGCGTCCCATGCCGAGGCGCTGCGCGCCCTGGCCGGTGAAGAGGAAGGCGGTGCGGCCGGGGGCCGTCGCGCTGCCCGTCGCGACCCGGTCCGTCTCCCGGCCCTCGGCCAGCGCGTCGAGTCCGGCGAGGAGTTCGTCCGCCGTGCCGCCGGTCACCACGGCGCGCTGTTCGAAGGCGGTGCGGGTGGTGGCGAGCGAGAGGCCGATGTCGGCGATGTCCGTCCCGGGTGCGGCGGCGAGGTGCTCCCGCAGCCGGTGGGCCTGGGCGCGCAGCGCGGGCTCGTCGCGGGCGGCGAGCGCCCAGGGTACGGGGCCGGTCCCGGCGGCGGTGATCGGCTCGGGGGCCGGGTCCGGGTCCCGGCGCTCGGTGCGGGGGGTCTCGGGTCCGGCCTCCTCGATGACGAGGTGGGCGTTGGTGCCGCTGATGCCGAAGGAGGAGACGGCGGCGCGGCGCGTCCGGTCCCCGGCGGGCCACTCGACGGCCTCGGTGAGGAGTTCGACGGGACCGGCGCTCCAGTCGACGTGCGGGGTGGGCTCGCTGATGTGCAGGGTCCTGGGCAGTGTCTGGTGCCGCATGGCCTGCACCATCTTGATGACGCCGCCGACTCCGGCCGCCGCCTGGGCGTGGCCGATGTTGGACTTCAGCGAGCCGAGGAAGACCGGTCCGCCGTTTTCGCGCCCCTGCCCGTAGGTGGCGAGGATCGCCTCGGCCTCGATGGGGTCGCCGAGCGCGGTGCCGGTGCCGTGGGCCTCGACCGCGTCCACATCGGCGGCGTCCAGTCCGGCGTCGGCCAGCGCCTGGCGGATCACCCTGCGCTGCGAGGGGCCGTTGGGTGCGGTCAGTCCGTTGGACGCGCCGTCCTGGTTGACGGCGGTGCCCCGGATGACGGCGAGGACGGGGTGGCCGTTCCTGCGCGCGTCGGAGAGCCGCTCCACCAGGAGCAGCCCGACGCCCTCGGCCCAGGAGGTGCCGTCGGCGTCGGCGGAGAAGGCCTTGCTGCGGCCGTCGGAGGCGAGTCCGCGCTGACGGGAGAACTCGACGAACATCCCGGGGGTCGACATGACGCTGGCGCCGCCCGCGAGGGCCATGGTCGTCTCGCCCGAGCGCAGTGAGCGCACGGCCAGGTGCAGGGCGACCAGGGAGGAGGAGCAGGCGGTGTCGACGGTGACGGCGGGTCCGACCAGGCCCAGCTGGTAGGCGACCCGGCCGGAGACGACGCTGTTGGTGCTGCCGGTCAGGACGTGTCCCTCGACGGCGTGGGGGGCGTCGGCGAGCCGGGGCCCGTACTCCAGCGAGGTCGCGCCGACGAAGACGCCCGTACGGGTGCCGCCGAGCCGCCTCGGGTCGATGCCCGCCCGCTCGACGGCCTCCCACGCGGTCTCCAGCACGAGCCGCTGCTGCGGGTCCATGCCGAGCGCCTCGCGCGGCGAGATGCCGAAGAAGCCCGCGTCGAAGAGCGGCGCGTCGTAGAGGAAGCCGCCCTCGTTCACCGAACTCCGGCCGGAGCGCTCCGGGTCGGGGTCGTACAGCGACTCGTCCCAGCCCCGGTCCTCGGGGAAGGAGCCGATGGCGTCGCGGCCCTCGGCGACGAGCCGCCACAGGTCCTCGGGGGAGGCGACGCCGCCGGGGTAGCGGCAGGCCATGCCGACGATGGCGATGGGCTCGTCGTACCGCCCGGCGGCGGGCGGGCCGTCGTCGGGGGCCTCGGGCTCCGCCGTCCCGCCCAGCTCCGCGCCGATGTGGTCGATGAGGGCGGCGGGGGTGGGGTGGTCGAAGAGGAGTCCGCCGGGGAGGCTCAGCCCGGTGGCCTCGCTCAGCCGGTCGCGCAGCTCGACCGACATCAGCGAGTCGAAGCCGAGGTCCTTGAAGGGCAGCCGGGCGTCGACGCGCTGCCCCCGGTCGTACTCCAGGACGGCGGCGATGTGGGCGGTGACCAGGTCGGCGGCGGAGGTGTCGGACGCGCGCCCGGCAGGGCGCTCAGGACCCGCGTGGCGCTCAGGACCCGCTTGGTGCTCCGGCCCGGGCCCGGCGGCGGAGGGCCCGGGGCGGAGAGCGGTGGGCGGCCGGGTGTCGGCCCGGCCGCCGATCCAGTGGTGGCGGCGCTGGAAGGCGTAGGTGGGCAGCGGGACGGCGGCCCGCCCGCCCTCGGGGAACAGCCGCCGCCAGTCGACGTCGAAGCCCCGGACATGGAGGGCCGCGACGGCGGCCAGCAGGGTCCTCCGCTCCTCGCGGCCCTTGCGCAGGGCGGGCACGGTGAGACCGCCGCCCGCCGAGGGGCCGGCCATCGCGGTGAGCACCCCGTCGGGGCCGACTTCGAGGAAGGCGGTGACGCCCAGGCCGGTCAGGGCCCGCACGGCGTCGGCGAAGCGGACCGTGCCGCGGAGCTGGTCGACCCAGTACCCGGCGGTGCGCAGCTCCTGGCCGTCGACCGGCCGTCCGGTGAGCGTCGAGACGACCGTCAGCCGCGGCGGGTGGTAGGTCAGCCCCTCCGCGACCCGGCGGAACTCCTCCAGCATCGGGTCCATCAGCGGCGAGTGGAAGGCGTGGCTGACGGTGAGTCCCCGGGTCTTGCGGCCCCGTCCGGCCAGCTCGGCCGACAGCTCGGCGACGGCCTCCTCCGTGCCGGAGACGACGACCGACTCGGGGCCGTTGACCGCGGCGAGCGCGAGGCGGTCCGCGCGGTCCGCGAGCAGGGGCGCGATCTCGTCCTCCGTCGCCCGTACGGCGGCCATCGCGCCGCCCTCGGGCAGCCGCTGCATCAGGGTGGCGCGGGCGGCCACCAGGGTCACCGCGTCGTCGAGGTCCAGCACCCCGGCGACATGGGCGGCGGCCAGCTCGCCGATGGAGTGCCCGGCGACGGCGTCGGGGCGGACGCCCCAGGATTCGAGGAGCCGGAACAGGGCGACCTCAAGCGTGAACAGGGCGGGCTGGGTGTAGCCGGTGCTGTCCAGCCCCTCGCCGCTGAGCACCACCTCGGCGAGGGGCCGGTCCAGATGCCGGTCGAAGGCGGCGCACAGCTCGTCGAAGGCGGCGGCGAACACCGGGTGCGCGGCGTGCAGTTCGCGTCCCATGGCCGCGCGCTGCGCGCCCTGGCCGGTGAAGAGGAAGGCGAGGCGGCCGTCCTGGACCGTCCCCCGCACCACGCCCTGCGCGGGCAGGTCGCCGGCGAGCGCGGTGAGGCCCTCGCGCAGCTCCTCGCGGTCCGAGCCGATGACGACGGCCCGGTCCTCGAAGAGGGTGCGGGCGGTGAGCAGGGACCAGCCCAGCTCGACCGGTCCGGACCCGGTGGAGTCCGTGAAGTCGGCGAGCGCGGCGGCCTGGGCGCGCAGGGCGTCCGGGCCGCGCCCGGAGAGCAGCCATGGCACCGGCCCGGACCCGGCGGCCTCCGCCGCCCGGCCCCTGTCCGCCGGTTCGGGCGCGGCGGCGAGGACCACATGGCAGTTGGTGCCGCCCATGCCGAAGGAGCTGACGCCCGCCACCAGGGGCCGGTCGGGGTGCGGCCATCCGGTCGCCGTCCCCGGCACGGCGAGACGGAGTTCGTCCAGCGGGATGTCCGGGTTGGGCGTCTCGAAGTTGAGGCTGGCCGGGATCTCCCGGTGGGCGAGGCTGAGCAGCCCCTTCAGCAGGCCCACCATGCCCGCCGCGCCCTCCAGGTGGCCGACGTTGGTCTTGGCCGAGCCGACCAGCAGCGGATCGCCGGGGTCGCGGGCCGCGCCCAGTTCGGCCCCGAGCGCGGCGGCCTCGACGGGGTCGCCGACGGGGGTCCCGGTGCCGTGGAGTTCGACGTACTGCACCTCGGACGGCCGGACCCCGGCCCGTTCGTACGCCTCGCGCAGCACCTGCCGCTGCGCGTCGACGCCGGGCACGGTGAGGCCCGCGGTGGAGCCGTCGTTGTTGACGGCGCCGCCCCGGATGACTCCGTAGACGCGGTCTCCGTCGGCGAGCGCCCGCGAGAGCGGCTTGAGGACGACGAGCCCCGCGCCCTCTCCCCGGACGAAGCCGTTGGCGCGCGCGTCGAAGGTGTAGGTGACGCCGTCCGGGGAGAGCCCGCCGAACCGCTCGACGGTGACCGCGCTCTCGGCCAGGAGGTTGAGATGGACGCCGGCCGCCAGGGCGAGGGCCGACTCGCCGGACCGTACGGACTCGGCGGCCAGATGGACGGCGACGAGGGAGGAGGACTGGGCGGTGTCCACCGTCAGGCTGGGGCCGCGCAGCCCCAGGTGGTAGGAGACACGGTTGGCGATGACGCCCCGGCTGATGCCGGTCATGGTGTGCTGGGTGATGGCGCTCTCGCCGTACTGGTGCACCAGGCCGGTGTAGTCGTCGCGCAGCGCTCCGACGAAGACGGAGGTACGGGAGTCCCGCAGCCGCTCCGGGACGATCGAGGCGTCTTCGAGCGCCTCCCAGGCGAGTTCGAGCACCAGCCGCTGCTGCGGGTCCATCGTGGCGGCCTCGCGCGGCGAGACGCCGAAGAAGGCCGCGTCGAAGCCTCCGGGGTCGTCGAGGAATCCGCCCCTGCGGAGCCGGTCGTCCGCGGGCGGCGCGCCCTCCCACCGGCCGGCCGGGGCTTCGGTGATGGCGTCCGAACCGCTGCGCAGCAGCTGCCAGAAAGCCTCCGGCCCGGCTGCCCGGGGCAGTCGACACGCCATGCCGACGACCGCGACGTCCTCGCCCCGCGCCCCGACCTCCACTGAACCACGGTTACTCGTCATCGCGCCCGGGTCGCCCTTCCGATTGACCTCAAAAACCCATCAGAAAGGCGACCGTAAACTCCGTGCTCCCGCCCTCCGGTCATCTATCGGTAACCAGGTGAATCCGGGACCCGGTACAGCCCCTCATTACCGGGTGATGGGCCGGTGATTGACCGCACGGTGACGCATTTGACGTACATTTACCGTTGTGCGCACCACCGGAACTCCTCGACGGACGTCGGCCGATGCCGGGCGGCTTCAGCCGACGTCCGCGGCGAACCAGAACGGAGTGAATGTGTGGTCGGGCTGGACGGCATCGCGGCGGCGGAGCCTTCTGGGGTGCTTTCCCGTCGTTGAATTGAGTATCTGGGACTGGAGCCGCCGGAGTTCGGGCGAGGGCTCCAGGCCGAGTTCCCTTTTCAGGATGTAGTAGAGGTTCTGATAGGCCTGGAGCGCCTCGCCCCTGCGGCCCGACAGGTGCAGGGCCGAGATGAGCTGGCCGTGGAACCACTCGTGCAGCGGGTGTTCGTGCACCAGAACACGGAGTTCGGGCAGGAACTCGCGGTGCCGGCCGAGCCGCATCTCGGTCTCCACCCGCAATTCGAGCGCGTGGAGCCGTAATTCCTCCAGATACGCCATACGGCCCGCGAGCACATCGGCGATCGGCACATTGCTCAGGACCGGTCCGCGCCACAGCGTCAGGGCGCGCTCCAGCAGATCGGCGGCGCATTCGAGGGTGCCCTGCTCCAGTTCGCACTGCGCCTGCCTGACCAGCCGTTCAAACACGCGTACATCGACCTCGTCGTCGGTGACATCGAGGCGGTAGCCGGGTGCCATCGTTGTCAGAAGACGGCGGTCGGCGCGGGTGACCCGGGCGTCGGCGAGCATCCGGCGGGCGTGGTAGACGTGTGTCTGGAGCGTTCTCATGGCGCCGCTCGGCGGATTCTCCCCCCACAGCTCGCGAATGAGCGTGCTCATGGGCACCGTTTCCCGGGGCTGGAGCGCCAGCACGGCGAGCATCTGGGAGACCTTCGGAGCCTTCGGAGCGAGCGTCTCGCCGCTGTCGGTGATGATCTCAAAAGGGCCCATGAGATTGAACCACACTGTGCGCGCTCCTGATCCGGCGCGATGGGCGCCTGGCTGGGTGCTCGGGGTCATGATCCCGACAGTAGAGAGCGGTTGCCGTCGACCCGTCACACCAGGCTCAACAATGTCAAGTTACCGCCAGGTAGACCCTCTCGCGCTACTCAGCGCGACCGGTCGGCCTCCATGGGTGAGCGCGCTCGGCACGGCGGCACGGGCCCGGCCGCTCGACGGAACGGGGCGACGCGGCCGGGACGGGCGGGGCGCTCGACCGACTCCGGCCGCCGCGCGGAAAGCGAAGAATACCGCCGCGGGCCAGTGGCACGGTAATGGCCCGGTAACCATCCGTTCCGCGTCCGTTGGGGCATTCGTCCGAGTGTTTTCGGTGCCGACCGGACAGTGACCGGGAGGTGAGACGCGCGGCTATAGCGTGAGCCGCGCGGCCAAGCACGTCACAGCCCTGGAGGATTGCTCCGGGGAATTGGCCGCACCCGCACTTCACCGCCCTCCGGGTATTTCGGCGGGCAGGTGGAGACGACCAGGAAACGGTGGGACGAACAGAAATGAATCCGTCCGATCTGCGCGCGGCCATGTCACGGTTCGCGACCGGTGTCATCGTATTGAGCGTCGGCGGCGAGAGCATTCACGGAATGACCGCCAACGCGTTCAGTTCGGTCTCCCTCGCGCCGCCCTCCGTCCTGTGCAGCGTCGCGCACAGCGCCGTCATGCACTCGGCGATCACCGCGGAGCGGCGCTTCGGGGTCTCGCTGCTCAGCGCCGAACACACGGAGCTGGCGCGGTATTTCGCCGACAAGCGGCGGCCGCTCGGCCCCGCCCAGTTCAGCGAGGTCGACTGGGAGCCGGGTCCGCTCACCGGGGCCCCGCTGATCCCCGGGGCCCTGGCCTGGCTGGAGTGCGAGCTGTCCGACTCCCTGGAGTCGGGCGATCACACCGTCTTCATCGGCGATGTGCTGAGCGCGAGGGTGGGGCCGGAACACGACGGCCTGCTCTTCTTCGAGGGGGCCTTCCGGCGGGTGGCGTCCTCCTCCGCCTCACCGGCCGGAGCCTGACACCCGCGCCGGAAGCGAAACCGGCACCGAACCCGGAACCGGCACCGGCACACCGGCGTCGACGGCCGGTGGCCGTCGACCGTCAGCCGTGCGCCTGGGCCCGCTCGCTGCCCGCCGCCGACAGCAGGAACTCGACCAGCTTCTCATGGGTGATCCGCTCCAGCCGGTCCAGCGTGACGGTGGTGGCGTGCCCCTTGCCGCCCGCCCAGGTCGGGCGGCGCAGCAGGAGTTCGGGGGCGGCGGCGGCCACCACGACCAGGCAGGCCTCCGTCGCCTCGGCCAGCTCCTCGACCGCCTCCAGCACCACGTCGTCGGCGCGGTGCAGATCGTCCAGGCACAGCACGAGCGGGGCGCGGCGGGCGGCCTCGTGGAAGAAGTCGCGCCAGGCCGCCAGCGCGCAGCGGGGGTCCTCGCTCTCGCCCGCGGGTTCGATCAGCGGTGCGAGCTGGGTCAGCAGCCGGCTCGCCGTCGGGACCGACGGGAAGAGGGACCGTACCGCCCGGGTGAGCGCGGCCCGTGCCTCGGGCGCGCCGTCCCCGGCCCGGACTCCGCAGTACGAGGCGAGGATCTGGGCCTGGGCGAGCAGCGGGCGGTCGTCGGAGGTGGCCGGGGTGCGGCCGGTCAGGCAGCGCACCGGCTCCGGCTGGACGGTGATCCGGTGTCCGAGGTCGCCCAGCAGCCGGGTCTTGCCCGCGCCGGACTCGCCGAGGAGGGTGACCAGGTGCGGCACGGAGCGGCGTCGGGTCCGGCGTACCAGCTCCTGGAGGAAGTCCAGTTCGCAGGCGCGGTTGGAGGCTTCCGCGCCCCGTACGCCGGAGTGCGTCTCGCCCGTGCCGATGACCTGCCAGGCCATGGTCTCCGAGGGCTCCGTCGGCACGCAGACGAAGGTGTCCTCGACCGCCCGGCGGACGGCGTCGCTGACCCGCACCTCGCCGACGTCGGCGTCGGAGAGCAGTTCCTGCGAGGCGTCGAGCACCGCGCCGACGACGGTGGGCGGGTCGGCGGGGCCGCGCTGGCGCAGCAGCACCTCGCCCAGGTCGACCGAGGCGCAGACGCTGAGTCCGCCCCCGTCGGATCCGTGGCCGCCGGATACGTCGAGCACGTCCCGTACGGCGAGCGCGGCGCGTACCGCCTGCCAGGCGTCCTCGTCTCCGGGGCCGTCGAGTCCGAAGAGGGCCAGGAAGGTGGAGCCGATGGAGGCGGTGACGGTGCCGCCGAACCGTTCGATCTGCTCCCGGACCACGGAGGCCGCGCCGTCGAGCAGATCGTCCAGATCCTCGTGGCCGCCGCCGCCGAGGGTGGGCGCGAGCCGGGTGCGGACCGAGACGACGCCGACGCGGCGGCGCTCGGTGCCGGTGCGGTGCGCCGGGGCGTCCCGCACGGCGGGCGGCCGCGCCGCGGGCTCTCCCGCCCCGGGGGCTCCGGGCCCGCGGGCGGGGTCCGCGGGGGCGAGCCGGGCCGGTCCCCGGGCGGGTACGGGCCCGTCGGGCCCGTCCGTCGCCGGGAGCGCTCCCCTGCCGGGCTCCAGGGAGAGGGTGGCCTCCTGGGTGAGGATCGCCTGCTGGAGCCGTTGCAGACCGCGGCCCGGTTCGAGGCCGAGATCCTCGACCAGGGCGGAGCGGACCCGGCCGTAGACATTGAGCGCGTCGGCCTGGCGTCCGCAGCGGTAGAGCGCGAGCATCAGCTGTCCGCAGGAGCGCTCGCGCAGCGGTTCGGTCTGCACCATCCGTTCCAGTTCGGCGAGGATGGTGTGGTGCCGGCCGCACGCGAGCTGGGCGTCGAAGTAGTCCTCGGTGGCGTCGATGCGCGCCTTCTGCACCGCCGCCAGCTCGGGCCATTCGATGCCCGCCTCCACGAGGTCGGCCAGGGCCGGGCCCCGCCACAGCGCGAGCGCGTCGTGCAGCAGCCGGGCGGCCGACTCCGGCGCGCCCTGGGCCTGTTTCTCCCGGGCCTGTCCGACCCACCGCTGGAAGAGGTGGAGATCGACCTGGTCCGGATCCACCCGGATCATGTATCCCGGGGACTGGGTGAGCAGCGTCGCCGCCCGCTCTCCCCGGCCGTACCCGGCCGACAGGACGCCGCGCAGCCCGTAGACCGCGTTCTGGAGAATCTTGCGGGCGGTCATCGGCGCGTCGTCCACCTCCCACAGCGCGTTCAGTAACTGGCTCGTGGCGACGACCCTGTTGGCGTGCAGCAGCAGATATCCCAGTGTGGCGCGCTGCTTGGTGCCGCCCAGTCCCACTGTTCCCTCGCAGTCGTCGGCGATTTCCAACGGACCCAGCATGCGGAACTGCATCGCTCCCCCAGATTGACCGTCCAACCGGTGGCCCGTGGCCGGGGACGGCGGCTGCGGTCTGACAGCGACGCCCCGGGAAACCGGCCAAGACCCTGGTGCCATGTTCCAGGTCGGCGGTCGAAGCCCTCACAAAGCAAGCACAAGGCAGCGGTGGGGCCCTTGGGGCGGCTGGGAAAGCGGGACCCGCGCCGGACGGTGCGCCCGGCGCGGGGAGCGGCACGGAGGCGGCACGGGGCGGCAGGGCTCCACCCTTGCGGTCGCGGCCGGGCCCCGGCGACCGGCGGACGGAGGCCGACTCCCGCCACCCGTCGGGCGGCCGGGCCGCGACCGCGGGCGGGACCGGGCCGCCGTCACTCCGCCCGGTGGCGCGGGCGGGACCGTTCGGCGTCGGTCGCCGCCCGGCGGGGCGGTTCGGCGTTGGTGACCGCGCGGAGCAGCCATTCGGCGGGTCCGTACCGGTGGCGGCGCAGCCAGTGGCGGGAGACGGCCAGCTGGGCGGCGAAGAGGGTCACGGCGATGAGGGCCACGAGCGGCGGGGGCACCCGGCCCACCAGGGCGGTTCCGAAGCCGGTGAAGAGGAGTGCCAGGACGAGGGATTGCGTCAGATAGTTGGTGAGGGTCATCCGTCCGGCCGGTGCGAGCAGCGGGGCGAGCCGGCGGCCCCGCCGGGTGGCGGCGAGCCGGAGCACGGTCGCCGCGTAGGCGGCCGCGAGCAGGGGCGCCGTCACCGTGTCGACGGCGAGGCCGACCAGTTGGAGGGCGGTGTCCGGGTGCCCCTGGGCGGTCCGCGCGTAGAAGACGCCGCCCGCGATCCCGAGGGGGAATCCGATCCACTGGAGCCGCCGCAGCAGGGCTCCGTGGCGGGCGATGTCCGTCAGGGCCTCGTGGCGGCCCGCCGCGAGGCCGAGCAGGAAGGCGGCCAGCGCGGCGGGGGCCTGGAAGAAGACGAGCAGCAGCACCACGTCGGGCAGTTGGTCGAGATGGGCGCCGATCACCGATCCGGGGCTCCCCCGCAGAGCCTCGGTGGCCCGCTGGGCCCGCTCGCCGACGGCGGCGGCGTCGACGCCTTCGCCGCCCGCCAGGTGCTGCGCCCCGGCGAGGAGGAGGAAGCCGACGGCGGTCACGGTGAGGAGGACCACGGCGGTGATCACCGCCGTGCGCGGCCGGATACCCCTCAGGGCCAGCAGGACCAGCCCCAGCACGGCGTAGGTGGTGAGGATGTCGCCGGGGAAGAGCACCACCGCGTGGCACACGCCGATGACGAAGAGCGCTCCGCATCTGCGCAGGAACCGGGGGGTGAACCGGGCGCCGCCGCGCTCCGCCGACTTCAGCTGGAGGGTGAAGCTGTAGCCGAAGAGGAAGGAGAACAGCAGATAGAACTTGGCCTCGAAGAAGATCGCCGTCAGCCGGCGGACGGCGTTGTCGAGGGCCGAGTCGAAGCCGGGGTCCGCCAGGCCGAAGCCGTGGTGGGCGGAGGCGAGATAGGTGATGTTGACCATGAGGATGCCGAAGAGCGCGAAGCTCCTCAGCACATCGATGTCCTGGATCCGGGAGCCGTTCCGTTCGGTGTCACCCGGGTTCATATGCGCATCCTTGAATCGCTCACTTTCAAAACGTTCACTTGAGATACGAACGTATTAGACTCATAAGAACGAGGGAGCGCAAGCGCGGACCGCGCGAATCCCCCGGCCTCACGGTGGGTCGGCGGTCGCTCACACCCGGCGAGAGGGCCAGGCATGAACGCGGGTCCGCCGAGGTAGGGATCACGGCGGACACGCCCGGCGGCGGGAACGGGCGGCCCGATGAGGGGAGTTCTGGCCGATGTCGTCGACCGTCCACGCCCGGTGCGGCGAGCGGGGCTCCGGATGAGCGCCCCGGAGGCGGGGCGGTTTCTCGCGCTCTCCGTCGCACTGACCGGATTCGGGGCCGCCGAGCTGCGGGAGACCGGCCTCGTCGAGGCCCACCGGGCCCTGACCGCCCGGCGGGCCGATCCCGCGCGCTACGGCAGGCTCGCCGAAGCCGCCGACCCGTACGGCCTGATCGAGCGGGACGAGGGGGTGCGCGAGCTGGCGCGGTCGATCTGCCGTCTCTGGTACACGGGGGTGTGGCCGGGCCCTTCCCCCTCCCCCGACGCCGCCGCCCCGGCCGAGGGACTGGTGTGGCGGAGCTTCGGCGGCGAGCCGCCGGGCACGGGGCGGCCCGGCCCCGGCTCCTGGGCACGGCCGCCCGCCGACCCGGCCCCGGGCGGGCGGAGTTGACCGGCCGGGAGGACTTCGAGCGCTTCGAGGGCTTCGAGCGCTTCGATGTGATCGTGGTCGGAGCCGGCATCGCCGGATCGCTGGTGGCCAAAGAGCTGGGCGAGCGCGGCTGGCGGGTCCTGGTGCTGGAGGCCGGCGTGGGCGACGCCGACGCCGACGGCCCCGCCGCCGACCCGGCGCGGTTCCGCGCGGCGCGGGCGAAGACGCCCGGCTCCGCCGTCGCACCCAACCCGCTGGTCCCCTCCCCCGATGTGACGGACCTGAGCGGCCGGCCCGGCGGCGGCTACCGGGCCTCGGGCCATCTCCTCCAGGACGGCCCGCTGCCCTACGCCAGCGGCTATGTACGCGTCAACGGCGGCACCGGCACGGCCTGGACGGGCCTCACCCCGCGCATGCACCCGGAGGACTTCCGTACCGCCGAGCACTTCGGCTACGGCCGCGACTGGCCCATCGGCTACGCCGAGCTGGAGCCCCACTACCGCGCCGCCGAACGGGAACTCGGCGTCGCCGGGGACCCGGCCCAGCAGCGCGAGCTGGTCGGGCTGCCCCTGCCCGAGGGGTACGCCTTCCCGCACCGCCCGGTCCCCGCCAGCCATCTCGACCGGCTGCTGGCCGAGCGGCTGGACGGACGGCACGCCAGGGACCCCGGCCGCCCCGACCCGGTGGAACTGCGGGTCGCCACAACGCCCCAGGCCCGCAACACCGCCGCCACCCGGGAGCACGGACCGGTCTGCGAGGGCAGCGCGAGCTGCATCCCCGTCTGCCCCACCGGAGCGAAATACACCCCCGCCCGCACCCAGCGGCGCTGGGGCCCGAGCGTCACCCTGCTCACCCGCGCGGTGGCCGGGCGGCTGACGGCGGACCCCTCGGGCCGGATCACCGGCGTCGAGTACCAGCGGTACGAGGACCCCGCCCGCCCCGGATCCGTCACCCGGCACACGGCGCGGGCGGACACCGTGGTGCTCGCCGCCCACGCCATCGAGAACGCCCGGCTGCTGCTCGCCTCGGGCCTCGCCGACTCCAGCGGCCAGGTGGGCCGCAATCTGATGGACCACCCGGTGCTCCTCAGCTGGGGCCTGCTGCCCCGGCGCACCGGCCCCTACCGGGGCCCCGGCTCGACCTCCGGTCTCGAAGGGTTCCGCTTCGGCCCGGGCCGGGCGGCCCGCGCCCCCTTCCGCGTCGAGTTCGGCAACTGGGGCTGGACCTGGGCGGTCGGCCCGCCGGAGCACGAGGCCGCCGCGCGGATCGAGGCCGGCCTCCTCGGCCCGGCGCTGCGCCGGGCCCTCGACGACCGGGTGGGACGGCAGTTCACGCTCCAGTTCGAGATGGAGCAGAGCGCCGACCCCGCCAACCGGGTCCGGCTCGCCCCCGGCCGCCCCGACGCGCTGGGGCTGCCGCGCCCGGTGCTCACCTACGATCTGTCCGAGCATGTGAAGGCGGGCATCGCCGCCGCGAAGTCGGTCTCCGACCAGCTCTTCGCCCTGCTGGGGGCCGAGGACCACAGCCGGTACGAACCGGGCCCCGCCGAGCCCGGCCACTTTGAACACGAGGGCCGGTCCTACGCCTACCGGGGCGCGGGCCACGCCGGCGGCACCCACATCATGGGCGCGCGCCGCTCCGACTCCGTGGTCGACTCCTGGCAGCGCTGCTGGGACCACCCCAATCTGTACGCGGTGGGCTGCGGCAGCATGCCCTCCCTCGGCACCTCCAACCCGACCCTGACCATGGCCGCGATCACCCTGCGCAGCGCCGAGCGGATCCACCGCGATCTGACCGGCCGGCACCGGGCGATCGCGCTGCCGTCCCTCGGCCGCGCCCCGGCGCCGGCCGTTCCCGAGGAGACCGACACTCCATGAGCGAGCACCCCGTGAGCGAGCGCCCCACGAGCGGCGATCTCGCCCTCCCGCCCGTCACGGCCCCGTATCTGCTGCCCTTCCACTACGGGGCGCTGCACAACATCGGTGTGGACCATCTGGTCGACCCCGCGCCGGTGCGGGCGCTGCTCGCGGAGCGCCACCCCGATCTGAGCGCGGCCGACTTCGACGGCCGGGCCTGTGTCACGCTCAACTACCAGCTGTACTTCGCGCAGTACCCGAACGGCGCGGCGGTGATCCAGGAGATCGAGTACAGCGTCGTCGCGTACCCGGCGGCGAGCGCGGGGCGGCTCGCCCGGCTCTCGTACGGGCAGTACGCGCGGGGGTACGACCAGACCAAGCTGCTCGGCATCGCCCGGCTCCATGTGCTGTGCGACAGCGCGCTGGCCATCGCCGCCGGCACCGCGCTCTACGGCGAGCCCAAGTATCCGGCGTGGTTCGAGGTCACCATGCCCTCGCTCAACGGTCCGGGCGGCGACGCCTGGGACATCGTCTGCAAGGAGGCGGTGCTCGCGGGGGACGGGATCGAGCGGCGGGAGCGGCCCCTGATCTCCCTCTCGGCGGAGCTGGCCGGGCTGCCCCGGATCCCGGTCAACAACACCCCCGTCACCGGCTACGGGGTCGACGCGGCGGGCCGGCCGCTGGCCGGGCCGATGAACGTCTACCAGCCCTACCAGTACATCCCGCTCGGCGAAGGCACGGAAGGCGGCGAGGCGGCGGGCCGGGTGCGGCTGCGGGTGCACGAGCCGTCGTCGCCGGTCGGGGCCGATGTGAGCGCGCTGATCGGCGACGGGAGCGCCGCCGGGGTGTGGACGTACCAGTCGGCCCCGGTCGCCGCCCACAACCGTCCGTACTACGTGCCGCGCGCCGGGCGGGAACAAGCCCCCGTTCCCGGGCGCTGAGACGTATATGACTCCAGGACACCGCATCACCGTCGAACAGGGCAGCGAGCATGTGCGCGTCGTACGCGACGGGCAGGTGCTCGCCGAGAGCAGGCGTCCCCTCGTGCTGCGCGAGACGGGCTGCCCGGTCCGCTACTACCTGCCGCCGGAGGATGTCAGGACCGATCTGCTGACCCACTCCGACACCCACACCCACTGCCCCTTCAAGGGCGACGCCGACTACTGGTCGGTCCCGGGCGCGAACGACCTCGTAT
This sequence comes from Streptomyces inusitatus, assembly GCF_014651115.1. Taxonomy (GTDB): domain Bacteria; phylum Actinomycetota; class Actinomycetes; order Streptomycetales; family Streptomycetaceae; genus Streptomyces; species Streptomyces amakusaensis. Next base: position 148,852 of record NZ_BMWG01000016.1, on the reverse strand, counting down.
GGGCCTATCCGGAGCCGAGGCCGGAGGTGGCCGGGATCAAGGACCACTTCTGCTTCTACGACACCGAGACGGTCTGACCCCGGGCGTACCGGCCCGGGTGCGGCCCGCGCCCCCGGCGGGCACGGGCCGCGCCCGGGAACTCAGGAGAGGGCGAAGCCCCGGTAGCCGTCCCGGGCCACGGCGTCGCACTCCGCGCGGTAGCGGTCGGCGCCGCCCACATAGGCGAGGAAGACCCGGGCCTTGCCCGGCACATTCGCCCCGGTGTACCAGGAGGCGACGGCCGGGTAGAGGGTCTGGGCCGCGAGTTCGGCGACATGGGCCGTCCAGGCGTCCTCGGCGGCCGGGTCGGCCTCGATCTCCGTGAGGCCCCGGTCGCGGAGATGGGCGACGCAGTCGGTGATCCACTCCACATGCTGTTCGATGGAGACCACCATATTGGTGAGGACCGAGGGGCTGAGCGGCCCGGCGACGGTGAAGAGGTTGGGGAAGCCCGCCGTCAGCAGCCCGAGACAGCTCCTCGGGCCGTCCGCCCACTTCTCCCGGAGCGTGATCCCGCCCCTGCCCACGATCTCCACGGCGGTCAGCGCCCCGGTCAGGGAGTCGAAGCCGGTGGCGAAGACCATCGCGTCGAAGAGATGCTCCCGCTCCGAGGTGCGGACGCCCTTCGGGGTGATCTCCTCGATCGGGGTGGCGGCGAGGTCCACCAGTCTCACCCCGGGCCTGTTGTAGGCGGCGTAGTAGCCGCTGTCCAGACAGGGGCGCTTGGTGCCGAAGGGGAAGGTGCGGGGTGTGAGCCTCTCGGCGGTCTCCTCGTCGGCGACGATCGAGGCGATCTTCCCCCGGACGAACTCGGCCGCCGTCTCATTGGCCTCCGCGTCGACGAGAAGGTCGGTGTACGACCGCAGCAATCCGCTGAGCAGCCCCGACCGCCAGCCGGCCTCATAGGTGGCGGTGCGCTCCGCCGGGCTGACCTCCAGGGCGGAGCGGGTCGGCATCTCGACGACGCTGCCTCCCTTGGAGCGGCGCTGGGCCCGGCGGAACTCGGGGTAGCCGGCCTTGCGCTCGGCGACCTCGGCGGCGGAGAGCGGGCGGTTGAAGGCGGGCAGCGCGTAGGCCGGGGTGCGCTGGAAGACGGTCAGCTCGGCGGCGCGCCCGGCGAGCTCCGGGACGATCTGCACCCCGGAGGAGCCGGTGCCGATCACGGCGACCCGCAGGCCGGTGAGGTCGACGCCCTCCCGCGGCCAGCGGGCGGTGTGGTAGGTGGGCCCGGCGAAGGAGCCGAAGCCGGGGACGTCCGGTGTCTTGGGGGCCGAGTTGCTGCCCGAGGCCATCACCAGGAACCGGGCGGTGACGCTCTCCCCGGTGTCGGTGGAGATCCGCCAGACGCGGCCGTCCTCGTCGTACACCGCCCGGGTGACCCTGGTGCTCAGGGTGATGTCCGCGCGCAGCCCGAACCGGTCGGCGACATGCCGGAGATAGCGCAGTATCTCCGGCTGGCCCGCGTACTTCTCGCTCCACACCCACTCCTGGTCCAGCTCGGGGGAGAAGGAGTACGAGTACGACATGCTCTCGATGTCGCAGCGGGCGCCCGGGTAGCGGTTCCAGTACCAGGTACCGCCGACGTCGTCGCCCGCCTCGAAGACCCGGGTGCGCAATCCCAGTTCGCGCAGTCGATGGAGCTGGTAGAGGCCGGAGAGACCGGCGCCGACGACGACCGCGTCGAGGGGGGCGAAGGGGGTGGGGGTGTCCATGGGGGCTCCTGTGGGGAGGGGGACCCGGCCGGCGGCCGGTGGCGGACGATGCTGCGCCGATCACGCGCTCATTGCCACAGGTCTCGGCCAAGTCGGCTCGGAATGGCAGGCGGTTGGCGTGATCAATGCACGAAATGGGCTGATTGATGAGAGTCGCCTCATGGAAGCGCGGCACTGAACTCGTGGTTTTCCACGATGCCCCGCACCGGCACCTCCGGAGAAGCTGTAGCGGAGGCCGCCCGCCAGCGGCCGTGACAGCTCAAGGCCGGGCCCTTCGCGACAGGGCCGGGCGCACCACACGAAAGGAACAGTCGATGAGCCGCTCCGAAACGCTCCTTTCGTCCCATGCCACCGCCGCCCGCGCCGACTTCCCCACGGCCGCCGGGCGCCCGGTGTGGACCACCCGACGGCGGCGCGGCGGCGGGAGGCCCTGAGCCCCGCCGCCATGCCGTCACGGCGTGGCGGCGGCCGGGACGCAGCGTCGCGCCCCCGAGGCCCGTGACCGGGCCGGCCCCGCCACGCCGAGAAGCCGACCGACCCGCCCGGGAGAGCCGCCCGGGGGACCACACGGGGGCTTGTTTTGTTCTGCGCACGTCTTGACCCGGAAAGACCTTCCGCGGCTGTGGCCAGCCGCTCCCCATCCGCTGCCGGTATGTCATGAACGAGGAGGCGCGCCGCCGTGATGAATCGTTACTGCGGGCGGCGTTCATCGTCTCCAGCAGCGGCGACTGGATCTTCCGTTTCGCGCTGCCGGTACTGGTGCTCCAGCTCACCGGCTCGGCGATCTCGACGGCGCTGACGTACGCGGTCGAGTTTGTTCCCTTTGTAGTGATCGGGCTCTTCAGCGGTGTGGTCGCCGACCGCGCCGACCGGCGTCAGCTGATGATCCTGTGCGACGTGGTCTCCTCGGTGATCGTCGTCGGGATCGGGGTGCTCTGTCTGTTCGAGCCCTCGGTCGCGCTGATCATGACGGCGGCCTTTCTGCTGGGCTGTGTACGGCCGTTCTCCTTCCCCGCCTTCCAGGGTTTCCTGGCCGAGCGGGTGGCGAAGGAGCGCAGGCCCGCGATGAACGCCTGGGTACAGGGTGCGGACGGCACCCTCAGCACCCTCGGCCCGGTCGCGGGCGTCGCCGTGGTCACCCTGCTGGGACCGACCGCCGCCAGCTTCGCCAACGGGGTCTCGTTCGCGGTGTCCGCCGCCCTGATCGCCTCCACGGCGGTGGTGGCGACCGGACGCCGGCTGATCCCCTCGATCGTCAAGGCCTGCCGGTCGCTGAAGCCGGACTCCGTCGCCGCGATACAGCTGATATCGCGGGACCGGGGGCTGGCCTGGGCCACCGTGCTGCTGACCGTCAGCAACTTCGCCTTCCCCGCCGCCGCGGCCAATCTGATCTTCATCGTGGCCGGTCCGGGCGGGGAGATCCCGGTCTCGCTCGCCGTCGTCTCCATGGCCCAGGGCGTGGGCGCGGTCCTCGGCGCGACGGTCGCGCCGACCCTGATGCGAAGACTAGACGGGGACCTCCTCATGTGGACGGCGCGGGCGGCGATGGCCGCCGCCCTGCTGCTGCCCGCGTTCTCCACCGACGTCTGGGTGCTGAGCGCCTGCTGGTTCCTCGCGGGCCTGGCGACCTCCGTCTTCCTGGTGCCCTGGCGGACCTACCGCCAGGGGGCCGTCGACGGCGCGTTCCTGGGCCGGGTGGTGGGAATCCAGCGCGCCGTGCCCTTCGCGGCCATCCCCTTCGGCGCCCTGATGGGCGGCTGGCTGCTCACCGAGTTCGGCGCCACGACGCTGTTCGCGGTCATCACCGCCATTCAGTGCCTCGTCACGCTCGGCACCCTCTACGCACCGCTGAGCAGGGCGGGCTCAGCGAGCCCCGGCAGGAGTTGATCACCAGATCTCCGGCTTGTCCGGCGTACCGGGACCAAAGATCAGCACCAGGACCAGCACCAATACCAAGATCACGACCATGAGAAGCGCCACGGAGCGCGGTCCGTCCGAAACGACCGCGCCGAAGACACGCACACGGCATCATCATCACGGGAAAGGGAGTGATTCCCCATGACACTGTTCTTCGAGGGCAACGGCATCGTCCCGGCTCAGCGGGAACAGTTCGCGGAGTCCGGATACCTCGTACTGCCCGGCTTACTGCCGGAGGAACTGCGGGAGAGGCTCAAGCCGGAAGTGGACCGATGGGTGGACGAGGGACTGCGGGCGAAGTCGATAGCCGCCTGCGTCAACCCCTCCCCCGACGACCCGCCGCCGGTGATGGAGCTGGAGCAGCCCGCGCACGGCGAACTGCTCACCCATGAGCCGCTGATGCGGATCATCTCCGAGCTGATGGGCGACCCCTTCGTCTTCCATCATCTGCACAGCGACCGGCACGGCCCCGGGGTCGCGGGCAAGCCCTGGCACCACGACCACGAGCCCAACGACGCCGAGAACCCCAAGCTGCTGATGGTCCACGCGCTGCACTACCTGGGCGGCCTCGACGGCACGGTCGGCAGCCTCGCCCTGCTGCCCGGCTCCCACCACGAGCCCCGCGACAAGGCCGCGCTGGCCCATCTGGACACCTCCGAGCTGCCGGGCGAGATCGTGATCGACAAGCTGCCCCCCGGCACCACCCTGCTGATCAACTCGGCCCTGCTGCACGCCCGCCGGCCCGCGCCGAGCCCCAGCGGCCCCCCTCGCCCCCGCTACTTCGTCGACGCGTCGTACTGCCAGACGGGAGCCCGCTGGCGGCCCGTGAAGCCGTACTGGCGGCACATGCTCGCCCGGGCCCGCGCCCTGGAGCTCGACGGCGGCCGCTGGCCGGAACTGTTCTCGGAGCGTCACTTCACCGAGTACGCCCCATCGGCATGAGGAGGAGTCACAGCGATGCATGTGGTCAGTTCGGTCACCTTTGACGAGGTGCGGTCGCACTTCCGGCGGGACCACCCCGTGGACCGGGAGCACGAGGCGAACACCAATCAGGACGCGGTCAACGCCCTGGAGCTGGCGGACGCGACCTTCGGCGGCTGGTCCAGGGTCCGGATCACCGGGGCCGATGTCAGCGAGGTCATGCTGCCCTGGCATCTGAGCGAGGGCGGCGGGTGCGAGCTGGTGCCCCGCTCCGGGCTGACCGTCGGCGAGGCCGTGCGGCTGCTGCGCTCGCGTGAGGCGGAGTGGTCCGAGGCCGACCCGGTCTGCCGGGCCAAGCTCGACCGCTTCCGGGACGCCCCGCCCACCTCGATCTATCTGAGCACCCTCCCGCTGCCGCACGAGGACTACTCGGGCCTGACCCTCGGCAAGGGGCTCGTCCATCTCGACGGCCTGCACCGGATGGTCTCCTGGGAACTCGGCCGGCGGCTGTCGCCCGAGCAGGAGCTGACCGTCTTCGTCGCCGGCGACATCGCGGCCCGCGCCACTACCGGAGGTCTGAGTACATGACGCTAGCGAAGCGACACGCCGCCTCGCTGCCCGAGCTGCTGACCCACAACGCCCTGACCCACCCGGACCGGCCCGCGATCGGCGACGGGGTGCGCACCTTCGACTACCGCGCCCTCGACACCGTGGCGAGCCGGGTCGCGGCCCTGGTCGCCAGGGCCGGCGTCGGGCGCGGCGACCGGGTGGCGGTCTTCGGTCCCCGGGACGCCCGGGTGTGCGCGCTGCTCTTCGGCGTGCTGCGCTCGGGGGCGACGGCCGTGCTGGTCGACCCCGGGTGGAGCCCGCCCGACATACGCAGACGGCTGGAGGCCGTCGAAGCGGGCCTGGCGCTCTCCACCAGTGCGGAGTTCCTCGCGCCCGAGCCGTACCGCACCGAGGTGATCGACCCCGGCGCGCTCCTCGGGAGCGCGCCCGTCGACGCCGTCCCCGGCCCCGCGCCGGACGGCTGCGCGCCCCAGGACGTGGCGTATCTGTCCTTCACCTCGGGCTCGCGCGGGGAGCCGAAGGCCGTCGCGGTCACCCACGCGAACACCGTCCACTACGCCCGGGCGCTCCGCGAGCGGCTGGGCCTCACCGAGGCGGACGCGCCCCGGGTCGCCCATGTGACCACGCTGGCGGCCGACCTCGGGCACACCTCCTGGCTGCTCGCGCTGGCGACCGCCGGGTCGGTGCACATCGTCCCCGACGACGAGGTGCGCGACCCGGAGCGCTTCTGGGCCGCGCTGCGCGGGGCCGGGGTGACGATGCTGAAGACGACCCCCTCGCATCTGACGGCACTGCTGGCGGGCCGGCCCGCCGACGCCCCGACGCTGGACACGGTGATCCTCGGCGGCGAGGCGCTGCCCCGGCCGCTCGCCGTGAGCCTGCTCGAACAGGGCGTCGCGGCCCGGGTCGCCAACCACTACGGCCCGACCGAGACCACCGTCGGCGCGACCTGCTTCCTCGCCCGTTCCGCCGGTGAACTCCCCGCCGACGAGGCCACCGTGCCCATCGGGACCGCCATCGGCGAGGTGGACCTCCAGCTCGCCCCCGACGATGTGGTGGGCGAACTCCACATCGGCGGACGGGGCGTCAGCGCGGGCTACTTCGGCCGCCCGGCCGAGACCGCGCGCCGCTTCATCAGCCACGGCGGCCGGCGGATGTACCGGACCGGCGACGTCTGCCGCCGCAGGCCGGACGGGAACCTGGTCTTCGTCGGCCGCTCCGACCGGCAGGTGAAGGTCCGGGGCTTCCGGGTCGACCCGGTCGAGATAGAGCACGCGATGGAGGAGTTCCCCGGGGTCGGCCAGTCCGCCGTGATCGTGCGCGGCACCCCGACGGGCAGCCAGCTCCTGGCCGCCGTACGGCTGACCGGTCCGGACGGCGAGAGCGAGACCCTCGCCGCGCTCCGCTCCCATCTCCGCGACCGGCTGCCGGGCTACTCGGTCCCGCAGCCGATCCTCGCGGTGCCGGAGTTCCCCTTCGGACCGAACGGAAAGCTCGACCGGGAGCGGCTCACGGCCGTCGTCGCCGGGCTCATCGAGACCCGGGCGCGCGGCGCCCGCGGGAAGGGGGACGAGGACGGCGGGGCCGGTACGGCGCTCGCCCGGGACGTCGCCGAGCTGTGGGCGGACGCGCTGGGCCTGCCCCTGGTGGACCTGGACGCCGATGTGCTGAGCCTGGGCGGGGACTCCATCCTCGCCATGCGGACCATCGCCTTTCTGCGCAGGCGCGGGCACCGGGTCGGCTTCGAGGACTTCTACGAGCACCCCACGCCCACCCTGCTGGCGGCGGCCGCCCTCGCCGCCGGGGAGCGGCCCGCCCCGGCCGCCGAGCGGATCGACACCGGGGACCGCAGGCTCTCCCCCGCCCAGCGGTGGCTGTTCCGGCAGCCCGTCGACGACCCCCGGCACTGGAACCAGTCCGTGGTGCTGCGGTGCGCGATACCCGTGGACGCCCCCGCCCTCGCGGCGGCCGTCCTCGCCGTACTCCGCCGCCACCCGGCGCTGCGCACCCCCGTCGGCCCGGCCGGGCCCGGCGCCCCGCTGCCCGAGGGCGACCCGGACGCGGTCAGCCACTCCTCGATCCGGGGGACGGATCCGGTGGCCGAGACCGTCGGCGGGATCTGCACCGAGCTGCACCGCAGCCTCGATCCGGAGGCCGGACGCCTGCTGAGGGTCCATCTGTTCCGCGGCGGGCCCGGCGTGGAGGACCGGCTGGCGCTGATCGCCCACCATCTGGTGGTCGACGGCCTCTCCTGGCGGATCCTGCTCGACGATCTCGCCTGCGCCTACCGGGCGGCACGCGACGGCCTGCCGGCCGAACTGCCGCCGACCGCCGACTTCTACTCCTGGGCGGGATCGGCCGCCCCGGCCGTCCCCGTACAGGAGGCGGTCGCACCCCGGCTCCCGGCCGACGACACGACGGGCGGCACCGAGCCCGCCACGCTGATCTGGAGTCTCGACGAGCGGGCGACCGCCAAGCTGGTCGAGCGGCACGGGCGTTCGCAGCGGCTGGAGGCGATCCTGCTGACGGCGTTCGCCGAGGCCGTCTCCGGCTGGAGCGGTCAGCCCCGGCTCGGGGTGGAGGTGGAGACGCACGGCCGCTCCACCGAGGGCGACGACGGACAGCATCTCGACACCGTGGGCTGGTTCACCGCCGTGAAGTGGGTGGCGGTCGACGGGACCGGCGGGCCCGAGCGGGCGGCGGCCGGGGCCGAGGAGGAGCTGCGGCAGGCTCCCCAACTGCCGATGGACGTCGAAGGAGCGCGCCCGGAGACCGGGTTCAACTTCCTCGGCACCTTCCAGCTCACCGACGAGCCCTCGCTGGAGTGGACGATCGCCGACGAGCGGGCCGGTTCGGCCCGCTGCGCCTCCGGCGACTCGCTCTACCGGATCCGGCTCACCGCCCGGATCATCGGCGGCAGGCTGGTGACGGACCTGGTGTACGCGTGGCCCCGGCTCTCCCACGAGAACGCGGAGGCGGTCTTCGCCGCCTTCGCCCGCTCGGTCGCCGCCCTCGCGGACACCACGGCGCTCCCCCACACCAGGGCGAGTGCCTCGACCTCCGGCCAGCTTCTGCACACCGGCGCCTTACCTCCCCGCGACAGCTGGCGAGTGGTGCGCGAGCCGGCCCGGGTGCTGCTCACCGGCGCGACCGGCTATCTCGGCGGGCATCTGCTCGGTCAGCTCAGCGAGCGCGGCGCACGCGTCACCTGTCTGGTGCGCGGCGAGAGCGACGCGGCGGCGGCCCGGCGGCTCGGCGGCGCCGATGTGATCGCCGGGGACATCGACCGGGAGGGTCTGGGGCTCTCCCCCGACGGTCTGGCCCGGGCGAGAGCGGCGCAGATCGTGGTGCACTCGGCGGCGGACGTCCGGCTGGTGGCATCGCCCACCGATCTGGAGCGCACCAACAACACCGCCGTGCGGCGGCTGTTGTCCTGGATCGACCGGGAGGCCCCCGGGGCGCGCTTCCACCATGTCTCCACGCTCGCAGTCTCCGGCGGGGTCGAGGGCGCGCCCCGGCGGTTCAGCGAGGCCGATCTGCGGATCGGCCAGACCTTCCGCACCCCGTACGAGAAGGCGAAGTTCCGGGCGGAGGAGTCCGTGCGCGGGTGGGCCGCCTCCGGCCGTCAGGCGTACATCCACCGCAGCGGCCACATCGCGGCGGACAGCCGGACCGGCGCGTTCCAGCGCAATGTCCAGGACAACCGGATCTATCAGGTGGTCCGCGGCTATGTGCTGGCGGGCGCGGCCCCGAGCAGGCCGGCGACGACCTTCGAGTTCTCGCACGCGGACACCGTCGCGGCGGGCATCGCGGCGATCGCGGCCCATCCGCACGCGGCGCCGGGCGTCTACCACGTGGAGACCCCGCACACCGTGGCCCACGACGAGCTGGTGGCGTGGATGATCGACCACGGCTACCGGATCAGGCTGACCGACGACGCCACGTTCGCCGCGGCGCTCGCCAGGGCCGAGCGCGAGGATCCGGCCACGGCCCGGCTGGCTTCGACCTGGTCCCAGCTCGGCGACCGCAACATCATGGTCGACAGCTCATGGACGACGTCGGTGCTCGACCGGCTCGGTGTGCGCTTCGCCCCGCCGACCCCGCAGTGGTGGTCGGCCGCTCTCTCCTGGGCCGCCACGACCGGTTTCCTTCCCGCGACCGCCGCCTCGGCCCAGCTCACCTGACGGCCCCGCCGTCCTGATGAACCAGCACGTTCCCACAGAAAGTGACGCCATGCCCCAGCTCTCCCCGGTGCTCAAGCAAGCCACCCCGGTCGTCGCCACCCGCGGCGAGGGGATGTACCTCTACGACGCCGACGACAGGCGCCATCTCGACTTCACCTCCGGGGTCGGCGTGACCAGCACCGGTCACTGCCACCCCCGGGTGGTCGAGGCGGTACGGCAGCAGGCGGGACAGCTCATCCACGGGCAGTACACGACTGTGCTGCACAACCAGCTGCTCCAGCTCACCGAGCGGCTCGGCGACGTGCTGCCGCCCGGGCTGGACTCGCTGTTCTTCCTCAACTCCGGCAGCGAGGCGGTGGAGGCGGCGCTGCGGCTGGCCCGGCACGCGACCGGCCGGCAGAACGTGATCGTGTTCGACGGCGGCTTCCACGGGCGCACCATGGGCGCCGCCTCGCTGACCACCGCGGGCACCCGCTTCCGGGCGGGCATCGGCCCGCTGATGCCCGGCGTCGCGGTGGCCCCCTTCCCCAGCGCCTTCCGGCTGGGGATGAGCAAGGAGGAGGCCGTCGAGTACGCGCTGCGCGGCCTCGACCGGGTGCTGGCCACCGTGACCGCGCCGGCCGAGACGGCCGCCATGTTCGTGGAGCCGGTGCTCGGCGAGGGCGGTTACATCCCCGCGCCCGCGGCCTTCCTGGCGGGCCTTCGGGAGCGGGCGGACCGGCACGGGATCCTGCTGGTCCTCGACGAGGTCCAGACCGGCTTCGGCCGTACGGGCCGGTTCTGGGCCCATCAGCACAGCGCGGGCGTCGTGCCCGATGTGGTGATCACCGCCAAGGGGCTGGCGAGCGGTTTCCCGCTCTCCGCGATCGCCGCGCCCACCGAGCTGATGGCCAAGGCGTGGCCGGGCTCGCAGGGCGGCACCTACGGCGGCAACGCGGTGGCCTGCGCCGCCGCGCTCGCCACGCTGGACGTCATCCGTGACGAACGCCTGGTGGCGAACGCCGCCGAGCAGGGCGCGCGGCTGCTGGAGGGGCTGCGGAAGGTCGCCTCCGAGTTCCCCGTCATCGCCGACGTCCGGGGGCTCGGGCTGATGGCGGGCAGCGAGTTCTGCCTGCCCGACGGCTCTCCCGACCCGCTCACCGCCCAGCGGGCCCAGCGGGCCGCCGCCGAGCGCGGACTGCTGCTGCTGCCCTGCGGGGAGCACGGCAACATCATCCGGATGATTCCGGCGCTGGTCGTGAAGGCCGCGCAGATCGACGAGGCGCTGACGCTGTGGTCCGCGGCCGTCTCCGCCGCGGCGGAGTGAACGACACCGTGCCGCCGTTGAAAGGACTGATCACGACATGACTGAGAACACGCTCCGCGACATCGCCTGGAACAGCGACTATCTGGACACCCGACGCGAGGTGTGGTCCCTGCCGTTCACCGGCGAGGACCGGCGGCTGCTGTGGGACGATGCCGTCGCCGAGAAGTGGGGGACGGGCGACCCGGTACGCGAGAAGCTGGGCTCCTTCCTCGGCAACAGCCTCAAGACCGTGGGGTTCGCGCACGTCAGCGGGTTGATGGACCCCTCCGCCCCCGATGAGTCGATCGTCTCCGCGCTGTCGTTCACCCTGCGGGAGCTGGGGGAGATCATTCCGCAGAACGCCGCGGGGGATCTGACCCAGGTGCTGCGCGACCGCGACGGCGACGGCAACACCGAGCTGGGCTTCCACTGCGACACCTGCGATCTGCTGGTGCTGCTCTGTCTCCAGCCCGCCGCGGGCAGCGAGGGGGGCAACACCAAGCTCGCGAGCGCCGGGCACGTCCACGACATCATCGAGCGGGAGCGGCCCGATGTGCTCGCCCTCCTCAAGGAGGAGTGGACCTTCGACCGCAGCGGCCGGGCGGGACAGCAGCACATCGTCACCCCCATTCTGTTCACCCAGGACGACGGGAAGATCTGCTGCTACTACCAGACCCGTACGGTACGGGCGTCCGCCGAGCTGAGCCCGGCCCGGCGGGAGGCGCTGGACTGTCTGGACGAGGTGCTCTACCGGCCGGAGATCGCCTTCGGGATGCGACTGGGCGCGGGCGATCTGCTGGTCATCCGCAACAGCCGGGTGATGCACGGACGTTCGGCCTATGTCGACACGCCGGGCGCGCCGTCGCGGCGGATGCTGCGCATCTGGATGGACGAGACCCGATGAGCGGCGGGGGCAGGATCGCCGTCGTCACCGGCGGCGGCAGCGGCATCGGCCGGGCGAGCGCGCTGGCGCTGCTCGGCGAGGGATGGACGGTGGCGCTGGCCGGCCGGCGCGCGGACGCGCTGGAGGAGACCGTCGCGCTCTCGGGGGCCGGTGCCGACCGGGTGATCGCGGTGCCCACGGACATCAGGGAGCCGGCCGGGGTCACGGCGCTGTTCGAGACCGTACGGAGCCGGTTCGGCCGGCTGGACCTGCTGTTCAACAACGCGGGCGCGGCCGTGCCCCGCAGGCCGGTCACGGAGGTGGAGTACGCGGACTGGACCCGGATCATGGACACGACGGTCACCGGGACCTTCCTCTGCGCGCAGGAGGCGTTCCGGCTGATGCGGGACCAGTCCCCGCAGGGCGGGCGCATCATCAACAACGGCGCTCCCTCCGCGTACGCGCCGCGTCCGAACGCGATCGCGTACACCACGGCCAAGCACGCGGTGCTGGGGCTGACCCGGGGTCTCTCGCTGGACGGGCGGCCGTACAACATCTCCTGCGGTCAGATCGACGTCGGCAATGTGACCCCGATGGACGGGGGTCCGCAGCCGGCCGCGATGCAGGCCGATGGATCGATGGCGGTGGAGGCGACCATTCCGGTGGCGCGTTTCACCGAGGCGCTGCTGCTGATGGCGTCGATGCCGGCGGACACCAATGTGCAGTTCCTGACGGTCATGCCGACGACGATGCCGTTCATCGGCCGAGGCTGAGACCGGGACCGGGACCGGGACCGGGGCCAGAGCCGCGGCCCCCCCGGGCGGCGGCGCCGCGGGGGCGCGGGGGCCTCCGGGGGGGGGGGGGCCGGGGGCGGGGCCGGAGGGGGGAAGGGGACCGGGGCCGGGGGCCGGACCCGGGGCCCCCGGGCGCGGCCGCGCCGAGGGGCCGCGGCATTCAGGTGGCGGCGACGACCAGTGCGCGGTTCATGGCGCGGGCGGCCGCCGAGGTCCGGGGGCCGGAGGCGAGGGCGCGCGGGCGCAGATGGGTGTGGGCGAGTTCGGTGAGGGCGTGGACATCGGCCTGCCAGCCGTGGGCGGCGAACCACTCCTCGGGTTCGCCCCGGCAGCCCGGCCGCAGATGGGGCCGGAGGAAGTCCATCGACGGCGCGCCTTCCATCGCCTCGCTCCAGCTCCGGAGGGTGGCGCTGTTCCAGTACTCGGTGGCGAACCGGCTGCCGGGGGCGGAGAGCCGGGTGACGCTCTCCATGAGGCGGTCGTTCTCCTCCGGGCCGAGATGGGCGGCGAGCCCCTCGGCCAGCCAGGCGGTCGGCAGGTCGGGGCGGAATCCGGCGGCGAGGAGGCCGCTCGTCCAGTTGCCCCGCAGATCGGCGCGGACGGCGGCGCGCGCGCACCGGGGCCGTCCGCGACGGCCGGTCAGGACGGCTTCCTTGAAGTCGAGGACGGACGGCAGATCGATCTCGTACACGGTCGCCGCCCGGTCGCCCGGCTCCCCGCCGGGCGCCGGACAGGGCCAGGGCAGCCGGAAGGCGCGGGTGTCCAGTCCGGCCCCGAGGACGACGACCTGGTGGCGGCCCCGGCGGCCGGCGTCGAGGAGGTAGTCGTCGAAGAAGCGGGTGCGCAGGGGTATGTAGCCGTTGAGCCAGCGCCAGAGGGCGTCCTCCTCCCGGCCGGGGAAGGGCCACCAGGTGTCCCGGGCCCCGGCCGACTCCAGGAAGAGCGGGGCCACATGGTCCCGGTAGAGGGGGTCGAGGCGGATGTTCTCGGCGACGCGCGCGCCGGCCGTGAGGAGGGCCGTCAGGCCGATGCCGGTGGGCGGCGGCGGGGTGCTGCGGGGCATGGGGCTCTCGTCCTTCTCTCGCTTCGGTGATCGTTCGCCCGCCGGGGCCCGGGGGTGTCCGGCCTACGCGGTCGTGGTGCCGGTCTGTTCGCCCGCGGCGGCCCAGTGGGCGCAGAAGTCCCGCATCCGCTCCGCCAGGACGCGGGCCGTGCGATTGCCCCGGAAGCGGTGTTCGGAGATCTCGGCGCGCATGCCGTGCATGCCGACGATGCACATGTTCAGCCGCTGCGAGGGGTGGCTTTTGAGTACGGGGTCGAGGAGCTGGGGCACGGCCTCCAGCTCGCGGTGGCGGAGCTGGGCGCGGGCCGCGTCGATCCGGCTGAGCAGTTCCATGCCGAAGTAGCGGTGCTCGCGGCGGAGATCGCCGAAGAGGGTGAGGGCCTGTTCCAGCTCGCCGGAGGCCTCCTCGTTCTTTCCGAGCAGCAGCAGGGAGCCGCCGGCCAGATAGTGCTGCCGGTCCCGGGTGAGGTTGAAGAAGAGGTCCTCGCTCCGGGGGTCGACGAGATAGACGGGTTCGTCCTGCCAGTGCGAGAGCAGTTCGCGTACGCAGGGTTCCTCGCCGGCCGCCGCCCAGGCGCGGGCCTCCAGCAGGATCAGATAGGGCTCCACGCCGTCCGCGTACAACCGCCCCCGGCCGTCGGCCGCGAGCCGGGCGGACTCGATGTAGTCGCCGGCCCAGAAGGCGGTCCGGGACTGGACGACCCGGATCCAGCGGCGGGCCCCGTTGTGGTCGGCCTGCTCCGCGCAGATCCAGCCGGCCCTGGCGTGGTCCAGGGCCGAAGCGTGGTAGCCGAGGTCCTCGGCGAACCAGGCGAGCAGGGCGCAGCACTTGGCGGCGATGACGTAGAGGTCGCGGGTGTGGGTGAGGCGCTGACGGCCCTTGAGGAGCTGGGAGACCTGGTCGCGGAGGAGGAGGGCGCGTTGGAAGGCCCGGTGCGGGGAGTGGTGCATGACGACGTAGGTGAGGTCGACGAGTTCCTGGTTGAGCAGTTCGATGGTGGCGGCGTCGACATTGGTCCCGGAGACCCTGGCCGCGAGGGCGAGGGAGTCGACGGCGCTCTGTTCGAAGGCGGCGGCCGTCTCGGGCTCCTTGCCGGCGGCGGTGCCGGTCGCGGTGCCGGTGCCGCTCCGGCCGGTGGCGGGCGCGGTGAGCGCGGACTGGTAGGCGGCCCGGTCGTGTTCCGGCATGTGCCGGAGGTCGTCCACGTCGACCAGCCGTTCCCAGGTGGTGCCGTAGACGGCGGCGAGGAGGCGCAGCACTCTCGGGGAGGGGCGGCTGCCGCGCTGCGGCCACTGTTCGTACTCCCAGACGCGGCCGCCGGTCATCGTGGCGCGGGGGTCGCGGGAGAGGGCGTTGTAGTCGGCCGCCGCCTTCTCCAGTGAGATCTCCCGGGCGACCCGGTGCGCGGTTCTCGGCCGCATGGCGCACTCTCTGATCAGATCGGCCACCATCTGCTCGGCGACCTGGCGCTCCGAGAGGCCCAGTTCTGTCAACTCGGTGCGTAATTTCGTTCTGTACGCCTTGCTGCCCGGCTTGGTGACGCCACTCACGGATGATTCTCCCAGCAGAGACCGATGAGCTGATGGAAGGTGGTCCTCGCGCTTCGTCCGGCGCGCGGGACCGGTTCTTTATGAGTTCCTTACGGGGGAGGCCGACGGAGTTCGGGAGCCGACGGCACCGGGCCCCGAGGAATCAGTGTTCCCTTTGAGGATATTTCAAAAATCGATCAAGGACACCCCCTGGTCGCAAGGGCCGTGCCGGACCGAAAAAGTGAATCCGGTTCGGGCGATGACGTGTGCATATCCATTCGGCAAGATCGGTCAAGGTGATTCCTTCGTCCCCTTCGAGGAGGTTCGCAGCTGTCCGACCGTCATGGGCACGAGCACATCACGAACGACGACGGGCCGGGCCCCACGACTACCCGGAACCGCCCACTTCGCCGACGCGCGCTGCCGCGCCGGGGCACCCCCAACCCCGGAGGGCTCATTGAGCACTTCAACCCCACCGCCATCGGAGTCCCCTGCCCACCCCGACCTTGACCCGAGCAGCTGGATAAAAGTGTTCCATCCAGTGCCGAAGCCACGCTTCCGGCTGGTCTGCTGCCCCTATCTGGGGGCTTCGGCCAGCGCTTTCTCGCCCCTGGCCGCTGCCTTCCCCCCATCGGTGGAAGTACTGTCCGTGCAGTACCCGGGCCGCCGGGGCGGCGGCGCCGAACCGGCCGCCGCGGACATCGGGGAGCTGGCCGGAAGGATCCACGACGAGCTGCGCCCCTGGCGCGAGGGCCCGCCGCTGGCCGTCCTCGGCCACAGCATGGGGGCGGCCGTCGCCTTCGAGCTGACCCGCGCCCTGGAGCGCGGGGGCGGCGCTCCGGTGCGGCTGTTCGTCTCGGGACGGCCCTCGCCCTCCGCCGGTCTGGGGCTGCGGCCGCTGGAGACCGACGACGATCTCATCGACGAACTCCGCGCCCTGGGCGGCGTCTCGCCGAAACTGCTCGGCAGACCGGCGTTCCGCCGGATGATCCTTTCGGTGACACGTCAGGACTACCGGCTCAATTCCACCTATCTCCGCCCTCCGGACGAGACGGTGTCCTGTCCCGTCACCTTTCTGCTCTCCTCGGAGGACCCCTACGTCGACAGGGTCGCGGCGCTCGCCTGGAAGGGCCATACGGAAGCCTCTTTCCGGCTGGCCGAATTCCCCGGCGACCATTTTTTCTGGACCGCCCGCACGGCGGAGTTCGTCACGGCGATTCTTGAAGATCTCGACTGCTGAAGGGAAGCGATCATGACGAAGCGCACGGTACCGCTGGAAATCCCTCGTCCCTTCAGAGGACAGGGCGCCGGGGGGAACGATCGCCCGCTGCCCGCGGACGGCAGGTCGGAGGAGCTGGCCCTCCAGATCTACTCCTGGTCGCTGCCGCGCGGGGCGGTCAAGGTACGGGAGGCGGCCGAGGAGTTCCATGTCTCGCGGCTGGAGGCCGAGCAGGCGCTGCGGCTGCTGCGGGATCTCAAGCTGGTGCGGCTGGACGAGTCGACGAGGACGTTCTCCGGGGAGAGTCCCAGCGCCGCCCAGGTGGAGCTGATCGCGCCGATGGAGCGGCGGATCCATGAGCAGCAGAGCAGTCTCGCGGCCGCGCACCGGCGGTTGAAACGTTTCTCCGACATCTTCAGCACCTCGCAGCGGGCCCAGCTGCGGCAGGAGACGATCGTCGTCACCGAGGACGAGGAGCAGCTGCGGCTGCGGCTGGCCGACGCGGCCCGGCACTGCTCCTCGGAGATGCTGGTGATGCAGGCGGGGGCCGGTGAGACCCGGCGGCTCTTCGGGCTGGTCTGGCCGCTGACGCTCCAGGCGCTGGGCCGGGGGGTGTCGGTCCGCACCCTCCATCAGCACACCGTGCGCACCGACACCGACGCCCGGGGACGGGTGCACGAGGCGGTGGCCGCCGGGGCGGACGCCCGCACCTCCGACGATCTCTTCGGTCATCTGGTGGTCTTCGACAGCAGGGCGGCGCTGGTGCTGCTGCCCTCGCCCTCGGGGGACACGGTGAAGCCCCTCATGGTCTACGACCCGACGCTGGTGGAGATCCTGCGCCGGTTCCACGACCACGCCTGGCACGCGGCGGTGGAGTTCGAGGACGGCTCGACCTCCTACGGCGGGACGCTGGACGCGGTGAAGAGCGCCATTCTCCAGCTGCTGTCCTCGGGGCTGAAGGACGAGGTCGTCGCCCGCCGGCTGGGGATGTCGCCGCGCACCTTCCGGCGGCACATCTCGGGAATCATGGAGGAGTTGCGCGCGGAGAGCCGCTTCCAGGCGGGGGCGGCCGCCGCCCGGGCCGGTCTGCTGGGCCTGGACGGAGCCGGCTGTCCCCGCCCCTCGGCCGGCGGGGGCGGGGCCGAGTCCGGGGCGGCAGGTCTCCGGGAGGAGGGGGTGACGGCGATGCCTCTCCCCCGCCGGGCCGGCCGGGAGTGCCGTTCGGCCTGCTGACGGCGGTCCCGGCCGGGCCGCCGGGGCTCCCGCCCGGCCGGGGGCGGCGGGCCCGGGTCCCTCCGGGCCGGCGCCCTGGCGGCCTTCGGCCGACCCGGGCGCCGGCCACTGGAGTTCCCTCATGGGTCAGCCCTTGCTGAGCGGCGCGGGTTCGGCGGCGGCCGTCCCGGCCCCGGGTTCGGGTTCGGAGGCCGGGGCCCGGCGGGACATCCGGTGGCCCACCTCGGAGATCCCCAGGGCGACGAGGGCCAGCGCGGCGGCGATCAGCGGCAGCGAGTTGGCTCCGACCCAGCTGATGCCGACCGCGCCCACGGCCCCGGAGAGGGAGATCGCCAGGTACAGGATCGCCGCGTTCAGCGACACCAGCACGGAGGCGGCCTGCGGGTTGAGCGTGATCAGCCGGTGCTGCTGGGGCGAGGTGATGGCGAAGGCCGCCACGCCGTAGACGACGATCATCACGAGCGCGGACACGAACGCGCCGGTGGCCAGCGGGAACACGGCCAGGCTCAGCGCCATCCACACCAGGGCGACCGCCACCACGCCGCGCCCGCCGATGCGGTCCGCGAGCCGTCCGGCGGCGAGGTTGCCGAGGGTGCCGATCACTCCGAGGGTGAACATGAGGATCGCGAGCCGGTCGCCGCTGCCGCCGGTGGCCGGTTCGAAGACCACGGCGATATAGGTGTAGGGCATGTAGATGGCGGTGAAGCCGATCAGGGTGGTCGCCAGGATGGTCAGCACCCGGCGGTCCTTGAGCGGTGCGACGCGCGCCCTCAGGCTCTCCGCCGCCGGGGCCTCGATCTTGGCGGGCACCAGGATCCGCAGGCCGATCAGGCCGAGCACGGCGAGCACGGCGACGAACCACATCGTCGAGCGCCAGCCCATATAGCCGCCCAGGGCGGTGCCGATGGGCGCGCCGAGCGCGGTGGCCGCGGTGAATCCGGTGGTGACCGCGGCGATGGCACGGCCCTGGCGGCCCGGCGGGACCAGCGCCGCCGCGGTGACCGCGGCGGTCGGCACGAAGAGCCCCGCTCCGGCGGCGGCGACCATCTGGGCGATCAGCACGGTGGCGAAGGTCGGGGCGAGGGCGGTGGCGACATTGCCCACCAGATAGACGACGACGGCGAGCATCAGCACACCGCGCCGGGCCCGCCGGGCGGTGGCGGTGGCCAGGATCGGCGCGAGCACCGCGCAGGTCAGCGCGAAGACGGTCACCACCTGGCCGGCGGTGGTGACGGAGACGCTGAGGTCGTCGCTGAGTTCGGGGAGCACTCCGGCCAGGACGAACTCGTCCGTACCGATGGCGAAGGTGGCGAAGCCCAGCATGAAGATGCTGCCGCGAGGGGCTCGGCGCTCGGGGAGGCCTTCCTCGGCGCTTGGGGGTAATGCTTCGGATTTACCTTGGATACCGCTGTCCATAACCGTCCAGTCTTGGGTTTCAACGGGCAACTGGGTGGCGCGCCAGGGGCGTCGGGGCGGCGAGGGGCCTGGGGAGTTGCCCGAGCGGGGGGGGTCGATCATTCGGAACCAATCGGTACCGTCCTGTTGAGACAGTACCGATCGTTTCCGTTTGCCGTCAAGGTCGATTACGGTGGCTCCATGGCCACACACGCTCGCGAGCGGCTCATCGAGGCAGCCAGGGAACTCTTCTTCGCGGAGGGCATCCGCGCGGTCGGCGTCGAACGCCTGCTGGCCTCGTCGGGCATCGGGCGCGCGTCGTTCTACCGCCACTTCGCCAGCAAGGACGAGCTGGTCGTGGCGGTGCTGGAGGAGCGGGACACGCTCTGGCGGCAGTGGCTGGAGGCGGAGGTGGCGGCCCGGGGCCGCGCCCCGCTGGCCGTCTTCGACGCCCTGGAACAGGACTGCGAGCAGGGGAACTTCCGGGGCTGCGCCTTCAGCAACGCCATGACGGAGTTCTCCGACGCCGACGGCCCGGTCCACCGGGTCGCGACCGAGCACAAGAGGGCCGTCGCCGCCTTCATCGCCGAGCTGCTCGCGGAGGCGGGTCAGCCCGACTGCGCCGCGCTGGCCCGGAAGTTCGTCCTGCTGATGGACGGGGCGACCGTCACCGTCGTGCGCGAGCGCAGCGCCGAGCCGATCCGGTGCGCGCGCGGGATCGCGGCGGGGCTGCTGTCATGAAGGACGTACGGGCGAAGGGCTCGCGAGCGAGGGCCGTACGCGGGAGGACCGTACGCGGGAGGGCCCGGCCGCCGCCTCGCGGCGCGAGCGCTCCCGTGTCCGACGGCTCAGGGGCGCGCGGGGGCCGCCGACAGCACCGAGTCCAGCAGCCCCGGGAAGCGCCGCTCCAGATCCTGTCTGCGCAGCCGGCTGAAGCGGGCGTTGCCGTCGATCCGGGTGGAGACCAGACCGCTCTCTCGCAGGGTGCGCAGATGGTGGGAGACGGTCGAGCGTTTGACCGTCACATCGAGCGTGCTGCACGAGCCCTCGCCCGAGGCGTCCAGCAGCCGGATGATCCGCAGCCGTACCGGATCCGCCAGGGCCTGGAGCACCGTGCCCAGTTCGACCCGGTCGAGGTCGGGTTCGGGCAGCCAGGCGTATCGCCGATCGTCCATGCCAGCCTCCGATGAGAGTCGGCCCTTATGATACGTGCCGGACAGTGTTACGATCCTCATCGGAACAGTCGATGGGAATCGATGTAGTTGGCTTCCGGGGCGACTGAGCCCCAGGACCGCCGAGTTCCGGGTTCCCCACCCATCGGCCCCCTTCCGCGCGAGCGCCGAGCCCCCGAGTCACCGCTCCCCACCGGGCATCCCCACGGCACTCCCGTACCGCGTACGCGTCCCATGGCAGACCGCACGGCACACCTCAGGAGATGAGCCCCGTGCGGCGATCCCCACGACCCGAGGAGTCACCATGTGTGGAATCACCGGCTGGGTGGACTTCGAGCGAGATCTCCGCGGCGAGCGGGCCCAGTTGGCCGCCATGACCGAGACCATGTCCTGCCGGGGCCCCGACGACGAGGGCGCCTGGGCGGACGAGCACGCCGCCCTGGGCCACCGCAGGCTCTCCGTGATCGACCTCGAAGGCGGCCGTCAGCCCATGGTCGCCCAGGAGGACGGGCGCGAGCTGGCCGTCCTCACCTACAGCGGCGAGGTCTACAACTTCCCCGAGTTACGCCAGGAGTTGACCGGCCGGGGCCACTCCTTCCGCACCCGCAGCGACACCGAGGTGGTCCTCCGCGGCTATCTGGAGTGGGGCGAGGGCGTCGTCGACCGCCTCAACGGCATGTTCGCCTTCGCCATCTGGGACGTCCGCCGCCAGGAACTCCTTCTGATGCGCGACCGGATGGGCGTCAAACCGCTCTACTACCACCCGCTCCCCGGCGGTGTGCTCTTCGGCTCCGAGCCCAAGGCCATCCTCGCCCACCCCTCGGTGCCCCGCCGGATCGACGCCGACGGGCTGCGCGAGGTCCTGGAGATGGTCAAGACCCCCGAGCACGCGGTCTTCTCCGGGATGTACGAGGTACGCCCCGGCCAGGTCGTCAAGGTCAGCCGGGCCGGCCTCACCAAGCGGACCTACTGGGCGCTGGAGGCCCGGGAGCACACCGACGACCTGGACACCACGGTCTCCACCGTCCGGGGGCTGCTCGAAGACATCGTGGACCGCCAGCTGATCTCCGACGTCCCGCTGTGCAGCCTGCTCTCCGGCGGCCTCGACTCCTCCGCGATCACCGCACTGGCCGCCAAGGGCCTGGCCAGGGACGGCGCGGGACCGGTGCGCTCCTTCTCCGTGGACTTCGACACCCACGGCGAGGAGCATGTGGTCGACCATCTGCGCGGCACCGCGGACGCGCCCTTCGTCCGCGACCTCGCCGCCCATGTCGGGGCCGACCACAGCGAGATCGTGCTGGAGAGCTCGGAGATGGCCGATCCGGAGCTGCGGGCCGCCATCCTGCGCGCCGTCGATCTGCCCCCCGCCTACTGGGGCGACATGTGGCCCTCGCTCTACCGGCTCTTCCAGGCGGTGCGCGAGCACTCCACGGTGGCGCTCTCCGGGGAGTCCGCCGACGAGGTCTTCGGCGGCTACCGCTGGTTCTTCGACCCCGAGGCCGTCCAGGGCGACGTCTTCCCCTGGCTGGCCTCGGCGACCCGCGCCTTCTTCGACGACAAGAGCCTCTTCGACCCGGGGCTGCTCCAGAAGCTCAATATGCCGGACTTCCTGCGCGACAGCTTCTCGGGCGCGATGGGCGAGGCCCCCCGGCTCCCCGGCGAGAGCGGCGCCGACCGCAGGATGCGGCAGCTCAGCTATGTGAACCTCACCCGCTTCGTCCAGGCCCTGCTGGACCGCAAGGACCGGATGAGCATGGCGGTCGGCCTGGAGGTCCGGGTCCCCTTCTGCGACCACCGGCTGGTCGACTACGTCTTCAACGTGCCCTGGCGGATGAAGACCTTCGACGGCCGGGAGAAGAGCCTGCTGCGCGCCGCCACCAGGGATCTGCTGCCCCAGTCCATAGTCGAGCGGGTCAAGAGCCCGTACCCCACCACCCAGGATCCCGCCTACGACCGGGCGCTCCGGAGGTCGCTGGACGCGGTGCTGGCGAATCCCTCCTCGCCGGTGCTGCCGCTGCTCGACACCGCCGCGGCCCGCCGGCTGCTGGGCTCCGCCGTCGGCGACATCAGCCCGCAGCAGAGCCGTACCGGCGTGGAGCTGGTCCTCGGCCTCGACTCGTGGCTGACCTCGTACTCCGTCACGCTGGATCTGTGACGGACTCTCTCCCCACCCATCGCGGCGGGGCGGGCCGGCCCGGACACCACGGGCGGGCCCGCCCCGCCGCGCACCCCTTCCACGGCAAGGACGCGCCATGACCAGATTCGCCCGTATCGCCTACACCGAGTCGGTCCGCGCGACCCAGCGCGAGAACGGCAGCGCGCTCGCGGCCCAGCGGCAGCTCGCCGAGGGCGACCGGCCCGACCCGCTGGGTCCCAACGAGGCCGGGTTCATCGCCTCCCGCGACGGCTTCTACATGGCCAGTGTGGGCGACACCGGCTGGCCCTACATCCAGTACCGGGGCGGCCCGCGCGGCTTCCTCCACATCCTCGACGCGCACACGCTCGCCTTCGCCGACGTCCGGGGCAACCGCCAGTACATCAGCGCGGGCAATCTCCGCCAGAACGACCGGGTGGCGCTGTTCTTCATGGACTACGCGCGCCAGACCCGGCTCAAACTCCTGGGACACGCCACGGAGAGCCGGCCCGAGGAGAACCCCGAGCTGACGGAGCGGCTCACCGAACCGCGCACCGACGGCCGGGTGGAGCGGCTGTTCACCATCAGGGTCGAGGGCCTCAACTGGAACTGCCCCCAGCACATCACCCCGCGCTTCAGCGAGGAGGAGCTTCAGGAGGCGCTCCAGCCCGTCCGCGAGCGCATGGCCGCACTGGAGGCGGAGAACAAGGAACTCCGGGCCCGGCTGGGAGCACCGGGAACGCCCTGAGCCCCGCCCGGGGTGTGGGTCCGGGCGGGGTACGGGGTGCGCGAGGCCGTCCGGCGGTTCCGGCGTGCCCAAGCTGTTCCGGCGTGCCCGGCGGGCGGTTCAGGGCAGGGCCGCCAGCTCGTGGACGCGCCGCACCACCTCGGCGGCCGTGACCGCCGGGCCGGAACCGGCGCCGGGGCCCGGTCGCGGCAGGCCGATCGCCGCCGCGACGACGAGCCCCCGCTTATGGGTGATGGAGACCGTCACCCCGGCCATCCCCAGCTCCTCGGCGCGCCGGGCGGCGGGCCCCGCCAGCCGGACCAGCGGGGCTCCCGCCCCGGTGCGCACCACCGCCGCCTGCCGCGGCACGATCCCCGCGCCGACGCCGGTGCCGAGCGCCTTGAGGATGGCCTCCTTCGCGGCGAACCTGCCGGTGAGGAACTCCCGGGCGCGCGCCTCGCCGAAGGAGGCCGCGATCTCCAGCTCCTGGGGCGCGTAGGCCCAGGCGCGGAACCAGGGCCGTTCGAGCAGCCGGGCGATCTCGTCCGTACGCAGGACGTCGACGCCGAGCCACACGGTCTACCGCCCGCCGCGCAGGACGGCGAGATGGCTCGCGCCCGAGAGCGGGTCGGTGTCGCAGAGCACGACCGCCGCGTACTCCTGACGCCAGGCGCGCCAGTGCCGGGCCAGCGCCAGCCACACACTGGTGCAGTAGGTGCCCCGGTCGGTCCGGTGTGTCCGGGGGCCGAGTCCGGTCTCCTCGACCCACGGTCCGGCGACCACCAGGGTGCCGTCCGGGTCGGCCGCCGTCAGCGCGGCCAGCCGCCCGGCGGGCGAGGTCCCGGCCGGCAGGGTCTCCGCCTCGCCCAGCACGGGTCCCTCGCTCTCGTCCGTGCCCAGGAGCAGCAGCACTCCCGAGTCCACCAGCGGGGTGTCGTGCGCCAGCGGGAAGTGGGTGGGCAGGGTGGTCTGTTCGAGTACGGCGATCACGGCCTGTGCGCAGCGCCCGCCTCGCTGGTATCCGGCGACCAGCCGCAGCGCGGTGAAGGGCGCGGCCAGCCCCTGCTGGGAGATGCCGGTGCTGGTGGCCCCGCCGCCGAGGAGCATATTGAGATGGGGGGCGACGGCGGTGAAGGGGTGGAGGTCGGGCAGGGCGTGGCTGAGCACGATCAGATCCGGCTTGGCGTCCCGGATCTCCTCGGCGCGGGCGAGATGGTCGACCAGGTCCTGATGGCTGATGTTGGGTCCGGCGCGCAACAGGGACTCGTCGACGCTCCCCCCGAAGGGCTCCACCAGATCGCGGTGGAAGGAGAGCAGCCGCGGATCGCTCGCATAGGGCTTGCGCGGCGGCGCGACCACGCTGACGGCGGCCTGGAGAGTGGGCATCGTCCGGGGTCTCCCCTCATGCCTCGTCGGGGCCGGCGGGGGCCCCGGCGAGAAGCTGGCTCCCGACGCGGTCGGCGAGTGTGCCCACCGTGCGGAAGTCGTCCATGTCGAGTTCCTCGGGGTCGACTTCGAGTCCGGTGAGGTCCTCCAGGGTGACGAGGAGTTCGAGTACGGAGGTGGAGTCGAGGAAGAGGTCCTCGAAGAGCCGGGTGTCCTCGGTGATCGCGGTGATCTCGGCGGGGTCGCGCTCCATCACCTCGGTGAGCGCCGACTCGATGGCGTACAGCAGTTTCGGGCGTTCCATGGTCATGCGCTCCCGTTCCGTTTCCGTGCGGTGTCGAGGTCGGGGTCGGGGTCGAGGTCGACGAGTCGTTGTCGGGCCAGCAGGTCCTCTGCGGTGTCCCGTTCTCTGACGAGGTGGGGTACGCCCCGGTGGACCAGGACCTCGGCGGGGAAGCCGTGGCTGAGGAAGTGTCCGGGCGACGCGGAGGGTCCGTACGCGCCCGCGCGCTCGACGCCGATGAGGTCGCCGGGTTCGACGGCGGGCAGGGCGACCCGTTTGGCGATGACGTCGCTGGGGGTGCAGAGCGGCCCGGTGACGGTGTAGGCGTGGGTCGGCTCGGCGTCGTACCGGCTCAGGGAGCGGATGGGGAAATTGCGCTTGACGAAGCCGCCGATGCCCACGGCGGGCATGATGTGGTTGGTGCCGCCGTCGGCGACGACGAAGGTCTCCCCCATCGACTCCTTCACATAGAGCGCGCGGGTGACATAGCGGCCGGCGGTGGCGGTGAGATAGCGGCCGAGTTCGGTGATCAGCCGGCAGCCGGGGTGGGCGCGTACGAAGGGCTCCACCGCCGCGTTGAGGCCGCCGGTGAGTTCGCCGAGGTCGAAGTCCTTCTCGTTGTCGAAGTAGGCGACGCCGAGGCCGCCGCCGATGTCGACGGTCTCCAGCGGGATGCCGAGGGTGCGGGACAGCTCCTCGGCGAGGTCCAGGATCTGGCGGGTGTTGGCGACGATGTGGGCGGGGTCGAGGAAGCGGGTGCCCATATAGGCGTGGAATCCGGTCACCCGGATTCGCCGCAGGGCGGCCAGCTCGGTGCGCGCGCCGCGCAGCGTCTCGGCGTCGATGCCGAACTGGCGGGGTTTGCCGCCCATGGTGAGGCCGGTCCCCCGGCCCGCGAAGTCGGGGTTGATCCGCAGGAGTACGGGTACGCCGGTGCGGCCGGTCTCCTCGGCGAGTCCGTCCAGGACGCGGAGTTCCGCGAGCGACTCGCAGACGATCGCGGAGATGCCGGCGTCGAGGCAGGCGCGGAGTTCCTCGCGGGTCTTGCCGGGGCCGAGGAAGATCATGTCGGCGGGGTCGACGCCCGCCCGGCGGGCGGTGAGGAGTTCCACCGCCGAGGAGAGTTCCGCGCCCGCCCCGAGTGAGTTGAGGTAGGCGCAGATACTGATGTTGGGGTTGGCCTTGAGGGAGAAGAAGATGTCGACGGCGGGGTGCAGCAGCTCCCTCAGCCGGTGGTGGACGGAGTGCAGCTCCTCGGCGTCGTAGACGAACAGCGGGGTGCCGTAGCGTTCGGCGAGCCGGGAGACCGGCACTCCCTGGACATGGAGTTCGGCGGCGTTCATGAGGTCCCTTCGATGCCCGCCACCCGCCCCAGCGCGGCGGTGATCTTTTCGTCGAGGGCGGTGAGCCCGGCCCGGTCGGCGGCGAACAGCACGGTGTGGAGCCGGCCCCGGAAGGAACCGCCCTCGCCCGCGTGCGCGTTGACCGTGCCGAAGCAGGTGATGACGGCGCCCGGGCCGCCGTCGCCCGGGGGCGGGTCGCCGATCGCTGCCAGGAGGTCGGCGAAGGGCACGGGCCCGCTCAGTCTCAGCGGATGCCGCCGGGCGAGGGCGGCGGTGCCGGGCCGCATGAACCGCTCCAGCACCCGGCCCTGGTAACTGCCCATGCTGAGGCGGGCGTTGATCTCCAGTACGGGGTAGAGCAGCCCGTCCGCGCCGAGCAGCCCGTCCACGCCCACCACACCGAAGAACCCGTCCTCGTACAGCCGCCGTCCGAGCAGCTCGGCGGCCTTCGCAAGCTCGTCGTGGAGGCCGTCGTCCAGGGCGGCGGGCATCCGGTGGCCGCCGGGCACGCCCTGGACGATCAGGGCCTCCTTGACGAAGTCCAGGCGTACCCGGCCCCGGCGGTCGATCACGAACTGGTAGGCGAGATCGGCCTTCTTGGGCAGGAAGTGCTCGACGACGGCGTGGAGCGCTCCGTCGCCGAGCCGACGGGCGCGCTGCTCGGCCATCCTCAGCAGCCGTTTCGCCTTGGCGGGGCCGTCGACCACGAACAGTCCGCGCCCGGAGACCCCGTAGGCGTCCTTGACGATCAACGGCCGCCGCTCGGTGTCGTACGGTCCGAGCGCCTCGCGCAGCTCGTCCACGCTCTCGCAGACATGGCCCGGGACGGTCCGCAGACCGAGCAGCTCCGTCACCCGGCGGCTGTAGATCTTGCTGTTGACGCGCTCGGTGACCGCGGCCCCGGCGACCGCGGGGCGCAGTCCGGTCTCCGCGGCGATCCGCTCCTCCAGGGCCGTGTTGCCCATCGGCATCAGATACGCGCCGTCCCGGGCGAGTTCGCCCAGCCGCCGCAGCGTGCCGGGCGAGGCGAGCACCGCCCGGCTGGTGTCGGCGGCGCTCGCGCCGGGCGGGGCGGGGACGACCAGTTCGGCGGGGAGGGCGAGCCCGGCCCGCTCGGCGTAGCGGCGGTAGCCGGGGTCGAGGCCCGTGCCGAGGAGGAGGGTGTCGCCGGGTTCGGCGAGCAGCGCGCCCAGCTCCTCCATGCGCTGTGTCAGCGGGCCCCGGGCGGGCGGGCGGGGGGCCGGGAGGCCCCGGTGGCGGTGCGCCCATTCGTTCTCGGCCTCGAAGTTGCACAGCCAGACGAAGCGGGCGTCCCGGCGGCCGGTGAGGGCCTCTTTGAGACCGGCGGTGTAGCCGGGCGCGGCGGGCGGGTGCGCGGCGATGCTCATCGGCGCTCACCGCCTCCGGTGGCGGACCACCATCGCGCCCAGTGTCGCGCCGAGGCCGACGGAGACGAAGAGGTAGTCCGCGCCGTCGACGAGGCGGCCGCTGTCCCTGAGCGTCACATAGTTGACGAAGTTGTCGGAGGCGTAGCAGTGGCTGTAGCGCGGGACGTTCTCCAGGAAGACCCGGCCGGGGTCGAGGCCCATCTCCTTGATGACGCCCCGCCAGGAGATGAGGTTGACGTTGTGCGGGATGATCATCTCGATGTCGGAGAAGTCGAGTCCGGCCTCCGCGACGGCCCCGCGCATCACCCCGGCGAGGGCCTGGGCGTAGACCGCGCCGTACTCCCTGGTCTCCTCCTTGGTCAGCCGCAGGCCGGCCGCGTACTCGCCGAGGGTGCGGGTGAGGTAGGAGCGCACGATGTCGCCGGGGCCGCCGACGGTGAGCAGACAGGCGGCTCCGGCGTCGGCCATCACGGCGGTGTTCGGGATGAGCTGGACGGTCGGGGAGAAGGCGCGCTCGCCGGTGACCATCAGCGCGTACGCCCGGCTCGGCCCGTCCGGGCCGTTGCTCTCGCCCGCCTCCGCGCGCAGCAGTTCGGCGACCGCGTCGATCGCGCCGAGGCTGCTGACACAGGCCTGCTGGCTGACGGCGAAGGCCTCGGCGTCGTGCAGTCCGAGCGCGTCGCGGATCATACGGGCCGGGTCCAGGTCGGGCGGGGCGAGGGTCTGGATGGTGTGGGCGTAGACGACGTAGCGGACGCGGGCGCCCTCGGGGAGCGCCTCCAGGGCGCGCCGGGCGGGCGGGAGGGCGAGGTCGAAGAGGGTGTTGCCGGGGTCAAAACGCAGCTCGTCGAGTCCGTAGATCTTCCGGAAGACACCGGCCTCGGCGCGTCGCAGTCCGAGGCTCTCGGCGAGTTCGTCGACCCTTACCGTGCGCTCGGGCAGAAAGGACTCGATCCGCTCCAGGGTGGTGGCCGCCCGGTCAGGCACCGGTGACCTCCGCGCCGATCAGCCAGGAGCGGGAGACGCCGCGCCGGGCGCGCGGCTGGACCTCGTACGGCCAGCGGCCCTCGCCCGCGCCCGGCTCGCCCGGCTCACGGACCTCGTAGGTCTTCCAGCGGTTGGCGGCGAGGAACTCCTCGGGCTCGTCGGTGCCGAACCGCCAGGGGGTGCCGTCCTTCTTCAGCGCCGCGAGGAAGCTCTGGTTGAAGGGGCTGCGCAGCAGCTGGCGGCTGACCATGTCGGTGACGAGCCGGCTGCCCGGCGCGGAGGCGGCGGCCAGGGTGTTCAGCAGCCCGCCCGCCTGCTCCTCGGTGAGGAAGAAGAAGAGGCCCTCGGCGAGCCAGAGGGTGGGCAGGTTGGGGTCGTGCCCGGCGTGGGCGAGGGCGGGCAGCCAGTCGGTCGCCAGATCGGCGGAGACCTCCCGGCGCTCGGCCCGCGCGGACGCGCCGAGCCGGGCCAGCCGGGCGCGCTTCTCCTGGATGAGGCCGCCGTGGTCGACCTCGTACAGCACGGTGCCTTCCGGCCAGTCGAGCCGGAAGGCCCGGGTGTCCATGCCGGTGGCGACGGACACCACCTGGCGGATGCCGGTCTCGGCGAGGACGGCGCGCGCGGCGTCGTCGTAGAAGCGGGTTCTGATGGCGATGAAGGGCAGCAGGCCACCGCCGCCGTATTCCTCCAGCAGCTCGAAGCCGCGCGGGGCGGCGAGCGCGCGGGCGAACGGGTCCTCGAAGAGGGCTCCCGACTCGCGCTCGGTCTCCACCGCGCGTGCGGCCGCGGTCCATTGCGCTGTGTACGAGACGGCTTCCACTGCTCAACCCTTTCTCGGCGTCTGGCTCATGGGCCCCGCCGGGGTGCGGGGCTTCGGGGGTGGCGCTCCTCAGCGGCGTGGGGCGTGGGGCCCGCACCGGCGGCGGTCGGGGGCCGCCGGTGCGGGGGCCGGTGGGGGCCGGTGGGGGGCCGGTGGGGGGACTCGCCGCTCACGCTCGGGCGAAGAACGCCTTCTCGATGGCGGAGATCGTCTGGAAGTCCTGGATGTCGATGGCGTCGAAGTCGATCTCCACATCGGCGGCGGCCTCGATCGTGTAGACCAGCTCGACGAACGAGAGCGAGTCCACGAGGCGGCTCTCGATGAGGTTCTCGTCGCTCGCCACCGATTCACGCTCGGGGTGCCGGGAGAGAATCCACGCCCGGACCTCGTCGATACGGGTAGAAATCATCGCTTCTCCTCTGTCTGTCCATTCGGTCCATTGCCCTATGGGTGGGCCGGGCTGTTGCCGGGCGGCCGCTCGGGGCGGGCCGTCCGGTCGTCCGGGCCGGCGGGCCGCCTCAGGGGCGGGCGGCGCACGCGACCGCGATGGCACACGGCTCGTCGTGCGCGATGCTGATCTCGATACGGCCGATCAGCGCGGCCTCGGCGAGTTCGGCGGCCCGGCCGCTGAGGCGGACCTCCGGCCAGCCGCCGGGGCCCTTCAGTACTTCGATCCCCTGCCAGGGAAGGGTCTCCCGCGAGGAGTGGAAGAGCTTGAAGACGGCTTCCTTGGCGGCCAGCCGCCCCGCGATACCGGCGATGTCCGGGCTCCGCCCCGGGGAGCAGAGCGCGCGTTCGGCCTCGGTGAGCATCCGGGTCATGAGGAGTCCGTCGTCGCGCGCGAGCATCTCCCGGACCCGGGCGAAGGGCACCAGGTCGACGCCGACCCGCCCGCTCTCCATCTCAGGAGACCTGCTGGGCGGCCGTCCGCACGGCGGCGAGCGCGCCCCGGGTGTCTCCCTCGTACACCTCGTCGAGGACCGCGAGCCAGCGTTCGAGACCGAAGGCGACACAGCTGGTGAAGGCGTGCCCCTGCTCGTCCTCGCCCGCGAGGGTGATTCCGCACCGCTCGCCGAAGAAGTTGCGGTGCGTGTTCACCGACGCGATGGCGAGGCCGCCCCGGTGGAACTCGTACTTCACCGGGCTGAGTTTCTGGAGCAGCGCCCGCGCGCCGCCGCTCTCGAAGAAGGGGTCGGTCGCCGCCTCCTTCTCCAGGCCGAGCCCGAGCGCGTCCGAGAACTTCTCGATCCGCCCGGAGAACTCCTCCAGCAGCCGCTGGGTGTGTTCGAAGCCGCCGAGCGCGACGACCTCCCGCATCTGGAAGCTGAGCAGCCGGCGCAGTCCGCTGTACCGGGTCTCGTTGCGGAAGCAGCGGTTGACCAGGGTGACCAGGGTGTCGGCTTCGAGCCGCCGTCCCTCGTAGTACAGATACGCCCCGTAGCAGGTGGCGTGCGGGAGTCCGAACCGCGCGTCGTTCATCACGGCGGGTTCGACGCGTGCGCCGCCCGTCAGGATGTCGGCGGCGTGGTCCGTGTTGAGGGGGCCCGCGACAAAGGTGAGATGGGGGAAGTTCTTGTAGACGTCGAACTTCGCCAGATCGGAGACCGGGAACACCGGCGGCGGGCAGATCTCCCGCGCTCCGGCGGCCACTCCCCAGCCGGCGAAGATCTGGTCCAGCTCCTTGAGCAGCTCCGTCTGGTCCGGCCCGAGTATCCGCACCGCGCCGTCCGTGTCGAATTCCCCGTCCACGCCCGTCACCGTGCCGGGCGTCACCGTGCGCTCGTCCACCGTACTCATCGCAGTACCAGCTCCTGATCGCCGATGATCCCGGTCTTCTCCAGATACCTGAGCGTCTTGCGGAACACCTGGCGCTCGAACTCCGGCCGGACCGGCCCGGTCAGCAGCTCCTTGCGGAGCTGCTGTGGGTTCTCGACGCCGGCGTCGCGGTAGACCTTCGGGTTGAACAGCGACTCAAAGCTGTAGATCATGTACCGCTTGACGTAGACGTCGATCTGCCGCAATTCCTCCGGCGTCGCGGTGCTCCGGACGTCCGCGAAGAGGATCTCCACCAGCTCGCGGCCGAACGCGATGTGCCGTGATTCGTCCTGGTGGTGAATGCGGTTGATGTTACGGATCGTCTCGTGAAGGCGTTCGTCGGCGGCCATCTTGGCGTTGAAGAAGTCCACCAGCTCCTCGAATATCAGGATGCGGGTGAAGACCAGCAGGCTCTCTACCTTCGACTGGGGAATGCTGACGCTGTCGCCGGGGACCTGGCGGTAGAGCTTCTTCCCGTACCGCAGGCAGAATTCGGCGAAGAACCACATGTGCTCGTTCTCCTCACCGATGAAGTGGTGGAAGAACTCGGACGGCGTCTCGAACCCCGAGGTGTGGATCCGCTTGGTCACCTCGATGAGCAGCTCACGGATGCCGTGCACATTCAGGCTGTAGAAGTTGATGCTCTCGTACTTCGACAGCGCGTACAGCTGCTCCTGGGTGAGCCGCTCGGCCGCCGCCGTCCCATGAGTGGTGGTCAGCTCCGGGCTCATCCACCACATCGAATCCGGCAGTGTGTCCGGCCATTCGAAAACCCGATAGGGATTGTAGTAATCATTGACCGACTTCTCCGACAGCCGATCGAGGATTCCGAGGAAACGGTCATTGCTGTCGATCAGTGAACTCACCATGCGCAAAAGACCTTTCACCCGCCGGCAGCGGCGCTGTCGCCCCTGCGCCCTCATCACGCGTTCCTCAGAAGCTAGGCCGGGCCGTGAGAGAGCGGCAATGCCCTTAAGCGGTCTGGCCGCTTGAGGCCAGACCGCGGGCACCGCCGGACATACGGGCTGTCAGAGCGCCTGCCCCGGCCGCCGTCGCGAAGGCCCGGGCGCGGCGGCCGGGCGAATGCCGAACGCCTCGTCGAAACGGGTCACGGTCACCGTCCCGGTCTCCGCGAGCGGCCGGCGGCGGCGCACCGGCGGCGGGCCGTCCAGCCTGCGAACGGGCGCGACCGCCGCCGCGAGCGCGCGCGGGGTGTCCTGGGTGATCTCGTCGACCAGCCCCGCGTCGAGCGCCCTCAGCCCCGGCACCCCGCCCTCGTACCGCGACAGCCTGCGCACCCGGGCGGGCCCGAGCTGGCCCGTGAGCCGATGCGCGATCATCCCCGGCCAGGGTTCACCGGCCGCCGCGATCGGCGCCAGCAGCAGATCCGGCGTACCGATCCGGTAGTCGCACGAGAGCAGCGCCTCCAACGCGGTCCCCCCGCACCATCCGTGCGCCACGGCGAACACCCCCGCCGCCGAGCGCTCCAGCCTCCTCAGCGAACGCTGCCACCTGCTGACCAGATGAATCGCCGCCGGTTCCACCACCGGCGGCCCCGCCACGACACTCGCCCGCGGCGTGCCCAGCCGCAGAATCACCACCGGCGCCCCGGGCGCCTCCACCACCCGCGCGCACAGCGATTCCACCGCGCCGATCAGCTCCGGCGTCAACCGCTCCGTCCCCGTGACGCTCAGCCGGAAATCGGCCCGCCCTCGCACGGCCACCGTGCGGTACGCAGATCCAGAAGACATGCTCCCCCGCCGCTTCCCCCCCCGGGGCGCCGCCGAACTCACCGCCGTGCACCGGGACCGGCGTTCCGGTCTTCCACGATGTGCGACATTCCCCCACCAGGCTTCCATACCACCGGACTTCACCCCGCTTGTCGCCCCCCATCCGGATACTTAGGGGCCCGATAGGGGTCTAGGTTGGGGCGATGGAGGAGTACTGGAATCACAATGCCCACTACCACCCCCTGGTGCTCGACGCGCTGCCGCCCGGCTGTGCGACGGCCCTGGACATCGGCTGCGGAGAGGGGCTGCTGGCCCGCAGACTGGCCCGGCGCGTCCCCTCGGTGACCGGTGTCGACCTCTCCGGCGAGATGATCGCCCGGGCCCGCGACACGGGCCCGCCCTCCGTGACTTTCGCCCGGGCCGATTTCCGGGACCCGGCCCATGAGGCGCTCCCGGCCGGGGGCTTCGACTTCGTCAGCGCCGTCGCCGTCGTCCACCACGTCGACTTCTCCGAAGCCGTCGCGGCGATCGACCGCCTCCTGGCCCCCGGCGGCCGTCTGATGATCATCGGCCTCGCCCGCGACCGCACCCCCCTCGACTGGCTCCTGAGCGCCGCCGCCGTCCCCGCCGCCCGTCTCCGTGCCCGCCGCCACGGCGGCGAGACCGTCCCGTCCGGCATGCCCGTCCAAACCCCCGCCATGACCTGGTCCGCCGTCCACCACACCGCCCGCCGTCTCCTCCCCGGCTCCCGCTTCCGCCGCCATCTCCTCTGGCGGTACTCCCTCACCTGGTCCAAACCGGCTGTCTGATCCGCTCCGGTCCTCCCGGCCCGGGGCACGGTGCCCGAAGCGCCGCCGCCCAGGCCCTGGACGGGTTCTCGGTCCTGGACGACCGATGGGGCACGGCCGCCGCGCTCGGCGACGAGACCTTCGCCGAGCGCCTCGCCGACGGCGCGGGGCGCGACCCGTGGACCGCGTACGGGAGGAGGGTGGCCGCGGACACCGCCTCGTGAAGAGGCCGGCCCGCCGGGAGTGAACCCGGCGGCCCGGGGTAGGCGAGAGTCGCCGTGAGGCGGGTGACGACAACGGGGTGCGGAGGAAATGGAACAGATCGGGCTGGCCCACAGGGGTGAGAGGGCGATGGGAGAGGCGGTTTCGCGGGCGGGGGTCTGTTACGACGGGGCGGCGGGGAGTATCGCGGCGGCGCGGGGGTTCACGGCGGAGTTCCTGGGGCGGGTACGGGGTGGGGCGGGGGTGGTGGCGGTGGCGGAGCTGGTGGTGAGTGAGCTGGTGACGAACGCGTGCAAGTACGCGCCGGGGCCGTGTCTGGTGGATCTGGAGGTCGTCGGGCAGGGGGCCGGGCGGGCGGTGGAGATCACGGTGTGGGACGCCAATCCGGAGCCGCCGGTGCCGTGCGCGGCGGAGCCGGGGCGGGTGGGCGGGCACGGGCTGGAGATCGTGCTGGCGTTGAGCGAGGGGTTCGACGTGGGGCGGGAGCCGGTCGGGAAACGGATCAGGGTCAGGCTGCCGTTCGGGGGCTGAGGGCGGCTGAGGGCGGCTGAGGGCGGCCGGACGCGGCTCAGGAGGGGGTGCGGGAGGCCGCGCGGGCGATGTTGCGGGCCATGCCGCCGAAGACGACCGCGTGGAAGGGGGAGACGCTCCACCAGTACGCGTGGCCGAGGAGCCCCTTGGGGTGGAAGAGGGCGCGCTGGCGGTAGCGGGTGCGGCCGGAGGCGTCGCGGTCGGCGCGGAGTTCGAGCCAGGCGAGGCCGGGGAGGCGCATCTCGGCGCGGAGTCGCAGGAGCCGGCCGGGTTCGATCTCCTCGACGCGCCAGAAGTCCAGGGAGTCGCCGACGCGCAGCCGCTGGGCGTCGCGCCGGCCGCGGCGGAGGCCGACTCCGCCGGCGAAGCGGTCGAGCCAGCCGCGTACGGCCCAGCCGAGGGGGAAGGAGTACCAGCCGTTGTCGCCGCCGATGCCCTCGATGACCCGCCACAGCGCCTCGGGCGAGGCGTCGACGGTCAGCGCTCTGCGGTCGGTGTAGAGGCTGCCGCCCGCCCAGTCCGGGTCGGTGGGGAGGGGGTCGCTGGGCGCGCCGGGCAGGGCGGCGGAGGACCAGCGGGTGGCGACCTCGGCGTCCTGGATGCGCTGGAGGGCGAGGGTGAGGGCGGCGGCGAAGGCGAGGGGGCGGCCGGGGGTGTCGGGGACGTACCGGGCGATGTCGTGTTCGTGGCAGATCACCTCGTACCGCAGTGATTCGGTGAGCGGCCGGGCGATGGAGTGCGGTACGGGGGTGACCAGGCCGACCCAGTGGCTGGAGAGCCGGGGGGTGAGCACCGGGACGGGGACGATGAGCCTGCGGGGCAGCCCGGCGACGGCCGCGTACCCCCGCATCATGTCGAGGTAGGTGACGATGTCGGGGCCGCCGATGTCGAAGGTGCGGTTGACCTCCGGCGGCATCGCGGCCGAGCCGACGAGATAGCGGAGGACGTCCCGTACGCCGATCGGCTGAATCCGGGTCCGGACCCAGCTGGGTGTGACCATCACCGGGAGGCGTTCGGTGAGGTAGCGGAGCATCTCGAAGGAGGCCGAGCCGGAGCCGATGATCACGGCGGCGCGCAGCGCGGTGGCGGGGACGGGGGCGTCGAGGAAGATCTGGCCGACCTCGGCGCGGGAGCGGAGATGGGGGGAGAGCCGGCGGGGGTCGACTCCGGCGGGGGTGAGTCCGCCGAGGTAGACGACGCGTTTGACGCCCGCCTCGTGGGCGGCCTCGGCGAAGATCCGGGCCGCCCGGCGGTCGGTCTCCTCGAAGTCCGGGCCGGTGCCCAGGGCGTGGATCAGGTAGTAGGCGATGTCGACGCCCCGCATGGCCTCGCGGACCGGGGCCGGGTCCAGGACGTCGCCCCGGACGATCTCCACGTCCGGGGCCCAGGGGTGGTCGCGGAGTTTGGCGGGGGTGCGGGCCAGTACGCGCACCCGGTGGCCCGCGGCGAGCAGTTCGGGGGCGAGGCGTCCGCCGATGTAGCCGGTGGCCCCGGTCACCAGGCTGAGCGGCGCGGCACCGGGCGTCGCCCCGGGTCCTTCCGCGGGTCCTTCCGTGGTCATCGCGGCCTCCCTTCGGCTTCGGCCTCGGCTCCCATCCTGCGGGACCGGGCCGCCCCGGGCCCCCCGGGGGGGCCTTGGGCGGCCCGGGACCGGGCTCAGCTCGCGAGGAAGTCGAGCATGACGCGGTTGACCGCCTCCGGCCGCTCCAGATAGCCGAGGTGGCCGGTGTCCGGGATCTCCTCGTACCGCGCGGCGGGGATGGCGTCGGCGACCTCGCGGCTGAGGTAGCAGGGGATGGTGGTGTCGTCGGCGAATCCGATGACCAGGGTGGGCACGGTGATCGCCCGGTAGGCCGCCCGGCGGTCCTTGAAGTCGGAGAGGTCGAGCTGTGCCCGGGTGCCGGGGCCCGTCGCCGAGCCGGAGATCTCGAACATCTCCAGCCAGTCCCTGGCCGCCAGCGGGTCGCGCAGCGTCGCCGGGGAGAGGCTCTGGAGGGCGTAGACCGCCGCGTGGTACGCCGGGGGGAGGACGATCTTCTCGTCGTACAGCGCCTTCTTGCCCTGGTTGAGCACGAGGGCGGCGGCGTCGAGGCGGGCGTGGGCGGCCATCGCCACCGCGTGGGTGACCAGGTCGGGCCGGGCGAGGGCGAGTTCCTGGGTGACGCGCGCGCCGAGCGAGGTGCCGACGACCCGGGCGGGTGCGCCGAGGTGCTCGATCAGGGCCGCCGTGTCGGCGACCAGATCGGTGATCGTCATGCCGTGGACGCACTCGTCGGTCGGGGGGATGCCCCGGTTGTCGAAGGTGGCGACCCGGTATCCGGCGTCGAGGAGCGCGGGCACCTGGTGCAGGCTCCACACCCGGCCGGGGCTGCCGGTGCCCATGACCAGGACGACCAGTTCGCCGTCCCCCTCCACCTCGTACGACAGTGTGATCCCGTTGAGCCGTGCGATCGCCATGCCCTGCTTGCCCCTCTTCATCTGGTTCATCTGCGGTTATCGCGCGTGCTCACCGGTCGGCCGGGGCACCGGATGATTGTGTCCCGAGGACTCACGCCCCGGCCAGGGCCTCTTCCCGGTCCGCGACATCGGCCTCGGTCAGGGCGTCGTCCTGGGTGAGCCTGACGCGCCAGTAGCCGGTGAAGGCGACCGCGCTCTTGTCGATGCCCCGGTCGGCGACGAGATGGCGGCGGAGCGCGCGGACGGCCGAGGACTCGCCCGCGACCCAGGCGAACACTTCGCCCTCGGGGAATTCGGCGGCCCGGACGGCGTCGACGAGGAGGCCGGACTCGCCGGGGTTCGCCCCGTCCCGGTGCAGCCAGTGGAGGGTGACATCGCCTGCCGTGGTGAACTCCTGCTCCTCGGCCGCGTCCGCCACCTCGATGTAGGCGATCGCCCGCTCGCCCGGCTCCAGGGCCTCGATCAGCGCGCCGATCGCGGGAAGCGCGGTCTCGTCGCCGGTGAGCAGCGTCCAGTCCCGGGGGCCGGGTGTGCGGTGGTGGCTGAGCTGCGGGCCCAGCATGCCGACGATGTCGCCGGGGACGGCGGAGGCGGCCCAGCGGGAGGCGGGGCCCGAGGTGTCGCCCTCGCCGTGGAGGACGAAGTCGATGTCGACCTCGTGCCGCAGGGGGTCGTGGGAGCGGATGGTGTAGCTGCGCATCCAGGGGCGCTCGATCTCGGGCATCGCCAGATAGTCGCGGTACCAGTGGCCCACATCGCCGCTGGCGGGCATCGGCGGTATGACCGGGGCGCGGTCGGACAGCCGGGAGAAGAAGAGCTTCACATGCTGGTCGGGGCTGACATGGGTGAACTCGGCGAGATCCTCGCCGCCGAAGGTCACCCGCACCATGTGCGGCGTGATCCGCTCGACGCGATTGACATGCAGTGCCGAGTAACGCAGCGATCCGGCCACGACCAACTCCCCAATAAGTCAACTAATGATAAGGGTAGGCTAACCTAAACCCCAATCGAGCTGGCTTGAGGGAGAGTTGCGCGGACGGCATTCGTCATGCCCTGGTGCGGCGGCCGTGACGAGCGAGCCCGGGAGACGAGCGGGCCCGAGGGACGGGCGAGACCGGGCGGCGCGCCGCTGACGGACCCCACCGCGTTCCACGAGCTGCCCTCGGTGGCGCGGATTCCGCCGCGCTTCGCGCTGACGGTACAGGCTCTCGCCACCGCCCTCGGACGGGGCCCCCACCTCGGGAATGTCCGCGCGGTCGGCCGCCGCGCTCGCCGGGGCGGCGCACTCCACCGCGGGGGTGCGGAGGGTCGGTCCCGCGGGCTCTCCGCGGTATCCGCGTTCCGGTTCGGCCGAGAGGACGCCGAAGGGCTCCCGGGCCGCCCGGCGGCGGATCAGCGCCTGTCCGTCCGGTTCGCCCCCGTCGGCGGCGGTGAACTCCAGCACGGGACAGGGGTTGCCGCCGCCCCTGTCCGGAGCCCACGGGCCGCCGGCTGGCGCTTCAGCTCCTTGGCCCGGGGGCCCGCTCGGCGTACGGGGCGAGCACGACGACCGTGCGGACCTCTTCGCCGAGGGTCTCCTCCGGGAGGGCGAGGACGCACACCTCGGCGATCGCCGGGTGGGTGAGCGGATGTTCCTCCGGCTCGCCCGCCGCGACGTTCTCGCCGCCCCGGGGGGCGTCCGGGGTGGTCCCGGCGCGGTAACGCAGGAAGAGTTCGTCGGGCCAGGGGGTGAATCCGTCGATGCTCACCGGCGGTCCCCGGCCCCGGACTCGGGCTCGGCGGGCCTGGCGAGCAGCGCGCGTACGGCGGCGGTGTCGGGCGCGCCTGCTTCGGTGACGGGCAGTGCGGGCACGGCGGTCAGCCGCCGGGGCACGAGCCGGCCGGGGACGCGGAGCCGCAGCTCGCGGAGGATGTCGGCGGCGGGGGCGGTCGCGGCGACGACCGCGCCGAAGGCCGGTCCGCTCTCGCCGTCGAGCACCGCGGCGGTCGCGCCGGTGACCCGGTCGTCGCCGAGCAGCGCCTGCTCGACCTCCCGCGCCCCGACAAGGACTCCGCCGGAGGTGAGGTGTTCGCCGGGGCCGGCGAGCAGTTCGACGGTTCCGCCGGGCAGGGCGCGGGCGAGCTCCCCGGTCGGGGTCCAGCCGGAGCCGTCGGGCGCCAGGAGCGCTCCGGGGACATGGTCGGGGCGGTCCCGGCCGTGGGCGTCGACCACGCGTACGGCGCGGCCGTCGTGGAGGCGCTTGCCGGGCCGGGGCATCTCCACCGGCTCGTCCCAGACCGCGCCCCCGGCGGCGATCCGGTACACCAGCTTCTCGAACGCGTCGAACATCGAGTCGAGCACGCCGGGCGGGAACGCCTCTTCGCGGGTGTCCCAGTCGACCAGGAGTCCGCCGTCGAGTTCGGCGAGCTGGGCGTCGAGCAGGACCTGGGGGCTCTGGGAGACGATCCAGACCGGCTCGCCGAAGCGGGCCCGCACCTCGGGGGCGAAGAGATCGCCCAGATTGAGGGCGCTGGTGAAGACGACCGGGGCCAGGGTCCGCCGGCCGTCGCGGTGGGTGAGGTCGCGCAGCACGTCGACCCCGCCGTGGTCGGCGTGGGAGGCGTCGGCGTGCATCCGCTCCTGGGTCCGGCGTACCCGCTCGGTGAAGGGCAGCCGCTCGCCGAGGTCGATCTCCAGCAGCACGGAGCCGCTGAAGTCCCCGGCGATGTGCTCGACGCCGGGGTGCAGCGGCAGCCGGTCGAAGAGCGGCACATTGAGCAGGAAGCTCTGGGTGGCGCTCCAGTGGCCGACGACCTCGGCGAAGGCCGACGCCACCGCCATCGCCGGGGTGAGCCCGCGCTTTCGGGCCTCGGCCGCGAGCCGCGCCGCCCGCTCGGCGGGAAGGCCGAAGTGGCGTCGGGCGACCCGCGGCCGGGGCTGCCGGCCGCGCCGGGGCAGCACGAGGGGCAGTTCCGGCGCGCCGGGCAGCTCCGGGACGCGCTCGCGCCAGTGGGCGGCTGCGCGCTCGCGGGCCGCGCCCCGGCCGGCCTCGCGTCCGGCGAGGTACTGGCGGTGGGTGAAGCCGGTCCGCGGCAGGCCGGTGCCGTCGGGCGCGGTGTAGAGCGCGGCGAGGTCGGCGAGCAGGATGCGGTAGCTGACCGCGTCGGCGGCCACCATGTCCACGTCCAGATGGAAGCGGGTGCGGCCCTCGGGGAGCAGGGTGAGCGCGGCGGAGAAGGTCTGTCCGCTCTCGATGTCCAGGAGCTGGTGGGAGAGCGCGTCGCGGATG
Organism: Streptomyces inusitatus; assembly: GCF_014651115.1. Lineage (GTDB taxonomy): Bacteria > Actinomycetota > Actinomycetes > Streptomycetales > Streptomycetaceae > Streptomyces > Streptomyces amakusaensis. The sequence goes on along the minus strand of NZ_BMWG01000016.1, from coordinate 109,055 downwards.
GAGGTCAGCCGGACGTCGATCCGGCCCTGCGGGACCTCGCGCAGATCGTGCACGGTCAGCAGCGCGGGGGCGGCGGGCAGCACGGTCTGGCGGCCGTCGGGGGTGACCCGTGAGCGCAGTGTCTCGTGCCGTACGACGAGCGCGTCGAGCGCCGTCTGCAAGGGGGCGGCCTCCAGGCCGCCGCCGTCGAACTCGGCGTAGAGATGGGCCGCGACCCCGCCGAGGCAGTGGTCGGTGGAGCGGCCCGCCCAGTAGGCGTGCTGCATCGGGGCGAGCGGGAAGTCCTCGCCGGCCGGAGGTGCGAGAAGGGGGGCCGAGGGCTCCGGCTCGGCCGCTCCCTCCTCCAGGAGTCCGTACCACTCGCCGACGGTGGGCCGGCCCGCGAGACCGGCGAAGTCGACGTCGGCACCGGCCTTGCGCCACCGCGTGACCAGCCTCATCAGCAGGATGGAGTCGAGGCCCGCCTCGAACAGGTTGGCCTCGTCGGCCAGCCCTGCGGGCTCCTCCTCCAGCAGGACCGCGACGGTCTCGCGCAGCTCGTCCACGGTCGCGTACAGCGCGGTCATCGGTGTATGTGCCCTTCGGTCGGTACGGGTACGGGTTCGGGTACGGGTGTGGCGGACGCGGCGGCGGCCGTCCGGCGGCGGATCAGTTCGGCTCGCAGCCGTGCGGCGACGGACTCCACCTCGCCCAGCTCGATCCGGAAGCCCCGGATCCTGACCTGGTCGTCGGCGCGGCCCACGAAGTCGAGCCCCCCGGCGGTTCCGCGGGCGAGGTCGCCCGTGCGGTAGAGGCGCTGTCCGCCCCCCGCCGGGTCGGCCACGAAGCGGGCGGCGGTGAGCGCGGGGCGGCCGAGATAGCCCCGGGCGACCTGGGGGCCGCTGACGTACAGCTCCCCGGTCTCGCCGTCGGGCACCGCGGACAGGTCCGGGCCGAGCAGTCGCACGGCGGAGCCCGGCAGGCCCTCGCCGACGGGGCTCTCTCCGGCCGCCGCCCGGGCCGGGTCGAGCGGACGGCCGGTGACATGCACGGTCGTCTCGGCGGTCCCGTACCTATTGACCAGCGGCGGTCCCTCCGGGTGCCGTTCGTACCACTCGGCGAGCCGGGACACGTCCAGCGCCTCACCGCCGAGGACCACCAGCCGCAGCGCGGTCGGGGGGTGCCCTTCGGCGGCGCCGGCGAGCCGGAGGAACGCGGACGGGGTGACGCCCTCGGCCGCGAGGAGATCGAGGAAGTCCCCGGCGGACCGGGGCGCCCCGGCGGGGACGACGACCGTGCGGCCTCCGCTGGTGAGCGGTCCCCAGATCTCCCAGACGGAGAAGTCGAAGGCGAAGGAGTGGAAGAAGCTCCAGATGCCCTCGGGGCCGAAGCGGTAGCGCGGTCCCACCGCGTCGAAGAGCGCGGTGACGGCGGAGTGCGGGACGACGACGCCCTTGGGCGCGCCCGTGGAGCCCGAGGTGTAGACGACGTACGCGGGGTGGCCCGGGAGCAGGGGCGCGACGCGCTCCCCATCGGTGACCGGCCCGGCGTCGTCGGCGTCCGGGGCTTCGGTCTCCGCGCCGGGGTCCATCCAGCGGATTCCGGCCTGCTCGGCGGCGGAGCGCGGGCCCGTCGGGTCGGACTCGGCGAGGAGTACGGCGGGCCGGGCGTCGCCCAGGACGTACGCGATCCTCCCGGGCGGGTGACCGGGGTCGACGGGGAGGCAGGCCGCGCCCGACTTCAGCACCGCGAGCAGGGCGACGACGAGTGCGGCGGAGTGGGGCAGCGCGACGCCGACCAGGCGTTCCGGGCCCGCGCCCGCCGCGATGAGCCGTCGGGCGAGACGGTCGGCGCGGCGCTCCAGCGCTCCGTAGGTGAGCCGTTCGCCGTCGGCGACGACCGCGACGGCCGAGGGGTCCCGGCGGGCCGCCGCCTCGAAGCGGGCGACCAGGGTATCCGGGGTATCCGGGGTATCCGGGGTATCCGGGGCGGTCATCGTTCCTCGCCCTCGGTCCCGGGCACCGGGAAGCGGCTGACGCCGCGCGGCTTCTCGCAGGTCTCCTCGAACTCCCTCTCGAACAGGGAGTTCTCCACGATTCCGGCTCCGGCCCCGGCCCCGGCCCCGAGCCAGGTGCGGCCGTCCCGCTGGAACCCGGCCTCCCGTTCGGAGACGATCGGATGCGGCGGACACCCCGGTTCGAACGCGGCCCAGCCGTGGGCCCGCCATTCGGCGATGCCGATTTCCCCCGACAACTCGTGGACCCGTTGGAGCGGTTGGTCCCCGAGCGGCTCCGCGGCCCCTTCGCCCGCGCGCTCGTAGAGCATGTACGAGGCCGGTTCCCTTCGCGCCAGTCCGCCGGTGGGGAGGGTCTCGCGGTGGTACCCGGTGAGTACGGTCATCGTGATACGGCACTCCACTGGTCGTGTGGTCGTGTCCATCCGGCACGGTCCGGTCGGGGTGAGCACACCCCACCCCGACCGGGGGACTTAGGCAAGGCTAACCTAACTCACCCTTGAGGGGCTGGCAACGCCCCGCCTCTTGACACACCCTCAACTCCTTTGTCCCCTCACCTGCTTCAGGCGTGCGAAAGCCCCGGACCGCCGCCAACGGGACGACGGCGGTCCGGGGCCGGAGCCTGCCCGATGGATCCCGGGGCGCGGCCTCAGCCTCGCTCGGCCCCGGTCGCCACCGGCCTCGCCGCGTCCCTCGACCACTCCGACCAGGACCCCGCGTACAGCACCGGCACAAACCCCGCCAGCTCCAGCGCCACCGCCTGCTGGGCGGCGGAGACCCCCGAACCGCAGTACACCCCGACCTCGCCGCCGGGGCGCGCGCCCAGCCCCGCGAACCTCTCGGCGAGCCGCGCCGCGGGCAGGAACCGCCCCCGCTCGTCGAGGTTCTCCCCGGTGGGCGCGGAGACCGCACCCGGAATGTGCCCGGCCACCGCGTCGATCGGCTCGACCTCGCCCCGGTACCGCTCCCCCGCCCGCGCGTCCAGCAGCAGCCCCGAACGGGCCAGCTCCGCCGCCCCGTCCGCGCCGAGCAGCGGCAGCGCGCCGGGCTCGGGCGTGAAATCGCCCTCCGCCGGATCGGGGCTCGCCGTCTCCAGCGGCCCGGTCCACTCCGCGAGACCTCCGTCCAGCACCCGTACCTCACGGTGTCCCGCCCACCGCAGCAGCCACCAGGCCCGCGCCGCCGCCCAGCCCTGGGACCCGTCGTAGACGACGACGGAGGAGTCCGCCGACACCCCGGCCCGCCGCATCGCCGCGCCGAACACCGCCGGATCCGGGAGCGGATGACGGCCGCCGTCCCCCGGCGGGGCCGCCAACTCCGCGTCCAGGTCGACGAAGACGGCCCCGGGGATATGACCGGCGTCGTACTCGGGCCGACCGTGCGGGCCGCCGAGCCGGTAGCGGATGTCGAGGAGGACGGGCGGGCGGGGCCCGGCGAGCGCTTCGGCCAGCCCGGCCGCGGTGATGATCGGCCCATGGCCGCTCAAGGAGGTCATGAGGCCCATCCTCGCGCACGCCCCGCCGCCCGGCAGGGCCGTCGGCACGGATCCGGGAGGGGGCCGGAACCGGATTCACCCCCCGGAAACGGGCTTCGGCCCGTGGGAACCCGCCAATTACGGCGCGGCCGGGGCGCGTGGAACGCCGGGCGCATGGAAGCATTCACACGGGGCGCACGGCCTCCCAAGGGCACGCGCTCCGTCCCCCCGGTACGGCCACCACGATGGTCCGAGGAGAGAGTGACGATGACCGAGGCGACTCGGCACACGCCCGGCACACCCTGCTGGGTGAGTTTGATGGTGCACGGTCTTGACGCGACGCAGATGTTCTACGGCGAGCTGTTCGGCTGGGAGTTCTGTCCAGGGCCGCGACAGCTCGGCCCATATGTCCGCGCGCTGCTCGACGGCAAGGAGGTCGCCGGACTGGGGCGATTGCCCGCCGACCGGCATCTGTCCATCGCGTGGACGCCCTATCTGGCGACCGACGACGCGGACGCCACCGCCGAGACGATCCGGTGCAGCGGCGGCACCGTCGGCGTCGGCCCGCTGGACGCGGGCGACGCCGGCCGGATGGCGATCGTGACCGACCCGGCGGGCGCCGTCTTCGGCCTCTGGCAGCCCGCCGCCCACGCGGGCACCGCCGTCCGCGGCACCCACGGCACCCCGGTCTGGCACGAGCTGCGGACGGCCGACACCTCGGCCGTGAGCAAGTTCTACGAGACCGTCTTCGGCTGCGAGACCGACCCGGTCGACCCGGCCGGCCCCGATCTCACGACCCTGCGGCTGAACGGACGCCCGGTGGCCGAACTGCGGGGCGTCGGCCGGAAACTGCACAGCCAGGCCGGTGCGCACTGGCTGACCTCCTTCGAGGTCGAGGACGCCGACCGGGCGGCGCGCCGGGTGACCGAGCTGGGCGGGGAGGTCCTGACGCCCCCGTCGGACGGCCCCCGGGGGCGGAGCGCGACGGTGGCGGATCCGGAGGGAGCGGTCTTCACGATCGTGCGCTCGCACCGGTGACCGACCGGAAGTGATCGCGCGGGGCGGCCCGTACGCAGTACGTTCCCGGACACCGGTACACCGGACACCGGGGACGTACTGGGTCCGGCGTCCGGCGTACCGCTCAAGGGCTCAGTGGCGTACGGCCGTACCCCGGTCGTCCACCGGCAGGACGTCCGGGGACAGGACCGCCGCCCGGGCGCTGGCGGCGGTCGTCCGCCTGCGGTGGTGACGCCGGCAGAGCACCTCGTAGCCGATCTGGTCCCCCGCGTCGACATCGCCCACCACGACCTGGGCGCCTTCGACCACCATCACTCCGCCGACCGTACGGGCGTTGTGGGTGGCGCGGGCGCCGCACCAGCAGAGAGCCTCGACCTGGAGCACCTCGATGCGGTCGGCGAGTTCCACCAGCCGCTGGGAGCCGGGGAAGAGCTTGGAGCGGAAGTCGGTGGTGATGCCGAAGGCGAAGACGTCCAGTTCGAGATCGTCCACGACGCGGGCCAGTTGGTCGATCTGCTCGGGGGCGAGGAACTGCGCCTCGTCGGCGATGACGTAGTCGCAGCGCCCGCCCTGGGAGAGACGGTCGACCAGATGCCCGTAGAGGTCGAAGCCCTCACCGGCCTCGACCGCGTTGGTGACGAGCCCGAGCCGGGAGGACAGCTTGCCCTCGCCCGCGCGGTCGTCCCGGGTGAAGATGATGCCCTGGAGGCCGCGCGCGGAGCGGTTGTGCTCGATCTGAAGAGCGAGGGTGCTCTTTCCGCAGTCCATGGTTCCGGAGAAGAACACCAGCTCGGGCATGGGAGGTCGGGGGCCTTTCGATGGCGGGACGCTGTCGGGTGGATCGGATGAACATACTGCCGCGAGCGAGCGGACAAGCCGGCGGGCGGGCGCGGCGGCCGTCGGGCGGAGCGGGGCTTACCGGCGCGGTGTCACGTACGCGCGCATCACGCACGCATCATGTACGCACTTCGAGCAGCGGGACCAGCTGCTCGACAGCGGTCATGGAGCCGTGCAGGCCGACCATCGCCGACTCGTGCCGCTCCTGGACGGAGGCGGTGATCGCGACCTCGTCGTGGGCGGCGGCGATCACATCGCCGATCCGTCCCAGGACCCGCTCGTCGACCGAGGGCCCGAACCAGCCGGCGGCGACGGCCTCCGCGCGGCTCGCGACCCAGAATCTGTCGCCCAGCACCTCGCGCCAGACGGCGAGCACATCGGCCTCGGCCCCGGGGACCGCGTAGACATGACGGGCTCTGCCCTCGCCGCCCAGCAGGGCGACCCCGGCCCGCAGCTCCCAGTCCTCGTCGAAGTCGATGCGCGACTCCTCGTCGAAGGGGATGTCGATCATGCCGTGGTCGGCGGTGACATAGAGCGCGGCGCGCGGCGGGAGCTGCTCCGCGAGACGCTGCACCAGCCGGTCCACGTACATCAGCTGGCCGCGCCAGGCGTCGGAGTCCACGCCGAAGCCGTGGCCCTTGCCGTCGACCTCGCTGTAGTACGTGTAGACGAGGGAGCGGTCACCGGCGGCGAGCTGCTCGGCCGCCAGATCCATCCGCTCCTCGCCGCCGAGCCTGCCGTGAAACGTTCCGCCGCTGAGCGCGATCTTGGTCAGCGGGGTCTGCTCGAACATCGGGGACGAGACCTGGGCGGTGTGCACCCCGGCGTCGTGGGCGCGCCCGAAGACGGTCGGGTACGGCTGCCAGGCGCGCGGGTCGGTGTACGGCTTCCAGCGGAGCTGGTTCATCAGCGCGCCGGTGGCGGGGTCGCGGACGGTGTAGCCGGGGAGGCCGTGGGCGCCCGGGGGGAGGCCGGTGCCGACCGAGGCGAGCGAGGTCGCGGTGGTGGCGGGGAAACCGGCGGTGATCGGCCGGCCGGTGCCGCCGCGCGAGGTGGGGAGGAGCGAGGTGAGGTAGGGCGCCTCGTCCGGGTGGTTTCTGATCTGCTCCCAGCCGAGCCCGTCGATCAGGAAGACGCAGTTGCGGTCGGCGGGGGTGAGCTCCTCGATGAGCGGGGTGAAACCCGGCACACCCTGGCCGGCCGCGAGGGTCGGCAGCAGATCGGCGAGCGAGCCCCTGCCGTACTCGGGCACCGGGGCGCTCTCGACGGTGAGGAGTTCGGGTTCGTCGGGCCAGAGGGCCGAGGCGGCGGGCTGGACCATCAGCGGGCGGTGCCGGTGGCCGCGGTCGCCTCGGAGAGCGCCTGGGCGAAGACGAGGGTCTGCCGGACGGTGTCCGGGCCGTCGCCGGCCTCGCTGACCCGGAGGCTGAGATCGTCGGCGGTGGAGTTGCCGGTGTAGCCGTGGTCGGCCTCGCAGTTGGGGTCGCCGCAGGCGGCGGGCTCCAGATCCAGCCGGGAGACCGCGCCCCAGCCGATGGTGAGGACGACCTCGCGGGGCAGGGTGCCGGGGGTGTACGACTCCGGATTGGCGACCACACGGCTGACCACGACCGACGAGATCCGGTCGAGCTTCACCGACTCGGTGGAGGTGGTGGCGTACGGCGTGGGCGAGCTGGAGTCGGCCGTCTGCTCGTCGGTGTGGCTGACGATGAAGCGGTTGCCGGTGAGAACGAGGACCGTGACATGGCGGCGCACTTCATTGGCGTCGAACGTGGTCTCCTGGTGGACCAGGTACGACGAGATCTGCTCTCCGCCGACAGCGGCCTCCACCGCCTCTGCCACGAGAGCCGGGTAGTAGCCGCTGCGCTCGATCGCCGCGCGCAGCCCCTGGGTCGTCGTACCGGTCTTCGCCATGCGGTCCATCCTACGGGGCCTGAGCGGCGCCGAGCGCTCAGTCCGCTCAGTAGCTGGGGAGTCGGCGCGGCCCCAGGTCGGTGAAGGTGGCGGGGGGCGCGAGACGGACGGACGCGCCGAGCACGGAGAGTCCGTGCTGAGCCACGACGACGGGTTCAAGACTGATTCCGACCACTTCCGGGTGGTCGTCCACCAGTCGTGATACTCGCAGCAGCAGCTCTTCGAGGGCCGGGGTGTCCACGGGGGCCGAGCCTCGCCAGCCGAAGAGGAGGGGAGCGGTCCGGATGGCTCTGATCAATTCCGCGGCATCGCGGTCGGTGGCCGGAATGAGCCGGTGGGAGGTGTCCCCGAGCAGTTCGGACGCCGCTCCGGCGAGCCCGAAGGAGAGGACCGCGCCGACGGCGGGGTCGATCACGGCCCGGACGACGGTGTCGACGCCCCGCGCGGCCATCGACTGGACGACGGGCCGCAGCTCGGCCGGTCTGCCGAGCAGCTCGGTCAGTTCGCGGTAGGCGTGGCGCAGCTGCGCCTCGTCCGCGAGGTCGAGCCGTACGCCGCCGAGGTCGGGGCGGTGGCGCAGATGGGGCGCGGTGGTCTTGAGCGCCACGGGGTAGCCGAGGCGGGCCGCCGCGGCGGCGGCCGCTTCGGGCTCGGGGGCGGGGAGGGTGGGCCGGACCGCGATTCCGTACCGCGCGAGCAGCTCGTGCGCGTCGGCGGCGGGGAGGGTGCCGCTGCCGCCCTCGGCGAGCAGCCGCTCGATCCGGTCGGCGGCTCCGCCCTCGTCGATGTCGTCGTACTGCGGAACCTTGCCGGGCTCGGCCGCGCCGCGCCGCCACTGCGCGTATCCGACCGCCTGCGACAGCGCCCGTACGGCCCGCTCGGCGGCGGGGTACGCGGGGATACGGCCCCGGCCGTTGCCGCCGGGGCCCGGATCCGGGGAGCCTGTGCCATCGGGCGGGCCCGGTGGGGTCGGGTTCCCGGCGGTGGACGCGCCGGTTTCCGGGGCGGCCGTCCGGCCGGTCCCGTCACCGGTCCCAAGGGCGGCGCGGCCGGGGGCCCGCGTACCGGGGCGGGGGTCCGCGTGCGCGGACGCGCCGGGGGTGTCGGTGTGCCCGGCCCCCGCCCCGGCGCGCGCGCCCGTGGCGCGGTCCGGTGCGGACGGACTTCCCGCGCCGGACGCTCCGGGCTCAGGGGCCGACGACGTACGGGAACGGGCGTCGGCGGGCTCGGACGGGCCGTCGGGACGGCCGTGGTCGGCGGTGGGCGGGCGGGGGCGGGCGCGGGTCGCGGCGAGGGCGCCGGAGAGGCCGCCCAGCTCCACATGGACCACCGCCACCGGCTTCGCCGGGGCGGGGGCCGCGGCGGCTGCCTCCCGGAGGGCCGCCGCCAGCACCTCGCCGTCGCCGGACTCGGACTCCCCGTTCTCCCCCACCCACGGGATCGCCGTCACCACCACGGCGTCGCAGCCGTCGTCGGCGAGCGCCCGGGCGAGGGCGGCGCGGAAGTCCGCCGGGGTGGCGTCCGTCGTCAGATCGAGCGGGGGCAGCGGGCGGAGCCCCTCCGTCAGGCACGCGTCGTACGTCAGCAGCCCCAGCGACTCGGAGTTCCCGAGGATCGCCACCCGGGGTCCGGCGGGCAGCGGCTGGCCCGCGAGCAGCAGCCCGGCGTCGATCAGCTCGGTGACGGTGTCGACGCGGATCACTCCGGCCTGCCGCAGCAGCGCCCCCACCGCCGCGTCCGGGATCCGGGTCGCCCGGACGGCGTGGCCGGGCGGCTCGCTGCCGCTGTGCCGGGCCCCCTTCACGACGACCACGGGCTTGACGGCGGCCGTGCGCCGGGCGAGCCGGGTGAATTTGCGCGGGTTGCCGATCGACTCCAGATAGAGGAGGACGACATCGGTGTCCGGGTCCTCGTACCAGTACTGGAGGAAGTCGTTGCCGGAGACGTCCGCCCGGTTCCCGGAGGAGATGAAGGTGGAGAGCCCGGCTCCCCTTCGGTGCAGCCCCGACAGCAGCGCGATGCCGATCGCGCCGGACTGGGTGAAGAGCCCGATCCGCCCGGGCTCGGGCATCTGCGGCGCGAGCGAGGCGTTGAGCCGGGCCGGGGCGGCGGTGCTGATGATCCCGAACGAGTTCGGGCCGATGATCCGCATGCCGTACGAGCGGGCCTGGCGGACCAGCTCCCGCTGGCGGCGTCTGCCGTCCACCCCGCTCTCGGCGTATCCGGCGGAGAGCACGACGAGCCCGCGCACTCCGTGCTCGCCGCAGTCGGCGACCGCCTCGGGCACCCGCTCGGCCGGGACCGCGACGATCGCGAGGTCGACCGTCTCCCCGGGCCCGCCGGTGATCCCGCCGGTGATCTCGCCGACGGAGCGGACCGCGGGCACCCCGTCGACCTCGTGCCACGAGGCGGGAAAGGCGCTGTTCACCGCGTAGACGCGGCCCGCGTACCCGCTGGCGACGAGATTGCGGAGCACACTCCGGCCGACCCCGCCCGGGGTGCGTCCGGCGCCGATCACGGCCACCGAGCCGGGTGCGAGGAGCCGCTGTACAGAGCGGGCCTCGGCGCGCTGCTCACGGGCGCGCTGCACGGCGAGGGACTTCTCGGTGGGTTCGAGATCGAGGGTGAGATGGACGGAGCCGTCCTCGAAGCTGCGCCGCTGGGTGAATCCGGCGTCCCGGAACACCTTGATCATCTTGGTGTTCGCGGGCAGCACCTCGGCGGCGAACCGCCGGATCCCGCGCTCCCGGGCCACCGCGGCGATGTGTTCGAGCAGCGCGGAGGCGACCCCGCGCCCCTGGTGGGCGTCCTGGACGAGGAAGGCGACCTCGGCCTGGTCGGCGGGGGCGCTCGCGGGGCGGCCCGCGGCGTCGATCCGGTCGTAGCGGACGGTCGCGATGAACTCCCCGCCCACGGTGACGGCGAGCCCGACCCGGTCCACATAGTCGTGGTGGGTGAAGCGGTGGACGTCCTTGGCGGAGAGCTGGGGGTAGGGCGCGAAGAAGCGGTAGTACTTGGACTCGTCCGAGACCTGTTCGTAGAAGCTGACCAGCCGCCCGGCGTCCTCGGTGGTGATGGGCCTGATGCGCGCGGTGCCCCCGTCGCGCAGCACCACATCTGCTTCCCAGTGATCGGGATAGGTCTGCTCAGCCGCGCTCCGCATGCCGAAAGCGTACGGCGGCCTGCTGGTCCCGTACCATGGCACACTGGTCTAGACAACCGATTTACCCCGAAGGGCAACACTATGGCTGAGCGCCGCGTCACCGTCGGCTGGGCCGAGGGCCTGCACGCCCGACCCGCCTCCATCTTCGTCCGGGCCACGACGGCCTCCGGCGTTCCGGTCACGATCGCCAAGGCCGACGGCAACCCGGTCAACGCGGCCTCCATGCTCGCGGTGCTGGGTCTGGGCGCCCAGGGCGGCGAGGAGATCGTGCTGGCCTCCGACGCCGAGGGCGCCGACGCCGCGCTGGACCGGCTGGCGAAGCTGGTCGCCGAGGGCCTCGAAGAGCTTCCCGAGACGGTCTGACCCGACCCTGACCGCCCCGGGGCGGAGCGAAGCCGTGGTGTCCCGTTCGCGGGACACCACGGCTTCGCTTTTTGTCAGAGGGAGACGCCCCGGGCGCGGAGATAGGCGACCGGGTTGACGTCCGAGCCGTACTCGGAGCCGGTGCGGGCCTCGAAGTGGAGATGCGTCCCGGTGGAGTTGCCGGTGGAGCCCGCGAGGCCTATCTGCTGGCCCGGCACGACGGCCTGGCCCACGGCCACACCGACGGAGGCGAGATGGCCGTACTGGGTGTAGGTGCCGTCGTTCATCCGGATCACGACGTTGTTCCCGTACGCGCCGCCCCAGCCGGCCTCCACGACGGTGCCCGAGCCGACGGAGACCACGGAGGTGCCGTAGGAGGCGTGGAAGTCGATGCCGGAGTGGCTGCCGGAGGACCAGAGCGAGCCGCCGGTCTGGTAGCCGGTGGAGATGTGGGAACCGGCGATGGGGAGCTGGAAGGCGTTGAGCCGCTTGCGCTCGGCCTCACGCTCGGCACGGGCCTCGGCCTCGCGGATCTCCAGGGCGCGGGCCACCGCGCGGCGCTCGGCCTCCTCGGCGGCCTCGACCCGGGCGACGGCCGCGCGCTGCTGGGTGGCGGCCTGGTCGGCGACCTCGTCGGCGAGGGAGTCGGCCTCGGCGTCGGCGGCGAGGATCAGGGTGGTCCCGGTGTCCTCCATGGACGCTGTGGTGCCGGTCTCGGCGGCGACCGCCGGGGTGGCGAGGGTTCCGCAGACCCCGGTGGTGGCGATGGTGGCGGCTCCGGCGATGGTCGCGCTCCGGCGCGTCATACGGCTCGGGGCACGGTGTTTCCCGGTGGGGCGGGTCAACGCCATGGAGAGGCTGATCCTTTCCTTCCTTCTCGCCTACCGGGTTAGCTGACGGGTTCGGAGCAGGAAGGTCTCCTACGCGTCCCTCCGCACGGACGCGAAGGCACACGATTCACCCCTGGGGACGGTGGGTCCCCGGCTCCCCGGGCTCGCGCCCTGTGGGGATTCGGCGATGGCTGCCCGTGCCACGAGTGCGGCGTACAGCGGGCGAACAGCCGGACCGACGCTATGCGCGCGGGCTTTCCTTCGCCAAACAGAGAGCGATTTTTGTTGCACATGCCACAGGGCAGACGGCTAGCTTCCACCTGATCAGCCATCAAAAGGGGCATTTAACTATCAAACGGCGGAACCCCGGCGGGCCGTCACCGCCGGGGTTCCCTCCGCGACCTCAATCAGCCGGTGACAACGGTCACTTCGCCGATGCCGAGCGCCTTGACGGACTCGGCGATCTGCCCGGCGTCCCCGACGAGCACCGTGACCAGCCGGTCCTCGGGGAAGGCGTTGACGACCGCGGCCGTCGCCTCCACGGTGCCGGTCTCGGCCAGCCGGACGTACAACTGGGCCTGGTAGTCGTCGGGGAGGTACTGCTCGACCTGGTCGGCCAGCGTCCCCGCGACGGAGGCGGCCGTCTCGAACCGCAGCGGGGCCACGCCCACCAGATTCTGTACGGCGACATCCCGCTCGGCGTCGGTGAGCCCCTCGGCCGCGAGCGTCCGCAGCACCTTCCAGAGGTCCTCCAGCGCCGGGCCGGTGTTGGGCGTGTCCACCGAGCCGCTGATGCCGAGCAGCGCCGTGCCCGAGCCGTCGGGGGCCGAGCGCAGCACCTGGCCGAAGGCGCGCACACCGTAGGTGTAGCCCTTCTCCTCGCGCAGCACCCGGTCGAGCCGGGAGGTGAGGGTGCCGCCGAGGCAGTACGCGCCGAGCACCTGGGCGGGCCAGACCCGGTCGTGGCGGTCCGCGCCGACCCGGCCGATCAGCAGCTGGGTCTGGACCGCGCCGGGGCGGTCCACGATGACCACCCGGCCGGTGTCGTCGGCGACGGCCGCGGGCACCGGGCGGAGGGCGGCGGTGTCGCCCGTCCACTCGCCGAGGGTCTCGGCGAGCACGGCGTCGAGGTCGACCCCGGTCAGATCGCCGACGATCACGGCGGTGCCGGTGGCGGGCCGGACATGCGCGTCGAAGAAGGCGCGCACGGCGGCGGAGTCGATCCGGGCGACGGTCTCCTCGGTGCCCTGCCGGGGGCGGGAGATCCGCAGGGAGGCCGGGAAGAGCTGGCGGTACAGCTCCTTGGCGGCGCGGCGGCCCGGGTTGGCGCTCTCGTGCGGGATCTCGTCCAGCCGGTTGCGCACCAGCCGCTCGATCTCGCTGTCGAGGAAGGCGGGTGCGCGCAGGGCCTCGGCGAGCAGCCCGAGCGCCTTGGTCAGCCGGGAGACCGGCACCTCCAGCGAGACCCGGACGCCGGCATGGTCGGCGTGGGCGTCGAGGGTGGCCCCGCAGCGCTCCAGCTCGGCCGCGAACTCCTCGGCGGAGCGCTTGTCGGTGCCCTCGGAGAGGGCGCGCGCCATGATGGTCGCGACCCCGTCGAGCCCCTCGGGCTCGGCGTCGAGCGGGGCGTCGAGATTCAGCTCGACGGCCACCACCTGCTGTCCTGGGCGGTGACAGCGCAGCACGGTCAGGCCGTTGTCCAGAGTGCCCCGGTCGGGGGCGGGGAACGCCCAGGGCCTGGCCTGTCCCGCCTGCGGCTGCGGGTGGAACTCCATGGTGGTCAGCGGCTCGGCGGTGTCGGTCACTGGCGCGCCCCTTCCTCGTCGTCGCTCTGCTCGGTCGTGTCGGAGTCCGCCGGGGCCTCCTGGTCGGGCCGGTCGCCCTCGGCGGCGGCGACCGGTTCGTACACCAGCACCGCGCGGTTGTCCGGGCGCAGCCGGGCGGCGGCGACCGCCCTGACCTCGTCGGCGGTGACGTCGAGCACGCGCTCGACCGCGGTCAGCGCGAGCTGGGGGTCGCCGAAGAGCACCGCGTAACGGCACAGTTCGTCGGCGCGGCCGGCGACGGTGGAGAGCCTGTCCAGCCATTCGCGCTCAAGCTGGGCCTGGGCGCGCTCCATCTCCTCGGAGGTGGGGCCCTCCTGGGCGAAGCGGGCCAGCTCCTCGTCGACGGCGGTCTCGATCTGCGGGACCTCGACGCCGCCTGAGGTCTTCACGTCCAGCCAGCCCAGCGAGGGGGCCCCGGCGAGCCGCAGCAGCCCGAACCCGGCGGCCACGGCCGTCCGGTCCCGGCGTACCAGCCGGTTGTGGAGCCGGGAGGACTCGCCGCCGCCGAGGACGGTGAGCGCCAGGTCGACGGCGTCGCACTCGCGGGTGCCGTCCTCGGGCAGCCGGTAGACGGCCATCAGGGCCCTGGCCGGCACGTCCTCCTCGACGACCTCGCGGAGCTGCTCGCCGATGTTCTCCGGGAGGGAGCCGTCGCGCGGGGGCTGCTTGCCGTCGTGGGAGGGGATGGAGCCGAAGTACTTCTCGATCCAGGCGAGCGTCTTCTCCGGGTCGATGTCGCCGACGACCGACAGCACCGCGTTGTTCGGCGCGTAGTAGGTCCTGAAGAAGGCGCGGGCGTCCTCCAGGGTGGCGGCGTCCAGGTCGGCCATGGAGCCGATGGGGGTGTGGTGGTACGGGTGGCCCTCGGGGTAGGCGAGGGCGGTGAGCTTCTCGAACGCGGTGCCGTAAGGAACGTTGTCGTAGCGCTGGCGGCGCTCGTTCTTGACGACGTCGCGCTGGTTCTCCATCGACTCGTCGTCGAGCGCGGCGAGGAGGGAGCCCATCCGGTCCGCCTCCAGCCAGAGTGCCAGCTCCAGCTGATGGGTGGGCATGGTCTCGAAGTAGTTGGTGCGCTCGAAGCTGGTGGTGCCGTTGAGCGAACCACCGGCGCCCTGCACCAGCTCGAAGTGGCCGTTGCCGTGGACCTGCTTGGAGCCCTGGAACATCAGGTGCTCGAAGAGGTGGGCGAGTCCGGTACGGCCCTTGACCTCGTGGCGCGAGCCCACGTCGTACCAGAGGCAGACCGCGGCGACCGGCGTCAGATGGTCTTCGGAGAGCACCACGCGCAGGCCGTTGGCCAGCCGGTGCTCCGTGGCTGTCAGGCCGCCCGATCCGGCCTGCGCTGTGGCCGTGTGACCCATGGGCATGTACGTCCCTTCGATCGCGATGCTTGGGGTGTTGTTTTCCCAGCACCGCCACTGTATGCACGCGGGCTGACAGCTGGCGAAGTTCCCGGGTTCCGGCCGGTCCCTTTCGGCGGCCCGCGGGACCCGTCCGGGCACGTCCGCCCGGGTCGCGTCGGGTGTTGTCAGTGGGACGGGACACAATGGTCCGCGTCAGTTCCCGATCCGGTACGTGAAGGAGCAGCAGCCGCGATGGCCCGCCGCAGCACGAAAACCCCGCCGCCCGAAGATTTCGAGGAGCGGATCCTCGACATCGACGTCGTCGACGAGATGCAGGGCTCCTTCCTTGAGTACGCCTACTCGGTGATCTACTCCCGTGCCCTGCCCGACGCCCGTGACGGTCTGAAGCCGGTGCAGCGCCGGATCGTCTACCAGATGAACGAGATGGGGCTCCGGCCCGACCGGGGCTATGTGAAGTGCGCCCGGGTCGTGGGCGAGGTCATGGGCAAGCTGCATCCGCACGGTGACGCGTCGATCTATGACGCGCTGGTGCGGATGGCCCAGCCGTTCTCGATGCGCGTCCCGCTCGTCGACGGCCACGGCAACTTCGGTTCGCTGGGCAATGACGACCCGCCGGCCGCCATGCGGTACACCGAGTGCCGGATGGCGGACGCCACCTCGCTGATGACCGAGTCGATCGACGAGGACACGGTCGATTTCTCGCCGAACTACGACGGCCAGGAGCGGGAGCCCGTCGCACTCCCCGCCGCCTATCCGAATCTGCTGGTCAACGGCTCGTCCGGGATCGCGGTCGGCATGGCGACCAATATGCCGCCGCACAATCTGGGCGAGGTCGTCGCCGCGGCCCGCCATCTGATCAGGCACCCGGGCGCGGACCTGGAGACGCTGATGCGTTTCATCCCGGGTCCCGATCTGCCGACCGGTGGCCGGATCGTGGGCCTGTCCGGCATCAAGGACGCGTACGCCTCGGGCCGGGGCACCTTCAAGATCCGTGCCACGGTGGCGGTGGAGGACGTCACCGCCCGCCGCAAGGGCCTGGTCGTCACCGAACTGCCGTTCTCGGTGGGCCCCGAGAAGGTGATCGCCAAGATCAAGGACCTGGTCGGCTCGAAGAAGCTCCAGGGCATCGCCGATGTGAAGGACCTCACCGACCGGTCCCACGGGCTCCGTCTGGTCATCGAGATCAAGAACGGCTTCGTGCCGGAGGCCGTGCTGGAGCAGCTCTACAAGCTGACGCCGATGGAGGAGTCCTTCGGCATCAACAATGTGGCGCTGGTGGACGGCCAGCCGCTGACCCTGGGGCTCAAGGAGCTGCTGGAGGTCTATCTCGACCACCGCTTCACCGTGGTCCGCCGCCGCAGCGAGTTCCGGCGCGGCAAGCGTCGCGACCGGCTGCATCTGGTGGAGGGCCTGCTCGTCGCGCTGATCGACATCGACGAGGTGATCCGGCTCATCCGCTCCAGCGAGAATTCGGCGCAGGCCAAGGAGCGGCTGATCGAGCGCTTCTCCCTCAGCGACATCCAGACCCAGTACATCCTGGACACCCCGCTGCGCCGGCTGACCCGGTTCGACCGGATCGAGCTGGAGAGCGAGCGCGACCGGCTGACCGAGGAGATCGAGGCGCTGACCCGGATCCTGGAGTCGGACGCCGAGCTGCGCAAGCTGGTCTCGGGGGAACTGGCGGCGGTCGCGAAGAAGTTCGCCACCGAGCGGCGCACCGTGCTGCTGGAGTCGGGGGCGGCCCCGGTCGCCGCGGTGGCCCTGGAGGTCGCGGACGACCCGTGCCGGGTGCTGCTCTCCTCGACCGGGCTGCTGGCGCGCACGGCGACGGGCGAGCCCCTCCCGGAGCCCGGGGCCGGGCGCGCCAAGCACGATCTGATCGTCTCGGCGGTGCTGGCGACCGCGCGGGCCGATGTGGGCGCGGTGACCTCGGCCGGGCGGCTGCTGCGGCTGGCGGTGATCGACCTTCCTCAGCTGCCCCAGACCGCGACCGCGCCGAATCTCTCCGGCGGCGCGCCGCTCTCCGAGTTCCTCTCGCTGGAGGCGGGCGAGAGCGTGATCTGTCTGACCACGCTCTCCGAGACCTCGCCCGGGCTGGCGCTCGGCACGCTCCAGGGTGTGGTGAAGCGGGTGGTGCCGGACTATCCGGCGAACAAGGAGGAGCTGGAGGTCATCACCCTCAAGGACGGTGACCGGATCGTCGGCGGCGCGGAGCTGCGCACCGGCGAGGAGGATCTGGTCTTCATCACCTCCGACGCCCAGTTGCTGCGCTATCCGGCCTCGCAGGTCCGGCCGCAGGGCCGGGCGGCGGGCGGCATGGCGGGCATCAAGCTGGCCGACGGGGCCCGGGTGCTCTCGTTCACTGCGGTGGATCCGGCGGCGGACGCGGCGGTGTTCACCGCGGCGGGCTCGACGGGCGCGCTTGACGCCTCGGTGACCTCGGTGAAGCTCACTCCCTTCGATCAGTATCCGCGCAAGGGCCGGGCCACCGGCGGGGTGCGCTGCCAGCGCTTCCTGAAGGGCGAGGACATCCTGCTGCTGGCCTGGGCGGGTCCCGCCCCGGCCCGCGCGGCACAGAAGAACGGCACCCCCTCGCGGCTCCCCGAGCCGGATCCGCGCCGGGACGGCTCGGGCACACCGCCGCTGTCGGACGTGGCGGTGCTGGCGGGGCCGGCGAGCTGAGTCCCGTACCACCGGTGCGCGCCCGACGGCGGCGCGCACCGGCGTACCGGGGTGGCGTACCGGCGTACCGGGGTGGGACGGCTAGAAAGCCTCGGGGTCCATGTCGTTCTCGGGATCCTCGGCGTCCGCGCCGTCCCCCGGTCGGGGCACATACCGCAGGACGCCCCAGAGGCTCCGTTCGTCGGGCTGGTCCGCCGGGGAGGTGACCCGGGCGGCGTCGAGGCCTTTGAGCAGGCCGGGGCCGTCGATCCCGGAGCCGATCAGCACCAGCCGGGAGAGGCGTTCGGCACCGGCCGGCCAGGGCTCGGGGTAGAAGCGCAGAAACCGCCCGACGGCGTGGACGGCGTACCGGTTGCGCGGATCGGCCGGGCCGAAGCCGACGAATCCCTTGATCCGGTAGAGCCCTTCGGGGCGGGCGTCGAGGAACTCCAGCAGCCGCCGCGGATGCAGCGGTTCCGGCGTGGTGAAGGAGACGCTCTCGTATCCGGTGTGCAGGTGGGAAGCGTGGCTGCCGCGGACCCCGCAGCCGTCGCCCTCGCCGTCACCGCCGTTGTCGTCCTCGTCCAGCAGATCTTCTTCGAAGGCGAGCTGTCCCACCCGCTCGGCGGCCGGTCTGCGGTCGAAGAACAGTTCAGGGTCGACCCGGCCGTGGACGGCCTCGACGACCGCCGTCCCGGTGCCGAGCGCCGTGCGCAGCCGGTCGAGTCCGGCCGCGCCGACCCGGTCGGTCTTGTTGAGGACGATCAGATCGGCGACGGCGAGATGGCGGTCGATCTCGGGGTGCCGCTCGCGGGTGGACTCGTACTCGGCCGCGTCGACGACCTCGACGAGCCCGCCGTACACGATCCGCTCGTTCTCGCTGGCGAGCACCATCCGGACGAGTTCCTGCGGCTCGGCGAGTCCGCTCGCCTCGATCACGATCACATCGAGGCGGGCGGCGGGGCGGGCGAGCTTCTCCAGGAAGACGTCGAGTTCACTGGCGTCGACGGCGCAGCACAGACAGCCGTTGCCGAGGGAGACCGTGGAGTCGCCGAGCTGTCCGGCCACGGTCATGGCGTCGATCTCGATGGAGCCGAAGTCATTGACGATCGCGCCGATCCGGGTGCCGCGGGAGGCCCTCAGGAGATGGTTGAGCAAGGTGGTCTTGCCCGATCCGAGGAAGCCCGTCAGGACGATGACGGGGATCTGGTCGCTCGGCGCGGGGACGGGGCTCACCTGTGGCCTCTCTCAGACTGCGGGTACGGGCTGCGGCGGGGGCGGTCCGCTGTAGCGGGCCGCCGGACGGATGATCTTCGAGTCCGCCGACTGCTCCAGGATATGGGCGCTCCAGCCGACCGTGCGGGCCGCGCAGAAGGTGGGGGTGAACATCTGGCGCGGCAGTCCGCACAGCTCCATGACCACCCCGGCGTAGAACTCCACATTGGTGTGCAGCTCCCGGCCCGGCTTGAGTTCCGCGAGGATCGCGACGACCTCCCGCTCCACCTGGACGGCCAGCTCCACCAGCGGGCCGCCGAAGCTCTCGGCGATGGAGCGCAGCATCCGTGAGCGCGGGTCCTCGGTGCGGTAGACGGGGTGGCCGAAGCCCATGATCCGCTCGCCCGCGAGGACGCGTTCGGTGATCCAGGGCCGGATCCGGTCGGGGGTGCCGATGGCGTCGAGGGTGTCCAGGGCGCGGCTGGGCGCGCCGCCGTGCAGGGGCCCGGAGAGCGCCCCGATCGCGCCGGTCAGCGCGGCGGCGACGTCCGCGCCGGTGGAGGCGATCACCCGTGCGGTGAAGGTGGAGGCGTTGAAGCCGTGGTCGACGGTGGAGATGAGGTACCGCTCGATCGCCCGGGCCCGGTCGGGGTCCGGCTCGGCGCCGGTGAGCATGTACAGGTAGTTGGCGGCGTACGGCAGGTCCTCGCGGGGACGGACCGGCTCCAGGCCCCGGCCGAGCCGGTGGAGCGCGGTGAGCAGGGTGGGTACGAGGGCGCAGAGGGCGAGGGCGTCGGCGCCGCGGGCCTCGGCGTCGAGGTCGTACACGGGGCGCATCCCGGCGGAGGCCCCGAGCAGCGAGAGGGCTGTCCGCAGCCCGGCGAGCGGGCCGGAGGGGGCGCTCGCCCGGGCGATGGCGGGGAGGGCGTCGCGGATCTCCGCCGGGGCCTCGCGCAGGGCGGCGGTGCGGGCGAGGAAGGCGTCGCGCTCGGCCGCGTCCGGGAGCCGTCCGTGGTGCATCAGATGCCAGACGTCCTCGAATCCCCTGCTCCGCGCGAGGTCGACGGCCGAGTACTGGCGGTAGTGGTAGAAGCCCTCACGGCCCCTGACGTCCCCCAGGGCGGTGTCGGTGACGACGACGCCGGCGAGCCCCCGGGGCACGGCGGCCACGGCGGTGGCCACGGCGGTGCTGCTGTCGATGGCGTTCACGGAGTTCTCCTCACTCAAAAGTTGATTCGACTCTCCACTCTTGACTCATGGAGTGTCAATATTGATTGAATCAATATGAAGAGGGAGTGTGTACGGTGTGCACATGACGGATCATGGTGCGGCGGCGGGCGGCACGGAGCGGCTGACCACCCGCGAGGCGGCCGAACGGCTGGGGGTGAAGCCCGCGACGCTGTACGCCTATGTCAGCCGGGGGCAGCTCACCAGCCACCGCGAGCCGGGCGGGCGGGGCAGCACCTTCGACGGCCGGGAGGTCGACGCGCTCGCCCGCAGGGGCCGCCGGGAGCCCCCGGCGGGCGGCGAGGCCGGCGGCCGGATCCGTACGGGCATCACGCTGATCGACCGGGACCGGTACTACTTCCGCGGGGTGGACGCCACCGAGCTGGCCCGGCGGCACCACTACGAGGAGATCGCCGACTGGCTCTGGACCGGCACGCTGACACCCGGCACCCGCTTCACCGCCCCTCCGGAGGCGCTCGCGGCGGCCCGCCGCGCGATGGCCGCGCTGCCCCGGGGCAGCGGCTCGGCCGACCGGCTGCGGGCGGCGGTGATCGCCGCCGCGATCACCGATCCGGTCCGCTTCGACCTCGGCCGGGACGCGGTGCTCGGCAGCGCCAGAATGCTGATCCCGACGCTCGTCGACGCGCTCCCGGAGGCCGTCGGCCGCCCGGGCGCCCCCGAGCCCGGCGACGACAGGGAGCGGCTCATCGCCTTCCGCCTCTGGCCCCGGCTGACCGCCGAGGACCCCGACGAGGCCTCCCTGGCGGCGCTCGACATGGCGCTGGCCCTGCTCATCGACCACGACCTGGCCGCGTCGACGCTGGCCGTCCGGGTGGCGGCGTCCACCAGGGCCCATCCGTACGCCGTGGTCTCGGCCGGGCTCGGCGCGCTCGACGGACCCCTGCACGGAGCCGCCAGCGGACTGGCGCACCGAATGCTCGCGGAGGTGCTGGAGCGGGGCGGCGCGGGCCCCGTGGTCGCGGACCATCTGCGGGCCGGACGGCGGGTGCCGGGGCTCGGGCACGGCCTCTATCCGGGCCGGGACCCGCGCGCGGAGGCCCTCTTCACCGTGCTGGAGCGGATCCCGTCCGCCCGGGCCGCGCTGGAGGCCGCCCGCGAGGTGGAGGCGGTGGCCGCACGCCAGACGGAGCTGAACGCCAATGTGGATCTGGCGCTCGCGGTGCTGTCGGCCGCCTCGGGGATGAAGCCCGAGGCCGGCGAGACGATCTTCGCCGTCGCGCGCACGGCGGGCTGGATCGCCCACGCCCTGGAGGAGTACGGGGAACGCTCCCTCCGCCTCCGGGTCAGCGGCCACTACACCGGCCGCCGCCCCCCGGTGCCGCCGCCCTCCGGCACGGATCCCCGCCCCTGATTCGAAGACATCTTCGAAGGTCGAATTTCGGAAAGGCCTCGGAGCCGTTTACCGTTCTTAAGCATGAGACCCGAACCCACAGCCCCGCCCAGACGCCTGCGCCTGGGCTGGCCCCAGCGGGTCTTCTCGCAGGTCCTGCTGATGCAGCTGGCCATCGCCACCGGGGTCACCGTGCTGGCGACCGGCTTCTTCCTCGCGCCGCTCAGCGCCCAGCTGGACGATCAGGCCATGCGCCGGGCGCTCGCCATCGCCCAGACCGCCTCCTCCCCGGAGATCGTCAACGGGCTCACCCACACCCGTCCCACCGCCACGGGCCCCGTCCAGGCCGAGGCCGAACGGATCCGCCGGGCCACCGACGCCGAGTATGTCGTGGTCATGGACACCAGCGGAGTCCGCTGGTCGCACACCTCCCTGGACCAGATCGGCAAGGTGGTCTCCACCGACCCCAGCGCCGCTCTCGCGGGCCGCGAGGTGATGGAGATCGACAGCGGCACCCTCGGCCGCTCCGCCCGGGGGAAGGTCCCGCTCCACGACGACGAGGGCCGGATCATCGGCGCGGTCTCCGTCGGCATCGAGTACGACAGCGTCCGCGACCGGCTGTTCTCCGCCATCCCCGGACTGCTGCTGTACGCGGGCGGCGCACTGGCCGCCGGCGCGATCGCCGCCTATCTGATCTCCCGCCGACTCCAGCGGCAGACCCATGACCTGGCGTTCTCCGATATCTCCGCACTGCTCGCCGAGCGTGAGGCGATGCTGCACGGGATCCGCGAGGGCGTCGTCGCGCTCGACCCCAAGGGCCGGATCCGGCTGATGAACGACGAGGCGCAGCGGCTGCTCGGGCTGGAGTCCAACGGCCGGGGGCTGCCGCTCGAACAGCTGCTGGGCGAGGGCCGCACCACCGACGTACTGACGGGCCGGGTCACCGGCGAGGACCTGGTGACCGTGCGCGGCCACCGGGTGCTGATCGCCAACCGGATGCCCACGCACGACGGCGGCGCGGTCGCCACCCTGCGCGACCGCACCGAGCTGGAGCAGCTCGGCCGGGAGCTGGACTCCACCCACGGCCTGATCGACGCCCTGCGCGCCCAGGACCACGAGCACGCCAACCGGCTGCACACCCTGCTCGGGCTGCTGGAGCTGGAGATGCACGAGGAGGCCGTCGACTTCGTCACCGAGGTGGTCGGGGTGCACCGGGCCACCGCCGAGCAGGTCACCGAGAAGGTCCACGACCCGCTGCTGGCCTCCCTGCTGGTCGGCAAGGCGACGGTGGCCGCCGAGCGCGGCGTCTCCCTGCGGCTCGCCCCGGAGACCCTGCTGCCGGACCGGCTGGTGGACCCGCGCGGACTGGTCACGGTCGTGGGCAATCTCGTGGACAACGCCATGGACGCGGCCTGCGGGTCCGCCGACCCGAGGATCGAGGTCGAGATGCACTCCGAGGGCCGCACCGCCGTGCTCCGGGTCGCCGACAGCGGCCCCGGCGTCCCGGCCGAACAGCGCGAACTGATCTTCACCGAGGGCTGGACCACCAAGGAGCTGCCGGCCCACGGCAAGCGCGGCCTCGGTCTGGCGCTGGTGCGACGGCTCGCGGAGCGCCAGGGCGGCAGCGCCCGGGTCCGCGAGGCCGAGGGCGGCGGCGCGGAGTTCGTCGTGGTGCTCCCCGAGGCCCTGAGCGATCTGACCGGGACCGAGCCGGACCCCGAGCCCGAGCCCGCCGGCACCGCGGAGGCACGATGAACGACGGATGGACGCGAGGACTGGCCCCGGCCCGTCCCCAGCAGGCCGGCGGGGCCGCGGCGGCCCATGAGGTGATCGACGTCCTGGTCGTGGACGACGACGTCCGTGTCGCGGGAATCAACGCGGCCTATGTCGCCAAAGTGCCCGGTTTCCGGGTCTCCGCCGTGGCCCACTCGGCCGCCGAAGCGCTCGCCCGGATCGCCGACTCCCCCGCCGATCTGATCCTCATGGACCACTATCTGCCGGACGGAAACGGCCTCGCGGTCGTCCGGGAGCTGCGCGGGCTCGGCCACCACACCGATGTGATCATGGTGACGGCCGCTCGCGACGTGGCCACCGTCCAGGCCGCGATGCGCCACGGCGCTCTCCAGTACCTGGTGAAACCGTTCAACTTCGCCGGGCTGCGCACCAAACTGGAGGCGTACGCGGGACTCCGCCGCACCCTGGGCCGGGGCGGCGAGGCGGAACAGGCCGAGGTGGACCGCATCTTCGGCGCGCTGTCGGCCGGTTCGATCACCCCGGACCTGCCCAAGGGGCACTCCCCCACCACCGCCGAGGTGGTGCGGCAGGTACTGCTGGCGGCCGAGGGGCCGCTGTCCACCCAGGAGATCGCCGAGCGCTCCGGGGTGAGCCGGCAGACCGCCCAGCGCTATCTGAAGCTGCTGGAGCGCACGGGCAGGGTCCGGCTCAGCCTCAAGTACGGCGAGACCGGCCGGCCCGAACACCGCTATCTCTGGTCGGCGAGCGGCTGAGCCGAGGTCCGAGGTCACGCCCCGGGGGCCGTGACCTCGGGCCGTGACCTCGAACGTCCTGGCCTCGGCGTCCCGCCCTCGGCTCAGGCGTCGATGCGGGAGCGGTCCAGCGTCGCGGCGGAGCTGGTGATGAACTCCTTGCGGGGAGCGACCTCATTGCCCATCAGCAGGTCGAAGACGCCCTCGGCGGACTCCAGATCACCGATGTTGATCCGGCGCAGGGTGCGGTGGCGCGGGTCCATCGTCGTCTCGGCCAGCTGGTCGGCGTCCATCTCGCCGAGGCCCTTGTAGCGCTGGATGGAGTCCTTGAAGCGGACCCCCTTGCGCTGGTACTCCAGCAGCGTCCGCCGCAGCTCGCTGTCGGAGTAGGTGTAGACGTACTTGTCCTGGCCCTTCTTGGGCTGGACCAGCTCGATCCGGTGCAGCGGCGGCACGGCGGCGAAGACCCGGCCCGCCTCCACCATGGGCCGCATGTACCGCTGGAAGAGCGTGAGCAGCAGACAGCGGATGTGAGCGCCGTCGACATCGGCGTCGACCAGAAGGACGATCTTGCCGTAGCGCGCGGCGTCGAGATCGAAGGTACGGCCGGAGCCGGCCCCTATGACCTGGATGATCGCACCGCACTCGGCGTTCTTCAGCATGTCCGAGACCGAGGACTTCTGAACGTTGAGGATCTTGCCGCGAATCGGCAGCAGCGCCTGGAACTCGCTGTTCCGCGCGAGCTTGGCGGTACCGAGCGCGGAGTCTCCCTCGACGATGAACAGCTCGCTGCGCTCCACGTCGTCGCTGCGGCAGTCGGCGAGCTTGGCGGGGAGCGAGGAGGACTCCAGAGCCGTCTTGCGGCGCTGCGCCTCCTTGTGCTGACGGGCCGCGATCCGGGTGCGCGCGGCGGCGACGGCCTTCTCCAGCACGGCGCGGGCCTGGGCCTTGGCGTCCCGCTTGGTGGAGGTCAGAAAGGCCTTGAGCTCCTTGGCGACGACATTGGCGACGATCCTGTTCGCCGCCGAGGTGCCCAGCACCTCCTTGGTCTGCCCCTCGAACTGGGGCTCGGCCAGCCGGACGGTGACGACCGCGGTGAGGCCCTCCAGGGCGTCGTCCTTGACGATGTCGTCCTCGGCGACCCGGAGCAGCTTGGCGGAGCGGAGCACTTCGTTCACCGTTTTGGTGATCGAACGCTCGAAGCCGGTGACATGGGTGCCGCCCTTGGGGGTGGCGATGATGTTCACAAACGACTTGATCTTGCTCTCGTACCCGGTGCCCCAGCGCAGGGCGATGTCGACGCCCAGCTCACGGGTGACCTCGGTGGGGGTCATGTGGCCGCGGTCGTCGAGGACGGGGACGGTCTCCTTGAAGGTGCCCTGTCCGGTCAGCCGGAGCACGTCGCAGACGGCCCGGTCCTGGGCCAGATACTCGCAGAACTCGCTGATGCCGCCGTCGAAGCGGAAGATCTCCTGGCTCTTGCCCTGGCCCTCCAAATCCCGCTCGTCGTTGACCACGATGGTCAGGCCGGGCACCAGGAAGGCGGTCTGGCGGGCGCGCTGGTAGAGCGTCTCCAGGGAGAGCTTGGCCTCCTTGAGGAAGATCTGGCGGTCCGCCCAGTACCTCACCCGGGTGCCGGTGCGGGTCCTGGGCACCCGCTTGCCCTTCCGGGGCCCGTTGGCCGGGGAGAAGGCGCTCTCGGGGTCCGGGCCGGCGAAGCTGCCGGGGACGCCCCGGCGGAAGCTGATCGCGTGGGTCGCGCCGCTCCGGTCGACCTCGACGTCGAGCCGGGCGGAGAGGGCGTTGACCACGGAGGCCCCGACGCCGTGCAGACCGCCGGAGG
This sequence comes from Streptomyces inusitatus, assembly GCF_014651115.1. GTDB lineage: Bacteria > Actinomycetota > Actinomycetes > Streptomycetales > Streptomycetaceae > Streptomyces > Streptomyces amakusaensis. Next base: position 83,491 of record NZ_BMWG01000016.1, on the reverse strand, counting down.
CGGCGTAGGAGCCGCCGCCGAACTTGCCGCCGGCGTGCAGCTTGGTCATGACGACCTCGATGCCGGAGAGGCCGGTCTTGGGCTCCACGTCGACCGGGATGCCCCGGCCGTTGTCCCGGACCTCGACGGAGCCGTCGTCGTGGAGGATGACCTCGATGTGGTCGCAGTAGCCGCCCAGGGCCTCGTCGACGGAGTTGTCGATGATCTCCCAGAGGCAGTGCATCAGACCGCGGCTGTCGGTGGAGCCGATGTACATGCCGGGGCGCTTGCGGACCGCTTCGAGACCTTCAAGGACGAGCAGGTGCCGCGCGGTGTAGTTGGAGCCGTCACGCTCTGCGGTCAGCAGCGCTGTGGACGGCACGGACGTTTCGGCGGTCACGCGGTTCGCTCCTCGCTGAATTTCAGATGTGGCCTCGTGGGGTAAGGCCCCGGCGTCGGTCGCCGGGTCAGAGGGTACCGAGGCCTGGTAGAGCCGATGTAACGCCACCCTGATGATTCCTTATGCTAGTCCAGCGTCGTATGCCTGTTCGATCCCTCGATGGAGTGACGCGAACATCACGTTCCCTTCGAGGCATGAACCATTTAGGCTCCGGGCACGTCCTCAACAACAACCGGCAAGCCAGCCGGGAGGGCTAAATGAGACAAACGACGCGAAACCCGTAGAGCACAGCAATACGGCTCATTCGCCGCCACCCGGTAGCAGACAGCCTCCCCGGAAGAAGTTTTCAGGGAAAAGCCCCGAGCGGGAACGTTTTGGGACTGGTTGGATGTTGACCCTGGTACGACAGCTCGTCGAGCTAGAGAAGAGGCGACGTGACTACTGTTCTGACCCCCGCGAGCCCCCTGACGGCCGCTGACCGCTGCGACCGGTGCGGCGCCCAGGCGTACCTGCGCGTCGTCCTGACCAGCGGCGGTGAACTGCTCTTCTGCGCTCACCACGGGCGCAAGTTCGAGCCGGAACTCAAGAAGATCGCCGCGGAAATACAGGATGAGACCGACCGACTCACGGCCGTTCCGGCCGGTGCCGGCCAAGAGGAACACTGACGCCTCTGCATCCACGACGAGCTAAGGCCGGTCCCGGACCGGCTGACGGGCGGCGCCCCTGAGAGATCAGGGGCGACCGCCCGCTCTCGTACCGCGGCCACCGCACGTACCGCGGTCAGCGCCTTCACCCGCTGTCACCGACCCCCCGGCCCGGCCTCCCGGGCCCGGCCCGCGGCCCTTCCGGCCCCGGTACGCCGATGAGTGCAGCGCCCCGTACCGCCCCCGCCGTACCCCCGCGGCATCACCGCCGGAGCGCGCCGGAGCCCCGGGGCCCCGTACCGGCTACGTCCGTACAGGCCGTGCGGCGACTACGGCACCGCGAGGGCCGACACCCGGGTGTAGACGCCCGGGCTGTCCGCCCGGCCGCAGCCGCTGCCCCAGGAGACCAGGCCGATGAGTCTGCCGTCGGCCACCAGAGGCCCTCCGCTGTCCCCCTGGCAGGCGTCGTGGCCGCCCCGGGCATCTCCCGCACAGAGCATCGTGGAGGCCGTGTAGCGGCCGCCCAGGCCCCCTGGATAGGCCCTCTCACAGTCCGCGTCGGGCAGCACGCTCACCGGGGCCGCGCGCAGCGAGGTCGCGTAGTCGCCCTCGCCGGTCGTGTCGCCCCAGCCGTAGACCGTGGCGCCGGTGCCCGGTCTGTGCACGGGGTCGGCCGCTTCGGCCACCGGGATCACCTGGGACGCGGGCAGCGCCTCGGCGAGGGTGAGCACCGCCAGGTCCGAGCCGTTGGTGGCCGGGTCGTAGTCCGGCGAGACCCAGCTGCCGGCGATCCCGGTCTCCCTGCCCTCGTCGCTCGCCAGCTCGGTGCGCCCGCTGACGACCCGGAGATCCGGCAGATCGCCCACCTCGCCGCCCAGGACGGTCCGGCTCAGACAGTGGGCGGCGGTCATCACTTTGGTCGGGGCGACCAGGACCCCGCCGCAGAACTGGCCCCCGCGCGTTCCCCCGAACCGGTCACGGCTGGAGAGCGCGACCACCCAGGGGGTGTCGGCGGCCCGTGCCGCGAAGCCGCCCACGACGATGCTGTCGGCGGCGGCCGGGGCGGGCGATGCCAGCGGCGCCAGGGCCCCCGCTGGGATCAGGGCCAGTGCCCCGGTCAGGGCTCGGACGAGAGGACGGCGCATGGGTTCTCCTGACTCTGCGCGAACGGAGGCACACTCAGAGTCAGACAGCATCTCGCGGTCCGCACGCCCGGACACGGCGAAGGCCCGGATTCCTGGCGGAATCCGGGCCCTGTGACGACCGATTTCACATGGTTCAGTCGGTCATGACGCTTTGGTGACCCCTGGTCGGGGCCACCGGGCGCCGCTAGTCCAGGTAGTCGCGGAGCACCTGCGAACGCGACGGGTGGCGCAGCTTGGACATGGTCTTGGACTCGATCTGACGGATGCGCTCGCGCGTCACGCCGTAGACCTTGCCGATCTCGTCCAGGGTCTTCGGCTGGCCGTCGGTGAGGCCGAAGCGCATGGAGACCACGCCCGCCTCACGCTCGGACAGGGTGTCGAGCACGGAGTGGAGCTGCTCCTGGAGGAGGGTGAAGCTGACCGCGTCGGCCGGTACGACCGCCTCGGAGTCCTCGATCAGGTCGCCGAACTCGCTGTCTCCGTCCTCACCCAGGGGGGTGTGGAGGGAGATCGGCTCACGGCCGTACTTCTGGACCTCGATGACCTTCTCCGGGGTCATGTCGAGTTCCTTGGCCAGCTCCTCCGGGGTGGGCTCGCGGCCCAGGTCCTGGAGCATCTGGCGCTGCACACGGGCGAGCTTGTTGATGACCTCGACCATGTGCACCGGGATACGGATGGTGCGGGCCTGGTCGGCCATGGCGCGGGTGATCGCCTGACGGATCCACCAGGTGGCGTACGTGGAGAACTTGTAGCCCTTGGTGTAGTCGAACTTCTCCACGGCGCGGATCAGACCCAGGTTGCCCTCCTGGATCAGGTCCAGGAAGAGCATGCCGCGGCCGGTGTAGCGCTTGGCCAGCGAGACCACGAGGCGGAGGTTGGCCTCCAGCAGGTGGTTCTTGGCGCGGCGGCCGTCCTCGGCGATGATCTCCAGCTCGCGCTTGAGCTTCGGCGCGAGCTTGTCGGCGTTGGCGAGCTTGTCCTCGGCGAAGAGGCCGGCCTCGATGCGCTTGGCCAGCTCGACCTCCTGCTCCGCGTTGAGCAGGGGGACCTTGCCGATCTGCTTCAGATAGTCCTTGACCGGGTCGGCGGTGGCGCCGGCGACCGCGACCTGCTGCGCGGGAGCGTCGTCCTCGTCCTCGTCGGACAGGACAAAGCCCTTGTTCTCGCCCTCGGACTCCTCTTCGTCGCCCTTGGCGCCGGGCTGGACGTCGTCGAGCAGCTCCTCGCCCTCGCCGGCCTCGTCCAGGTCCTTCTTGGACCCCTTCTTGGCCACGGCCTTCTTCGCCACGGTCTTCTTGGCCGCGGTCTTCCTGACCGCCGTCTTCTTGGCGGCGGCCTTCTTGGCAGGCGCTGTCGCCGTGCCGTCGTCGCCGGCCGACGCGTCGACGGAGTCGCCCGTCGACGCGGTGGAGGCCGCGACCGTCCTCGTCGTCGTCTTGGCAGCGACGGTCCTGGTGGCGGTGCGCTTCGCCGGGCTCTTCGCCGCGACGCTCTTGCGTGAGCGCTTGGGCGATTCCGCGGCACTGACCATCAGCGTCACACCCTCTTCCTCGAGGATCTGGTTGAGGCTGCGCAGAACGTTCTTCCACTGGGTTGACGGAATCTGGTCGGCCTCGAAGGCTCGACGCACGTCATCGCCGGCGATCTGCCCATCAGCCTTTCCCCGCTCGATGAGCGCCATCACAGACTCGGACTCGGCGATCTCCGGCGGGAGCGTACGGGATGTGCTGGCCGACACGAACAACCTCTCGGAACGATGGATACGGCTTCCGGCCCCACCCATGATCGGGCCGGAGCCGACGACCACCGGGCTACGGATGTGCCGGTGGCGCGGGCGGAACCTCAGCTGGAACAAGACAGCGCCATGAACGGCTGCTGTATTCCCTCCTCGGCTGTCACCTCTTAGGTCATCGCCCTGTTTCGAGGAGTGTTACGTCGAATCGGCGTGGCCCGAGTCACACCCGATTCGCGGCGAAACCCTCATATGGGGCGATCAGCACACAATCGTGCCGCCGGACCCCGCGGGATGCCCGGCGACACTCGGTGCTTACGGCTCCGCACCCCTCGGCGCCCCGGCCGTCCGGCCGGGGGAGGGTCTCAGTGCTCGCGGGGGGCGGGCACCGACCGCTCGACATCCGGGTGGACGGTGAGCAGCTGCCGCATCGCGGACTCGGCGGCGTACGAGTCGCCCGCGGCGAGGGCGTCGACGATCCGTCCGTGGTGGGCGAGCGAGACCTCGTTGGGGCGGTCACAGCCGGTGACCGGGGAGCCGGAGACCTGGAGGGCGGAGGAGACGATGCCGGAGAGGTGCTCCAGCATCCGGTTGCCCGCGAGCTGGATGAGCAGGGCGTGGAACTCGGTGTCGGCGCGGGAGAGGGTGATCCCGTCGCCCTGGGCGAGCGCGTGGCCCATGATCTCGACCATGTCGCCGAGCCGCTGCTGGACGTCCTCGCGGCCGTGGCCGGCGGCGAGCCGGGCGGCGAGGGGCTCGATGGTCCACCGCAGCTCGGAGAGTTCGCGGCGCTGGTCGTCGCGCTGCGGGCCGAAGGCCCGCCATTCGATGATGTCGGGGTCGAGCAGGTTCCAGTCGCTGACCGGGCGGACCCGGGTGCCGACATTGGGGCGGGCGCTGACCAGGCCCTTGGCCTCCAGGACGCGGAGGGACTCGCGCACGACGGTGCGGGAGACCTCGAAGCGCTGGCCGATCTCCTCGGGGACGAGCGGGCGGTCCGCTCCCAGGTCGCCCGAGACGATCATCTGGCCGAGCTGCTGGACGAGTTGGCCGTGCAGCCCGCGGCCCCGGCTGCCTGCCGCCCGGCGGCCGACCCGTCCCAGCTCCACGTCGGAGCCGTCCCACACGGGAGGGCCGACGCGGTCGGCTCCGGGCGATTCCGCGTAGGGGTATCGGTCGAGTTCGCCCGGGCCGGCGAGGCCGGAGTCGGCGGGGCGGGCGGCGGTCATCATGGTGTGCGCAAGGGTACTCACGCATCCTTTGTCGGCCCGGCTCCCGCACCCCTTGAGGTCTTTGGTGAAAAGCACACGAAAGGGTGATCGGCGCTTCCCCCACAATTGACGCCTTATCGGAAAGAAACGGGCGTACTCAAGGGAGTTATGAGCAGATCGCCAATCGCCGGTCGATCATGCTCACCAAGGGGTACCGCGACGACGGCCGATGAACATGTACGCGCAGATGAGAACAGACAGCGACAACATCAGCGCCACACCGACAGGTTGGGCGAACGCGTGTACCCCGGCCGAGAGCCAGTCGTCCGCCTGCCGGGGCAGCCGTGTCCAGGCCAGTTCCCGGAGTCTGCCGGGCAGACCGTCGGCCGGCCGGGCCGAGGGGACGGCCAGGGCCCCTCGTACCAGGGGGGCCACCAGGACCGGCACGGCGAGAACGGCGGCCACCCCGGCCGCCGTGAGACGGAAGACCCCGGCCGCGAGCAGCCCGGCCCAGGCGCAGCCGACCGACAGGGCGCACCAGCCGGCGAGCAGGGCGGGCCAGCCGTCGGGCAGCGCGGCCGCCTCGCTCCCGTACACGAGACGCAGCGCCCAGGCCCCGGCGGCGGCGGCGACCACCGCGACCAGGAGGGCGACGGCCGCCGTCACCGCGAGCTTGGCCGCCAGCGGACCGGCCCGGCGGGGTGTGGTGCCGAGGGCGGCGGCGAGCGCGGGGTGGCGGAACTCCTCGCCGAAGGAGAGCGCCCCGATCACGCCCGCGCCAAAGGCGGCGGGCGGCAGCGGAAGGAGGTCGGGCCAGGCGGCGAGCGCGGTGGTCAGATCGGTGCCCCGGGAGCGGGCGAGCAGTACGCAGCAGACGGGCGAGGCGGCGACCGCCGCGGCGGCGATCAGGGCGGCGGTACGGACTCCGAGGAGCCGGAGCAGCTCGTAGCGGAACGGGCGCGCGGGACCGGCCGCGACGGGCGCCGGGGCCTGGGCCTGGGCCGGGAGCGCCGCCCGGCCGGGGTGGGGGGCGGGCGGTCGCGGCGGCCCGTCCGGAGCCGGGACCGGAGCCGGGGCGGCGGTGCCGGGTTCGTCGGCGAGCAGATGGACGGGGACTCCGTGGCGGAAGGCGGTCTCGCCGACCTCGGCGCAGCTGCTGCCGTAGACGGAGAGGAGGCCGCCGTCCTCGGTGACCGCCTCCACCGGGCGGCGGGCGGCGCGCGCCTCGCGCCGGACGAGGTCGGCGAGGCGGGCGGCGTGCGGGGTGCGGACGGCGACGCGGGGCCGCCGTCTGGTCCGGGCGAATTCGCCGGCGGTCTGGTCGGCGACGAGGCGGCCCGCCTCGACGGTGACGACGCGGTCGGCGAACCGGGGCGCGTCCCGGGGGTCGTCGGTGGTGCACAGGACCGTGCCGCCGCGGTCGGCGTGGGCCCTGAGCAGCCCGTGCCACCACTGGAGCTCGGCCGGGGGCAGACCGGCGGCGGGCTGGTCGAGGATGAGTGCGTGGGGGTCTCCGAGGAGGGCGCAGGCGGCTCCGAGTCTGCGGTCCGCGCCGAGGGAGAGCGTGTCGAGCCGCCGGTGGGCGAGGCCCGCGATGCCGGTGGCTTCGAGCACCTCGTCCGCGCGGGCCGGGGGCGCCCCGACGGCGGCGCAGAGCATGCGCAGATGGCCCCGGACCGTCCGCGCCGGATGGCCGGGGACGTCTCCGAGGAGCGCGCCGACCTCGCGGGCGGGGTGGGCGACGCGGTGGAGGGGGCTGCCCCGGAAGTAGGTCTCGCCCCGGCCGGGTTCGATGCCGAGCATCAGGCGCAGCGCCGTGGACTTGCCGGAGCCGGGAGCGCCGAGGAGGGCGGTGACCCGGCCGGGCGGCGCGTCGAAGGTGAGGTCGTGGACGGCGGGCGGGAGGTCCCGCCGGGGGGCGCTGGTCAGTCCGATGGCCTGGAGCATCGCTTCTCTCGCAAAGGTGCGGACGGGTGACCGCTCGGCGGCAGGCGGGTACCGCAGCAAGATAACGCGACATTTCGGACTTCTGGCGCAGCCGAGCGCACCCGGGTGTCAGACCCGGCCCGGGGCGCCCGGCCCCGGGCGGCTCAGACCTCGGGGCGCAGCATCGGCGGGTTGAGCACGGTGGCCCCGCCCGCCCGGAAGAGCTGCGCGGGACGGCCGCCCTGGCGGGTGGTCGTCCCGCCGGACGGGACGAGGAACCCGGGCGTGCCGGTGACCTTGCGGTGGAAGTTGCGCGGGTCCAGGGCCACGCCCCAGACCGCTTCGTACACCCGCCGCAGCTCGCCGACCGTGAATTCGGGCGGGCAGAACGCGGTGGCCAGCGAGGAGTACTCGATCTTGGAGCGGGCGCGCTCCACGCCGTCGGCCAGGATCACCGCGTGGTCGAAGGCCAGCGGCTCGGCCTCCTCCCCCGCCCGGCCCGCCGGGTCCTCCCGGCCGAGCAGGTCGGTCACGGACGCCCACCGCGCGCCGTTCGCGTCGCCGCCCGCCCGAGGGGCCGGCAGATCGGGGGCCAGCACCAGATGGGCGACACTGACGACCCGCATCCGGGGATCCCGCCGGGGGTCGCCGTAGGTGGCGAGCTGCTCCAGGTGCGCGCCGTTGCCCGGCGCCGGGGAGGCGGGGTCGTGGGCGCAGAGGCCGGTCTCCTCCACGAGCTCCCGCGCGGCGGCGGTCGCGAGGTCCTCGTCGTCCCTGACGAAGCCGCCGGGCAGCGCCCACCGGCCCTGGAAGGGCGGTTCCCCCCGGCGGACGACCAGCGCGCACAGGGCGTGACGGCGCACGGTGAGCACGACCAGGTCGACGGTGACGGCGAAGGGCGGGAAGGCCGACGGGTCGTAGGGAGACATGCCGTGATCATAGTCGTCTGCCTGACGATAAACACTCCTTTCGTCACCCTTGGGCCCTCCTTTCTCGGGCCGCCCGCCGGACTCCGCCGGCCTGCCGGGGCGGCACCGCGCCGCCCCGGCCGGGACGAGCGCGGGGGTCGCGGCGAGCGCCCGCTCATCGGTGGCTCCTCCCCTCCTCCCGCCGGGTCTCGCGGCCGCTCCCCCGCCCCGCGCGCCCCGGCGGGCGCGCCGTGCCCCGGGCCCTCGGCCGCGCCGCCCCGCGCGGCCTTCGCGCCCCCGCGGGCCCGGCGGGCGCCCCGCGCCGCCGGACGCCGGGCCGGCCGCCGCCGCGACGGGCGGTGGGATCCGGGGCGGCCGCCGCCTCCCGGGCCTCCCTCTCCTGGCGAAGGCACTCGCGGAGCGTCTCCGGATCCAGATCCTCGTTGCACGCCTGGTGCAGCAGCCGGGCGAAGACGTACTCGGGATCCCTGCTCAGGGCCAGCCCGAGGGCGACCCGCGCGGCGGGCTCGTCGCCGGTGGACCAGGAGACCCAGCCGGCGAGGGTGAGCGGGGCCACCGCGTGCTCGGCGTAGGGGCCGACGCAGCGGCGGGAGAGCGCCCGCCAGAGCCTGAGCGCGGACCGGGCCTCCGCCCCCTCCATCCACTCCGCCGCCCTGTCCCTGGTCTCCCGGTCCTGCAAGCCGATGATCATCGCGGCCGCCTCGCCGGGGCTGACGAGACCGTCGTCCGCCAGATCCGCCTCCGGCCCGCCGGGCGGTCCCGGCGACTTCGCCATGCGCTCCATCACGGTGCGGGCCAGGTCGATGGTCTCCCGGGCGACCTCCCGCCGCCGCTTCCCGTCGAGGATCCTCGGCACCAGCGCCAGGGCCGCCCCGTCCAGCGCCCGCCGCTGCTCGGCGGCGGCGGCCGGAGTCGTCAGCGGTTCGAGTCCGGCCTCCATGTCGCGCAGCGAGCCGCGCACCCGGATCCCCGCGTAGGCGGCCGTCGCCGCCATCACCGAAGTCCCGGGAACGGCCAGCGGATTCCCCTCCGGCGGGCAGCAGCGCTCGTCGGGGCAGCAGTAGGACCAGAAGCGGCCGCCGGAGACGCACAGCGCCTCGTACACCGGTACGTCGAGCCCGCCGCAGGCGGTGCGGAGCGACTGCGCGAGCGGCCTCAGCCGCTCCATGACCCGGTGCCCGGTCTCCCCCTCGGCGGGGTCCTGGCAGAGAAAGAGAACGATGCCGTCGGGACGGCCGCCCCGCCGCTCGCTCCCCTCGATCAGACACTCCGCGAGCTGTCGCGCCACGGGCGGCCACTCCTTCTCCGCGCGGGGGATGCCCAGTCTCACCCGCCCGCCGAAGCGGCCCCGGCTGCCGTGCAGCGCGACCATCACCACGGAGTCGGTCGGGTGATAGCCGAGCATGTACGGCAGCGCGTCGGCCAGTTCGGCGGGGCCCCGCAGGGTGATCCGGGGGTCGTCGGCACGTCCGGTGGGTTCATGGTGCTTGTTCATGACCCGACGGTCTCGCGCTCCGGAGAAGCCCGCGACCCCCTGTGGATAACTCGCTCCCGGCCGACTTCTGTCCGACGAGGTTGTCCACAGGCTCGGACGCCGCGTTGGCGCGCTGTCGGCGGCATCGGGTTGCATGGGGACATGACCTGCGCGGAACGTGATCGGCTGTGTCACCCGGGCGGCGCGGACTCCCCGCCCGTCGACCGCTCCGGCGCGGCGGCGGTCAGACGCGCCGGAGCGGTCGGGAGCCGTGTCGAGCGCGACAAGCGTCCCGGGGTCCGCGATACCCGGGAGCACATGGCGGTGGAACGCGCCGGCCATGGCCTCCAGATCCTCCGGCCTGCCGGTGATCCGAGTCATGAGGTTGATGCCCGCGTAACCCCCACGACGATCCTCGCGGTCTCCTCCACCTCGACATGGGGCAGCACCTCACCGTGCTCCCGCGCCTCGTCATACGCCTCCCGCTCCCGGAAGCGGGCCTCGCGCGGCACGGGCGCGGGCCGGGAAACGGCGGGTCCGCCGCCGCTCCCCGGCGCCCGGGGAAGCCGCTCGGCCGTCACCGGGGAAGCCGCTCGGCCGTCAGCCGGCGTCCGGGACGAGAACCACCTTGCCCGTCGTCTCCCGCGCCTCAAGGGCGGCGTGCGCCTCGGCGGCCCGCGACAGCGGGAAGGCCTGGACCGAGGGCACCATGGTCCCGTCGGCGGCCGCGGCCAGCGCGCGGGCCTCGTCGGCGGGCGCGTCCTGCCCCTCCAGCAGCAGGGCCAGGGCGTCGATGAAGGTCACCCTCCGCGCCTTCAGCTCCGCCTCGTCCGGCAGGAAGTCCTCGCGCGACGACGCCCCGATGCTGACGTACCGCCCGCCCTCGGCCAGCAGCTCGAAGGCGGCCCGGCCCTTCTCGCCCGCGACTCCGTCCAGCACGGCGGTGACCCGTCGCTCGCCCAGCCCCGCGCGGACGGCGTCCGGCCAGTCGGGGCGGTTGTAGTCGACGGCCAGATCGGCCCCCAGCTCCCGTACCGCCGCCGTCTTCTCCGGTCCGCCGGCCGCGCCGACGACCGTGGCGCCGCGATGGCGGGCGAACTGCACGACCAGGCGTCCGACGCCGCCGGCGGCGGAGGTGACCAGGACGACGTCGTCGCGGGTGAGGGCGGCGACGCCGAGGAGGCCCACGGCGGTGGCGCCGGTGACGACCATGGCGACGGCGGCCTCATGATCCAGCCCGGCCGGAACGCGGTGCAGCGACGGCACATAAGCGACGACCCGCTCCGCGTAGCCCCCCGGGCCGCTGTGCGCGGTGACCACCTCGGCACCCACCCAGGCCGCGTCCACATCCGGCCCGACCGACGCCACCACACCGGACACCTCTCCTCCGAGGACCGCCGGGAGCTCCGGAAGCGGCGGTCCGATGTCCAGCCCCTGTCTCATCGCCGTCTCGATCAGATGAACACCCGCCGCCCTCACCTCGATGAGAACCTGACCGCCGCCCGGAACGGGATCGGGCACGGTCTCGAAACGGAGGTTCTCGGGGGCACCGAACTGATGCAGCACGACAGCACGCATGGTCGTTCCTTCCGAATTCACTCGCGGGAAGGACCACTGTTCAACCTCAACATTGATTGAGGTCAAGCCGGGCCGCGGCGATAACGCCCGTCGTGCCGCCGGATCAGCCCGCCGCGGCGAGGACCAGCGGAAGGACCCGCTCGCCGCCCGCCCTGCGAATGAGCCGGGCGGCGACCGCGAGGGTCCAGCCCGAGTCGGTGTAGTCGTCCACGAGCAGTACGGGGCCGGGAGAGCCCGCCAGCGCGCCGGCCAGCTCCTCGGAGACGGCGAAGGTCCCCGACAGCGCCTTGAGGCGCTGGGCCGAATTGCTGCGGCGCGCCGTGTGCGCGCCGTCCGGCCCGGTGTACGTCAGGGTGCCCAGCAGCGGGAGACGTCCGACGGTCGCGATCCCCCCGGCCAGGGAGCCGACCAGCCGCGGACGGGTCAGGGACGGCACGGCGACGATCCCCACCGGCCGGGCGGAGGCGTCCGGGACGCCGGGGGCCCAGCCGCCCGGAGAGCGCGCCCAGTCGGCGAGGACGGCCACGGCGGCCCGCAGAACGTCGTCGGGGACCGGCGCGTCCGGCGCGTTCTCCGCCAGCAGGGGGCGCAGCCGGTTCCCCCAGCCGATGTCCGACAGCCGTCCCAGGGCACGCCCGGTGGAGCACTGCTCCCCGGCGGGGATGCGCCCCTTGAGGTCGATGCCGAGCGCGGGCATCCCCGTGGGCCACATCCGGCGCGGCTCGATCTCCACACCCGGGCGGTCCAGCTCCTTCGCCGCCCCGGTCAGCGTCTCCGCCGAGACGGAGGCGTCGGCCCAGACTCCCGCGCAGTTGTCGCAGCGGCCGCACGGGGCCGCCCCCTCGTCGTCCAGCTGACGGCGGAGGAACTCCATCCGGCACCGGGTCGTGCTGACGTAGTCGCGCATGGCCTGCTGCTCGGCGGCGCGCTGGCGGGCGACCCAGGCGTAGCGCTCGGAGTCGTAGGCCCACTCCCGGCCGGTGGAGGTCCAGCCGCCCTTCACCCGCTTGACGGCCCCGTCCACGTCGAGGACCTTCAGCATGGTCTCCAGACGGGTGCGCCGGAGCTCCACCGCCGCCTCCAGGGCCGGCACGGACAGCGGCCGTCCCGCGTCGGCGAGGGCCGTCAGGGTCTGGCGCACCTGCGCCTCGGGCGGGAAGGCGGTGTCGGCGAAGTAGCGCCAGATGGCCTCGTCCTCCTTGCCCGGCAGCAGCAGCACATCGGCGTGCTCGACGCCTCGGCCGGCGCGGCCGACCTGCTGGTAGTAGGCGATGGGCGAGGACGGCGAGCCGAGATGGATCACGAAGCCCAGGTCGGGCTTGTCGAAGCCCATGCCCAGCGCCGAGGTGGCGACCAGCGCCTTGACGCGGTTCTCCTGGAGGTCGACCTCGGCCTGGAGCCGGTCGGCGTTCTCCGTCTTGCCGGTGTAGGAGGCCACGTTGAAGCCGCGCTGCCGCAGAAAGGCGGTGGCCTCCTCGGCGGCGGCGACGGTGAGGGTGTAGATGATCCCGGAGCCCTGGAGCCCGCCCAGGTGCTCGGCGAGCCAGGCCAGCCGGTGCGCGGCGTCCGGCAGCCGGACGACTCCGAGGCGGAGGCTCTCCCGCTCCAGCGGGCCGCGCAGCACCAGGGCCTCACCCGCGCCGGTGCCGAGCTGCTCGGCCACGTCCGCGGTCACCCGCGCGTTGGCGGTCGCGGTGGTGGCGAGCACCGGTACACCGGGGGCGAGCTCCGCCAGCATCGCCCGCAGCCGGCGGTAGTCGGGGCGGAAGTCATGGCCCCAGTCGGAGATGCAGTGCGCCTCGTCGACCACCAGCAGGCCGGTCGTGGCCGCGAGCTTGGGGAGCACCTGTTCGCGGAAATCGACGGAATTGAGGCGCTCCGGGCTGACGAGGAGGACATCGGTCTCGCCGCGCTCGACCTCCTCGTAGATCGTTTCCCACTCCTCCGGGTTGGCCGAGTTGATGGTGCGCGCCTGGATACCGGCCCGCGCCGCCGCGTCCACCTGGTTGCGCATCAGCGCCAGCAGCGGCGAGATGATCACTGTGGGGCCGGAGCCGCGGCGGCGCAGCAGCGCGGTGGCGACGAAGTACACCGCCGACTTGCCCCAGCCGGTGCGCTGCACCACCAGGGCGCGGCGGCGCTCCTCCACCAGGGCCGCCACGGCCTGCCACTGGTCCTCCCGCAGCCGCGCCGCCCCCGCCGGGGCGCCGACCAGCTCGGCGAGGATGGCATCGGCTTCGGCGCGGAGCTCCAGGTTTTCCATACCCCCATGCAACCCGATGGCACTGACAATCGCCCAATTCACCCAGCGTGACACCGGCTCACGAACGGCCGCCGGAGCCGCCGGGCCGGGGCGGGCGCAGGAGGGCGGCACGGGGCCGGGAGTCACGGGAGGGAGTGCGGAGAAGAATGAGGGGAAGGGATATCAGGGTCATACCCGGCTATTTCTGCCAGTGACGTCAAATTGCTCGTTGCCGCATGCCGGTGGGACAGCGAGAATTGAAACGCTCCCCGCACGGCCCGTTCGCGGTCGGAAGGGCTGTTCGCGGTGCGCCCTCACCCGACCCTGCCCGCACTGTGGGCGCGTATGCGAAGGGAGGACTGTGACCTTCGGATTCGCCTCGTCCGCAGCCACCTCGATGACCCATTCGGCGAACTCCGCCAGCCGACTCGCCAGGATGCTCCAGCCTGCCGAGTGGGCCTCGGCGGGGATCCCCCTGCTGCGCAACCCCCGAGAGGTGGTCAGCGGACTGCACTCCCGCCACCGTCCGACTCCGACGACAGCGGTCGTCGCGGTGCTCGACCACGAAGAACGCCTCGCGGCGAGCGCCTCGTTCACCCGGCGCTCCGCGCTCGCCGACGGCTGGGAGTTCCGCAACGCGCTGCTGGCCCATCTACGCCGGGTGATCCCGCACGATCTGCGCCGCCGCACTCCGGTGCGTACCGCCGTACTGCTCTACTGCCGCGAGGGGGACGAGCGGTGGACGGAGGAGGACGGCGCGTGGATGTGGGGGCTGAGGGACGCGTGCACCCTGCACGGCCTGCGGTGCGGCGCTTACATCACGCTGACCCGCGGCGGCTGGCAGGTGCTGGGAGAGGGACGGGGCGGCCGCCAGCCGAATCTGACCTCGACTCCCGGCGATCTGGCCGAGGCCTCGGCGGCTGCCGAGCCGCTGGAGCTGCGCACGGCCAGCGGCGCTCCGGAAGCACTGCGCCGCACCGCCGCCCGCTGAATCCCCCCGGGCTCCTCGGGGCCCGGGGATCCGTCGTACCCCGTACTCCGAACGCCGTCGGCGACGCCCCTCGGGCCGAGCGCCGTCCTGTGGTCCGTCCGGCTGCCCGTCGGGCGGGCAGCCGGAGCACCGGATCGCTCGGGAGCCCCGAGGGGCGTCGCCGAGGGGCTTGTGGAGCCGTACGGCTCAGACCGCCGCGCCGAGCACGGCGTTGACCCGCTGGGCGTCGCCGCACACGATCAGCAGCGCACCCGCCTTCGCCAGCGCCGCGGGCAGCGCCACGGCGTCGTTCCCACCGTCGTCGCCGAGGGCGACGACGACCACGGGCCGGGAGGCGATCCGCTCCAGGGCCTCCGCGTCCGCGTAGAAGACATCGTCGGCGGCGTCGTGCTGGGCCCAGTAGGCGGCCTCGCCGAAGGACAGCTCGTGCGCGGCCCACGGGTGGGCCTCGCCGGTGGTGAGCACCAGCACGTCGGCCGGCGCGCGGCCCGTGTCGAGCAGCAGATCGACCGCCTCGTCGGCGGCGTCCAGAGCGGCGTCGGCCGCCACGGGGATCAGCTGGATCTGCGGCTGGGAACGCTTCTCCGCGGCGGGGGCGGCCTGCGGCTTCCCTGCGGGGGCGGGGGGCGTTCGCTGAGCCGGCGGTGCGGGCCGGGCCGGGCCGGGGCCCGGGCTTCCGGGACGCGGCGTGGCCATGGAACGCGGACCGGGTACGGGACGGGGGGTCGACGCGGTACGGCCGGTGGCCGGAGTGACGCGGGGACCCTGGGCGCTCTCGTGAATCTGAGGCTCCTCGGGGAAGAGAGGCATGGGTGACTGTCTATCAAATGCCGGTTCGAACGGCATCGGCGGGTGGGCATCTGCGTACGACTGCCCTGCGGGAGGGGGCGGTTCAGAAATCGAAGCCGAGCTGGCCCCCGCTCTCCAGCTCCGACGCCGCGGTGGGGATCCGGGTCTTCTTGAGATGCCGCCACCGGGGCAGGGCGTCGAGATAGGCCCAGGAGAGCCGGTGGTAGGGCGTGGGGCCCCGCTCCGCGAGAACCGCCTGGTGCACCGGCGAGGGGTAGCCCGCGTTGGCGGCGAAGGCGAAATCCGCGTACTCCCCCGGAAGTTCGGCCATCATCGCGTCCCGGCGCACCTTGGCGATCACCGAGGCGGCCGCGACGGCGATACAGGACTGGTCGCCCTTGATGACCGTGCGGACGCGCCAGGGGTCTCCGAGATAGTCGTGCTTGCCGTCGAGGATGACGGCGTCCGGGCGGACCGGGAGCGCCTCCAGCGCGCGGCGGGCGGCGAGCCGCAGGGCGGCGGTCATTCCCAGGGCGTCGATCTCCTCGGGCGTGGCGTGCCCGAGCGCGTACGCCGTCACCCACTTCTCCAGCTCGGCGGCGAGTTCCTCGCGACGCCTGGGGCTGATCAGTTTGGAGTCGGTGAGACCGGCGGGGGGTCTGCGCAGTCCGGTGATCGCGGCGCACACCGTGACCGGTCCGGCCCACGCTCCGCGGCCGACCTCGTCGACGCCGGCGACGATCCTGGCGCCGGTGGTGGCTCGGATCGAGCGCTCGACTCTGTGGGTGGGAGGTTCGTACGGCATGGCGCCAGCAAGGTTACGCCGCCCCACCCCGGCGGTGGCAACCGGATTCCCCTCCGGCTTCCGGACCCGCTCCCCCGGCGTCCCCCGCACACCGCCGGAGCGGGCGTTTTCCGGCCATTCACGTACCGCGGAAAGGCCCCGGCCCCGGCGGGCGGCGGGCGGCAAGCGGCGGGTCAGCCCGCCCGGCGCGGGGTCCACTCCGGGAGGGCCTCGGTGCGCCGGAGCCAGTCGGCGGGGGGCGCTCCCGCCGTCCCCGCCGCGACCACTCCGCAGGCGATCGCGCAGGTGGTGTCCACATCGCCGCCCACCCGCGCGGTCGTCCAGAACGCCCGCTCGAAGTCGTCCAGCGAGCGGGCGGCCGACCACAGCGCGAACGGCACGGTGTCGTGCGCGCTGGTCCGCCGGCCGCTGCCGAGGACGGCGGCGACGGTGGTGGCGTCGTCGTAGTCGAGCATGTCCCGCGCCCGGCGCAGCCCGGCCGTCACGGCGCTGCGCGGTACGAGCGCGATCACCCCGTCGAGCAGCTCGCCGGGGGCCGGGGGGCCGCCGGGAGCGGCGGCCAGCGCGGCGGCGGCGGCCACCGCCATGGCTCCGACCACGGCCTCACGGTGCTGATGCGTGGTGTACGAGGAGATCTCGGCCTGATGGGTGGCCTGCTCCGGGTCGTCCCCGTACCAGGCGCCGAGCGGGGCGATGCGCATGGCGGAGCCGTTGCCCCACGATCCCTGGCCGTTGAAGAGCGCGGCGGCGAGTTCTCGCCAGTCGCCGCCCTCCCTGATCAGCCGGAGCATGCGGTTCACCGCCGGGCCGTAGCCGCGGTCGAAGTCGTGGTGGTCGGCGAAGGAGCGGGCGAGGGCGTCCTGGTCGACGCGGCCGTGGGCCGCGAGGACGGCCAGTACCGAGCAGGCCATCTCGGTGTCGTCGGTCCACTGCCAGCGGCCGTCGGGCAGTTCGCGGCGGTGCAGGAGGGGGTAGTTCACGGGTACGAAGAACTGGGAGCCCAGGGCGTCTCCCACGGACAGTCCGAGCAGGCTGCCCAGGGCGCGTTCGAAGCGCCGTTCGTCAGCGGATTCAGCGATCATCTTCCCGCCACTCTATCCGGTGACACCGTACGGCTCGGGGGTCCGCCAGCGTTCGAACGGCCGGTCAAGCGTGTAGCGCTCGTCGTCACCGATTTCCAGTACACGCATCTCGCCGTTGCCCGGATTGGAGAGCGATTCGAACTCCGCGACCGTCCAGTGGAACCAGCGCATGCAGAACAGCCGCATGGTCAGCCCATGGGTCACCAGAAGCACATTCGGCGGGTGGTCCGGGGACTCGAAACTGCGGTGCAGGCTCTCCAGGAACGCGCCGACCCGGTCGTACACATCCGCGCCCGACTCTCCCTGGGCGAATCGGTAGAAGAAGTGCCCATAAGCGTCCCGATACGCCTTCTGAAGGCGTACGTCATCGGTGTCCTGCCAGTTCCCCCAGTCCTGCTCGCGCAGCCGGGGCTCCTCGCGGACCCTGACGAGCGCCGAGTCGAAGGCGAAGGCGCGAAAAGTCTCATGAGTGCGTCGATAGGGCGAGACATAGGCGCTGACCTGCTCGTTTCCAAACAGCTCACGGAGCCGGACACCGGCCTCCGTCGCCTGGACCAGCCCGGTGGGGGTCAGTCTCAGCGCATGGTCGGGCTCGCGTTCGTACACGGTGTCATCGGCATTGCCCTCCGACTCGCCGTGCCGGACGAGGACGATACGTCGCGGTCGCGCCATACCCCGACCCTAGATCGGGCGGCGCGGCCCCGGGCGGGCGGGGCGAGTCCATCCGGCGTATCGACGCGATGACCTGCGACGCGATGAAGACACGATGAGGACGCCAGGAAACGGACTGCCCGGTCATACCGTCCACGAGGGTTCGAGCCGCACCACGTCCCCCGAGAGCACCGCCACATCCGCCTCGGTCTGGGTGCGGAGCAGCAGCCGCTCTATTCGCTCTCTGCGGTATTTTCCGTGTTCGGCCTCCGACAGCCACATCGACATCACCAGGAATTCATTCTCCGGCGCCTCGCCGAACAGACCTCTTATCATTCCGGGAGACCCGGCCATCGCCGGATTCCAGACCTTCTCCTGCATCGTCGCGTAGTGCTCGGAGCGGTCTTCCCTGACCTTGGAATGGGCCACTCTCACCACATCGGCGTCGGTGAATTTCGGCTCGAACCCGGTCTTCACATCAAATCGGTGGTCGAACAGCTTGACCTGCATATCACGGTACGCCCCGGCCTGTCCGGCGGCCAGCCGGTCGTGGGAACGGGCCATGAACGAGTCGTACAGCGCGCGGCTCTCCCAGAAGGCGAAGACATGGGCGACGTCGGGACGTCCCCTGCTCCACCCGCCGCCCTGTCCCCGGAATCCCGGCTCACCCAGCAGCCCCGCCCACTTTCGCTGTCCCCGCTCGAACCGACGACGGTCCACCACGGTGCAGCGAATCCACTTGACCAGCACCGCGCCATCGTAACCGGCATACAGCGGTCAGCTACTCGCCGTGACCCCCGCCGAGCGGATACGGTCGACCGACGGAGAAGTTCTGGCGGTCGCGCGAAAGGGACATCTGGTGAGCAGCCTGAACAAGGGCGTCAGCAAGGCCGAAGTGAGTCTGCGGTGGGATCCGAGTCCCATGGGCGCGCCGTCCCATGATCTCGACATAGTCGCGGCGACCTACCGGGCGGACGCCCCGCACGGCGATCCCGCGTATGTCGTGCACTTCGACAGCAGGTCGCCCGACGGCACGATCCTGCTGGCCAGGGACAGCAAGACCGGTCAGGGTTTCGGCTCCGACGAGGTCATGACGCTGGAGTTCGAGCGGCTGGCGGCGGTCTACGGGCGGGTGGTCGTGGGCGTGGTCATCCAGCAGCGCGACGGCCGCCGGGTGTTCGGCGAGGTCGCGAAGACCCTGGTCAGGGTCGCCGAGGGACACACCGAGCTGTGGAAGAGCGATCTCGCGGCCGTCGCGGGGTCCACGGCGGCGGTGGTCGCGGAATTCGTCCGTGACGAGAAGGGCGGCTGGCGGTACCGCGAGACGCTCCGGGGCTTCGACACCGACCCCGAGGCGTTCGCCAGGCTCATGGGCGGCGCCTGAGCCGCCGGCCGGCGGCGATAAGTACGACCGTAGGACCGCACGGCGAAGGGGACCGATCAGTGGATCGGTCCCCTTCATGTCTCCGCAGGTCAGCCGGTGGTCCGGCCTGAAGCGGAGGTTACGTCACACGGATGTCGGCGGATGCCGTACGGATCAGCTGCAACCGCTGGTGGAGCCGCAGCCCTCGCAGATGTAGCAGGAACCCGCCCGCTGCATCTTCGTACCGCAGGAGAAGCAGAGCGGCGCGTCGGCGCTGATGCCGAGCTGCATCTCGACCAGCTCCGCCGAGGTGTGCACCTGGACGGCGGCCTGCGGCTCCTGCTGGGCAGGGGCGGCGGGCCGGGTCAGGACCTCGACGTCGGGCTCCTCGTCGAAGGGCTGCTCGTACGATCCCGTGTCCAGGTGGCGCTGACGCTCCTCGGCCGAGTGGATGCCGAGGGCCGAGCGGGTCTCGAACGGCAGGAAGTCCAGCGCCAGGCGGCGGAAGATGTAGTCGACGATCGACTGCGCCATCCGCACGTCCGGGTCGTCCGTCATACCGGCCGGCTCGAAGCGCATGTTGGTGAACTTGGAGACGTAGGTCTCCAGCGGAACGCCGTACTGGAGACCGACCGAGACGGCGATCGAGAAGGCGTCCATCATGCCCGAGAGGGTGGAACCCTGCTTGGACATCTTCAGGAAGACCTCGCCGAGACCGTCGTCCGGGTAGGAGTTGGCGGTCATGTACCCCTCGGCCCCGCCGACCGTGAAGGAGGTGGTGATCCCCGGACGTCCCTTGGGGAGACGCTTGCGGACGGGGCGGTACTCGACCACCTTCTCGACCGCGGCCCGGATGGTCTCCTCGGTCTTCTCGGTGATCTCGGCCTTCTCCTTCTCCTTGGTCTTCGCGGAGAGGGGCTGGCCGACCTTGCAGTTGTCGCGGTAGATCGCGAGCGCCTTGACGCCCATCTTCCACGCCTTGAAGTAGATCTCCTCGACCTCTTCGACGGTCGCCGACTCCGGCATGTTGACCGTCTTGGAGAGCGCGCCGGAGATCCAGGGCTGGATCGCCGCCATCATGCGGACGTGGCCCATCGCGGAGATGGAACGCTCGCCCATGGCGCAGTCGAAGACCTCGTAGTGCTCGGTCTTCAGGGCCGGGGCGTCGATCACATTGCCGTGCTCGGCGATGTGGGCGACGATCGCCTCGATCTGCTCCGGCTGGTAGCCGAGGCGGCGCAGCGCCTGCGGAACCGTGCCATTGACGATCTGCATCGAGCCGCCGCCGACCAGCTTCTTGAACTTGACCAGGGCGAGGTCGGGCTCAAGGCCGGTGGTGTCGCAGGACATCGCGAGACCGATGGTGCCGGTGGGAGCGATCACGGACGCCTGGGCGTTGCGGAAACCGTTCTTCTCACCGAGGCGGATCACGTCCTGCCAGGCCTCCGTCGCGGCGGCCCAGATCGAGGAGTCCAGCTCGTCCACGCGGACGGCCTTGGCGTTCTCGTCGGAGTGCTGACGCATGACGCGCTGGTGCGGAGCCGCGTTCAGCGCGTAGCCGTCGTACGGGCCGACGACCGCGGCCAGCTCGGCGGAGCGCCGGTAGGACGTGCCCGTCATCAGGGAGGTGATGGCGCCGGCCAGGGCGCGGCCGCCGTCGCTGTCGTACGCGTGGCCCGTGGCCATCAGCAGGGCGCCGAGGTTGGCGTAGCCGATGCCGAGCTGGCGGAAGGCGCGGGTGTTCTCGCCGATCTTCTGGGTGGGGAAGTCGGCGAAGCAGATGGAGACGTCCATCGCCGTGATGACCAGCTCGACGACCTTGGAGAAGCGCCCGGCGTCGAAGGACTGGTTGCCCTCGCCGTCGTCCTTGAGGAACTTCATCAGGTTCAGCGAGGCGAGGTTGCAGGACGTGTTGTCCAGGTGCATGTACTCGCTGCACGGGTTCGAGCCGTTGATCCGGCCGGACTCGGGGCAGGTGTGCCAGTGGTTGATCGTGTCGTCGTACTGGATCCCCGGGTCGGCGCAGGCCCAGGCCGCCTCGGCCATCTTGCGGAAGAGCGACTTGGCATCGACCTCCTCGATGACCTCTCCGGTCATCCGGGCGCGCAGGCCGAACTTGCCGCCGGTCTCCACGGCGGTCATGAACTCGTCGTTCACCCGGACCGAGTTGTTGGCGTTCTGGTACTGGACGGACGTGATGTCGTCGCCGCCCAGGTCCATGTCGAAGCCCGCGTCCCGCAGGGCGCGGATCTTCTCCTCCTCCTTCACCTTGGTCTCGATGAAGCCCTCGATGTCGGGGTGGTCGACATCGAGGATGACCATCTTGGCCGCGCGGCGGGTGGCACCGCCGGACTTGATGGTTCCGGCGGAGGCGTCCGCTCCGCGCATGAAGGAGACCGGGCCGGAGGCGTTGCCGCCGGAGGAGAGCAGTTCCTTGGAGGAACGGATCCGGGAGAGGTTCAGGCCGGCGCCGGAGCCGCCCTTGAAGATCATGCCCTCTTCCTTGTACCAGTCGAGGATCGACTCCATGGAGTCGTCGACGGCCAGGATGAAGCAGGCGGAGACCTGCTGCGGCTGGGGCGTGCCGACGTTGAACCAGACCGGCGAGTTGAAGCTGAAGATCTGGTGCAGAAGCGCGTAGGCCAGCTCGTGTTCAAAGATCTCGGCGTCGGCGGGCGAAGCGAAGTAGCTGTAGTCCTCCCCGGCCTTCCGGTACGTCTTCACGATCCGGTCGATCAGCTGCTTGAGACCGGTCTCTCGCTGGGGAGTGCCGACCGCCCCGCGGAAGTACTTGCTGGTGACGATGTTGACCGCGTTCACCGACCAGAAGTCGGGGAACTCGACGCCACGCTGCTCGAAGTTGACCGAGCCGTCGCGCCAATTGGTCATGACGACGTCACGGCGCTCCCAGACCACCTCGTCGTACGGATGCACGCCGGGGGTGGTGTGGATGCGCTCGATACGCAGCCCCTTGCTGGCCTTGGTCCCCTTGGCGCGGGACCCTCGTGCCGGGCCGCTCGTCGTCTCTGTCATGCCGCCTCCCATATACGGGCAAAAACATCGTGAAGTGCCCAGATCTTCCCGGAGCACAGTCTTGGTGTGGTGTCACGGGCGCAGCTCGGCGCCCATGACGGATCTTGTCGCCGCCCTGCGGCCGACCGGCCGGCCGATCAGTCGATCAGCCGGTCGCACGGGCCCGGCGGCCCCGCTCGGCGGCGCTCAGCCGGCGGCGGGGGCGGGAACGGGGACCCCGGGGGTCCCGCCGGTCCCGTTCTCTTCCGGCGGCCGTTGTTCACGGAGTTCCGTGATGGCCGCCTCGAAGTCCTCAAGCGAATCGAACGCCCGGTACACGGACGCGAAGCGCAGGTAGGCGACAAGGTCGAGTTCCTGCAAAGGGCCGAGTATGGCCAGTCCCACATCGTGGGTGGTCAGCTCGGCACTGCCGGTGGCACGCACCGCTTCCTCGACACGCTGGCCGAGCTGAGCGAGAGCGTCCTCGGTGACCGGTCGTCCCTGGCACGCCTTGCGCACCCCGGAAATGACCTTGATACGGCTGAAGGGTTCGGTAACCCCGCTGCGCTTGATCACCATCAGTGAGGCGGTTTCCACCGTCGTGAAACGGCGGGAGCAGTCGGGGCACTGCCGACGGCGTCGGATGGACGTCCCGTCGTCGGTGGTGCGGCTGTCGACGACCCGGCTGTCGGGGTGCCTGCAGAAGGGGCAGTGCATGGATCCCAACCCTTCCTTCATGGCACGACTGAATCGCTGCGACGGGCTGTCCCAGCCCTTCGAAGCAGCCCCCAGCATAGGCGATGGCCATGACCCCGAGAGACCAGGGACCACAACTTCTGGGCGGCGGACACAATCCAACCACTACATCTGGGGTTTGACCGCGTTTCACTCCCCCGGCGCGTGTCGCGTGACAAGCGATGATCGCGGAGGGCGTACGCCCGGTGACGCCACGGCACGGAACGGTCCGGACCGACGCCGGACGGAGGTCCGGCGGTGGGCGCGAGGAGGAGGCGGGGCGGCCGGGAACGAGCGTACGGGAAGGATCCGGCGTGCGACATTCCGGGTCCGGCCGACGGCTTTCCGGCCCTCCGAATGCGAGACTGGAACCACCCCCCGACAACCGAATCGGCGGGTAACGCTACCGTAATGAGCCAAATCCACTTACCGTCGACTTACCGTCGGCGAGCGGTATTACCCGGCCGTATCGTTCGGCGATTGCGGAGCCCATTGCCCGCCGGTGCGGAGTAGTCGCACATACACCCAATCACCTGCACACGTAAAGCAATCCACAATTTTTCACTCGAACGTGTGTTTGGCGCAACCTTTCGAAACCAACTACCGTTGTCCAGCTAGGGAGACCATTCGAGAGGGGCCGACGTGACCACCACCGCTGACAGTGCCGCCATCACTGCCCAGGACCGCTCCCAGAACCGATTCGAGCCGATGCATGCCATGACAGACGCAGCCACGAGCCCCGAGGGGGCAGACCCTTCCAGGGCCGCGCGTTCTCTGCCCGGGCGACCCCCGGGAATCAGGGCGGACAGCTCCGGACTCACGGATCGGCAGCGGCGCGTCATCGAGGTGATCCGTGACTCAGTGCAGCGCCGAGGCTACCCGCCGTCCATGCGGGAGATCGGCCAGGCCGTGGGACTCTCCAGCACCTCGTCCGTCGCCCATCAGCTGATGGCCCTCGAACGCAAGGGCTTCCTGCGGCGAGACCCGCACCGCCCCCGCGCCTACGAGGTGCGCGGCTCCGACCAGCCCAGCACCCAGCCCACCGACACCACGGGCAAGCCCGCCGCCTCCTATGTGCCGCTGGTCGGCCGGATCGCGGCAGGCGGACCCATCCTCGCCGAGGAATCCGTCGAAGACGTCTTCCCACTCCCCCGGCAGCTCGTCGGCGACGGCGAGCTGTTCGTCCTCAAAGTCGTCGGCGACTCAATGATCGAAGCAGCCATCTGCGACGGCGACTGGGTCACCGTCCGCCGCCAGCCCGTCGCGGAGAACGGCGACATCGTCGCCGCCATGCTCGACGGCGAAGCCACCGTCAAACGCTTCAAGCGCGAGAGCGGACACGTCTGGCTGCTCCCGCACAACGCGGCCTACCAGCCGATCCCCGGCGACGAGGCCACCATCCTCGGCAAAGTGGTGGCGGTGCTGCGGCGGGTCTGAGACATCCGCCGCCCCTGACCGGGCCCCGGGACCCACTGCGCCGGTCCCGGGGCCCTGCCGCGTCCACACAGAGCCCCACACCCAGCCCACCGGCACCGCCTGCCCGGCTACCCGGCCCGCCGGGCAGCCTGCTACGAACCGTCCGCCTTCGCGGTGGCGTCAATGGCGGCCAGCGAACGGCGCACCTGATTCCGGTCCGTCGTGTACCAGAAGTCGGGCAGGGAAGCCCGCAGAAAGCTGCCGTACCGCGCGTTGGCGAGCCGGGGATCCAGCACCGCCACCACACCCCGGTCCCCCGTCGCACGGACCAGACGGCCCGCTCCCTGCGCCATCAGCAGCGCGGCATGCGTCGCGGCGACCGCCATGAAGCCATTGCCACCCGCCTCCTCCACCGCCTTCTGCCGGGCGCTCATCAGAGGGTCGTCGGGCCGGGGGAACGGAATCCGGTCCATCACCACCAGCTGACAGCTCGGGCCCGGCACATCCACCCCCTGCCAGAGCGAGAGCGTGCCGAAGAGACAGGTCTCGGGATCGGCCGCGAAATTCTTGATCAGCTCCCCGAGCGTCTCCTCGCCCTGAAGCAGAATCCGGTTCCCCAGCCGGCCGCGCAGCTCCTCGGCCGCCGCCTGCGCCGCGCGCATCGAGGAGAACAGCCCGAGCGTACGGCCGCCGGCCGCCTCCACCAGCTCCGCGAGCTCGTCCATCATGTCGCCGCGGGAACCCTCCCGGCCCGGGGTCGCCAGATGGCGGGCGACATACAGAATGCCCTGCTTCGGATAGTCGAAGGGCGAGCCGACATCCAGGCCCTTCCACTGGGGAACATCATCGCCCTCGGTCCCCTCGGGGGAGAGCCCCAGAGACGCGCCCACCCCGTTGAAATCACCGCCGAGCTTCAGTGTCGCGGAGGTCAGCACCACCGAACGGTCGGTGAACAGCTTCTCCCGGAGCAGCCCCGACACATTCATCGGCGCGACCCGCAGCGAGGCCCCGAAGCGGTCGTGGCGCTCGTACCAGACGACGTCGTACTCCGAGCCCTGGACGATGCGCTCGGCCACGTCATGGATGTTCTCCACCGAGGCCAGGGCCTGCTTGCGGACGGCGTCCTCGTCCTGGAGGGACTTGTCCCGGCTCGAACCCAGGCCCGAGATCGCGGTGCGCGCGGCGTCGCGCAGGATCTGGAGCGCGTAGCCGAGATCCTCCGGGATCTCCTCCAGCCTGCCGGGGAGGGCCAGCTCCATCAGCCGCTCGAATGTCTCGGCGGCGGTCTGGAGCGAGTCCGCCGACTTCTCGTCGAGGAGCTTGGCCGCCCGGCGCACCGCACGGTTGACCTGGCCGGGAGTGAGCTCTCCGGTGGCCGCGCCGGTGACCCGGGAGACCAGCTCATGAGCCTCGTCGATGACCAGGACCTCATGGGGCGGCAGAACCGGCGCCCCCTCGATCGCGTCGATGGCGAGCAGCGCGTGGTTGGTGACGACCACGTCGGAGAGCTTGGCCCGCTCCCTGGCCATCTCGGCGAAGCACTCCGCGCCGTACGCGCACTTGCTCGCGCTCAGGCACTCCCGGGAGGAGACCGAGACCTGTGCCCACGCCCGGTCGGAGACGCCGGGTGTCAGCGCGTCGCGATCGCCCGTCTCCGTCTCGTCGGCCCAGTCCCGCATCCGCAGCAGATCCTGGCCGAGTTTGCTGCTCGGGGCGGCCGCCTCGAACGGGTCGAAGAGGCCGTCCTCCTCGTCCTGCGGCACTCCTTCGTGCAGACGGTGGAGGCACAGGTAGTTCGAGCGCCCCTTGAGCATCGCGAACTCCGGACGGCGGCGCAGCAGCGGATGCAGCGCGTCGACCGTGCGGGGCAGATCACGCTCGACGAGCTGGCGCTGGAGGGCGAGCGTCGCCGTGGCGATGACGACCCGCTCGCCGTGGGCCACCGAGGGCACGAGATAGCCGAGGGACTTTCCGGTGCCGGTGCCGGCCTGGACGAGAAGGTGCGAACCGTCGTCGACAGCCTCGGCGACGGCTTCGGCCATGGCGATCTGACCAGGCCTTTCCATGCCGCCGACGGCGGTGACGGCGGCATGGAGGAGTTC
This sequence comes from Streptomyces inusitatus, assembly GCF_014651115.1. Taxonomy (GTDB): domain Bacteria; phylum Actinomycetota; class Actinomycetes; order Streptomycetales; family Streptomycetaceae; genus Streptomyces; species Streptomyces amakusaensis. Next base: position 57,285 of record NZ_BMWG01000016.1, on the reverse strand, counting down.
GGGGAGGGATGGCTTCGTCATAGGCGGACCACCCTACGGCTCCCCTCTGACATCCCGATCCGATCCCGCCAGAATGCGGTCGGGCCGTGACCCGCGCGCTTCGTCGGCGGTGTCATTCACAGCACGCTTCGAAGCGCCCGGTCGCGGACCATCAGAGCGGCGCGCTTCCCGGGAAGATCGGCTTCGGAGTAGAAGCGGAAACCCCCGCTGAGGAAGGCGGAGACGGAGGGCGTGTTCCGCAGATCGGGTTCCGCGATGACGCGCGAACATCGCGGACGGTTGTCCAGCACAAGATCGGCGACGGCTCTGAGCAAGGTGGAGCCGAGGCCTCGCCCCCGGTCGGCGACGGTGCCGATCAGGACGTGGATGCCCGTGTCGTGGGGGCGGGCGGGGTAGTGGCGTGCCAGCGGGTCGAGATCGGCGCGGTAGATCTCGAAGTAGCTCATGGGTACGGAGTCGAGCACGCCGAGACAGGGGACGCTGCGGCCGTCCCCGTCGAGGTGGGCGCGCAGATGGTCGGCGGTGACGGAGTCGGGGCCCGCCAGCTCCCAGAACGGGGCGACGGCGGGGTCGTTCATCCAGTGGCTGATCAGTGCGAGATCACGGTCGACGCTCGCGGGGACGAGCTGGAAGGTGCCTTCCGATGTGACGGTCGGCCCCCACGCGGCGAGGTTGTCGAGCAGCGGACCGCCGGCCCCGCCGTCCGCGCGCCGGAGCTGGTCGGCCTCTTTGAACAGGGTGAGCAGCTCGTCCGGGATCCGTAGCTCCAGGGTGTCCTCGACGCCTTCGCCCGGGGGGTGCTCCGCGCCCCCGGCGAGCCGGGGGGCGAGGGGATCGGTGCCGGTTCTCGCATCGGTGGGAGGCACGGTGGCGCTCCTCTCACAGTTCGGTCGGTGCTGCTCGGACAGGGGGACATTCGCACAGGGCGGCGGGGAGACGCAGGAATGGGGGGAACGGGCGGAGGGGGCGGTTCAGCGGTGGAGGGGGTTGGTGAGGGCGGCGTAGACGGACTGGTCGGCGACCGGGCCGACGAGTTCGTCGAGACCGTGTGCGCGGGTGAGCAGATTGGCCTTGGTACGGAGGGTGCGGGCGTCGAGGAGTTGTGACGGCAGGGGGGAGCCGAGGGCGGTGGCGGAGGCGAGGAAGCGGCGGAAGGCGGCGATGAGGACGTCCTCGTCGGCCAGGCGCTGCGAGCCGAGGGCCCCGATCAGTCCGAGGACGTTGTTGATGCCGAGGTAGTAGGCGAAGCGCTCGTCGGTGACCTCGTCGGAGACGAAGGTGTCACTGAGCGAGCCGATGCCGGGAAGGCGGTGTTCGAGTTCGGCGCGGCGGGACTCGCGGAAGTAGTAGCCCTGGTTGTCGCGGTAGCGGCCACCGGCGGGCCAGCCTTCGGCGTCGAGGACGACCAGGGTGTTCTGCTGGTGCGCTTCGAGGGCGATGCCCGCAGCGCCGTCCAGCCAGAGCACCGGGCGGACCACCTGGTCGAGATAGCGCAGGAACCACTCGGTGGCGACCACGTCGGCGCGTCGGCCGCCGACGGCGGTCAGCCGGGCGACGATGTCGGCGAGCCGGGAGCGCATGCCGGTGTCGCCGGGCCAGGGGCGGAGGGCGGTGAGCGCGGCGACGCAGACGACGTCGTCCCGGGGGGCGAAGGGCTGGTGCCGCATCAGGACGTCGAATCCGGGGACGGGGCCGCCGTGCGCCGGGTCGATGCGGGCGGTGGTGACGGCGAGCCAGGCGGGGTCGCGCACGATGTCGAAGCCCGGGTGGGCGGCCCGCCACCGGGCGGCGAGGCCGGTGAGGAGGAGCCGGTGGACCTCGACGCCCCGGTGGAGTTCCTTGTGGAGGTTCTCCCGGCGGGAGTTGGTGATGCGAAGACCGAGGGAGAGCTTCAGCATGACCGGGGTGCCGGGGCGGTGCACGGTCCGGACGGACGACGTCGGGTGCCAGGCCGCGCCGTGGGGGCCGAGATCGTGCAGCAGGCCGTCGTCGAGAAGGGAGACGACATCGGGGCGCCGGACGAGCTCGCGGGCCTGCCAGGGGTGCAGGGGGAGGGCGACGGTGTCTTCGGGCAGCGGGAGGCCTTCGCCGAGCCGGGCGGTGAGCCGCTCCGCCGTCAGGGGCCGCCGCTGTTCGGTCCAGGCGGAGTCACCGGTGGCCACGGACCGGTGGACGGCCATCCAGTGCAGGGGGAAGGAGCCGCGCGACTCGGGCGAGTACCGCAGCGTCTCGGCGTCGGAGAGCCCGTCACGGCTCTTGGGGGTGGGGTGCAGCGGGTGCCCGAGGATCAGGGACTGCTCCCCGGCGTGGAAGAGGCCCGTGCCGGGGGCCGGGGCGGGACGAGCCCGGCGTTCCGCGATGAAGACGGCGGTGTGGCGCACCGAGCCCGCGACCCGCTCCACCAGGTCGCTCCCCTCGGCAGAGCCCGCTTCCCGGCCGAGGAGGGCCGCGAGCGTCACCGCGTCGACAGCGGGCGCGCCGGGGGGCGCTCCCTCCGGGACGGGCGCGGCGAAGCGGTGGGTTCCGCTCGGTGACCAGTAGCGGACGGGGACCAGGAGGGCGGTGCCGGTGGCGGGCAGGGGGATGCGCAGGACGGGTCCGGCGGGCCGGGCGATGTCGTGTTCCCGGACCCAGCAGCGCAGCAGATTCTCGACCCCCGCCGCGTCGGCGGCCCGCCGGGGGTCCGGATCGTCGAGGGGGTCGGCGCCGGGGCGGACCGTGAGAGGCGGGGGCACGGGGGCACGGGACGCGAGGGGCGTGGGGGCGGCGCTCACCGCGGAGCCTCGGGACGGCGGGTGGTGCGCTGGGTGCGCTCCGCCGCCTCCAGCGCGTCGGCGAAGCGGTCCAGGACGGCCACGGCCTGTTCGTCGGTGAGCGTGAGCGGGGGCAGAAGGCGTACGACGGCCGAGTGACGGCCGCCCAGTTCGATGATGAGCCCCCGCTCCAGGCACTCCTGCCGGACGGCGAGGGCGAGTTCGGGGGCGGGCGGCGGGGTCGGGGCATCGGCGGCCGTGGCGTCGGGGTCCACGAGCTCGACGCCGATCATCAGGCCCCGGCCCCGCACCTCGCCGACGCGGGGATGGGCGGCGGCCAGTTCCCGCAGCCGTCCGAGCATCCGGTCGCCGAGAGCCGCCGCGCGGGCGGCGAGCCCGTTCTCGCGGACGAAGGCGAGCGTGGCCGCGCCCGCCGCCATGGCGAGCTGATTGCCGCGGCAGGCGCCCGGGCCGGTGTCCGGCCTCCGGCCGTCGAGCGCGGAGCGGTAGACGATCACGGCCAGCGGGAGGGAACCGCCGATCGCCTTGGAGAGGACCATCACATCGGGCACGACACCGCTGTGCTCCACGGCCCAGAAGGCTCCGGTCCGCCCGACGCCCGTCCACACCTCGTCGGCGACCAGAGGGATCGAACGAGCCTCGGTGATCTTCCGTATCCTGCGCATCCAGAGGTCGGGGGCGGGGAACACACCGCCTTCCCCCTGCACGGGTTCCACGATCATCCCGGCCGGTGCGGGCACCCCGCTGCCGGGGTCGTCGAGCAGGCTCTCGGTCCACCGCGCGCCCAGTTCCGCGCCGCGCTCCCCGCCGACGCCGAAGGGGCAGCGGTAGCTCTGCGGGAAGGGCAGCCGGGTGATCCGGCCCCCGGTCGCCCCGCCGAGGGCTTCCGGCGCTCCGGCCGTCGTGCCGCGGTGCGCGCCGGTGAACGCGCCGGTGAAGGCGAACAGACCGTCGCGGCCGGTCGCCGCGCGGACGAGTTCGATCGCCGCTGCGACCGCGTCGGCGCCGGCGGGCCCGCAGAACCGGATCCGCGCGTCGTCGGCGAACTCGCGCGGGAGGGTGGCGTACAGCTCGGTGGTGAAGGCGTCCTTGACCGGTGTGGCGAGATCGGGCGCGTGCAGCGGGGCCCCTGAGTCGATGACCTTCCTGACCGCTTCGAGGACCACGGGGTGGTTGTGCCCGAGCGCCAGGGCGCCCGCCCCGGAGAGACAGTCCAGATAGCGGCGGCCGTCCGCGCCCTCGATGGTGAGCCCCCGCGCCCGCACGGGCACGATGGGCAGCGATCGGGCGTAGGTGCGCGCCGAGGGCTCGCGCAGCGACTGCCGGCGCAGAATCCCCTCGTGTCCGGCCGACGGCGCGGAAGCGGGTTGGGTCAGGGCCACGGCTGTCGGTCCTCCAGCGGTCACTGTCGCGCCGACACGGGCACGTCCGGCGTCACAGGGATACGTCCGGGGCCCGCTCACGCCGGGGCGCGCCTCCCGTGTTCCCCGTCCGTACCAACGACGCGGCGGGCCCCGGATCACGGGCAGCCCGAAGATCCTTGCGGCAGCGGAACCATGGACCCGCCGGGTGCCGTCCCCATCGGCACCGGCATCCTGGGGCCGTGTCATGAGCGGACGCCGCTGTGCGCGGGGTTCGCGGCGGTACCGGGGAAGCCCGGTACCGCGGTTCAGCGGCACGGAAACCTATGAAACTCCCAGGGGGATTCACGACATGCGACCCATTCGCCCGACGATGACGGCGGCCTCGATCGCCGCGGTGCTCGCGCTGGCGGCCACCGCCTGCGGTCCGAGCGAGAACAGCGCGGGCGACAAGCCGAGCGCCTCGGCCTCCCGGGGCGGCGAGGACAGGATCACCATCCCGGAGGAGCTGAAGGACAGGCTCAAGGAACACGGGATAGACGTCGACAAGTGGCGGAACGGCGAGTGGAAGAACTGGGACAAGGACACCTGGCTGCGCGAGGCCCAGGACTTCGTCAATCCGATCATCGAGGATCTGTGGGACCCGGACCGGATGCGTGAGGCGGAGACCCCGCCGGAGCGGCCGGTGGACAAGGACATCTCGGGCGACGACGGCGTCACCGACCCCACGCCCGCCCCTGTGAAGGCGCGAACGGTGAGCGCCCCCTACCGGGCGAACGCCCCCGAGGCCGGGAAGGTCTTCTTCGACGGCCCCGAGGGTTCGATGGTCTGCTCGGCGACCGTGGTCCAGGACCCGGCCAACCCCGGCAAGTCCAATCTGGTGTGGACGGCGGGGCACTGTGTCCACGCCGGGAAGAAGGGCGGCTGGTACCGCAACATCGCCTTCGTCCCCTCGTACAACGACAACGCCAGGTCCACCGCCGAATTGCAGGGCACGCCGAAGGCGGAAGTCGCTCCGCACGGGGTGTGGTGGGGCGACTGGGTGAAGACCTCCGAGCAGTGGATCGCGCAGGGCGCCAAGACCGGCGGCCAGGGCGCTCCCTTCGACTTCGCGGTCATCCACGTCACCCCGGAGAAGGGCCGCTCGGGCGCTTCGCTGGAGGAGACCGTGGGCTCCGCGCTGCCGGTCGAGTTCGAGGCCCCGGCCGTCTCGGAGATCGCGAAAATGACGGCGACCGGCTACCCGGCCGCCGCGCCGTTCGACGGCGAGCGGATGTTCCAGTGCCCGGACCGGCCGGGACGGCTCTCGGTGAAGGCGGACGAGCCGACGATGTACCGCATCGGCTGCACCATGACCGGCGGTTCGTCCGGCGGCGGCTGGGTGGCCGAGGGCCGGGACGGGGAACCGGCCCTGGTGTCCAACACCTCGATCGGCCCCCTCGCCGCCGGCTGGCTGGCCGGCCCCAGGCTCGGCGACGAGGCGAAGGCGGTCTACCGGGCGGTCAGCGAGAAGTTCGCCGGACGGTAGAGCCCGGCGACGCCGCGCGACGGCGAACGAGAAACGGCGCCCCCCCCCCCGGGGGGGGGGGGGGGGCCCCCTGCCCTTCTACGGGGGCGCGCGGGCTCTGGGCGGGCCGGGGGGAACGGGGGCGCGGCGCCCCCCGGCCCCTCCGGGCGCCCGCC
>NZ_BMWG01000016.1:43444-51457 GCF_014651115.1 Streptomyces inusitatus | reverse complement strand
AGGGCCGGGGGACAGGAGGCCGGGGCGCCGCCCGGGGCGGGGAAAGGAAAAAGGGGCCCCGCCCCCGGGGGAGGGGGGGCGGCGCTCCGCTGCCGTCATACGGGTGCGCGCGGTCAGTGGGCGACCGGGACGAACGGCGCGAGCGCCGCCGCCAGCTCCTCGTGGACGCGCGCCTTGAGCAGGGTGCCCTCGGAGGTGTGCTCCTCGGAGAGAACCTCGCCGTCGGCGTGGACCTTGGAGACCAGACCGCCGTGGGTGTACGGCACGAGAGCCTCGATCTCGACCTCGGGCCGGGGAAGCTCCGCGTCGATGAGCGCGAGCAGCTCCTCGATGCCCTCGCCCGTACGCGCGGACACCGCGATCGCGTGCCGCTCGATGCGCAGCAGGCGCTGAAGCACGAGCGGATCGGCCGCGTCGGCCTTGTTGATCACCACGATCTCGGGCACGTCGATCGCGCCCACATCACGGATGACCTCGCGCACGGCGGCCAGCTGCTCCTCCGGGGCGGGGTGCGCGCCGTCCACCACATGCAGGATCAGATCGGAGTCGCCGACCTCCTCCATGGTGGAGCGGAACGCCTCGACGAGGTGGTGCGGCAGATGCCGGACAAAACCAACAGTGTCGGCCAGGGTGTAGAGCCGCCCGCTGGGCGTCTCGGCCCGCCGGACAGTCGGGTCCAGGGTGGCGAACAGGGCGTTCTCCACCAGGACTCCGGCACCGGTGAGGCGGTTGAGCAGCGAGGACTTCCCGGCGTTGGTGTAACCGGCGATCGCGACCGACGGCACCTTGTGACGCCGGCGCTCCTGTCGCTTGATCTCGCGGCCGGTCTTCATCTCCGCGATCTCCCGGCGCATCTTCGCCATCTTCTCGCGAATCCGCCGCCGGTCCGTCTCGATCTTGGTCTCACCGGGGCCTCGGGTGGCCATGCCGCCACCGCCGCCGCCGCCCATCTGGCGGGAGAGCGACTGACCCCAGCCGCGCAGCCTGGGCAGCATGTACTGCATCTGCGCCAGCGCCACTTGGGCCTTGCCCTCACGGGACTTGGCGTGCTGGGCGAAGATGTCGAGGATCAGGGCGGTCCGGTCGACCACCTTGACCTTGACGACGTCTTCGAGGTGGATCAGCTGTCCGGGGCTCAGCTCACCGTCGCACACCACCGTGTCCGCGCCGGTCTCCAGGACGATGTCCCGGAGCTCCTGGGCCTTGCCCGAGCCGATGTAGGTGGCCGGGTCCGGCTTGTCACGGCGCTGCACGACGCCGTCGAGCACCTGGGCTCCGGCCGTCTCCGCGAGCGCGGCCAGCTCCGCGAGGGAGTTCTCCGCGTCGCGCACCGTGCCGGAGGTCCATACGCCGACCAGCACCACGCGCTCCAGGCGAAGCTGCCGGTACTCGACCTCGGTGACGTCCTCAAGCTCGGTGGAGAGGCCGGCCACGCGCCGCAGCGCGGCGCGCTCGGCGCGGTCGAGCTGCTCGCCGTCCCGCTCTCCGTCGACATCGTGGCTCCAGGCGACGTCCTCTTCCATCAGGGCGTCGGCCCGGAGGCCCTCGGCTCGCGGCTGGGTCGAGCCCTGCGCGCGCTGCTCGTCAAAGCTCTGCTCGTCCTGGGAAGGGGAAGAAGAGGAGGTCATTGGATCCTTACGTCGATGGGTCATTCCGGGCCGCCGCGGACCGGTAATCCGGTGCGCCCCACATCAGTCACAACGCGTGACGGTCTTCGATGATTCCCGTGGGACACGGTCGTCGGAATCCCGCCGTCGCGGCGTCGCCGACGTCCTCGATGGTCCCACGGTGGCCAGGGGGCCGTCACCCCGGTTTTCACGGGGCGGTCGCGGGCGGGGCGTGATGTCCGGCCCCGGCACCGGTGCCGGCACCGGTGCCGCCGCCGGCCGGGTCCGGGCCCTTGGTCTTCGCAGGGGCCGCGCTGGTCCAGTCCGGGTGCCCGGGCATCGGCGGTGTGCGCTCCCCGTACAGCCATCCCCGGAAGAACGCGGTGAGGTCCCGCCCGGCGATCTCGGAGGCGAGCCGGATGAAGTCGGCGGTGCTCGCCGTGGAGTCGCGGTGGTCGCGCACCCAGGTCCGTTCCAGCCGGTCGAAGGCGGCCTCGCCGATCGTCTCCCGCAGGGCGTACAGGACCAGCGCGCTGCCGTCGTACACCACCGGGCGGAAGAGGCTGATCTTCTTTCCGGGAGCGGGGGGTCTCGGCGCGGCGGGCGGGCCGCCGTCGGCCCGCCACTGGTCGGAGCGGCGGTAGGCCTCGCGCAGCCTGGTCTCCATGAGGTGGCCGGACTTCTCCTCGGCGTAGAGCGCCTCGTACCAGGTGGCGTGTCCCTCGTTCAGCCAGAGATCGGACCAGGCGCGGGGCGAGACGCTGTCGCCGAACCACTGGTGGGAGAGCTCATGAACCATGATCGAGTCGACGTACCACTCGGGGAACGCCTTATTGGTGAAGATCCGGCGTTCAAACAGGGACAGCGTCTGCGTCTCCAGTTCGTATCCGGTGTCGGCGTCCGCGATCAGCACCCCGTAGTTCTCGAAGGGGTAGGGGCCGACCTTCCCCTCCATCCAGCTCAGCTGCCCGGGGGTCTTCCGCAGCCACGGTTCCAGCCTGGTGAGGTCCTTGGCGGGGACCACGTCGCGCACGGGCAGCCCGCCCGGGCCCTCGCGGGTGGGGACGGCCGAGGAGCCGATGGAGACCTGGGCCAGCTCGGTGGCCATGGGGTGCCGGGTCCGGTAGGACCAGGTGGTGGTGGCCCCGTTCTCCCGCTTGGCGACGCGCTCGCCGTTGGCCACCGCCGTCAGTTCGCTGGGCGCGGTGACGTGGAAGGTGAAGTACGCCTTGTCGGCGGGGTGGTCGTTGGAGGGGAAGACCCGGTGGGCGGCGTCCGCCTGGTTGGCCATCGCGAGCCCGTCGCGGGTGATCACCCAGCCGCCCGCCTCCCCCCGGGGATCGCTGGTGTGCTCGACCGTGATCCGTACCCGGGAGCCCGCCTCGACGGGCAGGAAGGGACGTACGACGAGGTCCTCCTCGGCGGTGGCGAACTCGGCGGGGAGGCCGTTGACCCTCACCGCGCCGACCGTGCCGTGGGTGAAGTCCAGATTGATGCTCTCCAGCCGCTGGGTGGCCCGTGCCTCGATCCTGGTGACGGCGTCCAGCGGGGTGGTGTTGCCGCCGCCGTAGGTGAAGGCGATGTCGTACGCCACCACGTCGTAGCCGGGGTTGCCGAGGTACGGGAAGAGCGCGTCGCCGATGCCGAGGGGCGCGGGGGCCGGCGGGGGCGCGGCGGCGATCAGAGTGGCCGAGGCGACCGCCAGCACCGCGGCGCGGAGCCCGCGCCGGGCCCCGGGGGTCGGGGATCGCCGCGCGGGCGAGGGGGTGGGATCGGGCAGCATGCACTACCGCTACCAGTGCGCGCCGCGCCGGTCGTGGCGGCGCGCGCCGCGCCACCCGAACGGGGTCAGCCGGCCGCCGCCGGATGCTGGGTGCGGCTCACGTCGTACACCCCGGGCACATCGCGCATGGCGCGCATCAGGGCGGAGAGTTTGGCCGCGTCCGGCAGTTGAAGCGTGTAAGTGTGCCTCACCCGCTGTTCGGTGGGCGGCTCCACGATCGCGGAGACGATGGCGGCGTCCTCGGCGGCGATGGCTTCGGTGAGGTCGGCGAGGAGCCGGGGCCGTCCGAAGGACTCCGCGACCAGGGTGACCCGGCAGCCCTCGGCGTCGTCCTGCCGGCCGGAGGCGGTGTCCTCGGCGGTGGGGCGGTCGGGGCCGTGGGTGAGGAGCGCGGGCCGGCGGGGCGCGGCCGCCGGGGGCCTGGTGCCTTCCGGGTGGGCCTGGAGCCAGGTGGTGATGGCGATCCGGGCGGCGGGGGTGCGCGCGTGGTCGAGCCAGTCCGGGGAGGGGCCGGAGGCCGCGTCCTGGGCGTCCGGCCCCTCCCCGGAGGAGCTCTGGGCGCCCTCGTGGCGGCCGTCGTGGGCGAGCAGCAGCTGCACGGTGTCGCCGTCGCTCAGCTCGGTGCTCAGTGTGGCGAGCCGTCCGTTGACCCGCGCGCCGATACAGCAGTGGGCCTGTTCGCCGTACTGCGCGTAGGCAGCGTCGACGCAGCTCGCGCCCGCGGGCAGGCCCAGGGAGCCGCCGTCGGCGCGGAAGACGGTGATCTCGCGGTCCTGCGCCAGATCGGCCCGGAGGGAGGTCCAGAAGGCGTCGGGGTCCGGTGTCGACTCCTGCCAGTCCAGCAGTCGGCAGAGCCAGCCGGGCCTGGTGGGGTCGGCCCGCTCGCCGTCGGCCGGTTCCGCGCTCTCCACGGGGACGTAGGGGTTTCCGAGGGCGATCACTCCGGCCTCGGCGACCTTGTGCATCTGGTGGGTGCGAATGAGGACTTCGGCGACCGTTCCACCGGGGCCGGCGACGGCGGTGTGCAGCGATTGGTAGAGGTTGAACTTGGGGGCGGCGATGAAGTCCTTGAATTCGGAGATCACCGGGGTGAAACAGGTGTGGAGTTCGCCGAGGACCCCGTAGCAGTCGGCGTCCTCGCCGACGAGGACGAGCAGCCGGCCGAAGTCGGTGCCGCGCAGTTCGCCGCGTTTGAGGCTGATCCGGTGGACGGAGACGAAGTGGCGCGGCCTGATCAGGACTTCGGCGGGGATGCCCGCTTCGCGGAGCACGGTACGGAAGCCCTCGGCCATGATGTCGAGCGCCGCGCCGCCCGCGGCGTTCTCCTCGATCAGCAGCCGGGTCCGCTCGTACTCCTCGGGGCGCAGGATCGCGAAGACGAGGTCCTCCAGCTCGGTCTTGAGCGCCTGTACTCCGAGGCGCTCGGCGAGCGGGATGAGGACGTCGCTGGTGACGCGGGCGATACGGGCCTGTTTCTCGGGGCGCATCACTCCGAGGGTGCGCATGTTGTGCAGCCGGTCGGCGAGTTTGATCGACATCACCCGGACGTCGTTGCCGGTGGCGACGAGCATTTTGCGGAAGGTCTCGGGTTCGGCGGCGGCCCCGTAGTCGACCTTCTCCAGTTTGGTGACCCCGTCGACGAGATACGCGACCTCGTCGCCGAAGGCGGCCGTGACCTGATCGAGGGTCACTTCGGTGTCCTCGACGGTGTCGTGGAGGAGTGAGGCCGTCAGGGTGGTGGTCTCCGCGCCGAGTTCGGCGAGGATGAGGGTGACGGCGAGGGGGTGGGTGATGTACGGCTCGCCGCTTTTGCGGAACTGTCCCCGGTGGGACGACTCGGCCAGGACGTACGCCTGATGGAGGGTCGCGAGATCGGCGTCGGGGTGGTGCGCGCGGTGCGCCTCGACGACATGTCCGATCGCGTCGGGCAGCCGGTCGCGGCCGACGGGTCCGAGGAGGGCCGCGCGGCCCAGCCTGCGGAGGTCGATCCTGGGACGGCCGCGCCTGCGGCTGTGGGCGCCAGGGTTGGCGGCCTCTGCACTCATGGGGGGACCTCCGGGCGGCATTCGACCGGCGGTGGGAAGAGCAGGCGTGCCCTCCGGGCCGGTGCTTGATGCTACCGAGCCCACCACGTGGAGCAGTCCCGCTCTCGCCGAGCGTGAAACGGATCACCCATTCGAGCGAAGCTCTATGGGGCCGTGATTGAGCCGCTCACCCTGTGTCGTGACCCTGGGCGCGGTGGGACGGGAGGGGCGAGGCGGGTGGATCAGCGCAGGCGGGCCACTCGCCAGACGGCGAGCGCGACCAGCAGGGCCGCCACTCCGACGTACAGCGCGAGGACGCGCCAGTCGGGGCGCTCCCCGGTCCCCCGGGCCGGCAGCCCGGGCCAGGTGTGGCCGACTCTGCGGGCGGCCATCACTCCCCAGCCGGCGGCGCAGCAGCTGATCAGCAGGCCGAGCATGGCGACGACCGCGCCCCCGCCGGTGCTGAAGGCGAGGGGGAAGCCGAACATCAGGGAGCCGACCGCGGCGAGGATCACGATGGGCGCGAGCTGCCAGATGCGCAGTCTGCGCGGCGGGCGCAGCTCGACCTCCACCTCGCCCGGGAGGGCTCCCTGGTCCTCGGGGCCGTCCGGGCTGAGACCGGGCGCGCCACCGCTCGCCGTGCCGCGCTGTTGCTGGTCTGTGTCGTGAGGGCCGGCCTCCATCGCCACGCGCCCTCCCCACTCGGACTCCACAGTCGATCGTCTCGATGATGGCACGGCCCGGAGCGCTGACATGACGGGCAGGGCGTCCCGATGCCATCACGTGATCAGGCTGTAACCGCTCGTTCGATCAACGCCAGCGCCTGCCCCGGAAGTTCCCCGCGGTCGGCGACGGCACCACTGAGCCAATGCACCCGTGGATCCCTTCTGAACCATGAATCCTGGCGGCGCGCGAAGCGTTTGGTGGCGCGCACGGTCTCGGCGCGCGCCTCCTGTTCGGTGTATTCGCCCGCCAGCGCCTTGAGGATCTGCTGGTAGCCGAGGGCGCGTGACGCCGTGAGCCCCTCGCGCAACCCCTGCGCCTCCAGTGCGCGGACCTCGTCGACGAAACCGTCCTCCCACATCCGGTCGACGCGCCGGGCGATGCGCTCGTCGAGTTCGGGCCGGGCCACGTCGACGCCGATCTGGACGGTGTCGTAGACGCTGTCGTGGCCGGGCAGATTGGCGGTGAAGGGCTTGCCGGTGATCTCGATCACTTCGAGGGCGCGGACGATGCGCCGGCCGTTGCCGGGGAGGATCGCCCGGCCCGCCTCGGGGTCGGCGGCGGTGAGCCTGGCGTGCAGCGCGCCGGGGCCCTCGGCGGCGAGTTCCGCCTCCAGCCGGGCGCGGATCGCGGGGTCGGTGCCGGGGAATTCGAGGGTGTCGATGGCACCGCGCACATAGAGGCCGGAGCCGCCCACGAGGACCGGGGTGCGTCCCTCGGCGAGCAGCCGGTCGATCTCGGCCCTGGCGAGCCGCTGGTACTCGGCGACATTGGCGGTCTCGGTGACGTCCCAGACGTCGAGGAGGCGGTGGGGGACGCCGCCGCGTTCGCCGGGCGTCAGCTTGGCGGTGCCGATGTCCATCCCCCGGTACAGCTGCATGGAGTCGGCGTTGACGACCTCGCCACCCAGTTGCGCGGCGAGGTGGACGCCCAGATCTGACTTTCCGGCCGCGGTGGGACCGACGACGGCGATGACCCGCGGTGCGGGAGCTGCACTTCTCACCGCCCCAGTCTCGCAAACCCGCGGGGATGTCCCCGAACGAGCGAGGTGACGGCACGGCGGGGGCTTCGTTGGCTGTTGCGAGGTTCCGAACGCCGGTTTCCCGACCGGCACCCCGCCGACGCGGCAGCAGGGCACTTCGGGCGGCGCGGAACATCACTCACACGAGTAGGCTATGGAGTAAATATGGGTGTGTTTGCACGGTTCCTTCGTCGGTCCAAGGCCGCCAGGGCCACCGAGGACGCCTCGGCAGGGGAGAAGACCGCCGGCGGTCTTGCGGTGGAGCCCGAGGCCGGGAGCGGGGAGAAGCCCGAGGCGTCGAAGGACGCGCCCGGGGAGAAGGCGGCGGCCGGGGCCACCGAGGCCGATGAGGCCGAGGGGTCGGCGGCCGCGGTCTCCGAGGGTGTGGAGATTCCCCGGCAGCAGTCGGCCGGGGAGGCCGCGGACCGCGAGGCCGGCGAGGGCGCCCGTAAGTAAGCCCCACGAGAAAGGTGCCCCATGGGCCTCATGGACCAACTGAAGGCCAAGCTCGCCCCGGCCAAGGAGAAGGTTTCGGACCTGGCACAGCAGCACGGGGACAAGATCGGGCAGGGCCTCGACAAGGCCGCGCACGCGGTCGACGCCCGCACCAAGGGCAAGTACACCGACAAGATCGAGTCAGGCACCGGCAAGGCCAAGGAGGCGCTGGACCGTATCGCGCACAAGGACGACGGCGGTACTCCCCCGCCGCCGCCCCGCGCCTCCTGAACGCGGGCTGACCGCCTCGGCGGTCGACCGACGCCGGGCGGGAGCGGGGGGGGACGCTCCCCCGCCGCCCGCCGGTTTGGGGGGGCGGGGGCCCCCGGGTTCCCCCGGGCCGGGCCCGCCCCGCTCTCC
>NZ_BMWG01000016.1:25060-43434 GCF_014651115.1 Streptomyces inusitatus | reverse complement strand
CCCAGCCCCCCGTGCGTTTCGGGTGCGCGGGGCCCCGGGGTCCCCTCGGGCCGAGCCGCCCCGGTCTCTCAGGACCAGGCGGCCACGGTGTAGCCGACGCCGTAGGGGGCGTCGGCGTAGAGCAGCCGCCCCGCGAGCCCGGCTCCCTCCGCCGCTCCGGCGAGCACCTGCCAGGCCGACCGGCCGGCGGCCTGGAGTTCGTACGCCAGGGTCGTGTCCAGGGCGGCGAGCGCGGCGGTGTCCGCGTCCCCCAGGGCCCTGGTGGCGAGCGCGTCGAAGCCCTCGGCGCGCTCGTCCAGATAGCCGGGGGCCTTCAGACTGCGGCAGGCGCTGCCGTCGCCCATCGCGAGCACGGCCACCCGTTCGGCGCGTACGCCGATCTCCCGGCCGGCGGCGAGGGCGGGGGCGGACGGCATGTCCCGCGCCACTCCCAGGCCCTCCACGGGCGAGGCGGCCCAGCCGGCCCGGTCGAGCAGCCAGGCGCCGACGGTGAGGGAGAGCGGCAGGGGCCGCTCCTGGGCCGGGCCCGGTCCCAGGAGTACGCCGAGGTCCACGCCGAAGCCCCGGAAGGAGCCGGCCGCCCCGGTGCGGTGCGTGCCCAGGCCCGTCCCGTCGGCAGGGCCGACGACGATCAGCAGATCGGGCCGGGAGGCGGCGAGCACGCCGACGGCGTCGGCGCAGGCGGCCCTGGCCGCGTCCAGTTCGGCGGCCGCGCCCGCGGCGATCTCGGGCACGAGCAGCGGCGGACAGGGGCACACGGCGGCGGCGACAAGCATGATCCGCAGCCTAGTGCCCGCCCCGCCCTCCCCTTCCGGGGGTACGGGCGGGAGGGCGGTCACGGAGTGCGGGGTGGGTGCGGGGTGCGGTCAGCCGAGACCGCACGCCGGGGCGGCGGCGGCCGGGAGGGGTGCGGGGACGCCGATCTGCGGCAGGCCCAGCATCACTCCGGCGGGCTTGGCCGCCGGGGCGTCCTGGCGCTTCTGCCAGGCGTCCCCGGCGCGGGTGCGGCGCACCGCGCCGGCGGGTCCCTCGGCGAGCAGGTGGTGCGGCGCGGCGTAGGTGATCTCGACGGTCACCACGTCGCCCGGGCGCACTTCCTGGTCCGGCTTGGTGAAGTGGACCAGCCGGTTGTCGGGGGCCCGGCCGGAGAGGCGGTGGGTCGCGCCGTCCTTGCGGCCCTCGCCCTCGGCGACCATGACGTCCAGGGTCCGGCCGACCTGCTTCTTGTTCTCGTCCCAGGAGATCTCCTCCTGGACGGCGACCAGGCGTTCGTAGCGCGCCTGGACGACCTCCTTGGGGATCTGGCCGTCCATGGTGGCCGCGGGGGTGCCGGGGCGCTTGGAGTACTGGAAGGTGAAGGCGTTCGCGAAGCGCGCCTCGCGGACCGTGTGCAGCGTCTGCTCGAAGTCCTCCTCCGTCTCGCCGGGGAAGCCCACGATGATGTCGGTGGAGATGGCGGCGTGCGGAATGGCGGCGCGGACCTTCGAGATGATCCCCAGGAAGCGCTCCTGGCGGTAGGACCGGCGCATCGCCTTGAGCACGGTGTCCGAGCCGGACTGGAGGGGCATGTGCAGCTGCGGCATCACATTCGGCGTCTCGGCCATGGCCGCGATCACGTCGTCGGTGAAGTCGCGCGGGTGGGGCGAGGTGAAGCGGACGCGCTCCAGCCCCTCGATCTTCCCGCAGGCGCGCAGGAGCTTGCTGAAGGCCTCGCGGTCGCCGATGTCGGAGCCGTACGCGTTGACGTTCTGGCCGAGCAGGGTGATCTCGGAGACGCCCTCGGAGACCAGGGCCTCGATCTCGGCGAGGATGTCGCCGGGGCGGCGGTCCTTCTCCTTGCCGCGCAGCGCGGGCACGATGCAGAAGGTGCAGGTGTTGTTGCAGCCGACCGAGATGGAGACCCACGCGGCGTACGCGGACTCACGGCGGGTGGGCAGGGTGGAGGGGAAGGCCTCCAGCGACTCGGCGATCTCGACCTGGGCCTCTTCCTGGACCCGGGCGCGCTCCAGGAGGACGGGCAGCTTGCCGATGTTGTGGGTGCCGAAGACGACGTCGACCCAGGGGGCCCGGGTGACGATGGTGTCGCGGTCCTTCTGGGCGAGGCAGCCGCCGACGGCGATCTGCATGCCGGGACGCCGCGTCTTCATCGGGGCGAGACGGCCGAGGTTGCCATAGAGCTTGTTGTCCGCGTTCTCCCGGACGGCGCAGGTGTTGAAGACCACCACATCGGCGTCGCCGTCGGCCCCCGCGGGTGCGCGGACATAGCCCGCACCCTCCAGCAGACCGGACAGGCGTTCGGAATCATGGACGTTCATCTGGCACCCGTAGGTGCGGATCTCGTAACTGCGCTGAACGTCCACTGCCTGGCTCCGGTCACTGCTGGTCATGTGACAAGGGTAGGCGGTACGGGGGACAGCTCCGGCCCCGGAGCCCGGAGCTGCGGTGATACCCCGCGATACCCCGTCGGCCGGGGAGACCGGCGCCTCCGGCGCCCCACCGTGCCCGTACCGGTCGGGCCCCGGGACCCGACCGGTACGCCGGAGGCCGTATTCCGCTTCTGGCGTGCACTGGACACGGCCCTGGCCACGGCGGGAAGCGACCTGGCAGGATCGCAAGCATGTTCCAGGCCGTGTCCCGCCCCGCCCGCCGTCGTGCCCTCCAGGCCTCGACGGCGGTGACGGTGCTGCTCGGGCTGCTGCTCTGGTGGCTGCTGCCCCTGGGCGATCCCCGGCCGGCGGGCACGGTCACCTTCAGCACCGGCCTGCAGAACGGGGTGTACCAGCGGTACGGCGTCCTGCTGAAGGACGCGCTCGCCAGAGATCTGCCCGAGGTGGACATAGAGCTGCTGACCAGCGAGGGATCGCAGCAGAATCTGGCCAGGGTCGCGGCGGGCGAGGCGGATTTCACCATCGCCACGGCCGACGCCGTCGCGAAGTACGCGCAGGACGGCAAGCCGGGGGCCGACCGGCTGCGCGGCTGCGCCCGGCTGTACGACGACTATGTGCAGCTCGTGGTCCCCAAGAACTCGCCGGTGAGGAAGATCGGGGATCTGCGCGGCAGATCGGTGGGGGTCGGGCCCGACGGCTCGGGGGTCCGGCTGGTCGCCGACCGGCTGCTGACGGCTGCGGGGCTCGACCCGGCCCAGGACATCACGGCCGTGCCGGCCGGCATAGACACCGTGCCGGGGCTGCTGGAGCACGGCGATCTGGAGGCCTTCATCTGGTCGGGCGGGCTGCCGACCGGAGCCGTGCAGAAGCTGTCGGAGCGGCTGCCGATCCGGCTGGTGCCCCTGGAGTCCGATCTGATCGACAAGGTGCACGCCACCAGCGGGCCCGCGAGCTACTACCGGCTGGCCGTGATGCCGCCGGACGCCTATACGGAGGCCCAGAGCAGGCTGTCGGTGTCGACGATGGCGGTGCCCAATCTGCTGGTGACCACCGACCGGATGGACGCGGCGATGGTCGAGGGCTTCACCCGTACGGTGATCAGAAGCAGGGACCGCATAGGCAAGACGGTCCACCCCGCGCAGCTGGTGGACCTGCGGACCGCGATCTACACGGATCCGCTGCCCCTGCACGAGGGGGCCGCCCGCTACTACGCCTCGGAGAAGCCCTGACCGGCGGGGTCACGGCCCGGCGAGGGCACGGCCGACGGGCTCAGGGGGTCGTGCGGGGCACGGTGACCGTCACCCTCAGACCGCGCGGCTCGTGGTGGGCGTAGGAGATTCCGCCGCCGCCGGCCGAGAGCAGGGCGCGTGAGATGGACAGCCCCAGCCCCGAGCCCTTGACATTCTGGTGCCGGCCGCTCCGCCAGAAGCGGTCGCCGACGCGGGAGAGTTCCTCGTCGGTCAGGCCCGGGCCGCCGTCGGCGACCACGATCGAGCAGAGGGGGCCGTCCGAGGTGACGGACACGGTGACCTCCTCACCGCCCGGGGTGAACTTCAGGGCGTTGTCGATCACCGCGTCCAGGGCGCTGGAGAGCGCGATCGGATCGGCCCAGGCGGTGACCGCCGCCTTCGGCCCGACGAGCAGGACGCCCTTCTCGTCGGCGACCGGACGCCACGCGGCGACCCGTTCGGCGGTGAGTTCGCCGATGTCGACGAGTTCGAGGGAGGCGGAGGTGTGCTCGGCCAGCGCCAGATCGAGGAGATCGTCGAGGACCTGTGCCAGCCGCATGCCCTCGGTGCGGACGGAAGCGATCTCCTGATTGCCCTCGGGGAGTTCGAGGGCGAGGAGCTCGATCCGCAGCAGCAGCGCGGCCAGTGGATTGCGCAGCTGGTGGGAGGCGTCGGCGACGAAGGCGCGCTGCTGTTCGAGTACTTCCTCGACGTTGTCGGCCATCTCGTTGAAGGAGCGCGCCAGCCGGCGGAGTTCCGGTGGGCCGCTCGCCGCCGCGACCCGGGAGTTCAGCTGCCCGGTCGCGATGTCATGGGTGGCGGCGTCCAGGACGCGTACGGGGCGCAGCACCCAGCCGGTGAGCCGGAAGGCTGCCCCGACGGCCACCAGCATCGCCGCGGCCTCCCCCGCGACGATCAGCAGCCAGCCGTTCAGGATCCGCGAACGCAGCTGTTCGGTGGGCGAGTCGGTGAAGACGACGGCGACGACGTCGCCGTCCCGCACCACGGGGGACGCGACGACCAGCCGGCCGTCCAACTGCCAGGGCCACACCTGCGGCGGATCCTGGCTGCGCCGTCCCGACAGGGCCTCCTGGAACGCCTTGGCCCCCTCCCCGGCGGCCGGGACGGACCAGCCCTCGGGCGAGCGGGCCATCGTGTCGCCGTCCCGGTCGAAGACTCCGGCGCTGATGCCGTAGGTGGCGTTGTAGCGGTTGAGCTGCTCCTGAAGCGTGGAGCGCCGCTCGCCTCGGCTGTCGTCGCCCTGGACGAACTGCGCCAGGGCCGCGAACCGCACGGTGTCGTCGATGCGGTCCACGACGACCCTCTGCTGCTGCGCGGCGGCGACGCTCACGGCGAGCGGAAAGCCGAGCGCGAGCAGCACGCCCGCCATGAGGACGATGAGCAGCGGAAGGAGTCTCGTGCGCACGGGCAGGTTCAGGCGGTCGGCACGACGAGGCGGTAGCCGACGCCGCGCACGGTCTCGATCAGGGTGGGCAGGCGGAGTTTGGAGCGCAGCGAGGCGACATGCACCTCCAGAGTGCGGCCGGTCCCCTCCCAGCTGGTGTGCCAGACCTCGCTGATGATCTGCTCGCGGCGGAAGACGACTCCCGGCCGCTGGGCGAGCAGCGCGAGCAGGTCGAACTCCTTGCGGGTGAGCTGTACGGCCTCGCCGTGGACGCTGACGCGGCGGGTGGGCAGTTCGATGGTCATCGGGCCGAGGCGCAGCCCGTCGTCCGGCACCGCTCCCGAGGGGTCGTCGCCGGGGACGGTGCGCCGGCTGACGGCGTGGATGCGGGCCAGCAGTTCCCCGGTGTCGTAGGGCTTGACGACGTAGTCGTCGGCCCCGAGGTTGAGTCCGTGGATCCGGGAGCGCACGTCGGACCGGGCCGTCACCATGATCACCGGGGTTGCCGTGATCTTCCGGAGCTTGCCGCACACCTGATAGCCGTCCTGGTCGGGCAGGCCGAGGTCGAGCAGGATCACACCGAACGGCGGCTTGCCGGGATGCGTCGCGGGCAGGACGGCGTGCAGCGCCTCCTCGCCGTTGCGGGCGTGCACCACGTCGAAACCGTGCCGGGCGAGCACCGCGGACAGGGCGGCGGCGACATGGTCGTCGTCCTCGACGAGCAGCAGCCTCATGGCCCCCCTTTTCAGGTCGTGCGATCGGTCGTCGGTCGGTTCGCGCCGGTCGGCCCCGGCGTGGGCGCGGCGCGGGCTCGGCGTCGCCGTACTCCAGTGTGCGGTGCGGCCGGCGCAGCCGGACACCACGGCATCAAGGCCGACGCGTACCCGGCCAGTCAAGAGACATTCGCCCGCCCGCCGCTTTCCGTTACCCACCCGGTACGCCGCGGGCCATCTCCTTCACCCATCGTGTCCGCACGAAGCCAGATCGTTATGCTCAATTTCCGCTCAGATGTAATGACGCTGGTCGCACCGTCTCACTACTGTCCTCCCAACCGAGGAGGACGGAGCGAGAAGCCGATGAGCGGAGTAGCAAAGACCAAGGGCCCCGGGGACACTGTCCCCGCCGCGGGCGACCTGGTCGTGCTGAATGGCGTGAACAAGCACTTCGGCGCCCTGCATGTGCTCCAGGACATCGATCTGACCATCGCCCGGGGCGAGGTCGTGGTCGTCATCGGACCCTCCGGGTCCGGCAAGTCCACCCTGTGCCGCACCATCAACCGACTGGAGACGATCGACTCCGGCTCGATCTCGATCGACGGGAAGCCGCTGCCGCAGGAGGGCAAGGAGCTGGCCAGGCTCCGCGCCGACGTCGGCATGGTCTTCCAGTCGTTCAACCTCTTCGCGCACAAGACCGTGCTGGAGAACGTGATGCTGGGCCAGGTCAAGGTCCGGCGCACGGAGAAGAAGGTCGCGGAGAAGAAGGCGCGCGCACTCCTCGACCGGGTCGGTGTCGGCTCCCAGAGCGACAAGTACCCCGCGCAGCTCTCCGGCGGCCAGCAGCAGCGGGTGGCGATCGCCCGGGCGCTGGCGATGGACCCCAAGGTCATCCTCTTCGACGAGCCCACCTCCGCACTCGACCCGGAGATGATCAACGAGGTGCTCGAAGTCATGCAGCAGCTGGCGCGGGACGGAATGACGATGGTCGTCGTCACCCACGAGATGGGCTTCGCCCGCTCCGCCGCGAACCGGGTGGTCTTCATGGCCGACGGCCGGATCGTCGAAGAGGCCCAGCCCGAGGAGTTCTTCAGCAACCCGCGCAGCGACCGGGCCAAGGACTTCCTGTCGAAGATCCTGCACCACTGACGAGCCGACGAACCACGACGTAAGGGATGTTCACCATGAAGCTCCGCAAGGCAACGGTGGCGATCGCCACGGGTCTGACTCTCTCCCTGGTGCTCACCGCCTGCGGCGGTGGCAGCGGCTCCGGCGACGACAGCGGCAACAAGATCACCATCGGCATCAAGTTCGACCAGCCCGGCGTCGGTCTGAAGACCTCGGACGGCAAGTACACCGGCTTCGACGTCGACGTCGCCACGTACATCGCCAAGGAACTCGGCCACAAGGCCGAGGACATCATCTGGAAGCAGGCGCCCAGCGCCGAGCGCGAGACGCTGATCCGCAACGGTGACGTCAAGTTCGTCGCCGCGAGCTACACGATCAACGACAAGCGGAAGGCCGAGGTCAGCTTCGCCGGCCCGTATCTGATGGCCCACCAGGACCTGCTGGTCCGCGCGGACGAGACCTCGATCACCAAGGCCGAGGACCTCAACGACAAGAAGCTCTGCTCGGTCTCGGGCTCCACCTCGGCGCAGAACGTCAAGGACCGGCTCGCGCCCAAGGCCGACCTTCAGCAGGTCGGCGGCTACTCGGAGTGTCTGACGGGCCTGGAGAACAAGGCCTACGACGCCCTGACCACCGACAACTCCATCCTGGCCGGTTTCGCGGCGCAGAAGGAGCACCAGGGCAAGTTCAAGCTGGTCGGTCTGAGCCTGAGCGACGAGCCCTACGGCATCGGCCTCAAGAAGGGCGACACCGAGCTCCAGGGCAAGATCAACAAGGCGCTGGAGAAGATGCAGAAGGACGGCGCCTGGGAGCAGGCCATCAAGGCCAACTTCGGCCCGGCCAACTACAAGAACGACCCCGCGCCCCCCATCACCGAGACCAGCTGAGGCCACGGTGACGTGCCACCGGCCGCGGCCGGTGGCACGCGCCACGATCCAACCAGGAGAGATCGCGGGTCAACGTGTTCGACTTCCTTGATTCCGGGCAGTACGACCTGCTCGACGCGTTCTGGGTGACGGTCCAGCTCGCCGTCTACTCGGCCATCGGCTCCCTGATCTGGGGAACGGCGCTGGCCGGTATGCGGGTGGGCCCCGTCCCGATCATGCGCTCCTTCGGGACCGCGTACGTCAACGTGGTCCGCAACACCCCGCTGACGCTGGTCATCATCGGCTGCTCACTGGGCCTCAGCCAGACGCTGGGGTTCTCGATGGGCGCCGACAACTTCGACGACATCGGCTTCCGGATGGCCGTCCTCGGACTGACCGCCTACACCGGCACCTTCGTCTGCGAGGCACTGCGCTCCGGCATCAACACCGTGCCCGTCGGCCAGGCCGAGGCGGCCAGGGCGCTGGGGCTCGGCTTCTTCCAGGTGCTGACCCTGATAGTCCTCCCGCAGGCGTTCCGCGCGGTCGTCGCCCCGCTGACGAATGTGCTGATCGCCCTGACCAAGAACACCACCGTGGCCGCGGCCATCGGCGTGGCGGAAGCCTCGCTGCTGATGAAGGAAATGATCGAGAACGAGGCCGACGCGATCTTCGCGGTCTTCTCGGTCTTCGCCTTCGGCTTCGTGGTGCTCACTCTGCCCACGGGCCTGCTGCTCGGCTGGGTGGCCAAGCGTGTGGCGGTGAAGCGATGACCTCTGTTCTGTACGACGCCCCCGGCCCGAAGGCCAGACAGCGCAACATCCTCTACACCGTGGGGTTCCTCGCGGTCCTCGCCCTGCTGGCCTGGTGGGTACTGGGCACCATGGCCGACAAGGAGCAGCTGGAGTCCAAGAAGTGGAGCCCGTTCGTCACGGACTCCCGGGTGTGGACCACCTTCCTGCTGCCGGGGCTCTGGGAGACGGTCAAGGCGGCGGCGCTCTCCGTGCTGATCGCCCTGCCGCTGGGCGCGGCACTCGGCATCGGCAGGCTCTCCGACCACGCCTGGGTGCGCACACCCGTCGGGGTCGTGGTCGAGTTCTTCCGCGCCATCCCGGTACTGCTGCTGATGATGTTCGCCAGCGCGGCCTTCGTGCAGTTCACCGACATCGAGTCGGAGATCCGGCCGATGTACGCGGTGATCACCGGCCTGGTCCTGTACAACGCCTCCGTCATCGCCGAGATCGTCCGGGCGGGCATCCTCTCGCTGCCGAACGGGCAGACGGACGCCGCCAAGGCGATCGGGATGCGCAAGGGCCAGGCGATGACCTTCGTCCTGCTGCCGCAGGCGGTGACGGCGATGCTGCCGGCGCTCGTCAGCCAGCTGGTGGTCATCGTCAAGGACACCGCGCTCGGCGGCGCGCTGCTCGGATTCTCCGAGCTGATGTACCAGAACCGTGCGATCACCGCGAACTACGGCGCCAACACCATCGCCGCGCTGACCGTGATCGCGCTGATCTACATCCTGCTCAACTTCGCCCTCACCTCCTTCGCGAGCTGGCTCGAAGCCAGGGTCCGCAAGGGGAAGAAGGGCACCGGGGCCGTCGTCGACATCAAGACGGTCGACGCCGGCGGCGCGGGCCCTGGCGCGGGCTGATCCACACCGGTCACGGCGGGGCGGGAGAGGGGCGGCGGCGCGGGGGGCCGCCGCCCCTCTCCCGCCCCGCCGCATGTGCCCCGCGCCCGGCGGACCGGGGTACGCATACGGCCCGCCCGTCACTTGACGGAGGAACCCCCAGTGGGTTGCATACGTTCTGTGATCACGCACCGGGCCCGCAGCACATCCGCCGGCATGACCCCAGTGACCCCGGTGCCCCTCGTGCCCCGTCGAGCCTCAGGAGTCACACCGTGGACCCGGTGATCGTCGTCGGCGCGGGTCCGGTCGGGCTGGCTCTCTCGCTCTCGCTCGCCCGGCAGGGGGTGCCCTCCGTGGTGCTCGACGAGAGCACCGGCGGCGAGGAGCCGCGCCCCGCGCGCACGGTGGTGCTGCGCGCCGACACGGCGGCCATGATGGAGAGGCTGGGCTGCGCCACGGTCCGTGACGAAGGGGCCCGCTGGACCGGCTGGCGTCTGATGCGGCGCAAGCAGGAGGTACGGCGGCTGGCGCTGGACGCCGCCCCGGCCCCCTCCCCGTCCGACGAGACGGCCGGGGCCCCGCTGCACATCCCCCAGCACGCGCTGACCCGCGGACTCAGGGACGCGGCCGGGGACGAGCCGCTGATCCAGGTGATCGCCGAGAGCCGGGTGGACTCGCTGGAGCAGGACGCCGACGGCGTCACCGTGCACACCCGGGGACCGGCGGCGACCTGGTGGCGCGGCAGCCACGCGGTGGGCTGCGACGGGGCGCGCTCGACGGTCCGCAAACTCCTCGGCATCCGCTTCCCCGGCCGTACGGCGGTGGAACGGCACGCCGTCGCCACCCTGCGCGCCGAACTCCCCTGGCCCGGCGAGGCAGTGCTGCACCGTCAGCCACCGTGGCGCTCCGGCGGCGATGAGGTCTGCGCCCGGCCGCTCCCGGACGACGTCTGGCGGCTGGACTGGCTGCTGCCGCCGCGCGGCGAACTGGTCACCCCCGACACCCTGGTCGCCCGGGTCCGGGACACCCTGGAGGGCTGGTGCGGCGAGACCCCTCCGTACGACCTCCTCGACACCGGCGTCTACACGGTCCACCACCGGCTGGCCCGGCGCTGGCGGGCGGACCGGGCGTTCCTCGCCGGTGACGCGGCCCATCTGCTCGGCGCGCTCGGCACCCAGGGCCTCGACGAGGGGCTGCGGGACGCCGGGAATCTGGCGTGGAAGCTGGCACAGGTCTGGCACCACGGGCCGTCCGAGACCCTGCTGGACAGCTATCAGACCGAGCGCCGGGCGGCGATCGCCGGGCGGCTGCGCGCGGCGGACCAGGCGCTGCCCGCGCTGCGCGGGGGCGGTGTGCTGCGCGTCCGCCTCCCGGGGGCAGCCCGCGGACACGACAGTGTGCTCACCGACGGCCATCTGGGGCAGGGCCAGCTCGGCGCGCCCCCCGTGTACGCGCACTCCCCCCTCGCACCCGAACACGCCCCCTCCCAGATCCTCGTCGGCACGGCGAACGGCGCGCCGGTCACGGATGTACGGGTGACCGCGCCGGACGGGACGGCCGCGTGGCTGCGGGACCGGCTGGGCCGGGGCCGGTCGCTGGTGGTGCTGGTGGCTCCGGGCACCGGGGTCTGGGACCGGCGGCACTGGCAGAGCGCGGGGCTGATGCCGAGACTCGCCGCGGCGGTGAGCGCCCTGCCCGCCCCGGCGGAGCTGCTGGTGACCGAGGAGTACCCGGGAGCGGCGGCCCACACCGTCCTCCTGGTGCGGCCGGACGGTCATCTGGTGGCCTCGTTCGCCGGGGTCCGGCCGGCCGAGCTGTACGCGGCGGCGGACGCGGCCCGGGGCGGTGAGCGGGCTCCGGAGCCCAGTGACCGCACAGCGGACGTCAATTGACCATGCGCGGCCCGCATGGTCTACTCCCGAGCGTGACCGACACCGATGTGCGCCTGTGGCGGAGGGTCCATATGGATCTGCTCCGCTACGCGGGCTGCGTGTGTCGACCTTCCTGCTGAATTCGCCTTCTCTCACCGCGCTGTGGCCTGTCGTGCCCGCGCGCTCTCCAGCGAACTCCCAGGACGGTTCCATGTCCCAGTCTGTGCCCCCACCCGCGTCCACACCCGTTTCCGCCGCCGCACCCGCTTCCGCTTCCGCCGTCGCCGAGCCGACGTCCTCCAGGCGGGGCGAGCGGGTGGGCCCCGGCTCCGCCGAGCTGCTCGACTTCGTGCGGCGCGCCGCCGCCGACGCCGATCTCATCGCCTCGCTCCCCCTCGACCCCGAGGGCCGCACCTGGGTGCGCCTGGAGGGACCGCGCGGCAGCGAGGCCTGGCTGATCGGCTGGCCGCCCGGATCGGGGACCGGCTGGCACGACCACGCCGAGTCGCTGGGGGCCTTCGCCATCGCGGCGGGCGAGTTGAAGGAGCACTCCCTGACCGTACGGCTCCCTTCCGGCGGCTGGAAGACTCTGGAGCTGAACGAGGACGTGGACCGCGAACGGCTGCTGCCGGCGGGCCGGGGCCGGGCGTTCGGAAGGCACCATGTGCACGAGGTACTGAACGAGTCCGCCACCGAGCACGCGGTGTCGGTCCACGCGTACTATCCGCCGCTGCCGCTGATCCGGCGCTTCAGCCGGACCGGCGCGGTGCTCCGTCTTGAGCAGGTCGAGCGCCCGGGGGACTGGCAGTGAGCGATCGCGAGAGTCCTGGCCATGCCCGTGAGGGCCGGATCGGTGTGGACGAGCTGCTGGAGCGAGTCCGCGAGGACCTGGACCGGGTGGATGCCGGGCAGGCGTTCGAGGAGGCGGCGGCGGGTGCTCTGCTGGTCGACATCCGCTACGCGGCGCTGCGCGACCGGGACGGGCTGATCCCCGGCGCGCTGGTCGTGGAGCGCAATGAACTGGAGTGGCGGCTCGATCCCCTGGGCAGCCACCGGGCGCCGGAGGCCGTCGGCCACGATCTGCGGGTCGTGGTGATCTGCAACGAGGGCTATGCCTCCTCCTTCGCCGCGGAGTCCCTCCGCCGGCTGGGTCTGCACCGGGCGACGGATCTGATCGGCGGCTTCCAGGCCTGGCGGGAGGCGGGGCTGCCGGTGGCCGGGTAGCCCCGGCCCCGGCGGGGCTCAGAAGACCTCTCCCAGGTCGTCCACATCCTCGCCCTCCTCCTCCAGTGCCCGTCTGACCACCCTGAGCGCCACCCCCTCGCCGTATCCCTTGCGGGCCAGCATCCCGGCGAGGCGGCGCACCCGGCGGTCCCGGTCGAGACCGCGTGTCGAGCGGAGCCTGCGGGCGACCAGCTCGCGCGCGGTCTCCTCCTCCTGGTCGGGGTCGAGCTGCCCCACCGCCTCCTCGATCAGGGCCGGGTCCACGCCCTTGGTGCGCAGCTCCCGGGCGAGCGCCCGCCGGGCGAGGCCCCGGCCGTGGTGCCGGGACTCCACCCACGCGTCCGCGAAGGCTCCGTCATCGATCAGGCCGACGTCCTCGAAGCGGGCGAGCACCTCTTCGGCGACCTCCGCGGGGATCTCCCGCTTGTGCAGCGCGTCCGCGAGCTGTTTGGGGGTGCGCGGGGCCCCGGGGAGCAGGCGCAGGCAGATCGCCCGCGCCCGCTCGGCGGGGTCCTGGGGCGGCGGCTCCGTCTCGCCCCTCGACGAGCCGGAGCCGCCGCCCTGTCCTCTGGTTCGCCCCTTCGGTGAGAAAGGCACGGTACGCCGCTAGCTCTTGGCCACCGCCGCCTTGGCCGACCTGGCCTTGGTGGCGGGCGCGGGCACCGACTTGGTGGTCTCGTCGGCACCGGCACCGGCACCGGCCTCGGCCTCGGCCGGCACCGGCTCGGCGCCGGGGACCTCCGGCCTGACTCCGACGCCCAGCTTGTCCTTGATCTTCTTCTCGATCTCGTCGGCCAGGACGGGGTTGTCCTTCAGGAAGTTGCGCGCGTTCTCCTTGCCCTGGCCCAGCTGGTCGCCCTCGTACGTGTACCAGGCGCCGGCCTTGCGGACGAAGCCGTGCTCCACGCCCATGTCGATCAGACCGCCCTCGCGGCTGATGCCCTGCCCGTACAGGATGTCGAACTCCGCCTGCTTGAAGGGCGGCGCGACCTTGTTCTTGACGACCTTCACACGGGTGCGGTTGCCCACCGCGTCCGTGCCGTCCTTCAGGGTCTCGATACGGCGGATGTCGAGTCGGACCGAGGCGTAGAACTTCAGCGCGCGGCCACCGGTGGTGGTCTCCGGCGAGCCGAACATCACGCCGATCTTCTCGCGGAGCTGGTTGATGAAGATCGCGGTCGTCTTCGACTGGTTCAGCGCACTGGTGATCTTCCGGAGCGCCTGGCTCATCAGCCGGGCCTGGAGGCCGACGTGCGAGTCGCCCATCTCGCCCTCGATCTCCGCGCGCGGCACCAGCGCCGCGACGGAGTCGATCACGATCAGGTCGAGAGCGCCGGAGCGGACGAGCATGTCGACGATCTCCAGCGCCTGCTCGCCGTTGTCCGGCTGGGAGAGGATCAGGGAGTCGATGTCGACGCCCAGCTTCTTCGCGTACTCGGGGTCGAGGGCGTGCTCGGCGTCGATGAAGGCGACCGAGCCGCCGAGCTTCTGCGCGTTGGCGACGGCGTGCAGCGTCAGGGTCGTCTTTCCGGAGGACTCCGGGCCGTACACCTCCACCACTCGGCCGCGCGGCAGCCCGCCGACGCCGAGCGCGACGTCGAGCGCGGTCGAGCCGGTGGGGATGACCTCGATGGGCTCATTGGGCCGCTCGCCCAGGCGCATCACCGCGCCCTTGCCGAATTGCCGTTCAATCTGTGCGAGCGCGGCGTCGAGCGCCTTGTCGCGGTCGGTTCCTGCCATGGGTTCCACCCGATTTGCTTGTGTCGATCTCTTCACGTCAAAGACGCTAACCCCTGCCACTGACAATGGGCCCCGGCACCCTCTCCCGCCTGTGGAAAACCCGGGTGCCCCAAGGCCTTCAACCCCCATAAGAATGTATGTTCGATTTTGGTGTCAAGCACCGCCCCCCGGCGCGCCGCCCACCGCCCGGGCCCGCCCGTCCGCCCCTCCGCGGCCCCTCCGCGGCCCGTACCGGCCCGCACGCACCGCGCCCCCGGACCCTGTCGGATCCGGGGGCGCGGTGCGTGCGAGGCATCGGCTCTCAGGCCTCGGGCGGCGAGAGCGGGCGCTCCTCACGGCGGCCGGCCAGCGCCGCACGCGCCCGGCGCAGCAGCCGGCCGCCGTCCCGCTGCCGGTGGCCGTGCACCCGGGGGTCGTCGGTGACGGTGTACCGCCTGACGTACGCCCCCAGGAAGGCCTGGAGCGTGGCGACGGCGGGGATGGCGATCAGCGCGCCGACCGCGCCCATCAGGGCCGTGCCGGCGATGACGGAGCCGAAGGCCACGGCGGGGTGGATGTCGACCGTCCTGGCGGTGAGCTTCGGCTGGAGCACATAGTTCTCGAACTGCTGGTAGAACACGACGAAGCAGAGCACCCAGAGCGCGTACCAGGGGTTCACGGTGAAGGCGATCAGCATCGGCAGCGCACCCGCGAGGTAGGTGCCGATCGTCGGGATGAACTGCGAGACCAGACCGACCCAGACGGCGAGCGCGGGGGCGTAGGGCACCCCCAGGATCTCCAGCAGGACATAGTGCGCGACGCCGGAGATCAGCGCCATGAGGCCGCGCGAATAGAGATAGCCGCCGGTCTTGTCGACCGCGATCTCCCACGCGCGCAGCACCTCGGTCTGCTTGGCGGGCGGCAGGACGGAGCAGAGCGCGCGGCGGAGCCGGGGCCCGTCCGCCGCGAAGTAGAACGAGAAGAGGAAGATCGTCAGCAGCTTGAAGAGGCCGCCGGCGACCGTGGCCGAGATGTCGAGCACCCCGGTCGCGCTGTTCTGGACGTACTTCTGCAGCCAGTCGGAGCGGAGCAGGCTGTCCTGGACCTCCACCCGGGACAGTTCGGTGGCGAAGGTCTGGTTGATCCAGCTGATCACCGAATCAATGTATTTGGGGAAATCCTCGACCATGGTGACGATCTGGTCGGCCAGCATCGAGCCCAGGAGGACGACGAAGCCGATGCCCGCGATCAGCACCCCGAAGAAGACCAGGAAGGTGGCGAGGCCCCGGCGCATGCCCCTGGCCGCCATCCTGCCGACGGCGGGCTCGATGGCCAGCGCCAGGAAGAAGGCGATCAGGATGTTGATCAGCAGCCCGATGAGCTGGTGGAAGGCCCAGTTGCCGAGCTGGAAGCAGGCGTAGAGGGCCAGCGCGAGCACCATGGCGCGCGGCAGCCAGCGGGGCATGCGGACGGGGGCGGCCATCGCCGGGCCCGGTCCGGGCGGCGGCGGGCCTTCCGGCGGCTTCAGGCCGTCGGCGGGGGTGTCGCGCGGGCGCTCCCCGGGTTCGTCCGGGGCTCCGCCCTGCCGGGGGACGGCGCTGTCGTTGCTGTCCTGGTCATTCTTGTCGGTCTTCGGGGCCACCGAGCCAGTGTCGCCTACCCGGCCCGCCGCCGAGGAGCCGCCCGGGGCTCCACCGGCCCCGGGCGGCTCCTCGGGCCGCTTCGGACGGGCACGGTCACTTTCCGCCGAAGTCACCGGCCGCCGACAGTCACCGCCTGTCGGCGGTCACTGCCTGTCGGCGGTCACTGCCTGTCGGCGGGGACTCCGACGGCCGCGCAGACCGCCCGCCAGACGTCCTTCGTCTCCCAGCCGGCGTCCAGCGCCTCGTGGACCGTACGTCCGCCGAGTTCGGCCATCACATGATCACGCGCGAAGGAGTCGGCGTACGACGGTCCGAAGTGGTCCGCCATCCGCTCCCAGAAAATCGTCAACCGCATGACGCCAGTATCCCGCCCCCGGGTTGCGGTACCGGCCGTTCCGTATGCCGGGGGCACTTTCCGCCCCTACCGTCTGGGGCATGGCTGGAACCGGAGAAGAAGCAGGCACCGTACCCTCGCCCTCGCCCTTGTCACCGCTCGCTCGCGCCGAGGGGTTCGTCTGGCTCACCGCCCGGGTGCTGGAGCAGCGGCGATTCGCTCATCACTTCCTGGGCGGCGGGGCGGACGCCGTCGAGGCCGCCCTGTCGGCCCATCTCAACGCGGACGGCGGCTACGGCCACGCCCTGGAGCCGGATCTGCGCGGCCCGGTGAGTCAGCCCCTGCACACCGGGCACGCGCTGCGCGTCCTGGACTCCATCGGCCGCTGCGGCGGGCAGCGGGTGGAGCGGATGTGCCGCTACTTCACCGCCGTCTCGACACGGGAGGGGGCGCTTCCGGCGGTCCATCCCTCCCAGCGCGGCTATCCGACGGCTCCGTTCATCCCGGTCGTGGACGATCCGCCGGGCGATCTGCTCGCGACCGGTCCGGTGGTGGGGCTGCTGCACCGCAATCAGGTGTGGCACGCCTGGCTCTTCCGGGCCACGGACTTCTGCTGGGCGGCCGTGGACGCCCTGGGGGCTTCGCATCCGTACGAGATCGAGGCCGCGGTCGCCTTTCTGGACGGGGTGCCGGACCGCGCGCGGGCCGAGGTGGCGGCGGACCGGCTGGGGAGGCTGGTGCGCGAGCAGCGGATGGCGGTGCTCGATCCGGAGCGGATCGCCGATTACCCGGTCTCCGACGGTTACGCGCCGGGCGAGCACCATTTTCCCTACGACTTCGCGCGTACGCCCCAGTCTCTGGCCCGGGGCTGGTTCACGGACGAGGAGATCCAGGCCTCGCTGGACCATCTGGAGCGCGAGCAGGCCAAGGACGGCGGCTGGCCGGTCCGCTGGCGTCAGTGGGCCCCGGGGACGGCCCTGGAGGCGCGGCCGATGGTGACGATCGAGGCGCTGCGGACGCTGCGGGCGTACGGGCGGCCGATCGGCTGAGCCACCGCTTCGGCCCGTCCGGGCCGGACGGGAGCCGCCCGGCCCGGTCGGCGGCGGCCGGGGATCAGCCGCCGAGCGCTCTCACCCCGGCGGTGACGGCGACGGCCGCCCCGACGACGACGAGGAAGGGGGCGCGCAGCAGCAGCGCCAGCGCCGCCGCCGCGATTCCCGCCGCGCGGGCGTCGACGACGAGGGAGCTGCCGGAGCCGAAGGTCTGCTGGGCGGTGAGGGCGGCCAGCAGGGCGACGGGGAGCAGGGCCGCGAGCTGCCGGACGAGGGGGCGTTCCAGAGCTCCGGCGGGTATCAGCAGGCCGACGTATTTGACGAGGTAGCAGCCGACGGCGGTCGCCGCGATCGCGATCCAGACGGTCATCGGTCCTCCCCCTTCGTTCCGGGGCCGCGGCCCTTGAGCCAGAGCACGGCGGGCGCGGCGAGCGCCGCCACCAGCACCGGCACCCCGGCGGGCAGTACGGGAAGGAAGACGAGCCCCAGGACGACGGCGAGCGCGGCGGCCGCCCGCTCGGTCGCGGTGCGCAGCATGGGCGCGAGCAGCGCCAGGAAGACGGCGGGGCCCGCGGCGTCCAGCCCCCAGGCGTCGGTGTCGCCGATGGCCTCGGCCCCGGCGGCCCCGGCGAGCGTGGTGAGGTTCCAGAGCACGTACAGCGTCAGACCGGTCACGGTGAAGCCGAGGCGCGCGGTCCGCCGGTCCGGCTGGGCGAGAGCGACGGCGGCGGTCTCGTCGATGACCCAGTGGGCGGCGAGCGGGCGGAGGAAGCGCGGCAGTGCGAGCACCTGGGAGAGGCGCAGCCCGTAGAAGGCGTTGCGCACGCCGAGGAAGAACGCCCCGGCGGCGGCGGTGAGCGGGTTGCCGCCCGCCGCGATCGCGCCGACCAGCGCGAACTGGGAGGCTCCGGTGAAGACGAGCAGGCTGAGCGCGCAGGTCTGGAGCAGGGTGAGCCCCGCTCCGGCGGAGGTCACCCCGAAGGCGAAGCCGGACAGGCCGACGGCCACGCCGACGCCGAGGGCGTCGCGGACGACGGCGGAGTCGGGCTTGGCCGTCGCCCCGCCGGCACCGGCACCGGCACCCGCACCCGGGGCGGGGGCGGGGGCGGGGGCGGGGGCGGGTTATTCGGGCAAGACGGGGTCCCCCCGGGGGACTGGCTTTTGGTGTAATTT
>NZ_BMWG01000016.1:0-25050 GCF_014651115.1 Streptomyces inusitatus | reverse complement strand
CGCGGGGGGCGGCGGGCGCGGGGGGGGGGGGGGCCTGCCCCCCCCCCCGCCCGCCCCGGCCCCCGCCCCCGCCCCGGGTGCCGGTCCCGGTGCCGGTGCCGGTGCCGGTTATTCGGGACATGACGGGTTCCACCGGTGGATCTGTCTTTCGCTGAATTTTCTGTTCTGCCACCCGGCGGACGGTACGCGGGGCTCTGTCAGCGGTCTTGTACGTTCTTGCGGGCGCGCTCCCTGCGGTACGCGCCGGGCGGCACTCCCACGATCCGGGTGAAATGACGGTTCAGATGTGACTGATCGGTGAACCCGACGGTGTGGGCCGCCTCCGCCGGGGCCGTCCCGTCCTCCAGGAGGAGACGGGCACGGCGGACCCTGGCATCGGTCAGCCAGGTGTGCGGCGGCATGCCGTAGACCCTCTTGAAGGCCCGGAGCAGGGCGAAGGAGCTGGTGTCCAGCTCCTTCGCCAGCCCTTCCAGCGACGGCGGATCGGCCATCCGCTCCGCCAGCAGGGCCCGGGCGGCGGCCGCCGTGCGGGCTCCGGAGTCCTGCGGGGTACGGGAGGGCAGCCGGCCGCCGTAGCGGGCGAGGAGGCGGGCGACGGCGATCCGGAGCAGGCTGTCGGCGGCGAGCGCGTTCCCGGCCTCCGCCGCGAGATGCACCGCCCGTATCAGCTCAGCGCCGTGCGGATCGTGGGCGATCACCGAGTCGAATCCCGGTGTGCCCCGGAGGGAGCCGACCTCGTCGGCTATCCCGGAGACCAGTTCGACCGAGGGGTAGAGCGTCGCGTAGGTCCAGCCCTCGGGCCCTCCGGCGCGGGCCGAGTGCGGCACCTCCGGGTTGATCATGACGACGCTGTTGGCGCGGGCGGTGACGATGCCCTCCGGCATGCCCACCTCCTCCACCCCGCCGCTGATCGCGCCGAGGGTGAAGCCCTCGTGGCTGTGGCGGCGGAAGGTGTGGCTGACATAGCGGGCCCGCAGCAGATCGAGGCCCGGCAGCTTCTCGTGCTTCCAGTGCCTCGCCCACTCACGTTCCGCCGGCCGGTCCACGGCTCCATTCTCCTCCGAAGGCCCCCTCTCCCGCGGCGCGGACCGATTGTCAGAGGCACGGTGCACGATGGAGGACATGACCAGGACTGCGCTCGACTCCTTCTCCGCCGCGACCCGGAGCTGGTTCACCGGAGCCTTCAGCGCGCCCACCGCCGCCCAGGAAGGGGCCTGGCGGGCGATCGGCGAGGGCTCGGACGTCCTGGTGGTGGCCCCCACCGGCTCGGGAAAGACACTGGCGGCGTTCCTCGCCGCGCTGGACCGGCTGGCGTCCACTCCCCCGCCGGCGGACGCCAAGGCGCGCTGCCGAGTGCTGTACATCTCCCCGCTGAAGGCTCTCGCCGTCGATGTGGAGCGCAATCTCCGCTCCCCGCTGACCGGCATCCGGCAGGAGGCGGTCCGGCTGGGGCTGCCCGAGCCGGAGGTCCGGGTCGGCATCCGCTCGGGCGACACCCCGCCCGCCGAGCGCAGATCGCTGGCCACCAGACCGCCGGACATCCTGATCACCACGCCCGAATCGCTGTTCCTGATGCTCACCTCCGCCGCCCGGGACGCGCTGTCGGGCGTGGAGACAGTGATCCTGGACGAGGTGCACGCGGTCGCGGGCACCAAGCGGGGCGCGCATCTCGCCCTCTCCATGGAGCGGCTGGACGAGCTGCTGCCCCGCCCGGCCCGCCGGATCGGCCTGTCGGCGACGGTACGCCCGGTGGAGGAGGTCGCCCGCTATCTCTCCCCCGGCCGGCGGGTGGAGATCGTCCAGCCGCCGTCGGGCAAGGAGTTCGATCTTTCGGTGGTCGTCCCCGTCGAGGATCTGGGAGAGCTGGGCGGCTCCCCCGCCTCCCAGGCCTCGGCCTCCCCCGACGGCGGGGACAGACCCTCGATCTGGCCGCATGTCGAGGAGAGGATCGCCGACCTCGTCCAGTCCCACCGCTCCACGATCGTCTTCGCCAACTCCCGCCGGCTCGCCGAGCGTCTGTGCAACCGCCTCAACGAGATCGCCTACGAGCGCGCCACCGGCACCGCGTTCGACGCACCGGGCTCCGGCGGCCCGGACGGCTCCGGCGGCCCCGCACCGGCCAAATCGCCTCCTGCCGAGATCATGGCCCAGTCCGGGGCCGCCCAGGGCGCGCCGCCGCTCCTGGCCCGTGCCCATCACGGTTCGGTCTCCAAGGAGCAGCGCGCCCAGGTCGAGGAGGATCTGAAGGCCGGCCGGCTGCCCGCCGTGGTGGCCACCTCCAGCCTGGAGCTGGGCATCGACATGGGCGCGGTCGATCTGGTCGTCCAGGTCGAGTCGCCCCCGTCCGTAGCCTCGGGCCTCCAGCGGGTCGGCAGGGCCGGACACCAGGTGGGCGCGGTCTCCACCGGCGTCGTCTTCCCCAAGTACCGGGGCGATCTGGTCCAGGCCGCCGTGGTGACCGAGCGGATGCGCACCGGCTCCATCGAGGCGCTGCGGATCCCGTCCAACCCACTGGACGTGCTGGCCCAGCAGCTCGTCGCGATGGTCGCGATGGACAACCGGCAGGCCGACGACCTGCTGGCGCTCGCCCGCCGCGCGGCCCCCTTCTCCGCGCTGCCGGACTCGGCGTTCACCGCCGTCCTCGACATGCTCGCCGGGCGGTACCCCTCCGACGCCTTCGCCGAGCTGCGCCCGCGCGTGGTCTGGGACCGCGTCACGGGCACGGTCACGGGCCGGCCCGGCGCGCAGCGGCTCGCCGTCACCTCCGGCGGCACCATCCCGGACCGCGGGCTGTTCGGCGTCTTCCTCGCGGGGGCCGACCCCAAGAAGGGCGGGGGCCGGGTCGGGGAGCTGGACGAGGAGATGGTGTACGAGTCCCGGGTGGGCGATGTCTTCACCCTGGGCACCACCTCCTGGCGGATCGAGGACATCACCCGCGACCGGGTGCTGGTCTCCCCCGCGCCCGGGGTGCCGGGCAGGCTGCCGTTCTGGAAGGGCGACCAGCTCGGCAGGCCCCTGGAGCTGGGGCGGGCGGTGGGCGCCTTCCTGCGGGAGATCGGCGGGCTGCCGGTCGCCGACGCCCGGTCGCGGCTGCTGGCCGCCGGCCTCGACGCCTGGGCCGCGGACAATGTCCTCGCCTACCTCGACGAGCAGCGCCGGGCCTGCGGCCATGTCCCCGACGACCGGACGATCCTGGTAGAGCGGTTCCGGGACGAGCTGGGCGACTGGCGCGTGGTGATCCACTCCCCGTTCGGCGCTCAGGTGCACGCCCCCTGGGCACTGGCCCTCGGCGCCCGTCTCTCCGAGCGGTACGGCATGGACGCACAGGTCATGCACGCCGACGACGGAATCGTGCTGCGGCTGCCGGACACCGACCCGATGGACCTGGACCCGCTGGAGGCGGCCCCCGCCCGGCCGGACCACTCGGACACCGCCTTCGACGGCGACCGGGCCCCCGTCGGCGCGGCCGACGCGGTCTTCGAGCAGGGGGAGATCGGCGGGCTCGTCACCGACCAGGTGGGCGGCTCGGCCCTGTTCGCCTCCCGGTTCCGCGAGTGCGCGGCCCGCGCGCTGCTGCTGCCGCGACGCTCACCGGGCAGACGCACCCCGCTGTGGCAGCAGCGCCGGCGCGCGTCCCAGCTGCTCCAGGTGGCGAGCGAGTTCGGATCGTTCCCGATCGTCCTGGAAGCGGTGCGCGAATGCCTCCAGGACGTCTTCGACGTACCCGGCCTCACCGAGCTGATGGGCGACATCGAGTCCCGCCGGGTCCGTATGGTCGAGGTGACCACCCCGGAGCCCTCGCCCTTCGCCCGCTCCCTCCTCTTCGGCTATGTCGCCCAGTTCATCTACGAGGGGGACTCGCCGCTCGCCGAGCGCCGCGCCGCCGCGCTCTCCCTGGACTCCCGTCTCCTGGCCGAGCTGCTCGGCCAGGCGGAGCTGCGCGAACTCCTCGACGCCGATGTCCTCACCGAGCTGGAGCGCGAGCTGCGATGGCTCACCGAGGACAGAAGGGTGAAGGACGCGGAGGGCGTCGCCGACCTGCTGCGGATCCTCGGCCCGCTGACCGGGGCCGAGCTGGCCGAGCGCGGCGCGGATCCGCGCTGGCCCGAAGAGCTGGCCGAGACCCGGCGGGCCATCCGGGTCCGGGTCGCGGGCGCGGACCACTGGGCGGCCGTCGAGGACGCGGGCAGACTGCGGGACGCCCTCGGCACCGCGCTCCCCGTCGGCGTCCCGGAAGCCTTCACCGAACCGGTCAAGGACCCGCTGGGCGACCTCCTCGCCCGCTTCGCGCGCACCCACGGCCCGTTCACCTCGACCGCGGCCGCGGCCCGCTTCGGCCTCGGCGCCGCCGTCACGGAAGGGGCCCTCCAGCGGCTGGCCGCGGCCGGCCGGGTGGTCCAGGGCGAGTTCCACCCCGCGGGCATCGGTCAGGAGTGGTGCGACACGACCGTGCTGCGCAGGCTGCGACGGCGCTCGCTGGCGGCACTGCGCCAGGAGGTGGAGCCGGTGCCCGCCGCCACCCTGGCAGCCTTCCTCCCCCAGTGGCAGCATCTGGGCGACAGCGGCCTGCGCGGAGTCGACGGCCTGGCCCGGGCGGTCGAACAGCTCCAGGGCGTCGCCGTGCCCGCGTCCGCGCTGGAGAGACTGATCCTGCCGTCCCGGGTGCACGGCTACACCCCCGCCCTGCTGGACGAGCTGACCACCAGCGGCGAGGTCCTCTGGGCCGGAGCCGGCTCACTGCCCGGCAAGGACGGCTGGGTCTCGCTCCATCTCGCGGAAGCCGCGCCGCTGCTGCTCCCCCCGCCGCACCCGCTGGAGCCCACCGCGCTCCACGAGTCGGTCCTCACCGCCCTCGCCCCGGGGTACGGGCTGTTCTTCCGCCAGATCGCCGACCAGGTGCGGGCCACCACCCACCCGGATGTGACGGACCCTCAGCTGGCCGACGCCGTCTGGGAGCTGGCCTGGTCCGGGCGGCTCACCAATGACACGCTCGCTCCCCTGCGCGCCCTGCTCGGTTCGGGCCGCACCTCGGGGTCCACCGCCCACCGCGCCAGAAGGACCGTCCCCCGGGGCAGATACGGCCCTCTGGTGTCGACGGCCCGGCCCGCCTCGCGCAACGGGCCGCCGACGGTCGGCGGACGCTGGTCCCTCCTCCCCGCCGCCGAGCCCGACCCGACCCATCGGGCCCATGCGCTGGCCCGCACCCTGCTGGACCGCCACGGCGTGGTGACCCGGGGCGCGGTCGCAGCGGAAGGGGTGCCGGGCGGCTTCTCGGCCGTGTACCGCGTGCTGTCGGCCTTCGAGGACAGCGGACAGGCGCGGCGCGGCTATGTGGTGGAGGGGCTGGGCGCGGCCCAGTTCGCGATGGACGGCGCGGTGGACCGGCTGCGCGCGGCGGCGAGCGCGCGGGAGCGTGCCGACGGCCGCACGGCCCCTCGTGCCGTGGTGCTGGCGGCGGCGGACCCGGCCAACGCCTACGGCGCGGCCCTCCCCTGGCCCGAGCCGCCGGACGGCGCGGGCCACAAGCCGGGCAGAAAGGCGGGCTCCCTGGTGGTGCTGGTCGACGGTGAGCTGGCGCTCTACCTGGAGCGCGGCGGCAAGACCCTGCTGACCTGGGAGACGGACCCGGAGGCCCCCGCGCTCCGCACGGCCGCCGAGGCGCTGTCGGGCGCGGCCCGCGCGGGCACCCTGGGCACCGTGACGGTGGAGCGGGTGAACGGCGTCCCGGCCCTGACCTCCCCACCCGCCCGCGCCCTGGAGACGGCGGGCTTCCACGCCACCCCCCGGGGCCTGCGCATACGCCCCTGATCCCGGGCCCGCCGGGCCCCGGCACCGCGGGCCGGTCCCGCATGATGGATCCATGCCCGAAGGAGACACCGTCTGGCGGACCGCGAAGCGACTGCGCGCGGCCCTCGCGGGCCGTGTGCTCACCCGGTTCGATCTGCGGGTGCCCAAATTCGCCACCGCCGATCTCACCGGGCGGCCCGTGGTGGATGTGGTCCCGCGCGGCAAGCATCTCCTCACCCGGATCGAGGGCGGACTCACCCTGCACTCGCATCTGCGGATGGACGGGGCATGGCGCGTCTTCACGGCGGGTGAGCGCTGGCACGGCGGACCCGCCCACCAGATCCGGGCCGTCCTGGGCAACGCCTCCCACACCGCCGTCGGCTACCGCCTCCCGGTGCTGGAGCTGCTGCGCACCGCGGACGAGGAGACGGTGGTCGGCCATCTCGGACCGGATCCGCTGGGCCCGGACTGGGACCCCGGCACCGCCCTGGCGCGGCTGCTCTCCGATCCCGCCCGCCCGCTGGGCGAGGCCCTGCTCGATCAGCGGAATCTCGCCGGGATCGGCAATGTCTACAAGTCGGAGCTGGCCTTCCTCGCCCGGGTCACACCGTGGCTGCCGGTGGGCGAGCTGCCCGAAGGAGTCCCCGAGCGGCTCATCGCCACCGCGCACCGGCTGCTGGAGGCGAACAAGGACGCCGTCGAACGCCGGACCACGGCCCCCGGGTCCGCGTCCCGGGACCGGCTCCATGTCTACGGCCGGGCCGGCCGCCCCTGCCCCCGCTGCGGCACTCCCGTCCGCAGGTCCCAGGAGGCCGCGCCCACCGCCGTACAGCATCCGCGGAGCACGGCGGGCGGCGGCGAGCGGATCAGCTACTGGTGCCCCGGCTGCCAGTCGGGCCCGCCGGGCTGACACGCGCCTCGCACTCCGTACTCCGAACGGGTGAATCCCGTCGCGCGCGACGGCCAGGCCGGCGGATCAGCCGCCCGAGCGGCGGCGCGCCGAGGCCCTGGTGACTCCCGCGCCCACCGCGCCCCTGGCGTCCTCGACCACACTCCGGAGATCGCCGACCACTCGCCGGACGCCTCTGCGGCCCCGGTAGGCCGTCACATGGACCGGCAGCAGGCTCAGGCCCCAGCCGCCGGCCGCCACGAACCCCTCGACCAGCCCGGTCCGCTCCGGGACGAGCAGCAGCCGCAGAACGGCCCACCACCACACCCCGCCCGCCGCGAGCAGGGCCAGGGCGAGGGCCACACGTCCGAGGGCACCCGCGCGACGTGCCATGGCTGCCTCCCTCCGGACCACGCTAGACCGGCGCGATCACCCCAGGGAGGGCGCACCGGGTGCAGGCCCCGGCGCACAGAGCGCCGCGCGGGCCCGTACAGCCATGTCCCCGAGCCGCTCCCGCCACCGCCCGCCGACGCCTCAGGCGCTCTCCGCCTGGAACATCCAGGCGTGCTTCTCAAGGTCTCCCGTGAGCCCGATCAGGATGTCCTGGCTCACCGGATCCGGGTCCCCGGTGGCCACGATGCGCTCTCGCATCCGCACGATCACCACGCCGAGCGCGCGGACGAGCACCTGGACCGCGTCCACGTCCTTGATCCAGCCCTCCGGCACCGCGCCGATCGCGCTCCGCGAGGCGACGGTCGCCGACCGGCCGTCCGGGGAGACCCCGATCGCCGAACAGCGCTCGGCGACCGTGTCCGAGTGCAGCCGGGCGGTGTCCACCACCTCGTCGAGCTGGAGGTGAACGGAGCGGAAGCGCGGGCCCACGACATTCCAGTGCACCTGCTTGGCGACCAGAGAGAGATCCACCAGATCCACGAGTGCGCCCCGCAGCGCCTCTCCGACCGCCTTGAGGTCGGCATCGGACAACGGGCTCTTGACGACGGACATAGGGATCCTCCACTCGGTTGTTCGGTGATTTCCACCATGACATAGGCCCCCGAACCAGACATTCGGACGGCATTCACCGAACCCGAACCGGCCCAAAAGGTCGCCTACCCACCAAACCGCCGGGCAAAAGTGCCCCCGAAACAGCGAAAGCCCCGGTCCGCCGCCCGTCAGGGCAGTGGCCGGGGCTCGGCTCACATCATTTCGTTCCCGCACCGCGCTCGCGGCTCAGAGCCGCGAGAACTACGCGGCGACGACGTCGACGGCTTCCGCCGGCGCCTTGATCGTCACCCGCTCCGTCGGTACACCCGCCACCGACTTCACGGAGACGGAATTCAGCATCGACCTCACTGGCGCGGGCACCGGCTCACTCGCCGCTGCCGACGCGGCCAGTTCGGCCAGCGACAGTTCGTCGCTCACTTCACGCATGAGCTCGGACATCCGTACGTCAAGCGCGTCGCAGATCGCGGAGAGCAGCTCGGAGGATGCCTCCTTCTGCCCCCGCTCCACCTCGGAGAGATAACCGAGCGAAACCCGGGCGGACGAGGAGACTTCGCGCAGAGTACGGCCCTGGCGCTGGCGCTGCCGACGCAGCACGTCACCCAGCAGGCGACGGAGCAGAATCATCGGTGGCTCCCTCCTCGGACCGCGTAGCCGCATCCTTCACGCCCCACCGTACCGCCTAGTGCTGCGGCCGTGCGGGGAGCGATGTCGTGTTCACTCAGGGCTGCAAACATCAATTCCCCCCGTTCTGTTCCGTATCCTGTGCCCGCTCCGGCCCCAGGAGTTCGTCCAGGAGTAGCCCGAGCACGCTCCGTACACTCTCTCTACGGATTTCCGCCCGGGTCCCGTTCAATCGCAGAGTGGCCACTTTCCCTGTTCCGTCCGGCCCCCGGACCGCCGCGTAAACCGTCCCGACGGGCTGTCCGTCCTGCGGCTCGGGCCCGGCGACTCCGGTGGTGGCGATGCCCCAGCCGGCCCCCAGAGCACTGCGCACACCCGCCGCCATCTCCATCGCGACCTGCGGATCAACCGCTCCGCGCTGCGCCAGGAGGGTCCCGTCGACGCCCAGCACCTCGCGCTTCAGCTCGGTCGCGTACGCCGTCACCGAACCCCGGAAAGCGGCCGAGGCGCCCGGCACCGATGTCAGCTCGGCGGCCACCAGACCACCCGTGAGCGACTCCGCGACGGCCACGGTCTCGCCACGCTCCGCAAGCGCCTGAAGGATCCTGGCCGCAGTGCTCACGCCGTTCCCCGCGCCTTGGCCAGCCCCTGGCGGCGCAGCACGATCGCCTGCCGCACATAGTCGAGACCGGTGAGAAGCGTCAGCACGACGGCCAGTGCCATCACCCAGAAGCGGAGGGTGGCCAGTGGACCGGTCAGCGCCAGGACGTACATTCCGACGGCGGTGCCCTGGACGAGGGTCTTCATCTTGCCGCCGCGACTGGCGGGAATCACGCCGTGACGGATCACCCAGAAGCGCATCAGGGTGATCCCCAGCTCACGGAAGAGGATCAGCCCGGTGACCCACCAGGGCAGATCGCCGAGGACCGACAGACCGATCAGCCCGGCGGCCATGATCGCCTTGTCGGCGATCGGGTCGGCGATCTTCCCGAAGTCGGTGACCAGGTTGTAGGTGCGCGCCAGATGCCCGTCGAAGATGTCGGTGATCATGGCGACCGCGAACGCCGCCCACGCCCAGGCGCGCCAGGCCGGGTCGTATCCGCCGTCCTGGAACAGCAGCAGCACGAAGGCGGGCACCAGAACGAGCCGCACCATGGTGAGGATGTTGGCGATGTTCCAGAGGCTGGCCTGATTGACGGCCGCAGCGCCCAGCTTGCCGCCGGGTGCGGGCCTACCGGTGCCGCCCCCCGCGGATGCCGGCACTCCGGTCATCTGCCCGCCTCCTCGCCCGGGATCCGCAGGGCGGCCAGAGCGTCGGCGCCCCGGACGCGGTGCTTGTCCGGCGCTTCGCCCTCCGGGGCCGAGTGGCCGGCCGGAAGGTCCCCGAGGTACTCGGCCACCAGATCGACGCCTTCCGCGCCGACCGCCTTGGCCATGACCATACGGCCGGGTACCAGACCCTCGCGCGCGGTGAAGACGATCTGCCCGTCGGTCTCGGGGGCCTGGTGCGCGGCGCGGCCGACCGCGCCGTCCTCCCCGTCCACCGACTCGACCAGCACCTCAAGGCTCTCCCCGAGGCGCTCCTCGGCGCGCTGGGCGGTCAGCTCCTCCGCGAGCCGGGAGAGATGGTCCAGCCGCTCCGAGATGACCTCGTCGTCGAGTTTGTGCTCGTAGGTGGCGGCTTCGGTGCCGTCCTCGTCGGAGTAGCCGAACACACCGATGGCGTCCAGGCGCGCGTGGGTGATGAAGCGTTCCAGCTCGGCGAAGTCGCTCTCGCTCTCGCCGGGGAAGCCGACGATGAAGTTGGAGCGCACTCCGGCCTGCGGGGCCTTGGAGCGGATGGTCTGGAGCAGTTCCAGGAACCGCTCGGTGTCGCCGAAGCGGCGCATCGAGCGCAGCACGGCGGGCGCGGAGTGCTGGAAGGAGAGGTCGAAGTACGGCGCGATCTTCGGCGTGGAGGTCAGCACGTCGATCAGCCCGGGGCGCATCTCGGCGGGCTGGAGGTAGCTCACCCGGACCCGCTCGATGCCGTCGACCGCCGCCAGCTCGGGCAGCAGGCTCTCCAGCAGTCGGATGTCGCCGAGGTCCTTGCCGTAGGAGGTGTTGTTCTCGGAGACGAGCATGACCTCCTTGACGCCCTGCTCGGCCAGCCAGCGGGTCTCGCCGAGGACGTCGCTGGGCCGCCGGGAGATGAAGGATCCCCGGAAGGAGGGGATGGCGCAGAAGGAGCAGCGCCGGTCGCAGCCGGAGGCGAGTTTGACGGACGCCACCGGGCTGGTGCCCAGTCTGCGGCGGAGCGGGGCCCTCGGCCCGGAGACGGGGGCGACGCCCTCCGGCAGGTCGGCGAGGTCCGCGAGGTCGACCAGCGGGGCGTCGGCGGGCTCGGCGGCGGACCGGCCCGGGTCGCCGTGGCCGGGCAGGGCGACCCCGGAGGCCTTCTGGCGGTCGGCGGGGGTCAGCGGCAGCAGCTTGCGGCGGTCGCGCGGGGTGTGCGAGGCGTGGACCCCGCCGCTGAGGATGGTCTGAAGCCGGTCGGAGATGTCTGCGTAGTCGTCGAATCCGAGGACGCCATCGGCTTCGGGGAGGGCCTGGGCCAGCTCCTTGCCGTACCGCTCGGCCATACAGCCGACGGCGACCACGGCCTGGGTTCTGCCGTGGTCCTTGAGGTCATTGGCTTCGAGAAGGGCGTCGACGGAGTCCTTCTTGGCGGCCTCCACGAAACCGCAGGTGTTGACGACTGCGACATCCGCGTCGGCGGCTTCCTGGACAAGCTCCCAGCCGTCCGCTGCCAAGCGGCCTGCGAG
This sequence comes from Streptomyces inusitatus, assembly GCF_014651115.1. Taxonomy (GTDB): domain Bacteria; phylum Actinomycetota; class Actinomycetes; order Streptomycetales; family Streptomycetaceae; genus Streptomyces; species Streptomyces amakusaensis. The sequence goes on along the minus strand of NZ_BMWG01000016.1, from coordinate 13,944 downwards.
CTCCTCCGAGTCCACCTCGTTACGGGCGCAGCCAAGAGTGACAAGGGCGACGGTACGGCGTTCGGGCATGGACTCAAGACTACTTTGTCCTGGCCCACGCCCCTGCCGCGAGGGCTCCCCGGGCCGCCGGGCGGGCGGCCTCAGCCGGCCTGGGGGTCGCCCTCGGTGTAGGACAGGCGCTCCACCTGACCGGGGCGGAAGGCGTCCTCGACCTTCTTTCCATTGACGTACAGCTCGATCGCCCCGGCGTTTCCGAGGATGAGATCGATCCGCTCGTCGTCCTGGAAGGTCTTGGAGTCGCCCTTGACGAGGGTCCCGTCGAAGAGGAGTTTGCCGTTGTGGGACTTGGCCGAGATCCAGCTCTTGGAGTCCACGACGGAGAGTTTGACGGTGACCTTGTCCTTCGGGACGGCGGCGATGGCGCTGTCCGAGGGGTCGGGCTTGGGGTCGGCGGGCTTGCCGCTCGGGGCCTTGGAGGGCTTCGCCGCGGGAGCGGGCCCCTCCGCCACCTGGTCGGCGCGGCCGGTGGTGTCCCCGCCGCCGTTGAAGAGGGTGAAGCCGACGAAACCGACGACGGCGACGATCGCGGCGACCATGGCCGCGGTCCAGTTGGGACGCCGCGGCTCCGGACGGATGCGCTCCGCCTCGAACAGCGGCGCGGCGGGGGTCGGCGCGGGCCGCCCGCCGTGCTCGGCGTCGTACTGCGCGACCAGCGGCGCGGGATCGAGCCGGACCGCCCCCGCGATCATGCGGATGTGGCCGCGGGCGTACACATCGCCACCGCTGCGGGTGAAGTCGTCCTGCTCGATCGCGTGAATGATCGGGACCCGCACCCGGGTGGCGGCGCTGACCTCGTCGACGGTCAGCCCGGCCGCGATACGGGCCTGGTGGAGGACATGACCGATGGAAGGCCGGTCGTCCTCGGGGAAAGGCCGGTCGTCTTCGGGGGAGTTGCCGATGGACACGAGGGCGCCTTTCGAGCGTGTAACCACCTGCTGGAGGTTCAGTGTAGGGCTGGTACGAAAGGGTGGGGCAACCGGGCGACCGGAGTTTGTACGCCATCGGTATGGCCGATGGCCGTCCGGGTGACGGGGCGGGTTTTCCCGTCCCTTTCTCCAACTTGACGTTCGACCGGGGGAAACGGTTGCCCGCCAAACCGCCTCCGAGCCAAACCCTTACGGGTGAGGCTCCCCCCGGATCACGGCGAGCGCGCCTTCCAGCTCCTCAGGTTTCACAAGAACGTCACGTGCCTTGGACCCCTCGCTGGGTCCGACGATGTTCCGGGACTCCATGAGGTCCATCAGCCGCCCGGCCTTGGCGAAGCCGACGCGCAGCTTGCGCTGGAGCATCGAGGTGGAGCCGAACTGGGTGGAGACCACCAGCTCGGCGGCCTGGCAGAGCAGGTCGAGATCGTCCCCGATCTCCTCGTCGATCTCCTTCTTCCGCTGGGTGCCGACGACGACGTCCTCCCGGAAGACGGGGGCCATCTGATCCTTGCAGTGCTGGACGACGACGGCGACCTCGTCCTCGGTGACGAACGCCCCCTGCATCCGGGTCGGCTTGTTCGCGCCCATCGGCAGGAAGAGCCCGTCGCCCTTGCCGATCAGCTTCTCCGCGCCGGGCTGGTCGAGGATGACCCGGCTGTCGGCGAGCGAGGAGGTGGCGAAGGCGAGCCTGGAGGGCACATTCGCCTTGATCAGACCGGTGACGACATCGACGGAGGGCCGCTGGGTGGCCAGCACGAGATGGATGCCGGCGGCCCGCGCGAGCTGGGTGATCCGGACGATGGCGTCCTCGACGTCACGCGGCGCGACCATCATCAGATCCGCCAGCTCGTCCACGATGACCAGCAGATACGGATAGGGCTTCAGCTCGCGCTCGCTGCCCTCGGGAAGTTTGACCTTGCCGGAGCGGATGGCCTGGTTGAAGTCGTCGATGTGCCGGTACCCGTAGGCCGCGAGATCGTCGTACCGCAGATCCATCTCGCGCACGACCCACTGGAGCGCCTCGGCGGCCCGCTTGGGGTTGGTGATGATCGGCGTGATCAGGTGCGGAATGCCCTCGTAGGCGGTCAGCTCGACCCGCTTGGGGTCGACCAGCACCATCCGGACATCCTCCGGAGTCGCCCTTATCATCACCGAGGTGATCAGGCAGTTGATGCAGGAGGACTTTCCGGAACCGGTGGCTCCGGCGACCAGGATGTGCGGCATCTTCGCCAGGTTGGCCATCACATAGCCGCCCTCGACGTCCTTGCCGAGCGCGACCAGCATCGGATGGTCGTCCTCCGCCGCGTCCGCCAGCCGCAGCACATCGCCCAGATTGACCATCTCGCGGTCGGTGTTGGGAATCTCGATGCCGACCGCCGACTTCCCCGGGATCGGGGAGATGATCCGTACGTCGGGACTGGCGACGGCGTACGCGATGTTCTTGGTCAGCGCCGTGATCCGCTCGACCTTCACCGCCGGGCCCAGCTCCACCTCGTACCGGGTCACCGTCGGCCCCCGGGTGAAGCCGGTGACGGCCGCGTCGACCTTGAACTCCGTGAACACATTGGTGAGCGAGGCGACGATCGCGTCATTGGCGGCGCTGCGCGTCTTGCCCGGGCCGCCGCGCTCCAGCAGATCGAGCGAGGGCAGCGAGTAGGTCACGTCCCCGGAGAGCCTCAGCTGCTCGGCCCGGGCCGGCAGCGGCTGGGACACCTCGGGCGCGGGCTTCGTGAGATCCGGCACGACTCCCCCGGCGGCGCGCCCGCCGGCCGGCTCCGGCCGCTTGCGCGCCTCACGGGCGGGCGGCACCGGGGTGGCGGCGCCGGACCGCTCGGCGGTGACGTCCTTGGTCAGATCGGCGACCACCGGAGAGGGCGGCAGCCCGTTGTAGACCGCGCCGTCGAGCGCGGCGGCCGCTGCCGCCGCCACATCCACGGCGTCCATCGGACGCTCGCCGGGACGCCGGTCGGAGGCCCCGCGCGGCTTGCGCCGCCGGGTGAGCGCCTCCGCCTCGGCCTGCTCGGGGGCGTACGGATCGGGCTCGTCGCCCCGGCGCGCGGGCGCGCGCCGCACCCGCCCCGGCACCGCTTCGCGCCACTGCTCCTCGTACCGCCGGTCGTCGTCGGAGTCCTCAAACCCCTCGGCGGCGCGCCGGTCGTACGGCGGCTCGACCAGGCCCAGCCGGGAGCCGAGGAGACGCAGCCGCTGGGGAATGGCGTTGACCGGGGTGGCGGTCACGACCAGCAGCCCGAAGACGGTGAGCAGCACCAGCAGCGGTACGGCCAGCACCGTGCCCACCATGAAGACCAGCGGGGTGGCGGCGGCCCAGCCGATGAGGCCGCCCGCGTCCTGGATGGCCTCGGTGTCCGCGCGCTCCGGAGCGCCGCAGGCGATGTGCACCTGTCCCAGCACCCCGATGACCAGGGCGGAGAGCCCGATCACGATCCGGCCGTTCGCTTCGGGTTTCTCCGGGTGCAGAATCAGACGGACGGCGATCACTCCGAGCAGTATGGGCACCAGCAGATCGAGCCTGCCGAACGCCGTCGTCACCAGCAGCTCGACCAGATCGCCGACCGGGCCGCGCAGCTGGGACCAGGTGCCGGCGGCGACGATCAGGGCGAGACCCAGCAGTAGCAGGGCGAGGCCGTCCTTGCGGTGCGCCGGGTCGAGCCCCCGCGCGCCGCGCCCTATGCCTCTCAGCAGCGCGCCCACGCCATGGGCGAGACCCAGCCAGCAGGCGCGCGCCATGCGGTACACGCCGCCGGTCGGCGAGGGGGCGGGTTTGGGCGGGGGCTTCTTCGCCGCCGTCTTCCTGGGGGCCGTCCTCTTCACGGGCGCCGCCTTCCCGGCGGGAGCCCGTTTCCCCTTCCCCGGCGCGGGCTTCGCGGCCGGGCCCTTGGCCGCCTTCTTGGCGGCACCGCCCGCACCGGCACCGCCCGCACCGGCGGCGCCCGCGGCACCGCCGCCCGTACGGCCGGCACGCGGTTTCGCGGTGCCCGCCGCGCTCTGGGAACCCTTGCCGGACGTACGTGAGGCCATGGTGGTGAGGTTACCGGTGTCGGGGGCGGCGGACACGTGTGCCCACCGCTTCACCCGTTCGTGTCGCCCCGGCCGCGCCGCCCGGGTGACGGACTCTCAGCCAGGGCGGTACGGCCCCGGTCCAGCGGTGCGCGCACCGCTGGACCCCCGTACGGAATTCGCCGCTCAGCCCTGCGAGGGCAGTGCGGAGGGCCCGCCGGTGCCGGGCTCCAGCGCGTCCAGTGCCCGGCGAAGACCGGTCAGTTTGCGTTCGAGATGGGCGGCGGTGGCGACGGCGGCCGCGTCGGCGGACTCGTCGTCCAGCTGTTTGGAGAGCGCTTCGGCCTGCTCCTCGACGGCCGCGAGCCGCGCGGACAGCTCGGCGAGCAGCCCGACCGACTCCCTGGCGGCGTTCCCCGTGCCCGACTGGGCCCCGGCCCCGCCGTCGAGCTGGAGCCGCAGCAGTGCCGCCTGCTCCCGCAGTTGGCAGTTCTTCATGTACAGCTCGACGAAGACCGAGACCTTCGCCCGCAGCACCCAGGGGTCGAACGGCTTGGAGATGTAGTCGACCGCACCGGCCGCGTATCCCCGGAAGGTGTGGTGCGGGCCGTGGTTGATCGCCGTGAGAAAGATGATCGGGATGTCCCGGGTCCGCTCCCGGCGCTTGATGTGCGCGGCGGTCTCGAATCCATCCATGCCGGGCATCTGAACGTCCAGCAGAATGACCGCGAAGTCGTCCGTCAGCAGCGCCTTGAGCGCTTCCTCCCCTGACGATGCCCGTACCAGTGTCTGATCGAGCGCGGAGAGAATGGCCTCCAACGCCAGCAGATTCTCCGGCCGGTCATCGACCAGGAGGATCTTGGCCTTCTGCACCATGCCCCGTCCTCCTCGCCCCGGCCTGGGGTCTGTCCGGCTCCCGCGAGCCGGGAGACGCCTGCGGCGCCGCCCCAGGGGACGACTTGCTTGCGTCGCCCAATGTTGTGCCGGTCATGGTAGCCGCACCCTGCCCGCCGCCACACCCTGTCACCACGATGTCACGGCACCCACAGCGGAAACGCGGCGGGGGCCCGGAAGGTTCCCGTATCCACTGACTCCCGGGCCCGCCCGGTCACCGCCGGCGCATCCACTGCTCCATCACCGAGAGCAGATGGTCGGGGTCCACCGGCTTGGTGACATAGTCCGAGGCCCCCGACTCGATCGCCTTCTCCCGGTCGCCCTTCATCGCCTTCGCGGTGAGCGCGATGATCGGCAGCCCCGCGAACTGCGGCATCCTGCGGATCGCCGTCGTCGTCGCGTACCCGTCCATCTCCGGCATCATGATGTCCATCAGAACGACCGTCACATCGTCGTGCTGCTCCAGCACCTCGATGCCCTCCCGGCCGTTCTCCGCGTACAGCACCGTCAGCCCGTTCTGCTCCAGAACGCTGGTGAGCGCGAAGACATTGCGGATGTCGTCGTCGACGATCAGCACCTTCTCATTGTCGAAGCTGAAGGTGCGCCGCGGCTCCGGCGGCTCGGGGACCGCGGTCGCGTGACCGCCCCGCCCCGCGGTGGGGATGCCGGACGAGGGCAGCGCGACCCGCTCCTCCGTGGCCCCGATCGCCTTGCGCCGCCGCCGGAAGAGCGTGGCGGACGGAGAGTGCGGCTCGGGCATGCTCAGTTCGAGCTGCGGAAGGCTGTCCTGCGGGCTCGGCACATCCGCACCGGCCGCCCCATGGCCGTTGGGCGGCAATTCGCTCGGGTGAAGAGGCAGATAAAGCGTGAACGTGGAGCCCCGGCCGGGCTCGCTCGCCGCGTGGATCTCCCCGCCGAGCAGCCGCGCGATCTCCCGGCTGATCGACAGCCCGAGCCCGGTGCCGCCGTACTTGCGGCTCGTCGTGCCGTCCGCCTGCTTGAACGCCTCGAAGATCACCCGCATCTTGCCCGCCGCGATCCCGATCCCGGTGTCCGTCACCGAGAAGGCGATCAGAGCGGCGTCCGGATCCCGCAGCGAGCCGACCTCCAGCAGCTGTTCCCGGATCGACTGCGGCACATCGGAGTTGGCCGGCCGGATCACCAGCTCCACCGCGCCGGAGTCGGTGAACTTCACCGCGTTCGACAGCAGATTGCGCAGCACCTGGAGAAGCCGCTGCTCATCGGTGTGGAGCGTCGCGGGCAGCTCGGGAGAGACCCGTACGGAGAAGTCGAGTCCCTTCTCCGCGGTCAGCGGCCGGAAGGTCGCCTCCACATAGTCCACCAGCTGCACCAGGGCGATCCGGGTCGGACTCACGTCCATCTTGCCCGCCTCGACCTTCGACAGATCGAGAATGTCGTTGATCAGCTGGAGCAGATCCGAACCGGCCCCGTGGATCGTCTCGGCGAACTCCACCTGCTTCGGCGAGAGATTGCCCTCCGCGTTGTCGGCGAGCAGCTTGGCGAGAATCAGCAGCGAGTTCAGCGGAGTGCGCAGCTCGTGCGACATGTTCGCCAGGAACTCGCTCTTGTAGCGCATCGAGACGGCGAGCTGCTCGGCGCGCTCCTCCAGCACCTGCCGGGCCTCCTCGATCTCGGTGTTCTTGACCTCGATGTCCCGATTCTGCTGCGCCAGCAGCTCGGCCTTCTCCTCCAGTTCGGCGTTGGACGACTGAAGCGCCTTCTGCCGGTTCTCCAGCTCAGCCGAGCGCTCCCGCAGTTGCTCGGTCAGCTCCTGCGACTGGTGGAGCAGCACCTCGGTCTTGGTGTTGACGCTGATGGTGTTGACGCTCGTCGCGATCATCTCGGCGATCTGGTTGAGGAAGTCCCGCTGGATCTGGGTGAACGGCTGGAACGACGCCAGCTCGATCACTCCGAGCACCTTCCCCTCGAAGAGCACCGGCAGCACGATCACATGGGCGGGCGAGGCCTCCCCCAGCCCGGAGGAGATCTTCAGATAACCCGGCGGAACATTGACCTGGATGGTCCGCTTCTCCTCCGCCGCCGTCCCGATCAGCGTCTCGCCGGGCCGGAAGGAGGTGGGCATCAGTCCGGCCGAGTAGCCGTAACTGGCCCGCATGACCAGCTCGTACGAGGAATCCCCCCGGCCGCCGACGACGCCCTGGCCGCCGGTCTGCACCGCCAGGAAGAACGCGCCGTGCTGGGCCGAGACGACCGGTGTCAGCTCGCTCATGATCAGCGAGGCCACGTCGCCCAGATCCCGCCGCCCCTGCATCAGCCCGGAGATCCGGGCCAGATTCCCCTTGAGCCAGTCCTGCTCCTCATTGGCGAGGGTGGTGTCACGGAGATTCGCGATCATCGTATTGATGTTGTCCTGGAGGACCTGGATCTCGCCGGCCGCGTCCACATCGATCTTCAGGTTGAGATCGCCCCTGGTGACCGCGGTGGCCACGGCGGCGATCGCCCGCACCTGCCGGGTGAGGTTCCCGGCCATCTCGTTCACCGACTCGGTGAGGTCGCGCCAGGTGCCGTCGACGTCACGCACCCGGGCCTGACCGCCCAACTGCCCGTCGGTGCCCACTTCGCGTGCCACCCGGGTGACCTCCCCGGCGAACGACGACAGCTGATCGACCATCGTATTGATGGTGGTCTTCAGCTCCAGGATCTCGCCCCGGGCATCGATGTCGATCTTCCGGGTCAGGTCGCCCTGGGCGATGGCGGTGGTGACGGTGGCGATCTGCCGCACCTGTCCGGTCAGATTGGACGCCATCGAGTTCACCGACTCGGTGAGGTCCTTCCAGGTCCCGGAGACTCCGGGCACCTGCGCCTGACCGCCGAGCCGCCCGTCGGTGCCCACCTCGCGCGCCACCCGGGTCACCTCGTCCGCGAACGAGGAGAGGGTCGTGACCATCGTGTTGACGGTGTCGGCGAGTTCGGCGACCTCGCCGCGCGCCTCGACGGTCACCTTCTTGGTCAGATCCCCGCCCGCGACCGCCGCCGAGACCCGCGCGATATTACGGACCTGGCTGGTCAGGTTGTTGGCCATCAGATTGACGTTGTCACTGAGGTCCTTCCAGATGCCGGTGACCCCGCGCACCCGCGCCTGGCCGCCCAGCACTCCCTCGGTGCCGACCTCACGGGCGACCCTGGTCACCTCGTCGGCGAAGTCCAGCAGCTGGTCGACCATGGTGTTCACGGTCGTCACCAGTTCGAGGATCTCACCCTTGGCATCGACGGTGATCTTCTTCGAGAGATCTCCCTTGGCGACCGCGGTGGTCACCTCGGCGATATTGCGGACCTGCGAGGTCAGATTGTTCGCCATGAAGTTGACGGACTGGGTGAGGTCCTTCCAGGTGCCGGAGACGCCCTGCACCTCGGCCTGCCCGCCGAGGATGCCCTCGGTGCCCACCTCGCGCGCGACCCTGGTGACCTGCTCGGCGAAGTTCGAGAGCTGGTCGACCATGGTGTTGAGCGTGTTCTTCAGCTCCAGGATCTCGCCGCGCGCGTCCACTTCGATCTTCTGCGACAGATCTCCGCGCGCCACGGCGGTGGCGACCTGGGCGATATTGCGGACCTGCGAGGTCAGATTCCCCGCCATGCCGTTCACGGAGTCCGTCAGATCACGCCACACCCCGGCGACGCCCGGCACCTGCGCCTGACCGCCGAGCCGCCCGTCGGTGCCCACCTCGCGCGCCACCCGCGTCACCTGCTCGGCGAAGGCGGAGAGCTGGTCGACCATCGTATTGATGGTGTTCTTCAGCTCCAGGATCTCGCCCCGGGCATCCACATCGATCTTCTGCGACAGATCGCCTCGCGCGACCGCCGTGGTCACCTGCGCGATCTGCCGGACCTGGGAGGTGAGATTCCCGGCCATGAAGTTGACGGAGTCGGTCAGCTCCTTCCAGGTGCCGCTGACTCCCTCGACCCGCGCCTGACCGCCGAGCCGGCCCTCGGTGCCCACGTCCCGGGCCATCCCGGTGACCTGGTCGGCGAAGGACGACAGCTGCGCCACCATCGTGTTGACAGTGTTCTTCAGCTCCAGCATCTCCCCGGCGACGACGACCGTGACCTTCTGCGACAGATCGCCATTGGCGACCGCCGTCGTCACCTGCGCGATGTCCCGCACCTGGCCGGTGAGGTTATGGAAGGCCGTGTTCACCGAATCGGTGAGGTCCTTCCAGGTGTTGGCGGCCCCCGGCACATGCGCCTGACCGCCGAGTCGGCCCTCCACGCCGACCTCGCGGGCCACACGAGTGACCTCGGAACCGAAGGACTGGAGCTGGTCCACCATCGTGTTGACGGTGTTCTTCAGCTCCAGCATCTCCCCGGCCACGTCGACCGTGACCTTCTGCGACAGATCGCCATTGGCCACCGCCGTCGTCACCTGCGCGATGTCCCGCACCTGTGTGGTCAGATTGCGGAAGACGGTGTTGACCGAGTCGGTCAAGTCCTTCCAGGTGCCGGCCGCGCCGGGCACCTGTGCCTGACCTCCGAGCAGTCCCTCCGCACCGACCTCGCTCGCCACCCGGGTGACCTCGTCCGCGAAGGTGCGCAGCGTCTCGGTCATCTGATTGATGGTCTCGGCGAGCTGGGCGACCTCGCCGCGCGCGCTGACGGTCACCTTCTGCGAGAGATCGCCGTTGGCGACCGCGGTGGTCACCTCCGCGATGCCGCGCACCTGCGAGGTCAGATTCCCGGCCATGGTGTTGACGGAGTCGGTGAGGTCCTTCCACACCCCGGCGACGCCGGGCACCTCGGCCTGCCCGCCCAGCTCACCCTCGGTGCCGACCTCACGGGCCACCCGGGTCACCTCGGAGCCGAGCGACTGGAGCTGGTCCACCATCGTGTTGACGGTGTTCTTCAGCTCCAGCATCTCGCCCGCCACATGGACGGTGACCTTCTGCGAGAGATCGCCCTTGGCGACCGCCGTCGTGACCAGGGCGATGTCCCGCACCTGGGAGGTGAGCCGGAAGGCCATGGTGTTCACCGAGTCGGTGAGATCCTTCCAGGATCCCGAGACTCCCCGGATCTGGGCCTGGCCGCCGAGTTTGCCCTCGGTGCCGACCTCCAGCGCCACCCGCGTCACCTCGTCGGTGAACGCGGACAACTGGTCCACCAGGCTGTTCACGGTCCGCGCGACCTTCAGGAACTCCCCGCGCAGCGGCCGGACCTCCCCGTCCGAGCCGTGCGAGCGCAGCTCCATCCGCTGGTCCAGATCGCCGTCGGCGACCGCCGACAGCACCCGGCCCACCTCGGACACCGGCCGGGACAGATCGTCCACCAGCGCGTTCGAGGCGTCGATCGCCGCCGCCCAGGAGCCCTCACAGGCTCCCGTCTCCAGCCGCTCAGTGAGCTTTCCCTCACGTCCCACGACCCTGCGGACGCGCGCCATCTCACCGGTGAGATGAACATTTCGATCGGCGACCTCGTTGTAGACGGCCGCGATCTCGGCCATCACATCGTCGCCCGACACGGTCAGACGCTTGCGAAAATTCCCGTCGCGCATCGACACGAGACCGGCCAGCAGCCTGTTCAGGGCTGCCGTATCGACCTCGGTTGTCGCATTGCTCCGGGATCGTCCGCCTTTCGTACGCGTGCTTGTGCCACGCGCCGCCGTGCCAGACTCCACCGTGTCCCTCCCGCAGGGGTTGACCGTACTGCCTGAGCTGTATCAGGAAGCCTGCCCAGTGTTTCACCCATGCGGAACCAGGCCATAACAGTTCGGCGGCATCGCGTGCGGTACCCGCCCCCACAGGGCGGAAACAGCGGCGACCGCCATCCGCTGGGACAGTGAAGGTAAGTAACCTGGCATCCGGCTGTCCAGCCGCCCCGGTCCGCCCGGCCGGGTCGACCTGGGCACGAGAAGACCACCGGGCACCGGGAGGGGCAGGCCGATCATGGCGGAACCGGGCGTCGAAACACGTACAGGGAGTTCTGTGATCACCGCCCGGGCGGCTGCCACTTTCGACCCCGTCGGGCGGTCCGTCGCGACCGCCCGCGCCTTCGTCCGCGACACCCTCCAGGGGTGGGGATACAGCGAAGTCGTGGACGACGCGGTGGTCCTCACCAGCGAGCTGGTCACCAACGCCGTCATCCACGCCGGGACCGCCGCCGACGTGCTCTGTCTGCGCTCCGCGGACAGCGTCCGGGTCGAAGTGGGCGACCGCTACCCGGAACGCGGGGTACCGATCCAGGCGACCGGCCACACCTTCGCGAGCCTCGACAGCGAGAACGGCCGCGGACTGATGCTCTGCTCCGCCCTCGCCTCACGCTGGGGCGTCGAGTACACCCCCACCCACAAACAGGTCTGGTTCCAGCTCGACCTCCCCCAGCACCCCGTGGGCACCCGCTCCGCCGGCCCCGCGCTCCCCACCGCCATGCTCCCCGTCGCCGACGAGCGCGTACGCGTCGCCGTCGCCCAGATCGACGCGGCGGGCGCGATCTCCGTCTGGAACGCGGACGCGGAACACGTCTTCGGGTACACGGCCGATCAGGTCATCGGCAAGCCACTGGCGGACTTCGCCGCCTGGCCCCACACCCCCGGGATCGGCACCGGAATCGCCGAGGCGCTCCGGCTCTCCCGCTGGGAGGGCAGCTACGGCATCCGCGGCACCGACGGCCGCGTCATCCCCGTGTACGCCTCACACCTGCGAGTACGCGACTCGCACGGCGAGCCGTCCACCGTCTGTCTGCTGGTGCGCGACGACGAGCGGGCCGTCCTCCAGACCCCGCACCGCGTACCCGTCACCGACTCCGCGACCGACAAGCACACCACGGACCCGTTCGAGGTCTTCATCGGCTCCCCCGCCCCCGACGACCTCGACGGACTCCTCCAGCGCACGGTGGAGCGCGCCCGCGACATGCTCGACGGCGACGCCGCCTTCCTGCTGCTCGCCACCGACGACGAAACGGAACTGGAGGTCCGGGCGACCACCGGTCTGCCCTCCGCCCGCCAGCGCTTCGCCCGCGTCCCGGTCGAGGCCGGCACCAGCCGCTACGGCTCCGCCCGGATGCCCGCCGTCCACGAGGACCTCACCTCGGTCCCCGGCGCGGTCCCGCTGCTCAACTCGACCGGCATGCGCTCGGTCGTCACCGTCCCGCTCAAGGTCGAGGGCCGACTCACCGGCTCGCTCGGCGTCGCGGCGGAGTCCGCGGGCCGCTACACCAACGAGGAGGCCCTGCGCCTCCAGTTCGCCGCCGACCGTATCGCGCTCGCCGTCGAGTCGGCCCGCCTCGGCGAGCTGGAACGGCTGCGCCGGGGCTCGCTCTCCTTCCTCGTCGAGGCCTCCGACCTGCTCGCCGGAACACTCGACCGCGACCAGACCCTGGCCCTGATGGCACAGATGACCGTGCCGACCCTGGCCACCTGGTGCGCCGTCTACACCATCGCCGACCAGGCCTCCGACCCGTACCTCAGCTATGTGCTGCACGAGGACGAGGAGCGCATCGACGGCCTCAAGGCGCTGCTGTCCAAGATCGCCCCGCCTGACCCCGTGCCGGCCCCCGGCGCCCGCGTCTGGACCGCGCCCGCCGCGGCCGCCCAGCAGGCTGCCCTGCGCACCTCCCGGCACGAACTGGGCCTCGGCTCCGGCCCTCCGGTCTCCTCCGGCATCGACACGACCCTGGCCACGGCCGCCGCGGTCGGCGGCGAGACGGTCGTCCTGCCGCTGGTCGCCCGCAACCGGGTCATCGGCATGCTGACCCTCGGCAAGCCCTCCGACGACCACTTCCGGCAGGAGATCCTCGAACTCGCCGAGGATCTCTCCCGCCGAGCCGCCCTCGCTCTCGACAACGCCCGCCTCTACTCGGAGCGCGTCGCCATCAGCCAGTCCCTCCAGCGCAGCCTGCTGCCGCCGGAGCAGCCCACCATCCCCGGCGTCGAGGTGGAGGTCATCTACCGCGCCGCCGGCGAGGGCAACGAGGTCGGCGGCGACTTCTACGACCTCTTCCCCATCAGCGACGGGGTGTACGGATTCGCCATCGGCGATGTGTGCGGTACGGGCCCGGAGGCGGCCGCCGTCACCGGTCTCGCCCGGCACGCGCTGCGGCTGCTGGCCCGTGAGGGCTTCGGCGGCCCGGCGGTGCTGGAGCGGCTGAACGCGGCGATCCTCGACGAGGGCGCCCGCAGCCGTTTCCTCACCCTGCTCTACGGCGAGCTCCGCCCTCAGGAGAACGGCGGCGCCCTGCTCAAGGTCGTCTGCGCCGGCCATCCCCTCCCGCTGCGCCTGCGCCAGGACGGCACGGTGGAGCCGGCCGCCGATCCTCAGCCGCTGCTCGGGGTCATGGACGACCTGGAGCTGTTCGAGCAGACCGTGACCCTGGATCCGGGCGATGTCCTGCTCTGTGTCACGGACGGGGTCACAGAGCGCCGTGAGGGCACTCGCATGCTTGGTGACGAGGGTCTGACCGAGGTCCTCACCGGTTGTACGGGGCTCACCGCCGGAGCGGTCGCCGCCCGGGTACTGCGTGCGGTGGAGCGCTTCGCCGCGGAGCCGGCCTCCGACGACATGGCCATTCTGGTGATGCGGGTGCCTGAGCCTCAGCACGGGTAGAGGGTCCTGGTCAGGGCCGCCGCGCTGAGGCGCGGCGGCCCTGACTCGCTTGTTCCTCAAAAAGGGCAACAAAAAAGGCCCCCGCCAATTGGCGGGGGCCTTCATTTTTAGCCGAGCCCCAATGCGGAATCGAACCGCAGACCTTCTCCTTACCATGGAGACGCTCTACCGACTGAGCTATTGGGGCACGCTCCAGTCCCTCGAACGAATCGAGAGACTGAGGCTAAAAATTGTTCGGCGGCGTCCTACTCTCCCACAGGGTCCCCCCTGCAGTACCATCGGCGCTGAAAGGCTTAGCTTCCGGGTTCGAAATGTAACCGGGCGTTTCCCTAACGCTATGACCACCGAAACACTATGAAACAAACAAACACAACCCAACCGGCCAAAAAGGGGTTGTTCGTGGTTTCAGAACCAACACAGTGGACGCGAGCAACTGAGGACAAGCCCTCGGCCTATTAGTACCGGTCACCTCCACA
>NZ_BMWG01000015.1 GCF_014651115.1 Streptomyces inusitatus | reverse complement strand
GCCCATGACCCGTAGGCGCCGCTCCCCCCCCCCCGGCCCCGGGGGCCCCCACTCCACCCCGCCCGGGCCGCCCGCCGCCACGGCCCGGACGCCCGCCGCCACGGCAGCGGCGGCAGCCACCGCCGGGGTGCTGCTGATCACCGGCTGCGGGGTGGTGCCGGGCGGCGGCTCCGGCGGCTCCGGGGAGCCCGTGACGGTGCTGACCTTCGCGCCCGAGAAGACCGGGGCGACCAATATGCCCGGGATGAACGCCATGGCCGACACGTACGCCCGCTGGGTGAACGCGCGGGGCGGCGTCGGCGGGCACCGGCTGCGGGTCGTCACCTGCAACGAGCGGAACACCGCACAGGGGGCCTCGGCCTGCGCCCGGCGGGCGGTGGAGGAGGGGGCGGTCGCGGTCGTCGGCTCGTACAGCCAGCACGGGGACGCCTTCCTGCCGACGCTGGAGGCGGCCGGGATCCCCTTCATCGGCGGGTTCGGCATCTCGGACGAGGAGTTCAGCAGCTATCTGTCCTTCCCCGTCAACGGCGGTCAGCCCGCCCTTCTCGCCGGGCACGGGCTCCAGCTCGCCGGCGTCTGCGACCGGGTCGCGCTGGTACGGCCGGACTCCGCCGCCGGGGACCAGCTGCCCGAGCTGCTGAACGCGGGGCTCGCGGCGGCCGGGAACAGCACCGCCGACGTGCTCGCCCGCGAGGACGCCACCGACTACACCGGGGTCGCCTCCCGGGCCCGTACCGAGGCGGGCACGGCCTCCGGGGACGCGGGCCCCGGTTCCGGTCCCGATCCCGGTCCCGGCTCCGGTTCCGGGGAGGAGCCCCGGCCGGGGTGCGTCACCGCCGCGCTCGGCGAACGCACCGAGACCTTCTTCGACTCCTTCCGGCGGCTGCCCGAGGACGGATCCCGGGTACGGGTCTCCTCGGTCATCGGCAGCGTCGGCCAGTCCCTGATCGACCGCACCGGCGGTCGCGGCGGGCCCCTCGAAGGCGCGTTCATCACCGGCTGGTACCCCGCCGCCGGGGACAGCCGCTGGGCGGAGATGAGACAGGTGATCGCCGACCACGCCTTCGCCGACAACCGCGTCGACCCGGCCGACGCGGGCGTGCAGACCACCTGGATCGCGTACACCGTCCTCGCCTCGGTCATCGAGTCCCTCGACACCGACGAGATCACCTCGCGGAAAATCACCCAGGCCCTCGACGAGGGCGTACGGGTGACCACCGGCGGGCTCACCCCCGAACTGCGCTGGGAGCACGAGGACATGCTCGGCATCCCCGACTTCCCCCGGATCGTGAACCCGAGGGTGACCTTCCAGGTGGTGCGGGAGGGGCGGCTGGTGGCGCAGCGCGAGGACTCCGTGGACGTCACCGAGACGCTCTCGGGCTCCGTCGCGGACTGACCGCCGCCCCGGCCGGGGCCCCGGGAGGCCGTACGCCCCCGGGGAGCCCGTGGGACGGCCCCGGGACCCCGGCCCGGGCCCAGAGGGCGGTGACGGCCCCGGGAGGGCTTCCCTGGGCGCGTACCGCGACACCGCGCGTGCCGCGACACCCTGAAGGGGACCCTCCCGTACGGAGGAGAGCCGCGAGCCTCAGAGCTGGTGGCTGCCGCGCCTGGGGAGGCCGTGGGCGGCGGCGATCGGGTTCCAGAGGGCGGCGGCCTCCTGTTTGGCCTCGGTGGCCTCGCCGCTGGCGCTGTTGCCCTCGGCGGCCCGGGATGTGTTGCGGGCCTTGCCGTTCTTGCAGCCCTTCTTCCGGCCGGTCTGGTCGGCCCAGGCCGCGTAGTGGTCGTCCGCCGAGGCGGAGGCCTGCCACGCCTCGGTGAGCGACTCGGCGAGGTCCTCGCTCTCGGGGAGCTCGCCGATGTCCAGGCCGCCCAGCCGGGTCACCAGGCTCCGGCGCTGCTCGGCGGCCGCGCGCAGATCGGCGGCGGCCTGTCCGAGGTTCTTGCACTGACGGATGTTCGCCACCGAGCGGATCACCGCCGCCCGGCTGTCGTTGCTGTCCGCGAGAAGCAGATCGAGCGCCTTGGCCTGCGTCTTCACCGGGTCCTCGGCGGGCGGTGCGGTGCTCGTGGACGGCGCGGCGGAGGGGGCGGTGCTGGGCGGGGCGGAGGCCGTCGCCGGGTCCGCCGCCGAGGCCGGGTCCTTCTCGCCGTCGTCCCCGCCGAACATCAGCGCGCCGACGCCCAGGCCGAGCACCGCGCAGCCGACCACGACGGCCGCGACGACCGGGGCCCCCATGCGCCGGCGCGGGGCGGCGGTGCGCCGCTGCGCCCTGCGGTGCGAGCCTTCGCCCGCGCCCCGGGGCTGCGGAGTCCGCGGCGGAGGCGTCCCCAGGGGCCGCGGGGGCGGGAACTGCTGCTGCGGGACCGGCTGCGGGGCCCCCTCCCCCGTACGGAAGAGATTGTCGAACTCGGCGGGCGGCGGCCGGTCGCCGGGGGCTCCGGGCCTGATGCCGTACGGCGCGCCCGGGGGCGGCGGCGGGACCGGCGGCGTGTCCCGCCGGCGGTGGGCGCCGAGGTACGCGGTGGACTCGGCCGGGCTCTCGGGAGGCAGCGCCCCCGGCCCGACGGGCGGGATCACCTGGGTGGCGTCCACCGGCTCGGCCCCGACCGGCGGGATCACCTGGGTCGCGTCCACGGGACCGGCCCCGACGGGCGGGATCACCTGCGTCGCGTCGGACGGGCCCAGGCCGAACGGCGACGGCGCCGGGTGGCCGGGCGGCTCGCCGGGCAGCGGGCCCGCTCCGACGGGCGGAATGATCTGGGTGGCGTCGGACGGTCCCGGCCCCACGGGCGGGATCACCTGCGTGGCGTCCGACGGGCCCTGGCCGAACGGCTGGGCCGGGGGCAGCGGCTGGGACCGTACGCCGTACCAGTCGTCCGGGGACTGAGGCGGCTGCGGCGGCGGCTGCGGACCGGCCGGAGCGGCCGGGTACGGGGTCCCGTCCTGCCAGGACTGCCCGGGCGGCGGGCCCCACTGCTGAGGGGGCTCGGGAGGCCGCTGCCCCCACTGCTGTCCGTCCGCCGGGCCGGGCCGCTCGCCCGCGCCCCGGGGCGCCCAGGGGCCGGCCGTCTCGGGGGGCAGCTCGCCGCCCCGATCGTCACCCTGTCCGCTGTGCGTCACGAGGACTCCTCCGTATGAGCGTGCGGGACCGTCGGTTCACGCTACCGGCTGCCCGGAGTCCCGCCGCACACCCACCGTGGAGCCTGTCGGACATGCCTCCTCAAGTCGCTTCCCGGGAACGGTGTGTGACCGTCCTCACTCAAGACCCGGGCTCAGGCCGCCTGGAGCTCCACCCGCGCCCCGAACTCCCGGACCGCCGGTTCGTCCGCGTACGGCTCCAGGCGCTGCTGGAAGTCCTCCAGATACTCCGCGCCCCGGCTGGAGCGCAGCCGGGAGAGCAGATCCAGCGCGCGGCCGCCCGTGTGGCACGCCTGTTCCACCTCGCGCTGCTGCACCTGGGCGGTGGCCAGGACGACGAGACCGATCGCCCGCCGGCGCGCCCGGGTCTCCGGGTGGCCGTCCAGCGCCTCGGCCGCGTGGTGCGCGGCGGCCTCGGGACGGGCCAGGTCCCGGTAGCAGTGGGCGAGTTCGTCGGCGAGATAGGCGCGGTCGAAGTGGGAGATCCAGGACGGGTCGTCGCCCGACTCGGGCTCCGCCCGCTCCAGTGAGGCGATCGCCTTCCCCGCCACGGTGTGGCAGGTGCGGGAGTCCCCCAGCAGGGCGTGTCCGCGCGCCTCGGCGGCGAGGAACATCGCCTCGGCGCGCGGGGTGACATGGCCGCGCGCGCCCTCCTGCGCGGCGCGCGCCAGTTGGGCGATCTCCCGGGGGTTGCCCAGTTGGGCGGCGAGATGGCTCATGGAGGCGGCCAGCACATAGCCGCCGTAGCCGCGGTCGCCCGCCGCCTGGGCGAGGCGCAGGGCCTGGATGTAGTAGCGCTGGGCGAGTCCGGGCTGTCCGGTGTCGACGGCCATGTATCCCGCCAGCTCGGTCAGCCGGGCGACCGCCGCGAAGAGTTCGCGGCCGACGGACTCCCGGTAGGAACCGGAGAGCAGGCCGGAGACCACGGAGTTGAGGTAGTGCACGACGACCGGGCGGACATGCCCGCTGCCGAAGCGGTGGTCCAGCTCGGTCAGCGCGGCCGTCATCGACCGCACCGCCTCCACGTCGCAGGCGCCGACCCGGGAGCCGGCCGAACGCGCCACCTGGCTGTCCGCGCCGGTGATCAGCCAGTCGCGGCTGGGTTCGACCAGCGCGGAGGCCGCGACCGAGGTGCCGGAGAGGAAGTCGCGGCGGCCGACGTCGCTGCGCCACAACTCGCAGACCTGCTCGATCGCTCCGAGCACGGTCGGGGAGAACTGGAGCCCCACGCCGGACGCGAGGTTCTTGCCGTTGGCCATGCCGGTCTCGTCGATCGTGACCGTACGGCCGAGCTTGCGGCCCAGCGCCTCGGCGATGATGCCGGGCGCGCGCCCGCGCGGCTGCTGTCCGCGCAGCCACCGCGCCACCGATGTCTTGTCGTACCGCAGGTCCAACCCGCGTTCCGCGCCGACCATGTTGACGCGGCGGGCGAGCCCGGCGTTGGAACACCCGGCTTCCTGAATGAGCGCCTGCAACCGTTCGTTCGGCTGTCGGGCGACGAGAGGCCTGGCTGCCATGAAAACCTCCTGAGGCCGCGGTGATCCGCTCAGGGATCGATGCCCGGCTGATATACGGAGAATGCAGAATTGACGGACTTGGTCTGGTTTTTCCACTAGAGCTGCCCACGATGCTTCCGGGCGCTGCCGGAATCCGACCGCGAACAGACGCGAACGGACCGTCAGAACCCTCCCCCTGGGCCTCCGGAACCGGACGGACGGCCGACCCGCGCCGCCGCCCGGAACAGACGACATCCCGCCCCCCTTGTACACGTAGCTACCCGCCCCCGAGGTCCGTCTCCACGCGCGCCCCCGTCCGTGCATCCATGCGCCCCATATGCGGGATCATGAGCGCGGGGCGGGCCGTAGGGTGCCCGTAACTCAAGGTGATGGTGGGAGTTGACTGGTCGTGGAAGAGACCATTGGAGTGAGAGAAGCCGCGGAGATCCCCCAGCAGAGGGGCGAACAGCTGCTGGATCACGCGGTGCGGTACGCGGAGGAGCGGCACTGGGACGTATTTCCGGGGACCTGGCTGGAGGCGGCCGACGGCAGGGAGCACTGCTCGTGCGGCGACACCTCCTGCGAGACACCGGGCGCGCACGCGGTGAATTCCGACTGGGCGAGCCAGGCGACGGGCAGCGCGACCGCCGTCCGCCGGATGTGGGGGAAGGACCCCAGGGCCTCGATCCTGCTGCCGACGGGGCGCGCCTTCGACGTTCTCGACCTGCCCGAGTCCTCGGGCTTCCTGGCACTGGCCAGGCTGGAGCGGATGGAGCTGCCGCTGGGGCCGGTGGCCTGCACCCCGGACCGGCGGATGCTGTTCTTCGTGCTGCCGGGTGCGGTGGCCAAGGCGCCGGATCTGATCCGGGGTCTCGGCTGGGCCCCCAGCTCGCTGGATCTGATCGCGCGGGGCGAGGGGCACTACGTACCGGCCCCGCCGACCCGGGTCGGCGGCCGGGGCGCGGTGCAGTGGGCGCGCAGGCCCACCAACGCCAACCGGTGGCTGCCGGACGCCGAGGAGCTGATCAGCCCGCTGGCGTACGCGTGCGGACGGGACGCCGTCGCGGCCCGCACCCGGAACGCTTAGGAGACGCCTACATAAGGTGGACCTGGTACTGACGCGTACATATCCAGTACGCGCATGACATAGGGGACACCGAAAGGCGGGCACCATGCCGGATATCCGGGCGACAGGGACCGGGGGCACAGACGCGGGCGGGGCGCCGGTCGCGCCGCCCGCTGTTCGGGTGGAGGGTCTGTGGAAGCGGTTCGGCGAGCAGATCGCCGTGTCCGGCATCGACCTGACCCTGCCCGCGGGCAGGTTCATCGGCCTGGTGGGCCCCAACGGCGCGGGCAAGACGACGACCCTCTCGATGGTGACCGGCCTGCTCCGCCCCGACCAGGGACGGGTGGAGGTCGCCGGGCACGATGTGTGGCGGGACCCGGTGGCGGTCAAGTCCCGGATCGGTGTGCTGCCGGAAGGGCTGCGCCTCTTCGAGCGCCTCTCCGGCCGTGAGCTGCTCGCCTACACCGGGCGGCTGCGCGGGCTGCCGGGCGCGGAGGTCGACAAGCGGGCCGATCAGCTCCTGGGCGTACTGGATCTGACGGGATCTCAGAACAAGCTGGTCGTGGACTACTCCACGGGCATGCGCAAGAAGATCGGGCTGGCGGCGGCGCTGCTGCACAACCCGGAGGTCCTCTTCCTGGACGAGCCGTTCGAGGGCGTCGACCCGGTCTCCGCCCAGACGATCCGGGGGGTGCTGGAGCGCTACACCTCCTCGGGCGCGACGGTGGTCTTCTCCAGCCATGTGATGGAGCTGGTGGAGTCGCTGTGCGACTGGGTCGCGGTGATGGCCGGCGGCCGGATCCGGGCGCAGGGTCCGCTCGCGGACGTACGCGGCGACGCGCCGTCGCTCCAGAGCGCCTTCCTGGAGCTGGTCGGGGCGACCGGCCGGGACACCGCCCACGAGGCGCTGGACTGGCTCGGCGGCGGCAGCGCGGGCGGTGCGCGTTGAGCGCCCCGGCCGCCGCGAGTGCCGCGAGTGCCGCGGGCACCGGTGTCGGGCCCGGCACCGGGGAGCTGGCGAGGATCTTCGTACGGCTGAAGCTGTCACTGCTCCGCAACGGGCTGCGCCAGTCCTCCGCGCGCACCGCCGTCTTCGTCCTCTCGCTCGTCTTCACCGTCCTCTTCGCGGCGGGCCTGCTGATCGGGCTGATCGTGCTGCGCGGCGGCGACGGCGCGGCGACCCTCACCGTCCTGCTGACGGGGCTGCTGGCGCTCGCCTGGGCCGTGATGCCGCTCTTCGCCCCCGGCGGCGACGAGACGCTCGACTCGACCCGGCTGGTGATGCTGCCGCTGCGTCCGCGCCCGCTGGTCGCCGCGCTGCTGGTCTCCTCGCTGGTGGGCATAGGACCGCTCTTCGCGCTCTGCCTGGTGGTCGGATCGGCGCTCGCGCTCGCGCACGGCGCGGCGGCCGTGATCGTCTCGCTGCTCGCCGTGCCGCTGGCGCTGCTGATCTGTGTGGCGCTGGCGCGGGCCGTCGCCGCGGCCAACGTCCGGCTGCTGACCTCGCGCAAGGGCCGCGATCTGGCGCTGCTGAGCGGGCTGCTGGTCGCCCTCGGCTTCCAGCTGGTGAACTTCGGCGTGCAGCGGCTCGGCGAGGCGGGCGGGCTCTCCGCGCTGGAGCCCGCCGCACGGATCGTGGCCTGGCTGCCGCCCGCCTCCGCGATCGGCTCGATCGACTCCGTGAGCGAGGGCCGCTACGGCGCGGCTCTGGCGCAGCTGGCGCTGTCGGCGCTCGCGCTGGGCGCGCTGCTGTGGTCCTGGCAGCGGAATCTGACGAAGCTGATGACCTCCCCCGACGGTTCGACGCTGGGCGCGGCCCAGGAGTCGGCCACCGGCGGGGAGTCGTCCGGCACGCTGTCGCGGCTGCTGCCCGAGGGCCGCACCGGCGCGGTGATGCTGCGCGGTCTGCGGTACGCCTGGCGGGACCCGAAGACCAAGGCGTCCTGGGTCACCGGGCTGGCGATCGGTCTGCTGGTGCCGCTGTTCAGCGCCGCGCAGGGGACCGGCTCGGTCTATCTCGCCTGCTTCGCGACGGGCATGCTCGGCATGCTGATGTACAACCAGTTCGGGCAGGACACCTCGGCGTTCTGGATGGTCGCGCAGACGATCTCGACGACGCGTGAGGCGTACGAGGAGCTGCGGGCGCGGGCGCTGGCGCTGCTGGTGATCACCCTCCCGTACACCGTGGTGACGACGGCGGTGACGGCGGCCGTGCTGGGCGACTGGGGGACGCTGCCCTCGGCGCTCGGGGTGTCGTTCGCGGCGCTGGGTGTGTTCCTGGGCACGGGGGCGGTGGCCTCGGCCCGGCTGGCGTACTCGATCCCGCAGGACAGCGGGTACAAGAGCGTCGCGCCCGGGCAGGCGGCACTGGCCTGGATGTCGCTCTTCGGCGGGATGGTCGCCGCCCTGGTGCTCTCCCTGCCGGTGATCGTGCCGACGGTCTGGCTGCATCTGTCGGGCGACCGGGGGACGCTGTGGCTGATCCTGCCCGCCGGGGCGCTGTACGGGCTGCTGATCGGCTGGGCCGGGCTGCGGGTCGCCGCGCCGGTGACGGCGAAGCGGCTGCCGGAGATTCTGGCGGCCGTCAGCAAGGGGTGAGGGGTGGTCCGCCGCCTTCGGCGAGGGTGTTTTCCCGTCGAAGCGGGGTGGCGAAGAAACGTACCGCCTGAGCGTTTTCGCAGCTCAGGCGGTTCTTTCTGAGCGGACCACTCAAGATTGTCCATATGCCGGACGCCTTGCGGAGGCGTCCGGCACCCGTCGCGAGCTGCCCAAACGAACATTCGGTCACCCCCGCCGGGACCCCTGCGGCCGGAAAGACGCGATCGAGGTGCGTTCACTGTCCGCGTACGCGAGACTCCCGAGCGCAATCACCCTCAGAAGCGAAGGAGCTTCACCGATGCGTTCTGTTCGCAGCACGATCGCCGTCACCGCCGCGCTGGTGCTCAGCGCGACCGCCGCGGTCTCGGCACAGGCCGCTCAGACCCGGTCCGAGCCGGTGCGGCCGGTCGTGGCGCACACCCTGGCGGCCCCTGCCGCCGCCGGGCCCTTCGAGGGCGCGGCGGCCGGGCGGACGGCCCGGCTGTACGCGCCCTCCGCGCTCGTCCTCAGCGTCGGCAAGGGCGCCGACCCGATGAGCACGGCCGTGGAGCGCGCGGTCACCCTCAGCTGTACGCCGCGCGCCCACGGCACCCACCCCTCGCCCGCCGCCGCCTGCGGCGAACTGCGCTCGGTGGACGGCGACATCGCGGCGCTGCCGACGGCGCTGCCGCAGACGCTGTGCACGCGTGAGTACGACCCGGTCACGGTGACGGCGGACGGAGTGTGGCAGGGCGAGCGGTTCGCGTGGTCGGCGACGTACAACAACGGCTGCGAGATGGGCGCGTACCTGCCCGGGGCGCTGTTCTCCTTCTGACCCGCACAGCCCGCGGCTCTTCGGCCCCCGGGTCTTCCGACGGCACGCCAAGGCCGCTCCGGCCGTCCTCCGCACGGGACGGCCGGTGTCCGGGCCGGCCCGGGGCGCTCAGCCCGGCCCGGACGCTCGCACCCCGTCGCCCTCGGGGGCGCGGTCCCGGTCGTGGTCGCGGTCGCGGCAGTGGGCGTCGAGGAACGGTTCGATCGCCGCGTACCAGGCCGCCGGGCGCTCGTAGTGGACCAGATGGCCGCCCTCGGCCACCTCCGCGTACCGCCCCCGGGGGAGCACCCGGACCATCTCCTGGGCCTCGGCGCGGCCCAGCTGGCCGTCCGGCCCCCGGACGACCAGGGCGGGGCAGGTGACCTGGGCCAGCTGGTCCCAGTGGGCGTCGTGGGCCCAGGCGGCGCGGGCGGCGAGGAGCTGTTCGCGGGAGAAGACCGGACGCCAGCCCTCCGCCCCTTCGGCCATCATCTCCGCGAAGAACTCGCCGCGCGCGGGGCTGGGGCGCTCCAGCCAGGGGTCCGCCTCGCCGAACCAGCGGCGGGCCTCGGCGAGCGAGGCGAACGGCAGCGGCCAGGAGCGGAACCAGTCCGCCCATTCCCGCTGGGAGGCCGCGCCGTGGGCAGCCGCCCGCATGTCGCAGACGATCAGCGCCCGGACCAGATCGGGGCGGGCGGCGGCGAGCTGCCAGGCGGTGAGCGCGCCCGCCGCGTGGCCCACCAGGGTCACCGGGGCGAGGTCCAGCCGCTCGATCACCGCCACCGCGTCGGCGAGGTGCGCCTCGCGGGTGAAGGGGCCCTCGGCGGGCTTGCCGCTGTCGCCGTGGCCCCGCTGGTCGAGCGCGACCACCCGGTG
This sequence comes from Streptomyces inusitatus, assembly GCF_014651115.1. GTDB lineage: Bacteria > Actinomycetota > Actinomycetes > Streptomycetales > Streptomycetaceae > Streptomyces > Streptomyces amakusaensis. The sequence continues at coordinate 159,228 of NZ_BMWG01000015.1, read as the reverse complement.
CCCCTCGGCCAGCAGCCGAGCCGCCGGGGCCCAGTGCGAGGCCCGGCCCATCAGGCCGTGCAGCAGTAAGACGCCAGGCGCGGAGTCGGGCTCCGCGCTCTCCCCGGAGCCCTCCCCGGGGCCTTGGGCACACTCCCCGCCGGGCTCCTGGCCCCCCTCCGGCGATCTGGTGAACTCCCAGGCGGCCAGGTGTACGCCGCCGGCTCCGATCACGTCGATGCGGCGCACCATGTGCCCGGCACCCCCTTCTCTTCCCCGGTCGTCCGTCCGGCCGGACCCCTCCCCGCCGGACTCCTTCAGTTTATCGAACCAACGTTCGAAGATACGGCTTCGAGAGGCAACACCCCTCGTTCGAGTGACCCCTCACCAGGCATGACTCCCGTCGACGGGGGGAGACCTTCTGCGGGAGACGGGCCGCTCGGGGAAGACGGTCCGTGGGGATTGACCCTGGGAGCTCGGGGCTCCGGGTCAGCGCAGGGGAGGGCAGGCCCCGGCGTCCTTGGGCGCCGGGGCACTCCCGTGTCGGAGTGCCTTCCGGCCCGGGGCGGTGACCGCCCCCGGGAAGCACGGATGCACGGCGCACCGGCGGAGCCGGGCGCGCTGGGGCGTACGACGGGCGAGTCACCCTGATCCCTCCCCGGCCGTATGTCATATGCCTCGGCGACAGCCTTGCACGCGAGGGGCCCGCAGGGCTTCCCCCGGGGCCGAAAACGGTGCCGCTGGGGCCGGTGATATCCGGTGATACGGGGGCCCTGGCGCACGGCCCGCGGGTGCGGCCGTCACGGCCCGGGGACCCGCCCCCGGTGGCGGCTCCGCCCCTCGGGCGCGGCCCGCGCCGAGCGCCCCGGGCGGCGGCGGCCCTCCCGGCCGCTCCCCCCGGCACCTGGCCTGAAGACCACCTGTCCGCGCCGCCCCGAAGACGGCGAAGGCCCTGCCGCGCGCCCCGGGGGCTGGTGCTGCGACCGGAAAGGTTCACCGGCCTGCGACGCCCTGCACGGCACCTCGCCACGTTGTCGGACCACGCAAGTACGTCCAGTACGAACCGTGGACCTCCGCCTGGGGGCACCACCCGCACCGGAGGCCGCGGGGGAGATGCACCGCACCGGACGCCGCAGGCCCACGGCAAACCTTTCCGGTCGCAGCACCAGGTCTTCCCGGCCGGGCGCACGGGAGGGCCCCGGCACGGCCCGGGGGTGAGCCCGGGCCCTTCCTCACTGGTGGTTCACTGACAGGCGTGGCTCAGCGCTTGGCCACGAAGACGTGGGAGGCGACATCCGCCTCCAGCTCCGCGGCCTCCCCGCTGCTGCCCACCAGCACCCCGCCGGGCGACTCGGTCACGCTGACCACCGAGCCGGGCTGCACACCCGCGCGCCGCAGGGTGTACATCAGCTGGGCGTCCGTCTGGATCGGCTCGCCGATCCTGCGGACGATCACCGTCTTGCCGTCCACCCCGGGGTCAAGATCGGCCAGCGAGACCATGGAGTCGTCCAGGAAAGGATCGGCCTCCGCCTTCTCGCCCAGCTCCTCCAGGCCCGGGATCGGGTTGCCGTAGGGCGATTCGGTGGGGTGGCGCAGCAGCTCCAGCACCCGGCGCTCCACCGCCTCGCTCATCACATGCTCCCAGCGGCAGGCCTCCGCGTGGACCTGCTCCCACTCCAGGCCGATCACATCGACGAGGAGGCACTCGGCGAGGCGGTGCTTGCGCATCACGCGCGTCGCCAGCTTCCTGCCCTCGTCGGTCAGCTCCAGGTGGCGGTCCCCCGCGACCGTCACCAAGCCGTCCCGCTCCATGCGGGCCACGGTCTGACTGACCGTGGGCCCGCTCTGGTCGAGCCGCTCCGCGATACGGGCGCGCATGGGAACCACACCTTCCTCTTCCAGTTCGAGGATGGTGCGGAGATACATCTCCGTGGTGTCGATCAGTCCGGACATACGTGCCCCTCGATGAAATCGTGCGCTGCGGCCCCGGAGTCAATTCTTACGCATCCCGCCGACAACCGTGCCGCGCCGGGAGAAGCCGCCGGGCAGAGCCGTTGTGGAGACTGTAGGGACAGTATTGACAGGGCAATGGTCCAGACCGCAACGTGATCGGCGGCACGGGTATTCCCCGGCGCGCTCCATGTTCCACATGTCCCGGGTACGCGCGCCCGCATTCCGCGTCCCCGCACCTCCGGAGAGGGCTCAATGATGAGCGAGAGCAAGCTGGCCGGTCAGTTCTTCGACGCGGCCATCGGTCTGCTGGAACGCGTGCGCGACGAGGAGGCGGAGAGCGTCGCGGCCGCCGGCGCGGTCATCGCTGACACCGTCGTCGCGGGCGGCAGACTCTTCGCCTTCGGAGCCGGGCACTCCTCGCTCGCCGCCCAGGACGTCGTCTACCGGGCCGGCGGGCTCGCCCTGATGAATCTGCTCGCCGTCCCCGGCGTGGTCGGCGTCGACGTCATGCCCGCCACCCTGGGATCCGCGCTGGAGCGGGTCGACGGGCTGGCGGCGGCCGTGCTCGACACCAGTCCGCTGCGGGCGGGCGACACCCTTGTGATCATCTCGCTCTCCGGGCGGAACGCGCTCCCCGTCGAGATGGCGATGAACGCCCGGGCGCTCGGCATCAAGGTCATCGGGGTGACCTCGGTGGCGTACGCCGAGCAGACCAGGTCCCGGCACGTCTCCGGCGGCTTCCTCAGGGACCACTGCGACGTCGTCCTCGACTCCAAGATCGCTGTCGGGGACGCGGAGCTGACCCACGAGGGCATCGAGGCCCCCTTCGCCCCGGCCTCGACCGTAGTCACCAGCGCCCTGATGCAGGCGACCCTGGCGGCGGCGGCCGAGCTGCTGGTGGCGCGCGGCTTCGAGCCGCCGATGCTGCGCTCGGGGAATGTGGACGGCGGTCACGAGTGGAACGGCCGTGTGATGCGGGAGTACGGCGACCGGATCTTCTACCGGCGCTGACCCGGGGGGCCCGGCCCGGGAGCCGCGCACCCGCGCCGTCGCCCGTGCACCCCGTACCCACCTCATGCGCGGACCGCGCAGCCGCCCCGGACGCCGACCGGCCCCGGGGCGGCTCCGCGTCCGGGCGGCCCGGTCAGCTCGGGGTGCGGCCCGCGAGGTCCAGGGCGAGCGCCGCCATGGCCGACATGCTCTCCGCGTACACCGCGTCCGCGCGCTCGAAGACCGGGCGGGTGCTGCCGCGCAGGAAGGTCACGACGCCCAGGGTGCGGCCCCGGCTGCGCAGGACCGTGCAGAGGGCGTGGCTCATGCCGGCCGGCCACTGGCGCTCCTTGCACCAGCTCGCCGACGCGGCTCCCGCCGTGCCCGTGCCCGTACCGGTGACGGTCGCCGGAGCGGACACGGCGGCGGCGGGCGCGCTGGCGCGGACCGAGCCGATGCGCTCGGCCGCCTGGAGCGCGGGGTGGCCGCTCGGATAGCGGACCGGGATGCCGCCGCCCGCGACCGGCAGACAGGGGCCCGGCGCGCCGCTCGCCGGGGTCGCCGCCGCGCGGACGAGCCGGCCCCGGTCGCCCGGCTCCACGACATCGACCAGCACATGGTCGGCGAAGCCCGCCAGCGCGAAGTCGAGATAGGCGGTGGTGGCCTCCAGCGGGTCCTCGCACTCCCCCGCCGCCCGGGCCGCCCGGTGCAGCTGGCTGGCGCGGAACCGCAGCCGGTCCGCCTCCTGCTCGGCGAGCTTCGCGGCCGTGACGTCCTGGAACACCCAGCCCACCCCCAGTGGCACGGGCTCCTCCGCCAGCGGGGACGCCAGCCGCAGAAAGCCGCTGCGCCAGCAGCGCCGCCGCCCCGGCTCGGGCCCGCCCGCCAGGGTCACCCACATCTCGCCCACGCCGCGCGGCTCCCCCTCCGCCAGGACATGCTGAAGCGCCGCCTCCAGCTCCTCCACGCCCTGGACCACCAGCTCGCCCAGCGGTCTGCCGAGCTGGACCGGACGGCCCGTGCCCAGCGCCTCGGCCGCGTAGACGTTGACGACGGTCGGCCGCAGATCGACATCGACCAGGACCAGTCCCCAGGACGTGTCGTCGAAGAGGGCCTCGCTCAGCGCGATCGACCGCTCCAGCCCGATCTGCGTATGCACCTCGTTGAACGCGCAGTACAGCCCGGCCCGCTCACCGGTCGCGCCGAGCACCGGCGCGGACTGGGTACGGACCAGCACCCGCCCGCCGTCCTTGCGCAGCAGCGCGAACTCATTGACCGTGCGCCCCGGCGCGTCCATGGCGGCTGTCAACCGGGCCTCCACATCGGCGGCGTCGCCGGAGCGGACCGCCCAGCCGGTGAACCCGCGCCGCCCGACGGCCTCCTGGGCCGACCAGCCGAGGACGCGTTCGGCCTCCCGGTTCCAGTGGGTGATCGTGCCGTCCGCGCCGAAGGCGCAGAGCGCCGCGTCCATCCCGTCCAGCAGGGCGGCCAGCAGCTCCGCCCCCGCGCCCGCCGTCGCCGTCAGCGTCGGTTCACTCTTCGAAGCACTCATCGCGGCCCCCTGTCACCTCACATTCAACTCGAACGTGACCCACGACACACCAGCTTCCGGCTATTCGTTGTCCGTCGGACGCCGTCAGAACGGCTCATTTAATTCGGTTGAGCCCTCCCGGGGGCGCTTCTAAGGTGTGGAGCACACGACGAAAGGAGGTGATCCGGAAGTGGTTTCTTTTCGGATGCGTGAGGTGACTGCGGGCTAGAGGCCTGCTGTCGCACTCTGTGCAGTGGCAGGTTTTCTGCCGCACTCCAATGCAGTCACCCGACCCGTGGGCCGCCGGTGGTCCGACCGGCTTCCTCCGTCCCGTACGGAGGAAACAGGCCCACGGGTCGTTCCGCATTGTCTTTCCCGGGGGATACCCGGGCGCTTAGCCGGGGGGCTTGCCCAGGGGCTTACCCAGGCGCATAGCGGGGCGCATTCAGGGCGCGCCGGGGAGCTTTCGGAGCGCTTTCAGGGCGCGAGCCGCTCAATTCGCCACTTCCCGCCCTCCCGGACGTACCGCAGCCGGTCGTGCAGCCGATTCTCGTGCCCCTGCCAGAACTCCACCGTCTCCGGCACCACCCGGAAGCCGCCCCACTCCGGCGGCGCGGGCACCGGCTCCCCCTCCGGGTAGCGCGCGGCCAGCTCCTCGTACCGCTCGATCAGCTCCTGTCTGGAGCCGATCACCGAGGACTGCTCGCTGGCCCACGCGCCGAGCCGGGACCCGTGCGGACGGCTGCGGAAGTACGCGACCGTCTCGTCCCTGCCGACCCTCGCGGCCGTCCCGGTCACCACGACCTGACGGGCGATCGGATGCCAGGGGAAGAGCAGCGCGACCCGCGGGTTCGCCGCGATCTCCCGGCCCTTGCGGGAGCCGTAGTTGGTGTAGAAGACAAAGCCCTCCGCGTCGTGCCGCTTCAGCAGCACCGTGCGCGAGGACGGCCGTCCCTCGGGGGTCGCGGTCGACACCACCATGGCGTTCGGCTCGCTCAGCCCGGCCGCGACGGCCTGGCCGAACCAGCGGGCGAACTGATCCATCGGGGCGGCGGCCAGCTCCTCCTCCAGCAGCGGGGTGGAGCGGTAGCGCTCCCGCATCACGGCGGGATCCGGCACGGGTACGGGATCCGGCACGGGATCCGGCACGGCGTTCTGGGCGGCGGAGTCAGTCACGACCGTCATCCTGCCCCAGCGGCCACGCACCGGCCCCCGGCGGGGGCCCTGGGCGGGGGGCCCTGGGTCAGTGGCTCACCCTGGCTCCTCCCGCTCCCTCAGCTGACGCCGGAGGATCTTCCCCGAGGCGGCGCGCGGCACCCCCGCGACGAACGACACCCGGCGGATCCTCTTGTACGGGGCGACCCGCTCCGCCACGAACGCCATCACCTCGTCCTCCGTCAGCCTCGCGGCCCCCGGCCGCCGTACGACATACGCCTTGGGGATCTCCGAGCCGTCCTGGTCCGGTACCCCGACCACCGCGGCGTCGGCGATGCGGTCGTGGGTCAGCAGCAGCGCCTCCAGTTCGGCGGGCGCGACCTGGTACCCCTTGTACTTGATCAGCTCCTTGACCCGGTCGACCACATACAGCCAGCCGTCCGCGTCCATCCGTCCGACGTCCCCGGTGCGCAGCCAGCCGTCCTCGTCGATCATGTCGGCGGTGGCTTCGGCCAGGCCGAGATAGCCCTTCATCACCTGCGGCCCCCGGATCGCGATCTCGCCCTCCTCGCCGGGCCCGACCGTCCCCGCCCTCTTCCCGCCTCCGTCCAGCGGCAGCAGCCGCAGCTCCGTCGACGGGAGCAGCCTGCCGACGGTGCCCGGCGGCCCGGGCGGACCGGCCGGCGGTACGACATGGGTGGCGGGCGAGAGTTCCGTCATGCCGTACGCCTGTCCCATCGGCGGCAGCCCCAGCCGTTCGGAGCAGACGGCCGCCAGCGCGGCGTCCAGCGGCGCGGCCGCGCTGATGGCGTACTCCAGCGAGGAGAGGTCGTACCGCGCCACCGCCGGGTGCCTGGCCAGCGCGAGGACGATCGGCGGGGCCACGAACAGGGCGGTGACGCGGTGCCTCTCGATCGTGCCGAGGAAGGACTCGATCTCGAAGCGGGAGAGCACGACGACGGTCGCGCCCTTGCGGAGCGGGGCGTTCATCAGCGCCGTGAGGCCGTAAATGTGAAAAAACGGCAGTACGGCGAGGATCCGGTCGCCGGGGCCCATCGGCAGCGGGACCTCCAGCTGCGCCAGATTGGTGGCGATGGAGCGGTGGGTGAGCATGACGCCCTTGGGCACGCCGGTGGTGCCGGAGGAGTACGGCAGCACCGCGACGTCCTCGTCCGGGTCGATGGCGACGACGGGCTCGGGCCCGGCCGACTCGGCCATGTCCAGCACGCTCGCATGCCCCTCCGCCCGGTCGCAGACGAAGATCTCCTCGATCCCCGGGGCCAGCTCTGCGGCCCTGCGCGCGGTCTCCAGCAGCGGCGCGACGGTGACGATCCAGCGCGCGCCCGCGCCCCTGAGCTGGGTGGCGAACTCCTCCGCCGTCGCGAGCGGATGCACGGTGGTGACCGAGGCCCCGGCGCGGGTGGCCCCGTAGAAGACGCCGGGGTAGGCGATGGAGTTGGGGCTGTGCAGCGCCAGCACATCCCCCTTGCGCAGCCCGGCGCGGGCGAGCCCGGCGGCGATCCCCCGGTGGGCGCTGTCGAGCTGTGCGTAACTGACGGTGGCGCCCGTCGCCGCGTCGATCAGGGCGGTGGCCTCGCCGTGCTCGGCGGCGGCCCGGCCGAGCACCGCCTCGTGGATGGGCAGGGCGACCGGCCGGGCCTCGGGGTAATGGCTGCGGAAGACGTGCTCGTGGAAGACGTGCTCGTGATCGACCATCGGAGCCCCCTCTGCGCTGAGTGGACGGCCAGAATCGCGGCTGACGGCCCGGCTTGGGGAGCCCCGGGAAGCGATGAGATGGGGCGGGGCGGCCCGGGGTCGTGGCTCCAGGGGCGGGCGGTACGCCAGGGGCGCCCGGTCCGGCGGGGGTTCTACCGCCCGTTCTCCACGGGCTCCGGTTTCACGGGCTCCGGTTTCACAGGCTCCGGCGTCCGGCGCCGGGTCTGGGTCCGTACCGCTCCCATGCTCGCCGCGATGACCAGCGCGATCGCCAGCGCGTCCGTGAGCGAGAGCGCCTGGCTCAGTACGAGGAAGCCCGCCGCCGCCGCTATCGCGGGCTCCAGACTCATCAGCACGGCGAAGGTGGGCGACGCCATCCGGCGCAGGGCGAGCAGCTCCAGCGTGTACGGGAGCACGGACGACATCAGCGCCACCCCGAGCCCCAGCACCAGGATCGACGGATCGATCAGCTTGGTCCCGGACTCGGCGATCCCCAGCGGCAGACTGATCACCGCGCCCACGCCCATCGCCAGCGCCAGCCCGTCGGCCTGCGGGAACCTGCGTCCGGTACGGGCGCTGAAGACGATGTACGCGGCCCACATCGCGCCCGCCGCCAGCGCGAACAGCGCGCCCACCGGGTCGAGCCGGTCGAAGCCCCCGCCGCTGAGGAGGAGGACGCCGACGAGGGCGAGCCCCGCCCAGACCAGATTCACCAGCCGCCGGGAGACGATCACCGAGAGGGCCAGCGGGCCGAGCACCTCCAGGGTGACGGCCGCGCCGAGCGGGATCCGGTCGGCGGCCTGGTAGAAGAGGATGTTCATGGCGGCCATCGCCGCGCCGAAGGCGACCACCGTGCCCCAGTCGGCGCGCGAGTGCCCGCGCAGCCTGGGGCGGCAGATCACGAGCAGTACGACGGCCGCCAGCACCAGCCGCAGCGTGACGACGCCGAGCGCGCCCGCGCGCGGCATCAGCAGCACCGCCACCGCCGCGCCGAACTGCACCGAGAGCCCCCCGGCGACCACCAGCCCGACCGGCCCGAGGCTCCATCTGCCGCTTCTGCCGCCCCTGCCGCTCCTGCCGCTCCTGCCCGCCTCCGCCGGTCCGTCCGCCCCGGCGAGCGCGGCGGCGGCCCCGGGTTCGGCGACCCCCGCGACAGGACTGCGCACCTCGTCCACCGACTGCTCCCTTCGTGGAAAACCCCGTACGACCCGTACGGCTCGTACGAGCCCTTCACGCTACGGGGCCCCGCGCGGCGCGTGAAATGCCGACTGGGCTGCGGTTATGCTCCGGGCGCATGAGTATCGAGCTGCGGCACCTCCGCGCCTTCCTCGCCATCGCCGAGGAGTCGAGCGTGACGAGGGCCGCGCACCGGCTGCATCTGACGCAGCCCGCCGTCTCCCGGGCGCTGGCCGCCCTGGAGCGACAGGTGGGCACCCGGCTGGTGGACCGCTCCACCCACCATCTCGCCCTCACCGCCGAGGGCCGGATCTTCCGCGACAAGGCGGCCGCCGCCGTCGCCGCCTTCGACGAGGCCCTCGACTCCGCCCGCCTCCGCCGCCGGCCACTGCGGCTCGGCCACGCCTGGTCCGCCCTCGGCCCCTACACCACCCCGCTGCTCCGCCGCTGGGAGCAGGAGCACCCGGACACCCCGCTGGAGCTGCTGCGCATCGACGACCGCACCGCCGGTCTCGCCCGGGGCGAGGTGGACGCCGCCGTGCTGCGCGGCCCGGTCGACGCCCCCGGGCTCGTGACCGAGCTGCTCTTCCTCGAACCCCGCGTCGCCGCCATCACCTCCGACGGCCCCCTCGCCGCCCTCCCCCACCTCACCCTCACCGACCTCGCCTCCGGCCCGGTCCTGGTCAACGAGGTCTCCGGCGTCACCACCCTCGACCTCTGGCCCACCGACACCCGCCCGCCCTCCCACCTCACCGTCACCAACACCGACGACTGGCTCACCGCCATCGCCGCCGGCCGCGGCGCGGGCGTCTCCGTCGCCTCCACCGCCCAAATGCACCCCCACCCCGGCGTCACCTACCGCCCCCTCCCCGACGCACCCCCCGTCCCCGTCCTCCTCGCCCACCGCACCCACCCCAACCACCCGGCCCTGCCGGACCTGATCGCCCTGGCGCGCGAACTGACCCGGTAGGTACTCCCGGTCGCTCATGGCCCCGCCGCGCAGCACGGCAGGCCATAATCGGAGGCATGGTCCAGGCACCCTTTCCTCAGCCGCCGCCCCCCGCCGAGGTGCTGCGTGCCCGCTATGCCGGACGGCTGCCGGCCCGCCTGGACGACCTCACCGGCCCCGCACACGGCCCGGTCGACCTTCCGCTCCACGTCGTCTGGTCAGGTCTGCGGTCGTTCGACCTCGACCGCCCCCGGTCCCGGATGAGTCTCTACCGCACGGTCCTCGCCGAAGGCCAACGAGACGACCTCACCGCCTTCCTCAACCGCGACCTCCTGATCAGCCAGTGGCCCGTCTTGCGCACCCTGATCAGCCGTACGGTCCGGGACGTCTGGGAAACCGCCTTCCCCGACCTCACCCCCGGCACCTCGGCCGCCGCGTGAACCTCACCGCCCTGCACCGCAGGCTCCTCGCCGACGTGCTCACCATCGGCACCCCTTACCCGCTCGTGGTCACCGGCGGCTACGCAGTCCAAGCCCACGGCCTGGTCGAACGCCTCAGCCAGGACCTCGACGTCGCCACCGAGAACCCCGCCCCCATGGCAGACATCACCCGTACCGTCGTCGAAGGACTCACCACCCGGGGCTGGCACGTCCGCCTCATCGGAGCTGATCCGCTCTCCGGACGCCTCATCGCCACCGACCCCGCCACGAACGAGGAATGCGAGGTCGACATCCTCAAAGAAGCCTTCTGGGCACCCCCGACCTCCACCGCGATCGGCCCGGTCCTCTCCCTCGACGACGTCATCGGCACCAAAGTCCGGGCATTGGCCGACCGGGGCGCCGTCCGCGACCTCATCGACGTCCACGCCGCCTCCCGCCATCGCACCACCGCAGACCTCGAAAGCCTCGGCCGTCGCCACGCCCGCATCGAGTTCGATCTCCATGACCTGCATGACCGCCTCAACGGTGCCGATTGGTACGAAGACGAGGAGTTCGCCGCCTACGGCCTCACCCCCGGCCAAACCGCCGACCTGCGCACATGGGCACTGGCCTGGGCAACAGACCTCGACACCCGCCTCCACCAGGACGACCACCACGACGGGTGAGAGAGCAGCCCGAAAGCCGTCTCCCAGGACAGGACGACGGCCGCTGCCGGACCTGATCGCCCTGACACGCGAACTGACCGGGTAGGCAGGCCGGTTCGGTGGCGTCGAGGACCGTGCCGCCCGGCATACTGCCGTGATCCGGTCCGGGACGGACCATCACTTGGGGGGGACGGGGACATGGGAAGAGCGCGCGGAACCCGAAGAATCTCGCGGGCGGACGTCAGGTTTCTCGGGGCGGGCTGGCTCGTGGGCTTCGTCGGGGCCTCCTGCATCGGCCTCGCGGTCGTGGGAGTCCTCGATCTGGGCATGGTCGCGACGGCGAAGGGCGGCACCCTCTCCGACGGTCCGGGCAGCGGCTGGTACACGGCCGCCGGCTGGATCGGAGGGATCTGGACGCTGTTCCTCTGCATGGGCGTCTACGGCCTCGCGAAGGCGCGCGAGCCCCTTCGCCCGGACGAACTGCTGGCGGCCCTGACCCCCATGCCCGCCGCCGCGGTGATGAGCGTGCTCGTGCTGCGCCAGGTCGACGAGTCGGGTCGGCACCAAGGCAGCGCCTGGATCTTCATCGCCGTCGGCCTGGCGATCCCCGCCCTGCTGTGGCTGCTGAACCACTCGAAGCGGCGCTGACATCCGGCCCCGTCGCTGAACATGCGAGCCGACCCGACAGAGCCCTGCGGGCCCAGCTCTGTTCAGCCGGGCCGAAGCTCCTCGGTGAACAGCGCCTCGTACTCCGGGTCCGCGTACTCGAAGCTGTGCCCGCCGCCATGCCCCCGGTAGAGCGCACAGGCCTCGTTCTCCCCACCCGGCTTTCACCGTGGAGAGCACCGTCATCGCCCCCACCGGCTCACCGCGTAAGCGTTCGCCTCGGCCACGGCCGCGCTCATCGCGTCGGACTGTATGGCCGGACTCAGATCCCCCGGCACCGCGTCCCACTCACACCCGCCGTTGAGCGGCCGCAACTGGACCCGTCCCCCGACCAGTCCCATCACCCGGCCCACCCGCCTCGACGCGGCATCCCGCATCACCGACCCCACCTCAGGCCTGTCCGGTACTGGTTCCCTCTGATGAACCCTGTTCTCGCTCTCAGAGGAAGGTGGATTTCCTGAGCCGGTCACGAGTGCCCCCTCGGATGTCGGGCTCGTTGGTCTGTGTCAGGACAAGTTCACCGTCTCCACCAAGGTCGCGGGCTGTTGGAGACCGGACATTCAGGCGGACATTTCCGCGTCACCACACGTGTTGGACCACGCGCCGCGCTCGAACAAACCGAGAGGAAGCCATGGCAGTCGGCGGTACCGGCAGACTTGCCCTGTTACGCAAGGCGGCGGGCCATACACAGAAAACGTTCGTCACCGACTTCACTCACGAGGCGAGCCGCCTGAATATCGCGGCGTCGGTGAGCGTCCGTCAGCTGCGACGGTGGGAGAGCGAGGAGCCCTCGCCATTGCCCCATCCAGGCCAACAGATCGTCCTGGAAGCGATGTTCGGAATCCCCATCTCAGAAATGGGGTTCGCCGTACCTCCCCATCGGCTGTCATTGGCAGCACCCATCAGCAACCCTGGAACAGTGAAGAGGAGGACGTTCGTCGCTGACGTAGGGGCACTGGTCGCAGCTCCCCTGTCGGGCATCGGACCAGGCGCTCGCATCGGCACCGCCGATCTCACCCGACTGCGCACTCGGGTGGACGATCTTTATCAAACGGACCACACCACGGGCAGCGTGCCCGCCATGGCACAGGCCCGCCGCATCGAGAACGAGATCGGCAACGCGCTCGGGGTCTCTTCGTACACCTCCCGCATCGGACGCGAGCTGCATTCCATGCTTGCCGCTCTGTACAGTCACCAGGCCTGGTACGGGTACGACGGAGGCCGGCTCGCCGAAGGCCGCACAGCATGCATGGAAGCCCTGGCCGCAGCCCAGATGATCGACGATCCGCTGCGCCAGATCTCGGTACTGGAAATCCTCGCCCTCATCGCCGTCAAAGCGGGACGGACATGGGAAGCGGCAAGCGCGGTGGAGAGCGCCTATCGCCTCGCCCGCCAAGCCGGGGCCGGACCCACCGTGCACCTGGTCATCGCACTGCGCGAGGCCAATGTGGCCACACACAACGGAGACCTTTCCGGCGCGCGCCGCGCCCTGAGCCGCGCGGTCAGCCACCAAAGCCGTATGGATACCGATACGGAAGTGCCCCCGTGGGCGAAGTTCGTCGGCCCCTTCGAGGTGGACTACGCGACGGCGGACTTGTACCTCCGAGGCGGCCGGCCCAGGAAAGCTCTGCCCTTCCTGCGTGCGGCCACGCGAGGCATGGGTAGCGATCTCGCTCGGAACAGCGCCTCGTACCGGGCCAAACTCGCGCATGTGCTGCTGGCCGCAGGGGAAGTCGACGAAGCGTGCGCAGAGATGACGACCGTGATCCGCGCATCCGGCCGTATCTCTTCTCCCCGACTCACGGACAGGATTCACGATTTCCAAAGCGCTGCTGGCCAAATGAAGAGCAGAGTCGCCCGCGACTGCGCGATGCGGATTCGCGAGACAAGACAGGAAGGTTCCCCATGACGCTGCACGGAGCGATCGCCGTCGAGTGCCTGAGCGGGCCGGCCTCGGCACAGGCGGAGCAAGCCTTCCGGCTGGTGTACGCGGAGACTTTCGCGGAACCCCCGTACAACGAGACGGAAGCCGACGTGACCGCCTGCTTCCGCCGCTTCCGCTCCCAGACACGGAAACAGACCTTCCGCGCGGTCCTCGCCCGCACACACCAGGGCGAGCCGGTCGGCATCGGCTACGGATACCCCCTCGGCCCCCGCACCGGCTGGTGGGACCGGATCACCCCGCCCGCGCCCGACGACCTTCGCGGTGAGGACGGCCACCGGACCTTCGGCCTGATGGAACTCGCGGTACGCACTCCTTGGCGCAGGATCGGAGTGGCCCGGCGCATGCATGCCGCGCTCATCGCCGACGCGGGGGAAGGGCGCGTACTCCTCAATGTCCGCCAGGACGCCGAGGCCGCGCGGGGAGCCTACCGGGCATGGGGATACCGAAAGGTGGGCGAAACACGCCCATGGGACGGAGCCCCGCTCCACGACGTCATGACCCTCGTTCTACGGTCAGAGACGGCGTAGACGGCGGGTGAAGAGCTGTTCGGTGACGCCGTCGGAGGACGTCTGGAAGGTGAAGCGCATGTGCGGTTCGAGCCTTTCGGGATGCCTCTCGCGGGCACTCCCTAGCTGGTGCGAAGGAGGGAGCCCCGACCTGTCACAGCGTTGATCGGTCTCACCTCCTCGGTTCACAGCGGCACTTGGCGGCGGTGAACGTATCACAACGGTCTTGTCCGACGCCCTCGGTCAGACCGCGTGAGGATCTCGCTCAGCCAGGGACTGCGGACGGCGGGCAGCCGGGCCAGGGTGCGGTGGAACGTTTTCGAGTCGGCGTGGAACAGATGGCGGGGCTTGACGCGGGCGGGTCGAAGTCGTCGTGGAGGACGCCGTCGGGCAGGCGGCCCGAGGCGGGGACGGGTGGGGCGGTCAGCTCGGCACCGCACCCCGTACACGCGAAAACGAACAAAAATGTCCTCCGTCTGGGCAAACAGAAGGATCATCGCAGTTCGTCCGTCCCGTCAGTTCTCAGTTCACCGTCGGCCCGAAGCGGCGCTTGTACGCGGACGGGGTGATGCCCGTCTCGCGGCGCATCAGCGTGCGCAGATTGGCGGCGGTGCCGAGCCCGCTGAGCCGCGCGACCGTCTCGAAGCGGGACTCGCCGCGCTCGATCAGCCGGCGGGCGAGGGAGAGGCGTTCCCCCGTGAGCCACGCCAGCGGAGTGGTCCCCAGCTGCGCCCGGAAGCGGCGGTGCAGGGTCGCCGGGCTGACCGACTCGTACGCGGCGAGGTCGGACACCGTGAGGGGTGAGTCCAGTCGTCCCTGGGCCCAGGCCAGGAGGGACGCCAGGGATTCGTCGGGGAGGTCGGGCATGGGGCGCTCCACGAACTGCCGCTGCCCGCCGTCCCGGTGCGCCGCGAAGACCAGTCGCCGGCTGACGGAGTTGGCGATCTCCGCGCCGTGGTCGCGGCGGACCACATGCAGTCCGAGGTCGAGCGCGGCGGCGCTTCCCGAGGCGGTGAGGATGTCGCCGTCGTCCACGAACAGCACGTCCGGTTCGAGGTGGACGGAGGGGAAACGGGCCCGGAAGGAATCCGCCCACTGCCAGTGCGCGGTGGCCCGGCGGCCGTCGAGGACTCCGGCCTCGGCCAGGGTGAAGGCGCCGCTGCAGAAGCCGATCAGGCGCGCGCCGCGCGCGTGGGCCCGGCGGACGGCGTCGAGCACGGCGGGGCGGCGGGGCACGTCGACGTCGGGGCGGTTGGGGACGATCAAGGTGTCCGCCGTGTCGGCCGCCGCGAGACCGGCGACTCCGGTGAGTGTGAAGAATCCGTCCCGCATCGAAGTGCGGGGCTCGGGCGAACAGAGCCGGAAGTCGTAGAGGTCCCGTCCGATCTCCGGTCTGCGCAGACCGAAGACCTCGGTCGCGCAGCCGAGCTCGAAGGGGTTGGAGTTCTCGTCGACGATCACGACGACCCGGTGTGCGCGCGCCGAGGGCGGTGCGTGCGAGGATTCTTTCGCCATATGCGATTCCTAGCACTCACGCGGGCTGTGCGAAACGGCTCAGGATGAGTCCATGAGCAGCGAACCCATCTCCCTCGACAAGGCCCTGGCCTCCTTCGACGCCCTGTGGAGCCCCCGCATCATCACGAGCGTCAACGACTACGACGTCCGCGTCGCCAAGGTCGAGGGCGAGCACATCTGGCACGCCCACGACGACACCGACGAGTTCTTCCTCGTACTGGAGGGAGAGCTGCGCATCTCCTTGCGCGAGCCCGCCGGAGAGCGCACGGTCCTGCTCCCGCGCGGGGCGGTCTTCACCGTCCCCCGGGGAACGGAGCACAGGCCGTACGCCCCGTCCGGTGCCGCGATCCTGCTGTTCGAGCCCACCGGGACGCCGACCGTGGGCGATCGCCATGGCGAGGTCCCGGACCATGTGGATGCGACCACCGGGCACGCGCTCGGCGGCTGATCCGATCGAATCGGGTCGCGCCGTACGCTGAATGGGTGACCCTTCGTAGTCTTCATGACCGATCCGCCCTGGCCGAACGCTTTGGGCGCGACCCTGCGATGCATCTGATGGAACTCGGCGATCTCGACGATCTGTTGTGGCCGCACACCAGTTGGTACACGGTGTCGGACGACGGTCCGGTCGCGCTGCTGTACGCGGTGGGGGAGATTCCGACGTTGCTCGCGTTCTCGCGGCCCGGGGAGGCCGCGGAGCTGGAGGAGTTGGCCGGGGCGCTGGGGCCGGTGCTGCCGCGGCGGTTCTTCGGGCACCTGACCGGGGAGGCGGGGAAGGTGCTGGCGGCGGTGGGGTACGGGGTGGAGTCGCACGGGACGCTGGTGCGGATGGTGTTGAGGGAGCCGGGGCGGGCGGCGGCGCATCCGGAGGGCGGGTGGCGGCCGGAGGTGTTGGGGCGGGGGGATCTGGCGGAGTTGCTGGAGCTGTTCGGGCGGGCGTATCCGGGGAATTGGTTCGATCGGCGGATGCTGGACACCGGGCAGTACATGGGGGCGAGGCGGGACGGGCGGCTGGTCGCGGTGGCGGGGGTGCATGTGTACTCGGCCGAGTACCGGGTCGCCGCTATCGGGAATGTGGCGACGGACCCCGGGGTGCGGGGGCAGGGGGCGGGCGGGGCGTGTGTGGCCGCGCTGTGCCGGCGGCTGGGGCAGAGCGTGGAGCACATCGGGCTGAATGTGCGGGCGGACAACGCGACGGCCGTCGGGCTCTATCGGAGGCTCGGCTTCGCGGAGGTCACGGAGTTCGCCGAGGCCACGTTCACGGCGCTGCCGCGGACCGCGACCGGCTGAGGCGGGCCGGTCTGTGCACAGACATGCGGACATGTACGCGAAGGTAGAAGCGACGATCAATCGGCTGAGCGCCCGGGTGTACGTCGGGCTGCGCGACGGGCCGCTCGACGCCGGGGATGTGGTCGCGCTCGCCTGTGAGCTGCTCGACTGGGGCGGCGGCGGGGAGGCCGTGCGGGAGGTCGTGGAGCGGGATCCGGCGCGGGTCCCGGCGGCCGAGATGGCGGTGCTGGCGCGGGGCGTGCTGGAGGAGATCGGGTTCGAGCCGGGGTTCGACCTGGAGCCGGGGCTGCTGGAGACGCTGCGGCGGGCGCTGCGGGTGGTGACACGGGATCTGCGGACGCGCGGGATCGAGGGCGAACCCGAGGTGGTGGTGGAGGAGAGCACCTACCCGGAGGCGGCCGTGGTGCGGCTGCCGAGCGGGCGGCTGCTCGGCAACGACGGGACGCTTCCGCCGTGCAGCGGCGAGGACATGGCTGGGGCGGTGGCAGCGGTCGCGGAGATGGTGCACACGGGGCTGCTGAAGGAGACCTGGACGGTGTGGCCGCAGTGCGCGGAGCACCGGCTGGGGGCTCATGCCGCCGAGCGCGCGGAGAGAGCCGTGTGGTGGTGCGGGGGCGGGGACGGGCATGCCCTCGCGGAGGTGGGTGAACTGGGGCGGGCCTGAGCCGGAAGCCCGGGGGCTCCCTCGGCTCACGGCCGCTCCAGGCCCTCCGCCAGCACCTCCGCCAGATGACGGGCCCGTACGCCCGCGAGCTGGTCGAGCTGGGTGCGGCAGGAGAAGCCGTCGGCAAGGATCTCGGTGCCGGGGACGGCCGCGCGGACCGCCGGGAGGAGCTGTTCCCCGGCGCAGGCGACGGAGACCTCGTAGTGGCCGCGTTCGAAGCCGAAGTTCCCCGCGAGACCGCAGCAGCCGCCGCTGAGTTCACCGCTGAGCCCGGCCCGGGCGCGCAGCCGGCGTTCGGCGGCGTCGCCGAGTACGGAGTGCTGGTGGCAGTGGGTCTGGCCGGCGATCTCACGGCCGAGCCGGGGCGGCGTCCACCGGGGCGCGTACTCCTCCAGGGTCTGGGCGAAGGTGCGGACCGAGGAGGCGAGCCGGGCCGCGCGCGGGTCGTCGCCGAGCAGTTCGGGGAGGTCGGTCTTGAGGGTGGCGGCGCAGCTGGGTTCCAGGACGGTGACGGGGATGCCCAGGTCCAGTAGGGGTTCGACGGTGTCGAGGGTGCGGCGCAGCACCGCGCGGGCGCGGGTGAGGCGGCCGGTGGAGATGTGGGTGAGGCCGCAGCAGACGGGCCCGGCGGGGAGGGTGACCGGCAGACCGGCCGCGCGCAGGACGCGTACGGCGGCGAGGCCCGCCGCCGGGGCGAGGTGCTGGGTGAAGGTGTCGGGCCAGAGCACCGCCGAGGCGGGGCCGTCCGCCGGAAGGCCGTCCAGCAGCCGGGTGAGGGTGGTCGGCGCGAGCTTCGGCAGGGGCCGCCGGGGGTCGATGCCGGCGAGCAGCCGGGCGGCCGACGCGAGCGGGCGGATCCCGGCCAGGGCGTTGAGCGGGCGGGCGAGCGGCGCGGCGGCGCGCAGCCAGCGCGGGAGGCCGCCCATGGCGTAGTGGGAGCGGGGGCGGAGGCGGCCCGCGTAGTGGTGGTGGAGGAACTCGGCCTTGTAGGCGGCCATGTCGACGCCGACGGGGCAGTCGCTGCGGCACCCCTTGCAGCTCAGGCAGAGGTCGAGTGCGTCGCGTACCTCGGTGGAGCGCCAGCCGTCGCGTACGACCTCGCCCGCGAGCATCTCGTGGAGGAGGCGTGCCCGGCCCCGGGTGGAGTGCTCCTCCTCGCCGGTGGCGCGGAAGGAGGGGCACATCACGGAGTCCGTGCCCGGTTTCTCCGTACGGCACTTGGCGACGCCGACGCAGCGGCGGACCGCTCCGGCGAAGTCGCCGCCGTCGGCGTGGTAGCCGAAGACGGTGTCGACGGGCGCGGACGGCAGTACGGCGAAGCGGAGGCCCTCGTCGAGCCGGTGCGGGCGGACCAGCATGCCGGGGTTCATGCCGCCGTCGGGGTCCCACAGGTCCTTGAAGCGGGCGAAGAGGGCGACGAGTTCCTCCCCGTACATCTTCGGCAGGAGTTCGGCGCGGGCCTGGCCGTCGCCGTGCTCGCCGGAGAGCGAGCCGCCATGGGCGACGACGAGGTCGGCGGTCTCCTCGGAGAAGCGGCGGAAGGCGCGTACGCCGGGGGCGGTCAGGAGGTCGAAGTCGATGCGGACATGGACGCAGCCCTCGCCGAAGTGGCCGTAGGGCGCGCCGCGCAGGCCGTGGGCGGCGAGCAGCGCGCGGAAGTCGCGGAGGTACGCGCCGAGCCGGGCGGGGGGCACCGCGCAGTCCTCCCAGCCGGGCCAGGCCTCCGCGCCGTCGGGGGTGCGGGTGGCGGTGCCCGCGGCGTCCTCGCGGATCCGCCAGAGGGCGCGCATGGCGGCGGGGTCGTCGACGACGGTCGCGTCCAGCGCGTCGGAGGCGCGCAGCAGGGTCTTCGCGGCGGCGCGCGCGGCGGCGGGGGTGTCGCCGCCGGTCTCGGCGAAGAGCCAGGCGGCCCCGCGCGGCAGGCCCCGGCCGTCGGGGACGAGGTCGCGGGCCATGCCCTCGACGGTCAGCGGGCGGTACGGGAGGAGTCCGGCCGCCGCGTCGGCCGCCGCGCTCTCGTCGGGGTAGCCGAGGACGGCGAGGGCGCGGGCGGGCGGGGCGGGCACCAGCCGCACGGTGGCCTCGGTGAGGACCGCGAGGGTGCCCTCGCTGCCGCAGAACGCGCGGGCGAGGTCGGTGCCGTTCTCCGGGAGGAGCGCGTCGAGGGCGTATCCGGAGATCCGGCGCGGGAGGTCCTGGGGGTATCCGGTGCGCAGCAGGGCGAGATGGGCGTCGACGAGGGGGCCGAGGCCGGGCGGGCCGCCGGGGCCGTTGGGGCCTTTGACGCCTTTGGCCAGACGGTGGGGGGTGCCGTCGTACGCCATGACGGTCAGGGCGCGTACGTTGTCGGCGGTCGTGCCCCAGGCCACCGAGTGCGCTCCGCAGGCGTTGTTGCCGATCATTCCGCCGAGGGTGCAGCGGGAGTGGGTGGAGGGATCGGGTCCGAAGGTGAGGCCGAGCGGGCGGACCGCCTGGACCAGGGTGTCGAGGACTGCTCCCGGCTGGACGACGGCCGTGGCGGAGTCCTCGTCGACGGTGAGGACGGCGTTCATATGGCGTGTGAAGTCGAGCACGACGCCGGTACCAGTGGCCTGCCCGGCGATTGACGTACCGCCGCCGCGCGGCACCACCGGGACGCCGAAGCGGCGGCAGATCTCCAGCGCGGCGGCGACGTCGTCCGTGTCGCGCGGGGCGACGACTCCGGCGGGCACCCGGCGGTAGTTGGAGGCGTCCATGGTCATCAGGGCGCGGGCGGCGGCGGAGAAGTCGACCCGGCCGCGCACCGCCCGGCGCAGTTCGGACGCGAGTTCCCCGGTCGGTCGCTGTTCGGCCATGTGTCTCAGGATGCCCCGTTCGGACGCTCCCCCACAGGAAGGAAACATGCCGATTGTGACCGTTGCGTCCGCCGGGCCCTTGGCAAAGCGCGGGTGAGGCGCGCAAAGTGATCGCCAATTCTCCTATAGTGACGACAACTTGATCAGGAACTAGCGGCTCCAGTTATGCCCCCGCCACCCCTCGGAAGGCAACACTCGATGACCGGCACCGCCCAGAAGCGATGACCCGCGGTATGCGGGCGGTCCACCCGGCCGAGCTCGGCGTGATGCTCCCCGGGCCGGCCGAGAATGCCCTGAAGATCGCCGTCGTCGGCGGCTTCGGGGTCGGTAAGAGCACCATGGTCCGCTCCGTCAGCGAGATACGTCCGCTGCACACGGAGGAAGTGATGAGCCGCGCCGGGCTCACCCTGGACGACACCAGCCGTGTCTCGGCCAAGAACGCCACGACCGTGGCCTTCGACTTCGGCCGGATCACCATCGACGACCGGAGCGTGCTGTATCTCTTCGGCGCGCCCGGGCAGGAGCGCTTCTGGTTCCTGTGGGAGCGGTTGCTGTCGGGGACGATCGGCGCGGTGGTCCTGGTGGACACCCGCCGGCCCACGGACGCCTGGTACGCGCTGGACCGGCTGGAGTACCACGGGATGCCGTACATCGTCGCGGTCAACGACTTCGGCGGCCCGCTCCACAGCGACGAGCACATCCGGCAGGCGCTGGCGCTGGGGCCGGACGTGCCGCTGGTGGAGTTCGACGCGCGGGACCACTCGTCCAGC
Organism: Streptomyces inusitatus; assembly: GCF_014651115.1. Classification (GTDB taxonomy): domain Bacteria; phylum Actinomycetota; class Actinomycetes; order Streptomycetales; family Streptomycetaceae; genus Streptomyces; species Streptomyces amakusaensis. Next base: position 138,505 of record NZ_BMWG01000015.1, on the reverse strand, counting down.
AAGTTTGTGCTGATCGCGCTGGTGGAGCATCTGCACGAGCTGTCGGTGCACCAGAAGAAATAGAAGATTTCGCGCCGCCCGGGTGTCTCAGCCGACGGACCGGGCGGCCGGGTCGCGCGCGGACCCGATACGCTCCGATGCGTGGCTGATATCCAGATTCCCGCTGACATCAAGCCCGCCGACGGCCGTTTCGGCGCGGGCCCCTCCAAGGTGCGTACGGAGGCGGTGAACGCGCTCGCCGCCACCGGCACCTCACTCCTCGGCACTTCCCACCGCCAGGCCCCGGTCAAGAACCTGGTCGGCGAGGTGCGCTCCGGCGTAAGCGATCTCTTCCGGCTCCCCGAGGGCTACGAGGTCGTCCTCGGCAACGGCGGCTCCACCGCGTTCTGGGACATCGCGACGCACGGACTGATCGACGACAAGTCCCAGCATCTGACCTTCGGCGAGTTCTCCTCCAAGTTCGCGAAGGCGGCCAAGCTCGCCCCGTGGCTCGCCGACCCGACCGTCGTCTCCTCCGAGCCGGGCACTCACCCGGAGCCGGTGGCGGAGGCGGGCGTCGATGTGTACGCGCTCACCCACAACGAGACCTCGACCGGTGTCGCGGCCCCGATCAAGCGGGTCGCGGGCGCGGACGAGGGCGCGCTGGTGCTGGTGGACGCGACCTCGGGCGCGGGCGGTCTGCCCGTGGACATCACCGAGTCGGACGTCTATTACTTTGCCCCGCAGAAGAGCTTCGCGGCCGACGGCGGTCTGTGGATCGGCGTCTTCTCCCCGGCCGCCCTGGAGCGCGCGGCGCGCGTCCACGCCTCGGGCCGGCACATCCCGGAGTTCTTCAGCCTGCCGACCGCGATCGACAACTCGCTGAAGAACCAGACGTACAACACCCCCGCCCTCTCCACCCTCTTCCTGCTGAACGAGCAGCTGAAGTGGATCAACGGCCAGGGCGGTCTGGACTGGGCGGTGGAGCGCACGGCGGCCTCCGCGCGGGCGCTGTACGGCTGGGCGGAGGCCTCCAAGCACGCGACGCCGTTCGTCACCGACCCGGCGAAGCGCTCGCAGGTCATCGGCACCATCGACTTCGAGGACGACATCGACGCGGCGCTGATCGCCAAGACGCTGCGGGCGAACGGGATCGTGGACACCGAGCCGTACCGCAAGCTCGGCAAGAACCAGCTCCGCGTGGCGATGTTCCCGGCGATCGACCCGGCCGACGTCGAGGCGCTCACGGCCTGCGTCGACTATGTGATCGACCAGCTCTGACCGGCTGAGGACATACGCGAAGGGCCCCGGCGGAAGTGATTCCGCCGGGGCCCTCCCTCGTACCGGACGAGCGGCCGTCAGCGGCTCAGCCGGTGGAAGCGCCGGATCGCGAGCGGCAGGAAGATCGCGGTCAGCACCAGCGGCCAGACGACCGCCATCAGCACCGCGTTCTCCTGGACCCAGCTTCCGTCGCTGGCGACCGGGTTGCCGAACAGCTCACGGGTGGCCGCCGCCGTGGAGGAGAGCGGGTTCCAGGCCGCGACCACGCCCAGCCAGTCGGGCATGGTGGACGGCGGGACAAAGATGCTGGAGATCATCGTCATGGGGAAGACGATGGCGTACAGACCGCCCGCCGCCTCCGGGCTGGGGATCAGCAGACCGAGCCAGACGCCGAGCCAGATCAGCGAGAAGCGGAGCAGCACCAGCAGCGCGAAGGCGGAGAGGGTGGCGAGGAAGCCGCCGTCGGAGCGCCAGCCGGTGGCGACCGCCGTCGCCGCGAGGATGGTCAGCTCGGCGACGGCCGCCAGGATGTCATTGCCGCCGCGCCCGGCGACCACGGCGGAGGGGGCCATGGGCATCGAGCGGAAGCGGTCGATGACGCCCTGGGTGGCGTCGTGGACGACAACGGTCGCCGTGTTCATGAAGCCGATGGCCATCGTCATCGCGAACATGCCGGGCATCAGATAGTCGCGGTAGTCGCCGCCGGGCGACTTCATCGCACCGCCGAAGACATAGGCGTACAGCAGCACCGAGAGGATCGGGAAGCCGAGCTGCCAGACGATGATGATGGGCTGGCGCTTGTAGTGGATGAGCCCCCGGCGCACCACGGTCCAGCTGTCCATCACCGCCCAGTACAGCCGGCGCTGGTCGGGGTCGCCGACGGTCAGATCGACCTTGCCGGCGGGGGCGGGCCCGCTCGGGGTGACGGGCGCCGTGCGTTCCAGGACCTCGCTCATGCGGCGGCCTCCTCCTTGGTCTTCTCGGTCTCCGTGCGGTGGCCGGTCAGCCGGAGGAAGACATCGTCCAGGCTGGGCCTGCGCAGTCCGATGTCCTCCACGCCTATGCCCTCGTCCTGGAGCGTGCGCGCCACCTCGGTGAGGGCCGCGACCCGGTCGTGGACGGGCGCGTGGATCCGGCGCTCGTTCCGGTCGGTCTCAGGGGCGGACTCGGCGACCCTGGCGACCACGGCATGGGCCCGGTCGAAGTCGGCGAGGTCGCTCACGACGACCTCGACCCGGTCGCCGCCGACGCGGTTCTTCAGCCCGTCGGGGGTGTCGTCGGCGATGGACTGGCCCTGGTCGATGACGGTGATCCGGGAGGCGAGCTGGTCGGCCTCCTCCAGATACTGGGTGGTCAGCAGTACGGTCGTGCCGCCCGCCACCAGCGCGCGGACCGCGTCCCACACCTCGCCCCGGCCGCGCGGGTCGAGCCCGGTCGTCGGCTCGTCGAGGAAGAGCACATCGGGGGCGAGGATCATCGAGGAGGCGAGGTCGAGCCGCCGCCGCATACCGCCGCTGTAGCTCCCCGCGCCCTTGTCGGCGGCGTCCACCAGGTCGAACTGCTCCAGCAGCTCCACGGCGCGCAGCCGGGCCCGGCGGGCGCCGAGGTGGAAGAGCCGGCCGAACATCTCCAGGTTCTGGCGGCCGGTCATCACCTCGTCCACGGCGGCGTACTGGCCGGTGAGGCCGATCCTGCTCCGTACGCGGCGGGGCTCGCGCCGTACGTCGAGGCCCGCGACCCGGGCGCTGCCCCCGTCGAACCTGAGGAGGGTGGCCAGCACACGCACGGCGGTGGTCTTGCCCGCGCCGTTGGGGCCGAGGAGGCCGTGCACGGTGCCCCGGCGCACGGCGAGGTCGAAGCCGTCCAGGGCGCGCTTCTCGCCGTACCGCTTCTCCAGCGCCTCGGCGTGTACGGCGTAGTCGTTCACAGATCCTCCAGGGCGTACGGATGGGTCTCGCGGGCCAGCGCAACTCGACTGCGTACGCTGTACCCTGATGAGGGTACACCGTACCCAGTTCTTGTTCCAGCGCGTTCGGGAACACCGCATAAGGTGAGGTCATGACGGTCGAAACGAGCGGTAGCGGCGATGTCACCCGCAGCCTGGAGCTGCTGTGGGGCACCGCCGGGCGCCCCAGCCGGGGCCCCAAGCCCGGCCTGACCCTCGACCGGATCGTGACCGCCGCCGTCGAGGTCGCCGACGCGGAGGGGCTCGGCGCGGTCTCCATGCGGCGCATCGCCACCGAGCTGGGCACCGGCGCGATGAGTCTCTACCGCTATGTCCCCGGCAAGGCCGAGCTGCTCGATCTGATGCTGGACCGGGTCAGCGACCCCGGGCCCTGGGAGCCGCCGGCCCCCGGAGAGCGTCCCGACTGGCGGACGGCGGCGGAGGCCATGGCCCGGGGGTATCTCGCCCTCTACCGGGCGCACCCCTGGCTGCTCAAGGTCAACCAGACGCGGACGGTGCTGGGGCCCAGCGCGCTCAAGGGGCTGGAGGCCGCGCTGACCGGGCTGCGGGACATGGGACTCACCGATCCCGAGCTGATCTCGGTGATCATCTCGACGCAGAGCTTTGTGAGCGGGATCGCCCGGGTGGAGACGGAGGCCGCCGAGGCGGCGGAGGCCACCGGGCAGAGCCATGAGGAGTTCTGGGACCGCCAGCGGCCCTTCCTGGAGCGGGCGCTGGTCAGCGGGGAGTATCCGCTGGTGGCCTCGTTGCGGGAGGACGCCTTCAGCGACGAGTTCGACCACTTCGAGTTCGGGCTGAAGCGGCTGCTGGACGGATTCTCCGTGCTGGTGCGCGAGCGCGCCGAGGAGACCCGGGGCGGCGGGGAGGCGGTCAGCTCCGGCGGGTCAGACGCTTGAAGCCGAGGAACAGGGCCACCGCGCCCGCCAGGACGAGCACCCCGTACGTCGTCTTCCGGTCGCCGCCCTCCTCCTCGTCCTGCGCGCCGCCGGACGGGCCCGCCGTCCTGGCCGGTGAGTCGCCGCCGCCGCTCTTCTCGATCGCGACCCGCTCCACCTCGCTGCCCGCGCCCTCCGAGCCGAACATCAGCGCGTCGCCGTCGGCCGTGTAGGTCACCGACTCGGACTGCCGCTGGATGGGGGCCCGCACCCGGTGGTCGGGGCCGAGCCGGCCCTTCTCCCACACATAGCCGCGCGCGCTGAAGTACGAGCGGAGCACCAGCTCCTTCCCGTCGGGCGAGAAGGCCCCGTCGGTCACCCACGGCACCTCCCCGATCCGCCGGAAGGTGTTCGTCCCCGAGGCGGTGAGCCGGGCCGGGCCCTCGTACAGACGGCCGCCGTCCTCGTTCTTGGACGCGATGTAGGCCCGCCCGGTCGTGGGATGCACCATCATCGCCTCGGCGTTGCGCGGCCCGTCCTCGTACTTCACTGTGTACTGCGTCGCCCGGACGGTCGCGTTCCCGAGCGTCTTGGGCTCCGGGAAGGCGTAGATCCAGACGTGCTGCCAGGAGCCGTCGAGATTGTCGCCGATGTCGCCGACGTACACCCGGCCGTCGGGGCCGACCGAGATCGCCTCCATGTCCCGGGGCTTGCCGACGCCGGTCAGGGTGACGGTGGCGACCGTGCGGCCGGTGCGGGAGTCGACCGCGAAGACCCTCGGCTCGTCCTGGTCGTTGTGCGTCCAGTAGACCCCCGGGTGGGCCCGGCTGGCGGCGAGGCCGCTGGACTCCGTGATCCGGGAGTCCTCGACGGTGAAGCCGGGGTCGCCGCCGTCCTGCCCGGCGGCGGCGGCCGACGCGGGTGCGGCGGCGAGCGCGAGCAGAAGGGCCGCGGCGGCCGAGGCGGAGGCGGAGGCGGTGACGCACGGAAGCGAACGCATGGCCCCAGCCTGCCATCCGGCGCGCTCCCGCACCGCTTCCGCACCGCTCATCGCCGGGTCCGTGCCGGGTCCGTGGCCGGTTCGCGGCCGAGCCCGTGGCCGGTCTCACAGCGCGGCGGCGGACGGCGATCGGCGATGATGGCGCCCATGCGCTTTCTCTTCGTCGGCGACAGCATGACCGTCGGACGCGCCGGCGACTACACCTGGCGCTACCGGATGTGGCGGCACCTCGACGGCTGCCCGGACGGCCCGCACGAGATCGTCGGCCCCCGCTCTGGGCTGTACGACGCCGGGACGGACACCGCCGTCTCCACCGACTACGCGGCCCCCTTCCCGGCGGCGGCCCGCCGCCATCTCGCGGGCTGGGGCGAGGGCTGGTTCCACATGGCCCCGCTGATCGGGCCGGTGGTCGCGGAGCACCGGCCGGACGTCCTGCTGGTGTCGCTGGGCCTGATAGACCTCGGCTTCTACACCGACAGCGACCAGACCGCCGGCAATGTCCGCGCCTTCGTCGCCGCCGCCCGTGCCGCCTCCCCCGGGCTGCGGATGGTCCTGCTGCCGGTCATCCCGAACGTCCGGGCCCGTGACGACGCGCCGTTCGCGGCGGAGTGCGAGCGTTTCAACACGGCGCTGGCGAAGGAGGTGGCGGAGCTGGACACCGCGGCCTCGCCGATCCTGCTGGCCTCTCCCCCCGAGGAGTACGCGATCGACACGGACACCTACGACGGCACCCACCCCGGCCCCTCGGGCGAACACAAGCTGGCGGCGGCGTTCGCGACCGCGATGCACCAGGCGTGGGGGCTCGGCGGGCCCTATCGGGCGACCGGCCCGACCGCCCCGGCAGACCCCGGAACGGGCTGAAGCCGCCCCTCCGGAAAGGGAACGCGCGGGGCCCCTTTCAACTCCTTCTGTGCGCCAAGGACGTTGAGCGGAGCCGCATCGGCGGCCCATCAGTCTGGGGGACACCCATGAGCAACACACGCCGGACCTTTCTGGCCGTCGGAGCCACGACCGCCGCCGCGCTGGGCGCCGGGGCGGTGACGGCGGTCTCCGCCAACGCGGCAGAGGTCCCTCGCACCCGTCCCGAGCCGGTCTACGAGACGCCGCTGGGCATCGCGATGGAGGGATACCCCAGCGCGTACCCGGTGCGCTTCCTGCGGCTGGTCAACCAGGGCGAGACGGTCAACATGGCCTATCTCGACATCCCCCCGGCCCCGCAGTCCCCCCAGTCCCCCCACTCCCCTCAGGCCGTCTCCGGCCGGACCGTGCTGCTGCTGCACGGCAAGAACTTCGACGGCGGCGCCTGGGAGCCGACCGCGCGCGCCCTCGCCGCCGCCGGACACCGGGTCGTGGTCCCCGACCAGATCGGCTTCGGCCGCTCCTCGAAGCCCGCCCTGGAGTACAGCTTCGAGCTGCTGGCCCGGAACACCGTGGCCCTCCTGGACCAGCTGGAGGTGGCCCGCGCCGATGTCATCGGGCACTCCATGGGCGGCATGCTCGGCGTACGGTTCGCGCTGGAGCACCCGGACCGCACCGGGCGGCTGGTCCTGGCCAACCCGGTGGGCCTGGAGGACTACCGCGAGCTGGTGCCCGCGCTGAGCACGGAGCGGCTCTTCGCCGACGAGCTGGCCAACAACGGCGTGGAGGGCATCCGCGCCTTCTACCGCGCCTATGTGGTGCAGTGGCGGCGGGCGTACGAGCGCAATGTCGAGCTGCGGTACCGCGTCACCCTCGGCGGCGAGTACCCGCGCTGGGCGCTGGCCTCGGCCCGTACGTACCAAATGGCCTACCACCAGCCGGTGCTGGCGGATCTGCCGAGGCTGCGGCTGCCGGTGCTGCTGGTGATCGGGCAGAAGGACCGGGCGGCGATCGGCAAGTCGTACGCCACCCCCGAGAACCGGGCGAAGCTCGGCGACTTCCCGGTGCTGGGGCGGCGCGCCGCCGCCGCGATACCGGGCGCGCGGCTGGTGGAGCTGGCGGACGTCGGGCATCTGCCGCAGCTGGAGGCGCGGGAGCGGTTCGAGCGCGAGGTGCTGGCCTTCCTCCGCGACTGACGGGCTGACGGGCTGACGGACGGCGCGCGCGAGGGGCGGGCCGGGGGTTTCCCCTCCCCCGGCCCGCCCCTCGTCGCACTCCTCGCAGAAGCCGCGGTACTACCGCGCTTCCGGCGGCGGCGCGTAGGTCACCTTCTCCAGGTGGTAGTAGTCCGCCACGCACTGCGCGGGCCACTTCAGCTTCCCCTGGCGGCCGAACGGCTCCTTCATCCGCGCCACCCCGGTCGGGGTGTACGGCATCACCTTCTCGCCGCGCGCCGACGCCTCCTTCAGCGAGGCGTCCTGGCGGTCCCAGCGCTCGGCCCTGACCTCCATCCGGTCGCCGAGACCGGCGAGCGGGGCCATCAGCCCCACCACGGTCAGGGCGCAGAGCAGCGCCCCGCCCGCGGCGGCGAAGGCGGTCACCGGCCCCCGGTCGCGGAGCCGCCGGCCCAGCACCGCGCCCGCGGCGACCAGGAGCAGGACGTACATCAGCAGATAGTCGTTCCAGGTGCGCTCGGTGGTCACCACCCGGTCGCCGAAGACGGGGTAGGTGATCACCGTGCAGAGATAGCCCGCGACCAGGAAGGCCGCCGCCCCGAGCCCCAGCAGCGGCAGTTCACGCGCCGGTGCGAAGAGGGAGCGCGCCCGCCCCGCACCCTCCCGTGCGAGCAGGCCGAGCAACACCCCCGCGGCCACCGCGCCCAGATACTGCCAGGTGCCGAACACCGTGCCGAGGATCTCCACGTACCCGCGCAGCGAGCCCCACAGCGACTCCGGCGCGAGCATCGAGACGCTCTCCGCGTCGAAGCGGTCGCGGCGGTTGCGCGAGCCCGGCGAGGTGACCAGCAGCAGGGTGCCCGCCGCGATGCCCGCCATGCCCGTGAGCGACCAGATCCGGGCCGTCTTGACGATCCGCTCGGCGAAGATCAGCCGGGCGAAGAGGACCGCCGTGCCGAGGACCACCAGCGAGACGACGGACGCCTCCTCCGAGAGCGTCCCCATGAAGACCCCGGCACCGGCCGCCACGGCGAGAGCCGCGATCCGGGCCCGCCGTCCGCGCGCCCGCAGCAGCGGGATCGCCACCGCGGCGCAGAGCACCGGGGCGAGCGTGTGCGAGACGGAGGCCGCCGGCCAGTAGAAGGTCTTGTACGTGTTGGTCGTGGCGAACAGGAAGACCGCCGTGACCATCCCGGCCACCAGCAGCGGCACCCCGCGCGGCGCACGGGTGCCGCTCGCGCGCAGCAGCGCGACCGTCAGCGCCCACAGCAGCGCCAGCATCAGCACCCCGCTGACCGGGCCGTACCACTGGTGCCCGGCCACCGGGAACTTCGCGTACGCGCCGACGAGGACGCCATTGCCCAGCCGTCCGTTGTCCAGCGAGTAGAACTTGTCGACAAGTCCCCAGATCCCGTCGTCGCGGACGGCCGGGATGAAGCACCACTCGTCCGCGCTGGGCCGCACATGGCGGCCGTAGAAGGACGCCTGGAGCAGCAGCGCCAGCGGCAGCAGGGAGAGACCGAGCGGGCCGTACACCCGCCATCGGGACGGGGGCCGCGAGCCGTCCGGGGCCGCCGGGTCGCGGCGGGCGGAGGCGGACGGGGTGGTCGGCGTGTCGACCGGCATGTTCACAGCCGCCCTTCGCCGAGGCGCGCCGAGACGGCGAGAGCGGCGGCCGGCAGCGGGCCGCCCGGCGGCTCGGAGCCGTCGGTCTCCCGGACGACGTAGTGCGGCCGGCGCTTGGACTCGTGGTAGATCCGGCCCACGTACTCGCCGATGACGCCCATGGTGGCGATCTGCACCCCGCTCATGCCGACGATGACCGCGATCAGCGTCGCGTAGCCGGGGGTGTCGACGCCGTCGACGAGGACATTGGCCACGATCCACGCGGCGTACAGCAGCGCGGAGAGAAAGAGCCACAGCCCGGCGTGGATCGCCATCCGCAGCGGCCGGCTGTTGAAGGAGAGCAGCCCGTCGATGCCGTAGTTGAGCAGCCTCCGGCCGCCCCACTTGGACTGACCGGCCGCCCGCTCCACGTTCTCGTAGGTGAAGCTGACGGTGTCGAAGCCGATCCAGGAGAAGAGCCCCTTGGAGAAGCGATTGCTCTCCGGCAGTGACAGCAGCGCGTTGACCGCCCGCCGCGACAGCAGCCGGAAGTCACCCGCGCCGTCGACGACCTCGACCTCCATGAACCGGCGCACCAGCCGGTAGTACGCCTGGCTGAGCCGGGTCCGCACCACTCCCTCGCCGGTGCGGTCGCGCTGGGCGACGACCTGGTCGTAGCCGTGCCCGCGCAGTTCCAGCATCCGGGGGATCAGGCTCGGCGGGTGCTGGAGGTCGGCGTCCATCAGGATGACCGCCTTCCCCCGGGTCATCCGCAGACCGGCCAGCATCGCCGATTCCTTGCCGAAATTCCGGCTGAAAGAGGTATAGCGGGTACGCCGATCGGCGGCGGCGAGCTGCTGCAAGTGGGCGCGGGTGTGGTCACTGCTCCCGTCGTCCACGTAACACAATTCAAAACTCTTCCCCGTCGACTCAAGAACCCCGACCAGAGTCGTGTGGAAAGTCTCGATCACCTCACTCTCGTTGAAGCACGGTACGACAATCGAAATCTCTGGCATCTGCTTTCCTAGCTCAGGGCCAACCGCTTCCGGACAGGTCCGGATTCATCGCTCGATGTGACGTGAGCTACATAGTGCGCAGGCAACCCGGCGTGAGCCGGTAATTCTGCGCCCCCGTGGCGCGGCTTTCCCTGGGTCATGGCGTCCTGCCCTCTGCGTCAACTACCGCCACATCCGTGCGGGCCTCGCTGTAGAGGACGTCACCTTTGTCGATTCGGTGGCCTGTCTCGTTCATTTCATTGGGCGTGCCGGAGCTGTGGCCGCTCGCGGCCAGGTGCCGGAAGCCCAGATAGCGGTAGTTCTCGGGGTCGATGAGGAGTTCGGTGGAGCCGTCCTGGGCGAACTTGGCGGCATCGGCGGCCGCCCGGACGGTGATGGCGATGGCCTCGCGGCCCGCCGCGTCGCGCACCAGCTGTTCGCCGACGTCGATGCCCGGGATCGCGGCCATCGCCCGGTAGATCTTGGCGAGCGACTTGGAGGAGAGCGGATAGGACTCGGCCATCACCCGCAGCGCCCGGAAACTGTGCTCGGGCGCCGGCTCGGGGTCCATCTCCTTGCCGTCGCCCGTCGGATAGAGCCGGCGCGCCTCGATCAGCGCCTTCTCCGGGTCGTCGGGCAGCGCCTCGGCGATCCGGTAGATCTCGCGGGCCGAGCGGTCGTCGTCCGAACGGTCCCGTTCGGCGGCGGGGTTGGCGTAGGGGGTCCAGTCCTCGGCCTCGGGGTCGTGGTCGACGCTCACTGAGACGTCCGACCGGGCGTCGCCCTGATCCGCCTGGTCGACCACTCGCTTGGAGTAGATCCACTGATCGGGGGCCGGCTCGGGGACCGACGGCTGCTTCGCCACCGCTCCGGCGGCCCGCTGAAGCACCTCGACCGGATTCTCCAGGCTCCGCGAGGCCGCCTTGTCCATGGAGGACATGTCCGGGATGGGCTCCGCCCCGATATGGGTCGCGAGCAGGGCGGCGGCGGTGATGGCCACGGCCGCGCCGAGCGAGGCGATCCGCCAGTCGGAGGCGAGCGCGCGCGCCCGGCCACTGGTCCGCCACGGGCCGGCGCCCCCCCCCGCGAGGCGGGGGCGCCCGCCCGGGGCGACGCCGTGGAGGAGCGGGGGGCGACCGGCCGCGAGGCGGGCGCGGGCGGGAGCCGGGGTCTGCGCGCGCAGTTCGCGCAGGCGGGTCATTTCGTCCATGACGTGGTCAGCTCCGTGGCATCGGGGGTGAACGCGGGGTCGGCGATCAGGGCCTCGCGCACCTTGCGACGGGCGCGGTTGAGCCGGGACCTGACGGTGCCGAGAGGGATGCCGAGAGCCTCGGCCACCTCCTGGTAGCCGAGGTCGGCCCAGGCGATGAGCAGCAGTACATGCCGGTCCCCGGGCGACAGCGCCGCGAGCGCACCGGCGAGCGGGGCCTGAGCCGCCAGCCGGTCGTCGGAACGGTCGCTCCACGGGGCGGCCAGCGGGTCCTCCCCGCTGCGGGCCATCGCCCGCAGCGCCCGTTCCTCGCTGCGCCGGTGGCCCCCGATGAGCTTCGCGGCGATTCCGTAGAGCCAGGGGCGGGCGCTGCCCCGGCTGGTGTCGTACCGCCGACGGCCCCGGAAGGCGATCAGAAAGGTCTCCGCCATGATGTCCTCGGCGGCCCCCTCCCCGAGGCGGCGCGCCGCGTAGCGGTGGATGTCGGACGCGTGCCGGTCGTAGAGCATGGCGAAGACGTCGGGACGCGCCAGGGATTGGGCGATCACCTCGGCGTCGTCGGGGGCGGCCGGCGGTCCGGTCACATCAGCTCCACGGGTCAAGCGGTCAGGCCTGTCATCTGTCTGTTGACCGCAGCGGCCCGGATGGTTCACGGAACCAAAACTTACCTTGGGTAAGCCACTGCGCCTGAGTAAGCTGACCCCATGTCAGAGAACCCCCGGGGACCCGGCCCCGCCTCGCCGGGCGACGCGTTCACCGCCGACTGCCCGGCGCGCGATGTGCTGAACCACGTGGGCAGCCGGTGGGGTGTCCTCATCCTGGCCGCCCTGGGCGAGGGCCCGATGCGGTTCCACGTCCTGCGCGACCGCGTCGGCGGCATCAGCGAGAAAATGCTGTCCCAGAATCTGCGCACCCTCACCCGCGACGGCCTGCTCTCCCGCACGGTCGAACCGGCCTCACCGCCCCGGGTGACCTACGCGCTGACCCCGCTGGGACGCGAACTGTCCTCGGTCCTCAGCGGGCTGGTGGAGTGGATCACCCTGCGGGTCGGCGATGTGCTGGCGGCGCGCGAGGCGCACGACGGCGGGCGCTGACCGCGCGGACGGCGGGCAGTTCTGGCCAGAGCGTGACTGTGTCCTTGTGTGATCGTTGCACAAGGCGGCTGCCCGTCCGGCGCGGCAGTGGGGAGGAGCGCCACCGTGACTGTTCTGGACAACGACATCCGGTTCCTGGACAAGCTGTTCGAGGCGTTTGAGCGGATACCCGCCCCCGAGGGATACCGAATGGAAATCGTCGAGGGGGTCGTCTGCATGTCACCGCAGCGGGACACGCGATGGGAGATCATCCGTCGGATCGTCCGTGCCCTTGAGGACAGATTCGGGAGGGGAGTACGGGTCCTGTCCGATGTGCGCATCGACTTTCCCGGCGGGCTGAACGGCTTCTGCCCCGACGTGGCAAAGCTCACCGACGACGCGAAGAAGAACGAGCGCGGCCACTGGCGCCACGAGGACATCGAGTTCGTCGCCGAGGTGATCTCCAAAGGCACCGCCGCCAACGACTACGGGCCCAAGAAAGACGCGTACGCCGCCGCCGAGGTCCCCGTCTATCTGATCGCCGACCCGTACACCGGCAAGTGTCTGCTCCACACCGACCCGAAGGACGGGGACTACACCATCGAGACGAGGGTCTCCTTCGGGACCTCCGTCGATCTCACCCGCACCCCCGTCGGCCTCACCCTCGCCACCGACGAATTCCCGCGCGACTGAGCGGAGTCCGGCCGATGCTCCGCCGGGGGCGATGCTCTTGCTTCGAGCGCGCTCCAAGGCGTTGGCTTGTGGACCATGAAGTACACACAGCTGGGACGCACCGGACTCACGGTCGGCCGACTCGTTCTCGGGACGATGAACTTCGGGCCGCACACGACGGAGGCGGACAGCCACACCGTCATGGACACGGCGCTCGACGCCGGGATCAATTTCTTCGACACGGCCAATGTCTATGGCTGGGGTGAGAACAAGGGCGATACCGAGAAGATCATCGGTAGCTGGTTCGCCAAGGGCGACGGGCGGCGGGACAAGGTCGTGCTCGGGACCAAGGTGTACGGGGACATGACGGCGAACAAGTCCGCGTGGCCGAATCACGATCGGCTCTCCGCCCTCAATATCCGGCGGTCGGTGGAGGCCAGTCTGAAGCGGCTGGGAACCGATCACATCGACATCTACCAATTTCATCACATCGACCGGAGGACCCCGGTCGAGGAGATCTGGCAGGCCGTCGACACCCTGATCGCCCAGGGCAAGATCCTTTACGCCGGATCGTCGAATTTCCCGGGCTGGAAAATCGCCCAGGCGAATGAGGCAGCCCGCAGGACCGGTGGATACGGGCTGGTCAGTGAGCAGTGTCTGTACAACCTCTTCGAGCGCCGCGCGGAGATGGAGGTCATCCCCGCCGCCCGGGAGTACGGACTCGGGGTCATCCCCTGGTCGCCGCTGCACGGCGGTCTTCTCGGCGGGGTGATCCGGAAGGAGGCCCAGGGCGGCCGTCGAGCCGCCGGGATGGCGGCGGAGAGGCTGGCCGACGCGGCTGTACGGGAGCGGATCCAGGCGTACGAGGATCTGCTGGAGGGGCAGGGGCTCGCGCCCGGCGAGGTCGCGCTCGCCTGGCTGCTGAGCCGGCCGGGGGTGACGGCGCCGATCGTCGGGCCGCGGACCGTCGAGCAGCTGACGGGGGCGGTGCGCGCCCTGGAGCTGGAGCTGGACGAAGAGCTGCTGGCGGCGCTGGAGGAGATCTTCCCGGGGCCCGGTCCCAGCCCGGAGGCCTTCGCCTGGTAGCCCTTACTGCCCGGCCACGGCAGCCACCGCGATAACCGCGAACATGAGTACGAGGACGCCCGCCATGATCTTGTTTCTGGTCTTGGAGTTCACCCTACGAGGTTAACCCGGCCCCTCGGGGCCCCTGTGCCCCAGGTGCCAGCCGGCGACCGTCGCGTAGCGGGGGCGGGCGCCGGGGACTCCCGGCTCGGGGCGGGCGCTGCGGACGAGTGCGAAGCGGGAGACCGGCCAGGGCGCGCCCTCGAAGTCGCTCAGCCCGTCGGCGTACGGCCCGAGGTCTGTCTCCGTGCGGCTGCGGGCGATCGTGAGATGGGCGTGGTAGCGGCGGTGTTCCGTCAGGGAGACGCCCGCTCGGCGGGCCGCCGCGTCCGTGCGTTCGGCGAGCAGTCGCAGCTCAGGGAGGGCCCCGGCCGCGCCCGCCCACAGGGTGTGGCCGCCGAAGTGGCCGCCGCCGTGGATCCGGAGCGCGAAGGGGTCGGTACGGCGGGCGGCCCGGGCGAGGCGGGCGGTCAGTTCGGGCAGCAGCCGTTCCTCGACCTCCCCCAGGAAGGCGAGGGTGTAGTGCCAGTCCTCCCGGCCGGTCCAGCGCAGGGTGTCCGAGCCGGGCAGCGCCCGCAGCCGGTCGACGGCCGCGCCCAGCTCGGCGACCGCCCCGGCCGGGGGGAGTACAGCGGCGAAGAGTCTCATACGGCGAGTCTCGCCCGGCCGGGGTCCGCGCGTCAGACGGCGGCCGTCAGACTCTCCTCACGCTGTTTCGGCACGAAGGCGAGGTGCTTGTGGCCCCGGCGCAGATCCACCTTGAGCCGCAGCCCGCCGGACCTGGCGAGCAGCAGGCCGACGCCGAGCGCGGCCGCCAGCGATATCGCCCCGCCGAGGGCGAGGCCGACCCTGGGCCCGTACGCGTCGGTGATCCAGCCGAAGAGCGGTCCGCCCAGCGGCGTACCGCCGACGAACACCATCATGAACAGGCTCATCACCCGGCCCCTGACGGCCGGGTCGGTCGCCATCTGGATGCTGGAGTTGGCGGTGACATTGACGGTGAGGCCGAACATTCCGACCAGCACCATCAGCAGAGCGAAGATCCAGAACTCGGGGGCGAGGGCGGCCACGATCTCCAGCGCGCCGAAGAGGACCGCCGCGCCCACGAGTATGCGCAGCCGTGAGGTGGCGCGCCGGGCGGCGAGCAGCGCTCCGGCCAGGGAGCCGACGGCCATCAGGGTGTTGAGCAGGCCGTAGGTGCTCGCGCCGGAGTCGTAGACGTCGTGGACGAAGGCGGTGAGCCAGATCGGGAAGTTGAAGCCGAAGGTGCCGACGAAGCCGATGAGGACGATCGGCCAGATCAGCTCCGGGCGCGAGGAGACATAGCGCAGCCCTTCCCTGAGCTGGCCCTTGCCGCGCGGGGCGCGCTCGACCTTGTGCAGATCGGCGGTGCGCATCAGCAGCAGTGAGGCGATGGGCGCGAGGAAGGAGAGCCCGTTGAAGAGGAAGGCGTATCCGCTGCCGACGGCGGTGATCAGCACACCGGCGACGGCCGGTCCCACCAGCCGGGCGGACTGGAAGTTCGCCGAATTGAGGCTGACGGCGTTGCCGAGCTGGTCCGGGCCGACCATCTCGGCGACGAAGGTCTGCCGGGCCGGGTTGTCGACGACGGTGACGAGGCCGAGCAGGAAGGCCGTGAGATAGACGTGCCAGACCTGGACCTCGCCGGTGAGGGTGAGGACGGCGAGCGCGATGCCGGTCAGGGCCATCGCGGACTGGGTGGCCAGCAGCAGGGGCCGCTTGGGCAGCCGGTCGGCGAGCACCCCGCCGTACAGGCCGAAGAGCAGCATCGGGAGGAACTGGAGGGCGATCGTGATGCCGACGGCGGAGGCCGAGCCGGTCAGGGTCAGCACCAGCCAGTCCTGGGCGATCCGCTGCATCCAGGTGCCGGTGTTGGAGACCACCTGACCGGTGGCGAAGAGCCGGTAGTTGCGGATCTTCAGCGAGCTGAACATGGACGTCGTAGGGGCGGGTGCGGGTGCGGAGTCTGCTCCGGGTCCCGTACGCAAAAGTGTTCGCCTCCTCAAAGGTGTTCGTTACAGATGTGCGAGCTTCTCCAGAACGGGGGCGGCCGCGCGCAGCTTGGCCCATTCGTCCTCGTCCAGGCCTTCGGCCAGCTCGGCCAGCCAGGCGTTCCGCTTGCGGCGGCTCTCGTCGAGCATGGCCTCGGCCCGCTCGGTCTGGCTGACCACCTTCTGCCGGCGGTCGTCGGGGTGCGGCTCCAGCCGCACGAGCCCCTTGGCTTCGAGCAGCGCCACGATCCGGGTCATCGACGGCGGCTGGACATGCTCCTTGCGCGCCAGCTCGCCGGGGGTCGCCGAACCGCAGCGCGCGAGCGTCCCCAGCACCGACATCTCGGTGGGGCTGAGCGACTCGTCGACCCTTTGATGCTTGAGCCTGCGGCCCAGCCGCATCACGGCTGAGCGCAGGGCGCTGATGGCGGCGACGTCGTCGGGAGCGATCGCGCCTGCGGCGGCGTCGGCCACCGTGCGTGCGGTGTCGCCGTCGGCGGCACCGCTGGACAGGTCAGACATGTTTATTAGCGTAACTCATTACTCTGTCTAAAGACCAACCGGTTTAACGCGTCGCCGACACGGCACGGACGAGTACGGAGAGCGACGCGCGGAGGGCTCCGGGAGGGCCGCGGGAAGGCCCCGGAAACGCCGTACGGGCGTCCCGGGACCGAGGTCCGGGACGCCCGTACGGGGCGGGGTTCTGGCGGGGGCTCCGTTACGTGAGACCGAGCGCGGGCATCGCGTAGTAGAAGACGAAGACCGCGGAGACGGCGTACATCGCGATGGGGACCTCGCGGCCGCGGCCCGTGGCGAGGCGCAGGACGCTGAAGGCGATGAAGCCGATGCCGATGCCGTTGGTGATGGAGTAGGTGAAGGGCATCATCACCATCGCGAGGAAGGCGGGGACGGCGAGGGTGAAGTCGGTCCAGTCGATGTCGCGGATGGAGCCGGCCAGGATCAGGAAGCCGACCGCGAGGAGGGCGGGGGTGGCGGCCTGGGAGGGGACCATCGTGGCGAGGGGGGTGAGGAAGAGGGCGAGGGAGAAGAGCGCGCCGGTGACCACGGAGGCGAGGCCGGTGCGGGCGCCCTCGCCGACACCCGCGGTGGACTCCACGAAGCAGGTGGTGGCGGAGGAGGAGGTCGCGCCGCCGGAGGCGACGGCGATGCCGTCGACGAGGAGGACCTTGTTGATGCCCGGGAAGTTGCCGTCCTTGTCCATGAGCTTGGCCTCGTCGCCGACGCCGAGGATGGTGCCCATCGCGTCGAAGAAGCAGGACAGCAGGACGGTGAAGACGAAGAGCGAGCCGGTGAGGATGCCGACCTTCTCGAAGCCGCCGAAGAGGCTGACCTCGCCGACGAGCCCGAAGTCGGGGGTGCTCAGCGGATTGCCGGGCCACTTCGGGACGGTGAGGCCCCAGGCGCGGTCCGGGAGGTCGACGATCACTTCGATGATCATCGCGACGATCGTCATGACGACGATGGAGATCAGGATCGCGCCGGGCACCTTGCGGATAATCAGGACCAGTGTGAGCAGCGCGCCGAGGACGAAGACCAGGACCGGCCAGCCCAGCAGATGACCGCCGTGGCCCAGGGTCAGCGGGACGGAGGTCTGGGCGATGTCCGGAATGCGGGAGACGAAGCCGGCGTCCACCAGGCCGATGAGCATGATGAACAGGCCGATGCCGATCGCGATGCCCTTGCGGAGGCTGCGCGGTACGGCGTTCATCACCCGCTCGCGCAGGCCGGAGGCGACCAGCAGCATCACCACGAAGCCCGCGAGGACCACCATGCCCATCGCGTCGGCCCAGGACATCCTGGGCGCGAGCTGGAGGGCGACGACGGTGTTCACACCGAGGCCGGCCGCCAGCGCGATCGGCACATTGCCGATGACGCCCATGAGGAGGGTGGAGAAGGCGGCGGTCAGCACGGTGGCGGTGACCAGCTGGCCGTTGTCGAGCTGATGGCCGTACATGTCCTTGGCGCTGCCGAGGATGATCGGGTTCAGCACGATGATGTAAGCCATCGCGAAGAAGGTGGCGAAGCCGCCGCGGATCTCGCGCGCGACCGTGGAGCCGCGCTCGGAGATCTTGAAGTAGCGGTCAAGGCCGCCGGGGGCGGCGCCCTTCGGCGGGCCCTCGGGGGCGGCGGCGGTGGCCGACGGGGTCATTCCGTCCTCATCAATGCTCTTGGATGTTTCTACGAGTGAAACAGGTCAGGGGCAAACCGTTTCAGTATGAACATATGAACCGAAGATCGCCATCTTCGCGCGTAGACCCCCGTGGCGACTGGGCCGACCGCACCCATTCCCCGGCCGGCCGCCGACGCCCCGCCGGGGCCCGGCGGGGTGCCTACACTGTCCCCATGGCGAAGTGGACTGCGAAGCACGAGGCGCCCGAGCCCCTGGAGGGGCCGGTGGTCGCCACCGTCACCGGTGGCACGATCCTCTGGTTCGTCCTCTTCCTGGCGCAGCTCCCGTTCTACGGCTGGTTCGCCGACCGCGATCTCCAGTGGTGGGTGTGGACCTGTCTGGCCGGCGCGGGCCTCGGGCTGATCGGCATCTGGTACGTCCGAAAGCGCGACGCCGCGATCAAGCGGGCGGCGGCGGCAGCCGAGACCGCCGCGGACACCGCTCAGGACGCGCGGACCCCGGACGGCCCCGGAACCGGCCCCGCCGGAAGCTGACCGACCCCGACACACGGGCCGCTCCCTCAAGGGGTGGACCCGCCGCTCCTTCCGTACCGTACGAACCATGACTCAGCGGGCAGGGATCGACACGGACGGTCCGGAACCTGACGGCCGCGAAGACGGCCGGAGCGCGGCGCGGCAGCAGGGCCCGCCGATCGACGCGGGGGCCGAGCTGGATCCCGTACACCCCATGACCATGCCCGCCTCCCGCCGCCGGGCGACCGGGCTGAGCGGGGCCGAGGTCGCCGAGCGGATCGCCCGGGGCGAGGTCAACGACGTACCCGTACGGTCCTCCCGCTCGCTCGGCGAGATCGTCCGGGCCAATGTCCTCACCCGCTTCAACGCCCTGATCGGCGTCCTCTGGGTGATCATGCTGATCGTCGCGCCGATCCAGGACAGCCTGTTCGGCTTCGTCATCGTCGCCAACACCGGCATCGGCATCGTCCAGGAGCTGCGCGCCAAGAGGACCCTCGACGGGCTCGCGGTGATCGGCGAGGCCCGGCCGACGGTACGGCGCGACGGAGTCGCGGCCGAGGTCTCCACCTCCGGCATCGTCCTCGACGACCTCGTGGAACTGGGCCCGGGCGACAAGGTGGTGGTGGACGGCGAGGTGGTGGAGGCCGACGGCCTGGAGATCGACGAGTCGCTGCTCACCGGCGAGGCCGACCCGGTGCTCAAACGACCGGGCGACCCCGTGATGTCCGGCAGCTTCGTGGTCGCGGGCGGCGGCGCGTTCACCGCGACGAAGGTGGGCCGTGAGGCGTACGCGGCCCAGCTCGCCGAGGAGGCCTCGCGGTTCACCCTCGTCCACTCCGAGCTGCGCAGCGGCATCAGCACCATCCTCAAGTACGTGACCTGGATGATGGTCCCGACCGCGACCGGGCTCGTCATCAGCCAGCTCGTCGTCAAGAACGAGGACGTCAAGAACTCCATCGCCCGGACCGTCGGCGGGATCGTGCCGATGATCCCCGAGGGGCTGGTGCTGCTGACCTCCGTCGCCTTCGCGATCGGGGTGATCCGGCTGGGCCGCAGACAGTGCCTGGTGCAGGAGCTGCCCGCCATCGAGGGTCTTGCCCGGGTCGACGTGGTCTGCCTGGACAAGACCGGAACGCTCACCGAGGGCGGGATGGACGTCACCGAGGTGCGCCCGCTCGGCGGCATGGACGAGTCCTCCGTACACGCGGTCCTCGGCGCGCTCGGGGCCTCGGACCCGCGCCCGAACGCTTCCCTCCAGGCGATCGCCGAGGCGTTTCCGGACAAGGGTCCGGGGCTGCGGTGCGCGGACACCCTGCCCTTCTCCTCGGCCCGCAAATACAGCGGCGCGACCCTCGTCGCGGAGGGCGGGGAGCGTACGAGCTGGCTGCTGGGCGCGCCCGACGTGCTGCTGGCGCCCGGCGATCCGGAACTCGACGGCGTCGAGCGGCTCAATGAGGCGGGCCTGCGGGTGCTGCTGCTGGCGCGGGCCGCCGGGGCCTCGCTGGACTCCGCGACGGCCGCCGAGGGCGCGCGGCCCGTCGCGCTCGTCGTGCTGGAGCAGCGGCTGCGGCCCGACGCCGCCGACACCCTGCGGTACTTCGCCGAGCAGCGGGTCACCGCCAAGGTCATCTCCGGCGACAACGCGGTCTCGGTGGGCGCGGTCGCCCAGAAGCTGGGCCTGCCCGGCGCGGAGCGGCCCGTCGACGCGCGCACCCTGCCCGCCGGGGGCGAGGAGCTGGCGGCGCGGCTGGACGCCCACTCGGTCTTCGGCCGGGTGACCCCGCGCCAGAAGCGGGACATGGTGGGCGCGCTCCAGTCCCGGGGGCACACGGTCGCCATGACCGGCGACGGCGTCAACGATGTGCTCGCGCTCAAGGACGCGGACATCGGCGTCGCGATGGGCTCGGGCTCCGAGGCCACCCGGGCGGTGGCCCAGATCGTGCTGCTGAACAACAGCTTCGCCACCCTGCCGTCGGTGGTGGCCGAGGGCCGCCGGGTGATCGGCAACATCACCCGGGTCGCGACCCTCTTCCTCACCAAGACGGTCTACTCGGTGCTGCTGGCGATCCTGGTGGTGTGCAGCCAGGTCGAATACCCCTTCCTGCCCCGGCATCTGACGCTGCTCTCGACGCTGACGATCGGGGTGCCTGCCTTCTTCCTGGCGCTCGCCCCCAACCGGGAGCGCGCCCGGCCGCACTTCGTCCGGCGGGTGATGCGGTACGCGATCCCGGCGGGCGTCATCGCGGCGGCGGCCACCTTCTGCACCTATCTGCTGGCCCGCTCCCACTACAGCGGCCCGGGCGCGCTGGAGGCGGAGACCAGCGCGGCGACGCTGACGCTCTTCCTCGTCTCGATGTGGGTCCTCGCGATCATCGCCCGGCCCTACACCTGGTGGCGCGTCGCGCTGGTGGCCGCGATGGGGCTGTGCTTCGTGGTGGTGCTGGCGGTGCCGTGGCTCCAGGAGTTCTTCGCGCTGAAGCTGGTGGGGACGGTCCTGCCGTGGACGGCGGTGGGGGTCGCGGCGGCGGGGGCGGTGCTGCTGGAGTTCGGCTGGCGGTGGGTGGACCGGAGGTTCCCGGCGTGAGGCCGTGAGGCCGTGAGGCCGTGAGCGCGCGGGGCCGTGAGCGCGCGGGGCGGGGCCGAAGGCCGAACCCGATGATCGGCTGCGTTCGGCTCTGCCCGTACGCACCCTGAATCCGTCCGCCAGTTGTACGCCCCTGTCCGTTTCACCGGCGTCATTGTTCGGTTACGTCCGGATTTGCCGAGTCACCGGCGACAGCGCCCCACGGCTGTCAGCATGCGCTACATGCCGAAACCCCACGAGCCCGTCATGGATCTGATCCGGGCCTCCATGGACCCCGCGTCGCGTACGGCGCGGTTGCGGATCGACTCCCCCGCCTGCCGCGTGGTGATCGCCGCGGCCCGCGCCGACGCCGAGGAGGGCGGCAACAGCCGCGTGGTCACACTCGCCACCGGCACGGCCGTCTCCGCGACCGGGCTGACCATGCTCCTCGCCGAGCACCGGCACGTCACCACGGAGGTGTTCATCGACCATCTCGAAGCCGCCAAACACGAGATGGACCCCCACGGAAGATCCCCCGACGTCACCGTGGTGATGCGCAGCCTCCTCACGGAGCACCCGATGCAGGAGTCCGCCCGGGTCCTCACCGACGCCTTCCTCCAGGACCAGGAGGGCTTCTGCGACCTCATCGTGGACCTCGCCGAATACGCCGCGAGCGCCATCAAACTCCTCCAGCAGAACAAGGTCGCCACGCAGGAGCAGACCCTCGCCGAGCTCGACGGCATGCTGGAGGAATTCGTCGGCACCGCCTGAACCGCCCGCCGCCCCGGCCCTCCTACCCGTTCCCGTTCCCGTTCCCGTCCGCGTCTCCGGACCCGGACTCGGACCCGCGCATCAGCTCCAGATCGTCCCCCCAGCCGTCCAGCACCGGGCCGTGCCCCCGGGCCCGGGCATACGGCTCCACCTCGCGGAAGAGCCTCCGCACCGCGCGCGGCCCCCGCTCCGACAGCACCTCGCCCAGCAGGGGCAACAGCCGGTCGGGGGCCCACTCGGCACGGTCGAGCGGATGGTGGCGCAGCTCCCACTCCAGATACTTGTTGTACGGGCGGACCCGGCCGTCCAGCGCGAAGGCATAGCCGAGGAAGTACGGCACCGTGTCCGCGCCGTCCAGCCGCGCCGCGAGCGAGCGGCCGTCGCGGTCGCTCTTCAGACACCGGTAGACGCTGTTGAGGAAGGCGTCCAGGAGTTCCGGCGCACTCTCGGCGGCCTCCGCCTGAGTGAGCCGTCCCTTGGCGGCGACGAGTTCGGCGATCAGCCCGTCGGCGGTGTCCTTCACCACCTCGGCGCGGGTGAAGGCGTACCGGTTCCACTCGGTCCCGGAACCGGGCAGGGCGTGGGCGCGGAACTCCGTGAGCGGCAGCAGGACCACATCCAGCAGACCGTCCCGGCGGCGCTCGGCGGCTAGAGGGCCGTGTTCCGCGCCGTCCTCGGCGACGAGGTAGACGTCGTAGTCGGAGCGGGCGGTGGCGGTGCCCTCGCGGGCCCGGGAGCCGGTGAGGACGAGTCCGAGGGCGTGCCGGTCGCGTCCCACGCGCTCCAGCAGCGCCGCGTACTCCCCGGCGGCGGCGGTCCCGGCGGCGTCACCCGTACCGCCCCTGTCGCTGTCCCTGTCCCTGTCCCTGTAGTCGCTCACCGCCTCAGCCCACCACGCGCCCGCCGCGCGGCCCAAGCGGTTTTCGGGGTCAGCCCGCGTCGAACCAGCGGTCGCGGGCGAGTTCCTCGGTACGGGAGGGGTCCTCCAGGAGGGCGGCGACCTCGAAGCGGCGGGGCCACTGGCCGGCCGACCAGGCGAGGCCGGCGGCGACGCCTTCCAGGGTGGAGGCGTGGAGGGTGCCGTCGGGGGTGCGGCGCCAGGGGAGTTCGACGCCGCCGGCGATCAGCTCGTCGTGTTCGACGTAGAAGGCGGGGGTGGCGGGTCCGAGGAGGACATGGACGGATTCCGGTACGCCGTGCTCCTCGCCCTCGGTGGTCACCTCCGCCGTGAGGGTCTCGCTCAGCAGCCGGACCTGGAGCAGCTCGGCCAGTTCCCCGGCGCGCGCCGGGGAGACCGGGAGCAGCGGGAGTCCGTCGGCGAGGGGCAGCAGATCGGGGGCGTCGGCGACGACCGCGTCCCGGGCGTCCACGACACGGGTCGCGCCGTCGACGACCGCCCGCAGCTCGTCGGGGAGGGTCACCTGCTCCGGGTCGAGGTCGGCGAGCGCGCTGTAGAGGCCGTGGAGCTGGGCGGGGCGCACCGGGCGGTCCGGGTCGGCGAGGCGGCCCAGCAGCTCGGCCGCGCCGCCCGGCTCGTCCAGCAGATCGGCCGCGGTGGTGCGTACCCCCAGCGCCCTGAGCACCTGCGGGTCGTCGAAGCCGCCCGCGTCGACGGACTCGTACAGGCCCTCCAGCAGCGGGTCGCCGCCCGCGGCGCGCAGTCCGGCGGGGCGGCGGCCGTCGAGCACCGGGTGGTCGCGGAGCCACCACGCGGTGTACGGGCGTACGGACTCGGTCGTGCCGTCGGGCAGCAGCACCCGCACCGGCTGGGTGAGCGCGTCGCGCAGCGGCGGGCGGGAGAGCAGGGCCAGGGCCTGCGGCCAGCGGTCGTCGTCCACCAGGTCCAGATCGCGGACGGCGACCAGTTCGGTGACGACCGGCGGGACGGGGGTCTCGGGCAGCCGGTCGAGGACGTCCTCGCACCAGACGTCGACGGCGTCCAGCAGACCGGCGTCGTCGGGCTCGGCGTAGTCGCCGTCGCGGGGCTCCAGCTCGTCGGGGTCCAGGACGACATCGGTGGCGCGTACGAGGGTGAAGTCGGCGAGGACTCCGCAGGCCGCCAGCGGGCGCGGGCCCCAGCGGTTCGCCAGTTCGGCGTCGCAGAGCGCCGGTCCGTCCTCGCGCATCACCTGCGCGAAGGGGCTGCCGGGCAGCACCAGCTCCCCGGCGGGGGCGGGCTCGCCGTCCTCGTCGGGGAGGGCGAGCGCGCCGAGCCAGGGTTCGTCGCCGGGTTCGAGGTCGGCGTCGCGCACCAGCGCGAGCACGGTGTCCGCCAGCTCCTCGGCGTCGAGGGCGTCCTCGTCCCAGATCTCGCCCGCGTCGAGCGAACCGGCGACGGCCGCCCGGACCTGAGGGGTGGTCAGTACGGCGCGGGGGGTGGCGGGCAGCGCGCCCAGCTTCTCCAGCAGGGGGTGGGCGGCGTCCGGGTGAACGACCTTCAGCCCGAGCCTGGCGAGGTCCGCCGGGGTGTCGGAGAGCGGGAGCAGGGTCTGCCGGGGGCCGATGACCGTCCGCAGATCGGTCAGCGGCACCGGGAGGCCGGTCAGCCGGTCCGGGTCGACGCCCGCGAGGCTGTCGTAGAGCCGGTGCCACCAGGAGGGTTCGCGCTCCAGACCGGCCAGCCGGTCCATCGCCTCGGTGAGCGGCACCCGGGCGACACCGAGGGTGCGCAGCTCCGCCCGGCGCTCCAGGCCCGCGGGCAGCAGGCTCGGCAGCACCTCGGCCAGCACCCGTACGGTGTCCGCCCCGGCGCCCTCCAGCACCTCCGCCTCGATGGGCCGCAGCCCGGCGGGGGCGGTACGGCCGGGGAGCCCGGTGTCCTCCTCCTCGTCGGCGGGGCGGGGGGCGGCGGCGAGCAGAAAGGCCGTACGCGGCAGCAGCTCCAGGATCGCCGCCCGCAGCGCGCCGTCCAGCTCGCCCTTGCCGAGGGGGCCCGGCACCAGGTCGATGGTGCCGGTGGACACCGGCCGCCACTCCGCGAGCAGTTCGGCGTACGCCTCGGCCGAGCGCCGCACCAGGAAGTCGGTGAGCGGGCCGGGGGCCGGGTGGCGGCGCGTGGTGTCCAGCGGGAACGAGGCGATCAGCAGCGCGGGGACGCCCAGCGGTTCGTCGGTCGGGGTCGGCGCGTGCACGACGGGGGCGGTACGCGGACGGGCGGGCGCGCCCTCGCCGTCCACGGGCACCGCCCAGGTGACGGACCAGTGGGGGCGCAGCCGCTCCTCGACGGGGCGGTCCTTGAGCAGCTCCGCCTTGATGGAGCCGGTGTGGCTGACGGTCCGCCAGCGGCGTTCGCCGTGCTCGCTGTCGTCGATGTGGACATACGGTCCCCGGGTGGCGCGGCGCACGGTCCGTACGCCGTCGGGGGTCTCGATCACGATCTCGGCGAGGCCCGGGAGGGTGAGGAGCAGTGCGTCGTCCACCCCGTCGAGGAGGTGTTCCACCAGGTCGACGGCCGCGCCGTCGCGCAGCGGGAGCACGATGACCGTGTCGTACCCCTCGGGGGCGGGCCCCTGGGCGGGCAGCGGGAGCCGCAGCAGCGGGACCTGTCCGTCCCGGCGGCGGATCTCGTCCGCGAGCCCGGGGCTGTCCGCCGCCGCCTCCTGGGCGAGAGCCCTCGCCTCGGCCAGGGACCAGCGGACGCCTCCGGTACGGCCGAGGATCGCCGGTTCGTCGCTGACGGCGAGCACTGCGGCGAACCCGACGCCGAAGCGGCCGACGCTCTCGCCGTCTCCGCGCTTGGCGGAGGCCCGCAGGGTGCTGAGCGACTCCGCGCCGGCCGTGTCGAGCGGGGTGCCGGTGTTGGCGACCGCCAGCACCGGCGGGGAGTCGCCCTCGGCGGGCCTGAGCGTGAGCCGCAGCCGGCCCGGGGTCTCCGCGCGGGCGGCGGCGTCGGCCGCGTTCTGCGCCAGCTCCACCACGAGACGGTCGCGGTAGCCCCCGAGTACGAGATCCTCCTCCGCGTTCGCGTCCTCCCTGAACCGCGCGGGGGCCGCCGCCCACGCGTCCAGCACCCCACGCCTCAGCCGTCCGGTTCCGAACGGATCGGGCCGCTCTGTGGGGGTGACGCTCACGCTGTGCTCCGCTCTGGGGGGTGGGGAGTGGGCTGGGGTGAAGGTACCGCGTGGGGGGTGGGGTGGTTTTGGCCGGCTGGAATTGACGTACCTGGTTCAGTGCGGGCACCCGGGGTGCGGGCCTGTCCTCAAACTCCCGCTTGCTCCGCTGGGGAGCCCCCAGACGGGCTGGAAATTGACGCGCCCGGCCCCGCTCAGCCCCTCGGGGTGCGGGGTCCGTCCTCAAACGCCGGACGGGCTTGATATTGCCCCGCCCGTCAGTATCAAGCTCGTATGCGGACCCGTGCCCCGGGGCCCGAACTGGGCCGGGAAGGTCAATTCCAGCCCGTCTGGGGGTCCCCCCGGCGGAGCCAGGGGGAGGTTGAGGACGGACCCCGCGCCACGGCGGGCCCGCGACGGACCGGAGACGTCGATCTCAGCCCGTCCGGCGTTTGAGGACGGACCCCGCGCCCTCGGGGCCCGAGCGGGGCCCGGAGGGTCGGCTAGGAGTGGCCCAGGTCCTCGTCGGGGGACGGGGATGGGGTGGGGGTGTCCTGGGTGAGGGGGAAGGCGTCGGTGGCGAGGGAGTCGAAGACGGGTTGGGGGGGCTGGGGGGTCTTGGGCATGACGGCGGCTTCGGAGTGGCCGCCGCAGCCGTAGGAGAGGG
The DNA here is from genome assembly GCF_014651115.1 of Streptomyces inusitatus. GTDB lineage: Bacteria > Actinomycetota > Actinomycetes > Streptomycetales > Streptomycetaceae > Streptomyces > Streptomyces amakusaensis. The sequence continues at coordinate 111,965 of NZ_BMWG01000015.1, read as the reverse complement.
AGACGACTCGGCCGTCGGCGGGGGAGAACTCATTGGCGCAGACACCGAACGCCTGTCCGAGCGACCCGGCGATCGGCATGAGGAAGCCGCAGGTCACACACCCTGCGGGCGCGGCCTGCGCCATGGGTGTCTTCGCCCCGAAGGACTCTTCCCAGCGGTCGGCGGCAATGTGCAGGCCGTAGCGCGAGAGCACGCGCGCCCGCCGCATCCCCAGCTCCTCGGCGACGGCCGCGATCTCGCCGCGGGCGTTGGCGACGGTGTCGGCGGGGGCGCGGTCGGTCAGCTCGGCGTCCTCGGCCTCGACGAGCTCGGCGAGGTCGTGGGTGGTGGAGGCGATCGCGGAGTTCGGCGGGGGGGCGTCCTCGCCGGTGAAGCCGGGCTCCAGGCGGAGGTCCTCCGCCTCGGTGGGGAGGAGGTCCCCGGGGCCGAGGTCGCCGGGGCGCAGCCGCTCGCTCCAGGGCACCCACTCGGGTGCGAGGAGGGCGTCGGGGCCGGGGAGGAGGACGGTCTCGTCGAGGGTGACGTTCTTGGCGCGGGAGGCCCGCGCGACCGTCACCGCCCAGCGCCAGCCCCGGTAGCCGGGCTCCTTGCACTCGAAGAAGTGAGTGACGACACGGTCGCCCTCCGAGACAAGGGACACATGCTCACCCACCACCCCCGGGGCCGCGGTCTCCTCCGCCGCCGTCCGGGCGAGATCTACCGCCTCGGCGCACAGGCGGTCGGGGGTTCGGCTTCGCGTCGTCGCAGCACTCACAGGTCTCGCTTCTCTCCTACGCCGTCTCACGGGTGCGCCTGCCGAGTCGTGAGGCGGTACGGGGCGCAGGCGGAGCGGACCAGGGGGCCGCATCGACGTCCGCGCCCAGACCAACCCGTCCCGGGCACACCTACCGTCATCCATTCTGAGGGATGACGAAGAGGCGCGCGGCCGAGAACAATCGCCGGTGGCGCGCTACGCACGCTACCCCTTCCTCAGCTCCGCGCCCACCTGCGCGCTCCAACAAGGGGTCGACAGGGACCCGACTCAGCGCGCATCGCGCGTGTTCCCACGGGTGCTTGGGGCAGTATGACGAGGTGGCAGCCGCCAGGTCGGCCGAGGGGCCCGGAGCGCTCAGCAGAGCGATCCGGGCGGTGGGGCGTGCCCTGCGGGCCCCTTTCACCCGTACCGGGAGACGTATCCGGAGGGCGACGCACGCGCACGGCGCGGGCGAGTCGGGCCTCGGAAGGCTGATCGAGCTGCACGCGGTGAACGGCGCGGGCGATGTCATGATCACGGTCGCGCTGGCGTCCACGGTCTTCTTCTCGGTGCCCACGGACGAGGCGCGCGGCCGGGTCACGCTCTACCTGGCCATCACTCTCGCCCCCTTCGCGCTGCTCGCGCCGGTGATCGGCCCGCTGCTGGACCGGCTGCCGCACGGCCGGCGGGCGGCGATGGCGGCGGCGATGCTGGCGAGGGCGCTGCTGGCGCTGGGGCTCTCGGGGGCGGTGGCCACAGGCGGGCTGGAGCTGTATCCGGCGGCGCTGGGGGTGCTGGTGGCCTCCAAGGCGTACGGGGTGGTGCGCAGCGCGGTGGTGCCGAGGCTGCTGCCTCCCCGGTTCTCGCTGGTGAAGGCGAATTCGCGGGTCACTCTGGCGGGGCTGCTGGCCACGGGTCTGGCCGCGCCGGTGGGGGCGGGGCTGCACCGGATCGGGCCGCAGTGGCCGCTGTACGGGGCGTGCGCGCTGTTCTGTCTGGGGACGTACTGGGCGCTGAAGCTGCCGCCCAAGGTGGACTCGGCGAAGGGCGAGCACAAGGCGCGGATCCTGCCGCTCGGGGAGAGGAAGCCGGGTCTGCGGACGGTGGGGCCCTCGGTGCTGCACGGCCTTCAGGCGAACGCGGCCTTCCGGATGCTCTCCGGTTTCCTCATCTTCTTTCTCGCCTTTCTGCTGCGGGATCATCCGCTCGCCGGGCAGAGCGCGGCGGTCTCACTGGGTCTTGTGGGGGTCTCGGCGGGGCTCGGCAATGCCCTGGGGACGGCCGTGGGGGCCTGGCTGCGGACCCGGGCCCCGGAGATGATCATCGTGACGGTGCTCGGCACGGCGCTGGCGGCGGCGGTGCTGGCGGCGGTGTTCTTCGGGGCGGGGATGGTGGCGGTGCTGGCCGCGACGGCGGGGTTCTGCCAGGCGCTGGCCAAGCTGTCGCTGGACGCGCTGATCCAGCGGGATGTGCCGGAGGAGGTGCGGACCTCGGCGTTCGCCCGCTCGGAGACGCTGCTTCAGATGTCGTGGGTGGTGGGCGGCGCGATCGGGATCGTGCTGCCGCTCAACGGCGCGCTGGGGATGTCGGTGGCGGCGGCGATCGTCGGCACGGGCGCGGGGCTGGCGGTGCGCGGTCTGGTGGGCGCGTGCGGGCGGAGCGGGCGCAGTGGCCGCACCGGGCCGAGGGTCGCGTGAGAGCGGCGAGATCCGCCAGACAGGCCCTCGCGTGCGGCGCGCCGGACCCCCGCGCGGGAAGGGCGGGCGGGACCGATAGCCTTTTGGCCATGACCGTTGCGATCTTCTCCGGCAGGCGCCGCCGGGCCGCTGCCACCATCGGCGCCGTCTCCGCCGGGCTCCTCGTACTCTCGGCGTGCGACAAGCCGACCCCGCTCGCGACCGTCACGGTCGGGACGGAGTCCGTGAACTCCGAGGCCGCCTGCTACAACGACGGCAAGGCCATCAAGGAGTCCCTGGTCCAGGGGTGCCTGAACAAGGACTCGGGCAAGACCGTCAAGGTCTCGCTGGACGACAAGATCCGCTTCGGTGTCGACCCGGAGATCGCGGAGAACGGCTGGACCCTGTTCATCGGCGGGCAGCCCGCCGAGCAGGAGCCGTTCAAGAAGACGTACCGGACCATCCCGGCCAACGCCTTCTTCACCTCGCAGACCGGCGAGACCACCAACAAGACGAACATCAGCATCGTCGAGACCGACGGCAAGAAGCTCATCGGCATCTGGCTGTTCACGCTAGAGAAGAAGTGACCCCGGGAGCCCGGTGATGCGCGTACTGGTGGTGACCGCGGTGGCGGCCGAGTCCGAGTCCGTCGCCGCCGGGCTCACCGCACGGTTCCCGGCCGGCCGGTCGGCGAGGCCCGGCCCCACGGTGATGGCGGGCGGAGTCGGACCGGCGGCGGCCGCCGCGGCCACCGCCGCCGCGCTGGCCCTGGCGAGCGCCGGGGGCACCCCGTACGACCTGGTGGTCTCCGCCGGGATCGGCGGCGGCTTCCCGCCGCACGCGCCCATCGGCTCGCTGGTCGTCGCCGACGCGATCGTCGCCGCCGACCTCGGGGCCGAGACCGCCGAGGGCTTCCTCTCCGTCGACGAACTCGGCTTCGGCCGCACCGCCCATCTGCCGCCCGCAGCGCTCGCCGCCCGCGCGGCCGGGCTGACCGGCGCCCGGTGCGCGCCGGTGCTGACCGTCTCCACGGTGACCGGCACCGCCGCCCGCGCCGCCGAGCTGAGCGGGCGTCACCCCCGGGCCGCCGCCGAGGCGATGGAGGGTTTCGGCGTCGCCGAGGCCGCCGCCGCCCACGGGGTCGCGGTGCTGGAGATCCGGGCGATCTCCAACGCGGTGGGCCCGCGCGATCGCGCCGCCTGGCGCATCGGTGCGGCGCTGGCCGCCCTGCGGACCGGCTTCGAGCAGCTCAGCCCCCTCTTCGAGGAGTCGTCGTGACCCTGCGGATCGCGTACTCGCCCTGCCCCAACGACACCTTCGTCTTCGACGCGTGGGCCCATGGCCGGGTCCCCGGCGCGCCCGCCGTCGACGTCGAGTTCGCGGACATCGACATCACCAATGGAAGGGCCGAGCGCGGCGAGGGCGACATCCTCAAGGTGTCGTACGCCGTGCTGCCCTGGGTGCTGGACGAGTACACGCTGCTGCCCTGCGGCGGCGCGCTGGGCCGCGGCTGCGGCCCGCTGGTGCTCACCCGGGAGCCGGGCGGGGATCTGCGCGGAAAGACCGTGGCGGTGCCGAGCGAGCGTTCGACCGCTTATCTGCTGTTCCGGCTCTGGGCCGCCGACCAGGTGCCCGGCGGGGTCGGCGAGGTGGTCGTGATGCCGTTCCACGAGATCATGCCCGCGGTACGGGACGGAAAGGTCGACGCCGGACTCGTCATCCACGAGGCCCGGTTCACCTACCGGACGTACGGGCTGCACTGCCTCGCCGATCTGGGCGAGCACTGGGAGAACACCACCAGCCTGCCCATCCCGCTCGGCGCGATCATCGCCAAGCGCTCGCTGGGCAGGGAGACGCTGGAGCTGCTGGCCGCCTCGATCCGTACCTCCGTACGGATGGCGTGGGACGACCCGGAGGCCTCACGGCCCTATGTCCGGGCGCACGCCCAGGAGATGGATCCGGCCGTCGCCGACCAGCACATCGGTCTGTATGTGAACGAGTTCACCGCGGAGCTGGGAGAGGACGGCTACGCGGCGGTGCGCGGGCTGCTCACCCGGGCCGCGGCCGAGGGGCTCGTACCGCCGCTGGCCCCTGGAGCGCTGGCCTTCGGCTGACGGCGACGGCTGTACGGCTGTGCTGCGGGCGGCTGTACGACGGGGGCTGTACGACGGGGGTGTACGACGGGAGGGGGCGGCGCGTCGGGAGGAGAGGGCCGACGCGCCGGAAGAGGGACTGATCAGACGTCGAGCTGGTCGGCGACCGCGCGCAGCAGCCCCGCGATCTTCGCGCCCTGCGCCTTGTCGGGGTAGCGGCCACGCTCCAGCGCCGGAGTGATGTTCTCCAGCAGGGTTGTCAGATCCTGCACGATGGAGGCCAGCTCGTCCGGCTTGCGCCGCTGCGCCGCCGCCACGGAGGGCGTGGGGTCGAGAACCGTCACGGAGAGGGCCTGGTCACCACGCTGGCCGGCGACCACACCGAATTCGACACGCTGGCCCGGCTTGAGCGAGTCGACTCCGTCGGGCAGCACGGACGAGTGCACGAAGACGTCGCCGCCGTCGTCGCGGGAGAGAAAGCCGAAGCCCTTCTCGCTGTTGAACCATTTGACCTTGCCGGTAGGCACGTCTGTCCTCGTCTTCGTACTCATGGGGGCGCTGGGGCCGCCGGAAGCGTGGCGCCGATTTCGGCTCTGGAAGCACTGCCGCGGGCCGTCCGACCCGCAACCCAAGGCTAATGGTCCAGGGGCTGGTGACAAGACGTCGCCGATCGGTTCCTACTCGCTGGGAACTACCCTGGCTGGATGACTGCTACTCCTACCGCACCGGGTGACGGACTGGTCCGTACCGGTGGCATCGTCTTCATCGTCGGCGCGGTGGCCACTCTGGTCACCATGGCACCGCTGTTCCTGGGGACGGATCCGTTTCCGCCGATCGCCTACGGCGTCTGCATGCTCATGGGCGTCGGCTTCATGATCGCCGGGGCGGGGGTGCTGCGCTCGATCGCGGCTCAGCGGCGCGCCGCGAAGTCCGTCGCCTAGCCGCGCCTAGCCCTTTCGGGCGAGGTGCCCGCGCAGCCAGGCGGGGAAGGCCGTGAGGTCGTCGAGCACCACGTCCGCACCCTCTTCGCGCAGCTCAGCGGGGCCGCAGGGGCCGGTGGGCACGGCGACGGCCAGGGCTCCGGCGGTGTGCGCGCCGCGTACGTCGCCGATGTGGTCGCCCACGTACACACTCGCGCCGTACTCGCGCAGCGCCTCGGCCTTGGCCTCGGCCCAGAGCCAGCCGATGACGGCGTCGGGGACGATGCCGAGCGCTTCGAGGTGGAGCCTGGCGTTCGGCTCGTGCTTGGCGGTGACCACGATCGCCCGGCCGCCGGATTCGCGGACGGCGGCGACGGCCTCCCGCGCGCCGGGCAGCGCCCGGGTCGGCTCGATCGCGTACGCCGGGTAGAGCGCCCGGTAGCGGTCGCCCATGGCCTGAATCTGATCATCGGGGAACCAGTGGGCCAGCTCCTGCTCCAGCGGCGGGCCGAGCCGGGTGACGGCGAGGTCGGCGTCGATCCACACCCCCGTCTCCTCGGTGAGCGCGTGGTACGCGGCGCGGATGCCGGGGCGGGAGTCGATCAGCGTCATGTCCAGGTCGAAGCCGACGGTGATGCCGCCGTCGGCTTCGCCCGCGTTCGGCGCCGCGCGGTGGGCCGGGCCGGAAGCCAGAGGGTCCAGAGGGTCCAGAGGGTCCATGAGGTCAATTGTGCCCATCGGTGGCTCCTACACCCGCCCCTTTACACTAAGCCAAGCCTTACCAAACCTGCTGGTTCCGCTCCCTGATTGGTGCACATGTCAGCCAGACGCGCGCTCGCGGTCCGCCGCATCGGCTGGACGGCGGCGGCCGTTGTGGCCCTGCTGATCGCGGCCCTGCTCAGCCTCGGGGTGGGGGCGCGGCCGATCGCGCCGTCCGCCGTCTTCGACGCCCTGCTGCACGGCGGCAGCGGCGAGGACGCCCAAGTCGTCCGCGAGATGCGGTTCCCCCGTACGGTCATCGCGGTCCTGGTGGGCGCGGCGCTCGCGATGGCGGGCACGGTGATGCAGGGCATCACCCGCAACCCCATCGCCGACCCGGGCATCCTCGGCATCAGCCAGGGCGCTTCGGTGGGTGTGGTCTGCGCGATCGCCTTCGCGGGGGTGCACACGCTCGCGGGGTACGTCTGGTTCGGATTCGCCGGGGCCGCGATCGCGGGGGTGGCGGTGTACGCGATCGCCGCCAACGGGCGCGGCGGGGCCACCCCGGTGAAACTGGCGCTCAGCGGCGCGGCGATCAACGCGCTGCTGGTCGCGGTGGTGACGTCGATCCTCACCACCCAGGCCGCCACCCTCGACGAGTTCCGCTTCTGGCAGGTGGGTTCGGTGGCCGGCCGGGACATGGCGATCGCCGCCCAGCTCTGGCCGTTCCTGCTGCTCGGCGCGGTGCTGGTGATCTCGGTCGCGCGCGGTCTGGACGCGCTGGCGCTCGGCGAGGACATGGCGAAGGGGCTGGGCCAGAACATCGCGGCGGTACGGATCGTGGGCGGCCTCGGCGCGACGGTGCTGACCGGCGCGGGAGTGGCGGCGGCGGGCCCGATCGCCTTCATCGGGCTGGCGGTCCCCCATCTGGTCCGCGCGGTCGTGGGCACCGACCACCGGTGGGTGCTGCCGCTGGCGGCGCTGGTGGGCCCGGTGATGCTGCTGGTGGCGGATGTGATCGGGCGGGTGGTGTTCCCGCCGGGAGAGATACCGGCGGGTGTGACGGCCGCGCTGATCGGCGTCCCCTTCCTCGTGTTCCTCGTCCGCCGCAAGGCGGTCCCCGCATGACCCCCGTGCCCCCCGTGTTCCGCGTGACCCGTGTGACCCCCGCCCGCTCCGCCAACCCCACGGGGGTCCGCACATGAGCACCACCACCGCCCGTCCCACCGTCCGCCCCACCGGTTACGCCGTCGTCCGGACCGGCCCCGCCGCCTTTCTGCTGCACCGGCGGTCCGCGCTGGTCGCCACCGTGCTCGGGGCGCTGCTGGCCGCCGTCTGTGTGCTGTATCTGTCCGTCGGGGAGAGCTTCGTCCCCCCGGGCGAGGTGCTGAAGGTGGTCCTCGGGCACCCCTCCGACCACGAGCTGGTGGTCGGGACCCTGCGGCTGCCCCGGATGACCGTCGGCCTCCTCGTCGGCCTCGCCTTCGGCGTCGCGGGCGCGCTCATCCAGACCGTCGCCCGCAACCCGCTCGCCAGCCCCGACATCATCGGCATCAGCCAGGGCGCGACGGCGGTCACCGTCGGCGGGCTCGCCTTCGGCGTCTCGGCGACGGTGCTGCCCTACTTCTCCATCGCCGGGGGCCTCGCCGCCGCCGCGCTCGTCTATCTCTTCGCCTGGCGCGGCGGACTCCAGGCCGCCCGCTTCGTCCTCATCGGCATCGGCATCGGCGTCGCCCTGCGCTCCATCACCCTCCTCTTCCTCACGAAGACCGACCACCACATCGCCCAGCAGGCGAAGATCTGGATGTCGGGCTCCGTCAACGGCCGGGGCTGGGAGGAGGCCACCCCGCTCGCCTGGGCCATGCTCGCCCTGGTCCCCGCCGTGCTGTGGGCGGCCCGCGCCCAGCGGACCGTCTCCCTGGACGACGACACCGCCACCTCGCTGGGCGTCCGGCTCGGCCGAGTACGCCTCGGGCTCGTCGTCACCGGTGTGGTGCTGGCCTCCGTGGCGACGGGCGCGGCCGGACCCGTCGACTTCGTGGCGCTGCTCGCACCGCAGATCGCCCGCAGACTGACCCGTACCGCGCAGATCCCGCTGCTCTGCTCGGCGCTGACGGGAGCGGTGGTCGTGGTGAGCGCCGACCTCCTCGCCCGCAAGCTCCTGGCCCCCACCGAACTGCCCGTGGGGGTCCTGACGGCCGCCCTCGGCGCGCCGTATCTGATCTGGCTGCTGATGCGCGGCCGTACCACCGGAGGGAACGCGTGAGCAGGCTCATGGCGCGCGGGCTGACGCTCGCGTACGAGGACCGGACCGTCGTCCACGGCATCGATCTCGCGATTCCCGAGGGCCGGGTTACCGTGATCGTCGGGCCGAACGCCTGCGGCAAGTCGACCACGCTGCGCGCGCTGGGCCGGCTGCTGAAGCCGGCGGGCGGCGCGGTGCTCCTGGACGGCGCGGAGCTGGCGAAGATACCGACCAAGACGATCGCGCGCGCCATCGGGCTGCTGCCCCAGTCGCCCGTCGCCCCGGAGGCGATCACCGTCGCCGATCTGGTCTCGCGCGGCCGCCAGCCCCATCAGGCCTGGTGGAAGCAGTGGTCGGAGGAGGACGAGCGGGCGGTGACGGACGCGATGGCGCGCACCGATGTCACCGATCTCGCCGAGCGCCCGGTGGACGAGCTGTCCGGCGGACAGCGGCAGCGGGTGTGGATCGCGATGGCGCTCGCCCAGGACACCGAGGTGCTGCTGCTGGACGAGCCGACGACCTTCCTCGACATCTCCCACCAGGTGGAAGTCCTCGATCTGGTCCGCCGGCTCAACCACGAGCGGGGGCGGACCGTCGTCGCCGTGCTCCACGATCTGAACCAGGCCGCCCGCTACGCCGACCATCTGGTGGCGATGAAGGACGGCCGGATCGTCGCCGAGGGCCCGCCCGCCGAGGTGGTCACGGCCGAGCTGGTGCGCGAGGTCTTCGGGCTCGCGTCGGTGGTGGTCCCGGACCCGGTGACCGGCTCCCCGCTGGTGGTGCCGGGCGCGCCGTACACCCCCGACGCGCCCCGCACCCCCGACGCGGCGGACCTTCCCGTACCCGTACAGAAGACCGGCACCACCACCGGCTGAGGCAGGGACCGGGGCGGGGGCGGGGGCGGGCTCAGCGGCGGGAGCGCCAGACCAGATAGAGCGCGGAGGCGAGCGCCGCGCCGTTCAGCACCCAGGGGCCGGTGGCGGAGATCGCGTCCGCCATCCCCTCCGGGGGGACCGGCTCGCCCCAGCGGCCCTCCGTACGGCCCCAGAGCCAGAGGGCCCCGGCGCCCAGCGCCGCGCCCGGCAGCCCGAAGACGGCGAGCTTGGTCTCGGCGGGGTTGAGCCTGCGGGAGAGATACGCGAGGACCCAGCCGAGGCCGAGCGGGATCCAGGAGCCGAAGAGCACGCCCCCCAGCAGCAGCGCGGCGGCGAGCAGCAGCAGCGGGTTGCTGAGCCGGAGCTTCGGCGCGGGCTCGGGCTCGGGCTCGGCGGCTTCGACGGAGGCCGCTTCGGCGGGGGCGGGCGCCGCCCGGCGGCGGAGCAGCCCCAGCGGGCCGCGCGGCCGGGCCTTCGCCGCGCCCCCGCCCTCCTTCTCCTCTTTCCCCTTCTCCGTCGCCGCTTCCCCGGTCTTCTTCCCGTCCTCCTCCACCGGAGGCGGCGTCAGTATCTCGGGGATCTCGACCCCGCCGGTGAACCCGGCCACCCGCTCGCCCGGCCCGAACGGCTGCGGGGTCACACTCCACCAGTCGACGTCCGCGACATCCGCGACATCCGCGACATCCGCGTCGGACGAACCCAGCTCGTCGAGGCCCGCGAGATGCGGCGGCAGCCCGCCCGCCGGGGGCAGGGGCGGGGCCTTCGGGCGCTCGGCCACCGTCTTGCGCGGGCGCGGGATCCGGCGGCGCACCCGCTGCTCCGGCAGCGCGGCGGCCGGAGCGGCGGGGGCCGGGGCGGAAGGGGTTACGGAGGGCGGCGGCACGGCCCCGGAGCCGTCCAGCGACGCCGCCACGACCTCGTCCGGAGTGCCGATCCGCCCCAGGATCCGGCGCACGGCGGCGGGGGTGTCCGGGACCGCACCGGCACGCCGCCGGTCGATCTCGGACCGCAGCGCCGACACCAGCTCCATCCGGGTCCCGGACGGCAGCTGACGCTGCTGGGCCAGATCGCCGACCCGGCTCAAATAGTCGTAGACGAGCTGATCACTCTCGATCCCCACGGCCGGCTCCCCTGACGTTCCCCGATGTTGCCTGCCGACGGTAGCGCGCCCTCAGCGCTCCGGGGACTCCACAGGCCCTTCCAGCGACTAACGTGGTCCGGATGGGGACCACGCCCGAAGGAAGCAGTCCGCGCACACTGGCCGAGGCCCTGCGTGCCCGCAGCGAGCAGGAGCTGACCGCGCTGCTGCGCGCCCGCCCCGACCTCCTCAACCCGGTGCCGGGGGATCTGACCCAGCTTGCCACCCGCGCGAGCACCCGCGCCTCCGTCGTACGGGCGCTGGAGCGGCTCGACCGGTTCACCCTCCAGACCGCCGAGGCGCTGGCGGTCGCCCCCGAGCCCGGCCGGTACGAGACCCTGCTGGCGCTGCTGGGCGGCGACGACGGCGACCTTGAGGTCGAGGCCGCCCTGCCGGGCGCCGTCGAGACGCTGCGGACGCAGGCCCTGGTCTGGGGCGGCGGCGGCCGGCTGCGGCTGGTGCGCACCGCCCGGGAGCTGCTCACCCCCTCGCCCTCCCGCCCGTCCCCGACCGGCCTCGGCCCCACCGTCGCCGAGGCGACGGCCGGGATGTCGCCCGGCCGGCTCCAGGAGATCCTGGCCGCGAACGAGCTGCCGACGACGCACGATCCGGTGTCGGCGGTCACCGCGTTGACATCGCTCTTCACCGACCGGCGGCGGATGGGCGAGCTGCTCGACCAGGCCCCGTCGGAGGCGCTGACGGTCCTGGACCGGCTGGTGTGGGGCCCGCCGTACGGAGAGGTCACGGCCAGCCCCACACCCCCGGTGCGCTGGCTGCGCGACCACGGTCTGCTGCTCCCCGCCTCCCCGCGCACGGTCGTGCTGCCGCGTGAGGCGGCCCTGCATCTGCGGGCGGGCCGCGCGCACCGCACCGCAGAGCCGGTGCCGCCCGCCGTCCTGCCCGCCAGGACCGCCGCCTCGGGCCGTCCCGCCGGAGTGGACGAAGCCGCCGCGGGACAGGCGTACACCGCGCTGTCGACGGTCGAGGAGCTGCTCCAGGACTGGCACGAGGGCGGCCCGCCGGTGCTGCGGGCAGGCGGGCTCGCCGTCCGCGACCTCAAGCGGACCGCCGCCGCGCTGGACACCCATGAGCAGATGGCGGCCTTCTGGCTGGAGCTGACGTACACGGCGGGCCTGCTCGCCGCGGACGGCGAGGCCGACGAGCGGTACGCCCCCACCCCCGTGTACGACGAGTGGCTCACCCTCCCGGCCGCCGAGCGCTGGGCGCTGCTGGCGGACGCCTGGCTCACCGCGACCCGTACCGCCGGTCTGGTCGGCGGCCACGACGGCAAGGGCCGCGCGCTCTCCGCGCTGGGGCCCGAGATGGACCGCTCGGCCGCGCCCGAGGTGCGCCGGCGGGTGCTGGAGCTGCTGGCCTCGCTGGAGCCCGGCACCGCGCCCGACCCGGAGACCGTGCTGGCCCGGCTGCGGTGGGAGCGCCCGCTGCGGCCCGGCGCGGGAGCCGGCTCCGACGGTGTGGTGGACCTCCGCTCCCGGATGGCCGCCTGGACGCTCGCGGAGGCGGAGACCCTGGGCGTGACCGGCCGGGGCGCGCTGTCCGGGCACGGCCGGGCGCTGCTGGGCCCCGCCGACGGGGAGCCGCAGCCCGCCGCCGACCGTGCGCGCACCGCCGCCCTGACCACGGTGGAGCGCGCGGCCGCCCAGAGCGCGGCGGCCACCGCCCTCGCCCCGCTGCTGCCCACCCCGCTCGACCATGTCCTGCTCCAGGCCGATCTGACCGCCGTCGCCCCCGGCCCGCTGGAGCGCCCGCTGGCCGAGACCCTCGCGGTCCTCGCCGACATCGAGTCCAAGGGCGGGGCGACGGTCTACCGCTTCACGCCCGGTTCCGTACGCCGCGCCCTCGACGCCGGGCGCTCCGCCTCCGACCTCCACACCTTCCTGGCCACTCACTCCCGTACGCCGGTGCCGCAGCCGCTCAGCTATCTCATCGACGACGTGGCCCGCCGCCACGGCCATCTGCGGATCGGCGCGGCCTCCGCCTATGTGCGCTGCGACGACGACGCGCTCCTCGACGAGATCCTCGCCGACAAGCGCTCCCAGGGCCTCGGTCTGCGCCGTCTCGCGCCCACCGTCCTCGCCGCCCAGGCCGACCCCACCACCCTCCTCCAGAGCCTGCGGTCCATCGGCTACGCCCCCTCCGCCGAATCCCCCCAGGGCGATGTCCTGATCACCCGCGCCCACGCCCACCGCACCCCTCCGCGCACCCCTCCCGTCCCCGTCCCCGACGGCCCCCCGGCCCCCGACGACACCCTCCTGAGCGCGGCGGTCCGCGCCGTCCGCGCGGGCGACCTCGCCGCCACCGTCGAGCGCAAGCCCACCGCCGCCCCCACCGCCCGCACCCCGGGCCCCGGCGGCGGACTCCCCCGCTCCACCTCCGCGGAGACCCTGGCCACCGTCCAGGCCGCCGTGATGACCGGCTCCGCCCTCTGGATCGGCTACGTCAACGCCGAGGGCGCCGCCAGCCAGCGAGTGATCGCCCCGGTGCGCGTCGAGGGCGGTTTCGTGACCGCGTACGACCACACGGCCGACGAGGTCCGCACCTATCCACTGCACCGGATCACCGGCGTCGCGGAGCTCGCGGACGACCCGGCCTGAGGACGTACGGCACACTGGAGGTTTGGCTTAACGAAAGGGCGAAGTCGTGAACGGTCCCCTCATCGTCCAGAGCGACAAGACACTCCTGCTGGAGGTCGACCACGAGCAGGCCGACGCCTGCCGCCGGGTCATCGCCCCCTTCGCGGAGCTGGAGCGCGCCCCGGAGCACATCCACACCTACCGGATCACCCCGCTCGGGCTGTGGAACGCCCGTGCCGCCGGGCACGACGCGGAGCAGGTCGTGGACGCGCTGGTGCAGTACAGCCGCTATCCCGTCCCGCATGCGCTGCTGGTCGACGTCGCGGAGACGATGGCCCGCTACGGTCGGCTGACCCTCACCAAGCACCCCGTGCACGGTCTGGTGCTGACCTCGACCGACCGGCCGGTGCTGGAGGAGATCCTGCGCTCGAAGAAGGTTCAGCCGCTGGTCGGGGAGCGGCTGGACCCGGACACGGTCGCGGTGCACCCCTCGGAGCGGGGGCAGATCAAGCAGACCCTGCTGAAGCTGGGCTGGCCCGCCGAGGATCTCGCCGGATATGTCGACGGCGAGGCGCACCGCATCGATCTGGACGAGAACGGCTGGGCGCTGCGGCCGTATCAGAAGCAGGCCGTCGAGGGCTTCTGGCACGGTGGCTCCGGAGTGGTCGTTCTGCCGTGTGGGGCGGGAAAGACGCTGGTCGGGGCAGGGGCGATGGCTCAGGCGAAGGCGACCACGCTGATTTTGGTCACCAATACCGTCTCCGCCCGCCAGTGGAAGCACGAGCTGGTGAAGCGGACCTCGCTGACCGAGGAGGAGATCGGCGAGTACAGCGGTACGCGCAAGGAGATCCGCCCGGTCACCATCGCGACCTATCAGGTGCTGACGACCAAGCGGAAGGGCATCTACCCGCATCTGGAGCTGTTCGACTCCCGCGACTGGGGTCTGATCCTCTACGACGAGGTGCATCTGCTGCCCGCGCCGGTCTTCAAGTTCACCGCCGACCTCCAGGCGCGGCGCAGACTCGGCCTCACCGCCACGCTGGTGCGCGAGGACGGGCGGGAGTCGGACGTCTTCTCGCTGATCGGGCCCAAGCGGTTCGACGCGCCGTGGAAGGAGATCGAGGCGCAGGGGTACATCGCGCCGGCGGACTGTGTGGAGGTGCGGGTCAATCTGACCGATGCCGAGCGGCTCGCGTACGCCACGGCGGAGACCGAGGAGAAGTACCGCTTCTGTGCCACCACCGCGACCAAGCGGAAGGTGACGGAGGCGCTGGTCGCCAAGCACCGGGGGGAGCAGACGCTGGTCATCGGGCAGTACATCGATCAGCTCGATGAGCTGGGCGAGCATCTGGACGCGCCCGTGATCAAGGGCGAGACCTCGAACGCGCAGCGCGAGAAGCTCTTCGACGCCTTCCGTCAGGGAGAGATCTCGGTGCTCGTCGTATCGAAGGTGGCGAACTTCTCCATCGACCTGCCGGAGGCGACGGTCGCCATCCAGGTGTCGGGGACCTTCGGATCGCGCCAGGAGGAGGCCCAGCGGCTGGGCCGGGTGCTGCGGCCGAAGGCGGACGGGCACGAGGCCCGGTTCTACTCGGTGGTCGCCCGGGACACCATCGACCAGGACTTCGCGGCGCACCGCCAGCGGTTCCTGGCGGAGCAGGGATACGCGTACCGGATCGTGGACGCGGACGAGCTGCTGAAGTGAGCTGAAACCGGCCGGGACGGGAGGCGGGGGCGGGGCGTGCTCAGTGGCGGCGTACGCCCGCGTCCTCCGCGTACTCCCCGAGGACCGCGACGCTGAAGATGGCCCCGGCGAAGACCTTGAGCGCGCGCAGTGCGCCGCCCATGCCCTGGGGCGCGTGGTTGTCGCCGTCGGAGCCGCCGGTGGTGGCGCGGGAGGCGTGGGCGCTGGTGGCGAAAGTCGCTGTGTTCATGGATCCATACTGGCTCCACCTGCCCTTTCGCCACATCGCCCCAAGGGCTGAACCCCGCCCCGGAGTTCCTCCTCCTCCAGGTATAGGGGTCGGCGTCAGGGTCCGGGACCTGAGGAGGAGACCCGTGTCCTCCCTGCCGCCGAGAAACGCGTTCGCCGTCGTCCCGGACGATGACTAGACTCCTGCGTCTCCCCCGCCTTCCGCTTGTCGCGGAGCGCCGCCGTCCGGACGGAAACCGGCCGGCCATGCCCACGCTGTTCTCTCCCGACCCGGAGGCGATCCCTGTGTCCGCGCGCGCCCACGACCAGCCCGACGAACGCACCGAGACCGAGACCGGTACCGAGGCCGAGACCGAGGCCGAGACCGATCCCCTGGCCAGGGAGCGCGCCCATCTGTCGGCGTCCCGCACCGCCCTGCGGGTGATGCGCGAGGACGTCGAGGCGCTCGACCTCAGCAACGTCACCGCGAACTGGGTCAACTCCCGGGTCCTGGCGGCCCAGATGGAGAACCGGATCAAGGAGCTGGCGGACCTCTCCCACACCCCGCTCTTCTTCGGCCGGCTCGACTACCGGCGCATCGAGCACCCCGAGACCGGCATCGGCGGGGAGGGCGCGTTCCGCTTCTACATCGGCCGCCGGCACGTCCACGACGCGGCCGGCGACCCCATGGTGGTGGACTGGCGCGCCCCCGTCTCCCAGCCCTTCTACCGGGCCTCCCGGAAGGACCCGATGGACGTCGGGCTCCGCCGCCGCTTCGGCTACACCGGCGGCGAGCTGACCGCGTACGAGGACGAGGACCTGAGCGACCCGGCCGAGGAGTCCCGTACCAGCAGGCTCCTCCAGGCGGAGATCGAGCGCCCGCGCGTGGGCCCCATGCGGGACATCGTGGCGACGATCCAGCCCGAGCAGGACGAGATCGTCCGCTCCGGCCTCTCCGGCACCGTCTGCGTCCAGGGCGGCCCCGGCACCGGGAAGACCGCCGTCGGCCTGCACCGGGTGGCGTATCTGCTGTACGCGCACCGCGAGCGCCTCGCCCGCACCGGGACCCTGGTCATCGGGCCGAACCGGTCCTTCCTCCACTACATCGAGCAGGTGCTGCCCGCACTGGGCGAGCTGGAGGTCAAGCAGTCCACCGTGGACGACCTGGTCGCCCATGTGGAGCTGCGCGGCGCCGACCCCGCCGAAACGGCCGTGATCAAGGGCGACGCCCGGATGGCCCAGGTGCTGCGGCGCGCCGTCCGCTCCCACGTCACGCTCCCCACCGAGCCGGTGATGGTGGTGCGCGGCTCGCGGCGGTGGCGGATCCCCGCGTACGAACTGTCGGAGATCGTCCAGGAGCTGCTCGCCCGCGACATGCGGTACGGGGCCGCCCGCGAGGCGCTCCCCCAGCGCATCGCGCACTCCGTCCTGGTGCGGATGGAGGAGTCCGGCGAGGCCCCGGACGACCGGGTGCAGGACGCGGTCGCGCGCGATCGCGCCGTGAAGGCCGCCGTCAAGGAGATGTGGCCGCCGGTGGACCCGGCGAAGCTGGTGCTGCGGCTGCTCTCCGACGCCGAGTTCCTCGCCCGGCACGCCGAGGGGCTGCTCAGCGAGGAGGAGCAGCGGACCGTCCTCTGGCCGAAGCCGGTACGGAGCGTCCGGGCCGCGAAGTGGTCGGCGGCGGACGCGGTGCTGATCGACGAGGCCATGGACCTGGTGGCGCGTACGCACTCACTCGGCCATGTCGTCGTCGACGAGGCCCAGGACCTCTCCCCCATGCAGTACCGGGCGGTCGGCCGACGCTGCTCCACGGGCTCGGCGACCGTGCTCGGGGATCTCGCCCAGGGCACCACCCCGTGGGCCACCGGCAGCTGGCGCGAGGCACTGACCCACCTCGGCAAGCCGGACGCGGCGGTGGAGGAGCTGACGGCGGGCTTCCGGGTGCCGCGCGAGGTGATCGCGTACGCCTCACGGCTGCTGCCGCACATGTCCCCCGGCCTCGCGGAGGTCCGTTCCGTACGAGAGGCCCCGGGCTCCCTGGAGGTGCGCCGGGTCGCGGACGGGCTGGACGAGGAAGTGGTGGCCGCCTGCCGGCAGTCGCTGCGCCACGAGGGCTCGATCGGTCTGATCGCGGCCGACGACCGGGTGCCCGCGCTGGCCGGGGCGCTCACGGCGGCGGGCCTTCCCCATCTCGCGCCCGGCGAGGAGACGACGGCCGAATCCCGGCTGACGCTGGTGCCCGCGTCCCTCGCGAAGGGCCTGGAGTACGACTACGTGGTGCTCGACGAGCCCGCCTCGGTGGTGGCGGGCGAGCCGGACGAGCGGACGGGGCTGCGCCGGCTGTACGTCGCGCTGACCCGCGCGGTCTCGGGGCTGACCGTGCTGCACCGCGAGCCGCTGCCCGCGCAGCTTGGCGCGGTCTGAGGCCCGGCGGTCCGAGGCCCGGCGGTCCGAGGCCCGGCGGCCTGGCGGCCCGGAGGCCCGGTCGGAGGCGCGCGCGGAGACCCGCCAAAAGAAACTGCATGTCGTCGTACAACCATTTTGGTTCCTGCTTTGTCTGGACTTGGTGAGTCAGCAGACTCACCAACGTCCGGGCTCCCGGACGGCGCACCCGCTGTGCCGCCGAGCCCCTTCAGAACCGGGAAGACATGCGCTTTCGTGTATCTGCCGCCGTGGTAACCGGCGCTCTGGCCCTCACCGCTCTGTCCGCCCCGGCCGCCCAGGCCGATGAGGCGGTCGGCAACACGAAGATCTCGAACGTCGTCGTCAACGGCGGCAAGGCGATCATCCTCGGCACCTCCGCCAAGAAGACGGTCACCGTCAGCTTCACCGCCAGCGACAGCTCGGGCATCTTCTACGCCACCAGCGCCCTCTGGTACGGCAAGACCCCCGACACCGCGCTGAGCGCCGTCAGCCCCAAGGGCGGCAAGGCCACCTGCGGCAAGGGTTCCAAGCCCACCTGCAAGGCCACCTTCACGATCGACCCCACGTACCACCTGTACTCGAACAACCTGGCCGGCGGCTGGAAGACCATCGTCGGCGCGGCGGCCAACGACGGCGACTACATCAACAAGGACAACGCCAAGTCCTTCAACATGCAGCGTCTGTCGAAGATCTCCATCAACGCCTCGCCCGAGCCGGTGAAGAAGGGCAAGGACCTCACCGTCACCGGGTCCCTGACCCGCGCCAACTGGGAGACCGGCAAGTACGCCGGTTACACCAACCAGCCGGTGAAGCTCCAGTTCCGCAAGAAGGGCGGCAAGACCTTCACCACGGTCAAGACCGTCAAGACGGACAGCAAGGGCAACCTGAAGACCACCGTCAAGGCCTCCGCCGACGGCACCTACCGCTACTCCTTCGCGGGCAACTCGACCACCCCCGCCATCACCAACGGCGGCGACTTCGTCGACGTGAAGTAGCACCGCCCGCTTTCCCGAGGGCCCCGCCGATCACCGGCGGGGCCCTCGGCCGTTCCGGTTCCGGCTCAGCCCGCCGCGCCGGCCGCCCGCGTCACGGTGAACAGCAGCGGCGAGCGGACCCCCAGCCGGGCCGTGACATCGGCGACGATCTCGGCCAGCCCGCCGATCGCGTCGCCCGACCACTCGGCCAGCTCTCCGCGCAGCACCGTGCCGTGCAGGGGCGGGCCGTTCCAGAAACTGTCGTGGAACGGGGGAGGGAGGGCCGCCTCGTCCCGGCCGCCGCCCTCGTGGGACCCGAGGGCGGGTCCGGAGGCGAGGGCGAACACCTCCTGGTCCAGGCGGCCGAGTTCCTCGGCGAGCCGCCGCGCGACGGCGGGCGCCGACGGGTCCCGACCGCTGTCGACACGTACCTCCACCCGCTTCCTCGCCCCGGGGTCCCGTCCGGCGAACCAGCCGTCCGACCCCGCCGAGGGCACGGGCGCGTACGGCGGGCGCGACGAAGGATCGATCCCCTGTACCGGCAGAAGGATCTGCACCGCCGAGAGCCGCACCGTCCCGGCCCACGCCGTCGCGTCCTCCGCACACCGCAGGAACGGCCGCACCGGCAGCGGCCGGTCGTCGGCCACGGCACTGGCCTCCACCTGGAACCAGGAGATCAGCCCCGTTCCGGCGACATCGAGCGGATGGCTCCACCCGGCGTCGTTCATCCCCCACAGCCCGGCCGCGCGAAGCATGTCCTCCCCGGCGTCGCCCCCGGCCGACCGGTCGTCGAGCCAGCCCATGGCGATCGACCGCTGATGGAACAGCGAGTACGCGTCCTCCTCCGGCTCCGGCCGGTGCCAACCGTGCGGCACCAACTCCCCGTACAGGGCCGCGAACATCGTGCCCGCGCTCCGGACGGACGTGGGGGCCACGCCCGGCCGTGCCGCGCCGCCGTACCCCGGTGGGTCCAGTGGGTCCGGTGGGCTGGAATCTTCCTGGTCGTCTCGCAACTCGTCCGCCCTTCCCTCGCCCGGCGCGTATACGCGTCCGAGCCTAGGTCGTGTCTTCACCGGACGGAGAACGGTACGGGCCGGACGGACCACAGCGGCCCCAGTACCGCCATCAGCGCCTCAAAGAGATCAACGCATGTCCAGACCGCCGCCGAGCGCAGCCCTGCCCCCGTCTGTCCAACGCGACACGGCAGACTCGACCGGCTTGTTGGAGCGCGGCCGTGCGCTCCGGCACCACGCGCCCTGTCCAGCACTCCCACACGCCCGACCACACGCCTCCCCACCCCCTCCGGTCCACTGGAACGCTGATCGTGTTGTAGGAGGAAAACACCCTATTAGGAGGCAGTTATGGCTCTCTCCCGTTCCCTGGCCGTCGCCGCCGTCGCGGCAGCGCTCCTCGCGACCGGCGCACAGACGGCGATGGCGGCCCCTTCGGCGGCGACCGTGAGCCGCTTCGACGACGGCAGCTTCGAATACCCCACCGCCCCGGCGAACTCGTTCAGCACCCTCACCGCCGGACAGTCCATCGGCCCCTGGAAGGTCGCCTCCGGCACCGTGGACCTGATCGGCGCGGGCTTCTGGCAGGCCGCCGAGGGCGACCAGTCCGTCGACCTCAACGGCGGCCAGGCGGGCGCGGTCGCCCAGACCTTCACCACCATCCCCGGGCGCACCTACACCGTCACCTACGCGCTCGCCGCGAACCCGGCCGGCGGCCCCGCGCTGAAGACCGGCAAGGTCCTGGTCGACGGCCAGAACTTCCAGGACTTCTCCTTCGACTCCACCGGGAAGACCTTCACCGCCCTGGGGTACGTCCAGCGCCAGGTGACCTTCGTGGCCACCGCCTCCGCCACCACCCTCGGCTTCGCCAGCACCGTCCCCGGCGCGTACGGCCCCGTCATCGACGACGTCCGCGTCACCGCCGCCTCCCCCTGTTCCTGCTCCAAGTGAGCCGCCCGCCCTCCTGATCCCAGCCGCACACGGATCGGCCCGTACACACCCGGCGCGTACGGGCCGATCCGCGCTGTACGACGGCATCATCCGGCCGATCGGTCAGGACACCGCCCGCCGACGTCCCCCGCGCCCCGCGCCCCCGGGACCGCCCGCGCCCGCCGCGCCCGTCGCCGCGGCCCCGCTTCGCCCAGCGCGCTGACCGCCACCAGCGACAGGGTGAGCCCCACCCCCGCGAGAACCGCGGCCGACGGCGTGGCCGCGCTCTGCACGGCCCCCACCAGCACCGCGGCGACCGCGTAGCCGACGCCGCTCGCCGCGTACATCACCGAGTAACCCGCCGCGTGCGCGCTCGGCGGCAGGGCGTCGCGCAGCGAGAGGGAGCGGCTCAGCTGCACCCCGGACTGCAAGAGTCCGGCGACGAGAAGACCGCCCGCGATCCAGGGCAGCGAGCCCGAGGCCCCGACGAGCGTCACACACCCCGCGACAGCGATCAGCAGCACCAGACTCTGCGCCCGCAGCGAGCCGGGCCAGGTGCCGCGCACCCCGTAGAGGACCGCCCCGGCGGCGGACGAGACCGAGAACCCGGCGAGCAGCGGACCGGCCCAGCCGACGCCGATGCCCCGCTGCTCCAGGAGCGCGGGCAGGACGAGTTCGGCCAGTGCCAGCAGGGACATCGCGGCGGCGCCGGTGACATAGACGGGCCAGGCGGCAGCGAGCGCCCGTGCCATGGAAGCGCCCTCTCCCCCGCCGTCCTCCTCCGCCGCCCACCCGGAGGGCAGCGCCCACATCCCCGCCGCGGACGCCGCCAGCAGCACCGCGGCCAGCAGCATCGGCAGCGGCGGCGCGACCCCCAGCGCCAGCACCCCCGCGAGCGCGGGAGCCGCCGCCCACACCGCGTACACGAGCACCGATTCCGCGCTCAGCGCCTTCACCACCAGAGCCTCGGGAAGCCGCGAGATCAGCAGCGTCCGCATCCCGCCCGGCGACGCGGCGGGCGCGGCCCCCGCCGCCCCCGCGAGCACCCCCAGCACCACCGGATGCGCCCCCGGCGACAACCCGACCCCCGCGAAAGCCGCCGCCCCCACCCCCATCCCCACCGCCAACTGGACCCGCGCCCTCCCCGGCCTCAGCCTCGCCCCCAGCACCGCCGCCCCCAGCACCTCACCCACCACATAGACCGCGGCCAGCCCCGCCCCCAGCGCGTACCCGCCGGGGCGCTCCCGTACGAGGAACACCAGCGCCAGCGGTGCCATCGCCACGGGCATCCGGGCCCCTACGGCGACGAGCGCCCACACGAGTACGGGGCGGGTGGCGAGCAGGCGGTAGCTCATGGCGCACTCCCGGTGTGTTCGTGTCCCGTGAACCTGGTGTCCCCGGCCGGCGCCGGCGGCGACAAGCCCCGCCCGCCAAGGGCCCCTTACCCCTTACCCGGATCGGCGCGGCAGGATCCGGCACACCGCATGCGTCACTGACAGCTTCGTCCCATAGCCTCTCCATGAAGGTCACCTACTCGGTCGCACCCACTGTGAGGAGAGACGATGGCGCTCGGAAAGGGTGCGTGGCTGCTCGTGGGCGCCATGGCCGCGGCCTGCATCGTGCTCATCGGCCCCGGCGCACCGGGCGATGCCCCCGTCGCCAGGCCGATGCCCGTCAAAGCGGTCAAGGACATCGTGCCGAACCGGGCCATGACGTGGAACATCTGCAACCCCTGCAAGGAGAGCAACGCCGACCGGGCCGCCGAGATCGCCAGATACGCGCCCCAGGTCATCGGCCTTCAAGAATCGTGCGTCCGTGACGTCGAGAAGATCCGCGACTATCTGGAGCGCCGCCACGGGCTCGTCTACCACGTCGAGTACGGAATGGTCCTCCTGAACAAGGACCGCTGCGGCGGTATGCCCTGGAGCCCCGGCGCCTTCGGTCAGGCGATCCTCTCCGCCGCCCCCATGAAGGACCGCGTCAACGTCGAGTACCCCGACGGCGGCTCCGAGGACCGCGGATACATGGCGGTCACCACCACCGTCGGCGGCAAACCCGTCCGCGTCTTCAACACCCATCTCGCCCAACGCCGCCAGGAGTCCTTCCGGGCCGCCCAGACCCGCGTCCTCGCCGCCGAAGTCGCCCGTCACGACCGCGCCATCGTCCTCGGCGACTTCAACGCCGTCCCCACCGCCCCCGAGCTCTCCCCGCTCTGGAAACTGGCCACGGACACCGACCCCCGGTGCCGCCCCGCGTCCACCGTCGACTGCGAGGCCAGCACCGACTGGCAGCTCAAGTTCGACTACATCTTCCTGCGCGGCGTCTCCCCCCTCGCACACGGCATGCACCCCAGCGAGGACTCGGACCACCACTTGCTGCACGCCGATGTGAAGACGGCCTGAAGCCCGGCTCAGGAGGTCGGCTCAGGAGGCCGGCTCAGGAGGTCGGCTCAGGAGGTCGGGCGAATGCGCCCAGGTGGCCGACCGGGCCAGGGCCCCTTGAGTGAGGTTCACCGCCCTGATCCTGATGATTCACATGGTTACCAGCCGTATGAGGTATCCGTGTGACTTCGGGGGGCCGTGAACCGACAAAGGAGTGCATGTCGACATGCATGGTTCCCCCCGAAGAGGACGCCGTCTCGGCGTCCTCTTCTCCGCGGGCCTCGTGCTCGGGGCCCAGCTGGTGGCCCTGGGCACCGCCCTGCCACTGGCGAGCGCCGCCCGCGCCGCCGCCGCGCCCGGAGCCCCCGGTCTGCCGCAGGGCCCGCCCTCGGTCTACTCCGAGGGCTTCGAGAACGGGACCGGCCAGACGCCGATCCTGCTGAGCGCCTACACGGGCGCGCCCCCGATCAGCGCCAAATACACGGCGGCACCCGCGTGGATCAGCGCGGCCAACTGCAACGGGATCATCCTCGACCAGACGGGGGCGAACAACGCGGCCTGCCAGAACCAGAGCGCCACGGCGATGGCCGAGCTGAAGGCCATGGCCAATGTGCTGGGCCAGGTGGCGGGCTCGGCGACGCCGGGCACCAACCACGCCGTCTCCGCCTACACCGACGGGGCGAACCCGGGGGCGAACAAGGTAGAGATCCAGACGGTCAATCCGATTCCGCTGGTCACCTCGAACCGCTTCATCACCTTCTCGGTGGATGTGGCGGCCGTGAACTGCAATGTGTCGGCCCCCCTGCTGAACTTCTTCCTCACCGGCGCGGGACCCGACCTCCCCGCCAACGACCAGGCGATCAACCCCTGCACCGACCCGCGCTCCAGCACCTACAACGTGGGAGCGCGCCCCATCCAGGCCGGTTCCTTCGCCTCCGACTCGTCCGTGTTCTTCACCGGGTCGGCCGTCGGTGTGAAGATGACGAACGCCAACGGCAGCGGGCTGGGCAACGACCACGCCTACGACAACCTGCGGATCCTCGACGTCACCCCCCAGCTCGACAAGGGCTTCAACCCCGCGTCCGTCCCGCAGGGCGGCATCTCCACCCTGACCTTCACCGTCACCAACACCTCCGAGCTCGCGGAGAAGAACGGCTTCTCGTTCTCCGACAACCTGCCGTCCGGGGTGACGGTGGCAGCCGTCCCGAACGCGGCCACGACCTGCGGCTCCGCCTCGCTCACGGCGGTCCCCGGCACCGGAGTCGTCGGCCTGTCCGGCGGTGTCCTCGCCGCCGGTACGCAGTCCTGCACCTTCACGGTCGACGTCACGTCCAACACCCCCGGCACCTATGTGAACGAGCCGGCGAACGTGACCCCCTCAGGGGTCAACCCGCCGGGACCGGCCACACTGATCGTCACCGTCCCCGGCTCGCCGACGATCACGAAGTCGGCGAGTGAGGAGACCTTCGCGGCCGGTGACGCCATCACGTACTCCTTCGTCGTGACCAACACCGCCACGGCCCCGCTCTCCGGCATCCAGGTCACCGACAACGGTCCGGGCACCCCGGCCGTCTCCTGCCCCTCCACCACCCTGGCCGCCGGCACTTCCATGACCTGTGCGGCGACCTACACCGCCACGGCCTCGGACGCGGCGACCGGCACGATCACCGACACCGCGTCCGTGACGGGCACGGTCAACGGCAACACCGTCAACGGGACCAGCAACCAGGTGGTCATCCCGCTCCGCGCCCTGACGGTCGTCAAGTCCGCCGACCGGGACCAGTTCACCGCGGCCGGGCAGACCATCTCCTACGCCTTCCGGGTGACCAACACCGGCCAGGTCCCGCTCACCGACCTCAACGTCATCGACAACGGCCCCGGCAGCCCCGCCGTGAGCTGCCCGAGCGCACCGCTGCCCCCCGGCTCCTCGGTCAACTGCACCGCCACCTACACGACCACGGCGGCCGATGTCACGGCGGGAAGCGTCACGGACACGGCCCAGGCCACGGGCACGGCCCCGGACGGCGAGCTGGCCAGGGCCACCAGTAACACGGTCACGGTCCCGTTCGTCGCCCCGGAGGCGGATCTCGCGCTGACGAAGACCGGCCCCGCGGCCGTCAACCCCGGCGGGGAGATCGACTACACGCTGACGGTGACGAACAACGGACCGGACGACTCCAGCGGCTGGACCGTCACCGACACGATCCCCGCCGGACTGGCCAACGCGGCCACCACCACACCCGGCTGCTCCATCACCGGCGGAACCCTCACCTGCACCGGCGGCGCACTCCCCGTCGGCGACAGCACCACCATCGCCCTCACCGGCACGGCGGCTCCCGGGGCGACCACCGTCACCAACACGGCGACGGTCACCGGCGACGAGGACGATCCCAACCCGGACAACAACACCGACACCACGACCACGACCGTCACCCCGGCCTCGGTGGACCTCGCCCTGACGAAGACCGGCCCGGCATCCGTGACGGCGGGCGGACAGGTCTCGTACACGATCACCGTCACCAACAACGGACCGGACGCCTCGACCGGCTGGACCGTCACCGACCCGATCCCGGCCGGGCTGGACAACGCGGCCACCACCACCCCCGGCTGCTCCATCACCGGCGGAACCCTGACCTGCACCGGCGGCGCACTCGCCGTGGGCGGCAGCACCACCATCGCGCTCACCGGCACCGCCGACGTGAACGCCACCAGCATCACCAACACCGCCACCGTCGACGGGGACGACCCCGACCCCAACCCGGACAACAACACCGACACCACCAACACCACGGTGAACCTGTCCGTCGATCTGGCCCTGAACAAGACCGGCCCCGCGTCGGTCACAGCCGGTGGCGAGGTCACGTACACCATCACCGTCACCAACAACGGACCGTCGGACTCGACGGGCTGGACGGTGGCCGACTCCATCCCCGCCGGGCTGACGAACGCCGCCACCACCACCCCCGGCTGCTCCATCACCGCCGGGACCCTGACCTGCACCGGCGGACCGCTCGCGGCGGGCGACAGCACCACCATCACCCTCACCGGCACCGCCGCCGCGAACGCGGGCACCATCGTGAACACCGCCACCGTGGACGGCGACGACCCCGACCCGAACCCCGGCAACAACACCGACACCACCAACACCACGGTCAATCCCTCGGCCGACCTGGCCCTGAACAAGACCGGCCCCAGCGCGGTGACCGTCGGCGGCACGGTGTCGTACGCGATCGTCGTCACGAACAACGGCCCGTCCGACTCCACCGGCTGGACCGTCACCGACGCGATCCCCGCCGGACTGGCCAACGCGGCCACCACCACACCCGGCTGCTCCATCACCGCCGGGACCCTGACCTGCACCGGCGGACCGCTCGCCGTGGGCGACAGCGCCACCATCGCCCTCACCGGCACCGCGCCGAACGCGGGCACGATCACCAACACCGCCACGGTCGACGGAAACGACCCCGACCCGGACCCGGGCAACAACACCGACACCACCAACACCACGGTGACACCGCTGCCCGTGCCGGAGGTCGACCTCGCGGTCACCAAGACCGGGCCCGCGTCCGTCCTTCCCGGGGACTCGGTGACGTACACGATCACCGTGTCCAACAACGGACCGGACGACTCCACCGGCTGGACCCTGACCGACGCGATCCCCGCCGGACTGGAGAACGCGGCCACCACCACCTCCGGCTGCTCCATCAGCGGCGGGACGCTGACCTGCACCGGCGGCGCACTCACGGCGGGCGACAGCACCACCATCACCCTCACTGGCACCGCCGCCGCGAACGCGGGCACCATCGTGAACACCGCCATCGTCGACGGCGACGACCCCGACCCCAACCCGAACAACAACCAGGACTCGACCACCACCACGGTGGGCGTGTCGGCGGACCTCGCCGTCACCAAGTCGGGCCCGGCATCGGTGGCGGCCGGCAGCACGGTCAGCTACACGATCACGGTCACCAACAACGGCCCCTCCGACTCGACCGGCTGGACCCTCTCCGACCCGATCCCGGCGGGGCTGACCAACGCGGCCACCACCACGGCAGGCTGCTCGATCAGCGCGGGCACTCTGACCTGCACCGGCGGCGCACTCGCCGTGGGCGACAGCACCACCATCACCCTCACGGGCACGGCATCGCCGAACGCGACCAGCATCACCAACACCGTCACGGTCGACGGAAACGACCCCGACCCGAACCCCGGCAACAACACCGACACCACCAACACCACGGTGACACCGCTGCCCGTGGAGGTGGACCTCGCGGTCACCAAGACCGGACCGGCATCCGTGGTCGCGGGCGGGCAGATCTCGTACACCATCACCGTCACCAACAACGGACCGGACGACTCCACCGGCTGGGCCCTGACCGACACCCTGCCCACCCAGATCCAGAACCCGTCCACCACCAGTGACGGCTGCGGCATCGGGGCCGGGCGGCTCACCTGCACCGGCGGACCGCTGGCCGTGGGCGAGAGTGTGACGGTGACGGTGTCCGGCACGGTGGCGGCCGACGCCACCGGCTCCATCGCCAACACCGTCACCGTGACCGGCGACGACCCCGACCCGGACCCGGGCAACAACACCGACACCACCAACACCCCCGTCAACGGCCGCCCGGAGCTGACCATCGTCA
Source organism: Streptomyces inusitatus (assembly GCF_014651115.1). Lineage (GTDB taxonomy): Bacteria > Actinomycetota > Actinomycetes > Streptomycetales > Streptomycetaceae > Streptomyces > Streptomyces amakusaensis. Next base: position 84,718 of record NZ_BMWG01000015.1, on the reverse strand, counting down.
AGGAGCAGAACGGCCCCTCGACCGTGCGGCCCGGAGACACCGTCGACTACACCATCACGGTCACCAACACCGGCACCGCCGCCTACACCGCCGCGGACCCGGCATCGTTCACCGACGACCTGAGCGGTCTGCTGGACGACGCCGCCTACAACGGCGACGCCGCCGCCACCCGAGGCACCGTCACCTACAACGAACCCATCCTCAGCTGGAGCGGCGCGCTCGCCCCCGGCCAGACCGCGACGATCACCTTCTCCGTCACCACCTACAGCCGTACGTTCGGCGACCTGAAGCTGATCAACACCGTGGTCTCCGACACCCCCGGCAACAACTGCGAGCCGGACAGCGACGACCCCCGCTGCACCACCAGCGGCAAGGTCAAGCCGAAGGACAAGGGCAAGGACAAGAGGACCGTCGCCGGAAGGGAGCCGGAAGGAGCCCGCGCCGCCTGAGTGAGACACCGCGACGCGAATGACCGACGGGTTGTGCCCGGCGCCCCTGGGCGCCGGGCACAACCCGTTCGGGTGACCCGGCCCTTCCCTCCGGCGGTGTCGGGCCCGGCCGTACGAGTCCTCTTCTAGGCTCGGTCGCCGTCAGCGGCCCGCTGAATCCGAGTCCGAGGAGGAGTCCGGTGTACCGTCCAGCCCGGCCCGGGACCAGATCCTCGCTGAGGATCGCGGCCCTGATCACACTGCCCGTGTTCCTCTTCCTCACCGCCTGCGGTGCGCCGTCCGGCGGCACCCCTCCCGGCTCCGACGACCAGCGGGCAGGCGGTTCCAAGGCCCCTCGCGCCTTCTCCCTGGTACGAGCCGATGGCCGTGCCGGTGACCATGGAGCGGACCCGGTGGATGTTGTACGGCTCAAGGGCGGGACGGACCAGAAGGTCACCGCCCCCGACGCCACCGGCCGAATCGGCTGGCTGGCCGGCGGCGTCGCCCCCGGGAACAAGGGCGCGGCAGTGCTCAGCGGCCAGGTCGGTACGGAGGACAGCCCCGGCCCCCTCTACGGCCTCACCCGGGCCGCCGTCGGCGACAAGGCGAAGATCACGCACACCGACGGCACCACGACCACCTTCACCATCAACCGCATCCAAATGATCAGCCGGGAGCTTCCGACCGCCGCCGAGGCCGCGAAGAAGCCGGACGGGCGCGAACTCCGCGTCGTCGCCCTCACCCCGCCGCCCAAGAAGAACGACCCCGAGGAGAAGGAGGAGGGGGAGGCCGAGGAACCCACGGCCGTCTCCGAACAGGTCGGACTGCTGGTGTCCGCCGCCGTCCCCCGCTGACCGGCTCGTCCCGCCCGGGCTCAGTCGCCGACCCTGGCCCCCCACACATACACCTGGTCACCGATCCTCAGCCCGTTCCACAGCGCCTCCGCGTCCTCATAACGGAGATTCACGCAGCCGTGCGAGCCCGGGTCCTCGAAGATGGGCCGATAGCTGGCGTGCAGGGCCTGCCCACCGCTGAAGAACTGGGAGAACGGCATCGGCCCCTCGAACTGCGTGGACCAGAACTCCCTCTCCCGCTGATAAATCTCGAACCACCCCGTCCGCGTCCCGTACCCCGGCATCCCCGTACGCGCCGGCACCGGCCGGAAAATCACCCGCCCCTCATCCTCCACCCACAGGATCTGCCGATCCATGTCCACACACACCACCACCCCACCGGCGTCCGGACACCCCTCGATCCCATCCCCCTCCGCCAGCGCCCTCTCCCACACCACCGCCCGGTAGGTGTACAGCCCCGCATACCCCTGCGCCGGCTCGATCCCATGCTTCCGCTGATACTCGGCGATCACCCCGCAGTCCCCCGCCGACTGCCGACCGTCGGCCACCAGCCCCAGATGCGCCTCAATCTCCCTCTGATACGGCCCCGCCCCCGGATGACACTCCTCCGCCGCCTCCGGGCCCTCCACGCCAGGCATGCGCTCAGCGGCACCCGCCGAAGAGGCACCGGACACACCCCCCAAGCTCACCACCGCCACCGCCACCGCCCCCACCCACAGCGGCACCCACCTCTTCAGCCCCATGCCCACACCCTCCTCACCGCTCCGCGCCAATCCCCCCTCCCCGATCCGCAACACAACGGACCACACTGCTCCCTTCACCCCAAACCCCACACAACCAAGCAGCCACGCCCGACAAAGCCCCCTCCTGGGCGCACACGACCACCTGAACGGCCGAGTTCCGTCAATCCGGAGCACCCGACTTAATGAGCTGGACATGAGACTCCTGCATCCCCTCCGGAAGCATGTCCAGGCTGAACCACTTCGCCTCCAGGATCTCAAAGCCGTCAATCCTGAGCGCCCCACCCACATACAGAGCCTCGTACGCGACCTCCACGCGGAGTTTGTATCCGCTGGTCACCTGAACCAGCCGACCCGGCACCACTTCAAGGCCCGTCTCTTCCCTGACCTCCCGAACAACGGTCTTCGGGAACTCCTCACCCTTGACGGCATATCCGGTAGGAAGACCCCACGGACGGTCGGCGGGCCACATGCGGTGTTTCAGAAGCAGGAATTCCCCCGCGTCGTTACGCACAACGCCCGTGACACCGACCATGAATTTCGCGTGCGCGAACCACAGCACGCGCCACTGCAACGGGCCACGAATCAGTTTCCACACCCGAGCGATGATCCGCTTCATACGCACTCTTCCGACAGGGCAAGCACATCCAGCGCTCGCGATGCCAGCTCAACCCCTGCCCTGGGGTACAGGTCACGCCCAGGCCCGACCTGTCCAGGTTTCCACCACCGTGAGTTCCGTGCATCGCGCTGTACGGATCAGGCCGAGGCGAAGGCCACGAAGGACGACCAGGCAGCCGAGGGGACGACCAGGGCCGGGCCCGACCGGACCTTGGAGTCACGGACACCGACCCGGCCGGCCAGGGCCGCGACCTCAACGCAGTTGTTGCCGGTGTCGCCGCTGTAGGACGACTTGAACCAAGCGCTCTCGGGTACTTCCTGAAGCACTCCACTGAGGGTCATGCACCATCTGTTCCCACAACTGGGCACACCCATACGAACAGCGTCCCGTTCGAGTGATCCAACCGGCTGTTCCCTGCCGAAGCCGAGCAGGATGCGTACTCATATGACCATGGGAATCGGGGACCGACATCAGAAGAAAGATGCTGAAGCCGCACTAAAAAGGGCTGAGGCCTGTGGACTTAAGGTGAAGCACGATAAGAACCGACACCGCTGGGGATTCGTCATCTGCTGCCCCTGCAATGACGACATCACAGTGAACTGTACCCCTCAGAGCACAGGAAACGAGGCGAAGAGAATTGACGGCTTCATCAGAAAGCACCGCAGCCACGCCTAGCTGGCACTTCATCATGCATGCTCAAGATCCGCTGACCCCAGATCAGTGCAACACCATGGACCACCTGGACAGCTTCGCCGACGGCTTCATCAGCCGGGAGGAACGTCCTGGAGTATTCACCAAGTTCGTCTGCTTCTTCGAGGCGGACGACCTCATGGACGCCATGAAGCAGGCTCTCCTCCGAATCGAAGACATCCCAGGTGTCCTCATCAGCAGCATCGAACTGGACCCCTGCTCCTTCGAGCACAACGGGATGCTGACCAAGTCAGTCGTGCAGCTTCCCGACTAGCCACCCCCCACACGAACGACGACAAACAGCTTGTCGGCGAGGCAAGGGAAGTTGACGAATGACCGAACGCCTCCCTGACTCCGCTTCCTGGCACTGGTAGAGCCCTTCACCGGTCCTGTGAAGGAGCTGAAGCCCACCGAACGCGGATTCATGTCTGACGTCCTGGTACTGATGGATGGTGATCTCGGCCGCTTCTTTGCCAAAGGTGTCCGGAACAGGAAAGAGGGCGTCGGGATTCGCTCATCCGAGAGCGTCGGATCAACAAGTTTGTTCAGTCGGTCTCACCCCGCCTGTGCTGGCACACAGAGAACGACCGGTGGATGGCGCTCGGCTTCGAACAGGTGGAGGGCCGACCGAGCCGCTTCGAGCCGGACTCTCCGGACCTTGCGGCTGTGCTGGATCTGCTTGGCCGAATCGGGGAAATCGCCTTGCCCTCCTTGGTTGAGGACTGGCACGAAACACGGTGGGACGCCTTCGCGGCCGACGAGGCGGAAGCTCAGTTGTTCCGAGGCGACAGCCTCATCCACGGAGATGTGGCACCTGGCAACTTCCTCGTCGGCACAGGCCACAGCTGGGCGGTCGACTGGGCCTGGCCAACGCGCGGAGCCGGCTTCATCGACCCCTCGTTGCTGATCCTTCAACTCATCGCCGCCGGTCACACTCCGGCGTCGGCGGAGAATCTGGTGTCCCCGTGCCCCGGCTGGTCGAGATCAGACCCCCGAGGTATCGACGCGTTCGCCAGAGCCAACCTCCGGATGTTCCGCCACTGGGCGCAGCGGTACCCGGAGCAGACATGGCTTCGTGCCATGGAAACGGCGGCGAAAGTATGGGTCGACCACCGCTCGGCCCAGATGTATTGACCACGCCCGCAGACACGAACTGCGGAGCACCCCATGAGCAGGGGCGCTCCGCGTCGCACTGTACGGATCAGGCCGAGGCGAAGGCCACGAAGGACGACCAGGCAGCCGAGGGGACGACCAGGGCCGGGCCCGACCGGACCTTGGAGTCACGGACACCGACCCGGCCGGCCAGGGCCGCGACCTCAACGCAGTTGTTGCCGGTGTCGCCGCTGTAGGACGACTTGAACCAAGCGCTCTCGGGTACTTCCTGAAGCACTCCACTGAGGGTCATGCACCATCCGTTCCCACAACTGGGCACACCCATACGAACAGTGTCCCGTTCGGGTGATCCAACTGGCTGTTCCCCGCCCGAGCCAAGCGGAGTGCGTACTCATATGACCATGGGAATCGGGGACCGGCATCAGAAGAAAGATGTTGAAGCCGCACTCAAGAGAGCTGAGGCGCAAGGCTTTAAGGTGACGCACGACAAGAAGAGTCATCGCTGGGGATATGTCATCTGCTGCCGCTGCACAAAGAACTTGATTGTGAGTTGCACTCCCCAGAGCACAGGAACAGAAGCAAGGAGGATCGATGAGTTCGTCAGACATCACCAGCGCTGTGCCTAGCTGGCACTTCCTCATGCACCCACAGGCACCGCTCACTGTGGAGCAGAACGATGTCATGGACACCCACGACAGCTTCGCGGACGGCTTCGTCGGCAGAGAAGAGATTCTCGGGGTGGAGACCACGTTCATCTGCTACTTCGAGGCGAACAACCTCATGGACGCGATGAAGCAGGCCCTCGCCCGCATCGAGCACATCCCCGGCGTCCTCATCGAGAGCATCGAACTCAACCCGCACTCCTTCGAGCACAACGGCATGCAGACCGCATCCGTCGTCAGGAACCCTGACTGACCAGAACCAGCACACACGAACCGCGGAGCACCCCCACGAGCAGGGGCGCTCCGCGTCGCGCTGTACGGATCAGGCCGAGGCGAAGGCCACGAAGGAGGACCAGGCGGCCGAGGGGATGAGCAGGGCCGGGCCGGACTGAACCTTGGAGTCACGGACACCGACATGGCCGACCAGGGCCGCGACCTCGATGCAGCTGTTACCGGTGCCGCCGCTGTAGGACGACTTGAACCAGGCTCTTTCGGGGGCCAGCTCAATGGCTGGGGAGTGCGTGTTGATGGCTCTACTACCTTCTGGCTAGTTCCGTCAGAAATTCGATGGTCTCCTCGACCCCAAGGGCCACACCCACCATCGCGTTGAACCGGCGTTCGAACCGGTCTACCTCTCGGGGCTTGTCAGATGTAGAGATCGCACCCCAAGCGTTGTCGGTCTGGACCCGGGAAGGGAGGCCGCCAAGGTTCAGTACCGCAAAGTCGTTGATGGCCCGGTATCCACGCCGGAAAGGAAGAACCTGTATCGAAACGTTGTCCAGCCGAGCGATCCTGATGATCTCCTCGTACTGCCCGCGCATCACCTCGGCGTCCCCAACAGGAGTACGCAAGGCTGCCTCCCCCAGGATGAACCGAAGGCGTACAGGCTCCTCGCGTGTCAGAACCCTGTGCTTGCGATCCATCCGCAGTTCAACATTGCGGGTCACGAACTCGGCTGTCGTGTCTTCAACAGGACGGTCCATCTCGTAGACCGCCTTCGCATAGGACTCGGTCTGGAGCAAGCCATGCACGACGGTGGGGTGGTACACCGCGATGGCAAGCGCCTCGGCCTCCAGGCCCACATAGTGCGGCATCCCCGATGGCATGACGTTGCGGTACTGCGTCAGCCACTCCTCGTTCGGACCTTCCCGGTTCAACTCAATGAACTGCTGGATCAGGTCTTCGTCGGTAACCCCATAGCGTTTGAGTAGGGTCCGAAGGTTTCCCACGTTCCGACGGAAGTTGAGTTCACCGTGCTCGATCCGGGCCAGGGACGCCTCCGAGAGATCCTTCAGACCTCGGATCGCCTCCTTGCGCGTCAGCCCTCTGGCTCCGTGCGGCTCTATGGCAGGGCAGTTCTCTCGCAGCTGCCTCAGCTGAATACCGAGCTCCAGACGGCGTCCTGACGCCCCGCGTTTTGCTCCCACCTGTGCACCCTCCCAGTGCCCCTGCGCATGTTCAGTATCACCCTGTGCAGCCCCCCGTACCCCTGCGCAGTGTCCCCAGCGGTGCACGCATGGTCGCGCATAATCCACTTTGGCGGCACGCTGGTTATTCAGAGGCGTTTCGCTTGCGATGCAATACGCCTAGGCGTCACGGTAGTTGAGAACCAGCGCGACGGGACCGAGTTCGCAGGACCAGGGGGCTCACGCCCCCAACCCGCGCGCCCCCAACCCCATACCGGAGGGCTCCACCATGCCTCTCTTCCCTCAGCCCCCGTCGGACGCCGCCCCGGAAGAGCGTTTCTTCGCGCTCCGGGAGCAGTTGCTGAAGGCGCTCATCGAGCCGCCGAAAGGGTTTCCGGTCGTGGTCTACGCGCTGACGATCAGCAATGACCGTGTGCCCTCGGACACCTTCGCCCGGGCCAGGAGTTACGCGCTTCACCGGGGGTGGCAGGTGCGCTCCGAAATGCTCTGGGACGGGTGCGGGATGACCGAGCCGCTGGAGAGGCCGGAGTGGCGGCGGGTGGAGGCGCTGATCGCAGGTGGGTTTGTGCAGGGGGTGGTGACGGTGGGGCAGTCGGCGGTGAGCACTAGCGCGCTGGAGTACGAGCAGGTGCTGGAGCGGCTGGCGTCGCGGCGGGCGTTCATCGCGCATGTACCGGTGAGGTGGGGGATGTTCCGTGGGTGAGAGGAGCAATCACCTGACGGTTCCGTGGGTGGTCGCGTGGAGTGGCGAGACCCCGGTGGAGTCACTGGTGGAGACGCGGGTGGTGCAGGGGATGCCGCCGTCGGGCGGGATCGGGTACGCGAATGAACTTCCCGCCGACCGGGGTGAGTACGGCGTACTCCTGAACCGTGGGCGGCTGCCCGCGAGGCCCGGCGAGCGGGGGCGCCCGCTCTTCTCCTCCGTGCATGGGAACAGGCAGCGGAGGGCGATGCGGAAGCTGCTCTGCCAGAGCTGCGGAGGGCCGGCCTCCATGGACGGGCGGGGGGTGCTGTGGCTGCTGGACGAGACGGTCGACGCCCGGGAGCCGGGCTGGCCGGAGGGGCAGATCACCGCGCATCCGCCGGTGTGCGTGGAGTGCGCGGGCGAGGCCGTGCGGCAGTGTCCGGCGCTGGGGCCCGGCAAGGGGTACACGGCGGTACGGGTGCGTCTCCCCGTACTGTGCGGATTCCACGGCCGTCTCTACACCCCCGGGCCGGTGCGCCCCCTGGTCGCGGAAGCGCGGACCGTCATCGGGCTCGAAGACCCCAGGCTGCCCTGGCTGCTGGCGACCCAGTCGGCGGTCCGGCTGGAGGGGTGCACGGTGGTGCGGCTGGAGGAGGAGACCGGCCACCGGTAGACCGCCAACAGCTCCCCCTCTGGGGGGAGTCCGGAGGGAAAGAGTGTGGCCCTGAAGAGGTACGCGGGGTCATCCCGGCCGTCGATGACCGGGACGGCGGACGGGCCTAGCGTCGGGGGCATGATCAGAATTCGTCGCGGCGTGGTCGCCGCGCTGCTCGCGCTGACGCTGCCGTTGCCGCTCATGGGGGCGGCGGTGGCCGACACGGGCACGCCCCGGACGACGGCGGCCGGGGGGCTGGAGCTGCCGAGGCCGTCGGGGGCGTATGCCGTGGGGATGGAGACGCTGCGGCTGAGGGACGTGAGCCGGACGGATCACTGGGTGCCGGCGGCGGGGGCGCGGGAGTTGATGGTGTCGGTGCACTATCCGGGGCGGCGGGGTACGGGGAAGCCCGCCGCGCGGCCGTATATGACGGTGGCGGAGGCGCGGGAGCTGCTGGGGCGGACCAGTACGGGGGAGCTGATACCGGTGGGGAATGAGGAGCGGCTGAGCGCGGTCCGTACGCATGCGCGGGAGGGGGTGCGGCCCGCGCGGGGGAAGTTCCCGCTGGTGGTGCTGTCGCCGGGGTTCGGGCTTTCGCGGATGACGTTGACGCTGCTGGCGGAGGAGCTGGCGAGCGAGGGGCATGTGGTGGCGTCGGTGGACCACGCCTATGAGTCGGAGGCGACGGAGTTCCCGGACAAGGGGGTGCTGCCCTGCACGGCGTGCCGGACCACGGAGGCCGGGGAGGTGTCGCACACGGCCGTGCCGGAGGGGCGGGCGAAGGATGTGTCCTTCGTACTGGATCAGTTGACCGGGCGGAAGGCGGTCTGGCGGCACTCGGGGATGATCGACGCCCGGAAGGTGGGGATGGCGGGGCACTCCATCGGCGGGAACAGCGCCGCGCACACCATGGCGACCGACCGGCGGGTGCGGGCCGGGATCAACATGGACGGGACGTTCTTCACGCCGGTGCCCGAGGGCGGGCTCGGCGGGCGGCCGTTCATGATGCTGGGTGCGGCGGAGAGTGTGCCGGGCTCGCCGGATGTGAGCTGGGACCGGGACTGGCGGCGGCTCGACGGGTGGAAGAGGTGGATCACCCCGACGGGGAGCCATCACTTCACCTTCGTGGACGCCCCGTATCTGGCGGACCAGGTCGAGGGCGCTCCCCAGTACCCCGGGGTGCCCTCGGGCAAGCGCTCGGCGGAGATCACCCGGGACTATGTGTCGGCGTTCTTCGCGCAGCACCTCAAGAGGGTTCCGCAGCCGCTGCTGGACGGGCCGAGCCCGCGGAATCCGGAGGTCGTCTTCCACCAGCCGTGAGACGGAACGGAGGAAGGGGGTCCGGGGCACACAGCCCCGGACCCCCTTCCTCGTGTCCGAAAACGACGGCTATCCGTCGATGATCTTGCGCCACTCGCGGACCGCCGCCGCGTCCACCGGCCCGTCCCAGCCCCGGGGGCGCGCCGCGCCGCCGATGTGGAAGCCGGTGACGCCCGCGTCGCGGAGCTGGGGGACGTGTTCGAGGCGCAGGCCGCCGCCGACGAGGACGAGGGGCTCGTAGCCGGGCTCGCCGGCGCGGGCCACCTCGGCGAGGAGCGTGGGGATGCCGTGGTCCACCCCGGCGGCCGAGCCGGCGGTGAGGTAGGTGTCCAGGCCCGGCAGGTCCGCGAGCTGCTTGCGCAGCCCGTCCCGGTCGGCGGCGCGGTCGATCGCCCGGTGGAAGGTCCAGGCGCTGCCCGCCATCGCGGCGACCAGGCGCTCGACGATGGCCAGATCCGCACGGCCCGACTCGTCGAGGAAGCCGAGGACGAACTCGTCCGCGCCCTCCTCGCGCAGCTCGGCGGTGGCGCGTAGGAGCGCTTCCACTTCGTCGGGAGTGCCGGCCGAGAAGCCGTCGGTGAGCCGCAGCATCACCCGTAGCGGAATGTCGACCGCCGCGCGGATCCGCGCGAAGGTCTCCCGCGAAGGCGTCAGGCCGTCTCTCGACATGTCCGCGACCAGCTCCAGCCGGTCCGCTCCTCCGGACCGCGCCGCGATCGCGTCCTCCGCGTCGAGCGCGATCACCTCCAGGACCGCACGGTTGCTCATGGGAACCCCATTCCTCCTGGGAGATGGCTAATGCATCAAATAGGTCTAGTCCAATGCCAGCCTAGTGCGCACGCTCTGCGAGCGCACCAGCACCCCGGGAGGCTCTCGTCCGGTTCAAGACTTGCGCGAGGTACCTTGGGGGGGTATACATGAACCCATAAGGCATACCCCCTAGGGGTATGAAGCGCGGGACAGGGAGGAACCGTGGCGCACACAGCCACCCATCAAGAGGTCGAACTCGCCATCGGTGGCATGACGTGCGCCTCCTGTGCGGCTCGGATCGAGAAGAAGCTCAACCGGATGGACGGGGTCGAGGCCACCGTCAACTACGCCACCGAGAAGGCCAAGGTCGTCTTCCGGGGCGAGGATGTCTCCGTACAGGATCTGATCGGCACCGTCGAGGCGACCGGATACAGCGCCGCCGAGCCCAGGCCGAAGACGCCCGAGCAGGTCGGCTCCGGCTCCGATTCCGGTTCCGGTTCCGGCTCCGAGGAGTCCCCGGAGGAGGACCGGGCGCTTCGGACGCTGCGCGAGCGCGTGATCACCGCGGTGACCCTCTCCGTACCCGTGATCGCGATGGCGATGATCCCGCCGCTCCAGTTCGAGTACTGGCAGTGGCTGTCGCTCACCCTCGCCGCCCCCGTCGTCGTCTACGCGGGCTGGCCCTTCCACCGCGCCGCGTGGACCAATCTGCGCCACGGCGCGGCCACCATGGACACCCTGGTCTCGGTGGGCACCATCGCCGCCTTCCTGTGGTCGCTGTACGCGCTGTTCCTCGGGCACGCCGGAATGCCCGGCATGACCCACCCCTTCGAGCTGACGATCTCCCGTACCGACGGCGCTTCCAATATCTATCTGGAGGCCGCGGCGGGCGTCACCGCCTTCATCCTGGCCGGGCGGTACTTCGAGGCCCGCTCCAAGCGGAAGGCCGGGGCCGCGCTCCGGGCGCTGATGGAGCTGGGCGCGAAGGAGGTCACCGTACTGCGCGACGGGGTGGAGGTCCGGGTGCCGACCGCCGAGCTGAGCGTCGGCGACCGGTTCGTGGTCCGCCCCGGCGAGAAGATCGCCACCGACGGCACCGTGGTCGAGGGATCGTCCGCCGTGGACGCCTCCATGCTGACCGGCGAGTCCGTCCCCGTCGAGGTCGCCCCCGGCGACAGCGTCACCGGCGCCACCCTCAACGCGGGCGGCCGGCTCGTCGTCGAAGCCACCCGCATCGGCTCGGACACCCAGCTCGCCCGGATGGCGAAGCTGGTCGAGGACGCCCAGAACGGCAAGGCGGCGGCCCAGCGCCTCGCCGACAAGATCTCGGGAGTCTTCGTCCCGATCGTGATCCTGCTGGCCCTCGGCACCCTCGGCGTCTGGCTGGCCATGGGCGAGGGCTGGGCCGCCGCCTTCACCGCCGCCGTCGCCGTACTGATCATCGCCTGCCCCTGCGCCCTGGGCCTGGCCACGCCGACCGCGCTGATGGTCGGCACCGGCCGGGGAGCCCAGCTGGGCATCCTGATCAAGGGCCCCGAGGTCCTGGAGACCACCCGCAAGGTCGACACCGTCGTACTCGACAAGACCGGAACCGTCACCACCGGCAAGATGACCCTGCTCGCCGTCCACACCGCCGACTCCACCGACGAGATGGAGACCCTGCGGCTGGCCGGAGCGCTGGAGAACGCCTCCGAGCACCCCATCGCCCAGGCGGTCGCGGCGGGCGCCGCCGAGCGCACCGGCAGCATCCTGGCGACCCCCGAGGGCTTCGCCAACGTCCCCGGACTCGGCGTCCAGGGTGTCGTGGACGGTCACGCCGTGCTGGTGGGCCGCGAGAAGCTGCTCGCCGAGTGGGAGATCCGGCTGCCGGACGCGCTGCTCAAGGCGAAGCGGGACGCCGAGGCCGCCGGGCGCACCGCGATCGCGGTGGCCTGGGACGGCGAGGCCCGCGCGGTGCTGGAGGTCGCCGACGCGGTCAAGGACACCAGCGCCGAGGCGATCACCCGGCTGCGGGCGCTGGGCCTCACGCCGATCCTGCTGACCGGCGACAACCAGGCCGTGGCCGAGTCGGTCGCCGCCGAGGTGGGCATCGACGAGGTGATCGCCGAGGTCATGCCCGAGGACAAGGTCGACGTCGTCAAGCGGCTCCAGGCCGAGGGCCGCAGCGTGGCCATGGTCGGCGACGGGGTCAACGACGCCGCCGCGCTCGCCCAGGCCGATCTGGGACTGGCGATGGGCACGGGCACGGACGCCGCCATCGAGGCCGGCGACCTGACCCTCGTACGGGGCGACCTGCGGGCGGCGGCCGACGCCATCCGGCTGGCCCGGCGCACCCTGGGCACCATCCGGGTCAACCTCTTCTGGGCCTTCGCCTACAACGTCGCGGCGCTGCCGCTGGCCGCGCTGGGGCTGCTCAGCCCGATGATCGCGGGGGCGGCGATGGCCTTCTCCTCGGTGTTCGTCGTCGGCAACAGCCTGCGGCTGCGGGGGTTCAAGGCCGCCGCTTAACACTGGGGCGGTACGGGGCAAAGGCGAAGGTCCGGGCGGTTCACACCGCCCGGACCTTCGTTCCGTGCTGCCCCGTGCTCCCTGCTCAGCCGTAGCCGCCGCTGCCGAAGGCCCCGCCGCCGACGTTCGGGCCGTGGTCGGGGCGCGCCTCGCGGCCCTTGCCCGTGCTGTGGCTGCTGTGGGTCTTCATGTTGTACGGGAGAAGCCGGTCCTCCCCCTCGTGCGGGAAGGTGTCGTCGTCCGCCTCCCGCACTTCCTCGATGTGCTCCCGCCGCTCGGGCTTGAGCGGCTGCTCCTCGGGCTTGGGGGGTACGTACTTCTCGCGGCGGATCGAATCCCACCACATGCTCGCCGTCAGGATGAGCACCAGAAAAACTCCGATGACGATGATCACTGTGACCATGGCGTCCGCCTCCAAACCCTGGATCGGCACATCGGCACACACTTCACCTGGTCCCAGTGTGACCCCATTCAGTACATTTCGGCCGCTTGAGGAGTCTCTGATCAGGTTCAGCCGAAGAAGTTGAGATCGGCCTCCCGGGCCCCGGTCAGCTCGTACCGGGTGCCGGTCAGCGGGCGGGCCGCGAGCAGCCGTACCAGCGTCCCGGCGGAGCCCCGGTACCGCGCGGGTTCCGGGCCGCCGTCCGTGTCCAGACCCAGCGCGAGCGGGACGGGGCGGCCGTCGACGGCGGCGAGCAGCGGGGCCGCGCCCCGGGCCCTGGTGAGGGCCGCGAAGAGCTCCAGGGCCGGATCGAGGGCTTCGCCCGCCTCGTACGCGCCGGGCTCCCCGAGGGCCTCGCGCACATCGCCCGCGTGCACCCACTCACCGAGCGCGATCCCGTCGAGGCCGCCGTGCCCCTGTCGTCCGGCGGCGGCGATGACCGGGCCGGCCTCGGTCATCCCGCGCTCCAGCTCGTCCACGATCCGGGCGTTCGACCAGTCGGCGCGCTCGGCGATGTCCCGGTCGTTGGACTCGGGGCTGAAGACCCCGTCTCCCAGCCGGCCTTCCACCACTCGGGTGAGGGCCGCCCCGCAGTGGGCGAGCACATGGCGCACGGTCCAGCCGGGGCAGCAGGTGCGGATCGCGAAGTCCTCGTCGGGGCGGGAGCGGAGCAGCGGGATCAGGGCGTCGCGCTCGGCCCGCAGAAGGAGGCCGGGAAGCTCCGGGCCGCGTACGGATTCCATCGGCTCAGCCAAGCGCAAACGGAGGGGACTCTTCTAGTGGCGGCGGGTACGGGGCGGGGGTTTGCTGTACGGCTCTGAGCTGCGGGTTTTACTCGAATGGCGGAGGCAGGGGGTGGGGTCGGATTCACTCGGGTGGCTCAAGCGGAACCTGTGGGTGGGATGGGTTCCGGATAACCCCGGCGTCGCTTCGGCGGCACTGCCTAGAGTCGGCGCATGAGCCCCGGTCCTCGCCCCGCCTCCGACCCCGCCTCCACTTCCGCCTCCGACCTTCGCGCCCGCTGGTCGCGCGCCCTGCTGGCCGCCCGCGCGGCGGACCCCCTGGAGTCCGTACCCGGCCCCGGCCCCGGCCCCGACTCCGGCCCCGATCCGCTGCCCTACGCGGAGGATCTCCTCGCCCGCTGGGCCGAGCCGCAGCGCAGATACCACTCCACCGCCCACCTCACCGCCGTGCTGGACCACATCGACACCCTCGCCGCACACGCCGCCCGGCCGGATCTCGTCCGGCTGGCCGCCTGGTTCCACGACGCCGTCTACCTCCCCGAGCGCTCCGAGAACGAGGAGCGCTCCGCCCGGCTCGCCGAGCGCGCGCTGCCCGAGGCGGGCCTCGGGGACACGAGCACCCGCGAGGTCGCCCGGCTGGTCCGGCTCACCGTCACCCACGCCCCGGAGGACGCGGACGCCGACGGCGCGGTGCTGTGCGACGCGGATCTCGCGATCCTGGCGGCCGGGCCCGAGCGGTACGCGGCGTACACGGCCGCCGTGCGCGAGGAGTACGGCTTTGTCCCCGACGACGCCTTCCGCGCGGGCCGGGCGGCGGTGCTGCGCCAACTCCTGGAGCTGCCCCGGCTGTTCCGCACACCCCACGGCGTACGGGAGTGGGAGGCGGCGGCCCGCCGCAATATCGCGGCGGAGCTGGACCGGCTCGACTGACCTCCGCACGGCGCGTCCGCGCGGCACACGCGACACAAAGACGTGACACATCACGGGCGGCCGACGGGAATGTCAGGTGTGATCGGCACCGTTACCCGTGTCATGCCCGACTCCGCCCAGCCGCGCGCCCGTATGCCCCTCGCCGTATACATTCTCGGCCTCTCCGTCTTCGCCCTCGGTACGAGCGAATTCATGCTCTCCGGTCTGCTGCCGCCGATCGCGGAAGACATGGACGTCTCCATTCCGCAGGCCGGTCTGCTCATATCCGCCTTCGCGATCGGCATGGTCGTCGGCGCCCCGCTGCTCGCCGTGGCCACCCTCAGACTCCCCCGCAAGACCACACTGATCGCCCTGATCACGGTCTTCGCCCTCGGCCAGGTCGCGGGCGCGCTCGCGCCGACGTACGAGATCCTCTTCGTCTCCCGGGTGATCAGCGCCCTCGCCTGCGCGGGCTTCTGGGCGGTCGGCGCGTCGGTCGCCGTCGCGATGGCCCCGGCGAACTCACGGGCCAAGGCGCTGGCGGTGATGATCGGCGGACTCTCGATCGCCAATGTGCTGGGCGTCCCCGCCGGAGCCTTCCTCGGCGACCACCTCGGGTGGCGGTCCGCGTTCTGGGCGGTGGCGATCGCCTCCACGATCGCGCTGGTCGGCGTGGTGACGCTGATCCCACGCATCCCGCTCCCGGCCGAGCGCCCGCGCCTCAAGCGCGAGCTGTCGATCTACGGAGACCGCCAGGTCTGGCTCTCCATCGTGCTGACGTCCCTCGCGGGCGGCGGTGTGTTCTGCGCCTTCTCCTACTTCGCCCCGCTGCTGACCGACGTCTCCGGGATCGCCGAGAGCTGGGTACCGGGCGTGCTCGGCCTCTTCGGGCTCGGTGCGCTGATCGGTACGTGGCTGGGCGGCCGGATCGCGGACGCCCACCTCTTCGGGGTGCTGCTGAGCGGAATCGCCGCCTCGACCGTCTTCCTCGTGGCGCTGGCCCTCTTCGCCTCCAGCCCCGTCATCACCGTCTCGCTCGCCTTCCTGCTGGGCGTCTCCGCCTTCTACACCGCCCCGGCCCTGAACGCCCGCATGTTCAACGTCGCGGCCGCCGCCCCCACCCTCGCGGGCGCGACCACCACCGCCGCCTTCAACCTGGGCAACACCGGAGGCCCCTGGCTCGGCGGCACCGTCATCGACGCCGGCCTCGGCTTCCCCGCCACCGCCTGGGCCGGCGCGGCCATGACCGTCACCGCCCTCGCCCTCGTCGCCCTCTCCCTCCGCCTCCAGGGCCGCTCCCGCACCATCGCCACCTCCCTCCCGGCCCCGGCCCCGTCTCCGGCTCCGGACACCGCCTCCGCCGAGGCCGTCCGGTAGGGCATGGCAGACTCCCCCTCCGACCTGGCGTTCTGTGCCAGGTCGGAGCAGAACCAAGGGGTGGGGATGAGACGGTCCAGAAGGTTTGTCGCGATGGGTTCCGTGGTGGGAGCGCTCCTGCTGCTCGCGGGGTGCGGTGATGGCGGCTCGTCGGAGACGAAGGCCGCCGCCCCGGAGCGCACCGCTTCGCCGAAGGCGTCGCCCTCGGCGAAGAAGGAGAAGACCGCCGCACAGGTGCGGGAGGACATCCTCGTCGTGACCGAGGGCATCGGGGACGGCTATCAGACCATCGACACCGGGGGCCGGGACCACTGCATGATTTACGGCGCGGCCCTGACTCCCGAGGTCCCGGGAGAGGCCGATGTGAAGCGCGTCATCGAGCGGCTCAAGAAGCGCGGCTGGACTCATGCCGTCATCCGGGAGTCCAGCAGGCACCCGCAGGACGGCGTGCTCACGGAGGAGGAGAAGGCCGCGTCGGTCGAGCTTCTGAAGTCGGGGGAGTGGAGCACCGTCATCAGCGCGGGGCCCCTGTCGAAAGAACTCAAGGATCAGCTGGCCCCGAACAAGGGAGTCTTCTCCGTCGACGCGACCGGAATGTGCGGGGCTTCCAAAAAGCGGTCCTGAGCCGGGTGCGCGAAGCACTCAGCCCCAGGCCCGCCCCTTCGGCCGCCGCAGCCCGGCCTTGACCAGGAGGCGGACGACCTCGCGGGGCGAGACCTCCAGGGCTCCCGCCGCGACGGCGGCCGGGTAGCGGTGGGAGGGGACGTCGTAGTGGTCGCGCTCGAAGGCGCGGCGGGGGCAGCCGATGGACGAGGCGAAGCGGTGGAGCTCCTCGTAGGACTCGTCGCTGACCAGGTGGGACCAGAGCCGGCCGTGGCCGGGCCAGGTGGGCGGGTCGATGTAGAGGGTCACCGGGGGGCGTCCGTACGGCGGGGGCCGGGGGCCGGGGTCATCCGAGGCCGCCGACCGGGGCCACCACCACGCCCGCCTTGTGGCAGACCCAGTGGGGATCCGGGCCCAGCTCGGGTTCGATCTCCAGGGCGTGCGGGTCGCCCGTGTCGCAGACCGGGCAGAGCGGCCAGCGGCCGTGGCGCTCCAGAAGGGCGTCCTGGACATCCTGGGCGATCAGGCCGGCGACGTACTCCGCGCCCTGCGGCCACTCCTTCACCCACCAGCGGCGATGGGTCACCGAGTCCTCGACCAGCGACACCACCTCCGGGTCCGCGACGTCGCGGGCCGCCAGATCGGCGAGGATCAGGGCGCGGGCGGCGTGCAGGGCCTGCTCATGCGGGTCGGCTTCGTCCATGTGGCCATTGTCCCTCGTACGGCGGGCGTCCCTCGTACGGAGGACCCGGTCCGCCGTACGCCGTGGAGGGGTTGACCCCACCCGAAAATTGAAAATATCTTTCATATGTGACCGACTCACTGAAGGAAATTTTCAGCGCCGGACTGCCCGCCGAAGCCCCTCCCGCTCCCGCCGCCCTCGCCTCCAAAGTCCGCACACTCGCCCCCTCCATGACGCGCTCCATGCAACGGGTCGCCGAAGCCGTCGCCGAAGACCCGGCGGGCTGCGCCGCCCTCACCGTCACCGGGCTCGCCGAGCTGACCGGCACCAGCGAGGCCACCGTGGTCCGCACCGCGCGGCTGCTGGGCTACCCCGGCTACCGCGATCTGCGCCTCGCGCTCGCCGGACTCGCCGCGCACCAGCAGTCCGGCCGCGCGCCCAGCGTCACCGCCGACATCGCCGTCGACGACCCCATCGCCGACGTCGTCGCCAAACTCGCCCACGACGAACAGCAGACCCTCGCCGACACCGCCGCCGGACTCGACACGGTCCAGCTCGCCGCCGCCGTGGCCGCCGCCGCGACCGCCCGCCGGATCGACATCTACGGAGTCGGGGCCTCCTCGCTCGTCGGCATGGACCTGGCGCAGAAACTCCTCCGCATCGGCCTCATCGCCCACGCCCACGCCGACCCCCATCTCGCCGTCACCAACGCCGTGGCGCTGCGCCCCGGCGACGTCGCCATCGCCATCACCCACTCGGGATCCACCGCCGATGTCATCGAGCCCCTGCGCACCGCCTTCGAGCGCGGCGCGACGACCGTCGCCATCACCGGCCGCCCGGACGGGCCCGTCTCCAGCTACGCCGACCATGTGCTGACCACCTCCACCGCCCGCGAGAGCGAGCTGCGGCCCGCCGCCATGTCCTCCCGTACCAGCCAACTCCTCGTCGTGGACTGCCTCTTCATAGGCGTGGCCCAGCGGACCTACGAGACGGCCGCCCCCGCGCTCGCCGCCTCCTACGAGGCGCTCGCCCACCGCCGCGCACCGCGCACCGCCCGCTGACGAGCCGCCCGCCGACGAACACCTGTCGCCGAACACCTGTCGCCGAGCCTCCCGCTGCCGAGCCATCCGCCGCCGAGCCAAAGGAAAGCGCGCCCATGACCTCGACCTCCTCCGCGTACGGCGAACTCCGCGCCCAGCTCGACTCCCTCACCACCGAGGCCTTCCGGCCCGAACTGGCCGGCATCGACCGGCTCGCCACCCTCGACATCGCCCGGATCATGAACGGCGAGGACCGGACCGTACCGGACGCCGTCGCCGCCCAACTGCCCCTCATCGCCGCCGCGATCGACGCCACCGCCGAACGGATGGCGCGCGGCGGACGGCTGGTCTACGCGGGCGCGGGCACCCCCGGCAGGCTCGGCGTGCTCGACGCCAGCGAGTGCCCGCCGACCTTCAACACCGGCCCCGGCGAGGTCGTCGGACTGATCGCGGGCGGCCCCGGCGCCGTCGTCCAGGCCGCCGAGGGGGCGGAGGACAGCCCGGAGCTGGCCGCCGCCGACCTCGACGCGCTGCGGATCGGCCCCGACGACACGGTGGTCGGGATCTCCGCGTCCGGGCGCACCCCGTACGCCGTCGGCGCGGTCGTCCGCGCGCGGGCCCTGGGGGCGCTCACCGTCGGGCTCTCCTGCAACGCGAACAGCCCGCTGGCCGCCGCCGCCGACCACGGGATCGAGGTGGTCACCGGACCCGAACTCCTCACCGCCTCCACCCGCTTGAAGGCGGGCACGGCGCAGAAGCTCGTCCTCAACATGATCTCGACGATCACCATGATCCGGCTCGGCAAGACCTACGGGAATCTGATGGTCGACCTCCGCGCCTCCAACGAGAAGCTGCGCGCCCGCTCCCGCCGGATCGTCTCGCTCGCCACCGGCGCGAGCGAGGCGGAGATCGAGGCCGCCCTCACCGCCACCGGCGGCGAGGTGAAGAACGCCATCCTGACCCTGCTCGGCCCGGTCGACGCCCCCACCGCCGCCCGGCTGCTCACCGAGAGCGGCGGCCATCTGCGCGCCGCGCTCCGCTACGCCGCCGCCGCCTCCGTCTCCACCTCCGCTCCCGCTCCCGCTCCCGCCGAGGAATGACCGCACAGCAAGGCACCCCCACATGGCCTCACCCGAGCACCGTGCCACAGCCGCCGCGATCCTCCCGCTGGTGGGCGGCGCGGCGAACATCTCCTCCGTCGCCCACTGCATGACCCGGCTCCGGCTGGAGCTGCGCGACCGCTCCCTCGTCCGGGACGAGGAGCTGCGGGCCCTGCCCGCCGTGCTCGGAGTGGTCGAGGACGACACGTACCAGATCGTCCTCGGCCCGGGCCGGGTCGCCCGCGTCGCCCCCGAATTCCAGGCACTGCTGACGGCCACCGGGCCCGCCACCGGGGCCGTGACGGCTCTCGCGCTCGCCGAACGCGGCGCGGCCATCAAGGCCGCCCGGCGCACCCGCAACGCCACCCCCGGGAAGCTCCTGCTGCGCCGCGTCGCCAATGTCTTCGTCCCGCTGATCCCCGCCCTCATCGGCTGCGGCATCATCGCCGGACTCAACGGACTGCTCATCAACCTCGGCTGGCTGCCCGGCATCACCCCCGCGCTCACCGCCCTCGCGGGCGGCTTCATGGCCCTGATCGCGGTCTTCGTCGGCTACCTCACCGCGAAGGAGTTCGGCGGCACCCCCATCCTCGGCGGCGCGGTCGCCGCCGTCATCGTCTACCCCGGGGTCGCGAACATCGAGATGTTCGGCCGGCAGCTCTCCCCCGGCCAGGGCGGAGTCCTCGGCGCGCTCGGCGCGGCGATGCTCGCGGTGTACGTCGAGAAGGGCTGCCGCCGCTTCGTGCCCGCCGCCCTGGACGTCCTGCTCACCCCCACCCTCACCGTCCTCATCGCCGGACTGGTCACCCTCTTCGGGCTGATGTTCCTGGCCGGGACGGTCTCCGCCGCCATCGGCGAAGCCGCCGGGGCGCTGCTCTCCGGCGGCGGCGCGATCGCCGGATTCGTCCTCGGCGGGCTCTTCCTCCCGCTGGTGATGCTCGGACTGCACCAGGCGCTGATCCCCATCCACGCCACCCTCATCGAGCAGCAGGGCTTCACCGTGCTGCTCCCCATCCTCGCGATGGCGGGCGCCGGGCAGGTCGGCGCGGCGATGGCGGTCTACGCCCGGCTGCCCCACCACCCCGGGCTGCGCGCCACCATCCGCTCCGCGCTCCCGGCGGGGCTGCTGGGCGTCGGCGAGCCGCTGATCTACGGCGTCTCGCTGCCCCTGGGCCGCCCGTTCATCACGGCGTGCGTGGGCGGGGCCTTCGGCGGCGGCTTCATCGGCTTCTTCCACATGATCGGCGACACGGTCGGCTCGACGGCGATCGGTCCCTCGGGATGGGCCCTGTTCCCGCTGCTGCGCGGCAGCCACGGGCTGGGGACCACGGTCGCGGTGTACGCGGGCGGGCTGCTCACCGGGTACGTCGCCGGCTTCTGCGCCACCTACTGGTTCGGCCTGCGGAACCCGCCCGAGCCCGCCCCCTCCTCGACCCCGGCTAAAGACTGATCACTCCCGTACGGGTGTCCGTCATGTCCATCAGGGTCCATCTGCCGCCGATCCGCCCCCAGCCGGTGGACCGGCCGCCCGCCCCGCCGAACGGCATATTGATGTCCCACCAGTTGTTGGTGTCGTTCACGATGACCTGCCCCACGGCCATCTCCTCGACGAACCGGAACGCGGACTTCATGCTCCGGGTGAAGACCGCGCCCTGGAGCCCCAGCGCGTCGTCGTTGGCGATGCGCAGCAGATCGTCCTCGTCCCGGCCGGTGATCACCGGTACGACGGGGCCGAAGGACTCCTCCTTCGCCAGCAGGCTGTCCTCGGGCACTTCGTCGACCACGGTGAACTCGTAGTAGAGCCGCGTCGGCATCCCGGCGCGCCGCCCGCCGCCCCTGAGCACCCGCGCGCCGCGTTCGCGGGCGTCGGCGAGATGGCGGTCCATCTTCCGGGCCACCGCCTCGTTGTTGAGGGGGCCGAGCACGGTCGCCGGGTCCAGCGGGTCGCCGAGCACCACCCGCTCCGACTCGCGCAGCACCGCGCCGACGAAGGCGTCGTGGACGTCGGCGTGGACCACGACCCGCTCGGTGGCACAGCAGACCTGGCCCGCGCAGGGGTACGCGCCGTCGACCGCCGCCTTCGCGGCGGCCCCGACATCGGCGTCGGCGAGGACCACCAGCGGGCCGTTGCCCGAGCACTCCATCAGGGACCTCTTCAGCCCGGCGGCGGCCTGGATCCGCGCGCCGGTCGCGGAGGAGCCGATGAAGCCGATGGCGTCGACGCCCCGGTGGCGTACGAGGGCGTCCCCGAGGACCCCGTCGCCCGGCACCACATTGACCAGCCCGGCGGGGAGTCCGGCGGCGGACGCCACGGCCATCGCGCGCAGAACGGTCAGCGGGGTGTGGGCGGGAGGTTTGACGAC
This sequence comes from Streptomyces inusitatus, assembly GCF_014651115.1. Classification (GTDB taxonomy): domain Bacteria; phylum Actinomycetota; class Actinomycetes; order Streptomycetales; family Streptomycetaceae; genus Streptomyces; species Streptomyces amakusaensis. The sequence goes on along the minus strand of NZ_BMWG01000015.1, from coordinate 63,008 downwards.
GAGCGCGTTGCCGGTGGCGAGGCCGGGGGCGGCGAACTCGGCGAACATCAGCAGCGGGAAGTTCCAGGGTGTGATGACGCCCCAGACGCCCACCGGGCGATGGAAGGTGAACATCCGCTTCGAGCTGTCGCGGGAGAGCAGGGTCTCGCCGTTGAGCCGTACGGCGTCCTCGGCGTGGAGCCGGAAGAGCTGCGCCGCCTCGGTGACGTCCGCGAGCGACTCGGCGAGCGGCTTCCCCTGCTCCTGGGTCTGGAGCAGGGCCAGCTCCTCCCGGAGCGCGTCGATCCCGTCGGCCATGCGATGACAGACGGCGGCCCGCTCCCAGACGTTCACGGCCGCCCAGTCGCGCTGGGCGCGGCGCGCGGCGCGTACGGCCTCGTCCAGATCGGTGGCGGTGGGGACCGGGGTGGAGCCGACGGGCTCGCCGGTGGCGGGGCTGCGGACCTCGTAGGTCTCCGTGCCCGTGCCCTCGGTGTAGGCACCGTCGATGAACAGCGGCTGTCGTGCGGGGCGGGTCATGGGCGTGTCCCTCCGTCCGTGGCTGCGTCTGCGCCCGATCGTCCCACCGGGGTCAACCCCGCCCCGTACGGCTCGTGTTCAGCCTCTGTCAGTCCTCGTCGGAGCAGACCGACGGCACCGCGCGGGCCAGCGCCCTGGCGTGCAGCCGGTCCAGCCCCTTGTCGTGATGGACCTGGAGCGCGGAGAGCGCGAGGACCCCCCGGCAGTACGGGGCCGAGCGGGCCGTCGCCGAGCCCGCGATCGCCCGGACCAGCTCGCCGTTGACCCGGTTGATCTCCTTGCGGACCTCCGCCAGATCGGGGCGCTCGACCGGGGCCTTGGCCGGGTCGGCCGTCCACAGGCTGTGGAGTCCGCGCTGAACCAGCTTGTTCGCCTCGATCTGGTCCCGGAAGATCCGCACGGTCGCCTCCGGGTCGGCCCCGGCGTCCTCGGCCTGCTCACGGACAGTGTCCAGGACGATCCGCTCCCGGGCCGGGTCGTCGATGGGGCTTCCCGTGCCCCACTTGGCGGCGGCGACGAGATCGGCGGTGGCGAGCCGGTCGGCGGAGAGCGAGGCGATCGGGTGGAGCTGGGCGTACGGTCCGGGACCGTACTGCCCCGGGGCGGCGGCGGACGCGGACGCGGTCGGTGCGGCGGCGGTGAGCAGGGCGGCGGACGCGACGGCGGTGGCCAGGCCGTGGCGGGCGGAGACGCGGAGGCGCAAGGGGTTCCCCTTCGGGGTCGGGTTCAGCGGGAAGTGATGGCGAACCCCAGCGACTCGATCAGCCGCCGGGCCCGGGTGTCGCCCCGCAAGAGGGCTTCCACGAGAGGTCCGGTTCCCTCGTCGCCCGCCGCCGCGTCGAGGAACGCGCCGAAGTCCCTTTCCTCCTCGCCCAGCTCAAAGTCGTCGCGCTCGATCGCCCGGCGCACCGAGACATAGTCGACGCCCATCGCGGCCAGCCTCGCACCGCCCGCGTGGCGTACCGCCGGATCGACGGGCCCCTCGTTCGCCATATGGGGGTGGCGCAGGCCGACTTCATGGGTGGCGAGCAGCGCGAGCAGCACATGTTCGGTGCCGGCCTCCTGACCGAGCGCGCGCGACTGCTCCAGCGTGTCGAGACTGACCCACAGCACCGGGTGGGAGGCGAGGTTGGCCCCCTTGGCGAAGGTGAACAGCAGCCGCTTCCAGAAGGGAAGCCCGCGCGGGGGACGGCGGCCAAGGAGGGTGTCGCGGGTGGGCCACAGCAGCGGGTCGAGCCCGCCACCCGCCGGGAGGCCGGATCCGGATCCGGAGGCTGAGGCTGAGCCTGAGCCGAGGATCTGGAGCACCTCGGCGGCGCGGCTGCTCTCGTCGGCCAGCAGGGCCCGCAGCAGCTGCGTGGGTCCGTACTTCTTCGTGCCCTCCTCGCGGGCCAGTTCCATCGCGCGGACGAACGCCCGGCTCGCGGCCCCGCTGAGCAGTCGGCCGCGATCGCCGTCGTCCCCCAGCAGCTCCTTCGACGAGACGCTGTCCGCCAGCTCGTCCGTGCTCACCCAGGAGCCCGCGACCCGCTCCCGCTCGCGCACCACCGCCAGTTGGGCGGCGACGGTCGCGCCCGAGTGGCCGAGCGCGCGGCTCGTCTCCCCCTTGGCGTCGGCCAGCGCCACAAGCAGATGCTCAGTGCCGATCGTGTCCCCCTCCCCGGTCGCCCCCCAGGCCGCGCCGAGCACCCCCACGACCCCCCAGCTCGCCCCCACGCTCACCGTCTTCATCCGGCCGCTCTCCCCGTCGTCACCGCTCATACCGACCACCCTCCCGCGCCCGGGGTCCCTGCGGCGTCCCCCCGAGGTCGCTGCCCGCCGCTCCCCTTCGAGTACAGCGCGAGGGTGCTCCCGTACCCGAAAGTTGATCCGCTTGACCGGGGTTGGGGGTGCGGGTGTCGGTGGTGCGGGGTCGGTGGGTGCGGGGGTCGGGGGCCGCTCCGGGCCCGTGTCCGGGACTGCTTTCCTCACCGCGCTCCGCGCGAGCTGCGCCGCTTTACGTCCCGGACCCGAGCCCTGCGCGTCCCCCTCCACGACAGTCCCCGGCGATCCGCCCGGCTGTTCCGAAAACCTGATGCGAGGGGAGTGCGAAGGCAGTCCCCGACGATCCGCCGGTGATCCGCCCGGGGACCCGAAAACCTGATGCGGGGGGGGGAGCGCGAAGGCAGTTCCCGGCGATCCTCCCGAGGTCCCGAAAACCGATTGCCCGCCGCGCCCGGCTCCGGGTACCACCGTCGGATGAACGGTTTCTGCTGGATGGACCTCAAAACCCATGACCCGGCCGGTGCGGCCGAGTTCTTCTCCACCGTGCTGGGCTGGCACTTCGCCGTCGACGAGGACGACTGGCGGCGGGCGACCAAGATCTATGAGAACGGCCGTCCCGTGGGCGGGGTCAGCGATCTCTCCCAGCCGGTCTATCCGCCCGGCACTCCGGCGCACATCGCGCACTATCTCGCGGTGGACGATGTGGACCGGCGCACCGAGGCGGCGACGGCTCATGGAGCACGGCTGGTGGTACCGCCGTTCGACGCGGGCGACCAGGGCCGGATCGCGACCCTGGTCGATCCCTTCGGCGCGGCGGTCTCGCTCTGGCAGGCGCGCGGGTTCGCCGGCTGGGACGAGCCCCGGCCACTGGTCCTGGACTGCCCGGATCCGGAGGGGGCGCGCCGCTTCTACCGCGAGGTGCTGGGCCTGGAGCAGGCCGAGTTCGGCACGGCGGACGTGCCCGGCTGGCGGCCGGTCGTCCTGGTCGACGATCTGCCCGCCGTGGCCGCCCGCGCTGCCGGGCGGCTCCGCGACGGTATGCTCCACAGCCCTCAGGGCCTGGTGCTGGAGGTGCGCGCCCGCTGAAGGTGGGGTCGCACCCGCTCGGTGGCGGAAACCGGACGACCAGGTGGTCACGATCCTCCGCCACTGCCGCGCGGTGCTGCCGCCCGGAGGCATCTATCTGACCGACCTGAACATGCTGGTGAACGTGGGCGGCAGGGGAACGCACCCGCACGGAGTTCGAGGATGTGTGCCGACGCGCGGGCCTGACCGTCGCCTCGGTCGCCCCTCTCCCGGACGCCCCGCCGTTCTCCCTGATCGAGGCCGTCGCGGGCTGACCGGGCACCCCACCGCGATGCGCCTATGCCAGGGCCACGGTCAGATCGACCTCGACCAGCTGCCCGGGGTAGCCGAGGCCGAAGGCCCCGAGCAGGGTGGAGGCGGTGGTGAAGGCGGGGGCGAGGGCGGAGGCGTTGAGCCGGTCCCAGGCGCCGGCGAGGACCTCGGACTCGGCGCTGACCACATGGATCAGCGAGCGGATGACGTCCTCGGGGCGTGCGCCGATCGCGCCGAGGGCAGTGAGGGCGTTGGCGACGACCTGGTCGATCTGGGCGTCGAGGTCGCCCTCGCCGACGAGCGCTCCGGAGAGGTCGAGGGGGCACTGTCCGGAGAGATGGGCGGTGCGGCCCGATTCGACGATGGTGATGTGGTGGTAGCCGGGGGTGGGGTGGAGCTGCTCGGGGTTGATTCGTTCAATTTTCACACTCATACGCCGATTCTCACCACTTCGCGCTCCCCCCGCATCAGGTTTTCGGGTCCCCGGGCGGATCACCGGCGGATCGTCGGAGACTGCCTTCGCACTCCCCTCACATCAGATTTTCGGAACAGCCGGGCGGATCGCCGGGGACTGTCGTGGAGGGGGACGCGCAGGGCTCGGGTCCGGGACGTAAAGCGGCGCAGCTCGCGCGGAGCGCGGTGAGGAAAGCAGTCCCGGACACGGGCCCGGAGCGGCCCCCGACCCCCACACCCACCGACCCCGCACCACCGACACCCGCACCCGCACCCCGCACCCCCCACCCGGCGGACTCAGGGCAGCAGCCGCTGCTCCTTCGCGGTGGAGACCGCGCCGGTGCGGGTGTCGACGCCGAGCTTGGCGTAGATGCGGCCGAGGTGGGTCTTGACGGTGGCCTCGCTGATGAAGAGGGCGCGGGCGATCTCGCGGTTGCCGAGGCCCCGGGCGAGCTGGCCGAGGATGTCGCGTTCGCGGTCGGTGAGAGTGGGACGGCCAGCGCCGCGCATCCGGTCCATGACGCGGGTGGCGACGGGGGCGGAGAGGGTGGTGCGGCCCTGGGCGGCCGCGTGGATGGCGGTGAAGAGTTCTTCGGGGCGCTCGGCCTTGAGGAGATAGCCGGTCGCCCCGGCCTCGATGGCGCGGGTGATGTCGGCGTCGGTGTCGTAGGTCGTCAGCACGAGGACATGGACGCCGGTCCCGGCGATCCGGCGGGTCGCCTCCACTCCGTCGATCCCGGCCCCCAGCTGGAGGTCCATCAGTACGACGTCGGGCCGGAGCTTCCCGGCCATGGCGACGGCCTCCTCCCCGCTGCCGGCCTCCCCCACGACCTCGATGTCGGGCTCGCTGCCGAGGAGCGCGAGCAGCCCGGCGCGGACGACGGCGTGGTCGTCGCAGAGCAGGATCCGTACGGCGGTCATCGGTTCTCCGAGGGGTGTTCAAGGGGGATCGCGGCGGAGAGGACGGTGCCCTCGCCCGGCGCGGACTCGATCGTGAGGGTGCCGCCGAGCTGCCGGAGCCGGGCGCGCATGGCGGCGAGGCCGTGGCCGCGCACTCCGGGGGCGCGCTCGACGGGCAGGAAGCCGATGCCGTCGTCGGCGATGTCGAGGACGATCTGATCGTCCAGTCGGCTGAGGGTGAGCGCGGCGGAGGTCGCTCCGGCGTGTTCTCGTACGTTGGCGAGCGCGCCCTGGGCGATCCGGAGGAGCGCGGACTGCACCCGGTCGGGGAGTGGGGCGGGCGGCCCGTCGAGGTGGAAGCGGATGGGCAGGGCGTCGGTGGACTCGCGCTCGGCGAGGGTGCGCAGCGCCTGGGCGAGGCCGCCGCCCTCCGCGAGGTCGGCGGGGGCGAGGTCGTGGACGAAGCGGCGGGCCTCGGCGAGGCCGCGTTCGGCGATCGACTCGGCGGTGCGGATGTGTCCGCGCGCGAGGGAGGGGTCGCTGTCCCAGGTGCGCTCGGCGGCCTGGAGCAGCATCTGCTGGCTGGAGAGGCTCTGGGCGAGGGTGTCGTGGATCTCCATGGAGAGCCGCTGGCGCTCGGCGAGGGTGCCTTCGCGGCGTTCGGTGGCGGCGAGTTCGCGGCGGGTGCGGATGAGGTCGTCGACGAGGTCGCGGAGCCGGTCGGCCTGGCGGCGCATATGGAGGAAGACGGCGGTGGCGAGGGCGGCGACGACGGTCGGCAGAAGGAAGAGGTTGGGGTCGATGCCCTGCCGCAGCCGCCATTCGGCGAGCATGACGAGGAGGGTGAGGGCGGCGACGAGGGCGACGGCGGCCCGGGTGGGCAGGGCGCGCAGCCCGGTGTAGATGAGGGGCACGGCGCACCAGGCGAAGCTGGGCGCGAGGAGCACGATGAGGACCCAGCAGCCGACGACGAGCCCGAGGCGGAGGAGCTCGCCGCGCCCGTGGGCGCGGGTGGTGAGCCGGTGGCCGGCGAGCTGGAGCACGGCGAGGGCGGCGCTGAGGGAGATGACCCAGGGGACCCGGGGGCTCTCCGGGTGCTTGATCAGATAGCGGATGAGGGATCCGGCGAGCAGGGCGATGAAGGCCGTGTTCATGACGGTGTCGAGCCGTCGGTCGTCCCGGTCCGCGCCCCGGGCGTCCGGCGTCGGGGGGCCCTGGCGGGTTCCCGGGCGTGGCTGCTGGGACATGGCGTTCTCTCCTGCGGGACGTGCTGGGGCGGGCTGGGGCGTACGGGTTCGTGCGGGTTCGTGCTGGGGCGTACCGGGCGCGCACCTGCGTCGCGCCTTCGCATCGTGACCCGGCGGTCGGGGGCCCGCATCAGCCGATCGGTTGATACGGGCCTCATCCATCATGCACGCGCGGAGCAGCCGGTACACCGACCGTCCCGGGCCCCGGCCGGGCGGAGGATCGATTGCAGAAGGTCGCGGAAGCCCGCCGGACCTCAGCAGAAGGAGCCAAGGACCATGAAGAAGATCTCGACCCGCACCCGCGTTCTCACCGTCACCGCCCTCGCCACCGCGCTCGGCGCCGGTACCTTCGGCGCGGTGTCGGCGAACGCTTCCGCTCCGGCCGCCGAGACGCGTGCCGCGGTGCAGAAGGATCTCTCCAACAAGCACCTCCAGCAGAACACCCGGCTGACGGTGGACGCCGCGGCGAAGGCCGCGCAGGCGACCCTGGACGCGGCCGAGAAGGCCGGCCAGCGGGTGACGGTCGCGGTGGTCGACCGTGACGGCAAGACCGTGGTGACGCTGCGCGGCGACGGCGCGGGCCCGCAGTCGTACGAGTCGGCCGAGCGCAAGGCGTTCACGGCGGTGTCGTGGAACGCGCCCACCTCCGAGCTGGTGAAGCGGCTGGAGTCCACTCCGAACCTGAAGGACATCCCGGGCACTCTGTTCCTGGGCGGCGGCGCTCCGGTGCAGGTCAAGGGCGCTCCGATCGCGGCCATCGGGGTCGCGGGCGCGCCGAGCGGCGCTCAGGACGAGGAGTTCGCGAAGGCGGGCGTGGCGGCTCTGAGCCGCTGATCGACCGCCCGGTCCGCCCTCTAGGATCGGCGCGTGGCCCGGTCATCGTCCGTCACGCGTCTGCTCACGCCGCCCGCCGTCGCGGCCCTCCTCCTTTCGGGGTGTGCCGCCGGCGGGCACGGCGATGTCATGGCCGGGCCCGAGGTCATGGGGGTGGGCGATCCGCTCTTCCCGGGGCTCGGCAACGGCGGTTACGACGTCCGGAGCTATGGGCTGGCGCTGGAGTACGACCCGGGGTCGGGGAGGCTGGCGGGCACGGCGGAGATCGTGGCCCGGGCAACTCGTGAGCTGCGCGTCTTCAATCTGGATCTGCACCGGCTGTCGGCGACGGCGGTGACGGTGGACGGTGCGGGGGCGCGCTCGGTCCACGACGGCGACGAGCTGACGGTGCGCCCCGGGGAGGCAGTCCCGGCGGGCCGGGAGTTCCGTACGGTCGTGCGGTACGAGGGCGAGCCGGGCGCGATCAGGGACGCGGACGGCTCGGAGGAGGGCTGGCTGAGGACGCCGGGCGGGGCGCTCGCGGTGGGCGAGCCGTCCGGCTCGATGGCCTGGTTCCCGGGGAACCACCATCCGAGCGACAAGGCGTCGTTCGACATCGCGGTGACGGTCCCCGAGGGGCTTCGGGCGGTCTCCAACGGCGAGTTGGCGAGCGAGCGGACGAGCGGGGGCCGCAGCACCTACCGATGGCGGTCGGCGGAGCCGATGGCGACGTATCTGGCGACGCTGGCGATCGGCCCGTACGAGATGCGGTCCTCACGGACGGCGTCCGGTCTGCCGGTGGTCACGGCGGTCGATCCGGCGGTGGGGACGGCGGTGGGGACGGCGGATTCGGCGGTGGGGAAGCTGTCGGCGCGTCTGCCGGAGGTGCTGGCGTGGGCGGAGGGGCTCTTCGGGCCGTATCCCTTCTCGTCGGCCGGGGCGATCGTGGTCCCGGACGAGGTGGTGGGCTACGCCCTGGAGACACAGAACCGTCCGGTGTTCCCGGCCGGGCTCTTCACTCCGGAGACCCTGGCCCATGAGATCGCCCATCAGTGGTTCGGCGATTCGGTGACGCCGAAGTCGTGGCGGGACATGTGGCTCAACGAGGGTTTCGCCACCTACGCGGAGTGGCTGTGGGCGGAGGAGTTCGAGGGCGTTCCGGTACGGGAGAGTTTCGACGCGGCGTTCGCGGACGCGGAGAACTGGGCCTTCCCGCCCGCGGATCCGCCGTCGGCGGCCGAGGTGTCGTCGGCTCCGGTGTACGGGCGGGGCGCGATGGTGCTGCATCGGGTGCGCCGGGAGGTGGGGGACGGGGTCTTCTTCCGGCTGCTGCGGGGCTGGGCGGAGGAGCACCGGCACGGCAACGCGTCGACGGCGGATTTCACGGCGTACGCGGAGCGGCTCTCGGGCCGGGATCTCGGCGGGGTGTGGGACGTGTGGCTGTACGGGGACGGCCGGCCGCGAAGGTGAGCGCGCGGGGGCCCTCGCTACCTCGCATTACCTCTCATGTAATCGACCGGTTGGGTGGCCGACGGCGAGACTTCGAGTGCGGGGCGGAGATGAGCCCCCCGGGGCCCGGAGGGGCCCGTTGAGTCCCGAAGAGACCGGAGTGTCGAATGTCGCGCCGTATCCGCCCCATGCTCGTTCTGGTGACCGCCGCCGCGCTGCTTCCCCTGGGGGCGGGCACCGCGTCGGCGTCGGCCTCGCCCGCCGAGCCCAGGCTCTGTCCGCCCCCGGCCTCGGCTCTGGCCGGAGCGGTCGGCGAGGCCGGGAAGGCGGACCGCCGGACGGCCCCGCTGCCGCCGAACGTGGTCGCCTTCATCAAGAAGTACTGCGCCTGGGGTGAGAAGACCTCGGTGGTCAAGAACTACATGGACCTCTTCACCTCCGACGGCACGCTGATGGACACCGGCCTCCCCCAGCCGATCGGCAGGACCGTCATCAAGGAGCAGATCGAGGGCGTTCTCAAGGTGATGCCCGACTATGTCTTCGAGCCGGTCTCGGTGACCTCCTCGCCGGACGGCGGGGTGATCTTCGTGAAAGCCCGGAACACCGGCACCGTCAAGCAGCTCCAGGGTCCGGCCGTGTCAGTGGACTACTACACGATGCACCGGCTGGTGCTCCGCGGCGACGAAGTCGAGCAGGGGCGGCGGTTCTGGGACCAGACGGAGCTGTTCCGTCCGCTGGACCAGACGCTGCCCAACCTCTTCGCGGGACTGGGCTCGGGCGGCGCGGCGGGCCGGGCGGCCGGCGGCGCGGCGGTCGGGAAGCGGTCGACGGGCCTGCCGGGCACGGCGGAGTGGAAGGAGCGGCGGAAGCAGGCGTGGAACAGCGGTGATGTCTCCGCGCTGGTGCCGGACGTACGGAATCTGCGGCTCAACGGCCCCGGTCTGAAGGGTCCGATCACCGGCGCGGCCGGTGCCGAGGAGTATCTCGGCCGGTTCTTCGGCGCGATGCGCGGCCAGCTGAAGCTGGAGCCGGGCAACACCGTGCGCAAGGGCCGCACGGTCCACCAGGAGTGGGTCGGCCATGCGACGGTCGGCCCGGACGACGAGAACGGCAATCCCACGACGCCCCGCGAGGTGACCTACGGGATCGTGGAGCGCTTCACCCATGACGGGCGCGGCGGGACGGAGTGGGAGCTGTCCTTCGAGACGCTCGACCTGGTCGCCACCCAGTCGCGGATAGCGAAGCTCCGGGAGCGGATCTTCCCCCCGAAGAAGATCTCCTGACCCCCGCCGGCCCGGCCCCCGGACATCTCCGGGGGCCGTGCCGTTGAGCGCGGCGGGTCAGATGTTGACGCCGAAGTCCTGCGCGATGCCCTGGAGGCCGGAGGCGTACCCCTGGCCGACGGCGCGGAACTTCCACTCCGCGCCGCTGCGGTACAGCTCGCCGAAGACCATCGCGGTCTCGGTCGCGGCGTCCTCGCTCAGGTCGTAGCGGGCGATCTCGGCTCCGCCGGCCTGGTTGACGACGCGGATGTACGCGTTGCGGACCTGGCCGAAGTTCTGGCTGCGGGCGGTGCCGTCGTAGATGGAGACCGGGAAGACGATCTTGGCGACATCGGCGGGCAGACCGGCCAGGTTGACGTTGATCTGCTCGTCGTCGCCGCCGCCCTCGCCGGTGCGGTTGTCACCGGTGTGGACGATGGTCTGGTCGGGGGTGGCCCGGTTGTTGAAGAAGACGAAGTGGGCGTCGGACGCGACCTTGCCCGCGCCGTTGATCCCGATCGCGGAGGCGTCGAGGTCGAAGTCCGTGCCGGTGGTGGTGCGGACGTCCCAGCCGAGACCGACGGTGACGGCGGCGAGGCCCGGGGCCTCCTTGGTGAGCGAGATGTTGCCACCCTTGGACAGGCTTACTGCCATTGGGAAGTCCCCTTCGTGTGCGGATGTGCGACGGCCCAGGCTGTCCCGAAGCTGCCGGTAACCGTCTTAACGCAGACAAGGGAGTCACAAGTTCCATGGAAATCGAGATGACGTGAACATCTCGGACACGGGACGATGGGGGTATGTCCGGTCCTTATGTCATCCGAGGCTCCGTCTCCCTCCCGGAGGCCGAGCTGATCTGGCGTTTCTCCAGGTCGTCCGGGCCGGGCGGCCAGCATGTGAACACGAGCGACTCCCAGGTGGAGCTGCGCTTCGACCTCGCACGCACGGAGGCACTGCCTCCGGTGTGGAAGGAGCGCGCGCTGGAGCGGCTGGCGGGCCGTCTGGTGGGCGGGGTGGTCGCGGTCCGGTCCTCGGAGCACCGCTCGCAGTGGCGCAACCGCGAGACGGCGGCGGTACGGCTCGCGGCGCTGCTGGCGGAGGCGACGGCTCCGCCGCCGAAGCCGCGCAGGGCGCGGAAGATACCGCGCGGGCTCAACGAGCGGCGGCTGCGGGAGAAGCGGCAGCGCTCGGACACCAAGCGGGGACGGTCGGGCCGCGACTGGGGCTGAGCCGGCGTCCGGTCCGGTGTATGTATCGCGCAGTGATCCCGGCCGAAACGGGCGGAGAGCCCGGAGCGGACGGGGAGCCCGGAGCGGGCCGGGAGCCCGTGGCGGCCCGTGGCGGGCCGGGCTCAGCCCAGCTGCCGGTACTTCCCCTGGAAGTACATCAGCGGATCGCCCTCGGCGGCCGGCACCCCGACCCCCAGCACCCGGCCGATGACCAGGGTGTGGTCGCCCGCGGTCACCCGCTGCTCGGTGCGGCACTCCAGGGTGGCCAGCGAGTCGCCGACCAGCGGCGCTCCGCTGTACGCGCCCCTGGTCCAGGGGATGGCGTCGAAGAGCAGCCGGTCGCTGACCCGGCCCTTCATGGCGAAACGGCCCGCGATCTGACGCTGGTTCCCGGAGAGCACCGAGACCGCCCAGTGGGGCTGCTCGGCGAGCAGGTCGTCCATCCGCGAGCCCTCGCGGAGGCTGACCATCACCAGCGGGGGATCGAGCGAGACCGAGACGAAGGCGGTCGCCGTCATGCCGATGTCCTCGCCGTGCGGCCCCTCGTCGGGGGCGTGGGCGGTCACCAGCACCACACCGGCGGCCAGACGGGACAGGGCCGCACGAAACTCCTCATTGCTCACCCCGTCAGGATGAGGGATCAGAGGGTCGGAATCGGGGCCCGGGGGCGCGGCGGTCCCGGCAGCGGCAATCGTCGTCTGGGGCACACGCAGAACGCTAGCCGTGCCGCGCCCGGGACCGCATCGGACCAGGGGACCAAGGGGGTCCTAGGACTTCAGACCCAGTTTGAAGGGCGAAGCGGAATGCGGGCCGAGGGGCGGGCCGGGGCCTGGATTTGCGTTAGGAGACGCCTTCCCGGGCCGCGAACGCATCCATCCGCTCCGATGACCACCCATACACTCATGTGACTTGAGTCACAGAGTGGCTTATTTGTTGACCCTGTGTACCGAGTGGACAGCTCGCTGTGATTCAGTGGCCGGGATACCGCAACGAGAAGACCGAACAAGAAGGCCGAAGAGAAACCTGGAGTCTGCTGTCGAGGTCTCGGGGAGAGCGAGCATGGAGACCGAGTCGGAGCCCTACGTCCGTCTTGCGACCCTGCGACAGCTGCACAAAGTGGTCGCCGACCTCAATACCGCCCGCAGCCTGGCCGACACCCTCCAGACCGTCGCCGACGGCATCGTCGCCGGCCTCGGGTACGAGCTGGCGTGCGTCAATCTCGTACGGCCCGACGGGGATCTCGTCGTCGCCGCCTTCGCGGGCAGCGCCGCCGCCGAGGCCCTGATCACCGGACGGGTCGGTTCCAGGCCCTCCTGGGAGCGGCGGCTCTCCATGGGAGAGGCCTGGGGCGAGCTGCGGTTCATCCCGCACACCGAGGGCTGGGTGCTCATCGAGGACGATGTGCCGCAGTGGCACACCGAGGGCCCCGACCCCCGCTTCGAGGACGAGTGGCACCCCCAGGACCGGCTCTACGCGCCCATGTTCACCTCCGGCGGCGGACGCGAACTCCTCGGGGTCATCTCCGTCGACCGGCCGCGCAACGGCCGCCGGCCGGGCCCCTGGGGACAGGAAGCCCTCCAGATGTACGCCTCCCAGGCCGCCATTGCGATCAGCAATGCCCGGCTGCGAGCAAACATGCAGCGCGCCCTCGTCCGCCTCGAACGCGAGCAGCAGGCGCTGCGCGCCAGCGAGGAGTCGTTCCGCCAGGCCTTCGAGTACGCGCCCAGCGGGATGGCCATCGCCGAGATGGGCGGCGACCAGCACGGGCGGCTGCTGCGCACCAATGACGCCCTCTGCCGGCTGCTGGGACGCCCCGCCTCCGCGATGCGGCGGTACTCCTTCGCCGACCTCGTCCACCCCGAGGACGTCGGCACCCTGCTGCGCACCTCCGCCGAAGGCGGCAGGGCCGAGCTGCGGCTCGGCCGGCGGGACGGCAGCTATGTCTGGGTCTCCCTGCGGAACTCGGTCGTCGCGGACACCACCGACGGCCCCCGCTTCCTGCTCACGCACGTCGAGGACATCGAGGACCGCAAGCGCCACGAGCTGGCGCTCGCGCACCGCGCCTCGCACGACGCGCTCACCGGCCTGCCCAACAGCGCCGAGCTGCGCGCCCGGCTCAGCTCCAAGCTGTGCGAGCGCCCGCCCACCGCGCCCGGCGGCGAGGAGAGCGCGGCCGACCCCGGGTACGACCCGGAGACCGGCGCGCTCTTCAACGCGGACGGTTTTGACTTCGGCCCCGCGGGCGCGGCGTTCGATCACCATGTGCACGCGATCGCGCCCGCCGACGAGGTCGACGACGGTACGAAGGGCCTCGCGGTCCTCTTCTGCGACCTGGACGGCTTCAAGTCGATCAACGACCGGTTCGGGCACCAGACCGGTGACGCCGTCCTGGTCGAGGTCGCCCGGCGGCTCACCCGGGGGGTGCGCGAGGGGGACACCGTCGCCCGGCTCGGCGGCGACGAGTTCGTCGTACTCGCCGACGGTCTGGGCGCGGCGGACGCGGCGGATCTCGCCGTCCGGCTGCGAAACGCGATCATTCTGCCGATCCGGGTGGGGGGTCGCGGAGTGCGTGTCGGGGCCAGTTTCGGTATCAGCTGGGCGAGTTGCGGAATGTCGGTCGAGGAAGTGCTGCAATCCGCCGACCAGCGGATGTACATCGAGAAGCGGTCCCGGTCCAAGGTCCACCGAAGGGCCGGCTGAGACCACCGCCTGTCATGTTCTGGTCTTGTGACGATGGCCCCGTTTGGGGTCAACGTCACCCATTCCGTTACTCCGAACCGGGTAGGCTCGCCCGCGTCGGCGTAGGGCTGACGACGGTGAGGAGGGACCAGGGATGACGGCCGGGAACAACGGCGCGAGCACGCCCGAGGACGACGATCCTTTCGGGTATCTGTACGAGGACGGGCACGCGGCAGGCGCGACACCACCCTCGGGCCGCGGCCGCGGCTACGGCTACCCGGGTCCCGCAGCGCCCCAGCCCGGCGTCCCCAGAACCTCGTACAACCATGTCCGGGCGGTCGGCGAGCGCCAGTACGGCGGCCAGCCCCAGCACGCCCCGCAGCAGCAGGGGTATCCGCAGCAGGGCTTCCCCCAGCAGCAGGGGTATCCGCCGCAGCAGAACTACCAGCAGCAACAGCAGCCGTACGGGCAGCACCCCGGCGGACCCGGCGGGCAGTACGCCGCGCCCGGGGCCCATCCCTCCGGCCCGGTCACCCAGCCGGTGCCCCCGGCCGGCGGCGGGCGCGGATCGGGCGGCCGGGGGCCCAACACCAAGGGGCTGCTGATCGGCGCGATCGCCGTGGTGGTCGCCGTGGTCGTCGGCATCACCATCGCCCTGATGGACAAGGACGACGAGAAGGACACCCAGGCGAACGGGGTGCAGCCCGAGCAGACCAGCTCCTCGGCCCCCGCCGAGCCTGCGGAGCCCAGCGCGGACCCCTCCGAGAAGGAGGAGGACGACGAGCCCGCCGGGCTGCCCAAGCAGGACGCGGTCACCCTGCGCCTCGGCGGCGACGCCCAGGCGAAGACGGACATCGAGGGCGCCCAGGGCACCGGCGGCGCGTTCATCGGCAACTTCAACAACGTCGGCGCCTCGGTCACCTGGAAGGCGAAGGTCGCCAGCGCGGGCGACTACCGGCTCTACGTCCGCTACGCCATCCCCAACAAGGAGGCCAACGCCACCTTGACGGTCAACGGCAAGGCGAACGCCAACCCGCTGGGGCTCAAGGACTTCATCAGCTCCAGCGACTCCGAGTGGGAGAAGAACTGGCAGACCACCTGGGCGCCGGTGACGCTCCAGGACGGCGAGAACGAGATCAAGATCTCGTGCGAGCAGGACAACAAGTGCGATGTGGTCCTCGACTGGCTTCAGGTCAGCGACGGCGCGCTCTGAGCCGCCGTACCGGGCTCCGCCGGGCCGGGCACTGAGCCCGGGCCCCGGCCCGGGGTGCTCAGCAGCCCCAGAAAGCCCGCCACGGTCCCGGCCATCGCCGTACGCGCCGGAACCAGGTACTTCCGGGGGTCGACCACCTCGGGACGGCCCGCCAGAAACTCCCGTACGGCTCCGGTGAACGCCGTGTTCAGCGCCGTACCCACATTGATCTTCACCATGCCGGCCGCGACCGCCGCCCGGATCTCGCCGTCGGGGACGCCCGATGAGCCGTGCAGCACCAGCGGCACCGGGACCGCCGCGCGCAGCCGGGCGATCAGGGCGTGGTCGAGGGCGGCGGTGCGCTCGGTCATCGCGTGCGAGGAGCCGACGGCCACCGCGAGGGCGTCCACGCCGGTCGCGGCGGTGTAGGCGGCGGCCTCGGCGGGATCCGTGCGGACGCCGGGGGTGTGCGCGTCGAGCGGGGCCTCGCCCTCCTTGCCGCCGACCTTCCCCAGCTCGGCCTCGACCCAGATGCCGCGCTCGTGGCCCCAGCGCACCGCGTCCGCCGTGGCGCGCACATTCTCCTCGTACGGCAGCTTCGAGGCGTCGAACATCACCGAGCCGAAGCCGTGGCCCTCGGCGGCGCGCAGCAGTTCGGCGGAGACCACATGGTCGAGATGGAGCGCGAGGGGCGCGCTCGATGTCCGGGCCACGGCGCACGCGGCGGCGGCGACGGCGGAGAGGTCGCCGCCGTGGAAGCGGACGGCGTTCTCGGAGATCTGGAGGATGGCGGGCGCGCCCGCGCTCTCCGCGCCCTCGGCGATCGCCTCCGCGTGTTCCAGGGTGATGACGTTGAACGCGGCGACACCGCGCCGTTCGGCGACCGCGGCACGGACGAGTTCAGCGGTGGGGACGAGTGGCATGGTCCGTTCTCACTTCCCGGGCACCGGGCGCCCGTTGTACGGCCCGACGGTGCGGGGTCGTTCCGCCCGTACCGACGTACGCGGCGGGTGTCATGCGGAGACCGCGCGCTCGCTCACCCTCACTCCCGGGAGCAGCCGCTCGTATGCCGCGCGGTCGAACTCGCCCGCCGCCGGGGCCGCCACGGTCGCCGCCGACAGGGCGACCGCGCGGGACAGGTTCTGCTGCCAGGGGATCCTCTCGACCACCCCGGCGAGCAGGGCCGCGACCATGGAATCCCCCGCTCCGGTGGGGTTGCCCCGGACCGGTCCCGCCCCGGCCGCCTGCCAGACGCCGTCGGGGCCCACCGAGAGCAGCCCGTCCGCGCCGAGCGAGGCGACCACGGTGTGCGCGCCCCGGCGGCGGGCGTCGCGGGCGGCCCGCAGCGGCTCGCGCGCGCCGGTCAGCCGGGCGAGTTCCTCCGCGTTGGGCTTGACGAGGTCGGGGCGCGCGGCGATGCCCCGGCGCAGCGGCTCGCCGCTGGTGTCGAGCAGTACGGGGACCTTCGCCGCGCGGGCCCGGCGGACGAGTTCGGCGTATGCCCCGACGTGTATGCCCGGGGGCAGGCTGCCGCAGAGGGCCACCGCCTCGGCCTCCGGCAGGAGTTCCGCGTACCGCTCCAGGAAGGCGGCCCACTCCTCGGGGGCGACGACCGGTCCCGGCTCGTTCAGCTGTGTGGTGTTCCCGCTCGCGGCGTCCACGACGGCGATGGTGCGGCGGGTGCTTCCCGCCGTGGCCACCAGCGCGTCACGCGGCGGGAGCGGGGCGAGGAGGTCGCGCAGCACGGCTCCGACGGGGCCGCCCGCGAAGCCGGTGACGACGGTCTCGTGGCCGAGGGCGGAGAGCACCCGGGCGACGTTGACGCCTTTGCCGCCGGGGCGTTCGGCGACTTCGCCGACGCGGTGGCTGGTGTGCGGGGTGAGTGTCCCCACGGTGTAGGTGATGTCGAGTGCGGTGTTGAGCGTGACCGTCAGAATCACCGTGACACCCCCTTCGGCAGACCGCGCTGACAGACGCCCTGATCATGCCAAAAGGAAGGCGGTTGGCCCAGACCCCGGACCAACCGCCTTGCTTGTACTTCGCAGGTGCTATGCGAATCCGCTTACGCGGGGTCGATCACCCACGCGCCCTGGCGCATCACGCCCTTGAGGCGGAACTCCTCGTCGAGGACGACCAGGTCGGCGTCCTTGCCGGGCTCCAGGGAGCCGACGCGGTCGTCGATGCCGAGGAGCTTCGCGGGGTTGGCGGAGATCGCCTGGACGATGTCCTCGACGGGGATGCGGTCGATGGTGGCGGCGCGTCTGAAGGCGGTGTCCAGGGTGAGTGTGGAGCCCGCGATCGCGCCTCCCTCGGCGAGCCGGGCGACGCCGTCCACGACGTCGACGGCGAGCGGGCCGAGTTGGTAGCGGCCGTCGCCGAAGCCTGCGGCGTCCATGGCGTCGGTGATGAAGGCGACCCGGCGGGCGCCCGCGCGGTGGAAGGCGAGTTCGAGGGCGGCGGGGTGCAGATGGGTGCCGTCGTTGATCAGCTCGACGGTGACCCGCTCGTCCTCCAGCAGGGCGGCGATCGGCCCGGGGGCGCGGTGGCCGATCTGCGGCATCGCGTTGAAGAGGTGGGTCGCCACGGTCGCGCCCGCGTCGATGGCGGCCACGGTCTGCTCGTAGGTGGCGTCCGTGTGCCCGACGGCGGCGATCACGCCGTGTTCGGCGAGCAGCCGTACGGAGTCGAGGCCGCCGGGCAGCTCGGTGGCGAGGGTGACCATCCGGGCGGTGCCGCGCGCGGCGTCGATGAGCTTGCGCACCTCGGCCGGGTCGGGGTGGCGCAGCAGTTCCTCGCTGTGCGCGCCCTTGCGGCAGGGGGAGATGAAGGGGCCCTCGAAGTGGATGCCGGCGAGGTCGCCCTGCTGGACCAGTTCGGCGAGGGCGGCGGCGCGGCGGGTGAGGAAATCGATGTCGGCGGTGACGAGGGAGGCCACCAGGGTGGTGGTGCCGTGCTCGCGGTGGGTGCGGACACCGCGCAGTACGTCCTCGGTGGTGCCGCCGGTGAAGGAGGCTCCGCCGCCGCCGTGGTTGTGGAGGTCGATGAAGCCGGGCACGATCCAGTGGCCCGACAGATCGCGGGTGGGCGCGTTCTCGGGAGCGGTGCCGGCGATCTTGGTTCCGTCGACAGTCACCCGGCCGTTCTCGACGGTCCCGGTCGGCAGTACGACCCGGGCGCCGGTGAGGACGGTGCTGTCGGCGCGTGCGGCGCTGTCGGCGAGTGCTGCGCGAGCGGCCATTAGGCGGTTACCTCCGAGTCAGTGGCGATCAGATCCCAGGCGAGCAGCCCGGCGCCCAGACAACCAGCGGTGTCTCCGAGGGCGGCCGGAACGATGGAGGGCAGCTTCTGGAACGTGACTCGCTCCTCGACGGCGGCCCGCAGTGGTGTGAACAAGGTTTCCCCGGCCTCGGCGAGACCGCCACCGATGATCAGGACGCGCGGGTCCAGCAGGGTGATCGCGGTGACCAGCCCGGCGGCGAGCGCGTCGACGGCGTCCCGCCAGACCGTGAGGGCCTTCGGGTCGCCCGACTCGACCGCCTTGGCGCAGTCGGCGGCGTCGGCGGCGGGGTCTTTGCTGGCCTTCGCCCAGGCGCGGCTGACGGCGGCTGCGGAGGCCAGCGTCTCCAGACAGCCGCGCTGTCCGCAGCCGCAGACGGGGCCGTCGGGCCGGACGACGACATGGCCGATCTCGCCCGCGTAATTGTGCGCCCCGGCCTCGATCGTCCCGCCGATGCCGATGGCTCCCGCGATACCGGTGCCCAGCGGGATGAACAGGAAGCGGTCCGCCCCCTGCCCCGCGCCGATCCGGCCCTCGGCGAGCCCGCCGGTGCGGACGTCATGGCCGAGAGCGACCGGAAGCCCGTCGAGGCGCCCGCTCAGCAGTTCGCGCATGGGAACGTCCCGCCAGCCCAAGTTGGCGGCGTACACCGCCACCCCGCTCTCGGAGTCGACAATCCCGGGTACGGCGACCCCGGCGGCCAGCGCGGACACACCGAGGTGCTCCTCGCCGTACGCCCGGAGGTCTCCGGCGAAGTCGAGAATGGACTGTACGACGGCCTCGGCGCCACGCTCCCGCCCAGTCGCGCGCCGGGCCTCATAGAGGAGGTTCCCGTCCGCGCCGACGAGGGCGGCTTTCATGCCGGTGCCGCCCACATCGAGGGCGATGACGTGTCTCACGGAGGACAGTCTCCGCGACAGCCCCCGAAAGGTCTAGTCCACTACACCTGATTGTTGCGCAACCGTACAAACTCCACCGCAGGTCGCAAGCCCTTTCCCCTCACCGCCACCCCTCCGAATCCACCTTCCAGAACCCCCCGGAAGGGATCATTCCAATCGCCCGAAACCCTCCCCTCCGGGGGAGTGCGACCACCCCTGCCGGGCCGCCGATTTCAGCCCTGCGCCGAAGCGGAAGAAGGCCAATTCCAGCCCCCGCCCCGGGCAAGAGGTCGCCAATTTCAGCCTCGCTGGTGGTCCCCCGGCGAAGCCAGGGGGAGATTGAGGCGCGGGGGTTCGGGGGCAGCGCCCCCGACAAGAACCCGCAGCTCACAACCCGGTCAAGACAGAATCACACTGCGCGACAAGTTCCTCGGCCGATCCGGATCAAACCCCTTCCCCTCCGCCACCCCCACCGCCAACTTCTGCACCCTCACCAACTCCGCCATCGGGTCCACCCCCTCCCTCGCCACCATCTCCCCGCCCACCCGCTCCACGTCCCCCGCCAGCCCCTCCGGCACCTCGCCGAACACCCATGCCACCCGCCCGGGCCCGGTGATCGCGATCGGCCCGTGCCGGTACTCCATCGCGGGGTACGCCTCCGTCCACGCCCCGGCCGCCTCGCGCATCTTCAGCCCCGCCTCCAGGGCCAGCCCGTAGGTCCACCCCTGGCCCAGGAAGGTCCACTGCTCCGCCCCGGTCACGGTCTCCGGCAGCGGCTCGGCGATCGCGGTCTCGGCGTCCGCCGCCGCCTCGGCGATCGTCTTCAGCCCGGGGACGTCCCCGAGGCCCGCGCGGAGGAAGGCCAGGGCCGTCGTCGCGAAGCGGGTCTGGACGACGGACTCCTCGTCCGCCCAGTCCAGTACCGCCACCGTGTCGGCCAGCGCCATCACGGGCGTCTCGGGGTCGGCGGTCAGAACCGTCGTGGCGACCGTTCCGCGCAGGGCGGTCAGCAGCTCCAGCACCTCGGTCGTCGTCCCGGAGCGGGTGATCGCCACCACCCGGTCGTAGGAGCGCCCCACCGGGAACTCCGAGGAGGCGAAGGCGTCGGTCTCCCCCTGCCCCGCGGCCTCGCGCAGCGCGGCGTACGCGATCGCCATGAACCACGAGGTGCCGCACCCGGTGACGGCCACCCGCTCCCCAGGCGCCGGCAGCCCCGCGAAGGACGCCGCGGCGTCCGAGGCCCGCCGCCAGCAGACGGGCTGAGTCGCTATCTCTGTTGCGGTACGGGACATGTGGCATGACTCCTTGAAGAGGCTGCGCGTACACGTGCATGCGGACCGGCACCTGAGCACTTCGTGCCGGGACGTGCTTAGCAGGCCCGGACACATCCGGGCAATGGCACCCACCGCGCTCCCTTTACAAAACCCCTCTGTAGAACAGGTGTTGCAGAAGTGAGACCGCGCGGCATAGACCACTGAAGGGGCGTTGATGGAAAATCGTCAGCTCGCCCGGGGGGCGGCAGGGCCGCGGCGTACCGGCGCCCATATCCGGCGTCGGTGCACACATCCAGCGATCGACAAGGTGGAAAAAGAGCTGTGCAGCGGCACTTCTTAGGCATGAGGGCGGCTGCGGCCGCACTGGCGACGGCCGTCACCCTCACGGGATGCGGCGCGTCGGGCGATTCGCCGGACAAGGTGACACTCACCCTCGTCGCCGCCGACTACGACGTCAACGGCGGTCAGAGCAGCAAGACGTACTGGGCGAGTCTCATCAAGAAATTCGAGGTGGAGAACTCCCATATCGACGTCCAGGTCCAGATCGAGCCCTGGACGGATGTGGACCGCAAGGTCGCCGAGCTGGTCAAGGAGGGCGAGGCCCCCGACATGGCCCAGATCGGCGCGTACGCCGACTACGCGGCCGCCGACAAGCTGTACACCGCCGACCAGCTGCTCTCCGTACCCGTGCAGGCCAACTTCCTCGGCCCTCTCGTACAGGCGGGCGAGCAGCGCCGGGTGCAGTACGGGCTGCCGTTCGCGGCCTCCACCCGGCTGCTCTTCTACAACAAGGAACTCTTCGAGCAGGCCGGGGTGGCGAAGGCTCCCGAGACCTGGGAGGAGCTGCGCGAGGCGGCCGAGCTGCTCAAGTCGGAGACGGACGTCGACTATCCGTTCGCGCTGCCGCTGGGGCCCGAGGAGGCCCAGATCGAGACGATGATGTGGCTGCTCGGCGGCGAGGGCAACGGCTATGTCGACCCGGGCGGCTCGTACTCCATCGACACCGACGAGAACACAGCCACCCTGGACTGGGTCAAGTCCAATCTCGTCGCGCCCGGCCTCACCGGCCCCGGCACCCCCGGCGAGCTGAACCGCAAGGCGGCGTACGCGGCCTTCACCCGGGGCGAGGTGGGGATGCTCAACGGCCACCCCTCGCTGATGCGGCAGGCGGAGAAGGCCGGCATCGAGCTGGGCAAGGTCCCGGTGCCCGGCCGGGACGGAAAGCCGAAGGCCCCGCTCGGCGTCGCCGACTGGATCATGGGCTTCAAGGAGAACGGCAACAAGGACGAGATAGGCGCCTTTCTGAACTTCCTCTTCACCGACGAGAACGTCCTCGCCTTCGCGTCCCAGAACGATCTGCTGCCGGTGACCGTCTCCGCCTCCGAGGCGATGGAGCTGAACCCCCGGCACAAGAATCTTCGGGAGTTCCTCCAGGAGCTGCCCAGCGCGCAGCTGCCCCCGGTCGACAAGACCTCCTGGGCCCTGGTCAGCGACGACATCAAGCGCAACATCGGCAAGGCGGTGGCCCCCGGCGGCTCCCCGGCCAAGGTGCTGGACAAGATCGCCCAGAACGCGGCCCTGGAGGAGGAGAAGGAGCGGGAGTGACCGCCTAAATTGGAGGCATGACCGACACCGAGCCGCTCTCCGAGCGGGAGCGGGCCGTGCTGGCCATGGAGCAGCGCTCCTGGCCCGGCCCCGGCGCGAAGGAACGCGCCATCAGGGAGCGGCTCGGGATCTCCCCGGTCCGCTACTACCAGCTGCTCAACGCGCTGCTCGACGACCGGCGCGCGCTGGAGCACGATCCGGTCACCGTGAACCGGCTGCGCCGGGTCAGGGACGAGAGACGCGAGCGCCGATAGGCTCAAGGGCATGGGCAGCTCCCCGTACGCGCATCCTCTGCCGGACCCTTCGACGCCCGCGGGCCGGGACGGGCTCGCCGCGATTCTCGCCCGGCCGCGCGAGGCGGTGATCGCGCTGGACTTCGACGGCACCCTCGCCGAGATCGTGCCCGACCCGGAGCGGGCCCGCGCCCACCCCGGCGCGGTGCCCGCGCTGGCGCGGCTCGCGCCGAAGGTCGCGTCGGTGGCCGTGGTCACCGGCCGGCCCGCCGAGGTCGCGGTCCGCCACGGCGGCTTCTCGGGGGTGCCGGGGCTGGAGCGTCTGGTGGTGCTCGGCCACTACGGGGCCGAGCGGTGGGACGCCGTCACCGACACCGTGGACGCCCCCGACGCGCATCCCGGCGTCGCGGCCGTCCGGGCCGAACTCCCCGCCCTGCTCGCGGGGTTCGGCGAGGTGACGGGCGCCTGGATCGAGGAGAAGGGCGGCCGGGCGGTCGCGGTCCACACCCGTCGCGCGAGCGATCCGCGGGCCGCCTTCGACACACTGCGCGAGCCGCTCGCCGCGCTCGCCGCCCGGCACGGCCTGGTGCTGGAGCCGGGGCGGATGGTGCTGGAACTGCGCCCGCCGGGGATGGACAAGGGCGTCGCCCTCGCCGCGTACGCCCGGGGGACGGGGGCCGGGGCCGTGCTCTACGCGGGCGACGACCTCGGCGATCTGCCCGCCTACGCCGCGGTGGAGAAGCTCCGCGCGGAAGGGGTGCCGGGGCTGCTGGTGTGCAGCGGCAGCACGGAGGTCACCGAACTCGCCGAGCGGGCCGATCTGCTGCTGCCCGGCCCGTCGGCGGTGGTCGAGTTCCTCGCCGCGCTCGCCGACCGGCTGCCGTAAAAGCCTCAGAGCGCCCGCAGGGCCTCCAGCTGGTCCAGGAACCAGCGCTGCGGGGGCAGCGCGGTCGCCGCGGCGGCGAGCCGCTCGGTGCGGCGGAGCCGTTCGTCCGCCGGCATGCTCAGCGCGCGGTGCAGCGCGTCGGCGGTGCCGGTGATGTCGTACGGGTTGACCGTGAGCGCGTCCGCCGCGAGCTCCTCGTACGCCCCCGCCTCGCGGGAGAGCACCAGCGCGCACCCCTCGTCGGAGACGACCGGGATCTCCTTGGCGACCAGGTTCATACCGTCCCGGATCGGGTTGACCAGGGCGACGTCGGCCAGCCGGTAGGCGGCGAGCGAGCGGGCGAAGTCGTCCTTCACATGGAGGACGACCGGCGTCCAGCCGTCGGTGCCGTACTCCTCGTTGATCTCGTCGGCGACCCGGCGCACCTCGGCCGTGTACTCGCGGTAGACCGCGAGATCCTGGCGGGAGGGGTAGGCGAAGGCGAGGTGGACGACGCGCTCGCGCCACTCGGGGCGGGTGTCGAGGAGCTGCCGGTACGCGAGGAGGCCGCGCACGATGTTCTTGGACAGCTCGGTGCGGTCGACCCGGACCACGGTCCGCCGGCCGGGGCCGATCTGCTCGCGCAGGGCGGTCATCCGCTCGGCCACGTCCGGCCGGTGCGAGCGCTCCTTGAGGAAGCCGGCGTCCGCGCCGAGCCCGTGCACCCCGATCCGGCGGCCGGTGAGGGCGTCCTCGCCCAGCACCCGCACGGCGCAGTCGGTGAAGGCGTCGGCCCAGCGGCGGGTGAGGAAGCAGGTGCGGTCCGCGCCGAGGAGGCCGCGCAGCAGCTGTTCGGCGATGTCGTCGGGGAGCAGCCGGAAGTAGTCGGCGGGCGCCCAGGGGGTGTGCGAGAAGTGCCCGATCCGCAGATCGGGGCGGAGCTCGCGGAGCAGGCCGGGGACGAGCGCCAGATGGTAGTCCTGGACGAGGACCGCGGCCCCGTCGGCGGCGTGGTCGGCCAGGGCCCGGGCGAAGGCGCGGTTGTAGCTCTCGTACGCGCTCCAGCGGCGGCGGAAGTCCGCGTCGAAGACGGGTTCCAGCGGGGTCTGGTACAGCAGATGGTGGATAAACCAGAGGACGGAGTTGGCGATGTCGTTGTACGCGGCGGAGTGGATGTCCGGGTCCATGTCGAGCATCAGCACGCCCGGTTCGCCGACGCCGCGCCGCAGTGCCTCGCGGTCGCCGTCGCCGAGCGCGGAGCAGACCCAGAGGGAGTCCGCGCCGGAGCCGATGGCGGAGAGCCCGGAGACCATCCCGCCGCCGCCGCGCCGGGCGTCGAGCGCTCCGTCCTCGCCGAGGGCGTAGGAGATCGGACCCCGGTTCGACGCTACGAGGATCTGGGCGCGGACCGGTGTTGCGGGGGGCTCGGAGACCATGTCGCGAAACCTAGCCCGCCGGGTGAGTTCTCAAACGTGTGTGCGCGGGCCGGGACAGTGCCGGGGTGCGGGGCCGGTGGTGCGGGGCCGGTGGCCCTCCCGTGGAGAGTCCCGCCGACGGGATCCGCCTGCCCGCCGCGCCCGGCACCGGTCAGTCGCCCCGGCGGCCGCGCCCGGCGGCGAGGGCGACGGCCGCGGCGGCGGCGAGGCTGAGGACGAGTCCGCCGAGCAGCCAGAGCCGCTCGGCCGACATCAGGACATGACGGGCGAAGTTCATACATAGGATGTTCGACCGGCGGGCGGGGCTCAGGCCGCCCGACGCGCCGCGTACTCGCGGATCTCCCGCATCGGGGGCCGCTCCTCGGTGTCCACCGGGTGGGTCCGCGGGACAAAACCGTCCGCGCCGCGCTCGAACTGGGTCAGCGACGGCCGTACCAGCTGGCCGCGCTCCAGTCTGAGCTGGGCGGTGCGGTAGATCGCCGCGGCCATCCGGCCGAGGGCCCGGGCGTCCTGGTGGCGGTGTTTGCGGGAGCCCACGTCGACCTGGGCGAGGGCGTCCAGGCCCACCGCGCGCAGGGCGTCGACCAGCAGGCCCAGCTCGACCCCGTACCCGACCGGGAAGGGCAGCGCCTCCAGGAGGGAGCGGCGGGCCGCGTACTCGCCGCCCAGCGGCTGGACGAAGCCGGCCAGCCGGGGCCAGTGCAGATTGAGCAGCGGGCGGGCCACCAGCTCGGTGACCCGGCCGCCCTGCCCCGGGGCGTCGTCCAGCGGGCGGTCGTACATCGCCTTGACGAAGTCGATCCCCGGGTCGGTGAGCAGCGGCCCGACGATCCCGGAGACGAAGTCGGCGGAGAAGTCCCGAAGATCGGCGTCGACGAAGCACACGATGTCACCGCCGGTCACCATCAGCGACCGCCACAGCACCTCGCCCTTGCCGGGCAGCGCCGGCAGCCGGGGCAGGATCGCGTCCCGGTGCACCACCCGCGCCCCGGCGGCGGCCGCGATCGCGGCGGTGC
Source organism: Streptomyces inusitatus (assembly GCF_014651115.1). Classification (GTDB taxonomy): domain Bacteria; phylum Actinomycetota; class Actinomycetes; order Streptomycetales; family Streptomycetaceae; genus Streptomyces; species Streptomyces amakusaensis. Next base: position 37,582 of record NZ_BMWG01000015.1, on the reverse strand, counting down.
GGTCGGTGGAGCCGGAGTCGATCACCACCAGTTCGTCGACGAGCGGGGCGGTCTCCATCAGCTCCCTGCGGATCACGGTGACGATGTCCCCGACGGTCGCCTCCTCGTTGAGCGCGGGCAGCACGACGCTGACCGTCGCCGAGGTCGCTCGCTTGGCCGCCAGCAGCCGGTGCAGCGGCCGGTCGGCGGCCTTCCAGGTCCGCCCGGTCAGCCAGTGCTCCACTTCATCGAGCACGTGTACCCACTCCCCACAGCAGCCCTGTGACGCATCTCGCGGTGCGGACGACTATCTCAACCGTCCATGCCTTCGGTTACAGTCTTGAACAACGCGGACGCCCGTCGCATGTCGGGGTCGTTCCCGCGTTACACAATCGAATACCGCTCATCCAGAGGGGCAGAGGGATACGGCCCGTTGAAGCCCCGGCAACCCTCCAGCCGGTCTCAGTCGCTGTTCAGCGCATGAGGCTCCCGGCTCGGGAAGGTGCCAAATCCGTCTCATGGCGAGCCTCGCCATGGGAAAGATGAGGAGAAAGGGCCTCCCTCCATGGCTGTGCAGACCGTCGCAACCACCCCCGTCACCCCTGTCGATCTCGGACCGGCCGCAGCGCTGTCGTGTCGCGAGTGCGGTGAGCGTTTCGAACTGGGCCCGATCTTCGCCTGTTCCTCCTGTTTCGGCCCCCTGGAAGTCGCCTACGACCTCCCCGCCGAAGACCCCGAGGCGCTGCGCGCCCGGATCGAGGCCGGCCCGGAGAACATCTGGCGCTACGCCCCGCTGCTGCCCGTCCCCGCGGACGTGGCCGGCAAGCCGAATCTGAACCCCGGTTTCACCAAGCTGGTCAAGGCCGACAACCTCGCCCGTGAACTGGGCGTCACCGGCGGCCTGTTCGTCAAGGACGACTCCGGCAACCCGACCCACTCCTTCAAGGACCGGGTCGTCGCGATCGCCGTCGAGGCCGCCCGCGCCTTCGGTTTCACCACCCTCTCCTGCTCCTCCACCGGCAATCTGGCCGGCGCGGTCGGCGCGGCCGCCGCGCGGGCGGGCTTCCGCTCCTGCGTGTTCATCCCGCACGACCTGGAGCAGGGCAAGGTCGTCATGGCCGCGGTCTACGGCGGTGAGCTGGTCGGCATCGAGGGCAATTACGACGATGTGAATCGTTTCTGCTCCGAGCTGATCGGCGACCCGCTCGGCGAGGGCTGGGGCTTCGTCAACGTCAACCTGCGCCCGTACTACGGCGAGGGTTCCAAGACGCTCGCGTACGAGATCTGCGAGCAGCTCGGCTGGCGGCTGCCCGATCAGATCGTGATCCCGATCGCCTCCGGCTCTCAGCTCACCAAGATCGACAAGGGGCTCCAGGAGCTGATCAAGCTGGGCCTGGTCGAGGACCGGCCGTACAAGATCTTCGGGGCCCAGGCCGAGGGCTGCTCGCCGGTCTCGGCGGCCTTCAAGGCCGGACACGACGTGGTGCGCCCGGTGAAGCCGGACACCATCGCCAAGTCTCTGGCGATCGGCAACCCGGCCGACGGGCCGTACGTCCTGGACATCGCCCGCCGCACCGGCGGAGCGGTCGAGGACGTCACCGACGCGGAGATCGTGGACTCGATCAAGCTGCTGGCCCGTACCGAGGGCATCTTCGCGGAGACCGCCGGCGGGGTGACCGTGGGTGTGACCCGCAAGCTGCTCGAAGCCGGTCTGCTCGACCCGGCGCTGACCACGGTCGTCCTCAACACCGGCGACGGTCTCAAGACCCTGGACGCGGTCGCCCCGACCAGCGGCCCCACCGCGACCATCCGCCCCAGCCTGGACGCGTTCCGCGACGCCGGCCTGGCCCACTGAAACCCCTGGGAGAGCTGAAAATGAGCGTCAACGTACGAATCCCCACCATTCTGCGCACCTACACCGGCGGCCAGGCCGAGGTGGCGGCCGAGGGCGCCACCCTCTCCGAGGTGATCGCGGACCTGGAGCGCAAGCACTCGGGGATCGCCGCGCGCGTCCTGGACGAGAGCGGCAAGCTGCGCCGGTTCGTGAATGTGTACGTCAATGACGACGACGTCCGTTTTGAACAGGGTCTCGACACCGTGACGCCGGACGGCGCCGGAATCTCGATCATTCCGGCGGTCGCCGGAGGCTGATCCCCGGGGTCCCTCCCGGACCCGCCCCGCGCCACACCGGTTGCCCTCTCCGTCGAAATAAACGGAGGGGGCAATTCCGCAGGATTGAAGGCGCTACAGTTGGGGAATGTCCCGCGGCCGGCCGCGCTTCTCGGCATACGAGAATGCGCCCCCGCGCGATAAGAAGCAGCCAATGTGTGCGATTGATTTGCCGCTTAAGTCTTCTTTGCCGGGCCCGACTTGCCCCACAACCTTGTGAATTCAGGCTAATTCGCCGATCCGCCGTGCCCGGATTTCTCGTCCGATTGACCTGTTGCAGAGGGCAGTTGGGCCGATACATTCAGCCGCGGTCGACGCGTTCCGGCGCACATCCGCAGAGTCTCCCTCCGCACCTGGAGGACGGCTCACGGCGGGTGAGATCTGACCCGGGTCCGCGAGGTGCGGTCCTGCGCAAGGGCCAGTAATAGGGGAGTTAGGCATGGCTCAGGGCACCGTCAAGTGGTTCAACGCGGAGAAGGGGTATGGCTTCATCGCGGTCGACGGTGGTGCGGATGTATTCGTCCACTACAGCGCGATCCAGATGGACGGATACCGCACCCTGGAGGAGGGTCAGCGAGTCGAGTTCGAAATCTCGCAGGGACAGAAGGGTCCGCAGGCGGACATGGTGAAGCTCGCGGTCTGATTCCGCGATCCGAGCCAGACCTGCGACACCTGCGACGCGATCGGCCACCGACGCGTTCACGCGTGTGGGGTCCGCATCCCCGGAAACGGGGTGCGGACCCCACACGCGTGTACGGGCGGGCCCGCGTGCCCCGGGGGCCTTGCGCGGCCCGGGCCGGGGGCGGCTCCGGGGTCCTCCCCGGGGGGCCGGTTCTCCCGAAGGCGCTTGCACTCGGCAGGGGCGAGTGCTAATCATTGGCGTTAGCACTCTCCTAGTGAGAGTGACAGAACATGGACCGAGCAGGTGAGGTCCGCAGGCCTGTGGGGCAGAGAACCACACGGCGCGCGGACCGTCCGTCGCGGGCGCCGACGCGGTCCGGCCAGAGCTTCCCACCAGTCCGTGGAGGACACTTCACATGGCAAAGATCATCGCGTTCGACGAGGAGGCGCGGCGCGGCCTTGAGCGCGGTATGAACCAGCTCGCCGACGCCGTCAAGGTCACCCTCGGTCCCAAGGGCCGCAACGTCGTCCTTGAGAAGAAGTGGGGCGCGCCCACGATCACCAACGATGGTGTTTCCATCGCCAAGGAGATCGAGCTCGAAGACCCGTACGAGAAGATCGGCGCCGAGCTGGTCAAGGAAGTCGCCAAGAAGACGGACGACGTCGCCGGCGACGGAACCACCACCGCGACCGTTCTCGCCCAGGCGCTCGTCCGCGAGGGCCTGCGCAACGTGGCGGCCGGCGCCAACCCGATGGCCCTCAAGCGCGGCATCGAGAAGGCCGTCGAGGCCGTCTCCGGCGCCCTGCTGGAGCAGGCCAAGGACGTGGAGACCAAGGAGCAGATCGCCTCCACCGCCTCCATCTCCGCCGCCGACACCCAGATCGGCGAGCTCATCGCCGAGGCGATGGACAAGGTCGGCAAGGAAGGCGTCATCACGGTCGAGGAGTCCCAGACCTTCGGTCTGGAGCTGGAGCTCACCGAGGGCATGCGCTTCGACAAGGGCTACATCTCGGCGTACTTCGCCACCGACATGGAGCGTATGGAGGCGTCCCTGGACGACCCGTACATCCTGATCGTGAACTCCAAGGTCGGCAACGTGAAGGACCTCCTTCCGCTGCTGGAGAAGGTCATGCAGTCGGGCAAGCCCCTGCTGATCATCGCCGAGGACGTCGAGGGCGAGGCTCTGTCGACGCTGGTCGTGAACAAGATCCGCGGCACCTTCAAGTCCGTCGCCGTCAAGGCCCCGGGCTTCGGCGACCGCCGCAAGGCCATGCTGAACGACATCGCCATCCTCACGGGCGGCACGGTCATCTCCGAGGAGGTCGGCCTCAAGCTGGAGAACGCCGGTCTCGACCTGCTGGGCCGCGCCCGCAAGGTCGTCATCACCAAGGACGAGACGACCATCGTCGACGGCTCCGGTGACAGCGACCAGGTCGCCGGCCGGGTCAACCAGATCCGCGCCGAGATCGAGAACTCCGACTCGGACTACGACCGCGAGAAGCTCCAGGAGCGCCTCGCGAAGCTGGCCGGCGGCGTGGCCGTCATCAAGGCCGGCGCCGCGACCGAGGTCGAGCTCAAGGAGCGCAAGCACCGCATCGAGGACGCCGTTCGCAACGCGAAGGCGGCCGTCGAGGAGGGCATCGTCGCCGGCGGCGGCGTGGCCCTGATCCAGGCTTCCTCGGTCTTCGAGAAGCTGGACCTCGAAGGCGACGAGGCGACCGGCGCCAACGCCGTGCGTCTCGCCCTGGAGGCCCCGCTGAAGCAGATCGCCGTCAACGGCGGTCTTGAGGGCGGCGTCATCGTCGAGAAGGTGCGCAACCTGCCCATCGGTCACGGTCTGAACGCCGCGACCGGCGAGTACGTCGACATGATCGCCGAGGGCATCATCGACCCCGCGAAGGTGACCCGCTCTGCTCTGCAGAACGCGGCCTCCATCGCGGCGCTGTTCCTGACCACCGAGGCCGTCATCGCCGACAAGCCGGAGAAGGCCGCCGCGGGCGGCGCTCCGGGCGGCATGCCGGGCGGTGACATGGACTTCTGATCCCTCGTCGGATCAGCTGCTCCAGCAGTGCGAAGGGCGGCACCCCTCTCCCAGGGGGTGCCGCCCTTCGGCGTGCGTGCGGGCGGGCGTTCTCGCGGGCGGGCGCTACCCCCGATCCCGGCGGATACTCCCCGGGCCGCCGGACCGGCCCCCTTCAGGTGAATGATCACGCCGGGGGCTGTCGCGAGGGCGGGCCGCTCCCGCACCATCGACAAGCGCCACCGCACCGCAGCACCGCGACACACCGCAGCACCGCGACACCGCAGCACACCGTGACACCGTGACACCGCGGCCCCTTGACCAGCCGCCGTCACCCGAACGCTCCCCGGTACAGCCGACCCGGGGAGCGTTCGCCGTTTCCGGCCCGGGGCGAACGGCGTCCCCTACCCCGGGCGAAGGATTCCCCCGCCGCGCCTCCACCCAGAGACGTAGACAAGACTGTCCCGACGGGGGATTCCCCCGGGCCGGGGACACGACAGGGTTCACCCCTGAGCCCACAACTGCCTTTAAGGAAACACTTCATGCAGAGACGACGACTCGTTCCCGTGCTGGCGGTGAGCGTCATGGCGACGCTGGCCCCCGCGGTCGCCACCACCGCGAACGCCGCCCCGACACCGGCGAGTCCGCTGGCCAAGCTCGCCCAGCAGAAGCCCTCGTGGAAGCGGTGCGCCCCCGATCTCCCGGCCGCCTTCCAGTGCGCCACGATCAAGGCGCCGCTCAGCTACGCCAATCCCGGCGGCAAGAAGATAGACGTGGCGATATCCCGCTACAAGACGAGCGTGAAGGGCAAGCGCCACGGTGTGCTGCTCTCCAACCCCGGCGGCCCGGGCGGCGACGGCATCACGCTCCCGCTTGAGCTGAAGGGGGCGCTGCCCAAGTCCGTGCAGGAGCGGTACGACCTCATCGGGTTCTCCCCGCGCGGCATCGGCCAGTCCTCCGCGATCAGCTGCGGGCTCTCCGACAGCGACGCCAACTGGCCGCGCCCGTACAAGGCCAAGACCTTCGCCAAGGACGTCAGCTGGGCCAAGGGCGTCGCCGACAAGTGCCGCAAGAAGGCCGGCGACAAGCTGTCGCACATCACCACGCGCAACACTGCTCGTGACATGGACCTGATCCGCACGGTCCTCGGCGAGAAGAAGATCTCGTACCTGGGCTACTCCTACGGCACCTACCTCGGCGCCGTCTACACCCAGATGTTCCCGAAGCAGACCGACCGCTTCATCCTGGACAGCGCCGTCGACCCCAAGCTCGCCTGGCGCGGCATGATCCAGGTGTGGGCGGAGGGCGTCGAGCCCGCGTTCCAGCGGTGGTCGAAGTGGACGGCTGAGCGCGACTCGGTCTACAAGCTCGGCAACTCCTCCGCGAAGGTCGGCAAGACCTTCTGGGACCTGATCGCGCAGGCCGACCGCAAGCCGATCGTGATCGAGGGCGAGCCGTACACCGGCGACGACATCCGCCAGATCATGCGGGCCGAGTTCTTCGACGTCCGCAGCGCCGCCGCGATCGTGGTGGAGCTGAAGAAGGCCGCCGCCGGCAAGAAGGCCTCCGGCCGTCTCCTCCCGGCCCAGGAGACCCCGAGCCCCGCCTTCCGGAAGCCCGTGGCGCCCGACAACGGCGAGTCGGTCTTCTGGACCGTCGCCTGCGGCGACAACTCCGCGGCCTGGTCGCGCGATACCGAGCAGTACCGCAAGGACGCGGTCCGGGACAAGGCGCGCTACCCGCTGTACGGCGACTTCGCGTCCAACATCAAGCCGTGCGCGTTCTGGAACAAGTCCGCCGAGGCCGCGACCAAGGTCGACAACAAGGTCGCCTCGCTGATCCTCCAGAACGAGTGGGACTCGCAGACCCCGCTCTCCACCGGTGTGGGCCTGCGCAAGGCGCTGCGCGGAGCCAAGATGGTGACCGTCAAGAACGGTGAGGGCCACGGGGTCTATCTGTTCGGCGGGAACGCCTGCGCGGACAAGGCCGGCACTGCCTACCTGACCACCGGGAAGCTCCCGGCCAAGGACACCACCTGCACCGCGGCCGTCCCCCGCAAGTCGGCGACCACCACGCCGTCCTCCCCGCTCATCCAGGACGCCATCCGCTTCTGAGACGGGGCACGGGCCCCTGAGGCCCCCCCGGGGCGGCTGTTCGCACCCCGGCGGGACTCTCCGTACCGCCCCCCCGGGCCGGACTCTCCGCGAGCCCCGGGGGCGGGACGGCGGGCGCGGGCGTGGCACCATCAAGACCGTGCTCGATATCGGCTACTCCCTCTCCCCCCGCTTCCCGGACCCCCCGCAGACCGACTACCGGCAGGTGGACACCGCCTCCCTCCGCCACGACCTCTTCTGCGGCGACGTCTATCTCGCGGACACCAAGGCCGACCGCGAAGTGTCCACAGCCTGGGGATGGGTCCCCGTCCTCGACTTCGCGTGGGCCCTGTGCGACATCGTCGAGCGCCTCGACCGCGACCCGCGCGGCAGCCGCTCCGCCACCCCCCAATTCGCCGAGCTGGACTTCACCGAGTCCGCCGACCGGATGATCTTCGAGCGGCGCTTCGGCTGGGTGGACGTGGCCGCCGACTGGATGCGGAGCGACGAGCCGCCCCTCACCTTCAACCACGGCGAGCTGCGCCGCGAGGCCCGCGACTTCCTCCAGGACGTGATCGCGGATCTCACCGACATGCACGAGGGCCTCGCCGACAATCCCGTCATCTGGGATCTTCAGGCGCGCTTCCCCCGGATCTGACCGCCCCCTCCCTCGGCCCTCCGGGCCGCGGCGATGTCACAATCGCGCCCCGCCGCCCGTCCCCTTTCCGAGAGCCCCCACGGCCCTCCGAGGAAGAGGAAGGGCAGTCATGCACCGCATCACCATCGTCGGCGGCGGCTTCGCCGGACTCACCGCGGCCATCGCCGCGGCCGAAACCGTCGGCGCGACCACCGGCGGGACCACCGGCGGAGCCCGTGTCACGCTGTACGAGTCCCACCACACCCTGGGCGGGCGCGCCCGCACCGACGACGGCCCGTACCGCACCAATGAAGGACCGCACGCCCTCTACAGCGGCGGCCCGCACTGGGGATGGCTCAGGCGGCGCGGACTGATCGGGCCGCTCGCCGCGATCCCACCGCTCGAAGGGGCCCGGTTCCGCTTCCGGTCCGGCGGGGCGCTGCGCAGGGTCCCGCCGCTCGCCCTGTACCGGCTGGCGCGGCGGGCTCCGGAGTCCGCCCCGGTCGACGAGGACTTCCTCACCTGGGCCACCGGCCAGGTCGGCGAGACGGGCGCACGGGCCGCCGCCCACTACATCGGCGTGGCCCTCTTCCACCACGATCCCGGATCGCTCTCCGCCGCCTTCGTCCAGGAGCGGCTGCGGCGCGCCACCGCCCTCCCGCCGGAGGCCCGCTACCCGCGCGGCGGCTGGGGCCAGATCATCGACCGGATGACCGGCCGCGCCCTGGACCTCGGCGTACGCGTCGAGACCGGGTCACGGGTGGACGCCCTGCCCGAGCGCGACGGGCCGGTGATCGTCGCGACCTCGCTGGACGCGGCCCGGGGCCTGCTCAAGGACGACTCGCTGCGGTGGGAGAGCGGCCGCACCACCCTGATCGACCTGGCGCTGCGCAGCAGCCGGAAGGACGCGTTCGTCGTCTCCGACCTGGACGCCCCCGGCTGGCTGGAGCGCTTCACCGCCCAGGACCGCACCCTGGCCCCGGCCGGCCGCTCCCTGGTCCAGGGCCAGCTGCCGATCGCCCCCGGCGAGTCGAAGGCCGACGGCGTGGCCCACGCCGAGGCCCTGCTCGATCTGGGCTTCCCCGGCTGGCGCGAGCGCTCCGTCTGGCGGCGCGAAGCCCTCTCCCAGGGGCGTACCGGAGCGCTGGACCGGCCGGGCCTCAGCTGGCGGGACCGGCCCGCGATCGACCGGGGCGACGGGGTGTATCTCGTGGGCGACCAGGTCGCGGCGCCCGGAGTGCTCTGCGAGGTCTCGTTCACCAGCGCGCTCAACGCGGTGTCGCTCATCGCCCGGCGCTCCGGTACCGCCCCGGGGCCGAACAACCTCCTTGACCTCAAGCCTTCTTGAGGTTGAACAGTTGTTCTCGCAGCCGAGACAGCGAAACACCGAGCACCGCACTCAGGGGAGTCCGTCATGCGCGCCATCCGCCTCCACTCCTTCGGCCCCGCCGAGAACCTCGTCCTCGACGAGATCGAGAACCCGGTGCCCGGCCCCGGCCAGGTCCGTGTCGCGGTCGCCGCGTCGGGCGTCCACCTCCTGGACACCACCCTGCGCCAGGGCCTGCCCGGCCCCTACACCGAGCCGATCAGCCTGCCGACCGTCCCGGGCCGCGAGGTCGCCGGCGTGGTCGACGCGCTCGGCGAGGGCACCGACCCCGGCTGGCTCGGCAAGATGGCCGTCGCCCACCTCGGGATGGTCCCCGGCGGATACGCCGAATTCGCCGTCACCGACGCCGCCCGGCTGCACGAGGTCCCCGACCGGCTCGACCCCGCCGAGGCCGTCGCGATGATCGGCACCGGGCGGACCACCCTCGGCATCCTCGGCCTCGCCGAACTGCGCGAGAACGACATCGCGATCATCCCGGCCGCCGCCGGGGGCATCGGCTCCCTGCTCGTCCAGTACGTCAAGAACATCGGGGCCACCGCCATCGGCCTCGCGGGCGGAGCCGCCAAGGTCGCCGGCGTCCTGGCCAACGGCGCGGACATGGCCGTCGACTACCAGCAGCCCGACTGGGACCAGCAGGTCCGCGACCACCTCGGCGAGCGGCGCGCCACCGTCGTCTTCGACTCCGTCGGCGGCACGATCGGCCGCGCCGCCGTCGATCTGCTCGCCAAGGGCGGCAAGCACCTCGTCTTCGGCTGGACCGGGGAGAAGGATCTGCACGACGGATCGCCGCTCGCCTTCACCGAGGAGGAGCTGGCCGAACGCGGCATCACCTCCGAGATCGTCCTCGGCCCGGCCATGCTGGAGAAGGCCGGCGGCCTCCGCGCCCTGGAGGAGCGCGCCCTCGCGGAGGCCGCCACCGGCCGGCTGCGCCCGGTCGTCCAGCGCTTCCCCCTCGCCGACGCCGCCCGCGCCCACCGGGCACTGGAGACCCGCGGCACCGTCGGCAAGGTCGTGCTGATCCCCCGTATGCCCTAGGCCGTGCCTTCCTGGGCCCGGACGTCCTGGGACCCCAGCGCGGTGAGCGCCTCGTCGGTCAGCCGGTACACCGTCCACTCGTCCTGCGGCCGCGCGCCGAGCGAGCGGTAGAAGTCGATCGACGGGGTGTTCCAGTCCAGGACCGACCATTCGAGCCGCTCGTAGCCGCGCTCCACGCAGATCCGCGCCAGCTCGGTCAGGAGCGCCTTGCCGTGCCCGCCGCCGCGCCGCTCGGGGCGGACGTACAGATCCTCCAGATAGATCCCGTGCACCCCGCGCCAGGTGGAGAAGTGCAGGAACCAGAGCGCGAATCCGACGGGCTCGCCGTCGTCACCCTCCGCGATATGGGCGAAGGCGGCGGGCCGCTCGCCGAAGAGCGCCTCGCGCAGCTGCTCCTCCGTCGCGTGGACCTCGTCCAAGGCCTTCTCGTACTCGGCGAGTTCACGGACCATGCGGTGAATCGCGGGGACATCCTGGGGTACGGCTGTACGAATCATGAGGTCAGGATGGATGACGGCCGATCCGGTACGCCACCTCGATTCACCTTCTGGACGGTCCTGGAGGGTCCGGGGCCCTCCGGTACGGCCAGGGCCCCTCAGCCGCGTCCCAGCAGTGCCCGGGCGATCTCCGCCCACTCCTCGTCCAGCTCTTCGTCACCCTCCGAAAGCCCCCACAGGCTGTTCTGGAGGATCCGCCCGAGCGTCCACGCCCCGGCCCGCTCCCGGTCCAGCCCCAGCCTCTCCGTCAGCAGATCGAACCGCCAGAGCGTCTCGGCCGGGTCGTAGCGGTTGGTGAGGGCGGGCAGCAGCTCGAAGCCCGGGTCCCCGGCGAGAGGCTTGGGGTCGATGGCGAGCCAGGGCTCCCGCTCGGCGGCCAGGATGTTGTCGTAGTGGAGATCCCAGTGGAGCAGCCGGTCCCCCGGCTCCGCCGCGACCTCCCGTACCGCCGCCGCGCAGTCCAGCAGCAGCCGCCTCCCGTCCGCGTCGGCCAGCCCCCGCACCGCCGTCGGCGTCTCGTCGAGCAGCCTGCCCGCGATGTCGCCGAGTCGCCGCAGCCCCTGCGGCGCGGGCCGCTCGGTGAGCCTTGCCAGCAGCCCTGCGAGGATCCGTACCGCCTCCCGCGTCTCCACCGCCGACAGATGGCGGCGGAAGTCCAGCCGCTCCAGCAGCAGGGTGCCGGTCTCCCGGTCGTGGTCCAGCAGCCGGGCGGCCCCGTCCCCGTCCCAGGCCAGCAGCGCCTCCGCCTCCCCGGCGGTCTCCTCGTCCAGCGCCTGGAGCTTCAGCACGGCGGGCGTGCCGTCCTCCCGCCGTACCGGCAGCACCAGCGCGCACATCCCGTGCATCGGCGCACCGTCCGGCCGCAGCTCCCAGCCTTCAAGGAAGCGGGCGGTCCGCTCGGGCAGCGCGGCGACGAAGGCGCGGCCCGCCGCGCCGCCGTGCTCGTGCTGACTGGCCGCGAGAGCGTCCGGGACCTCGATCATGCCGCCGATGGTACGTACGCCGTTGTCTTCCGTACACGCGTTCCGTCTGTGCGCGCCGCGGCGGCGGGATGATGAAGGAGCATTCCCGGCCGTACGGAGCGCCTTACAGGAGGGCCCGCCCTGAACACCCCCTATGTGGAGACGCTCTCCGTCGTCCTGCTGTTCGCGACCCTGGCCTGCGCGGTCGTACGCCCCTGGGGGTGGCCGGAGGCGGTCGTCGCCGTTCCGGCGGCGGTGGTGGCCGTCGCGGCGGGAGCCATCTCGCCCCAGGACGCGGCCGCGGAGGCGGAGCATCTGGCTCCGGTGGTCGGTTTCCTGGCCGCGATCCTGGTGCTGGCTCAGCTCTGCGACGACGAGGGGCTGTTCCGCGCCTGCGGGGCGTGGATGGCCCGGGCGGCCCGGCGCCGGCCGGGCTCCCTGCTGGCGTATGTGTTCGCGGCGGCGTCCTCGATCACCGCCGTGCTGAGTCTGGACGCGACGGTCGTCCTGCTGACCCCGGTGGTCTTCGCGACCGCGGCCCGCCTCGGAGCCCGGCCCCTGCCCCATGTGTACGCCTGCACCCATCTGTCGAACACGGCCTCGCTGCTGCTTCCGGTCTCGAATCTGACCAATCTGCTGGCGTTCGCCGCGAGCGGGCTGAGCTTCACCCGGTTCGCCGCGCTGATGGCGCTGCCGTGGCTGGTGGCGATCGCGGTGGAGTACCTCGTCTTCCGCCGCTTCTTCGCCGTCGATCTGGCGGCCGGCTTCCGCGCCCGGGCGGACGACCCGGAGCCGGTCGCGGTCCCGGTGTTCGCGCTGGTGACCGTGGTCTGCACACTGGCCGGATTCATCGCCGCCTCGGCCCTGGGCATCGAGCCCGTCTGGGCGGCGGCGGCCGGTGCGGCGGCGCTCGCGATCCGCGCCCTGGCCCGGCGGCGCACCACCCCCGCCGCTCTGGTGCGCTCCGCCGCCGTGCCCTTCCTCGCCTTCGTACTCGCCCTGGGCATCGTGGTGCGCGCCGTGGTCGACAACGGGCTCGGCGACGCGCTGGGCCCGCTGGTCCCCGAAGGAACCGGCCTGCCGGCGCTGCTCGGCCTCGCCTTCCTCGCCGCCGTCCTGGCGAATCTGATCAACAATCTGCCCGCCGTGCTGGTACTGCTGCCGCTGACCGCGCCCCTGGGCCCCGGGGCGGTCCTGGCGGTGCTGCTGGGGGCGAACATCGGCCCCAACCTCACCTACGCGGGCTCGCTGGCCACCCTGCTGTGGCGGCGGATCGTGCACGCCCACGACACGGAGGTGGATCTCGGGAAGTTCACCCGGCTCGGTCTGCTCACCGTGCCTGCCACGCTGCTGCTCTCCGTCGTGGCACTGTGGATCTCGCTGAGCGTCGTCGGAGGCTGAAGTGACCGTCATCGCCTGGATCGTGGAAGGCACCTGGCCCGCGTGCGTCGACGCGGCCCGTACCCACGCGCCCGACGGCGCGGACATCGTCCTGCTGCATGTCACCGACCCGGAGGCGATGAACGCCGCCCGGGGCTCCTACGCCGGACTCCTCGGCCGCGCCCGCCCCGACCGCGACCCCGCCGTCCCCGTCGGGACCCTGGCCTCGGCCGCCGCCGACCGTCTGCTCGCCGACGCCGCCGCCCGCCTGGGCCGCCCCGCCACCCGGCTCCACCGCACCGGCCGCCCCGAACACGAGGTGACCTCCACCGCCGGGCCCACCGACCTCCTCGTCCTCACCCGCGACGGCGCCCCCACCCGCCCCGGCCCTCACAGCCTCGGCCCCGCCACCCGCTTCGTCGTCGACCACGCCCCGTGCCCCGTCCTGCTGGTCTGGCCCGAAGCCCCGCTCCCAGAACGGGAAAAGCCAGGTCACGGAATGCCGTGACCTGGCCTTTCAGCGGAGCCCCCTGTCGGATTCGAACCGACGACCTACGCATTACAAGTTGTCCGATCTTGTTCCGGGCGTGTCCATGGGTGTCCGGCAGGCGACGGGCGTCGCTGGTCAGAAGGGATGCCGGATACCCGTGGACGGCCGTGGATCGTTGTGGAACGGCCCGCTACTGAGCCCACAAGTGAGACCACTCTCCCGCGTCAAGAACCGCCTGAGCGAGGTCCGTCATCGAGGTGGTCACCGCGACCGCCCCGGCTGCGCGGAGCTTCTGATCCTTGTGAGGCTTGTTCGCGTACCCGATCGTGCCTACGCCCGCCGCCTTCCCTGCCTCTACGTCGCGGACCGCATCGCCGATGAACACACACTCGGAGGGGCCGGACTCGGCCGCCGCCATGGCGTCCGCCAGGAGGCGTGCTGACGGCTTCATGGATGTGGGGTCACCGGGGACGCGGCCGAAGACGCCGGCCACCGTCAGCCCGTGAGCTGCCAGATACGTCCGGATGGCGGCCCCCGAGTTGTTGCTCACAATCCATACCGGGCGAGCGGTCGCCGCGCAGGCGTCCAGGAATTCCCGCCCGCCCGGGGTCGGAGCCGCTGAGCCCGCAGCACTCGTCTCCAACTGCGTGAGCCGAGTGTCGGCAGGCTCAACGAGAGCTGGGTGAGTATCCGCGACGGCCCGCAGCAGAGCCAACGGATCGTCCGTGCCCCATGACTCGGGTGCCTCGATTCCGTCCTTGGTCAGGTAGTCGTGGAGATCCCGGGCTATGTCCGGCGCCGGGGCCCCCGCGAACAACGAGCAAACCGGGCCGTCGAAGTCCAACAACACGTGCCGTCGCACAGCGTCGGAGAGTCCCATGATCACGCCTTCCGCTCGTATGCGATCGAACTCCAAACACTGTTGAACCATCGCTGCGCCTGTTCCACGTGCTGGGACCCGATGGACGCTTCGTCCGGCCCGGCGGAGTGATGGAACAGGGTCGTGTCCTTGCCAGTCACGTCGTAGAACGTGTGCTCCGTTCCTTCGACAGCCATGGTCCGCTCCCTGAGGGGATAGAAGCCGAAGAACGTCTCTCGCCCGTTCAAGATGTAGAGCTTGAACAGGCTGGATGCCTTGTGTACGCGTACGTCGACCGTCGCGGACTTCACGAGGCCGTACTCGGCCAGCACCTCTACGGAGTGCTTGATGCCGCCAGCAGCGGTAACGCCGATGCCGCCAGCACGACGGCGCAACACCTCCTCGTCCCGCAGGCCGTCCACAGTCACGGGGACCGCCATGGGTTCGGTCGTGTCAGGCAGGAGTAGACGAACCGCGACGGACTCGGGCACCAACCGCCCGGCCCGGATCTTGTCTAGGGGCTCCTGCAACGCGTTGTGCAGCGTTTCGCTGCTGAATCCGGCGAAGTCAATGGTCACATGCGGCTGCCCAAACGCAGCCTCCAGGTGAGGGCGCAGGCCGGTCGGACGCTCTGTCCGATCACGCACAAAGGACCCGCTTCCCTGGCGAGTGACGATCAGGCCCTCGTTCCTCAGGAGATCGAGGGCCTTGTCCACCGTGTTCCGCGCCACGCCGTACCTACGTGCGAGTTCCGTTCCTGAGGGGAGCTTGTCACCCGGAGTGAAGCCTTCTTTTCGGGTGAGGATCGCGGCTCGCAGCGCGCTGCTGACCTGCTGATACGGGGGGCGCGGGTCGTCCGGGTCAAGGCTCATGAATCCATGCTAGGGCACATGCCCAAGAAGCCAAGGTTGCCCATCCCTCTTGACCTGCTTAAGCAGGTTGCCTATGTTGAGCGTATCGCCACCGCAGCAACGAGGCGGAGGTGAACGGCCCTTCTTTGGGCTGCTCGGCACTACCAGGAGCCCCGCTTAGTCGGTCGGGGGGAGGGTCCCGGATCCCTTGTCAATCCGGAGGGCTTAGACCGAAAGGTCACGTCTCCATACGCCTGAAACGGGAGCTCGTGTTCCCGAAGGAGACCGCACAGCATCACTCATTCCCTCGATCTTGGGGGCTCTATGTACAGGCGACATCTGCGGGCGCTGCTGGGGCTGGACCGGTCCTGGTGGTGATGCCCGCCGTGTCATCGCATGACTGCCGCGTGAGGCGGTGCCTGCCGGAATGGCGGCACTGCTGGCGCGGCCGGTTGCCTCCTCCGCCCGTCCGGCCCGCTTCACGCAGGGCTGTACGGGCGGGGCTGAGGGGAGCCGGTTTCGGTTCCGCATATGGGTGCGGACCCCAGGGAGGCAACCCCGGGGCCCGCGTACAGGCACCTGAGTGGAGGTCACCTGTGGTGACGAGTTTGACAGAAGCTGAGCGGGCCGCGCTGGCGAAGAAGCTGACTGACGTCAACAAGCGGACTCAGGACGCCGCGCGTGTTCGGGGTGGCCGCTGATGGCCGCGCCAATGTTCGCGTTCGAGGAGGAGCACCGGGCCGAGGGGCTGGCCGTGCGTGCTGCTGAGATCACCGCCGATCCGGGTCACCCGTCGGCGGGATCGCTGCCGCTCTACCAGGCCGCCGCCCGCGCCGCTTTCGAGGCGTCGGCCGCGCACACCGACCAGCCCCACCGCTCCTGACGCACCGCCCGGCCGGGGACAGCCCCGGCCGACGGTTGCCTCCCCCACCCGACGCCCCGGCGCGGACGGGTGGGGTCGCGGGGAGCCGGAGAGCCCGGTGACGTGAAGGAGCGCCTCATGTTCGGCAAGAAGTCGCAGCAGACCACCACCCCCTCCGACCTGACCAGCCCGAAGGAGGTCAGGAAGAGCCAGAAGGTCTACGACCGGATCGTGTCCGGCGAGTGCAAGGACGTCGTCGCCGAGCTGAACGCGACGCACGGCCGTGGCAAGCGCCGCTGACACCCGACCAACCCCCATCCCGCGTTTCTGCGGGCCGGTTGCCTCCTCCACCCGTACGCCTGGCGCGGACGGGTGGGGCCGAGGGGAGCCGGACAGTCCGCTCCAGGACGGGAGTACTCGCATGGCTATCAACCTTCGCGGCATGACCCTGGGCTTCTCCAACGGCGAGGTGACGCCGCCGCCGGTTCACCCGGACGTCGAGAGCGTGACCCTCGCCCCCGGCGAGAGCGTCACGTTCCAGGGCCCGAACGGCGAGACCACCACCATCACCAACGACCGCGACAAGGACTGACACACCCGCTCAACGGCGCGGCCCCGGAGGTGCAACTCCGGGGCCGCTGTCGGGCCGCACCACCCCCATCTGACAGAGAGAAGACGACCCATGGGCATTGTCCCTGATTGGGCTTTCGCCGCGTCGGCGAAGGCGTTCGAGCCGTGGCTTGAGCCCACGGATGCGGAGCTGGACGCGATCGAGCTGGAGATGCCCGCCGTCATGGCGGACGTCGATCTCCTCGACACGCAGATCGCCGTGCTCGACCGGCCGTTCGGCGAGCTGGACGCGAAGCGGATCCGCCGGGCCCGCCGGCGGGTGTTCGCGGCGCTGCTGACCCTGGCCAACCCCACCACCGCCGCCCCGGCGCAGATGCCGGAGGTGGGAGCGTGAACACCCCCGACTCCTCCGGGCTGATGGCCGCGCACGCCGAGGTGAAGGCGGAGATCGCCCGCACCGACACGAAGACCGGTTTGCTCCTGGCGTTCATCGGCGCTGTGATCGCCGTGGTCGGCACCCTCGCCAAGGACGTCCACCCCCACATCCCCACCGCCGCCTACATGGTCGGCGGGATCGGGGTGGCGGTGCTGATCGGAGCGGCCGGGATGCTGCTGCGGGCCGTCCGCCCCAACCTCGGCGGCCGGGCCCCGGTGGGGTTCCCGCGCTGGGCGACGCTCACCCCGGACGAGATCCGCGCCGAGCTGGCGCAGGACCGGCGGGCCGAGCACATCGCCGCCCTCTCCCGTATCGCCGTGGCGAAGTACGTCCGGCTCCGCCGGGCGGTCGATCTCACGTGCGTCGGCGGGGTGCTGCTGATCGCCGCCGCCGTGATCACCGTGGTGGGGAGTGTGGCATGACGGCCATCGTTCCGCCCCGCGCCGTCTTGGTCGATCACAGGGGGGAGCCGCTACCCATGTCCTCGTCGCTGCTTGGTTACGAGGCGGCCCGGCTCGGGATGGCGTTCCACGAGGCCGGTCACGCGGTCCTCTCCATGGCCTACGGCTTCCGTGTCGTCTCCAGCGAGATCGACGCCCGGGAGCCCGAGCCGGGCCGCTGGGACCTCGGCGGCGTGACCATGATCTCCGTGCGGGACGGCAACCCCTGGGCATTCGCCGCCCAGGCCGCCGCCGGCACGCTGGCCGAGGTCCGCTACCTCATGGCCTACGGCCTGTGGACGCCGGCGCGGGCCGCCGCCTGCGACGCGGACCACGACCGTCGGCACGCCGTCGACGTCGTCGCCCTGGCCGGTCTGCCGCTCGCCTGCGGCCACGTCCCGCCGGGCGGGAAATCCTGGGCCCAGGTCCGGGGCATGGCACTGCGGAAGCTCGGCCACCTGTGGCGGGAGGTCCGCACCGTGGCCCACGCCCTGGACGAGGCGGGCACGGTCACCGGCGAGCAGATCGCCGCTCTGACCGGCCTCGCGCACACCCCCCGGGCAGGGGCGGAGTCATGAGCGCGCCGGTCGATCTGCGGTCGGAGCGCCGGGCGGACCGGGTCGCTGAAGCTGAGCAGCGGCGGTTGGACGCGGCTGCCGCTGAGGAGCGCCGTGCGGTTGCCCGGCGGGAGGAGGACGAGCGAGCCGGGCGGCTGAAGGCGCGGCGGCGGGCCGATCGGGTGAGTGCCCGTGCGGCCCGTGCCGAGCGTCGGGCGGTTCGGGCCGGGCGGCTGACTCCGGAGTACGTCTACCGCCGGGGCACGCTGGCGCTGGTGGTCGCGTCCGGGCTCGGATCGCTCCCCGCCCAGGTCATGCATTTCGTGGCCATCAGTCCGATGCTGCTGCCTCTCCCGTTCGGTTTGGAGGGGGCGGCGTGGGTGATGGCGGCCGGGGTCGCCTACGCGGACGCGCGTCATCTGCCCGCGTGGGTGCGGTGGCTGCTGCGGGCACTGGTCGCCCTGTTCGCGGGGTTCGCCGCCTGGATCAACTACGGCTACGGCCTCAGCCTGGCCAGCGGTGACGACGCGCTGAGCGAGGTGGCGGCCCGCACGGTCGGGCTGGGCCTGGCCGCTGTCACCCTCCTCGGCCCGCTGGTCTTCGAGATCCGGCAATGGGTCTCCACCCTCGCGGCCGACAGCGACGACCACGACGCCCATGAGCGCCGTCGGCACGACCGGACCCGCCGCCGGCATCACCGCAAGGTCGGCCGACTGGCCGACCGACTCCAGTCGGCCGCCCCCTACGGAACGGTCGACGCGGACACCGCATGGGCCCATGCCTGGCGGATCCACACCGGCACCGACGAGCACGGCATGACACCCGATCTCCACCGCCGGGCCGTGAAGTCCGCCGCCGAACTCACCGCCGCCCGCACCCCCACCACAAAACACAAGAAAACGGCCCAGGTGACCGCAAAGGGGTCGGGGTCTGACCTGCAAAAGTCGGCCGACTCGCCCTTGGCCGTACTGCCGACTCCGGCGGTCGTGGAGTCGGCCGACCGCACACCCACGGTCGACCTGGTGAAGCCGACCGCCCCGGCCCGCGCGGCGGTGGCCGCCGCCGACCCGGACCGGCCCCGCCGCGTGAGCGGCAGGGTCCCCCGGTCGGCCCGCACCACCCGACCGGTCCGCACCCTGGACACCCTCCTCGCCGAGGCACGGGAGGCGACGGCCGACTGGTCCGACGACGAGCTGACCGCCGACAAGATCCGTCTCACGGTCCGCACATCGGCGGAACGGGCCCGGACCATTCGGGACACCCTCACCGCCGAACGCGCCAAGGCCGCCGCTGCCGGAGAGGCGTCCGGGGCGGTGGCATCGTGAGAGTGCCGGTTCAAGCTCTGGTGATCCCGCCGTGGGCACCGCACCGCCCACCCGGCCCCGAAGCGCCGCTCTTTCCGCCCTTTCCTCCGTACCGGCCGGGCGGCCGACGGCCCCGAGTGCTGGATCTGTTCTGCTGCTCGGGCGGTGCCGGTATGGGGTACTGGCGGGCGGGGTTCGACGTCTACGGCGTCGACATTCGCCCCCGGCCCCGGTATCCGTTCCCCTTCGCCAGGGCCGATGCGCTGGAAGCGTTCCACCAGTGCCAGGACTTCGACCTGGTGCACGCCTCCCCGCCCTGCCAGGCAGCCTGTGCACTGACCCGGGGCACCAACCGGGGCCGGACCTACGCCGACCTGATCCCCGAGCTGCGGGAGATCTGCGCCTGGTACTCGGTCCCGTACGTGATCGAGAACGTCCCCGGAGCCAAGATCCGCAAGGACGTCCGGCTGTGCGGGGAGATGTTCGGGCTCGGCGTCATCCGGCACAGGGACTTCGAGATCGGATGGCTCGGAGCACCCCCGCTGACCTCACCCGCGCACCGGCCGCACCGTGGGCCGGTGCGCGGGTGGCGACACGGCGTCTGGCGGGACGGCCCGTACATCGCCGCCTACGGCAAGGGCGGCGGCAAGGGCACCGTCGCCGAGATGCAGACCGCGATGGACATCACCTGGACCGACGTCCACGAAGAGCTGACCGAAGCCATCCCCCCGGCCTACACCGAGTGGATCGGCCAACGGTTCATCACCGTCGGCCAGTGGGGCGCGGACTTCGTGCCCGACCCGGCCGAACGCCTCGCCCGACTCGCCCGCCCGGCCCCGCACCCGATGCGGGGCGAGCTGGGAGTGGCGGCCTGATGAGCGTCCGGTTCTGGGACCCGGACGGCACCCGTCACGGCATCCCGACCTTCCCCTTCCGCATGGCCCCCGCCGGGTTGGCCACCCGCCGTCAGCTCCGCGCGTCGGGGCTGCGGCCGGGCGGGCAGGAGATCGCCGCGCAGGTCCTGTGGCTCTCCCGCCGCCACCAGCGCCCCGGCCGGTCCCCGGTCCGGGTCGCCTACCTCTACCGGATCGACCGCGCCCTCCCCGTCCGGCCCATGACCCCCGCCCGCACGGTGGCGCTGGCCGCCGCGATGCGAGCCCGCCGCACATGTCCGCAGTGCCGCCGCGATGTCGGCTACTGCATCCCCACCTCCCTCGGCACCTGCCCCACCTGCGCCGACAGCGTTCCCCGCGCGGCCTGAGCACGGAGTCGACTCCGGCCGGCACACGACCTGAAGAACAAGAGATGAGGAATCCCATGTTCGGACGCAAGAACACCAGCGAGACCAGCCAGGGCGCGAGTGCCCGTGAGCGGGTCAGCCGCCGTCTCCAGGCCACGGGACAGACCATCGCCGGTGACCGTGGCGGACGGATCGCCAACAGCGTCTCCGAGGCCATCGGGTGCGGCCGCGTCACTATCTGCACCGACCCCACCTGCGTCGACTGCGCCCCTGCGCTGCCCGACCCGAGTAGTGAGACCGAGACCTTCGAGACCATCCGCTACACCGCTGATGTGGTGGCGGTGACTCCTGACGGCCGGGTGCTTCTGATCGAGCGGGCCCATGAGCCGTACCGGGGTTCGTGGGCACTGCCCGGAGGCCACGTCGATCCGGGTGAGACCGCTGTTGAGGCGGCCGCACGGGAGCTGGCCGAGGAGACCCGTGTGCGCGTGGGACCTGAGGATCTGCGTCAGATCGGGGTCTGGGACCGGCCCGGCCGGGACCCGCGCGGCCGGTACGTCACCGTTGCGTACCTCGCCGTCGTTCCCGCCGGCACCACGGTCCTGGCGGGGGACGACGCCCGCGCCGCCCGCTGGTGGCCCCTGGAAGCCCTGCCTCTCCTGGCGTTCGACCACGCCGACATCCTCCGCAGCGCCGCTGTTCGGCACGGCGGACACCTGCGGCCGACGGCCTGACGGAGGACCCGTGGACCAGCTCCCCGCCCCGCGTACGGTCGTCCAACTCCCGGACGGCACCCACGCCTACATCGACCCCAACACCCTGCCCGCCGTGCCGCCGGCCGCCACGGGTGCTCAGCCGCAGGTGGTCCACATCCACCAGGCCCCGCCGGACCGGACGATGCAGCGGATCGCGCTCGGCTCCGGCATGGGCGCCGGAGTCGTGGCGGCCGGGGTCTACTTCGGCCCGCTGCTGGTCGGAGCCCTGACCGCGATCGCCGCCAACCTCGCGATCCTCGCGTTCCTCGCCGTGGCCATGGCCTGGGGCGTGGTCAGCGTCGTGAAGTCGGTCGGCGGCCCGGACGGCAAGGCCGCCGCCAAGAACATCAGCAAGGCCCGCAAGCGCTAACCACCCACTGAAAGGACCCGTCATGGGTTTGTTCAGCCGCAAGCAGCCCGCCCCTGGCCCGACCCCGGTTGTGCCGGTCGGTCCGTCGGCGGGGGAGATCGACGCCGCCGCCCGCGCGCTCGCCCAGGGCGACATGGCCCCGGCCGAGCGTCTCGCCGCCGGGGCCGGTGACCACGGGCAGGCGGTCGCCATGCAGATCCTGACCGCCTCGATCGACCACACCCCCCAGGACTGACAGGGACTGTCCGTTGCCTGTCCCCGCCCGGCCGCAGGTGGCCGGGCGGGGGCGGGGAGCCGGGACAGTCCCGGCCGGAGGGAGAGCGCTATGCCGTCCCACGTCCAGCCCGCCAGTCACAGCAAGTGGGTGGCCTGGGAGTTCGCGTGCACCTGCGGCCGGCGGGGCCGTCCCCGTGACACCCCGGCCGCCGCCGAGGCCGACCGCCAGGCTCACATCCGCCGCGAGCACCCGGGCCTCTGGCCCAGCCCCCGCCGCTGACCCGGGCCCGACCTGAGGATGCCGCTGCTGCGGCAGGAGGAGGTTTCGACATGACGTTCCGAGCCGGTGACCGGGTGCTGATCGTCTCCTGTGAGGACGACCCCCGCGCGGCGGGGCGCACGGGCCGGATCCTGGACGAGGTACCGCCCGGACCGCTGACCGGCGGCCGGTGGACGGTCGACCGGATCGGGTGGCTGATCGCCCCGGTCCTGTGCCACGCCCACGAGCTGAAGCCCAGCCGCTGACGGCTGCCTGTCCCTGCCCGGCCACTTGCGGCCGGGCAGGGGCGGGGAGCCGGGACAGCCCCGGCCGGAGGGAGCCACCGTGGACCACCGTCGTCGTTTCACCCCCGAGCCCCACCCCGACGAGCCCGCCCTCACCATCGCCGAGAAGACCAAGGTCGCCGTCCTGATCGCACGGATGGCCAAGCGCGGCCTCGCCGCCCAGAACAGTCCGACCGGTGACGTCCACCAGGCCGACCTGAAGCGCAAGGTCGAGCGGATCCTCGACGGTGCCCGCCGCCGCGAGAAGAGGGCCGCCGGCAAGACCGGCAGGAAGTAGCTGCACCCCGGGGCGGCCGACAGCCGCCAAGCACACCGGCCGCCCCGGGTCCACCCACCGCTCATCGAGCAGCAGGAGGTACCAGCATGACGGAGACCACCGTGCCGCGTCTGCGGCCGGTCCCCGCCAGCACCGTTCCGGAAAGCGACAGCGACAGCGGCCCGTCAGTCGTGTCTGTGGAGCAGGAGGCTGCTCCGGTGGTGCGGGTCGACAACCCGGCACTGCCCGAGCCGGGGGTACGGGCCGAGAAGCGCAAGCCCATCATGGCCGGGTGGCTCACGTCCCGGAAGGATTTCGTGGCGACCGCCCGGCACGCCGGTGCGAATGCCGGGTACAGCGTCCTGTTCCACGGGGTGCGGATCCCGGTCTACACGGCACGGCTGTCCCTGATGTCACCGCGGGGAGCGTGCCGGTTCGTGGCGTCGGTGAACCGGTGGGTGTGGGACCGGGAAGCCGCGCCGCTGCGGTCGATGGCGGTGCGCACGGAGGACGTCGAGGAGTACATGCGGCTGTCGCGACTGCGGGCCGGTCGTATCCGACTGCGGGGGCTGGTGACGCTGGTCGCCGCCGTGTTCGGCGTGGGGTTCGCCCTGTGGCTCTACGTCCTGGCCCCCGGCTACCTGTACGCGTTCGCGGCCGGCGGGGTGCTGCTGCTGGGGGCGGCCGGTCAGCAGCCGGACGCGCCCGTGGTCGGGCCCGCCGTGCTGAAGACCGAGGTCCAGAAGCTCACCGGAGCGATCGTGCTGCGGGGCCTGGACAGCATCGGCAACGCCCGGGTGTCCGCCGCGATCAAGAAGGGCGGGGACATGAACGGCATGCGGTTCGTCTCGGAGATCGTCCGCGACGGGCCCGGATACCGCGCCGATCTCGATCTCCCCTACGGCGTCACCCCGGAGGACATCATGGAGGCCCGCAAGCCCCTCGCGTCCGGTCTGCGGCGCAAGTCGGGGTGTGTGTGGCCGTCCCCGGACCCGGCGGAGCACGACGGACGCCTGGTGCTGTGGGTCGGGGACAAGCCGATGAACGAGACCACCAAACCCGCGTGGCCGCTGGCGAAGTCGGGGCAGGTGGATCTGTTCAGGCCGGTGGTGTTCGGCAACGACCAGCGCATGCGGGACGTCGCGGTCACGCTCATGTTCGCGTCCGTGGTCGTCGGCTCGATCCCTCGTATGGGCAAGACGTTCCTGATGCGGCTGTTCCTCCTGATCGCCGCCCTGGACCCGCGCGCCGAGCTGCACGCGTTCGACTTCAAGGGAACCGGCGACTTCGGCGCGCTGGAGCCGGTGTGCCACCGCTACCGGGCCGGGGAGGAGTCCGAGGACATCGCCTATGTCGTGGACGCCCTGCGGGAGCTGAAGGACGAACTCCGCCGCCGGGCGAAGGTCATCAAGTCCCTGCCGCGCTCCCGGTGCCCGGAGTCGAAGGTGACTCCGGAACTCGCGGGTGACAAGAGTCTGGGGCTGCATCCGATCGTGGCCGGGTTCGACGAGTGCCAGGTCCCCTTCGAGCACGAGGAGCACGGCAAGGAGATCGAGGCGATCTGCACCGACCTCGTCAAGCGCGGGCCCGCGCTGGGCATCGTGGCCCTGTTCGGGACCCAGCGCCCCGACGCCAAGAGTCTGCCCACCGGCATCTCCGCGAACGCCGTGCTCCGGTTCTGCCTGAAGGTCATGGGACAGCCCGCCAACGACATGGTCCTGGGCACCTCGATGTACAAGGCCGGGTACCGGGCCACCATGTTCTCCCGCTCCGAGCGGGGCATCTGCTGGATGGCCGGTGAGGGTGATGACCCCCGCATCGTCGCGTCCGCGTTCGTGGACGCCGTCGCCGCCGAACGGATCGCCGCCCGAGCCCGCGCCCTGCGCGAGGAGTACGGCAACGTCACCGGCCACGCCATCGGCCAAGGCCCCAAGGACAGCGACGGGCCGGACATCCTCGCCGACGTCCTCGACGTCATCGACCCCGGCGAGAAGGCCGTGTGGTGCGAGCGCATCGCCACCCGCCTCACCGCCCTGCGGCCCGCGACCTACGCCGGATGGAAGGGCGAGAACGTCACCGCCGCCCTCAAGCCGCACGGGATCAAGTCCGGACAGGTCTGGGGCCAGACCGACGACGGAGAGGGCAGGAACCGGCGCGGCGTCGACCGTACCGACATCGCCACCGCCATCACCCGCCGTAACAGCGACCGGGCCGCAGCCTGACCCATCACCGGTGCTAGACCTAGCACCCCCGCGCGCTAGGTCTAGCACCCCCGCTAGCACCCGAACACGCCTCTGAACAGGCATCTAGTGTCTAGCGGCCCACCTGCGCAAACCCCGGAAACCAGCCCCCGGAACGGGAATCGCCCCATGCTGCTCACCGCTAGCGCCCTCGCCCTCATCCTCACCAGCGGTTACGCACTGTTGTGCGCGGCCAGTCCCTTCAGGCCCTGCCGGCCGTGCTCCGGCACCGGAGTCCGGCACACGCGCAAGGCCGTGAACGTCTGCCGACGCTGCCGGGGACGCCGCCACCGCCTCCGCACCGGCCGCCGGATCCTCAACGCCGCACACCGCACCCACACCACCGGAAACCGCTGACCCCCACCACCCCGGAAGGCCCCCGCCATGGCTGTGACCGTCTCCCTGGTCCTGCTCTTCGGACTCGTCCTCTTCTTCCTCCTCCGCTCCAACAGCCTCGGCTACGGCTCCGCGTTCACCGCCGCCATGTTCGGCTTCTTCCTCGCCTCCACCGGCGCGTCCGACCCCATCAACCGCCTCACCCAATCCGTCATCGACGCCATACCCGGCCTCTGAAAGGACCCCCCAATTGCGCTGTGAAACGTGGCTCTTCACCCGTGACGGGGACGAGCTGGAGATCACCCTCTACGAGCACCCCGACCCGACCGCCAACCCGGAGGACATCGAGGTCACGTCCACCGATGGCACCGAGGAAGAACGGGCCAGTTGGGACGACGCCCGGGGGCTGATCCTCACCGGTCTGATCCCCGACTACACCGCCAAGGGCTGGCAGCCCGCCGCACACCACCCCATGCGTGACGTCCCCGGCGACCGCGCCTCCTGGTGAAACCGACCTCCTCCGAGGAGACCCGTGGACGACTACGACGACGGGTGCGAGCTGTGCGAGCCCACCGACGGCTCCGAGCCCTACCCCTACCCCCACTGCTGCGGCTGCGGAGCCGACGGCAGCAACGAGCGCCCCGACTGCATCTGCGGCTGACCGGAGGACACATGACACACACCCCTACCCGGCTGATCGCCGCCACCGCCACCCGGCGGGGCACCCGCACCTACAACTGCGACGCGGGCGAGATCTACCGGCTGCCCGGTACCGGGATCGTCGCGGCCGCGATCGTGGACGGCATCGGCAACAACCCCAGCGTGGCCCGCTTCTCACGCAACGCGGCGTACGCGATCGCGCGGACCGCCGCCCG
Source organism: Streptomyces inusitatus (assembly GCF_014651115.1). GTDB lineage: Bacteria > Actinomycetota > Actinomycetes > Streptomycetales > Streptomycetaceae > Streptomyces > Streptomyces amakusaensis. The sequence continues at coordinate 11,580 of NZ_BMWG01000015.1, read as the reverse complement.
CCGCACGCCCCTGCTCGGCATCCTCGCCGCCGCCGGCATGGCGACCGCGCCTCCCGGCGCCCGGGCCGGTGAGGACGGGGTCGCCGCCGTCGCGGTCGCCCACCCCGGCCGCAGTACGGTCATCGCCTGGACCGGAGACTCCCGCGTCTACAGCCTCCCCACCGACGGCGACCGGCTGATCCAGCGCAGCACCGACCAGACCATGGGCGAGTGGATGCGGAACTGGGGCGACAACCAGTTCAGCATCGACCTGGTGACGTTCCGCCCCGAGGACGGCCCGGCCCGGACGATGCCGATGGCCGAGGCCGCCGTCCTGCTGGACGACGTGCCGCGCTCGACCCTGGCGCACTGCTCGATGGACACCGTCCTCATGCTCATGGTCTCGGACCCGCTGGTGGTCATCACCTCCGACGGAGTCCACACCCAACTCCCGCACGGGGAGCTGGAGCGGCTGGCGCGCGAGTACGCCGACCGGCCCCAGAAGCTGGCGGACGCGATCGTCGCCGCAGTCCTGGCCGACCCGGTCACCGGCTACCGCGACGACGCCACCGCCATCGTCATCGCCAACCCCCGGGAGCAGAACTGATGCCCCGCACCCCCGCCAAGCGCACCCCCGGCCCGGCGGGCGGGGGTGAGGTGGTGGAGATCCGGCTGATCGCCCGCGACGGAATCGCCCAGGCGCTCGCCGCGCAGATCGCTGACTCCATTCCCGGATGCCCCCCGCCCCGGATCTACCCCTCCCGCAAAACCCCCGGGCAGATGAGGGCCTACATCAAGGCCACACTCCCCGCCCACACGGTGGCGGCCCTGGAGAACCCGCAGAAGTAGCACCCTGCACAGCGAAGGCGGCCCCCTTCTCGCCAAAGATCCGGGGCCGCCTTCGTCCAGCACAACTCAACAGAGAGCCTGGAGGTCTTCAGCATGACCCATGACCGCCCGTCCCTGCTACAAGTCGCGGTCGATCTGGCCCGGCGCGGGGTGCCGGTGCTGCCGCTGCGAGCGAAGCGCCCGCCGGCCAACTGCCCCGACTGCCAGGACCTGAAGTGCGGGGGCCGTCCGCACATGCGGGTGCCGGGCCCCTGCCGGTGCCCGCTCCCCTGCCACGGCTGGGCCGCCGCCACCACCAACCCCGACTTCCTCGCCTCCCCGCAGTGGGCGGCGGACTGGCGGCATGCCACCGCGATCGCCTACCACCCCGGCGGAGCCGGACTCACCGTGGTGGACCTGGACAGCCCTACCGCCATCACGTGGGCCCGCACCGCCCTGCCCGCCACCCGCACCGTCGCCACGACGCGCGGCGAGCACTGGATCTACCGGGGCACCATGCCATCCGCGAACGGCGTCCTTGACGACGTCGACATCAAGAGCCTGATGTCCTACGCCCGCTGGCTGGGCCCCGGAACCGGGACCATGACCGATCTGCCGGACGCCGTCCGCGCGCTGACCGTGAGGGAAGAGACCACCCCCGCGGGGGGCGGCGGCGGGGTGGTCTCTTCAGTCCCTGAGCGCGCCGCGTGGGACCGGACCGTGGCCACCGGATGCCGCCACACCGAGCGATACGTTCGCACCGGCCTGGACCGGGGACTGGCCCGCGTCCTGGCCCGCACCGAATCCGGAGCCGCATCAGCGGCGTTCGGCGCGGCCCGGTTCCTGGGTGCCCAGCACACCCACTGCCCCGGACCGTGCGGCCTGGACGCCATCGAGCAGCAGATCATCGCCGCCGCCGTCTCCGTCGGAGTCCCCGAACCGTACGCGGCCCGAGCCGTCACCAACGGGCTTCTCGGGAGGGCGGCATGACCACCCGCCCCGACCCCGCCACACCGACCCCGGACACCCGCGACAGTGGCGCGCCGAAGGTCGCCGCCGAAGGCGTCCCTTCTGTTGTTCGCCCGAACCCGCACGCGCGGCCGGATAGTCGGCACATCGTCGCCATGCTCCACATCGCCGCGCCCCGGGGCACCACCCCCACTGCCACCTCCCGCTGTGTGTGCGGGCGGGACCGCTCCGCCATCGGCCACCGACGCGTGGCTGTCCTGATCGAAGATCACGCCGCACACCGTGACGTGTGCCCCTTGCGTACGACCGATGGGAAGGCGGCAGCATGAGCGGTGCGAGTGTGAGTTCTGACCTGTGGGAGGGGTTCGACATTCTCGATCCGGAGAGCATCACCGGCCCTGTGTGGGACGAGCCGGTTCCGGTCTCCGCCCGCCGCGACCTCCCCGGTTTCCCTGTGGACGCGCTGCCGTCGTGGCTGGGGAGCATGGTGGGGGCGGTGGCGGAGGAGACCCAGACTCCGGCGGATCTGGCTGGGTGTCTGGCGCTGGCGGTCATCGCCACGGCGGCCGGCGGCCGGGCCACCGTGTCGGTCCGGGGCCACTGGCGCGAGCCGGTGACCATCTACACCGCCGTAGCCCTGGACCCCGGCAACCGCAAGAGCGCCGTGTTCTCGCTGATGACCCAGCCCCTCATGGCCGTGGAGAAGACTCTGGTCGAACTCTCCGGCCCCGTGCGGGCGGAGGCGGAGACGGCGGCGCGTCTGGCCAAGGCCGCCGCCGACAAAGCGGCGGCCCGTGCGGCGAACGCCGACGCCGAGCAGCGGGCCCAGCTCACCGCGGAAGCCGTCGCACTCGCCCAGGCCGCCGAGGAGATCCACGTTCCGGGCAAGCCTCAGCTCGTCGCGGACGACGTGACCCCGGAGAGCCTGGCGACTCTGCTCGCCGAGCAGGACGGCCGCATCAGCGTCCTGTCTCCGGAAGGGGGCATCTTCGACATCATCGCCGGGCGCTACTCCGGGGCCCCGAACATGGAGATCTTCCTCAAGGGCCACGCGGGGGACATGGTCCGGGTGAACCGGCAGGGTCGCGACTCTCAGCACATCGAAGCCCCGGCCGTCACCATGGGACTCGCGGTGCAGCCCGAAGTCCTGGAGTCCCTGGGAAAGATCAAGGGCGCGGACGGCCGGGGCCTCCCCGCCCGGTTCCTGTATGCGATGCCCGACTCCCTCGTCGGCCGACGGAACCTCACCCCCGACCTGATCCCCGACCATGTGTCCACCACGTACACCCAGCGCCTCGCCGCCCTCACCCTCGAAATGGCGGGCTGGAGCGAGCCAGTCACCCTCACCCTCAGCCCCGGGGCGGATGCCGTGCTCCTGGCGTATCAGCACGGGACCGAATCCCGACTGGGCCGGGGCGGCACTCTGGCACCTATCGTGAAGTGGGCGTCCAAACGAGACGGAGCGGTTGCCCGGATCGCCGGTCTGCTCCACCTCGCGTCCCACGCCGACCAGCCCTGGACACGGCCCGTCGACGCCGACACCATGAACGCCGCCACGCGCGTGGTCGACTACTTCACCGACCACGCCCTGACCGTGTTCGACGCCATGGGCGCGGACCCCGCTCAGGACGCGGCCCACACCGTCCTCACCCACCTCCGCGACACCGCGATGGGCGAGTTCACCAAGCGCGACCTGTTCCGGGTCCTGCCCCGGGGCGACTTCCCCGCCATGGCCGACCTCACCCCCGCGCTCGCCCTTCTCGAAGAGCACGGCTGGGTCCGCCCCCAGCCCCTCCCGCCGCGTACCGGCCGGGGCCGGCCGCCGTCCCCCCGCTACCAGGCACACCCCGCCCTCACCACCCGCTGAAAGAAACCCCGCCCGCGCTGACAGAAATGACAGAAATACGCGACACCCCCTCTGACCTGCACCAACAGCCGCCATCGAGGCTGCGACAGAAACAATAAGAAGTCCGACAGAAACCAGCCCCACCCGCGCCCCGGTCGCGGGCGCGGATTTCTGTCAGATTTTCCGCGATTTCTGTCACAGCCTCAGATGAGACCAAACCCGCAGGTCAGAGCGCTGGTCAGCGTTTTCTGTCATTTCTGACGGCCACTGCGCCATTTATTTCGCCCACGACCTCTCCCGGAGGATGCCGTGAGCCTCACCCTGCCCGCCCATCACCCCACCATCGAGCCTCTGCTCTACACCCCCGCCGAAGCAGCGGAAGCGCTGCGCATGGGCCGGTCGACCATCTACGAGCTGATGGCCGCCGGGGTCCTGGAGTACGTCAAGCAAGGCCGGAGCCGACGCATCCGCGTCAGCGTCCTGGAGGCGTATGTCGAGAGCCTCAGCCCCGAGCCCACCCACTGAACCAGCACGATCGAAGCGACACAGGCGGGCCGGACCAACCGGCCCGCCTCCTTCTTTTGGAGACACCGTTGGGCTCGCGTAACGCGAACAATGAATCGTCCGTCTATCTGGGCAGTGACGGTTGGTGGCACGGTCGCGTCACCATGGGCGTCAAGAGTGACGGCAGCCCGGACCGCCGTCACCGCCGGGCCAAGTCCGAACCGGAAGTGCGGCGCAAGGTCAAAGAGCTGGAGAAACTCCGAGACGAGAAGCGTGCGCCAAAGGCCGGGCGCGTCCCGACCGTGGCGGCCTGGATGGAGACCTACCTCGCCACCATCGCGAGCCTGAAGCTGAAGCCTCGCTCCCTGGACGACTACTGGTCCAAGACCCGCAACGACATCATCCCTGGCGTGGGCCAGCACCGGCTCGACAAGCTCGCGCCGGAGCACCTGGAGACGATGTACGCCGCCATGCTCAACGAGGGGCACGCGCCGTCGCACGTACTCAAGACGCACCGCATTCTCTCCCGAGCCCTGAAGATCGCGCACCGCCGCCGGATCATCGGCGAGAACGTCGCCACGCTCGTTGACCCGCCGACCGTCGATGAGACCGAAGCCAACCCGTTCACCCAGGAGCAGGCTCGCGCGTTCCTTGAAGCGGCAGCAAAGCGGCCCACATTCATGCGGTGGATCGTCGGTGTCGGCATGGGCTTCCGACAAGGCGAGACGTTGGGGCTCCGATGGGCGTACATCGACCTCGACGCCGAACTGTTCCACCCACGGTGGCAGCTCCAGCGGCTGACGTGGCGACACGGCTGCAAGGACGCACATGCCTGCGGGGAGCGTCTCCATCGCTTCGAGCAGTGCCCGCCGGACTGCGTCACGCACCGGACCTACACCCGGGGATGCCCCAAGCCATGCCCGAAGACCTGCACGCGCCATGCGAGCACCTGCCCGGAGAGAAAGGGCGGCGGGCTGGTCTTCACCCGGCCGAAGACGAAGAAGAGCCAGAACCCCGTACCCATTCCGTCGCCGTTCGTCCCCCATCTGCGCGAGCACAAGGCCCGGCAGCTCGAAGCGCGTGCGGCGGCCGGGGAAGCGTGGGAGGAATGCGACGCGGTGTTCACGCGGTCCGACGGCCGGCCGCTCGACCCGCGCGCCGACTGGGAGGAGTTCAAGGAACTCCTGGCCGAGGCGGGCATCAGTGACCGTCGCCTCTACGACGGGAGCCGTCACACGGCCGGCACGATCCTGAACGAGCTGGGGGTGGACCTGGTGACCATCATGGAGATCCTGCGCCACACCCAAGTCAGTCAGACCCGCCGGTACGTCAAGGGACGGTCCAGCCTCTCCAAGGACGCCATGCAGCGGATGGGAGATGCGTTCTTCCCCACCGCCGAACCCGCATCTGAGACCAGAACTGAGACCACGAGCAGCAAGGAAGCCCGCGCCCGGCGTCGCAGGCGCATCCGCTGAGCACGAAAGGCCAGCTCAGACACTGTCTGACCTGGCCTTTCAGCGGAGCCCCCTGTCGGATTCGAACCGACGACCTACGCATTACAAGTGCGTTGCTCTGGCCAGCTGAGCTAAGGAGGCAGCCGTAGCAGTGTAACCAAAGCACCGCGCCCCGTCGGACGGGAATCTCGTGCCCTAACCGTTACTGACATAACAGAAAACGCCAGGTAGCGTCACCACCAGTCCACACAGGTGGACTACACCAATCCTTTACTCGGATCGTCCGGCACGTTCCTGCCGGTGGAGGGACACACAGCCATGGCAACCGTCACTTTCGACAAGGCCACCCGGGTCTACCCGGGCACCGAGAAGCCCGCGGTGGACCAGCTGGAGATCGAGATCGCGGACGGCGAGTTCCTCGTCCTCGTCGGTCCCTCCGGCTGCGGCAAGTCGACCTCCCTGCGCATGCTCGCGGGGCTTGAGGACGTCAACGGCGGAGCCATCCGCATCGGCGAGCGCGATGTCACGCATCTGCCGCCCAAGGACCGGGACATCGCGATGGTGTTCCAGAACTACGCGCTCTACCCGCACATGACCGTCGCCGACAACATGGGCTTCGCCCTGAAGATCGCCGGCGTGAACAAGGCCGAGATCCGCAAGAAGGTCGAAGAGGCCGCGCAGATCCTGGACCTCACCCCGTACCTGGACCGCAAGCCGAAGGCGCTCTCCGGTGGCCAGCGGCAGCGTGTGGCGATGGGACGCGCCATCGTCCGTGAGCCGCAGGTGTTCCTCATGGACGAGCCGCTGTCGAACCTCGACGCGAAGCTGCGTGTCTCCACCCGTACGCAGATCGCCTCGCTCCAGCGCCGTCTGGGCATCACCACGGTGTACGTCACCCACGACCAGACCGAGGCCCTGACCATGGGCGACCGGGTCGCGGTCCTCAAGGACGGTCTGCTCCAGCAGGTCGACTCGCCGCGGAACATGTACGACAAGCCGGCGAACCTCTTCGTCGCCGGATTCATCGGCTCGCCCGCCATGAACCTGGTCGAGGTCCCGATCACCGACGGTGGTGTGAAGTTCGGCAACAGCGTCGTCCCGGTCTCCCGGGCCGCGCTGAGCGCCGCCGCCGACCGCGGCGACAAGACGGTCACCGTCGGCATCCGCCCCGAGCACTTCGATGTGGTCGAGCACAGCGGCAGCACGTCCGGCGCGCTCTCCAAGGACGCCCCGGCCGGCCTCGCCGTGCAGGTGAACGTCGTGGAGGAGCTGGGCTCCGACGGCTTCGTCTACGGCGCGTCGAAGGTCAGCGGCGAGGACAAGGAGCTGGTCGTGCGTGTCGGCGGCCGGTCCGTGCCCGCGAAGGGCTCGGAGCTGCACGTCGTGCCGCGCGCGGACGAGCTCCACGTCTTCGCGACCTCCACCGGCGAGCGCCTCACCGACTGACGCTCCCCGAGAGACCACACGTGACGGCCCCGCGGATCCCGCGGGGCCGTTACGCGTACGCCGCGAAATAAACCACCACTACGGGCATTTCACCGTCGGCCGTCAACCGCGGATTCGAAAGGCCCCCTCGAACCGTCCCCCACGTGAGTGACTAAATGTCGCCACATCATCACCGGCCGCTACGCTCGCTGGCGTGACCCACTCAGCACGCCGAATCGGCCGCTCCTTCGCCCTCGTTCTGCCCGTCGTCCTGGTGCTCTCCGGAACCCTCGCGGTCACCAGCGTCCCGTGGGCCGGGCAGACCGGCGACCAGATCCTCACCGCCTCCTCCCAGAACGTCTCCGTGCGCGCCAAGTCCCGTGCCCCGCAGGACGTGCTGCGCGACCGGCTGATGACCGAACTCCAGGAGAAGGACCCCGGCACCGCGCTCACCCGGCTCCAGCGCGAGGTGGAGGCCCGCCCCTCGCTCGCCAAGCACTGCATGTCGATCGCCCGCTCGCTCGGCCGCGCCGCCGTCGACCGCTTCGGTCCGGTCCGCGCCCAGGCGTACTCCAAGCCCGTCTGCGACACCTCCTTCGCGAGCGGCGTCGCCCAGCAGACCCAGGGGAGCTGACGGGCCGCGCACGGCCCGCTGCGCATATCGTTCACCGCATGCATACGCCTACGTATCCGACGCAGGCCGTGATCCTGGCCGGCGGCCAGGGCTCCCGGCTGCGCCCGTACACCGACGACCGGCCCAAGCCGATGGTCGAGATCCCCGGAACAGGGACCCCGATCATCGGCCATCAGCTGTCCTGGCTGGCCGCCGAAGGCGTGACCGACGCCGTCGTCTCCTGCGGCCATCTCGCCGAGGTGCTCCAGGAGTGGCTGGCCAGCGCCGAACTGCCGCTGCGCGTCACCACCGTCGTCGAACCCGAGCCGCTCGGCCGGGGCGGCGGCCTCAAGTACGCGGCGGCCCGGCTGCCGCACCCCGATCTGCCCTGGTACGCGACGAACGGCGACATCTGGACGCGGTTCTCGCTCCGTGAGATGGCCGCCTTCCACGCCGAGCGCGACGCGGTCGCCACCCTCGCGCTGGCCAGGCCCAGGATCCCCTGGGGCGCGGTCGAGACGGACGCCTTCGGGCACATCACCGACTTCATCGAGTCGCCGCCGTCGCCGTATCTCATCAACGCGGGCGTGTACGTCTTCGCCGCCGCCTTCACCGAGCTGCTGCCGGAGCGGGGCGACCACGAGCGCACCACCTTCCCCGGGCTGGCCCGGGAGCGCAGGCTGGCGGGCTTCCCGCTGCCCAACGGCGCTTACTGGCGGGCCATCGACACCGCCAAGGACCTCACCGAGGCCGCGAAGGAACTGGCTGCCCAGGCCCGCTAGGACCGGCCGGACCCCCCGTACCCCTGGACAACCCCCTGTCGGCGCCCACAGGCCCGTACAGGGCCCTTCTCGGCCGGGAACGCGCGGCGGGGGCGGACCCGGGAATCCGGATCCGCCCCCGCCGCGCGTGGGGCCTGTGGCGGCTCAGCCGAGCAGACCGCCGATGACCTTGCCGCCGCTCGTGGTGCCGCCGTCCGAACCGCCGCCGGTGGAGCCGGTGTTGTCCGGGCTGCTGCCGGGCGCGCTGCCGGTGCCGCCGCTGCCCGTGCCGCCGCTTCCGGTGGCGGGATCGGTGCCGGTGGCCGGCTGCTGTTGCTGCTGGGCCGGCTGGGAACGGGTGGGCTGCTGCTGCCCGCTGCCCGTGCCCTGGGTCTGGCTGGGGCGGCCGGCACCGGTGCCCGTGGTCGCCGTACCCGGGGCGGTGGTCCCCGCCGAGGCGGGGGCGGTGGACTGCTGACGGGTCGGAACGCCGGACTGGCTCGCGGTCGGCGAGGGCTCCTTCTTCGCCTTCTTCTCCTTCTCTCCGCCGCCGCTCGGCCCCGCCGAGGAGCGGGTGCCGGACGGCATGTCCTTCGGCAGCGGCGAGCCGGGGAGGTGGTTGGTCGGGTCCTGGTTCGGCCCCGGCACGGTGACCATCTCGGTGGAGCGGACCGCTCCGCCGAGCATCGACCCGATGAGCAGGGTGAGCCCGACCACCACGGTCGTGACGACCGCGCCGCGCCGCAGCACCCGCTGGCGGAGCTGCCACAGCTCGGACCGGGGCCCCAGGGTGCGCCAGGCCTCGCCCGCGAGCCGTCCGTCGATGGAGTAAACGGGCGCCCCCGCGATGATCAGCGGCGACCAGGCGGCGAGATAGATGATGTCGGGCGCGTCGTAGGCCGGGACCGTCTTCCAGCTCACCGTGAGGATCAGCGCCGCCGACAGCAGCGCGCCGAAGACGGCCGCGACCCGCTGCCACAGTCCGAGCACGGTGAGCACGCCGACGACGACCTGGAGGAAGGCGACGGTGAGCCCCGCGCCCACCGGGTGGGAGAGCGCGAAGTCGCGCAGCGGGTCGGCGAGCGCCCACGGGTTCAGCGAATTGAGCCACTTCACCATGGAGCCGCGCTCGCCGCCGTCGAAGTAGACGGGGTCGCAGAGCTTGCCCATGCCCGCGTAGATGGAGATGAAGCCGAGGAAGACCCGCAGCGGCAGCAGCACCACGCCGAGGTTCATCCGGCGGCCGGGGTAGTAGGCGTGCCGCACCACGTCGTTGCCGTGGCGCTGGGGACGGCCGTCGGCCGCCTCCTCGTCCGGCTCGTCGTCGTACAGCCCCTGGTCGCCGTCGTAGGAGGAGGAAGAGGGAGAAGGGGCGGAGTAGGTGTCGTACGCGCCGACCGCCTGGCGCATCGGGGGCAGCAGGGGCTTGCCGGGGGAGCCCGCGACGGGGGTGGGCGCGGTGTCGTCCGCGCCGCCCGGGACCCGGACCCGGGGGATGAGCTGGGTCGAGCCCGTGTCGTATCCGGCGGAGCCGTAGCCGTCGCGCTCGGCGGTGGCGGTGCTGTTGCGCACGGCCTGGAGCAGCCCGGTCGCGCCCGAGTCGCCGGGCGCGGACTTGCCGCTCCAGACGACAGGCGCCCGCCGCCGCACCACCGCCCCGCCCATCGGGATCATGGCGGTGTCCGCCATGACTCTGGAGGGGCGCGGCCTCTGGGCGAGCTGCACCCGGAAGCTGGCGTGGTTCACGATGACCTGAGCGGGGTCGCAGTCGACCTTGATCATGCTCAGCGCAGGCTGATCATCGAACCCGGGCCGGGGCGTTCTGGTGTCCACACTCATCTAACCGAGTGACATCGCGTTTGGACACTGCCGTGACGGGCCCTATCTGTCCGAGACCCGTCAAGGCTGGTGAGAGGGTTGGAAGAGGTGCGCCTCCTCGGCGTCAACCTCCCGTGCGCACCGTCGCCGGTCTCTCGTACGCATCACCGTCGGCCTCTCGTACACGCGCGCCCCCGGCTCCCCCCGGGAGGGGAGGTGCCGGGGGCGCGCGGAGCGGCTCAGGCGCGGCGCTTGGCCGCCTCGTACAGCACGATGCCCGCCGCGACGCCCGCGTTGAGCGACTCCGCGCCGCCGGGCATCGGGATGCGGACGAGGTAGTCGCAGGTCTCGCCGACGAGCCGGGAGAGGCCCTTGCCCTCGCTGCCGACGACGATGACCAGCGGGCCGCCGAGCGCCTCCAGGTCGCCGACCTCGTGCTCGCCGTCGGCGGCCAGGCCGACGACGGTGAGACCGGCCTTCTGGTAGCCCTCCAGGGCGCGGGTCAGATTGGTGGCGCGGGCCACCGGGGTGCGCGCGGCGGTGCCCGCGGAGGACTTCCACGCGCCCGCGGTCATGCCGGCGGCGCGGCGCTCGGGGACGACGACGCCGTGTCCGCCGAAGGCGGCGGCGGAGCGGACCACGGCGCCGAGGTTGCGCGGGTCGGTGACACCGTCGAGGGCGACGATCAGCGGGGCCTCGCCGTGGTCGGCGGCGGTGGCCGCGAGGTCCTCGGGGTGCGCGTACTCGTACGGCGGGACCTGGAGGACCAGGCCCTGGTGGTTGAGCCCGTTGGTCATCCGGTCCAGCTCGGCGCGGGGGGCCTCCATGATGTGGAGGGTGCCGCGGGAGGTGGCGAGCTGGATGGCCTCGCGGACGCGCTCGTCGTTGTCGATGTACTGCTGGATGTAGAGCATGGTCGCGGGCACGCCGTCGCGCAGCGCCTCGAAGACCGGATTGCGGCCGACGACCATCTCGGACGTGCCCTTGCCGCCGCGCCGGGCGACGGGACGGCGGGTGGTCTGCCGGGCCTTGGCGTTGGCCACCCGGTTCTTGACATGGCCCTTGCGGGCGGAGGCGGGCGGGGTCGGACCCTTGCCCTCAAGGCCGCGGCGCCGATTGCCACCGCTGCCGACCTGCGCGCCCTTCTTGTTGGACGTGCGGCGGTTTCTGCGCTGGCTGTTCCCGGCCATGACTGTTACCTGTTCCTGGATCCTCGTATGTGTGTACGTATGACAGTGTGCCGCCCGGACGGCCGGGCGGCACATTCGTCCTGGCTCAGCGGGGGCCGAGCGTCCAGCGCGGACCGTCCGGGCCGTCCTCGATGACCAGCCCGGACTGCTGGAGCTGATCGCGGATGGCGTCGGCGGTGGCCCAGTCCTTGCG
>NZ_BMWG01000014.1:159712-185867 GCF_014651115.1 Streptomyces inusitatus | reverse complement strand
TCTCAAGGAACGGACGCTTCCTTCAGGCCCTTTTCACCAGGCCCTCCGGGCTTTCCCTTCGGTCTTGCGTTTCCAACTCTACCAGATCCTTTTCCCATTCCGTTTCCGGTTTGGATTTTCAGATCCAGCGGCCAGTTGGAACGGCCTTTTGCCTTTCGGCGTGTTCACTACTTTAGCTGATTCCCTCTGCGACTCATAATCGAGTCTTCCAAATGGATTCCGGCATGCCGAAACCACACCCGTTTGGGGTTCATCTTCAGTAATGGGTGGCCACTTGGGGTTGCTGAACAGCAGGGCCCGTCTCAAGCGGCTCGGGCTACGTTAGGCGGCTCGCATGATCGAGTCAAGTTGCCCGGCGGCGCGGCGTGTGGGCCCGGTAGGGGCTGACCGTCGGGTCGCCGTCGATCCAGTAGCGCCAGGGCTGATGGGCCCCGTCCCCGCCCACCCCTGTGCGGGGTCCGCTGCACACCTGGTCAGGGTGGAGGGCGCTGCCCTCCATAAGAGAGAGGGGAGCCAGGGCGTCCGCGCAGAGGTCGGCGCCGTTCAGAGCGCGGTCGACATCGAGGGCGGTGGCCAGGCGGGCGGGCCCTTTGGCCAGTTCTCTGTCATTCCGGGCCGAGAGTCGACGTTTGCGGGCCAGGTCCGCGCCCACCAGGATCTCGCCGGCCCGCAGCAGGACTCCGCTCGCCCGGCCCTCCGGCCCGCACACGACGTTCAGGCAGTGCCACATCCCGTAGGTGAAGTAGACATAGGCGTGTCCGGGCGGACCGAACATCACCGCGTTCCGGGCGGTCTTGCCCCGGTACGCATGGGATCCGGGGTCCAGGTCGCCCGCGTACGCCTCCACCTCGGTGATGCGCAGTTCGATGGGGCCCTCGTCAGTACGGCGTATGAGGGTGTGGCCCAGGAGTTCCGGAGCGATCTCCAGTACAGGGCGGTCGAAGAAGGCCCGGGGCAACGGCGTACGGTCGGAGTCCTCGATCATGGCGCCCGAGGCTACCGGGGAACCGGGGGCCTCCGTGGAGCGTATGTACGGAGCAGGACAGAGAAGGAGTGGACATGGCGTTCAAGAAGCTGCTCGCAAGCCTCGGTGCCGGTGGCGCATCGGTGGATACGGTGCTCTCCGAGGAGAACGTCGTTCCGGGCGGTGTCGTCCAGGGCGAGGTGCGCATCGAGGGCGGAAAGGTCGACCAGCGGATCGAGTCGATCACTGTTGGACTGCGGGCCAAGGTCGAGGCCGAGGTCGACGACCAGGAGGTCACGGAGACCGTCACCTTCCTGAAGCAGCAGGTCGGCAGTGGCGCCTTCGAGGTGAAGGCCGGAGCGGTGCATGTGGTGCCGTTCGGGCTGGAGATCCCCTGGGAGACCCCGGTCAACAGCATCGGCGGGCAGTCGCTGCGCGGGGTGAACATCGGGCTGTACACCAATCTGGAGATCGCCCGCGCGGTGGACCCGGGCGACCTGGACCCGATCAATGTGCACCCGCTGCCGGCCCAGCAGGCGATCCTGGACGCCTTCGACCAGCTCGGTTTCCGCTTCAAGAGCGCGGACCTGGAGCGCGGCCGCATCCGGGGCACCCGTCAGGACCTGCCCTTCTACCAGGAGATCGAGTTCTACCCGCCGGAGCAGTACCGCGGGCTGAAGCAGGTCGAGCTGACCTTCATCTCCGACCAGCGCGAGATGGACGTCGTCCTGGAGATGGACAAGAAGCCGGGCCTGTTCGGTGAGGGCAGCGACTCCTACAAGTCCTTCACGGTCGGCCACCACGACTACCGGTCGACCGACTGGGCCGCCTACCTCAACCAGTGGCTCGCCGATGTCGGCGGCCGACGCAACTGGTTCTAGTCGACGGATCTAGTGTCGGGTCCGGCAGAAGACTGAAGAGGAACAGCAGCGAACCGGAGGTTCAGAACGTGGCCGAGTTGAAGAGAGCGCCGCTGCCACACGATTTCCATCCCGAGGTGCCCTCGTTCTCCGTGGTGAGCGAGGACCTCGCGCCGGGAGCGGTGCTGAGCGACGCTCAGGTCCACTCGGCGGGCAATCTCTCTCCGCAGCTGCGGTGGGAGGGGTACCCGGCCGGGACCAAGAGCTTCGCGGTGACCTGCTTCGATCCGGACGCGCCCACCGGCAGCGGGTTCTGGCACTGGGTGCTCTTCGACATCCCGCTCTCGGTGACGGAGCTGCCCGCCGGCGCGGGCAGCGGCTCGTTCGAGGGGCTGCCCAAGGGGGTGGTCCAGGTCCGCAACGACTACGGGACGAAGGACTTCGGCGGAGCCGCGCCGCCCGCCGGGGAGAACCATCGCTATGTGTTCACCGTGTACGCGGTGGACAGCGAGAAGCTGGGGCCGGACGCGGATGTCTCGCCCGCCGTGGTGGGCTTCAATCTGCGGTTCCACACCCTCGGACGCGCTCAGTTGATCGGTGAGTACGAGGGTCCGGCGGAGAGCTGAACCCGCCGGGCGCCGTTCGCCCTTTGTTTGCCCTGCTCTGGTCTTGGAGAGATCAGAGCAGGGCAGTTTTTTTGTCGCCGGTCCTTCACGGGGTCCGGGCGGCACGGATATTGCGTTGTCCATCCCGGCTCGCCCGGCCAGAGTTGATCCAAGCCCGCCAGGGGGCGGGCCGGCGAACGGAGGCGGTCGGGATGCGGGACACCCTGGTACTGAATGCGAGCTTCGAGCCGTTGTCGACGGTGACGCTCCATCGAGCGGTGGTTCTGGTGCTCCAGGACAAGGCCGTGGTCGAGCAGGCCCACCCCGGGCTCCGGATGCGCGCGGCGGCGGTCGAACTCCCCGTGCCCCGGGTGATCAGGCTCTGCCGATATGTCCGGGTGCCGTTCCGAAGACAGGCACCGTGGTCGAGACGGGGTGTCCTGGTCCGGGACCAACACCGGTGCGCGTACTGCGGCAGGCGCGCGACGACGGTGGACCATGTGGTGCCGCGCTCGCGCGGGGGTGCGGACAGCTGGCTCAATACGGTTGCCTCCTGCGCGGAGGACAATCACCGCAAAGCGGACCGTACGCCGGAGCAGGCGGGGATGCCGCTGCTGCACGATCCGTTCATACCCTCGCCGGCCGACGCGATGCTCCTCGGGATGCGGTCCGGTGAGCGGGCCGAGCTGCCCGCCTGGCTGGCCTCGCGGTCGGCGGCCTAGGGAGTAGTCGTCTTCGGAGGGGAGCCCGTTTCCGCAGGTCGACGGAGGCGGGCTCCGGTGCGTCAGCCGAAGCGGCGGATCAGCAGCTGGACGATCGCGATCGTGCCGACGGCGACGATGAGCGCGCGCAGCGCGGTCGGCGGGAGCTTGCGGCCGTAGGCGGCGCCGAGCTGGCCGCCGATGGCGGAGCCGATCGCGATCAGCAGGACGGCGGTCCAGTCGATCTCGGCGACGAAGAGGAAGAAGATCGCGGCGATGCTGTTGACGACGGCCGCGAGGACATTCTTGACGGCGTTGATGCGTTGCAGGCTGTCGTTGATCAGCATGCCCATGAGGGCGACGTAGAGGACTCCCTGAGCGGCGGTGAAGTAGCCGCCGTAGACGCTGGCGAGGAGGAGTCCCACCATCAGGAGCACTCCGCCGTCGGGGTGCTCGGGCTCGCCCTTGAGTTCGCGGCGGCGCTGGACCGCGCGGGCGATCCGGGGCTGGAGGATCACCAGTACGAGGGCGAGCGCGACGAGGATGGGAACGATCGTCTCGAACGCGGTCGAGGGGAGCGTCAGCAGCAGTGCGGCCCCGGTGATGCCGCCGATCGCGGCGACGATGCTGAGCCGGATGACCCTGCGGCGCTGGCCGGCGAGTTCGGCGCGGTAGCCGATCGCCGCGCTGATCGCTCCGGAGACCAGGCCGAGGGCGTTGGAGACGGTGGCGGTGACCGGGGCCACTCCGGTGGCGAGGAGCACCGGGAAGGTGATCAGGGTTCCGGAGCCGACGACCGCGTTGATGGCACCGGCGCTGATGCCCGCGACGAAGACGGCGAGCATCTCCCAGATGGTCACAGTGTGCCCCTCCATGATCGGTGCCGAGTGCACCGATCATGCCGGAAGTGGGTCGGGGTCAGTCGAGCGGGGGCTCTTCGCGGCGCTCGCGCTCGGTTCCGGTGTTGAAGCCGGACATCCCGCTGCCGAGGTTGCCGAAGGCTCCGGAGAGGCCCTTGAGGGCGTCGCCGATCTCGCTGGGCACGATCCAGAGCTTGTTGGCGTCGCCTTCGGCGATCTTGGGAAGCATCTGGAGGTACTGGTAGGAGAGCAGCTTCTGGTCGGGGTCTCCGGCGTGGATGGACTCGAAGACGGTACGGATGGCCTGGGCCTCGCCCTCGGCGCGGAGCGCGGCCGCCTTGGCCTCGCCCTCGGCGCGGAGGATGGCGGACTGCTTCTCGCCCTCGGCGGTGAGGATCTGCGACTGGCGGATGCCTTCGGCGGTGAGGATCGCGGCGCGCTTGTCCCGGTCGGCGCGCATCTGCTTCTCCATCGAGTCCTGGATGGAGGTCGGCGGCTCGATCGCCTTGAGCTCGACGCGGTTGACGCGGATGCCCCACTTGCCGGTGGCCTCGTCGAGGACTCCGCGCAGGGCCGCGTTGATCTCCTCGCGGGAGGTCAGGGTCCGCTCCAGGTCCATGCCGCCGATGATGTTGCGGAGGGTGGTGACGGTGAGCTGCTCGATCGCCTGGATGTAGCTGGCGACTTCGTAGGTGGCGGCCCGGGCGTCGGTCACCTGGTAGTAGATGACGGTGTCGATGTTGACGACCAGGTTGTCCTGGGTGATCACCGGCTGGGGCGGGAAGGGGACGACCTGCTCACGCAGGTCGATGCGGTTGCGGATGGAGTCGATGAACGGGACGACGATGTTGAGTCCCGCGTTCAGGGTGCGGGTGTAGCGCCCGAAGCGTTCGACGATGGCGGCGCTGGCCTGCGGGATGACCTGGATCGTCTTGATCAGGGCGATGAAGACCAGCACCACCAGAATGATCAGGACGATGATGATCGGTTGCATCGGTTTCCCTGTGCCCTTCGCTGCCGGATGTCTCTGATGGCGGGATGAATCTGATGATCGAGTTTCCCAGACCGCGGGCTTGTATGCGGCCCGTTCGGCAGTTTGGCTCGGATGAGGACGGTCGGCTCGGCGGCGGGCCGGTCACATGACGATCGCGGTGGCGCCGTCGATCTCCACGACGTCGACCTGTCGGCCCGCCTCGAAGATTATGTCGGCGTCGAGCGCGCGGGCGGACCAGATCTCCCCGGCGAGCTTGATGCGGCCGCCCGTTCCGTCGACGCGTTCCACCACGACGGCCTGACGGCCTTTCAGGGCATCCACTCCGCTGGTGAATTGGGGACGCCCGGCCCGCTGGCGTCCCGCTATCGACCGGACGACCACGATCAGAGCGACGGAGACGGCGGCGAAGACGAGGACCTGGGCGACCACTCCCCCGCCCAGGGCGGCGACGACGGCACCGGCGACCGCCCCCGCCGACAGCATGCCGAACTCGGGCATCGCGGTGAGGACCAGCGGAATGGCCAGTCCGACCGCGGCGATCAGCCACCACACCCATGCGTCGATTTCCACATGGTCATGGTAGGTCCGCCGGTCGGGTCAGGACAGGGGGTGTGGACAGTCGGCGGTGGGAGGAAGCCCCGTCCCGGTCATTCCTGACGTTTTTCAGCCAAGCGGGAGGCCTCGGGCGGTCCAGCGGTCGCCGACGCGCTCGACCACCAGCGGGAGGCCGAAGCAGAGGGAGAGGTTGCGGGAGGTCAGTTCCATCTCCACGGGTCCCGCGGCCAGCACCTTGCCCTGACGGATCATCAGAACGTGGGTGAAGCCCGGCGCGATCTCCTCGACATGGTGAGTGACCATGATCATGGAGGGGGCGTACGGGTCCCGGGCCAGCCGGCCGAGCCGGCGCACCAGGTCCTCGCGGCCGCCGAGGTCGAGTCCCGCGGCGGGCTCGTCCAGCAGCAGCAGCTCCGGGTCGGTCATCATCGCGCGGGCGATCAGGGTGCGCTTGCGCTCGCCCTCGGAGAGGGTGCCGAACCTGCGGTCCAGGTAGTCGGTCATGCCGAGCCGGTCGAGGAAGGCGCGGGCGCGCTCCTCGTCCACCGGGTCGTAGTTCTCGTGCCAGGTGGCGGTCATGCCGTACGCGGCGGTCAGCACCGTCTGGAGCACGGTCTGGCGCTTGGGGAGCTTCTCCGCCATGGCGATGCCGGCCATGCCGATGCGGGGGCGGAGCTCGAAGACGTCGACGCCGCCGAGGCGCTCGTCGAGGATCTTGACCGTGCCCGTGCTCGGGTAGAGATAGCTGGAGGCGAGGTTGAGGAGGGTCGTCTTGCCGGCGCCGTTGGGGCCGAGGATGATCCAGCGCTCCCCTTCCTTGACCGACCAGGAGACGTCGTCCACCAGAGCGCGTCCGTCGCGGACCACGGATACGTCCACCAGCTCCAGTACTTCGCTCATGAGCGCGTTGTCTCCCCATGCAATCGTCTTGAGGTGTGTGGAGGCCTTGTGTGCCTGTGGGCACAGCCTTCAGGGAAAACCTACGCCACCGGTCGGGTGACCCCGTCCACCGGTCCGTTCCTTGGAGTTGATCCTTAGGCTGGGGACATGATTTCGGAACCACGATCAGGACGGCTGGCCGCATGGGGGAACGCCCTGCTGGCCGGAGTCGCATCACCCGACGACGCCGCGAGCGCGATCGTCGGGGACGACTCGGTGCACCGTGTGGAGGGGCTGCCCGGTGAGGCGGGGCCGGTCGGGCTCACGCTGGCGCTGGGGCGGCTGCGGAGGCTCGGGGTGACCGGCTGGCGGGTGGCGCTGCCCGTGCCCGGTCATCCGCTGGGGCTCAGCGGGCCCGCGGAGTTCAACGCGCGGGCGCTGGAGGCGGCGGAGGCCGTCGTCGGGCACGGGGCGGCGTACGGGCTGGTGCCGGAGGTCCGCGAGGCGGGCGGCGGGCCCGGAGCGGAGGACGTCCATGTGGAGGTCGTCTGGCACTGTCTGCCGGTGCGCGAGGCCCCGCCGGCCGATGTGCCCTCGCTCGGGGAGGCGGAGCGGGAGCTGGCGGAGGCGCTGCGGGAGGCGACCCTGGTGCTGTCGCGGCTGGATGTCGCGGCTTCGGGTCCGGTCGCGGAGGCGGCGGTGGACGCGTACCGGGCGCGGGCCGAGCGGGGCCGGGAGGCACTGGCTCCGGGGTATCCGCCGCGTGCGGTGCGGGTGCTGGAGCTGGCTCAGCGGGTGGGGCTGCTGGTGTCGGCGGCGCGGGAGAGCGGGCACGGCGGCGCGGTGAGCGCGTCGGAGATCGCGGCGCGCGGGGAGGCGCTGCGGCCGGTGGAGAGGGTGGCGCGGCGGGCGCAGGTGGCGGCGTACAACGCGTATGTGGAGGAGCGGGAGCGGGAGGCCTGAGCCTCCGCGCGGGCGGTGGGGTGGGACCCCGGCGAGACGGGTGCGGTCGGCTCGCCGGGGGAAGGCGTGTCAGGCGTTGATGCCGAGGTTGCCGAACGCGGGGTTGACGAGGCCGATCACATTGACCGTGTTGCCCACCGCGTTCACCGGGACGTGGACCGGGACCTGGATCAGGTTGCCCGAGGCGACGCCCGGGGAGGCGACGGCCTCGCCGAAGGCGTGGGATCCCGTGCTGGCGGAGGCCATGCCGGCGCCGGCGGCGACGAGAGTGCCGGTGATCATGGTGAGGGCGGCGGCCTTCTTCAGGTTCTTCACTTCTTCAATCCTCCTGGACATTCGCCGCGGCTAGTCGCCGCGGCACGCCATGGAGAACGCCTGCGCGGCGATCAGGGTGCGCCGGGCGGGTGACATACACCCGACAGTATGAATCTCGGACCGGACGGGAACTCGGGTGAAGCCGTTCGCCGGACCCGCCGGTCACCCCGCCAGACCGTGACGTACCGCCCAGAGCGCCGCCTGGGTGCGGTCGGCGAGGTCGAGCTTCATCAGGATGTTCGAGACATGCGTCTTGACGGTCTTCTCGGAGAGGACGAGGGCGCGGGCGATCTCGCGGTTGGAGCGGCCGTCCGCGATCAGGCCGAGGACCTCGCGCTCCCGCTCGGTGAGGGTCCCGCCGCGGCCCGAGCCCGCGCCGGTGTCCTCCTGGGTGAGCAGGGCTCCGGCGACCTCCGGCTGGAGGAGGACATGGCCCGCGTGGACCGAGCGGATGGCCCCGGCGAGCGCCTCGGGGTCGATGTCCTTGTAGACGTAGCCGGAGGCTCCGGCGCGCAGGGCGGGGACCACGGTGCGCTGTTCGGTGAAGCTGGTGACGATCAGCACCTTCGCCGGGTTGGCGAGGTCGCGCAGCTTGCGGAGTGCCTCGATGCCGTCGGTGCCGGGCATCTTCACGTCCATCAGGACGACGTCGGGCTTCAGCTCCTCGGCGCGGGCGACCCCCTCGGCGCCGTCGCCCGCCTCTCCGACGACCTCTATGTCTCCCTGGACCTCCAGGAAGGTGCGCAGCCCCCGGCGGACCACCTGGTGGTCGTCGACGAGCAGCACCCTGATCACCTTGTCATCCACCGGGGACCTCCATCTCGATCGTGGTGCCCTTGCCGGGCGCGGAATGCACGGTGAGGCTTCCGCCCACGCCGCCGGCCCGGTCCCGCATGGAGACCAGTCCCAGGTGGCGGCCGGCCCGGCGGACCGTGCGGGGTTCGAACCCGGAGCCGTTGTCGGTGACGCTGAGGACGGCGCCGTGGCCCCGGCGGGCGAGGACGACGTCGACGCGGTCGGCCCCGGAGTGCCGCAGGGCGTTGTGCAGGGCCTCCTGGGCGACTCGGAGGACGGCCTCCTCCTGGGCGGCGGGCAGCGCCTTGGTGCCGCAGGTGTCGAAGGTGACCTTGGCCGAGTGGGCCCGGTCGAGGACCTGGATGTGGGTGCGGAGGGTGTTGATCAGGCCGTCCTCGTCGAGGGCGGCGGGGCGCAGCTCCACGACGGCGGCGCGCAGCTCGTCGGCGGCTTCGGCGGCGAGGGCGGCGACCTGCTGGAGCTCGCCCTTGGCGCGGTCGGGGTCGCGGTCGACCAGGGCGGCGGCGGCCTGGGCGGTGAGCCGGAGCGAGAAGAGCTTCTGGCTGACGGCGTCGTGGAGTTCGTGGGCGAGGCGCGAGCGCTCCTCGGCGATGGTGAGCTCGCGGCTGCGTTCGTACAGCCGGGCGTTGGTGAGGGCGATCGCGGCGTGCTGGGCGAGGATGGAGAGGAGTTCCTCGTCCTCCTGGGTGAAGGCGCAGCCGCTCTCGGGGCGGGAGCAGCGCTTGTTGGCGAGGAAGAGGGCGCCGATGGTCTCGTCGCCGTCCTTGATCGGCAGTCCGAGGAAGTCGGACATGTCGGGGTGGGCTTCCGGCCAGCCCTCGAAGCGCGGGTCCTCGCGGACGTCGGCGAGCCGCTCGGTCCTGGCGTCGCGGAGCATGGCGGCGAGGATGCCGTGCTGGCGGGGCAGGGGGCCGATGGCCTTCCACTGGGCCTCGCTGACGCCGGAGACGACGAACTGGGCGAAGCCGCCGTGGTCGTCCGGGACGCCGAGGGCCGCGTACTCCGCGTCGAGCAGCTCGCGGGCGGAGGCGACGATCGTCTTGAGTACGTCGCGCACCTCCAGGTGTCTGCTCATCGCGAGGAGTGCGGAGCTCACGGCGGCGAGGCCGGAGCTGGGTGGGTGGCTCATGACCTCACCGTACCGGCGGGGTGTGACAGTCCGTATCGGGCCGGGGACGGCATGGCCCAGGACTGAGGTCCTAGGTCCAAGTGATGTGCCGGGTGGGGTCCCGGGGACGAGGTGGTGGGGCGGGTTCCGTTTCTACCGTGGGGTTCGTCGGCGCGGAGGGAGCGGCGCAGCGGGATCCGCACGGAGCGCGCCGGCCGTACAGAGGGGAATGGACGGCATGCCGGTAGCGGTGATCACGGGTGGTTCCAAGGGGCTGGGGCGCGCGCTCGCGGCCGCGCTCGCGGGGCGGGGCTGGGACCTGGTGGTGAGCGCCAGGACCGCCGAGGTGCTGGAGCGGAGTGCGGAGGGGCTGCGCGGGCACGGGACGCGGGTGGTGGCGGTGGCGGGCGATGTCACGGACGCGGGGCACCGGGCGGCGCTGGTCGCGGCGGCGGAGGGGCTGGGCGGGCTGGATCTGCTGGTGAGCAATGCGAGCGTGCTGGGGGCGGAGCCGCTGGTGCGGCTGGACTCGCAGCCGCTGGCGGGGCTGCGGGCGGCGCTGGAGACCAATGTGGTGGCCGCGCTGGGTCTGGTGCAGGAGGCGCTGCCGCTGCTGCGGGGGTCGGGGGCCGGGACGGTGATCGTGATCAGCTCGGAGGCGGCGGCGGAGGCGTACGAGACCTGGGGAGGCTATGGGGCCTCGAAGGCGGCGCTGGACCAGCTGGCGGCGGTGCTGGCGGTGGAGGAGCCGGGGCTGCGGGTGTGGGCGGTGGATCCGGGGGACATGGACACGGATCTGTACGAGGCGGCGGTGCCGGCCGACGGTGAGGTGCGCCCGACGCCGGAGTCTGTGGTTCCGGGTTTTCTGCGGCTGCTGGACCGGCGGCCGGTGAGCGGGCGGTACGCGGCTCCCGCGCTGCTCGACCGGGTGTGACCGCGGTGCGGGTGTGACGGCGGTGCGGGAGGGGTGCGGGAGGGGTTTTCTCTGCCTCTGGAATGAGTCCGAGTAGGCCCTTCTCGTACTTCCGGATGACAACCTTGACACATTGCATTGCTCAAGCAACGCATTGTGATATCAGTGGGGGCCCGATGTGAGCCCGCACATAGGACGCACATCACTTACGAACCTCTTTAGTGGAGAGATAAAGGCCGTGTGAGCGGGTGTGGAGTAATCGGAAGGGCATTTCGGCGAGAGCGTGATCCACTATCGGGGATAGTACGTCACACCTTTGCCAGACCATTTTGCTGCCGCTAAGAATTGCCCAGTCGCCGCCGCTCGGAGCGCAGCGCCGCCTCCACGGCCTGAAGCGACTTCCCGATTCGAAGAGGTACGTCTGTATGTCTGCTTCCCGCATTCGCAGTACCCGTATGACCAAGGCCCGCAAGGTCTCGATCGCCGGTATCGCCGCCGCAGGTGCCGCAGCCGTGACCCTGACCCTCGTTCCCGTGAACGGCTCCGCCGACACCAAGGCCGTCGCCGAGCCCTCCCCGGTGGCGCTCCAGGCCCAGGCCGCCGGCAAGCCCGCCTCGCTGAACCTCGACAGCCAGAAGTCGGCCATCGAGATACAGGTCGCCGACGCGGTGAAGGCCGCTTCCAAGGCGAAGGCCGACGCGAAGGCCAAGGCCGACGCGAAGGCGAAGCTCGACGCCGCCGCCAAGAAGGCCGCCGCCGAGAAGGCCGCCGAGAAGCGCGCCACCGAGGAGACCGTGGCCACCCGTACCGTGGCCGCCCGTACCGCCGTCTACCCGAACAACCTGGACGGCTGGATCCGCGAGGCGCTCTCCATCATGAAGAAGCACGGCATCCCGGGCACGTACGACGGGCTGCACCGCAACATCATGCGCGAGTCCAGCGGCAACCCGCTCGCCATCAACAACTGGGACATCAACGCCATCAACGGCGTGCCGTCGAAGGGCCTGCTCCAGGTCATCCAGCCGACGTTCAACGCCTACCACGTCCCGGGCACCCCGTTCGACCTGTACCACCCGGTCGCCAACATCACGGCCGCGGCCAACTACGCCGCCGACCGTTACGGCTCGATCGACAACGTCTTCGGCGCTTACTGAGCCCGCTGAAGGACGCTGACACACAGACGCGCAAGGGCGGCACCCCCTCGATCAGGGGATGCCGCCCTTCGTCATGTGCGCGCTACGGCTATTTACGCATGACCTCGGGCTCGTGGCGGCGCAGCAGCCGGGCGACGACGACGCCGCAGATGACGCCCATCGCGAGCAGCACGGTCACATTGAGGCCCCACTGCCCCGCCGAGTGCTCCCAGAGCGGGTCCAGGTCGCCGGGGTTCTTCGGGTCCCACGGGGGCATCAGCACGCCGAGGTCCAGGGTGGTCCCCACGCCGGCGATGGCCCAGCGGGAGGGCATCAGCCAGGCGAACTGCTCCAGACCGAGCGATCCGTACACCTTGAAGAGGATGCCGGTGAAGACGACCTGGACGATCGCGAACATCACCAGGAGCGGCATGGTCTTCTCGGCGGTGCGCACCAGCGAGGAGATCACCAGGCCGAACATCATCGAGGTGAAGCCGAGGGCGATGACCACCAGGCACAGTTCGACGGCGGGGGGCATGATCAGGCCCTCGGCGGGGAGGGCGCGGGGCGCGAAGCCGATGCCGCAGAGGATGACGCCCTGGAAGGCGGTGATCAGTCCGAGGACGATCACCTTCGACATCAGATACGCCGAGCGGGAGAGACCGGTGGCCCGCTCCCGTTCGTAGATCACCCGTTCCTTGATCAGTTCTCGTACGGAGTTGGCGGCCCCGGAGAAGCACATGCCGACCGTGAGGATCAGCATGATCGTGCCGGCGTCGCCGTTGAAGCGGGACTTGCCGTCGTCGGGCGCGGCGAGGCCGAAGTCGGCCGGGATGACCACGCTGACCAGGCCCAGCACGGCGGGCAGGATCACCATCAGGCCCAGGAAGCCCTTGTCGGAGGCGATGACCGAGACATAGCGGCGCATCAGGGTCCACAGCTGGGCACCCCAGCTCTGCGGCTTCGGCGGGCGTATCCGCTGCGGGGGCACGGCCACCGGCTGCGGCGCGACGGCGTCGATGTCGGCCGCGTACATCTGGTAGTGCTGTGAGCCGCGCCAGCGGCCGGACCAGTCGTAGTCGCGGTAGTTCTCGAAGGCGGAGAAGACATCGGCCCAGGTGGTGTAGCCGAAGAAATTGAGTGCCTCCTCCGGGGGACCGAAGTAGGCGACCGCGCCGCCGGGGGCCATGACCAGCAGTTTGTCGCAGAGCTGGAGCTCGGCCACGGAGTGGGTGACCACCAGGACGGTACGGCCGTCGTCGGCCAGCCCGCGCAGCAGCTGCATCACATCGCGGTCCATGCCCGGGTCGAGGCCGGAGGTCGGCTCGTCCAGGAAGATCAGCGAGGGCTTGGTGAGCAGCTCCAGGGCGACCGAGACGCGCTTGCGCTGGCCGCCGGAGAGCGAGGTGACCTTCTTGTCCTTGTGGATGTCGAGCTTCAGCTCGCGAAGGACCTCCTCGATCCGGGCCTCGCGCTCGGTCTCGGCGGTGTCGCCGGGAAAGCGGAGTTTGGCCGCGTACCGCAGCGCCTTCCGGACGGTGAGCTCCTTGTGCAGGATGTCGTCCTGCGGGACCAGGCCGATGCGCTGGCGCAGCTCGGCGAACTGCTTGTAGAGGCTGCGGTTGTCGTAGAGGACGTCGCCCTGGTTGGCGGGCCGGTAGCCGGTGAGCGCCTTGAGGAGGGTGGACTTGCCGGATCCGGAGGGGCCTATGACGCCGATGAGGGATTTCTCGGGCACGCCGAAGGAGACGTCGCGCAGGATCTGCTTCCCGCCGTCGACGGTGACCGTGAGGTGGCGGGCGGAGAAGGAGATCTCTCCGGTGTCGACGAATTCCTCAAGGCGGTCGCCGACGATGCGGAAGGCGGAGTGGCCGACGCCGACGATGTCGTCGGCCCCGATGACGACGGTGCCCGACTTGGCGATCGGCTGGCCGTTGACATAGGTGCCGTTGTGGGAGCCCAGATCGCTGATCTGGAAACGGCCGTCGGGGGTCGCGGTGAACTCGGCGTGGTGCCGGGAGACCTGGAGGTCGGAGACGACCAGCTCGTTCTCCAGGGCGCGGCCTATCCGCATGACCCGGCCCAGTGAGAGCTGGTGGAAGGTGGTGGGGCCGCGGTCTCCGGGGGCGGGTGCGGGCGCTTCCTGCCGGGGCGTCCGCTGCTGCCGCTGGTCCGGCACCGCCGCATGCCGGGGGCCGGGGCGCTGCTGGGGGGCGGCGTCCGTGCCGGGGGCCTGCGGGGCCTGCTGGTATCCCTGGTAGGGGGCTGTGGCCTGTGGGGACCGCGCGTGGGCGGCGTGCGCCGGGGCCTGGGTGGGCTGCGCGTGGGCGGCGTGCGGGACCTGCTGGTACTGGTACTGCGGCTGCGGCTGCGGGGCCTGCTGCGGGAAGGCGTGCTGTCCCGGTACGGCGTCGTGGTGACCCTGCGGGGCGGCTCCGCCGGGCAGGTTCAGCCGCGGGCCGTCGACGGCGTTGCCCAGCCGGACGGTCACGCCGGGTCCGATGTCCGCCCGGTGGATCCGCCGCCCCCCGACATAGGTGCCGTTGGTGCTGCCGTGGTCCTCGATGGCCCAACTCTGCCCGCCCCAGCTGACGGTGGCGTGCCGCCAGGAGACCCGGGCGTCGTCCAGCACCATGTCACCCTGCGGATCGCGCCCCAGGGTGTACGAACCGGACGGATCGAGCGTCCATGTCGTTCCGTTCAATTCCAGTACGAGTTCCCGCACTCCATGCCCCACTACTTGTTCCCCCGGAATACCCCCGTCACCGGGAGTCTAGGGATGGTGAACATCGGGAGGAACTATTTCAGGCTCGGTTACGTACCTGCTACTCGGCCCGGACGAGCCTGTGGTGTGACACAGGGTGTCCGCCCGGCTCCAGCGGTGCGCTCCCCTTGCTTCCGCCGCTGGTCACGCGCCCCGACGCGGTTCCGGGATGTCCGCCCATCGGGACGGTGCGTCTCGCCGTGACATTCGCCGGTTACGGTGGGGGAACCATGAGCGCTTCACAGAACTCCGACGTACGCACCCTTCTCGTGAAGATCTTCGGGAAGGACCGTCCAGGGCTCACCGCCGGGCTCTTCGACACCCTGGCCGCCTACTCCGTCGATGTCGTCGACATCGAGCAGGTCGTCTCCCGGGGCCGGCTGGTCCTGTGCGCCCTGGTCACCGCGCCCACCGCGGCCGGCGCGGACGAGGGCGAGCTGAGGGCCACCGTGCACAGCTGGGCCGAGGCCCTGGGGCTCCAGGCCGAGATCATCTCGGGGGTCGGCGACAACCGGCCGCGCGGCAGTGGCCGCTCCCATGTCACCGTGCTCGGCCACCCGCTCACCGCGGAGGCCACGGCGGCCATAACGGCGAGGATCACCTCCGTCGGCGGCAATATCGACCGTATCTTCCGGCTCGCCAAGTATCCCGTGACCGCTGTCGAGTTCGCGGTCTCCGGCGCGGAGACGGAGGTGCTGCGCACGGCGCTGGCCACCCAGTCCTCCGAGATCGGCGTCGATGTGGCCGTCGTGTCGGCGGGGCTGCACCGCCGCGCCCAGCGGCTGGTGGTGATGGATGTGGACTCCACCCTCATCCAGGACGAGGTCATCGAGCTGTTCGCCGCGCACGCCGGGTGCGAGGAGGAGGTCGCCGGGGTCACGGCCGCCGCGATGCGCGGGGAGCTGGACTTCGAGCAGTCGCTGCACGCCCGGGTGGCGCTGCTCGCGGGGCTGGACGCCTCGGTGGTGGAGAAGGTCCGCGCCGAAGTGCGGCTGACCCCCGGGGCCCGGACCCTGATCCGGACCCTCAAGCGGCTCGGATTCCAGGTGGGAGTCGTCTCCGGCGGCTTCACCCAGGTCACCGACGACCTCAAGGAACGGCTGGGGCTCGACTTCGCCTCGGCGAACACGCTGGAGATAGTCGACGGGAAGCTCACCGGCCGGGTGACCGGCGAGATCGTCGACCGCGCGGGCAAGGCGCGGCTGCTGCGCCGGTTCGCGTCGGAGGCAGGCGTTCCGCTCGCCCAGACGGTGGCGATCGGCGACGGGGCCAACGATCTGGACATGCTCAACGCGGCGGGACTCGGGGTCGCGTTCAACGCGAAGCCCCTGGTCCGGGAGGCGGCGCACACGGCGGTGAATGTGCCGTTCCTGGACACCGTGCTCTATCTGCTGGGCATCACCCGTGAAGAGGTCGAGGCCGCGGACGGCGAGGGCGCCGAGCACTGAGCGCGGGTGAGAAGAGCCCACGAGTGGACGGGGAGGGCCCCGGCGCACAGGACGTGCGCCGGGGCCCTTCCTCGCCCGCTCGTACGGGATCACCCGCGCGGATCACCCGGGTGCGTCACCCGGGTGCGTCACTCGTGCGGCGTCCAGTAGTCGGAGAGGCGGCCCACGCCGTGCTCCAGGCCCTTCCACGAGCCGCTGAACTGGACGACGGCGAATGCCGAGGTCGGAAAGCCGCTGCGGTTCATCCGGGGCAGCAGATCTCCCTCGGACTCTCCGGCGAGGGCGTCGGCGAGCGCGTGCATTCCGGGGTTGTGGCCGATGACCAGCAGATCGCTCACCTCGTCCGGGGTCTCGTTCAGCAGTGCGATGATCTCGCCGAGGGAGGCTTCGTACAGCCGGTCCTCATAGACCGTTCTCGGACGCGTCGGCAGTTCGTGCACGGCGAGCTTCCAGGTCTCGCGGGTGCGGGTGGCCGTTGAACACAGGGCCAGATCGAAGACGATGCCGGTCTCGGCGAGCCTGCGGCCCGCGACGGGTGCGTCGTGTCGCCCCCGGTCGGCGAGCGGGCGGTCGTGGTCGGACTCGTCCGACCAGTCGGCCTTGGCGTGTCGGAGAAGCACGATCCTGCGGGATTCGGAAGATCCGGGGGCTTTCCCCCCGGAGGGTGTGACGACGCTCATGCACCCCAGCTTCGCATGAAATGCGCCAGCGGGCGCGGGGTGTTGACGGGCTCCGTCCGCGAGGTGAACGCACCGGCGGACGACAGGCGGACGACCGGAGAGACAGCGGCCGACGGCGGTGCGCCGGTACGGCTCAGCGGAGCAGCAGCAGCGTCAGATACTCCAGGAAGACGCCGATGGCGGGCTCGGCACCGGCCTCACGCGCCTGCGCCGGGTCGGATATGAGGACCAGAAGAGCGGCGAAGGCGAGCACGGGAAGGGTCAGCGCCCACCAGGGGAGCCGGATCCCCGCTCCCGCTCGGCCCTCGGCACGGGCAGGGGTGGGCGGGTGGACCGCCATGGTCGCCTCCGTCAGCTGTGATCTCGGGTCCGCGTTCGATGCGTGTCAAACGCTACGGATCACAGCGGCGGGGGCCCATCCGGTGAGCCACCCACTTCTCCCTGAACCTGACCCCCTAGGGGATGGTGGTGCTGGCACCACCATCGGCCGCCCGGGGCCTCGCTCAGCGGGTCAGGGGGAGGCGATGGAGGCGATCACGCCCATCACCACGAAGATTCCGATCATCGTGCCGAACACGAGGAGGAGCTTCTTCTGGCCGTTCTGCGGATTCGGGTCAAGGACTGGCATGCGCTCAGTCTCGCATCCCGGTCTCGTCCTCGATCGTCCGGTCCCTTCCCGCCAGGACACCGAAGACGATCTGCGGCACGAGCAGTCCCGCCATGAGTGTGATCGGCAGTTCCCAGCCGCCGCTGTGCTGATAGAGGGCTCCCACCAGCAGCGGGCCGGGGATGGAGATCAGATAGCCGGTGGACTGGGCGAACGCGGAGAGCCGCACCACTCCGGCGGGGGTCCGGGAGCGCAGGCCGATCATGGTGAGGGCGAGCGGGAAGGCGCAGTTGGAGATGCCCAGCAGCAGCGCCCAGGCCCAGGCTCCGGCGGCGGGCGCGGTGAGCAGGCCCGCGTACCCGGTCAGTCCGCACGCTCCCAGGACGACGACGATCGGGCCCTGGCTGCTCAGCCGGGTGGCGAGCCGGGGGATGACGAAGGCGAGGGGGACGCCCATCACCATCGTCGTCGCGAGCAGCACACCGGCGGTCCCGGCCGGGACTCCCGCGTCGCGGAAGATCTGCGGCATCCAGCCCATGGTGATGTACGCGCCGGTGGCCTGGAGGCCGAAGAAGCAGGCGAGCGCCCAGGCGGTGGGACTGCGGGTGATCCTCGGGGCGCGCCGGTCCGCACCCCCGCCGGCCGCCGGGGCGGGGGCGGAGGCGGGGGCGGGGAGCGCGCCGCCGCGCCGGTCGCGGACGAGTGCCAGCCAGGGCAGTACGGCGACGGCGGCGAGGAGCGCCCAGAAGCCGAGGCCGACGCGCCAGCCGCCGCCGAGCGCCTGGGTGAGGGGCACGGTGACGGCGGCGGCGGCCGAGGTGCCGACGGCCAGGGCCATGGAGTAGAGCCCGGTCATCGAGCCGACGCGGTCGGGGAAGTACCGCTTGACGATCACCGGCATCAGGACATTGCTGACGGCGATGCCCATCAGGGCGAGCGCGCTGGCGGCGAGGAATCCGGCGGTGCCGCCCGCGAAGGGCCGGATCAGCAGTCCGGCCGTGATGGCGATCATGCCCGCGAGGACGACCGCCCCGGGGCCGAAGCGCCGGGCCAGCCGGGGCGCGGCGAGTCCGAAGAGGGCGAAGCACAGAGCCGGTACGGAGGTGAGCAGTCCGGCGACCGTGCCGCTCATCCCGAGTCCGGTGCGGACCTCCTCCAGAAGCGCGCCGAGGCTGGTGATGGCGGGCCGGAGGTTGAACGCGGCGAGGACGATCCCGATCATCACCAGCCGGGTGAACCAGACCGTACGACCGCCCCCGTCGGCGGCGGGCCCGGGGGCCGGGGCCACCCGGGCGGGGGCCCTGGCGGCGGTCTGCTCGATCCGCGTGTCGGGGTTGGCCTCAGAAGACATGGGACCAATCATAGGATGATTGGCTGTCCCGTCACGCACCATTATTCTTTCGCCGGGACGCCGGGACCCCGGGCGGCAGCGGCGACGGCGACCGATCGACCGACCGACCGACCGAGCACCAAGGAGCACGATGACCCTGACCTCTCCCCGGCGCTCTGGGCTCACCGACCAGGTGATCGCCCAGCTGCGGAACCAGATCACCTCCGGCGAGTGGCCGGTCGGCTCCCGTATCCCCACCGAACCGGAACTGGTCGAGCGGCTGGGGGTGGCCCGTAACACCGTGCGTGAGGCGGTCCGCGCCCTGGCCCACAACGGGCTGCTGGACATCCGGCAGGGCTCCGGCACCTATGTTCTGGCGACCAGCGAACTGGCGGGGGTGATGCACCGGCGGTTCGCCGACGCGAGCCCCCGGCACATCGCCGAGGTGCGCTCCACCCTGGAATCCTCGGCCGCGCGGCTGGCGGCCGAGCGCCGCACGGAACGCGATCTGCGCCAGCTGGACACCCTGCTCGCCCGCCGCGAGGAGGCCTGGGCCACGGGCGAGACGGAACGCTTTGTCGCCGCCGACGCCACCTTCCACCTCGCGGTGATGGCCGCCGCGCACAATGAGGTACTCGGCGAGCTGTACGCGGACCTGGGCGATCTGCTGCGCGACTGGCTCCGCGACGATGTGGGGCCCGCCCCGCGCCCGGAGCGCCCCATGGACCACGGCCGGCTGGTCGAGGCGATCCGCGCGGGCGACGGGGAGGCAGCGGCGGCGGAGGCCGCCGGCTACCCCTTCATCTGTCTGGGAGCCGGGGAACCGGCCGAGCAGGACCGGGACCGGGACCGGGATCAGGACCGGGATCAGGACCGGGATCAGGACCGGGACCGGGACCGGGACCGGGATCAGGAGGACGGCAGGGGCTGATGGGTGACCCAGACCGCGCGGATCTCCTTCCAGCAGCGGTCGGTGAGCGTCACATACCCCGCCGGATAGACCTCGGCGGGCGCGCTGTCCACATCGATGTCCCACCAGCGCTCGCACTCGATGTGCAGCCGCACCCGGTCCGTACCCGGGTACGGATTGTGGCAGTGGGCGGTGACACGGGAGCCGTCGATCTCGGTACGGCAGTCCGCCTCGTACCGTCGCGGCTCCGGGCCCGGTTCCAGGGACACCGCCTCGGGGGTCGCCCACAGCAGAAGCGTCACCGCGGCCAGTACGGGGGCTGAACGCCGGGTCCACCGGATCATTCGCATGAGCAGTACCTCCTCGGCCGTACCGAGGCGCGATCGCGCCTCGGCTGCACCACAAGGGGGGGTTGCCCCTCCACCCTGGCCCCGGCGGCGGCCGGCCGCGCGCCCGAAGGGCCGAACGGGCGACGCCCCGCCCCCCGCGCACTGCGGAGGACGGGGCGTCGGCGCCGTACGGAACGAATCCGGTCCGGGCGAAGGCGTCGCTCAGGCGCCCATCATGTGAACGCCGCCGTCCACGTGGACGATCTCGCCCGTCGTACGCGGGAAGAAGTCGGAGAGCAGACCGACCACGCCACGGCCCGCGGGCTCCGGGTCGGCCAGGTCCCAGCCGATGGGCGCGCGGTGGTTCCACACGTCCGCCAGGTCCTCGAAGCCGGGGATGGACTTGGCGGCCATGGACTTGAGCGGGCCCGCCGAGATCAGGTTGCAGCGGATGCCCCGGGGGCCCAGGTCACGCGCGAGGTAGCGGTTGGTCGACTCCAGGGCGGCCTTGGCGACGCCCATCCAGTCGTACTTCGGCCAGGCGACCTGCGCGTCGAAGGTGAGACCGACGACCGAGCCGCCGCGCTCCATCAGGGGCAGGCAGGCCATGGTGAGCGACTTGTAGGAGTACGCGGAGACCTGCACGGCGGTCGAGACGTCGTCCCACTCGCCCTCCAGGAAGTTGAACGCGCCCTGCGGCCCGAAGGCGATGGAGTGCACGATGCCGTCGAGACCGCTGTCGTCGCCGGCGTGCTCACGGATGCGGTCCGCGAGTCCGTCCAGGTGCTCCTGGTTGGTGACGTCCAGCTCGATGACCGGCGGGGTCTTGGGCAGCCGCTTGGCGATGCGCTCCACCAGGCTCAGCCTGCCGAAACCGGTCAGGATGACCTCCGCGCCCTCCTGCTGCGCCACCTTGGCGGCGTGGAAGGCGATGGACGACTCCGTGAGGACGCCTGTGACGAGAATGCGCTTGCCGGCGAGGATTCCACTCATGGTGATCAGTGACCCATGCCCAATCCGCCGTCAACGGGGATGACGGCTCCAGTGATGTACGAGGCGTCGTCGGAGGCGAGAAAGCGCACCGTGGCGGCGATCTCCTCCGGCTGCGCGTAACGCCCGAGCGGGACCTGCGAGACGATGCCCGCACGCTGGTCCTCGGTGAGCGCCTTGGTCATGTCGGTGTCGACGAAGCCGGGGGCGACGACGTTGAACGTGATGTTCCGCGAGCCGAGTTCACGGGCGAGGGAACGGGCGAAGCCGACCAGGCCGGCCTTGGAGGCGGCGTAGTTGGCCTGTCCGGCGGAGCCGAGCAGCCCCACGACGGAGGAGATCAGGACGACCCGGCCCTTCTTCGCCCGGAGCATCGCGCGATTGGCGCGCTTGACGACGCGGAAGGTGCCGGTGAGGTTGGTGTCAAGCACCGAGACGAAGTCCTCCTCGGACATCCGCATCAGCAACTGGTCCTTGGTGACGCCGGCGTTGGCGACGAGCACCTCCACGGGACCGTGCTTCTCCTCGATCTCCTTGTAGGCCCGCTCCACCTGCTCACCGTCGGTGATGTCGCAACGGACGGCCAGGAAGCCCTCGGGGGGCTCGCCCGAGCGGTATGTGATCGCGACCTTGTCACCGGCGTCGGCGAACGCGCGGGCGATGGCGAGGCCGATGCCCCGGTTTCCTCCGGTGACGAGAACCGAGCGGCTCAACGGATCACCCTTTCGATAGCAGTCGTGGTACCCCCGAAACTATCGGTACCGCCCCGCCCGCGGGGAATCGGTCGTGACAGCGCCTCACTCGACTCCCTGTCGGGTCTCTACAGAAAGCCCGCACGGTATGCCGCCTTCCGCCCCGACCGCCCTGTCCGGCTCGCTGCCGATCCCCTCTTCCCTCCCCCTCCCGTTCCCCTCCGCTCCCCCTCCTCGGCGTCCGCCGTCACCGACAGTGCGCGACCGGGTGCCTTCGGGGTGCGGCGGCGCATGATTCACTGCCGGTTCAGGAGTCGCGTTGGCCTTGGCCGAGAAGGGGAGGGCACCTGTGCCCCATGACATCGATCAGACATTTCTCGCGCTGCCCTTGCGCGCCCTGGCCGACGCGGCGCTCGCGCGGGCCCGTGCCCTGGGGGCCGAGCACGCCGACTTCCGGTTCGAGCGGGTGCGCAGCGCGTCCTGGCGGCTGCGGGACGCCAAACCGGCCGCCTCCTCGGACACCACGGATCTGGGGTACGCGGTCAGGGTGGTGCACGGCGGGGCCTGGGGGTTCGCCTCCGGGGTGGACATGACCATGGACGCGGCGGCGAAGGTGGCGAGCCGCGCGGTGTCCATGGCGAAGCTGTCGGCGAAGGTGATCGCGGCGGCCGGCTCCGACGAGCGGGTGGAGCTGGCGGACGAGCCGGTGCACTCGGAGAAGACCTGGGTCTCCTCGTACCGGATCAATCCGTTCGAGGTGCCCGACGAGGAGAAGACGGCGCTGCTCGCCCAGTGGAGCGGGCAGCTGCTCGGGGCGGGCGGGGTCGCCCATGTGGACGCCTCGCTGCTGACCGTTCAGGAGAACAAGTTCTACGCGGACACCGCGGGCACCGTCACCACGCAGCAGCGGGTGCGCCTCCACCCCCAGCTCACGGCGGTGGCCGTGGACGAGACGACCGGCGAGTTCGACTCGATGCGCACGATCGCGCCTCCGGCGGGCCGGGGCTGGGAGTATCTGACCGGCACCGGCTGGGACTGGGACTCGGAGCTGGAGCGGATCCCGGAGCTGCTCGCGGAGAAGATGCGCGCCCCGAGCGTGGAAGCCGGGCGGTACGACCTGGTCGTGGATCCGTCGAATCTCTGGCTCACCATCCATGAGTCGGTCGGCCACGCCACCGAGCTGGACCGGGCGCTGGGGTACGAGGCGGCGTACGCGGGGACCTCCTTCGCCACCTTCGACAAGCTGGGGAAGCTGGCGTACGGCTCCTCCGCCATGAATGTGACCGGCGACCGCACCGCCGAGCACGGGCTCGCCACCGTCGGGTACGACGACGAGGGCGTCGAGGCGCAGTCCTGGGACCTGGTGAAGGGCGGCACCCTGGTCGGCTATCAGCTGGACCGGCGGATCGCCCGGCTGACGGGGCTCGGGCGTTCCAACGGGTGCGCGTACGCGGACTCCCCCGGCCATGTGCCGGTGCAGCGGATGGCGAACGTCTCGCTCCAGCCGGCCCCCGGCGGGCTGTCGACCGACGATCTGATCGGCGGGGTGGAGCGCGGGATCTATGTGGTCGGCGACCGTTCGTGGTCGATCGACATGCAGCGCTACAACTTCCAGTTCACCGGGCAGCGGTTCTTCCGGATCGAGAACGGCCGACTGGCCGGGCAGCTCAGGGATGTCGCGTACCAGGCGACGACGACGGAGTTCTGGGGCTCGATGGAGCAGGTCGGCGGCCCGCAGACCTATGTCCTGGGCGGTGCCTTCAACTGCGGCAAGGCCCAGCCGGGCCAGGTCGCGGCGGTCTCCCACGGCTGCCCCTCGGCCCTGTTCCGGGGCGTGAACATCCTCAATACGACGCAGGAGGCCGGTCGATGAGCCGCACCAGCAAGCCGTACGACATCGTCGAGCGCGCCCTTGAACTCTCGACGGCCGACGGCTGCGTCGTCATCGCCGACGAGCACTCCTCCGCCAATCTCCGGTGGGCGCGGAACGCGCTGACCACGAACGGCGTCACCCGGGGCCGGACCCTCACCGTCATCGCGACGGTCGACGGCGCGGAGGGCACCGCGTCCGGGGTGGTCTCGCGCTCGGCCGTCACCGTGTCGGATCTTGAGTCGCTGGTGCGCGCCGCCGAGGCCGCCGCCCGTGCCTCGGAGCCGGCCGAGGACGCCCGGCCGCTGGTCACCGGTGTGGCGGAGAGCCCCGGCTTCCGGGATTCGCCGGCCGAGACCTCCTCCGCGGTCTTCGGGGAGTTCGCGCCCGCGCTCGGCGAGTCCTTCGCGCGGGCCCGGGCCGGGGAGCGGGAGCTGTACGGCTTCGCCAGCCACGAGACGACCTCCACCTATCTGGGCACCTCCACCGGGCTGCGGCTGCGCCACGACCAGCCGAACGGGACGCTGGAGCTGAACGCGAAGTCCCCGGACGGCGCGCGCTCGGCCTGGGCCGGGCGCGCCACCAGGGACTTCACCGATGTGGACCCGGGCGAGCTGGACGCCGAGCTGGCGCGGCGGCTGGAGTGGGCACGGCGGCGGATCGAGCTGCCCGCCGGGCGGTACGAGACGCTGCTGCCGCCCACAGCGGTGGCGGATCTGCTGATCTACCAGCTGTGGTCGTCCACGGCCCGGGACGCGGTGGAGGGCCGTACGGTCTTCTCGCGGCCGGGCGGCGGCACCCGGGTCGGGGAGACGCTGTCCCGGCTGCCGATGACTCTGCGCAGCGACCCGGCGGAGCCGGGGCTTCAGTCCGCTCCGTTCGTGATCGCGCACGCCTCCGGCGACGACGCCTCCGTCTTCGACAACGGGCTGCCGCTGTCGAGGACGGAGTGGATCCGCGAGGGCAGGCTGGAGCATCTGGTGACCACGCGGCACAGCGCGGCCCTGACCGGGCTGCCGGTCGCGCCGGGGGCCGGGAATCTGATCCTGGACGGCGGGGGCGGGCGTTCGCTGGAGGAGATGGTCGCGGCGACGGAGCGCGGGCTGCTGCTGACCTGTCTGTGGTACATCCGGGAGGTGGATCCGGCGACGCTGCTGCTCACCGGGCTGACCCGGGACGGGGTCTATCTCGTGGAGAACGGCGAGGTCACCGGCGCGGTGAACAATTTCCGGTTCAATGAGTCGCCGGTCGATCTGCTCTCCCGGGCCACCGAGGCGGGCCGTACCGAGAAGACGCTGCCCCGTGAGTGGGGCGACTGGTTCACCCGTGCCGCGATGCCCGCGCTGCGGGTCCCCGATTTCAATATGAGTTCGATCAGCCAGGGCGTATAACCTCGGAGGGGCCGAGAGGCGCTTTCCCCGATTCAGCAGAACACATCCGAGGAGACACGAGAGACGTGACGGACATCGTCGACGAGCTGCGGTGGCGCGGGCTGATCGCCCAGTCCACTGACGAGGACGCATTGCGCAAGGCGTTCGCGGACGGTCCCCTCACGTTCTATTGCGGCTTCGACCCGACCGCCCCCAGTCTCCATCTGGGCAATCTGGTGCAGATCCTCACCATGCGCCGGATCCAGCTCGCGGGGAACCGCCCGCTGGGTCTGGTCGGCGGCGCGACGGGGCTGATCGGCGACCCCAAGCCGAATTCCGAGCGCACGCTGAACGAGCCCGAGACCGTCGCGGCCTGGGTCGAGCGGCTGCGGGGCCAGATCGAGCGGTTCCTGGACTTCGAGGGCCCGTACGCGGCGACCATGGTCAACAACCTGGACTGGACGTCGGGGCTTTCGGCGATCGATTTCCTGCGTGACGTCGGAAAGTACTTCCGGGTCAACAAGATGATCGCCAAGGAGGCGGTGGCCCGGCGGCTGAACTCCGACGCGGGGATCAGCTACACCGAGTTCAGCTACCAGATCCTCCAGGGCATGGACTACCTGGAGCTGTACCGCCGGTACGGCTGTGTCCTCCAGACCGGCGGCAGCGACCAGTGGGGCAATCTGACCGGGGGCACCGATCTGATCCACCGGGCCGAGCCGGATGCCCGGGTGCACGCGCTGGCCACTCCGCTGATCACCAAGGCGGACGGCACCAAGTTCGGCAAGACGGAGAGCGGGACGGTCTGGCTGGACGCCGAGCGGACCACTCCGTACGCCTTCTACCAGTTCTGGCTGAACGCGGACGACCGTGATGTGTCGAAGTACCTGCGGATCTTCAGCTTCAAGTCCCGCGAGGAGATCGAGGAGCTGGAGCGGCTGACCGAGGAGCGTCCGCAGGCGCGGGCGGCCCAGCGGGCGCTGGCGGAGGAGCTGACGACGCTGGTGCACGGCTCCGAGGACTGCGCGGCCGCGGTGTACGCGTCCAAGGCGCTGTTCGGGCAGGGCGAGCTGGCCGAGCTGGCCGAGCCGACGCTGCGGGCGGCGCTCGAAGAGCTGCCGCACGCCAAGGTCGCCGAGCTGGCCCCGGTGGTGGATCTGCTGGTGGAGGTCGGCCTGGTGGCCAGCAAGTCGGCGGGCCGGCGGACCGTGAAGGAGGGCGGGGCCTACGTGAACAACGTCAAGGTCACGGCCGAGGACGCGGTTCCGGCGGCCGAGGAGCTGCTGCACGGGCGCTGGCTGGTGCTGCGCCGGGGCAAGAAGAACCTCGCCGCGATCGAGATCGGCTGAGCCGGGGAGCCCCCGAGCCCGATCCGGCTGATCCCTAGCCCGATCCGGTTCGGTTCGGGCTTCCCCGGACCGGGCATGGCACGGCGGCCGGGCGGGGGGGAGGCGCCCCCCCCCCCGGCGCCGCGCCGCGCGGTGTGGGTGGGGTGGGGG
>NZ_BMWG01000014.1:73925-159702 GCF_014651115.1 Streptomyces inusitatus | reverse complement strand
CGGCCCGGGCGGACCCCCCCCCGGACCGGGTGGGGTCGGGGCTCCCGGGGCCCGGGCTGGCCGGGGCGGGGGGGCGAAAATGACCCCCCCGCCCGCCGTGCCGAGTACCGGTGCTGGTGCTGGTGCTGGTGCCTGACCGGTACCGATGGCGGGTCAGGCGCGCTGCCGGTTGCCCCGCATCGCGATCCAGGCCCGGTCTCCGAGGAAGACCAGGAGGACGGCGAAGACCAGCTGGAGGGCGTGGCGGCCCCAGTCGAAGCCGGGGGTCTCCGCGATGCCCATTCCGCCGGCGGCCCAGTTGCCGAGCACCGCGCCGCCGATGCCGCAGATGGTGGCCAGCCACAAGGGAAGGTGCTGTTTCCCGGGCAGGATCGCCTTGGCGATCAGGCCCAGCACAAATCCCACGATGATCGCCCACAACCAGCCCATGGCTGCCTCCTCGTACGGCTCCGCGTGAGCAGTTACGCCGTCAGTCTCGGCCCATTCGGGCTACCGCGCATGTCGGACACCGCCATACGCGCGGCGACGGAGGGAGGGCACGCCTTCGGTGGCCGCCCCCGCCCTCGTGGCGGTCGCGGCGGCGGCGTACCGTGGAACCCGTCCGGGCCGGGGAGCGTCCGACAGGGAAACCAGGCGGTGGAATGTGATGCGGAAGCAGACGAACGGCGAGGTCTTCCGGATCACCGGGGCCCGGCAGGGACTCGCGGACGACGTTCGCGGGCGGCAGCGGCGCTATGTGATCTCGATGTCGGTGCGGACCGTTTCCGTGGTTCTGGCCGCCACGCTGTGGAATGTGGAACGTCATGTGGCGATCGTGGCGCTGGTGCTGGGCGTCCTGCTGCCGTATGTGGCCGTCGTGATCGCCAACGCGGGCCGGGAGAACGTCCCTTCGCTGCCCTCGTCCTTCATCCGCGAACCGCTCCGTCCGGTGATCC
This sequence comes from Streptomyces inusitatus, assembly GCF_014651115.1. Classification (GTDB taxonomy): domain Bacteria; phylum Actinomycetota; class Actinomycetes; order Streptomycetales; family Streptomycetaceae; genus Streptomyces; species Streptomyces amakusaensis. Next base: position 158,767 of record NZ_BMWG01000014.1, on the reverse strand, counting down.
CGCCGGTCGCGGAAACGACGGCGGACAGGACCGCGCCGGACCCTGAGGCGGAACCCGAGGCGGAATCCCACCCGGAATCCGGCGCGCGGAACAGCGCGCCGGACGGGGCGTCCGTCGGCGGATCCGGGGGCGACGCCGGGGGTCGGCGGGCGGGCTGATCGACGGCCGAACCGGGCTCCCGTTCCTCAGGAAAAGCTCAGACTCTTTCGTGAAGTTCCGGTGCACCACACCCGGTTACCCGTGACATACTTCGTACGCGCTCCGCATCCCCCGTCGGAGCGACGGACCGACGCCGGGCAGCTCCCCCCGTGGCTGCCCGGCGTCGCCATGTAGTGGAGCATTGCGCACGTGAGCGACGAGTCCCCGATCTGTTCGGCCAAGGGCTGCCGTGCCCCGGCGGTGTGGGTGCTGGCCTGGAACAATCCGAAGCTGCACACACCGGAGCGCCGCAAGACCTGGCTGGCCTGTGACGAGCATCGTGAACACCTCTCCGGATTCCTCGGTGTACGCGGTTTCCTCAAGGACGTCGTGGAGCTGAAGGAGTGGGAGGCCGCCCGGGAGGCCGGGCCGGACTCAGCCGCCGATCGCTGACATGGGCCGGCTCGGCTGAAGGAACGAAGGGTCGTCCAGACCCGAGCCCGCTTTCTTGCCCCGCATCGCCGCCCGCCACATTCCGGCTATCTCCTCGTCGGGCGCGTCCGAGCGCAGGGCCGCCCGCAGATCCGTCTCCTCCTGGGCGAAGAGGCAGGTGCGCACCTGGCCGTCGGCGGTGAGCCGGGTCCGGTCGCAGGCCGCGCAGAAGGGGCGGGTGACCGAGCCGATCACTCCGACCCGGTGCGGTCCGCCGTCCACCAGCCAGCGCTCGGCGGGGGACGATCCGCGCTCCTCGCCGCCCTCGGGGGTGAGGGTGAAACGGGCGCGGAGGGTGTTCAGTATGTCGCCTGCCGTGATCATTCCCTCGCGCTTCCAGCCGTGCTGGGCGTCGAGCGGCATCTGCTCGATGAAGCGCAGCTCGTATCCCTCGGCCAGGGCCCAGGCGAGCAGCTCCGGGGCCTCGTCGTCATTGAGGCCGGGCATCAGCACCGTATTGACCTTGACGGGGGTCAGCCCGGCTTCCCGGGCGGCCCGGAGGCCGTCCAGCACGTCCTGGTGGCGGTCGCGGCGGGTGAGCCGCTGGAAGACCTCGGGCCGCAGGGTGTCGAGGGAGACATTGATCCGGTCGAGGCCGGCGGCCTTGAGCGCGCCGGCGGTGCGCTTGAGGCCGATGCCGTTGGTGGTCAGCGACATGCGGGGCCGGGGCGTCAGCCGCGCGGACCGCTCCACTATGGAGACGAGTCCGGGGCGCAGCAGCGGCTCTCCGCCGGTGAAGCGGACTTCGGTGACGCCGAGGAGGGTGACGGCTATCCGGATCAGCCGGACGATCTCGTCGTCGGTGAGCAGATCGGGCTTGGCGAGCCACTGGAGCCCTTCTTCGGGCATGCAGTAGACGCATCGCAGATTGCACCGGTCGGTCAGTGAGACCCTCAGATCGGTGGCGACCCGGCCATAGGTGTCCAGCAGCACCATGTCCCTCCCCTTCCACGCTCTCCTCTTCGAGCCTACGTCAGCCCACTGACATCGCCGGGCTCCGGACCGGACCCGGGCCGGAAACCGGGCCCCCGGAGCCGGGCCGGCGGGAGCGTGTCGTAGGACACTACGGCACTCCCCCGCCGGGCGGCCGGTGGATCAGTGGGCTCCGGTGCCGGTGAGGGACTTGACCTCCAGTTCGGCGTACTTGCCGCTGTCGGGCTTCTCCTTCGAGAGCACGGAGCCGAGCCAGCCGAGCAGGAAGCCCAGCGGGATGGAGACCAGGCCGGGGTTCTCCAGCGGGAACCAGTAGAAGTCGGCGTTCTTGAACATCGACGTGGGCTTGCCGGAGACGACCGGCGAGAAGAGGACGAGGACGACGGAGGAGACGAGTCCGCCGTAGATCGACCACAGGGCGCCCTGGGTGGTGAATTTCTTCCAGAAGAGGCTGTAGAGGATCGTCGGCAGGTTCGCCGAGGCGGCGACGGCGAAGGCGAGGGCGACGAGGCCGGCGACGTTCAGATCGCGGGCGAGCGCGCCGAGGGCGATGGAGACGACGCCGATGGCGACGGTCGCCCAGCGGGCGGCGCGGACCTCTTCCTTCTCGGTGGCCTGTCCCCTGCGGATGACATTGGCGTAGATGTCGTGGGCGAAGGACGAGGACGAGGCAAGGGTGAGGCCCGCGACGACGGCGAGGATGGTGGCGAAGGCGACGGCGGAGATCACGGCGAGCAGGATCGCGCCGCCCGCGGAGTCGGTGCCGCCGATGTGGAGGGCGAGCAGGGGGGCCGCGGTGTTGCCCGCCTTGTTGGACGCGGTGATCTCCTCGGGGCCGACCAGGGCTGCCGCCCCGAAGCCGAGCGCGATGGTCATCAGGTAGAACGCGCCGATGATGCCGATGGCCCAGTTGACGGACTTGCGGGCGGCCTTCGCGGTGGGCACGGTGTAGAAGCGGATGAGGATGTGCGGCAGTCCGGCGGTGCCGAGGACCAGGGCGATGCCGAGGGAGATGAAGTCGAGCTTGGAGATCTCGGTGGAGCCGTACTTGAGGCCGGGTTCCAGGAAGGCCTGCCCGTGTCCGCTCTTCGCGGCGGCGGTGCCGAGCAGGTCCGAGATGTTGAAGTTGAACTTCAGCAGCACCAGGAACGTGATGAGGAGCGTTCCCGCGATGAGGAGGACCGCCTTGACCATCTGGACCCAGGTGGTGCCCTTCATCCCGCCGATGGTGACGTACAGGATCATCAGGATGCCGACGAGGGCGACGATCAGCACCTTGCCGCTGTCGCTGGTGATGCCGAGGAGGAGTGAGACGAGGACGCCGGCGCCGGCCATCTGCGCGAGCAGATAGAAGATCGACACAACGATGGTGGAGGTGCCCGCGGCGGTTCGGACCGGGCGCTGGCGCATCCGGTAGGCGAGGACGTCGCCCATGGTGAACCGGCCGGAGTTGCGCAGGGGTTCGGCGACCAGCAGCAGGGCGACGAGCCAGGCGACCAGGAAGCCGATGGAGTAGAGGAAGCCGTCGTAGCCGAAGAGGGCGATGGCTCCCGCGATGCCGAGGAAGGAGGCGGCCGACATGTAGTCGCCGGAGATCGCCAGGCCGTTCTGGAAGCCGGTGAACTGGCGTCCGCCCGCGTAGAAGTCGGCGGCGCTCTTGGTCTGGCGTCCGGCCCAGACGGTGATGAAGAGGGTCGCGACGACGAAGGCCCCGAAGAGGGCGATGATCAGTGGCCGGTGTTCGGTGGTCGCGCTCTGGGCGGCGAGGTGGAGTGCGCTGGTCACAGTTCGGCCTCCATCCGTGCCTTGATGGCGTCCGCCTTGGGGTCGAGGCGGTTCGCGGCATGGCGTGAGTAGAGCCAGGCGATGAGGAAGGTGGTGGCGAACTGGGCGAGGCCGAAGACGAGGGCCACATTGATGTTGCCGAAGAGCCGGGTGCCCATGAAGCCGCCGGCGTAGTTCGAGAGCAGTACGTAGAGCAGGTACCAGAGGATGAACGCGACGGTCAGCGGAAAGGCGAAGGAGCGGTAGGTACGGCGGAGTTCGGCGAACTCGGGGCTCCGCTGCATGGCGACGAACTGCTCGGTCGTGGGCTGCGCGGGGCTGGTGTCCCTGTGGCCGTCGGGCGGTGGCGGTGCGTCGGTAGTCACGGACTCTCCTCGTGACGCGGGAGCGGTGGGGATGGACAAGTCGGGCCTTCGTTCGAGCCTGTGCTGCGGGGCGGTTTGATGTTGCTCCACCCCCTGACAACGGCACGGAGAGCACGCCGGGCCGGTTCAACATCGGCCTTTTTTCTTCACGATCGACACTTTCGGTTCAGGTTTTCCTCTCCAACTCATTGATGACGATCAAGATCGGCGATAACTTCGCTGGTCATGTACCCGTCCGGCGCAGCCGGTGTCCGGGCGGCCCTCACGGATGATGTGGAGAACCCATGGCTCAGCTGGGAACCAGGCGCCGACGTGCCCTCGCGCTGCCCGTCGGTCTGGCGCTCACGGCCTCGCTCGGCTTCGTTCCGGCCGGGTCGGCCGTCGCCGCCGCGCCCGCCACCACGCCCGGTGCGGTGGTCACCGACGGGCCGAAGCTGTCGTACGTGGTCAACGTCAAGGGCAACAGCCGGAAGACCGCGAAGTCGGTGAAGCAGGAGATAGCCAAGGTCGGCGGGTCGATAGTGATCGACTACGACCGAATAGGCGTCATCGTCGTCCACTCGCAGAACCCGGCGTTCGCCCAGACGATCCGCACCGTGCGCGGCGTCGAGTCGGCGGGCGCGACCCGTACGGCTCCGATCTCCCCCGCCACCGACACCTCCACCGGTGCCGAGCGTCCGCTGACCGCCCAGGAGGCCGTGGCCTCGGCGGCCAAGGCGGAGGCGGAGCAGGACCCGCTGGAGCCGTTGCAGTGGAGCCTGCCCGCGATCAAGGCGGACCAGGCGCACAAGAAGACCCTGGGCAGCAAGAGGGTCACGGTCGCGGTCATCGACACGGGCGTCGACGACACCCACCCCGACCTCGCGCCCAACTTCGACACGGCCGCCTCGGCGAACTGTGTGAGCGGCAAGCCGGACACCACCCCCGGCTCCTGGCGTCCGGCCCCGGGCGAGAGCGACCACGGCACCCATGTCGCGGGCACGATCGCCGCGGCGAAGAACGGGGTGGGCATCACCGGTGTCGCCCCGGGTGTGAAGGTCTCCGGCATCAAGGTGTCGACCCCCGCCGGATTCTTCTACACCGAGGCGGTCGTCTGCGGCTTCATGTGGGCCGCCGAGAACGACGTCGAGATCACCAACAACAGCTACTACGTGGACCCGTGGCTGTTCAACTGCAAGAACGACCCGGACCAGGCGGCCCTGGTCGAGTCCGTCACCCGTGCCACCCGGTACGCGGAGCGCAAGGGCTCGGTGAACGTCGCCGCGGCCGGCAACAGCGCCATGGACCTCGCGTCGGACGAGCTGAAGGACACCACCAGCCCCAATGACACCACCCCCGGTGACCGGCTGGTGAACCCGAGCGAGTGCCTGGACATCCCGACGCAGCTCCCGGGTGTGGTGACCACCGCCTCGCTGGGCGCGAAGAACCTGAAGTCCTCGTTCTCCAACTACGGTGACGGCGTCATCGACATCTCCGCCCCCGGCGGCGACCGCACGGCCTACCAGAAGCCGGACGCTCCGGCCACGGACGGCCGGATCCTCTCCACCAGCGTCAACGGCAAGTACGTCTACAAGGCCGGTACGTCGATGGCCACGCCGCACGTGGCGGGCGTGCTCGCGCTCCTGAAGTCGACGAACCGGAGCGCCTCCCCGGCCGCGCTGAAGGCGCTGCTGGCCGCGCAGGCGGACAAGCAGGAGTGCACCAACCCGTACGACTACAACGCCGACGGCGTCGTGGACGCGGTGTGCGAGGGCGGCAAGGACAAGAACGGCTTCTACGGCGAGGGTGTCGCCGACGCTCTGGACGCCGTTCGCCGCTAGTACCTGAAGTCCGTCGTCCGGCTCGTTCCGGACGCACAGCGGTCAGGGGGGAGGGGCCGGGCGCGGCAGTCGCGTCCGGCCCCTCCCTTCGTCGCTCTCCTCGTCGCTCTTCCCATCACTCTTCTCGGCCGTGCCGCCCTTCAGTGGCCTCCGCGCGGTCAAACCGCCGGGATGCGGCCAGCACCCCGAGGGTGAGCAGCAGTTGGGCCGCGCTGTACAGGAACATGATCCAGAAGTCGGGCGCGGGGGGCCTCGGCCACTCGGCCAGCTCGGTGGCGATGAGCAGGTCCGAGATCAGGAAGAGCGCGCCGCCCGCGCCCGCGGCGGGTCCGAGGCCGCCCGCCCGCCAGGCCGTCGCGGCCAGCAGTACCGCGTATCCGGCGACGGGGACACGCAGTCCGGCGGGGAGGCCGGGCCACATCGGGGCGACGACGGCCACCAGCAGGACGGCGTAGAGCGGTCCGAGCGCCCTGTGCGGCGGGCGGCGTCCGAAAAGCGCCAGATAGCAGAGGTGTCCGGTGGCGAAGAACCCCATGCCCGCGAGGAAGGCCCACTCCGCGTCGAGGAGCAGGAAGACATCGCCCGCCCAGCCCAGGAGCAGCGCGGCGATCAGGAGGCCGGGGCCTCCTCGTACCGCGGCGTACGCGGCGAGCAGCGGCATCAGGAGCGGCTTGGCGATCCAGTGGCCGGCTTCCGCGCCCGCGAGGAGCGAGACGAGATCGGCGAGGACCGCGAGGGCGAAGGCGGCGAGCAGGACTTTGCCGAGGGTGTCCCGGGAGAGGGCGGCGGGACGGGCGGCCGGGACCGGGACCGGGGTGCTGCGGGCGGGCTCGGACCGGTTGAACAGGTGCTCGGCATCGGGAGTGTTCGGCATGGGTGCACCGTAGAGGCGGTGCGCGGGGCACGGCCAGATGTTGTTACCAATAAGTATGTGAGACGACCCGTCAGCACTGCGATCATCGGACACAAGCGAACATAAGGGATGTACGGGGCAGGCGGCTCGGGAACTGTCAGTGAGGGGCCGTATTCTCTGTGACCATGCTCGACGACAGCACCGCAGCAGCGACGGCGTGGCCGCCCGCGTATCCCCAGGGGTACGCGGTCGTCGACGTGGAGACCACCGGCCTCGCCCGCGACGACCGGATAATCTCCGCTGCCGTGTACCGGCTCGACGCCTTCGGCGACGTCGAGGACCACTGGTACACCCTGGTCAACCCGGAGCGCGATCCGGGACCGGTGTGGATCCACGGCCTGACCAGCGATGTGCTGGACGGCGCGCCGCTGTTCGGGGAGATCGCGGAGGAGTTCTCCGAGCGGCTGGCGGACCGGGTCCTCGTCGCCCACAACGCCGTGTTCGACTGGTCCATGATCGCCCGGGAGTACGCGCGCGCCCAGCGCGCCGCGCCCACCCGGCAGCGGCTGTGCACCATCGCGCTCTCCAAGGAGCTGGCGCTGCCGCTCCCCAATCACAAGCTGGAGTCGCTGGCCGCGCACTTCGGCGTCGTCCAGCAGCGCGCCCACCACGCGCTGGACGACGCGCGCGTGCTGGCGGAGGCGTTCCGTCCGAGCCTGCACACCGCCGCCCGGGACGGAGTGCGGCTGCCGCTGCTGGAGTGCCGCCCGCTGACCGAGTGGTCGGACTCCCCCGCCACCCCGCGCGTCGGCTACCAGCCCTCGGGTCCCCACTCCTCGGCCGGGCGGTACGGCCCCGGCAGCTGGCGCCCCTCGCGCAGGCGGCCCGCCTGCCCGTACCCCAACCCCGGACGGTACGAGGCGGGGAAGTCGCTGAAGCAGGGCATGCGGGTGGCGATCTCCGGCGACACCTCCATCGACCGGGAGCTGCTGGAGGACCGGGCGATCGAGGCCGGGCTGCACATCGCCACCAGCGTCTCCCGGCTGACCAGCCTGCTGGTGACCAACGACCCGGGGGCCGTCACCTCCAAGACCGCCAAGGCGAAGTCCTACGGCACTCCGGTGATGGACGAGGCGGCCTTCACCCAGCTGCTGCGCGATGTGACGCCCGCGGACGGCCCCGGCGCACCGGGATAGCGGGCCCATGGAGCCGGCGGAGGAGCCCGTGGACGGGACCCACCGAAAGCACGGACCGGGGCGAAGGGTACGGTCGACGCCGTGTACCGCTTCCTGTTGACCCGGCAGTGGGTGTCCCTCACCCTCATCAGCCTCGTCCTCATCCCGACGATGGTCGAGCTGGGGTTCTGGCAGTTCCACCGGCATGAGCGCCGGGTCGAGCAGAACGCGCTGATCGCCCGGAACCTGGACCACGAGCCGGTCCCGGTGACCGAGCTGACCTCCCCCGGACACACCGTCCCCCGCTCGGACTACTGGCGCGCGATCACCGCCACCGGGGTCTACGACACGGCCGGCGAGGTCGTCGTACGCCGCCGGGTCAACGTCGACGAGAAGGTCGGCGCCCAGGTGCTGACCCCGCTGGTGCTCACCGACGGACGGATCGTCCTGGTCAACCGCGGCTGGATCCCGCTGGCGGTCAACCAGCAGGCCTATCCCGAGGTGCCGCCCGCGCCCAAAGGGACGGTGACCGTCACCGGCCGGCTCAAGGCGGACGAGACCACGAAGGGCAGCGGCATCAAGGACCTCGCCGGTCTGCCCGACCGCCAGGTCATGCTGATCAACAGCGAGCAGCGGGCCGAGGCGCTCGGCAAGCCCGTGCTCGGCGGCTATCTGGAGCAGACCGACCCGAAGCCCCCCGGGACGCTCCCGGAGCTGATCCCCGAGCCCGAGCACGACTCCATCGGCGCGCACATGGCGTACGCGATCCAGTGGTGGCTGTTCGTCGCCGGAGTCCCCGTCGGCTGGGTGATCCTGGTCCGCCGCGAGGTGCGCGACCGGCGGGCCGCCGCGGCCGGGACCGCGTCGGAACCGGCCCCCTCCCCGGCGAACGCCTGACAGCCGTACCCCGTCTGATTGGTCCACCCACCGGGCGGGAATGCGCCACTGCGTGACCCTACGCATCGAGGACTACGCCCTGATCGGCGATCTTCAGACGGCGGCGCTGGTCGGCACGGACGGCTCCATCGACTGGCTCTGCCTGCCCCGCTTCGACTCCGCCGCCTGCTTCGCGGCCATCCTCGGCGACGAGGAGAACGGCCACTGGCGGATCGCGCCCAAGGGCGCGGGCCCCTGCGCCCGGCGCGGTTACGCGGGCGACTCGCTCGTCCTGGAGTCGGTGTGGGAGACCCGCGCCGGCACGGTCAAGGTCGTCGACTTCATGCCGCAGCGCGACGAGGCGCCCTCCGTGGTGCGGATCGTGGAGGGCGTCAGCGGCTCGGTCGAGATGGAGTCCGTACTGCGGCTGCGCTTCGACTACGGCTCGGTGGTGCCCTGGATGCGGCGCGCGGACGGCCGCCGGGTGGCGGTCGCCGGACCCGACTCGGTGTGGCTGCGCAGCGAGCCGCCGGTCAAGACCTGGGGTCAGCAGTTCAGCACCGTCTCCTCGTTCGCCGTCGGCGAGGGCGAGAAGGTGGCCTTCGTCCTGACCTGGCACCCCTCGCACCTGGAGCGCCCCGGGGAGCTGGACCCGTTCGAGGCCCTGGAGTGCGGCCTGCGGGACTGGGGCGAGTGGGCGAACCGCTGCCGGACCGAGGGCCGCTACCGGGATGCCGTGGTCCGCTCCCTGATCACCCTCAAGGCCCTCACCTACGGTCCGACCGGCGGGATCGTCGCGGCGCCCACCACCTCCCTCCCGGAGGAGATCGGCGGCGTACGGAACTGGGACTACCGCTTCTGCTGGCTGCGGGACTCCACCCTCACCCTGGACGCGCTGCTCGACGCGGGCTATCAGGACGAGGCCGCCGCCTGGCGGGACTGGTTGCTGCGGGCGGTGGCCGGCGACCCGGCCGACCTCCAGATCATGTACGGGCTGGGCGGGGAGCGGCGGCTGCCGGAGACGGAGCTGCCGTGGCTGACCGGGTACGCGGGCTCCGCCCCCGTACGCACCGGAAACGCGGCGGTGAAGCAACTCCAGCTCGATGTGTACGGAGAGGTGATGGACTCCCTCTTCCTGGCCGGCGAGGCGGGTCTGCCCACGCAGCGGCACGCCTGGTACCTCCAGCTCAGCCTGCTCGGCTTCCTGGAGTCGAAGTGGCGCGAACCCGACGAGGGGCTGTGGGAGATCCGGGGCCCCAGGCGTCACTTCGTGCACTCCAAGGTGATGGCGTGGGTGGCCGCCGACCGGGCGGTGCGCACCCTGGAGGCGGACTCCTCGCTGCGCGGAAACGCCGACCGCTGGCGGGCGATGCGGGACGAGGTCCACCGGGAGGTGTGCGAGAAGGGGTACGACCCCCGGCGCAACACCTTCACCCAGTCCTACGGCTCCGCCGAGCTCGACGCGGCGACCCTGCTCATCCCCCGGGTCGGCTTTCTGCCGCCGGAGGACCCCCGGGTGTCCGGCACCGTCGACGCGGTCCGGGCGGAACTGGGCACGGGAGGCGGGCTGGTGCGCCGCTACAGCGCCGAGGGAGCGTCCGTGGACGGGCTGCCGGGGGGCGAGGGCGCGTTCCTGGCCTGTTCCTTCTGGCTGGCGGACGCGCTGCGGATGACGGGCCGGGCGGCGGAGGGGCGTGAGCTGTTCGAGCATCTGCTCACTCTCCGCAATGATGTCGGACTGCTCGCCGAGGAGTACGACCCGGCCTCGGGCCGGCAGCTCGGGAACTTCCCCCAGGCGTTCAGCCATATCGCCCTGGTGACGACCGCTCTCGCGCTGGACCGGGAGGAGGCGGCAGGATAGCCCCATGGATCTTGGACTGAAAGACCGCGTCTATGTCGTGACCGGCGCTTCGCGAGGGCTGGGCAACGCCTCCGCGCGGGCACTGGTCGCCGACGGCGCGAAGGTCGTCATCACCGGGCGCGACGAGCGGACCGTCCTGGACGCCGCCGCCGAGCTCGGCCCCGACGCGGTGGGCCTGGCGCTGGACAACGCCGACCCGACGGCCGCGGACCGGCTGATCGCGGCGGCCCGCGCCCACTTCGGCCGGTTCGACGGGGTGCTGATCAGCGTGGGCGGACCGGCCCCGGGGTACGCCGCCGACAACACAGACGAGCAGTGGCGGTCGGCGTTCGACTCGGTGTTCCTGGGCGCGGTGCGGACGGCCCGCACCGCGGCGGCGGAGCTGGGCGAGGGCGGGGTGATCGGCTTTGTGCTCTCCGGCTCCGTCCATGAGCCGATCCCCGGCCTGACGATCTCCAACGGGCTCCGCCCCGGCCTGGCGGGGTTCGCCAAGTCGCTCGCCGACGAACTCGGCCCCCGGGGCATCCGGGTGATCGGCCTCCTCCCCTCCCGTATCGACACCGACCGCGTCCGCGAACTGGACGCCCTCTCCGGCGACACGGACGCGGCACGGGCCGCGAACGAATCGCTCATCCCGCTGCGGAGGTACGGCACCCCCGAGGAGTTCGGCACGGTCGCCGCCTTCCTCCTCTCCCCGGCCGCCTCCTACCTCACCGGTGTGATGCTCCCGGTCGACGGCGGCACCCGCCACGGCTTCTGATTCCCGGGCCATTCCCCCCGTGCGGCGGTCCACCGGACCGCCGCACGCCCAACTGCCTTCAGCCATATGCGAGTTGCCCCGGAGGCGGGAAGAGAGATCTGGTGCCCTTGTTCGAAGCCTGCTAGATTCGAGCTACTGGACCGCTCGTTTCAAAACGCTCGGGCCTGCCAATGATCCCTTCGCGGATCGAGGTCACCATCCAGAGGATCTGGTCAAGAGCGCACACGCAGAGAGCAGGACACGCGGAATGAATGCGATGGCGCCCCGGCGCGCGCCCGTGGAGACCGGCCAGAGAGCTTTGACGCTCCACCGAGGCAGCACGACCACGGCAGAATGAGTTCCACCACTCGTGCGATCCGCGGTGCCATTCAGGTCTCTGCCAATACGCATGAGGACATCGCACAGGCGACTGTCACCCTCGTCGATGCGGTGATGGGGAAGAACGGCCTGGATTCCACCGATGTCGAAGCCCTTTTCTTCACCATGACGTCGGATCTGACCGCCAATATCCCACCCCTCGCCATCGTCGAGCGGGGATCCGTCGACGCCCCCTGTCTCTGTGCGGCGGAACCTCGATGGGACGGGGAAATGCCTCGCGTGATCAGGCTGATGGCCCTCATGCACAAAGAGCGGGACGCAGCGCTTGAGCACGTCTATCTGAACGGCACCGCCCCCACGAGGCCCTGACCCGGCCCACGGGACACCAGAACCCCATTGCCGACGGAGAAGGATTTCGTCATGCCCGAAAACGCTTTGGCGACCGCACTGATGGAGTCCGAAAGGGCGGTCGGGGGTGACACCGCCCGGGTCGTCCACCCCGTTCCCCCGGAGCCGAACGTCTCCATGTTCGCCTCCCGCCGCGTACCGGCCGTCATCCGCCCCGCCCGCGCCGACCAGGTCCCCGGGATCGTGCGCGCCTTCGCCCACGAGGACACCCCGCCGCTGCACGCCGTCTCCACCGGCAGGAACTGGGGCCTCGGCTCGCGCGAGGCCGCCGGCCACGACGCCGTACGCGTGGAACTCGACGACCTCGACAGCATCAGGGAACTCGACGCCGACCACGGATGGGCCGTCATCGAACCCGGCGTCACCCAGCGCCAGTTGTCGCGGGAGCTCCAGGACACCCGGCGCATGCTGAACGTCACCGCCTCGTCCGGCTACTCCAGCGTCCTGGGCAACGCCCTGGACCGAGGGGTGGGTCTGCGCAGACAGCGCACCGAGGACCTGGTGGGCCTGGAAGTCGTCCTCCCGGACGGGGAGCGGATCCGGGTCGGCTGGTGGCCGCGGCGGGGAGTGGACACCGCGGTGAACCCCTACGGGCTGGGGCCCTCGCTGCTGCACCTGTTCACCCAGTCCAACTACGGCATCGTCACCGCCGGAGTGATACGGCTCCTCCCCCGCCCCGAGACACAGCGCGTCCTGCGCCTCGGCTTCGAGTATGACAACGTTGTTGCCGCCGTGGACGAACTGCGGCGATGGCAGGCCCAGGGGCTTGTGCACGGCGTTCTCAAGATCTACGACACCACCTCCGCCGCCTCCTACGGAACCAGCACGGCGCAGGGCGGCTACCTCGCCCACATCTCCCTCGGCGGCACCGCCGGAGTGGTCGACGCCCTGACCGACGCGGTCTTCGAACTGGCCGAGGCGTCGAAGCTGTTCACCGGCATCGCCCGCTCCGACAAGGAACCCCCGGCGGCCGACGACGTCGTCGCCCGTGTCGTCCAGCACGGATACTCCGGCAGCGTGGTCCACCACGAGGAGATGCTCCGCTCCGCCGTCGGCCAGCACGCGCCGCGCGTCGACGACCAGGGAGGCGGCTGGCTCTTCTTCCTCCCCCTGGTGCCTTTCGCCGGGGAGCACGTCGCCGCCGCCCTCCGCATCCTCGAAAAGGTCAGCGCGGAGACCGGCATCCGGGCCGGGGCCACCGTCAACGCGCTCGACTCCGACGTGATCGACCTGGTGGTGTCCCTCCGGTTCTCACGGACGGACGACGAGAGCGCCCGCGCGCACGCCGCCCTCGACAAGCTCTACGAGCTGTTCACCACGGCCGGATACCTCCCCTACCGCCTCGACGTGGATCACGGGCAGTGGACCGACCGTCTGCTCGACCCCGGGGCCCTCGCCCTCGGCCGGCGTCTGCGCGAGGCCGTCGACCCACACCGTGTGATCGCCCCGGGCCGCTACGCCTGACCGGGGTTCCGGCCCTCCCCCCCTTCCTCCAGACCACATCCAGGCACCTACGGAAGGACTCCCGCAATGAAACCGCCGATACGGGTCGTGCTGTTCTCGGAGGTCAACTCCAAGCTTGGCGCCCCTTTCCTGGACATGCTTCACGGACATCCCCTCGTGAATCTGGTGGCGGTGGTCACAAGCCCCGTCGACCGCCTGTGCGACTACTTCACCGCCGACACCGAACAGGTCGACCTGGAACAGCGCGGCAAAAACCTCGGCGTCCCCGTACTGCGTCCGGAGAAGGTCAACGACCCGGATTTCGTCCGGCGGATCAGAGACCTGGAGCCCGACTATCTGATCGTGGGGAACTTTCAGCGCATCCTCAAGGAGGATCTGCTCAGCACCCCGAAGGTGACCTGTGTCAATTTCCATCCGAGCGCGCTGCCCCGCTACGCGGGACTGGCCCCGTTCTACTGGATGGTGCGCAATGGCGAGACGGACGGCGCCGTCACCGCCATCGAGATGGCGGCCGGGCTCGACACCGGCCCCATCCTCACCCAGCACCGCACACCGCTCACCGGCCGCGAGACCGCCCTGGAATTACGCACGATCCAGGAACGCGCCAATGTGCTGATGCTGCTGGACCTCATCCCCCGGCTGGTGTCCGGCAGTTTCCACCGCATTCCGCAGGACCCCTCCGAGCGCACCTACTTCACCCGCCCGTCGGAAAATGAATTCCGTCTGGACTTCGCGCACTCGGTCCACAAGGTCAGCTGCCACATCCGGGCCGGATACCGAAATCCGGGGGCATTCGCCGAAACTCCCGGCGGTGACCGCGTGACGATCCTCTCCGCGGACGACACCACCCCGGCCGGGATGGGCCTTGAACCCGCCGGAACGGTGAGGCGCCTGGAGAACGGCCTGTTCGTCGCGTGCCGCGACGGATGGCTCCGGCTGCTCACGGTCGAATGGGGCGGCAGCGAGATGCCCGCGCAGGCCCACCGCGCGCTCACGGACGGAACCGTGCTGTCCGCCACCGTGCTCGAACCGGCGTAGACCGGAGGGAACATGACGCTCCGGCCGGCCCAGCGGCCCCACTCCGGCTTCACGGGCCGGCGAGTCGGCCGGAGCGGCGGCAAGGGAATGGACATATCGCTTTGAATCGCGTTCGGCCTCCGTCCCATTTGGCGGAATATTGTTCCATGCATTCCAGAAGATGTATGCTGACGGCCATGGGGCGACCACGACTGTTCGACGAAGACAGAGCCGTGGAGGCCGCGTGCCGCGTCTTCTGGACGAAAGGCTACGAAGGCGCCTCGACCGAGGATCTGTGCGAAGCCACCGACCTCAGACGCAGCAGCGTCTACAACACCTTTAAATCCAAGGCCGATCTCTTTCGCCGAGCCCTCAGTCACTACGTCGACACCATGACCGACCGGCAGATCGCAGTGCTGAGCGAAGACGGATACAACGCGGTCGAGCGCATCCGCAGACTCCTCGCGGTCATTGTGGAAGCGGAGATGGAGAACCGGAGGAGTGGCTACGGATCCGGCTGCTTCACCGTGAACACCATCACCGGGCTGGCATCGAAAGACCCGCTCGTGGCCGAGATCCTCGACAAGGATTTGAAGCGGCGTCTGTCCCTGCTCCAGTCCGTGATCGACGACGGGAAGCGGGCGGGGATCATCAGCTCCCCGATGGACGCGCAAGATCTGGCCTGGTATTTCGTGGCCGTCATCTACGGAATAAGGGTCGCCGCCCAGTCCGGGGCGGACGAGGCCGAACTGGTATGCATCGCCTCCGCCAGCACCGCCGTGCTCGCTCCCCGGCCACCGGACGGCGGCTAACTCACCCGGCGCGCCTGGTGCTTCGCCGCCTTGAGGCGCACCTCCACGGGGAGCGACCGCGCCCCCACCGACTCCCGGGCGTGCGCCACCGCCTCCGACGTCAGCCGCCCCAGCGTTCCGCCCGGAGAGGCGAACGGCTCCAGCGACAGCCCGACCCGCGCGCCGGGCCTGCCCCGCCGCCCGGTCAGCCGGACCCTTGCCCCCCGTACCCCCTCCAGCGACTGGGCCTCGCTCCGCAGCGCCTCCTCCAGCGCCCGTCCTCTCAGCCGCGCGCCCTCCCCGTCACCGCTGTCGACGAGGATCTCCGCGGGCCGGGCCCGCCGCAGCTGGGCCAGCAGCAGCCACAGCGCCAGCAGCACCAGGATCGCGAGTCCCGCGATCACCGCGGGCCACCACCAGCTCTCGTCGCGCCACCGCTCCCGGTCAGCGGCGCTCAGCAGGACGTCACGAGGCCCGTGCCAGGGCCACCAGGACGGCAGCGAGAGCCCCGTACCGGCGGCCAGGACCGCCCCTCCCCCGCAGACCAGCACCACGCCCGCGAGTCCGAGCAGCAGACGGTTGACCACCGGGAGCATTCCGCTCTCACCTCTTTCTGACGGGCGGCCGGGTGACCCGTACGGATCTCGAAGGCCGCTTGGCGAGACCGAGACCGGCGATCGCCTCGTCGAGCGCCCCGTCCAGATCCGTCCGTACGTCATCGAGCTCCCGGAAGTGGGAGTCGGCCCGCACCGAGACCTTCGAACGGCCCATCCGCACCCGTACGGACCGCACCCCGGGCACCTCCATCGCCCGGTCCCGCACGACCAGCGCCGCCGCCTCCCGGGTGAGACCCGCTCGTACGGAGGGCTCGTCGCGGCGCATCGGCAGCAGTCCGCGCAGGCCCGGGGTGAGGGCGAGGACGATCAGACAGACGCCGAGGGCGGCCGCGGCGGCCGCGACCGCGAGCACCCAGGGCTCTTCGAGACGCCACTCGGCCAGCCTCGCCGCGGCGACACGACGCCAGCGCATGGCGGGTTGGTCCGCCCGTACCGCCGCGATGTCGTAGAGCAGGACGCCCGCGCCGCCGAGCACCGCGACGGCGAGCAGCGCGGCCGGAACCCGGCGTACCGACCAGAAACGGCCGGCCTTCGTGTTCGGCACCAGAAAGGGGCCAGCGGAGGGGTCCGGCTCGGGGCCGCCGGAAGGTCCGGAGGGCTCGGGCGGCTCGGACGGTCCGGCCGGTGCGAGGGGCTCGGGCGGTTCGGGGGGCCGGGTCATCGGGGGCTCCCCGGGGCGGTGTCGCGGGAGTGGGGCGAGTGCAGGCGCTCGACCAGGACCAGGACTTCGGGCACCGCCATTCCGGCCAGGCCGCTCACCCGTTCGACCACGCGCCGGCGCACCGCGCCGCATCGCGCGCCGATGTCGGACGGGTAGTCGAGCTCCAGGCTGATCCGCACCCGGGCGGCGTCGTGGCGGACCACGACCGCGGCGCGGGGCGGGACGCCGCCCTCCGGTACGCCGACCGCCTCCCTGGCCGCCTGTGCGGCGATCTTCGCCACGACCCGGTCGGCGATGACGGTCGCGCCCCGGTCGCGGGCGGCGATCCGGGCCTCGGTCCGTTCATCCGCCCGGTCGCCTCCGGCCTCGCGGGATCCGTCGCCGACGCGCTCCGTGGCCACCGCGCGTCACCGGGGCCGGTCGCCGCGGTCACGGCCACGAGCGCGGAAGAACTCTCCGGGTTCGAGATCGCCCTCCAGGAAGCGCCCGGCCACGAAGCCGACCGCGCCAAGGGCGGCCACCAGCAGAAACGCGCCGAAGCCACCGAAGTACCCGGCGAAGCCGAGCGCCATGCCGGCCACCATGCCGACCATAGCCATACTCATCTGAGCCTCCTCTTCCGGTGCTTCGGGGCTACTGCAGACGGGGTTCCGGCTCGTCCTCTTCCTCGTCGGGGAGCTTCACATCGCTGACCGCGATATTGACCTCGACGACTTCCAGGCCGGTCATCCGCTCCACGGCGGAGATCACGTTCTCGCGCACCGCGCGGGCGACATCCGCGATGGAGACGCCGTAGTCGACGACGATCTCCAGGTCCAGAGCGGTCTGCACCTCGCCGACCTCGGCCTTCACCCCTCGGGTGACATTGGATTTGGCACCGCCCGGCACCCGGTCGCGGACCGCGCCGAAGGTGCGGGAGAGGCCGCTGCCCATGGCGTGCACACCGACCACATCGCGGGCGGCGAGTCCGGCGATCTTCTCGACGACGCCGTCGGCGATCGTCGTACGGCCGCGCGAGCCGGGATCCCCGCCGCCCCGTTTGCCGCTCGACGACTTCCTCAGCTCCCTCGGCTCCTCGCCCGAGCCGCCGGAGGACTCATTGCCGCTTCGTTCGGTCATCGCCTTGCGTCCTTTCCGGGGTTGCCAGGTCGTGCCGCACCGGATGCCCGGCTTCCGGAGACCCGGGACCGTCGCCCGGGTGTTCCCCGGGCCCGCGGTCCGTCCAGGGGGCCGCTCCGGGAATCGGGCTGATCCCGCGGACACCCTCCAGCCCACACTAAGCGCGGTTGCCCACTCTCGCCCCGGGGATGCGGCAGGCTGGGGATATGACCACTGCTGACGCGGTACGCGTACGTCTCGGTCTCGGCCGGCTCCTTCCGCTGGGCGGCCCCGGGGACGGGGCCTGGCTGACCGAGCGGGCGGCCGTCGCGGTGCTGCGGCGCGCGGCGGCCGGCATCCCGGGGGCGGCGCTGGGGAAGGTACGGCTGGCACTGGCGGATCCGGCGGAGGCGGGTGTTCCGGCGGTGCCGCCGCCACCGAGCGCGCTGCCGCCGGGGGCGCTGCGGATCGAGGCCGAGTTCGAGGCGACGCACGAGACGGGAAATACGGCGGGAGCCGGGGCAGGGGACGAGGCGGGGGCCGTGGCGGGGGCCGTGGCCGCGGTGCCCCGGCCGCTGCCCGACGTCGCGGACGCGCTGCGCGAGGCGCTGTTCTCAGCCGCGATGGACTCGTTGGACCTGGCGGTCGAGGCGGTGGATCTACGGGTGACCGCGCTGGTGGAGACGGTGCGCGGCGCTCCGGGCGGTCCTGCTTCGAGCGGCCCTGAGGCCCCCGCCGAGGAGTCCGACCGGGAGCCGCTCGCCCGGGCGGTGGCCTCGGTCCCCGGGGTCGCCCGGCTGACATCGCTCCTGGGCGCGGCGGTGCGCGTGACGCCCGGCGATGTCCGGGTGGAGGTGGCGATCGTGTCCGGACGGCGCCCGCTGGACGTGGTGCGCGCGGTCAGGGCCGCGGTGACCTCGGCGCTGGGTGACGACCGCCCGGTGGCGGTGGTGGTCACCGACGCGTCGGGGTGACGGCCGGAGCGGGTCCGGCCGGTGTCAGCGGCGGGCGGGGTCAGTCGCCGATGCCCGCGAGATCCCGGAGCCGGCGCGCCTGTGCCGCTCGTTCCGCAGCGAGCTGATCGTCGTACGAACGCCCGGTCGCGCCCCGGAGCAGCGCCTTGGTCTCGATGAGGGCGTCGCGCGGCGCGGCGAGGAGCGCGGCGGTCAGATCCCGTACGGAGGCGTCGAGGTCCGCGCCGGGGACCACCAGATTGGCGAGCCCGGTGCGCTCGGCCTCCTCGGCGTGCACCGAGCGTCCCGTGGCGCAGATCTCCAGCGCGCGGGCGTACCCCACCAGTGCCACCAGCGGGTGTGTGCCGGTGAGGTCGGGGACGAGTCCGAGGCTGGTCTCGCGCATGGCGAACTGCACGTCCTCCGCCACGACCCTGAGGTCGCAGGCGAGGGCGAGCTGGAATCCCGCGCCGATCGCATGGCCCTGGACGGCCGCGATCGTCACGATGTCACTCCTGCGCCACCAGGTGAAAGCCTCCTGGTACTCGGCGATGGCACCGTCGAGGTCCGTGTCGGAGGCCCGTGCGAGATCGAGGAACGACGGCTCGCCGTCGAAGCCCTCCGGTGTGAACGCCTGCCGGTCGAGCCCGGCGGAGAAGGACTTGCCCTCACCGCGGAGCACCACGACGCGCACGGTGCCCGGGAGCGACCGACCCGTGTGCGCCAGCGCCCGCCACAGGGCGGGCGACTGGGCATTGCGCTTGGCCGGATTGGTCAGAGTCACCGTGGCGACCGTGTCCTCGACGGTGAGCCGTACGCCGTCCTTGTCCAGCACGAGTTCGTGCGCGGAGCCGGGCGAAGTCATGGGGCGCCTCCGGTTCGGGTGGTGCGGTGTCTGTGCAGACGCAGACTAGCTAAGCGACTGCACAGTAACCACCCTCCACCGGTCAGCCTTCGGCGACCGGCGGTCGGTGGCCCGCTTCCGATGCCTGCCCGGACGGCCGTTCGGCCGACCGGGCGGACATCTCTCGAACCGGCGGGGAGCCCCGATCGTCGGGATCAGGCCGATGCGGCCTTCTTGCCTCGCGTGGCTCCGCCGCGCCCTCGTAGGATGACTCCGGACTCGCTCAGCATCCGATGGACGAATCCATAGGAGCGACCGGTCTCTTCGGCCAGCGCCCGGATACTCGCACCGGAGTCGTATTTCTTCTTCAGGTCTGCCGCGAGCTTGTCGCGCGCGGCGCCGGTTACCCGGCTGCCCTTCTTCAGAGTCTCGGCCACCCGTGCCTCCTCATGGGAAGTGCGCTCTGGACTTCTCATGATCACCCCTTGCGCCGTTCCTGGCCACCCATTCGACAAGGTCCGTAGAAGGACCTTCGCCGGGAATCAAACGCGCACCATGACCGGAATGGCTTATTCAGCACACCGGCGATCCTGGGCCCCGCTCGCTCTTTTCAGAGAAACCGCAGGTCAGCTACGGCGGGCTGGAGAATCCCCCGGCCCGCCCGACAAAAATGATCATGTGTTGAGAACTTCGCCGGGGTACGAGACACCCTCACCCAGATGATGGATCACCTGTGAGCCGAATGATCCATACGGAGTGGATCAGCGGCCTGGCCGGGCCGCCGCAAGCGCCGGGGCGAAGATCAGGCGAGGGCGACCAGGTCCGCGTAGTCCGCGCCCCACAGGTCCTCCACGCCGTCCGGCAGCAGGATGATCCGCTCCGGCTCCAGCGCCAGGACGGCCCCCTCGTCGTGGGTGACGAGGATGACCGCGCCCTTGTAGGTGCGCAGCGCGCCGAGGATCTCCTCGCGGCTGGCCGGGTCGAGGTTGTTGGTGGGCTCGTCCAGCAGCAGGACGTTGGCGGAGGAGACGACCAGGGTGGCCAGCGCCAGCCGGGTCTTCTCGCCGCCGGAGAGGACCCCGGCCGGCTTGTTGACGTCGTCGCCGGAGAAGAGGAAGGAGCCGAGCGTCTTGCGCACCTCGACCAGATCGAGGTCGGGCGCGGAGGTGCGCATGTTCTCCAGGACCGTGCGCTCGGGGTCCAGGGTCTCGTGCTCCTGGGCGTAGTAGCCGAGCTTGAGGCCGTGGCCCGGGGTGACCGCGCCGGTGTCGGGCTTCTCGACCCCGGCGAGCAGCCGGAGCAGGGTGGTCTTGCCCGCGCCGTTGAGGCCGAGGATGACGACCCGGGAGCCCTTGTCGATCGCGAGATCGACATCGGTGAAGATCTCCAGCGAGCCGTACGACTTGGACAGGCCCTCCGCGGTGAGCGGGGTCTTGCCGCAGGGCGCGGGCTCCGGGAAGCGCAGCTTGGCGACCTTGTCGATGGCCCGCACCTCCTCCAGACCGGCCAGCAGCCGCTCGGCACGCTTGGCCATGTTCTGCGCGGCGACGGTCTTGGTGGCCTTGGCGCGCATCTTGTCGGCCTGCGAGTTGAGCGCGGCGGCCTTCTTCTCGGCGTTCTGGCGCTCGCGCTTGCGGCGCTTCTCATCGGCCTCGCGCTGCTGCTGGTAGAGCTTCCAGCCCATGTTGTAGACATCGATGGCGGAGCGGTTGGCGTCGAGGTAGAAGACCTTGTTGACGACCGTCTCGACCAGTTCGACATCGTGGGAGATGACGATGAAGCCGCCTCGGTAGCTCTTCAGATAATCGCGCAGCCAGACGATCGAGTCGGCGTCGAGGTGGTTGGTCGGCTCGTCCAGCAGGAGGGTGTCGGCGTCCGAGAAGAGGATGCGCGCGAGCTCGACCCGGCGGCGCTGACCGCCGGAGAGGGTGTGCAGGGGCTGGCCGAGCACCCGGTCGGGGAGGCCGAGCGCGGCGGCGATGGTGGCGGCCTCGGCCTCGGCGGCGTACCCGCCCTTGGTGAGGAACTCCGTCTCCAGGCGCTCGTACTTCTTCATCGCCTTCTCGCGGGTGGCGCCCTGGCCGTTCGCCATCCGGTCCTCGTTCTCCCGCATCTTC
Source organism: Streptomyces inusitatus (assembly GCF_014651115.1). Taxonomy (GTDB): domain Bacteria; phylum Actinomycetota; class Actinomycetes; order Streptomycetales; family Streptomycetaceae; genus Streptomyces; species Streptomyces amakusaensis. The sequence continues at coordinate 137,421 of NZ_BMWG01000014.1, read as the reverse complement.
CTCAGCACGGAGTCGAGGTCGCGGGCGGAGAGGATGCGGTCGCGGGCGAGGGTGTCGAGATCGCCGGTGCGCGGGTCCTGGGGGAGGTAGCCGACCTCGCCGGAGCGGGTGATGGTGCCGGCGGCGGGGATGCCCTCGCCGGCCAGGCACTTGGTGAGGGTGGTCTTGCCCGCGCCATTGCGTCCGACCAGACCGACGCGGTCGCCCTTGGCGATGCGGAAGGAGGCGGACTCGATGAGGATGCGGGCACCGGCGCGCAGCTCGATACCGGAAGCGGTGATCACGGACATACTCCAGGGCGGTGTGGACGGCGGAAGGACGGGCTTATGAGGCTGCGATGCCGTCTAATGCACAAGGAGAATGGCCATGGGGCCAGTCTAACGGGGCCCTGCAAGTGGTATTCGCGGGCCGGTCGCGCGCTCGGCGCCGGGGCGGCGCGAGCGGGGGAACAAAAGGGGCGACGGCCGGCGGTGCGGTCGATACTCGGCGCAGGGCGGCAAGGCGGCCGTCCAGTCGCACCGGACCCGACGGCGGTGGCCCATGCAGTTCGACGACGACGCCGATCTGGACACGTCCGAGGTCAGGGATGTGCGCGGGAGCCGCGTCCCGGGCGGCAGGGCGGCCGTCGGCGGAGGGGTGGCGGGGATCATCGCGCTGATCCTGGGGCTGATCTTCGGAGTGGGCCCCGATCGGCTGGGGCTCTCCTCCGGCGAGCCGGAGCCGGTCGCGACCGCGTCGACGCAGGCGGAGGTGGGCCGGGCCTGTCTGCGGGGCTCGGACGCCAACGCGCGGGAGGACTGCCGGATCGTCGCGGTGGTCAACAGTGTGCAGGACTTCTGGCGGGCGGAGTTTCCCCGGCGGCAGGGGCGCTACTCGGACGCCCGGACGGTGATGTTCACGGGCCGGGTGAACACCGCGTGCGGGACGGCGACCTCGGCGGTGGGGCCGTTCTACTGCCCGGCGGACCGGCAGGTCTATCTGGACCTGGGGTTCTTCGACGATCTGCGGAACACCTTCGGGGCCGGCGGCCCCTTCTCGCAGGCGTATGTGGTGGCGCACGAGTACGGACACCATGTGCAGAACCTGATGGGGACCCTGCGCAGGGCCCAGGACGGGCGGCAGGGCGCGGCGAGCAATTCCGTACGGGTGGAGCTCCAGGCGGACTGCTACGCGGGGGTGTGGGCGCATCACGCGACGACGACGCCGGACGAGAAGACCGGGCGTCCGCTGCTGACCAGCCTCACGGAGGCGGACATCGGGGACGGGCTGGACGCGGCGGCCTCGGTCGGCGACGACCGGATCCAGGAGCGGTATCAGGGGCGGGTCACTCCGGAGACATGGACGCACGGCTCGGCGGCGCAGCGGCAGCGGTGGTTCGACGTGGGGTACCGGAGCGGGGACATGGCACGCTGCGACACCTTCCGCTGACCCGTCGCTCTCTTCGTGAGGCTTTGAGCCAGGGCCTTGAGCCAGGGCTTTGAGCTGGGGATACGCGCTGTGGGCGGGCATTGTCAGTGGCGGGTGCCAGACTGAGACGCAGTTCACATCTCAGCGGTTCGCACACCGGCGGACCGCGGGGTGGACGGCGGGCCGGAAGGAGTGAGGGAGATGGCGGAGTCGTCCGGCGAGGGATCGCCGAGCATCTGTCCGTCGCTGTTGTACGCGGATGCCAGGGCCGCGATCCGGCAGCTGACCGAGGCCTTCGGCTTCACCGAGCACGCGGTGTACGAGGACGGCGAGGGCCTGGTCGCGCATGCCGAGCTGACCTACGGCAACGGCATGGTGATGCTGGGCAGCAAAGGCACGGGCGGGGCCTTCGACCGGCTGACGGCCGGCGGCGGGCCCTCCGGGGTGTTCGTCCATGTCGACGATGTGGACGCCCATCACCGCAGGGCCGTGGAGCACGGGGCGGACGTCGTGACCGCGCCGAGCGACAAGGAGTACGGCGCCAGGGACTATCTGGTGCGGGACGTGGAAGGCAATGTGTGGAGCTTCGGGGACTACATACCCGAGGCCCCTGCCCCCTGACGGCCGTCCCGCGGGCTTCCGCCCGCGCCCGGGCGCTGTGTGGGTGGCCGCCGGGCCCGGCGGCCACCCACACAGCGGGAGGCTAGGCCCCGCCGGTGTGGACCTGGAAGGCCGCCCGGCGGACGGCTTTCGCGAGGGCGGGATCGGGGTGGGCCGCGGCCAGGGCCACCAGGACCTGGACGGTGCGCGGGTGGCCGCCTGCCCTGACCTCCTCCAGGAGGGCCGGGACCGTGCCCTGGACGGCCGAGTCGAGATGGCGCAGCAGCAGCTGGGGCTCGCCGTGGTCGGCGACGGCCGCGGCGGTGTCCACCCAGAGCCAGGTGGCCTCCTCGCGGGTGAGGACGTCATGGACGTCCTCGGGGTCCGCCCCCTCGTACTCCGCGAGCCACAGCAGGGCGTACGGACGCAGTGACGGCTCCTGGGCGACGGCGCGGACCTCGGCCTCGGCGGGCGCGCCGACGACGCGGAGCGCTTCGAAGGCGAGGCCGCGCAGCAGGGCGTCCTCGCCCCTGGCGACGCCGAGGAGTTCGGTGACCGCGCTGGAGACGGTGCGCGCCGCCAGCCAGGCGCGGTACTCGGCGCGGGCGGGCCCGGGGGTGAGCCGGGCGCAGCCGCGCAGCATGTCCTCGGCGGACTGCTCGATATTGCCGGCCGGGCTCTGGGCGGCGACGCAGATCTGTTCCAGCTTGACCCAGACCGCCCAGTTGCCGAGCGGGGTCAGGGTGGCGGACCTGCCTCGGTCGAGGGTGAGCGCGCCGACGGCGGAGAGGCCCTCCAGGGCCCAGTCGAGGAGGGAGGAGACGGTTTCCGGGCGGGGTGCGGTGGGGCCGGTGGCGGGGGCCGTGCCGTCGCCGGAGGGGTCCGGGGCGGCGGCCGGGCCGCCCGCGGGCATGGGGAGGGGCTGCGACTGCGGGCCGTAGGGGACTTCGCAGCGTTCCTCGCGCAGTTCCTCGACCCGCTGCTCCAGGAGGTCGAGGAGGGCGGGGACCAGGACGGGGCCGGCCGAGAGCTGGAGGAGGGAGAGCAGCTGGGGGACGGCTTCCACGACCTCGGCGACGGCGGCCGGGGCCACGTCGCCGGGGGCGGGGTGGGCCAGGGACCAGGCGTCGAAGAGTGCGACCCAGCCGCGGAGCACGGCCATGTCGTCGCGGTCCCAGGCACGCAGCCGCCAGCCGGGGCGGGCTGTGCCGCCGTGCAGTTCGACCAGGCCGGCGAGTCGGGCGCGGTCCCATCCCGCGCGCACCTGGAGGGGGGTCAGATCGAGTGCGGCGGCGGCCCGTTCGCGCGCCGGGGCGGCGAGCGAGGCCGTGCCGGGGTCCCGCTCGACGGCCGCCCAGCGGGCGATCCGTACGGCGTCGACGAGGACTTCTCTCGCCTGGCGGGCCAGCTCGGCGGGGGGCGGGGTGCCCTCCGGGGGCCGTGGGGCCGAGCGGGTACGCCGGGTCGTCACGGCCCGCCGGGCGGTGGCCAGCGGTCGCGGGCGGACAAGACGGAGTCTGGAGTTGCGCGCCAATTGCTCATCAGGCTTTCGGGACGTCACGAGGAGCAGTCTTCCCGCTGACGGCCCGAAAGCCCAAACGGAACCCGATGAATGACGGGCCGGAGGGGCTCGCGGGTCCGGGCGTGGGGTCACATCAAGGGGGTGAGGAAGCGGCGCAGGGCCTCTTCGTAGCGGGCCGGGTCGGCGTTCCACATGGCCGCGTGGGGTGCGTGGCGGACCGTGTGGAGGTGGACGAGGTCGGGGCGGCGGGCGGCGAGCTCCCGGGAGGGGTGCCAGGGGGCGATGGTGTCGTCCGGGCCGTGGAAGATCAGGGCGGGCACCTTCAGCAGCCTGGCGTCGGCCGCCAGGGCGGGCCGTCGGCCGTCGTACAGCCCGGCCCTGCCCCGGGCGGCGCGGACCGTGAGGGGGAGCAGGGGTGCGGGGGTGTGCCGGGCGGCGGCGAGGGCGCGCAGGGTGGCGTCCTGGTCGAGGACCGGGGAGTCGAGGACGAGCCCGGTGATCCGGTCGCGCAGGGCGGAGTCGGCGGCGGTGTGCAGCGCCATCGTGGCGCCGGTGGACCAGCCGTACAGGACGACGTGGCGCGCGCCGTTGCCGACGGCGAAGCGGAGGGCGGCGTCGAGGTCGCGCCACTCGGCCTCGCCGAGGTGTCCGAGTCCGTCGGGGGAGCTGGGGGCGTCCGGGTCGCCCCGGTAGCCGATCCCCAGTACCGGAATGCGTCGGCCGTGGAGAAACGGAAGGAGGTTCATGGGGTGTTCGCGGGTGGTGCCCAGGCCGTGCACGGCGATGACCCAGGTGGTGCGGGGGCCCGGCACCAGCCAGGCGGGGGTGGGTCCGAGTTCGCCGGGGACGCTGACGTCGGTGTGCCGGATGCCGAGCGCGGAGGTCGGGTCGCCGATGTGGAGCCGGGGGTTCAGCCGGACTCTGACGCCGGGGCGCAGACCGCCGCCGGGGTGTTCCAGCCGGCGCACGACGGTGTCGGCGGAGGGCTGCGTTCCGTCGAGGACCGGTCCGACGACGGCGTGGACGCCGGGGCCGTCGAGTCCGTAGGTGCCGGGGCGGCGGGAGGCGAGGGAGCGGGTCAGGGTGACCCGGTCGCCGTCGGCGGCGTGCACGGTGAGTCCGGGGTCGCCGGGGAGCGGCCGGCCGGGCTCGGGTCTGAGCACCGCGTCGCTCGCGTAGCGGCCGGCCGCGATCGCGGCCGCGCCGACGCCGATCAGGGTGGTGACGGCCGCTGCCGTCGCTGTAGCCGGGCGCACCGTTCCAGTGTCGGCGCGGTGGTTCGGCCCTGCCAGTGGACGGCCGCCGCCGGTGTCGGGCCCCGGCCGGGGCGGTCCCCGCCGGTGTGCGGCGGGGCCGTCCGGGGGTGGGGGGGAGGCGGGGGCGGGTCAGCGCGGGCGGCCGTAGCCGCTCAGGCGCTCGGCGGCCTCCGCGAGCTGGCTCTCGGAGAGCAGGGAGGGTGTGCGGCCGGGCACGGAGGCGGCCGTGAGCCAGAGGCGGCACATCCACTCCAGCTGGGCGGTGCGGTCGTAGGCCTGGTCCAGGCTCCGCCCGTGGGCGACGGTGCCGTGGTTCTGGAGCAGGCAGGCGGTGCGCCCCTCCAGGGCGCGGAGCATGTGGGAGGCGAGGGCCTCGGTGCCGTAAAGGGCGTAGGGGGCGACGCGGACGGGGCCGCCGAGCGCGGCGGTCATGTAGTGGACGGGCGGGAGCTCGGGGACGAGGGTGGAGACGGCCGTGGCGTGGACGGCGTGGGTGTGGACCACCGCGAGGGCGTCGGTGTGCCGGTAGATCTCCAGATGGAGCGGCAGTTCGCTGGTGGGTTCGAGGTCGCCGAGGACGCGCTTTCCCTCGATGTCGACGACGGTCGTGTCCTGGGCGGTGAGCCGGTCGTAGGGGACCGCGCTGGGGGTGACGAGGATCAGCGGGCCGACCCGGGCGGAGACATTGCCCGAGGTGCCCACCACAAGGCCCTCGGCCGCCGTTCTGCGGGCGGTGGTCACTACGTTCCGCCACGCGTCTTCGATCGCTCTCTGGGACACCTGTTCGGTCATGCGGCGATCCTGTCAGGAGACGGCTCACCGTCACAGAGGGCCACAGCCGACCCACGGAGGGGAGGATCGGACAGATTATCCGAAAGAGTGATGTAAGGCACTTTGCGGGGCGCGGGGCCGGGCGCGAGAGCCGGTCAGGCGCTCCGGGAGCGAAAGCGGAGTCCAAAACCTCACATGGGGACACCCTGAATCCGGCCTCAGTTCACCTTCCGTTCACCCAGGTTACTTACGTTCACCAGGCCACTGACGTCCATAGATTGCCTGGGTAAATGGAACACATCACGCTGCTGCTCGCGATTGTGATCGTGACGGCTCTCGTGTTCGATTTCACGAACGGTTTCCACGACACCGCCAACGCGATGGCGACGACCATCTCGACCGGCGCGATGAAGCCCAAGTCCGCGGTGGCGATGTCCGCCGTGCTCAACCTCGTCGGCGCGTTTCTGTCGGTGGAGGTCGCCAAGACGATCTCCAGCGGCATCGTCAACGAGTCAGGCATATCCCCAGAAGTGATCTTCGCGGCGCTCGTCGGTGCCATCCTCTGGAATCTTCTGACGTGGCTGGTCGGCCTGCCGTCCAGCTCCTCGCACGCCCTCATGGGCGGTCTGATCGGCGCCACCGTCGCCTCGGTCGGCTTCAGCGGAGTCAACGGCGGCACGGTCATCACCAAGGTGCTGATCCCCGCGATCGCCGCCCCGCTGGTCGCCGGCATCGGCGCGTACCTCGCCGCGCGGCTGACGTACAAGCTGGGCAAGAACACCGACGACAAGGCGACCTCCAAGGGCTACCGCGCCGGGCAGATCGCCTCCGCCGGCCTGGTCTCCCTGGCGCACGGCACCAATGACGCCCAGAAGACGATGGGCATCATCACGCTGGCGCTGGTCACCGGCGGCATCCTGGTCCCCGGCTCGAACCCGCCCATGTGGGTCATCGTCTCCGCCGGTGTCGCGATCGCCCTCGGCACCTACCTCGGCGGCTGGCGCATCATCCGTACCATGGGCAAGGGCCTGACCGACCTCCAGCCGCAGCAGGGCTTCGCGGCCCAGTCCAGCGCGGCCAGCGTCATCCTCGCCTCCTCCAACCTGGGCTTCTCCCTCTCCACCACGCACTCGTGCTCCGGCGCGGTGATGGGCGCGGGCCTCGGCCGCAAGGGCGGCGTGGTCCGCTGGTCCACCGCCACCCGGATGTTCGTCGCCTGGGGTCTGACCCTGCCGGCCGCCGGTCTGGTCGCCGCGGGCTCGGAGTTCGTGATGCGGCAGGGCGACTGGGGCATCGCCGCGGTCACCGTCTTCCTGGTCGGCTCGTCCGCCGCCATCTGGGTGTACTCGCGTCGCCAGGTCATCGACCACACCAACGTCGTCGACGACGAGGTCGAGGAGCCCGGCGTGGTCACCACCGCGATCAACGCCGTCACCCCGCCGCCCGCCGGCACCCCCGCACAGGACGGCGTCACCGCGCAGGACGGCCTCAAGACCACCATCGCGGCCCCCTCGGCCGCCGCCCCCGAATCCGGCCCGGCCAGCCCGGCCGCGGTGTAAGGACAGATCAGCATGAAAATCGACTGGGTAGCTCTCGGCTCCGTCTTCGGTGTGAGCCTCGTGGCCACTGTCGTCCTGGTGGGCCTGTTCACCCTCGGGATCATCGGTCTCAGCAAGCAGCCGTCGGCCGCCGGACAGACCGGCGGGGGCTCCGTGGCCCTGTTCCGCGGCGGCGCCTACCTCTGCTTCGCGCTCTGCGCGGCGGCCATCACCTACGGGATCTATCTGATCGTCACCTGACGGCCTCGGTTCCAACGAACCGGGCCGGAACACCCCCCAGGGTGTTCCGGCCCGGTTTCGTCTGTCTCGGAACACCCTACGGAGCCCGGTCCGCGCCCCTCTCCGATGTGGGGCTGAGCACACTGTCCCGCCGCAGGTCAACGGCAGGTTGACGGCTGTTCTCGCAGCGTGGTGGACTGCCGGGGCCATTACGGCGGCAGCAGAGGAAGCCGGTGCGAATCCGGCGCGGTCCCGCCACTGTCACCGGGAGCGATCCCGGAAGCCAGGAACTCTCGCCGCCGATCACGTCGAACCAGGGCGCGGACACCCTGAGTGAGGACATATCGCCATGCCCGGCCACGGTTCAGCCCCCGCCCCGAGTACGCCTCGCACTCCCCCGCCGCCCACCTCGGCCCCCCGGAACGAGACGCCGGCCTGAGCCCATGCGTGCCGACCGAATATTCGCGTACGGCGCCACCGCCGGCCTGATCGGCGACCTGCTGCTCGGCGACCCCCGCCGAGGCCATCCGGTCGCCGCGTTCGGGCGGGCCGCCGGCGCCGTCGAGCGGGTGCTGTGGCGTGACCACCGAGGGTGGGGCGCGCTGCACACCGCCGTGTGCGCCGGAGGCGCCACCGCCGCCGGGGCGCTGCTCAGCCGTGGTGTCCGCGGCCGTCCCGCCCTGTCCGTCGCGCTGACCGCCGCCGCCACCTGGACCGTCGTCGGCGGCACCTCGCTGGGCCGCGAGGCCCGGACCGTCGGCGCGGCCCTCACCGCGCGGGACGTGGCGCGGGCCCGGGAGCGGCTGCCGCATCTGTGCGGCCGTGACCCGCACTCCCTGGACGAACAACAGATCGCCCGCGCCGTCGTGGAGTCCGTCGCCGAGAACACCTCCGACGCGGTCGTCGGAGCCCTGGTCTGGGGAGCGCTCGCGGGCGTGCCCGGGCTGCTCGGTTTCCGGGCCGTCAACACCCTGGACGCGATGGTGGGCCACAAGTCCCCCCGCTACCGGGCCTTCGGCTGGGCCTCGGCCCGGCTGGACGATCTGGCCGGCTGGCCGGGGGCGCGGCTCACGGCCGCGCTCGCCGTGCTGGCGGGCCCCGACCGGCGCGGCGCGGCCCGCGCCTGGCGGGACGACGCGCACCGGCACCCGAGCCCCAACGCCGGCCCGGTGGAGGCCGCGTTCGCCGGAGCGCTCGGGGTGCGGCTCGGCGGCACCCTCGCCTACGGCGGCCGGGTCGAGCACCGGCCGGTGCTCAATGGCGACGGCCGTCCCGTGGATGTCACGGACATCGAGCGCGCGGTGCGGCTCTCGCGCCGGGTGACTCTGCTCGCCCTGGTGGCGAGCGCGGCCGGACGGCTGGCGTTCCGGCGGATCCCGGCGGCTCGCCGCCGGCAGGGAGGAGACCGATGACCGGACCGGGACGCAGGGGAGGCGGACTGCTCGTCGCGGGCACGACGTCCGACGCGGGCAAGAGCGTGGTCACGGCGGGAATCTGCCGCTGGCTGGTGCGCCAGGGGGTGAAGGTCGCCCCCTTCAAGGGACAGAACATGTCCCTCAACTCCTTCGTGACCCGCGACGGCGCGGAGATCGGCCGGGCCCAGGCGATGCAGGCGCAGGCCGCCCGGGTCGAGCCGAGCGCGCTCATGAACCCCGTACTCCTCAAGCCGGGCAGCGACCGCAGCAGCCAGGTCGTGCTGATGGGCAAGCCCGTCGGCGAGCTGAGCGCGCGCGGCTACCACGGCGGCAGGCAGGAGGCGCTGTTCGGGCCCGTGGTGGAGTGTCTGGAAGAGCTGCGGAGCAGCTATGACGCCGTGATCTGCGAGGGCGCGGGCAGCCCGGCGGAGATCAATCTGCGGCGTACGGACATCGTGAACATGGGCATCGCCCGGGCGGCCCGGCTGCCGGTGCTCGTGGTCGGGGACATCGACCGCGGCGGGGTCTTCGCCTCCTTCTTCGGGACGACGGCGCTGCTGAGCGCCGAGGACCAGCGGCTGGTGGCGGGATATCTGGTCAATAAGTTCCGCGGTGACGTCTCGCTGCTGGAACCGGGTCTCGACATGCTCGAAGGGCTCACCGGGCGGCGGACCTACGGGGTGCTGCCGTACACCCACGGCCTCGGCATCGACGAGGAGGACGGGCTGCGGGTCTCGCTGCGCGGGGCCGTGCGCGAGTCGGTGGTGGCCCCGCCGCTCGGCGAGGACGTGCTGCGGGTCGCGGTCTGCGCGGTGCCGCTGATGTCCAACTTCACCGATGTGGACGCGCTCGCCGCCGAGCCGGGCGTGATCGTCCGATTCGTGGACCGGCCCGAGGAGTTGGCCGACGCGGATCTCGTCGTCGTACCGGGAACCCGGGGCACGGTCCGCGCGTTGGAGTGGCTGAGGGAGCGAGGGCTGGCGGGGGAGCTGGCTCGCAGGGCCGCCGAGGGGCGGCCGGTGCTGGGGATCTGTGGCGGCTTTCAGCTGCTGGGCGAGCACATCGAGGACGAGGTCGAGTCACGGGCCGGTTCCGTGGCCGGTCTGGGACTGCTGCCCGTGCGGGTGCGGTTCGCGGCCGAGAAGACCCTTGCCAGGCCGACGGGCACGGCACTGGGCGAGCGGGTGGAGGGGTACGAGATCCACCACGGCGTCGCCGAAGTGCTGGGCGGTGAGGCCTTTCTGAGCGGATGCCGGGTCGGTGAGGTGTGGGGCACCCACTGGCACGGCTCACTGGAGAGCGACGGCTTCCGGCGGCAGTTCCTGAGACGGGTCGCGAGCGCCGCCGGCAGGCGCTTCGTGCCCGCTCCGGACACGTCCTTCGGAGCGCTGCGCGAAGAGCAGCTGGACCGGCTCGGCGATCTCATCGAAGAACACGCGGACACGGACGCGCTCCTGCGGCTGATCGAGCGGGGCGCGCCCTCGGACCTTCCCTTCATCGCGCCCGGAGCGCCCGCCGCACCCCCGGTGCGCGCGACGGCCGGAGCGCCCGGACGACCTGGAGCCCCCGCATGAGCAGTGTGCCGATGTTCCCGACCGCCGAGGCGGATCCGCCGGGGGCCGGTGGCGGCGTGCCGCCCCGGGGCTCCGGAGCCGCCCCGGCCGGTGTGACCGCGTTCCCGTATCCGTCCGTGTCGACCGAGGAGCCCGTATGAGCACGCCCTACCCGTTCACCGCTGTCGTCGGGCAGGACGATCTGAGGCTCGCGCTGCTGCTCAACGCCGTGTCGCCCCGGGTCGGCGGGGTGCTGGTGCGGGGTGAGAAGGGGACCGCCAAGTCGACCGCCGTGCGGGCCCTCTCCGCGCTGCTGCCCGCTGTCGAGGTCGTCGCGGGCTGCCGGTTCTCCTGCGACCCCGCCGCACCGGACCCGGAGTGCCCCGACGGGCCCCATGAGGCGGGCGGGGCGGCGGCGCGGCCCGCGCGCATGGTGGAGCTGCCCATCGGCGCTTCCGAGGACCGGCTGGTGGGAGCGCTGGACATCGAGCGGGCGCTCGCGGAGGGGGTCAAGGCCTTCGAGCCGGGGCTTCTCGCGGACGCGCACCGGGGAATCCTCTATGTGGACGAAGTGAATCTGCTCCACGACCATCTGGTGGACGTGCTGCTGGACGCCGCCGCGATGGGCGCGTCCTATGTGGAGCGCGAGGGTGTGTCGGTGCGGCACGCCGCGCGCTTCCTGCTGGTGGGGACGATGAACCCGGAGGAGGGCGAGCTGCGGCCGCAGCTGCTGGACCGGTTCGGGCTGACGGTGGAGGTCGTGGCCTCCCGGGAGCCCGAGCAGCGGGTCGAGGTCGTCCGCAGGCGGCTGGCGTACGACGACGACCCGGCCGGCTTTGTCGCCCGCTGGGACGGGGACGAGAGCGCGCTGCGGGAGCGGATCATGGCGGCGCGGACGCTGCTGCCCGAGGTGACGCTGGGGGACGCGGCGCTCCGTCAGATAGCGGCGACCTGCGCGGCCTTCGAGGTGGACGGGATGCGGGCCGACATCGTGATGGCCCGTACGGCCTCCGCGCTGGCCGCCTGGGCCGGGCGCGGGGACGTCCTCGCCGAGGATGTGCGGCAGGCCGCGCTGCTGGCGCTCCCCCACCGGCGGCGGCGCAACCCGTTCGACGCGCCCGGGCTGGACGAGGAGAAGCTGGACCGGACGCTGGAGGAGTTCGGCGCGGACGAGCCCGATCCGGAACCCGATCCCGATCCCGACCAGGACCCGGACCCGGACCCCGGCCAGGGGCCGGACGGCGGGCCGGACGGCGGCGGTCCCGGCGGCGGTCGGCCTCCGGAGCAGGGCCCCGAGAGCCCCGAGGCCCCCGCGCAGGAGGACCCCGGGATTCCGCCGCAGGGCGAGGCCCCCGAGCGGGAGGAGTCGCCGGAGGCGGGCGAGGGCGGTGTCCCGGTGGGCGGCGGTCGTGAGCAGCGGCCGGTGGGCGCCGGTGAGCCGTTCCGTACGAAGATGCTGAGCGTGCCGGGGATGGGCGAGGGCGCGGCGGGCCGCCGTTCGCGCTCCCGGGCCGAGCACGGGCGCACCACCGGTGCGCGGCGGCCCCGGGGGGCCCTCACCAAGCTGCATCTCTCGGCGACGGTGGCGGCGGCCGCCCCGCATCAGCGGGCGCGGGGGCGCGGGGGCCCCGGTCTGGTGGTGCGGCGGGACGATCTGCGGCAGGCCGCGCGGGAGGGGCGGGAGTCCAATCTCGTGCTCTTCGTGGTGGACGCCTCGGGGTCGATGGCGGCCCGGCAGCGGATGAGCGCGGTCAAGGGCGCGGTGCTCTCGCTGCTTCTGGACGCCTATCAGCGCAGGGACAAGGTGGGGCTGGTGACCTTCCGGGGCAAGGAGGCCGAGGTGGCCCTGCCGCCGACGTCCTCGGTGGACGCGGCGGCGGCCCGGCTCGATCTGCTGCCGACCGGCGGGCGCACCCCGCTGGCGGCGGGGCTGCTCAAGGCGCACGACGTGCTGCGGGTGGAGCGGATGCGCGATCCCTCGCGCCGGCCGCTGCTCGTCGTGGTGACCGACGGGCGGGCCACCGGCGGCCCCGATCCGGTGGGGCTGGCCTCGCGGGCGGCCCGGCTGCACGCCGCCGGGGGCACGGCCGCCATCGTGGTGGACTGCGAGTCCGGGCCGGTCCGGCTGGGGCTCGCCGGCACCCTCGCGGCCGATCTTCAAGGATCGGCCGTCACACTCGACGAGTTGCGGGCGGACGCGATCGCCGGACTGGTGAAGAGCGCCCGGTCCGCCGGGTCCGACAGAAAGGCCGCGTAAATGCCACAGGGACAGCCGTCCGTCGTTCCGGACGACGGACTCACCACGCGTCAGCGGCGGAACCGTCCGCTGGTCTTCGTGCACACGGGCACCGGCAAGGGGAAGTCGACGGCCGCGTTCGGGCTCGCTCTGCGGGCCTGGAACCAGGGGTGGCCGATCGGGGTGTTCCAGTTCGTCAAATCGGCGAAGTGGAAGGTCGGCGAGGAGAACGCGCTGAAGGTGCTGGGGGCGTCCGGCGAGGGCGGCGCGGTCGACTGGTACAAGATGGGCGAGGGCTGGTCGTGGGTGCAGCGCGACCGGCAGTTCAGCAACGAGGAGGCGGCCCGGGAGGGCTGGGAGCAGGTCAAGCGGGATCTGGCCGCCGAGAGCTACAAGCTCTACGTCCTCGACGAGTTCGCCTATCCCCTGCACTGGGGATGGGTGGACACGGCCGAGGTGATCTCGGTGCTGCGCGACCGGCCGGGGAACCAGCATGTGGTGATCACCGGCCGCAACGCCCCGGCCGAGCTGATCGACTTCGCCGATCTGGTGACCGAGATGACCAAGATCAAGCATCCGATGGACGCGGGGCAGAAGGGGCAGCGGGGCATCGAGTGGTAGCACGTCTTGTGATCGCCGCGCCCTCCTCGGGCAGCGGCAAGACCACCGTGGCGACCGGTCTGATGGCGGCGTTCGCCGCCTCCGGGCTGGCCGTGTCCCCGCACAAGGTGGGACCCGACTACATCGACCCCGGCTACCACTCGCTCGCCACCGGCCGGCCGGGCCGGAATCTGGACGCCTATCTGTGCGGCACGGAGCTGATGGCTCCGCTGTTCGCGCACGGTGCGGCCGGGTGCGACGTGGCCGTGGTCGAGGGGGTGATGGGGATGTACGACGGGGCGTCGGGAGCCGGTGAGCTGGCGTCCACGGCGCAGCTGGCGAAGCTGTTGCGGGCCCCGGTGGTGCTGGTGGTGGACGCCTCCTCGCAGTCGCGTTCGGTGGCGGCGCTGGTGCACGGCTTTGTCTCCTGGGACCCGGAGGTCCGGGTCGGCGGGGTGATCCTCAACAAGGTGGCGTCCGACCGGCACGAGGAGCTGCTGCGGCAGGCGCTGGAGGAGGTCGGGGTCCCGGTGCTGGGGGTGGTGCGGCGGCGGGCCGCCGTGGCGACCCCCTCGCGCCATCTCGGCCTGGTGCCGGTCGCCGAGCGGGCGGCGGAGGCGGTCGCCTCCGTGGCGGCGATGGGCGAGCTGGTGCGGCAGGGGTGCGATCTGGAGGGGCTGCTGGCGCTCGCCCGGTCCGCTCCCCCGCTGGACTCCCCCGCGTGGAGCGCCGGCGGGGAGTCCTGGGGCCCCGGAGCGGGGGCGCTGCCCGGTGGGGCGGAGCGCGGGCGTCCGGTGGTCGCCGTCGCGGGCGGCCCGGCGTTCACCTTCTCCTACGCCGAGCATGTCGAGCTGCTCACCGCGTACGGGGCCGATGTCGTCGCCTTCGATCCCCTGCGGGACGAGCGGCTTCCCGAGGGGACCTCGGGGGTCGTGATAGGCGGCGGGTTCCCCGAGGTGTACGCGCCGGAGCTGTCGGCCAATGAGTCTCTGCGCAAGGTGGTCGAGGCGTTCGCGCGGGACGGCGGGCCGGTGGCGGCCGAGTGCGCGGGGCTGCTGTATCTCGCACGTTCGCTGGACGGCCGGCCGATGTGCGGGGTGCTGGAGGCCGACGCGCGGATGGGCGAGCGGCTGACGCTGGGGTACCGGGAGGCGGTGGCGGTGGCCGACAGCTGTCTCGCGGCGACGGGGACCCGGCTGCGGGGCCACGAGTTCCACCGGACGGTGATCGAGCCCGGCGCGGGCCCGACCCCGGCCTGGGGGATGCACCGGCCGGAGCGCCGGGTGGAGGGGTTCGTCCAGCGGGGTGTGCACGCGAGTTATCTGCATACGCACTGGGCGGCCGACCCCGGGGTGGCCCGCCGGTTCGTGGCTCAGTGCGCGCGGTGAGAGCGGTGGGACCGATGGAACCCGTGGAACCCGTGGGAGGGGTCGGCCGGACGGGGGCCCATCGACCTCGCAGAATCGTTTCCGCATCGCCTCGCGCCCGTACGGCGGTGAGCCCCTCACTCGGCGACGCCGACGACCAGCCAGATGAAGCCCGCGCCCGCCGCCGTGCAGAGCAGGGTGGAGCGGGCCGGGTGGGTGTGGTGCGCCTCGGGCAGGATCTCGGCGGCGGCGAGATAGAGCAGCGCGCCGCCGAAGAATCCGAGGTAGCCGCCGAGCAGCCCCACTGGAATGGTGAACAGCAGGGTGGACGCGGCCCCGACGACGGGCGCGAAGGCGTCGGCGACCAGCATCGCGACGGCCTTGGCCCGGGTGTTCCCGTAGAGGCTGGTGAGTGTGTAGGTGTTGAACCCGTCCGCGAAGTCATGGGCGATGACGGCGAGCGCCACGGTCAGTCCCATGGCCTCGCCCACCTGGAAGGCCGCGCCGATCGCGATGCCGTCCAGCAGGCTGTGGCCGACCATGGCCGCCGCCGCCGTCAGCCCCACCTGCGGCGCCTTCCCCTCCCCCGCGCCATGGGCGGCCTGGCGGGCGGCCAGCAGCCGTTCCACCATGTGCGCGGTGAGGAAGCCGCCCACGAACAGCAGCAGGGCCAGCGGCACGCCGAACACCTCCTGCCCCGCCGCTTCCAGCGCCTCGGGCAGCAGATCGAGTCCGACCACGCCGAGCATCAGCCCGCCGGCCAGCCCCAGCACCAGATGCCGACGGTCGGTGACGCGCTGCGCCGTCCAGCCGCCGAACAGCGTCATCAGGAACGCGCCGAGCGCGACGAACACCGCCATGCGCCCTTGCTAGCGGATTGACCCGGTTCCGCGCACATTCCGCCGGAAGACCCGCCCGATTCACCCGTTTGACGCGAGAGGACCCCTGCTCATGGCCGAGCCCGGCGCCGCCGCCGGCCGTCCGGCCGGCCGCCTCCCCGCGCCGGTGCTCGCCTTTCTCCCGGCGGATCCCTCGCGGTACGCGGTGCTGCTGGGCCCCCCGGCGGGCGGGGGCGCGGCGGCCCCGGCCGAAGGGGTCGCGGTCCATGTCACCGATCTGGTCCTGCCGTTCGGTCCGGGTACGGCGGTGCTGCGGCCGCCCTCGCTGGTGGTGGGGGTGGGCGCTTCGCGCGGTGTTCCCGAGGACGAGGTCCTCGCCCTGGTGGCCGAGGCGCTGCGGGACGCGGGGCTGTCCGGGCTGAGCGTGCGGGAGTTGGCGACGGCCGGGGCGAAGGCGTCCGAGCCGGGCATCGTGGCCGCCGCGAAGACCCTCGGTGTGCCGCTGGTGGCCCACCCGGCGGGGGACCTCGCCCGGGTGCCGGTGCCGAATCCGTCCGGCGCGGCCCTGGCCGCCGTGGGGACCCCGTCGGTCGCGGAGGCCTCGGCGCTCGCGGGCGGCGGGGAACTCCTCGTACCGAAGCGCGTATCGAGCCCCCGGGGCCGGGCCGCGAGGGCGACCTGCGCGGTGGTGAGGCGGAGTTCGCCCGGCGGCCTCCTGGTGTTCACCCCCGGGTCCGGCGTGGCTGGTCCGCTGTCGGCATGGAGTTCCGACGCGGTGCGGTACGACGGCTCCCGGCCGCGCCCGGAGTGGCCCGGCGGGCCGCTCGGCCCGGGGGCGTGGGTGTTCGAGCCCGTCGGGGGCTCCCCCGAGGGCTTTCCCGACGGCTCCCCCGGGGGCTCCCCCGGGAGTCCGCCCGCCGTCGGGCACACGGTCCTTGTGACCGGCCCCGGCCCGTCGGCCCTCCACGGGCTCCCGGCGACGGCGGAGCACCGGCCGGCCGATGCTCCGGCGGCCCTGACCTGGAACGCCACTCGACCATATGAATCAAGCCATGTGGCGACACTGGCCGGAGTGGATCCCCCGACGGTGGACATGATGACCGACGTGACGGCCGGCAACACAGCCACCCGCGTCATCGCGGGCCGTGCGGTGACCCCGTACGGCTATCGGTGGCAGCCATGAATCCGCGCGGCACCCAGCCCGGCGCGGCCGCGAGTGCATGCGCCCGTACGACCGCTTCCGGTCGTACGCGGACGTCAAGGCGCCCGCGCGCCGCTCGGTCCGGCCCGCTTCCCCCGGTGCCGGGCCGCGCACCCGTACGGGAGCACAGCCAGTGCGTTCGTACATTTTCAGCCACGACGGGAAGAGCCCGTGGCCGGCACGGAGACCGCCCGTGCTCCGGACGGGGACCCGTCGTGCGGCGGGCCGCCGTCGCACACTCCGCCGTACCACCCCCACACCGAGGAGAACGCGTGACCACCCCGCCCCCACCGCCGACCGCCGGCGGACTCTTCCCGCCGCCACCGCTCCCGCCGCCGCGCGGCCCCGTGGCCGGGCCCGGCCGCAGGAGACATCGCGCGACCGCGCCGGGGAAGAGCTCTCTTCCGCTCGGCCGACGTCACACCGGACACCAGCACGGCAGCCATGCTCATGCACACTGACGGCCCACACGACCTGCGCCACCACGGCGACGCGGAGATACGCGACACCGGTGCCCTGCTGATCGACCTCGCGGTCAACGTCCGGGCGAACACTCCGCCGCAGTGGCTGCGGGAGTGCGTCGGCGGCTCGCTGGCCTCGCTCGCCGCCTATCCGGACGGCCGTGCCGCGCGGTCCGCCGTCGCCGCGCGGCACGGGCTGCCGCCGGAGCGGGTCCTGCTGACGGCGGGGTCCGCCGAGGCGTTCGTACTGCTGGCGCGTGCGCTGCCGGTCCGCCATCCCCTGGTGGTGCATCCGCAGTTCACCGAGCCGGAGGCGGCGCTGCGGGACGCGGGCCACGAGGTGGACCGGGTGCTGCTGCGCGAGGAGAACGGCTTCCGGCTGGATCCCGCCGCCGTGCCCGAGTCGGCGGATCTGGTGGTGATCGGGAATCCGACCAACCCCACCTCCGTACTGCACTCGGCGGAGGAGATCGCCTCGCTGGCCCGTCCCGGCCGGCTGCTGGTGGTCGACGAGGCGTTCATGGACGCGGTGCCCGAGGAGACCGAGGCGCTGGCGGGCCGTACGGATGTCCCGGGGCTGGTGGTGCTGCGCAGCCTCACCAAGACCTGGGGGCTCGCGGGCCTGCGGATCGGCTATGTCATGGCCGATCCGGAGACGATCGCGGCGCTGGAGCGGGCTCAGCCGCTCTGGCCGGTCTCCACTCCGGCGCTGGCGGCGGCTGAGGCCTGTATGGGTCCGGCCGCGTTGAAGGAGGCGGACCAGGCGGCCAGGCTGATCGCGGTGGAGCGCGCGCATCTGCTGGCCGGGCTGGCGGAGTTCGACGAGGTACGGGTCGTGGCCGAGGCCGAGGCTCCTTTTGTGCTGATCCAGGTGCGAAGGGGAGCGGAGGTCCGTGAGCAGTTGCGCTGTCTCGGTTTCGCGGTGCGGCGCGGTGACACCTTCCCCGGGCTCGGCCCGGGGTGGCTGCGGATCGCGGTGCGCGACCGGGTCACGACCAACCGCTTCCTCCAGGCCCTGGACCAGGCGCTGGCGGTGGTCGGCGGCTGACTGGGGCCTGTCTGACGGTGACTGATCAGGCCGTGTCGCGGCGGGCGGGGCCGGGGACTGGTTCCCGCCCGCCGCGTGCCCGGGGGTCCGGGCCGGGGATCCGGGCCGAGGTGGTTCAGACCCGGTTCAGACCCGGCCGCGGGCCTTGGCGCGGCCGCGGGCGAGGGCGATCGCGCCGCCGCCGAGGGCGAGCAGCAGCGCCGCGCCGATCGCGAGGTACTTGGTGCCGGAGTCGCCGCCGGTCTCGGCGAGGTTCTCGGTGGGCCGCTCGCCGGCGCTCTGGGCGGCGAGGCCCGGCGCGGACTCGCTCTCGGACTCGCTCGGCTGCGCCTTCGCGGGCTCCTGCGGGGTGCGCGGGGCCACTGCCCTGGGCGATTCGCAGGTCGCCTCGACCAGGGTGACGGCGCCGTTCACCTCGGCGACATTGAGGCTGAGCGGGTTGACCGCGACCTTCAGCTTCAGGGCGGTGGCGGCGGCGGTCCGGGAGGTGGTGTGCGTGTGGGAGAGGTCGAGGGTCACCTCGCCGACGCCGGGCACCTGGAGCCGGGTCGGGCCGCCGGTGGTGAGGGCGACCCTCTTGCCGAGCACCTTCACCGTGCCCAGGAGGTTCGACTCGGCGACGGGCCGGCTGCCGGTCTCGCAGACCGCCTTGGAGGTGGCCTTCTCCACCTCGATGAGCGAGAGCAGCGGCAGTCCGGGCAGCCGCACCCGGGCGTGCGCCAGATTGGCGTACCCCTCGGCCCGCTTCTTGTCGGCGGTCGCCCGGGTGGAGGCGACGTCCGCGCGCAGCATCGAGAAGGGCCTGCCCCCGTCGACGCCGTCCAGCTGGACGCTCAGCGTGGTCCGCTCGGCGGTGGCGGGGGCCCGCACCGCGTTGAGGGAGGCGGCGAGCGGTACCCGCACGGTCTTGTCGAGCAGGGACACTTCGAGTCCGGCGCGCAGGATGACCGCGCCCGCCCTTCCCTCGGCGCCGCCCCCGGTGGCCTGCGCCGGGCCTGCCATCGCCACGGGCGACGCGGCCAGCGCGGCGGCGGCGGTGACGGCGGCGCAGCGGCGCGTGGGCATGCGGAAGGTGTTGCTGTTCACGGTGGTGGAACCCCCACGGGAGACATGGCGTCGCCCTGCCGTCCGCAGGGGACCGCGGCCGGTGGCGACTGAGACACCGGAATCTTTACGCACCGAGAGTGAACTGACAGATACCTGGGGTTAGTTCACCCCAAAGGGGGGTTTCCGGGTCTGTATTCGATTCCTGGGGTACGGGTGTTCCCCGGCGGCTCCGTCGGCGCGGCGTGGCGGGGGCGCGCCGGGCCGCTTCGGGGGCGTACGCGGGGAGCTTCGGCGAGCGGCGGGGCGTACGCGGAAGAGCTTCAACGAGGGGCCGGACCCGGAGGTCACGGCCGGTCAACAGAACGGTGGCCGACCGGCCGGGCCTGGCGCGACCGGCCGACCCGGTCGACCCGGTCGGCCCGGCTCTCAGCCCACGATCCGCCCGTTCAGGACGATCCGGCGCGGCGCGGCCAGCGCGCGGACGTCGGCCCGGGGGTCGGTGTCGTACACCACCAGGTCCGCCGGCGCGCCCTCCTCCAGCGCGGGGCGGCCCAGCCAGGCCCTGGCTCCCCAGGTGGCGGCGGAGAGCGCCTCGACGGGCGGGATCCCGGACTTGACCAGCTCGGCGACCTCGGCCGCGACCAGGCCGTGGGCGAGCGAGCCGCCCGCGTCCGTGCCGACGAAGACGGGGATGCCCGCGTCGTGGGCCGCGCCGACGGTGTCGTAGCGGCGCTCGTGGAGCCGTCGCATATGCGCCGACCAACGGGGGAACTTCGCCTCGCCGCCGTCGGCCAGCGCCGGGAAGGTGGCGATGTTGACCAGGGTCGGCACGATGGCGACCCCGCGTTCGGCGAAGAGCGGGATGGTCTCGTCGGTGAGTCCGGTGGCGTGCTCGACGCAGTCGATGCCCGCCTCCACCAGATCTCTGAGCGAATCCTCGGCGAAGCAGTGCGCGGTCACCCGCGCGCCCAGCCGGTGCGCCTCGGCGATCGCCGCCTCGACCGCGCCGCGCGGCCAGCAGGCGGTCAGATCGCCCGCCTCGCGGTCGATCCAGTCGCCGACGAGCTTGACCCAGCCGTCGCCGCGCCGGGCCTCGCGGGCGACGTACGCCACCAGGTCGTCCGGCTCGATCTCATGGGCGTAGTCACGGATGTAGCGGCGGGTGCGGGCGATGTGGCGACCGGCCCTGATGATCTTCGGGAGGTCCTCGCGGTCGTCGATCCAGCGGGTGTCGGCGGCCGATCCCGCGTCGCGGATCAGCAGGGTGCCCGCGTCCCGGTCGGTGAGCGCCTGCCGCTCGCTGGTGGCGTCGTCCACCGCGCCGTGCGCGTCGAGGCCGACATGGCAGTGGGCGTCGACCAGTCCGGGCAGCGCCCAGCCGCGCACGGTGATCCCGTCGGCGGCCCCGGGCGGCCTGCGGTAGGTGATCCGCCCGCCGACGACCCACAGTTCGTCCCGTACGTCCGCCGGGCCCGCGAGCACCCGCCCCTTCACATGCACCACCGTGTGATCGCTCATACCGGCACTGTACGAGGGGGTCCGGCGGCGACGGCGGGCGCGGGCCCGGGGCCGTCGGCGGGTGCGGGCCGGGGCTGTCGGGAGGGAGGTCGTGGGCAGGGGCCCGCCGGGAGGGAGGGCGTGGGTAGGCTCGCCGGAGGCCGGACAGGCCCGGCCGAGACCACCCATTCCGAAGAAGGCTCCACCGTGACTCATCCGCTTCTGGATCTGCCCCCGCTGACCGCCGCGCACTTCGCGGGCATCGAACAGCGGGTCGCCGCCCTGCTGGACACCGAGCGGGATGTGGTGATCACCCAGGGGGAGGCGCTGCTTCCGCTGGAAGGCTGCATCCGCTCCGGGGCTCGGCCGGGTTCGACCGCGCTGAACGTCGTCACCGGGCCGTACGGGCAGACCTTCGGGAACTGGCTGCGCGACTGCGGCGCGCGGGTGGTGGACCTGGCGGTGCCGTTCGACACCGCGGTGACCGCCGAGCAGGTGGAGCGGGCGCTCGCCGAGCACCCGGAGATCGACTTCGTCTCGCTGGTGCACGCGGAGGCGGCGACGGGCAACACCAACCCGGTCGCCGAGATCGGCGAGGTGGTGCGGCGGCACGGCGCGCTCTTCATGCTGGACGCGGTGGCCTCGGTGGCCGCCGAGCCGCTGCTGCCGGACGCGTGGGGCGTCGATCTGTGCGTGATCGGCGCGCAGAAGGCGATGGGCGGCCCGGCGGGGGTGTCGGCGGTGTCGGTCAGCGAGCGCGCCTGGGAGCGGTTCGCGGCGAACCCGGCCGCGCCCCGGCGGTCGTATCTCTCGCTGCTGGACTGGAAGGAGCGGTGGATCGACACCGGCCGCAAGGCGCTGCCGCACGCGCCCGCGCAGCTGGAGATGCTGGCGCTCCAGGCCTGCGTGGAGCGGATCGAGGCGGAGGGCCTGGCGGCGACGCTGGCCCGGCACGCGTCGGCGGCGGCCGCGACCCGGGCGGGTGTCACCGCGCTGGGCGGCGGTCTGGAGCCGTATGTGCGCGACGCCCGGGACGCGGCCCCGGTGGCGACGACGCTGCGCACGCCCGCCGGGGTGGACGCCTCCGAGCTGGTGGCGCGGGCGCTGGCGGCGGATCCCTCGCTGCCGCTGATCGCGGGCGGCGGGGCGCTGTCCGGGGAGATGATCCGGGTCAATCACTACGGGGTGGACGCGACCCGGGGCGCGGTGCGCTCCTCGCTGTCGGCGCTCGGCGGGGCCCTCGCGGAGACGGGCGCGAAGGTCGATCTGGCGGCGGCCGGGCTCGCGGTCTCCGCGGCCTGGGCGTAGCCCGGCATCATTGAAGGAAATTGACGCCCACTGAATTCATCAATACGGGAAGCTGTCTTTTCTGGCAGCTTCCCGTATGCATATACCCCTTCGTCTGCCCCGGTTCTCCGGGCGCAAACGCTAAAGCCCCAACAAGGCGAAGAGGCGCTTCACGCATATGTGATCGACCCCACACAGTGACCGTTTAGTGGCTTATATGCGTCACAAAGCACCCTAAAACGCTGCACGCTTGAAGGCTCCCTCCTGCCCGCGCGATAACACAGGGAGGCGATTCACCCAACCCTCCCGGGCCATGCATTTTCCGAATTTGCTGGGTAAATTGCTCAAGCATGACCGCCGCACAAGAAGACCTTGTACGAGCCGACCGCCCGAGCGAATTCACGACCATCGAAGCGCCACGAGTGGAGGACGGAGCCGCGATCTGGCGCATAGCCCGCGACTCCGAGGTCCTGGACCTCAACTCCTCGTACAGCTATCTGCTGTGGTGCCGTGACTTCGCGGCCACCTCGCTGGTGGCACGGGACCCGGACGGCGAGCCGGTCGCCTTCGTCACCGGATACATCCGGCCCGACCGCCCGAGGGCCCTCGTCGTCTGGCAGATCGCCGTCGACCGCGCGCACCGGGGCCGGGGCCTGGCCGGGACGCTGCTCGACGCGCTGACCGCCCGGGTCGCCGGCGAGCGCGGCGTACGGGAGGTGGAGACCACCGTGACACCGGACAACACCGCCTCCGACCGGCTCTTCGTCGCCTATGCCGAGCGCCATGGCCTGCCGCTGGAGCGAGAGGTCCTCTTCGACGGCGCGCTGTTCCCGAAGGAATCCGAAGGCTCCGAGGGCTCCGAGGGCTCCGAGGGCTCCGCCGACGGCGGTCCGCCGGCCGTGCCGCACCAGCCGGAGGTCCTGTACCGGATCGGCCCCCTCTCCATCTGACGGATCCGCACGGCCGATCCGTCTCACCGACCGACTCGCATCTGGAGACCGCAGTGACCATCACCCCGCCCGCCCTGAGCGTCTTCGAGACCCTGGAGTCCGAGGTGCGCAGCTACTGCCGCGGCTGGCCCGCCGTCTTCGACCGCGCGCAGGGCAGCCGTCTGCACGACGAGGACGGCCACAGCTACCTGGACTTCTTCGCCGGGGCCGGTTCGCTCAACTACGGCCACAACAACCCGGTGCTGAAGCGCGCGCTGATCGACTACATCGAGCGCGACGGCATCACCCACGGCCTGGACATGGCCACCAGCGCCAAGCGCGCCTTCCTTGAGGCGTTCCAGAACATCGTGCTGCGCCCCCGCGATCTGCCGTACAAGGTCATGTTCCCCGGCCCGACCGGCACCAACGCGGTCGAGGCCGCGCTCAAACTGGCCCGCAAGGTGAAGGGCCGCGAGTCGGTGGTCTCCTTCACCAACGCCTTCCACGGGATGTCGCTGGGCTCGCTCGCCGTCACCGGCAACGCCTTCAAGCGCGCCGGGGCCGGGATCCCGCTGGTGCACGGCACCCCGATGCCGTTCGACAACTACTTCGACGGCCGGGTGCCGGACTTCCTCTGGTTCGAACGGCTGCTGGAGGACCAGGGCTCCGGGCTCAACAAGCCGGCCGCCGTGATCGTGGAGACCGTCCAGGGCGAGGGCGGCATCAATGTCGCCAGGGCCGAGTGGCTGCGGGCGCTCCAGTCGCTGTGCGAGCGCCAGGACATGCTGCTGATCGTGGACGACATCCAGATGGGGTGCGGTCGCACCGGCGGCTTCTTCTCCTTCGAGGAGGCCGGGATCACCCCGGACATCGTCACCCTGTCGAAGTCGATCAGCGGCTACGGGCTGCCCATGTCGCTCTGTCTCTTCAAGCCCGAGCTGGACATCTGGGAGCCGGGCGAGCACAACGGGACCTTCCGGGGGAACAACCCCGCCTTCGTGACCGCCGCCGCGGCGCTGAACGCCTACTGGGCCGACGGCCAGATGGAGAAGCAGACCCTCGCCCGGGGCGAGCAGGTCGAGCGGGCGCTGCTGGAGATCGTCGCCGAGGACACCGGTTCCGGCGCGCGCTTCCGGGGCCGGGGCCTGGTGTGGGGGCTGGAGTTCACCGACCGGACGCGGGCGTCGGCGATCTGCGCCCGGGCCTTCGAGCTGGGGCTGCTGCTGGAGACCTCGGGCCCGGAGAGCCAGGTGGTGAAGCTGCTCCCGGCGCTCACCGTCTCGCCCGAGGAGCTGGACGAGGGGCTGCGGATCCTGGCCCGCTGCGTCCGGGAAACGGCCTGAGCGGCCACACCGGCAGACAGACACACACAGACACAGACAGACAGAAACCCACGGGAGAAAGGCGGCATCGCACCGTGATCGTCCGTTCATTGCGGGACATCGAGAACACCGAACGCCATGTGAGGTCCGCCTCCGGCACCTGGGAGAGCAAGCGTCTGGTGCTCGCCCGGGAGAAGGTCGGCTTCTCGTTCCACGAGACCGTGCTGTACGCGGGCACCGAGACGTCGATGTGGTACGCCAACCACATCGAGGCGGTGCTCTGCGTGTCGGGCGAGGCCGAACTCACCGACGACGAGACCGGCGAGATCCATGTGATCTCCCCCGGCACGATGTATCTGCTGGACGGCCATGAGCGCCACACTCTCCGGCCCCGTACCGACTTCCGCTGTGTCTGTGTCTTCAATCCCCCCGTCACCGGGCGGGAGGACCATGACGAGAACGGCGTATATCCCCTGATCACCGAGGAGGGCTGAGCATGACCACCGCAGCGCGCACCGATCTCTACCCGACCCGAGGCACGAGCGAGGCGGTGACCCCCCGGCTGGACCCGGTCGTCTGGTCGGCCCCGGGCGCGCCGGGGCCGATCCTCCGGTCCGAGCTGCTGGAGTACGAGCGGGACGGCTTTCTCGCCGTCGAGGAGCTGATCTCCGACGAGGAGGTCGCGCTCTACCGGGCGGAGATGGACCGGCTGATCGCCGACCCCGCCGTACGCGCCGGGGAGCGCGCGATCGTGGAGCCCGCCTCCCAGGAGGTGCGCTCGGTCTTCGATGTGCACCGGCTGAGCGAGGTCTTCGCCGCCCTGGTGCGCGACGAGCGGGTGGTGGGCCGGGCACGGCAGATCCTCGGTTCGGACGTGTACGTCCATCAGTCCCGCATCAATGTGAAGCCGGGTTTCGGGGCCTCGGGCTTCTCCTGGCACTCGGACTTCGAGACCTGGCACGCCGAGGACGGGCTGCCGAACATGCGGACCGTCTCGGTCTCCATCGCGCTGACCGAGAACCGGGACACCAACGGCGGGCTGATGATCATGCCTGGTTCGCACCGGACGTTCCTGGGGTGCGCGGGCGGGACGCCGAAGGACAACTACAAGAAGTCGCTCCGGATGCAGGACGCGGGGACCCCGTCGCACGCGGCGCTGACGCGGTTCGCCGACGAGCACGGCATCCGGCTCTTCACCGGCCGGGCGGGCTCGGCGACCTGGTTCGACTGCAACTGCATGCACGGCTCGGGGGACAACATCACCCCGTACGCCCGCAGCAATGTCTTCATCGTCTTCAACAGCGTGGAGAACGCGGCGGTACGGCCCTTCGCCGCACCGGTGCCCCGGCCGGAGTTCATCGGGGCGCGCGACTTCACCCCCGTACGCTGAAGGCGCCGAGGGGCGGGTCCGGTCCACCCCCGTCGGACCGGACCCGCCCCTCGGCGTACTCGGACTCAGGCCTCGTTCAGTACGGGGTAGTCGAGGTATCCCTCGTCACCGCCGCCGAAGAAGGAGGCCGGGTCGGGGGTGTTGTACGGGCCGGCGGCGCGCAGTCGCTCCGGGAGGTCCGGGTTGGCGAGGAAGAGCGCGCCAAAGGCGAGTACGTCGGCGATGCCGTCCTCGACGAGGGGCAGCGCCCGGTGGTCGGTGGGGCCCTCGGTCGCCGGGTTGAGCACGATGACGCCCCGGTACCGCTCGCGGACCGCGATGGTCACTTCCCGGGCGGTCTCATTGGTCTCGGTGATGTGCAGATAGGCCAGGTCCAGCGGCTGGAGCTCGCGGACGAGCGCCGGGTAGACCTCGTGGGCGTCGGTCTCGGCGATGTCGTTGTAGGTGTTGTTGGGCGAGATCCTGATGGCGGTGCGCTCGCCGCCGATGGCCTCGGCCACGGCCTTGACCGTCTCGACCGCGAAGCGGATGCGGTTCTCGACGGAGCCGCCCCACTCGTCGGTGCGGAGGTTGGTGTTGGTGGACAGGAACTGCTGGATGAGATAGCCGTTCGCGCCGTGCAGCTCCACACCGTCGAATCCGGCGGCGATGGCGTTGCGGGCGCTGTGGACGTACTCCCCGATGACGGAGGGGATCTCCTCGGCCGGCAGGGCGCGCGGCTCGACGAAGTCCAGCATTCCCTTGCCGGTGTAGAGCTGGCCCGCGGGGGTGACGGCGGAGGGGGCGACGCTCGCCCGGCCGTCGGGGAAGATCACCGGATGGCCGATGCGCCCGGAGTGCATCAGCTGGGCGAAGATCGTGCCGCCCTTGGCGTGCACCGCGTCGGTGACCTCGCGCCAGGCCGCGACCTGCTCGTCGCTGTGCAGCCCCGGGGTGTCGGGGTAGCCCTGACCGGTGACGGAGGGCTGGATGCCCTCGGTGATGATCAGTCCGGCTCCCGCCCGCTGCGCGTAGTACTCCACCGTCGACTCCGTGGGGGACAGCCCCGGACCGAAGGCGCGGCTGCGGGTCATCGGAGCCATCGCGACGCGGTTGGAGAGCCGTGCGCCTCGGAGCACAAGGGGGTCGAAGACGGTGGTCATACGGTACTCCCGAAATATATGTGGTCGACCAATCAATGGCCGGGACATCACTGTAACGCATTTACTTGGTCGGCCAAGGTAAAATTTTGGGAGAGAGATCCAGTCACGGGGAGAGACGCGGGAGCGAGACTGTCCCCCAGACTGTTCACCAGACAGTTCCCTTCCGACCCCTTCCGATCTCTTCCGAGGAGGCCCGATGAAGTCCGAGATCACGGTCGATCCGGTGGGCAGCGAGCCGCCGCCGTTCGCCGTCTGCGGCGAGCCGATACGCACCGCCTCCTCCGGCCCCGGCGCGCCGTCGGCGGAGTCCTGTCTGGGCGGCCCGGTGAGCCACGCCGTCTCCCGTGTCGCCCGGCTGCACCGGGTGGCAGCCGCCAAGGTGCTCAGAGGGCTCGGGCTCTACCCGGGGCAGGAGTTCTTGATGATGCATCTGTGGGACGCGGGCCCGGTGCGTCAGTCCGATCTGATCAGGATGCTGGAGCTGGACCCGTCCACCGTGACCAAGATGCTCCAGCGGCTGGAGCAGTCGGGCCATGTCCGCCGCGCCCCCGACCCCGCCGACCGGCGCGCGGTCCTGGTGGAGGCGACGGACAAGAGCTGCGCGCTGCGGTCGGCGGTGGAGCGGGCCTGGTCCCAGCTGGAGGTGCAGACGCTCACCGGGCTGGAGCCGGGCGAGTGCGAGGAGCTGACCCGGCTGCTCGGGAAGGTCGAGTCGAATCTCTGCGCGCAGACGGCGGACTGTCCGGGACCGGAAGGCGCGTAGACCCAGTAGGCCCACAGACCCGGCGGTCAGCCGGTCAGAAGATCCAGCAGCCGGTCCGCCTCCGCCGCCGTGTTGTAGAGGTGGAACGCCACCCGCAGATTCCCCGCCCGGTCCGAGACGATGACGCCCTCCCGGGCCAGCCCCTCGGCCCGGCCGCCCAGCCCCGGCACCGCGACGACCGCGGACTCCCCGGGCACCGGCTCGTGCCCCAGCGCCCCGAGCCCCTCCCGGAACCGCCTCGCCAGCCCGGTCGCATGGGCGTGGATCGCCGCCACGCCGATCTCCTCCACCAGCTCCAGCGACCGCTCGGCCCCGCTGTACGACAGATACGACGGCGCCTCGTCGAAGCGCCGCGCCGAAGCGGCGAGCCGCTCCACCGGGCCGTACAGCACCTCCGCGCCCTCCTCCGCCGCGAAGAACGCCGCCTGGAGGGGCGGCACCGTCCCCTGCGCCTCCTCGGTGACCGTGAGGAAGGAGACCCCGCGCGGGCAGAGAAGGAATTTGAACGCCCCGGTGACGGTGAAGTCCCACTCCCCCGCGTTCAGCGGCAGCCACCCCGCCGCCTGGCTCGCGTCGAGCAGCGTACGGGCCCCGTGCGCGGCCGCCGCCGCCCGTACCGCCGGCAGATCGGCGATCCGGCCGTCCGAGGACCGCACCGCGGAGAACGCCACCAGCGCGGTCCCCGGGCGCACCGCGTCCGCGAGGCCCGCCGGCGGCGCGTACCGGAGCTTGAGATCGCCCCGGACCGTGAACGGGGTGACGACCGAGGTGTACTCCCCCTCAGGGAGGAGGATCTCGGCCCCCGGCGGCAGCGAGTTCGCGACCAGCGCGACATGCCCCGCGACCGAGCCGCCCGCGGCGACACGGTCCGCCCCCACCCCGGCGATCCGGGCGAAGGACCGCCGGGCTCCGGCGACCCGGGCGTCGTCGTACGCGACACCGGACGGCCGGCCGGCCACGAGATCCCGGATGACGGCCGTCATGGCGGTGACGGCCCGGGCCGGCAGCAGTCCGGTGGAGGAGGTGTTCAGATACGTCGTGTCCGGCGCGAACTCGGTACCGCCCAAGGTCTCCATGCGTCCCACCCTGGGCCGGACCCGGCCGCCGGTCAACCGTGCCGGAACGGCTGCCCGCCCGGCGGCTCAGTGCCCGGGCACCTCGCACGCACCGTCGGCGTCACAGGCCGGGGCGTCCGCGCCGACGGCCGCCGGGGCGCTCGCCGGGGCGGGCTCGCGGCCCTGCCAGGCCTGCTCCAGCGCCTTGGTGAACAGCTCGGCGGGCTGACCGCCGGAGAGGCCGTACCGGCGGTCGAAGACGAAGAAGGGGACGCCGTTCGCGCCCAGCTCGGCGGCCTCGCGCTCGTCCGCGCGCACCTCCTCGGCGTACACGCTCTCGTCGGCGAGGACGGCGCGCGCCTCGGCCTCGTCGAGGCCGGACTCGACCGCGAGGGCGAGCAGGACGGCGGGGTCGAAGACCGAGCGCTCCTCGGCGAAGTTCGCCCGGTAGGCGCGGTCCAGCAGCTCGTTCTGGACCCCGCGGGCGGCGGCGAGGTGGAGCAGACGGTGTATGTCGAAGGTGTTGCCGTGGTCGCGGCCCTCGGCGCGGTAGGCGAGGCCCTCGGAGTGCGCGTTGGAGGCGACGTTCTCCTCCATGGCCACCGCCTCCTCGCGGGTACGGCCGTACTTCAGCGCCAGCATGTCCACGACGGAGCCGACATCGCCCTTGGCGTGGCCCGGGTCCAGTTCGAAGGAGCGGTGGACCACCTCGACCTCGTCGCGGTGGGCGAAGTCCGCGAGTCCCTTCTCGAAGCGGGCCTTCCCGATGTAGCACCAGGGACAGGCGATGTCGCTCCAGATCTCGACGCGCATGCTGTTTCTCTCCAAGGGGTGTCGCGAATGATCACGGGGATGGGCGGGGCCCGCCCATCCCCGCTCAACGCGTCCGGGGCCCGCCGGATTCCTCCTCCGGCCCCGGGAGCCCCCGGGAAAGCCCGCCCGCTCCGTGCGCGCTCGCCTACGCCGGCGAAATGATCATCGGACTGACGCCGGTCGCCCGCGTCGTCCCACTGCCGCGGGGACAGGGCGCATGAGGGGACGGCCGTACGCGGTCCTCGGCCCCCTGTTCGGGCGGCGGGCCAGGCGGCGCTGGGCGCATCTGATCCTGGGCGGCGCGCTGATGATGCCGTACTGGCTCGTCGGCGGGGTGCTGGTCAGCTCGGCCACGGGCGGTTCGCGGCTGCTCTCGGGTTCGCTGGGGCCCCAGCTGTGGGCGTACGCGGCGGGCCTGCCCCTCGCGGCGGTGACCGGGCTCTTCCCGCCGGCCGGACCGCTGTCGGCGGCGGCCTCGCGGGCGCTCTGCTCGGTGCCCGCCGAGTCGCTCGCGGAGGGGCCGGCCCGGTCGTGGCCGGGGCGGCTGCGGGTGGCGGTCTGGTTCGCCCTGCACACCGGGGCGGGGGCGCTGGTCAGCGGGGCGACGCTCGCCCTGCCGCCGTTCGCGCTGGGCGTGGCGGCGGCGGCGTTCGTGCCGTCGACGCGGGAGTGGATGGGGGTGTCCGGCGCGCCGGGGTGGCAGCTCGGACTCCTCCCGCTCGCCGGGGCCGCCATGCTGCTGGCGCTGGCCGGGTGCGCGGCGGCGGTGGGCGGGGCGCTCGCCCGGCTGGCCCCGGTGCTGCTGGGGCCGACGCCCGCGGACCGGCTGGCGGTCGCCGAGCGGCGGGCCGCCGAGCTGGCCGAGCGGAACCGGCTCGCGCGGGAGCTGCACGACTCGGTGGGCCACGCGCTGAGCGCCGTCACCCTCCAGGCGGGGGCGGCCCGCCGGGTGCTGGAGACGGATCCCGCTTTCGTCCTGGAGGCGCTGACCGCGATCGAGGAGACCACCCGCCGCACGGTCGGCGAACTCGACTCGGTGCTCGGCCTGCTCCGGGAGGAGTCCCCGGGGACGGCCGCCGGGCCCGCCCTGGACGCGGTGGCGGGGCTGATCTCCCGCAGCGGGGTCCCGGTGACGCTCACCGCCGACGGGGAGCTGTCGGCGGTGCCCGCGCCCGTCTCCCGCGAGGCGTACCGCATCGTCCAGGAGGGGCTGAGCAACGCCCTGCGCCATGCCGGGGCGTCCCCGGTGTCCCTGTCGATCGCCCTGCGGGGCGGGGAATTGGAGATCGTCATGGAGAATCCGCTGTCCGGCGGGGCCCCGGTGGTACGCCCGGGAGGCGGCCGGGGGCTGCGCGGCGTCGCCGAGCGGGCCGCCCTGCTCGGCGGGGAGTCCTCGGCCGGGCCGGTGGGCGGGGTCTGGCGGCTGCGCGCCGGACTGCCGCTGGGCGCCCCCCGGGGCGGCGACGGCCGATGAACGACGCCGCCGTACGGATCGTGCTCGCCGACGACGAGCGCATGGTGCGCACCGCGCTCCGGGTGATCCTGGAGGCGGAGCCCGGACTGACGGTGGTGGGCGAGGCGACGACGGGCGCGGAGGCGGTCTCCGTCGTACGGGAGCTGCGGCCCGACGTGGTGCTGATGGATGTGCGGATGCCGGAGATCGACGGCATCCGCGCCACCGAGCGGATCCTCGCCTCCCTGCCCGATCCGCCCCGGATCGTGGTGGTGACGACCTTCGAGAACGACTCCTATGTGTACGAGGCGCTCCGCGCGGGCGCGGCGGGCTTTCTGCTGAAGCGCGCGGCCCCGGAGGAGCTGGTCCAGGCGGTGCGGCTGGTCGCCCGGAGCGACTCGCTGCTCTTCCCTTCGGCGGTGCGCGCGCTGGCCTCCGAGTACGGCGCGCGGCGCGCGGCCCCGCCGCCCTGGGTGGCGCGGCTGACCGGGCGGGAGGCCGATGTGCTGCGGCTGATGGCGACGGGGCTGACGAACGCGGAGATGGCGGGGCGGATGAGGGTGGGGGCCGCGACGGTGAAGTCGCATGTCGCGGCGGTGCTGGCGAAGACGGGGGCGCGGGACCGCACCCAGGCGGTGATCGCGGCGTACGAGTCGGGTTTCCTCGGCCGATAGCCGCTGCCACTGCCACTGCCGGGCCAGTGGGGCCTGTGCGACATGAGGAAGTCCTGAGAATCACGTGAGAGAGGAACGGCCCGCCGTCGGCCGTTCGTCTTCCGGTGGGATGAACAAGACGATCAGACACTCCGCAGTCTTCAGCCTGCTGCTGGTGCTCGCCCTGCTGGTGCGGGCCACCTGGCTCCAGGCCTACGACGCCAAGGCCCTCGCCGACCACGACCGCAACCCGCGCACGAAGATCGCCCAGTACGCGCAGCCACAGGGCGACATCGTCGTCGCAGGCTCGCCCGTCACCGGCTCGGCGCGGACCGGCGGCGCGGACTACGCGTACAAGCGCACCTACCCCGACGGGGGGCTGTACGCGCCGGTGACCGGCTACAGCTCGCAGGCGTACGGCTCGACCCAGCTGGAGGGCATCTACCGCGAGGTGCTGGACGGCACCGACAGCCGGTTCCGGAATCCGCTGGACGAGCTGACCAACAAGCAGCAGAAGCCGGGCGACGTTCTGACCACCATCGACCCCGCCGTGCAGAAGGCCGGCTACCGCGCCCTCGGCGACACCAAGGGCGCGGCCGTCGCCCTCGACCCCGCGAGCGGGGAGATCCTCGCCATGGTCAGCACCCCCTCGTACGACCCGTCCGAGATCGCCGGCACCTCGGACTCCGCCGCGTGGGAGAAGCTTCTCGACGACCCGGACAAACCGCTGGTCAACCGGGCGCTGCGGCAGCCGCTGGCACCCGGCTCGACCTTCAAGCTGGTGGTCGCGGCGGCGGCGCTGGAGGAGGGTCTGTACGGCTCGGTGGACGAGCCGACCGAGAGCCCGGTGCCGTACATCCTGCCCGGCACCGTCCGGAAGCTGCCCAACGACATCGCGTCCGCCCCCTGCGAGAACGCCTCGATCCGCACCGCCCTGCGCTACTCCTGCAACAGCGTCTTCGGCAAGCTGGCCGTCGACCTCGGCCAGGACAAGGTGCGGGAGACGGCCGAGCGGTTCGGCTTCAACGACAAGGAGCTGGACGTTCCGGTGCGGGCGTACGAGAGCGTCTTCCCGACCGGCCTCGACAAGGCGCAGACGGCGATGACGGGCATCGGCCAGTTCGATGTGACCGCGACCCCGCTCCAGATCGCGATGGTCTCCGCCGTGATCGCCAACGACGGGGTGCTGGAGTCCCCGCACCTGGTCTCCGAGGTGGTGGACTCCGCCGGGGAGACGCTGGAGTCCCCCGGGGGCGACTCCCGGCGGGTGATCTCGAAGTCCACCGCCGAGCAGCTCCGCAGCGCCATGGTCACCGTCGTGGAGGACGGCACCGGCACCAACGCCAGGGTCCCGGGCGCCGAGGTCGGCGGCAAGACGGGCACGGCCCAGCGCGGCGAGAACAACAGCGAGACGCCGTACGCCTGGTTCACCTCCTACGCCGAGGCGGGCGACCGCCAGGTCGCGGTCGCGGTGCTGATCGAGGACGCGGGCGGTCCCCGCTCCGAGGTCAGCGGCAATGGGCTGGCCGCGCCCGTGGCCCAGAAGATGATGGCCGCCGCGCTGAAGTGAGGCCGCGGGGGGCCTCGGCGGGCGTTGGGCCGAAAGGCGGTTCGCGGGAGTGGAGGGAGAACGGTGAGGGAACGGCGGAGCGGCTTCGCTCGTTACCCCGGCATGACCGCAATGACCCCCGGCTCGAACATCCCTCTCTCCGTCGCGCGTGTCGCGGTGGACGTCGCCGCCCCGGTGCGGCTCGACGTATCGGGCCTGCTGCTCACCGCCGACGGCAAGGTGCGCTCCGACGACGACTTCATCTTCTACAACCAGCCCACCGGCCCCGGCGTCACCCACCGCTCCGGCGGGGGCTCGGCCCCGGACGCGATCGTGGTGGACACCTCCGCCGTCCCGGCCGGCATCGAGAAGATCGTCGTCACGGCCAGTCCGGACGCCGCGGGGCAGACCTTCCAGGGCATCGAGCCGACCGCGACCATCCGCGACGCCGGCACCGGAGGCGTGCTCGCCACCTTCACCCCGCCCCGGCTCGGCGGTGAGACGGCTCTCGTCGTCGTGGAGATCTATCTGCGCAATGGCGTCTGGAAGGCCCGTGCGGTCGGCCAGGGCTATGCCAACGGACTGGCGGGCATCGCCACCGACTTCGGCGTCTCGGTCGACGAGGAGCCCGCCGCGGCCCCCGCGCCCGCCCCTGTCGCGCCGCCCGCTCCCCCCGCGCCCGCCCGGGCGGTGGCGTCCACCCCGGCCGCCGCTCCCCCGCCGCCGGCCGCGGCTGCCCCCGTACCCGGCGCCGGGAAGATCAATCTGGACAAGGGCCGGGTCAGCCTCCAGAAGAACCAGACGGTCTCGCTGGTCAAGGGCGGCAAGCCGCTGCTCTCCAAGGTCAAGATGGGCCTCGGCTGGGAGCCCGCCTACCGGGGCAAGGACATCGACCTCGACGCGTCCGTGATCGCCTACGGCCCCAACCGGAATCACCTGGACAGCTGCTACTTCGGCAAGCTGGCGATCCTCAACGGCTCGATCAAGCACTCCGGCGACAATCTGACGGGTGAGGGCGCGGGCGACGACGAGGTGATCACCGTGGATCTCGGCCGGCTCCCGGCGGAGGCCACCGGGCTGGTCTTCACCGTGAACTCCTTCACGGGCCAGAAGTTCACCGAGGTCGCCAAGGCCTACTGCCGGCTGATGGACGCGGCGACCGGCGAGGAGCTGGTCCGCTTCGACCTCACCTCGGCCGAGGCGCAGACCGGGGTCATGATGGCCAAGCTCATCCGGCAGTTCTCCGGCGAGTGGGAGATGACCGCCATGGGCGACTTCGTGAAGTCACGCACCGTGCGCGGCATGGTGAAGCCCGCCGCCCAGGCGCTCTGACCGGACGCCCCGACAGAGCGCCGGGGCCCGCTGCCCTGTGGATCTCGGCAGCGGGCCCCGGCGGGGGATTGGTCCTCAGAGCTTGGCCAGCTTGGCGAAAGGGCTGAGGATTCTGCCCTTCCGCCCGGAGAAGTCGACGAGCACCGCGGCGTTGTCGTTCTCGACCGCGATGACCCTTCCCAGGCCGAATTGATCGTGTGATACCCGGTCGCCCACCGCCCACTGTTCGATCGGCGGGGCTGCCGGGGCATTGCGGTTGAAGGGACTGGACGGCAGGTGGCGCCGGGATCCGGCTGACTTCGTCATTACTGGAAGTATGGTCTCTCCGGGCGCAAAGCGACAACGCCCGGGTGAGACCGTGGTCAGATCGCAACCGGAAACAGGGCCGTACGGGCCTGTCCCCGCAAGGCGAACGGCAACTGAACACCAGTTCAGAATAGGTGCGGCTCAGAGCCGCACGGGGTGCGCGCCGGGCCCGGAAGACCCTCTCGAAGGGGTGCGGAGCACCGCCCCGCCCGACGCGATCCCGCCATGGGTGACCAGGCCGGTCATCCCGGCCGCCCGCCTTTCTCGTACACCGGATCCATGGCCGTTCCCTCCGTTCGGACCGCCGGGCCGCGCGCGCTCCGGGCCGTTCGTGTCCGGTGGCCGCACGGCACTCGGGCGCGGGAGCGCCCGCCCGGTCCGGGGCCGCCGGGTCGCTCCCGCGTGCCACCCCATCGGGCGACGCGGCGTTCCGGGCGAAGAGGTCCCGGCCGGAACGCCGGGCGGGGGTCAGTCGCGGTGGGAGTGCCGCCGCCACGGTCCGGTGATCGCCAGCATGATGCCCGGGCTCTGCATGTTCGCGTACAGCGTCCCGCCGTCGGGCGAGAAGACCACCCCGGCGAACTCGCTGTACTTCGGCTGCTGCTCGGTGCCTGTGTTCCGCTCGTTGCGGGCTATCGGGTAGGTGCGCCCCCGGTCGGTCGCGCCGAAGAGGTGCTGCGCGCCCTCGCCGTCCTCGGCGATGATCAGCCCGCCGTACGGGGAGACGGTGATGTTGTCGGGGCCGTCGTAGTCGCCGCCCCTCGTGGCGTCGTCCCCGGCTCCGAGCAGGACCTTCAGGGTGAGGGTGCGCCGCCTCGGGTGGTAGAACCAGACCTGGCCGGAGTGCGGGCCGGGGCTGTCGGAGCGGGCGTACGAGGAGACGAAGTAGGCCCCGCCGTCGCCCCACCACATGCCTTCGAGCTTGCGGCCCCGGGTGACGGCCCCGTCGGCGAACTGCTTCCGCACGGGGGTGGTGCGGGCGTCGCGGTCGGGTACGTCGGTCCAGTCCACGCCGTAGACCGTGCCGATCCTGGTGGCGCGGGAGAGGTCGTCGACGAAGCGGCCCCCGGAGTCGAAACAGCGGGGCGCCTGGAGCGTACCGGCGTCGTCGGCCAGCCCGCGCAGCCTGCCGCGGCCGTGCCGGAAGCCCTCCGGGGGCACCCAGCGGTAGAAGAGGCCGTGCGGAGCGCCCGCGTCCTCGGTGAGGTAGGCGTGGCCGCTCCTGGGGTCGATGACGACGGCCTCGTGGGCGAAGCGGCCGAAGGCCTTCACCGGGCGGGGGTCCCGGTTGGCCCGGCGGTCGTAGGGGTCGACCTCGAAGACATAGCCGTGGTCCTTGGTCATCCCGTTCTGGCCGGCGAGTTCCTCGGTCTCCTCGCAGGTGAGCCAGGTGTCCCAGGGGGTGCCGCCACCGGCGCAGTTGGTGGACGTCCCGGCCACGCCGACCCACTGGGCGGCCTCGCCGCCCGGGCGCACCTCGACCACCGTGCAGCCGCCGGACGCGGCGGGGTCGTAGACATGCCCCTCGGCCGGCGGCACCGGGTACTGCCAGCGGTCGCGGGTGCCGCGCAGCTCATGGTTGACGACGAGGAGGGTGACGCCCCGGGGGCCGGGGAAGGCGGCGGTGCCGTCGTGGCGCGAGGGGGTGAACTCGCCGGACTCCAGCCGGGTCACCCCGCTGTGCGTGACGACCCGGTACGAGAAGCCCGCGGGCAGCGCGAGCAGGCCCTCGGGATCGGGGAGCAGCGGGCCGTACCCGGGCTCGCGCCCGTCGCCGTCGCCACCGCGCCCGGTGACATCCTCGGCGGCGAGCGCCCCTGGCGCGGTGGCGAGCGCCGCGACGGCGCCGGTGAGGGCGACGCCCGCACCGGTGAGCGCGGACTGCCTGCTGAATTCTCTGCGGGTGAGCGGCATCGAGTCTCTCCTGAGGTACCTGGTGATCCTGAGGGGCACGAATGGCTCGGGGCCGGCGGGTGACCGGTGCCCTGGTTACCGTCGGGGAACGGTGAGCAAACGATTCCTCCCTCGTGAGCGAGGGTTTTGAACACCAAAGGAGTGAAACTGGCCAGAGCGTGGCTTGAGTTATGCGCTCGGGCGCGCGAAAGCGCGCCGGAGTGGGGGGTGATCGCCGGGCGGCCGGGGCCTGGGCGGTTTTCGCGGTGCGCGGTCGGGGGCGCGGGTGGGCGGTCACCCGCGCGCGCGATGCGAGCCGGCGGACGGGGCCGGGAGGCCCGGCCCCGGCCGCCGGGCCGGAATCGTTCTCGCCGGGGCCGACCGCCCGGAGCGGAGTCATGAGGGTCAAGCTCATCCGGCAGTTCCCAGGCGAGTGGCCCCCGGCCGCCCGCAGGGCTGAATGCCGTGGCTGCCGAGGGCCCCGACCGGCCAGCCGGGCGGGGGCCCTCGGTCCCCGTCTCAGGCGGGGCGGTGGGAGCGGGCCTTGAAGGCGGCCTTGCGGGCCTCCTTGGCGGCGCGTTTGTCGGGGTGGAGGCGGCCCATGGCCTCCAGGACGTCGGCGGTGGCCGGGTGGTCGACTCGCCAGGCGGCTTCGAAGAAGCCGGTGTGCTGCCCGGTGAGGCCCTCGACCAGGGCGCGGAGTTCGTCGGACTCGCCGTCCGCGTCGAGCTGGGCGGCGAGGGTGTCGACGGAGAGCCAGAAGATCATGGCCTCCGGCGGCGGGGGCACATCGGCGGCACCGTGCTCGGCGAGCCAGACCCGGGCGAGACCGCCGAGTTCGAGATCGTCGAGCACCGCGCGGACCTCCGCCTCGGCCTGGGGGCCCACCAGCGCCAGCGCCTGCTGGCAGAGCAGCCGCCGCAGCGGGCCGCCGGGGTCCGCGCCGCGCGCCGCCGCGAGGAGTTCGTGTGCGGCCGGGGCGGGTTCGCGGCGGGCCAGCCACTGTTCCGTCTCGGCGCGGGCGGCCTGCTCGGGGTAGTGGGCGAGCCCGTCGAGGAGGGCGTCGGCGCCCTTGTCGGCCAGCTCTCCCACGGCGGGCGCGTCGATGCCCGCGTCCAGCATCCGCGCCCTGATCCCGTAGAGCCCCAGGGGGGTGAGCCGGACCAGTCCGTAGCGGGAGACGTCCTCGTCGTCGTCGACCGGGCCGCCCTCGTCGTCCTCGGCCATCAGGGCGTCGTCCACCGGCTGGTACTCGACCAGTCCGATCGGCTCCAGCAGCCGGAACTGGTCGTCCAGCCGCATCATCGCGTCCGAGACCTGCTCCAGTACGTCGTCGGTGGGCTCGCCCATGTCGTCGGGGACGATCATCGAGGCGGCGAGCGCGGGGAGCGGCACCGGCTGCTCGACCGGGCCGCCGTCGGTGACGGTGAGCAGATACAGATTGCCGAGGACCCCGTCGAGGAACTCCGCCTCCGCCTCGGGGTCCCACTCCAGCATCCCGAGGTCGATCTCGCCGTCCTCGCCGATCGCGTCGGTCAGATCGTCGAGCAGCGGGGCGACGGCGTCCGCGTGGACGGCCTCCAGCGCCTCCAGCCAGACGGCGAGGACGTCCCGCGGGCCGCCGGAGATCAGCAGTGCGAGATTCTCGCCGGGGCCGGCCGTGCCGTGCCCGGTGTCCCCCTCCGGGTCCCGGACCTCGATCAGTCCGGCGTCGACGGCGGTGCGCCAGGCCTCGCTCGCGAACGCCGGGCCGTCCTCGTCGGCCCCCAGGCCCAGCTCCTCGGCCGCGGCGGCCAGTTGCTCCTCGGCCAGTTCGCCGCCCGCGTCCACCAGCGTCCCGGGGCCCGCCCAGCGGGCGAGCCTCACGGCCCTGGTCAGCAGGGGGGCGGCGAGCGCGTCCCGCGCCAGCTCCGCGTCCGAGCGCAGCCGTACGGGCGGCAGGGAGGGACCGTCTTGGGGCATCTGGCTGTTTCTCCTCGGGGCGTACATCGGGACGTACAGGGGGGTGGGCATGGCCTCTGAGCGCTCTCCAGCGTAGACGCATTTCACCGGGTTTCGCCGCCCGGTCGCGCTTCCCCGGCGCCCTGCCGACGTTCTCGGACACCCGGTCGGACGCTTACCGGACACCCCCGGGGCGGGCCCGGCCGGACGCCCGGCGCGACCGCCCGCACCGCGGCGGCCGGCCGCCGAAGGCCGGGCGCGCACGGCTCTTCGGCCGCCCGCCTTCCGCCGTACATCCGGCCGCTCTTGACAAGTCCACCGCCCAGCCAAGAGATTGACGCGCGTAGAGCCGTCTTCGCGCCACACCGCGCGGAGCGCGCACCACCCACCCCGTGGCCCACCACCTCGATCCCGGAGAACCCGATGCCTTCCTCCGCCGTACCGAGAACCGCCGCCCTCGCGGCCCTCGTCGCCTCCGCGCTCGCCGCCGGACTGCTCACCGGCTCCGCCGCGTCGGCCGAGCCGGCGGGCGACGCCGCGGCCGGTGTCCGGATCCATGACATCCAGGGCGCCACCCGGATCTCCCCGCTGGCCGGTCAGCCGGTCGCCGACGTCCCCGGCATCGTCACCGGTGTGCGGGGCTACGGCTCCTCGCGCGGATTCTGGTTCCAGGACAGCGCCCCCGACGCCGACCCGGCGACCAGCGAGGGCGTCTTCGTCTTCACCGGCCCCGGCTCCACCCCGCCGGTGAAGACCGGCGACGAGGTGCTGGTCTCCGGCACGGTCACCGAGTTCGTCCCCGGCGGCACGGCCTCCGGCAATCAGTCGCTGACCCAGATCACCCGGCCGACGGTCACCGTGGTCTCCGCGGGCAACGAACTGCCCGCCCCGGTCACCGTCTCCGCCCGCTCGGTGCCCTCCGCCTACGCCCCGCCCGGCGACCCCGCGGCGGGCGGCAGCGTCAACGCGCTCCCGCTGAAGCCGAAGACGTACGCCCTCGATCACTACGAGTCCCTGGAGGGCGTCAACGTCCGCGTCGACACCTCCCGGATCGTCGGCGCGACCGACTCCTTCTCCGCGCTCTGGGTGACGGTCAAGCCGTACGAGAACCCCACGGTGCGCGGGGGCGCGCGGTACGGCTCGTACGCCTCCCAGAACTCCGGCAGGCTCCAGATCCAGTCGCTGATCCCGACCGCCGAGCAGCCCTTCCCGAAGGCGAACGTCGGCGATGTGCTGACCGGCCGCACCGAGGGCCCCCTCGACTTCAGTCAGTACGGCGGTTACACGCTGGTCGCGCGGACCCTCGGCACGGTCGCCGACCGGGGTCTTCAGGCCGAGAAGACCCGCCCGCAGCGGCGTGGCGAGCTGGCGGTGGCCACATACAACGTGGAGAACCTGGACCCGTCCGACCCCCAGGAGAAGTTCGACGCCCTGGGCAGGGCCGTGGTGGAGAATCTGGCCTCGCCGGACATCCTGGCCCTGGAGGAGATCCAGGACGACAGCGGATCGAAGAACGACGGCACGGTCGCCGCCGACAAGACGGTCAAGAAGTTCACGGACGCGATCGTCGCGGCGGGCGGCCCGGCGTACGACTGGCGCTCGATCTCCCCGGAGAACAACAAGGACGGCGGCCAGCCCGGCGGCAACATCCGCCAGGTCTTCCTCTTCAACCCGGAGCGGGTGTCGTTCACCGACCGCGCGGGCGGCGACGCCACCACGGCGACCGGTGTCGTACGGGAGCGGGGCCGGGCGGCCCTGACGCTCTCCCCGGGCCGGATCGACCCGGGGAACAGCGCCTGGGAGTCCAGCCGCAAGCCGCTCGCGGGCGAGTTCACCTTCCGGGGCCGCCCGGTCGTCGTGATCGCCAACCACTTCGGCTCCAAGGGCGGCGACGAGGCCCTCACCTCCCACCGCCAGCCGCCGAACCGTTCCTCCGAGGTCCAGCGGGTGGCGCAGGCCCGGTCGGTGAACACCTTCGTCAAGGAGGTGCTCAAGGCCGACCGGCGCGCGGACGTGCTGGTCGTCGGCGACATCAACGACTTTGAGTTCTCGGCGACGACGAAGGAGCTGACCGCGGGCGGCGCGCTGTACGCGGCGGTGAAGTCGCTGCCCAGGGCGGATCGTTACTCCTATGTCTACCAGGGCAACAGCCAGGTGCTGGACCAGATACTGACCAGCCCCTCGATCGACGACTTCAGCTACGACAGCGTCCACATCAACGCGGAGTTCACGGACCAGAACAGCGACCACGACCCGCAGGTGCTGCGCTTCCGCCCGTGATCCGTATCCGTGTCACACGCCCGGACCGAGACTCAGTCCGGGCGTGTACCGGTTCACCCGGCCCTCGCGCACCCCGGGGTAGCCCGCCACGCGCTCCCACTCCTCGGTGGCCGCGCCGATCCCGAAGCCCGGGGACGCGAGGGCGGCGCGGTGGAGTTCGGCGCTCTCCCACTCGGCGTAGTTGAGCACCCGCCGGCCGTCGGCGCCGAGGTGGAAGGAGCCGGAGATCCCGGCCGTACGGGGGTCGCGCTCGCCGCCGCCGTCCGGCGCACCACCGCCGGGCGCGGTCGCCGGGTCCGAGGCCAGCGCGCTCAGAACGGTGTCCACCCAGCCCCGCTGCCGCTCCGGGTCCGGGCCCTCGAACTCGACCTCCACGATCACGACGCAGCCGGGCACCCGGGGGTCGTCCTCGCGGGAGGTGTGGCTGCGGTACAGCTCGTACGAGTCGAGCGCGAGCCGCCTGATCCCGGGGACGGCGGCGTCGATCTCGGCGTTCCTCCGATCCCGGGGGCCGTCGAAGAACCGCCGGTAGGCGTCCTCGTCGGCCCACTGCGAGTAGTGCAGCAGGGTCCGGCCGTCCTCGCCGAGGTGAACGGTGTACGAGAGCAGTCCGCCGTCCGGCCAGTCGCGGCCGAGCCAGGCCCGCCCGATCGCGTCCAGGGCGGCGCGCTGCCGCCCGGGGTCGCCCACATCCCAGGTGGAGACCTTGATGACGCCCGCGTCGGGGCGGCTCAGCTCGGGGCGGGCGCCGGGACGGACGATCACTGGCTCGGGCATGGCGGGGTCCCTCCGGTCGGGCGCGCCCCTGCGGCGCGCCACCGGCCACCAGCGTCAGACATCAAGTTCACTTGAGGTCAAGGGAGTCGATCCACCCTTCAGCATCGCTTGACCATGAGGGGAAGCAGAACTAAGTGGACCTTCACGGTTGGCAGGGCCGAGACTTCCGGTCATGACCACACCACGCCCCTTCGGCCGGGCGCTCTGCGCCATGATCACCCCCTTCGCCGCCGACGGCGGGCCGGACCTCGGGGCGGCGGCCCGGCACGCGGCCGGCCTGGTCGCCCGGGGCTGCGAGGGCCTGGTGCTCAACGGGACCACCGGCGAGTCCCCCACCACCTCCGACGCCGAGAAGTCCGCGCTGATCAGGGCGGTACGGGAGGCGGTCGGCCCGGGGGCGCCCCTGGTGGCGGGCGTGGGCAGCGCGGACACCCGCCACACGGTGGAGCTGGCCCGCGCGGCCGAACGCGCCGGGGCCGACGGGCTGCTGGTGGTCACCCCGTACTACAGCCGCCCGCCGCAGGCGGCGGTGGAGGCGCACTTCCGCACGGTGGCGGACGCGACCGGGCTGCCGCTGATGCTGTACGACATCCCGGGCCGCACCGGCACCCGGATCGAGGTGGAGACCGTGCTGCGGCTCGCGGACCACCCGCGCGTGGTGGCCGTCAAGGACTGCGCGTACGACCTGCTCGGCTCGGCCAAGGTGATCGGGCGCACCTCGCTGGCGTACTACTCCGGCTGCGAGGAACTGAATCTGCCGCTGTACGCGGTGGGCGGCGCGGGCTTCGTCAGTACGGTAGCCAATGTCGCCCCGGAGCCGCTGCGGGCGGTGCTCGACGCCTTCGACGCGGGCGACACGGCACGGGCGGCGGAGCTGAACCGGCTGGTGCTGCCGCTGACGGAGCTGATGATGGCGGCGGGGCTGCCGGGCGCGGTGACCGCGAAGGCGCTGCTGCGCGCGGGGCCGGTGCGGGCCCCGCTCCAGTCCGCCGGCCGGGAGGCGGCCGACGGACTGCTTCGGGCGTACGAGGAGCTGACGGCCCGGACAGGAGCCGACGGCTAGTTGTGGCTGTGGAGGACGTCGTTCAGTCCGCCCCAGACCGCGTTGTTCGGCCGCGCCTCGACCGCGCCCGTGACCGAGTTGCGGCGGAAGAGGATGTTGTTCGCGCCGGACAGCTCCCGCGCCTTGACGATCTCCCCGTCCGGCAGGGTGATCCGGGTGCCCGCGGTGACATAGAGACCGGCCTCGACCACGCACTCGTCGCCGAGCGCGATGCCGACTCCGGCCTCCGCGCCGATCAGGCAGCGCTCGCCGATCGAGATGATCACATTGCCGCCGCCGGAGAGGGTGCCCATCGTGGACGCGCCGCCGCCGATGTCGGAGCCGTCGCCGACGACCACACCGGCGGAGATCCGGCCCTCGACCATGGAGGTGCCGAGCGTGCCCGCGTTGAAGTTGACGAAGCCCTCGTGCATCACGGTGGTGCCCTCGGCCAGGTGCGCGCCGAGGCGGACCCGGTCGGCATCGGCGATGCGCACGCCCTTGGGCGCGACGTAGTCCGTCATCCGGGGGAACTTGTCGATGCTGGTCACGGCGAGGTGCAGACCCTCGGCGCGGGCGTTCAGCCGGACCGTCTCGATGTCGTCGACGGCCACCGGGCCGAGCGAGGTCCAGGCGACATTGGCGAGCAGCCCGAAGACGCCCTCCAGGCTCTGGCCGTGCGGGCGGACCAGCCGGTGCGAGAGCAGGTGGAGACGGAGGTAGGCGTCGTGCGCGTCGAGCGGCTTGTCGTCGAGCGAGGAGATGACCGTGCGCACGGCGACGACCTCGACGCCCCGGCGGGCGTCCGGGCCGATCGCCCGGGCCGCGCCCGCGCCCAGGAGTTCCGCGGCCCGCTCGGGAGTGAGCCGCTCGGTTCCGGCGGGACCCGGCTCGGCGGCGAGCTGGGGGGCGGGGAACCAGGTGTCGAGAACAGTGCCGTCGGCGGTGAGTGTCGCGAGGCCGGCGGCGACGGCGCCGTTGGTGCGGGGAGCGGTGGTATCGGTCATGGGGAGAACCTAACGCGGCGTCCGCCCCGGGAGCCAACCGGTCTCACGGCCGCCCGTCCCGGGCGGTCCCAGGCCCCAGGATCCGGGCCAGCATCTCCCTGGCGTACTCCTCGTCGTACGGGGTGTCCGTCAGCAGGACCTGGAGAGAGATCCCGTCGACCA
Organism: Streptomyces inusitatus; assembly: GCF_014651115.1. Classification (GTDB taxonomy): domain Bacteria; phylum Actinomycetota; class Actinomycetes; order Streptomycetales; family Streptomycetaceae; genus Streptomyces; species Streptomyces amakusaensis. The sequence goes on along the minus strand of NZ_BMWG01000014.1, from coordinate 93,727 downwards.
TCGCCACCAGCGCCCTCGCGGTGGCCGCGTCGGCGTGGGCGGCGAGGGCGTCCACGATGCCCTGGGTCCACTCGGCGGCGACGGGCCGCAGGGCGGGGCGGCGGAGGGCGGCGAGATACAGCTCGTACTCCAGCTCCACCCTGGCCCGGTCCCCCGCCAGCCACCGGCCCATCACCCGGGCCAGCTCGGCGGCGACATCGGCCCCCGGGGCGATGAGCGCCTCGCTGTCGACCACCGCCGCCGCGAAGTTCTCGTTGACCTGGCGCAGCGTGGCGTCCAGGAGTTCGTCCAGGGAGGCGAAGTGGTACGTGGTGGAGCCCAGCGGCACATCGGCCTCGGCGGCGGCGGTGCGATGGCTGAGCGCGTCGATCCCGCCGCGTCCGACGACCCGGACCGCGGCGTCGATGATGCGCTGTCGCCGGTCCGGGTCGTAGCGGCGGGTCATCAGTGCGCGCCTCCCATGTTCAGGACCACGACTCCGGCGATCACCAGGGCGATGCCGGCGAATTTGGCCGGGCTCGCCCCCTCGCCGAGGAAGAGCATGCCGATCGCGGCGACGGCGGCGGTGCCGACCCCCGCCCAGATGGCGTAGGCGGTGCCGACCGAGAGTGTCTTGAGTGTCTGCGCCAGCAGCGTGAAGGCGATCAGATAACCGGCGACGGTCAGCAGTGAGGGCCAGAGCCTGGTGAATCCCTCGCTGTACTTCATGGCCGTGGTTCCGGCTACCTCTGCCGCTATCGCCGCGGCGAGCAGTCCGTATCCCATGCGTACAAGTGCACACATGGTTGTGTACGGGCGTACGCATCAGTGCCGGGCGATCCGCCCGCGGCCGGTCAGCCACCAGAGGGCGGCGTAGCAGACGAGGGCCGCGGCGAAGGCCGCGCCGCCGCCGGTGGCGAGGACCGCGAGGGTGTTCTCCAGCGGGAGGCCGTGGGGGTTCTCGGCCGTGTGCCGGGACCAGCGCGCCAGCGCGCCGGCGAGGGTCGCGGCGGCAAGGGCCGCCGGTATCGAGCGGCGGGCCCAGCGGGGCAGACCGCCGCCGCCACCACCGTCACCGTCGGCGGGCGGGGCGGTGAGGGCGCTCCGGCGGCGCCAGAGCCAGAGCGTGATCAGGGCCGCGCCGACGGCGGTGCTGAGGTGCTGCGCCAGCCGGGCCACCGTCAGCCCGTCGGTCACCTCGGCGCGGAGGAGGGCGATCCGGACGACGGCCTCGCCGTCCCAGTGGGTGAAGGAGTCCCACACCAGATGGGTGGCCACGCCGATCAGCGCCGACAGCAGGAGCCAGGCCGCGCGGCGGGCCCAGGAGAGCGGATCACGGCCCCGGACCGGTGCTGCGGCGGCCCGGCGGTTCAGCAGGGCGGCCACGGGCCTCCGTACCAGCCAGTACAGCGCGAGCAGCGCGGCGGTCAGGGGAAGGTCCAGCCGGAGCGCTCCGGCGAGTTCATGGGTCTCGGTGGCGTTGGCGAACGGCGCGTACCAGGACTGGGCGGTCACCGGCACCGCCCCGCTCAGAAAGTACGGGACATCGGGGGCGAGGGATCCGGCGACCAGGGCGGCGGGCACGAACGGCGGCCTGAGCAGCGGCAGTACGGCGGCGGGGTGGCACAGCGTGAAGGGCATGGGCGGGTCGGACCTCGGAGTCGGGACGGGGAGCGGAAACGGCGGAACGGCCGCATCCACCAGGAGGTCCTGGCAGGTGCGGCCGTTCCACTCCGGCGCGGCCGGATCGCTCGAACGCCGATCGCTTCCGACGCCGATCGCTCAGACGTTGAAGCCCAGCGCCCTCAGCTGCTCGCGCCCATCGTCAGTGATCTTGTCCGGGCCCCACGGGGGCATCCAGACCCAGTTGATCTTCAGCTCATTGACGATGCCGTCCGTCGCCGACTTCGCCTGGTCCTCGATGACGTCCGTGAGCGGGCACGCCGCCGAGGTCAGGGTCATGTCCAGCGTCGCGACATTGGAGTCGTCGATGTGGATGCCGTAGATCAGCCCGAGGTTGACCACGTCGATCCCCAGCTCGGGGTCGACCACGTCGTAGAGGGCCTCGCGGACCTCTTCCTCCGAGGCCGGCTTCAGCGCCGCTCCCGTGTTCTCCGTCATGCCGTCTTCCTCTCAGCGCCGTCTCCCAGAGCCTGGGCGGTCGCGTCCTTCCACGCCATCCAGCTCAGCAGCGCGCACTTCACTCGCGCCGGGTACTTGGAGACGCCGGCGAACGCGACCGCGTCCTCCAGCACCTCCTCCATCGCGTCGTCGGGCTCGATCTGGCCCCGGGACTGCATCAGCTCCAGGAAGGTCGCCTGGATCTTCTGCGCCTCGGCCAGCTCCTTGCCGACCAGCAGCTCATTCAGCACGGACGCGCTGGCCTGGCTGATGGAACAGCCCTGGCCGTCGTAGGACACGTCCGCGACGCGCGAGCCGTCGTACTTCACACGCAGGGTGATCTCGTCGCCGCACGTGGGATTCACATGGTGCACCTCGGCGTCGCCGTCCCGCAGACCGCGCCCGTGAGGGTGCTTGTAGTGGTCGAGGATGACGTCCTGGTACATCGAATCAAGCTTCACAGTGGCTCCGCTCTACCCGAAGAATTGACGGACGTGCTCCAGCCCGTCGACCAGTGCGTCAACCTCACCGGGCGTGGAGTACAGATAGAACGACGCCCGTGTGGTCGCAGGAATTCCGTACCGCAGACAGACCGGCCGCGCGCAGTGGTGGCCGACCCGGACCGCGATGCCCTGTTCGTCCAGCACCTGGCCCACGTCGTGCGGGTGGATGTCGCCGAGCGTGAAGGAGACCGTGGCGCCCCGGTCCTCGGCCGAGACCGGGCCGATGATCCGCAGGTCGGGCACCTCCAGGAGGCGCTTGACCGCGTACTCGGTGATCGCGTGCTCATGAGCGGCGATCTTCTCCATGCCGATGGCGTTCAGATAGTCCACCGCCGCGCCGAGGCCCACGGCCTGGGCGATCGGCGGCGTACCGGCCTCGAACTTGTGCGGCGCGGGCGCGTAGGTGGAGGAGTTCATCGAAACGGTCTCGATCATCTCGCCGCCGCCGAGGAACGGCGGGAGGTCCTCCAGCAGCTCCTGGCGGCCCCACAGCACGCCGATGCCGGTCGGACCGCACATCTTGTGGCCGGTGAAGGCCACGAAGTCCGCCTGGAGGGCCTGCACGTCCAGCGGGGCGTGCGGGGCCGCCTGGGAGGCGTCGATCAGGACCAGCGCGCCGACCTGCTGAGCGCGGCGCACTATCGCCTCGACCGGGTTGACCGTGCCGAGGATGTTGGAGACCAGCACAAAGGAGACGATCTTCGTCTTCTCGGTGATGATCTCCTCGATGTTGGAGAGGTCGAGACGGCCGTCGTCGGTCAGGCCGAACCACTTCAGCTTCGCGCCGGTGCGCTGCGCGAGCAGCTGCCACGGAACGATGTTGGAGTGGTGCTCCATCTCGGTGATGACGATCTCGGTGTCGCGGTCCACCCGGTAGGGCTCATCGGCCCAGCCCAGCATGTTCGCGACGAGGTTCAGCGACTCCGAGGCGTTCTTGGTGAAGATCACCTCGTCGCGGCTGGGCGCGTTGATGAAGGCCGCGACCTTGTCCCGGGCGCCCTCGTACAGCGCGGTCGCCTCGTCGGCGAGGACATGGATGCCCCGGTGGACGTTGGCGTGGTGCTGCTCGTAGTAACCGCTGAGCGCGTCGATCACCTGGCGCGGCTTCTGCGAGCTGGCCGCGCTGTCCAGGTAGACGAGCTTCTTGTCACCGTGGATGACCCGGTCGAGGATCGGGAAGTCCTTGCGGATCGCCTCGGTGTCGAGGAGGCCGGTGAGCCCCTTCCGGGCATCGCTCACTGGGATACGCCACCCTTCACATAGGACTCGTAGCCCTCCGCCTCCAGCTTGTCCGCCAGCTCGGGGCCGCCGGACTCGGCGATGCGGCCGCCCGCGAAGACGTGCACGTGGTCGGGCTTGATGTAGCGGAGGATGCGCGTGTAGTGGGTGATCAGCAGGGTGCCGACCTCCCCGGACTCACGGACCCGGTTGACGCCCTCGGAGACGATCCGCAGCGCGTCGACGTCGAGGCCGGAGTCGGTCTCGTCCAGGATCGCGACCTTCGGCTTGAGCAGCTCCAGCTGAAGGATCTCGTGGCGCTTCTTCTCACCGCCGGAGAAGCCCTCGTTGACATTGCGCTCGGCGAAGGCCGGGTCCATGTTGAGGCGCTCCATGGCCTCGCGGACCTCCTTCACCCAGGTGCGCAGCTTGGGGGCCTCGCCGCGGATGGCGGTGGCGGAGGTGCGCAGGAAGTTGGAGACCGAGACACCCGGGACCTCGACCGGGTACTGCATGGCGAGGAAGAGGCCGGCGCGGGCGCGCTCGTCCACGCTCATCTCCAGGACGTCCTCGCCGTCCAGGGTCACCTGGCCACCGGTGATCGTGTACTTGGGGTGGCCGGCGAGCGAGTACGCCAGGGTCGACTTGCCGGAGCCGTTGGGGCCCATGATGGCGTGGGTCTCGCCCTGCTTCACGGTCAGGTCGACGCCCTTGAGGATCTCCCGGGGGCCGTTCTCGGCCTCGACGGAGACGTGCAGGTCGCGGATTTCAAGCGTTGCCATGGGTGACTCAGGACTCCTGGGTGACGGAGACGAGCACATCGTCCCCTTGGATCTGTACGGGGTATACGGGGACGGGGCGCGTCGCGGGCAGTCCGGACGGCTTGCCGGTGCGGAGGTCGAAGGCGGAGCCGTGCAGCCAGCACTCGATCTGGCAGTCCTCCACCTCGCCCTCCGACAGCGAGACATTGGCGTGCGAGCAGATGTCGTGGATCGCGAAGACTTCGCCCTCGGTGCGGACGACCGAGACGGGAACGCCGTCGAGTTCCACCCGCTTGGGGGTGTCCTCGTCCAGCTCGCTCAGGCCACAGGCACGGACGAAACTCATGCGACCGACGCCTCCAGCTCTTCCTCGATCTTGGCGAGGAGGCGCTCCTCGACGTCCGGCAGGCCGATCTGCTGGACCAGCTCGGCGAAGAAGCCGCGGACGACGAGGCGGCGGGCCTCCTGCTCCGGGATGCCGCGGGCCATCAGATAGAAGAGCTGCTCGTCGTCGAAGCGGCCGGTCGCGGAGGCGTGGCCGGCGCCGACGATCTCGCCGGTCTCGATCTCCAGGTTCGGCACCGAGTCGACCCGCGCGCCGTCGGTGAGGACGAGGTTGCGGTTCATCTCGTAGGTGTCGGTGCCCTCGGCGGTGACCCGGATGAGGACGTCGCCGATCCACACCGCGTGCGCGCCCTCGCCCTGGAGTGCGCCCTTGTACACGGCGTTCGACTTGTTGTGCGGGTTGTTGTGGTCGACCAGGAGGCGGTGCTCCTGGTGCTGGCCCTTGTCCGTGAAGTACAGACCGAACAGCTCGGCCTCGCCGCCGGTGGCCGCGTAGGCGACCCGGGGGTGCAGCCGGACCAGATCGCCGCCGAAGGTGACGACGACGGACTTGAAGGAGGCGTCCCGGCCGATCAGCGCGTTGTGCTGGGCGACGTGGACGGCCTTGTCGTCCCAGTCCTGGACGGAGACCACGGTGAGCTTCGCGCCGTCGCCGAGGAGGTAGTCGACATTGCCCGCGAGCACGGCGTCGCCGGTGTGGTCGATGACCACGACGGCTTCGGCGAACGCGCCCAGCTCGATCACCTGGTGGGCGAAGGCGACGCCGCCCTCGCCGTGCACCGCGATGCGGATCGGCTCGGTGAGGACGGTCTCCTTGGGCACGGTGACGACCGACGCCTGCTCGAAGGAGGTGTACGCCTGGGCCGCGACCCGGTCCACGGGGGTGCCGGCCCTGCCGAGGCGGGCGTCGTCGCGGCCGACGGTCTCGACGGTGACGCCCTCGGGCGCGTCGACGGCGACCTTGACGGTGCCGGTGGCGACGGCGGAGCCGTCGTGCAGACCGGCGAGGCGCTCCAGCGGGGTGAAGCGCCATTCCTCCTCACGGCCGTGCGGTACCGGGAAGTCGGCCACGTCGAAGGACGGGGGCGCACTCATACGGGTGGCGACGGTCGATTCGGCGGCCACCGCGATCGCGCCGGCGGTGGTGGATCCCGCCGGGATGTTCTGAGCCTCAGCCATGGCTGTCGTCGTGCTCTCTCTCTGCCTTCTGGGTCAAGAAATCAGTCGCTCGCGGGGCAGGCGTCGTCTCGCCCGCCCCGCCGGGGTACGGCCGGGTCAGCCGACCGAGCCCTCCATCTGGAGTTCGATCAGCCGGTTGAGCTCCAGCGCGTACTCCATCGGCAGTTCCTTGGCGATCGGCTCGACGAAGCCCCGGACGATCATCGCCATGGCCTCGAACTCGGTCAGGCCCCGGCTCATCAGATAGAAGAGCTGGTCCTCGGAGACCTTGGAGACGGTCGCCTCGTGGCCCATGGAGACATCGTCCTCGCGGACGTCGACATAGGGGTAGGTGTCCGAGCGGGAGATGGTGTCCACCAGCAGGGCGTCACAGAGCACATTGGACTTGGAGCCGGGCGCGCCCTCGCCGATCTCGATGAGACCGCGGTAGGAGGTCCGGCCGCCGCCTCGGGCCACCGACTTGGAGACGATGTTCGAGGAGGTGTTGGGGGCCATGTGGACCATCTTGGCGCCGGCGTCCTGGTGCTGGCCCTCGCCCGCGAAGGCGATGGACAGGGTCTCGCCGCGGGCGTGCTCGCCCATCAGGTAGACGGCCGGGTACTTCATGGTCACCTTGGAGCCGATGTTGCCGTCGACCCACTCCATGGTCGCGCCCTCGTAGGCGACGGCGCGCTTGGTGACCAGGTTGTAGACGTTGTTCGACCAGTTCTGGATCGTCGTGTAGCGGCAGCGGCCGCCCTTCTTGACGATGATCTCCACGACCGCGCTGTGCAGCGAGTCGGAGGAGTAGATCGGGGCGGTGCAGCCCTCGACGTAGTGGACGTAGGCGTCCTCGTCGACGATGATCAGCGTCCGCTCGAACTGGCCCATGTTCTCCGTGTTGATACGGAAGTAGGCCTGGAGCGGGATGTCCACCTGGACGCCCTTGGGCACGTAGATGAACGAGCCGCCGGACCAGACCGCGGTGTTCAGCGAGGCGAACTTGTTGTCGCCGACCGGGATGACCGTGCCGAAGTACTCCTGGAAGAGCTCGGGGTGCTCCTTCAGCGCGGTGTCGGTGTCGAGGAAGATGACGCCCTGCTCCTCCAGGTCCTCACGGATCTGGTGGTAGACGACCTCGGACTCGTACTGCGCGGCGACACCGGCGACCAGGCGCTGCTTCTCGGCCTCGGGGATGCCGAGCTTGTCGTAGGTGTTCTTGATGTCCTCGGGCAGGTCCTCCCAGGAGGCCGCCTGCTTCTCCGTGGAGCGGACGAAGTACTTGATGTTGTCGAAGTCGATGCCCGACAGGTCCGAGCCCCAGCTGGGCATGGGCTTCTTGTCGAACAGACGCAGGCCCTTGAGACGCAGCTTCAGCATCCACTCCGGCTCGTTCTTCTTCCCCGAGATGTCGCGGACGACTTCCTCGGAGAGACCGCGCTTGGCAGCGGCGCCTGCCGCGTCGGAGTCGGCCCAGCCGAATTCATACGTGCCCAGCCCCTCCAGTTCGGGGTGGGCGGTCTCCGTGGGGAGAGTCATGCGGGGTTCCTCCCGGCCGTGCTTGCAGATGCTGATGGTGTGGTGGTGCTGCGCGGAATGAACGTCGTGCACACTCCGTCGCCGTGGGCGATGGTGGCCAGACGCTGCACATGGGTCCCGAGCAGGCGGGAGAAGATCTCCGTCTCCGCCTCGCACAGCTGGGGGTACTGCTCGGCGACATGGGCGACCGGGCAGTGGTGCTGGCAGAGCTGCTCGCCCTGCTGGGGGGTGGGGGCGCTGCGCGCCGTAGCAGCGTACCCGTCCGCGCTCAGGGCCTTCGCCAGCGCTTCGGTGCGGTCCTCGGGGGCCGCCGCCTCCACCGCTTCGCGGTAGGGCCCGGCCTGGGTCTCGGCCCGATGCCGTGCAAAAGCGGCGACGGCTTCCTCGCCGGCCGCTCCCCCGCCCGCGGCGCGCTCGATCCAGCGGAGCGCGTCGACGGCGAGGGAGTCGTACGACTGGTCGAAGGCGTCCCGGCCGCAGGCGGTCAGGACGAAGACCTTGGCGGGCCTGCCTCGGGTGCGGGCTCCGTAGATCCGCTGCTCACGGGGTTCGACGATGTTCTCGGCGACGAGTGCGTCGAGGTGGCGGCGGACGGCCGCCTGGGTGAGCCCGAGACGGGCGGCGAGATCGGCCACGGTGGACGGGCCGTGGTCCAGTACGGACCGCGCGACTCGGTCGCGCGTCGAATGATCGGCGCGCGATCCGGTCGCGAGTTCCTCGTGAGAACCCTCGCCGACGTTTTTCACAACACCATTGTTGCGTAATTCATTGAGCAGTGACAACCGCCGCGCACCCCCTGGCGCGGTGCGCTTCGTCACTTAGGGTTACCTAAGGAGGGGTTCGGCTCAATGGCCCTCAGACCGGCTCTGAGCAGGTATTTTACCCGGATTTTCGACCCCGGGAGCCCAGCGGCGGCCCGCGCCCGGGGGTCGGGGATCACAGCGGAAAAGTCATCCGGACGATCCGTCGACTATCGGCCGTACGGCCCGTTTACACCCCTGCGGGGTCCAATAAAAGCCGCGCTCGGGGTCACCGGGGGCCGCGCTCCGAGCGCCCCGCGCGCCCGCCTAGACTTCCGGGCATGCGCAGCGAGCCCGTCGTACGGATCCGGGGCCTGGTCAAGCGGTACGGATCGAAGACCGCGGTCGACGGCCTCGATCTCGACATCGCCCAGGGCGAGGTCACCGCGGTCCTCGGCCCCAACGGAGCCGGCAAGACCACCACCGTCGAGATCTGCGAGGGCTACCGCCGCGCGGACGCCGGCACCGTGCGGGTCCTCGGACTCGACCCGGTCGCCGACGCGCCCCGGCTGCGCTCCCGGGTCGGGGTGATGCTCCAGTCCGGCGGCGTCTACTCCGGCGCGCGCGCCGAGGAGATGCTCCGCCACATGGCGAAGCTGCACGCCCACCCGCTGGATGTGGACGAGCTGATCGAGCGGCTCGGCCTGGAGAGCTGCGGCCGCACCGCCTACCGCAGGCTCTCCGGCGGACAGCAGCAGCGGCTCGCGCTGGCGATGGCCGTCGTCGGCCGCCCCGAGCTGGTCTTCCTGGACGAGCCGACCGCGGGACTCGACCCCCAGGCCCGCCGCGCCACCTGGGAGCTGGTGCGCGAACTGCGCGCCGACGGGGTCTCCACGATCCTGACCACCCACTTCATGGACGAGGCCGAGCAGCTCGCCGACGATGTCGCCATCCTCGACGCGGGCAAGGTGATCGCCCGGGGCACCCCGGAGGAGCTGTGCCGGGGCGGGGCGGAGAACACCCTGCGCTTCACCGGCCGGCCGGGGCTCGATGTGAACTCCCTGCTCAAGGCCCTCCCCGACGGCACCGAAGCGGCCGAGCCCACCCCCGGCACCTATCGGATAGCGGGCCGGGTGGACCCGCTGCTGCTCGCCACCGTCACCTCCTGGTGCGCGCAGCACGGAGTGATGCCGGAGGGCATCTCGGTCGAGCGCCACACCCTGGAAGACGTCTTCCTCGAACTGACCGGCAAGGAGCTGCGCCGATGAGCGCCGGTACGTACACCCCGAAGCCCGGGGCGGCTCCGCTGGGCCGCATGATCGCGGCGCAGACCGCGTTCGAGACGAGGATGCTGCTGCGCAACGGCGAACAGCTGCTGCTCACCGTCGTCATCCCGTCCCTGATCCTGGTGCTGTTCTCGACCGTCGACATCATCGACACCGGGGCCGGGGAGCCGGTCGACTTCCTCGCGCCGGGGGTGCTCGCTCTCGCCGTGATGTCCACCGCCTTCACCGGCCAGGCCATCGCGACCGGCTTCGAGCGGCGGTACGGGGTCCTCAAGCGGCTCGGCGCCTCGCCGCTGCCGCGCTGGGCGCTGATGTCCGCCAAGACACTGTCCGTGCTGGTCACCGAGTTGATCCAGATCGCCCTGCTGACGGCGATCGCCCTGTCGCTCGGCTGGTCGCCGAAGGGCGACCCCTTCTCGGTGCTGCTGCTGCTCGCCCTCGGCACCGCCGCCTTCAGCGGTCTGGGGCTGCTGATGGCCGGGACCCTGCGGGCCGAGGCGACGCTCGCCGCCGCCAATCTGGTCTTTCTGCTGCTGCTGGTGGGCGGCGGGGTGATGGTGCCGCTGGAGAAGTTCCCGGACGGGGTGGAGTCGGCCCTCGCGCTGCTGCCGATCTCCGCGCTCTCGGAAGGACTGCGCGAGGTGCTGAGCGAGGGCGCGGCGCTGCCCTGGCGCGAGCTGGGCATCCTCGCCGTCTGGGCGGTCCTCGGACTCGGCGCGGCGGGCCGCTTCTTCCGCTGGGAGTAACGGCCGCAGCCGCAGGGCGGCGCGCCGGGCCACGGCACGCCACCAGGGGAATCGCACCCCTAGTGAAAACATGCACAAGGCCCCGCCTACGATTGTTCCCGTGCTGACCCCCCTCGCTCTCATCGCCCGGCGCTGGACGCCCCGACCCGAGACGGTCCGGCGTGCCGCGCTCTCCGCCGTCCTGATGAGCGTGCTCATCATCGTCACCGGCGGGGCCGTCCGGCTGACCGGTTCGGGCCTCGGCTGCGACACCTGGCCCAAGTGCACGGACGACAGTCTCTTCGCCACGGCCGAGCAGGGGTGGCACGGCGCGATCGAGTTCGGCAACCGGATGCTGACCTATGTGCTGTCGGCGGCGGTCGGCTGGGCCATCATCGCGGCCCGCTCCACCAAGCCGCTGCGGCGCGGGCTGACCCGGCTCGGCTGGCTCCAGTTCTGGATCGTGGCGTCCAACGCGGTCCTGGGCGGCATCACCGTGTGGGCGGGGCTCAACCCCTGGACGGTGGCCGGGCACTTCCTGCTCGCCAATGGGCTGCTGACGGTCGCGGTGATCACCTGGCACCGGGCGGGCGAGGGCGACACGGAACCGCGTCCCCGGGTGCCGCGCCCGGTCCGCAGGCTCTCCTGGGCGATCGTGGCCGCCTCGGTGGCGCTGATCGCCCTGGGCACGGCGGTGACGGGCTCGGGCAAGCACGCGGGCGACAGCAGCGATGTGGAGCGCATGCCCTGGGACTGGGCCGCCGCCGCTCAGCTGCACGCCGCCGCCGCCTGGCTGGTCTGCGCGCTGGCGCTGGCGATGTGGCTGGTGCTGCGGGTGGTGGACGCGCCGGACGACATCCGGGCGCGCGCCCGTGAGCTGCTGATCGTGCTGCTGGCGCAGGGCGGGATCGGCTATCTCCAGTACTTCACCGGGGTCCCCGAGATCCTCGTCGGGGCCCATATGCTCGGCTCCGCGCTGATGTGGATCGCCGTGGTGCGCCTGGCCCTGAGTCTGCGGGAGCGCCCGCTGGCCGCGGTCACGGTGCCAGCCCCGGCCGGTCCCGTACTCTCCAACGTCTGAGGCTCGAAGCCCCGAAGAAGCGGATTCCGCGCCGGTGACGGCGCGGAATCCGCTTCTTTTATTACTTCTGTGTGGCGATTTCCCGGGGTGCGCTCAGCCGTTCGAGGGGCCGCCGAGCTGGATCCCGGCCATCCGGGACCACTCGTACGGCCCGGTGCGGACCTTGGCGGCGAACTCTCCGTCGAAGGACTCGTGGACGGTGACACCGGCCTTCTCCACCGCCGAGGCGGCGACGGCGTGGTCCGGGGCGACGAGGTCGCCCCAGGCGCCGTCCTCGCCGACGAGGACGATACGGGTGCCGGCCTGGCCGAGGTACGTGAGCTGGGCCTCGGCTCCGCCGTGGGCACGGGAGAAGGAGGCGATCTCCTTGGCGAGCCTGGCGGCCTTGCGCTCGGCATGCGGGGTAATGGGCATGAACCGGATGCTACTCATGAGTAAGCCCCCCGGCCAGAGGGCCGGGGGGCTTACTCGCGCGAGGTGGGCTACCGCAGGAAGGGATCCACGGCGACGGCCACGAAGAGCAGCGACACATAGGTGATGGACCAGTGGAACAGCCGCATCTCCTTGAGCTTGCCGCCGGTCACCCCGGACTTGGCACGGGCCTGGAGCGCGTGCGCCTCCCACAGCCACCAGCCGCCCGTCGCCAGGGCCACCGCGGTGTAGAACCAGCCGGTGTAGCCGAGGGGGGTGAGCAGCAGGGAGACGGCGACCATGACCCAGCTGTAGAGCACGATCTGGCGGGCCACCACCTTGTTGGAGGCGACCACCGGCAGCATGGGCACGCCCGCCCGGGCGTAGTCCTCCTTCACCTTCATCGACAGCGGCCAGTAGTGCGGCGGCGTCCAGAAGAAGATGACGAGGAAGAGGATGACCGCGGCCCAGGAGACCGAGTTGGTCACGGCCGACCAGCCGATGAGGACCGGCATACAGCCCGCGATACCGCCCCACACGATGTTCTGCGAGGTGCGCCGCTTCAGGATCATCGTATAGATCACGACGTAGAAGAGCAGCGCGCCGAGCGAGAGCCAGGCGGAGAGCCAGTTGACGAGCAGACCGAACCAGAGGGTGGAGACGACCGCGAGGGTGAGGCCGAAGACCAGGCCCTCCCGCGGCGAGACCATCCCGGTGACCAGCGGACGCTGCGACGTGCGGTCCATCAGCGCGTCGATGTCGCGGTCGATGTACATATTGAGCGCGTTGGCGCCGCCGGCCGAGAGATATCCGCCGAAGCAGGTGACCAGCACCAGCACCAGATCGGGCACCCCTTGGGCGGCGAGGAACATCACCGGCACCGTGGTGATCAGCAGCAGTTCGATGATCCGCGGCTTGGTCAGCGCCACGAATGCCTTGACGCGGGCCCCGAACGGCCGGTTGCCCGGGCTCGTCCCAAGCCCCCCCGCTGGACGGGATTCGACGGCCGTCACGTACACCCCTGACAGAGACTCCAGCAAGCCCCGGGGCGCATGAGGAGATGCCTGAAGGCCCGGATACGACTTGCGCGTACGACGACACTTTAGAGGCTGGGCATGCGTCGCCCCGCACGGGGGTGGGGTCGTGTTGAGCCGCCCGTCCGCCTACCCGCCCGCCGCAGCTTGGACAGGCCATAGCTCATGGCGCGGGTAGGCTCGACAGCGCCCGGTGCTTCCGTGTCACCGGGGCGTTACATGGAGACATGTGGAGAGGAGCCCTGACCCAGGGTGAGCACCAAGCCGACCACCACAGACCTCGACTGGACCGATCTGGACCAGCGGGCCGTCGATACCGCCCGAGTCCTGGCCATGGATTCCGTACAGAAGGTCGGCAACGGCCACCCCGGTACGGCCATGAGCCTCGCGCCCGCCGCCTATGTGCTGTTCCAGAAAGTGATGCGACACGACCCCGCGGACGCGGACTGGACCGGGCGCGACCGGTTCGTCCTCTCCGCCGGCCACTCGTCGCTCACCCTCTACATCCAGCTGTACCTGGCTGGGTTCGGGCTGGAGCTGGACGACCTCAAGGCGTTCCGGACCTGGGGCTCGAAGACTCCGGGGCACCCGGAGTACGGGCACACCGTGGGTGTCGAGACGACGACCGGGCCGCTGGGCCAGGGTGTCGCCAATGCCGTGGGCATGGCGATGGCCGCCCGCTACGAGCGCGGTCTGTTCGACCCGGACGCCGCGCCCGGCACCTCGCCGTTCGACCACACCATCTGGGCCATCGCCGGTGACGGCTGCCTCCAGGAGGGCATCTCCGCCGAGGCGTCCTCGCTGGCCGGGCACCAGAAGCTGGGCAACCTGGTGCTGCTGTGGGACGACAACCACATCTCGATCGAGGGCGACACGGAGACCGCGGTCTCCGAGGACACCCTGAAGCGTTACGAGGCGTACGGCTGGCACGTCCAGCGTGTCGAGCAGCAGGCCAACGGCGATCTGGACCCGGCGGGTCTGTACCGCGCGCTGAAGGCCGCGCAGGCCGAGACCGAGCGCCCCTCCTTCATCGCGGCGCGGTCGATCATCGCCTGGCCGGCCCCGCACGCGCAGAACACCGAGGCCGCGCACGGCTCGGCGCTGGGCGACGAGGAGGTCGCGGCCACCAAGCGGGTGCTGGGCTTCGACCCCGAGCAGTCCTTCGAGGTCTCCGCCGAGGTCATCGCGCACACGCGGGCCGCGCTTGACCGGGGCCGTGAGGCCAAGGGCGAGTGGGAGAAGACCTTCGCCGCCTGGCGCACCGCCAACCCGGAGCGCGCCGCCGAGTTCGACCGGATCCGCGCGGCCGAGCTGCCGGCCGGCTGGGAGGAGAAGCTCCCGGAGTTCGAGACCGGCAAGGGCGTCGCCACCCGCGCCGCCTCCGGCAAGGTCCTCCAGGCGCTGGGCGCGGTCGTGCCCGAGCTGTGGGGCGGCTCCGCCGACCTCGCGGGCTCGAACAACACGACGATCGACAAGACGTCCTCGTTCCTGCCGAAGGGCAACCCGCTGCCCGAGGCCGACCCGTACGGCCGCACGATCCACTACGGCATCCGCGAGCACTCGATGGCCGCCGTGATCAACGGCATCGCGCTGCACGGCAACACCCGTATCTACGGCGGCACCTTCCTGGTCTTCTCCGACTACATGCGCAACGCGGTGCGGCTCTCCGCGCTGATGCACCTGCCGGTGACCTATGTCTGGACGCACGACTCGATCGGTCTGGGCGAGGACGGTCCGACCCACCAGCCGGTGGAGCACCTGGCCTCGCTGCGCGCCATCCCGGGGCTGAACATCGTCCGTCCGGCCGATGCCAACGAGACCGCGATCGCCTGGCGCGAGATCCTGAAGCGGTACACGAAGGAATTCGGTGTGGGCGCTCCGCACGGTCTGGCGCTGACCCGTCAGGGCGTGCCGACGTACGAGCGCAACGAGGACGCCGCCCGCGGCGGTTATGTGCTGTTCGAGGCCGAGGGCGGCGCGCCCGAGGTGGTGCTGATCGGCACCGGCTCCGAGGTGCAGCTGGCCGTGGAGGCGCGCGAGCAGCTCCAGGCCGCCGGGGTGCCCACCCGGGTGGTCTCGATGCCTTCGGTGGAGTGGTTCGACGAGCAGGACCAGGAGTACCGGGACTCGGTGCTGCCCCCGGCCGTGCGTGCGCGGGTGGCGGTGGAGGCCGGTATCGGTCTGACCTGGCACCGTTTCGTGGGCGACGCCGGACGCATCGTCTCCCTGGAGCACTTCGGCGCTTCGGCGGACGGCAAGGTGCTGTTCCGTGAGTTCGGATTCACCGCGGACGCGGTAGCCGCCGCGGCACGGGAATCTCTGGAAGCCTCCGCGCGCTGACGCCGGTATACCGTTCTAAGCAGGAGTTGCCATTCTTATGACTGATGCACTGAAGCGCCTCTCCGACGAAGGCGTCGCGATCTGGCTGGACGACCTCTCGCGCAAGCGGATCACGTCCGGCAATCTGGCCGAGCTGATCGACCAGCAGCATGTGGTGGGTGTGACCACCAACCCGTCGATCTTCCAGAAGGCCATCAGCAGCGGTGACGGCTATGAGCAGCAGCTCACCGAGCTGGCCGCGCGCAAGGTGACCGTCGAGGAAGCCATTCGCATGATCACGACGGCGGACGTCCGCGACGCCGCCGACATTCTGCGGCCGGTCTTCGACGCCACGGAGGGCCAGGACGGCCGGGTCTCCATCGAGGTCGACCCGCGCCTGGCCCACAACACGGCGGCGACGGTGGCCGAGGCCAAGCAGCTGGCCTGGCTGGTGGACCGCCCCAATACCCTCATCAAGATCCCCGCCACCAAGGCGGGTCTGCCGGCGATCACCGAGGTCATCGGCCTCGGCATCAGCGTCAATGTGACGCTGATCTTCTCGCTGGAGCGCTACCGCGCGGTGATGGACGCCTATGTGGCGGGTCTGGAGAAGGCCAAGGACCGCGGTCTGGATCTCTCGAAGATCCATTCGGTGGCCTCCTTCTTCGTCTCCCGGGTGGACACCGAGATCGACGCGCGCATCGACGCGCTGGGCACGCCGGAGGCCAAGGCCGCGCGCGGCAAGGCCGGTCTGGCCAACGCCCGGCTGGCGTACGAGGCGTTCGAAGAGGTATTCGGATCCGAGCGCTGGGCGGAGCTGGACCGGGCGCGCGCCAACAAGCAGCGTCCGCTGTGGGCCTCGACCGGTGTGAAGGACAAGGCCTACAAGGACACTCTGTACGTGGACGACCTGGTCGCGCCCGGCACGGTGAACACCATGCCGGAGGCGACCCTGGAGGCCACCGCCGATCACGGGCAGATCATCGGCGACACGGTGCGCGGCACCTACGACGCCTCGCGCGCCGAGCTCGCGGCCGTGGAGGCCCTCGGCATCTCCTACGACCAGGTCGTCCAGCAGCTGGAGGACGAGGGCGTGGAGAAGTTCGAGTCCGCCTGGAACGACCTGCTCAAGTCGACCGAGGCGGAGCTGAAGCGCCTCGCCCCTTCGGAGGGCTGACCACCGTGTCCGGTATTGGCGACGCCAATCCACTCCGTGACGCCGCAGACCGACGGCTCCCGCGTATCGCGGGGCCGTCGGGCCTGGTCATCTTCGGTGTCACCGGCGATCTGTCGCGCAAGAAGCTGATGCCCGCCGTGTACGACCTGGCCAACCGCGGACTGCTGCCGCCGGGTTTCTCCCTGGTCGGGTTCGCCCGCCGGGAGTGGCAGGACGAGGACTTCGCGCAGGAGGTCCACGACGCCGTCAAGGCTCATGCCCGTACCCCCTTCCGTGAGGAGGTCTGGCAGCAGCTCAACCAGGGGATGCGTTTCGTCCAGGGCGACTTCGACGACGACGAGGCCTTCGAGACCCTGAAGAAGACCATCGCCGAGCTGGACCAGGCGCAGGGGACGGGGGGCAATTTCGCCTTCTACCTCTCCGTGCCGCCGAAGTTCTTCCCGCAGGTCGTCCAGCAGCTGAAGAAGCACGGGCTGGCCGATCAGCAGGAGAACTCCTGGCGACGGGCGGTCATCGAGAAGCCCTTCGGGCACGACCTGGCCTCCGCGGTGGAGCTCAATAAGGTGGTGCACGAGGTCTTTCCCTCGAACGAGGTCTTCCGGATCGACCACTATCTGGGCAAGGAGACCGTCCAGAACATTCTGGCGCTGCGGTTCGCCAACACCCTCTTCGAGCCGATCTGGAACCGGTCGTATGTCGACCACATCCAGATCACCATGGCCGAGGACATCGGCATCGGCGGCCGGGCCGGGTACTACGACGGCATCGGCGCGGCGCGTGATGTCATCCAGAACCACCTTCTCCAGCTGCTCGCGCTGACCGCGATGGAGGAGCCCGCCTCCTTCGACGCGGACGCGCTCGCGGCGGAGAAGACCAAGGTGCTGGGTGCCGTACGGCTGCCGAAGGACCTGGGCGAGAACACCGTGCGCGGGCAGTACGCGGCGGGGTGGCAGGGCGGCGAGAAGGCCGTCGGCTATCTCCAGGAGGACGGCATCGACCCCGCGTCGAAGACCGACACCTACGCGGCCGTGAAGCTGGAGATCGACAACCGGCGCTGGGCCGGGGTGCCGTTCTATCTCCGTACCGGCAAGCGGCTGGGCCGGCGGGTCACCGAGATCGCGGTGGTCTTCAAGCGCGCCCCGCACTCCCCCTTCGACCACACCGCCACCGAGGAGCTGGGGCAGAACGCCCTGGTCATCCGGGTCCAGCCGGACGAGGGCGTGACCCTGCGCTTCGGTTCCAAGGTCCCGGGCACCTCGATGGAGGTGCGCGACGTGTCGATGGACTTCGCCTACGGCGAGTCCTTCACCGAGTCCAGCCCGGAGGCGTACGAGCGGCTCATCCTCGATGTGCTGCTCGGCGACTCCAACCTCTTCCCCCGGGTCGAGGAGGTCGAGCTGTCCTGGAAGATCCTCGACCCGATCGAGCAGTTCTGGGAGAAGAACGGCAAGCCCGCGCAGTACGCGTCGGGGACGTGGGGTCCGGTCGAGGCGGACGAAATGCTCGCACGAGACGGACGGAGCTGGCGCCGGCCATGAAGATCGACCTTACGGACACCACATCCAGCAAGATCAACAAGGCGCTGGTGCAGGGGCGCAGGGCGATCGGCACCCCGGCCGTCGGCATGGTGCTGACCCTGGTCATCGTCACCGACGAGGAGAACGCGTACGACGCGCTCCGCGCCGCCAACGAGGCCTCCCGCGAGCACCCCTCGCGGACCCTCGTCGTCATCAAGCGCGTCTCGCGCACCCCCCGGGCCCGGGCGCAGGCGCGCCTGGACGCCGAGGTGCGCGTGGGCGCGGAGGCGGGCACCGGCGAAACGGTCATCCTGCGGCTGTACGGGGAGGTCACCGAGCACGCCCAGTCGGTGGTCCTGCCGCTGCTGCTGCCGGACGCCCCGGTCGTCGTCTGGTGGCCGGTGGCCGCCCCGCTCGACCCGGCCAAGGATCCGCTGGGCGCGCTGGCGCAGCGCAGGGTGACCGACACCTACGCCTCCGAGCAGCCGATCCAGGAGCTGTCCGCGCGCGCCGAGGCGTACACCCCCGGTGACACGGATCTCTCGTGGACCCGGATCACGCCCTGGCGTTCGATGCTCGCCGCCGCGCTCGACCAGGTGGTCTGCGAGGTCACCTCGGTGGAGGTGGAGGGCGAGGAGTTCAACCCGAGCGTGGAGCTGCTGGCCATGTGGCTGGCGGACCGGCTGGGGGTGCCGGTCGGCCGGGCGCTGTCCTCGGGTCCCGGGCTCACCGCCGTACGGATGGAGACCAGCGCCGGTCCGGTCGTGCTGGACCGGGCGGACGGTTCGCTGGCGAACCTCTCCATCCAGGGGCAGCCGGACCGGGCCGTCGCGCTGAAGCGGCGGGAGACCTCCGAGCTGATCGCGGAGGAGCTGCGCCGGCTGGACCCGGACGACACCTATGCCTCGGCCCTGCGGTACGGGGTCGACCGGCTGGGTGACGACGGGCCCTCGCAGTGGGTGGCCACCCCGGCCCCGGCGGCGAAGACTCCGGCCGCTCCGGCGGCGGCCGCGGCCGTGGCCGTGACCGCTCCGGAGGCTTCGAAGGCTTCGGAGGCTTCTGCCGAGAAGGCCCCGGCGGCGGCGAAGAAGGCACCCGCCAAGAAGGCGGCGGCCAAGTGAGCACTCCTCAGCTGGTCGTCCACCACGACAAGGAGCTGATGGCGCAGGCCGCCGCGGCCCGTCTGATCACCAGGATCGTCGACGCCCAGGCCGCGCGCGGCACGGCGTCGGTGGTGCTGACGGGCGGTCGCAACGGCAATGCCCTGCTGGCCGCGCTCGGGGCCGCACCGGCCCGGGACGCGATCGACTGGCAGCGCCTGGACCTGTGGTGGGGCGACGAGCGGTTCCTCCCCGAGGGGGACCCGGAGCGCAATGCGACCCAGGCCCGCGCGGCCCTGCTCGACAGCGTCCCGGTCGATCCGGCGCGGGTGCACGCGATGGCCCCGTCGGACGGCGTGTACGGCGCGGACGTGGAGGCGGCGGCCGCCGGGTACGCCGCCGAACTCGCCGCGGCGGCCGGCCCGGAGGGCCACGGTCCGGTGCCGACCTTCGATGTGCTGATGCTGGGCGTCGGCCCGGACACCCATGTCGCCTCGCTCTTCCCGGAGCTTCCGGCGGTACGGGAGACCGAGCGCACGGTGGTCGGCGTCCACGGGGCCCCGAAGCCCCCGCCGACGCGTATCTCGCTCACCCTCCCGGCCATCCGGGTGGCGCGTGAGGTGTGGCTGCTGGCGGCCGGCGAGGACAAGGCCGACGCCGTGGCGATGGCCCTCTCCGGCGCGGGCGAGATCCAGGCCCCGGCGGCGGGAGCGCGAGGCCGCGCCCGCACGCTGTGGCTGCTCGACTCCGCCGCCGCGGGCGGGCTGCCGCGCGCGCTGGGTCCCCCG
>NZ_BMWG01000014.1:55267-73915 GCF_014651115.1 Streptomyces inusitatus | reverse complement strand
GCCCGGAACGCCGTTCGGCGTTCCGGGCCTCCGTCGTTTCCTCATCGCCCCGGCGGTGTTTCCGGCCGTGTCTCCAGGAAGGGTTCCAACAGCCCGGGCACGGCCCGGCGCGCGAAGACGAGGCCCTCGGAGCCGTCCGCGTCGTGGACCGAGTACGCGCCCGCTCCGGCGGCGGTGGTCGCGGTGACGGTCAGGACGCCCGCGCGGCGCTGGAAGAGGGACCGCTTGACCACCCAGCCGATGACCCCGGCGCGCTGGAGCGCCACGGTCGAGCGGCGGAAGGTGCCCGAGCGGGCCACGAGGTAGTCGCCGCTGAGGGTGTGGCCCAGGCTCCGGTAGGCGTCCAGGGCGAGCAGCACGGCCGCCGGGAGGGCCACGGCGGCGAAGCCCGCGGCGATGTGGAGGAGTACGGGGGTGAGCCAGATTCCGAGGCCGGTGAGGAGGGCGGGCAGGAGGAGGGCCGCCGCCAGTGCCCGGCGCAGCCTGCGGGCGCGGGCCGCCCCGGGGTGCGGGGTGAGGGGCGCGTCGGTGGGGGTGACGGGTTCGCGCAGCACCGTCGCGGCGACGGCCGCCGCGCGGGAGCGCGGCGCGGCCGGCAGCAGTACATGGAGGTCGGCGTTCTTGTCCTGGTCGTCCCGGCCGATGCCGGTGGCGACGGCGTCCACCCGCGCCGCGCCCGCCAGCCGTACGCCCAGCGGCTCGACCAGCTCGACGCCGCGGAGTCTGCGTTCCTCGATCGAGATGGAGCGTACGGTGAACAGCCCCCGGCGGACCCGCAGGGTGCCGCCGGGCTCGCGCTCCAGGCGGTGGTTCCACCACATCTCGACCCAGAGGCCGAGTGAGCCGACGACGCCCGCGAGGAGGGCGGCGAGCGCCAGCGTCAGGATCATCATGGTGACGGAGGTGTCGCGGAAGAAGTCGCCGACGTGGACGATGACCTCGTGCTGCACTCCGAACCAGTCGCTGATCTGCATCACCGCTCCGGCCGCCGCGCCGCCCAGGGCGGGGGCGACGAAGGAGAGCGGCGCGTAGCGTATCCAGCCCAGGTCGACGGTGGCGAGGACGCCCTCGCGGTGGCCGCCCGGGGTGGCGGCGGCCCGGATCAGCAGCTCGGCGCGCAGGCGTTCCCCCTCGGGCCGGGTGACCGGGTCGAGGACCAGGGTGGACTCACCGCCGCCGGACTGTTCGCCGGTGCCGATGCGTACCTTGACCAGGCCGAGGACGCGCAGCAGCGGGTTGGCGGCGAGGTCGACGGTGCGGATCCGCTCGCGGGCGAGGGAGCGCCGTTTGGCGAAGAACAGCCCGGTGTGGAGTTCGACGCGGTCCGGCCCGACGCGGTAGCGGGTCTTGCGCCAGTTGACGTACTCGGCCGCGACGGGTCCGAGCACCAGGAGGGCGGCCCCGGCGAGCAGCAGGAGCAGTCCGGTGCCGCGCCGGGCCCGGGGGCCGAGCCAGGAGCCGCCGGAGAGACCCAGCAGGATGGGGAGGCAGAGGCCGACGGCGACGGAGCCCATCACCGCGCCGGTGACCAGGAGGGCCTTCTTGTCTATCCGCCGCCAGCCGTCGCCCGGCTCCCCCGGCTCGCCCGACTCCCCTGGCGCTCCCGACTCTCGCGGCTCCCCCTGCTCGCTCATGTCGCGTCTCCCGGTGTCTCCTGGGTGATCCGGGTCAGCCGCCGGGCGAGTTCCGCCGCCAGTTCGTGGTCGAGCCCGGCGATGGTGATCGCCCCTTTGGCGGAGGCGGTGGTGACGGTGACCGTGGCCAGTCCGTACGAGCGCTCCAGCGGGCCGCGCAGGGTGTCCACGGTCTGGATCCGGGACATCGGGGCGATCCGCCACTCCTGGAGGAACGCCCCGGTGCGGACGTAGACGGCCTCGTCGGTGGTCTCCCAGCGGTGCACCCGGTAGCGCCACGCGGGGACGACGGCGGCCTGGAGCAGACCGAGCACGGCCACCGCGGCGGCCGGCCAGAGCAGCCAGGGCCGGGCGGGGGCGATCAGCCAGCCGAGTACGGCGAGCGTTCCCGCCGCCGTGACCGTGACGGCCAGCGTTCGCGTACGCCACCAGCTCACGGCCCTCGGGTCGAGCGCGTTCTCCGGCGGCCGGAGCCGGACCGTCCCCTCCCCCTCGGTCATCCGGCTCAGCGCCCTCTGAGGGTGCGGTAGGCGGCGACGAGGGAGGCCGTGGAGCTGTCGAGCCCCTCGGTCCCGGCCGCGCCGGTCAGCACGGGCTCAATCTTCTTGGCGAGGACCTTGCCCAGTTCGACGCCCCACTGGTCGAAGGAGTCGATGTTCCAGATCGCGCCCTGGACGAAGACCTTGTGCTCGTAGAGCGCGATCAGCTGGCCGAGCACCGAGGGGGTCAGCTCGTCGGCGAGGACGGTGGTGGTGGGGTGGTTCCCCCGGAAGGTCTTGTGCGCGACCAGCTCCTCGGGGACGCCCTCCGCCCGTACCTCCTCCGGGGTCTTGCCGAAGGCGAGCGCCTGCGTCTGGGCGAAGAAGTTGGCCATCAGCAGATCGTGCTGGGCGAGCAGTGCGGGCGGGAG
This sequence comes from Streptomyces inusitatus, assembly GCF_014651115.1. GTDB lineage: Bacteria > Actinomycetota > Actinomycetes > Streptomycetales > Streptomycetaceae > Streptomyces > Streptomyces amakusaensis. The sequence continues at coordinate 71,371 of NZ_BMWG01000014.1, read as the reverse complement.
GTCGCCGGCCGGGCGGGCGAAGCCGATGAAGTCGGCGGGGATGACCTTGGTGCCCTGGTGGATCAACTGGTAATAGGCGTGCTGCCCGTTGGTGCCGGGCGTGCCCCAGACGACCGGTCCGGTCTGCCAGTCGACCGGGTTGCCCTCACGGTCGACGGACTTGCCGTTGGACTCCATGTCGAGCTGCTGGAGATAGGCGGTGAACTTGCTCAGATAGTGGGAGTACGGCAGCACCGCGTGGGACTGGGCGTCGAAGAAGGCGCCGTACCAGACGCCCAGCAGACCGAGCAGCAGCGGCGCGTTGGCCTCCGCCGGGGCCGTCCGGAAGTGCTCGTCGACGAGGTGGAAGCCGTCGAGCATCTCCCGGAAGCGCTCCGGGCCGATCGCGATCATCAGCGAGAGGCCGATGGCGGAGTCGTACGAGTACCGGCCGCCGACCCAGTCCCAGAACTCGAACATGTTGGCCGTGTCGATGCCGAAGTCCTCGACCTTGCCGGCGTTGGTCGACAGCGCCACGAAGTGCCGGGCGACGGCGTCCTGACCGGCGTTCAGCCCGGCGAGGAGCCAGTCGCGGGCAGAGGTGGCGTTGGTGATGGTCTCGATGGTGGTGAAGGTCTTGGAGGCGACGATGAAGAGCGTCTCGGCCGGGTCCAGGTCCCGTACCGCCTCGTGGAGATCGGCGCCGTCCACATTGGAGACGAAGCGGAAGGTCAGGTCCCGGGCGGTGTGGGCGCGGAGCGCCTCGTACGCCATCGCCGGACCGAGGTCGGAGCCGCCGATACCGATGTTGACGATGTTCCTGATGCGCTTGCCGGTGTGTCCGGTCCACTCGCCGGAGCGGACCTTCTCGGAGAAGACGGCCATCCGGTCGAGGACGGCGTGCACCCCGGGCACCACGTTCTCGCCGTCGGTCTCGATCACGGCACCCCGGGGGGCGCGCAGCGCGGTGTGGAGGACGGCTCGGTCCTCGGTGGTGTTGATCTTCTCGCCGCGGAACATCGCGTCCCGCAGCCCGGCCACGTCGGTGGCGAGCGCCAGCTCGCGCAGGAGCGTCAGCGTCTCGGCGGTGACCAGCTGCTTGGAGTAGTCGATACGCAGGTCACCGACGCGCAGGGTGTATTCCTCACCTCGGTCGGGATCGGCCGCGAACAGCTCCCGCAGCGTGGTCCGCCCGAGCCGCTCTCGGTGTTCGCCGAGCGCGGTCCACTCGGGAGTCTGGTTGAGCCGCTTACGGCCGCTTGCGTTCACTGGAACATCAGCTCGCTTCTCTCGTACCTGGCTGCCTTCTCGCCCCCTCCAACCTAATTGATCAAACATGGAGGTGTGGTGAAGGCGGAGCGGCGTCGGCTATGAGCGAAGCGGGAATATCGGAGGGCGGCACGGCACGTCTGAATTGCCCCGGCGCACGGCACGGGGGCGGCGCGCGCGGGGCGTTCCGAGCGCGAAAAAGTCCGGCCGGGCACTCGAAAGTGTCCCGGCCGGACCGTAAGTCTCAGGGCCTGTCGTTTGGATCTTGCTGGGCTCGCGGGCCCTGGTGCCGCACCTCGCCGCGTTGTCGTCGATCGCCGACGCTCCGCGTCGACTCACTCCTCCGCCTTGCGATCCACGGCACCAGACCCCGCTCGCTGATCCAGCCTGATCCAAACGACAGGCCCTAGATTTCGCCCCGCAGTTTGGCCAGCGCCTCGGCGAGAATCGCCTCGCCGTCCGCGTCGCTGCGCCGCTCCCGCACATAGGCGAGATGGGTTTTGTACGGTTCCGTGCGGGGCGGGTCCGGGGGATTGTCCCGGTCCTGGCCTGCCGGGAACCCACAGCGGGGGCAGTCCCAGGTGTCAGGGACCTGCGCGTCGCTGGCGAAGCTCGGCTGTGTCTCGTGCCCGTTCGAGCACCAGAAGGAGATGCGCAGACGCGGCGCGGACTCGCCACGCTCGGCCTCGCCCATCGGCCCCGCCCCGACCCGGCTTCCCCGGATCGCGTTGCCACTTGCCACGGTCGTAACTCCCTGCGTGATGGTGCTGTACAGCGTCTCACAGCGGCTGCGCCGCGGTGCCTCAGTCTACGTAAGGCCCAACGCGCGTCCAGGTATTGGAGTTACCTCCCCGCCCGGACGGGAAAGCCTGTGGGTCAGCTGTCCAGCTTCATCAGCAGACCAAGTACGACAATGCATGCGAACCACAGCAGACCGACCACCACGGTGATCCGGTCGAGATTGCGCTCGGCGACCGAGGAGCCGCCGACTGACGACTGCATACCGCCGCCGAACATGTCGGAGAGGCCGCCGCCCTTTCCCTTGTGCATCAGCACCAGCAGCATCAGCAGCAGGCTGAAGACGATCAGGGCGATCGAGAACCCCATAACCACGGCTGGACCCTACTTCCTGGCAAATCTCTTGGAACATCTATGGACGACGGGGGCCCGGGCTCGGTGAAAAGCCTCAGGCCCCCGCAAGGGTACGACGGATCCGCGCTACGGCATACTCACCGGTCGCGAAAGGCCCTCACTGAGCGTGCCCAGTGGCCGTGCGGGCGTGGACCTGGCCGGGGCGGACGCGCACTGAGCGTGTTCGCCCCGGCCGGTGCTCACTGATCGCGGAAGCGGACGATCTTGACGAACTCCTCGGCGTCCAGCGCCGCGCCGCCCACCAGGGCGCCGTCCACATCGGGCTGCGCCATGATCGCGGCGACGTTCCCGGACTTGACCGAGCCGCCGTACTGGATGCGGACCTTGTCGGCCAGCTCCTGCGAGTACAGCTCGGCGAGCCGGCCGCGGATCGCTCCGCAGACCTCCTGCGCGTCCTCGGGCGTGGCGACCTCGCCGGTGCCGATCGCCCAGACCGGCTCGTACGCGATCACGATGGTCTCGGCCTGCTCGGCCGGGACGTCCTTGAGGCCGCCGTCGAGCTGGGCGAGGGTGTGCTCCACCTGCTGTCCGGCCTTGCGGACGTCCAGTCCCTCGCCGACGCAGAGGATGGGGGTGATGCCGTGCCGGAACGCGGCCTTCACCTTGGCGTTGCAGATCTCGTCGGACTCGGCGTGGTACTGCCGGCGCTCGGAGTGGCCGACCGCGACATAGGCGCACTTGAGCTTGGCGAGCATCAGGCCGGAGATCTCCCCGGTGTACGCGCCGGAGTCCTGCGCCGAGATGTCCTGGGCGCCGTACTTGATCTTCAGCTTGTCGCCGTCGACCAGGGTCTGCACGGACCTGAGGTCGGTGAACGGCGGGAGCACGGCGACCTCGACGGCGTCGTAGTCCTTGTCCGCCAGGGCGAAGGCGAGCTTCTGGACATGGGCGATGGCCTCAAGGTGGTTGAGGTTCATCTTCCAGTTGCCCGCCATGAGCGGGGTGCGAGTGGTCATGAAAGTGTCAGTCCTCCAGTGCGGCGAGCCCGGGAAGCGTCTTGCCTTCGAGATATTCGAGGCTCGCGCCGCCACCGGTCGAAATATGGCCGAATGCATTCTCGTCGAAGCCCAGGATCCGCACCGCGGCGGCGGAGTCCCCGCCGCCGACGACGGTGAAGGCCGGGGATTCGATCAGCGCCTGGGCCACGGCCTTGGTGCCCTCGGCGTAGTCGGGGTGCTCGAAGACGCCCATCGGGCCGTTCCAGAAGACGGTGGCCGTGTCGGCGAGCTTTGAAGCGTAGAGCTTGCAGGTCTCGGGGCCGATGTCCAGCCCGAGCCGGTCGGCCGGGATGGCGTCGACCGTGACCGTGTCGGGGTGGGCCGGGGCCTTGGTCTTCAGGTCCGGGAAGCCGGAGGCGACCAGGACGTCGACGGGCAGGACGAACTCCACGCCCTTCTCCGCGGCGCGCGCCAGATACTCCTGGACGACCGGGATCTGGTCCTCCTGGAGCAGCGAGCGGCCGACCTCGTGGCCCTGGGCCTTGAGGAAGGTGTAGACCATGCCGCCGCCGATGAGGATGCGGTCGGCCCGGTCCAGCAGATGGTCGATGACGCCGAGCTTGTCGGAGACCTTCGCGCCGCCGAGGACGACCGCGTACGGCCGCCGCACGTCGTCGGTGAGCTTCTTCAGCACACCGACCTCGGTGGCGATCAGATAGCCGGCCGCGTGCGGCAGCAGGGCGGGGAGGTCGTAGACGGAGGCGTGCTTGCGGTGCACGGCGCCGAAGCCGTCGCCGACGTACACATCGGCCAGGGCGGCGAGCTGCTCGGCGAAGGCGGCGCGCTCGGCGTCGTCCTTGCTGGTCTCGCCGGGGTTGAAGCGGAGGTTCTCGATGACCGCGACGCCGCCGTCGGCGAGGCCCGCGACGGTCTCGGTGGCGGAGGGGCCGACGGTGTCGGTCGCGAAGGCGACCTCGGCGCCGAGCAGCTCGCCGAGCCGCGCGGCGGCGGGGGCCAGCGAGAAGGCCGGGTCCGGAGCGCCCTTGGGGCGGCCCAGATGGGAGGCGACGACGACGCGCGCGCCCGCCTCGGCGAGCTTGGCGACGGTCGGCACGACGGCGCGGATACGGCCGTCGTCGGTGATCACAGTGCCGTCGAGCGGCACATTGAGGTCGGCGCGGACGAATACCCGGCGGCCCGCGACCCCCTCGGCAAGAAGCTGGTCGATCGTCTTCATGGACGGGACTCCTCGGATGGCTGGACGTGCCACGGGGCCCGAGCAGCGCCGGTGTGCGCTGGTCGAGCCCCGTCGCTCACATCACTGAGCTTTCAAAATCGTGTTCAGAGCTGCTCGCCGACGAAGACCGTGAGGTCCACAAGGCGGTTGGAGTAGCCCCACTCATTGTCGTACCAGCCGAGGATCTTGATCGAGTTGCCTTCCTGAACCATGGTCAGGGAGGAGTCGAAGGTGCACGAGGCCGGGTCGCTGACGATGTCCGAGGAGACGATCTGGTCCTCGGTGTAGGCCAGGATGCCCTGGAGCTCGCCCTCGGCGGCCTTCTTGAACGCGGCGTTGACCTCGTCCTTGGTGACCTCGCGGGAGACCTCGACCACCAGGTCGGTGGCCGAGCCGGTGGGAACCGGAACGCGCATGGCGATGCCGTCCAGCTTGCCCTTGAGCTGCGGGAGGACCAGGGCGGTGGCCTTGGCGGCACCCGTCGTGGTCGGGATGATGTTCTCCGCGGCGGCGCGGGCGCGACGCAGGTCGGAGTGCGGGAAGTCCAGGATGCGCTGGTCGTTGGTGTAGGCGTGGACCGTGGTCATCAGACCGCGGACGATGCCGAAGTTCTCGTCGAGGATCTTCGCCATCGGCGCCACACAGTTGGTGGTGCAGGACGCGTTCGAGATGACGTGGTGGTTGGCCGCGTCGTACTTGTCCTGGTTGACGCCCATCACGATGGTGATGTCCTCGTCCTTGGCCGGAGCCGAGATGAGGACCTTCTTCGCACCGCCGGCGATGTGCTTCTCGGCGTCGGCCTTCTTGGTGAAGATGCCGGTCGACTCGATGACGATGTCGACGCCCAGCTCGCCCCAGGGGATGTCCGCGGGGTTGCGCTCGGAGAGCACCTTGATGGTGCGGCCGTCCACGGTGATCGTGTCGGCGGTGTGGCTGACCTCGGCCTTGAGGCGGCCCAGGATGGTGTCGTACTTCAGCAGGTGCGCCGTGGTCGCAGTGTCACCCAGGTCGTTGACAGCCACGATCTCGATGTCAGCACCCTGCTCCAGCAGCGCGCGGAAGTAGTTACGACCGATGCGGCCAAAGCCGTTGATGCCTACGCGGATCGTCACGAACCGATCTCCTCGTTGGTACGCCGGGTTTTGACTGCCGGCGAGTTGTATGGGATGTCCCCGACCGCTTACGACCCTACCTCTCTGAGGGCCTCCAGGTGACATCAGAGGGCCCGGAAGGGGCCCCCGTGACCCGTACCACCCGGTAGGGCCGTCAGACGGTCCTCACCTGCGCGGAGGCCTTCCCTAATGAGCGGGCGAAGCCACTCTGGGCGACCGTTCGAGCGCTCCCGGTGTTCATCCGCGTCCGAGTGTTCCCAAGCGTCCGGCCGCCCGCGGTCTCGAAGCCCCCGTCCGGCGCGGTCCCACCCCGGAGGGAGAGGGAGGTGTCGTCTGCGAAGACTCCGCGCCCGCCGTCGCTCGGGCCGGGTCGGCCGCTGCCAGGAGCCGTCGCGGTGGGCGGCTGCCGCGTACCACCGCCCCTCGCAGGGCGGGAACGGCAGCCCTCGTTGAGATGGGCGCGCACGGCGTGAGGTGGTGGACCAGGAGGGGGCGGGGCCGCCGCGCCGGTGTGCCGGACGGCGGTGCGGAAGTGGGCGAGCACCCCCAGCGGGTGCGGGCGGCCCTGGACCGCGGCGTCCCGGACCGCGGCCCGCCGGCCGTTGCCGGCGAGGGCCCGGGTGTACGCGGCGGATGTGCCGCGCCGGTGCGGTGCCGGTGCGGTGCCGCCCTCCTCGGCGCTGGCCAGGGTGTCGGCGCGCGGCCGCTGTGAGAGCTCGTAGGCGAAGGGGTCGGGGGTGAAGCCGGCGGTCTCCGGTCCGACCGGGGAGGCGGGCCGGTCCGGAGTGGCGGGCCCCTTGGGCTCAGCCGACGAGGCCGTCGGCCATCTCCTCGGTGAGGTTGGACTCCGTGCCCGGAATCCCCAGGTCCTGCGCCCGCTTGTCCGCCATGGCCAGCAGTCTGCGGATCCGTCCCGCCACCGCGTCCTTCGTCAGCGGCGGATCGGCCAGCGCGCCCAGCTCCTCCAGCGAGGCCTGCTTGTGCTCCATCCGGAGCCGCCCCGCCGCCGCGAGATGCTCGGGCACCTCCTCGCCGAGGATCTCCAGGGCGCGCTGCACCCGGGCCCCCGCCGCCACCGCGGCCCGGGCCGAGCGCCGCAGATTGGCGTCGTCGAAGTTGGCGAGCCGGTTGGCGGTGGCGCGGACCTCGCGCCGCATCCGCCGCTCCTCCCAGGCAAGCACCGACTCATGGGCGCCGAGCCGGGTCAGCAGCGCGCCGATCGCGTCGCCGTCGCGGACGACGACCCGGTCCACGCCGCGCACCTCGCGGGCCTTCGCCGCGATGGAGAGCCGCCGCGCGGCCCCGACCAGCGCGAGTGCCGCCTCCGGGCCCGGGCAGGTGACCTCCAGCGAGGAGGAGCGGCCCGGCTCGGTCAGCGAGCCGTGGGCGAGGAACGCACCGCGCCACGCGGCCTCCGCGTCACAGGTGGCCCCGGAGACGACCTGCGGCGGCAGCCCCCGGATGGGGCGGCCCCGGCCGTCGACCAGCCCGGTCTGCCGGGCCAGCTGGTCGCCGCCCGCGACGACGCGTACGACGTACCGTGAGCCTCTGCGCAGCCCGCCGGGAGCCATCACCATCAGCTCGGACGTATGGCCGAAGATCTCCAGGATGTCGCGCTTGAGCCGGCGCGCGGCGATCCCGGTGTCCAGCTCGGCCTCGATCACAATGCGCCCGCTCACCAGGTGCAGCCCGCCCGCGAACCGCAGGATCGCCGAGACCTCCGCCTTTCTGCAGCAGGTCCGGGTGACGGGGAGCCGGGAAATCTCGTCCTTCACCGCTGCCGTCATCGCCATGGGCCGATCCTTCCATGCATCCGAAAAATACGGTCGTACGCGGCGGCCAACAGCTCCGGATCGTGCTTGGAAACGCTGTCGGGCGAGGCCACGGGGGCCAGCTCGACCGCGGCGCCGAGGCGTTTGGCGGCGTCGGCGAGAGAATCGCGGTCGGGCACGGCGGCCTCGTCGGCCAGCACCACGTCCAGGGTGAGTTTAGGCGCGTGTCGTCCCAAAACCTCCAAATGACGCTGCGGGGAAAAACCTTCTGTCTCGCCGGGCTGGGGGGCGAGATTGAGGGAGAGAACCCGGCGGGCCTTGGTCTCCACCAGCGCGTCGAGCAGCTCGGGCACCAGCAGATGGGGAATCACCGAGGAGAACCAGGATCCGGGCCCCAGAACCACCCAGTCGGCGTCAAGGACGGCGGCCACGGCCTCCGGAACGGCGGGCGGATCGTTCGGCACGAGGTGCACGGACTGGACGTCCCCGGGGGTGAGGGCGACCGTCGCCTGACCGCGCACGATGTCGACATCGTCCGGGCGCGTCGGATCATGGCCGCGCACCAGCGCCTGGAGCTCCAGCGGCACCGCCGACATGGGCAGCACCCGGCCGTGCGCACCGAGCAGCCGGCCCACCAGATCCAGGGCCTGGACATGATCGCCGAGCTGCTCCCAGAGGGCCACGATCAGCAGATTGCCGACCGCGTGCTCATGCAGCTCGCCCTGGGACTGGAAGCGGTGCTGGATCACCCGGGCCCAGGTCTGCCCCCAGTCGTCGTCGCCGCAGAGCGCCGCGAGCGCCTTGCGCAGATCGCCCGGGGGGAGCACGCCCAGCTCCTCACGGAGCCGGCCGCTGGAGCCGCCGTCGTCGGCGACGGTGACGACGGCGGTGAGATCGCCGGTGATCCGGCGCAGGGCCGCCAGCGAGGCGGAGAGCCCCATGCCGCCGCCGAGGGCGACCACCTTGGGCTGAGCGCCGCGTCTGCGGCTGGTGGGCGTGACGGATCTGCGCAGCCGACGCAGGCGCAGGGAGCGTGCGGTCACTCGCGCCCCAGGTCCCGGTGGACGACCACGGTCTCGATGCCGGCCGCGACGAGCGCGGCGGCGAGCTTCTCGGAGGTGGCCACCGAGCGGTGCTTGCCGCCCGTACAGCCGACGGCGACGGTGACATACCGCTTGCCCTCGCGGCGGTAGCCCGCGGCGATCATCTGGAGCAGCTCGGTGTAGCGGTCGAGGAACTCCTTGGCCCCGGGCTGGTTGAAGACATAGTTCGACACCTCCTCGTTGAGACCGGTGAAGGGGCGCAGCTCCGGGACCCAGTGGGGGTTGGGCAGGAAGCGCATGTCCACCACGAGGTCCGCGTCGACGGGCAGTCCGTACTTGAACCCGAAGGACATCACGGTGGCCCGCAGCTCCGGCTTCTCGTCGCCCGCGAACTGGGCGTCCATCTTGGCGCGCAGCTCGTGGACATTGAGGCTGGAGGTGTCGATGACCAGGTCGGCGTCGCCGCGCAGCTCGCGCAGCAGGTCGCGCTCGGCGGCGATGCCGTCGACGATGCGGCCGTCGCCCTGGAGCGGATGGGGCCTGCGCACCGACTCGAAGCGCCTGACCAGGGCGTCGTCGGAGGATTCGAGGAAAACGATCCGGCAGGTGACCTGCTTGGCGGCGAGGTCGGCCAGGGACTCGCGGAGATTGTCGAAGAACCTGCGGCCCCGGACGTCCACGACCACGGCGATCCGGGCGACATTGCCCTGTGAGCGCGCGCCGAGCTCCACCATGGTGGGGATCAGCGCGGGCGGCAGGTTGTCGACGACGAACCAGCCGAGGTCCTCAAGACATTTGGCGGCGGTGCTGCGCCCGGCGCCGGACATTCCCGAGATGATGACCAGCTCGGGGATGGCCGCCTCGGCGGTCCCGCCGGGCTCGGTGGTGGTGCCCGTACTCACGTCTGCTGCTCCGTCTGTGTCGTGCTCGTTCATGTGCTGCCCCCGTCGTTCTCTTCAATGATCTCTCCTGTTGCCGTATTCACGGCAGGGGCGGCCGGGGCCGCCTGGGCGAGGGCCGTGACCACGGCTTCCGCGGTCTTCCGGCCCATGCCGGGTACTTCGCAGATCTGTTCGATTGTCGCCTGTCGCAGCCGCTTGATCGAGCCGAAATGCTTGATGAGCGTCTGCTTGCGGGTCTCGCCGAGGCCGTGGACCGCGTCCAGGGGGCTGGTGCGGATGCGCTTGGTCCGCTTGGAGCGCTGATAGCGGATGGCGAAGTCGTGGGCGGTGTCGCGGACCCGCTGGAGGAGATAGAGCCCCTCGCTGGAGCGGGGCAGGACGACCGGGTCGTCCTGGTTCGGCAGCCAGACCTCTTCCAGCCGCTTGGCGAGCCCGCAGACGGCGACGTCGTCGATGCCCAGCTCGTCGAGGGCGCGCCGGGCCGCGGCGACCTGGGGCTGTCCGCCGTCGACCACGACGAGCTGGGGCGGGTAGGCGAAGCGCTTGGGCCGCCCCTCGTCCTGGAGGGCCTGGGCGGCGGCGTCGGGAGCATCGGCGCCCGCGCTCTCCGCGTCCCCGGGGGTGTCCGCGCCGATCCACTCCCCCGTTCTGTCCTTCTCGGCGAGATAGCGGCGGAAGCGGCGGCTGATCACCTCGTGCATGGAGCGGACGTCGTCCTGGCCGCTGAAGGTCTTGATCTGGAAGCGGCGGTACTCGCTCTTGCGCGGCAGCCCGTCCTCGAAGACCACCATCGAGGCCACGACGTCCTCGCCCTGGAGATGGGAGATGTCGAAGCACTCGATCCGCAGCGGCGCGGAGTCCAGCTCCAGGGCCTCGGCGATCTCCTCCAGCGCCCGGGAGCGGGTGGTGAGGTCGCTGGCGCGCTTGGTCTTGTGCAGCACCAGCGCCTGCTGGGCATTGCGCTGGACCGTCTCCATCAGGTCCTTCTTGTCGCCGCGCCGGGGGATGCGCAGGGAGACCAGCGAGCCGCGCCGCTCGCCGAGCCACTGGCTGACCGCCGCCGCCTCCTCGGGGAGGGCAGGCACCAGGACCTCCTTGGGGACCGCGTCGCCGCGCTCCTCGCCGTACAGCTGCTGAAGGGCGTGCTCGACCAGGCCGGCGGTGTCCACCGCCTCGACCTTGTCGGTGACCCAGCCGCGCTGTCCGCGCACCCGGCCGCCGCGGACGTGGAAGATCTGGACCGCGGCCTCCAGCTCGTCCTCGGCGACGGCGATCAGATCGGCGTCGGTGGCGTCGGCGAGCACGACCGCGCTCTTCTCCAGGGCGCGCCGGAGGGCTTCTATGTCGTCACGGAGCCGGGCGGCCCGCTCGTACTCCATCTCCTCGGCCGCCTCCGTCATCCGCTTCTCCAGCCTGCGGATGTACGCGCCGGTGCGGCCGGCCATGAAGTCGCAGAACTCCTCGGCCAGTTCGCGGTGCTCCTCGGGGGTGACCCGGCCGACGCAGGGCGCGGAGCACTTGCCGATGTAGCCGAGGAGGCAGGGGCGGCCCTTCTGCTGGTGGTTCTTGAGGACTCCGGCGGAGCAGGTGCGCACGGGGAAGACCCGGAGCATCAGATCGACGGTCTCGCGGATGGCCCACGCGTGGCCGTAGGGGCCGAAGTAGCGCACGCCCTTGCGCTTGGCCCCGCGCATCACCTGGACCCGGGGGAACTCCTCGTTGAGGGTGACGGCGAGGTAGGGATAGCTCTTGTCGTCGCGGTACTTGACGTTGAACCGGGGGTCGAACTCCTTGATCCAGGTGTACTCCAGCTGGAGCGCCTCGACCTCGGTGGAGACCACCGTCCACTCCACCGAGGCGGCGGTGGTGACCATGGTGGCGGTGCGCGGGTGGAGATTCGCCACGTCCTGGAAGTAGCTGGCGAGCCGCTGGCGCAGGCTCTTCGCCTTCCCGACGTAGATCACCCGGCGGTGGTCGTCGCGGAATTTGTAGACCCCCGGGGAGTCAGGGATCTCTCCCGGCCTGGGACGGTAGCTGGAGGGGTCTGCCATGTCGTCCACCCTACTTGCGGGGACTGACAGCGCGGCCCTCCGAGGCGGTCGGCAGGTCGGCACGGCGGCGAGCGCCCGCCGCCGGTGAGGGCGACGGGCGCTCGTTCCCTGGAGGGGGCTCGTCTCCCGGGGTCGCCGGGAGGCTCGGGGGTGGCTCGGGTACGGCTCGGGTGGCTCGGGTACCGCTCGGGTACAGCTCAGGCGCGGCTCAGACGCGGCGGCGCAGCCGCAGCGCGGTGAGCGCGCAGAGGGCGAGGGCGAGGACCCCGCCGGCCCCCGCCGCGACCGAGGTGACGGTCAGCGCGGCGTTGTCCCGGTCGGGGGAAGCGGCCCGGACGGCCTTGTCGGTCCCGGCGGGCGCGGCCGCCCGCCCCGCGGCGTCCTGGGGTGCGGAGCCGGCGGGTCCGTAGCCGCCGGCCACGCCCTTCTTGGCGTAGCCGGAGCCGGGCAGCTTGTCGGCGTAGGCGGCCCGGACCCGGTCCCGGTAGGCGGCGAGGGTGGTGCCCTTCGCGCCGACCGCCCGGGTGGCGTCCTCGTCCAGCGGGAGCACCTTCGTACCCTTGCTCACGTACCAGGCGTCGATCTGCGGCTCGCGGAAGACCGTGCCGCCGGGGAGCCTGCGCTCGCCCTGCCGGGTGTAGCGGAACTCGTCGTCACCGGTGGCGATGTTCACCACCTGCCAGGTCGAGCCCTGGCGGGCGGCCCACACCGACGCCCGCTGACCGTCCGACGAGAGCGCCTGGGTCGCCAGGAACTCGGTACGGGCGACGGGCGCGCCCGCCTTCCCGGCCACGAACTCCGGTGCGAGGGTGCGCAGCGGGACGGTCGCCCCCTCGGCGCGGGGCGACGCCGCCGACCGCGCGACGGCGCCGTCGCGGGCGAAGAAGCGGGAGAGCGTCTCCAGCGTGGCGGGGGCGGTGGCCGCGCCGCGCGCCGCCGCCAGGTCCTTGGCCGAGGGGGCGGGGGTTTCCCCGGCTCCGGTGGCCGCGTTGGCGGTGCCCGTGCCCAGGCCGCCGAGCGCGAGGCAGGCGACGAGGGAGGCTCCGGCGATTCGCGAGGTCCGCTTCATCGCGCTCACGCCCCGATCCGGTAGAGCGAGTGGGTCCAGGAGAAAGAGCTGTTGTTCACGTACCAGGCGTGCGAGGCCCAGTTGTAGCGGTCGCTGGTCTGCCATGGATCGCCCCAGTAGACCCAGCTGTTGGCCGTGTCGTAGCCGTAGATGACATGCATGTGGCCGCCGCCGCTGGACCACTGGATCCGGGTCTCGATCGGGCGGTTGGCGTCTATCTCGGTCTGCACGGCCGAGTAGCGCAGCCAGTCGCCTATGTAGGAGCCGGGGCTGACCCCGGCCCAGCGCAGCCCGGTCTGCACATTCCCGAGCGTCGCCTGGTTGTTGGGGCACTCGGTGCCCTGCTGGCGGTTGAAGGAGGCGTTGCAGAACTGGTTCTGCGAGTAGTTCTTGCCGAAGTAGGCGGCGATGGTGTTGCCGCCCGCGGCCCAGCACCAGTTGGTCTTGAGCTGTGCCTGCATGGTCAGATTGAGCCGCTTCCAGGCCAGGGCCCCGACGTCGCCGGATTCGGCGGACGCCGTGGCGGCGAGCCGTTCGGCCCGGTCGCCGGGGGTGGCGGCGGTGGCCGAGGACAGCGGCAGGGTGACAATCGCGGCAAGGACCGCCGCCACGGCGGCGAGCCGTCTTCTGATACTGCGCATCGCGTTCCTCCCTGAGGGAAGGGTGGGGGTGGAGGAGCGCGTCCGGACGCTGCGGTTGAGCATCAGTCCTTGTCGGGAGCAGGTCAACACGCTTCAATGCGGGTGGTACGGAGCTGTGAACGCGGCGGGCGGGGTGTGAACGCGCCCCTCCTGTCCCACCTGGGCCGCCATCGCCCACCGCCCGCCGGGACCGGCACCGTCGTGAACGTTCACGAGAGTTCCCCGCCGACTTGACGCGCGGTGCCGCCCCCGACGCCACTGGAGGATTCCCATGGGCCACACCGAGGCCGATCTGGCGCAGGTGTTGCACACCGGCCCGTTCCATCTCGCGCTGCGGGCGGCGCTCGCGGTGCGCGGGCTGCCGCTCCAGCGGGTGCAGCACCATCTGGCGCACCGGGGCATCAAGGTCGGGGTGACCAGTCTCAGCTACTGGCAGCAGGGGGCGCGCAGGCCCCAGCGCCCCGAGTCGCTGCGGGCGGTGCGCGCCCTGGAGGAGGTTCTCGAACTCCCGGGGAACTCCCTGACCCGGCTGCTCGGCGCCGGTGAGGGCGGCGGTCGCGGGGAGGTGGAGCGCCCGGCGGCGCGCTCGTACCGCTCGCTGATGGAGATGTCGGCCACGGTGGAGCGGCTGCTGGCGGATCTGGAAGCCCCGGCGGACGGCGGGCTGCACACGGTGGGCCACCATGAGCGGGTGCGGATAGGCGCGGACCGGGAGCTGCTGGGCCGCGAGTCCCAGCACGCCGTACGGGCCCACCGCGACGGGGTGGACCGCTATCTCGCCATCCACCACGGCGACCCGGGGTGCGATCCGGCCCGGGTGCGGGTGACCGCGCTGGAGAACTGCCGCACGGGACGGGTGCGCTGGCACCGGGAGACCGGTGTGGTCGTCGCGGAGCTGCTCTTCGACGCGCGGCTGCGCGCGGGCGAGACGCACTTCTTCGGGTACGGCTTCGAGGACGGGACCGGCGGGCCGAGCACCGAGTACGTCCGGGGTTTCACCTACGCGGGCGGGCAGTACGTCCTGCGGGTCCGCTTCGACGAGCAGGCGCTGCCGGTGCGGTGCCGGCGGTTCGCCCAGGCCACCACGGGCGCGCCGCGCGGCGCGCGGACGGATCTGACGCTCGGCGGGCGGCACCGTACGGTCCATCTGGTCGAGCAGGGCGTACGGCCGGGGATCCTGGGCATCGACTGGGACTGGGACTGATCCCGGCCGCCACACGCCCTGGCCCTCCGGCCCGGCTCCGGGCCGGGGGGCCGGGGGCAGAGGGGCCGGGGCTGTCAGGCGTCGGGGCCCGCGATGAGCATGCCGCCCTCGGTCTTGATCGGGACCTCGGGGAGATCCACGGTCGCCAGGCCGGACACCACCTTGCCGGTGTTCACATCGAAGCGGCTGCCGTGGCAGGGGCACTTGCCCTCATTGGCGATGATCTTGGTCAGTACGCAGCCGCCGTGGGTGCACTGGGCGCTGAACGCCTTGTACTGCCCCTCGGCCTGCCTGCTGACCAGCAGCCGCTGCTCGCGGTAGAGCATCGCGCCGCCGACGGGCACGGCGTCGGCCTCGCCCAGATCGACGGGCGCGGTCGGGACGGGGTTCTTGGGACGGGCCGCCCTTTCCCCGGGGGCGCACGCGGCGGCCCCGAGGCCGGCTGCTCCGGCGAGGGCCGCGCCTTTCAGCACGGTGCGGCGGGCGGCGGGCGAGAGGCCGGACATGAGAACTCCACTGTTCAGAGTGCTGGTCTGGGGCGGTGGCGGCGGGGGCCGCGGCCGGTGTGCCGCCATCGGCACCGCGATGGCGGCAGACCCTGACAATACCGACGTGCCGCCGTCGGCCGGCGGGCGGGCTCACTCCCGCGCGGCGGCGGCGATGGGCTACGTTCGGAGCCGTGATCGTCGTCGCCGGAGAATCCTTGATCGACCTGGTCCCGCTGAGGGACGGCCCCGGGGACGGCGGGCCCCTGCCCGCGCTGCTGCCCCGGCCCGGGGGCGGGCCGTACAACACCGCCATGGCACTGGGGCGGCTCGGCGCGCGGGCCGCCTTCTGCTCCCGGATGTCCACGGACGGCTTCGGCGAGGCGCTGCTCGCCGGGCTGCGCGCGGCGGGCGTCGACACCTCGCTGGTGGCGCGCGGCCCGGAGCCGACGACACTGGCGGTCGCCGCCGTGGGCGCGGACGGCTCCGCGGGGTACGGCTTCTACGCCGAGGGCAGCGCGGACCGGCTCTTCGAGCTGCCGCCCGCGCTGCCGACCCCGGCACGCGCGGTGGCGTTCGGCACCTGCTCGCTGGTGCTGGAGCCGGGTGCGAGCGCGTACGAGCGGCTGCTGCGGCGGGAGGCCCGGCGCGGGCTCTTCACCCTGCTCGACCCCAATGTGCGGCCGGGGCTGATCCCGGATCCGGACGCCTATCGCGAGCGGTTCGCGAGCTGGCTGCCGGATGTCACGCTGCTGAAGCTGTCGGAGGACGACGCCCGCTGGCTGGGCGGGGTGCCGGACGGCCCCCGGGGCCCCGCCGCCGTGGTCCTCACCCGGGGTACGCGAGGGCTGACGGTACGCACCAGGGGCGGGACGGAGGTCTCGGTTCCGGCGGTCCCGGTGACCGTGGCGGACACCATCGGCGCCGGGGACACCGTGAACGCTGCCCTGCTGCACGCTCTGGACTCCCGGGGCGCGCTGTCGGCCGACGGGCTGGCGGCGCTGGACGAGCCCGCCTGGCGGGAGCTGCTGGGCTTCGCCGCCCGCGCCGCCGCGATCACCTGCTCCCGCCCCGGCGCGGAGCCGCCGTACGCGGACGAGCTGCGCGGCTAGAGCCCCCGGCTCCCGGGTCGGCTCCCCCCCGCCCCCCCCCCCCCCCGGGGGCCGGGCCGGGGGGGGGGGGCGGGGGGGGGGGCGGGCTCCGCGCCTCTGTGGGGGGGCCCCCCCCCCCCTCTTTCGGGGGGGGGGCCT
>NZ_BMWG01000014.1:0-55257 GCF_014651115.1 Streptomyces inusitatus | reverse complement strand
CCGCGCAGGGCTCGGGCGCCAGGGCCCCCGGCCCCCGGGGTCGCCCCCCCCGGCCCCCGCCCCCGGAGCGGGGCCGGAGGGGGGCGGGGGAGCCGGGGAGAGGCCCGGTCTCAGGCCTTGCGGGTGCGCGCCGCCGCCGTCTTCTTGGCGGCGGCCGTCTTCCGTACGGCGGTCTTCCTGGCGGCCGCCTTCTTGACGGGCGTGTCGTTCACGGCGGTCTCGGCCGCGGCGGTCTTCTTCGCCGCCTTCTTCGCCGTCGCCGTGCCCGCCGCCGCCGCTGTCTTGCGGGCGGCGGTCTTGCGCGGGGCGGTCTTCCCCGCGGCCCGGCGGGAGGGGCCGGTGGCGTCGCTGACCCGCTCCGGGTCCAGGACGTCCCGCAGGAACTTCCCGGTGTGGCTGGCCGGGACCCCGGCGACCTCCTCGGGGGTGCCCTCGGCGATGACCAGACCACCGCCGCTGCCGCCCTCGGGACCCATGTCCACGACCCAGTCCGCGGTCTTGATCACATCGAGATTGTGCTCGATAACGATCACCGTGTTGCCCTTGTCGACCAGGCCGGAGAGCACCGTGATCAGCTTGCTGATGTCCTCGAAGTGCAGACCGGTCGTCGGCTCGTCCAGCACATAGACCGTGCGGCCGGTGGAGCGCTTCTGAAGCTCGCTCGCGAGCTTCACCCGCTGCGCCTCACCGCCGGAGAGCGTCGGGGCGGACTGGCCGAGACGGACATAGCCGAGGCCGACCTCGTTGAGCGTCCTGAGATGACGGGCGATCGTGGGGACGGCCTCGAAGAACGCCAGGCCCTCCTCGATCGGCATGTCCAGCACCTCGGCGATGGACTTGCCCTTGTAGTGGACCTCCAGGGTCTCCCGGTTGTAGCGCGCGCCGTGGCAGACCTCGCACGGGACGTACACATCCGGCAGGAAGTTCATCTCGATCTTGATGGTGCCGTCGCCGGAGCAGTTCTCGCAGCGGCCGCCCTTCACATTGAAGGAGAACCGGCCGGGGAGATAGCCGCGGACCTTGGCCTCCATCGTCTCCGCGAAGAGCTTGCGGACATGATCGAAGACGCCGGTGTAGGTGGCGGGGTTGGAGCGCGGGGTGCGGCCGATGGGCGACTGGTCGACATGGACGACCTTGTCGACCAGGTCGTCGCCGTCGACCCGGGTGTGCCGGCCGGGCACCGACTTCGCGCCGTTCAGCTCACGGGCGAGGTGGGTGTAGAGGATGTCGTTGACCAGCGTCGACTTTCCGGAGCCGGAGACCCCGGTGACGGCGGTGAGCACTCCGAGCGGGAAGGAGACGTCGATGTCCCGCAGATTGTTCTCCCGGGCGCCGTGGACGGTGAGCAGCCGGCCGGGGTCGGCGGGCCGCCGGAGCTCGGGCGTCGGGATGGACTTCTTTCCGGAGAGGTACTGCCCGGTCATCGACTCCTCGTTGGTGAGCAGCTCCTTCAAGGGGCCCGAGTGGACCACCTTGCCGCCGTGCTCGCCCGCGCCGGGGCCGATGTCCACGACCCAGTCGGCGATCTTGATGGTGTCCTCGTCGTGCTCCACGACGATGAGCGTGTTGCCCATGTCCCGGAGGCGTACGAGGGTCTCGATGAGCCGGTGGTTGTCGCGCTGGTGCAGTCCGATGGACGGCTCGTCCAGGACGTAGAGCACGCCGACGAGACCGGAGCCGATCTGGGTGGCGAGCCGGATGCGCTGGGCCTCGCCGCCGGAGAGGGTGCCGGCCGCGCGGTTGAGCGAGAGATAGTCCAGGCCGACGTCGACCAGGAACCTCAGCCGCTCGTTGACCTCCTTGAGCACCCGCTCGGCGATCTTCTTGTCACGGGCGTTGAGCTTCAGCCGGCCGAGGAACTCGGCGCACTCGCTGATGGACATGGCGGAGACATCGGCGATGGACCTGTCCATCACCGTGACCGCGAGGACGATGGGCTTGAGCCGGCTGCCCTGGCAGGTGGGGCAGGGCACCTCGCGCATATAGCCCTCGAAGCGCTCCCTGCTGGAGTCGCTCTCGGCCTCCTGGTGCCGCCTGCGGACGAACTGGACGGCTCCTTCGAAGGCGGGGGTGGTGTAGGCCCGCTCCCTGCCGTACCGATTGCGGTAGCGGACCTCGACCTGGGTCTTGTGGCCGTACAGCAGGGCCTTCCGGGCGCGCTGGGGCAGTCCGGCCCAGGCCATGTCGGTGGAGAAGCCGAGCGCCTGGGCGAGCCCGCCGATCAGCCGCCCGAAGTACTCCTTGGTGTGTCCGTGGGACCAGGGGTGGATCGCGCCCTCGTCGAGGGACTTCTCCTCGTCGGGCACGATCAGCTCGGCGTCGACCTCCATCCGGGTGCCGATGCCGGTGCAGTCGGGGCAGGCTCCGAAGGGCGAGTTGAAGGAGAAGGAGCGGGGCTCCAGCTCCTCGAAGGAGAGATCGTCGTAGGGGCAGTAGAGATGCTCCGAGTACATCCGCTCGCGCTCGGGGTCGTCCTCGGGGAGATCCACGAAGTCGAGCACGACCATGCCGCCGGAGAGGCCGAGCGCGGTCTCGACCGAGTCGGTCAGCCTGCGCTTGGCGCCGCTCTTGACGGTGAGGCGGTCGACGACCACCTCGATGGTGTGCTTCTCCTGCTTCTTCAGTGCGGGCGGCTCGGCGAGCTGGATGGTCTGCCCGTCCACCCGTGCCCGGCTGTACCCCTTGGTCTGGAGGTCGGCGAAGAGATCGACGAACTCTCCCTTGCGCTCGCGCACCAGCGGCGAGAGCACCTGGAAGCGGCTGCCCTCGGGCAGCTCCAGCACCTTGTCCACGATCGCCTGGGGCGACTGGCGGGAGATCGGACGGCGGCACTCGGGGCAGTGCGGCTTGCCGATCCGGGCGAAGAGGAGCCTGAGGTAGTCGTACACCTCGGTGATGGTGCCGACCGTGGAGCGCGGGTTGCGCGAGGTCGACTTCTGGTCGATGGAGACGGCCGGGGAGAGGCCCTCGATGAAGTCGACGTCCGGCTTGTCCATCTGCCCCAGGAACTGGCGGGCGTACGAGGACAGCGATTCCACATAACGGCGCTGGCCCTCGGCGAAGATCGTGTCGAAGGCGAGCGAGGACTTGCCCGACCCGGAGAGCCCCGTGAACACGATGAGCGAGTCACGGGGGAGGTCGAGCGAGACGTTCTTGAGATTGTGCTCACGAGCGCCACGAACGATGAGACGGTCGGCCACGCCGGGTCCGCACCTTTCTTTCAGATTCTTGAGGGAGTGAGGACCCTGTTGAAGTCTGAGGGTCGGGTCCTGACAGTCCTGGGATTCCTGCGGTTCTGCGGTTCTGGAGTCCTGCGTCCTGAAGACGGCTGGGCTTGGCGGGGAGAGGCCCCGACAACCAAGGATGCCTCGCTCCAGGCTATAGCACGTACATTCGAATTACGGCGATCGGCAACCACCTTCACCCGAACGTGTGGCGCGACTATCGTCGGCCGCATGATCGACCACCAGCGTGACCTGGCCTCACTGCACAAGGCCACCGAACGGCTGCTCACCGCGGTCGCTTCCCTTGACAACGCACGGCTGGCCGCGCCGTCACGGCTCCCGGGCTGGTCCCGGGGACATGTGCTGGCCCATCTCTCCCGTAACGCCGACGCGCTCGCGAATGTTCTCCAGGGCCGCCCGATGTATCCGAGCGCCGAGGCGCGCGACGAGGACATCGAGCGCGGCGCGGGCCGCCCGCTCGACGTCCAGCTCGCCGATCTGCGCGACAGCGACGCCCGGCTCCGGGCCGTGGCCGCCCTGCCCGCCGACTGGAGCCGCGCGGTCGCCCTGCGCAACGGGGTCACCGACACGGCGGCCCGTCTCCCGTTCCGCAGACTCGTGGAGATCGAGCTGCACCATGTCGACCTGGACATCGGCTACGAGCTGGAGGACCTCCCCCAGGACTTTCTGCTGCGCGAGATCGACTTCCTGGCCCAGCGGTTCGCCGGGCACGCCGGCACCCCGCCGACCAGCCTCGTCGCCGACGGCGGTCTCGGCCGCTGGTCCACCGGCGGCGACCGGGGCACGCCCCTGACGGTCGGCGGCCCCGCGCCCGAGCTGGTCGGCTGGCTCGCCGGCCGCCGCCCGGGGACGGATCTGCTGGTCCGCGCCGAGGCCCCGGAACCCCTGCTGCCCACGCTGCCGCCGCTATAGGCTTCCCCCATGACGTACAGCGGAGTGGTGACCACCGGCGGCCCCGCGGACGCGCACGAGCTGACCGACCTGATCATCTCCAAGGTCTCGGTCGGCCCGATGGACAACAACGCCTATCTGCTGCGCTGCCGGGCCACCGGTGAGCAGCTGCTGATCGACGCGGCCAACGACGCGCCGACACTGCTGACCCTGATCGGCGCGGACTCCGTCGCCTCCGTCGTCACCACCCACCGCCACGGCGACCACTGGCAGGCGCTCGCCGAAGTGGTCGCCGCCACCGGCGCGCGCACCTACGCGGGGGCGTACGACGCCGAGGGCATTCCGGTGCCGACGGATGTGCCGGTCCACGACGGCGATGTGATCCGGGTGGGCCGGGTGGAGCTGACCGCGCGCCGTCTCGTGGGCCACACCCCCGGCTCGATCGTGCTGATCTTCGACGATCCTCACGGTCACCCCCATGTCTTCACCGGCGACTGTCTCTTTCCGGGCGGGGTCGGCAACACCCACGCCGACCCCGTGGCCTTCGCCGAGCTGATCGGCGGCGTGCAGACCAAGCTCTTCGACGCCCTGCCGGACGAGACCTGGGTCTACCCCGGACACGGCAAGGACACCACCCTGGGCGCCGAGCGCCCGCAGCTGCCCGAATGGCGCGCCCGCGGCTGGTGACCGCCGCCCTCCGCGCCGGAGCCGCCGGGGAGCGCCGCCGAGGCGCCCCCCGGTTCCATGGAAACCACGCGGAAACCACTCACTGCGTTGCATCACTCCCGAGCGGCCGGAATCCCACCGGCCCCGCGAGGAGAAGACGACGATGCGCATACGCACCCGTACCGCCCTGACGGCGCTGCCGCTGACGCTGACGGCAGCTTTGACCGTGACCCTGACCGGCTGCGGAGCCGACGGCGGCGAACAGGAGAAGCCCGCCCCGGCCACCGGGCGCACGGAACCCGGAGGGAAGAGTTCCGGGAGCGCGCGGGCCGGCGCGGAGCCGAGCCGGGATCCTCAGGAGATGGCCGTGCTGTTCGCCCGGTGCATGCGGGAGCACGGGGTGGAGGTGGCGGACCCGGTGAAGGGCCGGGTGACGATCAAGCAGCGGAAGCGGGCCGGCGGCCGGAGCGCCCTGGAGAAGGCCATGAAGGCGTGCCGTGAGCACCGGCCTCGGGGTGTCGGCCCGCAGTCCTCCGCAGGGGCCGGGAAGCCATGACCGTGCCGGGGCGGGGCGGGGCGCGAAAGAGGGCGGGGGCGGACGGCAAGTGCCGTCCGCCCCCGCCCGGGGAACGCGGTGCGTCAGGCTTCGACGCTGTCCTTGTCCTTGGGAGTGTCGCCGGGGCCCTCGCCGCCGTCGCCGCTCTCAGCCGCCTCGGCGGCTTCGCGCTGCGCCTGCTTCTTGGAGGCGATGAGGCTGGTGATCGTGGTGATGACCAGAACACCGCCGATGACCGAGAGCGAGAACGGAATCGAGATCTCGGGGACGCTGACCCCGCTCTCGTGCAGTGCGTGCAGCACCAGCTTGACGCCGATGAAGCCGAGGATGACCGAGAGGCCGTAGCTGAGGTGGACCAGCTTCTTGAGCAGTCCGCCGATGAGGAAGTACAGCTGACGCAGACCCATCAGGGCGAAGGCGTTGGCCGTGAAGACGATGTACGGGTCCTGGGTGAGGCCGAAGATCGCCGGGATGGAGTCCAGCGCGAACAGCACATCGGTGGTGCCGATGGCGAGCATGACCACCATCAGCGGGGTCATGATGCGCTTGCCGTTCTTCTGGATGAACAGCTTGGTGCCGTGGTACTGGTCGGCGACGCCGAACTTCTTCTCGACGGACTTGAGGAGACGGTTCTCCTCCCAGTCGTCCTCCTCGTCGCCGGCGCGCGCCTCCTGGACGAGCTTCCAGGCGGTGTAGATCAGGAACGCGCCGAAGATGTAGAAGACCCACGAGAAGTTGGCGATGATCGCCGCGCCGGCCGCGATGAAGATGGCCCGCAGGACCAGGGCGATCAGCACACCGATCAGCAGCACCCGCTGCTGAAGGTGGGAGGGCACCGAGAACTTCGCCATGATCAGAACGAAGACGAAGAGATTGTCCACGCTGAGTGACTTCTCGGTGATGAAGCCCGCGAAGAACTCTCCGGATGCCTGGCTGGTGCCGAAGACCGCCAGGCCGATGCCGAAGAGCACGGCCAGCACGATCCAGACGATCGTCCAGATTCCGGCTTCCTTGATCGACACATCATGGGGCTTCCGCCCGATGAAGAAGTCGGCTCCGATGAGGGCGCTCAAACCGAGAATGGTGAGCACCCAAAGGGTCAATGAAACGTCCACTGCGCCTCCGGCGTCGTACGGCTCTTTGATCAGCGTCGTCGCTGCCGGAGGTCTCTTCCACCCGGGCGGTCCTAGCCGCTCGGGCCGACGCCCCGGGACCAATGGTGGTCCGTACTGACGAGTACGTCGCAGTCGGGAATACTCCCCTCCGCTGTGGTGAGCGTACAGGAGGACCCAAGCAAAGATAAAGAGCTTGGCAAAGAGATATTCAAATCTCCTGGTCAACCGAGCTTTTTAGGGCCTCTCAAGCGTTGACGCCGGAGCGGGTCTCAGACCCTCAAGCGCCCCGGGCACGCCGGGCGGCGGCGACCCGGGACAGCGGCATCGCCGGGCGGCGCGGCGCCCGGCGGCATCGGCGGGGGCCGATACCTCCACGCGTGGCGCACCCGGGGTCGGCCGGGCGTGAGCGGTGGCCTACAGATGCGGCAGGATCGACGGGATGAGGTCCTGGAAGGTGCGGCCCTTGGCGGGGATGCCGAGGGCGGTCATCCGCCAGCCGCCGGGGCTGGGCTCCTTGCTGTAGCCCCGCGGCTCGCCGTCCATGCCCCGGTGCACCTTGGCCATGATCTGCGCGGTGCAGTCGCCGCCGCCGTCGAGCGTGTAGCGAGCCGTCTCCTGGCCGGTGGTCTCGTCGACGATGCGGCAGAAGGCGTTCTTGACCTGCTGGAACGTCTGGCCGGTGAAGGAGTTCACGGTAAAGACGATCTGGTCGACATGGGAGGGCACCCGGGAGAGGTCCACGAGGATCGCCTCGTCGTCGCCGCCCGAGCCGGCCCCGCCGACCAGATTGTCGCCGGTGTGCTTCACCGAGCCGTCGTCGCTGACGAGGTGGCGGAAGAAGACCACGTCGACCGGCTGCTCGCCTGCGAAGAGCACCGCCGAGGCGTCGAGGTCGATCTGCCTGGCGCGCCGGCCGAACAGACCCCGGCGGGTCGCCGCCTGCCAGCCGAGCCCCATCCGTACGGCCGTGAGGGTGTTCCCGTCGCTCTTCCGCAGGCTGATGGCCTGGCCCTTGGTCATATTGACCGTCACGCACTGTCCCCTTACGTCTTCATCTTCATCGCTGAGGTGCCGCCGCCCGCCGGGGAGGGCCTCAGGCGAGGCCCGCCTCCTTCATCTGCCGCAGTTCCTTCTTGAGTTCGCCGACCTCGTCCCGGAGGCGTGCGGCGACCTCGAACTGGAGATCAGCGGCGGCGGCCCGCATCCGCGCGGTCATCTCCTCGATGATCGCGGCCAGTTCGGCGGCGGGGCGGTCGGTCGGTTCGGCCCCCTCGCCCCGGCGGGCCTTGCCGCCCAGCGCGGGCACCGGCGCCTTGCCGCCCTTGCCGGGCTTCTCCGCTTTCGGCTTGCGGTAGTCGGTGCCGAGCAGCTCCTCGGTGTCGATCTCCTCGCGCGCGATGGTGGCGACGATGTCGTTGATCTTCTTACGGAGGGGCTGGGGGTCGATGCCCCTCTCCGTGTTGTAGGCGATCTGCTTCTCGCGGCGGCGGTTGGTCTCCTCGATCGCCTTCTCCATCGCCGCGGTGATCTTGTCCGCGTACATATGGACCTGGCCGGAGACGTTTCGCGCGGCACGGCCGATGGTCTGGATCAGGGAGGTGCCCGAGCGGAGGAACCCCTCCTTGTCGGCGTCGAGGATCGCCACCAGGGACACCTCGGGCAGGTCGAGGCCCTCTCGCAGCAGGTTGATGCCGACCAGGACGTCGTACTCGCCGGCGCGCAGCTCCCTCAGCAGCTCGATCCGGCGCAGGGTGTCGACGTCGCTGTGGAGATAGCGGACCTGGATGCCCAGCTCAAGGAAGTAGTCGGTGAGATCCTCGGCCATCTTCTTGGTGAGGGTGGTGACGAGCACCCGCTCGTCCTTCTCGGTGCGCAGCCGGATCTCGTGCACCAGGTCGTCGATCTGCCCCTCGGTGGGCTTGACGACGACCTCGGGGTCGACCAGGCCGGTGGGGCGGATGATCTGCTCCACGAAACCGTCGCCCCGGGACAGCTCGTACTTCCCCGGAGTGGCGGACAGATAGACCGTCTGTCCGATCCTCTCGGTGAACTCCTCCCACTTCAGCGGCCGGTTGTCGAGTGCGGACGGCAGCCGGAAGCCGTGGTCGACCAGGGTCCGCTTGCGCGAGGCGTCGCCTTCGTACATCGCGCCGATCTGCGGGACGGTGACATGGGACTCGTCGATGACCAGCAGGAAGTCCTCGGGGAAGTAGTCGAGGAGAGTGTTCGGGGGCGAGCCGGGGTCGCGGTCGTCGAAGTGCATGGAGTAGTTCTCGATGCCGGAGCAGGAGCCGATCTGCCGCATCATCTCGATGTCGTACGTGGTGCGCATCCGCAGCCGCTGGGACTCCAGGAGCTTGCCCTGCTTGTCCAGCTCGGCCAGGCGCTGCTCCAGCTCCGCCTCGATGCCGTTGACCGCCTTCTCCAGGCGCTCCGGGCCGGCGACGTAATGGCTGGCGGGGAAGACGTACAGCGACTGGTCCTCGCTCAGGATCTCGCCGGTGAGGGGATGGAGGGTGGAGAGGGCCTCGATCTCGTCGCCGAACATCTCGATGCGGACGGCCAGCTCCTCGTAGACCGGGAAGATCTCGATGGTGTCGCCGCGGACCCGGAAGGTGCCGCGTGAGAACGCCGTGTCATTGCGGGTGTACTGGATGTCGACGAAGCGGCGCAGCAGCTGGTCGCGGTCGATCTCGTCGCCGACCTTGAGCGGCACCATCCGGTCGACGTACTCCTGGGGGGTGCCCAGTCCGTAGATGCAGGAGACGGAGGCGACCACGATCACATCGCGCCGGGTCAGCAGGGAGTTCGTCGCGGAGTGGCGCAGCCGCTCGACCTCCTCGTTGATCGAGGAGTCCTTCTCGATGTAGGTGTCGGACTGCGGGACATACGCCTCGGGCTGGTAGTAGTCGTAGTACGAGACGAAGTACTCGACGGCGTTGTTGGGCAGCAGCTCGCGGAACTCGTTGGCCAGCTGCGCGGCGAGGGTCTTGTTCGGCGCCATGACCAGGGTGGGGCGCTGGAGCTTCTCGATCATCCAGGCGGTGGTCGCCGACTTTCCGGTGCCGGTCGCGCCGAGCAGGACCACGTCCTTCTCGCCCGCGCGGATGCGCCGCTCCAGGTCGGCGATGGCCGTGGGCTGATCGCCGCTGGGCTGGTAGGAGCTGACGACCTCGAAAGGCGCCACCGTACGTTCGATCTTGGAAACGGGCCGCATGGAACCACCGTACGACCCCGCACTGACAACCGTGCGCCGCACGGGTTCGAAGGCCGTGCCCCCAGAGCGGACCAGGCCCGCCGCCGGTTGGCATCGGGCCTGGTCAGAGGGGGAGGGGTGGGGTTACCAGCCGTCGGAATAGGGCTGGTCGCGGCGCGGGGGCGGCTCGGGGAACCAGTCCGCGGACTGCTGCCCGTGGCCTCCGGGCCGCTGCCCGTACAGCGGAGCCTGCTGTCCGTACAGCGGGGCCTGCTGTCCATAGAGCGGGGCCGCCTGGGGCTGCTGCCCGTACAGCGGGCCCTGCTGGGCCGGGATGCCGGGCTGCGGGGGTGTGGCGTGGCCGGTCTTCTCCCACTCGGGCTCGCCCATCACCAGCAGCGGGTCGAACATGACCACCACTCCGGCGAGCAGCATGAAGACGGTGGGGCCGAGCAGCATCGGCGCGAGCAGGCTGGTCGGCGAGTCGCCGCCGCCGAAGCCGACGGTGCCGTGCAGATGGACGCTGACCGAGGCCATGCCGGTGTAGTGCATTCCGGTCACCGCGACGCCCATCACCAGGCTCGCGCCGAGACTGGCGAGGAAGCCGTGGATGGAGACGGCCGCCCAGAGCGCGGCGGTGGCGGCGACGACGGCGATCACCACGGAGAGGATGACGATCGGGGTGCTGTAGTCGACGCGGCCCTGGAAGCGCATCCCGGCCATGCCGAGGTAGTGCATGGAGGCGACGCCGAGGCCCGTGATGGTGCCGCCGGTGCCGAGCGCCATCATGGTGGCGCCCCGGTAGCCCACGATGAAGATTCCGATGCCGACCATGACGATCGCGACGCCGAGGCTGGCGAAGGTGATCGGCCGGTCGTAGGTGATGGGGGCCTCGTTGATGCTGAACCCCATCATGGCGATGAAGTGCATCGTCCAGATGCCCGAGCCGATCGAGATCGCGCCGAGGGCCAGCCAGCCGGGCTTGAACGAACCGGTGGTCCGTACCGATCTCGTGGTGCAGCGGAGGCCGAGGGCCGCGCCCAGACACGCCATCACAAAGGCCGCCACCGGGGTGACAAGGCCGTAGGTGAAGCCGTCGAGGGTTCCTTGCATGCCGTACGTCCTTCGTCCCGTGATCCTGCGGTCCCCTGGCGGTGACACCGTTGACCGCTGGTGGAACGTCTGTTCAGTGGGCGAGAGTACGACCTGCACACGATTTGTCAAAGATTTGGCCGACGCTCTATCTATGCAGAAACCATCACCTGAGGCGATCTGGTGTGATCTGTGCGTATTTTGACGACAGTTTCCGCAGGCATTCGACTCATCAGAAATGTCACTCTCACCACATCTTCGGCCGAAAAGGCCCCGAGGAGTCATGGTGTACGCACATCCTCTCGCGGCGGCCGCCACCGCTCTCGGAGCCGCTGTCGCGCTGCTGTCGGGCCCCTCCGTCCAGGCCTCCGAACGGCCTCCCGGCGCGGTGAGAACCACCCCCGTGGTGATCGCCCACCGGGGCGCGTCCGGCTACGCGCCCGAGAACACCCTCGCGGCCGCCGACCTCGCCGACCGGATGGGCTTCACCTGGGTCGAGACCGACGTCCAGCGCACCAGCGACGGCGAACTGGTCGTCGTCCACGACGAGACCCTGGCGCGCACCACCGATGCCGAACAGCGCTTCCCGGAACGCGCGCCCTGGCGGGTCGGGGACTTCACGGCGGCCGAGATCGCCACCCTGGACGCGGGCGGTTGGTTCGGCCCCCGCTGGGCCGGCGAGCGGGTGCCGACCCTCCGGCGGTATCTGAGCCGGGTCGAGCGCAACGGCCAGCGGCTGCTCCTGGAGATCAAGCGCCCGGAGCTGTACCCGGGCATCGAGAGGGACACCCTGCTGACTTTGGACGAGGAGGGCTGGCTCGACCGCTCCCACACCCGGCGCAGACTGGTCGTCCAGAGCTTCGGGGCGGACAGCGTACGGGCCGTGCACCGGCAGCGCCCGGACGTCGTCACCGGTCTCCTGGGGAATCCGGCGGTCGCGGAACTGCCCTCGTACGCGGCGTTCACCGATCAGATCAACCCCTCGCACACCAGGATCACCGCCGACTACGTGGCCGCGGTGCGACGGCTCAGGGGGGCGCACGGCAAACCGCTCCGGGTGCACGTCTGGACCGTCAACGACGCGGCGGGCGCGCAGCGCGCCGAGAGGTTCGGCGTGGACGGGATCATCACCGACAGACCCGATGTGGTGCGCGACGCCGTGCGCTGAACCCGCGGGGCGGCCCCGCGCGCGGGGTGTTGTCAGTGCCCGGCCGTACGCTGGTTCACATGAACAGCTTCGTGTGGACCGTCGTGCCCGCGGATGTCGGGCCGCTGTTTCTCGCCGCCACCGACAAGGGCCTGGTCACCGTCGCCTTCCACGCCGAACCGGCCGTCCGGGACAGAGAGCTGCGCCGGCTCGCCGAGCGCCTCGGCGGCGAGGGCGCGCGGGACGCGTCCGGCCCGCTCGCCGAGCCGATACGCCAGCTCGCGGCGTATTTCGAGGGCGAGCTGCGCGATTTCACGCTGCCGCTCGACTGGTCGCTGTCGGGCGGGTTCAACCGCGAGGTGCTCCGGGAGCTGGCCGCCACGGTGCCGTACGGCACCCTGGTGGGATACGGCGATCTGGCGGCCCGCGTGGGCCGGCCGGGCGCGGCACAGGCCGTGGGGGCGGCGATGGGCGCCAACCCCCTGCCGGTGGTGGTGCCGTGCCATCGCGTGGTGGAGACGGGCGGAAAGCTGGGGGGTTTCAGCAGTGGACTGGACACCAAGCGGAAGCTGCTGGCGCTGGAGGGGGTGCTTCCGGAGCCACTGTTCTGAGCCGTCCGCGCCGTCCCCGCCGTCCCTGCCCTGCCCGCCGTCAGGTCGGTCCGCCTGGGGCTCACGGGGCGGACGAGACCGGCACGGGTCGAGTCGGGACGGGGTCGGGGCGGGTCGGGGAAAGCGCTTTGGCCCAGGTGCCCGAGCTGAGACAGACTGCGCGAGTGAGCATCAGATCCGAGCCGACCGGTATACCCGACGCCCGCGAGGCGGACGGCCCTTCGACCCCGGCCCGGGGGCCGGCCGGGCCGGCCCCGACCGGGACACCGGCGGCCGGAGACGAACTGTCCGCGCTGCGCCGCCGTGTCACCGCGGTCCTCGTGGTGAGCCAGATCCTCGGCGGACTGGGGGTCGCGATCGGCATCGCGCTGGCCGCCGTGCTGGCGGAGCGGGTCAGCGGTTCGGCGGGGCTGTCCGGGCTCGCGCCCACCGCGATGGTCACCGGCACGGCCCTGCTCAGCGTGCCGCTCGCCTCGGTGATGAACACTCGCGGCCGGCGTCCCGGGCTGGTGCTCGCCTATCTGATCGGGGCGCTGGGAGCGGCCCTGGTGGTGTTCGGGGCCGTCGTCGAGAGCTTTCCCCTGCTGCTCGCGGGCATGGCCGCGTTCGGCGCCGGTTCCCTGGCGACCCTTCAGGCGCGGTTCGCCGCCGCCGATCTCGCCGTGCCCGAGCGGCGTGGTCGGACGATCTCGCTGGTCGTCTGGGCGACCACCATCGGTGCCGTGCTCGGACCCAATATCGCCGCTCCGGCCGGCCGTACCGTCTCCGGTCTGGGCGTTCCGACGGAGGCCGGGCCGTTCGTCTGGGCGGCCGGAGTCTTCCTGGTCTCCGCCGCGGTGGTGCAGTCGCTGCTGCGTCCCGACCCGCTGATCACTGCCCGCGCCCTGGCCCCCGGCGACCACCGCCCCGAGGGCCGCTCACTGCGGGCCGGGGCACGGGCCGTGCGCGCGTCGCCGATGGCCCGGCTCGCGGTGGTCACCCTCGCCGTGTCGCACGCCGCGATGGTGGCCATCATGTCGATGACCCCGCTGGCGCTCAGTCACCACGGCGCGGGCATCGAGCTGATCGGCCTGGTCATCAGCGGCCATATCGCCGGCATGTACGCGTTCTCGCCACTGATGGGATGGCTGGCGGACCGGATCGGGCGACTGGCGGTGATCGGGCTCGCGGCGGGGCTGCTCTCGGTGTCCGCGCTGCTCGCCGGTACGGCGGGGCCCAGCCACGCCCAGGTCGCCGCCGGGCTGTTTCTGCTGGGGCTCGGCTGGTCGGCCGGGGTGGTGGCCGGTTCGGCGCTGCTCACCGACTCGGTGCCGCCGCCCGCCCGCGCCGCCGCGCAGGGCCTGTCCGACCTGGCCATGAACACGGCGGCAGGCGTCGGCGGCGTACTGGCCGGGCTGATCGTCGCCCAGGCGGGTTATGGCTGGCTCAATCTGGCCGGTGCTCTGCTTCTGCTGCCGATGGCCGCGCTCACGGTCCGCCGGGCGGTGGGCTGACCCGGCGAGGCCCGTCCGAAGGGGCCGCCGCACGGCCGGGCCGGGCCGACCGGTCTCCGCCACAGCCGTGGGAAGCGGGGTTTGGGCGTCCCGCCGCCGTGCCAAGGATGGGACATGCCGCTCACCGAGGTGTCCGAGGAAGTACGGGAGGCGCTCGCCGCGCACCGGCCCGTCGTGGCCCTGGAGTCGACGATCATCGCCCACGGTCTGCCGCGCCCCCGCAATCTGACCGTCGCGCTGGAGCTGGAGGGGTGCGTACGGTCCAACGGCGCGGTGCCCGCCACGATCGCCGTCCTCGACGGCCGGGTCCGCATCGGCCTGGAAAGACGGCAGCTGGAGCGGATCGCCGAGGACGCGGGCGTACGGAAGCTCGGCCGTCGTGACCTCGCCCCAGCGCTGGCGCAGCGGGTGAGCGGGGCGACGACCGTGTCGGCGACCGCCTTCCTCGCGGCACGGGCCGGGATCCGGGTCTTCGCGACCGGCGGAATCGGCGGAGTCCATCGGGAGTGGACCCATGAACAGGACGAGTCGGCCGATCTCCGGGTGCTGGCGGAGACCGGGATCACGGTGGTGTGCGCGGGGGTGAAGTCGGTCCTGGACGTCCCCGCGACACTGCAACGCCTGGAGACGCTGGGGGTGGGAGTCGTCGGATACCGGACGGACCGCTTCCCCGGTTTCTATCTGACCTCGTCCGGGGAGTCCGTGGACTGGACGGCGCACAGCCCGGAGGAGGTGGCCGAGATGATCCGCGCCCGGGAGGCGCTGGGCCCTCCGGAGTCGGCGCTGATCGTCGCCCTGCCGGTGCCGGAGTCGGAGCAGCTCGCCCCGGAGCTGCACGACCGGGTGCTCGGCGAGGCGCTGGACGAGTGCCGTGAGCGGGGCATCACGGGGCAGTCCGTGACCCCGTTCCTGCTGGAGTCGCTGACCCGGCGGACCGGAGGAGCCTCGCTGGAAGCGAATGTGGCGGCGGTGCGCGGCAACGCCCGCCTCGCGGCGCGGGTCGCGGCCGCGCTGTGAGTGGCGGGACGGTGAACGGCAGGCTCCCGAACCGGGTTTCGGCCACCGGGGCGGAGGCCGGGGCGGGGCGGGAGGGAGGCCCGGCCGCGCTGCTCGTCATCGGTGAGGTGGTGACCGATGTGATCGCCCGGCACACGGCTCCGCCGGTCCGGGGCACCGACACCCCCGCCCGGATCCGGATCCTCCCCGGCGGAGCCGGTGCCAACGCGGCCTGCTGGGCCGCCCGCCGGGGGACGGCGGACGTACGCCTCCTGGCGCGGGTCGGCGCGGCGGACGCCGGATGGCACGAGGAGCGGCTGAGGGCGGCCGGGGTGCGCCCGGTGCTCGTCGTCGACGACACGGCCCCGACGTCGACCGTCATCGTCCTGGTCGACGCCGCCGCCGAGCGCACCTTCCTCGCCGACGGCGGCGCCGCCTCCCGCGCCGGTCCCGCCGACTGGTCGCCCTCACTGCTGGCCGGGGTGGGCCATCTCCATCTCTCCGGCTATCTGTTCTTCTCCGGCGGCGGGCGCGCGCTGGCCCGGCGCGCCACGCGGGCGGCACGGGCGCGCGGTGTTCCGGTGAGCGCCGACCCCGCCTCCGCCGGATTCATCGGCGCCCTCGGCACCGACCGGCTGATGGCCGAGTACGAGGCGGTGGACGTCCTGTTGCCCAACGCCGACGAGGCACGGCTTCTCACCGGCCGGTCCGATCCGGCCGAAGCGGCTGTCGACCTCGGCCGACGGGTGCCACTGGTCGTCGTCACCCTCGGCGCGGACGGCGCGCTGGTGGCGGAGTCCGGTGCGCCGCCGGTCCATGTGACCGCTCCCACCGCGCGTCCGGTGGACTCGACGGGTGCGGGCGACGCCTTCACCGGGGCATTCCTGGCCGCCCGGCTCGCGGGCGAGGACGCCGCGGCCGCCGCGGCCGAAGGCTGCCGGGCGGGTGCGGAGGCGGTCGCCCTGACCGGCGGCAGGCCGGTCCCGCCCGCCGGGGGCCGCCACGCTCCGGACGCCGGTCACTCCCCCGCGCAGGACGGTGCGTCCACGTTCACGGAGAGCGGGCTGCCCTTCGGCAGCACATAGGTCAGATAGAGCACCACCGGCTCGGTCCCGAGATTGCGCCCGTTGTGCCGGTGCTCCGGACCGGCCGGCTCCACGAAGGCCGTGCCGGCCGGGGTCACCTCGACCGAGCAGTCCTCCAGGGTCCGGGTCAGCGTCCCGGACTGTACGAGGACGAGAAGCTGGCCGTCGTGGTAGTGCCAGCCGGTGGAACCGCCGGGGTCGATGGTGATCGTCCGAACGATGACCTCGGTGGGCCCCTTGGCCTTCAGCTTCAATTTCTTCTCCGAGACGCCCTGTGCGAGCACCGTGCCGGTGACGCCGCTTCCGGGGGTGGCATTGGCGACGGACGGTGCCGTCGCTATCAGCCCGAGACAGGCGGCCAGAAGCATCGCTCCCCATATGCGCCTCAGACGCCCCGCTCTTCCCAGCCTGCTCTTGAGCCCCATGAAATCCTCCAACTCTCCGGCATGGGGCGGGAGTTCCCCTGCGAACGCCCGCCGGTGGCCCCGCCGAAGACGGGCACGCTACCGAAGGCGCGACCGGCCGGAAAGAGATCCGGCCAGACGGAGAACGCCCGGCGGGTTCGGCGCACGGGGAAACCGGAGGGCTGGCGACGGGATCGACCCGCGCGAGGCGTCCGGGCGGGTACGGGCACGAAGAGCAGGTGGGGGCGGATCGGGCCGGCGGAAACCTCGGCGGGCGGCCGTCAGGTTGGGGTGCGCCATGGCCTTGACGGACTTCGCCACTGCGATGATCTGATGGGTCTCGCCACGCGATCAAGCCGGTAGGACCGTCCGCCCGTCCGAACGATCGCTCAGAGCTCCCGCGCAGCGCGGGCGGCTCGGCGCTTCCGTCCGCTCAGCCCTTCAATCCCCTGGGAAGTAAGCACCATGGAGACAGCCGTCATCGCGGTCATAGGCACACTGCTCGGCGCGGTGGTCACCCATGTGTTCCAACGCCGGACGACCGAGCGCACGGCGGTGCTCACCCGCGCCGAACAGCTGCGCCAGGAGCGGATCTCCGCGTACAGCGCCTTCGCGGGGGCCCTGGTGGACTATCGGCGCGGTCAGAACGACCGCTGGTACCGGGCTCAGCGGTCGCCCGGCAGCACCGAGGCGGAGGAGGCCCGGATCGACTCCTACCGGCTGCGCTCCAGCGCGCATCAGGCGCTGATCCGGGTTCAGTTGGTGTGCGAAGAGCCTCAGACGCTGGCTCTGGCCTCCGCCGCCTTCGAAGTGACCAACTGTATGCACGAGGCCTCGGACGAGGACGATCGTTCACAGCGGTCCGAGCAGGCGCGCGAGACCCTGTCGGAGTTCATCGGGACGGCGGCCCCGAGCGTCCGATGACCCCGGGTGCCGCCGCCCTGCCGGGCTCAGCCCTCGGCACGCCGGATACGACGGCCCCGGTGGTAGAGCGCCACACCGCCCAGCAGCAGAGCCGCGCCCGCCGGAACGGCGTAGCCGACTGGTCCCGCTCCGGTGGCCGCGAGCACCTTGGTCGGCCCGGACGCCGGTGACGGACCCGAGTTGATCGGAGTGACGGACGGCGGGTCCTGCGGCTTCGCCGGAGTCACGGGCTTCGCCGGGGTCACGGGCTTGGGCGGCGTGACCGGCTTCGGCGGGGTCACGGGCTTCGGCGGCGTCACGGGCGTGGGCGGGGTGACCGGCTTCGGCGGCGTCACGGGCGTGGGCAGCGGGGGCGGCTCGGAGATGTTCGCCGAGCTGTTCCCGAAGGCCGGGTTGAGCAGTCCGACCACATTGGCCGAGTTGCCGGTGGCATTGACCGGCACGTCGATCGGCAGCTGCACTCCATTGCCGGAGACGACTCCCGGGGAGCCCGCCGCGCCGCCCTGGGCGATCGCCCCACCACCGTTCGAGCTGCCGCCGTTCCCGCCGCCCTGTGAGATGTTTTCGCAGGTGTTCCCGAAGGCCGGGTTGAGCAGCGCGATGACGTTCACCGTGTTCCCGCACACATTGAGCGGGAGGTGCACCGGGACTTGAACCGCATTGCCCGCGATCACTCCGGGGGAACCGGCCGTGCCGCCGTTCGCGACCGAGTCGGCATGTGCCTGACCCGCCATCGCGAGCGCGCCACCCGTGAGCATCACGGCGGCCAGTCCCCTTCGGTGAAGTTGCCTCATGGGTTTCCTGCTTTCCGGAGATCTGCGCGAGCTACCCGCCCGCACTCCGGACAACGAGTTCCACCACCCCTTCGGCCCACGCCGATGCCCTCTTTCACCCCATCGAGTGCTTGATGCCTCCAACGCACCTGGCACACCCGTACGCGCGTTCACCGTCGCCCCACCCGCCCGGGAGTCCGGCGGTCCCCGGAAGGCGAGAGGCGAATGGCCGGATCCAGTCGTTGAAACCCGTCTCGACGGCCATGTCCTCGACGGTTCCGTGCGGCACGGTCACCGCCACAGCGGTTTCCGGCCGAGACGGACGGTCATCCGCCGATGAGGGCGGTGAGCGCCCCGACCGGGTCGGCGTCCGGTGTGCCGCGGGGCCACCAGTCCTCGCGTCCGGCGTCCGACTCGTACCCGTACCAGAGTCCGTCACGGCCGAAGCGGAGCTGGAGCGAGCGGGTGGAGAGATGGTTGCGCCAGGGGCGGAAGTCGGGGAAGTCGGCGGCCGTCAGGGCAGGTCGCGCCCGGTCGAAGGGGCCCGCCGGCGGATCCCAGGACTCCTCCAGTACGTCGAGGGCGGCCATGCCTCCCTGCCGCCAGGCGGCGACGGCGCGGGCCAGATCGGTGGGGGTGCGGCCCGTCGCCCCGGCGAGATCGCGATAGAGGGCGCGGGTCGAGGCGGTGAGCCCGGAGCCGGGGTGGGCGGCCGCCAGGCGCACGGCGTCCTGCCAGACGGTGAGTTCCGCGACGGGGTCGGCGCCGGTGGCGAGGAGTGCGTGGGCGCGGGCTGCCGCCTCGGTGGCGAGGAGATCCAGCGCGAGCGGATCCGGCGCGGCCGCCGCGTGGGGGTAGGCGGGCGGCCGGCCCGGGTGGGCGGGGGCCGGGAACGGGGGCGGCAGAACAGGGAGCCGGCGAGGGGCGAGTGCCTCGTGGGCCGGAATCGTGGGCAGCGGTGCGGTGGCGGTCCGCTCGGCCGCCGACCGGGTGGCGTTGCGGTGGGCGAGGTCGGCCAGGATCTCGCGCTCGCCCCTGCCACGCATCAGGAAGAGGACGAACGGATCCTCGTCCAGCAGCCGCGCGGTCTGGTAGCAGAGCGCGGCGGCGTGCTTGCAGGGGTAGCCGTCGTCGGGGCAGGAGC
This sequence comes from Streptomyces inusitatus, assembly GCF_014651115.1. Classification (GTDB taxonomy): domain Bacteria; phylum Actinomycetota; class Actinomycetes; order Streptomycetales; family Streptomycetaceae; genus Streptomyces; species Streptomyces amakusaensis. The sequence continues at coordinate 35,919 of NZ_BMWG01000014.1, read as the reverse complement.
AGTCGGGGATCAGGTCCCCGGCCTCCGGCAGCAGCCGCGCCGTGTCCACGAGGGCGTGGGGCACATCCTTGTCGAGCAGGGCGGCGATGTGGTCGGGGCGGGCCGCGGCGGCGTCGAGGAAGTCGTCCCAGTCCTCGTCGGAAAGCGTGCGGAGACGGATCTCCGTACGGTACGGGCGCGGTCTGGTGCCGTGGACGTACGCCGTGACCCGGCCGGGGGTGACGGTGATCGCGTCCACCTGGCCGCGTCCCGCGTAGGCCCTGCCGCGGGCGAGTCTCGCGGGGTCGAGGGCGGTCTCCTCCAGCGCCTCCACCCACGCGTTTCCCCACCAGCTGGACGCGGCCCCGGAGCGCGGGAGGGGCTCCAGGGCGGGGAAGGTGCGACGGCGGTCATCGGTACGGGCGGACGGGGAGCCGGTGCGGCGGCCGCGCCGGGAGGCATCGCGGCGCGGGCGCGGCGGAGCGCCCGCAGACTCGGATCCGGGGTCCCTGGGTGTCATGAGGGCCTCCGCAGGGAGACGAGATCGGCCAGCTCACGGTCGGTCAGCTCGGTGAGCGCGGCCTCCCCCGAGCCGAGGACGGCATCGGCCAGGGCCCGTTTGGCGGCGAGCATCTCGGCGATCCGGTCCTCCACGGTGCCCTCGGCGATCAGCCGGTGCACCTGGACGGGCTGGGTCTGGCCGATGCGGTAGGCACGGTCCGTCGCCTGTTCCTCGACCGCGGGATTCCACCAGCGGTCGTAGTGGACGACATGGCCCGCCCGGGTCAGGTTCAGTCCGGTGCCCGCCGCCTTGAGGGACAGGATGAAGACCGGCGCACCGCCGGACTGGAACCGGTCCACCATGCGTTCGCGCTCCGCGACCGGGGTGCCTCCGTGGAGAAGCTGGGACGGGATCGCCCGGGAGGTGAGGTGGGCCGACAGGAGCCGGGCCATGGAGACGTACTGAGTGAAGATCAGGACCGAGCCCTCCTCGGCGAGGATGGTCTCCAGCAGCTCGTCGAGGAGGGCGAGCTTGCCCGAGCGCCCGGCGAGCCGGAGGCCCGTGCCGCCGCCCGCCGGCCGGCCGTACTCCTTCAGGAACTGCGCGGGGTGGTTGCAGATCTGCTTGAGGTCGGTCAGGAGTTTCATCACCAGTCCCCGGCGCGCGATGCCCTCCGCGCCTCCGATGGCGGCCATCATCTCCCGTACGACCGCCTCGTACAGCGATGTCTGCTCGCGGGTGAGGGCGACCGGGTGGTCGGACTCGGTCTTGGGCGGCAGCTCGGGGACGATGCCGGGGTCGGACTTCTTGCGCCGCAGCAGAAAGGGCCGGACCAGCCGGGACAGCCGCTCGACCGCCTCCTCGTCCTCGCCCAGCTCCACCACCCGGGCGTGCCGGGCGCGGAACGCCTTGAGCGGGCCCAGCAGCCCCGGGGTCGTCCAGTCGAGCAGGGCCCAGAGTTCGGAGAGGTTGTTCTCCACGGGGGTGCCGGTGAGCGCGACCCTGGCCGGCGCGGGGATGGTGCGCAGGGCCTTGGCGGTGGCGGAGAACGGATTCTTGACGTGCTGTGCCTCGTCGGCGACGACCATGCCCCAGCTCTGTCCGGCGAGGCGCTCCGCGCTGGTGCGCATCGTGCCGTAGGTGGTGAGCACGAAGCCGCCGTCGGCGGCTCCCGGCAGTGTCCGGTCCAGGCCGTGGAAGCGGTGGACCGGGACGGACGGCGCGAAGCGGTTGATCTCGCGCTGCCAGTTGCCGAGGAGGGAGGCGGGACAGACGACGAGCGTCGGGGCCGGGCGGTTCCGGTGGAGGTGGAGCGCGATCACGGTGACCGTCTTGCCGAGGCCCATGTCGTCGGCGAGGCAGCCGCCGAGGCCCAGCGAGGTCATCAGGTCCAGCCAGGCCAGCCCGCGCAGCTGGTAGTCGCGCAGAGTGGCGGTGAGGCCCTCGGGGGCAGGGACGGGGGCAGCTCCCGCGACGAGCCGGTCGCGCAGGAGGGCCAGGGCTCCGGTGGGGACGGCGTCCACCGTCTCGCCGTCGACCTCGGCGGTGCCGGAGAGCGCCACCGCGAGCGCGTCCACCGGCTGGAGCAGGCCCAGCTCCCGCTTGCGCGCCTTGCGCACGAGATCGGGGTCGATCACCACCCACTGGTCGCGCAGCCGCACGATCGGGCGGTGGGACTCGGCCAGCGCGTCCATCTCGCCCTCGGTCAGCGGATCTCCGTCGAGCGCGAGACGCCAGTTGAACTTGAGGAGTTCCCCGCTGTCGAAGAAGGGGGTGCCGTCGGTGGCCGAGCCGGGTGCGGGCTGGTGGACGACCGCGGTGGCCGAGAGCGAGCGCGCCAGCTCCCTGGGCCAGTGGACGACGACTCCGGCGGCGGCCAGCCGGGCGGCTCCGGGGCCCAGCAGCTCGTACAGCTCGTCCTCGGTCAGGGGCAGCACATCGGGCACATCGCGCTCCAGCAGCCCGGCGAGCGGCGGCCAGACCCGGGCGGCGCGGCGCAGCGCGAGCACCGCGTCGATGCGGGCGCGCGGGCCGAAGCTCTCGTCACCCTCCCCGGACCACAGTCGGGCGGCGTCGACGACGAGCGTCGGATCGGCGAGGCTATGCACCTGGACGACGGCGGCGCCGGCGGCGCGCACGGCGGTCCTGTCCGCGCCCTCGGCCTCCTCCCCCGCCGTGGAGGCGTCGAAGAGCTGGAAGGCCGAGAGGTCCAGGCGCAGGGAGACGCGCACCCCGGCGTCCATGCCCGCCGCCGCCTCGGCGGCCCATTCCCGCGCCCCGGGCAGCCGCTGGGGCGCGCTCGCCGCGAAGGGCCGGCCCGCCGCCAGGGCCGCGGCGGGGGTGCGGGGCAGGGTGTCGGCCACCGCGTCGAAGAAGGCCCGTACCAGCGTCTCCGGGTCGGGCAGAAGCACTGTCGCCCGCTCCCGCTCCTGGCCCGGCTCCGGCTCCACGGGCGTGGCGTACGCCTCGTACGGCATGGCGGCGGCGATCGCCCGCAGCTGGGCGATGTCGTCGGCGTCCAGCGGGCCCGCGCGCCAGGCGTCGTGGTCGGTCGCGGTCAGTCCGGGCAGGAGTCTGCCGCGCGCCACGAGATGGACGGCGTGCAGCGCCGCCGCGCCCCAGCAGGCCGTGGCGGGATGCGCGGCCGGGTGGTGCCGGGCGCGCATCAGCAGCGGCAGGGCCTCGGCGACGGGGAGAAGCAGGGCCGGGACGGTGTGGCCGGTGATGTCCCCGGCGGGGTCGGCGCCCGGGATGCTCCCCGAAGGCGCACCGCGGACGACGGTGATCTCGCCGGTGGCGTCGTCCGACGGCTCACCGTCCGGGTCCCAGAAGGCGATCCGGCCCTCACGCGGCAGCGCCGCGGGCAGGAAGACAGCCGCACGAGTGTGCGGTGTACGCGATGTCTCCGCTGTCATCCGGGGGCCTCCCATCCGTCGTTCGTCTGCCGGTCACTGGAGCGGTACGACTCTACGGGTGGGGTCTGACAATGCCGCCGCTCGGCGGTGTTCTGCCTGGTCGGGGGCTGTCTCGTCGAGGGCTGCCCGGCGGGCCGCCGGGGCGCGGGCCCGGCGGGTGCTCTATGCCGCCGGGGGAGGTCGCCGATCGTTTCGCGGTCGTCCCGGCTCCGCCGTCCGGCCGCCGGAGGCGGGTGCGAGGCCGGGGACCGGTCGTCCCCGCTCCTCCGGCTCGGAAGCATCCAGGGCGCGATTCGGCTCGTCCGTTTCGGAGGCCTCCAAGGCCGGGTCCGGAGCTGGATCCGGGTCCGGCTCCGGGTCCGGTGTGTCGGGGACGTCGAGCCGCTGGAGCGGTTCGTCCGGCGGCCGCGGAGGCCGCGCGGGCTGCTGAGCGCGTTCCAGGAAGCGGAGCAGCTCCACCGGGAAGGGCAGTACCAGTGTGGAGTTCTTCTCCGCGGCGACCGCCACCACGGTCTGGAGCAGCCGCAGTTGGAGCGCCGCCGGCTCCTGTGACATCACCCCGGCCGCCTGGGCCAGTTTCTTCGACGCCTGAAGCTCCGCGTCCGCGTTGATCACCCGGGCCCTGCGCTCCCGGTCGGCCTCGGCCTGCCGTGCCATCGACCGCTTCATGGCCTCGGGCAGCGAGACATCCTTGATCTCCACCCGGTCGATCTGCACTCCCCAGCCGATCGCCGGGCTGTCGATCATCAGCTCCAGCCCTTGATTGAGCTTCTCGCGGTTGGAGAGCAGATCGTCCAGGTCACTCTTGCCGATGATCGAGCGCAGCGATGTCTGCGCCATCTGCGAGACCGCGAAACGGTAGTCCTCGACCTGAATGATCGCGTCCGCCGCCTCGACCACCCGGAAGTAGACCACCGCGTCGACGCGGACCGTGACATTGTCCCGGGTGATGCCTTCCTGGGCGGGCACCGGCATCGTCACTATCTGCATATTGACCTTGCGGAGCCGGTCCACGGCGGGAAGGATCATGGTGAATCCGGGGCCTCGGATTCCGCCGTGGAGCCTTCCCAGTCGGAACACCACGCCCCGCTCGTACTGTTTGATCACCCGGGCCGCCGTCGCCGCGTACACCAGGGCGCAGCACGCCAGCGCGACAGCCACGATCACCAGCGATTCGAGCATCAGGGCACCCCCTTCAGTCGAGCTGGACACCCAATACCACGGTATGCCCGGTATGGCGGATGAGGCCAGAGTCCGACCGGCAGGGGCGGGAGCGGGCCCGGTCGTCCCGGGGCCGCCGCTCGGGGCGACCGGCTCTATGCCATCGGCCGCGCCCTCACCCATGTGGGATCGCTGGTGTGGATGAGGAACGACGCGAGCGTCACCACGTCGAACTCCTCCCCCAGTGCGAGCCGCTCGATCGGGGCGGCCACCGTGCGCCGCGCACCGCGGACTCTCTCCAGCATCTCCGGCGACTCGTCCACCGCGGTGACGGCGAACCCTCGCTCCACCAGCGGATGGGTCACCCGGCCCGCCCCGCTGCCCAGTTCGAGTATGGTCGCTCCGGCCGGAACGGCCGCCGTGATGATGTCCGGCTCCGGGCCCACGCCCAGCCGGTCGTACAACTCGACCGCGCAGCCGTCAGGGGTGATGATCCCGGGCCCGGTACCACGGTGCCCTTCGCGCATCGGTCCGCTCATGTCCCGTTGAACGAGCGGCGCGGGGCCGCCGTTCCCGAAGGAGCGGTACGGGTGCGGACCGTCCCCGGCGAGGCCCGGTTCCGGCCACCGTCGCATCCTGGAAGGGAGGAGGAGACGCGCATGCGCACAGGAAGTGAGCCGGTGACCGCACGCAGTGCTCTGCGGATGCGGTTCTGGCTGAGCGTATGGGGGCTGATCTGGAGCACGGCCGGGACGGTGGGCTTCGCTCTCGCGGGCTATCCGGGCTGGGCCGCGGTGTGCGGTGCGGTGCTGCTGATCGTGATCGTGGATCTGGTGATCGTCATTCGGCACATCCGGCAGGGCCCTCACTATCAGCCCGGCCGGGACATCCCTCCGTACGAGCCGGTCCACGAGGGCCGGCCGCGCCGCCGCACGCCGCCGCGCCACCCCGGGCCGCGGTCCGGTGACTAGGGTCAGCACGGAGCCCGGATCGGAGCACGTCGAGGGTCAGGCCTCCGGGTCGAAGCGGGCGGCCCGCAGATACTCCGGTTTGGGGTCGAGCGCGGCCGCCAGGCGGAAGTGACGCCGCGCCTGCTCGGGGCGGCCGGCCCGCTCGAAGGTGCGGGCGAGTGCGAAGTGCGCGAAGGCGTTGTCCGGTTCACGCTCCAGGACCAGTTCGAATTCCAGCTCCGCGGGGCGGAGCTGGGCCGCCGCGAAGAAGGCGCGGGCGCGCAACAGCCGGGCCGCCGTGTTCTCCGGATGGGCCGCGATGACCGAGTCCAGCAGCTTCACGGCACCACGCGGATCCTTCGCGGCGAGCAGCCGCTCGGCCGCGCGGAAGTCGATGACGTGTGTCTCCGGGTTGCTCTTGGGCACGGCTCGATCCTTCCCCTCGCTGCACGGTTCCAACACAGGTACGGGCAGGGGTATTCCACTCGGTCGCGGCCCGGGGTCGCCGGACGCCGCGGGGCGGGGCGGTCCTCCGGGGGCGATTCAGCCCCCGGAGATCGCCAGCGCGGCCCCGATCAGGGTGAGCAGCAGCCCCGCGATCACGAACCCCCGGTCGACGGCGGCCCGGTGGTGGCCGTCGACCACCACGTCCCGGGGGTCTTCGGGGTCGTACGAGAGCCGGACGCTGCCGCCCTCGGGCAGGGGCACCGGGGAGACGATCTCCACGACGCGGCCGTCCGCGGTCTCGTACTGGAGCAGACCCCGCCCGGCCCCGGGCGGCGCGGGTTTGACCAGGGCGATGGCGAGGCAGCCGGCGCTCACGATACGGCGGGTCTGCCTGCGGGCGTACGCGCCGACGAGCACGGCGACCAGCCCGGCCAGCGCGGTGAAGGCGGCGAAGACGATCTGCACCGCATCGATGCTAGTGCCGCGGTGCCCGGACGGGCGGTGGCTTGACGGATGCCTGACACAGACGGCCGCCCGGCGCGGTGCGCCGGGGCGGGCCGGAGGCAGGGGCGGTCATCCCGCCGCCCGCCGCCTCAGCTCCGCCCATACGGCACGGACCTGGGGTTCGAGACTCTCCAGCGGACCGTCGTTGTCGATGATCAGATCGGCGATGGCGCGGCGCTGCTCCCTGGTGGCTTGCGCGGCCATCCGGGCCCTGGCATCGGACTCCGTCATTCCGCGCCGTCCGACCAGCCGCTCCAGCTGGGTCCCGGGGGCGGCGTCCACGACGACGACCAGGTCGTACCGTTTCGCGAGGTCGTTCTCCGTCAGCAGCGGGACGTCATGGACGACGACCGAGCCCGGCCCCGCCGACCGCTCCAGCTCCTGGGAGCGCGCCCCGACCAATGGGTGCACGATCGCGTTGAGTTCGGCGAGCCGCGCCGGGTCCGAGAAGACGATGGCCCCCAGCTTGGGCCGGTCCAGCGAGCCGTCGGGAGCCAGGATGCCCGGCCCGAAGCGTGCCACGACGGCCGTGAGCCCTGGCGTGCCGGGCTCGACGACCTCGCGGGCGATCCTGTCGGCGTCGATCAGGACCGCTCCGTACGACTGGAGCAGCCGGGACACTTCGCTCTTGCCGGCGCCGATTCCACCGGTCAGGCCTACGGACAGCATGAGCGGCAGCTTAGCCTCAGGCTCCGGTGCGAAGGGGGCGGGTCCCGAGGTCAGGAATCGCCTTCGCGCTCGGCGAGGAATCGCTCGAACTCCAGGCCGATCTCATCGGCGGACGGCAGATCCACCGGCTCCGCGACCAGACTGCCCCGGGTCTCGGCCCCCGCCATCGCGTCGTACTGGTGCTCAAGCCCCTGGACCAGTCCGACGAGCTCCTCGTCGCCCTCGCCGATCTGGCGCTCGATCTCATTCTGGGTGCGGTGCGCCTCGGTACGCAGCGAGTGCGCGACGCTGGGCAGAACGAGACCGGTCGCGGCCGTGACCGCCTCCAGCGCGGTCAGCGCCGCGTCCGGGTAGGAGGAACGCGCCACGTAGTGGGGCACATGGGCGGCCACTCCGAGGACGTCGTGGCCGCCCTCCATCAGACGGAACTCGACCAGCGATTCGGCGCTGCCCGGCACCTGTGCCTCGTCGAAGGGGCTGCGGTGCCCCGGCATGAGGTCGGTGCGGTTGCCGTGCGGGGTGATGCCGACCGGGCGGGTGTGCGGCACGCCCATGGGGATGCCGTGGAAGTTCACCGACAGGCGGACGCCGAGACGCTCCACGATCTCGGCGACGGCCGCCGCGAAACGCTCCCACTCGACGTCGGGCTCGGGGCCCGACAGCAGCAGGAAGGGGGCTCCGGTGGCGTCCTGGACGACACGGACCTCGATGCCCGGGGTCTCGTACGACGCCCAGCGGTCACGTCTGAAGGTCAGCAGTGGGCGGCGGGCGCGGTAGTCGACCAGTCTGTCGTGGTCGAACCGGGCCACTACCTGATGCGGCAGCGTGTCGAGCAGACTGCTGACGATCTGCTCGCCGGTCTCGCCCGCGTCGATGTATCCGTCGAAGTGGTACAGCATGACCAGGCCTGCCGACTCCTGCGCGAGCGCCATGTCGACGACTGCGAGGCCCTTCGGCTCCCATTCGTACAATCCCTGCGGATCAAGCACGATTACCGCTCCTCCTCGTGTTCACAGGCGACAACACGCGGTGACACAGGGGCATTCCCCTCTCCCGTACGAGCTTCGGGGCCACACGCTCGCGGGCGGGGACAGCGGTAAAAAAAGTAAGGCCCGCTCCCCAGGGGGAGCGGGCCTTACTTCTCAGCTATCCGTCAACCGGTGCAGAGCGTCAGCTCTGGCCGCCGGCCAGCTTCTCGCGGAGGGCGGCAAGCGCCTCGTCCGACGCCAGGGCGCCGGAGTTGTCGTCCGACTCCGAGGAGTACGAACCGCCGGTGGGCGCGGCGGCCGGAGCGGCGGTGCCACCCTCGGCAGCAGCGGCCTCGTCGGCCTCGCGGGACTTGATGACCTGAGCCTGGTGCTGCTCGAAGCGCGTCTGCGCCTCGGCGTACTGGGTCTCCCAGGCCTCGCGCTGGGTCTCGAAGCCGGAGAGCCAGTCGTTGGTCTCCGGGTCGAAGCCCTCGGGGTAGATGTAGTTGCCCTGGTCGTCGTAGGACGCGGCCATGCCGTACAGGGTCGGGTCGAACTCGACCGAGGCCGGGTCGGCACCGAAGGACTCGTTGGCCTGCTTCAGCGAGAGGCTGATGCGACGACGCTCAAGGTCGATGTCGATGACCTTGACGAAGATCTCGTCGTTGACCTGGACGACCTGCTCCGGGATCTCCACGTGGCGCTCGGCCAGCTCGGAGATGTGGACCAGACCCTCGATGCCCTCGTCCACACGGACGAACGCGCCGAACGGAACCAGCTTGGTGACCTTGCCGGGAACGACCTGGCCGATCTGGTGCGTACGGGCGAACTGCTGCCACGGGTCTTCCTGGGTCGCCTTCAGCGACAGGGAGACACGCTCGCGGTCCATGTCGACGTCGAGGACCTCGACGGTGACTTCCTGACCGACCTCGACAACCTCGGACGGGTGGTCGATGTGCTTCCAGGACAGCTCGGAGACGTGAACGAGTCCGTCGACGCCACCCAGGTCCACGAAGGCACCGAAGTTGACGATCGAGGACACGACGCCCGAACGGACCTGGCCCTTCTGGAGGGTGGTGAGGAACGTCTGGCGGACCTCGGACTGGGTCTGCTCCAGCCAGGCACGGCGGGACAGGACCACGTTGTTGCGGTTCTTGTCCAGCTCGATGATCTTGGCCTCGAGCTCCTTGCCCACGTAGGGCTGGAGGTCGCGGACACGACGCATCTCGACCAGGGAGGCGGGCAGGAAGCCGCGCAGGCCGATGTCGAGGATGAGGCCGCCCTTGACGACCTCGATGACGGTACCGGTGACGATGCCGTCTTCTTCCTTGATCTTCTCGATGGTGCCCCAGGCACGCTCGTACTGGGCGCGCTTCTTCGAGAGGATCAGGCGGCCTTCCTTGTCCTCCTTCTGAAGAACAAGGGCCTCGATCTCGTCGCCGACCTTGACGACCTCGTTCGGGTCGACGTCGTGCTTGATCGAGAGCTCGCGGCTCGGGATGACACCTTCGGTCTTGTAACCGATGTCGAGCAGGACCTCGTCCCGGTCGACCTTCACGATGACGCCGTCGACGATGTCGCCGTCGTTGAAGTACTTGATCGTCTCGTCGATCGCGGCGAGGAAGGCTTCCTCGTTACCGATGTCGTTGACCGCTACCTGCGGAGTGGCGGTGGTCTCGGTGCTGCTCGTCATGTGGGAAAGGGCTCCGGTACGGACATTGAAGTCGTAGGTACTGCTACGCCGAGAGCCCGTATCGCAGCTGTACAAGCCGGACAGTCGCGGAGACACCGGCCAGACATCGCTTCCGAGGATCCGGAAACACACCGCCTGGAGGCACCTCGTGAACCGAGGGGACATACATACAGTTGCAAGCGCGACCTGCTCTGTCTGAGGCGCGCAGGCCCGCAGCGCAACTTGTAGCATACGGGGGCAGCCGGAGACGGTCAATGCGCGAAGGCGCACACCCGGGGCAGAACGTCGCATACCCGGCACAATTCGTGTTTGCGGAGGCCACTACGGCTGTCCCTGCCCGGGCTGAACGCAAACTACAACGACGGTGAAGATGAGCCAATACATCGAGGAAGCCGGACCCGAGGCCACCCGCCGTGAGGCGGACGAGACGGAGAGCAGCCGGGCGAGCCGCGGCTGGTGGGACCGGAACGCCGATGAGTACCAGAGCGAGCACGGCGCGTTCCTGGGCGACGAGCGATTCGTCTGGGGGCCGGAGGGGCTGGACGAGGCGGACGCGGAGCTGCTGGGCCCGAGGGAGTCCCTCAAGGGGCTGGACGTGCTGGAGATCGGGGCGGGCGCGGCCCAGTGCTCGCGCTGGCTCGCCGAGCAGGGCGCGCGGCCGGTCGCGCTCGACCTCTCGCACCGCCAGCTCCAGCACGCGCTGCGGATCGGCGACGGCCTGCCGCTGGTGGAGGCCGACGCCACGGCGCTGCCGTTCCGGGACGGATCCTTCGACCTCGCCTGCTCCGCCTATGGGGCGGTGCCCTTCGTGGCGGATCCGGTGACGGTGTTCACCGAGGTCCACCGGGTGCTGCGGCCGGGCGGACGCTGGGTCTTCTCGGTGACCCACCCCGTCCGCTGGGCATTCCCCGACGAGCCGGGGCCCGAGGGGCTGAGCGTGTCCGGCTCCTACTTCGACCGCACTCCTTATGTGGAGCAGGACGAGCGGGGGCGCGCCGTGTACGTGGAGCACCACCGGACCGTCGGGGACCGGGTGCGGGACGTGGTGGCCGGCGGTTTCCGGCTGGTGGACCTGGTCGAGCCGGAGTGGCCCGCCTGGAACAGCCAGGAGTGGGGCGGCTGGTCCCCGCTGCGGGGGAATCTGATCCCGGGGACCGCGATCTTCGTGTGTGTACGTGACTGAGGTGACGGCGGTGCGGGTCGGGTGACGGGACTCCTCCCGTGCGGTCATATGAACCGATGGGCATATCGGTGCTGTGGATGACCGGCCGCGGGCCGTGCCGGGCCGTACGACACTGAGTGCATGATCCAGACCGAAGCGCTCGACCGTCTCCCGGTGCGCGACTCCGTGCCCGGCCTGCTCGCCGCCCTGGACGAGCGCGGTACGGCGGTGCTGTACGCGCCACCGGGCACCGGCAAGACGACACTCGTCCCGCTGGCCCTGGCCGGCCTGGTCGGTGCGGGACCCCGGCGGCGGGTGCTGGTCGCCGAGCCGCGCAGGATGGCGGTCCGGGCGGCCGCCCGCCGGATGGCCTGGCTGCTGGGCCAGGAGACCGGTGGGGCGGTCGGTTACACGGTGCGCGGCGAGCGGCGGGTGGGGCCCGCGACACGGGTGGAGGTGGTCACCACCGGGGTGCTCCTCCAGCGGCTTCAGCGCGATCCCGAGCTGGCCGGCGTGGATGTGGTGCTGCTGGACGAGTGCCATGAGCGCCATCTCGACGCCGACACGGCGATGGCCTTCCTGGTGGATGTGCGGGCCACCCTGCGGCCGGAGCTGAAACTGATAGCCGCCTCGGCGACGAGCGACGCCGAGGCGTGGGCGGATCTGCTGACGGTGCTGGAGGGATCGGGGCCCGCGCCCGTGATCCGGGGCGCGGGCGAGGGGCACGGCTCACAGTTCTTCTTCGCCCCGCCGCCCGGGGGGATCCGCCCCGCCCATGGGACCTGGGTGGACCCGGCGCTGCTGCGGCATGTCGCGGCGACGGTACGGCTGGCGCTCGACCGGCACGAGGGCGATGTCCTGTGCTTTCTGCCGGGCACGGGGGAGATCGCGCGAACGGCGGGACTGCTGGCCGGCGTGGAGGCGGAGGTGCTCCAGCTGCACGGGCGGGCTCCGGCGGCGGTGCAGGACTCGGTGTTGAGGGGCGGCTCCGGGCGGCGGCGGGTGGTGCTGGCCACCTCGGTGGCGGAGTCCAGTCTGACGGTGCCCGGGGTGCGTGTGGTGGTCGATTCGGGACTGGCGCGTGAGCCGCGCACGGACCATGCGCGGGGGCTCGGCTCACTGGCGACCGTGCCGGTCTCGGCGGCGGGGGCGACCCAGCGGCTGGGGCGGGCCGGCCGGGAGGCGTTCGGCACGGTGTACCGCTGCTGGGCGGCGGCCGATGACACGCGCCGCCCGCGTTTCCCCTCGCCCGAGATCAAGATCGCCGATCTCTCCGCGTTCGCCCTGCGGGTCGCCTGCTGGGGGGATCCGTCGGCGGCGGGGCTGGCGCTGCTGGACGCGCCGCCCGCCGGGGCGATGGCCGCCGCGCGTTCGGTGCTGGCCTCGATCGGCGCGGTGGACCGGGACGGCCGGGCCACGGAGCGGGGGGTACGGATGTCCCGCCTCGGGCTCCATCCCCGGCTGGCCCGGGCCCTGATCGACGGCGCCCCCGAGGTCGGCGTCCGCGCCGCCGCCGAGACGGTCGCCCTGCTCAGCGAGGAGCCCCCGAGGGAGTACGGCGACGATCTCGCGGGGGCCTGGCGCACGGCCCGGCGGGGCGGGGACGCCTACGCGGCCCGGTGGCGCACGGAGGCTCGGCGGCTGGCGTCCTCTCTTCCCTCGGCCGCGGACGGGCGGACGGACGGCCCGGAAGGAACGGCGGACGGGGGTACCGCCCCGGGGCGGGAGGCTCGGGAAGGACGGGGTCGGGGTTCCGGCGATGACGCCGTGACCGGCCTGATCACCGCGCTGGCTTTTCCGGAGCGGGTGGCCAGGGCCCGGGGGGAGGGCGCCTTCCTCATGGTGTCCGGGACCGGGGCCGAGGTGGGGGCCGGATCGGGGCTCCGGGGCGCGCCCTGGCTGGCGGTCGCCGTGGCGGACCGGCCGGTGACGGCCGCCTCCGCGCGGGTCCGGCTGGCGGCCGTGATCGGCGAGGAGACCGCGCGCACGGCCGCCGCGCATCTGCTCGAATCGGGTGAGGAGGTCCATTGGGAGGGCGGGGATGTCGTCGCCCGGGAGGTGCGGCGGCTGGGGGCCGTCGAGCTGTCGGCGCGGGCGCTGCGGAATCCGGACCCGGCGCTGGTGCGGGAGGCGCTCCTCGAAGGGCTGCGGAGCGCCGGGCCGGAGCTGCTGCACTGGACGCGTGAGGGCCGGGGGCTCCGGGAGCGGCTCGCCTTCCTCCATCGGGTGGTGGGCCCGCCCTGGCCCGATGTGAGCGACGCGGCGCTGCTGGAGCGGACGGACGACTGGCTCGAACCGGAGCTGTCGCGCGCCGGGCGGCGGGCCGATCTGGCCAGGATCCCGGCGGGGCAGGCGTTGCAGCGGCTGCTGCCGTGGGCGAGCGGTGCGGCGGCGCGGCTGGACGAGCTGGCTCCGGAGCGGATCGCCGTGCCGAGCGGCTCACGGATACGGGTGGAGTACGGCGGGGAGCAGCCGGTGCTGGCGGTGAAGCTCCAGGAGCTGTTCGGGCTGCGGGAGACGCCTCGGGTGGCGGGCGTGCCGGTGGTGGTGCATCTGCTGTCGCCGGCCGGGCGGCCGGCGGCGGTGACCGCCGATCTGGCCTCGTTCTGGAGGGATGGATATCGGTCGGTCCGGGCGGAGTTGCGGGGCAGATATCCGCGTCATCCCTGGCCGGAGGACCCGTCGTCGGCGGAGGCGACCAAATACACCAAGGCCCGCCAGGAGGGGGCCCGGGGTGGTGGGCGGGCCGCCGGGGCGGGCCAGGGGTGACGGTCGGCACGTCTGGGTGAGGAGTACGGGGAAGGGCGGGGCGGGGTGCGTTCAGAGGGGTGCGGGGGCGGTTTCGGCGCCCGCGGCGAGGGTGCGGGGGCGGGCGCGGGCCTCCAGGAGGAGGGAGAGTGCCAGCAGGCCGCCGCCCAGGGCGAGGAAGGTTCGGGGCAGCCAGGAGGTGAGCAGCAGGATCAGCGGGCGCTGGGACTTCACCAGCTCGACGGTGTGGTCCACATAGTCGGGGCGCATCTTCACATGCCCCGCGAAGGCGGTGACCCTGTCCCGGCCGCCGAGGAGGGTGCCGCCGCGCAGCTCTTCCCGGTGGATCTCCTCGCCGTTGACCGGGGCTCCGGTGGCGGGGTCGACCCAGAACATCCGCCGGGTGGTGTACCAGCGGGTGGTGCCGGTCGTCTTCTCCAGGGTGCTCGCGTCGATCCCGGGGATGGGCATCTTCTTCGGAAACGGGACCTTGGTCCAGGGGATCGTCTGTTCAAAGTAGTAGACGTCGAGGCCTCGGAAGGCGCGGACGCCCCGGTAGTGGATGGGGGCGGCGGTGCGGGTCTGGGCGTCGAAGTAGGAGTAGTCCCGTCTCTCGGTGAGGAAGGGCCATTTGAACTGGATGCCGTCGCGCCGGACCGGGGTGCCGTCGACCGTTTCCCCGGGGGCGTGGACGGGGGCCTGGCTGTGGGCGTCGAAGATGTAGCGCTCGGGGATCTGGGAGACCATGGCGCCGTCGGGGCCCTGGACGTGGGAGAGCGAGTCCCAGACGACGACATCGCGGCCGGTGCCGCGTTCGATCTTCTCGGACTCCTCGACGTTGCCCTTGAGGGTCTGGACGATGGTGAGCCTTTCGACCCGCTCGGCGCGCAGGGTGGAGTAGTCGAGGAGGGTCGCGGGCTTCGCCTCCATCACGACCTCCTGGTACTGGCCCGGCGGAACCTTCGCCAGCCGGGGGAAGGCGTACCAGCGCAGCAGGGGAGAGAGAGCGGCGAAGAAGACGGCGAGGGCGAGGAGTACGAGACTCGCGCGGCGGCGCACGGTCCGGCCCTCCTACTTCTTGGGGCCGGGGACGGTGGTCAGCAGCGGCTCGGGGGAGGTCTCGCCCGCTGGTGTGCCGACGGCGGTGACGATGAGGACGAGGGCTGTGGCGGCGGCCAGCCCGATGGCGGCGGCGGTGAGGGCGCGCATGCTCGGCCTCCCGGGGGTGGGACCCATCTGGATCTGACAGGGCGTCAGGGGGTGGGCACCGTAGCAACCGGACGGCGAGATGAGAACAGGGAGCGCCGTTCCCCCACCCGGGAGGGCGGGGGAACGGCGCGGCTAAAGAGGGGGTGGGGATCAGCCGGCGGGCGTCTGCTGCGGGGTGGCGGACTGCTCGTCCGGCTCGGTGACCGTGAGTTCGACGGGCACGGGCTTTCCGCCGAAGGGGGTGATGCTGAGCAGATAGGTGCCGGGCTGTTCGTCCGCGAAGAGCTTCGGGAGGGTGACGACCCCGTCGGCGTCGGTGATGAGGTCGGAGATCACGCGGACCGGCTTGCCGTCGGCCCCCTTGAAGTAGGGGCCCTTGTCGTTGACCGCCGCGCCGTCGGCGCTCTTGAGCAGTGTGGCGGTGACCCCGACGCCGGAGGCGACGGCTCCCTTGTAGGTGGCCCTGAACTCCAGGATCTCCGCGAAGTCGGTGCCTGCGACGGCGACGGCCGTCAGGGGCTTGTCGTCGGTCCGGGTGAGCTTGTCGGCCGCGCGGGGGGTGACCTTGGCGCCGAAGTCGACGGCGGGCAGCTTGCGGTCGGCGACGGTGGCGCGGACGACGAATGCCCCGACCTTGTCGCCCGCGGTGAGCACGGGAGCGGTGACCTCGCCGTTCGCGCCGGTGGTGAGGACCACGGCCTTCCGGCCGCCCTGGAAGCGGGTGTCGGTGCCGCCGAGGATCTCGAAGCGCACCTTCTGGCGCTCGACGCCCTTGCCCTGGGAGTTCTCCACCCGGACGGTGACCTTCTCGGTGAAGTCGAGTCCGGCCATGGCCGTCAGTTCGCCGGTGCCCGCGTTCTCGATGCGGGCGACGGGCGACAGCTCCGGCGGGGTCGTGGGCGGAGTGGTCGGCGGCTTCGTCGGCGGCTTCGTGGGGGGCTTGGTCGGCGGCTTGGTGGTGGGCGGGGTGGGCTTGTCCGAACCGCCGCCGGGCCGGTCCGGCCGGGGCTTCTCCTCGGGGCGCGGGAAGTCCGGACTGGGGGACGGGAAGGGCGATTCGGTCTTCGGGGAGTCCGAGCCGGACCCGGAGCCGGCGTTGGAGCCCGAGTCGGGGGCGGCGGAGTCGGGGAGCGAGCCCTTGCCGTCCGGGACCTCGTGGGTGCCGTTCTTGTAGTACTCGAACCAGGAGAGGACCGTGCGGAGATACTCCCGCGACTGGTTGTACCCGAGGATCGCCCGGTCGAGATCGTCCGCCTGCCTCAGGTCGCGGTCGCCCGCGCAGAGGTAGCGGCCGGCGGCGAGGGCCGCGTCATAGATGTTGTTGGGGTCCTTGCGCCCGTCCCCGTTGGCGTCCTGGCCCCAGGTCGCCCAGGTGGTGGGGATGAACTGCATCGGACCGACCGCGCGGTCGTAGGTGGTGTCGCCGTCGTACTCGCCGTCGTCGGTGTCCGAGATGTTGGCGAAGCCGACGCCGTTCAGAGCGGGTCCGACGATCGGGGAGAAGGTGGTGCCGTTGCCGTCGACCTTTCCGCCGCGCGCCTGCCCGGACTCCACCTTGCCTATCGCCGCGAGCAGCTGCCAGGGCACATGGCAGCCCGGGTCCGAGGCCGAGATGGTCTTCTCGGCCTTCTTGTAGGCCGCGAGGACCGTGGCGGGTATGCCGGACTCCGAGGGGCCGCCGGCCGGGAGGTTGATGGACGCCCCGGGTTTGTCGGGGGTCTTCAGCGGCGGCAGGTCCGTGTAATAGGGGGAGTCGCCGGTGACGGAGGTGTCGGTCGAGAGCTGGGTGTCGGCCGCGC
Source organism: Streptomyces inusitatus (assembly GCF_014651115.1). Lineage (GTDB taxonomy): Bacteria > Actinomycetota > Actinomycetes > Streptomycetales > Streptomycetaceae > Streptomyces > Streptomyces amakusaensis. The sequence continues at coordinate 19,213 of NZ_BMWG01000014.1, read as the reverse complement.
CCTGACCCGGGCTGTCCTCGCCGCCGCTGCCGAGCGGGGTGGAGGTGATCCCGGGCGCCTGTGACGCGGAGAGTGCCGCGACGGCGACCGCGGCCACGGCGGTGGTGGTCGCTCCCTTGCGCAGACGTCGCCCGAATTGCGCTGCCATACGTCTTTCCCCTCCCCGAAAGCGGCTGCCCGCGCTCCCCAGTGCGATAACGGCTATATCCAGGTGACCCTACGGCAACTATCGGCCCCGGAACACCTCGCCCTGACCGTTTTTCACCAGTTCGCCACCGTGCGGAGGCCAGAGTTCCGGATCAAGCCGATCGCCCATACTGGGCGAGACCGATCACCGATAGATCCATATCTGGCACAGGACCGGTCATTGACCGGCCGTCAGCCGATCAACACGGGTCACAGGGGGCCTTGAGGTATGCCGTTCACATTGAGCCATGTCGTCGCCGTCCTGCCGGGCGTCCGAAGGGACGGGACCGGTCGCGGACCGCTCGTCGCCTCGGCCCTGGTGCTGGGCTCGCTCTCCCCCGACATGACGTACTTCGCGGCCACCGCCGTGCCGGGGGCCATGGAGTTCGGCCTGTTCACCCATGCGCCGCTCGGAGTGCTCACCGTCGACGTGGCCATCACCGCCGCGCTGGCGGCGCTGTGGCTGATGATGCGGGACCCCCTGGTGGCGCTGCTGCCCGGAGGGCTGCGGGGGCCCGTGCACTCCTGGCTGCGGGGGCGGCCCGGGGCCCAGAGCCTGCGATACGCCTTCTGCTTCTATGTCTCGGCGGCGCTCGGCGCGGCCAGTCATGTCTTCTGGGACTCCTTCACCCACCACGACCGATGGGGCACCCGGCTGATACCGGTGCTCAATGAGACGGTGGCCGGGTTCGGGGTCCACAAGTTCGCGCAGTACGGATCCTCCGCGCTCTCCCTCGCGGTGATCGGATGGTTCACGCTGACGGCGCTGCGGAGGCAGCCCCCGTCCGTCCCGCCGCCGTCCGTGCCCGTCCTCGACGCCCGGGACCGCAGGCGGGCGGGCGCCCTGATCGGCGCGTGCGCGCTGATCGGCCTCGTCGACCGGTGTGTGCGGGCCGCCGACGGGATGGAATCGCTCCTCGACCTCATTCCCACCGCCTGCTTCGGGGCCGGGGCGGGACTCGCGGTCGGACTGGTGCTGTACGGCGGGGCCATGAGGCTGCGCGCACGGGCTCCCGAGCGCGTCTGACGCCGACGGCCCGCCGTGCCCCGGTGGAGACCGGGGCGCGGCGGGCCGGACGCACGGCGAAACGGCGGTCGGTCAGTGCGCGGCGGACTCCCAGTCGGTCCCGACGCCCACCGACACATCGAGGGGCGCGCTCAGCGAGGCCGCCGAGGACATCTCCCGGCGCACGATCGCCTCGACGTCCTCGCGCTCGCCCGGGGAGATCTCCAGCACGATTTCGTCATGGACCTGGAGCAGCAGCCGGGAGGAGAGCTTCGCCTCGCGCAGCGCCCCGTCCACCTTCAGCATCGCGATCTTGACGATGTCGGCGGCGGTGCCCTGGATCGGCGCGTTGAGCGCCATGCGCTCGGCGGCCTCGCGGCGCTGGCGGTTGTCGCTGTTGAGATCCGGGAGATAGCGGCGGCGGCCGAGCATCGTCGCCGTGTACCCGGTGGCCCGGGCCTCGTCCACGGCGCGGTGCAGATAGTCGCGGACCCCGCCGAACCGCTCGAAGTAGGTGTCCATCAGGGCACGGGCCTCGCCGGCCTCGATGTTCAGCTGCTGGGAGAGGCCGAACGCCGACAGGCCGTACGCCAGGCCGTAGGACATCGCCTTGATCTTGCGGCGCATCTCCGCGTCGACCGCGGAGGTCTCCACGCCGAAGACCTGGGACGCCACGGTGTTGTGCAGATCCTCGCCCGAGGTGAACGCCTCGATCAGGCCCTCGTCCTGGGAGAGATGGGCCATCACCCGCAGCTCGATCTGGCTGTAGTCGGCCGTCATCAGCGACTCGAAGCCCTCGCCGACGACGAAGCCCCGGCGGATGGCACGGCCCTCGTCGGTGCGGACCGGCACGTTCTGGAGGTTGGGGTCGGTCGAGGAGAGACGGCCGGTGGCGGCGACCGTCTGGCTGAAGGTGGTGTGGATCCGGCCGTCGGCGGCGACCGTCTTGATCAGGCCCTCGACCGTGGAGCGCAGCCGGGCCTGCTCACGGTGGCGCAGCATGATGACCGGCAGCTCGTGCTCGGTCTGGGTGGCGAGCCAGGCGAGCGCGTCGGCGTCGGTGGTGTAGCCGGTCTTGGTCTTCTTCGTCTTGGGGAGGTTCAGCTCGCCGAAGAAGACTTCCTGGAGCTGCTTGGGCGAGCCCAGGTTGAACTCGTGGCCGACGGCGGCGTGGGCCTCCTTGACGGCCTGCTGCACCGCTCCGGCGAAGAGCTGCTCCATCGCCTCCAGATGCGGGCGGTCGGCGGCGATGCCGTGGCGCTCCATCCGGGCCAGCAGCAGGGAGGTGGGCAGCTCGATCTCATGGAGCAGCTCGACCGCGCCGACCTCGGTCAGCCTCTCGCCGAAGGCGTCGCCGAGGTCGAGCACGGCGCGGGCCTGGGCCATCAGGGCGTCGGCCTCGGCGTGCTCGTCGACGCCGAAGGCCAGCTGACCGTCGGCGGCGGCCGGGGCCAGCTCGCGGTGGAGGTACTCGATGGAGAGGGTGTCGAGCGCGAAGGAGCGGCGGCCGGGCTTGACGAGATAGGCGGCGAGCGCGGTGTCCATCGTGATGCCGTCGATGTGCCAGCCGTGCTCGGGGAAGACCCGCAGCGCGTCCTTGGCGTTGTGCATGACCTTCGGCCGGGCCGGGTCGGCGAGCCAGGCGGCGAAGGCCCGGTCGTCGGTCTCGTCGAGCCGGGTGGTGTCGAACCAGGCGGCGCTTCCGTCGGCGGCGGCGAGGGCGACCTCGGCGACCTGGCCCACGCCCAGGGCCCAGGTGGCGACCGTGGCGACGCCGAGGGGCTGCCCGGCGTGCCGCTCCAGCCAGGGGGCCAGCTCACCGGTGGCGAGCGCGGCGCCGTCCAGCTGGACTCCGGCGTCGGGCGCGGGGGCCTCCTCCTCCCGCGCCCCGGGGTCGACCGCGAGCAGCCGGTCCCTGAGGTTGGGGTTGCGGATCTCCAGGACCTCCAGGAAGCCCCGGAGCGCGCCGCGGTCGTAGGGCGCGCGCTCCAGCTCGGCGACGGAGCGGGGCAGCTCGACGTCGCGCACCAGCTCGGTCAGATGGCGGTTGAGCTTGACCGCCTCCAGATGGTCGCGGAGCGACTGTCCGACCTTGCCCTTGACCTCGTCGGCGCGCTCGACCAGCTCGGCGAAGGAGCCGAACTGGTTGATCCACTTGGTGGCCGTCTTCTCGCCGACGCCCGGGATGCCCGGGAGGTTGTCGGACGGGTCGCCGCGCAGGGCAGCGAAGTCGGGGTACTGCTGGGGGGTGAGTCCGTACTTCTCCTGGACCTTCTCCGGGGTGAACCGGGTCAGCTCGGAGACGCCCTTGGTGGGGTAGAGCACGGTGACGTGATCGCTGACGAGCTGGAAGGAGTCCCGGTCGCCGGTGACGATCAGCACGTCAAAGCCCGCGGCCTCGGCCTGGGTGGCGAGGGTGGCGATGATGTCGTCGGCCTCGAAGCCGTCGACCGCGAAGCGCTCGGCGTTCATCGTGTCGAGCAGCTCGCCGATCAGCTCGACCTGGCCCTTGAACTCGTCGGGGGTCGCCGATCGGTTCGCCTTGTACTCGGGGAAGTCCTTGGAGCGCCAGGTCTTGCGGGACACGTCGAAGGCCACCGCGAAATGCGTGGGGGCCTCGTCGCGCAGCGTGTTCGCCAGCATCGACGCGAAGCCGTAGATGGCGTTGGTCGTCTGACCGCTCGCGGTCGAGAAATTCTCCGCGGGCAGCGCGAAGAACGCCCGGTACGCCAGGGAGTGCCCGTCCATGAGGAGCAGGCGCGGACGGTTTTCGTCTGGGGTTCGCTTCGATGCTGTCTCAGCCACGGGGACGATCCTGCCACGGACCACTGACATCGCCGTTCACTCGCGCCGGGACGGGAGCGTTGTCAGAGGGGCGTGGCAGTATCCGTGAGTGGGTGGCGGAGGGACTCCCGCGCCGCCCGCACAGGTACTCCGCGCCGAAGGGGAGCACGATGGCAGGCAAGCCGCCCGAGGGTGATCCGGTCCAGGACGCGCCGCAGGTCTCGGCGCCCCCGCGCGCGGCGGCGGGGCTGCCCGCCGTGGCGCACACGCTGGGGGTCGCCCGGCGTCAGATGGGGGTGCGGCGCGCCGCCCGGGCCCTGCTCAAGGTCAATCAGAAGGACGGCTTCGACTGTCCGGGCTGCGCCTGGCCGGAGGAGGACCGGCGGCACACCGCGGAGTTCTGTGAGAACGGCGCGAAGGCGGTCGCCGAGGAGGCGACCCTGCGCCGGGTCACCCCCGATTTCTTCGCCGGGCACCCGCTCGCGGACCTGGCCGGGCGCAGCGGGTACTGGCTGGGGCAGCAGGGGCGGATCACCGAGCCGGTGTATCTGCCGCCGGGCGGGGACCGTTATGAACCGGTGACCTGGGAGCGGGCCTTCGAGATCATCGCCGAGGAGCTGACCGCGCTCTCCTCCCCCGACGAGGCGCTCTTCTACACCTCGGGCCGGACCAGCAATGAGGCCGCGTTCCTGTTGCAGCTCTTCGCCCGGGAGTTCGGCACCAACAATCTCCCCGACTGTTCCAACATGTGTCACGAGTCGTCCGGCTCCGCGCTCACCGAGACGCTCGGCGTCGGCAAGGGCAGTGTCTCCCTGGAGGATCTGCACCAGGCGGATCTGATCATCGTGGCGGGTCAGAATCCCGGTACCAACCATCCCCGGATGCTCTCCGCGCTGGAGAAGGCGAAAGCGGCGGGCGCGAGGATCATTTCGGTGAATCCACTGCCCGAGGCCGGCATGGAGAGGTTCAAGAACCCTCAGACGCCGCTCGGCATGATCAGGGGTGTCGCGCTCAACGACCTCTTCCTTCAGATCCGCATCGGCGGCGACCAGGCGCTGTTCCGGCTGTTGAACAAGCTGATCCTGGCCGAGGACGAGCGCGAGCACGAGAGCCCGGACGCGCCCGGGACCGCGGGGGTGCCCGGGACCGCGGGGGCCGCGGGAGGGGGCGCCGTCGACCGGGAGTTCGTACGGGAGCACACCCATGGCTTCGAGGAGTTCCGGGCCGCCGCCCGGGCCGCCGACTGGGAGGAGACGCTCGCCGCGACGGGGCTGGAGCGCTCGGACATCGAGCGGGCGCTGGCCATGGTGCTGGAGTCGAGACGGACCATCGTGTGCTGGGCGATGGGGCTCACCCAGCACAAGCATTCGGTGGCCACCATCCGCGAGGTGGTCAACTTTCTGCTGCTGCGCGGCGCGATCGGCCGGCCCGGCGCGGGCGTCTGTCCGGTGCGGGGGCACTCCAATGTGCAGGGCGACCGGACCATGGGGATCTTCGAGCGGCCCGCCCCGGCGTTCCTGGACGCCCTGGAGAAGGAGTTCGGCTTCGCGCCGCCGCGCCACCACGGCCTGGACGTCGTACGGTCCATCCGGGCGCTGCGCGACGGCGAGGCCAAGGTCTTCTTCGCCATGGGCGGGAACTTCGTCGCGGCGACCCCCGACACGGAGGTGACCGAGGCCGCGATCCGCCGGGCGCGGCTCACGGTGCACGTCTCGACCAAGCTGAACCGCTCCCACGCGGTGACGGGCCGCCGGGCGCTGATCCTGCCCACGCTGGGGCGCACCGACAAGGACGTCCAGGCGGGCGGGCGGCAGGTGGTCACGGTCGAGGACTCGATGGGGATGGTGCACGCCTCGCGCGGCAATCTCGCCCCGGCCGGTCCCTCGCTGCTCTCCGAGCCGGCGATCGTGGCACGGCTGGCGCGGGCGGTGCTCGGGCCGGCGTCGAGGACGCCGTGGGAGGAGTTCGAGCGGGACTACGGGACGATCCGCGACCGTATCTCCAGGGTGGTGCCGGGCTTTGAAGACTTCAACGCGAGGATCGCCCGCCCGGGGGGTTTCACGCTGCCGCACGCGCCGCGGGACGAGCGGCGGTTCCCCACGGCCACCGGGAAGGCGAACTTCACGGCCGCCCCCGTGGAGTATCCGAGGGTCCCCGAGGGCCGGCTGCTGCTCCAGACCCTGCGTTCGCACGATCAGTACAACACCACGATCTACGGTCTGGACGACCGCTACCGGGGCATCAAGGGGGGCCGCCGAGTGGTCCTGGTGCATCCGGAGGACGCGCGGGAGCTGGGGCTCGCGGACGGCTCGTACACCGATCTGGTCAGCGAGTGGAGGGACGGCGTGGAGCGGCGGGCCCCCGGTTTCCGGGTGGTGCACTATGCGACCGCGCGGGGCTGCGCGGCGGCGTACTACCCGGAGACCAATGTGCTGGTGCCGCTGGATTCCACCGCCGACACCAGCAACACCCCGGCGAGCAAGTCGGTGGTGGTCCGGTTCGAGCGGCCATGACCGGGTGGGCGGATCTCCGGGGCGGATCTCCGGGGCGGGCCGACGGAAAGAGACCTTGGCCTAAGCGTTCGCTCAGCCGGATGATATGACGGAGCCGACAGCACGCAAACGCAATCGGATCGGAGCCGGGCCCATGGGTGAGCAGTCAGCTGTGAAGTTCCCGCAAGAGGTCATCGATGAGTACGCGGCGCTCGGGGTGGATCTCCCCGCGCTCTTCTCGGCCGGTCATCTCGGCGACCGGATGGGGGTCGAGATCGTGGAGGCCTCGGCCGGGCGGGTCGTCGGGACCATGCCGGTGGAGGGCAACACCCAGCCGTACGGGCTGCTGCACGGCGGGGCCTCCGCCGTGCTGGCGGAGACCCTCGGGTCGATCGGGGCGATGCTGCACGGCGGCAGCACCAGGATCGCGGTCGGGGTGGACCTCAACTGCACCCACCACCGGGGCGCGCGCTCCGGTCTGGTCACGGGGGTGGCCACCCCGCTGCACCGGGGCCGGACGACGGCCACGTACGAGATCGTGATCACCGATGAGCAGGAGCGCAGGATCTGCACCGCCCGGCTCACCTGTCTGATCCGTGAGGTGTCGGCAGGCGACACCGGACGGACCCGCGAGAAGGACTGACCGGGTCAGGACGGTCCCGGGCGGCCCGTGCGCGAAGGGGCCGCCGGGGCCGGGGCGAAGAGCGCGGTCAGATCGTCGAGCCGGACCACGAGCAGCAGCACGACGGCCGCCGAGACGGCGGCGATGAGGCTTCCGCCGAGGTGCGGGGGCCAGCCGTCCGGGGCTCCGGCGGCCATGGCCGCGAGACCGCCGGTCCCGGCGAGGGCCAGCAGCAGATTGCGTACGACATGGACTGGCCCCAGCGGGGTGACCGAAGCGCCGAAGCAGCGGCAGGGCGCGCTCCGCCCCCGGCGCAGAGCGAGCACGATGCCCGCGGTGAGGGCGAGCAGCAGCAGGACCGCCAGGGCGAATCCGGCGAGTACGGTCGAGGACGGCACCAGCAGCACGACCACGGCCGCCTCCACGGCGGTCACCAGGACCGCCGCCGCCCGTGAGGCCCCGGCGGGCAGCAGCCGCAGCGCCGTGATCGAGGCGGCGAACTCCTGGAACGCCGCCCTGCCGCGCGCTTTCCCGACGAGCGCCACCGCGAAGACGCCGAAGAGCAGAATCCGGCACGCGAAGGCCGCGTAGGTCATCAGCACAGTTCCCTGCATCACAGCTCCCTGCATGGAGAAGACGTCAACAACGCGTGCGTACGGGCAGCCCGTCGACCGCCGGGCCATCACCCATGACACCCCATCACATCACCGAGCGTGATAATTCACCTCGTGCCCACAACTCCCCCACAACGCATACCCAGTTGGCCGAAGCATCCGTCACCCCCTCCCCTCACACCCCACGCCGGGGATGGCCTGAACCTCACCACTCACTCAACTCCCGGGCCCCATAAGACGCGTCCCGGCGCTCGCGACACAACCCCAGCCGCCCATCGGGCCCGCAAAGCCCCCTCTCGGCGGGCGATCGGGACGCGCCTCGCGGAGCCCCGGGAACTCCGGACACGCGACCGCCGGGCCGCCCGCCGCGAGAGCCCCGGCACCCCCGAGCCGCACCCGAGTCACACCCGAGCCGCACCCGCAAATAGTCACCTTCCGTAACCATCTCCGGTTCGGCCGATCCCGGCCCCGGACGAGCGTCCGCTCCCCGGACAGCACCCTTCCCCCTCACCCGGCACGGCGTCCGCCGTAAGCACCCAGATCTACCCAAGGCCCTTAGCGGAACTGGGAGTTCGAAGGTTTTGAACGCATGTTTAAAGCGCTTGGACGCCCGATCCGTCCCACTCCCACCGGCAACCATTGGCCTTGGCATAACAAGAGCGTCACATCCTGACGTCCGTAGTGACCCACTCCGGCGGCTGCGCCTAGAGTCACGGCCAGTCACCGCGCCGCCGGGCGCAGTCAGCACGGCCCGTGTACATCCGTACGGCCCGGCGACCAAACGGCACCTCAGGGGAGGGGCCGCGCCAGGGAAAGGACTTATCGTGCGAAACCGTTCCTTGCTCATACTCAGCGCCGTGGTCACCACGGGAGCCCTCACACTCACCGCCTGCGGATCGCGCGACGACGACAAGGGCTCCGGCGACAGCGGCGGGAAAACCACCGTGGTCATCGGCGTCGACGCCCCGCTGACGGGTTCCCTGTCCCCGCTCGGCCAGGGCATCAAGAACTCGGTGGACCTCGCGGTGAGGACCGCGAACAAGGAGAACGTGGTCCCCGGCGTCGAATTCAAGATCGAGTCCTATGACGACCAGGCCGTTCCCGCCTCGGGTCAGGCGAACGCCCAGAAGCTCGTGGGCGACAAGGAGGTGCTCGGCGTCGTCGGGCCGCTGAACTCCGGTGTCGCCCAGTCCATGCAGGGCGACTTCGCCAAGGCCAACCTCACCCAGGTCTCCCCGGCCAACACCAACCCGGCCCTCTCCCAGGGCGACAACTGGGCCAAGAACGAGAAGAAGCGGCCCTTCCCCACCTACTTCCGCACCACCACCACCGATGTGATCCAGGGCAAGTTCGCGGCCCAGTACCTGTACAACGACGCCAAGAAGCGGAAGGTCTTCGTCGTCGACGACAAGCAGACCTACGGCGCCGGCCTCGCCGCGATCTTCGCCGAGGAGTTCAAGCGCCTCGGCGGCACCGTCGTCGGCACCGACCATGTCACCGTGAAGGAGACCGACTTCTCCAGCACCGCCGACAAGGTCAAGTCCAAGGGCGCGGACTCGGTCTACTTCGGCGGCCAGCACCCCGAGGGCGGACTCCTCTCCGACCAGGTGAAGAAGGTCGGCGCGAAGGTCCCGACGATGGGCGGCGACGCACTGTACGACCCCGCGTACATCAGCGCCTCCGGCGAGTCCAACGACGGCGACATCTCGACCTCCGTCGGCTTCCCGATCGAGAAGCTCGACACCGCCAAGAAGTTCATCTCGGACTACGCGGCCCAGAACTACAAGGACCCGTACGGGGCGTACGGCGGCTACGCCTACGACGGCGCGTGGGCGATCGTCCAGGCCGTCAAGAACGTCGTCACGGAGAACGGCGGCAAGGTCCCGAGCGACGCCCGCGCCAAGGTCACCGAGGCCATGGGCAAGGTGACCTTCTCCGGTGTGACCGGCCAGGTCGGCTTCGACGAGTTCGGCGACACCACGAACAAGCAGCTCACCGTCAACACCGTGACGGCGGGCAAGTGGAAGGACGTCAAGAGCTCGACCTTCGAGGACTGACGACCGGCGGCCCCGGCCGCACAACTTCCGCACCAGCCGCGCGAGGGCGCAAACAGCGCCCTCGCGCGGAGTCATATCCGACACGCTCATCGGAGGCTCTGCGGTGAACGAACTGCCGCAACAGCTGGCGAACGGCCTCGCTCTTGGTGCCCTCTACGGTCTCATCGCCATCGGGTACACCATGGTCTACGGCATCGTGCAGCTCATCAACTTCGCCCACGGCGAGATATTCATGATCGGGGGCTTCGGCGCCCTCACCATCTATCTGTGGCTCCCCGGCGGAACCTCGCTGCTGCTGGCGATACCAGCAATGATCGTCGGCGGTGCCATCGCCTCCGTCGCCGTGGCGACCGCGGCGGAACGGTTCGCCTACCGGCCCCTGCGAGGGGCCCCCAGACTCGCCCCGCTGATCACCGCGATCGGTCTCTCCATCGTTCTCCAGCAGCTCGTCTGGAGCTTCTACCCCGACGCCACGAAGGCGAGGAGCTTCCCGGAGTTCACCGGCGAGTCCTTCCGGATCACCGATGATCTGATCCTCCAGCGCGCCGACGCCTTCGTGCTGGTGCTGGCCCCGCTGTGCATGCTGATCCTGGGCGTCTTCGTCTCCAAGAGCCGCAGCGGACGCGCCATGCAGGCCACCGCCCAGGACCCGGACACCGCCAAGCTGATGGGCATCAACACCGACCGGATCATCGTGATGGCCTTCGCCATCGGCGCGGCCTTCGCCGCCGTCGCGGCCGTCGCGTACGGACTGGACAAGGGCCAGATCAACTTCGAGATGGGCTTCATCCTCGGGCTGAAGGCGTTCACCGCCGCGGTCCTCGGAGGCATCGGCAACATCTACGGGGCCATGGTCGGCGGGGTCGTCCTGGGCCTCGCGGAGTCGCTGTCGATCGCCTACATCGAGGAGATCCCCGGCATGCAGCAGCTCGGCGGCGGGGCCTGGTCCAACGTGTGGGCATTCGTACTTCTCATCGTCGTGCTCCTCGTCAGGCCGCAGGGTCTGCTCGGCGAGCGCGTCGCGGATCGGGCGTGATCAGGATGACCACGGATCTCAGCAAGGACACCAAGGACACCTCGGCCGCCCCGGCGGCGGACCGCTCCTCCCGCACCACCGCGCTGCTCCGGCTGATCGCGGCCGGCGGCCTCGCCACCGTCGTGAGCACCTTTCTGGCCTGGACCTACACCAGCGAGTTCCCCGGCGATCTGACCGTCTACGGCTACCCCGCGGGACTCCAGGTGCTGACCCTGGTGGCGGGCGCGCTGGTGGCCCTGTACGCGCTGGCCGCACTGGGGCTCAAGGGCCTGCGAGGGCTCGCCCCCGCCGGGGCCGCCAAGGCGCTGCGGCTGCTGGCGCTCGGCGCGTTCGGCACCGTCTGGTACACCGTCCTCGCGATCGCCGTCCAGCTCGGCGGGCTGGTCAACCTCGAACCCGGCGGCTTCGTCGCGGCGGCGGCCTCGGCCGTCCCCCTGGCCGCCTTCCTCCTCCCCGACGACACCCGTCAGGCCCCGCGCGCGCGGGAACTCCCCTCCTGGGCCGAGATCCTGATCATCGTGGCGGTCTTCGGCATCGGCATGTACGCGATCACCTACGGCATCGACACCGAGGACCCCGAACTCTTCATCGGGTATCTGATCACCGCGGGGTTCGCCGTGGGCGGGCTCATCAGGGCGGGTGCGATCGCCCGGCTGTCGGCGCTCACCGCCAAGCACCGCCAGGTCACGGTCGTCGCCGCCTTCGCGGCCGCCGCGGCCTTCCCGTTCACCCAGAACACCGACACGTACACGCTCATCGCGGTCAACATCCTCATCTTCGCGACCGTCGCCCTGGGTCTGAACATCGTCGTCGGCCTGGCCGGGCTGCTGGACCTCGGGTACGTCGCCTTCCTCGGCGTCGGCGCGTACACCGCCGCGCTGGTCTCCGGGTCGACGGCCTCCGCCTTCGACGTGCGGTTCCCGTTCTGGGCCTCCGTGCTCACCGGCGCGGTGGTCTCGCTGATCTTCGGGGTGGTCATCGGGGCGCCGACCCTGCGGCTGCGCGGCGACTATCTCGCCATCGTCACACTCGGCTTTGGAGAGATCTTCCGGATCGCGATGGGCAATCTCGACGGTGTCTCCGGGCCTCGGGTCACCAACGGCCCCAACGGCATCCCCAACATCCCCGATCTGGAGTTCTTCGGCTACGACTTCGGGGAATCGCACACCGTCCTCGGCATCGAGCTGGGCAGTTACGCCAACTACTACCTGCTGATGCTGCTGGCGATGGTCCTGGTCGTGGTGGTCTTCAGCCGGGCGGGCAGCTCCCGGATCGGCCGCGCCTGGGTCGCCATCCGCGAGGACGAGACCGCGGCGACCGCGATGGGCATCAACGGCTTCCGGGTCAAGCTGATCGCCTTCGCCCTCGGGGCGACGCTGGCCGGTCTCGCCGGAACCGTACAGGCGCATGTCCAGCACACCGTGGTACCCGAGATGTACCAGTTCGCCGGGCCGGTCCCGCCCAACTCGGCCTTCCTGCTGGCGGCCGTGATCCTCGGCGGCATGGGCACGGTCAGCGGTCCGCTGCTGGGCGCGACGCTGCTGTACATGATCCCGGCGAAGCTCCAGTTCCTCCAGGACTACCAGCTCCTGGGCTTCGGCATCGCACTGATCCTGCTGATGCGGTTCCGCCCCGAGGGGCTGATCGCCAACCGCCGCGCACAGCTGGAGTACCACGAGTCCGATCAGTCCGACGCGCCGGACAAGGGGCTGTCCGGGTCCGGCGTCGGCGTCGGCGTCACCAAGGCGGGGGCGTGAACACCATGACGACGACGACCACCATCGGCGGTACGGCGTCCGCCGTGCCCGTGCTGGAGGCCACCGGGGTCACCATGAGGTTCGGCGGACTGGTCGCCGTACGCTCGGTGGATCTCACGGTGGGGGCGGGCGAGATCGTCGGTCTCATCGGCCCCAACGGCGCCGGCAAGACCACCTTCTTCAACTGCCTCACCGGCCTCTATGTCCCCACCGAGGGCAGGGTCAGCTACCGGGGCGGGGTGCTGCCGCCCAAGCCGCATCTGGTCACCCGGGCGGGAGTGGCCCGTACCTTCCAGAACATCCGGCTCTTCCCCAATATGACGGTCCTGGAGAACGTCCTGGTGGGACGGCACACCCGGACCAAGGAGGGGCTCTGGTCGGCGCTGGTGCGCGGCCCCGGCTTCAAACGGGCCGAGGCCACCTCGCACGAACGCGCCATGGAGCTGCTGGAATTCATCGGACTGGCGCACAAGGCCGACCATCTCTCCCGCAATCTGCCCTACGGCGAGCAGCGCAAGCTGGAGATCGCGCGGGCGCTGGCGAGCGACCCGGGGCTGCTGCTGCTGGACGAGCCGACGGCCGGGATGAATCCGCAGGAGACCCGGGCCGCCGAGGAACTGATCTTCGCCATCCGGGACCAGGGCATCGCGATCCTGGTCATCGAGCACGACATGCGCTTCATCTTCAATCTCTGCGACCGGGTGGCCTGTCTGGTCCAGGGCGAGAAGCTGGTCGAGGGGACCCCCGAGGCGGTCCAGGGCGACGAGCGGGTCGTCGCGGCCTATCTCGGCACCCCCTTCGAGGGCGCGCCGGGCGCGGAGGAGGTCGCCGAGGTCGAGGCGGCCGAAGCACACAGCGCCACCGGGACCGGCGGCACCACCAGCCCGGAGGGGGAAGCTCAGTGAGCGCACTGCTGGAGGTCGAGGACCTCAGGGTCGCGTACGGCAAGATCGAGGCCGTGAAGGGCATCTCCTTCCAGGTCGAGGCGGGTCAGGTGGTGACCCTGATCGGCACCAACGGCGCGGGGAAGACCACCACCCTGCGTACGCTCTCGGGGCTGCTGAAGCCCTCCGCCGGGCGGATCGTCTTCGACGGCAGGCCGCTCGGCTCCGTACCCGCGCACAAGATCGTGGCGCTGGGGCTGGCGCACTCCCCCGAGGGCCGGCATATCTTCCCCCGGCTGACGATCACCGAGAATCTCCAGCTCGGGGCGTTTCTCCGGTCCGACAAGGCGGGGATCGCCAAGGACATCCAGCGGGCTTACGAGCTGTTCCCGATTCTGGGCGAGCGCAGCCGTCAGGCGGCGGGCACCCTCTCCGGCGGTGAGCAGCAGATGCTGGCCATGGGGCGGGCGCTGATGTCCCGGCCGAAGCTGCTGATGCTGGACGAGCCCTCGATGGGGCTCTCCCCGATCATGATGCAGAAGATCATGTCGACCATCGGCGAGCTGCGGTCGCAGGGCACCACGATTCTGCTGGTCGAGCAGAACGCGCAGGCCGCGCTCTCGCTCGCCGATCAGGGGCATGTGATGGAGGTGGGCAGCATCGTGCTGTCCGGCGCGGGCCGGGATCTGCTGGTGGACGAGTCGGTCCGCAAGGCCTATCTCGGCGAGGACTGATCCGTACCCCGTCTTACGCACGGCAGGGCCCGCGTTCCCGAGGGGGCGCGGGCCCTGCCGTGTGTAAGGGGAAAGAGCTACTGGCCCTTGGCCGCCTTCTTCTCCTCGGCGTCCTGGATGACCGCCTCGGCGACCTGCTGCATGGAGAGCCGGCGGTCCATCGAGGTCTTCTGGATCCAGCGGAACGCGGCCGGCTCGTTGAGCCCGTACTCGGTCTGGAGGATGGACTTGGCCCTGTCCACCAGCTTGCGGGTCTCCAGCCGCTGGGAGAGGTCGGCGACCTCCTTCTCCAGGGCCTTCAGCTCGGTGAAGCGGGAGACGGCCATCTCGATGGCGGGCACCACGTCGCTCTTGCTGAACGGCTTCACCAGGTAGGCCATCGCGCCGGCGTCCCGGGCCCGCTCGACCAGATCGCGCTGGGAGAAGGCGGTCAGCATCAGCACAGGCGCGATGGACTCCTCGGCGATCTTCTCGGCCGCGGAGATGCCGTCGAGTACGGGCATCTTCACATCGAGGATCACCAGATCGGGGCGGTGCTCACGGGCGAGTTCGACGGCCCGCTGGCCGTCTCCGGCCTCGCCGACGACCGCGTACCCCTCCTCCTCCAGCATCTCTTTGAGATCGAGCCTGATGAGGGCCTCGTCCTCCGCGATCACCACACGGGTCGTCAGCGGAGGAATGTGCGACGTGTCCTTGTCGACATGCGACGGGTCGTCGTCGGAGGCGGGCTGGGGCGAGTCGGGGGCGCTCACGGGACTCCTCATTCCAAGGCAGGGTGCTCCCCATGAGACTACCCAGCTCCTGTATGGTTGGGGCACGAAGGGTGCCCGCCACCCTTCGTTTCCAAGGGCACCCCGGTAGCCCAGCGGTAGAGGCAGTGGTCTCAAACACCATCCAGCGTGGGTTCGAATCCCACCCGGGGTACTTTACCTGGATTTCCAAGGTCACGACGGAGGCCCCTCTTTCGAGGGGCCTCAGCGCATTCATCCGGGCAGTTCGTCCTCGCCGATGTGATGCACCCGGACCAGATTGGTGGAGCCGGCCACTCCGGGCGGGGAGCCCGCCGTGATCACCACGATGTCGCCCGGCTCGCAGCGGCCGATCCTCAGCAGCTCCTCGTCCACCTGGGCCACCATGGCGTCGGTGGACTCCACCCTCGGCCCGAGGAAGGTCTCGACGCCCCAGGTCAGATTGAGCTGGGAGCGGGTGGCCGGGTCCGGGGTGAAGGCCAGCAGCGGGATCGGCGAGCGATAGCGGGAGAGCCGCTTGACGGTGTCTCCGGACTGGGTGAAGGCCACCAGGAACTTCGCGCCCAGGAAGTCGCCCATGTCCGCCGCCGCCCTGGCCACCGCGCCGCCCTGGGTACGGGGCTTGTTCCGCTCGTTCAGCGGGGGCAGGCCCTTGGCGAGCACGTCCTCCTCCGCGGCCGTCACGATCCGGCTCATCGTGCGCACCGTCTCCACCGGGTACTTGCCGACGCTGGTCTCGCCGGAGAGCATCACCGCGTCGGTGCCGTCGATGACCGCGTTGGCCACGTCCGAGGCCTCGGCGCGGGTGGGCCGGGAGTTCTCGATCATCGAGTCCAGCATCTGGGTGGCGACGATGACCGGCTTGGCGTTGCGCCGGGCGAGCTTGATCGCCCGCTTCTGGACGATCGGCACCTGCTCCAGCGGCATCTCCACCCCGAGATCCCCCCGGGCGACCATGATGCCGTCGAACGCGGCCACGATGTCGTCGATGTTCTCGACGGCCTGCGGCTTCTCGACCTTGGCGATGACCGGGACGCGCCGGCCCTCCTCGTCCATCACACGGTGGACGTCCTCGATGTCCCGGCCGCTGCGGACGAAGGAGAGCGCGATGACGTCCGCGCCGATGCGCAGCGCCCAGCGGAGGTCCTGGATGTCCTTCTCCGACAGGGCGGGCACGGAGACCGCGACGCCGGGGAGGTTCAGCCCCTTGTGGTCGGAGACCATCCCGCCCTCGACGACGGTGGTGCGCACCCGGGGGCCGTCGACCGAGGTCACCTCAAGGGTGACCTTGCCGTCGTCCACGAGGATGCGCTCCCCCTCGGTGACATCGCCGGCCAGACCCGGGTAGGTGGTGCCGCAGAGACCCCGGTCGCCCTCGACGTCCTCGACGGTGATGACGAACTCGTCGCCGCGTTCAAGGAGTACGGGGCCTTCGCTGAATCGGCCGAGCCGAATCTTCGGGCCTTGAAGGTCGGCCAGTACGCCGACGCTGCGACCGGTCTCGTCGGACGCCTTGCGCACACGGTGGTAGCGCTCTTCGTGATCCGCGTACGAGCCGTGGCTGAGATTGAATCGGGCCACATCCATTCCGGCCTCGACCAATGCCTTGATCTGGTCGTATGAGTCGGTGGCTGGGCCCAGGGTACAGACGATTTTCGCTCGGCGCATGAACCGAGACTATGCCTTACCAGCCGGTAGGGAATTGGCAACGCATGACTACTCAACAACCTCTGAATGAAAGGTTGTTGACAAGTGTTGAATTGTGCGCAAGGCCGCTCCGATGAGCAATTCTCCTGCCGGGAAACCCCCGTGCCCGGGGATGCCGCCGGTATGTCTCACAGCTCCGGCGGGGTCATCGTGAAGCGCGCGGTGACCTGTGCGTGGACCGTCTGCCGCTGCGGTTCGAGATCGAGGGCGGGGGCGGACTTGACGGACTCCGTCCCCGCGTAGGCGGCCATGCGCATCGTCCCGCCCCTCGGGACGCCGTACGGCGTCCCGTTCTCCGCGCCGAGATCCGCCAGCTCCACCAGGGCGGCCAGCCGCGCCCCCAGCGCCCCGGCGTACTCACGGGCCCGCCGCACGGCCTCCCGTACCGCCGTGCGACGGGCCTCGCCATGGGCCGGCGAGTCCGGGCGCAGCGCCCACCAGGGGCCTTCGACCGAGGTCAGCTCCAGATCGGCGAGCCGGGTGGTGAGTTCGCCGAGCGCGGTGAAGTCGCCCAGCTCGGCGGTGACGCGGACACTGCCGTGGTACGCCCTCACCCGCTCGCCCCGCCCGTGCCGGGTCAGCTGGGGGCTGATGGAGAACGCTCCGGTCTCCAGCCTCTCCACCGCCTCGCCATAGGACTTGATCAGGTCCAGTACGGCCGCGTTGCGGCGGGTGAGGTCCTCCAGCGCCCCCCGCCGGTCCACACCGCGCGCGCTGACGACGACGCCGAGCCGGGCGATCTCCGGGTCGACCTCCAGCCGGGCTTCTCCGATGACCGCCACCCTGGGCGTCTCGGGGGTGCCGTACGGCGCGGCGGGTGTTCCGTGCGGGGCTGCGGGGGCGGATGCGTCGATGGTCACGGAAGGCTCCCTCGTACGGTGTGGGTGTACGCACACTGTCGCATCCCGCACGGGCGAAGTGGCCTCAGGTGGTGCGGGCGAGGCGGGCGGGGGGCCGGTCGGGGAGTTCCGGGCCGACGGGGCGGTTCATGCCGAAGCTGGTGAAGGCGGTGCGGCGCGGCATCGGGTAGGGGGCCTTGCCGGTGAGCGAGTTGAGGATGGCGGCGGCGCGCCAGGCGGTGAGGCCGAGGTCGGGGGCGCCGACGCCGTGGGTGTGGGTCTCCGCGTTCTGCACATAGACGGATCCGGTCACCTCGCTGTCGAGGATCAGCCGGTAGTCGCTGTCGACGCGGAGGCGGCCGGAGGAGTCGTGGCGCAGATACGGGGTGAGTCCGGCGAGCAGCGGGCCCGGCGGGCGGTCGCGGTAGCCGGTGGCGAGGACGACGGCGTCGGTGGTGAGGCAGGAGCGGGCGGACTGCTGGCGGTGCTCCAGATGGAGTTCGACCTTGGTGGTGGCGATCCGTCCGGCGGTGCGGACGGTGACACCGGGGGTGATCACGGCGTCGGGCCAGCCGCCGTGCAGGGTGTGCCGGTACAGCTCGTCGTGGATGGCGGCGATGGTGCCCGCGTCGATGCCCTTGTGGAGCTGCCACTGCCGGGGGACGAGTTCGTCGCGGGTCTGTTCGGGCAGGGCGTGGAAGTAGCGGGTGTAGTCGGGGGTGAAGTGCTCCAGGCCGAGTTTCGAGTACTCCATCGGCGCGAAGGACTCGGTCCGGGAGAGCCAGTGGATCGCCTCGGCCCCCGGGGTGCGGCGGCGGAGCAGATCGAGGAAGACCTCGGCTCCCGACTGCCCGGATCCGATGACGGTGACATGTTCGCAGGCGAGCACCCGGTCGCGGCTGTCGAGATAGTCGCTGGAGTGGACGACCGCCACGGAGGGGGAGCTGACCAGGGGTCTGAGCGCTTCGGGGACATACGGTTCGCTGCCGACGCCGAGGACGACGTTACGTGCGTGGGCGCGGCCCGCGGTCTCCGGTTCGCCGTCGAGGCCGAGTTGGGTGAAGTCGACCTCGAACAGTTCGGTCCCGGGGTTCCAGCGCACCGCGTCGACCCGGTGGCCGAAGTGGAGACCGGGGAGGTTGTCGCTGACCCAGCGGCAGTAGGCGTCGTACTCGGCGCGGTGGATGTGGAAGTTCTGGGCGAAGTAGAAGGGGTAGAGGCGTTCGCGGGAGCGCAGATAGCGCAGAAAGCTCCAGGGGCTGGCGGGGTCGGCGAGGGTGACCAGGTCGGCGAGGAAGGGGACCTGGAGGGTCGCTCCGTCGATCAGCAGGCCGGAGTGCCAGCTGAAGTTCCGGCGCTGCTCGAAGAAGGCGGTGGCGAGCCCTCCCGGGACGCCGTCGGCGAGCGCGGCGAGGGAGAGGTTGGCCGGGCCGACGCCGATGCCGACGAGGTCATGGGGCTGGTCGAGTTCGGTTGCGGGCATGGCGGTCATGGGGGGTGCTGCCTTCCACGAGTTCGATCAGTTGTGCGGGGGCGCCCCGGGGGACCCCGGGACGCCTTCAGCCGCGGCCGGGCGCGTGACGGCGCCGCACGGCGCTGCACGGCACTGCCCTCGGGGGCGGGGAGTGCGGGGGTGGGGGGGCTCCTCGTTGGACGCGGGGGGGGGTTCCTCCTGGGGGTGGAGGGGGGCGTGTGTGGGGTTCAACGAGTGGGGGGTGCGGGGGGGATCGGGGGATTTCGCCCCTT
>NZ_BMWG01000013.1 GCF_014651115.1 Streptomyces inusitatus | reverse complement strand
ACCCGCGGTACCCCCGGGACGGCGGGGGCGCGCCCGTGGAGCGGCCCCGCCCGGTCCCGCGGGGAGGCCGGGACAAGTCTCCCGCCCGGGTGAAGCGCCCCGCGCCTTCGTCGTGTCCGGCGCACGGCCGGCGAGCCGGGACCCGGCGACGGGCCCCGAGCGCCCCCGCTCACTCCCCGCTCACTCCCGGATCTCTCCCCGATCCCTCCCGGGCTCCCTCCGGCCCCCTCAGAAGCGCCTCCCGATCCACCTCCCGATCCGCTTCCCGAACCGCCTCCCGAAGCGGCCCCAGGGCCCCGGCAGGGCTCGGGAAAGGCCTCGCGAAGCCCTCGGGCCGACCCCGCGAGCCCTTCGGAGGAGTGACCTTCCGTAGGGCCTCCGACACCCCCGCGACACAACATCTGGTGGGTGCCGCCACCCCCCGCCCCCACATGTATGCTCGTCTCGCTGTCGCCGCAGAGGAATCCGGTGTGAATCCGGAACTGTCCCGCAACGGTGTGCTGTGGTGCGCTTTGTCGTACCCGCGAGTCCGGGCGTCTGCCGACAGCGCACCCGGCTCGACCGACCCGGGTGCCGAGACGTCCGGGCCTCGCGGTTGGGTCGGCGGACGCCGTGCGGAGTGCTGCCCCGAAACGGGTACGCGCGCCCCGCGGCGCGCCTCCCTCCCGCCGGCCCGTGAGCCGAGCGAGTGGAGAGCACCACGTGACCATCGCGCCAGCCGATCCGGCTTCAGGCACCTCCGCGAACGCCTTCGGGCAGAGCGCCGAGAAGGTGTCGGAACAGCTTCCCGGACGGGTGCCCGCACCCGTCTCCGGGAAGCCCGGGGACGGACCGGGGACCGCTCTGCTGCGGACCCTGACCGACCTCACCGCCGATCTGCCGGACACCGACCCCGGCAAGGTCGCCGCGGCCGCGCTGCGCGGCCGCAACGCCGGGTCGGACGCGGCCGAGCTGCGCGGGCTCGCCACCGATGCCGCCGCGGGCCTCATCTCCGAGGACCCGGCCTACTCCCGGCTCGCCGCCCGGCTGCTCACCCGCACCATCGCGGACGAGGCCGCCTCCCAGGGCTCGGTCGCCTTCTCCGCGTCGGTCGCCGTCGGCCACACCGAGGGCCTGATCGCCGACCGCACCGCCGAGTTCGTCACGCTCCATGCCGCCGCCCTGGACGAGCTGATCGACCAGAGCGCCGACGACCGCTTCGGCTACTTCGGTCTGCGCACCCTCTACAGCCGCTATCTGCTGCGCCACCCGATCACCCGCCAGGTGATCGAGACCCCGCAGCACTTCCTGCTCCGGGTCGCCTGCGGCCTCGCCGAGGACGACTCCACCCGCGCGCTGAACGAGGTGGCGGCGCTCTACCGGCTGATGAGCCGGCTGGACTATCTGCCCTCCTCCCCCACGCTCTTCAACTCCGGCACCCGCCACCCGCAGATGTCCTCCTGCTATCTGCTGGACTCCCCGCAGGACGAGCTGGACTCCATCTACGACCGCTACCACCAGGTCGCCCGGCTCTCCAAGCACGCGGGCGGCATCGGTCTCTCGTACTCCCGCGTCCGCGCCCGCGGCTCGCTGATCCGCGGCACCAACGGCCACTCCAACGGCATTGTGCCGTTCCTGAAGACCCTCGACGCCTCGGTCGCCGCGGTGAACCAGGGCGGTCGGCGCAAGGGCGCCGCAGCCGTCTACCTGGAGACCTGGCACGCGGACATCGAGGAGTTCCTGGAGCTGCGCGACAACACCGGCGAGGACGCCCGGCGCACCCACAACCTCAACCTCGCGCACTGGATCCCCGACGAGTTCATGCGCCGGGTGCAGGCCGACACCGACTGGTCGCTCTTCTCCCCGGCCGACGTGCCCGAGCTGGTCGACCTGTGGGGCGACGAGTTCGACGCCGCCTACCGCGCGGCCGAGGCGGCGGGCCTGGCCCGCAAGACGATGCCCGCGCGCGAGCTGTACGGCCGGATGATGCGTACCCTCGCCCAGACCGGCAACGGCTGGATGACCTTCAAGGACGCCTCCAACCGGACCGCCAACCAGACCGCCGAGCCCGGCCACACCGTCCACTCCTCGAATCTCTGCACCGAGATCCTGGAGGTCACCGACGACGGCGAGACCGCGGTCTGCAACCTGGGCTCGGTCAACCTCGGCGCCTTCGTCGTCGGCGACGACATCGACTGGGAGCGGCTGGACGAGACCGTCCGCACCGCGGTCACCTTCCTCGACCGCGTGGTCGACATCAACTTCTACCCGACCGAGCAGGCCGGCCGCTCCAACAGCCGGTGGCGTCCGGTGGGCCTGGGCGCGATGGGTCTCCAGGACGTCTTCTTCCAGCTGAAGCTGCCCTTCGACTCCCCCGCCGCCCGCGCGCTCTCCACCCGGATCGCCGAGCGGATCATGCTCGCCGCCTACGAGGCCTCCGCCGACCTCGCCGAGCGCAACGGCCCGCTCCCCGCCTGGGAGAAGACCCGCACCGCGCGCGGCGTGCTGCACCCGGACCACTACGGCGTCGAGCTGAACTGGCCCGAGCGCTGGGCCGCGCTGCGCGAGCGCATCGCCACCACCGGGATGCGCAACTCGCTGCTCCTCGCCATCGCCCCGACGGCGACCATCGCCTCCATCGCGGGTGTGTACGAGTGCATCGAGCCGCAGGTCTCCAACCTCTTCAAGCGCGAGACCCTCTCCGGCGAGTTCCTCCAGGTCAACTCCTACCTGGTGGCCGAGTTGAAGAAGCTCGGCGTCTGGGACGCCCAGACCCGTGAGGCGCTGCGCGACTCCAGCGGCTCGATCCAGGACTTCACCTGGGTCCCGGCCGACGTCCGCGAGCTGTACCGCACGGCGTGGGAGATCCCGCAGCGCGGTCTGATCGACATGGCCGCGGCCCGCACCCCCTTCCTGGACCAGTCGCAGTCGCTGAACCTGTTCCTGGAGACGCCGACCATCGGCAAGCTCAGCTCGATGTACGCGTACGCCTGGAAGCAGGGGCTGAAGACGACGTACTACCTGCGCTCCCGTCCGGCCACCCGGATCGCCCGCGCCGCGTCCGCCGCCGCCGCTCCGGCCGCCGCCCCCGTACCCGTACCCACGCAGGCAGCCGACGACGAAGCGCTCGCCTGCTCCCTGGAAAACCCCGAGTCCTGCGAAGCCTGCCAGTAATTCCCGCCCGTCACCCGACCACCGCCCCCACTGGAGGACGGCGCTTCGCGCCTTACCCGTATGTCTCAGAAAAACCTGCTCGACCCCGGCTTCGAGCTCACCCTTCGCCCGATGCGCTACCCCGACTTCTACGAGCGCTACCGGGACGCGATCAAGAACACCTGGACGGTGGAGGAGGTCGACCTCCACTCCGACGTCGCCGACCTCGCCAAGATGACCCCCGCCGAGCAGCATCTGATCGGCCGGCTCGTGGCCTTCTTCGCCACCGGTGACTCGATCGTCGCCAACAACCTGGTGCTGACGCTCTACAAGCACATCAACTCCCCGGAGGCGCGTCTCTATCTGAGCCGTCAGCTCTTCGAGGAGGCGGTGCACGTCCAGTTCTATCTGACGCTGCTGGACACCTATCTGCCCGACCCCGAGGACCGTACGGCGGCCTTCGCGGCGGTGGAGAACATCCCGTCGATCCGCGAGAAGGCGCAGTTCTGCTTCAAGTGGATGGACTCGGTCGAGAAGATCGACCAGCTGGAGAGCAAGGCCGACCGCCGTCGCTTCCTGCTGAACCTGATCTGCTTCGCGGCCTGCATCGAGGGGCTGTTCTTCTACGGCGCGTTCGCCTATGTGTACTGGTTCCGCTCGCGCGGCCTGCTGCACGGCCTGGCCACCGGCACCAACTGGGTCTTCCGTGACGAGACCATGCACATGAACTTCGCCTTCGAGGTCGTGGACACGGTCCGCAAGGAGGAGCCGGACCTCTTTGACGACGCCCTCCAGCAGCAGGTCACCGACATGCTGAAGGAGGCCGTCGAGGCCGAGCTCCAGTTCGGTCAGGACCTGTGCGGCGACGGCCTCCCGGGCATGAACACCGAGTCGATGCGCGAGTACCTCCAGTGCGTCGCCGACCAGCGGCTGACCCGGCTGGGCTTCGCCCCGGTGTACGGCTCGGAGAACCCGTTCTCCTTCATGGAGCTTCAGGGCGTCCAGGAGCTGACGAACTTCTTCGAGCGCCGTCCCTCCGCCTATCAGGTCGCGGTCGAGGGCTCCGTCGACCTGGGCGAGGACTTCTGATTCCGAGCCGGCGCTGACACCTCAGCACCCCGCGCGGGGCCGCGGACCGCGGATCGGTCCGCGGCCCCGCCGCGTTCCCGGACCGCTCCGAGCTGCCGGTCGATCCTCCGCTCACGGGCGTGTCCGAACAGCGAAGGAAGGAGGACCAGGACGATCAGGACGAGGACGGCGAGCAGGCCGAGAAGTGTTTCCATGCCCTCAACTGTCTTACCCGGCAGGGTGATTCATCAGTGGCAGCACTGTCATGGGACATCGAATTGCTGCCACACTCTCCCCATGCTGAGAAACGTCGCCGCGGTCCTCCTCGAAGGCGTCCACCCCTTCGAACTGGGGGTGCTCTGCGAGGTCTTCGGCCATGACCGCAGCGCGGACGGGCTGCCGCTCTACGACTTCGCGGTGGTCTCGGCCGCCGGTCCCGCGCTGGCGACCGACGCCGGATTCGGCATCACCACGCCCCACGGCCTCGAACGGCTGGAGGAGGCGGACCTCGTCGCCGTGCCCACCGGGGACGCCTACCCCACCCGGGAGTTCCCCGGGGAGCTGCTCGAAGCGCTGCGCCGCGCCGTGGACCGGGGCGCGAGGGTGCTGGGCGTGTGCAGCGGCGCCTTCGTCCTGGGCGCGGCGGGCCTGCTCGACGGCCGCCGCTGCACCACCCACTGGCGGCACGCCGAGGCCCTCGCCGAGCGGTGTCCGCGGGCCGTCGTCGACCCCGATGTGCTGTACGTGGACGAGGGGCCGGTCATCACCTCCGCAGGCACCGCCGCCGCGATCGACGCCTGTATGCATCTGCTCCGCCAGGAGCACGGCCCCGAGGTCGCCAACCACATCGCCCGCCGGATGGTGGTGCCGCCGCACCGCGACGGCGGCCAGGCGCAGTACATCGAACGGCCGCTGCCGCGCGCCCGGTACGACACCGTGGGCGCCGTGCTGGCCTGGATGGAACGCCATCTGGACCGGGAGACGACGGTCGAGCAGCTGGCCGCGCGGGCGCACATGTCGCCGCGCACCTTCGCCCGCCGCTTCCACCAGGAGACGGGGACCACCCCGTACCGCTGGCTGCTGCGGCAGCGGGTGCTGCTGGCGCAGGAGCTGCTGGAGTCCACGGACGAGACGGTCGAGGCGATCGCGGCCCGCTCCGGATTCGGCAACGCGGCGGCGCTGCGCCACCACTTCCTCCGTACGCTCGGGACGACGCCGAACATCTACCGCCGGACCTTCCGGGGCCCGGTCCGTCTGGCGGCGGTCCCCGCGGAGACGGGACAGGGCCCGCTCACCGGTGTGAGCGGGCCCTGAACGGCGGGGAGGGTCAGTCGTTGGGGACGACCGGGTAGCGCGGGGTGCCCTCCGCCATCTGCTTCAGCGCGTCCTTGCGGTCGCGCTTGGAGAGGCGGTCGATGTAGAGGTACCCGTAGAGATGGTCGGTCTCGTGCTGGAGGCAGCGCGCGAAGTAGCCGTTGCCCCGGATCTTGACCGGGTTGCCGAACCTGTCCTGGCCGCGCACCACCGCGTAGTCGGGGCGGGCCAGCTCCGCGTAGGCGGTCGGCACGGAGAGGCAGCCCTCGTTGGAGTCGTCGAGCACCCGCAGCTCGGACGGCAGCTCCTCCAGGACCGGGTTGCAGATGTACCCGGTGTGCCGGTTTCCGTCGTCGTCCGGGCAGTCGTAGACGAAGACCTTGAGGTCGACGCCGATCTGGTTGGCGGCCAGGCCCACGCCCTCGGCGGTGCGCTGGCTGGCGAACATGTCGTCGATCAGCGACGCGAGCGCGTCGTCGAACTCGGTGACGTCCGCGCACTCCTTGTGGAGCACGGGATTGCCCACGACCGTGATCGGGCGCGAGGTGCCGCGCTCCCGGTGGGCGAGCTCACGTGCCTCGCAGTCCTCCGTGTCCACGACGTATCCCTCGTCGTCCACGACGGGACCCTCGTTGACCTGCTGGTCCGTCTCCTGCTGCGACGCCATGTCAGCCGTACGCCTTCCTCGGTCCCTCGTGGCCCGCCCGGCGGGGGGCCACTGTGTCCGTACAGCCTAAGGGCAGGGGTCAGCAGACTTCCTCAAGATCTCGCCACTCGCGGCTGTCGGGGCTGTCCGCGACCCAGCCGTCCAGGAGTCCGCGCACCAGGCCGGCGGGGGCCGCGATGCCGCATTCGCGCTCGGGCGACCACAGCTCCCCGGCGGTGCGGTGGCCGAGCGGCCCCGGGTGGCCCGGTTCGCTGTGGTCGTGGGGGTCGAGGTGCTCGCCCTCGCCCTCGGCGCTCGGCATCCGGCTCTCGGAGCAGGAGCGGCAGAGCAGCCGCACGGAGGAGGACCAGTCCTCGGCGGCGTATCCGGCGTCGGAGGCGAGCTGCTCCAGGGCGTCCCGGTCGGCCTCGGTGTCGGCCTCCAGCAGCACCACCCAGGTGGGGACGGGTGAGGGGGCCCACAGCTCGATCTCGTCGAAGACGGGGTAGGAGGGGCCCGCGGCGGTGGTCCGCTCGCCGTTGGGCACACCGTCGTGGAGGACGACCTCGCCCCAGCGGCGCCCGGAGGACGGCAGCGGGATCGACAGCACCTCCATCCGGGCCGGATCCAGTCTGCGGCCCCAGACCACCTCGGCCTCGCCCTCGGGCGAGAGCCGCACGGCGGCGCTGCCGAGGTCCATGGCGAGCGGCTCGCCGCCGGGCCCGGCCCCCACCCCGCCGGTGCGGGTGGGCACCCCGGGCACCTTGAGTCCGTAGGCCTGCCAGGCGCGGCGGGCCAGCGGCCAGTCCTGGAGGGCGGTGGCGGCGATGCCGACGTTCCACCAGTCGGGGGCTCCCGCCTCCTTGTCCAGCAGGGCCACGGCGCGCAGCCCGGCGGCCCGCGCCTGCTCCCAGTCGTGCCGGAATTTATGCAGGAGCGCCAGATTGAACCAGGACTCGGAGAGCCAGGGCTCAAGGTCGGCCGCCCGTGTCAGCAGCGCGCCGGCGTCCTCGTACCGGCCGTCGCCGATCAGCGTGAACGCGCGGTCGGTGGCCTGCCGCCACGAGGCTGAGGGCCGATGCCGTACCTTCCCGAAGATCCTCACGATTCCCGCCTGCCGGTCGTTCGGGTCACCGCCCCGGACGCTGTTGGTGTGATTCCCGATGCTGCTTCGTGTGTCTGCTTGACGCTGGTTGTCTCTCCTCTTTCGCATCCAACCATGCCCGGCAAAGGGGTGGCTCATTACCCATGGGTTACCCCTTCGGCACCGGGGTCAGACCCCTGGGGCTCACCGGCCGGAAAAAGGGCCGTAATCACAGGTCAGCCGGGGTGTGCCTCGGTGGCGGGGGCGGCGGGCCCGGTCTCGTCGCCCAAGGGCTCCCGGGGACCCTGGGCGGCGGGAGCGGCCGGGGCCGCCGGGGCGGTGCGGCGGCTCAGCACCTTCGCCAGGGCCTCGATCACCCCGGGGTGATAGTCCCGGCCGGTGCCGGCCCGCAGCCGCTCCAGCGCGCCGGGGGCGTGCGCGGGGTCTCCCCCGGTCAGATCGTCGTACGCGTTGACGGCCCGGACGATCCGGGCGGGCAGCGGCTGGTCCCGGTAGGGGTCGGCCTGCCGCTCGACCACGACGGCGACCTCGGCGGGCACCCCCGTCTGCCGGACGACGGCCCCGCCGAGCAGGGCGATCCGGCGCTGCCGGTCGGCCGGGAGCGGCGCGGTCGCGCCGCCGGGCACGGGGTCCACCAGGGAGAGCTGGCCAATGTCGTGCATCAGCGCCGCGTACTCCAGCACGGTCAGCCGGTTTCCGGTCAGCCCCATCTCCCGGCCGACGGCACAGCTCAGCTCGGCGACCCGGCGGGCGTGGCCGGGCGGGGTGTAACCGGCGATCTCGGTCGAGCGGGCGAGGGAGGCGATGGTCTGCCGGTAGGTGGTCCGGATCGCCTCGTACCGCCGGAAGGAGAGCTGGGCGAGGAGGAGGGGGGCGCAGAAGACGGGCAGCGCCCAGAGTCCGGCGACGGCGACGGCGAGCGCGATGACGGCCCCGGTGGCGCAGACGGCGGAGCCGATGCCGGGCAGCGCGCGCAGCTCCTCGCGGAGCAGCGGGCCGTAGGGGAATCCGCTGCGGACGCGCAGTACCAGCGCGGCGAGCACCGCGTCGCAGAGCGCGGTGAGCGCCATCAGGACCATGAGGAAGAGGGCGTACGGGGCGCCCTTGCCCCACTCCTGGAGTGCGCCGGAGTTGTAGAGCGGCTGGAAGCAGACGGCGGCGAAGGCGACGCTCAGCACCCGGCGTGCGACGTGGTCGAGCGCGGTCCGCTGGCCCCTGGCCAGTTGGGGGACGGCTCCGGCGAGGGTGCCGGCGAAGACGACGGCGACGACCTGGAGGACGCCGTGGGTGGTGGGGCGGCCGCCGCACTCGCCGAGGAGGGCGTAGGCGAGGGCTCCGGCGGCGCCGAGGGGGGCGGGTTCGCGTTCGCGGGGCGCGGCGCCCCAGCGGACGGTCTCGCCGATGGCGACGAGGGCGCCGAAGGCGAGGGCGTAGGCGGGTTCGTGGAGGCCGTGCCAGAGGGTGACGGAGAGCGCGGCGCAGACGAGGAGGGCGGCGGCGGTGTGGACGAGGGCGAGGACGGCGGTGCTGAGGGCGCTGTCGGGTCGGGCGGCCGTGCGGGGGGCGGGGACGGCTCCCCTCAGCGGCGGGTACGGTTCGTCGCCCTCTCTCACGCCGGGCCGCCCGGGGTGCGGTCGGCGACACGGACGGGCTGGGGCGGGATGCCCCGGACGTCGGGCGGACTCGCGGCGGCGGACTCGCCGGGGGCGATCTCGGTGCAGTTGGCCTCGGTGGAGGTGACCTCGGTCTCCCAGCCGTGCCGGTCCAGGGCTTTGACCAGCGCTTTGACCATGCGGGGGTCGAAGTGCGCGCCCGCGCACCGCTCCAGTTCGGCGAGGGCGACGGGGACCGGGCGGGCCCGTGAGTAGGAGCGGGTGGAGGTCATGGCGTCGAAGGCGTCCGCGACGGCGACCACCCGGGCGAATTCCGGGATGCGTTCGCCGGCCAGTCCGCAGGGGTAGCCGGTGCCGTCCATGCGTTCGTGGTGGTGCAGGATGGCGCCCCTCGCCTCGCCGAGGAAGCCGATGCCCCGGACGATCTCATGGCCGTACTCGGGGTGGAGCTGGATCACCCGTCGCTCCTCGGGGGTGAGCGGGCCGTCCTTGCGGAGGATCCGGGTGGGCACTCCGAGCTTGCCCACGTCGTGGAGGATGCCTGCGAACCGAATGATTTCGATTCGTTCCTCGTCCATCTCCAGTTCTCGGGCGATGAGCACCGAAGCGCGGCCCACTCTCTCGCTGTGGCCCCGGGTGTAGCGGTCCTTGAGGTCGACCGCCTGGACGAGGGCGCGGATGGTGGCCTGGTGGGCGGTGCGTTCGCGGTGGTACTGGGCGAAGAGCCAGCAGGAGATGTACATGGGCAGCAGGACCAGGAGCGCGGAGACGGGCCCGTAGGGGCTGGTCCACAGCACGGCCATCATCAGCCCCGCCAGTCCATGGACGAGGTGCGGGACCAGGGAGTGGAGCACCAGGCCGCGCCAGGCGACGCCCGCCGGCTGCCGTTCGGCGGTGGCGAGGATGCCCGCTTCGAGGAGGGTCAGCACCAGGCAGAAGACGACGGCCGCGGCGGCGGCGGGCGCGAGGGCGTGCGGGAAGTCGGGTTCGCTCAGGGTGCGCGCGCCGCCGAGGAGGGTGTGGGTGCTGGCCGCGCTCCAGGTGGCGAGGGCGAGCTGCGCGGCGCGCCAGATCCTGCGCGGCCCGGCGGGGGCGCGCTCGACCCTTCCGAGGAGTGAGCCGGGGACGGCGACGAGCATGGCGGCGGGGGCCGGCAGCAGGAAGGCCGCGGTGAGCAGGACCGGGAAGAAGGAGGCCGCGCTGATCGGGAGCGCCTTGCGCAGATGGCGGCAGCGCGGGGGCAGCTCACATCCCGCGTAGAGCGCGGCGAGCAGCGCCACGGCGCTCCAGCCGACGGTGGTCCGCTGCCCGAATAAGGGCAGCAGGCATGCCGCTGCGCAGAGCACGGCACCGAGAATGTACGCGCGTGCCGTCGCCGGTACGGACCTCACTGTCCCGCCCCCTTCGCGTCTGGCGCGTCACGGTAGCGAGTTGAGGAGGGGGGTGCGGGTGCGGCGACGGTTTGTTCGCACAGACGAGTGACAGCGGTGCGTACGAAGAGGGCGCGCCGCGGGATTCACGGCGCGCCCTCTTCGTACATCCGGGTCATGCGGGTACGGTCACTCGGCCCGGGGGGCCTGTGCGCGGGCGATGCTGATGTCCTCAGTGGGCACCGTCTCGCCGGAGCGGATCAGATCGATCCGGCCCATGACCTTGGCTCTCAGGTCGGTGGGGACGTCGTCGTGTCCGCAGCACCGCTTGACCAGCTTCTTCACGGCCTGCTCCAGCCCGTACTTCTCCAGGCAGGGGGAGCATTCCCCGAAGTGCACCTCGAATTTGGTGCAGTCGCTGTCGGGCATCTCACGGTCGAGGAACTCATAGAGGTGGTCGAGCACCTCCGAGCAGTCCGTCTCGTGCGGCTCTTCGCAGCTCATGAGCCCGAGCCTTTCGCTTCGTTCGACTCCCCTGCACCGGCCGGGACCAGCCCGCGCTCACGGGCGTAGTCCTCCAGCATGCCGCGCAGCTGGCGACGGCCCCGGTGCAGGCGGGACATCACCGTCCCGATGGGTGTACCCATGATGTCCGCGATCTCCTTGTACGCAAAGCCCTCTACGTCAGCGAGATAGACGGCGATACGGAACTCTTCCGGGATGGCCTGGAGCGCGGACTTCACATCGGAGTCCGGCAGGTGGTCGAGGGCCTGGGACTCGGCCGAGCGCAGTCCGGTGGACATGTGCGACTCGGCGCGGGCGAGCTGCCAGTCCTCGATCTCCTCGGCGGCGCTGCGCTGAGGTTCCCGCTGCTTCTTGCGGTAGGAGTTGATGAAGGTGTTGGTGAGGATGCGGTAGAGCCATGCCTTGAGGTTGGTGCCCTCGCGGAACTGGTGGAAGGAGCCGTACGCCTTGGCGTAGGTCTCCTGCACCAGGTCCTCGGCGTCGGCGGGGTTGCGCGTCATACGGAGCGCGGCCGAGTACATCTGGTCGAGGAAGCCGAGGGCGTCCCGCTCGAAGCGGGCATTGCGCTCGGCGGTCGTCTCGGCGGCGGCTCGCGCGGGCTGCGCGGCGCTGTCCGCCGGGGCTTCCGGCTGTCCCTGTCCCGGTGCCGCCCGGCCGTCGTCGGCCCCTGCGTCGGTCCCAGTGACCGGACCCACCTCCTCCAACGCTGTGACGGGCCCAAGTGCGGACCCGCTCGAATCGGAGAATAGTCGACCTTCGCCCGACGGCTCTTGCCGACCGGTGCCGCCCTGGGCCAGGACCGGGGCGGTCTTGGCCGCCGTGAGCACGGTCCACTCCAGGTCAGCGGGGTGCGTGCGGCGGGGGCAGATGGTCGGACCCATGCTTGGGACTCCCTACTCCATGCTCTGTTGCCTACGTCCTGACATCCGCTGCAACAGAGCCGGGCGGCTGGTCATTCCCGCAGGGGGAGGGCCCACTCGCGGACCGCCTCTGTGATGGTTTTCACGGTCCGCTCCTCGGTGATGGGGGCGCGCTTGGGGACGGCGAAGCCGTGGTCGGCGAAGGGGACTTCCACCAGGCCGTACGTCCCTTCGGGGAATTCGGCGGGCTTGCCGAAGGGGTCGCCCGCGCCCTGGACGACGAGGGTGGGCAGGTCCGTGCCGAGGAGTTCGGCGGCGCGGGAGCTCTCGGGTCGGCCGGGCGGGTGCAGGGGGAAGGAGAGCGCGAGCACGGCGGCGGCCCCCAGCTCCCGGCCGGTGCGGCAGGCGACCCGGGCCCCTGCGCTGCGCCCGCCCGCGACGACGGGGACGCCGGGGCGCTCCAGCGCGGGCCAGAGCGCGCGCCAGGCGGTGTCGAGGGTGCTGGGGGCGGGGGCGACCTTCTTTCCGGCGACCCGCCAGGGCTGCTCCACCAGGGCGACGGCGATCCCGTCGGCGGGCAGCGCCCCGGCGAGTGCGCGCAGGTCGCGGGCCTCGATTCCGCCGCCCGCGCCGTGGCCGAGCGCGAGGACGAGCCGCGCGCCGCCGGGGGCGCGGTGCCAGGTGATGCGCGCGGGGCCCGCGGGGGTGTCGACGAGCTCGGGGGGTTCGGTGGGCTCGGGCGGCTCGGTGTTCACGGGTTTCATCCTGCCGGGCGGGGGTGCGGGGGCCGGTGCGCGGTGACGGGGCCGTACGGGTGAGGCCGGGGCCGGGGCGGAAGTCGGGCCGCCGGGCCGTCGGGCTGCCGGGGCCGTCCCGGGGTCGTCGGAGCCGTCGGAGCCGTCGGGTTCAGAAGAGGGTGGCCTCCTCCGGGCCCTCCCACTCCGTCAGCAGCTCGGGCCCGTTGTTGCGGACATTGCTGACCGCCGTGCCCACCGCGTACGCCCGCATCAGCCCCTCGGGCGGCGGCTCCAGCAGCGCCCTGAGCGCCGCCGGGTCCGTGTGCGCGGGGTCGAGCCAGGCGTCCCAGCGGTCCGGCGTCAGCATCAGCGGCATCCGGGGGTGGATGTCGGCGAGCGAGCGCGGGCCGTCGGCGGGGGCCACTCCGAGCGGTGCCCGCTCCGCCTCGGTGGTGAGGATCGCGCACGTCACCCACCAGGCCGAGGGATGGTCGTCGGGCAGCGTCCGGTCGCGCCAGAACTCGTACAGACCCGCCATCGCGAACACCGACCCGTCGACCGGGGTCACGAAGTACGGCTGTTTACGGGCGCGCTTGCGTCTGCCCCGCTCCTCCAGCTCGCGTTCCGCCTCGCCGGTGACCCACTCGTAGTAGCCGTCGGCGGGGAGCACACAGCGCCGGGAGGCGAAGGCCCGCCGGAAGGAGGGCCTCTCGTGCACGGTCTCGGACCGGGCGTTGATCATCCGGGCCGCGCCCTCCGGGGAATTCGCCCAGGACGGCACGAGCCCCCACTTCAGGGTTCTCAGCTGGCGAACCGGACGAGGGTCTTCCGCGTCTTTCAAGGGGTGTTCGAGAATCGCGTGGACCCCTTTGGTGGGGGCCACGTTCCAGTCGGGGGCCAGCGTCTCGGCCGGCTCCCACTTCTGGACCCCGAAGATCCCCACCAGATCCTCGGGCCGACGGCTCACCGCATACCTGCCACACATGACTGCCAGACTGCCATCCCGTCCCGCCGCAGAAGGAGCCGCCCCAGAAATGGAAAGCACCTATTCCGCTTCCGCCGCGAGCGGCCTCTGGGACCGTGTGCTCGGCACCCAGCCCGCCCCCGAGGCCTGGCTCGTCATCGCCACCGGTGTGCTCGCCCTCGCGATCACCGTGCCCCGGCCGCTCTGGCGGCTCTCCCGCAACGCCGTCACCATCGCCCACGAGGGCGGCCACGGGCTGCTCGCCCTGCTCACCGGCCGCAGCCTGCAAGGCATACGGCTGCACTCCGACACCAGCGGGCTGACCGTCAGCCGGGGCAGACCGACCGGCCTCGGCATGGTGCTCACCGCCGCCGCCGGCTACCCCGCGCCCTCCCTGCTCGGCCTCGGCGGGGCCGCCCTGCTCGGCTCGGGACGCGTCACCCTGCTGCTGTGGCTGGCCACCGCCCTGCTCCTGGGGATGCTGGTGATGATCCGCAACGCGTACGGAGCGCTCACGGTGATCCTCACCGGCGCGGCCTTCCTGCTGGTCTCCTGGCTCGCGGAGCCCGAGGTACAGGCCGCCTTCGCCTACACCGCCGTCTGGTTCCTGCTGCTCGGCGGCGTACGGCCGGTCTTCGAACTCCAGAGCAAGCGCCGGCACGGCGGAGCGCCCGACTCGGACGCCGACCAGCTCTCCCGGCTCACCCATGTGCCGCCCGCCATGTGGCTCTTTCTCTTCCACGCGGTGTCGATCTGCGCGCTGCTCGGCGGCGGACGCTGGCTCCTGGACCGCTGACGGCCGGGTCCCCCGACCGTGCGCGGGGGCAGGGGCCGGGTCCGGGCACGGATGAGATCCGGCCTTTTATCACCTGAGGGTTACACCGCTGTTTCAGAGCATTTGATCAAGATACGGGTGTTCGGGGAGCCACTAAAGTGAGGGACATGACCGAAGCCCCCGTGCACCCTGCCCTCTGGCCCGCCCCCTTCGCGACCGGAGCCGTCGACGCGACGGTGACCGTGCCCGGTTCGAAATCGGTCACCAACCGAGCCCTGGTGCTGGCCTCCCTCGCCGCCGAGCCCGGCTGGCTGCGCCGCCCGCTGCGCTCCCGCGACAGCCTGCTGATGGCCGAGGCGCTGCGCGCCCTCGGCGTCGGCATCGAGGAGACCGTCTCCTCCAGCTCCTCCATCGCCGGCGGCCCCGAGTCCGAGGGCGAGGCCTGGCGGATCATCCCGGCCGGTCTGCACGGCCCCGCCACGGTCGACGTCGGCAACGCCGGCACCGTAATGCGCTTCCTGCCGCCCGTCGCCGCGCTGGCCGACGGACCGGTCCGCTTCGACGGCGACCCCCGCTCCTACGAGCGCCCGCTGCACGGAGTGATCGACGCGCTGCGCGCCCTCGGAGCCCGGATCGACGACGACGGGCGCGGCGCGCTCCCGATGACCGTCCACGGCGGCGGCGCGCTCGACGGCGGCGCGGTGGAGATAGACGCCTCCTCGTCCTCCCAGTTCGTCTCCGCGCTGCTGCTCTCCGCGCCCCGCTTCAACCAGGGGGTGGAGGTCCGGCACATCGGCGGACGCCTCCCCTCCATGCCGCACATCCGGATGACCGTGGACATGCTGCGCGCCGTCGGCGCGCAGGTGGACGAGCCGGAGACCGGGGGCGAGCCCAATGTCTGGCGGGTCTCCCCCTCCGCCGTGCTCGGCCGCGACGTCACCATCGAGCCCGACCTCTCCAACGCCCAGCCCTTCCTCGCCGCCGCGCTGATCACCGGCGGCAGGGTCGTCATCCCGGACTGGCCGAGCCGCACCACCCAGCCCGGTGACGCCCTGCGCGAGATCTTCACCGAGATGGGCGGCTCCTGCGAGCTGACCGACGAGGGCCTGGTCTTCACCGGCACCGGCAAGATCCACGGCATCGACGTCGACCTCGGCGAGGTCGGCGAGCTGACGCCGGGCATCGCGGCCGTCGCGGCGCTCGCCGACTCCCCCTCGACGCTGCGCGGCGTGGCCCATCTGCGACTCCACGAGACGGACCGGCTGGCCGCGCTCACCAAGGAGATCAATGAGCTGGGCGGCGATGTGACCGAGACCGAGGACGGTCTGCACATCCGGCCGCGCCCGCTGCACGGCGGGATCTTCCACACCTACGACGACCACCGGATGGCGACCGCCGGATCGATCATCGGCCTCGCGGTCGAGGGCGTCGAGATCGAGAATGTGGCCACCACCGCGAAGACCCTGCCTGACTTTCCGCGGATGTGGACAGCCATGCTCGGAGCGGGAAACTGAGCGGGGTCTGACATGCGTCGCTACGGCAAGAACCCCGACGAGGACGACATCCGCGTACGCCCGAATCGCAAGGGCAACCGACCGCGGACCAGCATCCGCCCCAAGCACGAGGACGCGGCGGAGGGCATGGTCCTCACCGTCGACCGGGGACGGCTGACCTGCCTCGTCGAGGATCGTGTCGTCATGGCGATGAAGGCGCGCGAGCTGGGCCGCAAGGCCGCCGTCGTCGGCGACCGGGTGTCCATCGTCGGAGATCTCTCCGGCGCGAAGGACACCCTGGCCCGGATCGTGCGCATCGAACCGCGCGCGTCCGTGCTCCGCCGCACCGCCGACGACGACGACCCCTTCGAGCGGGTCGTCGTCGCCAACGCGGACCAGCTCGCCATCGTCACGGCCCTGGCCGACCCCGAGCCGCGCCCGCGCATGATCGACCGATGTCTGGTGGCGGCGTACGACGGGGGGCTCACCCCGCTGCTCGTGCTGACCAAGTCGGACCTCGCCCCGCCGGACGAGCTGCTGGAGATGTACGGGGCGCTGGGCGTCCCCCATGTCGTCACCACCCGCGAGGAGTTCGTGGACGGGGTGGCCGCCGACCGGGTGCACGAGCATCTCTCGGGCCGGACCACCGCGTTCGTCGGCCATTCGGGCGTCGGCAAGACCACCCTGGTCAACGCGCTGGTCCCGGAGGACCGGCGGCGCACCACCGGACATGTCAACGCGGTCACCGGCCGCGGCCGGCACACCACCACCTCGGCGCTCGCCCTCCCGCTCGCCGACGCCAGGGGCGGCTGGGTGATCGACACCCCGGGGGTGCGCTCCTTCGGGCTGAACCATGTGGACCCCTCCCGGGTGATCCTCGCCTTCCCCGATCTCGTACCGGGCACGGAGGACTGCCCCCGCGGTTGCAGCCACGACGAGCCCGAGTGCGCGCTGGACGCGTGGGTGGCCGATGGACACGCCGATCCGGCCCGGCTGAACTCGCTGCGGCGGCTGCTCGCGACCCGTGAGCGACGCGAGGGCGACTGACGCGAGGGCGACCGGCGATACGAGGACCGCTAGCGCGAGGGCGATCGGCGCGGGCGAGCGCGATCGGCGCGGGCGAAATCGGCGCGAGGGCGATTGGTTCGTCTGCGTTTGCGGCGTCTGCGGTCTTTCCGGGGTCGGCGAGTGCATAATCGCACCAAGTCCGACGAAGCAGTCACCGACTGACGGGGAGGCTGTCCATGGCGTGGCTGCTGGTGGTGGTCGCCGGGATCCTGGAGACGGGATTCGCCGTCTGTCTGAAGCTGTCGCACGGATTCACCCGGCTCTGGCCGACGGTCGCCTTCGCCGCCTTCGCCCTCGGCAGCTTCGGACTGCTGACCCTGGCGCTGAAGAAACTGGACGTGGGGCCCGCCTACGCGGTGTGGACCGGGATCGGGGCGGCGGGCACCGCGATCTACGGGATGGTCTTTCTCGGGGATCTGGTCTCCACTCTCAAGATCGTGTCGATTTCGCTGGTGATCCTCGGTGTCATCGGTCTTCAGCTGTCGGGGTCGGCCCACTGAGCCGCAGATCGCCGACGACCGTGCGGACCAGCGGTCCGACGCCGTGGCCCGCCGGGGCGATCACACAGGAGAGGGCGAGCCGCACCGCCAGCTCACAGCGGTGGGCCAGATCGGGTGCCCCCTCCCCCGGCTCCCCGGAGTCGCCTGGGTCGTTCGGATCGCCGCCCGCGCACCGGCCCTGTTCCAGCGCGGCGACGGAGCGGTCCCGCACCAGGGCGACCACCTCGGACGGCACGGGCAGCCCGGCGTCCGCCCGGCGCTGAGCGGGGACCCCGGCCGGCGGCGTACCGCTCAGCACCGGTTTGGGGGCGGGCAGCCGCTCGCCCCAGCAGCCGGTGAGCAGCGCCTTCAGCAGTGGTTTCGCCGTGGCCTCGCCGACGGTCCACTCGGCGACGGCGACCAGTGGATCGACCGTCCCGCTCCACTGGTCCAGCAGTCGGTCCACCCCCTGGAGATAGGCGTCGGCCTCGCACCGCACCAGCGCCCTGGCCAGCCCGTCCTTGCTGCCGAACTCGTTGTACAGCGTCTGGCGGGACAGGCCGGCGGCGGCCGCGACATCGACCATCCGCACGCCTGACCAGGGTGTTTCGGCGAGTGCCGCATGTGCGGCGCTCAACAGGGACTCACGGGCCGTAGGCATCGTCGCCTCCCACTCCGCACGGCTCCCCGGGCCCACTGCCCACCCGCCGTACGGCGCTTCGCACAGAGTTGACGCGGCGTGCACGGGTGTCAAGAGATGCGGCGCCCGGAGGCCGGAGCACTCGCCCGGTTGGCGTTTTCCGGTCCATGTCCCGCTCCTCGATAGAGTGATGGTCATGCCCGACTACGACGACGATCTGCGTCTCGCCCATGTCCTCGCGGACGCCGCCGACGCCGCCACCATGGACCGCTTCAAGGCTCTGGACCTCAAGGTCGAGACCAAGCCGGACATGACTCCGGTGAGCGAGGCCGACAAGGCGGCGGAGGAGCTGATCCGCGGCCATCTCCAGCGGGAGCGCCCCCATGACGCGATCCTGGGCGAGGAGTACGGCCTTGAGGGCACGGGCCCCCGGCGGTGGGTCGTCGATCCCATCGACGGGACCAAGAACTATGTGCGCGGCGTGCCGGTCTGGGCGACGCTGATCTCGCTGATGGCGGAGGGTGCGGACGGCTATCGGCCCGTGGTGGGCGTGGTCTCGGCCCCGGCGCTGGGCCGGCGCTGGTGGGCCTCGGAGGGCGGGGGCGCCTATACGGGGCGCTCGCCGGCCTCCGCGACCAGGCTTCGGGTCTCCTCGGTGGGCAGGATCCAGGACGCCTCCTTCGCGTACTCCTCACTGACGGGGTGGGAGGAGCAGGGGCGACTGGGCGGCTTCCTGGACCTTACCCGCGCCTGCTGGCGCACACGCGGATATGGCGACTTCTGGCCATACATGATGGTGGCCGAGGGTTCGATCGACATCTGCGCGGAGCCGGAGCTGTCGCTGTGGGACATGGCCGCGAACGCGATCGTGGTCCAGGAGGCGGGCGGCTCCTTCACCGGCCTCGACGGGACCCCGGGCCCGCACAGCGGGAACGCCGCCGCGTCGAACGGCCTGCTCCACGAGGAGATGCTGAGCCGCCTCGCCCCGCGCCCCTGACGCCCGAGCGCGCCGGACACGGGTTCCGGGGCGGCGAACCGGAACCCGTCACGCCACCCCCTTGCCCTGCCCCGCCGGGGCTGCGACTCTGAGAGTCCCCCCACTTGTGAACTTGTGAATCGGTTCTCGAAAGAGCCGTTCCCCTTCAAGGAGTCCCCAGGACTCCCAAGGACTCTCAAGGAGGTGGCTCCATCCATGCTCGTCCGTGACGCCATGAGCACGGTGGTCCTCACCATCGGACCCGCCCACACCCTCCGCCAGGCAGCCCGGCTGATGTCCGCCCGCCGGGTCGGCGCGGCCGTCGTCCTCGACTGCGACGCCGAGGGCATGGGCATTCTGACCGAGCGCGACATCCTCACGTCCGTCGGCACGGGGCAGGACCCCGACCGGGAGACCGCGGGGGCCCACACCACCACCGACGTCGTCTTCGCCGCCCCGGCCTGGACCCTGGAGGAGGCCGCGGAGGCGATGGCCCACGGCGGTTTCCGCCATCTGATCGTCATGGACGGCCAGGGGCCCGTCGGCATCGTCTCCGTGCGCGACATCATCCGCTGCTGGGTCCCGGTGCGCCGCGAGCGGAGGACGCTGGTCGGCTGACCGCGGCCGGCCCGCGGCCCGTACCGCTCGCACCGCTCGCACCCGCGGGCACGCGGGCACGCCGAGAGGGCCGGACTCCCCTGGACAAGGATCCGGCCCTCAGCATCATCGGCAGTCGTCGTCCGTCAGCCCCGCAGGGCCTGGACCGCGGCGTCGAGCCGCTTGCCGAAGTCTCCGTCCGCCTGGCGGAAGTTGTTGATCGCGCGCTCGGCGATGTCGTCGCGCGAGACCTTGGCGATGAAACCGGACAGATTCTCGATCAGCCGGGCCCGCTCGTCCTCCGACATCAGCCGGTAGAGGTTGCCCGCCTGGACGAAGTCGGTGTCCTCGGCGTGGCTCGGGGCCGCCTGGCTGCCGGTGGCGCCCGTGACAGCCTCCCCGGACCACAGCGGCCGGTCGGTCTGGAAGGGGCCGCCGAAGCTGTTCGGCTCGTAGTTCTTCGCGCCCTTGTGGCGGCCGTCGTAGAGGAAGCCGTCCCGGCTGTTGGTCCGCGCCTCGGTGGCGTGCGGACGGTTCACCGGCAGATGGTCGGCGTTGATGCCGACGCGGTAGCGGTGGGCGTCGCCGTAAGCGAAGAGACGGCCCTGGAGCATCTTGTCCGGCGACGGACCGATGCCCGGGACGAAGTGCGCGGGCGAGAAGATGGACTGCTCGACCTCGGCGAAGACGTTCTCCGGGTTGCGGTTCAGCTCCAGCTTCCCGATCTCGACCGGCGGGTAGTCCTCGTGCGGCCACACCTTGGTGAGGTCGAACGGGTTGAAGCGGTAGGTCGCCGCGTCGGCCGCCGGCATGATCTGCACCTGCACCGTCCAGCTCGGGTAGTCCCCGCGCTCGATGGACTCCCGCAGATCGCGCTGGTGGCTGTCCGGGTCCGTGCCGGCCAGCTTGTCGGCCTCGGCCTGGGTGAGGTTCTTGATGCCCTGGTCGGTCTTGAAGTGGTACTTCACCCAGAAGACCTCGCCCGCGGCGTTGTTCCACTGGAAGGTGTGCGAGCCGTAGCCGTTCATGTGGCGCAGCGTGGCCGGGATGCCCCGGTCACCGAAGAGCCAGGTCACCTGGTGCGTGGACTCGGGCGACAGACCCCAGAAGTCCCATACGTTGTCGGCCTCCTGGGAGCCCGTGTACGGGTCGCGCTTCTGCGTGTGGATGAAGTCCGGGAACTTGATGGCGTCCTTGATGAAGAACACCGGGGTGTTGTTGCCGACGAGGTCGTAGTTGCCGTCCTCGGTGTAGAACTTCAGCGCGAAGCCCCGGGGGTCGCGCACCGCGTCGGCGGAGCCCAGGTTGCCGGCCACGGTGGAGAAGCGCAGAAACGTCTCGGTCTGCTTGCCGACCTCGGAGAGGAACGAGGCACGGGTGTACGCCGTGACATCGGCGGTGACGGTGAAGGTGCCGTAGGCGCCCGCGCCCCGCGCGTGGACCACCCGCTCCGGGATGCGCTCGCGGTTGAAGTGCGCGAGCTTCTCCATCAGCAGCTGGTCCTGCACCAGGACCGGGCCGCCGACGCCCGCGGTCTCGCTGTTCTGATTGTCGGCGACCGGAGCTCCGGCCTCCGTGGTGAGCGGTCCCTGCGTCACGTACGCCTCCTGCGTGATCCTTGTCCTGGCCCTTGTGCCGATCCGATCCTACGATGGACTTTGTCTAAGTCAAGTGAACATCCAAAGTCACACCCGTTCGGGATCACGGTCCCCCCGCTGTTAGGCTGGTCCTTATGAGTGACCTGTTGGAACGACTTCGCGGACGCGGCTGGCGGATGACCGCCCAGAGGCGTGTCGTGGCCGAGGTCCTCGACGGCGAGCATGTTCACCTGACGGCCGACGAGGTGCACTCGCGCGCGGTGGAGCGGCTGCCGGAGATCTCCCGCGCGACCGTCTACAACACGCTCGGCGAGATGGTCTCCCTGGGCGAGGTGCTGGAGGTCGCGACCGACCGCCGCGCCAAGCGCTACGACCCGAACGCCCACCGCCCCCACCAGCACCTGGTCT
Source organism: Streptomyces inusitatus (assembly GCF_014651115.1). Classification (GTDB taxonomy): domain Bacteria; phylum Actinomycetota; class Actinomycetes; order Streptomycetales; family Streptomycetaceae; genus Streptomyces; species Streptomyces amakusaensis. The sequence continues at coordinate 166,058 of NZ_BMWG01000013.1, read as the reverse complement.
GCGGGCAGTGCGGCGCGATCCGCGACGTCCACCCCTCGGGGAACCCGCTGGCGAATCTGCCGGACTCGGAGCGGTTCGGCTTCACGATCTCCGACGTCGAAGTGACGTACCGGGGCCTCTGTCCGTCCTGCGCCGGCGCGTAGAACCCTCTTCCGCGCCGGTCGCGCCCCGGGGCCTCACGGCCCTTGGCGTCCCTATTGGCGTCTTCGCGGGCCTGAAACATGACGAAGGCCCGGATCCTGTTGGATCCGGGCCTTCGTCTTTTCAGTAGCGGGGACAGGATTTGAACCTGCGACCTCTGGGTTATGAGCCCAGCGAGCTACCGAGCTGCTCCACCCCGCGTCGTTGAACCCAACTCTACGGGAACCGACCGACCGGTGCAAATTCATGATCCAGAGGCCCGGGGCGGGCCCCTGGGCCGGGCCCGGGAGCGCCGCTCACGCGGTCAGCTCCTGGTGCAGGGCCTCCCGCAGCCGGGCCGCCCGCTCGGCCACCTCCGCCGGGCCCAGCTCGACCGCGCGGGCGCACCAGCGCTGCCCCTCGGTCAGCTCGCCCCGCCGCGCGGCGAGCAGCGCCAGCCGGAGCGCGGCCCGGCCGTGCCCCGCCCGGGCGGCCCGGCTCCACCAGAGCGCGGCCTCCCGCTCATTGCCCTCGCGCGCCAGCAGCAGCCCGAGGTTGAACGCGCCGTTGCGGCTGCCCGCCTCGGCGGCCTCCCGGTACCAGCGGGCCGCGTCCGTCATGTCGCCCCGGGACGCGGCGAGCATCCCCACCCGGACCTGGGCCCGGCGGTGCCCCTGCTCGGCGGCGCGCGCGTACCACTCCTCGCACTCCGTCTTCTCCGCCATCGGCTCGCCGAGCACCGGCGAGCCCGGCGGCGGCTGGCGCGCGTCCAGCAGCGAGGCGAGCCGGAACGCGGCCTCCGTGCTGCCGCCCCCCGCCGCGCAGCGCAGATGGCGCTCGGCGCCGAGGTCGTCGCCGTCCCGCAGCCGGGCGATGCCCACCTGGAGCGCGGCCTCCGTGTGTCCGGCCGCCGCGGCCCGCTCGTACCAGACCAGGGCCGTACGGTCGTCGTCCCGGCCCGCGTGGAGGATGCCCAGGTTGAACGCGGCGTCCACGCTTCCGGCCTCGGCCGCCTTGGAGAACCACGGCTCGGCCCCGATGGCGTCGCCGGCCTGGAGGAGGAGGACCGCCAGCGCGTTGGAGGCCTCCCGGTGGCCGGTGTAGGCGGCCTGGCGGTACCACTGCTCGGCCTGCTGGGTGCGGTCCTGGGAGGCGCAGAGCAGCCCGAGGTTGTACGCGCCGTTCACATCGCCCGCGGTCATGGCGGCGCGGTACCAGCGCTCGGCGGTCTGCTGCTGGCCCCGGGCCGCGTGCAGCGCGCCCAGGGCGTTGGCGGCGTTGCCGTCGCCCTCCTGGGCGGCGCGCAGCCACCAGATCGCGGCGCTCTCCTCGTCGCCCGCGTCGCGCAGCAGGAAGCCGAGCGCGCAGGCGGCGCGGGTCTCGCCGTCCTTGGCCGCGCTCAGGTACCAGCGGCCGGCCTCCTTGAGCTCGCCGCGCTTCTCCAGGATCGAGCCGAGGTGCAGGGCGGCACGGCGGTGCCCCCGGGCGGCGGCCTGCTGATACCACTGGGCGGCCTCGTCGAGGGTGGAGAGCCGGAGCCGGGCCGCGGTGTCCACCGGACCCGGCTCGGGCCCGGAGAGGCCCGCTCCCGGGCCCGGAGGGCGTACGCCCGCCCCGGGCGGCGGCGCGCCGGGGGCCGGGGGCCGCGCTCCCGGGCCGACGGCGCTCGCGAGCATGCCCGGACGCGCGGGCGGACGGGTCTCGTCCGCCGCGCGCAGCTCCAGTGTGCGGGCGAGGCGGTACGCGGCCTCGCGGTGCCCCTGTTCGGCCGCCGCGCGCAGCCAGCGCTCGGCCCCGGCGTCGCCCCGGTGCTCCAGCAGGTCGGCGAGGGCGTACGCCCCCAGCGCGTGGCCCTGCTCGGCGGACTGGCGCAGCCAGTACTCGGCGGCCGGCTCGTCGCCGCGCTCGCGGAAGTGCCGTCCCAGGGCGTGGGCCGCGGCGGCGGAGCCCGCGACGGCGGCGATCCGCCACCAGCCCGCCGCCTCGTCGGGATAGCCGCGCTGGTGGAGCAGTACGCCCAGGTTGTTGGCGGCGGCGCGGTCGCCCTCGGCGGTCGCGCCGCGCAGATAGGACTCGGCGCCGTCGAGGTCGCCCCGGCGCAGCAGGAGCGCGCCGAGCATGCTCATCGAGGCGGTGTCCCCGGCGTCGGCCGCGCGGCGGTGCCGCTCCTCGGCGCCGGCGCTCTCCAGGGTGTCGGCGATGGCCCCGTCGGCCGCTTCGACGTCGACCGGGTCCGTGTCGGAGCCCTCGCGCACAGTAGTGCCGGCGGTGCCGTCCGGGACGGGCTCGATCCCGTCCGCTGCTCCTCCGGCGTCCCGCTGCACAAACCGCCCTGTCTCCAACAGAGTTGCCCTGTCCCCCATATATTCCATCGTCGCACCACCCGCAACCCGCTCACACCCGGTATACCGCAACCAGGAAGGTCACTTCAGCGTTTTGTCGACATGCCCACAGGGAGACAAGTCAAAACGCTCACCCTGTCAACTCGCCGCGCCCCGTGTCTGGTTCCCGGCGGTCTTCATGGGCACATACGCATGAAGAGGGCCCGGATCCTCAAAGGATCCGGGCCCTCTTCGATTTCAGTAGCGGGGACAGGATTTGAACCTGCGACCTCTGGGTTATGAGCCCAGCGAGCTACCGAGCTGCTCCACCCCGCGTCGTTGTGTTCACACACTATCACGGCACGAGATGTTGCCTGCTCACAGGCGTTGCCGCGGGGGCCTCGACGGCCCCCGCGGCAGCCCCCGAAAGGGCTATGCGTCCGCTAGGGCGACTTTGACGCCGCCGGGCTCTTCTTGCCCTCGGCCGCCGACAGCCGCTCCAGGGCCGCGTCGAGATCCTCCTGGGCCCTGCCGTACGCGCCCCAGTCCTTCGGGTCCTTCGAGAGCGCCGCGTCGGCGTCCGTGTGGGCCTTCAGAACGTCGGCGATCGCCTTCTCCAGCGAGTCGCCCCCGGTGGCCGGCGGCTTGGTGGGCGGCGGCGTGGTGGTGCCGTCGCCCGGCGGCTCGGTGCCGCCCTTCTGCTCGAAGACCGCGTCGAGCGCCTCCGTCAGGCTGTCCTTGAAGACCGGCTTGCCACCGCCGTAGGCGACGGCGACCTTCTTGAGCAGCGGATAGTTGGCGCTGCCACCCCGGGCGTAGACCGGCTCGACGTAGAGGAACCCGCCGTCCAGGGGGATTGTCAGCAGGTTTCCGTACTCGATGTCCGAGTCGGTGCCCCTCAGGTCGCGGACGAAGGTGGCGACCTCCGGCACACCGTTCAGCTCGGACTGCACCTGGGACGGGCCCTGCACGGTCTTGGTGACCCTCAGCAGCCTTATCGTTCCGTAGCCCTTGCTGTTGGCGTCGGCGTCGACCGCCATGAAGGCGCCCAGATTCGGACGGCCGGCCGGAGTGAAGGTGGTCGTCAGCGAGAACTTCTGCTCACTCTCGCCGGGCATCTTCAGGCTCAGGTAGTACGGCGGTACCGCGCTGGTGTCCTTCTTGTTCGTCGGGTCGTCCGGCACCTGCCAGGCGTCACTGCCGCTGTAGAACTGCTCGGGCTCGGTCACGTGGTACCGGGTGAGCAGCTCGCGCTGGACCTTGAACATGTCCTGCGGGTAGCGCAGGTGGGAGCGGAGCTCGTCGGAGATCTCGCTCTTGGCCTTGACCGTGCCGGGGAACGCCTTCATCCAGGTCTTCAGGACGGGGTCCTGGGTGTCCCACTGGTAGAGCTTCACCGAGCCGTCGTAGGCGTCGACGGTGGCCTTCACCGAGTTGCGGATGTAGTTGACCTGGTTCTGCTGGGCGACGACCGCGCGCTGGTTGGTGGTCAGCGAGTCGGCGGTGGTGTCTCCCAGCGTGGTCCGCGAGGCGTAGGGGTAGCCGTTGGTCGTGGTGTAGGCGTCCACGATCCACTGGATACGGCCGTCGACCACCGCGGGGTAGGCGTCGCCGTCGATGGTGAGCCAGGGGGCCACCGCCTCCAGGCGCTCCTTGGGCGTGCGGTTGTAGAGAATCCGCGAGCCCTCGCCGACGGCTCCCGAGTACAGGATCTGCGGCTCGCCGAAGGCCACCGCGTACGCGGCGCGGTTCAGCGTGTTGGAGATGCTGACGCCGCTCTTGCCCTGGTAGCTGGTGTACTTCGTGGGGCCGGTGCTGGCCTCGTAGTCCAGCTCCTTCTGCGGACCGCCGACGATCGAGTACTGCTCGGTCTTCTCGCCGTAGTAGATCCGCTGCTCGTACTTCTTGCCCTTGTTGTCGTCGCTCAGCTGACCGGTGGTGGGCATTCCGGACTCGGTGAAGTCCGGCGAGCCCACCGTGCCCTCGGTCGGATCGGTGATCGCGCTGGTGCCCTTGGCCGCGATCGCGCCGTAGCCGTGGGTGTAGGTGAAGTGATCGTTGATCCAGTTCCGCTTCGGGATACCGGTGATGTCCAGCTCACGCAGGCCGATGACGGTGTCCTGCGGCTTTCCGTCGGGGCCGGTGTACCGGTCGACGTCCAGCGTCTCGGGGAACTGGTAGTACTTCCGCTCCTGCTGGAGCTGCTGGAAGGCCGGGGAGACGACATTCGAGTCGACCACCCGGTAGCTGGCCGCCGAGGTGGCCTCGTCCCGCTGCTGAGCCTTCCGGTTGGGGTCGCCCTTGCCCTCGTAGTCCTCGGGCTTGGCCCCGTCGATGCCGTACGCCTTGCGCGTGGCATCGATGTTCTTCTGGATGTACGGGCTCTCCTTGGCCTGCTCATTCGGCTGGACCTGGAACTTCTGCACGATGGCCGGGTACAGACCGCCGATGAGGATCGCCGACAGCACCATCAGACCGAAGCCGATCATCGGCAGCTGCCAGGTGCGCCGCCAGAGCGTCGCGAAGAAGAGCACGGCGCAGATGACGGCGATGCAGAAGAGGATCGTCTTCGCCGGGAGATAGGCGTTGGCGTCGACGTACCGAAGGCCCGTCCAGTTGCCGGTGGCCTTGAAGTCGCTGGACTTCACCGCGAGGCCGTACCGGTCCAGCCAGTACGCCACCGCCTTCAGCGAGACGAAGAGGCCGAGCAGGACCGACAGATGTCCGGTGGCCGCGGCCGTGGCGCGCGCGCCGGGGCTGGTGATGCGCAGCCCGCCGTACAGATAGTGGGTGAGCGCGGCGGCGATCAGCGAGAGCACCGCCGTGGCGAAGCCGAAGCCGAGCAGGAACCGGTACCAGGGCAGGTCGAACGCGTAGAACGACACGTCCATGCTGAACTGGGGGTCCTTCTGGCCGAAGGCCACCCCGTTGACCCACATCAGCCAGGTGCGCCACTGTCCGGTGGCGGAGGCTCCGGCGATCAGCCCGACGAGGGCGGTGATCGCGAGGAGCACCCACTTCTTGAACGGGGCGATCCCCATCCGGTAGCGGTCCAGGCTCTGCTGCTCCAGCGACATGGCGCTGAGCGGCGGGCGCAGCCGGTGCGCGAGCCAGATGTTCACCCCGACGGCTGTCGCCATCAGCAGACCGAAGACGGCGAACAGGCCGATCTTGGTCCACAGGGTGGTGGTGAACACCGATGAGTAATCGACGGAGCGGTACCAGAGCCAGTCGGTCCAGAACCCGGCGAACATGACGAACGCCATGGCCAGGACCGCCAGCACGCCCAAAGTCATCAGCAGGGTGCGGACACGCCGAGACGGCCGGCCCACTCTGATCCGTGGCCCGGTCGGGGGGCCTCCGCCGCGGTCCGGCATCTGGAAAGCCAACGTGCGCACCTCGAAGTTCGCGGTTGTGTAGATATTCGCGGTCTGTCGTACGGGCCCCGCGATCCTAGAGCCCCACTGATGCAACTTACCGAGGCTTTACCTAGTTCCCATATCGGGGCCGGAAGGAGGCAGGATATTGGGCATGTCCAATGTTTCCCCTTCCACCCCCTCTTCCGGGGGCCCCGGCCAGACGCCTTCCGCGCCGGGTCCCATCGCCGCCAGCCCGCTCACCCGTGCCGTACTGGAGATCGACGAGTACGCCTCGGGGCTCGGCTGGGACCAGCCCGCCAGGCTCTTCGCCCTGGTCGACACCGCGAAGCTGCGCACCCAGGAGCCGGGCCTCGCGGCTCAGCTCGGTCTCGACGGGGACGAGGCGGCCTCGCCGCTGACCCCGATCGAGCAGGACGAGATCCCGCCGGGCACCGCGCTCGACGAGTTCCTCGGCCGGATCGCCTGGCCGGACGCGATCGTCGGCTGCGCGCTGACGGTGGAGCGCCACATGCTGCCCTCGACGGCGGAGGCCGCCGTTCCCAAGGGACTCGACGATGCCTCGCTGAGGAAGTGGGTGGCCGCTCACCCGGACCGTCAGGAGGTCCGGATGACGGTGGCGGTCCTCCGTGACGGCGCTCGTGAGTCCGCGCTGCGGCTGCGCGAGAAGGACTCCCCGAAGGAGGTTCTGACCGGCTCCGACCTGGTGCCCGGGCTGGCGGACGCGCTCTCGGCGACGTTCGAGGGATAGCGCGCCCGCCCTGCCTCGGCCCGCGCGGGCCGAGGCAGGGCGGTACAGAGCGGTACGGAGCGGTACGGGTCGGTACGGGGTCAGCGGGCGGAGCAGCTCGGCAGCTTCGCCGTGTCCCCGGATTTGATCTTCTTCAGCGATTCCGTCGCGTCGGCGATGTTCTCCACCTTCACCAGGGTCAGTCCGTCGGGAACGTCCGACACCGCCGTCGCGCAGTTGTCGCTGGGCGTCAGAAAGTACTTCGCCCCGGCCTCCCGGGCCCCGACCAGCTTCATCTGGATGCCGCCGATCGGGCCGACCTCGCCCGCGTCGTCGATCGTCCCGGTGCCCGCCACGAACTCCCCGCCGGTCAGATCGCCCGGGGTCAGCTTGTCGACCAGGCCCAGCGCGAACATCAGACCGGCGCTCGGCCCGCCCACATCGGCGAGATTGATGTCGATGGTGAACGGGAACGCGTGATCGGTCCCGGCCTGGATGCCGACGATCGCCCGGTCGCCGCTCTCCGACTTCGCGGTGGTGATCGTCACCTTCTCGGTCGTGTCAGGTTCCTTGCCGGCCTTCTCCGCCGCGGCGGCCTCCTTGGCCGGGACGATGGTGAAGACGACGTCCTGGCCCGGCTTGTGCCGGGTGACCAGCTTGGCGACATCGGCCGGCGCCTTGACCCGCTCGCCGTCCACGGCCAGGATCACATCGCCCGCGTGGAGTCTGTCCTCGGCGGGGGTGTCCTTGACGACCGTGGAGACCACCGTCTGCGTCCGTACCGGAATCTTCAGCTGCTTGAGTGCGGCGACTTTCGCGCTCTCCTGCGACTGGGTGAACTCCTCGGCGTTCTCCTGCGTCGACTGCTCCTCGGTCTTCCCGTCCGGGTAGAGCGTCTCGTGCGGCACCACGACATTGTCATGAGCCAGCCAGCCGTAGATCGTCTCCACCAGGTTCAGCCGGTAGTCCGCGCCCGTGACCCGGACCGTCGTCATATTGAGATGACCGGTCGTGGGGTAGGTCTTGCGTCCGGAGATCCGCAGAACCGGTTCACCGCCGGCGTTGCCGAGCGTGTTGACCGTCGGTCCGGGAGACATCTCCGAGTACGGCACGGGGATGAGCACCCCGGCACAGAGCAGCGCGATGAAGATCAAGGTGGAGGCGAGCATCGTCGCGGTGCGGCGTGGCATGGAACGACAGTACGGGACCTTGCTGTCAATGCACTGTCGGGGCCGGGCCGTACGAGGGCCGCTCCGGGGCGGCGTACGGCGGGCGGCGCGAAGGGCCTGGCCGGTCGGCCGGCACCGCTACTCGGCGGGCCTGTCGGCGGAGCCCGCTTTCTCCATCGCATCACGGAAACGCGCGTAGCCCGCCAGCTCGGCCACGTCTCCGGTGGTCCGGTTCCGAGAGGCCCAGCCTCCCCATATCGCTGCACCGACAACAGCGAAAAGCGGAATCAACAACCAGGCAAGTGCTGCCATCGCGACCTCCCTACCCCATGGGTGAACTCGACTGAATGATCAGCAGATTAGCCATCCGCCAGTTCAACGCTCGTGGCAGGGGGGCGGTTACGCAAATCGGGGCGCTTGAGCACTCTGAGGGTTTCAGCCGCCCCCCGTCCCCCGAACGATCCACCAGTGCGAGGGCGCTACGCGCCCACCCTCCCACCCGTCGCCCGACCACCGCCCCCAGAAGAGGGGCGCTACGCGCCCACCCACTCGTCTGTCCCGTCCGAGAAGGTCTGGTGTTTCCAGATGGGGACCTCGCGTTTGAGGTCGTCGATGAGGCTGCGGCAGGCCTCGAAGGCATCCCCCCGATGGGCACACGCCACCGCCACGACGACCGCGAGATCGCCGACCTTCAGATCCCCCACCCGGTGGACCGCGGCCAGCGCCCGGACCGGGAACTTCTCGGCGACCGCTTCGGCTATCCGGCGTATCTCCGCCTCGGCCGTCGGATGACAGGAGTACCCGAGGGCCGCCACGTCCGCGCCGCCGTCATGATCGCGCACGGTGCCGACGAAGAGCGCGGTGCCGCCCGCCGAGTCCTCCCCGACCGCGGCGAAGACCTCGTCGAGCGAGAGCGGGGTGTCACGGATCGCGATCAGCCGGACCGGATCCCGCCCCGTCTGTTCACCAGGATGGTCGTACCTGTTGCCGTTGTGCCCCACCGTGCCCAAGGGCACTGACAGGGGGTAACCGCCCTGGGGGGGGCGAGTGCCGCGGGCCGGGCGGGCCGGGCGGCGGGCCCGCCCCGGCCGCTACAGCCGCCGCCTCGCCTTGCGGGCTCGGCGTACCAGTGCCGCCGTGCCGAGCAGCGCGACGGTGGCCCCGGCCGCACCCGCGGCGGTGGCGTCCTTGCGGCCGAGACGGCGGCCCGCGAGGGTGTGGCGGCCCTCCACCTCTTCGAGCAGGGCGGCGAGGACCTCCTCGTTCGTCCAGCGCGGACGCCAGCCCGCGTCGTGGAGGCGGCTCACGCTCACCACCCAGGGGTGCATGGTGTACGCGAGGTCCCCGGCCGGGGACGGGGTCAGACCGATGCGGTGGAGCCGGGCGGCCGCGCCGAGCGCCACCGCCGAGGGCAGCTCCATCCGCCGGATGCCGCTGAGCTCCTCGACCTGGTCCTGTTCGAGCCAGCCGTCGCAGCCGACGGCGAACTCTCCGTCGACCTTCTCCAGGGCCGCGTACTCCAGGGCGCTCACCAGGTCGTCGACATGGCAGAACTGCCAGGTCGGACGCGACCCCGCGACCACCAGCAGCCGGGGTGACTCGAAGTAGCGGGTCAGCGCCGTGTCGGTGCCGCCCACCAGGACAGTGGGCCGCACCACGGTCACATTGAGCCCGGGGTGCGCGCGCGGGGCCCGTCGGCCCAGACGCTCGATCTCCAGGAGATCGCCCACGCCGGTGGCCTCGGCTGTGGCGCGCAGCTCGGCATCCTCGGAGAGCGGCACATCATTGTCCGGCAGTGCTCCGTAGACCATGGCGGAGGTGCACAGGACCACCCTGTGCACACCGGCCGCCGCGGCGGCCGTCAGCACGGTCTGTGTACCGCGTACGTTGTACGCGGTACGGGCGGCGGCGTCGGCCTCCAGGTCGAGATCGAGCGCGAGGTGCACGACCACGTCCACGCCGCGCAGCTTCTCGGCGATCGCGGGGTCGCGAACGTCGAGAATGTGCCACTGCGCCTCGGAGACCTCGCCCCGGCGCTCGTCGATCGCGATGACCTGCTTGACCTCGTCGGACGCGGCCAGCCGTCGGGCGAGCAGTTCGCCGATGCCGGTGGCGGCTCCGGTGACCGCGACAACGGGCCCCCTGTTCGGGGGCCCGTCGCCGATGGCCGGGGTTGAGCGGTTTCGCGCTCCGCGAACCTGCGGATCTGGGGAACTCACCAGGCGTCTCCAGCGGTTGTCTTCAGTACGTTAGCGAATGACGCGTACGTACCAGGTGGCGTCCATCCTGCCCCAGGCCACGAGCCGACGGAGCACCGAGCCCGCCCGCGGGCTCGGGTGTCTACGCTGGGAGTGTTGTCGGGCATTCGCCGCCGGCCCGGAGCCGGCGGCCCTACGAGCCGAGGAAACCCGTGAGTGACACCCCATTCGGATTCGGCCTTCCGCCGGAGGAGCCGGAGAACGGCGACGAAGGCAAGAAGAAAGATCCCGCCGGCGGTGGCCCCACCCCGGGGAACCCCTTCGGATTCGGCGGCTTCGGCGGAGACGGCGGGGACAATCCCTTCGCCGCCATGTTCGGCTCGCTGAACCCCAATGACCTGGGCGCCGCCTTCCAGCAGCTCGGCCAGATGCTGAGCTACGAGGGCGGCCCGGTGAACTGGGACATGGCCAAGCAGATCGCCCGCCAGACGGTCTCCCAGGGCACGGCGGACGGCACCAAGGACGAGAGCGTGGGCCCCGCCGAGCGCACGGCGGTCGAGGAGGCCCTGCGGCTGGCCGATCTCTGGCTGGACGGGGTGACCTCGCTGCCGTCCGGCGCGAGCACCGCCGTGGCCTGGAGCCGCGCCGAGTGGGTCGAGCAGACCCTGCCCGCGTGGCAGCAGCTCGCCGACCCGGTCGCCGAGCGGGTCGGCATGGCCATGGGCGGCGTACTGCCCGAGGAGATGCAGGCCATGGCGGGCCCGCTGATCGGCATGATGCGCTCCATGGGCGGCGCGATGTTCGGCCAGCAGATCGGCCAGGCCGTGGGCGTGCTGGCGGGCGAGGTGGTCGGCTCGACCGACATCGGTCTGCCGCTCGGCCCGGCCGGCAAGGCCGCCCTCCTTCCGCTGAACATCGAGGCGCTCGGCAAGGACCTCGGGGTGGCGAAGGAGGAGGTCCGCCTCTATCTGGCGCTGCGCGAGGCCGCCCATCAGCGGCTCTTCGCCCATGTGCCGTGGCTGCGGTCCCACCTCTTCGGCGCGGTCGAGGGATACGCCCGGGGCATCAAGGTCGACACCACCAAGCTGGAGGACGTGGTCGGGCAGTTCGACCCCTCGCACCCCGAGCAGCTTCAGGAAGCCCTTCAGCAGGGCATGTTCCAGCCCGAGGACACCCCCGAGCAGAAGGCCGCCCTGGCGCGTCTGGAGACGGCGCTCGCGCTGGTCGAGGGCTGGGTCGACGCGGTGGTGCACGAGGCCGCCTCGACGCGCCTCACCTCCGCCGGAGCCCTGCGGGAGACCCTGCGCAGGCGGCGGGCCTCCGGCGGTCCCGCCGAGCAGACCTTCGCGACGCTGATCGGGCTCCAGCTGCGTCCGCGCAGGCTGCGGGACGCCTCGCGGCTGTGGGCCTCGCTCACGGACGCCCGCGGGGTGGACGGCCGGGACGCCCTCTGGGAGCACCCGGACATGCTGCCGACGGCGACCGACCTGGACGACCCCGACGGCTTTGTCCACCGTGAGCACCTCGACTTCTCGGAGCTGGACAAGATGCTCGGGGAGGCCGCCTCCAAGGACCGGTACTCCGACCCGGGCTCCGGTTCCGGTTCCGCTTCGGAGGACGACGAGGGCAGCGACGGCGACGAGGACGGCAAGGGCGGCAAGGGCGGTTCCGGCCGGTGAGTCTGCACGACGACGCCCTACGGACGCTGAAGGAGTACGCGGACGGGGACCAGGAGGAGCTGCGCGGGCTCTATCTGGACCACCTCGCCGCGTACCCCGACGGGATGTGGAAGGCCTGCACGGCGGGCCATCTCACGGCCAGCGCGCTGGTGATCGATCCGGCGCGTGAGCAGGTTCTGCTGACCCTGCACAAGAAGCTCGGGATGTGGCTCCAGATGGGCGGCCACTGCGAGCCCGGCGACACCACGGTGGCGCGCGCCGCGCTGCGCGAGGCCGCCGAGGAGTCCGGCGTGGCGGGTCTGACGCTGCTGCGGGGAGGGACCCCGGTGCGGCTGGACCGGCATCCGATCCCGGCCCCGTGCCACTGGCACCTGGATGTGCAGTACGCGGCGCTCGCCCCGGCCGGCTCGGTCGCGGAGATCAGCGACGAGTCGCTGGATCTGCGCTGGTTCGGCTACGACGAGGTGGCGAATGTGGCCGATGTCTCAGTCGTACAGCTGCTGGAGCGCACTCGCGCGCTGCTGTGAGGTCCGGTCGACCGGTCTGAGTCGTGGGCGCGGTAAGGGGCGGTCTCCCTGGAGACCGCCCCTTACGCATGCTCTCGGTGCTCAGCTCCAGGCGTTGCCCTGGTTCTGCCCGTCGTTGCCGTACCGGCCGCGCAGGCCCTCGCCGATCCGTGCCTCCTGGGGCGGCATGACCTCGCTGGGCTGGACCAGTGCGAAGCCCTGGCCGAGGAAGTTCAGCTCCCAGCCCTCCCCGGTGCTGCCGCGCCGGCGCAGGACGTTGAAGGAGTGCGTCTGGGCCTGCATCTGCACCCTCAGCGCGGTGGACCAGGCGACGATCGCGTCGGAGTCGACATTGACGTACTTCTCCGGGGTGACCGTCATCATGAGCGGCCGTCCCGAGGTCATCAGCGCGATCCTACCCCGGCCGGTGACATTGAGCTGGTACTTGCCGGATCCGGAGATTCCGTACTGGCTGTCCACCGCGATGACCTCGGTGTGCAGGGTGGAGTCCAGGGCCAGGACGTAGTCACTGTCGACCGTGATGCCCTCATGGTCCACGTCCACGACATGGATGTACTGCGCGAGATTGGCGAAGTAGACGGTGCCCTGGCCCGAGCAGCGCATCAGATCCAGGCCCTCGCCGGTGCTCCGCCGGGCTCCCCGGTGGTGGGCGGACTCGTACTCGGCGTCGAAGTCGATCAGCCCCTGGTGGGCGACCATCGCGCCCTTGCGGGCGAGCACATCGTCGTGGCCGGTGAGGGAGACCCTGAGCAACTGCGGGTTCTGCACCGTGTAGCGGTCCTGGGACTGCTGCTCGGCGTGGTTGAAGAGTGGACTCTGCATGGTGTGTTCTCGCTCCCTCAGCCCCGGATCCGCAGCCGGTCGGAGCTGTCCTCACTCGGCTGTACGACGACGATTCCCTGGCCCGAGAAGGCCATCTGGAAGGCCTCACCGCTGCCCCGCCCGATCAGGGAGGACGCCTTGAAACTGCGCTTGCCCTTGACCTTGAGCTTCGGGGACCAGGCGACCAGGGCGTCCGGGTCGACATAGGTCTCGTCCTCGCCCCTGCCGCAGTCCACGACGATCGGGGTGCCGCGCGAGGTCAGTGCGACCCAGCCGGTGCCCGAGATCTCCACGTTCCACAGGCCCTGGCCGGCGAGCTTGGCGAGGCCCTTGACCCTTTCGACGCGCCACTGGAGATGGGCGTCGAAGGCGAGCAGATTGGAGCCGTTGACCGAGATGGAGTCGTTGTCGAGATTGACGACGACCACATCGGCGCCGTAGTCGGCGAGATAGAGCAGTCCGTCGCCGGAGCACTTCATGACGGGCGAGCCCTCGCCGGTCATCCACTGGGCGGCGGCCTGCCGGGCGGCGGGCGGATTCGGCTCGTACTGGATGAAGCCCTCGTACGCCACGATCGAGCCGGTGCGTGCGAACAGGTCCTGGCCGGTGGCCATGGCGACCTTGAGCATGGTGCGGCCGTGGTTCTCCATCCGGGCTGTGACGGGGGTCGGGGCGTGGCCCGCGAGTTGCTGGTTCATGTCCGGGCTCCCTCAGACCTCGTAGGGCTGAACGACGATGAAATTGCCGGGGGCGCCCCGGAACTGGAGGTTGACCGCCTCGCCGCTGTGCCCGGGATAGGCGTTGCGGCGCAGCCTGACCTGGCTGGAGAGGATCACCTGCGACGCGGCGGACCAGGCGACGACCGCGTTGGCGTCGGCGAAGGTGGTCGGGGTCACGGGCAGTACGACGGGGATGCCCCGGGTCTTGACGACGACGGTGCCGGTGCCGGTGAACTGCATGGTGAACAGCGCACCGCCGGGAATGCCGTGGCCCTCGATACGGCGGACCTCGTAGTGGAGTTCCTCGTCGAAGGCGAGGACGTTCTCGGCGGAGACGCAGATGCCGTCGCCCTGGAGCTCGATGGGGTGCAGATGGGCGGCGTTCTCGGCGAGGAAGACCTGCCCCCGGCCGGAGCAGCGCATCAGCTGCATCTCCTGGCCGGTGGCGTCGCCGATCACCCGGCCGGCGAACCCCGCGCTCTTGTGGCTGAAGTCGACCTTGCCCTGATACATCACCATGCTGCCCTGCCGGGCGAGGACGGCCGAGCTGCCCACGGCCAGCTCGACGCGCATGAGCTGCTCATTCTGCGCGGCCCAGCGAAGGCCCGCGGGCGTCTCGCGGTACGGCCGAAGCGCGGCCTCAAGACCGGGGCCCGCCGTCGTCGGCACCCCCTGGGGGACACCCTGCGGAAGCCCGGGGGGCTGTGCGTACGGAGGCGGGGTGTGCTGCCCGTACGGCGCGGGCGCGCTCGGCGGCGCGGCCTGCGCCGGGAACGGCGCAGGTGCCGGGGGTGGTGCCGGGGGCGGCGGCACGGTGCCGGTGAGCGGGGGCATCGGGGCCATGACGGTGGGCGCGCTGTGCGTATGCGCCGGTGCGGGGGCCGGTGCCGGTGCCGGTACGGGGGCCGGTGCGGCGGGCGTGCCGAAGGCGGGCGCGGGCGGCGGCTGGGGTGCCGACGGGACGGCCGGGGCGGCCGGGACTCCGAATGCCGGGGGCGCGTCGGACGGGGGCGCGAAGGCCAGCACTCCGCCCTGCGCGGGCTGCTCGGGCGGCTCCTCGTCGGCGACCTCGCCGCCGAAGTTCTTCAGCAGGGCCTCCAGGCCGCCGTCGAAGCCCTGTCCGATGGCGGCGAAACGCCAGACGTCCTTCAGATAGAAATCGCCCAGCATCACCGCGCGCTCGGTGGTGAACTCCGAGCCGTCGAAGGGGTAGCGGGCGACTTCCTGCCCACCGGCCACGATACGGAGGTAACCGGGGCCGATCTGCGACATCTGACCGGCGCCGTCGAGGGTGGCGGTGAAGGAGAGCTTGTGGATGTGCGGGGGAAGGCGGTCGAGCGTGACACGGAAGGACTCGGTGTCACCGGCCTGCGCGCCCAGTAGCTGAATCGACTCTTCCGGCGACTTGGGCTGGTTGAAGAAGATGAAGTAGCGGTCGTCGGAAAGCTGTTCATCGGCATCCAGACCGAAACAGCTGATGTCGAAGGTCAGCCCCGGGGCCGTGATCTGGACGCCCACGTACAGATCGATTCCTGCTGTGAGATCACTGATCCTGGCCTTGTGGCCGCGTTGAAATTCCCTGGCCATACGTAACGACCGTCCCCCATCCCAATAATATGAATACGTCGCGCCAGGCTAACCGTTGTCCACTGCATTGAGGCAGGGTCGGCCGCGGCTGGGACACATTCGATACGGTGCGGACGCACCGCCCGGTCATGAGCCGTCCGGCTCGCTTCCGACCGGCTCGCCCTCCGAGCGACTCGCGCCCGGGGCCGGGGCCGGGGCCGGCCCCTCGTCGTCGCTCTCGTCGCCGTCGCCGTCGGGGGCGGAGTGCCGCAGTCGGTCGGCCGCCACGATGCCCTCCAGATATCCACGGGCCCGCTCGGTGCGGGGATACGCCTCCAGAAGCCGCCAGAAGCGCGGCCCGTGTCCGGGGACCAGGAGATGCGCCAGCTCGTGCACGAGTACGTAGTCCACGACGTACTCCGGCATGCCCTGGAGACGGTGGGAGAGCCGGATGCTTCCCTCGGCGGGGGTGCAGGAGCCCCAGCGGGTGTTCTGATTGGTCACCCACCGGACGGAGGCGGGCCTCGCCCGGCCGCCGAAGTACTGACCGGACAGACGCTCCGCCCGCTCGGCCAGTTCACCGTCGCCGAGAGTCCGTTTGCTCTCCTGGGCCGCGAGTTTGTCGAGCATGACGCCGACCCAGCGCTGTTCCTCCGCCTCGGACATCCGGGCGGGGATCAGGACGATGGTGCGATCGCCCTCCCGATAGGCGGAGACCGTGCGGCGGCGGCGCGCACTTCTGCGGACCTCGACCGCGCTCGTCCGCGATCCGCGGGACGGACGGGGCGGGGTCTCCCCGGCGACGCTGGGGGATGGGTCGACTGACACGCCCCGACGTTACCCGCTGACCATGGGGGAAGTCCCGCCTCCGGAAGGGTTCAGACATGATCCACTTCATGACTGCACCATTTGAACGACTAATACCCCGGACCTGTGGACAACTTTTCACAGGCTTCGGCGCGGGCGGGCATTCTGGCGACTGAACCGCGAAGGATCCACGGGGAGATCCGAGCGCGTTCTTCTGTACACGCACAAACGGGGGAAGCTGAAATGCATCCGATGCTGAAACCCGCCCTGCGGCGGGCATGGCGTGAACGGCAGAGTGTTCAGTTCGGGGTGACACCGGCACACGCGGTGACGGTCGGCCCGATCGACACCACCACCGGCACACTGATCGAACTGCTCGACGGGACGAGGGGGCTGCCGCTGCTGCGCCAGGAGGCCCGCGCGATGGGGCTGCCCGAAGGACACCTGGACGCCCTGGTGCGGCGGTTCTCGGCCGCGGGGCTGCTGGACGACGCCACGGCGGGCGGCCCGGCCGTCGACGCCCTGCGCGGCAGGGCGGAGGGCCTCGACCGGCTGCGCCCCGATCTGGCGGCGCTCTCGGTGGTCCACCCGGAGCCGGGCGAGCCGATACGGCGGCTGGCGGCGCGCCGGGCCGTCCGGGTCCGGATCCGGGGCGCGGGCAGGGTGGGCGCGGCGGTCGCGGGGCTGCTGTCCGCCGCCGGGGTGGGGCGGATCGAGGTGCTGGACGGCGGGAGCGCCGAGCCCTGGGACGTGTCGCCCGGCGGGCTGCCTCAGGAGGCGGTCGGCGAGCGGCGGGAGGCGGCGGCGCGGCGGCTGGTCCGCCGGTCCGCGCCGATACCGCAGCCGCGCTCGGCCGGTGCCGGGCGGGACGGCGCACGGGCGGAGGGAGGTGGCGAGGCCGGGCTGTCACTGATCGTCGTCTGCCCTCGTGACGGGCTGGCGGCCTACGCTCCCGATCCGGCGGCGGCTTCGGAGTGGATCGCCACCGGGACCCCTCATCTCTACGCGGGGGTCATCGAGGCGACGGGTGTGATCGGCCCGCTGGTGCTGCCCGGCGGCACCGGATGCGCGGGCTGTCTGGAGCTGAACCGGACCGGGGAGGACCCGGGCTGGCCGAGGCTGCTGGCCCAGTGGCGCTCGGGGCGGCGGCGGAATCCGGTGCCGGCCTGTGACATCGCTCTCGCCGCCGCGGTCGCGGGCACCGCCGCGGCCCATGCGCTGTCTTTCCTGGACGGGGAGCTGCCGACGAGCACGGGAGCCCGCTGGGAGACCTCGCTGCCGCTGCTCGACTGGCGGTCCGAGCGGATCACACCGCATCCGGAGTGCGTCTGCGGCTCACGGGGGAAAAGTGAGGGGCAGGACACCTCGGGCTTCGGCCCTCCTCACGAGACAATGGCCGGGTAATCGCCGTCGACGGACTCGGGCCGTACGGCGCACACGGCAGGGCCTGCTGGGTTTTTGGAGGGGTATATGTCTGATCTTCCCCGGAAAGCGGTCACCCGTACCGCCAAGTTGGCCGCACTGCCATTGGGGTTCGCCGGCCGGGCGACCTGGGGGCTGGGCAAACGGATCGGCGGCAAGTCCGCCGAGATAGTCGCCCGCGAGCTTCAGCAGCGCACGGCGGACCAGCTCTTCCGGGTCCTCGGTGAGCTGAAGGGAGGGGCGATGAAGTTCGGGCAGGCCATGTCCGTCTTCGAGTCCGCGCTCCCGGAGGATGTCGCGGGCCCCTACCGCGCGGCCCTGACCAAGCTTCAGGACGCCGCGCCCCCGATGCCGACGCGCACACTTCACACCGTGATGGCCGAGCGGCTGGGCGAGGAGTGGCGGGAGCTGTTCCTGACCTTCGAGGACAAGCCCTCGGCCGCCGCCTCCATCGGGCAGGTGCACCGGGCGGTGTGGCAGGACGGCCGCGAGGTCGCGGTGAAGGTGCAGTACCCCGGGGCGGGTGAGGCACTGCTCTCCGATCTGACCCAGCTCAGCAGGTTCGCCAAGCTGCTGGGGCCGCTGATCCCGGGCATGGACATCAAGCCCCTGATCAACGAACTCCGCGACCGGGTGGCGGAGGAGCTGGACTACGCGCTGGAGGCCCGGGCCCAGGCCGAGCACGCGGCCGAGTTCGCGGACGATCCCGATGTGCTGGTGCCGGATGTGGTGTTCCAGTCGGACCAGGTGCTGGTGACCGAGTGGATCGACGGGATCCCGCTGGCCGAGGTGATCTCCGAGGGCACCGAGGAGCAGCGGGACCGGGCGGGGCAGCTGCTGGCCCGCTTCCTCTTCTCGGGCCCCGCCCGCACGGGGCTGCTGCACGCGGACCCGCACCCGGGGAACTTCCGGCTGCTCCCCGAGGAGGACGGCGAGGGCTGGCGGCTCGGGGTGCTGGACTTCGGCACGGTGGACCGGCTGCCCGGCGGTCTGCCGCGGCCCATCGGCGACTGTCTGCGGATGACGCTGGAGGGTCAGGCCGACACGGTGTACGAGCTGCTGTGCGAGGAGGGCTTCGTCAAGGAGGAGATAGAGCTCGACCCGGACGCGGTGCTGGAGTATCTGCTGCCGATCATCGAGCCGGCCCAGGCCGAGGAGTTCACCTTCACCCGGGGCTGGATGCGCGCGCAGGCCGCCCGTATCGCCGACATTCGCTCCCCCGCGCACCAGCTGGGCAAGCAGCTCAATCTGCCCCCGTCCTATCTGCTGATACACCGGGTGACGCTGAGCACGATCGGGGTGCTCTGCCAGCTGAACGCCACGGTGCGGCTGCGGGACGAGCTGGAGTCGTGGCTGCCCGGGTTCCTCCCCGAGTACGAGACGGCCCCCGGGCACGAGGCGGAGGAGCCGGGCCCGGCGGAGAAGGCGGCGGAGGCCGAGGATCCCGACGGCACGGCGGTCGAGGCCCCGGCGTAACCGGGGCGGGCCGCCGGGGGCCGCCGGGGGCGGGTCACCACCAGGCGGAATCGAGGCGGCTCTCGATGGCGCGGAGGTTGGCCCGGGCGCAGGCCTCGCAGAAGTAGTGACGGGTGTGGTTCTCCACGGAGCAGGTCCAGGTGGGCTGGGTCCCCTCCGCGACCTCGCCGCAGTGGGAACACACGGTGCTCTCGGCACCCGGTCGCACCGGGCGGGGGCTCTGCTGCTGGTCCACCCGGTGACGATAACCCCGCACCGGCCCCGGGGCCGGGACAACGCACCGCGGGGACCGGTCCGTTCGGACCGGTCCCCGCGGGAGTACTGGGCCGTCGTCAGTTCATGACGGCCATGGCGAGCGCACGACGGGCGCGCAGGGAGACACGCTCCGCGCGGCGCTGCATGCGCCGGGCGGCGACCAGGCGCACGGCCCGGCGTTCCGCGTCGGCTTCCCGCATGCGCTCGTGCATATGCGCACGGGCGAGCGCTTCTGGGATGAGTTGCATCTCACGGGTCCTGTTCTGACGCGAGGCGGTCGCGCCGATGGTGGTGACTACTGGGGCGGCGGAGCCGGAGGGCTCGCTCGTGGAAGTGGGCATGGGGGCCTGCTTCTTGGGATCGTGCGTGGAGGGGCGGTCGATGGTCCCGATGACGTTCATGCCGAGACCGGGTTCTTGCGCGGACGGCCACGCGGACGCTTCCGGGCGACGACGACACCCTGGACGAAGAGCTCTCCGCCCCAGACGCCCCAAGGCTCGCGACGCTCCTGAGCGCCCGCGAGGCATGCCTCCATCAGCGGGCAGGTGCGGCAGAGAGACTTGGCGTACTCCACGTCCGCGGGCGACTCGGCGAAGAAGACCTCCGGGTCGTTGGAACGGCAGGGCACGGGCACGCCGAGGTTCTCGATGGCGTCATCGAGCGCGGTCAATGCGGTGAGTGGAGTGAGCGGGGCGAGCGGGGTCAAGGTGGAGTCCTCCGTGAGGGCGGGCGGCGGAACGATCTCGGAATGCGGTACGGACGGGGCGTGCGCTTCGAGTTGCACGGTGGTGTCGTTCCTCGTCTGGTCGGTCCGGCCTGTCGGCCGGTTGCGGGTCCCCCGGCGGGGCCGGGGGGCTGGTACCGGGGTGCTGCTGTCCCGAGGCCCCTTCGCTCCGGTTCCCCTGGTTCAGGGAAAACAGAAGGGCCGCGGATCCCGAGTGGGATTCCGCGGCCCTGAAGGCGCCGGCCTGATCAGATCAGGCTGGATCGCTCCAGGGTTCGAGCCCACGGAAGGCCCACTTCGTGTGGTGCTGGTTGTGCTTCTGGTTTTTGGCACCGGCCGCCGCAAAGGCATAGGTCCTGGCCTCTGCCGCCGCTGCTTCGCCTGCTTCCAGTGCCTTGGTCGGTCGCTCGCCGCCCGTCCGAACGGGGAACCCGTTCGGAGGAAGCAGGCGGGACATCTCTGCCAGGGCACCCGGGACGACAGCGGACAGACCGGTCCCGTTGAGCGAAGCGGAGAAGCCGAGCGAGAAGACGGAGGCGGCCATCGAGCGATCGGTCACTCGGGCGCACTTGACGGAGCTGGTCTGGATAATCGTGATCACTGGGCTCGCCTCCTCTCGGCGTCTCGGGACCGGCCGGAGCCGGTCACTGCTATTCGGATAAGTACAACACGAACACAGGGCTTCGGAGAAGCCGCTGTTTCCCGTGGTTAAGAACCTATGGGGACGGTCGGGGCGGGCGCAAACTATTTTTCCCACGAGTTTGGCTCAGTCTTCGACGTCGTCCCCCTCCGAGCCCTCCTCCAGCTCCTGACCTGTGCAGATGGCGAGCACATCGGCCCCGAAGCGCTCCAGCTTCCGGCCTCCGACGCCGGAGATACGGGACAGCTCCCCCTCGTCCGAGGGGACGGTCTCGGCGATGGCCATCAGCGTCTTGTCGGTGAAGACGCAGTACGCGGGCTGGCCCAGCTGCTTCGCCTGCTCGGAGCGCCAGTCCCGGAGGCGCTCGTACAGCGCCTCGTCCATGTCGGAGGGGCAGCCCTCGCAGCGCATCAGCTTCATCTCGCCCGCGTCGGTGAGCGTCGTGCCGCAGACCCGGCAGAGCACCGGGCCGCGCCGCTTGCGGCGGCCGGCGCGCTCGGTGCCGGCCGCGGCCCCCGCGCCCCGGGCCCCGGGAGCGGCCGAGCCGGGGCGGAGCCCGCTCAGGAAGCGCGTGGGGCGGCGGGAGGCACGGCCGCCCGGGGAGCGGGAGAGCGCCCAGGACAGACAGAGATGGAAACGGGCCCGGGTGACCCCCACATAGAGCAGCCGGCGCTCCTCCTCGACCTGCTCGTCGGTCTTGGCATAGGTGATCGGCATCATGCCCTCGGTGAGCCCGACGAGGAAGACCGCGTCCCACTCCAGGCCCTTCGCCGCGTGCAGCGAGGCGAGGGTGACGCCCTGGACGGTGGGGGCGTGCTGGGCGGCGGCCCGCTCGTCCAGCTCGGTGACCAGATCGGCGAGGGTGGCCCCCGGCCGGACCCGGACGAAGTCCTCCGCGAGACGGACCAGCGAGGCCAGGGACTCCCAGCGGTCCCGCACCGCCCCCGAGCCGGCGGGCGGCTCGCTGGTCCAGCCCTTGGTGGAGAGCACCGCGCGGACCTGCGAGGGCAGATCCTCCGCGTCGTCGAGCAGGGAGTCATTGGATCCGGCGCGCGCGGCCCCGCGCAGCGCGACACCCGCCTCCCGGACCTCCTGGCGCTCGAAGAACCGCTCCGCCCCGCGCAGCTGGTAGGGGACTCCGGCGTCGGCGAGGGCCTGCTCGTAGACCTCCGACTGGGCGTTGATCCGGTAGAGCACGGCGATCTCTCCGGCGGGCACGCCCGCGTCGATCAGATCGCGGATCCGGCGGGCGGTGCCCTCGGCCTCGGCGGGCTCGTCCGCGTACTCCTCGTAGGAGGGGTCGGGGCCGGCTTCCCGCTGCGAGATCAGTTCGAGCCGGTGCTCGGCGGCCCGGCCCCGGGCCTGATTCAGCAGACCGTTGGCGAGCTGGACGACCTGGGGGGTGGAGCGGTAGTCGCGGACCAGCTTGACCATGGTCGCGGAGGGATGGCGGGTGCGGAAGTTCAGCAGATGGTCGGGGGTGGCCCCGGTGAAGGAGTAGATCGTCTGGCTGGCGTCGCCGACGACGCAGAGACTGTCGCGGTCGCCGAGCCACAGATCGAGCAGCCGCTGCTGGAGCGGGCTGACGTCCTGGTACTCGTCCACGACGAAGTGCTGATACTGGCCGCGGATCTGGTCGGCGATGTCGTGCCGGTCCTGGAGGATGCCGACCGTGAGCAGCAGGACGTCCTCGAAGTCAATCACCGTGCGATCGCGCTTGAGCTGCTCGTACATCGCGTAGATCTGGCTGATTTCAGCCGGGTCGCGCGGGGCGTCACGGAGGGACTTGGCGACCGCCGCCGGGTAGTCGCCCGGCACCGTCTGGGTGACCTTCGCCCATTCGATCTCGCTTGTCACATCGCGCAGTTCATTGCGGTCGAGCCGGATCCGGCAGCGGGCCGCGGACTCGGCGACCAGCTGGATCTTGCGCTCCAGCAGCCTGGGCAGCTCTCCACCGACGGCTTTCGGCCAGAAGTACTGAAGCTGGCGGAGGGCGGCGGCGTGGAAGGTGCGCGCCTGGACGCCGCCCGCGCCGAGCTGGCGCAGCCGTCCCCGCATCTCGCCCGCCGCCCGGCTGGTGAAGGTGACGGCCAGCACACTGGCGGGCGGAAGTATCCCGGCGCGGACGCCGTAGGCGATGCGATGGGTGATCGCGCGGGTCTTGCCCGTGCCGGCTCCCGCCAGCACGCACACGGGGCCGTGCAGGGCGGTCGCGACTTCGCGCTGCTCGGGGTCGAGCCCGTCGAGCACCGCGTCCGCCGACTCGGGGACCTGCGGGAAAAGCGAGGAGTGCGTTGCTGCTGTCACCCTGCCATGCTGCCAGGTCCAGGGGGGCGGGTGCGGCGGTTGTCCACAGCGGGGCGAATCCGGTCGTACCAATCCGCCCCGTGCCCGCCCCGGGGCGGGAATGGGGGACGGTCCACGTATGTTCTATGCGGTGCGCGGAACCACCGCGTGTGGGCGATGGCACACTCAGCGGGCCAGTGAAGGAGCCGGAAAAGATGTCGGGCACTGTGACGATGTACAGCACCACCTGGTGCGGATACTGCCGTCGGCTGAAGAGCCAGATGGATCGCGAGGGCATCGCGTACACCGAGATAAACATCGAGCAGGACCCGGACTCCGCGGCCTTCGTGGAGAAGGCCAACGGTGGGAACCAGACCGTCCCGACGCTCCTCGTGGTCTCCCCCGCCGGCAGCGAGTCGGTCATGACCAACCCGAGCCTCGCCCAGGTCAAGCAGGCGCTGAGCGCCTGACGCCACCCCGTTTCGCCGAGAGGGCCCCCGCCGCGGCGGGGGCCTCTCCGTTTTCCGGCGTCTCCGTGTTTCCGGCGTCTCCGTGTTCCCGGCCCGGCGCTCGGTCAGAGGGGGTTTCCGGGCCTGGGCAGGGGCTCCCCGTACCAGAGCTCGATCAGCCGGGCCGCGATCGAGATGCCGAACGGGGGCAGGACCTCTCCGGACTCGAAGGCGGCGCGCAGATCGTCCCGGGAGAACCAGCGCGCCTCGTGGAGTTCCTCGCCGTCGACGGTGATCCGGGAAGAGGTGGCCCGGGCCGTGAAGCCGAGCATGAGGCTGGAGGGGAAGGGCCAGGGCTGGCTGGCGATGTACTCGACCTCGCCGACCGTCACCCCCGCCTCCTCCCAGACCTCGCGGCGCACCGACTGCTCGATGGACTCGCCCGGCTCCACGAAGCCCGCGAGCGTCGAGAAGCGGCCCTCCGGCCAGTGCACCTGCCGGCCCAGCAGGGCGCGGTCCTCCTCGTCCGTGACCAGCATGATCACGGCGGGGTCGGTGCGCGGGTAGTGCTCGGCCCCGCACGCCTGGCAGCGGCGCACATGGCCGGCCGCCGCGATCACGGTGCGCTCGCCGCAGCGCGAGCAGAAGCGGTGCAGCCGCTGCCAGTTCTCCAGCGCCACCGCGTGGACCAGCAGACCCGCGTCCCTCGGGGAGAGCAGCAGCCCGGCCTCCCGGAGACCGGCCGGGCGGGCCGACTGGTCCATCCGGCCCGGCAGGCTGTCCTTCTGGAGCGCGAAGTAGCGCACGCCCTTCTCGTCGGTGCCCAGGAAGTAGCGGTGGGTCTCGGTGACGGGGGCCTCGAAGGCCGGGGTCATGACCAGCTCGGTGCGGCCGTCAGGGGTGTCGTCGATCAGCGCCTGCCCGCCGCAGACCACGAAGACCCTGGTCGTGGGGTGGCTCCAGGCGGCCGCGAGCCATGCCTCGTCCAGCCGGTGATGCGCCTCACGGTCGATCCCGCTGGGCACGGTCAGGCTGACGGGCGGTGCGGTGAGGCCGGTGGCTGGGCTCGCGGTGACACGGCCGTTGGTACTCACGTACTTCCAACTCCCCCGGTGGATCGGGTCGACATCAGACGGATCGGCTAAGGGCTGCGGCGAGGTCGTCCCAGAGGTGCGCGGCGGTCTCCACGCCCTTGAGGAGCAGTTCGACCTCGACCTTCTCGTTGGGCGCGTGCCAGCCGTCGGACGGTACGGAGATCCCGAGGAACAGCACGGGCGCGCCCAGCACGTCCTGGAGATCGGCGGCCGGTCCCGAGCCGCCCTCACGGGTGAAGAGGATCTTCTGCCCGTCGAAAGCGCGGCTCATGGCCCGGGCCACCGACTGGAGCGCGGGGTGGTCCAGCGGCGTCAGACAGGGGCGGGTGGAGGCCCCGAAGGCGAGGTCGTAGCGGATGCCCGCCGGGACGCGCTGGGCGATCCACTGGCTCACCGCGACCTCGATCAGGTCCGGGTCCTGCCCGGCGACCAGCCGGAACGAGAGCTTCAGCGTCGCGGACGAGGGAATGATCGTCTTGCCGCCGGGGCCCTGGTACCCGCCGCCGATGCCATTGACCTCGGCCGTGGGGCGGGCCCAGATCCGCTCCAGGGTGGAGTAGCCGTCCTCGCCGAGCGTGCCGTGCGACTTCGCCGTGGACAGCCAGGCCTTCTCGTCGAAGGGCAGCTCGGCGAAGAGCGCGCGCTCGGCGTCGGTGAGCGGGGCGACCCCGTCGTAGAAACCGGGGATGGTGACCCGTTCGTCGGCGTCGTGGAGCGCGGCCACCAGCCGGGCCGCGACGGTGGCCGGGTTGGGCACCGCGCCGCCGAAGGAGCCGGAGTGGATGTCCTGGTCGGGGCCGTACAGCTCGATCTCGCAGTCGGCGAGCCCGCGCATCCCGGTACAGACGGTGGGGGTGGTCTCGGACCACATGCCGGTGTCCGAGACGATCACGGCGTCGGCGGCCAGCCGGTCCGCGCCTGCCTCCACCAGGGCGCGGAAGTGCGGGGAGCCCGACTCCTCCTCGCCCTCGATCAGCAGCTTCAGACGGACGGCGGGAGCGGTGCGCCCGGTGGCGGCGAGATGCGCCCGCACGCCCAGGGTGTGGAAGAACACCTGGCCCTTGTCGTCGGCGGCGCCCCGGGCGTGGAGCCTGCCGTCGGCGAGGACCGGCTCGAAGGGGTCCGTGTGCCAGCCGTCCGCGCGGGCGGCGGGCTGCACGTCGTGGTGGCCGTAGACCAGCACGGTGGGCGCTTCCGGGTCATCCGACGGCCACTCGGCGAAGACGGCGGGCGCACCGGCCGTCGGCCACACCTCGGCGACCGGGAAGCCGGTCTCCTTGAGCTTGGCCACCAGCCAGTCGGCGCTGCGCGCCACGTCCCCCGCGTGCTCGGGCTGGGCCGAGACGGAGGGGATGCGGAGCCATTCCGCGAGGTCGTCGAGGAAGGCGGCGCGGTGCTGCTGGATGTACGTACGGACGGCGCTGTCCGGGGTGTCGCTCATGTGTCTGAGCCTAACGGGCGCCGGTGACCCCGTCGTCTGCCGTCTCGCCCAGCAGGATGTTCTCCAGGCCCGCCCGGCCGGGCAGGGAACGGGGTCGGACGACCTCGCCGCCGCGTATGAAGACGAACGCGGCGTCGACCTCCTCCGGGCGCAGACCGTGCTGCTCGGCCCAGGCCAGCCGGTAGACGGCGAGCTGGACGGGGTCGGCGGCGAGGGCGTGCCCGGTCTTCCAGTCGACGATCTCGTAGCGATGCGTCTCGGTGCCGTCCTCGCTGGTCAGGGAGGTGCGGTAGACGGCGTCGATCCGGCCCCGGACGACCCGGCCGGCGAGGGTGATCTGGAAGGGCGTCTCGACGCGGTAGGGGGTGCGGCGGGCGTACGGGGTGCGCTCGAAGGCCTCTTTCAGCAGCTCCAGATCGCGTTCGTCGGCGATCTCGGCCCGGTCGGGGCCGGAGGTGTCGCCGCCGGGCAGCTCGTCGGGGCCGAGCATGGGCAGCGGGAGCTCCTCGAAGCGGGACTCCACCCAGGCGTGGAAGCGGGTGCCCCGGCGGGCCGCCGGGGCCGGGGGCCTGGGCATCGGCCGGGCCAGCTCCGCCGCGAATCCGTCCGGGTCGGCGGCGAGACGCATCAGCTGGGAGGCGGTGAGAGAGGCCGGGAGCGGGACGTCGTGGGTGGCGGCGCGAGTGTGGCGGAGTTCACGGGTGAGGGCGCGCAGATCCCGGTCCCAGGAGGCGATGGCACGCGCCTCCTCGGGGGTGAGCTCGCTCTCGGCCGGGTCCTCGGCGGCTTCCCTGGGAGCCGGTACGAGGTCGGCGGCGCCGGGGCCGGGCTCCTGCGGCTCGTCCCCCTCCCCGTACCCCTCCTCGGGCGCTTCCGGCTCGTACGGCTCGTACGGCTCGTACGGCTCGTACGGCTCGTACGGCTCGTACGGCTCCTCCAGGTCGTCCCAGAACAGCTGCCCGGCCTCGGCCTCCGGAGCCTCCGGGTCCTGCGGGAGCGGCGGGTCCTGCGGGAGCGGCGCGGGGCCGCCCTGGGCCGGCACCCGGGCGAGGTGGGCCAGCACCGTGTCGCGGGCCCTGCGGCGGCGGGAGAGTGAGTCAGGGTCCAGCGGGAGGGGCCAGGCCCGGTCGGGGGACGACTCCAGCAGATGCGGGTTCTCCGCGCCCTCCTCGGGTTCGTCCGCCCATGCCTCGATCTCGCCGAAGCCCTCCGCGCAGTGGTCGTGGAGCGCCTTCAGGAAGGACGAGGGGCCTCTTCTGCCCTTCTGGGTCGGGCCCCACCAGTGGCCTGAGCCCAGCAGCAGGGAGCGGGGCCGGGTGAAGGTGACATAGCCGAGGCGCAGCTCCTCGGTGTGCTGATGGGTCTTCATGGCGTCCTTGAACGCCTTCATGCCCTTGGTGTCCCACGCCTCGATGTCCGGGAGGGTCGCCGCGTCCCCGCGCAGGGAGTGCGGCAGGATCTGGGGATTGGAGGTCCAGCCCTCGCGCGGCCGCTCGCTCGGGAACTGTCTGGCGATCAGCCCGGGGACGGCGACCACGTCCCACTCCAGGCCCTTGGACTTGTGCGCGGTCAGCACCTTGACCGTGTTCTCGCCGCCGGGCAGGGCGTTGTCCAGGCCCTTCTCGTACTGCGCGGCGGTCCGCAGGAAGGCGAGGAAGGCGAGGAGCGAGGCCTCGCCGTCCAGACCGGCGAATCCGGCGGCCGTGTCGAGGAAATTGCCGAGGGTCTCGCGGCGGCGGGCGGCCAGGGCGTGCGGGGAGGCCGACAGCTCGACGTCGAGGCCGGTGGTGGAGAGCACCCGGTGCAGGACGTCCATCAGGGGGTCGGACAGCGAGCGGCGCAGATCGCGCAGCTCCCCGGCGAGATGGGCGAAGCGGACCCGGGCCTCGGCGGAGAACGGCAGGCCGTCGTCGGCGCCGGTCTGTTCGAGGAAGGTGTCCAGGGCGTCGGCGAGGGAGACGACCTCGGCCGGGTCGGTGCCCTCCACGGCGGCGGCGAGCCGCTCGTCGGCGTCGGCCTCGCCGGTGGGGGCGCGGTGGACCAGCAGCCGGGCGCGGCGGCCCAGCAGGGCGAGGTCCCTCGGGCCGATCCGCCAGCGCGGGCCGGTCAGCAGGCGTACCAGCGAGGCATTGGCCCCCGGGTCCTGGAGCACCTCGCAGACCGCGACGAGGTCGGCGACCTCGGGGAGCTGGAGCAGCCCGGAGAGGCCGACGACCTCGACCGGGACATCGCGGGCGACCAGTGCGCCCTGGATCTCGGGGAAGTCCCCGGCGGTGCGGCAGAGCACGGCGATCTCGCCGGGCTCCTTGCCGGTGCGCACCAGGTGCGCGATGGAGTCGGCGAGCCAGGCGATCTCCTCCGCGTGCGAGGGCAGCAGGGCGATGCGCACCGATCCGTCGCGCTCGGCCCCCGGGGCGGGGCGCAGCGCCTCGACTCCCGCGTGGCGGGCGCGCAGGGGCTCCGCCAGGCCGTTGGCGAGGTGGAGCAGCCGGCCGCCGCTGCGGCGGTTCTCGCTGAGCGAGAAGCGGGTGGCGGGGGTGCCGTCGGCGTGGGCGAAGTGCTCGGGGAAGTCGTCGAGGTTGGCCACGGAGGCTCCGCGCCAGCCGTAGATGGCCTGGCAGGGGTCGCCGACGGCGGTCACGGCATGGCCGCTGCCGTCGCCGAAGAGCCCGGACAGCAGCAGCCGCTGGGCGACCGAGGTGTCCTGGTACTCGTCGAGGAGGACGACCTTGAACTCCTCGCGGAGGATCGTCCCGACGGCGGGGCGGGTGAGCGCCAGCTCGGCGGAGAGGGCTATCTGGTCGCCGAAGTCGAGCAGCTCGCGGGCGCGCTTGGCCTCCCGGTAGCGGAGGGTGAGATCGAGCAGCTCGCGGCGGGCGGCGGCGGTCTCGGGGACGGCGCGCAGCTCGGCGTTGGAGAGGCGGACGCCGTCCAGGGCGCGCAGCAGCCCGGCGTCGTGGGAGCCGAGGCGCTCGGGCGGGACCAGATGCTCGGACAGCTCGCCGTCGAGCGCCAGGAGATCGCTCACCAGGGTGGAGAAGGACCGGGTCAGCGCCGGATACGGGCCGGGGGCCTCGCGCAGCACCCGGGCGGCGAGCTGGTAGCGGGTGGCGTCGGCGAGGAGCCGGGCGGTCGGCTCCAGTCCTATGCGCAGTCCGTGGTCGGCGAGGAGCTGTCCGGCGAAGGCGTGGTACGTGGAGATGCGGGGCTCGCCCGGGGGGTGGTCCGGGTCGATGACGTCGGGGTCGGTGACGCCCGCGCGGACGAGCGCGGTGCGCACCCGCTCGGACAGCTCGCCCGCGGCCTTGTTGGTGAAGGTGAGGCCGAGGACCTGCTCGGGGGCGACCTGCCCGGTGCCGACGAGCCAGACCACGCGGGCGGCCATGACCGTCGTCTTCCCCGAGCCGGCTCCGGCCACGATGACCTGCGGGGCGGGCGGCGCGGTGATGCAGGCCGTCTGCTCCGGGGTGAAGGGGATCCCGAGGAGCTCCTTGAGCTGCTCGGGGTCGCTGATGCGAGCGGTCACATCAAAGAGGCTACTGGCGGCCACTGACACTCCGGCTCCGCGCCGGTCCGGCGCGGAGGCGGGAGGGCTCATTCGACGATGTGGCGGCCCTCGGGCTGGGCACTGCACGAGGCGCGGAAGGCGCAGTTCGAGCAGTGCGCGCCGGTGGACGGGGTGAAGCGCTCGTCCAGGACGCGGCCCGCGGCGGTGGCGAGCAGCTCCGAGACCCACTCCCCGTCGAGCGGCGGCTGTGTCTGCACCTTGGGCAGAGCGTCGCCGCCCTCCTTCTTGATCGCGCCCTGCCGCAGATGGACGAGTTCCGCGCCGCCGGACTCGGTCGGCGGCGCGCCGGAGGCGGAGTCCGCGCCGGAGGCCGAGTCCGGGTCGGTGGCGGAGGCCGGGTCCGAGTCCGGGTCGAGGGCTCCCTCGCGCACGGCGAGCTGGTAGACGGCGAGCTGGGGGTGGCGGGCGACCTGGGGGCCGGTGGGGGCCTGCTTGCCGGTCTTGAAGTCCACGACATAGGCGCGTCCCTCGGCGTCCCTCTCGACACGGTCCATGGAGCCCCGGATGCGTACCGCGTACTCCCCGGCCTCCAGGGTGACGTCGAAGCCGTGCTCGGTGGCGGTGGGGATGCGGCCGCCCCGGTCCATGACGTGCCAGCGCAGAAAGCGCTCCAGGGCGGCGCGGGCGTGCTCCTTCTCCTGCCGCGACTTCCAGGGCGCGTCGAAGACGAGGGCGTCCCAGACGGAGTCGAGGCGCTCCATGAGGACGGCCAGATCGGCGGGGGTACGGCCGGAGGCCACCTCGTCGGCGAGGACGTGGATGACGTTTCCGAAGCCCTGGGCGGTGGTGGCGGGGGCGTCCGCCTTGACCTCGCGGCCCAGGAACCACTGGAGGGCGCAGGCGTTGGCGAGCTGGTCCAGGGCGCTGCCGGAGAGCGCGACGGGCTGGTCGCGGTCGCGCAGCGGCTCCGGGGCCCGGGTGGGGTCGTGCAGGCCCCACCAGCGGTCGGGGTGCGCGGCGGGTACGAGGGGCATGTCCTCGTCGTCGCGGAGCGCGGCGAGGGCGGCGAGCCGCCGGGCGGCGGCGTCGCGGAGCGCCGGGGTGGCCCCGGGGTCGACGGTGGTGGCGCGCAGTTCGGCGACGAGCGCGGGGACGGCGAGGGGGCGGCGGGGGCGTCCGGTGACGTCCTTGGGCTCCGCGCCCAGTTCGGCGAGGAAGCGGGAGGGCTGGTCGCCGTCGTCGGCGGGGGCCTTGACGGCGGTGACGACGAGGCGGTCGCGGGCGCGGGTGGCGGCGACGTAGAAGAGCCGGCGCTCCTCGGCGAGGAGGGCCCCGGGGGAGAGCGGTTCGGCGAGGCCGTCGCGCCCGATGCGGTCGGCCTCCAGGAGGGAGCCCCGGCGGCGCAGATCGGGCCAGAGGCCCTCCTGGACCCCGGCGACGACGACGAGGCTCCACTCCAGGCCCTTGGCGCGGTGGGCGGTCATCAGCCGGACCGCGCCGGAGCGGGTCTCCCGGGTGGAGAGGGTGTCGGCGGCGATGTCCTGCGCCTCGATCTCCTCGATGAAGTTGAGCGCGC
Organism: Streptomyces inusitatus; assembly: GCF_014651115.1. Taxonomy (GTDB): domain Bacteria; phylum Actinomycetota; class Actinomycetes; order Streptomycetales; family Streptomycetaceae; genus Streptomyces; species Streptomyces amakusaensis. The sequence continues at coordinate 135,152 of NZ_BMWG01000013.1, read as the reverse complement.
CCCGGCCGCCGGTGCGCTCCTCGGCGCGGGCGGCGGTGTCGAAGAGCGCGCACACGGCGTCGAGGTCGCGGTCGGCGTTGCGCCCGGCCGCGCCGCCGCGCCGGGCGGCGCGCTCCAGCCTGCCGGGCCAGCCGGTGCCGTCCCACAGCTCCCAGAGGGCCTCTTCGGCGGTGCCGCCGCCTTCGAGGAGTTCCCGGGCGGCGCCGAGCAGCCTGCCGAGCCGCTGCGCGCCGAAGGCGTACGAGGGGTCGTGCGCGACGAGCCGGGCGGGCTCGGCGAGGGCGCGGGCTATGAGCAGGTCGGAGGGGGGCGGTACGCGATTGCCCGCCGCGCGCTCCTCGTCCCGCAGGGCCCGGCCGAGCCGGCGGAGGTCCGCGCTGTCCATCCCGGCGAGGGGCGAGGCGAGCAGGGTGAGCGCGGTCTCGGTGTCGAGCCAGGGGGCGGTGCTCGCGCTGCCCGGGACGGGGTGGTCCGTGCCGGAGGACGGCTCGGCGGCCCCGGCCGCCTCCCGGGGGCCGGACCCCGCCGCGCCGGGGGCCTCGGCGGAGGACTCGGCCGTGCGAGCCGTGGCGGGCGGCTCGGCAGCCGCCGCACGCTCGGCCCGGGCCTGCGGATACGCCGGGTCAGGGTCGGCCCCCGGCGCTGCGGCGGCGGCCGAGGCGACGGCGCGGAGGGCGGTCAGCAGGGGGGACACCGCGGGCTCGTGGCGGAGCGGGACGTCCGCGCCGTCGACCTCCAGGGGGACGCCCGCGGAGGTCAGGGCGCGGCGGATCGACGGGATCGTACGGCTGCCCGCCCGCACCAGGACGGCCATCTCGTGCCAGGGGACGCCGTCCTCCAGATGGGCGCGGCGCACGATGTCGGCAATGTTGTCGAGTTCGGCGGAGGCCGTGGGGAAGGTGTAGGTCTCGACCGTGCCGCCGTCGCGGACCGCCGCCAGCTCGCGGTGGGCGCGGACCTTGTCGGAGGGCAGCCGGGTCAGCGGCATCCGGCGGGTGAGCAGCCGGGTCGCCGCCAGGAGCTGTTTCCCGCTGCGCCGGGAGGCGGTGAGGACGGCCACCGCCGACGGGGTGCCGTCGGCGTGCCGGAAGGTGTCGGGGAAGTCGAGGATGCCGTTCACGTCCGCGCCCCGGAAGGCGTAGATCGACTGGTCGGGGTCGCCGAAGGCGACCAGGGTCCGCCCGCCGCCCGCCAGCGCCTGGAGCAGCCGCACCTGGGAGGGGTCGGTGTCCTGGTACTCGTCCACCAGGACCAGGTCGTACGGGAAGGCCCGCGGCGACGCGGTCCGCTCGGCCAGCAGCACAGCCCGGTGCACCAGCTCCGCGTAGTCCAGTACGCCCTGCATATCCAGAACGTCCAGGTACTCCGCGAGGAAGGCGGCGGCCGCCCTCCAGTCCGGCCGCCCGATGCGGACGGCGAAGCGGCGCAGCGAGTCGGGGCCCAGCCCCAGCTCCCTGCTGCGGGCCAGCACCGCGCGGACCTCGTCGGCGAATCCCCGCGTGGTGAGGCACGCCCGCAGCTCGTCGGGCCACTGCTCGCGGGCGAGTCCGTGCGCCTCCAGGTCGATCTGTCCGGTGAGGAGTTCTCGTACGGTGACGTCCTGCTCGGGGCCGGAGAGCAGCCGCAGCGGCTCGGCGAAGAGATCGGCGTCCTGGTGGGCGCGGACCAGGGCGTAACAGAACGAGTGGAAGGTGGTCGCCTGCGGGCCGCGCGCGCCGCCGAGCCGCAGCGCCATGCGGTCCCGCAGTTCCACGGCGGCCTTGCGGCTGAAGGTGAGCACCAGGATCCGCGCGGGGTCGGTCCCTTGGGCGACGCGGGAGGCGACCGTCTCCACCAGGGTGGTGGTCTTGCCGGTGCCGGGTCCCGCGAGGACGAGAAGCGGTCCCGAGACATGCTCAACCACGGCGCGCTGGGCCGCGTCCAGCTGAGGAGGGGCGACGGCTCCCGGAGGTGTGCGCACCAGCCGGTACGCGCCCGGAGTCCGCCGCCGTACCTGTCGCTGGTACGGCGGACGTCCGGTGGTGGAGGAGGAGCTCACGTGGATCGCCGGTCCTGGTGGGTCTGCTGGTGCTGATGGAGCGGCGCGTGCCGCGTGCCGACGACGCTACGCCAGCGCGGGGGGTGGATGCGGCGGTCCGGTCGCGGCCCTCGCGTACTCCGTACGGTCCTTCCGCCGCCCGCCGGGCACTCGATGGGCTGAAGCTGTCATATGTGAGCGCCCTCACCGTCCCAGCGGGCCCGCCGCATGTCGAGGCGGGGCACATGCCCCTCGGCGCTCCGCGGCGCCTCGCGCAGCGGTGTGCCCTCCGCGCGGTACTCCGCGAGGGCGCTCGGCTCGTGCCCGGGCAGCAGGGTGCCGTCCGCGCGCACCACGCGCCACCAGGGCACCGCGCCTCCGTAGAGCGCCAGGACCCGGCCGACCTGGCGCGGGCCGCCCTCTCCCAGCCACTCGGCGATGTCGCCGTAGGTCATCACCCGGCCCGGCGGGATCAGCTCGGCGACTTCGAGCACCCGCTCCGCGTACTCCGGCAGCTCTTCCACCCGGCCCATCCTGCCGTACGCCACCGACAACGCACCGGACTCCCGGGGACGGCCACCCGGGGTGCAGAATGGTGCGCAGCAGGTGATGTGGCGTATTTCGCACCGCTCGGATCCCCCCATCACCCCCTCCGGCCCCCGCCGACCGCCCGGTCGTGCCACCATCGTGCGGGCGGTGACTGGTGATACGAGATCAAGAAGAGACCGAGACGGCGAAGGAGCGGGGCGTGCAGCCTGGCAGGGCGGCGAGCACCCCTGAGCCGCAGTCGTACCCGGAGCCGCCCGGCGGCCCCGAGGACGGTCCGGAGGACGGTTCCGCGGACGGGCCGGAGGACGGGCCCGAGGACGGGCCCGAGGACAGCCCCGGGGACGGGAAGACGTCCCTGAGGAAGCGGCGGACCCCGGCCCCGGAGAGCGCGGAGAGCACGGAGAGCGCGGAGAGCACCGTCCCCGAGCCCGAGGACTGTCCCGACGTCCCCGACGTGGCGGGCGCGGACCGGGTCTCGGGCGACGAGCCCCTGCTCGCCGCCCGTGTCCACCGCCCCTCCGACCTGATGCGGCTGCTCGGCGGCATCCTCGCGATCGCCGTGGTGCTCGGCGTCGCCGCCTTCGCCCAGGGCACCGCCACCGGCCTCGCGTCGGACATCAGCAAGGGCACCGGCCAGGCCCCCGACCTGCTGGTCAAGCTGGCCGGCCTGGTCTCGTCCATCGCCGTCCTGCTGGTCCCGGTCGCCTTCGCCATCGAACGGCTGATCAAACGGGACGGGCTGCGCATCGCCGACGGCGTGCTCGCCGCCGTGCTCGCCCACGGCGTCACCCTCGCCACCGACCTCTGGGTCGCCAAGGCCGCGCCCGGCAGCATCCAGGACGCGCTCACCCAGCACCACAACGGCGAGCTGACCGACCCCGTGCACGGCTATCTCGCACCCGTCATCGCCTATATGACCGCCGTCGGAATGGCCCGCAGACCCCGCTGGCGCGTGGTCCTGTGGGTGGTGCTGCTGCTCGACGCCTTCGCGATGCTCGTCGCCGGTTACACCACCCCCTTCTCGATCATCCTCACCGTCCTCCTCGGCTGGACCGTCGCGTACGGAACGCTGTACGCCGTCGGCTCGCCCAACGTCCGCCCCACCGGGCAGACCCTGCTGGCGGGCCTGCGCCACGTCGGCTTCCACCCGGTCACCGCGATGCGCGCCGAGGACGTACTCGGCACTCCCGGGGCCTCCGACGGCGGCGGCGAGCGCGGCCCCGCCGAACAGGGCGACCGGGGGCGGCGCTATCTCGTCACCCTGGAGGACGGACCACCGCTCGACGTCACCGTCGTCGACCGGGAGCAGCAGGCGCAAGGATTCTTCTACCGGGTCTGGCGGCGGCTGACGCTGCGCTCCATCACCACCCGCCGCTCGCTCCAGTCGCTGCGCCAGGCGCTCGAACAGGAGGCGCTGCTCGCCTACGCGGCGATCGCCGCCGGGGCCAACGCCCCCAAGCTGATCGCCACCTCGGAGCTGGGCCCCGACGCCGTGATGCTGGTCTACGAGCACCTGGGCGGCCGCTCGCTCGACGCCCTGGACGACGACGAGATCACCGACGAGGTCGTCCACGGGGCATGGCGGCAGGTCAAGGCGCTCCAGTCGCGCCGGATCGCGCACCGCAGGCTCAACGGCGACGCGATCCTGGTGGCCGGAGACGGCGAGGTCATCCTGACCGATCTGCGCGGCGGCGAGATCGCCGCGGGCGATGTGGTGCTCCGTATGGACATCGCCCAGCTCCTCACCACCGTGGGACTGCGGGTGGGCGCGGAGCGCGCGGTGGCCACCGCCGTCGAGGTGCTCGGCCCGGACACGGTCGCCGACTGTCTGCCGCTGCTCCAGCCGATCGCGCTCACCCGCTCGGCCCGCGCGACCCTGCGCAAGCTCGCCCGCGAGCGCGCCCACCGCGAGCGGGAGGCGCTGCTCGAAGCGGCCGCCGCGGCGAAGCGGGCCCGCGCCGAGGCCGCCGCCCAGACCGCCCGGGGCGAGAGCGCGGACACGGCGGCCGACGGCCGCAGGACCGGCCGGAAGTCGGAGCGCGCCGAGAAGCAGGCCGACAAGCGCGCCATGGACGAGGCCATGGACGAGGTCCGCGAGGAGGATCTGCTCTCCCAGATCCGCCATCAGGTGCTGCTGATCCGGCCGCAGGCCCCGGTGGAGCCGGTGCGGCTGGAGCGCATCAGGCCCAAGACCCTCTTCAGTCTGATCGCGGGCGCGATCGCCGCGTACTTCCTGCTCACCACGATCGCGGGCAATGACTTCGTCGCGGACTTCAGCCACGCCCACTGGGGCTGGGTGGCTGCCGCCGCCGCCTTCTCCGCGCTCAGCTATGTGGCGGCGGCGATGAGCCTGCTGGGCTTCGTGCCCGAGCGGGTGCCGTTCCTGAGGACCGTCGCGGCCCAGGTCGCCGGCTCCTTCGTCAAGATCGTCGCCCCGGCGGCGGTCGGCGGGGTCGCGCTGAACACCCGGTTCCTCCAGCGCGCGGGGGTGCGCCCGGGGCTCGCGGTGGCGAGCGTGGGCGCGTCGCAGCTCTTCGGGCTCGGCGCGCACATCCTGCTCCTGCTCACCTTCGGCTATCTGACCGGGACCGAGAAGACCCCGTCGCTCAACCCGTCCAGAACGGTGATCGCGGGCCTGCTCACGGTCGCGGTGCTGGTGCTGGTGGTGACCGCGATCCCGTTCCTGCGCAAGTTCGTCGTCACCCGGCTGCGGTCGCTGTTCGCCGGTGTGGTGCCGCGCATGCTCGATGTGCTCCAGCGCCCGGTGAAGCTGCTCACCGGCATCGGCGGCATGCTGATGCTGACCGGCGTGTTCGTGATGTGCCTGGACGCCTCGGTACGCGCCTTCGGCGACGGCACCCAGCCGCTGAGCTACGCGAGCCTCGCGGTCGTCTTCCTCGCGGGCAACGCCCTGGGCTCGGCCGCGCCCACCCCCGGCGGCGTCGGCGCGGTCGAGGGCGCGCTGATCCTCGGCCTGATCGCGGCGGGCGTCCCCAAGGAGGTCGCGACCCCCGCGGTGCTGCTGTACCGGACGCTGACGCTCTGGCTGCCGGTGCTGCCCGGGTGGTTCGTCTTCAACCATCTGACCCGCAAGGGCGCGCTCTAGACCGCTCGCTCTGGACCACGGAAGGGTCCCCGGCGAGCCGGAGGGCGGCGAAGCACTCGCATGGCCCTCCGCACGGGCACCGCGCGCGCCCCCGGCGCACGATGGGGACATGCCGACCACTTCTTCCGCACTGCGCGCCGTGGCCCTCACCGCTTCGCTCGCCGTGCTGCTGGCCGCGGGGTGCTCCGACAGCGGCGAAGGGGGCCGGGCGGGCGGGGACACGAACACCACGGGCGCGGGCGGGCTGAAGGGGCTCGCCGCCCAGGAACTGACCTGGCAGAAGTGCCCGGCGCCCTCCGAGGCGGAGGGCGGCGGCCCCGCGCCCTCGGCGCTGCCCGGGGGCACCGCCTGGGAGTGCTCCTTCATGGATGTGCCCCTCGACTACGCGAAGCCCGACGGCGAGACCATGGAGCTGGCCCTGATCCGCGCCGCCGCCGTGGACCAGCAGAAACGAATCGGCTCGCTGATCTTCAACTTCGGCGGGCCCGGCGGCTCCGGAGTCGCCTCGCTGCCCGGCTTCGGCGAGGACTTCGCCGATCTGCGCACCCGCTACGACCTGGTCAGCTTCGACCCGCGCGGGGTCGGCCGCAGCGTACCCGTGGAGTGCGAGGGGAACCGGGAGCTCGACGTGTACTACGCCAAGGACTCCTCGCCCGACGACGCCGCCGAGGAGAAGGCGTACCAGGACAGCCAGCGCGCCTACACCGACGCCTGCGAGCGGAACTCCGGCCCCGAACTGCCGCATGTGGGCACCGCCAACGCGGCCCGCGACCTGGATCTGATGCGCCAGGTCCTCGGCGACAGGAAACTCCACTACTTCGGCATCTCCTACGGCACCGAACTCGGCGGCGTCTACGCCCATCTCTTCCCCAAGAATGTCGGCCGGGCGGTGCTCGACGCCTCCATCGACCCCACCAAGACCTCCGAACAGGCCTCCCTCGGCCAGGCGAAGGGCTTCCAGCTGGCCTTCGAGAACTTCGCGAACGCCTGCGTCGACCGGGGCGACGACTGCCCGCTGCCGGGGAACTCGGCGCGGGAGATCCAGGACTGGGTCGTCGAGCTCCTCGACCGGCTGGACGAGAAGCCGATCCCCGCCATCGGGGAACGGAAGCTGACCCAGTCCCTCGCCACCACCGGCATCGCGCAGACGCTGTACGCCAAGGAGCTGTGGCAGTACCTGGAACAGGGGCTGGACGAGGCCGACGGCGGCAACGGCGGGCTGCTGCTGACCTTCGCCGACCTCATGAACGGACGCGGCGACACCGGGCACTACGACAACAGCGCCGCCGCCAACACCGCCATCACCTGCGCCGACTTCACGGGCCGCTACTCCCTGGCCCAGACGAAGGCCAGACTCCCCGAATTCCGCGCGGCCTCCCCCCTCTTCGGCGACTTCCTGGGCTGGGGCCTGATGGGCTGCGACGGCTGGCCCGTCCCCGGCGAGTGGGCCCACCCCGACGTCTCCGCGCCGGGCTCGGCCCCCATCGTCGTCATCGGCGCGACCGGCGACCCGGCGACGCCGTACGAGGGGACGAAGGCGATGGCCGACGCGCTCGGCGAGGGCGTCGGCGTCGAACTCACCTACAAGGGCGAGGGACACGGCTCGTACAACAGCGGCGACAAGTGCGTACGCGATGTGGTCAACGCCTATCTGCTGGACGGCGAGGTCCCGCCGAACGGCAAGGTCTGCCCGTAGCGCCCCGGGCCGCGGGCGTCCCGGGGCGCTGTCAGTGCCCCTGCTTAGGATGGCGGGACAGTACGGAGAGTCTTGGGGGCGGAATGACGATGAGGGTACGGATGGGGGCCCTGGCCGCGGCGGCGGCGCTGCTGGCGGTCACCGGCTGCGGCGGCGGGGACAAGCCGGGCGCGCCGGAGAAGAGCGCGTCCAAGAGCGCCGCCGCCCCCGCCGCCGCCTCGGACACCGCCGGGGTGTCGCTGCCCGCCGCGCTCACCGGCCAGCGGCTCGACTGGAAGCGGTGCGAGGCCCCCGTGGCGGCGCACGGCAGCTATGCCGAGCGCCCCGGAAAGCTGTGGCAGTGCGCCACCCTCAAGGCCCCGCTCGACTACCGCGAGCCGGCCGGCGAGACGATCGGCATCGCCCTGGTCCGCGCCGAGGCGAAGGGCCCCGGAAAGCGCATCGGCTCCCTGCTGTTCAACTTCGGCGGGCCCGGCGGCTCCGGAGTCGCCTCGCTGCCCGCCTCCGGCGAGGACTTCGCCGAGCTGCGCACCCGCTACGACCTGGTCAGCTTCGACCCGCGCGGAGTCGCCCAGAGCTCCGCCGTGGTCTGCCGCGACAGCGAGCAGACGGAGGCCGCCCACCGGCTGGACGGCACCCCGGACACCCCCGCCGAGCAGAAGGCGTACATGAAGAACGCCGCCGCCTTCGGCGCGGGCTGCGCCGAGCGGTCCGGCAAGGTGCTGCCGCATGTCGGCACTGTCAGCGCCGCCCGGGACATGGATCTGCTGCGCCAGGTCCTCGGCGACGAGAAACTCCACTATCTGGGCTTCTCCTACGGCACGGAGCTGGGCGCGGTCTACGCCCATCTCTTCCCCGCCAAGGTCGGTCGGCTCGCCCTGGACGCCGTGGTCGACCCCACCGCCGACTTCGCCGGCGGAGCTCGCAATCAGGTCCTCGGCTTCCAGCGCACCCTGGAGAACTACTTCAAGAGCCGCGGCGTCTCCGCCGAGGACGGCACCGACCGCATAGTGCGGCTGCTGGCGAAGGCGGACCGCGAGCCGCTGCCCACCGACACCGACCGCGAGCTGACCGAGAGCCTGGCGCTCACCGGCATCATCCTCCCGCTGTACTCGGAGAAGCAGTGGCCCTATCTGACCGCCGCCCTCAAGGCGGCGGAGGACGGTGACGGCACCCAGCTGCTGATGCTCGCCGACTCCTACAACAACCGCGACGAGAACGGCGAGTACTCCACCCAGGACCACTCGCAGCGCGCCATATCCTGCGCCGACAGCAAGGGCCGGATGACGCCGGAGCAGGTCACCTCCCGCTATCTGGCCGAGTTCACCGAGGTGTCGCCGGTCTTCGGGCCGTTCCTGGCCTGGGATCTGGCCGGCTGGTGCGCCGACTGGCCGGTGCCCGGGGAGTGGGAGACGCCGGACGTCTCCGCGAAGGGCGCGGCCCCGATCCTGGTCGTCGGCACCACGGGCGACTCGGCGACCCCCTACGAGGGCGCGAAGAAGATGGCGGACGAGCTGGGCCCGGGCGTCGGTGTGCTGGTCACCAACAAGGGCGACACCCATGGCGCTTACGGCACTTCGGAGTGCACGACCCGCACGATGAACGACTATCTGCTGGACGGCGAGGTCCCGCCGAACGGCAAGGTCTGCTCCTCCTGAGCGGCTGAACCGCTCAGCGGCTCAGCCGCTCAGCCGCCGCGCCCCGGCGGACAGCGCGAGGGCCCCGGACCGCCGAAGCGGTACGGGGCCCTGGCGAGCGGCCTGTCGGTGTTGTGCGGCTCGTCTAGTAGACGGGCTTGCTCGGCTCGATCTGGTGGACCCAGCCGATCACTCCGCCGCCGACGTGCACGGCGTCGGCGAAGCCCGCCGACTTGAGCACCGCGAGGACCTCCGCGCTGCGGACGCCCGTCTTGCAGTGCAGAACGATCTTCTTGTCCTGCGGCAGGGTCGCCAGGGCGGTGCCCATCAGGAACTCGTTCTTGGGGATCAGCTTCGCGCCGGGGATCGAGACGATCTCGTACTCGTTGACCTCGCGGACATCGATGATCTCGATGTTCTCGCCGTCGTCGATCCACTCCTTGAGCTGCTTGGGAGTGATCGTGGAACCGGCCGCCGCCTCCTGGGCCTCCTCGGACACGACGCCGCAGAAGGCCTCGTAGTCGATCAGCTCGGTGACGGTGGCGTTCTCGCCGCAGACCGCGCAGTCGGGGTCCTTGCGGACCTTGACCTGGCGGTACTGCATCTCCAGGGCGTCATAGATCATCAGCCGGCCGACCAGCGGGTCGCCGACCCCGGCCAGCAGCTTGATCGCCTCGGTGACCTGGATGGAGCCGATGGAGGCGCAGAGCACTCCGAGGACACCGCCCTCGGCGCAGCTGGGGACCATGCCCGGCGGCGGGGGCTCCGGGTAGAGGCAGCGGTAGCAGGGGCCGTGCTCGGACCAGAAGACGGACGCCTGGCCGTCGAAGCGGTAGATGGAGCCCCACACATAGGGCTTGTTCAGCAGCACACAGGCGTCGTTGACCAGGTAGCGGGTCGCGAAGTTGTCGGTGCCGTCCACGATCAGGTCGTACTGACCGAAGATGTCCATCACGTTCTCGGCTTCGAGCCGCTCTTCGTGGAGGACGACATTGACATACGGGTTGATGCCGAGGACCGAGTCCTTGGCGGACTGGGCCTTGGAGCGGCCGATGTCGGCCTGGCTGTGGATGATCTGGCGCTGCAGGTTCGACTCGTCGACCTCGTCGAACTCCACGATGCCGAGGGTGCCGACACCTGCCGCGGCGAGATACATCAGCGCCGGGGAGCCGAGGCCCCCGGCACCCACACACAGCACCTTCGCGTTCTTCAGCCGCTTCTGCCCGTCCATTCCGACATCCGGAATGATCAGGTGGCGGGAGTACCTGCGAACCTCGTCAACGGTGAGCTCATCGGCTGGCTCGACCAGGGGTGGCAGCGACACGGGGACTCCGTTGCGTCGATAAGTCAGTACGGTTGTTCCCTCGTAACACTGCCACGCGTCCCCTCATTCCGAGACACCCGGTCCGATCTGCGAGACGATTTCGTCCCAGTAGCCGGGCACCGTCTCATATGGCCCGACCTGCGCCCTCTGTCCGCGGAGGCCGATCGGGCCCGCGGCGGCGTCGTCATCGGCCGGGGCGGTGCGGTCGGTGCGGTCGGTGAAGAAGATCGTGCCCGCGCCCTGCCAGCGGGCGATCCGGGTGGCCTCGGCCAGATGGGTGCGGGGCACTCCGTGGACGAAGTGCGCGAATCGTTCCGGCGGGTACTCCGCCGTCCACTCCGCGACTTGGGACCAGCGGTAGTCGGTCCACGGCCCGGAGAAGGTCACCAGCTGGTCGGCGGCCTCGGCGTAGCCGGGGTACGGGTGGGCGCCGTGCCCCAGCACCACATGGCCGCCGTCCACCACCGCTTCCAGGGTCGCGGTGATCCGCCGCACGGCGGGCAGCCCGGCCCGGTCGCCGGGGCAGCGGTCCAGCAGGAAGCCGTCGACGCGATACCACTCCGCGAAGCGGTGGGCGTCCGCGATCACCTCGCCGAAGGGACGCGCGCCCCCGGCCAGATCGAGATGGCCGAGCACCCGTACGCCCGCGTTGCTGAGCGTGCCCGCCGCCGCCAGACAGTGCGGGTCGGGGCGGTCCCCGGGCCCGTCCGCGACATTGAGGACGACCCAGTGCAGCGGGGCCCTGGAGCGGGTGAGCCCGGTCCATTCGGCGGGCGCGAGCAGCGGGTGGGCGTAGCCGGGGACGCCGATCCCGAGGCCGCCCCAGCCGCCCCGGCCGCCCTCCTGCTCCGTCCCTCGTCCGTCCGCCGTGGAGAGCCCCGTGGAGCGCCCCGCGGGGCGGCCCGCGGAGAGCGCCGTTTCCCCGCCGGTCAGATGCGGCACGCCGCCTCCATCCAGATGTCGGCGAGTGACTCCTCCAGATTGATCCGGGGACGCCAGCCGAGCCGGTCGCGGGCGGTGCGCACATCCGCCTGCTGCCAGCTGCCGCAGCCGTCCGGGTAGGGCACCGGGGTCGCCGCCAGATGTTCGAGCACGGATTCGGAGCGCGGCGCGCCGATGCCGGGGGCGAGGGGCCTGCCGGGCGGGGTGTCCAGCTCATGGAGCGCGCCCGCGAATCCGGCGACCCTGGCGAGCACCGCGGCGGCGTCCCGCAGCCGTACGGCGCGGCCCGTGCCGATGTTGACCACGCCCTGCGCGGCCGAGAGCGAGGCCGCGTGGACCGCCCGGGCGACATCGCGCACATCGACGAAGTCGCGCTGGACGCCGAGTCCGCTGAGCTTCAGCTCTCCGTCGCCGGACTGCATCGCGCGCCGCATGGCCTCGGCGAGCCGGCCGAGCGGGGAGCCGGCCGGGGTGCCGGGGCCGACGGGCGAGAAGACGCGCAGGACGACGGCGTCCAGGCCGGAGCCGAGCACCAGCTCGGTGGCGGCGAGCTTGCTGACGCCATAGGGGCCGCCCGGCCTCGGAATGGCGTCCTCCGCTGTGGAGGAGCCCTGTTGGGAGGGTCCGTACTCCGAGGCGCAGCCGACCTGGACGAGACGGGCTCCGCAGCCGCTGCGGCGCAGCGCCTCGCAGACGGTGGCGACGGCGACGGTGTTGTGCCGGGTGAGGTCGCGGGCTCCGCCCCGGGTGGCTCCGGCGCAGTTGATGACCACTCCGGGGTGGACGGCGCTCAGAAAGCGGGTGAGCGCCCCCGGGCTGCCTCCGGCGAGGTCGAAGCGGACGTCCGCGTCGTCGCCCCGGCCGAGCGCGGTGAGGTGGACGGCGGGGTCGGCGAGCAGTCGGTCGGCGACGAACCGGCCGAGGAATCCGTTGGCCCCGAGCAGCAGCACCCTCATCGCGCGCTCCCTCTGTGCCGACGGGCCGCGGTTCGGGTTCGGGGTTGCGGTTGCGGTTGGGGTCGGGCAGTCATCTCGGTCTCTCCTTAGGGATCTTCGGTGGTGTGCGGCCGGGGCGGCCGGGATCTCAGCCGGGCCGCGGCGGAGCCCCGAAGAAGCGTTTGGCCTGTGGGACGGCGCGGCGGACCGCCCGGCGTGCGCCGGGGGCACTCACGAGCGGCGCGCCGGGGAGCCCGGTGTGCGCACGAGCGCGGGCCGGGGGGCGGGGGTCGAACACGGAAGGCGCGAGCCCGCGTGCGATCCGGTGGCACCGGGCATGGCGATCACCCGGGGCACGCGAATGATCACTGATGGTGAGCGGTCCATCCCGCACTGATCCCCCCCCCGATCTCCCTGGTGCCAGGGCCGCCCCCGCCCGGCGACCCGCGGCGCAAAGACCGTAAGCCGGTACGGCGGTGGCGCGAGGGACGGTTGCCCGTCGCGCCACCGGAAGGGGTGAATGCTCGTAACTTTCGCCCCCCGGTAGCGTTCTGTCGCGCTAAAGGGACGATCCGTCACCGCGGGCGCGGATCCGGGGGTTCACGGGCTCACGGGTTCAGGCCGCGGCCAGCTCCCCGCGGGCGGAGCGGCGGGCGCGGGCGAGCGCCGGGTCGAGGGCGGGGACGGCGGCGAGCAGCTCCCGGGTGTAGGGGTCGCGGGGCGCGCCGTACACCTCGTCCACCGGGCCCTGTTCGACGATGCGGCCGTGGCGCATGACGGCGACCCGGTCGCTGATCTGCCGGACGACGGCGAGGTCGTGCGCGATGAAGACGAGCGCCAGGCCGAGTTCGCGCTGGAGTTCCCGCAGCAACCCGGTCACCTGGGCCTGTGTCGTCACATCGAGCGCGGAGACGGGCTCGTCGCAGACGATGAGGCGGGGTTCGGCGATCAGGGCGCGGGCGATGCCGACGCGCTGGCGCTGGCCGCCGCTGAACTCGTGCGGATAGGCCGCGTACCGGTCGGGGTCGAGTCCGACCCGTTCCAGGGACTCCTGGACGCGCCGCCGGATCAGCTCTTCGTCGCGGACGCCCGCCGCGCGCAGCGGGTCGGCGATGGACTCGCCGACGGAGCGGCGGGGGTTGAGGGAGGCGACGGGGTCCTGGAAGACCATCTGGAGTTCGCGCCGGTAGGGCCGCAGGGCCTTCTCCGAGAGGCCGCCGATCTCGGTGCCGTCGTAGCGGACCTGTCCGGCGGTGGGGTCGAGGAGGCGCACGAGGACCCGGCCGAGGGTGGTCTTGCCGCTGCCGCTCTCGCCGACGACGCCGAGGGTGGTTCCGGCGTGGACGGTGAGGTCGACGCCGTCGAGGGCGACGACCCGGCCCTTCCCGCGCCCGAATTCGCGCCGCAGCCCGGAGACTTCGAGGAGCGCATCCCCGGGCCCGGAGCTCTCCCGCGCGCCCGGCACCGGCACCGGCACCGGAGCCGGCACCGGGGCCGGAGCCGGGGAGGGTACGGCGGTGATGCGGGGCACGGCGGCCAGCAGGGCCCTGGTGTACGGCTGCCGAGGGGCGGTCAGCACCTCGCCGACCGGCCCCCGTTCCACCTCCCGTCCCTCCTTCATCACCAGCACCTCGTCCACGCTCTCGGCCGCCACCCCCACGTCATGGGTGACCAGCAGCAGCCCCATCCCGGTCTCCTCGCGCAGCCCGTGCAGCAGATCGAGGATCTGCGCCTGCACGGTCACATCGAGCGCGGTCGTCGGCTCGTCCGCGATCAGCAGCCGGGGTTCGCAGGCCAGCGCCATCGCGATCAGGGCGCGCTGGCGCATCCCGCCGCTGAACTCGTGCGGGCGGGAGCGGGAGCGCCGGGGCGCGTCCGGGATGCCGACCCGCTCCAGCACCTCGACAGCGCGGGCGCGGGCGGCCCGCCGGGAGGCCCGGGTGTGCACCCGGTACACCTCGGCGATCTGGTCGCCGATCGCGTAGTACGGGTCCAGGGAGGAGAGCGGGTCCTGGAAGACCATCGCCGCGACCCCGCCGCGGAGTTCGCGCAGGGCGGCCGGGCTCGCCTCGGCCACGTCCGTGCCGCCGACCCGTACGCTCCCCGAGGTGAGCGCGCCGGTCCCCCGGTGCAGTCCGAGCAGCGCGCCCGCGACCGTGCTCTTGCCGCTGCCCGACTCGCCGACCAGGCCGAGCGCGCGCCCCTGCGGGAGGGTGAACGACAGCCCGTCGACCGCCCGCGCACCGCGACCGCCGCCACCGCCACCACTGCCGCCGCCGGGGAACTCCACGACGAGGTTCTCGACCTCGACCAGCGGTGTCGTCATGACAGGACCACCCTTCGGTCCGCGGCGGCGTACAGCAGATCCGCGACCACGTTCGCCAGCACCACAGCGGCGCCGATCACCAGCACCACACCCACCACCACGGGCAGGTCGATCACGCGTACCCCGTCGATCAGCGTCTTGCCGAGACCGGGGATGCCGAACAGCGACTCGGTGAGGACCGCGCCGCCGAACATCGTGCCGAGATCGAGCGCACTGAGCGCGATCACCGGCGGTACCGCGCCCCGCAGGGCGTGGCGTCCGACGATGGCCCGCTCCCCCACCCCGTACGCCCTGAAGGTACGGATGTGGTCCTCGGCCAGGGTCTCCAGCGTCGAGGCGCGGGTCAGCCGGGCGTACTTCGCCGACTCGAAGAATCCCAGGGTCAGCCAGGGCAGCAGCATGTTCCAGGCCCACTGCTCGGGGTCCTCGCCGAGCGGCACATAGGTCGGGAAGGGCAGCCACTGGAGATAGGCGCAGACGACCATGAGCATCAGCAGTCCGAGGATGAAGACGGGCGTGCCGGTCGCGGCCAGGGTGGCCACGGTCAGGGCCCGCTCGGTGAGGCCGCCGCGCCGGAGCGCGGAGAGCGCTCCGGTGCCGACGCCGACGGTCAGCCAGATGACCATCGCGCCCAGCGCGAGCGAGGCGGTGGCGGGCAGCCGGTCCAGGATCAGTTCGGTGACCTGCTGGTCGCTCTGGTACGAGAAGCCGAGGCAGGGCGCGTCGCAGCGCAGCGTCGAGACGCCGGTGCTGTAGTCGCGGCCGGTGAACACGCCCTGGAGGAACTGCGCGTACTGCGTCAGCACCGACTCGTCGAGTCCGAGCTGTTCGCGGACCTGGGCGATCTGCGCGGGCGAGCAGCGCTCCCCGCAGGCGAGCCGGGCGGGGTCGCTGGGGGCCAGATAGAACAGTCCGTAGACCAGTGCCGAGAGCACCAGCAGGACGAATACCGCGCCGCCGAGACGCTTGACGACGAATCTCGTCATGATGAGGTCTTCCTCCGCTCCTTGCGGGTGCCGATCCGCAGCCGGCTCGCCTCCCTGGGGTCCAGTGCCGTGCGGACCGCGTCGCCGAGGACGGTGAACGCGAGGACGGTCACGAAGAGCAGTCCGGCGGGGAGCAGGACGTACATCGGGTCGGCGCGGAACCAGGTCTGGGCGTTCGACAGCATCTGTCCCCAGGAGGGGGTCGGCGGCTTCACTCCGACGCCGACGAAGGACAGCGAGGCCTCGACCACGATGTTCACCGGCAGCAGGATCGCCGCGTAGGTGATCACGGGGGCGGCCAGCGAGGGCAGCAGTTCGCGCCGCGCCACCCGCCAGGGGCCGTTGCCGCCGAGCCGGGCGGCGGCGACGAAGTCGAGCCGTTTGAGGCTGAGGGTCTGCGCCCGGACGATTCTGGCGGTGCCGCCCCAGCCCAGCGCGCCGATGATCAGGATCAGCAGCAGCGGACGGGGGAAGTCCGGGTGGACGACGGCGGTGAGCGCGATGCCGAGGACCAGCATCGGGAGCGAGACCATCACATCGGTGACGCGGCTGAGCAGGGAGTCCACGAAGCGGTTGCCGAGTCCGGCCGCGAGGCCGACGGCGACGCCGATCGCGACCTGCACCGCCGTGGCTCCGACGGCGACCAGCAGCGAGATCCTGGCCCCGTACAGCAGCCGGGCGAACAGATCGCGCCCGGTGCCGGGCTCGACGCCGAGCCAGTGATCGGCGCTCACCCCGCCGAAGGAGCCGATCGGGACTCCGCCGCGCGCCGAGTCCACGAGCGAGTCGTGGTACGTGTGGGGGTCCTGGCCCTCCAGGGCGGTCAGCAGCGGAGCGGCGAGCGCGGCCACGACCAGCAGGGCGAGCACCCCGGCGGAGATCAGCGCGGCCGGCCGGGCGGCGAGCCGCCGCAGGGCGCCCCCGGCCGCGGGCGCCCGGTGGGCGTCCGCGGCCGGGAGGTCGAGGGTGGTGGTGCTCACTTGACCGAGACCTGCGAGATGTCGAGAACGCCGGTCCAGTCGCTGATGACGATGTTCTTGACGTTCTTGCCGTAGAGCCGCTTGTAGACGGGGTGGAAGAGCGGGACGTCGAGCGCCCGCTCGCCGATCTTCTTGTCGAGCGCGCCCCAGCGGGCGGCGGCGGCGTCCAGATCGGTCAGCTTGTTGATCTCGTCGATCTCCTTGTTGACCGCGGGGTCGTTCAGCTGGGCGTGGTTGTAGTTGGAGCCGTCCTTGACGATCTGGCGGCCGTCGAAGATCGGCGCGAGGAAGGGGGCTCCGGACGGCCAGTCCGCGCCCCAGCGGGAGAGGAAGAAGCCGGGGCCGCTCTTGGCGTTCCAGCGGGCCTCGTTGAAGGCGTTGTTCTCCAGCCCTTCGAGCTTGAGGTTGATCCCGGCCTTCTTGAGGGCCTGCTGCACGGCGGTGGCGACCTCGGGGCTGGTCTGCCGGTTCTGCTCGGTGGAGTGGGTCAGCGTGATGGTGAGGTTCTCGTGCCCGGCCTCCTTGAGGAGCTGGCGCGCCTTCTCCGGATCGCCCGTCTTCCCGGCCGGGAAGTGGTCGTACGGGGTGTACCCGAAGGCCTTGGTCTCGGGCAGGAAGGTGGTCGCGGGCTCGGCGAGGGCGGAGCCGCCGGCGGCGTTGATCACGCTGGTGCGGTTGATGGCGTACGAGATCGCCTGGCGCACCTTGATGTCGTCGAACGGCTTCACCTTCGGGTTGAAGGCGAGGTAGTTGACATAGCCGAAGCGGCCGGTGCCCACGCGGCCGGCCAGCTCCTTGTCGCCGCCGATCCGGGCCAGCTCGGCGGGGCCGAGGTTGGTGTCGGTGGTGACGGCGGAGGCGTCGGCCCCGGAGCCGGTGGAGAGCCGCTGGTTGATGACGGCGGAGTCGAGGCCGGAGGTGACGTCGATGGTGTCGGGGTAGGCCTTGCGCTCCGGGTCGGTCTTCTCGGACCAGTGCGGGTTGCGCTCCAGGACCAGCCGCTCGCCGTCGCCCTCGTTCTTGACGACCTTGTACGGGCCCGAGGAGATCGGGTGCTCCTCGTACTTGGCGCCGGTGTCCTTGGCCTTGGGCACGGGGGTGAACTGGGTCTGGGTGGCGAGGTAGGGGAACTCGCCCTCGGGCTTCCTCAGCTTGAAGACGATCGTCTTCGCGTCGGGTGTGACGATCGACGCGAGGCCCTTCTTGTCCTTGTAGGGGCCCTGGTAGGTGTCGCCGCCGATGAGCCAGTCCCGCAGATAGGGCGCGCCGCCGGAGAGTTCGGCGGCGAAGGAGCGCTCGATGCCGTACTTGATGTCGGCGGTGGTGATCGGGGTGCCGTCCTCGTACTTGAGCCCGTCCTTGAGGGTGTACGTCCACTCGGTGGCGTCCTTGTTGGGACGGCCGAGGTCGGTGGCGAGGTCGGGCACGACCTTGGTGCCCGCCTGGCCGTCCTCGCGGTTGCGGGTGGTCAGGGTGCGGAAGACGAGTGAGGGGACGTTTCCTCCGCCGGAGGTGTAGAGCCGGGCGGGGTCGAAGTCGGTCTGCGGCTCGCTGTTGAGCACGGTGAGGGTGCCGCCCCGGGCGGGCTTGTCGCCGCCGGCCGCGTCGTTCTTCTTCGCGCCGTCGTCCTGGGGTCCGGCGCAGGCGGCGGCGGACGAGACCACGACGAGGCTGACGGCGGCCGCTGCCACACGGCGGGATATGACGGACAGTTGACGCATTGGAAGAAGACCTCTCATTGAGCGCGGGAAATACGGAAATGTCCGCACAGGCGTCGACGAGGGGTGCGTGCGTCAAGCACACGGAAAGGCCGGAAGCCGCGCCTGCGGACGTGGGGAACGCCCGGGCGCGACCATCAGGAGAATTCGGCTTCGAATGAAGGGAATCGACTGAAGGGGCCGGCTCACTAAGGGCCGGCGGGCACCGGGGCAGGCTTCAGCGACAGTGGATGTCTGCCACGCTGTGCCCGGCCACGCCGATGAGCGCCAGCTCAATGGCGGCGCGTTCGAAGGCGGCGTGACGGTGCGACATGCCGAGAAATATGGACGACCCCGCCGCCGATGTCAAAGCTTTGGCGGCCAAACGTGAGACAGCCGTCTCACAGAGTGGACAGCGGGCGGAGCCGGGGACATACCCTCCCGGAGGGGGCGTGAGCCCTCAACTTCCGGGGTAGGGCCAGGGGTTGGGCCGGCATTCGATCCCGCCGATGTTCAGGGATTTCGTCTGCTGCTGCATCACCGGGGCGAGGGCCCCCTCGGTGCCGCAGTTCACATGGCCGTGGCCGAGCCGGTGCCCCACCTCGTGGTTGATGAGCATCTGGCGGTAGGCGTGCATCGCCTCGGGGCCGTAGGTCTCGGAGCCCTGGCCCCAGCGATAGGCGTTGATCATCACTCGATCGGTGGAGGCGGAATCACAGCTGACATCCTCGATGTCGGTGTTCAGTCCGGATTTCGCACACCAGATGTTCGTCGTACCGGGGCTGGCGAGTGTGACGACGAATTCCGGTTCGCCGGACGAGATGCGCTCGAATGTCACCGCGCCTTTTCCGGCCCAACTGCGCTCGTCGTTCAGAGTTCGCTGAATGGCATTGGCGAACAATGCGCCGTCCATGTCGAGCCCTTTTTCGATGTCGACGCGATAGCGGATCTTCTCTCCGCGGCCCGGGGCCCGGTCGTTGCCGGGAACAGCCTCGAATACGCCGTCGGCCTTCTCGTCGCGACTGATGGGAAATCGTTCGGCCATCAGCTCGGCATAGGCCGGGCGGGGAACCGTCTTCTGCACGGCCGGGGAGGGCACGGGGCCGGAGTGGATGTCCGGCCCGGAGGCGGGGGCGCTCTTGGGACGGTCGGGTTCGGAGGTGGTCGGGGTCTTCTTCCGGCCACTCTCCTCGGCGACCTGCCCGGCCACGACGACGGCGAGAACGGTGGTCACGGCGGCGGCCGCGATCCCGGTGAAGGTGCGGCCCTTGCCGCCCCCCTTGCCGCCTCCCTTGCCGCTCCTGCCCGCCCGGCCCGAACCGCTCGCGTCACCGCTGCCGCCGCCCTCACCCTCACCCTCGCTCTCGCCGGGATGGCGCTGGCCGGGGATCGGGCCGCCGGCCGGAGCCAGCGGCCCGGCCTCGGCGGCCGACCGGCCGCGCGGTCCCGGTATCCGGGCCTGGGCCGGGGGCGCCTCCGGCCGCTGCCGCCTCCGGCCGCCCGGCGCGGGCGGCTGGGGCCCGGCCGCCGCGGCGGCTTCCGGGCCGCCCCAGCCGCCGCCCGTCTCATGCTGCTCGGGATGGCCGCCGCGGGTCCGCGCCCCCGGCTGCCCGGCGGGGCCGGTGTGCTCGCCGCCCGGCTGCCCGGAGCGCCTGCGGCGTCCGCTGCCGGGAGCGACGGCCCCCGGGGCGGGGGCCGGGGCGGTGCCGTACGCCGGATCCGTGCCGTAGGAGGGGGCGGGCCGCTGATACGCGTGGGCCTCGGCCGCGGGCGGCCCGGCGCTCTCCCGGGGGGCCGGGCCGGGGTCCACCGGGGCGGCCTTGGGCGCGGGGCCCTTGCGGCTGTGTCGTCCCACGAGCTTCGATCAGCTCCTACCGGTGTCGTCGAGCAGTTCCCGGACGGCCTGCGCGACGGCCTCCGGATACTCCATCATCGCCACGTGTCCGGCGTCCGGCAGGGTCAGCAGCCGGGAGTCCCGGAAGGCGTTCGCCGCCTTGAGCGCCATACGGTACGCGACGAGCTTGTCCCTCCCGCCGTACACCAGCAGGGTCGGCGCGAGCACCCGCTCGGCCTGACGCCACAGCCCGTGCTGGCCGCCGAGGGTGTAGGCGTCGACGATGCCGCGCGCCGAACGGGCGGTCGCGTCCCAGAAGTGGGGCAGCCTGCCGCGCCGCTCCATCTCCGCCACCGCGTGGCGCAGCCCCTCCTCGGAGACCCGCCCGGGATCCCCGTAACAGAGCGCCATCACCCCCCGGGTGCGGCGCTCGGCCGTCCAGTCCCGGGAGACGCGGCCGAAGAGCCGGGCGACGCCCGGCAGCGCGAGCATCGCGGTGGGCACGGCGGTGCGCTGCACCCTCAGCTCGGGCAGCGCGGGAGAGATCAGAGTGAGGGTGCGCACCAGATCGGGGCGGACGGCGGCGACCCGGGTGGTGACCGCGCCGCCCAGGGAGTTCCCCAGCAGATGCACGGGGCCGCGGCCCGCCGCGTCGAGATGGCGGATGACCGCGCGGGCGTGACCGGTGATCGAGTAATCGCCGTCCACGGGCGGCGGGGAGTCCCCGAAGCCCGGCAGATCGACCGCCTCGCCGTCCACCGCGTCCGCGAGCAGCGGCATCAGCGCCGACCAGTTCAGCGAGGAGCCGCCCAGACCGTGGACGTAGAGCGCGGGCGGCAGCCCGGTGCGGGACGGCGGGCGCGACCGTACATTGAGGGTGAGCCCCGGCAGCGTCACGGAGCGCAGCGTCTCGCCCTCGGCGACCCGCACGGCCGCCACCACGGGATCCGCGGCGGCGGTGACGGCGCGGACGCCGGGCAGCTCGGTCGAAGACATGCGCCAATGTTACGAGACGATCACACCGGGAATCGTGTGTTCGGCGTCACAGGCCGCATAGCGCCCGGCCCCTTCAGCTTCTACGCTCTTGAGTAGGGCCGTACGCACAGTCCGCCGACCGGATTCGCCGGACCGTGGACGGGTCACTGAGGGGACGTGTCTTCCCCCTTCAGGGAAAGCGGTGCCGCATGGCTGTCGACCCCACCGACCCGGACATCCCCTACGACTACGACGAGAGCGCCGGGGACGGCGCGGACGCCGGAGGCGCGAGCGGGGAGACCGAGGCGCTCGGCACGGAGGTCCCGGAGGCCGACGCCGCCGAGCAGCGGACGGAGGTGAGCCCCGAGCCGGACGAGCCCCCGGCGCACATCGATTCGGACACCGCCAGCGAGGCGGACGCGGTCGAACAGGCGCGCGTGGTAGGTCTCGACGAGGACGACTATCGGTGACCTGCCCCTCTTTGCCCACCAATAGGGAACTACCGCGGCTGTCCGGTCCGTGAAATTCTGCGTCCGCGACGCGCGTGCCCGGGTTACCCAAAAGTACGATGGCGGCGCGGCGCACAGCGCGCACGGAACGAATTTGGGAGGCGGCGTGACAGCCATCGAGCAGACAGAGGCGACGCGCCCACGAGGCACGCGCCTGCCACGCCGAGCCCGCAGGAATCAGCTTCTGGGGGCCGCCCAGGAAGTATTCGTGGCGCAGGGTTACCACGCGGCCGCCATGGATGACATCGCCGAGCGTGCGGGGGTCAGCAAGCCGGTTCTCTATCAGCATTTCCCGGGGAAACTGGATCTCTATCTCGCCCTGCTCGACCAGCACTGCGAGGCGCTGCTGGCGGGGGTGCGCACCGCGCTCGCGTCCACCACCGACAACAAGCTGCGGGTGGCGGCCACCATGGACGCCTATTTCGCGTACGTGGAGGACGAGGGCGGGGCCTTCCGGCTGGTCTTCGAGTCGGACCTGACCAATGAGCCGGCCGTGCGCGAGCGCGTCGACCGGGTCTCCCTCCAGTGCGCCGAGGCGATCTCGGACGTGATCGCCGGCGACACGGGCCTGTCCAAGGACGAGTCCATGCTGCTGGCGGTGGGCCTGGGCGGAGTCTCCCAGGTGGTGGCCAGATACTGGCTCTCCAGCGAGTCGGCCATCCCTCGCGAGCAGGCGGTGCGGCTGCTCACCTCCCTCGCCTGGCGGGGCATCGCGGGCTTCCCGCTGCACGGCGCGGACGCCGGAGACGAGGAGCACTGACCCCGGGGGCGCCGGTTGTTCGCTCTTGGCGTTCCCCTGGGCGGTGGGCGAGTGCTCCGGCCCGGCTAATGTGTGCTGGGTACGGCGCGGCCGACCGCGCAACGCTGACCGTTCGGAGGGACATAGCCGTGGAGGTCAAGATCGGCGTGCAGCACGCACCCCGGGAGATCGTTCTGGAGAGCGGGCAGTCCGCCGAGGAGGTCGAGCGCGCGGTGGGTGACGCGCTCGCCGGCAAGGCGCGGCTGCTCAGCCTCGCGGACGACAAGGGCCGCAGGGTCCTGATCCCGGCGGACCGGATCGCCTACGTCGAGATCGGTGAGCCCGCGACACGGCGTGTGGGCTTCGGCGCGCTCTAGGGAGTCCCCTGGGCGCACCACGCGGGAGAAGAAGTACGGCCAAGGGGCCCGGGCGGGAGTGATTCCGCCCGGGCCCCTGGCGCGTGCCGGGGCGGGACTTCCGACACGCCGGTGCCCGCCGGAGGGTTGCTTGTCGAGGTCAGCGGGTAGTACGGGCTGTGACCGCCCCATCCCCACCCGTGTCCGCGAGGTGATCGGCAGTGCTGCTGGAAGTGCTCGGCTCGGTTCTGCTGGGTCTCGGCCTCGCCTGGGCGGCCCACCGCCAGTTCTCCGCCCGGCTCCCGGCCCGCCGGGCGGTCTTCCTCGCGGGCCCGATCGGCGCGCTCTTCGGAGCCTGGGTGACGCATCTGGCGCTCGGCCCCGGACAGCTGCTGGGGACCCTGGTGGGCGCGCTGCTCATCGGGGCCGTCCTGCTGTCGCTGCTGCTGAGACCCCCGGCGCGGCTGCGCGGGGCGCTGCGTTACTGAGCGGCCGCCGGCCTCCCCGTCCTCGACATGCCGTCCTCAGCAGCCGACGCCGCGCGGGTGACCTTCCGGCCGGACCGCCCCGGCGGGTCAGGCCGCGAGCCCCAGGGCCGCCATCCGCTTGGTGTGGGCCTTGGTGATCCTGGCGAACATCTCGCCGACCGCCGCCAGGTCGAAGCCGTCGGCGACCCCGCCGACCAGCATGGTGGAGAGCGCGTCGCGCTCCGCCACGACCCGCTGGGCCTGGGAGAGCGCCTCGCCCATCAGCCGCCGCGCCCACAGCGCGAGCCGTCCGCCGAGGCGGGGGTCGGCCTCGATGGCCGCGCGCACCTTCTCCACGGCGAAGTTCCCGTGGCCGGTGTCGTCGAGCACCGCGAGCACCAGGGCGCGGGTGTCGGAGTCGAGCCGGGCGGCGACCTCACGGTAGAAGTCACTGGCGATCGAGTCGCCGACGTACGCCTTGACCAGGCCCTCCAGCCAGTCGGACGGCGCGGTCTGGCGGTGGAAGTCGTCCAGCGCCTGGGCGAAGGGCTCCATGGCGGCAGTCGGGTCGGTGTCGATCGCGGAGAGCCGGTCCCGCAGCCGCTCGAAGTGATGGAATTCGGCGGAGGCCATCTTCGCCAGTTCCGCCTTGTCGCCGAGGGTCGGCGCGAGTTTGGCGTCCTCCGCGAGCCGTTCAAAAGCGGCCAGCTCTCCATAGGCGAGCGCGCCCAGGAGATCCACGACGGCGGCCCGGTACTGGGGCTCGACGGAGGCCGTGTCCCAGTTCTGGGCCGCGATACCGGTGTGCACCACCGTGTCGGTGGTGTCTGCGGAGTCAGTGGTCTCCGCGGGCTTTGCGGGGTCCTCGGGCTTTGCGGGGTCAATGGGCCGAGCGGCGTTGTCAGGCGTCTCCATGAAGCGCACAATAGCCCGCCCGCACCTCCTCGTAAGGGGCTGGTCAGCCGGGCCAGGGGCTCTCCCGTACCCCTTCGGCACCACGGTTCCTACGAAATCGCCCAACACACATGCGCGAATCCGGGGTACAGTGGTATTGCGCCCGCTGAGCGTTTTTCTGATTCTCGGTGGGCGATCACAGTGTTTGACTGAGGGATTCATTCCTTCTGATCTCTCATGAGGATGCCCGGTCGGTAGCACGATCGGCTCCGAACCGACCGCCCTCCACGCGGACCGTGCGCCAGTCGCGCAGACCGTGGATGAGGGGCCCCCTCAGCGGCGAAAGCGGCTAGAGCGACGGCAGTGGTCCCGCACCGTCCGGCCAACCCACGGCCGGCCCGATACCCGGGTGCGGTACGACCCCCTTCGTTCGCCTCGCGTCGCGTCTCACAGAAGAGGCAATACCCTGACTACGCAGCAAACGACGTTCCGGGATCTCGGCATCCTGGCCGAGACCGCCGAAGCGCTCGAAGCCGTCGGCATCGTGCACCCCTTCCCGATCCAGGAGATGACGCTCCCCGTAGCGCTCTCCGGTACCGATGTGATCGGCCAGGCCAAGACCGGCACCGGCAAGACGCTCGGTTTCGGCCTCCCGATCCTGGAGCGCGTCACCGTTCCGGCGGACGTCGAGGCGGGCCGGGCCAAGCCCGAGCAGCTGACCGACGCCCCGCAGGCCCTGGTGGTCGTTCCCACCCGCGAGCTGTGCACCCAGGTCACCAATGACCTGCTGACCGCCGGCAAGGTGCGCAATGTGCGCGTGCTGGCGATCTACGGCGGCCGGGCCTACGAGCCCCAGGTCGAGGCGCTCCGCAAGGGCGTCGACGTGATCGTCGGCACCCCCGGCCGGCTGCTCGACCTCGCGGGCCAGAAGAAGCTCGACCTCTCCAAGGTGCGGGTGCTCGTCCTCGACGAGGCCGACGAGATGCTCGACCTGGGCTTCCTCCCGGACGTCGAGAAGATCATCCAGCATCTGCCCCCGCGCCGTCAGACGATGCTGTTCTCGGCGACCATGCCGGGCGCGGTCATCGGCCTGGCCCGTCGCTACATGTCGCAGCCCACGCACATCCGCGCCACCGCGCCGGACGACGAGGGCGCGACCGTCGCCAACATCACGCAGCGCGTCTACCGCGCGCACTCGATGGACAAGCCCGAGATGGTCTCGCGGATCCTCCAGTCCGAGGGCCGCGGGCTCGCCATGATCTTCTGCCGTACCAAGCGCACGGCCGCGGACATCGCGGACCAGCTCGCCCAGCGCGGCTTCGCCTCCGGCGCGGTCCACGGCGACCTCGGCCAGGGCGCGCGCGAGCAGGCCCTGCGCGCCTTCCGCAACGGCAAGGTCGACGTCCTCGTCTGCACCGACGTCGCCGCCCGGGGCATCGACGTCGACGGTGTGACGCACGTCATCAACTACCAGTCCCCCGAGGACGAGAAGACCTATCTGCACCGCGTCGGCCGCACCGGCCGCGCCGGCAAGTCCGGCACCGCGGTCACTCTGGTCGACTGGGACGACATCCCGCGCTGGCAGCTGATCAACAAGGCGCTGGACCTGGGCTTCCCGGACCCGCCGGAGACGTACTCGACCTCGCCGCACCTCTTCGAGGAGCTGGGCATCCCGGCGGGCACCAAGGGTGTGCTGCCGCGTGCCGAGCGCACCCGGGCCGGGCTGGCCGCCGAGGCCGTCGAGGACCTGGGCGAGACGGGGCCGCGCAACCGCCGGCCCGCCGCCGCCCCGGTCCAGGAGGAGCGCCCCGCGCGCACCAGGACGCCGCGTCAGCGCCGTCGCACCCGTGGCGGCGCGGACTCGGCCGCCCCGGCCCCCGCCGCCGTCACCACGGGCGCCCCGAGCGCCCCGGAGACGGTGTCGGAGCCCCGCACCCCGAGGCGTCGCCGCCGTACCCGGGTCGGCGCCTCGTCGGAGGCCGTCGCCCAGCCCCAGGCCCAGGCCCAGGCTCCGGTCGCTGCCGTCGCCGTCGCCGAGGTCGTCGCGGACGCCGTGGCCGAGACCGAGGCCAGGCAGCCGCGCCGCCGCCGTACCCGCGCCGTCAAGGCCGTGGAGCCGGCGGAGGCCGCCCCGGCGGTCGTGGCGTTCGTCGAGCCGGTGGTGACCCCGGCGGCGGAGCCCGTCGCGGTCGAGGCCGAGACCAAGCCGCGCCGTACGCGCAAGGCCGCCGTCAAGGCCGTCGCCACCGCCGAGCCCGTCGCGGTCGAGGCGGAGCCGGAGCCGGAGGTCAAGCCGCGCCGCACCCGCAAGGCCGCCGTCAAGGCCGTCGCCACACCCGACGCCACGGTGGAAGCCGTCGAGACCGAGGTCAAGACCGAGACCAAGCCCCGCCGTACGCGCAAGGCCGCCGTCAAGGCAGTCACCACCGCCGAGCCCGTCGCGGCCGAGGCCGAGGCGGAGGTCAAGCCGCGCCGCACCCGCAAGGCCGCCGTCAAGGCAGTCGCCACCGCCGAGCCGGAAGCGGTCGAGGCCAAGCCCCGCCGTACGCGCAAGGCCGTCGCCAAGGCCGAGCCCGTCGCCGCCGAGGCGGCGGAGACCGAGGCCGAGGTCAAGCCGCGTCGCCGCACCCGCAAGGCGGCCGTCAAGGCCGTAGCCGCGCCCGACGCCTGATCGGTGCGCCCGAAAGGCCCGGTCCCCGATCAGGGGGCCGGGCCTTCGGCGTACCCCCCGTACCCCCGTGCCCGCGCGGCTCCCCCGTGCGGCCGGGGCGGGGCGGGATGGGTAGCCTCGGGGGCATGAGCCGGCCGCCGACCTTCCTGCCCCCCGCCTGCGCGCGAGCCCGTACGCTGCACACCTCGCGCGGCGGCTTCGCCGTGCTCGACGCGGTCCCCGACGGCGGGCCGGCCAGGGGCACCGCGCTCCTCCTCCCCGGTTTCACCGGGAGCAAGGAGGACTTCATCGCGATGCTCGAACCCCTCACCCTCGCGGGTTACCGGGCGGTCGCCGTCGACGGGCGCGGGCAGTACGAGACCGAGGGCCCCGCCGACGAGGACGCCTACGCCAGGACCGAGCTGGCGCTCGATGTGCTCGCCCAGGCCGAGGCCGTCGGCGACGGCCCGGTCCATCTGCTCGGGCACTCCCTCGGCGGCCAGATCGCCCGCGCCGCCGTACTCCTCGACCACACCCCGTTCCGTACGTACACGGCCATGTCCTCGGGGCCCGCCCGGGTCAGCCCCGCGCAGCAGGAGCGGATCCGGCTGCTCCGCGACGCGCTGACGGTGCTGGGGATGGGGATGGACGCGGTCTGGGACGCGATGCGGGCGGCCGAGCCGCCCGAGCAGGCGGCCCTGGAGGGCCGGGAGGATCTGCGGCTCCGCTGGCTGCGCCACAACCCCGTACAGCTGATCGCCACCGGCCGGCAGCTGGCGGCCGAGCCCGACCGCGTGGCGGAGCTGCACGCCGTACGGGCCCTGCCCAAGCATGTGATCAGCGGCGAGCGCGACGACACCTGGCCGGTACCGCTGCTCGACGAGATGGCGCTGCGGCTCGGCGCGCCCAGGACCGTGATCGCCGGGGCGGAGCACTCCCCCAACACCGACCGTCCGCGGGAGACGGCGGCGGCGGTCACGGCCTTCTGGGACCTGCACTGACCCGCGGGCCCTGGCAGGTGGCCGGGGGCGCGCGACGGCTCAGAACTGCGCCTGGAGGTGCTGCCAGAAGCCGTCCCGGAGCGCCCTTCTGAGCACCCCGTGTCCGCGCAGCGAGCGCTGGAGCAGCCGCTCCGCCTCATTCAGCAGATCCTGGTCGACCGGCCCCGGCAGATAGGGGTGGCCCGGCAGCAGCTCCGCCATCGCCTCCCGGCCGCGCTCCACCAGCCAGGTGGCCGCGATCTGCGCGCCGACGAACCGCACCTCGTCGCGGGACGGCGGCGGCGCGCCCTCGTTCTCGTACACCGTCACGGGACGGCGGGTGATGTACGGGCGGCAGAACTCCAGGTCGAAGGTGCGCTGGCTGTCGACCTCCCACAGCAGCGGCTCCGCCTGGTTGCGGCCGTCGCCCGCCTCGATGCCCCACAGATGGACGCGGGCCCCGTACCCCTGCGCCGCCTCCACCGCCGAGACGAGGTCCTCGTCGCCGCCGACGAGCGCCGCGTCGCTGATCGCGCGCTGGCGGGCGAGTGACTCCAGGTCCGTGCGGATGAGGGAGTCGACGCCCTTCTGCTGGTTGTTGGCGTTGAGATTGCCCAGCCGGACCTTCACATCGGGCAGTTCGGCGATGGACTGCTGCTCGGGTGTGTGGATGCGCCGCCGGGCGCCGTCGTACCAGTAGACGCGGAGCAGTCTGCTGTCCGCGAAGATCGTGCGGGCCTTGTCGATGAAGGCGTCGATCATGCCTTCGGCGTCGAGGTCGAAGGAGCGCCGGTCCTCGGTGCCCGTGACCAGCAGGCCGGCGGCGGCGTAGACATAGCCCGCGTCGACGAAGATCGCGTGGGTGGAGGGCGTCTTGGCGACCTCCGCGAGCATGCGCTGGAGCAGCTCGTTGGTGTGGTCGACCCGGGCGGCGAGCGCGGCCAGTGCGTCGCTCGTCTCCAGAGGGTGGTCCGGGTGGTGGTCCGGGTCGTCCGGGTGGTGGTCCGAACCGGTGGCCGGGGCGTACTCGGGGTCGTCGTTCATACGCAGCCCATTTTCCGGCCGTTCGCGGGTACCCGCCAGTAGTTAGACAAGGAAAGATTTTCTTTAGTGTAGGGAATATTTGCAGGCTACATCGCTGTTGTGCCTGGTGACACCCAGTTCTCCTCAGGAGGATCAGACGAAGGGAGAAGCCTTGCGCTTCGAGATCATGCGCCTGGACGACGTCGACGGCAGCGCCGTGGACAGTACCGTCGTGGACGCCGCCTCCGTCAATCGGATCGTGCAGCAGGCCGCCGCAACCGGCCAGCGCATTTATATCCGACCGGTCGAATCATCGGCCTTGTAACGCGTAAACGCGCTCATGATGTGAGACGCCCCCGTACGGATGATCCGTACGGGGGCGTCCTTGTGGTACCGGAGCGACGGTCGGGCTCAGGAGCCCTGGACGACCTGGGTGACACCGTTGATGATCTGCTGCACGGCGATCGCGGAGAGCATCATTCCGGCGAGCCGGGTCACCAGCACCACACCGCCGTCCTTGATCACCCGAATGATCAGCAGCGAGTAGCGCATGGCCACCCAGAGCACCGCGTGCATCGCCACGATCGCCGACCAGACCGCGATCTGCCCCGAGGCGCCGTCCGCGTTCTGCACCGCCAGGATCACCGAGACGATCGCGCCGGGCCCGGCCAGCAGGGGCATGCCCAGCGGTACGAGCGCGACATTGACGTCCTTGGTCTGCTTGGGCTCGTCGGTCTTGCCGGTGAGCAGATCCAGCGCGATGAGCAGGAGCAGCAGACCGCCCGCGATCATCAGCGCCGGGACGGAGACATGCAGATAGTCCAGGATCTGCTGGCCCACCAGACCGAAGACGGCGATCACGCCGAAGGCGACCGCGACGGCCTGCCAGGCCATCCGGCGCTGCACCTTGGCGGGCCGGCCGGAGGTCAGGGCGAGGAAGATCGGAGTGACCCCGGGCGGATCCATGATCACGAAAAGGGTCAGAAAGAGGGAGCCGAAGACGGCAGCGTCGAACACGTTGAGGGCCTTGCGAGGAGAAGCGGAAGAAGAGGTGGAGGAGGGGGCGCGGAGCCCGGTCGCTCACGGGAGCCGGTTGCTCACGGAAGCCGGTCGCTCACGCGCGTTACGCGCGGATTCCCCCCGCGCCGGGGACCGGGAAGGCCCCGGTGGCGCGCCGTGTGATCTCGCCGTAGATCTCCGGGTCGGTGGTGTACGCGCCGAGCGCGACGTCCTTGCGGCTGCCGTGGTAGTCGCTGGACCCGGTGGTGAGCAGCCCGAGGTCGGCGGCGAGAGCGCTCAGCCGGGCGCGGGTCGGACCGTCGTGGTCCATGTGGTCGACCTCTATGCCGTCCAGCCCTGCGGCGGCCAGCCCGGCGATCGCCTCATCGGACACCGTACGGCCGCGCTTGGCGGCTCCGGGGTGGGCGAATACGGCGACCCCGCCGGCCGCCTTGACCAGGCGGACCAGGGTGAACGGGTCGAGTTCGTGCTTGGTGACATGGGCCCGGCCGCCGTCGGCGATCCAGTCGGCGGTGAAGGCGTCGGAGACGGTCGGCACGACGCCCAGCTCGACCAGCGCGGTCGCGATGTGCGGACGGCCGACGGAGCCGTCACCGGCTATCTCGGCGACCCGGTCCCAGGTGAGGGGTACGCCCAGCTCCTGGAGCTTGCCGACCATGGCACGGGCGCGCGGCACCCGGTCGTCGCGGAGCAGCTCGCGCTCGCGCAGCAGCTCGGGCTCGGCGGGGTCGAAGAGATACGCCAGCATGTGCAGGCTCACCCCGTCGAGCGCGCAGGAGATCTCGGCCCCGGTGACCAGCGTGAGCCCTTCGGGGAGCGCGGCGAGCGCCGCCGCGTGGCCCCGGGTGGTGTCGTGGTCGGTGAGGGCGACGACGTCGAGGCCGGCCTCGGCCGCGTGGCGCACCAGCTCGGCGGGGGTGTCCGTACCGTCCGAAGCGGTGGAGTGGGTGTGCAGATCGATGCGCACGACGCTGACTCCAGTTGCTGAGGCCGGACAGAGGACGGAACGAGTGTATCGGGCAACCGGAACCGTCCGGTCCCGCGCGGGGGGCGGGGGCGTACGGCCGCGCGGGGGCGGGCTACGAGAGCAGTCTCGGCGAGAGCGCTCCGCAAGGCACCAGCTCCACCTCCGCGCCCGCGTCCCGGAGATCGGTGAGGACGAGTTCGTCGTACATCAGCAGTCCGGACTGCTCCGGCCAGACGATGGCCCACAGCCACAGCCCCCGCGCCTCGCCGGCGAAGACGGCCCGGTCGTCGGGGGCGGCGGCGACGTGCCACAGGGGGGTGGGGCGGCCGGCGGCGAGCACCTTGGTGTGCGGCGGTCCCGAGACATTGATGTACGGCCCGGGGTCGGGTCCGTCGATGCCCGCGTACCGCGCGCCGAGACCCACGCCCAACTCCTCTGCGACCAGCAGTAGTTCGCCGATGCCGCCGAGCGGTCCGGGCCCCGAGCAGGCGACGGCGGTGGCACGCCCGCCGCTGCGGTCGTCGCCCGCGTAGGCGACGCCGGTGAAGAGCCAGCCGACCGGCAGCGGCCAGGGCATCCACACCGGGACCCTGGCGCGGTGCACGACGACATTGAGGGCCTCGACACTGGGCGGGATCACCGGCTGGAGCGGATGCACCGTGCCGTGCACATCACACTGCCAGGATTCGGCGAAGAGACCGGGCGCCCTGACCCGGCCACCGCACTTCGGGCAACTGGGTTCGCCCCTCATAGCGCTCAACGGTCCTACCAGGCCGCCGCCGCGTCAAGGACGATCACCCGTCCGGCGTGTGCGCGTACGCTCCGCAGCCGTCCGTTCGACCCCGGCGGCCGGGGCGAACGGGCGGGGTCGAACGGGCGGGGCTCAGTCGAGGGCCACGGAGGCCCGCAGGGGGTCCCGCAGATCCGTCCCCCGGGCCAGCCAGCGCTCCTGGAGCGCCTGGGCCCCGTGCACCCGCTTCCAGGCGGCCTCGTTCGGGGTCATCGGCAGCAGCGGCAGGAATCGCACCGGGTCCATCGGGGCGGGTGTCTCCAGGTCCGCCACCAGCCCGCCGGGCTCCGCGACCAGGACCGAGGTGAAGGGCGCGGAGGGCCACAGCGGACCGCCGACGTCCAGGGAGGCCCCGGGGGCCACCACCAGGCCCTCGACCTGGGGCGAGGCGGCGAGCACGGCCAGCGGGCGCAGCACCTTGTCGGTGTCGGCGAGCCCGGCCCGTACCGACAGGACCAATTCGGCGCGGGGGCCCTTCACGGGGTCCGCGAGCGGCGATGTCGGGTCGCTCATCGGGTGCGCGGACATGCCGAGCGTGGCATAGCGGACCACGCCACCGGCGGGGCTTTCGGCCGGGTCTCCGGCGGGGTCTCCGGCCCGGTCGATGAACCGGAGTACCTCGATCCGATCCGTCCCGAGAAAGGTCACCGCGGCGCGGGCGTCCGGTTCGCCGAGCGCCGTGAACAGCCTGGCCTCGACCAGCTCAAGAACTTCTCCCATCCGGCGAGCATAAATCGCACGGCGAACGGGCAAACCCAGGGATTGGCCCTCAGTTGACTGCTAGTCTTGGCCGCTGGCCGGGGTGGCGTGCTTGGAGCACGCGGAGGCGGTACGCGAAAGCGGCGATCTCCACTCCCGGCGACACGTCTATCCCCTACGGGGGACCGGCCGGAGGAGGTGGGGTCCGCGGTGGATCGAAGTCGACCGTGCAGTACTGACCGCTCTTCCGTACGGCATCACTTCCCGGTGATCTGAGGCCTTCCAGCACAGGGCCCACGGCATTCCGTACGCGGCGCTCCGTACCCCGGCATCCCGTCCGGCAGCGTCCCGTCCAGCGGAATTTCGCACGACGGAAGAGCACTTCGTTTTTGCCTGTCTGTAGCGAACGCCGTCACCGCGACCCCGCGGTGCCGCCCGCTTTGCGGACGTAATGCTCACGTCCCCATTCCGGGCTGTGCCACGCCCCTCGCCGACGGCCTCTCCGTGAAGGAGCCAGCCATGTCGATGATCCGTGACCTGCGGGCGGCTGTCCGCCCCGCGCTGCGCAAGACCAGCGCCCCTTACCACTCGTACGACGCCACCCGCGATCCCTCCGCCTCCAGCGCCGTGGTCGACTGCGCCGTCTACCGCGACGGCCACCGGCTGGAGAGCCGGGGCGGCTGCCCCTCGCCGCGCGAGGCCATGCTGAAGGTGCGCGAGGGCGGCGGCTTCGCCTGGATCGGGCTGCACGAGCCCACCGAGGAGGAATTCGCGGGCATCGCCGCCGAGTTCGGACTCCACCCGCTCGCCGTCGAGGACGCGGTCCACGCCCATCAGCGGCCCAAGCTGGAGCGGTACGACGACACGCTCTTCACCGTCTTCAAGACGATCCACTACGTCGAACACGCCGAACTCACCGCGACCAGCGAGGTCGTGGAGACCGGCGAGGTCATGTGCTTCACCGGCCGGGACTTCGTCATCACCGTCCGGCACGGCGGCAAGGGCTCCCTGCGGGCCCTGCGCCACGGCCTCCAGAAGGACGCCGAACTGCTGTCGAAAGGACCGTCGGCGGTCCTCCACGCCATCGCCGACCATGTCGTCGACGGCTATATCGGGGTCGCGGCGGCCGTCCAGGACGATATCGACGAGGTCGAGATCGATGTCTTCTCCGCCCCCGCCAAGGGCCGGCAGCGCGGCAGCGACGCCGGGCGGATCTACCAGCTCAAGCGGGAGGTGCTGGAGTTCAAGCGGGCGGTCTCGCCGCTGCTGCGGCCGATGCAGCTGCTGAGCGAGCGGCCGATGCGGCTGATCGACCCCGACATCCAGAAGTACTTCCGCGACGTCGCCGACCACCTCGCCCGCGTACAGGAGGAGGTCATCGGCTTTGACGAGCTGCTGAACTCGATCCTCCAGGCCAATCTGGCCCAGGCGACCGTGGCCCAGAACGAGGACATGCGCAAGATCACCTCCTGGGCGGCGATCATCGCCGTACCGACGGCGGTGTGCGGGGTGTACGGGATGAACTTCGAGCACATGCCCGAGCTGAAGTGGGAGTACGGCTACCCGGCGGTCCTCACCGCCATCGCCGGGATCTGCTTCGCGATCCACCGCACACTCAAGCGCAACGGCTGGCTGTAGGCGCGGGTGTACACGCGGGGGCGGACGGGCGTATGCGCAGGTGCGGGCGCGGGTGCGGGTGTAGGTAGGGTGCGGGCATGACAGATCAGCTGCTCGGCCAGGCCCTCGTCGAGGAGGCCACCAAGAAGTCAGGGCTCGTCTGGGTCCGGGGCGAGGGCCCGGAGCGGGCACTGTGGCATGTGTGGCACGAGGGGGCCGCCCATCTCGTCGGCGACGGCCCGGGCGAGCAGCCGCTCACCGGCCTCGTCGACGGCGGTACGGCCACGGTCACCGTACGGAGCAAGGACAAGGGCGGCCGGCTCGTCGCCTGGACGGCCTCGGTGACCGAGCTGAAGCCGGGCTCCGAGCGGTGGGAGGAGGTGCTGCCGGAGCTGAAGGGCAAGCGCCTCAACGCGCCCGACGCGGAGCAGGTGCCCGAGCGCTGGGCCCGCGAGTGCCGGGTGCTGCGCCTGGAGCCGGTGGCCTCGACCACCGACCATCCGACCGGCTCCCTCGCCGCCGTCCCGCCCGTCACACCCGCCACCACCCGCAACGCCGTCCCGGCCGCCCTGCCCCGGCTGCTGCGGAAGAAGAAGCGGAAGCAGGGCTGAGCCGGCCCGGGACCTCAGGGCCCCGGGCCCCGGGCCCCGCCGTCAGTCGCTGCTCTTGGGGAGCTGCCCGCCGTAGTCCACCGTCTCCCCCTTGGCGGGCGCGGCCAGCTCGAACTCCGCGTCCCACTCCCCCAGGGTCAGTACGCCCTTCCCGCCGGCCCTGGCGAACTGGAGCGGATACGGCTCGCCCTCCAGCGAGACGTCCAGCACACCGCCCACGCCGTCCGCCGCCTGCACCTTGATCGTCTGGATGCCGCCGACCTTGGTGCGCTCCCCCTTGCTCAGCTCGCCCTGCATCCCCAGCAGCCCGTCCAGCAGGACGTCCATCTCGGTGAAGCCCCGGAACTCCTTGTACGCCGGATCGCCCTGAGGCACCTTCACATACTTGTCGCCGAGCTTCCCCGCCGCCTCCGCGTCGGCCTCGCTGAGCGGGGCGCCGGTGCCGCCCGGCGCGGCCTTGCCGTCCTTGCCGCCCTCGCCCCCGGCGCCGCCCGTGCCTCCGCCCGCGTCGCCGCTCCCCGCGCCGTCCTCATGGGTCCAGAAGCCCGCGTCGGCCTTGAGATAGAGATCGTCGGCGACCCTCAGCAGCTCGAAGGTGTTCTCCTTCGACGTCACGGAACCCGTGCCGCCGTCCTCCTTGAGCCGCATGTTCAGCTTGAAGGTGCCGCCCTTGCTCACCAGCGTCCCCGAGAGGCGCACCGCGGTCGCCGCCTCAGCCGCCGCGCGCGCCTTGTTCTCGATCTCCTCGGCGGTGAGTTTCCCGATGCCGTTGGTCCCCTTGTCGGGGTCCGGCTTCTCCTCGGCGGCGCAGGCCGTCGCCGAGAGGACCAGACCGGCGCAGAGCGCCAGGGCGAGCACGGCCCTGCGGGTCCGGGAGCCCCGGGAATCCGAAGAAACCGGGGAAACCGAGGGGAGGGAAGCCACCAGCACACTGCCTCTCATCTGCTTGTCATCCGCCTGATACGGGAGCGCAGTCCGCAGCGTACCGGTGCCGGAGACACCCCTACGCAGCCCGTCGTACCGACGCCGTACGGACCAGGGCCGACAGCGGCACGGAACGGTACGAGCTAGCCTTAAGCCCTTGAACAACGGCTTTTCCGGCAGGAGGGCCCAGAGGAGCACAGAGCGAGGCGGGAGGTGCGGACCATGGTCACGAGCGCGCACCGGATCTTCGTCTCCCATCTCGCCGGTGTGCCCGTCTTCGACCCCAACGGCGACCAGGTCGGCCGGGTCCGCGACCTGGTCGCGATGCTGCGCGTCGGCGGCCGCCCGCCCCGGCTGCTCGGCCTGGTGGTCGAGGTGCTCAGCAGACGGCGCATCTTCCTCCCGATGACCCGGGTCACCGGCATTGAATCCGGCCAGGTCATCACCACCGGAGTGCTGAACGTCCGCCGCTTCGAGCAGCGCCCCACCGAGCGGCTGGTCCTCGGCCAGCTGCTGGACCGGGGCGTACGGCTGGTGGACGCCGACGAGGAGGCCACCGTCCTCGATGTGTCGATCCGGCGGCTGCCCGCCCGCCGCGACTGGGAGATCGACAAGGTCTTCGTCCGCCGGGGCCGCGCCGGGGCGCTCCGCCGCCGGGGGGAGACGCTGACCGTCGAATGGTCGGCGGTCACCGGCTTCTCCCTGGAGGAGGACGCCCAGAGCGCCGAGAGCCTGATCGCCACCTTCGAGCGACTGCGCCCCGCCGACCTCGCCAACGCGCTGCACCATCTGACGCCCAAACGGCGCGCCGAGGTCGCGGCGGCCCTCGACGACGACCGGCTCGCCGATGTGCTGGAGGAGCTGCCGGAGGACGACCAGGTGGAGATCCTCGGCAAGCTCCAGGAGGAGCGCGCCGCCGACGTCCTGGAGGCGATGGACCCCGACGACGCGGCCGACCTCCTCTCCGAGCTGCCCGAGGCCGACAAGGAGCGGCTGCTCGCCCTGATGCGCCCGGACGACGCCGCCGACGTACGCCGGCTGCTGTCGTACGAGGAGCGCACGGCGGGCGGTCTGATGACCACCGAGCCGATCGTGCTGCGCCCGGACGCGACGGTCGCGGACGCCCTGGCGCGGGTGCGCCAGCAGGATCTGTCGCCCGCGCTCGCCGCCCAGGTGTATGTCTGCCGGCCGCCGGACGAGACGCCGACCGGCAAGTACCTGGGCACCGTGCACTTCCAGCGGCTGCTGAGGGATCCGCCGTTCACCCTGGTCGGCGCGGTCGTGGACAGCGATCTGCCGCCGCTGTCGCCGGACACCCCGCTGCGGGCGGTGACCAGCTATCTCGCCACGTACAACATGGTCGCGGCCCCGGTGGTGGACGAGAGCGGCTCACTGCTGGGCGCGGTGACGGTGGACGACGTGCTCGACCATCTGCTGCCCGACGACTGGCGGGAGACGGAGTTCGAGGAGTCGGCCCATGAGTAGCGCCGTCGTCACCACCGGCCGGCGGGGGGAGCGCGCCCATGGGTAGCGGCGACCCCGGTACGCCCGAGCGGGGCGAGCAGCAGCGGGAGCGGGTCCCCTCGGGGGCGACCGCCGCGCCCCGGACCCGGGTGCGGCTCGATCTGCCGCTGGCGCGGCGGCGCACGCTGCTGCCGGAGTACGACCCCGAGGCCTTCGGGCGGCTCTCCGAGCGGACCGCCCGCTTCCTGGGCACCGGCCGGTTCATCGTCTGGATGACGCTGATCGTCGTGGTGTGGGTGGTGTGGAATGTGGCGGCCCCCGAGGAGCTGCGCTTCGACCAGTACCCGTTCATCTTCCTGACGCTGATGCTCTCCCTCCAGGCCTCGTACGCGGCCCCCCTGATCCTGCTGGCGCAGAACCGCCAGGACGACCGGGACCGGGTCACCCATGAGCAGGACCGCAAGCAGAACGAGCGGTCGATCGCGGACACCGAGTATCTGACCCGGGAGATCGCCGCGCTGCGGATGGGCCTGGGCGAGGTCGCGACCCGGGACTGGATCCGCTCGGAACTGGAGGACCTCGTCCGGGAGATGCAGGAACGCCGCGCGGTATTCCCGCCGGAGGCCGGTCCGGGGAATCCGGGGAGTGACGAAGCTGACCGGTGAAGGGCTTCCCGGGCCCGGGAGTCAGCGCCGTACCATCGTCGTATGGCTACGGAAGACGCGGTGCTCGCGGCACTGGCGACGGTGAACGACCCCGAGATCCACCGACCCATCACCGACCTCGGCATGGTCAAATCAGTGGAGATCGGGGCGGACGGGACGGTCGCGGTCACCGTGTCTCTGACCGTCTCCGGATGTCCCATGCGAGAGACGATCACCAACAATGTGACGGACGCGGTGGCGCGCGTCGAGGGAGTCACCCGCGTCGATGTCACGCTCGATGTGATGAGCGACGAGCAGCGGCGGGAGCTGGCCTCCTCACTGCGCGGCGGCACCGCGGAGCGCGAGGTTCCATTCGCTCAGCCCGGGTCGCTGACCAGGGTGTACGCGGTGGCCTCCGGCAAGGGCGGCGTCGGCAAGTCCTCGGTGACGGTGAATCTGGCCGCGGCGATGGCGGCCGACGGGCTGAAGGTCGGCGTCGTGGACGCGGACATCTACGGCCACTCGGTGCCCCGGATGCTGGGCGCGGACGGGCGGCCCACCCAGGTCGAGAACATGATCATGCCGCCGTCGGCGCACGGTGTGAAGGTCATCTCGATCGGCATGTTCACCCCGGGCAACGCCCCGGTGGTGTGGCGCGGCCCGATGCTGCACCGGGCGCTCCAGCAGTTCCTGGCGGATGTGTTCTGGGGCGATCTGGACGTACTCCTGCTCGACCTGCCCCCGGGCACCGGCGACATCGCGATCTCGGTGGCCCAGCTGGTGCCGAACGCGGAGATCCTGGTCGTCACCACCCCGCAGCAGGCCGCGGCCGAGGTCGCCGAGCGGGCGGGCTCGATCGCCGTGCAGACGCATCAGAAGATCGTGGGCGTGGTCGAGAACATGTCCGGCCTGCCCTGCCCGCACTGCGACGAGATGATCGACGTCTTCGGCACCGGCGGCGGCCAGCGGGTCGCCGAGGGGCTGACGCAGACGACCGGGGCGCATGTGCCGGTCCTGGGAGCGATCCCGATCGACGTACGGCTGAGGGAGGGCGGCGACGAGGGCAAGCCCGTGGTCCTCTCCGACCCCGACTCCCCGGCGGGCGCGGCGCTGCGGGCGATCGCGGGCAAGCTGGGCGGCCGTCAGCGCGGTCT
Organism: Streptomyces inusitatus; assembly: GCF_014651115.1. Lineage (GTDB taxonomy): Bacteria > Actinomycetota > Actinomycetes > Streptomycetales > Streptomycetaceae > Streptomyces > Streptomyces amakusaensis. The sequence continues at coordinate 96,640 of NZ_BMWG01000013.1, read as the reverse complement.
GTCCGGGATGAGCCTGGGGATCACCCCGAGGAACAAGTTCTAGCTCTTCCGGGGAAACGCACGGGAAAGCGCGTACGGGGGCGCGGGCGGGGCTTCGGCAGCCCGGCCCGCGCCCCCGGCGCGCACCGGCTCGTCAGGCGTACGGTGTGAGGTCGTCCACCGCGCTGAAGCCGAGGCCGAAGGCGCTCAGGCCCCGTCCGTACGCGCCGATGTGCACTCCCCCGGCGGCCGATCCGGCGAGGACCCAGCCGAACTCCGACTCCCGGTAGTGGAACGGCGTGGGCTCTCCGTCGACGGGCAGGGAGAGGGCGGACCACTCGGGTCCGTCGAGGTCGTCGGCGAGTTCGAAGGCGGCCTCGGTCTGCTGGTCCAGCCAGTCGTCCCGCAGGGAGTGGTCCAGCTGGGCGGGCCAGGTGTGGGCGAGCAGCCCGGAGCCGGCCAGCCAGGCGGCGGAGGAGGCGGTGGTGGCCTCCAGCACACCGGTGCCGTCGCCGGTGCGGCGGAGCGGGCTGGCGGCGACGGTGATGACCACCGCGAAGCGCTCCTTCTCGGCCGCGCCCGCCTCGGACCGTATCGACGGCTCGTCGCCGTGGCCGATGGAGCCGTGCTGGACGGCGCCGTCGGGCTCGGCGGCGATCTGCATCAGCCGGCGCGGGCCGGTGAAGGCCTCGTCCAGGGCGTACCAGGAGAAGGACGCCCCCGCGTACGCCTCGGCCGTACGGCGGGCCGCGGCGGCCGGGCCCGCGTCCGGGGCCCCGTCCGGAGCCTCGGCCCCGGCTTCGGCTTCGGCCTCGGGCGAGCCGGGCGCGTCCGGGCCGGGGGAATCGCCGACCGGGCTCTCCGCCGCTGTTCGACTGGTCGTCTCCATCTGGCCGGCCGCCTCCTCTTGTGTCCGGGGTCCGGAGCGGACCCGCCCCCCTCGGGCGTCCTCGCGTCCTGACAGATGGAGAGAATAGCCACCCCGGCCCGACTCACACGGATTGACCGCCGCCCGGCGGCGTGTACACCCGGCTCGGTCGGCACCCATTGGTGTATACGGCGGGACGGCTCAGGGGGGTACGGGGGAGGCGCACGGGGCCGGACGGGACCGGACGGGGGATCAGGTGGCGTCGGCGTCGAAGGGCGCGCGCTCGTCCGGGTCGACCTTGTCGCGCTTCTTGAACGGGTCGGGGGCGTCGGCCGGCTTCTTGAGGAGGTCCGGAGTCCCGGCGGAGCCGCCCGCCGCGGCCGGGACCGGGTCGGGGGACTCCTTGGTGTTCACCGCGTCCGCGACCTCGTTGATCTCCTTGCGGAGGTCGAAGGAGGCGCCGAGCTCTCTCAGCTCCTTGAGGTCGTCGCTCTCGCCGAGGTGCTTGCGGACGAAGGTCTTCGGGTTCAGGTCCTCGAACTCGAAGTCCTTGAACTCGGGGCCCAGCTCGGTGCGGATGTCCTGCTTGGCGTTGTCGGAGAACTGCCGGACCTTGCGGATGAATCCGGTGACGTCCTGGATGACCTTCGGCAGTTTGTCGGGACCGAAGACGAGCACGGCGAGCACCACCAGCGTCACCAGCTCCAGTGCGCCTATGTCGTTGAACACCCTGTCGCTCCTCGTGCTCTCGGCGGCCCGGGGGCCTGGTCGGTTCAGGACCCGCTCCACGGTACCCGCCGGGTCTCGGGTGAGTCACGTGCTACAGGAGGTCAGTCGTCCCCGCCCGCGCTGCCGAGGGTGAGGGTGACGGTCCGCTCGTCGCCGGAACGGGTGAGGGTCAGTTTCAGCCGGTCGCCCGGGCGATGGGCGCGAATCTTGACGATCAGCTCCTCGCCGCTGTGCACCCGCCGGCCGTCGACCTCGGTGATCACATCGCCGGGGCGGACCCCGGCCTTGGCGCTGGGGCCGTCCGGGGTGACCGAGGGGGTGCCGTCCTTGCCCTTCTCGCCGACGCGCGCGCCGTCGCCGGTGTACTTCATGTCGAGGCTGACGCCGATCACGGGATGGGTGGCCCGGCCGGTGTTGATCAGCTCCTCGGCCACGCGCTTGCCCTGGTTGATGGGGATGGCGAAGCCGAGGCCGATGGATCCGGACTGGGCTCCCTCGCCGCCGCCCCCGCCGGTGTCGGCGGCGCGGATCGCGCTGTTGATGCCGATGACCCGGGCCTTGGCGTCCACCAGCGGGCCGCCGGAGTTGCCGGGGTTTATCGGGGCGTCGGTCTGGAGCGCGTCGACATAGCTGACATCGCTGCCGTCGCCCTTCTCGCCGCCCGCGGTGATGGGCCGCTCCTTGGCGCTGATGATGCCGGAGGTGACCGTGTTCTGGAGGTCGAAGGGCGCGCCGATGGCGACGACGGGGTCGCCGACCCGCACATTGTCGGAGTTGCCCAGCGGCAGCGGGGTGAGGCCGGAGACGCCGGAGACCTTGACGACGGCGAGGTCGTAGCCGCTGTCCTTGCCGACGAGGGTGCCTCTGGCGGTCTCGCCGCCGCTGAAGGTGACGGAGATCTCGCCGCCGGGTCCGGCGGGGGCCACGACATGGTGGTTGGTGAGGATGTGGCCCCGGCGGTCGAGGACGAAGCCGGTGCCGGTGCCCTGTTCGCCGCCGCCGCTGACATGGAGGGTGACGACGCTGGGCAGGGCGCTGGCGGCGATCCCGGCGACGCTGTCGGGGGCGCGGTCCCGGCTCTCCCTGGGCGCCTGGTCCAGCTCGACCTGGGTGAGGCCGCCCCGGCGCTCGACGTACGCGCCGACGCCGCCGCCGATCGCGCCGGAGGCGAGCGCCAGCACCACCGCGCCGATCAGCAGCGCGCCCCGGCGGCTCTTGCGCCGGGGCGGCTCACCGGGGTGTGTGAGCGGCGCGGGGGCCGCCGGTGATCCCCAGGGGTCGTACTGGAGCCACTGCGGCGTCTGAGGGCCGGTGGGGGCGTCCTGGGGGTGCGGCTGGTGGGCGGCGGCGGGCTGGAGCGGCGGGTGCCCCGCGTACTGCGGGGGCACGGGCGGTACGGGGGTGCCCCCGGCGGGTGTGGGCACGGGCCGCTGCACGGGCGGGGCCGGGGCCCAGGGGCCCGGGCCGCCGTACGGCGGGGTGCCGTACTCGTCGGGCTCGTGGAGCGGCCGGGGCGGGGCCGCCTCGGCCGGGGCCGCCGGGGTGTCCTGAGGCGACGGGGTGTCCTGGGGTGAACTGTCCGGGACTGACGAGGTGGTGTCCCGGTCCGGGGCGGCGGCCGTCCCCGGCTCGTCCTCCCCCGCCCGGGCGGGCGGGGGCACGACGGGGCCGGGCACCGGCGGAAGCTGCTCCGGCCGCTGCGGAGGCCGCTCCGCGCTGGGCCGGCTCCACCACTTGGCCTTGGCTTCGGTGGGCTTCCCGTCGTCCATGCTCTCCCCGCAAACTGCCGTCCGCCGCGGCGCCCCGCGGGCACCCCTATCGAGGATTCAACCAGGTTCGTGAATCTCCGCGCAGGGGGCCGGACAGGGTGCCGCGTCAGCGGGTGGACGCGAGCGGCGGCGTGGGGTGCGCCGGGGCAACGAGGTGGGTGGGAGCGGGCGTTGCCGGCGGGGCGAGCACGGGGACCTCGGTGAGATGGAGCGCCGTGCCGGTGGGATGTATCAGCGGCGGCGGGGCGAAGGCCGCCCCGAGCGTGGCCGGGACGGTCAGCGGCCGGTGCGGCGATTCCCCGGGGGTGAGCGGCCCGGTGACGGAGCGGCCTATGGCCCGCTCCTCGGACCGGCCCGAGGACTGGCCCGAGGTGCGGCGGCGCTCGTAGTCGGCGCTCCTGGCGCTGGCGGAGGTGGTGGGGAGACCGCCCGCGGTACCGGCGGTACCGGCGGATCCCGTGCCGGTGCCCGCCTGCATGGGAGTGACGGTGTTGCCCGGGGCGCCGCCCCTGGCGGTGGCCGTGGTGTCGGCCGCGGGCAGCGCCCCGCCGAGGGCGATCGCCGCGAAGGAGACCGCGCTGGCCGCGGCGAAGGCGAACCTCCGGCCCCGCCAGGGAGAGCGCTCGCCCTCCGGGCGGCCCACCTCATGGATGCGGAAGCCCCCGGAGCGGCCGGGCAGCGCGGGCACGCCCGACGGACCCGACGGGCCGCCGGGGACGTATCCGAAGGTCTCCGGGCGGCCGCCGGGTCTTCCCGACGAGGGGGTCACCCCGGCGAACACGGAATCGATGACCCGGCCCCCGTCGAAGGGACCGCCCCGGTCCTCGCCGCCGGGGCCCGCGGGCAGGCCCTGGAGCCGGGCGAGCAGCCCTTCGGAGAGGGGCGGGGGCGCGGACTGCGCGAAGACGTCCTTCAGCCGCCGCTGGGCGTCGGCCTCGGCCTTGCACTTGGGGCAGGTCGCCAGATGCGCCAGCACCCGGTCCCTGGCGTCGTGTTTCAGCTCGCCGTCGACGAGGGCGGCGAGCCGGTCCCCCAGATGCTGTTCCGCCGGGGTCGGACCGAATCCACTCACGCGGCTCCGCCCTCCCCTGCCAATCCGACCGCTCCCGCCAGGGTGCGCTGCTCGGCGCGGGCCTCGGGGGAACGGTGCTTGAGGGCCTTGCGCAGATGCGAGCGGCCCCGGTGGATACGGCTGCGGACCGTGCCGAGCTTGACGCCCAGGGTCGCGGCGATCTCCTCGTACGACAGGCCCTCGATGTCGCAGAGGACCACGGCGGCGCGGAACTCGGGCGCGAGGGTGTCCAGCGCCTGCTGCACATCGGCGTCGAAGTGCGTGTCGTTGAAGACCTGCTGGGGGGAGGGCTCACGGCTGGGCAGCCGCTCGGCCGCGTCGTCCCCGAGGGCATCGAAACGGATGCGCTGCTTCCGGCGGACCATGTCCAGGAAGAGATTGGTGGTGATGCGGTGCAGCCAGCCCTCGAAGGTGCCGGGCGTGTAGGTGGACAGCGAGCGGAAGACCCGGACGAAGACTTCCTGGGTCAGATCCTCGGCGTCGTGCTGGTTGCCCGTGAGGCGGTAGGCGAGACGGTAGACCCGGCCGCTGTGCGTGCTGACGATCTCCTCCCAGGTGGGAGGGGTCCACGCCGGCGATTCCGCATCCGATGCGAAGGTCGCGGTTGCCGCGGAGTCGGTGGTGCGGGAGCGGTCAGCGGTGTTGGTCACGGATTTCGGCTCACCCGGTGACCTGAGGAAGCGCCGGAGCACTCCCTTACGATCCGCAGGTGCAGCCGCACCTCCCCTATCGGCTCTGGTGGTGTCCAGCGGAGCCCCTACCATAGCCACCTCGCCCGTTAGCTCCGGATAAGAATCTTTACGCGAATTTGGGTGCCGCTTCCAGCTCTGCTCCATTGCTCCCCCCTGCCTCCTACAACGCCCGGTCCCATCTGCGGGTTCCCGGGAGCAGCGGATACAGTCAACGTCGCGTTCAACTACGGGGACAGGAGAGGCCCATTACCGCCAACCGGCAGACAAGCTGGGCGTTCGCCGACGCCTTTGTCGCCGAGGACGACGCGCTGCACTGGGCCCGTGAGCGGGCCCGTGACTCAGGGCTCCCCTCGGTGTCGCCAGGGACCGGCGCCGCGCTGCGACTGCTGGCCGCCACCGCTGATGCGAAAGCGGTGGCGGAGATCGGCACGGGGACGGGCGTCTCCGGCATCTATCTGCTCCAGGGCATGCGGCCGGACGGGGTGCTGACCACGGTGGACCCGGAGCCGGAGCGCCAGCAGTTCGCCAAACAGGCGTTCCGCGCGGCGGGCTTCGCGAGCAACCGGGCGCGGTTCATCCCCGGCCGCGCCCTCGATGTGCTGCCGAGGCTCGCGGACGGCGGGTACGACCTGGTCTTCTGCGACGGCGACCGGATGGAGTCGCTGGAGTGTCTGGCGGAGTCGCTGCGGCTGCTGAGGCCCGGCGGGCTGGTCTGCTTCGAGGGCGTCTTCGCCCGCGGCCGTACGGTCGACTCGGCGGCGCAGCCGGCCGAGGTGCTGCGGCTGCGGGAGCTGCTGCGCGCGGTGCGGGAGAGCCAGGAGCTGCTGCCCTCGCTGCTGCCGGTGGGGGACGGGCTGCTCTGCGCGGTCCGCCGCGGCTGACCCGGCCGGCTTCCCCGCCGGCCGGGAAACAAACCGCCCCGGCGCCTGTACGGCACCGGGGCGGGATGACTGTGGCGCGTCGCGCGCTCGTCAGCCGACGACCTTCTTCAGAGCATCGCCCAGCGCTTCGGCTTCGTCGGGAGTCAGCTCGACGACTAGCCGACCGCCGCCTTCGAGCGGAACGCGCATGACGATGCCCCGCCCCTCCTTGGTCACCTCGAGCGGGCCATCACCCGTCCGCGGCTTCATGGCCGCCATGCTCGTTCCCCTTCCTGAAACCAGCTCATCGTCAGCCGACGGCCGCCCGGGTAGGCGCTCGCACCGGCATCGAACACATTGCTTCCAGGTCATTATCCCGCATCACGGGACCCGATGACCAACATCGGCCTGCATCGCTTAGGCAACGCGCTCTCGCAAAACCACTCAATTCGGCGATCCGCCTGCGATACTTCGCCGCCCCGCCAAGACTTTGCGGCCAAAGTCCGGCCGGTCCCGGTTTGACGCAGGTCACATGCCCGGAGTCGAAGATCTCCGCCATGCTGGGCCCGGACACCACCGCAGAGCCGCGAAGGGGAGCTGACAGACATGGCCGACTCCGTGCTGTACGAGGTGAGCGACGGGCTCGCGACGATCACGATCAACCGGCCCGAGGCCATGAACGCGATGAACATCGAGGCCAAGAACGCCCTCAGGGAGGCCGCCGAGGCCGCGGCCGGGGATTGCGCCGTACGCGCGGTGCTGCTCACCGCCGCCGGGCGCGCCTTCTGCGTCGGCCAGGATCTGAAGGAGCATGTGTCGCTCCTCGCCGAGGACCGGGAGTCCGGGGCGGGCGGCACCATGAACACCGTCCGGGAGCACTACAACCCGATCGTCCGGGCCCTGGCGGGGATGGCGAAGCCGGTGGTGGCCGGGGTGAACGGGGTGGCCGCCGGGGCGGGCCTCGGTTTCGCCCTCGCGGCGGACTACCGGGTGGTCGCCGACACCGCCACTTTCACCACGGCCTTCGCGGGGGTCGCGCTGACCGCCGACTCCGGGGTCTCCTGGGCGCTGCCCCGGCTGGTCGGCCGGAGCAGGGCCGCTGATCTGCTGCTCTTCCCGCGCTCGTTCTCCGCGCGGGAGGCGTACGACTGGGGCCTCGCGAACCGGCTGGTCCCGGCCGCCGAGCTGGCCGCCGAGGCCGCGGCGGTGGCCCGGGCGCTGGCGGACGGCCCGACCCTGGCCTATGCCGCGATCAAGGAGTCCCTCGCCTTCGGGGCCGATCACTCGCTCGACGAGGCCCTGGAGCGGGAGGGCGACCTCCAGGCGCGCGCGGGGGCGTCCGAGGACCACACGATCGCGGTCGAGGCCTTCATCGCGAAGGAGAAGCCGGTCTATCTGGGCCGGTAGGCACGGCTCCCCCCGGGGCCTCCAAGGCCCCGGGGAAGCCCTAGGGCCGGGCTTCGCGGGCGAAGCAGCCGGCCAGGTGGTCGTCGACCAGGCCGCAGGCCTGCATCAGGGCGTAGGCGGTGGTGGGGCCGATGAAGCGCAGGCCCTTCTTCTTGAGCTCCTTGGCGAGGGCCGTGGACTCGTCGGTGACGGCGGGCACGTCGGCGACGGTCGTCGGCGCCGGGCGCTTCGCCGGGTCCGGAGCGTACGACCAGATGAGGGTGTCCAGCTCGCCGGGGGCCCAGCCGGCCAGCTCCCGGGCGTTGGCGAGGGTGGCGTCGATCTTGGCGCGGTTGCGGATGATGCCCTCGTCGGCGAGGAGCCGCTCCCGGTCGGCCTCGGTGAACTCCGCCACCGAGGCGATCTTGAACTCGTCGAAGGCGCGGCGGAATCCCTCGCGCCGCCGCAGGATGGTGATCCAGGAGAGCCCGGACTGGAAGGCCTCCAGACAGAGCCGTTCGAAGAGCGCGTCGTCGCCGTGGACCGGACGGCCCCACTCCGTGTCGTGGTAGGCGATGTAGTCCTCGGTGGAGAGCCCCCAGGGGCAGCGGGGCATTCCGTCGGGCCCGGCCGCGGTGCCGCCGTCGCTCATCGGCCCGTCCCCTCGCCCTGCTCGGTGAAACCGCCCGGCTCGGTGCGCCCGCCGCCCGGTTCGGTGAAGAGGTCCGGCCCGGCCACTGCGGTGGCCTGCGCCCCGGCGAGGGCGGACTCCAGCTCGGCGATCCGGGCGTCCCGCTCGGCCAGCTCGGCCCCGAGGCGGCCGAGCGCGTCGTCGACGTCGGCCATCCGGTAGCCGCGCACGGTCACCGGCAGCCGCAGCGCCTCCACATCGGCGCGGCCGACCGGCCGGTTCGCCGGCAGGGGGTCCACCAGCCGCTCGGGCGCGACCTCGGGCAGCGCGGCGCTGTCGCCGCCGCCGACCACGGCCAGCGTGACCGCCCCGACGACCACGACCATCGCGATCAGCAAGAACAAGAACACGAACGATCCTCCCCGGCCTCCGGCGGGTCGCCGGACGGAAACTGTCCCGGCTGATCGTGCCACGCCGGTGTGACAGTTAGGGTCGCAGCCGGACGACCTGAGGAGGAATACCGCTGATGCTGCGGCTGGGACAGCGTGAATTCGACACACGTGAGCCGGTGATCATGGCGATCGTCAACCGTACGCCCGACTCGTTCTACGACCAGGGCGCGACGTTCCACGACGAGCCGGCGCTCGCCCGGGTCGAGCGGGCGGTGTCGGAGGGTGCCGCCATCATCGACATCGGCGGGGTCAAGGCCGGTCCCGGGGAGGAGGTCACGGCGGCGGAGGAGGCGCGCCGGACGGTCGGTTTCGTGGCCGAGGTGCGCAGACGCTTCCCCGATGTGGTGATCAGCGTGGACACCTGGCGGCACGATGTGGGCGAGGCGGTCTGCGAGGCGGGCGCGGATCTGCTGAACGACGCGTGGGGCGGGGTGGACCCGAGACTCGCGGAGGTCGCCGCGCGGTACGGCGCGGGTCTGGTCTGCACCCACGCGGGCGGCGCCGAGCCGAGGACCAGGCCGCACCGGATCGCCTACGACGACGTGGTGGCGGACATCCTGCGGGTGACGCTGGGGCTGGCCGAGCGGGCGGTGGAGCTGGGGGTGCGACGGGACGGGATCATGATCGACCCCGGTCATGACTTCGGGAAGAACACCCGGCACTCGCTGGAGGCCACGCGCCGGCTCGGGGAGCTGGTGGAGACGGGGTGGCCGGTGCTGGTCTCGCTGTCGAACAAGGACTTCGTCGGGGAGACGCTGGACCGCCCGGTGAAGGAGCGGGTGATCGGGACGCTCGCGACGACGGCCGTCTCGGCGTGGCTGGGGGCACAGGTGTACCGGGTGCACGAGGTGGCGGAGACCCGTCAGGTGCTGGACATGGTCGCCACGATCGCGGGCCACCGCGAACCCTCGGTGGCCCGCCGGGGCCTCGCCTGAGACCACCCGTGCGGGCCGGGCCGGATACCGGGACCGGCCCGCACCGGGTGGGACGAGGGCTCTAGAGCAGCTCTAGAGCCCCGTCTCCTTCGTCACCAGGGAGACCGCCTCGTCGACGTCGTCCGTCACATGGAAGAGCAGCAGATCCCGCTCCGAGGCCTTCCCCTGTGCCACCACCGTGTTCCGCAGCCAGTCCACCAGGCCGCTCCAGTACTCCGTCCCGAACAGCACGATCGGGAAGCGGGTCACCTTGCCCGTCTGCACCAGGGTGAGCGCCTCGAACAGCTCGTCGAGGGTGCCCAGGCCGCCGGGGAGGACCACGAAGCCCGAGGCGTACTTCACGAACATCGTCTTGCGGACGAAGAAGTAGCGGAAGTTCACCCCGATGTCGACATGCTGATTGATCCCCTGTTCGAAGGGGAGCTCGATGCCCAGGCCCACCGAGATGCCCTTGGCCTCCCGGGCGCCCCGGTTCGCCGCCTCCATCGCGCCCGGGCCACCGCCCGTGATCACCGCGAAGCCCGCGTCCACCAGGGCCTTGCCGATGCGGATGCCCGCCTCGTACTCGGGGGTGTCGACCGGGGTGCGGGCCGAGCCGAAGACGCTGATCGCGCTGGGCAGTTCGGCGAGCGCGCCGAAGCCCTCCACGAACTCGGACTGGATGCGCATGACCCGCCAGGGGTCGGTGTGCACCCACTCGGAGTCGCCCTCGGTGTCCAGCAGCCGCTGGTCCGTGGTCCCGGGCTGCACCTGCTCCCTGCGGCGCAGCACCGGTCCCTGCCTCCGCTCCTCGAACGATCGCGCACCCTCGGGGTTGCCCATGACCTGCTCCCTCCGCCGAACATCGTTGCCGGTCCCCAGGGTAGGTCGACGAAGGCGACAAGAGGGGAAACTCAGGACGTCAGCCACTCCCGTAGCCGATTTTCACAGTGTGTGATCTTCTCCACGGCCACGTGCTCGTCCCGCTTGTGGGCGTAGAGCGCGTCCCCCGGTCCGTAGTTCACGGCGGGCACGCCGAGCGCGCTGAAGCGCGAGACGTCCGTCCAGCCGAATTTGGGCCGGGCGCTGCCGCCGACGGCCGCCATGAAGGCGGCGGCGGCCGGGTGCGAGAGCCCGGGCAGCGCGCCGCCCGAGTGGTCGTCCACGGTGAACCCGGCGACGCCGCAGCCCTCGAAGACCTCCCGCACATGGGCGATGGCCTCGGCCTCGCTCCGGTCCGGCGCGTACCGGTAGTTCACGGTGACGACGCACTCGTCGGGGATGACGTTGTTGGCGACGCCGCCCTCGATCCGTACCGCGTTGAGGCCCTCCCGGTACTCCAGCCCGTCGATCACCGGCCGCCTCGGCTCGTACGCGGCGAGGCGGGCCAGGATCGGCCCGGCGGCGTGGATCGCGTTGGAGCCCATCCAGGAGCGCGCGGAGTGCGCCCGCTCCCCCTCCGTCCGCAGCAGGACCCGCAGGGTGCCCTGGCAGCCCCCCTCGACCTCGGCGTCGGAGGGCTCCAGGAGTACGGCGAAGTCGCCCTCCAGCCAGTCGGGATGCGCCTCGGCGACATGGCCGAGACCGTTGAGGTGGGCCGCGACCTCCTCGTTGTCGTAGAAGACGAAGGTGAGATCGCGGTTGGGCGCGGGCACGGTGGCGGCGATCCGCAGCTGGAGCGCGACACCGGACTTCATGTCGCTGGTGCCGCAGCCCCAGAGCACGCCGTTCTCGTCCAGCCGGGAGGGGACGTTGTCGGCGATCGGCACGGTGTCGATGTGCCCGGCGAGCACGACCCGCTCGGCACGGCCGAGCCGGGTGCGCGCGACCACATTGTTCCCGTGCCGGTCGACGGTGAGGTGGGGCAGCGCGCGCAGGGCCTGCTCGATGGCATCCGCGAGAGGTTTCTCCTGGCCGCTGACGGAGGGGAAGTCGACCAGTGCGGCGGTCAGCGCGGGAGCGTCGAGGGTGAGGTCAAGCGCGGTGTGGGACATGCCCACGACGATAGCGCGGCCCTTCCCGCCCGGGCCCGGACCGAACCCGTCCGACTCCCGGCACCGGCCCGGGTCCAACTCCGCCCGACCCTAGTACGGTGGGCGGGTGTCCGAGCCCGTCTCTCCCGTCCGGCGCAGCCGTCTCACGCGTTTCACGGCTGCGTTCGTCGTACTGCTGGCGCTGGTCGGCTATGTCGTGGTGCAGCACGTCTCGGACGGGTCGCCCCCGGGCTGTGTCGTCCGCGCGGGCTCCGGCGGCGGTCCGCGCTATGAACTCCAGCCGGAGATGGCGGCGAACGCCGCGACCATCTCGGCCGTGGGCACCACCCGGGGCCTGCCGGAGCGGGCGGTGACCATCGCGCTGGCGACCGCTCTCCAGGAGTCGGCGCTGCGCAACATCGAGCACGGCGACCGGGACTCGCTGGGGCTCTTCCAGCAGCGGCCGTCCAAGGGCTGGGGCACTCCGAAGCAGATCCTCGACCCGGTGTACTCGGCGGGGAAGTTCTACGAGCATCTCGTCCAGGTGCCCGGCTATTCGCGGCTGCCGCTGACGGTCGCCGCCCAGCGGGTGCAGCGCAGCGGTTTCCCGCAGGCGTACGCGAAGCACGAGCCGGACGCCGCGCTGCTGGCCGCCGCGCTCACCGGGCGCGCGGGCGCGACGCTGAACTGCGTCGGGAGCGACGGCGCGGCCGAGGCGGGCGATCCGGCGCGGGTCCGCTCCGAGCTGGTGCGGGCGTTCGGCCCCAAGGTGCTGCCCGCCGTCTCCGGGGGGCCGGGCCGTACGGCGGCGCCCGGCGTACGGGAGATCAGCGTCCCGGTGCCGGCGGCGGGCGGCGCGGACAAGGGGGCTGCGGCCAGGCGCGGCTGGGAGCTGGCGCACTGGGCGGTGGCCCGCGCCGACGGGCTCCGGATCGAGGAGATCGCCTACGGGGGGCGGGTCTGGAGCGCCGCCAGGGCCGACGAGGGCTGGCGCGCCGAGGACCGTTCCGGGCCTTCCGCGTCGTCCGCGTCGTCCGGGCAGAGCAGCGGCGTCCGGCTGCGCGTCGCACGCTGATACGGACGCTCCCCCTCAGGAGGGAGGTTCGCCCGCGCCGCCGGCCGCCCGGCCGGACCGTGCCGGTCCCCGCGCCCGGTTCGGGCCGCACCCCTTGGCGGCACTGGGGAGCAACGCTTCGGCGGCCTTGGGCGACCCCTCGAAGAAGAGTGGCGTTTGCCCGTTTTTATCCATGACTGATAATGCGACGCATTGCCAATTCTTTACCTTGGCCCACCGCAACTTCCCCCGCCCCCCGAGCGGTTGTCACGGCGTCCGACGGCACGGACCGGCGGCACCGTCCGGTGGGCCGGTCCATCCGCTCGCCGGACGACAGAGACCTTCCAGCACTTCTCGTGCACTTCTCGTCCCAAGGAGCATCATGTCCCTCCCCCTGACCCGTCGGATCGCCCGTGTCGCGCTGATCGTCGCGGCGGGCGCGGCTCCCGTGATCGGCGCGGCCTCGTCCGCGAGCGCCGTGGAGCTCTCGTCGGCCAACCCGCTCGGCGGCATCTCCTCCGTCGACGCGGGGAGCGTCGCCGCCACCGCCGACGGCACCGCGTCGAAGGGCTCGCAGCTCGTCGGGAACACCGGCGGCGACGCGGTCAAGAAGGCCGTGCCGACCGCGGGCAAGACCGTCGGCAAGGCGGGCAGGACGGCCACCCCCGCCGCCCAGAAGGCCGCCGGGGAGACCGCCGCCACGGCGGGCGGCGTCATCGGCGACACCGCGAGCGGCGCGACCGGCGCCCTGGGCAACGCCTCCACCGGCCCGACGGGCGGCCTGCCCACCGACCAGCTGCCGGTGAACGCCCTGCCGCTGGGCTGAGCCGCGTACCGAAAGGCACGCGAAGGGGCCCGGGAGCCGCACACTCCCGGGCCCCTTCGCGTACACGTCCTCAGCCGCCGAGGCGCTTGACCGCCGCCTCCACCCGCTCGTCGGTCGCGGTGAAGGCGACCCGGACGAACCGGTCGCCGGCGGGCCCGTAGAAGTCCCCGGGCGCGACCAGGATGCCCAGCCCCGCCAGGTGCGCCACCGTCTCCCAGCACGGCTCGTCGCGGGTGGCCCACAGATACAGACTGGCCTCGCTGTGCTCGATCCGGAAGCCGTGCCCCTCCAGCGCGCCCCGCAGCGCGGCCCGCCGGGCCGCGTACCGCGCGCGCTGCTCGGCGACATGGGCGTCGTCGCCGAGGGCGGCGACGGTGGCCGCCTGGACCGGCGCGGGGACCATCATCCCGCCGTGCTTGCGGATCTGGAGCAGCTCGCCCAGCACCCGCTCGTCACCGGCGATGAAGGCGGCACGGTACCCGGCCAGATTGGAGCGCTTGGAGAGCGAGTGGACGGCGACCACTCCCTCGTACCCGCCACCGCACACATCGGGGTGCAGCACCGAGACGGGGTCGGCCTCCCAGCCCAGTTCGAGATAGCACTCGTCGCTGAAGACGAGCACCCCGTGCTCACGGGCCCAGGCGACGATCCGGATCAGCTCGTCCTTGGCGAGGACACGACCGGTGGGGTTGGAGGGCGAGTTCAGCCAGAGCAGCTTCAGCCCGGCCGGGTCCAGGTCCGTCGGGTCGTCGTAGGCGACCGCGTTCGCGCCGCAGAGCCGCGCGCCGACCTCGTACGTCGGATAGGCGAGCCGGGGATGGGCCACCGTGTCCCCGGGGCCCAGGCCGAGCTGGGTCGGCAGCCAGGCCACCAGCTCCTTGGAGCCGACGACGGGCAGCACATTGGCGTGCGTCACGCCGGTCGCGCCGAGACGCTCCCCCACCCAGCCGGTGAGCGCGTTCCGCAGCGCGACCGTCCCCCACACGGTGGGGTAGCCGGGCGAGTCGGCGGCCTCGATCAGCGCCTTCTGGATCAGCTCCGGGACCGGGTCGACCGGCGTCCCCACGGAGAGATCCACGATGCCGTCGGCGTGAGCCGCGGCCGTCGCCTTATAAGGCTCCAGCCGGTCCCAGGGAAAGACGGGAAGGCGGGAAGAGACTGCGGACACGGGCTTTCTCTCTCTCGTACGCGTGACGGTGCGCCCGGGGCCGCACGAGGCCCCGAACACCTCGGCCCCGCACGGACGACGACCGTACGGGACCGGAAGGTGATGGACTCGGGCTGCTAGGCCTGCGGCGGCAGCGAGGCCACGAAGGGGTGGTCGCGCTCGATCAGCCCCAGCTTGGAGGCGCCGCCGGGCGAGCCCAGCTCGTCGAAGAACTCGACGTTCGCCTTGTAGTAGTCCTTCCACTCCTCCGGAGTGTCGTCCTCGTAGAAGATCGCCTCAACGGGGCACACCGGCTCGCAGGCTCCACAGTCGACGCATTCGTCCGGGTGGATGTACAAGGACCGGGAGCCCTCATAGATGCAGTCGACGGGGCACTCCTCGATGCATGCCTTGTCCTTGACGTCGACACAAGGCTGCGCGATGACGTAGGTCACGCTGTCGTTCCTCCTCGGTAGGGCTGGCATTTGCGCGGGAGCGCGGCGTCGTCGATGCCCGCCTCTAGTATCTCCGTTCCTGAGGACGATCCGAACAGGAGGGGCTCGCAGACCTGTGGAATTCATCGGCTCCGGACGACTCGAAGTCCGTATTACACCCCTTGACGTAGGCAAACGGGTATCAATCAGACGCCTTGTCGACATGGCGACCGAAAGCCCCACCTTCACCGACGTGGTCGGCGTTCTCACATCCTGGGACAACGGTGTGCTGCTGATCACACGGAAAACCGGTGAGACCGTCGGCGTCCCGGAGGAATCCCTGGTCGCGGGCAAGGTCGTCCCCGCCGCGCCCGCCCGCAGACGGGGGCCCGCGACGGACTTCGCGGAGCTGACCCGGGTGACCGCGAGGGCCTGGCAGCCGGTGGAGAGCGAACCGCTCGGAGAGTGGCGGCTGCGGGCCGCCGCCGGGTTCACCCGGCGGGCGAACTCGGCGCTGCCGACCGGCGACCCCGGAGTCCCGCTCTCCGAGGCACTGGCACAGGTGAACGACTGGTACCGGGCGCGGGATCTGCCCCCGTACGTACAGGCCGCGACCGGGGCCGCCGGGACCCAGGAGGAACTCGCCGCCGAGCTGGCGGCGCGCGGCTGGCGGCGCGAGGTCTCGGCCGACGTACGGATCGCGGGGCTCGCGCCCGTCGCCGATCTCGACGCCGATGTGGACCGGGTGACCCTGGCGCGCTCCTTCGACGAGGCGTGGCTGCGCCGCTACCAACGCTCCGGCGAGGCCGGCGCGCATGTGCTGAAGGTGCTGGGCAGCGGACCCTCCGTGTGGTTCGCCTCGGTGTCCGGCGGCGGCGACGTGCCCGCGGCGATCGGCCGGTGCGTGGTCGACGGCCGGTGGGCCGGGTTCATGGCCGTGGAGGTCGACCCTGCCCACCGCAGACAGGGGCTCGCCACGGCCGTGATGGCCGCGCTCGCCCGGCGGGCGCTGACGGAGGGGGCGTCCGCCGCCTGGCTCCAGGTGGAGACGGACAATGAAGGGGCACGCGCGCTGTACCGGGGCATGGGCTTCGAGACCCACCACAGCTACCACCACTTCCGGCCCGGCCCCTGAAACCCCCGACAGACGGGTACGAGTGAACATGCACGACGATCGCGCCGAGCACCGGAACCGGTTCGCCGAGGAGGCCCGCTCGGAGCACCCCGACCTCTCGCTGCTCGCCCTGCTGATCGGCGCGGTCGCCGATCCGGCGATGGGCGAGACCGGGATCGACGCGGCCCAGATTGAACTGGACCGGCTCGCCGGACAGCTGCCGTACGGGGCGAAGAGCCCGCACGGCTGGGCGGCGGCCCTGGCGGAGCTGCTGGGCGGCCGCGAGGGCTTCCACGGCACCGCGGGCGACTACGAGCGCCTGGAGTCCTCCCTGCTGCACGAGGTGCTGCGCCGCCGCCGGGGACTGCCGATCCTGCTCTCCGTGGTCTGGTCGGAGGTGGCCCGGCGGGCCGGGGCGCCGGTGTACGGGGTGGCTCTCCCCGGCCACTTCGTGGTCGGCTTCGGGGAGAGCGACGCCCTCGCCGGGCCGGTGCTCGCGGACCCCTTCGCCGGTGGCAGGCCGCTGACCGGGACCGACGCCGAGCTGCTGGTGACAGGGGCGACGGGCGCGCCGCTCGACCCCGCGTCGCTGGCCCCGGCGTCCACGCTCGATGGGGTGCTGCGGATCCTGAACAACATCCGCGCCTGGGCGGCGGCCCGGCCGGAGCGCTCGGAGGTCGGCCTCTGGGCGGTGGAGCTGGCGCTGCTGCTGCCCTCCCATCCGGCCCGGCTGCGCCACGAGCGGGCGGAACTGCTCGTGCGGCGCGGAGACTTCCTGACCGGCGCGGCGGAGCTGGAGGCGTACGCCGAGCTGGTGGCCGCGGTGGATCCCCCGGCCGCCGAGTCGATCCGGGGACGGGCCAGGGCGGCCCGAGCGAGGCTGAACTGAGCGCGCACCGCGCTGCCGCTGCCGCTGCCGCTGCCGCTGCCGCCCGAGCACCGGTGTATCCGGAAAGCGCGATGCCCGGCCGGGCCTGACGGCCTGGCCGGGCATCGGGTCAGCCCTGGTACAGCTCGGTTCAGCTCGGGTTCAGCGGAATCTCCACCGTGCGCTCCTCGGGCGTCTTGCCGCGCAGCGCCGGTCCCATCGCCTGGGCGATGTCGGTGGGGGTGAGCTGGTGCTGCTTGCCGTCGCCCTTGGTGATCAGCACGCCGACGAAGGTCTGCCCCATGAGCCGCTCGATGGCCTCCTTGTCGTAGACCTCGACCAGCTTGCCGTCCACCGGCTTCATGGAGAGGATCTGCGGCAGTGAGATCGAGGGGCCGAAGGGGATGTCCCTGCCGCCGGCCTTGATGGTGATCAGACCGGACATCGCGGGCTCGGCGAACTCCTTCATGGCCCGGTCGATCTCGTCCTGGCCGATCGTCGGCTCGCGCTTGGCGACCGGAAGCTGGACCTCGCTGGGCTTCCCCGTCTCGACCTGGGCGCGGAACGCGTCCTTCACCGAGATCATGGAACGGGAGACGTCCAGCGTCTGGCCCGGCTTCCCGGGGACGGCGACGGCCTTGCCGGGCTCGAACTTGATCGTGCCCTCGACCGCCGAGCCCGACTCGCCCGCGAGGTCGGTGAGCGCGACGCTCAGCTTCTCCTCGTCCACCGGGATCTCCGGCTCCACGACCCGCGCATCGCCGAAGAGCGAACCGATCACCGAGACGGGGTTGTAGTCGCTGCCGGCCGCCTTGCGCACGGTCTCCTGGCTGTCCAGCACCAGACCGGCCTTGTCCGGGGCGAGCTGGACCTTCTTGCCGCCGACGGTGAGCTGGAGGGGGGTGGCCGCCCGCTTGCCGAGGGCCTGTTGCAGCTTGACGACCGCCTGCTCCTTGGTGCCGCCGCCGATGTCCACACCGAGAACCTTGGTGCTCTTGGGCACCTCGGAGTGGTTCAGCAGCAGACCGGCGCCGTAGGCGACACCGGCGAGACCGACCACGGCGACGCCGAGGAGGACCAGCTTGGAGCGGCCCTTCTTCTTGTTCTTGGCGGGCGGCGCGGAACGCGCGGGCGCGGGCGTCGGGGCCGGGAAGGGGAACGCGGGGGCGGCGGACCCTTCAGGACCGGCGGAACCCGCGGGACCCGCTGAGCCGCCCGGGCCACCGGCCGGACCGGGACCGGGACCGGGACCGCTGGGGAACGCCGACGCCGGGGGAGCCCCGCCGCCCTTGGCCTTGGGACCGCCCTTGGTCTTGGGGCCGCGCGCGCCCGGACCCCGCTGCTCGGCCGGGACGACCGGGATGCCGCTGGTGAGCGTGTCCCCGGAGACCTGGCCGCCGGGGCCGGGTCCGGCCGCCGGTCCGGGGGCGGGCTTCTGCGGGGTGAGCACGGCGGTGTCGTCGGACATCCGGGGCGGGCCGCCCGCGGGACCGCCGGGGCCCGCCGGAGCGCCCTTGCCGGAGCGCCGGCCCAGCGGCATGGTGCCGCGCGCCGGTCCCGAGGTCGCTCCGGTCGGAGCCGCCGGGCCGTCGGAGGGCATGCCGCCGCCCGCCGCCAGATCGCTCAGCGCGCTGCGGGGCTGGGAGGCCCCGGCCGGGTGGGCGCCGCCCTGCGGACCGGGGACCGGGCCCCGGGGCGCGGGCAGCGCGTCCTGCGCGGCGGGCTGCGTGGGCGCGGTGCCCTGGAGGCCCGCCATCATGCCCTGCGCGCCGGACGCGGGACGCCGCGGGGCGGGCACCGCGTCGGGACCGGCCGGAGCCGCCCCCCGCGAGCTGTCCGCCGGGCCCTGGGACTGGCCCTGCGCCTGGCCCTGTGCCTGTGTCTGGAAAGGGTCCTGAGGGCCGGGAGCCGTACCCGCGAAAGCGCCGCCCGGGACCGGGCCCTGGTAGCCGGACGGAATGTCCAGCGGACCCGGCGGCAGACCGTGCGGGGTCGGCGGAAGGCCCTGGGCGGGCGTCGGAGGCTGCGGAGCGGCCGGGACGCCCGGCGGAGCGGGCTGCGCCGCCGGGGCGTCGGCCCCGGCCGCCGGGGACGGCATGCCGGCCCCATTGGTGGAGCCCCGCCGTGGCGCGAACCAGTCGTTGGGCGCGGCCTTCTCCTCGGCCGGCGGAACGGCGGCCGGCGCGGGGGCGGGTGCGGGCGCGGCGGGGGCCGAGGCGTCCGGACCGCCTATCACCGGCATCGCCGCCGTACGCTCGATGTCCGCCTCGGCGGCTCCCGGAGCCCCCGGAGCGCCGGGAGCGGAATCCGCGTCGGCCATCGGCTTGCGCATCACCACGGGCGGAATCGGCCGCGATCCCGGAATGTTGATCCGGATGCGCGTCGTCAGCGTCGTCTCCGTCTTCGGCTCGGACTTGGTCCTGGCGCCGTCCGCCCGCTGCTCGGGGGACCCGTCGGCGGCACCGGCCGCCGCGCCGTCAGGAGTGTCCTGCGTCGATTGCGGGGACGGATACTGGCGCGATCCGTACGGCGGTGTCCCCGAGGGGTACGCGGCTCCACCGCGCCCCTGGGGCCCGGAGGACGAACTGTCAGTTTCACGACTCAAAGCAGGTTCTCCCGGTTGGCTTCGCCGCCCGTTTCTTACTGGATAGCTACTGCTGTGGGCGGCTCGGCGGCGCGCACCACCATACTGGCCGCCACGGACACTGATCTCTGCGACGGTACGGAGCGCCATGCCGTCCGGCCGTACGGGCATGGCCGGCACGGGAATGCGACGCTCTCCGTGGCGACACCCTAGTTCGTGTCCTCGAAGTTCCGCCTGCCCGCCCTACGGGCGGACGACGCCACTTCGACGACACTCCTGGGCGGACCCGGCGAACGCCGGACCCCGGGGGTGCCGCACGTCCTTTATCTGTCAAGTCGGGTGCTGGTGCCGCCCGGTTGCGTCGAACGCGCCATGGTGGCACACATCACAGCGAGGGTCATCCCTCCGATGATGTAGATGATCGGTCCGATTCCGGCGGAGAAGACCCCGTCCCCCTCCGGGCGTCCACCGCTCAGCCACAGGACGGTGACCAGCCATCCGGCACCGGAGGCGAGGACCGCGAGCTGGGTGCCGACGGCCCGGGCGGAGCCCAGGAAGAGGCCCGCCGAGGCCAGCAGCGCGAGCAGCAGACCGCCGGGGAACCAGCCTCCCTGGACCAGGGATCCGGCCGCGCCGACCACCGCGCCGAGCAGCAGAAGTCCCAGGTACGCGGCGATCCGCAGGGGTCCCGCGGCCTTGGCGCGCCCGCTCCCGGCGGGGGTCTCGCGGGCGCTCATCCGGCGATTCCCGCGAAGAGGTCGCGCTCACGTTCGCCGGTGGGCGCGCCGGGCGCGCCCTGGACCAACTCGTAGTACTCGGTCGTGAAGATCGGCTGGGCGAGATGGTTGGAGAGCGCGAAACGGTCGCCGTCGACCACGACTTGGGTGGCGTGGGCGCGCATGGCCGCCGCCTTGGCCTCGGCGTGGGCGGTGCCGTCGATCTCGGTGGTGATCAGGGTGTCGTCCACGACTCCGGGGACGTCGTCGACGCGGGCGACGCCGTCCGCGAACCCCGTCAGGGACTGGGCGCGCAGGCGCTCGAAGCTCTCCTCGGCCACCGAGCGCGGCACCCGGTTCCAGTAGATCTTCGCGATGGTGTGGGGTTCGCCGAGGTCCTGGCGGTGGCCGGGGTCCGCGGCGAGTCCGGCGGCGAGCGTGGCGACCCGGTGTGCCTGGATGTGGTCGGGGTGGCCGTAGCCGCCGTCGGGGTCGTAGGTGACCAGGACCTGGGGACGCACCGATCGGATGATCTCCACCAGGGGTGCGGCGGCCGTCTCGACGGGGGTGCGCCAGAAGACGCCCTCGCGCTCGTTCTGTCCGACGCCCATCATCCCGGAGTCGCGAAAGCGTCCCTGCCCGCCGAGGAAGCGGTGGTCGGTGACGCCCAGCTCTTTCATCGCGGCGGCCAGTTCGGTCGCCCGGTACGGGCCCAGCCGGTCCTCGCGGTCGGAGGTGAGGGCGGCGAGTTCCGGCGGGATGACCTCGCCCTCTTCCCCGAGGGTGCAGGTCACCAGGGTGACCTGGGCGCCCGATGCGGCGTACCGGGCCATCGTCGCGCCATTGTTGATCGACTCGTCGTCGGGGTGCGCGTGCACCAGGAGCAGACGACGGGCGGAAGGATCCTTCATGGGGACACCCTACGAGGCAAGGGGGTGCCACCGCGCCGGCTCGGCGAGCCGGCGGTCCTTACGGGTACGGCGGGTGGGACGGCTCAGAACTTGAAGTCGCCGATCATCCCCGCCACGTTCGACGTCAGATCGGCGATCGTCGGCGCGATGGACGAGCTGGCGAGATAGAACCCGAGCAACATGCAGACCGCGGCATGTCCCCCCTTGAGTCCGGACTTCCGGATCAGCAGGAAGACGATGATCGCCAGCAGCAGCACCGCCGAAATCGAGAGTGCCACGGCGGTTCACCTCCACAGATATTCGGTCGGGACAGGCAGCTTGCATGTGCCAGATGGTTCTACCCACCTTGCGCTACGGATCATAACTATCCGTGCGAACGCATTGATCGGTGCACGGCAGCACACGGGGGCGCACGACCGACGGGAGTGTCTTCAATGTGACGTCGTCCGACCGGAATACGAGCACCGGTGACGGGAGGGGGAGTTGGGCGCAGGGCGGACCGTCGCCGCCGGGGCCCTGTCGGGCCTCCTCGGTGGGCTCTCAGATCTGGCCGAATCTTTTCCCCGGCACCGGCACCGGACATGGCCCCGGACATGGCCCCGGACATGGACACGGGGCGGGCCCGACCGTCCGGAAGTGACATGACGAACTTCCGGACGGTCCACGGCACCCGCACGGCCGTACGCGCCCCAGCCTGGCGAGTCCGTGTGTCAGGCCGGCGACGGGCGCGTTGCCCCGGCGTAAAAGAGGCCGCTCAGGCGCTTGGACGTGCTCGGGCGCTCAGCCGTCCGGACCGCCCGGGCCGCCCGGGCCGCTCAGTCGCTCGGGCCGGCGGTCGGCACGACGCGCTTCTCCTCGGCGAAGTGGCAGGCCGAGGGGTGTTTCGCCGGGCCCTCGGCGAGTCTGAACTCGGCGGGGACCGCGAGCAGGGGCACCTCCAGGGCGCATCTCTCCCGCGCCTTCCAGCAGCGGGTGCGGAAGCGGCAGCCGGAGGGGATGTGCGCGGGCGAGGGGACGTCGCCGCCGAGCAGGATCCGTTCGCGGTGCTCGCGGGCGAGCGGGTCCGGCACGGGCACGGCGGAGAGCAGGGCCTGGGTGTACGGGTGGGTGGGGTGGTCGTAGATCTCCTCGTCGCGGCCCAGCTCCACCACCCGTCCGAGGTACATCACCCCGACCCGGTCGGAGATGTGGCGGACGATCGACAGATCGTGGGAGATGAAGACGAGGCTGAGGCCCAGTTCCCGCTGGAGCGCGGCGAGCAGATTGATGACCTGGGCCTGGACGGAGACGTCGAGCGCCGAGACGGGCTCGTCGGCGACGATGATCTCCGGCCGGAGCGCCAGTCCCCGGGCGATGCCGATGCGCTGGCGCTGGCCGCCGCTGAACTGGTGGGGGTAGCGGTTGATGTACTCGGGGTTGAGTCCGACCACGTCGAGCAGTTCGCGCACCCTGCGCCGACGGTCGCCCTTGGGGGCCACTTCGGGGTGGATGTCGAACGGTTCGCCGATGATGTCGCCGACGGTCATCCGGGGGTTGAGCGAGGTGTACGGGTCCTGGAAGACCATCTGGATATTGCGGCGCACCCGCTTCAGGGCGCGGCCGGAGAGCTGGGTGATGTCCTCGCCCTTGTAGCGGAGCACCCCGGCGGTGGGGCGTTCGAGATGGACCATCATCTTGGCGAGGGTGGACTTCCCGCAGCCGGACTCGCCCACGATGCCGAGGGTCTCGCCGGGCAGCAGATCGAGGTCGACGCCGTCGACGGCCTTGACCGCGCCGATCTGCTTCTTGAACAGGATGCCCCGGGTGAGCGGGTAGTGCTTGACCAGTCCGCGCATTTCGAGGATCGGCTCACTCATCGGCCTTCTCCTCGCTCGTGGCCCCGGGCCCGCCCCCGGGTTCGCCCCCGGGCTTCCCCCGCGGCTTCTCTCCGGGCTTCTCCCGGCCGAGCGTCTCCCGCCAGAAGTGGCAGGCGCTGCGGCGCCCGGGGGCGACCTCGTACAGCGGTGGTTCGTCGGTGCGGCAGATGTCCTGGGCGATGGGGCAGCGGGGGTTGAAGGCGCAACCGGGCGGGATGCGGGTGAGATTGGGCGGCAGGCCCTTGATCGCGTACAGCTCCCGGCCCTTCTGGTCCAGGCGGGGGATCGATTCGAGCAGGCCCCGGGTGTAGGGGTGGGCGGGGGCCCGGTAGATGTCGTGGACGGGGGCGGTCTCCACGATCCGGCCCGCGTACATCACCGCGATCCGGTCGGCGACGTCGGCGACGACTCCGAGGTCGTGGGTGATGAGGATCAGCCCCATGTTCAGCTCGCGCTGGAGTCCGGCGAGCAGCTCCATCACCTGGGCCTGGACGGTGACGTCGAGGGCGGTGGTGGGCTCGTCGGCGATGATCAGGGCGGGCTCCAGGGCCAGCGCCATGGCGATCATGATGCGCTGGCGCATGCCGCCGGAGAACTGGTGGGGGTACTGCCGTACGCGCTCCTCCGCGCCGGGGATGCCGACCCGCTCCATCAGCTCGACGGCGCGGGCGCGGGCCGCCTTGCGGGACAGTCCCCGGTGGACGGTGAACATCTCGCCGAGCTGGTCGCCGACGTTGAGCACCGGGTTGAGCGAGGAGAGGGCGTCCTGGAAGATCATCGCCATTCCCGCGCCGCGGATCCTCCGCCGCTGTTCCTCCTTGAGTTTCAGCAGGTCCTCGCCCTGGAAGAGGATCTGGCCGCCGGTGATCCGGCCCGGGGGCGTGTCGAGGATGCCCATGACGGCCTGGGCGGTGACGGACTTCCCGGATCCCGACTCGCCGAGGACGGCGAGGGTCCGGCCCTCCTCGACGGCGTAGTCGACGCCGTTGACGGCCCGCGCGGTCCCCTCCCTGGTACGGAACTCGACGTGAAGATCTCGTACTTCGAGCAGCATCGCGGGCTCCTCAGCGCAGCTTGGGGTCGAGGGCGTCGCGCACCGCGTCGCCGAGCATGATGAACGCGAGCACCGTGACGGCCAGCGCGCCGGCCGGCCAGAGCAGCATGTGCGGGGCGTTGCGGATGTAGGGCGAGGCGGAGGAGATGTCGATGCCCCAGGAGACGGTGGGCGGTCTCAGCCCGACGCCGAGGTAGGAGAGGGTCGCCTCCAGGGAGATGTAGGTGCCCAGCGCGATGGTGGCGACGACGATGACGGGGGCGATCGCGTTGGGCGCGATGTGGCGGAGCAGCATCCGGGCGTTGGACGCGCCGAGGGCGCGGGCGGCCTGGACGTAGTCGTTGTGTTTGGCGGTGATGACCGAGCCCCGGGCGATGCGGGAGATCTGGGGCCAGCCGAGCAGCACCATGAATCCGACGACGGGCCAGACGGTGGTGGACTGGACGACAGAGAGGAGGACGAGTCCGCCGAGGATGACGGGGATGGCGAAGAAGACGTCGGTGAGCCGGGAGAGCACGGCGTCCGGCGCTCCCCCGTAGAAGCCCGCGAGCCCGCCGAGGGCGCAGCCGAGGAGCGCGACGCCGAGGGTGGCGCAGACGCCGACGGTGACGGAGGTGCGCGCGCCGTAGACGGTACGGGTGTAGACGTCGCAGCCCTGGCCGTTGAAGCCGAAGGGGTGGCCGGGCTGGGAGCCCTCCTGGGCCTTGGCCAGATCGCACTGGAGGGGGTTTCCGGAGGCGATCAGGGAGGGCCAGATCGCGATGGTCACCAGGAAGAGGATGAACAGCGCGGAGAGGATGAAGACGGGGTTGCGGCGCAGATCGCGCCAGGCGTCGGACCAGAGGCTGCGGGCTTTCTCCGGGCCGGTGCCGAGGGGGCCGCCGGGGAGGTGTTCCAGGCTCCCGCCCTCTTCGGTGGCGAGGTCCATCGTGCCGCCCGCGCCGGTCGGCGCGATGGCTCCTTGGTCGTCGAACGGCGGCTCAGGCATAGCGGATCCTCGGGTCGAGTACGGCGTACAGCAGGTCCACGAGCAGATTCGCCAGGAGGAAGACCAGCACCAG
Source organism: Streptomyces inusitatus (assembly GCF_014651115.1). Classification (GTDB taxonomy): domain Bacteria; phylum Actinomycetota; class Actinomycetes; order Streptomycetales; family Streptomycetaceae; genus Streptomyces; species Streptomyces amakusaensis. The sequence continues at coordinate 71,690 of NZ_BMWG01000013.1, read as the reverse complement.
CACGGTGACGAAGCCGACGACGGTCTGGGTGCTCTGGCGGAGGATGCCTTGGTAGAGCTGGTAGCCGACGCCGTGGATGTTGAAGATGCGCTCGGTGACAATCGCTCCGCCCATCAGCGCGCCGATGTCGGTGCCGATGAAGGTGACGACGGGGATGAGGGAGTTGCGGAGCAGATGGCGGGTGATGACCCGGCGGCGGGGCAGTCCCTTGGCCTTGGCGGTGCGGACGTAGTCGGAGCGGGCGTTCTCGGCGATGGAGGTCCGGGTGAGCCGGGTGACGTAGGCGAGCGAGACGGAGGCGAGGACCAGGCCGGGGACGATCAGCTCGTCGAGGGGGGCGGCGGGTGAGACGGCGGGCTTGATGATGCCCCATTCGACGCCGAGGAGGAGTTGGAGCAGCAGGCCGGTGACGAAGGTGGGGACGGAGATGACGACGAGGGTGAGGAGGAGGACGGAGGTGTCGACGGGGCGGCCCCGGCGCAGTCCGGTGATCACTCCGAGGGTGATGCCGATGACGATCTCGAAGAAGATCGCGACCAGGGTGAGCCGGATGGTGACCGGGAAGGCGTCGGCCATCAGCTCGATGACGGGCTGGCCGTTGAAGGCGGTGCCGAAGTCGCCGGTGAAGACGTTGCCCATGTAGGTGAGGTATTGCTGCCACACCGGCTTGTCGAGGCCGAACTCCTTGCGAAGCTGGGCGGCGGTGGCGGGGTCGCAGGCCCGCTGGCCGCAGAGGCCCTGGACGGGGTCGCCCATCACATTGACCATGAGGAAGATCAGCAGCGTGGCGCCGAAGAAGACGGGGATCATCTGCAGCAGCCGCCGGATCACATAGCGTCCCATCAGGGGCTCCCGGGGTCGTGGTCACGGTGGAAGGGGTGGTCCGGCGGGGCGGGTGGGCGCGGGGGCCGGGGGCCTTCCGGTCAGGCGACCTTGATCTCGTTGTAGACCGGGACGCTGAACGGGTTCAGGGCGACGTTGGAGATCCGGTGCGAGTAGCCCGCGCTGCCGTTCTGGTACCAGAGCGGGATGGCCGCCATCTGGTCGCGCAGGACCTCTTCGGCCTGTTGGAAGAGGGCCACGGCCTTGGCGGTGTCGCTCTCGGCGTTGGCCCGGTCGACGAGGCGGTCGAAGTCCTTGTTGCTCCACTTGCCGTCGTTGGAGGAGGCGTTGGTGTAGTAGAGCGGCTGGAGGAAGTTCTGGATCAGCGGGTAGTCCATCTGCCAGCCGGCCCGGAAGGGGCCGGGCATCTTGGACTGGGTGATCTGGCCGCGGAAGTCGGCGAAGGTGCCGATGGGGTTGCCGACGCACGCCTGGTCCTCGCCGAGGGCGTTGTTGATGCTGTTGCAGACGGCGTCGACCCAGTCCTTGTGGGAACCGGTGTCCGCGTTGTAGGTGATCTTCATCTGGCCGCCGGGGATGCCGCCGGCCTCGTCGATCAGTTTCTTCGCCGCGGCGGGGTCGTACTCGCAGGAGGCGCCGCAGAGGGTGTCCTGGAAGCCGCCCTCGGTGCCGAGTACGGGGGAGGTCCAGTCCTTGGCGGGGGTGCGGGTCTTCTGGAAGATGGTGTCGGTGATCTGCTGCCGGTTGATCGCCCGGGAGAGCCCGGTGCGGAGCTTCGCGCCGTCGGGGGCGTTCCAGGCCTTGTCGTAGTAGGGGAAGGCGAGGGTCTGGATGATGCCGGCGGGGGTGTTGATGTACCGGCCTTCGAGGTCGGTCTTCACATTCTTGAGCTGGGCGGCGGGTACGTCGTCGACGAGGTCGAGGTTGCCCGCGAGGAGATTGGTGTAGGCGGTGTTGTTGTCGGTGTAGACGACGAGGTCGACTCCCCCGTTGAGGGCCTTGTCGGAGCCGGGGTAGCCGTCCCATCTCCGCAGGGACATCTGCGAGCCCCTGGCGTACGCGTCGACGGTGTACGGGCCGTTGCCGACGGGTTTGGCGAGCCAGCCGGCGTGGTCGTCGAAGAACGCCCTGGGCAGCGGGGCGAAGGCGGCGTAGCCGAGGGTGTCGGGCCAGGTGGAGAACTTCTGGCTGAGTTTGACGGTGAAGGTGCGCTCGCCGGTGATCTTGAGGCCGGAGAGGGTGGTGGCGGTGGGGTCGCCGGAGTCGGGGTGGAGCGCGGTGTAACCGTCGATGTAGCCGAAGAAGTAGGCGTTGCGCTGGTTGTTGCGGAGGTCCGCGCCGTAGTTCCAGGCGTCGACGAAGGAGCGGGCGGTGACCTTCTCGCCGTTGCTGAAGGTCCAGCCGTCCTTGACGGTGATGGCGAAGTTGACCGAGTCGGAGGTGTCGATCTTCTCGGCGAGCATGTCCTTGGCCTCGCCGGTTTTGGGGTCGTATCTCTTGAGCCCCCGGAAGACCATGTCGAGGACCTTGCCGCCCTGCACCTCATTGGTGTTCGCGGGCTCCAGCGGGTTCTGCGGATCGCCCCAGGAGGCGCTGACGACGCCGTCGACCCCGCTGCCGCTCGCGCCGCCCCCGCCGCAGGCCGTCGCCGTGAGGGCGGCGGCCATCGCGCAGGCGGCCCATGTGGCGTGCCTGGCTCCACGCATGGGCGCCTCCTCGGTCCGCAGTGTCACTTAGGACCGAATATCACCCCGAAGTACGGCGATCCGCATGCCGGAGACCGCCGGACGGACGAGCGCGGGGGTGCCGGGAGGCGGAGGAGAGGCGTCGGGAGGCGGGGAGGGAGGCGTCAGGAGGCGGGGGCCGGGGTGACCGGCAGGGTGACCTCCCAGGTGTCCGCGGCGAAGTGCTGGGCCATGCCGTGCGCCTCGTACAGCCGCAGCGCGCCGGTCTCGTTCCCGGTGTCCACGCCGAGGCCGATCTCGGCGCGGCCCAGCCCCGCGTACACCCCGAAGGCGTGGCGCAGCAGATACGAGGCGATGCCGCGGCCCCGGGCCCGCTCGCGCACCCCGAGGCTGTTGATCCAGCCCTGGGCCTCGCGGTGGTTCGAGGTCACCAGTACGGCGACGTCACCGGAGCCGTCGCCCTTGCCGTCGCCGTCGCCGTCGAGGGAGGCGATCCACACCAGCGACCAGTCGATGGTCTCGCCGAGGTCGTCGAGCCACTGCCGGTAGGTGCGCGGCTGGTGGTCGAAGTGCCGGGCGAAGGTGTCCTGGATCAGCTCGTGGGCGATGACGCGGTCGGCCTCGGCGCGGCAGTCGCGCAGGGTGAGGCCCGGCGGGAGCGGGGGGGCGGGGTCGGCGGCGGGGTCGAGCGGGCGGGTGAGCACGTGGTAGCGGCGCACGGTGCGCCAGCCCCGGCGGACGGGGATCGCGGTGTCCAGGGTGGGGTGCGCGTTCAGATGCAGATGGACGACGGCCCGGTCCGCGCCGTTGCCCGCCGCCCGCCGGACCGCCTGGGCCTCCATCAGCTCGAAGAGCCGCTCCGCCGCGTCCTGGCGGTCCGGGAGGATGTACTGGTCCATGTCGATGCGCTCGGCGCCGGAGTCGTCCCACATCAGTCCGTACCCGACCGGCTCGCCGCCGGCGAGGGCCAGCCAGGAGTTGTCGGGGAGGCCCGCTTCGGGGTGGGAGAGATCGGCCTCGACGGAGCGCAGGTCGGTCTCCGCCCGGCCGATCTCGATCATGTCCACGGCGTTGAGGAGGCGGCAGATCGCCGGCGCGTCCCCCGGGACCACAGGTCTGATGGTGAGATCGTCCATCGGATCACTGTCGGGGGTGCGCGACGGGCCGCGCAACGCGTTTTCCGCCCCAGAGGCCGCCGGAGGCCCCCAGCGGCCCCTGGCGGCCCCTGGCGGCCTCCGGAGCCCCCGTCGGTCTCCGGACATGGCGAAGGGCCCCGGGCCGCCCGTGAGGCGGCCCGGGGCCCTTCGCCGCCGTGGATCAGTCCTTGGCGGTGTGTCCGTCTTCCAGCGCGGCGAGCGCGGGGTCCAGGACGACGTCCTTGCCGCGGGAGAGCGTGGGCTCCTCCGGGAAGTGGCAGGCGGTCAGGTGACCCTCCCGGTTGCCGGAGATCTGCACCAGCGGCGGGTCCTCCGACGCGCACTTCTCCGTCGCCTTCCAGCAGCGGGTGCGGAAGCGGCAGCCGGAGGGCGGCATGATCGGCGAGGGGACGTCTCCGGAGAGCCGGATGCGGTCCTTCTTCGCCGAGTCCACGTCCGCCTCGGGCACGGCCGAGAGCAGGGCGTGGGTGTACGGGTGCCGGGGCCGGGTGTAGAGGGAGTCGCGGTCGGCGACCTCCACCACCTTGCCCAGGTACATCACGGCCACGCGCTGCGAGAAGTGCCGGACGATCGCCAGGTCGTGGGCGATGAACATGAAGGCGATGCCCAGCTCGCTCTGCACCTTCTGGAGCAGATTGACGACCTGTGCCTGGATCGAGACGTCCAGCGCCGAGACCGGCTCGTCCGCGACGATCAGCTTCGGCTCCAGCGCGAGGGCCCGCGCCACGCCGATGCGCTGCCGCTGACCGCCGGAGAACTCGTGCGGGAAGCGGTTGTAGTGCTCGGGGTTGAGACCGACGGTCTCCAGCAGCTCCCGCACCCGGGTCTCGCGACCGCCGGGCGGGTTGATGCCGTTGACCTCCATCGGGCTCTTGATGATGGTGCCGACGGTCTGCCTCGGGTTCAGCGAGGAGAACGGGTCCTGGAAGATCATCTGGATCTCGGACCGGATCGGCGCCAGCTGCTTGCGGCCCGCGTGGGTGATGTCCTGACCGGCGTAGGTGATCTTGCCGCCGGTGGGCTCCAGCAGCCGGGTCACCAGCCGTCCGGTGGTGGACTTGCCACAACCGGACTCGCCGACGACGCCGAGCGCCTCGCCCGGGTAGATCTGGAGGTCGACACCGTCGACCGCCTTGACCGCGCCGACCTGCTTGCGGAAGGGGAAACCGCCGTAGATCGGGAAGTGCTTCTCCAGTCCTTCGACGGAGAGAAGCGGCTCACCCGGCCCGGCGTCCGTTGATCCCTGCTGATGCGGCAGGGTGACATTCTTGCTCATGTCTCTGCGTCTCCCTAGCCCAGCCTGGGCTTGATCTGATCGATGAAGATGGTCTGCTTCTGCTCGGCCGAGAGGTGGCAGGCAGCGGCCCGTCCGGTGGCCAGCAGCGGCTTCTCACTGGAGCACAGCCCGCCGTTCACCTCGTCCGTGAAGGCGCAACGCGGGTGGAAGGCACAGCCCGGAGGCGGGTTGAGAAGGCTCGGCGGGGATCCGGGGATCGGCACCAGCGGCTCGTCGAGGTCGCCCCCGAGGCGGGGCATCGAGCTGAGCAGGCCCCAGGTGTAGGGGTGCTTGGGCGTCTGGAGCACCTCGCGGACGCTGCCGCGCTCCACGGCCCGGCCGCCGTACATCACCAGCAGGTCGTCGGCCATGTTGGCGATGACGCCCAGGTCGTGGGTGATGAAGATGATCGCCGAGCCGAACTCCTGCTGGAGGTCCTTGAGCAGATCGAGGATCTGGGCCTGAACGGTCACATCGAGCGCGGTGGTCGGCTCGTCGGCGATCAGGAGGTCGGGGTCGCAGATCAGCGCCATGGCGATCATCGCGCGCTGGCGCATACCGCCGGAGAACTGGTGCGGGTAGTCGTTGAAGCGCGTCGCGGGCTGCGGGATGCCGACCTTGTCGAGCATCTCGATGGCCCGCGCCTTCGCCTCCTTCTTGGAGGCGCCGGTGTGCTTCATGAACGGCTCGGCGATCTGCCGTCCGACCGTGTAGTACGGCGAGAGCGCCGTCAGCGGGTCCTGGAAGATCATCGCGGCCTTGTTGCCGCGGATCTTCTCCATCTCCTTCTCGGAGGCGCTGACCAGCTCCTGGCCGTCCAGGATGATCTCACCCTCGACGGCGGAGCTCTTCGGGTTGTGCAGTCCGAGCACCGCGAGGTTGGTCACGGACTTTCCGGAGCCCGACTCGCCCACGATGCCCAGCGTCTTGCCGCGCTCGACATCGAAGGAGAGGCCGCTGACCGCGTTGACGACGCCGTCCTCGGTGGAGAACCGCACCCGCAGGTCGCGAACCGAGAGGAAGGCCTCCGGCCCGGTCGGGGCCGGTGTGTCTTCGGTCTTGGTCAGTGTGGTCACGGTCGATCTCCTAGGCGAGGCGCACGCGCGGGTCGATGTAGGCATAGGCGAGGTCCACGATGATGTTCAGGATCAGGATGAAGAACGCTCCGAACAGCATCACCCCCATCGTCAGCGGCAGGTCCTTGCTGAGCGAGGAGTTCACGGCGAGACGGCCGATGCCGGCCAGGTCGAAGGTGAACTCGGTGACGACCGCGCCGGCGAGCAGACCGCTCAGGTCCATGCCGAGGATGGTCACGATGGGAGTCAGCGAACCGCGCCAGGCATAACGGAAGAATACGTAGCCCTGCTTCATGCCCTTGGCCCGGGCGGTGCGGACATGCTCTTCCTGAAGCTGCTCGATCATGGTCGAGCGCGCCATACGCGTGTACTGGGCGGTGAAGATGGTCGCCATGACCGCCCAGGGGATCAGCAGACCCAGGGCCCAGGCCGCCGGATTCTCGGTGAACGGCACGTACTTGGGATTCTCCAGCCAGCCCGTGCTGTAGACGAAGATGCCGAGGACGATCGGCCCCAGGAAGTAGATCTGGAAAGAGCTGAGAACCATCGAGGTGCTGCTGACCAGCTTGTCGACCCAGGTGCCGCGCTTCCAGGCGGCGAGCAGACCCGATCCGAGTCCGAGAACCAGGAAGATGACCAGACCACCGACGGTCAGGGAGAGCGTCAGCGGGAAACGGTCGATGATCGAGGCCCAGACGAATTCACTCGTCTCGAAAGAGACACCCAGACACGGCGCGGGGCAGTGCCCGGTGGCGAAGTCACGGCCGGTCAGGATGCCGCCCATGAACTCCCAGAACTGGGTGGTGATGGGCTTGTCGAGGCCGAGATTCTCACGGATGACCGCGATGCTCTGCGGCGAGCAGTTCTTGCCGCAGGCGAGTTCGGCGAAGTCCTGGGGGATTGTGTAGAACAGGAAGAACGTGAACGCGCCGATCAGAAACATGATCACTACGGCGCCGGTCAACCTGCGGAGAAGGAACTGAAGCATCGCGGGAGGCTGCTCTCTTCGGTAGGCGGCGGGGGTTGTGAGAAAAAGGGCCCGTGGGGGTGCGCTCCGCCTGGCGCGCACCCCCACGGATCAACCGTGAGCCGGTGAGGTGTGGACCGGGGTTACGGGTTCTTCAGGAACAGGTCGTTGATGTCGATGTAGCTCGACTCAACGCTGTACTTGACGCCGCCGACATTCGAACCGGTCAGCTGGATCTGCTTCGAGTAGTAGACCGGGGCAGCCGGGTTGATCTCTTCCACGATGCGCTTGTGGATCTCGGTCCACTTCTTCGCGGCAGCCGCGGGCTCCAGCGTCAGAGCCTCGTCGATGCCCTTGTTGACCTGCTCGTCGTTGATGTGCGAGTAGTTCGACGCACCGTCGGAGATCAGGTCACCGTCGTAGACGGGGGTGATGACGGTGGACGGCGACGGCCAGTCCTGGCCCCAGCCGCTCATGTACAGGTCGAACGGGTTGTCCAGCTTGCCGATCTGCTGGTAGTACGTCGCCCGGTCGATCTCCTTGGCCTGCACGTCGAAGCCGAGCTTCTCCAGCATGCCGCGGACGACGACCATCTGCTTCTGGCTGCGCGGGGCGCTGGAGTACGCGTAGGTCAGCTTGGTGCCTTCCTTGACACCCGCCTCCTTCAGCAGCTCCTTGGCCTTGGCCAGGTCACCGTTCGGCTTCTTCAGCTTGCCGAAGGGGTCGTACGAGGGGTCGAAGCCCGGCAGGGTCGGACCCATCAGACCGCCGGCCAGCTCGCCGCCGTACTTGCCGCCGTCCTGCGCGATCATGCGCTGGCTCGGCATCGCGTGCGTGATGGCGTCGCGGACCTTCTTGTCCTTCATCTTGTCCAGGTTGAAGGAGAGCTGCCAGACGTAGGGCTGGTAGCCCTTGATGCTGCGCTTGTTGACGTCGGGCTTGGAGATGACGTCCTTGATCATGGTCGGGTCGACCTGGTCGGTCCACTGGATGGCGTTCTTGGCGTCACCCTGGTCCGCGATCAGGCGCTTGCTCTGGCTGGCCTGGTCGATGGTGAGCGAGAAGTCGTAACCGTCGACGTACTGGTGACGGACGGAGTCGGTCTTCGGGTCCCAGTTGGTGTTCTTGACCAGCTTGAGGGACTTGCCCGGCTTGTACTCGGCGATCTTGTAGGGGCCGAGGGCGACCGGGGCCTTGTCGTACTTCGCCTTGGTGTCGGCCTTCTCCGGAACGACGGAGTAGCCGGCCATCGCGAGGGCCTGCGGCAGGTCGGGCTGCGCCTTCTTGAACTTGAAGACCACGGTCTTCGCGTCCGGGGTCGCGAGCACGCTGTCCGGGAGGTGCTTGCCCTTGTAGGGGCCGTCCGGGAGCGCCTTGCGGTAGTCGTCGCCGGAGAGCCAGCTCTGGACGTAGGGCGGGCCGTCGAAGATCACCTTCGAGTACATGCGCTCGATGGAGTGGCGGACGTCGGCGGACGTGATGGCGTTGCCATTCTGGTCCTTGACGCCGTCCTTGAGCGTGTACGTCCAGACCTTGCCGCCCTCGGAGGGGGTACCCGAGTCGGTGGCGATGTCGCCGACGACGGTCAGGTTGCCCTTGTCGTCCTCCTGGAAGTTGGTCAGACCCCGGTGGAGCAGGTTGGCCAGCTGACCCGCGTCACTGACGTAGATCTGACCCGGGTCCATGTGGCTCATGTCGGACTCCATCAGCACGTTGATCGTGCCGCCCGACTTGGCGCCCGGAACCTCGGCCGCGGGGCCGGTGGACTCCGCCGCCTTGGCGTAGACAACCGGCTTCGACTGCGAGGCCGCGTCCTTCTGGCTCTTGGACTCGTCCTTGGTGTTGCCGGTTTCGTTCTTGGAGCACCCGGTGAGCGCCAGGGAGCCGGCCGCAGCGGCGACGACTATGACGCGCGCGGAACGTGAGCGAAGGGGCTTCATGATGCGCGTTGCACCTACCTGTCCGTTGTTATCCATCAAGAGCTGCCATGACCGACCGGTTGCCCGGCGACGCGGGGGCGGCAGCCACCCCCGCCCAAGGACGTCATCGTCCGGTCTTGGGGTCGAACGCGTCCCGGACGGAGTCGCCGAGAAGGTTGAAGGCGAGAACGAAGATCACCATGGCGACGCCGGGGAAGAACATGAACGCGGGGTTCTGCTCGTAGACCTTGGCGCCGATGGCGAACATGCGTCCCCAGTCCGGGGTGGGCTCCACGAAGCCGACGCCTACATACGAGAGGAAGGCGATCGTCAGGATGGAGCTCGGAAGGGTGTAGGTGCCCTGTACCAGGATCGGCGTGACGATGTTGGGCAGGATCTCCTTGCGGACGATCCGCCAGCGGGAGGCTCCGGAGACCTTGGCGGCCTCCACGAACTCGCGCTCACGCAGGGACAGTACGGAGCTGCGCACCAGACGGGCCATGCCCATCCATCCCAGGAACCACATCACCAGGATGATCGAGACGGCGCGCAGATAGGTGGGGGTCTCGTCCGTCGGGGAGACGAACAGCGCGGTCACGACGGGCATGAAGGCGATGAAGAAGAGCTGGTTCGGGAAGGCGAGGAAGAAGTCCGTCGTCCGGCCGATCCAGTAGTCCGCCTTGCCGCCGAAGTAGCCGCCGACCATGCCGATGATCACGCCGGTCATCACGGCCAGGAAGGTGATGACGAGCGCCATGTAGAGCGAGGTGCGCATGCCGTAGAGCAGCATGGTGAACACATCGCGACCCAGCTCCGGCTCGATGCCGAACCAGAAGTCCCCGGAGACTCCGCCGAAGGTGCCCACGGGCATCGAGAAGTCGTCGAGCAGCTCGGGGAACTCGTCCGGGTAGAGCGTGTACGGATCCTTGCCGTACAGCTTGGAGATCACGGGCGCCAGTGCGGCGATCGCGAAGAAGAAGATGACGACGCCGGCGGAGATCATTCCGACGCGGTCGCGCTTGAAGCGCGACCACATCAGCTGACCGGGCGAGCGACCGGTGTGGTTGGTGCCGTCCGCGGCGTCGTTCTTGGTCGCGGTCTCTTTGTCCAAGGCGACAGAGGCTTCCGTGACCTCGGCCTCGATTGGACTGGTCATGATGTGTCCATTCACGGGTGTCGGGTGACCCGCGATCCTGCGCACGTCGGCGGTGACGGTCGAGTGGGTGCACTCGTACCGTCGGTTCCGCCGCCGCATGACGATCCCCTCGCCGGCCGTACCGCCCTGGGCGGGCGGATGGCCGTACTGCCTACGCCTGTGGATCAGCCACGGGCGTATCAGCTGGAAAGTGCGTCAATGGGGATAGATTCCACCCTCAGGAGCGCGAGCCGAGCGGTTGACCGGGGCTCAGGATCGGCGGCCGACGTCGGCGGCCTGACCGGATGGAATGCGCTGGAAACCGGCCGTACAAGCCATCTGTGACGACCCGACCCCACTGGCGCTCGTGGCACCGCGCATGGGTTCCTCCTCATGAGTCCACGTGTTCACTGCAAGGCTGGGCACAAGACACCCACCGACACCCCTGACGGCGAAGAGCTGTACCCCGTGTGCTCGTGAGTCGGCGCTCCCCACAGCGCATGACCCGTTGACCCGAGCTCAGTGAAGCCAACTATTGGGTAAGTTCGGGCTGTAAACCACACTTAAAGCATCTCGTTTTGGCAACATCGATGCGGGCCCGGGGACCACAATTCGGACAAAGGGATCGCAGACAGACACCCCCGAAACGGACTGTTAATGCAGGTTTCCGGTGAGCTACGCCCGATAGTCGGACAGACGGGGTAGGAAAACCTGTTGACGGGCTTCCGGAGACCGCTGGCCCAAACTGTCAGTTTCCCACGGGACGGGCGAACGAGAACGGCCCGGGTGACCCCTCGTGGAGGGGTCACCCGGGCCGTTTTCAGCCAGAAGGGCACCTGACGGGCTCGGAGCGCGTCAGGGGGTCTGTCAGGAGCTTGTCAGCCCTGCTCGGCCCTGCTCAGCCGTGCTTGGCGCGGGAGGCGGCGCGGGCGCGCTCGCGGCCGTCCAGGTTGACCTTGCGGATGCGCACGGCCTCCGGGGTGACCTCGACGCACTCGTCGTCGCGGCAGAACTCCAGCGACTGCTCCAGCGACAGCTTCCGCGGCGGAACGATCGCCTCGAAGGAGTCGGCCGAGGAGGAGCGCATGTTGGTGAGCTTCTTCTCCTTGGTGATGTTGACGTCCATGTCGTCGGCGCGGGAGTTCTCGCCGACGATCATGCCCTCGTAGACCTCGGTGCCGGGCTCGGTGAAGAGCACACCGCGCTCCTGGAGGTTGGTCATCGCGAAGGCGGTGACCGCGCCCGAGCGGTCGGCGACCAGCGAGCCGTTGTTACGGGTCTTCAGCTCGCCGAACCAGGCCTCGTGGCCCTCGTGGATGGAGTGGGCGATTCCGGTGCCGCGGGTGTTGGTCAGGAACTCCGTACGGAAGCCGATGAGGCCCCGGGACGGGACGACGAACTCCATGCGGACCCAGCCGGAGCCGTGGTTGGACATGTTGTCCATCCGGCCCTTGCGGGTGCCCATGAGCTGCGTGACCGCGCCCATGTGCTCCTCGGGGACGTCGACCGTGAGGCGCTCGACCGGCTCGTGGACCTTGCCGTCGACCAGCTTGGTGACCACCTGGGGCTTGCCGATGGTCAGCTCGAAGCCCTCACGGCGCATCTGCTCGACCAGGATGGCCAGCGCCAGCTCACCGCGGCCCTGCACCTCCCAGGCGTCCGGGCGCTCGGTCTCCAGGACACGGAGCGAGACATTGCCGACCAGCTCGCGCTCCAGACGGTCCTTGACCTGGCGGGCGGTGACCTTGCGGTCCTTGACCGCGGCCTTGTTGTCCGCGCCCTTGCCGGTGCCGCCCCGGCCGACCAGCGGCGAGGTGTTGGTGCCGACGGTCATGGAGATGGCGGGCTCGTCCACCGTGATCAGCGGCAGCGCGATCGGGTTCTCCGGGTCGGCCAGCGTCTCGCCGATCATGATGTCGGGGATGCCCGCGACGGCGCAGATGTCGCCGGGACCGGCCACCTCGGCCGGCTTGCGGGTGAGCGCCTCGGTCATCATCAGCTCGGAGATGCGGACATTGGCGATGGTGCCGTCCCGCTTGATCCAGGCGACGGTCTGGCCCTTGCGCAGCTCGCCCTGCTCGACGCGGAGAAGCGCGATACGGCCGAGGAAGTTGTCGGCGTCCAGGTTGGTGACATGGGCCTGGAGCGGCGCGGACTCGTCGAACTCGGGGGCCGGGACCGTCTCCAGGATGGTGGAGAAGAAGGGCTCCAGGCTGTCGCTGTCGGTGGGGACCGTGCCGTCGGCAGGCTTGGTCAGCGACGCGACGCCGTCACGGGCGCAGGCGTAGACGATCGGGAACTCGATCTGGTCCTCGTCGGCGTCCAGGTCGAGGAAGAGGTCGTAGGTCTCGTTGACGACCTCGTCGATACGGGAGTCGGGACGGTCCGTCTTGTTGATGCAGAGGATGACGGGCATCCGGGCCTGGAGGGCCTTGCGCAGCACGAAGCGGGTCTGCGGAAGCGGGCCCTCGGAGGCGTCGACCAGGAGGACGACCGCGTCGACCATGGACAGACCGCGCTCCACCTCGCCACCGAAGTCGGCGTGGCCGGGGGTGTCGATGATGTTGATCGTGATGGGCGCCCCGCCGGCCTTGGGGTGGTACTTCACCGCCGTGTTCTTGGCGAGGATCGTGATGCCCTTCTCGCGCTCCAGGTCGTTCGAGTCCATGACCCGGTCATCGACCTGCTGGTGCGCTGCGAAGGCTCCGGCCTGCTTCAGCATGGCGTCGACCAGGGTGGTCTTGCCGTGGTCGACGTGGGCGACGATGGCGACGTTACGAATGTCATGGCGCGTGGGCATGCTGGCTGGCGCTTCTCTCGATCGTGGGATGCGGCGTCGAATGCGGCGATTTCCTCGTACGCCCCGCCGGGGCGGACGCGCCGCGGCTCTGTCCCATGGTACGGGGCCCGCGCGCGCGGGGCCTCCCGGTCCGGTTTCGGGGCCCCGGACACGGGCGGGAGAGGGGGGTGGGGGGCCTGGCCAAAGGGCGTGAACCGTGGTCAACGGGTGGGCATGATCTTGCCCGCCGGGGAATCCGGCGGGCAAGGGAGTTGAGCCAGTTCTGAGGTTTTGGCAATGAGGTTGCGGAAGTGGGCGGGTCCCGGTCAGTGCTGGTCAGAGCGGTTCTGGTCGGTTTCGACGCGGTGGGCGGGGGCCGCTGCGGCCTTCGCCTTCGCCTTGGGCTTCGGGGCGGCGAAGCCGATGTCCTGGTAGCGGGGAGCGGCGAAGCCGAAGGCCCCGGCGTTGCGTACGGCGGGCCTGGCCGCGACCAGCTCGGGCCGCTGATAGAGCGGGATCGACCCGGCGGCGGCCCAGATCCGGGCGTCGGCCCGGCGCACCAGGTCCCGGGCCTCCTCCTCGTCCAGCTCGGACGCCGCCTGCTCGAAGAGCTGGTCGATGTAGTCGGTTCCCACCCGGGTGTAGTTCTGCTCCACCAGCAGCGAGCCGTCGCCCGCGGGCTCGGGCTTGGCGTAGATGGGGCGGGCGTCCGTCGCCGGGTAGGCGGTGGCGGGCCAGGAGTAGAGCGCCAGGTCGTACTGGCCCGAGGCGATGTGGTCCTTGAAGTAGTTCTCGTCCGGGACCTTGCTGATCTCCGTGCGGATGCCGATGCGGTCCAGCATTCGGGCGATCTTGCTCCCGACGGCGCGCAGCGACTCCGAGCCGGGGCCCGACGGCAGGACGAACCGCAGAGTGAGCGGCTTGCCGTCCTTGCCCAGCCGTCCCCCGGCGGCGACGGCAGGGGGGCCCCCCGGGGGGCCCGCGCCCCCCGGGGGGGCATGGGCCCCCGCGCCCCCCCCCGGGGCGCCGCCGCGCGCCCGCTGGGACGCCGCCGCTCTGACGCGGCTCTCGCGCGGAGCGGCGGCGGTCCGGGGCTGGACGGCCAGCTCCTGGAAGGTCACCGGGGCCGGGGCGAGGACGTACGCGGTGCCCGAGCCGCTGCCGTGGGCGGCCCTGGCCTCACCGGCGGCCTCGTCGTCACCGACGATGTACAGACCGTCATTGGAGGGGACGTCGGCCTCCTCGGCCTTCGCCGCGCGTCCGGTGTTCTTGCCGTCCCCGCTCTTCCCGTCCTCTCCGTCTTCCGCGTCCTCCGCGTCCTCCGCGTCCCCGTCCTCGGGGGACGCGCTCTCCTCCGCCTCGCCGCCCGCCTTGGCCGGCTGGGGCTTCTTGAGCGCGCCGCCGGGCACCCAGCCCGCGTCGGCGAGGAGGGCCTGTGCCTCCTGGGTGTTCTGTTCGCCGAGCGCCCCGCTGTTGTCGGTGTACGCGCGCTGGCCCGCGAGCGCCAGATGGCTTCCGGGCGGGGCAGCGGGCAGCCCGAGCGGGCCCAGCACGGTCTCGGCGAGTTCCTCGCGGTCCAGCGCGCGGGCGATGGCCCGGCGCACCCGGTCGTCGGCGAGCGGGCCCGACTCCCCGTTCAGCGCGAGCTGGGTGAAGGCGGGCTCCAGGGATTTGCGGACCACCAGGCCGCGCAGACCCTGCTGCTCCCCGGCGTAGGCGGTGACGGCCTTGGCGTGCCGTGCGCGGGCGGCCTGCGCGGCTTCGGCCTTCTCCTCGTCGGAGCCGTTGGCCAGCGCCCAGGAGCGCAGGACGGCGGAGGTGGTGAGGGCGGCGGCGGGGCCGTGGGCGGGCCGGGCGGCGCTCGTGTCCCCCTCTTCGCGGGCGGCCGAGGCGCCCTCGGTGGCCCGGGCGGCCTGTGCGTTCCGTGCGTCCTCGGCGTCCCGCTCGGCCAGGGCGATCCGGTTCACGGTCGTCCGGTCGATCTCCGCGAGGTCGACCTTTCCGCTCGCGAGGGCGGCGGCCCGCTTCTCGCGCGGTACGGCGGTGAGCACCAGCGAGTCGAGTTTGGCCTGCTCGCCCCACCAGCGGGGGTTGCGTACGAGGGTGGTGGTGCCCGCCTTGCGGTCGAGCGCCGCAAGCTGGAACGGGCCCGCCGTGGCCTTGAGCTTGTTCCGCGCCCCGTCGTTGAACGCGTTCGGGGAACCGGTCACGTCCTTGGGATAGAGGGGGGTGAACAGGGACCGCCAGTCGGCGTAGGGCTTCTTGAAGGTCACCTTGACCTCCAGGTCGTTGGCGCCCTTCTGGATCTCCTCGATCCGGTCGTACCCGGCGTTGCGGGCGGTCCAGAACGCGGTGTCCCGGCCGCTGAGGGCGCGCCACTGGGCGACGAAGTCGGGGGCGCCGATCTCCCGGCCGTCGCTCCAGACCCCCTTCTGGTTGAGCTTGTAGAGGACGACCTGTTTGGGTTCGCGCTCCACGATCTCGGCCGACTCCACATAGTCGGGGTTGCGCTGCGGGCGGCCGGCCGCGTCGATCGTGAAGAGAGAGGGGAGTACGGCCCCGGCGACCCGGGCGGTGGCGGCGTCGGCGTCGGCCTGGAAGGCGTTCAGGGTGGCGGGGGTCGCGTCGACCGCCCAGCGGAGCTTCCCCCCGTCGGCGACCTTGTCCCGCTTCGCCGCCGCGATGTCCTGGGCGGCGGCGCGGCCGGCTGAGTCGTCGGCCGCGCACCCCGACAGGGCGGGCAGCGCGAGCGCTCCGCCGGCGAGCAGCGCGACGGAGCGGAGCGCCCGGGAGGCCCGGATGCCGCCGGTGGCCCGCGAGGTCCGGGAGCCGGGCCTCCCGTTTGGCTCGTCGACCTGGGACATGGTCTATACCTCTTCATCCTGTTTTACGGAATTGGGATGATCACACTGGTCTCACTTCACTGAAGGGGAAGGAGGCGCGCCGCCACCGCAGACACGGCGCGCCCCACCCCGAAACCACCCGTGCGGTGCAATGACCAGCCGCACATCTTCCGGTAAAAACGGTGAAAATGGGGTCACCACGGCAGAACCCATCAGGGGAGCGTCGGGCGCAGGCGACGAGAGCGCATGAGAGGGGATGAGAATCCCGCGCATCCCCTTCCCAAGGGGGATGTGAGGCGCAACACTCGCAGGCGCATGAGCGACGCCACCCGCACCCTGCGGAAGTGAGGGCAAGTCATGTCCCAGCAGGCAGAACTGGACACACTGAGAAACCGCCTCGACGAGCTGGCACAGCGGGTCGAGGAGCTGGAACGGACCGTCGGCCGGCCGCCCGGCCGCGGCGACCTGCCGCCGGTCCGCGAAGCGGCCGGGCAGACCCGGCAGGACCGCCCGGAGCTGGTCACCATCCCCGACACGCCCTACGACACCGCACTGTGGACGGACTCGGACGACGAGGGTCTGGGAGTCCGCGACCGGCACGCTCCCTGATCCGCTCTGCCCCAACCGGCAGGTTCTAGGAGAACTCGTTGGCCACTGGTACGGAACCACCTCCTACTCATTCGGGCGTGCACGGCGCGACGCGCGCCACCATCGGGGCCCGTCATCTGCGGACGGACCGATGGTGGCTCTCCCCGGCGCTGACCGCCGGCGGACTGCTCGCCTTCGTCCTCTACTCGACCTGGCGGGCGTTCGCCAACGCGGACTACTACGCCGCGCCCTATGTCTCGCCCTTCTACTCGCCCTGCCTCTCGGAGAACTGCGCACCGATGAGGGGCGGCCCGAACTGGGAGATCATCGGCGGCTGGTGGGGGCTCTCCCCCGCGCTGCTGATCCTGATCTTCCCGCTGGGCTTCCGGCTGACCTGCTACTACTACCGCAAGGCCTACTACCGGGGCTTCTGGGCCTCACCGCCGGCCTGCGCGGTCGCCGAGCCGCACAAGAAGTACACCGGGGAGACCCGCTTCCCGCTGATCCTCCAGAATCTCCACCGGTACTTCTTCTACGCGGCTCTGCTGGTCGCCGGGATCCTCACCTACGACACCGTGCTCACCTTCCGCGACGAGCAGTACGCCTGGGGACACATGGGCCTCGGCACCGTCGTCTTCCTGGTGAACATCGTGCTGATCTGGGCGTACACCCTCTCCTGCCACTCCTGCCGGCACATCGTCGGCGGACGGCTGAAGCACTTCTCCCGGCATCCGGTGCGCTACCGGCTGTGGGGCTGGGTCAGCAAGCTGAACGCACGTCATATGCAGCTCGCCTGGGCATCGCTGATCAGCGTCGGACTCGCCGACTTCTATGTCTATCTCGTCGCCTCCGGCGCCTTCGACGATCCGAGGTTCTTCTGATGACGCGGCTCGAACGACAGCAGTGGGACGTCGTCGTGGTGGGCGCGGGAGGGGCCGGGCTGCGGGCCGCGATCGAGGCCCGGGAGCGGGGCGCGCGTACCGCCGTGATCTGCAAGTCCCTCTTCGGCAAGGCCCACACCGTGATGGCGGAGGGCGGCATCGCCGCCTCCATGGGCAATGTGAACTCCGGGGACAACTGGCAGGTCCACTTCCGCGACACCATGCGCGGCGGCAAGTTCCTCAACCAGTGGCGGATGGCCGAGCTCCACGCCCAGGAGGCCCCGGAACGGGTCTGGGAGCTGGAGACCTGGGGAGCGCTCTTCGACCGCACCGCCGACGGCAGGATCTCCCAGCGCAACTTCGGCGGCCATGAGTACCCCCGGCTCGCCCATGTCGGCGACCGGACCGGTCTGGAGCTGATCCGCACCCTCCAGCAGAAGATCGTCTCGCTCCAGCAGGAGGACGAGAAGGAGTTCGGCGACTACGAGGCACGGCTCAAGATCTTCCAGGAGTGCACCGTCACCAGGATTCTCAAGGACCACGGCCCCGGAGACGATCCCGGGAACGGGAACGGGAACGGGGGCGCGGGCCGGGTCGCGGGGGCGTTCTGCTACGAGCGGGAGTCCGGCCGCTTCTTCGTGCTGGAGGCCCCCGCGGTCGTCCTCGCCACCGGCGGGATCGGCAAGTCCTTCAAGGTGACCTCCAACTCCTGGGAGTACACCGGCGACGGACACGCGCTGGCACTGCTCGCCGGAGCGCCGCTGCTCAACATGGAGTTCGTGCAGTTCCATCCGACCGGGATGGTCTGGCCCCCCTCGGTCAAGGGCATCCTCGTCACCGAGTCGGTGCGCGGCGACGGCGGGGTGCTGCGCAACTCCGAGGGCAAACGGTTCATGTTCGACTATGTGCCGGACGTGTTCAAGGAGAAGTACGCGCAGACCGAGGCCGAGGGCGACCGCTGGTACGAGGACCCGGACCACAACCGCCGCCCGCCCGAGCTGCTCCCCCGCGACGAGGTCGCGCGCGCCATCAACTCCGAGGTGAAGGCGGGCCGGGGCTCCCCGCACGGCGGGGTCTTCCTCGATGTCTCCACCCGGATGCCGGCCGAGGTGATCCGGCGGCGGCTGCCGTCGATGTACCACCAGTTCAAGGAGCTGGCGGACGTCGACATCACCGCCGAGGCCATGGAGGTCGGCCCCACCTGCCACTACGTCATGGGCGGCATCGCGGTCGACTCCGACAGCGCGGCCGCCCTCGGCGTCCCCGGGCTGTTCGCGGCGGGCGAGGTCGCGGGCGGGATGCACGGATCGAACCGGCTCGGCGGCAACTCCCTCTCCGATCTGCTGGTCTTCGGCCGACGCGCCGGACTCCACGCGGCCGGCCACGCGACGGCCTCCGCCGTCCGGCCGGAGGTGAGCGAGGCCGAGATCGAGACCGCCGCCGCCGAGGCGCTGCGCCCCTTCAGCGCCCCGGACACGACGGACGGCGCTCCCCCGGAGAATCCGTACACCCTCCATCAGGAGCTCCAGCAGACCATGAACGACCTGGTCGGGATCATCCGCCGGGAGGGCGAGATGACCCAGGCCCTGAAACGCCTGGCCGAGCTGCGCGTACGGGCCGGGCGGGCCGGGGTGGAGGGACACCGGCAGTTCAACCCCGGCTGGCACCTCGCCCTGGATCTGCGGAACATGCTGCTGGTCAGCGAGTGTGTGGCCCGGGCCGCCCGGGAGCGCACCGAGAGCCGGGGCGGGCACACCCGGGAGGACTGCCCCACGATGGAACGCGACTGGCGGCGGGTGAATCTGCTCTGCCGGCTGACCGGCCCCGACACCCCCGGTGACGAACCGGCGCGCGGCCGGATCGCACTGGAACGCCGCACCACCGAGCCCATCCGTCCGGACCTGCTCGCTCTCTTCGAGAAGGAGGAGCTGGTCAAGTACCTCGCCGAAGAGGAGCTCTACGAGTGAGTTCGTACCAAGCCGGCTTCAGGGTGTGGCGGGGCGACCAGGACGGCGGGGAGCTGGAGGACTTCACCGTCGAGGTCAACGAGGGCGAGGTGGTCCTGGACATCATCCACCGGCTCCAGGCCACCCAGGCCTCCGATCTCGCGGTCCGCTGGAACTGCAAGGCGGGCAAGTGCGGCTCGTGCAGCGCGGAGATCAACGGCAGGCCGCGGCTGATGTGCATGACCCGGATGTCCGTCTTCACGCGTGAGGAGACGATCACCGTGACCCCGCTGCGGGCCTTTCCCGTGGTGCGCGATCTGGTGACGGACGTGTCCTTCAACTACGCCAAGGCCAGGGATGTGCCCTCCTTCGTCCCGCCGCCCGGGGTGGCGGCGGGCGACTACCGGATGCGGCAGGTCGATGTGGACCGCTCCCAGGAGTTCCGCAAGTGCATCGAGTGCTTCCTCTGCCAGGACACCTGTCATGTGGTGCGGGACCACGAGGAGAACAAACCGGCCTTCGCCGGTCCGCGCTTTCTGATGCGGGTGGCCGAACTGGACATGCACCCCCTGGACGCGGCGGCCGAGTCGGGCCTCGACCGCAAGAAGACCGCTCAGGAGGAGCACGGGCTCGGCTACTGCAACATCACCAAGTGCTGCACCGAGGTGTGCCCCGAAGGGATCAAGATCACGGACAATGCGCTGATTCCTCTCAAGGAACGGGCCGCGGACCGGAAGTACGACCCTCTGGTGTGGCTGGGGAACAAGATCAGACGGCGGGGGGAGTGAGCTCCGGCCTTCACGCACCACGGTAGACGCCACCACTGACAGTGACGGCCGCCCGCCCCGGCGGGCGGCCCGTCATGCGGCCGGGTCGCGCGGCCCGAGTGGCGGACATAGCCTCCCAAATGTGACACGAACAGCCGCCCGGGCCCTGCCTGCCTCACTGGTGGCGGCGTGCTGGCTGCTCGTGCCCGCCGCTCCCGGCTCCACCGCCGCGGGAGACGCCACCACGGGGAACGCCGTCCGGGCGCTGCCCGCCGACGAGCCGGTGACCCTCTCCCGCGAAGGCCAGATCACCGACCGGGTGAACGCCCTCGGCGACCGCGAACCCGAGGTCGCGGCGGCCCTCGACCGCCTCTACGACGAGCAGCGGATCCAGCTCTTCACCGTCTATGTCCGGGACTTCTCCGGCCGCTCCGCCCAGGAGTGGGCCGACGCCACCGCCCGGAAGAACGGCCTCGGCCAGAACGACGTACTCCTCGCGATCGCCACCCACGACCGCCAGTACGCCTACCGGGTGGACGCCTCCTCCCGCCTCACCGACGCCCAGCTCGCCCGGGTCGCGAGCACCGCCGTCGAACCCTCGCTCCGGCAGAGCGACTGGGCGGGCGCGGCCATCGGCGCGGCCGACGGCTACGCGGCGGTGCTGAGCGGCCGGCCCGTGCCGACGCCCGCCGTCACCCCCGGTCCGCGCGACCCCGGCGGACCGGGCTCCGGACCGGACTCCGGGGCGGGCGCGAGCGATCTGGTGCTCCCCGTCGCCCTGCTCGGCGGGGCCGCCGCGATCGGGGCGTACGCGTACACCAGACGCCGAAGGCGCGCCACAGCCCGGACCACCCCGCGCGGCGACGGCGGCTGGAGCGGCGGGCCGCCCCCGCCGAAGCCGCTCGCCGAGCTGGACGCGGACGCCCGGCAGGCGCTGGTCGACACGGACGACGCCCTGCGCACCAGCCAGGAGGAGCTGGGCTTCGCCGCGGCCCAGTTCGGCGACGACGCGGCGAGACCGTTCCAGGAGGCGGCCGGATACGCCAAGACCCAGCTGATGGCCGCCTTCCGGCTGCGGCAGCAGCTCGACGACGCCCACCCGGAGGACGACGGGACCCGCCGGCGGATGCTCGACGAGATCCTGTCCCGCTGCGCGGACGCCAACCGCCGCCTCGACTCGGAGTCGGCCGCCTTCGACCGGCTGCGCGATCTGGAGCGGAACGCCCCCGCCGCGCTCGCCGGGGCCGCCGCGGCCTTCACCCGGCTCGACGGACGGCTGATCACCGCCGAGGCGACCCTCTCGGTGATGCGCGAGCGGTACGCCCCCTCCGCCGCCGCGCCCGTCGCCGACAGCGCCGTACAGGCCAAGGAGCGCCTGGACTTCGCGCGCGCCGGTCTGGACCGGGCCCAAGAGGCGGTCGCGGCCGGCGACAACGGGGCGGCGGCCGTGCGGGTGCGCGCGGCGGAGGGGGCGCTCGCCCAGGCCGGACAGCTGATGGACGCCGTGGAGCGGCGCGCCGGGGAACTCGCCGAGGCGGTGGGCCGGCTGCCGGGCGCGCTCACCGAGACCGACAGCGATCTCGCCGAGGCGCGCGGGCTGCTGAAGGGCGTTCCCACGGGCACCCCGACCGCCGCCCTCCAGGGCCGGATCGCCCGCGCCGAGACGGTCGCGGCGGAGGTGCGTACGGAGCTGGCGGCAGGTCCCTACGACCCGATCGACGCGCTGCGGCGGGTCGAGGAGGCGGACGCGGGGCTGGACGAGGCGCTGGCCGGGGCCCGGGAGAACGAGCGCGGGACCCGGCGGGCCAGGGCGCTGCTGGAGCAGGCGACGCTCACCGCCGGTTCGGCGATCGGCGCGGCGGCCGACTACATCACCACACACCGGGGGGCCGTCGGCAGCGAGGCCAGGACCCGGCTCGCGGAGGCCCAGCGGCGGCTGCGCCGCTCCGGCGAGCTGGCCGGGGCGGCGGCGGACCAGGGCGACGTCCAGGGCGCGCTGGCCGAGGCGCAGCAGGCGGACGCGCTGGCGCGGCAGGCGCAGAGCCTGGCCGAGAACGATGTACGGGGGTACGGGGGCGGCGGCGGCTTCGGTCCGGGCGGCGGCTTCGGCGGGGGCCGGGCGGGCGGCCCCGGCGGCGGGCTCGGCGGCGCGGTGCTCGGCGGGATCATCCTCGGCGGGCTCTTCGGCGGCGGCGGTGGGGGCGGCGGCTTCGGCGGCGGCGGGCCCGGCAGCTTCGGCGGCGGTGGGACGCGCGGCCGGATGGGAGGCGGCCGGTTCTGAGACGACCTGGGCCCCCTTTCCCGTACCCCCCACGCACAAGGAGAAGCGCCATGACCAAGCAGACCGTACTCGGCCGGGTCACCCGGTTGGCGAAGGCCAACATCAACGCCCTGCTCGACCAGGCCGAGGATCCGGAGAAGATGCTCGATCAGCTCATCAGGGACTACACCAACAACATCGCCGACGCGGAGCAGGCGGTGGCGGGCACCATCGGCAATCTGCGGCTGCTGGAGCTGGATCATCAGGAGGATGTGGAGGCGGCGCGGGAGTGGGGCGGCAAGGCGCTGGCGGCCAGCCGCAAGGGGGACGGGCTGAGGGCGGCCGGGCAGATCGCGGAGGCGGACAAGTTCGACAATCTCGCGAAGGTCGCGCTCCAGCGGCAGCTGGCCTCCGAGGGGGAGGCGAGGACGGCGGAGCCGGTGATCGCCTCCCAGACAGAAGTCGTGGAGAAGCTCAAGACCGGGCTCGATCAGATGAAGTCCAAGCTGGCCCAGTTGGGGTCCAAGCGGGACGAGCTGGTGGCCCGCTCCCGGTCGGCGCAGGCCCAGAACCGGATGATGGACGCGGTGAAGAGCGTCGATGTGCTCGACCCGACGAGCGAGCTGCACCGGTTCGAGGACAAGGTGCGCCGAGAGGAGGCGAGGGCGCTGGGCAAGCAGGAGCTGGCCGCCTCCTCGCTGGACGCGCAGTTCGAGCAGCTGGACAGCCTCGGCGACACAGCGGAGGTGGAGGCGCGGCTGGCGGCCCTGAAGGCGGGCTCCGGCTCCGGGTCCGGGGGCTGAGGCCGTCAGTACATGCTCAGCAGCTGATCCACCGTGGGTTCGGACGGGGAGCCGTCGCCGGGCAGGGCCAGTTCGAACCAGACCGTCTTGCCGCGCGGGGTGCGGCGCGAGCCCCAGGCCGCGCTCATCAGATCGACCAGCTGGAGCCCCCGGCCGCCCTCGTCGGTGTCGCGGGCCCTTCGGCGGCGGGGCTGGACCAGACCGGCGTCCCACACCTCGCAGACGAGGGTGCGGTCGAGCAGCAGCCGCAGCCTGATCTCGCCCTCGCCGTACCGCAGCGCGTTGGTGACCAGCTCGCTGACGAGCAGTTCGACCGTGTCGACCAGGGCGGAGAGCCCCCAGGAGGCCAGCAGCGCG
Source organism: Streptomyces inusitatus (assembly GCF_014651115.1). Lineage (GTDB taxonomy): Bacteria > Actinomycetota > Actinomycetes > Streptomycetales > Streptomycetaceae > Streptomyces > Streptomyces amakusaensis. Next base: position 48,408 of record NZ_BMWG01000013.1, on the reverse strand, counting down.
CGGGCCAGCTCGCGGGCCCTGCCCACCGAGCGCGGCTCGCGCGGCAGCTGCCAGTCCCCGACGGCCTCCGCGGGCAGACCCTGGACCCTGGCCATCAGCAGGGCGATGTCGTCCTCGCCGTGCCGGGTGTCGAGGGTGCTCAGCACATGGTCGCAGATGCCCTCCAGCGACCTGGGGAGTCCGGCGGGGGCCGGCTCCGCCGGGGGCTGCTCGCGGCGCGGGCTCACGGGCCGGGCGGGCGCGGGCACGGGCACGGGCCTCGCCGCCGCGGGCCCGGGGGTCTCGGGCCGCCTGGGGAGTCCGGGGAGTCCAGGGGGTCCGGGCCTCGGGACGAGGGGCCCGGGGCGGCCGGCCGGCCGGGGGCCCGGGGGGGCCGGGGGGAGCGCGGCGTTCGGCCCGGCCGGTTCCGGGCGGGCCTCCGGCCTGGCGCGAGTGGCGGTGAGGGCGGTGCGGAAGGCGCTGAGGCCCTCGTCCAGCGGGTGGTGCCGGGACTCGACGAGACCGTCGGTGTAGAGGGCGAGCAGCGCGCCCTCGGGAAGCTCCACCTCGACCTCCTCGAAGGGTTCGCCGCCCACCCCGAGCGGCATCCCCGGCGGCACGTCGAGCAGCAGCGCCTCCTGGCCCGGCTCCACCACCACGGGCGGCAGATGCCCGGCGTTGGCGAAGGTGCAGCGGCGGGTGACCGGGTCGTAGACCGCGTAGACGCAGGTGGCGAGGTAGACCTCGGAGAGGTCGGCCTCGCGGGACTTGTGGGCCACCCTGGAGGCCTGCTGGGTGCCGCTGGGGCTGCCCAGGCCGCGGGCGATCTCGTCGAGCGCGGAGAGCACCTCGGCGGGCTCCAGGTCGAGCAGCGCCAGGGTCCGCACGGCGGTGCGCAGTTCGCCCATGGCGACCGCGGCGCGCAGCCCCCGGCCCATCACATCGCCCACCACGAGGGCGGTCCGGTGGCCGGGGAGTTCGATGACGTCGAACCAGTCCCCGCCGACCTCGGTCGCGGCGTTCGCGGGGAGATAGCGGGCGGCGATGGTGAGCCCCGCCGCCTCCGGGTCGCCGGGCGGGAGCAGGCTGCGCTGGAGGATCAGCGCGCGCTCGTGCTCCCTGCGGTAGAGCCGGGCGTTGTCGATGCAGACGGCGGCGCGGGCGGCCAGCTCGACGGCGAGCGCCCGGTCGCGCTCGCCGAAGGGCTCGCTGCCCTTCGTCCGGGAGAACTGGACCAGTCCGACGACGCTGTCGTGGGCCACCATCGGCACAGCGAGCGTGGAGTGGACGAGGCTGCCCTCCTCGCCCGGGATGGACCGCACCCTGGCGGTGCGCAGGGCCTCGGCGCAGGGCGAGTGGAAGGTGTAGCGGTGGACCTCGCCGACCGCGGTGGGGTGGCCGTCCCGCGAGCCGCAGCCCGGGGTGGTGACCAGCGGGGCGTCGGAGACGGCGCTGGCGAAGGCGACCCTGCGCAGGGCGGCGCTGCCGCCGTGGGCCTCGGAGCCGGGTGAGCCCCACCGTCCGGGCGGCGCCTCGTCGCCGGTCACCAGGGACTGGTAGAGATCGACGGAGGCCAGGTCGCAGAAGCCGGGGACGGCCACGTCGAGCAGTTCGCGGGCGGTGGTCTCCAGATCGAGGGAGTTGCCGATGCGGGCGCTCGCCTCGTTGAGGAGGGCGAGATTGCGGCGGGCGCTGGCCGCCTCGCGGGCGGCGACATTGCGGCGGGTCACATCGGTGCCGACGCCCGCCACTCCGATGGGCCGGCCGGATCCGCTGTGCACCCGGTAGAGGTTGACCGACCAGTGCCTGCGCTCCGCGCTGTTCGGCGCGGTGCCGACGAGCTGGAGCTCGACGGCGGGCTCCCCGGTCTCCAGCACCCGGCGCAGCGAGGCGTTCATCCGCTCGGCCTCGGGCCGGGAGAGATAGTCGTGGACGGTGCGTCCCCGGTGGTCGTCGACCTCGCCGCCGAAGACGGTGGCGAACCGCTGGTTGGCGCGCTGGACCCGCAGATCGGTGCCGAAGAGAAGAAACCCGAAAGGAGACTGGCCGAAAATGGCCTGTGAAGCGGCGAGGTCGGTCTCGATCTGCCGCAGCGCGTGAACGTCGACGACGATACAGAGCGCTGCGCGTTCGCCGGCCTCCGTCTCGCTGGGCATCACATAGACCTCGGCGACCCCGTGGCCGGCCCCGTGGCCGCGGTCCTCCCGGCGGCCGGGAATCCGGAAGGGGACCAGCCCCGTCCACTCCTTGCCGTCGAGGATCTCCGCGACATGGCGTCGGCCGCGCGGGCGCAGCTCCGCCGCGAGGAAGACCTCGACCGGGTCCTTGCCCCTGACCTCGGCGGCAGTCACGCCGAAGAGGTCGGCGGCGCGCCGGCTCCACTGGTCGACCCGGCCGTCGGGGCCTATCGAGAAGGCGGCAGCCCTGATGTAGTCATAGATCGAGCCAGGCGGGCTGCTCTGCCACACGACGCCGCCCGTCGTCCCGGATATCTCGCTCACGCGACCGTCCCCTCCAGCTCACCGCACCGGACCGGCCATGACCGCAGTATTCAGCACTACGGCTCCGAGGCACACGGCGTTCACGATCACAGCACGGTCTCGTTCATTTTGCGCCGCCCACAGCGGTGATCGTTATCTCTTCAGACTCTTAACCAGGAAGTGGCAGCTCGAACCACACCGTCTTGCCCGTCCTGCCGCGCCGGGTCCCCCAGCGGCGCGCGGATCCGGCTACCAGCTGGAGCCCGCGCCCCCCTTCGTCATCCGGCGCCGCGGTCCGCTCGGTCGGCGGATCCGGAAGCGGATCGGAGACCTCCACCAGCAGAAAGGGAGCGTTCTCGCCCGGTGGTTCACAGAGCGTCAGCCCCACTCCGATGGGGCCGGAGGCATAGCGCAGCGAGTTGGTCACCAACTCGCTGACCAGCAGGACCGTCACATCACCGAGTACCGGATCGAGCCCCCAGGCCCGCAGGGCGTCCCGTACGGAGTGCCGGGCGGTGCGCACCGCTCCGGGCTCGGCGGGGAAGGTCCATTCGGCGCGCGCGCCATCGGTGTCGATCACGCCGCTCACTTCCAGAACCAGCAGCAGACACAGACCCCTTTTCAGGGGCTTAATCAGGACATACCCGATAATCGGTCTGGGGTACCGTGTGCGGCCCGGTAAGAGGTGCGTGGTTGACGCGAACGGCGTACGGACCGCGCCTCGGCGCCCCCGCGCTCCCCGGCGGCCGGTCCGCTCGCGCCGGTCCGTACGGTCGTCATGCCTTCCTCGCGGCTTCGCGCAGCCGGCGGGCGGCCTCGGCCACGGCGGGGCGGTCCTGATCCAGCCAGTCGACGGTGTCGATCTCGTCGGGGCCGAGCCAGCGCAGCTCGTCGTGGTCCTCCAGCGGCCGGGGCTCGCCGGAGACCAGCCGGGCGGTCCACGCCTGGAGCACATAACCGGGGCGGTTCAGCGGCCACTCGCCGGGGATCCGCTCCAGCGGCTCCGCCTCGACGCCCAGCTCCTCGCGCAACTCGCGGACGAGGGCCTCCGGCGCGCTCTCGCCCGGCTCCAGCTTGCCGCCGGGCAGTTCCCAGCGGCCGGCGACTTCCTGGGGAGCGCTGCGGCGCGCGGCCAGCAGCCGCCCCCGGTCGTACAGGGCTCCGGCGACCACCACCACGCGATCCGTCATGCGCCGGAGCGTACTGTGCCGCGCCGTTCGGTGCGCCCCCGGGGGTTCGGGACGGCGCGGGGCCGGCCCGGGACCGGCCTAGAGAGGGGTCGGCCGACCCGCCCGCTCCACCCAGTAGAGCTGCTTGTGCCCCTTGGCCTCAAGGGTGTCGGCGAGCTGCCGCGCCTCCTCCTCGGTGGCGTAGCGGCCGACCCGATAGCAGTTGTCGTTGTCGTCCTGACGTATGACGAGCCAGGGCAGCACAGGGCTTCCGTCGTTCATCGCACCCCTCCCTCAGTGGGTCCGCATGTCATCGGCAATGGCCCGGAAACCGCACTACGCATATGCCCGAGCCTACGCCTGACCTTCACTCAGCGGATACGGGTTTACACAAAGAGAGAGAAATGAGGGGGCGCATCCGGCCGAACGCGCCCCCTTGAAGGGGTCGCCCTGAGGGTCGCCCCGAGGGTCGCCCGAAGGGGTCAGCGCACCGGAAGGCGGTAGCCGATCCGGAAGCGGTCCGCGGGGACGACGATGTCCGCCGTCTCCACCGCGCGCCCCGAGGCGTAGTACGTACGCTCCACGACCATCACCACATGGCCCGGCACCCCCCCGAGCGCCAGCAGCTCCTCGGCCAGCCCCGGACGGGCCCCGACCTCCTCCGACACGTTGTCCACGACGATGTCGATCGCGGCCATCCGCTCCACCACCCCGCAGCCGCCGAGCGGCCCCTCCTCGGGCAGCATCACCGGCGTGCGCCCGGTGACGGCGAGCGGCTCCCAGGAGGTGGAGAGCATCATCGGCTCGCCCCCGTCGCGGAACACATAGCGCGTACGCATCACCCGCGCGCCGGTCTCGACGCCGAGCCGGTCCGCGATCTCCGCCGGGGCCTGTTCCTGCTCGCTGCTGGACTCCCAGGTGCCGCGCGCGCCGCCGACCGCCTGCTCCTGCCGGAAGGGGTTGGCCCCGGCCGCCGGGCGGTGGCCGGAGCGGGAGATACGGCGGGGCTCGGGGCGCTCCCGCACATAGGTGCCCGAGCCGGAGCGGCCCTCGACCAGCCCCTCCGCCATCAGCACCTTGCGCGCCTCCAGGGCGACTGTGTCGGAGACCCCGTACTCCTCGCGGATCCGGGCCTGGGAGGGGAGCCGGGTGTGCGGCGGCAGCGAGCCGTTGACGATCTGATGACGGAGATCGCTCGCAATGCGCAGATACGCGGGCTGCTCACCGAATGCCACTGAATCACTCCCATCACCTTGACAGACGGCAACAGACTGACAACGGTGGGTTGTTGGCCGCAACCATGGGCCAAAGTTTCACCCGAAGTGATGAGTTGGGACTTCATCGGCGGTTACCCCGGGTACTGCGCGCAAGACCATTGACCTCAATGGTCCAGACCAATACGGTCCTGAGCTGCACGACGCCCCGTTCACGGAAATGTTCCGGCATCCGCGCATGCCGCGAGCACGCACAGGAATGAGTCCCATGCGTCGAAAAACCCTCGTACGTACGGCCGTCGGAGTCAGCTCCCTCGCGCTCCTCGCGACGATCGCCCCCGCCGCCACGGCCGACGTGTCCGCCGAACCCGGTCCGCGCGCGACGCGGCCCGCCGCTCCCGCCCCGGGCGCGACGCAGGCCGCCGTCCCCGACCGGAACGGCGACGATGACGACGACGACAAGCGCTCGTACAAGCGCGTCGGCTACTTCAGCCAGTGGGGCATCTACGGCCGGGACTACCACGTCAAGAATCTGGACACCAGCGGCCAGGCGGCGAAGCTCACCCACATCAACTACGCCTTCGGCAATGTCAGCGCCGAGGGCAAGTGCTTCATCACCGGCCCCCTCGGCGAGGCGGACTCCTGGGCCGACTACGTACGCCCGGTGGACGCGGCCGGATCGGTGGACGGCGTCGGCGACACCGCCGACCAGAAGCTCGCGGGCAACTTCAACCAGCTGCGCGAGCTGAAGGCGAAGAACCCGAACCTCAAGGTCCTGATCTCGCTGGGCGGCTGGAGCTGGTCCACCCACTTCTCCGACGCGGTCCTCACCGAGGCCAAGCGCAAGGCGCTGGTCTCCTCCTGCATCGACATCTACATCAAGGGCAATCTGCCCGCGGACGGCGCGCGCGGCGGCCAGGGCGCGGCGGCCGGGCTCTTCGACGGCATCGACGTCGACTGGGAGTGGCCCGGCTCCTCGGGCGAGGCGGACACCCCCTACCGCCCGGAGGACAAGAAGAACTTCACCGCCCTCATCCGGGAGTTCCGCGTCCAGCTCGACGCGTACGCCAAGAGCGAGGCGCGCCGGACCGGCGCGAAGAAGGCCAAGCACTACGACCTCTCCGCGTTCGTGCCCACCGCCCCCGCGAAGATCGACGCGGGCTTCGAGGTCCGCAAGATCATGAAGGACTTCGACTGGGTCAACCTCCAGGGCTACGACTTCCATGTCTCGGGCGAGAAGACCACCGCGCAGCAGTCCGCGCTCTACGCCAAGAACGACTTCAGCGTCCACCAGACCGTGGGCGACTGGCTGAAGCGCGGCGCACCGGCCCACAAGCTCGTGGTCGGCATGCCCTTCTACGGCCAGGGCTGGACGGGTGTGACCGGCGGCGGCGACGGCATGGGGCAGCCCGCCGAGCGGCCCGCGCCGGCGATCCACCAGCCGGGCTTCGAGGACTACAAGGTCCTCAAGGGACTGGCCGACTCGGGCAAGTACAAGATCCACCGGAAGTACGGCCAGGCCTGGCTGTTCGACGGCAAGACCCTGTGGACGTACGACGACCCCAAGGTGCTCAACGCCAAGACCTCGTACATCCGTGACCTGGGTCTCGGCGGCGCGATGTTCTGGTCCCTGGACGGGGACACCGCCGACGGCCAGCTGGTCAAGGCCGTCGACCGCGGGCTGAAGCGCCGCTAGCGGCGCGCGGCGCCGCCGCGACCGCGACCGTGTGTCCCCGGGCCCTTCCGGCCCGGGACGCGCGCCCTGAGCGAGGCCGGTGTTCCGCGGGCTGTCGGTGGCCCCGGGACGCCGGCCTCTTCCGTGCTTCTTCGCCCTTTCCCTCAGGCCTGCGGAGCGCCTTCCTCCGGTGCCTCCGAGGACTCGGATCCCTCCGGCTCCTCCGGCGGGGGTACGTGGGCCAGCCCCAGCGCGCGGCGGGCGGCGACCCCCTTGGGCCCGTCCCCCGGCGCCTCCAGGGCCGCACTGGCATGGATCCAGTAGTCGTCCGCACCGCCCCGGACCGCCTTGTCCCACTCCGTCCGGGCCTTCTCCAGCTGCGCCGCGCGCGCGGCCACCGCACCGGCGGCCTTCCCCGGCCAGTCGTGCTCCCGCAGGGCGCGCGCCTTGTCCCCGAAGACCTCGGACGCCTCCCGCGCATAGCTCCGGTGCGCCTCGGGATCGTCCTCGTACTCCGCCTCGGGCATCTTGCCCGAGGCCTCCTCGACCGCCTGCTCGGCCTTCAGATAGAGCAGCTGGTGCGCGTCGAGAACGGTGGCGTCCCGCCGCGCCGAACCGGCCGTCCGGTCACCGTCGGAGCTGACGAGACCGCAGGTGATGCCCCGGTCGCCGAGCCGCCAGCTCTGCTTGGTGGGCATGAGGTAGTAGCCGTCCAGCTTGCCCTCGACCGCCCAGGGGTCCAGCGCGTACGCGCTGTTGATCCCGTCGCAGCGCTCCGAGGCCAGCGTCTCGATCGGGTCCGTGCCGGGGAACTTCTCGTACCCCGTGACCTTGAAGGTGCCCGTGATCTCCAGCTCGTGCTTCTCGGCGCAGTCCACCACCTCGGCGGTCTCGGCCTCCCCGCTGGCCGCCGCGACGCCGGCCGGCAGATTGACGCACTCCCCCTTGCGCAGATCCAGCGTGCTCCGGGTGCGGGAAACGTCCTCCATCCCCTCCTGGAGCCCGTCCCAGGCATCCCCCGCCACACCGCTGACCAGCAGGACTCCCACCAGCGCCGTGCTCACGGCCGACAGCGACGCTCCCGCGATCGCCATCCCCCGCCCGCGCTGCCCGTGCTTCTTGATCCGCGCCAGCGCCACCAGCCCCAGAACGAGCCCGAGCGGCGGCAGACAGCAGACGAGCCCGGCCACCAGGGAGCCGACCGAGAGCCCGCTGAGGGGAGGGACCGCCGGGGGCGCGGGATATCCGGGAGGCTGCTGGTGCGGTGGGTACGCCTGGTACGCGGGGTGCTGGGCCGGGCGGGGTGCGAGGTGCGGCGCGAAGGGCGGTGCCGGACTGGGCGCGGGACTCGGTGCGGGGTCGGGCTGGGGCGGCGGGTTCTCGCCCGGCTGCGCTGGGTCCACGGGTGGAGTGCTCCTCGTCGGAGTGGAGTTCGGGGACAGTTCGCGATCGTATAAACCGACCGATGCTCCCCGATACGCCGGGTTCCGTAAAAAGCGCGCCCACGACGGAAGGGGCGGCCGCCCAAGGCGACCGCCCCCGTCTCTCAGGGCCGTACGGATCTCAGAGGTTCAGGGCCTCAGAACTGGAGCGCCCAGGAGTCGATCTTCCCGGTGTCCTGCGCGGCGTTGTCGTTGACCCGCAGCTTCCAGACACCGTTGGCGACCTCGGAGGAGGCGTTCACCGAGTAGGTGGTGATCACATTGTCGGCGCTGCCGCCGGTCCCGTGCGCCTTCAGGTTGTAGACGGTGCCGTCGGGCGCGACCAGGTCGATCCGGAGGTCGCCGATGTAGGTGTGCTTGATGTCGACCGGCACGCTCAGGGCGGCGGGAGCGTTACCGGAGACCCCGCTGACCGTGATCGGGGACTCCGTGGTGGCGTTGTCGCTGATCGCGTAGTCGTTGATGTTCTCGAAGCGGTCGCCGGGGGGCTGGGTGTCGCCCGATCCGACCTTGAGCAGACGGTTCGGCGAGCCGGTACCCGGGGAGGTCACGACACCGCTGGTGGCGGCCGTGGTCAGCGCGGTGGCGACCTGCGCCGGGCTCGCGGTCGGGTTCGCCGCGAGATGCAGCGCCGCCGCGCCCGCGACGTGCGGCGCGGCCATCGAGGTGCCGGAGATCGTGTTGGTCGCCGTGTCGTTGGTGTTCCAGGCCGAGGTGATCCCCGTGCCCGGGGCGAATATGTCCAGCACACTGCCGTAGTTGGAGAAGCTGGAGCGCGCGTCGGTATTGGTCGTCGAGCCGACCGTGAGCGCCTCGCTCACCCGGGCGGGCGAGTAGTTGTTGGCATCGGCGTTGGAATTGCCCGCCGCGATCGCGTACGTGATGCCGGAGGCGATCGAGTTCCGCACCGCCGCGTCGAGCGTCGCGTCCGCCCCGCCACCGAGGCTCAGGTTCGCCACCGCCGGCTTGACCGCGTTCTGCGTCACCCAGTCAATGCCCGCCACGACCTGCGCGGTCGTACCCGAGCCCTGGTTGTTCAGCACCCTGACCCCGACGACCTTCGCCTTCTTCGCGACCCCGTACGCCGTGCCCGCCACGGTGCCGGCCACATGCGTGCCATGACCATGGCCGTCCTGCGCGGTGTTGTCGTTGTCGATCGCGTCATAGCCGTAGCTGGCCCGGCCGCCGAAGTCACCGTGCGAGATCCGCACACCGGTGTCGATGACGTACGCCGTCACCCCCTCACCCGCCGTGTCCGGATACGTATAACTCTGATTCAGCGGCAGCGCCGACTGATCGATCCGGTCCAGCCCCCACGACGGCGGATTGGTCTGCGTCGCCGTCGTTCTGAACACCCTGTTCTGCGCCACCGACGCCACCGCCGGGTCCGCCGCGAACTTCTTCGCCTGCGCCTCCGACAGGCTCACCGCATAACCGTTCAGCACCGCCTCATACGTCCGGTCGATCTTCGCCCCGTACCCGGCCGCCAGCGCCTTCCCCGCCTTCGAGCCGGCGTCCACCGCCGACTCCCTCAGCGTCACGATGTAACTGTCCTTCACCGCTCCCGGAGCGCCCGCGTTCTGAATCACTCCCTCCGCCGCCCGGCCGGCCGCTGTGGCGGCGGTGGCCGGTAACGCGGAGACCGTACCGAGCGCGAGGGCCGCTACGGCCGCCGCGCTGACCGTGGTGAGTACTCGACGCGAGTTGCGCATCACTGACATGTGGGGGGTCCTCCTCGTTGGATGACACATCACCGAGCAAATCATCAGGTACATGACATGAAATGGCCCCTGGATCTGCCATGTCCATGTCTTGCCTGCCAGCGAAAGATTGGCCGATCCATAGGAATGGCACAAGAGCGCCTGTGATGCTGTAACACGTGCGCCACACAGGTCATCCGCCTGTCACGCCCCGCAAGCTCGCCGTCTCCCCCGTCCACACCGGGGACACAGAAGCCCCCTCCGACCCGAGCCGTGGACCGCTACCGTGGAGCCATGACCGCACCGCCCGACTGGATGCGCCCACCGCGCGCGGAAGGCTGGTTCGCGGAGGCTGAAACGAAGGATGCCACCCGCCACCCCCATCCCAGTTGTGTACACATGGGACACTCGGTACGCTTGAGCGCATGACGCAGCCGCTGCCCATAGAGTCCATCCGTGACGTGCGCGCGCATCTGGCGGAGGTCGTGGAGCGCGCCGACCGCGATGACGTGCCCACCGTGATCACACGCCGCGGCAAGGAAGTCGCCGCCGTCGTCTCCATCGAGGTACTGCGCAAGTACCAGGAATGGGAAGAGCGCGAGATCAACCGGATCATCGACGAGCGCATGGCCAATCCCGCACCCGGCATCCCGATCGAGGACATCATGAGGGAGACGCTGGCCCGCAGTGAATGAGCACAGCGTGAGCGAGTACCGAACCGTCTTCCACCCCGAGGCGCAGGCCGAGCTTCGGAAGATCCCGCGCGAGATGGCGCTGCGCATCCTGGCCAAGCTGACCGAGCTGGAAAGCGACCCGCTCGGCTTCAACACCACCGCACTCGTGTCCCAGCCAGACCGCCGGCGCCTACGGGTTGGCGACTACCGCGTCGTCTACACGATCGACAACGGGGAACTGGTGGTCTGGGTCGTTCACGTGGGGCACCGGTCCACCGTTTACGACACCTGACCACCGCTGACCACACGTCAGGATATCCAGCACCCATCCAGCACAGGGACGACGAAGGGGTCGGGCTCAACAGAGCCCGACCCCTTCTGACATGCACGTTCGACTCAACACCTAACATGCAGTAACCACACGGCTACACGTTGAAACGGAACTCCACGACGTCCCCGTCCTGCATCACATACTCCTTGCCCTCCATGCGCGCCTTCCCCTTCGCGCGCGCCTCCGCCACCGAGCCGGTCTCGACCAGGTCGGCGAAGGAGATGACCTCGGCCTTGATGAAGCCCTTCTGGAAGTCGGTGTGGATCACACCGGCGGCCTCGGGGGCGGTGGCGCCCTTCTTGATGGTCCAGGCGCGGGTCTCCTTGGGGCCTGCCGTGAGGTAGGTCTGGAGGCCGAGGGTGTCGAAGCCGACGCGGCCGAGGACGGCGAGGCCGGGCTCTTCCTGGCCCATGGACTGGAGGAGTTCGAGGGCCTCCTCGTCGTCGAGTTCGATCAGCTCGGACTCGATCTTGGCGTTGAGGAAGATGGCCTCGGCGGGGGCGACGAGGGCGCGCTGCTCGTTCTTGAAGTCCTCGTCGACCAGCTCGTCCTCGTCGACGTTGAAGACGTAGAGGAAGGGCTTGGTGGTGAGCAGGTGCAGCTCGTGGAGGAGGGCGCCCTGCTCGGTGCCGTGGGTGATGCCGGCGGAGAAGAGGGTGTCGCCGGCCTCAAGGATCTTCTGGGCGGCCTCGACGGCGGCGAGGACGGCGACCTTCTCCTTCTGGAGGCGGGACTCCTTGGTCAGGCGGGGGATCGCCTTCTCGACGGACTGGAGGTCGGCGAGGATCAGCTCGGTGTTGATGGTCTCGATGTCGTCCTTGGGCGAGACCTTGCCGTCGACGTGGACGACGTTCTCGTCCTTGAAGGCGCGGATGACCTGGCAGATCGCATCCGACTCACGGATGTTCGCCAGGAACTTGTTGCCCAGGCCCTCGCCCTCGCTCGCGCCGCGCACGATGCCGGCGATGTCGACGAAGTCGACCGTGGCCGGGAGGATGCGCTGGGACCCGAAGATGCCGGCCAGGACGGCGAGGCGGGGGTCGGGGACGCCGACGACGCCCACGTTGGGCTCGATGGTGGCGAACGGGTAGTTGGCCGCCAGCACGTCGTTCTTGGTCAGGGCGTTGAACAGGGTCGACTTGCCGACATTCGGCAGACCGACGATTCCGATCGTGAGCGACACGTTGGCGACTTCCTGAGTGAGAGCTGGGTGTGGGCGGCGGGAGGCCGGGCGGTGAGGCCGGCCGGGGCCGTACGGCAGCGACCCGAACGGGGGCCGATCCCCCAGTTTACGGGCGGGCGGAAGCGGGCAGCGACGGCAGCGGGCGGTCGAACCTTTCGCCAAGGTCACCCAAAGGGCGTGTCCTGTGCCTGATTACTCCCCGCTCCCCGCCTACGTTGGTCGCGTGGAGCAGCCCAGGACCCGTCACCCCCAGAGCCGACAGCGGCCTCAGCCGCCGCTGTCGTCGCAGAGCGCACTCGCCGACGGCCCCGCCGTGTACGGCGTACGGCCCCCCGCGCGGCCCGGCCGCCCGGTGCCCCCGGTGGTGCTGGCGCTGCGGAGACTGCCCAGTCCCCGGCTGACCGGGCTGGGGGCCGGGCTCTTCGCCTCGGTGGCCATGGTGGTGATCGGGACGCTGGACTGGCTGCTGCTGGACGGCTCGCCGGTGGCGTACGGGCTGCTCTTCCTGCCCGTGTGCGCGCTGACGGCGCTCTGGGTGCGGGAGGCGGACATCGTCACCGCGCCCATCGGTGTGCCGATCGCCTTCGCCGCCGGGATCGTGCCGATCTCCGGCGGGGAGGGCGGGCTCGGCGGGCAGATCATGGCCGTGGTGACGTCGCTGGCCGTGCACGCAGGCTGGCTGTACGGCGGGACGCTGATCGCCGGGGTGATCGCCTCCGTACGGAAGGTGCGGCAGATGGGCCGCCGCAGACGGCGGCCCCGCCCCGGACCGCCGCCATCGGCGTCGGCGTCGCCGAGCCGACGCTAGCGTCCGCCGCGGCCGTTGGACGAGGAGGCCATCGCCGCTCCCACGATCCCCGCGTTGTTCTGGAGCTGCGCCGGGACGACCTCCGCCCGGATCCCCTCCAGGTGCGGGATGAACTTGTCCGCCTTTCGGCTGACCCCGCCGCCGATGATGAACAGCTCCGGCGAGAAGAGCATCTCCACATGGGCCAGATACTTCTCCAGCCGCCGCGACCAGTGGGGCCAGCTGAGGTCCTCGTCCTCCTTGGCCTTGGTCGAGGCGTGCTTCTCGGCCTCCCGGCCGTGCAGCTCCAGATGGCCCAGCTCGGTGTTGGGCACGAGCCGCCCGTCGATGAAGACGGCGCTGCCGATGCCGGTGCCGAGGGTCAGCAGCATCACGGTGCCCTTGCGGCCCCGGCCGGCCCCGAAGGTCATCTCGGCGACGCCCGCCGCGTCCGCGTCGTTGAGCAGGGTGACCGGAGCGCCGTCGAGCCGGTTGCTCAGCAGTGTGGCGGCGTCCCGGTCGATCCAGCCCTTGTCGACATTGGCCGCGGTGCGGGTGACGCCGTCCGTCACCACGCCCGGGAAGGTGATGCCGACCGGACCGGACCACTCGAAGTGCCGCACCACCTCGGCGACCCCGTCCGCCACCGCGTCCGGCGTCGCCGGATGCGGTGTCAGCACCTTGTGGCGCTCCTGCGCCAGATCGCCGCGCTCCAGATCCACGGGAGCGCCCTTGATGCCCGAGCCGCCGATGTCCACTCCGAAGACGTTCATGGAGTCAACGTTAAGGGCAGCCCCCGGCTGTTACTTGTCGAACGGCTCGGACGCACCGGCGGACGCACCGGCGGAACCGGCCGCACCGGCGGACGCACCGGCGGAGGCGTCGGCCATCAGCCGTGCCGCCTCGGCGCGCAGATCGCGGCGCAGCTCCTTGGGCAGCGAGAAGGTGATCGTCTCCTCGGCGGCCTTCACCAGCTCGACGTCCTCGAAGCCGCGCTGGGAGAGCCACTCCAGCACCTCTTCGACCAGCACCTCCGGCACGGAGGCGCCCGAGGTCAGACCGACCGTGGAGACGCCTTCCAGCCAGGCCTCGTCGATCTCCTTCGCGTAGTCGACCAGATGGGCGGCGCTCGCGCCGGCGCCCAGGGCGACCTCGACCAGACGGACCGAGTTGGAGGAGTTCTTCGAGCCGACGACGATGACCAGGTCCGCCTCGGCGCCCATCTGCTTCACGGCGGTCTGGCGGTTCGAGGTGGCGTAGCAGATGTCGTCGCTCGGCGGCGCGATCAGCTGGGGGAACTTCTCCTTCAGCCGGTCCACGGTCTCCATGGTCTCGTCGACCGAGAGGGTGGTCTGGGAGAGCCAGACGACCTTGGACTCGTCGCGGACCTCGACCTTCGCGACATCGTCGGGGCCGTCGACCAGGGTGATGTGGTCGGGGGCCTCGCCGGAGGTGCCGATGACCTCCTCGTGGCCCTCGTGGCCGATGAGCAGGATGTCGTAGTCCTCGGCCGCGAAGCGGACGGCCTCCTTGTGCACCTTGGTGACCAGGGGGCAGGTCGCGTCGATGGTCGCCAGATTGCGCCGGGCGGCCTCGTCGTGGACGACGGGGGCGACGCCGTGCGCGGAGAACATGACGATGGATCCCTCGGGGACCTCCGCCGTGGTGTCGACGAAGATCGCGCCTTTTCGCTCCAGCGTCTGGACGACGTACTTGTTGTGGACGATCTCATGGCGGACATAGACCGGTGAGCCGTACTGCTCCAGGGCCTTCTCCACGGCGATCACGGCGCGGTCCACGCCCGCGCAGTAGCCACGGGGAGCGGCGAGAAGGACGCGGCGGGCCGGAGACGTAGCAGTCATGCCTCCCATCGTAAGGCCGCTCAGAAGAGGCGGGATCTCACCGCCCGGGGGAAGACTTGAGGACGCACGCGACCCGCACGCGGCAGACACGGCGGCGGGCACGACGGCGGGCACGACGGCGGACGCGCCGCCCGCGACGGACGGAGGGCCGGATGGCCACAGCTGAAGAGGTCCCCGGCCCGGCCGGGGAGGGCGGCGGGCTGCGGCGGACTCTCGGCTTCCGCGATCTGGTGGTGTACGGGCTGCTGTTCATCGCCCCGATGGCCCCGGTCGGGGTCTTCGGCACGCTCGACGCCAAGTCTCACGGCGCGGTGGCGCTGGTGTACGCGGTCGCCACGGTGGCCATGGCGTTCACGGCGCTGAGCTACGCGCAGATGGTGCGGGTCGCGCCGCAGGCCGGGTCGGTCTTCACCTATGCCCGCAAGGCGCTGGGCGAGGGGCCCGGGTTCATCGCCGGGTGGATGGCGCTGCTCGACTATCTCCTCATCCCGGCCGTCGCGTACCTCTTCTCGGGGATCGCGATGGAGGCGCTGGTACCGCAGGTCGACCGGTGGGTGTGGACGGGGATCGCCGTCGTGGTGACCACGCTGCTGAATCTGTGGGGCGTACGGGCGGCGGCCCGGGTCGGCTTCGCGGTGCTGGCGATGGAGATCGTGGTGCTGGTGGTGTTCGTAGTGTCGGCGGTGGTCGTGCTGGCCCGGGACGGGGCGCGGCGGGACTGGCTCTCGCCGCTCGTCGGGGACACCGCGTTCTCGATGGCGGCCGTGTTCGGCGCGGTGTCGGTGGCGGTCCTGTCGTATCTGGGCTTCGACGCCATCGCCTCCTTCGCGGAGGAGGTGACCGGCGGGTCGCGGAAGGTCGCGAGGGCGGTGCTGCTCTGTCTGGCCCTGGCGGGGGTGCTCTTCTTCGTGCAGACGTATCTGGCGGCGCTGCTGGAGCCGGTGTCCTCGGCGGAGCTGGCGGCGAATCCGGCCAAGCAGGGCGCGGCGTTCTACGACGCGGTGGACGCCTCGGTCGGCTCCTGGCTGCACGATCTGATCGCGGTGAGCAAGGCGATCGGGGCGGCCTTCGCGGCGCTGGCGGGGCAGGCGGCGGCGGGCCGGCTGCTCTTCGCCATGGCGCGGGAGCAGCGGCTGCCGCGCGTGCTGGCCCGTACGGACGGCGGTACGCCCCGGGTCGCGCTGCTGCTGGCGGCGGCGGTGAACCTGGTGGCGGCGGTGTGGGCGGCGCGGCGGGCGGACGGTCTGGGCCTGCTGGTGTCGGTGGTGGACATCGGCGCGCTGACGGCGTTCGTGCTGCTGCACGCGAGCGTGATCGGCTGGTTCGTGGTCCGGCGGATGGAGGGCCCGCCGCACTGGCTGCGCCATCTGGTGGCCCCGGCGCTGGGCGCGGCGATCCTGATCGCGGTGATCGTGGAGGCGTCCGGCACAGCGCAGCTGGTGGGTGTGGTGTGGCTGGGGGTGGGTCTGGTGGTGCTCGCGGTGCTGTGGGGGCGTGCGGTGCGCCCAGGGGGCGGGGACGGGCCCCAGGAGCCCCGGAGGGCCCGGAGGCTCTGAGGCGGGGCCTGAGGCGTGTCGCGCGGCGGGGTACGCGCGCGGCCGGCCGGGTCCCCCGGGGCGGGCTCAGGTCGTCGGGGGGCATTGTCGGACCCGGCCGTTACGCTCGCTCGTATGGCTCTCAACACGTCCCCGGACGCCCCGCTCCCCGTCGGCGAGGTGTCCCGGCTGATCGGCGGCTGGATCGACCGGCTCGGGGCGGTCTGGGTGGAGGGGCAGATCACCCAGTTGTCGCGGCGGCCCGGGCAGGGCGTGGTCTTTCTGACCCTGCGGGATCCCGCGCACGACATCTCGGTGGGCGTCACCTGCTACCGGCAAGTGTTCGACGCCGTGGCCGACATCGTGACCGAGGGCGCCAGGGTCGTGGTGCACGCCAAGCCGGAGTGGTACGCGCCCCGGGGGCAGCTGTCGCTGCGGGCCGTGGAGATACGGCCGGTGGGCATCGGCGAGCTGCTGGCCCGGCTGGAGCAGCTGAAGCGCCGCCTCGGCGCCGAGGGTCTCTTCGCCGCCGACCGGAAGAAGCCGCTCCCGTTTCTGCCGCACCGGGTGGGGCTGGTCTGCGGCCGGGCCTCCGCCGCCGAGCGCGATGTCCTGGAGAACGCGCGGCGGCGCTGGCCCGCCGTCCGCTTCGAGGTGCGCAATGTCGCGGTCCAGGGGGTGCGCGCGGTCAGCCAGGTGGTCCAGGCCGTCCAGGAGCTGGACGAGCTGGCCGAGGTGGATGTGATCATCGTGGCGCGGGGCGGCGGCAGCGTGGAGGATCTGCTGCCGTTCTCGGACGAGCGGCTGGTGCGCGCGGTCGCCGAGTGCCGTACGCCGGTGGTCTCGGCGATCGGGCACGAGCCGGACGCCCCGCTGCTCGACCTGGTCGCCGATCTGAGGGCCTCGACGCCGACCGACGCCGCCAAGAAGGTGGTGCCGGACGTGGGCGAGGAGCTGGAGCGGGTGCGGCAGCTCAGGGACCGTTCGCTGCGGACGGTCCGGTCGCTGCTGGAGCGCGAGGAGCGGGGGCTGGCCCATGCCCTCTCCCGTCCCTCGATGGAGCATCCGCACCGGATGGTCGACCAGCGGGAGGCGGAGGCCGACGCCCTGGTCGCCCGCAGCCGGCGGGTGCTGGGGCATCTGCTGGACCGCGCGGACTCGGAGCTGGCGCACACCCGGGCGCGCGTGGTCTCGCTCTCCCCCGCCGCGACCCTGGAGCGGGGGTACGCGGTGCTGCGGCGCGACGACGGCACGGTGGTGCGCTCGGCCGGCGAGGTGACGGCGGGCGAGGCGCTGCGGGCCCGGGTCTCGGAGGGCGAGTTCGCCGTACGGGTCACGGACTGAGCCCCGCACCGCCGTCCCCGTACCCCCAGGAAGCCCCGCATCCCGCGGAAAACAGTAGCCACAGGCAGGAATGGATCGCATGACCGCTGACACGGACGAGACCGCGCTCGGATACGAGCAGGCCAGGGACGAGCTGATCGACGTCGTACGCCGGCTGGAGGCGGGCGGCACCACGCTGGAGGAGTCGCTGGCGCTCTGGGAGCGCGGCGAGGAGCTGGCCCGGATCTGCCGCCACTGGCTGGAGGGCGCGCGCGCCCGGCTGGACGCGGCACTGCGCGGCCCCGCACCGGACACGGAGGGCGACGAGGAAACCTCGGAGTGAGAGAAGAGGCAGGTGGGGCCGCCCGGGGGTGAAGAGCGGCCGATGTGAGGCGGCTCACCCGAGCAGATTAGTTGAAATTTAATCTACTGCGCTACGGTTGCACCCGGTCGTACACCCCCACCGCCCTGAAAGGTGCGCCGCATGTCTCTCGTCCTTGACCCCGTCGCCCAGGACCTCCTCTTCCGCGAGGCTCGTACCGCCAACACGTTCACCGATGAGCAGGTGACCGATGAGCAGGTCCAGGCGATCTACGACCTCGTCAAGTTCGGGCCGACCGCCTTCAACCAGACCCCCATGCGGGTCGTCCTGGTCCGCTCGGAGGAGGCCCGTGAGCGTCTGGCGCCCCACATGTCCGAGGGGAACCGGGCCAAGACCCGCACCGCGCCGCTCGTCGCGATCCTCGCCGCGGACAATGAGTTCCACGAGGAGCTGCCCCGGCTGCTCCCGCACTTCCCGCAGGCGAAGGACGTCTTCTTCTCGGAGCGTTCGACCCGCGAGTCGAACGCCGGCATGAACAGCGCGCTCCAGGCCGCGTACTTCATCGTCGGCGTGCGCGCCGCCGGTCTGGCCGCGGGCCCGATGACCGGCTTCGACTTCGCCGGCGTCCAGAAGGAGTTCCTGGACGACGACCACACCCCGCTGATGATCGTCAACATCGGCCGGCCGGGCGAGGGCGCCTCCCTCCCGCGCCTGCCGCGCCTCGACTACGACGACGTGGTCACCACCGTCTGACCGGTCGACGCCACCGGCCCACCGGCCGGTACGCACAAGGGCCGCCGCACCCCTGCCGGGTGCGGCGGCCCTTGCGCAGGGGAAGCCTCAGGTCTTGGGGATCGCCGGGGAGGGCTTCGGCACGGGCTTCGACTCCAGCGCCGCCGCCATCTCCGTCAGCCGGGACAGCGGGGCGGTGCCCGTCACCACCGTGATCGCGCCCTTCTCCTCGCGCACCAGGGCGTCGTACTTCGGCCCCTCCCAGCGCTGCCAGGCCTCGCCGTTCACCTGCTGCGTCTTGCCGGTGTTCTCGGCCCGGTGGGTGACCTTGGGAATGAACTTGGCCTTGACCTCGGTCGACTGCTCGACCGCCACATACTCCTTGTCCGGGTCGAGGAACCCGAGGTGCCAGGCGTCGCCGTCGTACCCCTTGTAGGAGACCGAGGTCGGCTTCCACGCCTCGGGCAGGCCCTTGGGCGCGACGATCGGATACGGCGCGGCGCGCTGTGCCGTCACCTGCTCCACGCGATAGTCGACCCGCTTGAGCGGATCGCCCTCGTCGTCGTTGGGAAGAGCCGTGTAGTAGATCACGCCGACGACGCCTCCGATGGCCAGCATCGAAAGAATCATGTCGCGGATCGTCTGTCTGCCTCGCATACCTGCCACGACACCATCGTCGCATCCGAGGTGCGCGCTCAAACGTGGGCCCCACTGCTCATTCTGTCGGTGGGCGGATAATGTGTCTTCCTGGGGGCACCCCCGGAAACCCCCTCAAAACCCTCATTCCGGCCGTCGTCGTACAGAAAGGTGCGCTCCGATGACCGAGCACATGCCGTCCCAGCTGGAGGTCTCGCCCGAGGCCCCCGACCGCAACCTCGCCCTGGAGCTGGTCCGGGTCACCGAGGCCGCCGCCATGGCCGCCGGCCGCTGGGTGGGGCGCGGCGACAAGAACGGCGCCGACGGCGCGGCCGTCAGGGCCATGCGCACCCTCGTCCACACCGTCTCGATGAACGGCGTCGTCGTCATCGGCGAGGGCGAGAAGGACGAAGCGCCCATGCTCTTCAACGGGGAGCGCATCGGCGACGGCACCGGGGCCGAGTGCGACATCGCCGTGGACCCGATCGACGGCACCACCCTGGCGGCCAAGGGCATGCCGAACGCGATCGCGGTGCTCGCCGCCACCGACCGGGGCGCGATGTTCGACCCGTCGGCCGTCTTCTACATGGACAAGCTGGTGACCGGCCCGGAGGCGGCCGACTTCGTCGACATCAACGCCCCCGTTCAGGTCAACATCCGCCGCGTCGCCAAGGCCAAGGGCGTCGCCCCCGAGGATGTGACCGTCGTCGTCCTGGACCGGCCGCGCCACGAGTCCATCGTCAAGGAGATCCGCGAGACCGGCGCGCGCATCAAGTTCATCTCGGACGGCGATGTGGCCGGCGCGATCATGGCGGTGCGCGAGGGCACCGGCGTCGATCTGCTGATGGGCGTCGGCGGCACCCCCGAGGGCATCATCACGGCCTGCGCGATCAAGTGCCTCGGCGGCACGATCCAGGGCAAGCTCTGGCCGAAGGACGAGGCCGAGCGCCGCCGGGCGCTGGACGCGGGCCACGACCTGGACCGGGTGCTCCTCACCGACGACCTGGTGAAGGGGGACAACGTCTTCTTCGTCGCGACCGGGATCACCGACGGCGAGCTGCTGCGCGGGGTGCGGTACGGGGGCGCCACGGCCACCACCCAGTCGCTGGTGATGCGCTCCAAGTCGGGCACCATCCGCCAGATCGACTCCACGCACCGGCTGTCGAAGCTGCGCGCCTACAGCCAGGTCGACTTCGACCGCGCCCAGTAGAGAACAAGCCCGGAAGAGACGACACAGACGAAAGACGCAGACGAAAGGGGTCGCCCAGTGCGGTGGGCGACCCCTGGCCGGGAATCCGGCTCAGGCCGCGGACTGGGTCTTCTTGACGTCGACATCGCGCCGCCTGCGCCGGGCCAGCACCACCCGGCGCTCCGCGGCCGTCAGCCCGCCCCACACCCCGTAAGGCTCGGGCTGGAGCAGCGCGTGCTCCTGGCACTCGACCATCACCGGGCAGCGGGCACAGACCTGTTTGGCGGCCTCCTCACGGGACAGCCGCGCGGCTGTCGGCTCCTTGGACGGGGCGAAGAACAGCCCGGCCTCGTCCCGACGGCACACCGCCTCCGCGTGCCAGGGTCCGTCCTGGTCTTCCCTCGCGGGGACACGCTGAGACGGAACAGCGGTCACCTGCAAGGACTGGTACGGCAGTTGCAGCACGGTCTACTCCTGACGACGGCTTCGCGAGCGAGAGACGATGCAGCACTCCCTACCCGCTGTACGCACTCCTATGCACTGAGTGGCGCAGAGGCCGGGGGCGCGAAACCGCGCGCGGGCGCTCAAGGCCGAAAACCGCTCCGGAGCGCGCGGCCGTCAGCCGAGGTATTTGCGCAGGCGATCCTGGAGGTCGGAGACCCTGTGCCCCCGCTTGGGCCGGGCCTCGACATTTCCGAAAACCGAGTATCCGTTGACGATCACCACCGGAGCATCCGGATTGGCCGCCTCCAAGGTGCTGACCTCGAAGTTCCCGAAGATCCCGTTCCCATTGCCGCGCAGGGTGATGTTCTCCGGGACGCGCACCTCGACATTGCCGAAGACCGAGGTCGCATTGATCACCGTGGTCCGCTGCTCGAACAGGGCCTGGGTGAGGTCCAGCTCGATGTTCCCGAAGAGGGCGAAGGCATTGGTGCGGCGGCCGACGCGCCAGCGCCCCTTGCGGACGGAGGAGGAGAAGACGGCGACCAGATTCTCACCGGCCTCCCCCTCGGCCTCGGGGCCGTACGCATAGGTCTCGGAGGTCTTCTCCGCCGGGACCGCGGGGAGGTCCTGGACGATGGGCTGGAGCTCGCCCACGGTCTTGGCCCGGTAGACGCGGTCGATCCGCTCGGAGTGCTCCTCGGGGTCGAGCCGCCCCTCCGCCAGGGCGTCCCGGAGAATGTCGGCGATCCGGTCACGGTCGGCGTCGGACGCGCGAAGGGCATCGGAAGCACGGGAGGGCGCGCCGGGCTCCAGGGGGGCGACAGGCTTCTGGGGCTGCTTTTCGAGGTCCACAGAGCCAGGGTAGCGAAACGCGATAGATCGCGACCAGGGGCCACACGGCACAGCGCGCCCCGGGCCTCGGCGACTGAGCCTTACCTCACCGAACCCCACCGCCGGGCGCGCTCTACGCTGGAAGCCGCCCCGCCGCCCGCCAAGTGTGTTATGTCCGTCAAGTCTGCCGAGTGAGGAATGGCCGCGATGCCAGAGTTTACGTACTCAGATCTGCTCCCCCTGGGAGAAGACACCACGCCGTACCGGCTGGTGACCGTCGAAGGCGTCTCCACCTTCGAGGCGGACGGACGTACATTCCTCAAGGTCGAGCCGGAGGCGCTGCGCACCCTCGCCGCCGAGGCGATGCACGACATCTCGCACTATCTGCGCCCCGCCCATCTGGCGCAGCTGCGCCGGATCGTGGACGACCCGGAGGCCTCGTCCAACGACAAGTTCGTCGCGCTCGACCTGCTGAAGAACGCGAACATCGCGGCGGCGGGCGTGCTGCCGATGTGCCAGGACACCGGCACGGCGATCGTGATGGGCAAGCGCGGCCAGCAGGTGCTGACGGCGGGCGGTGACGAGGCGGCGCTGTCGCACGGCATCTACGACGCGTACACCAAGCTCAACCTCCGCTACTCGCAGATGGCTCCGCTCACCATGTGGGAGGAGAAGAACACCGGCTCGAACCTGCCCGCGCAGATCGAGCTGTACGCGACCGACGGCGGCGCGTACAAGTTCCTCTTCATGGCCAAGGGCGGCGGCTCGGCGAACAAGTCCTTCCTCTACCAGGAGACCAAGGCGGTCCTCAACGAGGCCTCCATGATGAAGTTCCTGGAGGAGAAGATCCGCTCGCTGGGGACGGCCGCATGCCCGCCGTACCACCTGGCGATCGTCGTCGGCGGCACCTCCGCGGAGTTCGCGCTCAAGACCGCGAAGTACGCCTCCGCGCACTATCTGGACGAGCTTCCCGCCGAGGGCTCCCCCACCGGACACGGCTTCCGGGACAAGGAGCTGGAGGAGAAGGTCTTCGAGCTGACCCAGCGGATCGGGATCGGCGCGCAGTTCGGCGGCAAGTACTTCTGCCACGATGTGCGCGTGGTGCGGCTGCCCCGGCACGGGGCCTCGCTGCCGGTGGCGATCGCGGTGTCGTGCTCGGCCGACCGCCAGGCGGTCGCGAAGATCACCGCCGAGGGCGTCTTCCTGGAGCAGCTGGAGAAGGACCCGGCGCGGTTCCTCCCCGAGACCACGGACGAGCACCTCGAAACCGACGGCGACGTGGTCCGGATCGACCTCAACCGCCCGATGGACGACGTCCTGGCGGAGCTGACCAAGTACCCGGTCAAGACCAGGCTCTCCCTCTCCGGCCCGCTGGTGGTGGCGCGGGACATCGCCCACGCCAAGATCAAGGAGCGGCTGGACGCGGGCGAGGAGATGCCGCAGTACCTCAAGGACCACCCCGTCTACTACGCCGGTCCCGCGAAGACCCCCGAGGGCTACGCCTCCGGCTCCTTCGGCCCCACCACGGCGGGCCGGATGGACTCCTACGTGGAGCAGTTCCAGGCGGCCGGCGGGTCGAAGGTGATGCTGGCGAAGGGGAACCGCTCACGGCAGGTGACGGACGCGTGCGGCGCGCACGGCGGCTTCTACCTGGGGTCGATCGGCGGACCCGCGGCGCGGCTGGCGCAGGACTGCATCAAGAAGGTCGAGGTCGTGGAGTACGAGGAGCTGGGCATGGAGGCGGTGTGGCGGATCGAGGTGGAGGACTTCCCCGCGTTCATCGTCGTCGACGACAAGGGCAACGACTTCTTCACCGAGCCCGCGCCCGCGCCGACCTTCACCTCGATCCCGGTGCGGGGCCCGGGTCTCGGCTAGCAGCGGAACGCCTCGCTCTCGTCCCTCCGGCGAGAGCGAGGCGTTTCCGGCGAGGAGGCGGATCACTTGGGGACTCCGGCGAGCTTGGCCTGAAGTCTGCTCTCCACCTCGGTGAGCGCCGCCAACTGGGCCTGGACGGCTCGAAGCCGCTGTTGGTACAGGACGTACGCCTCGCAGTTCGGAATATGCTCAAGTTGCTTCTCGTCCAGGGACAGGTTGAGTTCGCGGATGTCGTCGACTTTGAGACCCGCGTCCAGGAGCGCCCGGACGTTGTGCACACGGATGACGGCGGAATCGTCGTACTCGCGGTATCCATTGTCCCGGCGACGGGCTTGGAGCAGTCCGCGCTGTTCGTAGTACCGGAGAGCCCGCGTCGAAACGCCGGCCGCCCTGGCGAGTTCCCCGATCCGCACCGCGCCCCCCTTTTTTTCAAAGACCTGTCTGCTGTCCAGTGTGCTGGTGAACCTCTTCGTCCCGGCCGGTGAGGTGGTGACGGGAAGGGCCCTCGGCATCGGTGTCGCCCTCGGGCACGCGGGTGGGAGAGGGGTAGCGGCGTACGGACAGCGCCATCACCACGATGGTGATCAGGCCGGCGGCGCAAGCGGCCGCCAGGACGCCGATGCCGCCGGAGGCGTTGACCGTGCCGCCGCCGATGGCACCGGCCAGTGCGATGCCCGCGTAGAGTCCGCTGGTGTTCAGCGCCAGCGCCTCGGTGGCGGCGTCGCCGCCCAGGTGCATGGCCCGGGCGTTCATCGGGGGGTTGTTGCCCCATCCGGGGACCCCCCACAGCACCAGCACGACCCCGACCGCCCACACCGGCACCGCCCCCTGCCCGACGGCGCCGACCACGAGCAGCACCAGAACGGCCGCCACCACGCCGCCGAACATGGTCAGCAGGGTGCGGTCCACACCCCATCGGTCGGTCAGCCGTCCGCCCAGCACGGTGCCCACCGCGCCCGAGACGCCCACGATCGCGATGAACACGCCCACGTACTGGCCGCCGACGCCGGTGAGATCGTGGGTGATGGGGGCCATGTAGACATAGGGCATCAACCCGCCGCAGGCCGCGAGCATCGTGCCCAGCACACACAGCAGCACCGGGGGCCGACGCAGCAGCCGCAGCCGCTCGGCGACCCCGATCACCCGGGCCCGCGGGATCGAGGGGAGCATCAGCGCCGTGACGGCGACCGCCAGACAGGAGAGCGCCCCCACCGCGATGAAGGCGGCCTCCCACCGCCACACACCGCTCACCCACGAGCCGAGGGGCACGCCTGCCACCAGCGACAGGGTCAGCCCCGCGGCCACGGTGCCGATCGCCCTGCCGGTGCGCTCCGGCGCGGCGAGCCGGCCCGCGGCCGCGAAGGCCGCCGGTGAGAGTGTGGCGGCCACCAGCGCCGCCACCACCCGGAGCGCCATCAGCGTCCCGAAGGAGGGCGCCAGCGCGGTGATGAAGTTGACCAGCGCGAACACCGCCAGCCCTGCCACGATCAGCGCCTTGCGCGGGACCCGGCCGGTGGCGACCGCGAGTACCGGACAGGCGATGGCGTAGGTGATCGAGAACACCGTCACCAACTGGCCCGCCGCCCCCTCGCTCACCCCCAAGTCGGCGGAGATCTCCGGGAGGATCCCCGCGATGATGAAGTCGTCCGTGCCGATGACGAAAGCCGTCAGCAGCAGGCCCGAGAGCCACCCCGAACCGGTCGGGAGCGGTGTCGGTGTGCGCTCGTGTCGCGATTCCATGTGTTCACTGGTCCTTCGTGCGTCCCGTGTTTACCGAGTCGCACGCCACGCTAAAACTTTGACACTGCGTCAATGTCAACCCTCGAAAGCCGCCGGGGCAGGCCGGGGCCGGGCCGGATGTGCCCGGCCCGGCCCCGGTGGCTGAGGGCCCGCGCGGAGGCGGGGATCAGGACCAGCGCTGGGACGGGGTGTCGGTGCAGGGCTGGAGGCGGAGGGGCTCGCGGGGGCCGCCGTGGGTGACGCAGAGCTGTGGGGCGTCGGCCGGGCGCAGGGTGGCGCCGGAGGTGAGGAAGCGCTGGTTGGCGGAGCCGGAGCAGTTCCAGACGATCAGGGCGGCTCCGGCGCGGTAGTCGGAGCCGGGGACGTCGAGGCAGCGGTCGTGGCTGAGTTCGGTGTGGAGGGAGCCACGCGCCGGGTCGTGCCACCAGCCCTGGTTGCGGCCGTTGTGGCACTCCCAGCCGACCACGGCGCTCCCGTTGCGCGTCACCGAGCCGGTGACGTCCGCGCAGGCCCCGGTCCCGGCGTTCCGCAGGGGCCGGTAGAGGTCGTCCCACGCCCCGGTCACCAGCTCGGCCCGGCCGGTGGACGCGCCGTCGGCGCAGCTCGCCTCGCGGGCGCCGGAGGCGTACAGCTGGGTGAGGCAGGAGGCGAAGGCCGCGTGGCCCCGGGCGTTGGGGTGGAAGGACTGGCGGACGGAGTTCTCGTCCGGCGGGAAGTGGCCGAGGTCGATGAAGAGCCCGCGCGCCCAGGTGTTGTCGGAGCAGACCTCGTGGCCGTGGAAGAGCCGTGAGTTGTCGAGGTAGACCGCGCCGGTGGCGGCCGCCGCCCGGCGCATTCCGCGTTCGAAGACGGGGACGGCCGTGTTCCGGCCCCAGGCGGTGTCGGAGTCGTACCCCTGCCCCCCGCAGATCAGTTTGCCGGGGAAGTTCGGGTTGTCGCGGAAGTCCGGGCCGATCGGGCTGGGGTAGCCCATGACCACGAGCTTGTAGTCGCCGTCCGCGTACCCCGCGTCCCGCATCACCGTGCGCAGATCGCGGACGGTCGCCTCGACCTTGGGGACGAGCGCGTCCACCCGGGCCTGCCAGCCGCCGGCGTACTTCGGCTCGCAGGGGCCCTGGAGGGTGACATAGCGGGTGACGCAGTCGGTCATCACCGGGGCGAATTCGAGGTCGTCGTTGGCCCCGGCGACCAGCAGGACCATCTTGACGCGGGTGTTGCGCGCCTTCACGGCGAGGCTGTCGCTCTGGACCGGCTCGTCCGCGTACTGCCGGACGCCGCCGATGCGGATGTTCCCGGTGTCCGCCCCGGAGCAGGCGACGTTGTACGTCACATCGGCGGGGATCCCGGTCCGGTGGATCGCCGCGTCGGGCGAGCGGTGGCACCAGTTGGCGGGGCCGTCGGTGCCGGGCTCGTAGGAGCCGATGCCCTCGCCGGAGATCTCGCTGTCGCCGAGCGAGATCAGCGCGGTCCTGCGCTCGGCGAGCGGGCGCTCGCCGGGGCTGCCGTACAGCTTCACGGCCTCGGCGGCGCGCACCGCCTCCAGCGGGGGCGGGAGCGGCACGGCGGCGGTCCGTACGGGGTTCCCCGCGCCCCCGTCGGCGGCGGCCGGGGCCGTCAGCCCCAGCAGCCCGGCGGTCAGCGCGGCAGCGGCGGCGGCCGCCGCCGTACAGCGAAGTCGGTGCCCGGTGGTACGTGCGGTACGTCTCACAGCGCCTCCCCGGCGATCGGCCGGCCGCGTCGGCCGACCTCATCGGTTGACGTCATCGGTTGACCCCCGATGTTTACTGGCCGGTAGCCAAGATGGGAATAGGCTCGTCACGACGAATGCTCAAGCTCGGTACGGGGGCGCCCCCCGTTCGAACCCAGCCAGGAGGCAGAGCGGCCATGACCGACGCCGGCGACGACTACCGCATCGAGCACGACTCCATGGGCGAGGTGCGGGTGCCCGCGCACGCCAAGTGGCGGGCTCAGACACAGCGCGCCGTGGAGAACTTCCCGGTGTCGGGGCAGCGGCTGGAGCGGTCCCACATCGAGGCGCTCGCCCGGATCAAGGGCGCCGCCGCCCGGGTCAACGCGGAGCTGGGCGTCGTCGACAAGGACATCGCGGCCGCCGTCGCCGACGCCGCCGAGGAGGTCGCCGAGGGCCGCTGGGACGAGCACTTCCCGGTGGACGTCTTCCAGACCGGCTCGGGCACCTCGTCCAACATGAACACCAACGAGGTGCTGGCGACGCTGGCCACCGAGCGGCTGGGCCGCCCGGTCCACCCCAACGACCATGTGAACGCCTCGCAGTCCTCCAACGACGTCTTCCCCTCCTCGATCCACATCGCGGCCACCGCCGCCGTGACCGCCGATCTGATCCCGGCGCTGGAGCATCTCGCGGCCGCCCTGGAGCGCAAGTCGGCCGAGTTCGCCGAGGTCGTGAAGTCCGGGCGGACCCATCTGATGGACGCCACCCCGGTCACCCTGGGCCAGGAGTTCGGCGGCTACGCCGCGCAGATCCGGTACGGGGTGGAGCGGCTGCGCTCCGCCCTGCCCCGGCTGGCCGAACTGCCCCTGGGCGGCACCGCCGTCGGCACCGGCATCAACACCCCGCCCGGGTTCTCGGCCGCCGTCATCGCCGAGGTCGCGCGCGCCACCGGGCTGCCGCTGACCGAGGCCCGCGACCACTTCGAGGCGCAGGGCGCGCGGGACGGGCTGGTGGAGACCTCCGGCCAGCTCCGGACCGTCGCCGTCTCCCTCACCAAGATCGCCAACGATCTGCGCTGGATGGCGAGCGGCCCGCGCACCGGCCTCGCGGAGATCAACCTCCCCGACCTCCAGCCCGGCTCCTCGATCATGCCCGGCAAGGTCAACCCGGTGATCCCCGAGGCGGTGCTGATGGTCGCCGCCCAGGTGACCGGCAACGACACCACCGTCGCGATCGCCGGCGCCGCCGGCAACTTCGAGCTGAACGTGATGCTCCCGGTGATCGCCAAGAATCTGCTGGAGTCGATCCGGCTGCTGGCCGCCGCCTCCCGGCTGCTCGCGGACCGTACCGTCGACGGCGTCACCGCCAACGTCGAACGGGCCAGGGAGTACGCCGAGTCCTCGCCGTCCGTGGTCACCCCGCTCAACAAGTACATCGGCTACGAGGAGGCCGCCAAGGTCGCCAAGAAGTCGCTCGCCGAACGCCGGACGATCCGTGAAGTCGTCCTGGAATCGGGTTACGTGGAGCGCGGCGACCTCACTCTGGAGCAGCTCGACGAGGCCCTGGACGTGCTCCGGATGACGCGCCCGTGATCCGCGTCGCTGCGCGAACGGACGGGTACTCCTAAAATCCGCTCATGACAGGCACGGATCGCACCGCACGCTGGAGCCCGGGGGACCACATCCTCTGGCGCTATCGCGGCCATGCCCCGGACCGCTCGGGGCGTGAACACGTGGACATCTGCCGTCCCGTGACCGTTGTCCAGGACACCGAGGAGATACTCGCGGTGTGGATGGCCCCGGGCACGGAGTGCGTCAAACCGGTCCTCGCCGACGGCACCCCCGTCCATCAGCAGCCCCTCGCCACCCGCTACACGGCCCCGCGCAAGATCGTGCGGGACCGCTGGTTCGGCAACGGGGTGCTGAAGCTCGCCCGGCCCGGGGTGCCGTGGTCGGTCTGGCTCTTCTGGGACGCCGGCTGGGAGTTCCGCAGCTGGTACGTCAACCTGGAGGAGCCTCGTACCCGATGGGCTGGCGGAGTGGACTCCGAGGATCATTTTCTGGACATCTCGGTCTACCCCGACCGCAGTTGGCTCTGGCGGGACGAGGACGAGTTCGAGCAGGCGCAGCGGGTGGGGCTGATGAGCCCGGAGAAGGCCCGCCGGGTGCGGGAGGCGGGCGACGCGGCGGTCGCGGCCATCAGGGCCTGGGAAAGCCCCTTTCCGGACGGCTGGGAGGAGTGGCGGCCCGATCCCTCGTGGCGGGTGCCCGAGCTTCCCGAGGACTGGAGCCGTGTCCCGGCCCGGCTGGCGTCATGAGCGGTGCCGGGGTCCGGCCGGTCCGGACGGGCGGCCGGGCCGCCCGCGCAAGATGTCCGACTCCCGTACGGGAAGACGCTCCGGCGTATACGGCGTCGTGAGACTCTTGATACGCCCCCTGGGGGCAAACGTAGGATCGTCGTCCGCAGGCTGCGCCGTTCGGCAGGTGTTCGGTAATCATTGAGCGCAGCACCGGATCTGACCGCAAGTCATCACGAGTCACTTCTAGGGGGTGGAGCCGTGCCGGATGCCCGCCACCCTGTCGACGCCACCCGTAGAGCGGGTATACCGCCTCACGAGGCGTTTGCATCGCACACCCGGCCCAGACGGACGGAAGCCCACGCGTGACGGAGCAGCCCACCTCCCACGAAGGCCGGCAGCCCTTGGCTGCCCGGCCGCAGGAACGCACCCGGCCCCGGGCCGAGGCGGCCGGTGCCACGGCCGTGCCCGGGCCTGCCGTCCCCGCGCCCAACGGGCCGCCGCAGGATCTCCAGGATCTCGCGGCGACGGCCCGGCGCGAGGGGGACCGACTGCGTTTCGTCGGCGCCGCCACCCGTCGGATCGCCCGCGGGATAGACCTGGACGAGATCGTGCTGGGGCTGTGCCGGGCCACCGTGCCCACCTTCTCCGACGCGATCCTGGTCTATCTGCGCGATCCGCTGCCGGTCGGCGACGAGCGCCCGGTCTCGCCGTTCGTGCTACGGCTGCGCCGTACCGACCGGCTGCGTTTAGCCGAAGACATCGCCGACTTCGGCGCGGCCTCCGCGATCCCGGTCATCGACCCGCACAACGACCTCACCCCGGCCGCCGAGCTGTGCGAGGTGCGCTCCGGCGGGGCGCTCTCCGAGGTGCTGCGCGGGGTGCGGCCGGTCTTCGGCGACTCCGCCGCGGCCCGGGCGGCCCTGCCCGAGCTGCTCGGCGCGGACCGTACGGTGCCCAACGGCCACCGCGCCATACTGGCCCCGCTGCGCGGCCGGCGCCGGGTGATCGGCGCGGCCGTCTTCCTGCGCAGGCCCGACCGGCCCGCGTTCGAGCCCAATGATCTGCTGGTCGCCGCCCAGCTCGCGACCCACACCGCGCTCGGCATCGACAAGGCGGTGCTGTACGGCCGGGAGGCGTACATCGCGGACGAGCTCCAGCGCACCATGCTGCCGGACTCGCTGCCGCAGCCGACCGGGGTGCGCCTCGCCTCGCGGTATCTGCCCGCCGCCGAGACCGCGCGGGTCGGCGGCGACTGGTACGACGCGATCCCGCTGCCCGGCAGCCGGGTGGCGCTGGTCGTCGGCGATGTGATGGGCCACTCGATGACCTCGGCCGCGATCATGGGCCAGCTTCGGACCACGGCGCAGACCCTGGCGGGTCTGGATCTGCCGCCGCAGGAGGTGCTGCACCATCTGGACGAGCAGGCCCAGCGGCTGGGCACCGACCGGATGGCCACCTGCATGTACGCGGTGTACGACCCGGTATCGCACCGGATCACCATCGCCAACGCGGGCCATCCGCCGCCGGTGCTGCTGCATCTGGGCGGGCGGGCCGAGGTGCTGCGGGTGCCGCCCGGAGCGCCGATCGGTGTCGGCGGGGTGGACTTCGAGGCGGTGGAGCTGGACGCTCCGGCGGGCGCGACCCTGCTGCTGTACACGGACGGTCTGGTGGAGTCCCGGCTGCGGGACGTGTGGACCGGCATCGAGCAGCTCCGGGAGCGGCTGGCCGCGGCCGCCCAGCTCACCGGCCCGGACCACTCGCCGCCGCTGGAGGCGCTCTGCGACGACGTCCTGGACATGCTCGGCCCCGGCGACCGGGACGACGACATCGCGCTGCTCGCGGCCCGTTTCGACGGGATCGCGCCCAGTGATGTCGCCTACTGGTTCCTGGAGCCGGAGGACGCCGCTCCGGGCCGGGCCAGGCGGCTCGCCCGCAGGGCGCTCGCCCGATGGGGTCTGGAGGAGCTGAGCGACGCGGTGGAGCTGCTGGTCAGCGAGGTGGTCACCAATGCGGTGCGGTACGCGGAGCGGCCGGTGACCCTGCGGCTGCTGAAGACCGACGTACTGCGCTGCGAGGTCGGCGACGACTCCCCGCAGCTGCCCAGACAGCGCAAGGCGCGGGACACCGACGAGGGCGGGCGAGGGCTCTTCCTGGTGAACCGGCTGGCGCGGAGGTGGGGCGCGACCCGGCTCTCCAGCGGCAAGGTCGTCTGGTTCGAGCTGCCCACCCGTCCCTAGGGACCGCGGAAAGACACATATGAGCGCCGGTGCGGGGAGACTCCGCACCGGCGCTCAAATGTTGCCGACAACGTGTCGGCGGCGTTGACTGGGGAACACGGCCGAAGCGGCAGCACCCTCATCCCTCAAGGACGGAGGACGCTCGTGACCGAGTCATCCCCCAAGGTCGCGTACACGACTGACAACGCCGGGATCCCGGTGGAGAGCGACGAGCACTCGCTCACCGTGAGCCCCGACGGCCCGATCCTGCTCCACGACCACTATGTGATCGAGAAGATGGCCCAGTTCAACCGTGAACGGGTCCCGGAGCGGGTGGTGCACGCCAAGGGCGCGGGCGCGTACGGCTTCTTCGAGGTCACCCAGGACATCAGCCAGTACACCAAGGCCGATCTCTTCCAGCCGGGCAGGCGCACCGAACTGCTGGCCCGGTTCTCCACGGTCGCCGGTGAGCAGGGCTCCCCGGACACCTGGCGGGATCCGCGCGGCTTCGCGCTGAAGTTCTACACCGACCACGGAAACTACGACATGGTCGGCAACAACACGCCGATCTTCTTCGTCCGGGACCCGCAGAAGTTCCAGGACTTCATCCACTCGCAGAAGCGCCATCCGGCCACCGGGCTGCGGAACAACGAGATGCAGTGGGACTTCTGGACCCTCTCCCCCGAGACGGCCCACCAGGTCACCTGGCTGATGGGCGACCGGGGCATCCCCAGGTCGTACCGGTTCATGAACGGCTACAGCTCGCACACCTATATGTGGGTGAACGGCGGCGGTGAGCGGTTCTGGGTGAAGTACCACTTCAAGACCGATCAGGGTGTCGACTTCATCCCGCAGGCGGAGGCGGACGAGCTGGCCGGGCACGACGCGGACCGGCACCGCAGGGATCTGCACGAGGCGATCGAGTCGGGCGACGCGCCGAGCTGGAGCCTGAAGGTGCAGATCATGCCCTTCGAGGACGCCCCGGACTACCGCTTCAACCCCTTCGATCTGACCAAGGTGTGGCCGCACGGCGACTACCCGCTGATCGATGTGGGCCGCTTCACGCTGAACCGGAACCCGGAGGACTACTTCGTCCATATCGAGCAGGCGGCCTTCGAGCCCTCGAATCTGGTGCCGGGCATCGGCCCCTCCCCGGACAAGATGCTGCTGGGCAGGCTCTTCTCGTACCCGGACGCCCATCGGTACCGGATCGGCACCAACTACAGCCAGCTGCCGCCGAACCGGCCGCGCTCGGGTGTGAACTCCTACGCCAAGGACGGCTCGATGCGGTACTTCCCGTCGAACGCGTCGATGCCGTACGCGCCGAATTCCTTCGGCGGGCCCGCGGCCGATGTGGAGCACTTCGGCACACCGGCGGGGTGGGCCAGCGCGGGCGAGATGGTGCGCGCGGCGTACACGCTGCACTCCGAGGACGACGACTGGGGGCAGGCGGGCACGCTGGTCCGTGAGGTGATGGACGAGGCGGCCCGGGACCGGCTGGTCTCCAATGTCGCCGGGCATCTGAGCCAGGGAGTCTCCCGGCCAGTCCTGGAGCGGGCCTTCCAGTACTGGCGCAAGGTCGACAAGGAGACCGGCGACCGGATCGCCAAGCAGGTGAACGGCGGCTGATCCGCAGGAGCGGCCCCGGAACCACGACCGCGCCCGTGCCCCCGGTGAATTCCGGGGGCACGGGCGCGGTCGTTACGCCGTTCGGGTGGTGTCTGTCCGGGTCAGCGGCCGGGGCCGCCTGCCGCGGCTCCGCCGCCGGGCTGGCCCGTCGCTCCCGGCCCGCCCGTCGCGGGCGGCGAGGAGGACGAGGTCTGGCTCGGCCGGCCGGACGTGGACATGGTCGGCAGCGTCGGCAGCGAGGGCTCCGTCGGAGGCGCGGACGAGGTGGCGGGCGGGGAGGTCATCCGGGTCTGCTCCTCCTCGGGCTCCTCCTCTTCCTCCTCCCGGGTCGCGGACGTCGTCGGCGTGGGGGACGGCGAGACGGGGGCCGAGGACGAGGCGGCGGGCGAGGGCTTGGTCTTCACGGGCGCGTTGACGTCCAGGTCGAACCTGGCGCTCGCGTCGGCCCCGAGGGCTCCGGTGGTGTACGCCTTCCAGATCTGGGCCGGGATCGCGCCGCCGTTGACACGGCCCTCGCTGATGGTGTCGGTGAGGGTGACCTGGCTGGTGCCGTCGGGCCGCTCGCCGAACAGGGCGACGGCGGTGACCAGCTTGGGCGTGTAGCCGACGTACCACGCCGACTTGTTGTTCTCCGAGGTGCCGGTCTTGCCCGCGGCCTGGTAGGCGCCCGCGGCGGCCATGCCCGAGCCCTCCTGGACGACGCCCTCCAGGGAGCGGGTCACGGTGTCCGCGGTGCCCCGGCTGATGGCCTCGTCGGAGGCGGGGTCCTTCAGCTCCGCCTCACGGACCTCGTGCTCGGCGGACTTCACGATGGTCGGCGTGATCAGCTTTCCATGGTTGGCGAAGGTCGCGTACACCCCGGCCATGTCCCAGGTGGAGGCGTTCATCGTGCCGAGCGACATGGCGGGCTGGGCGGGCCAGCCCGCGCCGTCGCGCATGCCCATCGCGAGCGCGGTCTTCTTGGTCTCCGCCGGGCCCGCGTCCACGATCATCTGCGCGTAGACGGAGTTGACCGAGTTGTTGGTCGCCTCCTGGACGGTGATCTCGCCGTGGTCCTTGTCATTGATGTTCTCGGGCGCGAAGGCGATGTCGCTGCCCTCGACCGGACGCTTGCTGTCGCCGTTGTAGATGGTCTCCAGCCCGATCGGCAGCTCGTCCTGCGTCAGCGACTCGTTCTCCAGCGCGGTGGCGAGCACCACGGGCTTGAAGGTCGACGCGGGCTGGTAGTCGCGGCGGGTGGCGTTGGAGAGCCAGTGCTCCGTCGCGCCGACGCCGCCGTAGAGGGCGAGGACCTCGCCGGTCTCGGGGTGGACCGAGGTCGCGCCCGCCTGGACGGTGGCGTGCTTCTTGTTGCCCTTGCGGTCGAGCTTGCTCTCCAGCTCGCCCTTGACCGCCCGCTCCAGCGTCTGCTGGCGCTTCTTGTCGACGTTGAGGGTGATCGTCCAGCCGCCGGCCTTGATGTCCTTCTCGCCGATGCCCTGGCGCGCCAGCTCGGCGTTGGCCGCCTCCACCAGATAGCCGACCTGGCCCTCCATGCCGGGGGCGGCCTGCGGGGCCTTGGGCACCGCGAACTTCTGCGCGTCGCGCACGGAGTCCTCCAGCCAGCCCTCCTCGACCATGTTGTTCAGGGCGTAGGCCCAGCGCTCCTTGGCCAGGGCCTTGCCGTTCTCCGTGGCGATGGCCCAGTCGTACTGATTGGGAGCCTGGAGCAGGGCCGCGAGATACGCGCCCTGGGAGAGGGTCAGCTTCTCGGCGTCGACGCGGTAGTACGCCTGGGCCGCGGCCTGGATGCCGTAGGCCCCGCGGCCGTAGTAGCTGGTGTTGATGTACCCGGCGAGGATCTCTTCCTTGCTCTTCTCGTCGTCGACCTTGAGCGAGATGACCAGTTCCTTGAGCTTGCGGCTCACCGTCTGGTCCTGGTTGAGGTAGTAATTCTTGACGTACTGCTGGGTGATGGTCGAGCCACCCTGCTTGCCCTTGCCGGTGACGGTGTTCAGCAGACCGCGCGCGGTGCCCTTGAGGTCGACCCCGTGGTCCTTGAAGAAGGACTTGTTCTCGGCGGCGACGAAGGCGTCCTGGACGTCCTTGGGTATCTTCTCCAGGCCGATGATCTCGCGGTTGCGCTCACCGGTGCGGGCGAGGATCGAGCCGTCCCGGTACTTGTAGACATTGCTCTGCAACTCGGCCTCGGCGTTGGCCTTCGGCACCGGGACCATCACATAGACGGCGTAGAACGCGCCCATGGCGAGCAGGCAGACCCCGAGGAATGTGCCCAGAACCTTCTTCCAGGTGAAGAAGCGCCGTATGCCCTTGGGCTTGCCGGCCCGTCTGGTCTCCCGCGCCCCGCGCTCCCGCGCCTTCCGCGCCTCAGCTCGGCCCATCGCTCGTTCCGCTCCGCTCTTCGCTTCTTCGGTCTCGTCCACAGGTGCCGCACCGCCGCCGTGATCTTCTCTGCCCGCCGTCGGCACCCCGCTCCACCGAATACCCCGCGCGCATGAGCAGCTCAGAAAACTAGCACCGGCCGCTACGACAAAGGTCGACCGATCCGGACTTTCCCGACGTGACAATCAGCACCTCGTTCCCTGGAACCGACTCACGAGAGGTGCACAAGGTTGCGAGAACGATTAATGTGTAATCACATTGCTAGCACGTGGCACGACACGGAAGACGGGGGAACGGCATGGCCGACACCGGCACCACTACGGACAACAACACAGCGCGGACGACGGCGCCCGGAGTCAGGGAGTTCGCGGCCCACAGCATCGGCGGCGGGCTCGCCCTGCTGCTCGGGCTGGTCGGCCTCGCCTCCGGCATCGCGCTCGTCGTCGCGGGCGCGGCGGCCGCCGCGGCCGGTCTGAAGGTCGGCCTGATCGTCGCCGGAGTGGCCGTCGGCCTCGCTGCGGTCTTCGCGATGGGCGGGCTGAACATGGTCGCCCCCGGCGAGGCCCGCGTCGTCCAGCTCTTCGGCCGCTACCGGGGCACCATCCGCACCGACGGTCTGCGCTGGGTCAACCCGCTGACCTCCCGCGAGAAGATCTCCACCCGGGTGCGCAACCACGAGACCGCCGTCCTCAAGGTCAACGACGCCTACGGCAATCCGATCGAGCTGGCCGCCGTCGTGGTGTGGCGGGTCGAGGACACCGCGCAGGCGCTCTTCGAGGTCGACGACTTCATGGAGTTCGTCTCCAGCCAGACCGAGGCCGCCGTCCGCCACATCGCCATCGAGTACCCGTACGACGCGCACGAGGAGGACGCCCTCTCGCTGCGGGACAACGCCGAAGAGGTCACCGAGACGCTCGCGACCGAGCTGCGCGCCCGGGTCGAGGCGGCGGGCGTGCACATCATCGAGTCCCGCTTCACCCACCTCGCGTACGCCCCGGAGATCGCCTCAGCGATGCTCCAGCGCCAGCAGGCCGGCGCGGTCGTCGCGGCCCGGCGGCTGATCGTCGACGGCGCGGTGGGCATGGTCGAGGAGGCCATCGACCGCATCACCGAGCGCGACATCGTGGAGCTGGACACCGAGCGCAAGGCCGCGATGGTCTCCAATCTGATGGTGGTGCTCTGCGGCGACCGCTCCGCGCAGCCGGTCCTCAACACGGGCACGCTCTACCAGTGACCCCGCCCCCCGAGCGCAAACAGGTACTGCTGAGGCTGGACCCGGCGGTGTACGAGGCGCTGGCCCGGTGGGCGTCGGACGAGCTGCGCAGCGCCAACGCGCAGATCGAGTTCCTGTTGCGGAAGGCGCTGGCCGACGCCGGACGGCTGCCCGGCGGCGCGGCGCCCATCCGCCGGCGCGGCCGGCCGCCCAAACCGCCCGAGAAGTGAGCGGCGGGGACCTGTGCCACGGTGTCGCACGGGTCCCCCCGGTCGTCTGTGTCACGGTGTCGCACGGTCCCCTCGGTCGTCTGTGTGCGCGCTATACACACCCCGTACAGTGCTGGGCATGTCCATCGGCCACACCCTCCTCGCGCTTCTGGAGTCCGGTCCGCGCCACGGTTACGACCTCAAGCGCGCCTTCGACGAGAAGTTCGGTCACGACCGGCCGCTCCACTACGGCCAGGTCTACTCGACCATGTCCCGGCTCCTGAAGAACGGCCTGGTCGCCGTGGACGGCGTCGAAGCAGGCGGCGGTCCCGAGCGCAAGCGCTACGCCATCACCGAGGCCGGTGTCACCGATGTCTCGCAGTGGCTCGCCCAGCCGGAGAAACCCGAGCCCTATCTCCAGTCGACCCTGTACACCAAGGTCGTCCTCGCGCTGCTCACCGGCCGCAGCGCCGCCGAGCTGCTGGATCTCCAGCGCACCGAGCATCTGCGGCTGATGCGGATCCTCACCGACCGCAAGCGCCAGGGCGACCTCGCCGACCAGCTCATCTGCGATCACGCCCTCTTCCATCTGGAGGCGGATCTGCGCTGGCTGGAGCTGACCTCGGCCAGGCTCTCCCGGCTGGCCTCGGAGATCGGCGCACCCGGCCGGCCGGGGCCGGGCGACCAGAAGAAGGCGGGCGCATGATCCCCGCGGGCTCGCTCCTCGTCGCCGAGGATCTGCACAAGACCTACGGCCGCACCACCGCGCTCGACGGGGCCGGCTTCTCCATCCACCCCGGCGAGGTCGTCGCCGTGATGGGCTCCTCCGGCTCCGGCAAGTCGACCCTGCTGCACTGCCTCGCCGGAATCGTCCCGCCCGACTCGGGGACGCTCCGCTACGACGGGCAGGACCTCGTCGCCATGACGGACGCCCGGCGCAGCGCGCTGCGGCGGACCGAGTTCGGCTTCGTCTTCCAGTTCGGCCAGCTCGTGCCCGAGCTGACCTGCACGGAGAATGTGGCGCTGCCGCTGCGGCTGGCGGGGGTCCGGCGCAGGGCCGCCGAGCTGACCGCGCTCCAGTGGCTGGAGCGGCTGGAGGTCGAGGACATCGGCCATCAGCGCCCCAGCGAGGTCTCCGGCGGGCAGGGCCAGCGGGTCGCGGTCGCCCGCGCGCTGGTCACCTCGCCCCGGGTGGTCTTCGCCGACGAGCCCACCGGGGCCCTGGACACCTACAGCGGCGAGCGGGTGATGCAACTGCTGACGGACGCCGCCCGCACCACCAACGCCGCCGTGGTGCTGGTCACCCACGAGCCCCGGGTGGCCGCCTACTCGGACCGCGAGATCGTGGTGCGCGACGGACGGACCCGGGATGTGGACCACACCGTATGACCCTGCTGAACGAGGCCGACGCGATCACTCCTCCGGTACGGGAGGAACTCGGCCCGCTCCGGTCACGGCTGCGGGACATCGGGCTCGGGATCCGCTTCGGCGCGTTCGGCGGCCGTGAGGGCTGGATCCGCAACGCGCTGACGGCCACCGGGGTCGGGCTCGGGGTCGCGCTGCTGCTCATGGCCGCCTCGCTGCCCCAGATCATGAGCGCCCGCGAGGACCGGCTGCACGCCCGGACCCAGAACTGGGAGACGGCGACCGAGCGGATCGAGCGCTCCGACTCGACGGTGGTGTGGCTGAACGTCTCCACCGAGTACCGCGACAACGTCATCGGCGGCCGGCTGCTGCGGGCGGACGGCGACCGGCCCGCGCTGCCGCCGGGGGTGGACCGGATGCCGGGCCCCGGCGAGATGCTCGTCTCCCCCGCGCTGGCCGACCTCCTCGCCTCGCCCGACGGCAGCTCACTGGCCGACGGACGGCTCGATTACCGGGTGGTCGGCGTCATCGGGGAGGCCGGTCTGATCGACCCCGGGGAGCGCTTCTTCTACGCGGGCAGCTCGACCCTGACCGCGGAGAGCGGCGGCGAGCGGAGCGACGGCTACGGCCGCAGCAGAATGGCGATGGGGCCGGTCGACCCCATGCTCACCGCGCTGGCGACCCTCATCTCCGTGGTGCTGCTGGCCCCGGTCGCGGTCTTCATCGGCACCAGCGTCCGGTTCTGCGGCGACCGCCGGGACGGCAGACTCGCCGCGCTCCGGCTGATCGGGGCCGACTCCAGGACCATCCGCCGGATCGCCGTCGGCGAGTCGCTGTTCGGCTCCGCGCTGGGACTGGCCGTCGGCGTCGCGACCTTCGCGGTGGCCCGGCTCTTCGCCGGTTCGGTACGGATCTGGGGGCTGAGCGCCTTCCCCTCGGACGTGGTCCCGGCACCCGCGCTGGGCGGGCTGATCCTGCTGGCCGTTCCGGTGGTGTCCGTCGTGGTCACCCTGGTCACCCTGCGCTCGGTACTGATCGAGCCGCTCGGCGTCGTCCGCAGATCGGCGCCGCGCCGGCGGCGGCTGTGGTGGCGGCTGGTGCTGCCGTCGGCGGGGGTGCTGGTGCTGCTGACGGCGGAGCGCACCGTCACCCCGGGGTACACGACGGGGATCGTCCATCCGCTGCCGCTGGCGGGCGGCGCGATCCTGGTGCTCCTCGGGGTCACCGCGCTCTTCCCCTGGGTGGTCGACGCGGTGGTGTCCCGGCTGCGGGGCGGTCCCGTCTCCTGGCAGCTCGCCGTGCGCGGGCTCCAGCTCCGGGGCGGTTCGGCCGGGCGCGCGGTGAGCGGGATCCTGGTCGCGGTGGCCGGGGCCATAGCCCTCCAGATGGTCTTCGCGGGCATGCACGACGCCTCCCGGCAGAGCGTGGGCAACAGTCCGATGTGGGGCAGGGTGGACATATCCGCCGGGTATCCGAGCAGCGAACTCGCCGCCCGGATGAACCACGAGCTGCGCAGGACGCCGGGGGTCAGCGAGGCGATCGGCTTCGTCCGCTCCTGGGTCAGGCCCTCGGCCCGCCCCGCCGACCAGCCTCCGCACGTGTCCGAGGAACAGTGGCCCGCGGCCTCGCTGGTGGTCGCCGACTGCCCGGTGCTGCGGAAGCTGGCCCGGATCGGCGCCTGCGCCGACGGCGACACCTTCATCGTCAACAACAGCTGGAGCCAGTCCGAGACGGATTGGCTCGAACGGGCCGCCCGCGACGGCGACCGGCTGACGCTGTCGGGCGGCGGTCCCCGTACCGGGCCCGGGGCCGGGGCCGAGCCGGACGCCTGGCGGCTCCCTTCCGGCACGCGGACCGTGAAGGCTCCCCCGGGGTCCGGTGTGAGCTGGGAGTACGAGGGGATCTACGCGACCCCCGGCGCGCTCGACCCCGCCCGGCTCACCGAGGGCGCGACCACCGCCCTGGTCACCTCGGACGAGAACGTCCCCCACGCGCACGACCACATCCGCGACACGGCCTCCCGGCTCGATCCCATGCTCCAGGTGTGGACGGTCCGGATGCCCGAGCGGGACCAGAAGTACGCCAGCATCCACAACGGGCTGCTGGCGGGCGCGACCGGCACGATGGCGCTGATCGCGGTCTCGATGCTGGTCTCCCAGATCGAGCAGTTGCGGGAGCGCCGCCGGCTGCTGCCGGTGCTGGTGGCGTTCGGCACCCGGCGCTCCACACTGGCCCGGTCGCTGCTGTGGCAGACCGCGCTGCCGGTGGCGCTGGGGACCGTGGTCGCGGTGGCGGGCGGGCTGGTGCTCGGTGTGGTGATGCTGAGGCTGACGGGCAAGCCGATGGTGGACTGGTGGATGTTCCTGCCGGTGTCGGCGACGGCGGTGGGGGTGATTCTGCTGGTGACGGTGTTGAGCCTGCCGGCGCTGTGGCGGATGATGCGGCCGGACGGGCTGCGTACGGAGTAAGCGGTACGCAGCCCGTCCTCGCGGCTCAGTCCGGGACGCGGACCGGCAGTGGGCGCAGGGAGGTCCGCAGCGCGGCGGCGAACTCCTCGAACTCGTCCTGCCGGGCGGCCCCGGTGCGCATCGCCAGCGCGATCCGGCGGGCGGGGGCGGGGTCGGCGAAGTACGCCGTCTGAAGCCCTCCCCGGCCGGTCTCCACCTCGACGGCGATACGCGGCAGCAGGGTCACCCCGAGCCCCCCGGCCACCAGCTGGACCAGGGTGGAGAGCCCGGCGGCGGTGGTGGTGACGGGGGTGTCCTCCCCGCGCCCGGCCTCCCGGCAGACGTCGAGCGCCTGGTCACGGAGGCAGTGCCCCTCGTCGAGCAGCAGCAGCGGCAGCTCCCGCAGCGCCTCGCGGGGCAGATCCTCCCGCCCGCCGAGCCAGTGGTCCTGCGGGGTGACCAGGACGAAGTCCTCGTCGAACAGCGGCAGCTCAGTGACCCCGGGGACCCCGAGGGGGACCGCCAGCAGCAGCAGATCCAGCCGCCCGCCGGTCAGCCCCTCCAGCAGCGAGGAGGTCTGCTCCTCGTGCACCTGGAGATCGAGATCCGGGTACGTGCTGTGCACCAGCCTCAGCACATTCGGCAGCAGATAGGGCGCGACGGTGGGAATCACCCCGAGCCTCAGCACACCGGTGAAGGGCGCGCGCACCGCCTCCGCCTCCTCCATCAGCGCGCCGACGGCTTCGAGTACGGCCTTGGCACGGACCGCGAGACGCTCCCCGGCCGGGGAGAGCAGCACCTTGCGGGTGGTGCGCTCCAGCAGCTGTACGCCGAGGACCTCCTCCAGCGCGGAGACGGCCCCGGAGAGCGCGGGCTGGCTCATGCCGATCGCGGCGGCGGCGTCCCGGAAGTGCAGATGCTCGGCGACGGCCGCGAAGGCGCGCAGCTGCGCGACGCTGGGCTGTTTGCCCCGGGCGACCCCGCTCATTGATAGCCTCCTCCGATCAAGAATCCTTCTTCTCATCGTAGGCTCTCGTCGGCTCTCGTCGACGGACGAGCGGGATCGCGGGGGCAGTGTTGGGCAGGGGTGGGTCCGGGGCCGGGGAACCGTCGGCGGAGGTGCTCCGCTCGGGGGACGAGAACGCCTTCGCCGAGCTGGCCGAGCGGTACCGCCACGAGCTGCGGGTCCATCTCTACCGGATGCTGGGCTCCTTCACCGAGGCCGAGGACCTGGTGCAGGAGACCCTGCTGAGGGCCTGGCGCAAGCGCGCCGACTT
This sequence comes from Streptomyces inusitatus, assembly GCF_014651115.1. Taxonomy (GTDB): domain Bacteria; phylum Actinomycetota; class Actinomycetes; order Streptomycetales; family Streptomycetaceae; genus Streptomyces; species Streptomyces amakusaensis. The sequence continues at coordinate 6,558 of NZ_BMWG01000013.1, read as the reverse complement.
CGCCGGACGGTCGACGTTCCGCGCCTGGCTGTACGGCATCGCCACCCACGCCGCCCTCGACACACTGGCGAGCCCCGCCCGCCGCCGCGAGGTGACGTCCGCCCTCGACGCCTCCGGCGGCCCCGCCCGCTCGGCCGTGGCCGAGGTGACCTGGCTGGAGCCCTACCCGGACGAGCTGCTGGACCTCGCCGCCCCGGCCGACGGCGAGCCGGAGGCCGCCGCCATCGCCCGGGAGACGATCGAGCTGGCCTTCCTCGCCGCGATCCAGCACCTGCCGCCCCGGCAGCGCGCCGTGCTGATCCTCCGCGACGTGGTCGGCACACCCGCCCCCGAGACCGCCGAGACCCTCCGCATGAGCGTCGCGTCCGTCAAGAGCGCCCTCCAACGGGCCCGCGCGACCCTCCGCGAACAGCTCCCCCCGCGCCGCGCCGAATGGGGCGCGGCGACCACCCCCAGCGACTCCGAGCGGGCCCTGCTGCGGCGCTATGTCGACGCCTCCCGGCGCGCCGACCTCTCCGCCCTCTCCGAGCTGCTCCGCGAGGACGCCCGGCAGACCATGCCCCCGGCCCACCTCGTCTTCGAGGGCCGCGCCGCGATCCTGGACCTGTGGCGTCCGGTCCTGACGGGCGAGAGCGCCTGGGGCGACTGGCGCCCGGTCCCACTGACCCTGAACCGGATGCCCGCCGTGGCCAACCATGTCCGCCGCCCCGGCGAGCACTCCTTCTCCCCCGTCAACATCGACGTCCTCCGCATCGAGGACGGCCTCATCGCCGAGATCACCACCTTCGGCCCGGAGCTGCTCCCCCGTTTCGGCCAGGGACTCCCCGGGTGACGCGGGACCTGTGACGCGCACCACACTCCCGTACCGATTCCTTCTCCCGGCCCCACCCGTCACATGAACGCCGCCGCACCCCGCGCCGGCATTCCGGCCCCGGCGAAAGGCCCGCCCTCATGTCCCATCCCCGCCCCGACGCCTCCCTCCAGCGCCTCGACCGCCTGACCGGCACCTGGCGCGTGACCGGCGGAGTGGAAGGCACCGTCACCTACCGCTGGCTCGAAGGCGGCTTCTTCCTCCTCCAGGACATCGACATGACGCAGTACGGCCGGCGCGTCACCGGCCTCGAAGTCATCGGCCGCGAGAAGCCCTTCGGCTCGGACGAGCCCGGCGAGGACATCAAGTCCCGCTTCTACGACAGCCTCGGCCACACCTTCGACTACGTCTACGAACCCAACGGCGACACCCTCACCATCTGGGGCGGCGAAAAGGGCTCCCCCGCCTACTACCAGGGCGCCTTCAGCCCCGACGGCGACACCCTCACCGGCTCCTGGGTCTACCCGGGCGGCGGTGGCTACGAGTCCGTGATGACCCGTATTCGCTAGACATCGCACAGGAAGGGCGTGACAGCATGCCCGTCATGCCCTTCCCCCACCCCGGCGGCGACTACGCGATCACCACCATGTACTCCGTGCCCGACGACGCCTGGTACCTGGAGCTGGACCTCGTCGGCAAGCAGCGAAACCTTCTCACCGCGATCGTCCCCGACGAGGACCCCGCCCGAGAACCGACGATCTGCTCCGACCCCCAGGGCCCGCACCAGGACATCCCGTACGAGATCGTGCGCTGGTTCATGGGCTAGGTCGAGAAGGAGATCCACACCTCCCGCTCCTGGATGCTGCTGCGCCCCGAGATCGTCGAGGTCATCCACCGACTCCGCCAGGAGCACCAGGGAGCCATCAGCGACGACGACTTCCCCGACGTCCTGACGGAGATCCGCGCCACGGTCCCCGAGGCCGACCTCCCCGACGTCCTCTCCGCCGCCTTCGGCCGCGATCCCGACGGCAGCACGGGAACCTCCGGCTGAACCCTCCGCGTTCATCCGACATGACGAGCACGGTGTGGCAGGCCATCGCCGGATTATGCGCCCTGGGCGCGGCCCTGTTCCTCCTGGACCGCGTTCTGTTGTGGGTGGAAGCACGCGGCTGGATCTACTGGCGCAAACGCAAAAGCATGACCTCCATCGGCACGGAATTCCTCCAGGAGATCACCCCCGGCGCCCAGGCCCAGAAACACGCCCTCCAACAGGAACGCGTCCGCAAAAACATCCGCCCCGCCGAGGAACCCCCCTTCCACGTCGACCTCGACGCGAACCTCGTCCGCATCCGCCACCCCGACCGGCCGGCACCCTAACGCCCTCTACCCTGCCCCCATGACCCCCGCCGACCTCGCCCTCGTAACCACCACCACAGCCACCGAGCCCCAGGCCCGCGCCCTCGCCGACGCCGCCATCACCGAACGCCTCGCCGCCTGCGCCCAGATCCACCCCATCTCCTCGGTCTACCGCTGGGAGGGGAAGATCCAGCACGACCAGGAATGGCGCATCGACTTCAAAACGCGCGGCTCACTGGTGCGGTCCCTGACCGACTTCATCCTCGACCACCACGACTACGACACCCCCGAGGTCATCGCCGTCCCGGTGACAGGGGGGTCGGCGGCCTATCTGGAGTGGGTGGCGGCGGAGACCCGGGTCATGTGAGGTGTCCAACCGGGCACGGACGCGACGATGAGTTTTCCCGGCCCGGCGAGTCTCACCACTGTTGCCGACAACACAGGAGGAACACATGGCTCAGCTGCTGAGGGTCCAGAACTTCAATGTCTCAAGCGACGGAATCGGTGCCGGTGAGGACCAGACCCTGAAGAGGCCGTTCGGCCATGTAGAGCCGGAGCGGCTGTTCGCCTGGGCCGGTGCCACGGCGAGCTGGCCCATGCGGACCGACCCCGGGGGCAGCCGGGGCCTGGACGACTACTTCACTCGGGACTACGGCCGCAACATCGGTGCCGAGATCATGGGCCGCAACAAGTTCGGCCCCCAGCGTGGACCCTGGCTCAACCACGAGTGGCAGGGCTGGTGGGGTGACGAGCCCCCTTTCCACACCCCGGTGTTCGTCCTGACCCACCACAAGCGTCCCTCGCTCACCCTCTCCGACACCACCTTCCACTTCGTCGACGCCGACCCGGCCACGGTCCTCGAACAGGCCCGGGAGGCAGCACAGGGCAAGGACGTCCGTCTCGGCGGCGGAGCCACCACCATCCGGGAGTTCCTCGACGCCGACCTCGTCGACACCCTGCACGTGGCCGTCTCCCCCATCAAGCTCGGCTCCGGGGTCCGGCTCTGGGAGTCCCCCGACGAGCTGCTCGACCGCTTCCACCTGGAGGTCGTCCCCAGTCCCAGCGGGGTGGCACACCATCTGTTCTGGCGAAAGTAACCCACCCCCGGGGCCGCCGCCCGGGCCAGTGACCACCCGCCCCACCCGGATCACCCCCGGCGTACGGCCCCCTCCGGCCACACCACATCCACCGGCACCCCCGCCGCCCTGGCCAGCTCCACCGTGTCCGCCGTCCCGCCCTTCCCGGACGGCGGACCGCCGTCCCACACCGCGACGAGCCGATCGGCCCGCCTGAGCAGCTCGGCATTGGCCGACTCGTACGCGTCCCGGTTCGCCGCCTCGTGCGGCAGCGTCACCACCTCCACAGCCGCACCGACCAAACGGTCGAAGAGCGGGGCGTGCGCGGGCTTCACCTTCCTGGCCCGGTAGTCCTGCGACGGGATCACGACGACCAGCCGGCCGCCTGCGGCAACCAGCTCCTCCGCGAAGACGGAGTCGGAACCGGCGGCGATGCACGACACGCCCGTGAGGTCGTCGTGTCCGACGAGGAGGTCGCGGAGCGCGGCCCTCACCGCAGGCACGCTTTCGGCGGCCAGGTCCATGTGTCCGGTCACGGCCAGGGTCGTCATATCTACTCCTCAGCTCGACAGTGGAAGGGATCAACAACCGGATGCCCCATCTGAAGGGCCCGTCATATCGGCGGGCCCTTTTTGCGCTATGCGAGCGCCAGACGCGACCGCTCGTAGATCTCGCGCGCGCCCGCGTTCGCCAGATGCGGCCGGAGCAAAGCGCGAATGCCGAAGATCGCCCTGTCCACCCGTCCGGAATGGATCGTCGGATGCTCGTCCAGGACACCGCTCCATGTGGCACACGCGGCGTCCAGGTGACCCAGCTGAAGCTGCCGTTCGGCAAGCATCGCGCTGAATCGCATCCGGGACACATGGGTGTCAGTGGAGTCCCGAAGCCGAAAATGCGCGTGCAGTGACTCGACGCTCCCCTTTACGTCCCCAGCCGCGTACCGGACTTGCGATGTCGAGTAGGCCAGTGTGGCGTAGTTGAAGCCACCAAACGAGCCCGTTCCGCTCTCAGCCACGTCTAGAGATCGCTCTGTCTCTCGCAGGCTGTGGAGCGCGGCCGTGCGGTCGCCGGCCACGGCATAGCTGTGCGCCATCTGGCCTCCCATGAACGCGCGCATTCGGGGTCCAGTAGTCGGGGACGCAGCTGAGGCAGCCTCTGCCAGTCGTACGGCAGTGGGACCGTGTCCTAGATCGGCGGCTTGGACGCTCATCCCCCGAAGGACATGACAGTACGCCAGATGGTCACCACTGGCTCCGGCCAGCTCCAGCCCCTTGACGTAGTACCTCTGGGCCAGGCCGTGAAGACTTTCGTCCACCGCCATCCAGCCCGTCAGATAGCTGAGGAACGAAGCTGCGGACATCATGGATTTGCGTACGTTCTCGGGACCGTCGGCGCGCAGATACGGAGCCACGGTGTTGATGAGGAATGCCGCAGCCATGGGCCTCGCGTGCCTTCCGCCGAAATCATCGTAGAGAGCCCCCAGCCGGTCCGTCATATCCGAGACCATGGTGACGTCGGGCATACCGATGCGACGATGGCTCGCCGCCGACGCGGCCTCCATTCTTCCCACCACGTCCGGCCATCCAGGAACCGTCAGTGCAACGGAGAACAGTGCGGCACCTATAACGCCGCGCCGCCCGGGAACGGCGTCCACCGATCCCAGATTGATAAGTCCGTCAATGGTTCCCGGGGACGTCGATGACGGAGGCGTCGACGGAAAACCTGCGTCTGCCTCTGTGATTGGCCTGCGCAGGCGACGGGACAGGGCTTCGATGATCAGCGGCCGGACCGATGCTTTGGGCATGTGCCCCTTCAGCCACTGGCTCACGGAAGGGCGCTGGTACTGAGTGGTGGTTCCCCGTTCAGTACCGAGCCTGTTCACCTCCTGGCAGAGCTGCCGCATGGTCCATCCGCTCTCGATGAACAGCGCGGCCAGGCGCTCGTTGGGCTCCGGTGACGTCATCGTGTTCAGCTCCTTCACGCGGCTGTCTTCACGCTTTTACGCCGTGGTGCGCCATCCACGGTACCGCTCTACGTGACAGCGCAGTTGCCTAGAGCGAGGAGAAGCCGCCACACGAGAGGACCCCGCTCGGCATGACCGTTGATCGCCCACCCGCCGCCGAATCACCTCCGGGCAATGCTCTGCCCCGGCGACGACGTCTGCTGACCGGCCCCGAGATGCGGCCCCGCGAGATGGTCCGTCAGCACCACCTGGCAGCCCAGTGGGATGTACCGGAGGAAACACATCAGGGGCGCAGACATGACGAACGTTAGGCATCGGCTGGTGCGGGCCACCGTCGCCCCGGCCGGCGGGTGGGCACCCCGCTCGCGGAACCTGCTGACCAGGATGCTCGCCGGTCTGGCCGACATACGGAACCGGCTGCCCATCCGCAGCGGTGAACCCGTACCGCCCGATCCCGTGACCGCCGAGCCGGAAGTACCACTGGTAAGAATGCCCGCCTCCCCCACACACCCCGAGCGCCACCGCCGCGTCTACCTCTCAACCATCCACGCCCCCGGGCTGGCCCGCGCCGACACCACCCGGTACCTCGACACCTGGGGCCTCGCCCACGGCACGGACGACCTGGCCGTCCTCGTCACGGAACTCGTCACCAACTCCGTCACCCACACCGAAACAGAACAGGTCGGCGTCTCCCTCACCCGCACCGGCCCCTCCACCGTGCGGCTGGTGGTCACCGACACCTCACGCGAACTCCCTCCCCCATGCCCGACGGCGGCGGGCGAGAGCGAGGTCCACGGCCGGGGGCTGATCCTGGTCGACGCACTCGCCTCCCGGTGGGGCGCAGAACGGGTCGTCACCGGGAAGCGGGTCTGGGCCGAGCTGGACATCCCACCGAAGAGCCGGGATCCGCACGGGCGGAGCGGGCTGTGAGCGGGGTCGCGACCGGGATACGGAGTCGCCGGGACGACCGGGAGTGGAGCACGGGCATGTGCTGGCTCTACTGCCGCATGTCCGAGATACCCGTGCTGCGACTCGGACCCATCACCGCCGCAGGGCTGGAGACAGGGATGTACGGGTGCGAGATGTGCGTGGCCGAACTGGAACACATGGTCAAGGACGCCGCGACAGGACGGGACACATGACCACCGAACCCCACCCAGTCGTCGCACGCCTCGGCGAGGACTTCCTCACCAAGGTGTACGGCCACACCTACCGCTTCCTCCCCGGCGACGCGAAGTCCATCCCCGGACTCCCCACCTGGGACGACCTCAACGACACCCTCGCCCGCCACCACCACCTCGCCCACGGCACCACGCTGACCATCGAGTCGTTCGACGAACTCCACCCCGGAA
>NZ_BMWG01000012.1:182121-205697 GCF_014651115.1 Streptomyces inusitatus | reverse complement strand
GGCCGCGCGGGCGCGCGGGCCCCTGCTGGGGGCTCGCGCCCCCCCGCCGGCCGGTCGTCGGGCCCCCCCCCACCCCCGGCTCGTACAGCCGGCCGCCGGGCGCGGGCTCCCGCCCCGGGGTTTTGGCCGCCGCCGGGGCGGGTGATCGGCGCTGGGAGACCAGCACCGGCCGGGGTCCGCCCGCCGCCACCGGCAGCGAGGGCACGAGCCTGCGGCGCGCGCGCCACCGCTCGCGCTGCGCGAAGATCAGGGCCTCCGTCCTGGCGATCAGCGGTTCGCACCACGGCAGTCCCAGCAGGATCAGCAGCCCGGCAGCCCAGCCGAGGAGCACATCGCTCAGCCAGTGCGTACCGAGATAGGTGGTGGTCAGACCGACCCCGAGCGAGACCGTCGCGGAGAGCGCCGACAGATAGCGCCGGGTCTTGGGGGTGGTGGCCAGATACGCCAGGATTCCCCAGGTCACCACCGCGTTGGCGGTGTGCCCGGAGGGAAATATATCGCCGCCGGCGAACAGCTCGGGAGAGCCGATCCGGGTGGCGTAGTGAGGGCCGAGCCGGCCGAGGCCGATCTTGACCGCGCCGACGGTCGCGTTGAGCAGCAACAGCGACACGCCGAGCACCAGCAGGGGCCGCAGGGTGTGCTGGCGCCAGGAGCGCCAGCCCAGCCAGGCGGCGACCATCACGGCCGTGGGGCCGCGTTGGCCGAGCACCACGAAGTAATCGAGATAGGGGTGCAGCTCCGGCCACTGCTGATAGGGCCGGAACAGCATGACCTTCCAGTCGATGAGCACCAGCCAGGTCGAGGCCAGCACGGCGACGACGATGGCGAGATAGAACGCAGACGTCCCGCCGAAGAGGGCGAGGCGAGTGCGGCTCATCCGCGGGATCTCTATCTTCGGCGGTTCCGGCTCTCGGTCCAAGCGGGCGAAGATGTCGGTACGCACCCTATCGACGTTACAGCGAGTGAGTGCGGGGCTAGGCCGATCCAGCGTCTTTGTGATGACGATGTGATGTGGAGTATGTCTCAGGCGTGATGGTTTATTTGCTGCCAACTCGGAAATCCCGGAGGTCACCCGGCCTATTGCTCATCCGCTCTCCTGAAGGGTCCTTTCGGTGGCGCGAATTGACGTTCACCACTCTGCCGTATGAATTCTTTCTCATCTCCGCCGCCGTCCCGGGCCCGGACGGCGGCGGAGTCGGCGGCGGCCCGGCGTGGCGCACGCCACACGCGACCGCCGCTCGGAACTCGCGTACGCTGACGGCTCACTCGCCCGTCGATGCCGGACCGCCCTGAGGGACCGTCCCCGTCCCCGGCTGGCCCGCCGAGCGCGAGGAGAGATCACTGGAGGTGTGCATGTCAGGGGCGACCACGGCCGCGGCACGATTGCGTGCGGCGGGCGGCGGCGGCAATCGCTGGGTCGTCCTTCTCGTCCTCTGTGTGAGTCTGCTGCTGGTCGCGCTGGACGCCACCGTGCTGCACATCGCGGTCCCCGCGGTCACCGAGGATCTGCGCCCCACCGGTGTCGAGCTGCTGTGGATGGTGGACGCCTATCCGCTGATCTGCGCCGCCCTGCTGATCCTCTTCGGAACCCTCGGCGACCGCGTCGGCCGCCGGCGGGTGCTGCTGCTCGGCTTCGGGATCTTCGGCGTCGCCTCGGCCCTCGCCGCGTTCGCCACCACCCCCGAGGTGCTGATCGCGGCCCGCGCCCTGCTCGGCCTCGGCGGCGCGATGATCATGCCGGCGACCCTCTCGATACTCCGCTCGGTCTTCCCCGACCGGCGGGAGCGGGCGATGGCCATCGGCATCTGGACCGCCGTCGCCGCCATCGGCGCGGCCACCGGACCGGTCCTCGGCGGCTTCCTCATCGAGCACTTCTGGTGGGGTTCGGTCTTCCTCGTCAACATCCCGCTGATGATGATCCTCCTCCCGGCGGGCCGCTGGCTGCTGCCCGAGTCGAAGGGCGGCTTCGACGGCCCCTGGGACGTCCTCGGCGCGCTGATGGCGGCGGGCGGAGTCCTCGGCATCGTCCTCGGGGTGAAGCGGATCGGCGTCGGACACCAGCTGCTCGACCCCGTCACCGGCGTCCCGCTGCTGACCGGCGCGGCGCTGCTGATCCTCTTCGTCCGCAGGCAGAGACGCCGCAGGCATCCGCTGATCGACATCCGGATGTTCGCCGCGCCCGCCTTCTCCACCTCCGTCGGCTGCATCGTGCTCGCCATGCTCGCGCTGGTCGGGCTCCAGCTGATCGCCGTCCAGTACCTTCAGCTGATCCTCGGGCTGGGCCCGCTGGAGACCGGGCTGAGGCTGCTGCCGCTGACCTTCGCCGCGATGGCCGCCGGGGCGAGCGGCTCGTACATCCTGCGCCGTGTCGGCACCCGCCGCATGGTCGGCTGGGGCTTCGTGCTGACCGCCGGGGCGGTGCTGCTGCTGACGCTGATGGGACAGCAGGACCGGCCGGTGCTGCTCACCACCGGATTCGTCCTTCTCGGATTCGGACTCCAGACCACCCTGTTCGCGGCGTACGAGTCGATGCTCAGCGAGGCCCCGCCGGAGCACGCGGGCGGGGCCGCGGCGATCGGCGAGACCTCGTACCAGCTGGGCGCGGGCATGGGCACCGCGCTGCTCGGCAGCGTCATGAACGCGGCCTACGCCCCCGCGTTCCACTCGCTCGCCGGGGTGCCCCAAGGGGCCGCCTCCGCCGCCTCCCACTCGCTGGGCGAGGCCTATCAGGTCTCGGAGCGCCTCGGCGGCGCGGCCGGTGAGGCGCTGCGCACCACCGCGCGCCACTCCTTCGTCGACGGCCTGCACATCACCCTGACGGTCAGCGCCGGGCTGCTGCTGCTCGGCTCGCTCGCCGCGCTGAAACTGCCGACGATCGTGGAGTGCGCGCCCGGGCGGCGGGGCGCCAAGGCGGCCGGGACGGTCTGCCCGCCGCCCCGGCGCGGCGAACCGGCGGACCCCGACGACCCGTGCGACGGCCCGCTCGCCGCGCTCCCCGGCACCGCCCTGACGGCCGGGCGCGAACCCGCCCCCTGTGCCGCCGACGCCTCCGGCTCCCCGCGCTGAACGGTCCTTCGCCTCCCGTCCGGTGATACGCCGGTGATACGCGGGGGCGGGCGGTTCCGGCGTGGCGGGCGGGTCTGGACGGCCGGGACGGCGGACCGTAACGTCGGAGCCCGTGATCGACCGAAGCTGCCGCCCAGCCGTCTGCCCAGCGGAGGCCCGTATGCCCGAAAGCCCGACGCCGGCTCGCTTCGACGCCGCCGACCCGCTCGGCATCGACGAGCTGCTCACCCCCGAGGATCTGGCGGTCCGCGACACCGTGCGCGCCTGGGCCGCCGAGCGCGTCCTGCCGTACATCGCCGACTGGTACGAGCGCGGCGAGCTGCCCGGCATCCATGAGCTGGCCCGGGAGCTGGGCGCGATGGGCGCGCTCGGGATGTCGCTGAAGGGGTACGGCTGCGCGGGCGCGAGCGCGGTCCAGTACGGACTGGCCTGTCTGGAGCTGGAGGCGGCCGACTCCGGCATCCGCTCCCTGGTCTCCGTGCAGGGTTCCCTCGCGATGTACGCGATCCACCGTTACGGCTCCGAGGAGCAGAAGCTGCGCTGGCTGCCCGGCATGGCGGCGGGGGAGACCATCGGCTGCTTCGCGCTCACCGAGCCCGACCACGGCTCGGACCCGGCCGGTATGCGCACCCACGCCCGGCGGGACGGCTCGGACTGGGTGCTGACGGGCCGCAAGATGTGGATCACCAATGGCTCGGTGGCCGGGGTCGCCGTGGTCTGGGCCCGGACGGACGACGGCATCCGGGGCTTCGTCGTCCCGACCTCGCTGCCCGGTTTCACGGCCCCCGAGATCCGCCACAAGTGGTCCCTGCGGGCGAGCGTCACCAGCGAACTGGTCCTGGACGGGGTCCGGCTGCCCGCCGACGCGGTCCTCCCCGGGGCCACCGGCCTCGGCGGCCCGCTCCGCTGTCTGAACCACGCGCGGTACGGGATCGTCTGGGGGGCCATGGGCGCGGCGCGCGCCAGCTTCGATTCGGCGCTCGACTACGCCCGTACCCGGGAGCAGTTCGGCAGGCCCATCGGCGGTTTCCAGCTCACTCAGGCCAAGCTGGCCGACATGGCGGTGGAGCTGCACAAGGGGATCCTGCTCGCCCACCATCTGGGGGTGCGGATGGACGCGGGCCGGCTCCGTCCGGAGCAGGTGAGCTTCGGGAAGCTGAACAACGTCCGCGAGGCGATCGACATCTGCCGCACCGCGCGGACGGTGCTGGGGGCCAATGGGATCTCGCTGGAGTATCCCGTGATGCGGCACGCGACCAATCTGGAGTCGGTCCTCACCTACGAGGGCACCGTCGAGATGCATCAGCTCGTGCTGGGCAAGGCGCTCACCGGGCTGGACGCGTTCCGGTGAGCCCGGGGCCCGGTGACCCGGGTCCGGGTCGCGGCCGGTGAGCGCCCGCTCAGCTCTGGTTGTAGAAGCCGTCCTGGGGACGGCCCTGCGGCTCGCCGGTGACGACCTGGGTGTGCGCGGGGCTCAGCAGGAAGACCCGGGTGGCCACCCGCTCGATGGAGCCGCGCAGTCCGAAGGTGAGCCCGGCCGCGAAGTCGACCACGCGCTTGGCGTCGCCGGACTCCAGCGAGGTGAGGTTGACGATCACCGGGACGCCCTCGCGGAACAGCTCGCCGATGTTGCGGGCGTCCCGGAAGCAGGTGGGCGAGACAGTGGCGATCCGGCGGCTCTCGGCCTGGGCGGACTCGGAGGCGACGCGCACCCGGGGGTCGGTGACCCAGGCGTCGGCCGTCTCGGCACCCTCTGAGTACTCGGCGTACTCGTCGGCGTAGTAGCGCTCGTCGTTGTCCTCGACGAGTCCCAGCCAGGCGCTCGCCTTGCGCACAGATCCCATGGACGCCTCCTTCCACTGCGGTCCGCTCACTAGCGGTCTTTCGTCTTTCCTGTCCCTATCGTGGTCCATCATGCGGATCGCGCGCCAAGTGGATAGCCGCAGCGCAGGGGTTTCGTGACGGGACTGGTGCAGATGATGTGGTGGTTCGTCAGCTTTCTTCCCGTATGCGGGTGGTGATCCGCACAAAATATGAAAGTCAGTCCGGATGGGTGACGTCCAGGACGTACGGGTGATCGATCCCTCGATACGATGCGGCCCGCACAATTGAACGACGCACGGGGGAAAATCATGTTCGGGATCGTCCGGCCCTGCGGCCATCGGCTCACCGAAGGGCTCAGGGCGGAGTGGATGGCGCACCTCTGCGGCCTCTGTCTGGCGCTCCGCTCGGACCACGGCCAATTCGCACGAGTGGTCACCAATTATGACGGCCTGATCATCTCCGTCCTGACGGAGGCTCAGTCCGAACGGACCCCCGCGGCCCGCCGCACCGCGGGCCCCTGCCCGCTGCGCGCCATGCGCACCGCCCCCGTCGCCCGGGGCGAGGGAGCCCGGCTCGCGGCCGCCGTCTCGCTGGTGCTGGCCTCCGCCAAGGTGCGCGACCATGTCGCCGACCGGGACGGGCTGCTGGCCCGCAAACCGCTCGCCGCCGCCGCCCGCAAGGTCGCGGCGGGCTGGGACCGGGCGGGCTCGCGGGCGGGCGCGCGCGTCGGCTTCGACACCGCCGTACTCCTCGACGCGGTCGACCGGCAGACCGGGATCGAGGCCCTCGCCGGGCCCGGCACCCCGCTGCTGACGGTCACCGAGCCCACCGAGACGGCCACGGCCGCCGCCTTCGCGCACACCGCCGTGCTCGCCGGACGCCCCGAGAACGCCCTCCCGCTCGCCGAGGCGGGCCGCCTCTTCGGACGCCTCGCCCATCTGCTGGACGCGGTCGAGGACCAGTGGGCCGACGCCGCCGCCGGGGCCTGGAACCCGCTCACCGCCACCGGGACCCCGCTCGCCGAGGCCCGCCGGCTCGCCGACGACGCCGTGCGCGGAGTCCGCCTGGCACTGAGCGACGCGCGCTTCACCGACGGCCGGCTGGTCCACATCCTGCTCGCCCACGAACTCGCCACGGCGGTGGACCGGGCATTCGGTACGACAAGCTGCTCCCACCAGGGGCAGGTCTCGGCGTCCGGTTCTCACCGAAGCGGCCCAAACCACTCGTACGGGGGAGGCGGTCAGTACGACGGGGCACACCCCGGTGACCCCAGTGGCCCCAGGACCCCCGGCGGGCCGGGCGGCCCCGGCGGGAGCGGCCGACCGCCCGCCGACGGGCCCCGGCCCCCCTCCCCCCGGGGCTTCCTCGCGGGCTGCGCCGCCTTCACCGGACTGCTGTGCACCTGCCGGCTCTGCTGCGCCAAGGAGTACGAGGGCCCCTGGTCGCGCAAGAAGCGCAAGGGCTGCTGCCGCGACGGCGACTGCGTCGAGTGCTCGTGCTGCTCCTGCGAGGGCTGCTGCTGCGCCTGCGACTGACGATCCGTCAGGGCGTCAGGGCGTCGGGACGTCCCCCTCCGCCTCCCCGGGCAGCTCCTTTTCGAACGGCAGCAGACCGAGCGATTCCGGATCGGCGCGGACATCGAAGAGCGGGCGGTAACCGGTGGCCAGATACAGCCCCCTGGCCTCCGGCTGGCGCGGCCCGGTCGTCAAATGGATCCGGGTGTAGCCGTGCCCGGCCGCCTCCGCCTCCAGCACCCGCAGCACCTCCCGGGCGAGCCCCCGGCGGCGGTGGGCGGAGTGCGTCCAGATCCGCTTCAGCTCGGCGGTGACACCGTCGTACCGCCGGTACGCGCCGCCCGCCACCGGCCGCCCCCGCTCCAGCAGCAGCAGGAACGCGCCGTCGGGCGGGGCGAATTCGACGGCCGGATAGCGCGTCAGGTCGGAGCTGTCCCCGTACCGCACGAGGTACTCGTGGGACAGCTCCTCCAGCAGGGGCAGCGCCAGCGGGTCGGCGGGCGTCGTGCGGAGGACCGTTGTACGGGGTGCCGTCGTACGGAGGGCCGTCGGGACGGAATCGACGGAACCGGCGGAATCGACGGAATCACAGTGCGGGGTGTACGCCATGCGGACCCTTCGAGTTCGAGGGAGGGCGATCGGGGCGACGGTGCGGCGAGGGGAGTGGAGCGTGGTGCGCATCGCGGAGCAGGGTGACGACAGTGCCGTGACGGGGATCGCACGGCCCGCCGGACGCCGACGGCCGGTCCGGGAGGACCGACGGCGGTACGTCAGGGGCGGGGCCGGGCGGAGGGAGGGGCCGACAAAGGGCCCACGAGGCAGCGCGGTCGGCTCAACAGGAAGCGGACCACACGCGACCGAAGTCGATGTGGGAGCGCCTGACCAGCGGCTGCTGTGAAGACATGGCCCAAGTGGAACAGGCATCCGTTTTCGCGTCAACTGCCGTGAGATCAACGGCTCACAGTGTGGACACCCTTGACAGCGGACCCCGCCGAGCGCCTAGCCTCGGGCGGGGGTCGTGCTGAGGGGCGCGCTCCCCATCGCCTCGGCGCGCGCAGCGCGGACGCTTCCGGTGAAGACAGGCCCGTGTTCGATACACGCATCCACGGAGCCCTTCTATGGCCGCCCCTGCCGACGCCTTCTCCGCCAGCCCCCCGGCCCCGCCCGGCCCCACCGATGAGATCCGGCCACCCCGCCGCACCCGCAGGCCCCCGCCCGCCCCGCCGTCCATCGCCGTCATAGGCGCGGGCCCGCGCGGGGCCGGCTTCCTGGAGCGGCTCGCGGCCAACGCCCGGGAGCTGTACGGAGACCTCCCGCTGGAGGTCCATCTCATCGACCCCCACCCGCCGGGCCCCGGCCGCGTCTGGCGCGCCGACCAGTCCCCGCTGCTGTGGATGAACTCCATGGCCGAGGACGTCACCATGTTCACCGACGACACCGTCCGCCAGGAAGGACCCGTCAGACCCGGCCCCACCCTCGCGGAATGGGCCGGGGTCGACGGCCGCACCTTCTCCGCCCGCACCAGCCAGGGCTCCTATCTGCGCTGGTTCTACGAGCGGGCCGTGGCCGCCCTCCCGCCCTCCGTCACCGTCCACGAGCACCGGACCACCGCGCTGCGCGTCACCGGCCCGCGCGACGGCCCGCAGCGGATCCGGCTCGCGGGCGGGGGCCCGTCGCTCACCGCCGATCTGGTACTGCTCACTCTCGGCCATCTCGACGCCGAACCCGACGCCGAACAGAGCGCCCTCGCCGCCTTCGCCGACCGCCACGGACTGCTCCATCTGCCGCCCGACTTCACCGCCGACAGCGACCTCGACCGCATACCCGCCGGTGAGCCTGTCATCGTCCGGGGCCTCGGACTCGCCTTCATCGACCTCATGGTGCTGCTCACCGAGGGCCGCGGCGGACGGTACGAGAACGGCGAGTACGTCCCTTCCGGCCGGGAGCCCGTCCTGTACGCCGGATCGCGGCGCGGAGTCCCGTATCGTACGAAGATCGGATACGACCTCGGGGGCCAACCCCCGCCGCTGCCACGCCACTTCGGACCCGAGCAGACCGCGGAGCTGCTGCGCCGGGGCCCGCTCGACTTCCGGCGGGACATCTGGCCGCTCATCGACAAGGAACTCGGCCACGCCCACTACCACCGGCTCTTCCACGCCCACCCCGAGCGCACCTCCGGCGGCGGCTGGGCCGCCTTCGACGAGAGGTACACCGCCGTCGAGCCCGGCTCCCCCCGGCTGCGCGAACTGATCGCCGGCACCGTGCCCGACCCCGCCGACCGGCTCGACCTCCTCGGTCTGGACCGGCCCCTGGCGGGACGGCGCTTCGCCTCGCACGAGGCGCTCCAGAAGGAGCTGCGCGCCCATGTCGAGGCCGATCTGACCCGCGCCCACGACCCCGCCCGCAGCCCCGACCTCGCCGTCTTCCTCGGACTGCTCTCCGTCTACGGACAGCTCGTCCGGCTCGGCGACATCGGCAACTGGTGGCACGGCTACTTCAGCTATCTCGCCTCCGGCCCGCCGGGACCCCGGCTGCGCCAGCTGCTCGCGCTCTCCCGCGCCGGGGTCGTCCGCTTCCTCGGGCCCGACACGGCCGTCGGCACGGACGAGCGGCGCGGGGTCTTCCACGCGGCCGGCGCCGGGGTGGCCGGTCCGCCGGTGACGGCCCGGACACTCGTCGAGGCACGGCTGCCCGAACCCTCGCTGGAGCGCAGCGCCAGCCCGCTGCTGCGCGCGCTCCACGAGGGCGGGGCCGCGGGCACCCCGACCGGGCTGCTCGCCGTCGACCCGGCGGACGGCCGGATCCTGGACCGTACGGGAGCGTCCCACCCGCGCCGGTTCGCGCTCGGGCCGCACACCGACGGCCGCAACAGCGGGGCGTTCACCCGGCCCCGGACCGGCGGGGCGGCCTTCGGGCAGAACGACGCCACGGCGCGCGCGGCGCTCACCCTGCTGCGCGAACTCTCCGCCCGGACCCGCCCCTCCGCCTGACCCGCCCCGCCCGCCCTGTCCGTACCACCGCGCATCACCCCGTACCACCGTGCATCACCCCGTACCGCCCGCACCACCTCGTACCACCGTGCACCACCTCGTACCGCCCGTGGCCGAGCACCCCCCGGCCTCGGCGCTTCGACCGATCTCCCGCACCTCCACCGGTGAACCGACCACTCACCGGACCACCGCCCGTCGCGGGACCGACCGCCCGCGACGGCTCCGACCCCCCGGAGAGGCCTCCCATGTCCGCCACCCGCTCCCCCCATCTGGCCGTCGCCCTCGACGGTCCGGCGCACTGCGGCGCCGAGCACTACGCCGAACTCGCCGGGCTCGCCGAGCGCGGCGCCCTCGACTTCGTCACCCTCGGGGACTCCTTCGCCCGGCCCGGGCTCGACGCGCTCGCCGTGCTGGCCCGGCTCGCCCCCGGCACCCGCCGGATCGGTCTGGTGCCGACCGTGACCACCACCCACACCGAGCCGTTCCACGTCTCCACCTCGGTGGCCACCCTCGACTGGGTCAGCCGGGGCCGGGCCGGCTGGTCCGTCGGGGTCTCCGCCACCGAGGCGGAGGCCAGGCTCTTCGGCCGCCGCCCAGCCGCCCCCCTGGACGCGCTCTGGCGGGAGGCGGGCGAGGTCGCCGACGTCGTCGCCCGGCTCTGGGACAGCTGGGAGGACGACGCCGAGATCCGCTCCACCGCGACCGGCCGCTTCATCGACCGCAAAAAACTCCACCACGTCGACTTCCAGGGCTCCTCCTTCCGGGTCCGGGGCCCGTCGACCGTGCCCCGGCCGCCCCAGGGCCGACCGGTCACCGTCGTGGACCTCACCGGCGCGGGGGAACCGGGCCACCGGGTCGCCGCGGCCCACGCCGATGTCGTCCTGGTCCGGGCCGCCACCCCGGAGCGGGCGGCCCGGCTCCGCGCCGATCTGCACCGCGCCGCCGGGGCCCGCGGCCGGGACCCCCGGCAGCTCAGGGTGCTCGTCTCGATCGCCGTCGACCTCGGCGGGAGCGAGTCCGTCCCCCAGCCGGGGCTGGAGGCCAGACCCCGTACCGCCGCCCCCGTCGCGCACTTCAGCGGCGGCCCGGTCGAACTGGCCGAGCTGATCGCCCGCTGGCACCGGGCCGGGGCCGCCGACGGCTTCCATCTCGCCCCCATCGCCCCCCACCGGGACCTGGAGCGGATCGTCAACGGCACGGTCGCCCTCCTCCAGCACCGCAGCCTCTTCCGCACCTTCCACCCCGGCGGCACCCTCCGCGAACACCTCGGGCTCGCCCGGCCCGCCAACCAGTACGCCACCGCGCCCGGAGGAGGGGCCGCATGACCGCCTTACACCGCGAGCTGCACCTCGCCGCCCACTTCCCGGGCGTCAACAACACCACCGTCTGGGCCGACGAACGCTCCGGCAGCCAGATCGACTTCACCTCCTTCGAACATCTCGCCCGCACCGCCGAACGCGGACTCTTCGACTTCTTCTTCCTCGCCGAAGGGCTGCGGCTGCGCGAGCACAAGGGCCGGGTGCACGACCTCGACGTGGTCGGCCGCCCCGAGTCGATCACCGTGCTGAACGCGCTCGCGGCCGTCACCGACCGGCTCGGACTCGCCGCCACCGTCAGCGCCACCTTCAACGAGCCCTATGAACTCGCCCGCCGGCTGGCCTCCCTGGACCATCTCAGCGGCGGCCGGGCCGGCTGGAACGTGGTCACCACCTCCGACGCCTTCACCGGCGAGAACTTCCGGCGCGGCGGCTATCTGGACCGGGCCGACCGCTACCGCAGGGCGGAGGAGTTCCTCCACGCCGCCCGGAAGCTCTGGGACTCCTGGACCCCCGACGGCGCGGCGCGCCCCGTCGAGCACACGGGCGCGCACTTCACCATCGAGGGGGAGTTCACCGTACCCAGGTCCCCCCAGGGGCATCCCGTCGTCATCCAGGCCGGGGACTCCGCCGAGGGGCGCGACTTCGCCGCCGCCTCGGCGGACGTCATCTTCAGCAGGCACGGCACACTGGAGGCGGGCCGCGCCTTCTACGCCGACGTCAAGGCGCGCCTCGCCGCGCACGGCCGGCACCCCGACGACCTCAAGATCATGCCGGGGGTCACCTTCGTCCTCGGCGACACCGACGCCGAGGCCCGGGAGCGGGCCGCCGAGATCCGCCGGCAGCAGATCTCCCCGCAGAACGCGATCCTCGCCCTGGAGCGGATCTGGGGCCGGGACCTCTCCTCGTACGACCCCGACGGGCCGCTCCCGGAGATCGACCCGGAACCGGACTCCACCCTCGCCCAGGGCCGGGTGAGGATGGACGACCCCTTGGAGATCGCGGCCCGGTGGCGGGCCCTGTCGAAGGCGAAGGGCCTCTCGATCCGGCAGACCGTCATCGAGACCACCGGCCGTCAGTCCTTCGTCGGAACCCCGCGGACGGTCGCCGAGGAACTGCTGCGCTTCGTCGACCTGCGGGCGGCCGACGGATTCATCCTCGTACCGCACATCACCCCCGGCGGACTCGACGAATTCGTCGACCGCGTGGTGCCCCTGCTCCAGGAGCGCGGAGCCTTCCGGACGGAGTACTCCGGCCGGACCCTCCGCTCCCACCTGGGGCTCGCCGAGCCGATATGGAAAGGTTGACAGCATGACCACCCAGGCACAGAGACCGGCCGAGGACGGCAGCGACGAGCCGCGGGAGTGGCGGAAGTGGCACCGGCGGCGGGTGGAGACCATCACCGCGCCGTACGGGCCGCTCTCGCTCACCGGCACACACTGGCTGGAGGACCACCCGGACGGGCGGATCCCGCCGGTCCCGGGCACCTGGACGGCCGACGGCGACGAGGTGGTGCTCACCGCCGGGGCCGCCGACGGACTCACCCTCGACGGCAAGCCGTTCACCGGGACCGCCCGGCTCACCGCCCACCACGGCCCCATCCCCGAGGCGCCGGTCGCCCACGGGGACCGGCGCCTCGTGGTGCTGCGCCGCGAAGGGCTCTGGGCGGTACGCGACTTCGACCCCGGCTCCCCGGCGCGCGCCGCGTTCACGGGCATCGAGGCCACCGGGTACGACCCCCGCTGGACGCTGCCCGGGCGCTTTCTGCCCTATCCGGAGCACCGCAGCGTCCGGGTGGCCAACGCCGACGGGCGCGAGCGCGGGCTCGGCCTCGCGGGCGAGATCGTCTTCGTGCTCGACGGGGAGGAGCACCGGCTGCACGCGGCCGTCGAGGACGACGGCTCGCTCTGGGCGGTCTTCTCCGACACCACCGGCGGGGACACCAGCTACCGGTTCCGCTTCCTGCGCCCGGCGGCCCCGGCCGAGGACGGCTCGGTGACCGTCGACTTCAACCGGGCGCTGCTGCCGCCCTGCGCCTTCGCCGACCACTTCATCTGCCCGTTCCCGCCGCCCGGGAACACCCTCCCGGTCGCCGTGGCGGCGGGGGAGCGCGTCCTGCTGGGCGGCTGACCCGGCCGCCGCGCCCTCCTCGCTCCCCTTCCGACCCCGGGCCCGCCCCCGGCCGCCTGCGCGCCGCCGGGGGCGGTGCTCCGTCCCCGATGCCCCGAACGACCCCGGAACACGGGAGTACGCGCCCCCGCCGCGGGGAAGGCCGTCTGCGGGCCGCGGCGACGGGCCCGGCGTCACGAAGCGCCCCGGGGGCGAGGCCCAGGGGCCCGGAGACGGGGGCGGGG
The DNA here is from genome assembly GCF_014651115.1 of Streptomyces inusitatus. Classification (GTDB taxonomy): domain Bacteria; phylum Actinomycetota; class Actinomycetes; order Streptomycetales; family Streptomycetaceae; genus Streptomyces; species Streptomyces amakusaensis. The sequence continues at coordinate 192,633 of NZ_BMWG01000012.1, read as the reverse complement.
ACATGAGGCGGATCGGGATCACCGGCCACCGGTTCATCCCCGAAGGGGCCGGCGGACACATCAGGGCCCGGCTGCGCGAGGCGCTCCACGGCCACGAGGGGACGCTGGAGGCGTACTCCAGCCTCGCTGTCGGCGCGGACCAGATCTTCGCGGACGTGGCGCTCTCCTGCGGGGCCGAGCTGACGGCCGTGATCCCCAGCGGCGACTACGCGGACGGCTTCACCGAACCGGCCGAACTCGCCCGCTTCCAGGAGCTGAGGGGGCGGGCGACCAGGGAGGTCCGGCTGGCCTTCCCGCACTCCACGGACGAGGCGTACTACGCGGCGGGGGCGTACATCGCGGACAACTGCGACCGGCTGTTCGCCGTCTGGGACGGCTGCCCGGCGCGCGGACTCGGCGGCACGGCCGACATCGTCCACTACGCCAGGGGCCGGGGCACCCCGGTGACCGTCATCTGGCGCGAGGGGCTGAAGCGCCCCTGATCCCCGGCCCCTGACCCTGCTCCGACCTCTGTCCGCCCCCTTCTCAGCTGCGGTGCCGGACCAGCCAGTCCGTGTGCTGCGGGGACACGATCCGCTCCGTCTCATAGACGGCGGACGGCCACTGCGCCTCGGTGACCGTGGTCTCCATCGCGGTGTGCATCGCCGCCAGATCCTCCTCCACCAGCGAGTGCGCGGCGATCAGCGGCTGGTGACGGCGGATCTCGGACCAGGCCAGAGCCGCCGCGGCCGCCGCCGAGAGCACCCCCGCCGCGCCCGCCGAGCCGGTGAGCGAGAAGGCGCGCAGCAGGGAGACGAAGAGCGCCCCCAGGGTGAGCAGGCCGATCGAGAGCGACCACAGCAGCGTCGCCCGGCGGGAGTTCTCCGCGCTGCGGTGGTACCAGTTGCGCTGTTCGATCAGCCGGTCCCGGACGAAGGTCTCCCGGCGGGCGGGATACGGCTCCGCGCGCAGCCGCCGCATGGCCGGGGTGATCAGCTCGGCCGCGGCCAGCTCGGGCAGGGTGTGCCGGGGGTCCCGCCAGCCCACTTTGGCGAGTTCCCCGAGGCCGTCCCCGAGCCGTTCGGCGAAGGCCGTGTCGGGATCGCCCGATCGGGCATCGAAAGGTGTTCCATGCACGGAATAGCGCCAGCACAGCGATTTGATGAACTCGGCCGCCGAGCGATTCAGTTGCCATTGCGACTTCGCGCCGCGCTTGGAAGCGCGGTAGCCCAGCAGGAGCACTCCGGCGTACGCCAACGCCCCCAGCGCGCCGGGGAGTTGGATCGAGCCGCCCACCGTGAGCGACGAGGGCAGCGCCGCCGCCGCGGCCCCCACCACCAGCAGCAGCAGGGAAATTCGGGTGGATCCCACGGATTCCCGCTGGCGGGCGACGGCTATGGAGTCGGTGTGGTGGAAGAGGGCGGGGAGATCGCTGTTGCGGAATACGATGCTCCCCGTTGCACCAGGAAACCCGGTCATATGTCCCCCTGACTGCTGTATGCCTTCACTCTTTAGGTGGAATGACCCGTTCTGGAGCCGCCTGTGAGAATGTGACGAACTCTTTCGCGCCCTGTCCCCGAGCTGAGTTGCCGACAGTGGCCATGAGAGTAAAGTCGTGCCGCCACCACCGCAATGGTGCGTGGTGAACAGCGTTGGGACACAAGATCAAAGGACGGCCCCCCATGACGATTCAGACCATCCCGGCCTTCGCCGCCGCGAAGAAGAACAGAGTTCCCCTGGCACAGATCGACGTTCGGGGGGCGGAGGCGGCAAAGAGGCTCGCGCGGGTTCTCCCCACCACGGGCGAGCACACCGTACGCTCCGCCACGTTCAACTCGGCTCTCTAGCCCGGTCTCTCGCCGGTCTGCCCCTAGACTGGCGGAATGAAAGGACCGCTGGTCCCGTTCCGCGAGATCGTGCTGAAGGTTCACAGCAGGTGTGATCTCGCCTGTGACCACTGCTATATCTACGAACACGCCGACCACAGCTGGCGTAACCGTCCCAAGGCAATCTCCGACGAAGCGATTTCCTGGACAGCTCTGCGACTGGCCGAGCATGCCAAGAGCCATGCCCTGCCCTCCGTGTCAGTGATCCTGCACGGAGGGGAGCCTCTGCTCGCCGGTCCCGGCAGGCTCCGCCGGGTCTGCGAAGAGCTGACCGCCGCTCTCGACGGCGTCGCGGAGCTGGATCTGCGGATCCACACCAATGGGCTCCAGCTCAGCCCCCGCTATCTCGATCTCTTCGACGAGTTCGGCGTCAAGGTGGGCATCTCCCTCGACGGCGACCGCGCCGCCAACGACCGGCACCGCCGCTTCGCCGACGGACGCACCAGCCACCCCCTGGTCCTGCGCGCCGTCGAACTGCTCCGCCAGGAGCGCTACCGCCATCTCTACCTCGGTCTGCTCTGCACGGTCGACATCGCCAACGACCCCGTCGCCGTGTACGACGCCCTCGCCGAACTCGCCCCGCCGCGCGTCGACTTCCTGCTCCCGCACGCCACCTGGGAGAGCCCGCCGCCCCGGCCCGACGGCTCGCCCACCGCGTACGCCGACTGGCTGCTGGCCGTCTTCGACCGCTGGGACGAAGGCGGCAGGACCATCCCCGTACGCCTCTTCGACTCCGTCCTCTCCACCCTCACCGGCGGCCCCGGCCTGACCGAATCGCTCGGTCTGGCCCCCACCGACCTGGTCGTCGTCGAGACCGACGGCGCGCTGGAGCAGGTCGACTCGCTCAAGAGCGCCTACGACGGGGCCGCCGCCACCGGCTTCGACGTCTTCACCCACCCCTTCGACCTGGTGGCCGGCCACCCCGGGGTCAGAGCCCGCCAGCTCGAACTGGCGGGCGTCGGCGAGACCTGCCGCACCTGCCCCGTCGTGCGCTCCTGCGGCGGCGGCCTCTACGCCCACCGCTACAGCGCCCACAGGGAATTCGACAACACCTCCGTCTACTGCGCGGACCTCGAAGCCCTCGTCCGGGGCATCGAGGCGCGCGACGCCGAGGCCCTCACACCCGCCGCCGTGACCGATCCGGACGCCCTCGCCGCCGAACACCAGAACCTCACCCTCACCCTCCTCGCCTCCCTCCACCGCGAACTGGACGGGCGGGGCGGCGAGGAGTGGGACCGGGCCTGGCGGCTCGCCCTCGCCCTCGACCCCGGCGGCCCGGCGCTCGACGCCCTCCTGAGCCACCCCTACGCCCACACCTGGCTGCGCCGCACCCTCACCGGGCTCGCCGCCGGACGGCCGGGGGCCATCGCCGAGGCCCTGCGGCTGTCCGCCCATCTCGCCGCCGCCCTCATCACCGCAGGCGACCCGGCCGCCCCGGTCCCGGCCCTGGCCCCGGTCCCGGCCCCGGTCCCGGTTCCCGTCCCGTACGAGGACGGACTCCTCGAACTGCCCGCGCTCGGCACACTGCGCCTCTTCCCGCCGGGCCCCCGCTCCCGGGGCGAAGCCCTCGTCACGGCCGAGGCGGACGGATTCACCGTGACCGCCGAGGGCCGGAGCCCGCTGAAGGTGGCCCCGGGCGTCGAGACCGCCGACTGGCGTCCCGTACGCACCGTCGGCGGCGGCGGAGCGCCCCCGCTCCGCCTCGACGACCTCGACCCCTGCCGGGACTGCTTCGACGCCCCCGCGCTGCCCCGGCTGGACCCGGCCGAGGCCGACCGCTGGGACCGCAGGCTGACCGGGGCCTGGGCGCTCCTGCGGTCGGCCGCCCCCGCCCGGGCGGCGGAACTGGCCGGCGCTCTGACCACCCTGACCCCGCTGGCACCTGGGGAAACACCGGTTTTTGGCCGGTCGGCCACGCGTGAGCCGGGCGTACGCGGGCACGGTTATGGAGCGCTGGGAATCGCCCTGCCCGCCACCGACCGGGAACTGGCGGTCGCGCTCCTCGGCGCTTTCGGGCGGGCCAGGCTGAACGCCCTGCTCGAAGTGGCGGATCTCTACGCGCAGGACGGCTGGTGGCGCCATCCGGCGCCCTGGCAGGAGGGGGAGGTCCCGGTGTCGGAACTGCTGGCGGGAGTCTGCGAGAGAGCGGCTCTCGCGCCCCTCGACCCCGAGGGCGCGCACCAGGCCGCGCAGGGGCTGAAGACCCTGGAGGACGCGCCCGAACTGACCGTCGCCGGGCGGCGGCTGCTGGCCGAGCTGTGGCGGGAACTGGACGGCTCGGGCGGTCCGGACGGCTCCGGCGGTACGGACAGCACGAGCGGCCCGGACGGTACGAGCGGCTCGGACGGTGTGGACGGTTCCGGCGCGGAGCCGGGCCATGCCTGAGCCGGGGCGCGCGAGCCCCCGGGAGCACGAGCGCCTCACCCGCTCCCTGCGGGCCCTGGGCGTCGCCGAGGGCATGACCCTGCTGGTGCACGCCGCCCTCCGCCCCACCGGACTCCACTCCGACACCCTCAGGGACGCACTCCTCGACGCCCTCGGCCCGGACGGCACCCTGGTCACCCCAGCCTTCACCGAGGCCAACTCCGACACCTCCGACGCCTACCGCGCCCTGGTCGCCGGTCTGACGCCCGAGGAGACCGAGACCTTCCGCCGGAACATGCCCGCCTTCGACCCGGCCACCACACCGAGCCAGGGCATGGGCCGGCTCGCCGAGTCCGTCCGCACCGCCCCCGGGGCCGTCCGCAGCACCCATCCGCAGACCTCGTTCGCGGCCGTCGGCCGGCGCGCCGGGGAATTGCTCTCCGGTCACACCCTCTCCTCCCACCTCGGTGAGAACTCCCCTCTCGGCGCTCTCTACCGGACCGACGCGCGCGTATTGATGATCAATGTGGATTTCGACGTCTGCACCGCCTTTCATCTCGCCGAGTACCGGACCAATGCGCCCCTTCGGTCGTATCGTTGTGTAGTTCTGTGCCCCGACGGGGGTAAGAAATGGACGGAGTACGACGACGTCCGGCTGGACGAGAGCGATTTTGGCGCGATCGGTGCCGCGTTCACGTGGGGCACGGAACAGAAGGGCCGGCTGAGAGGCAGGCCCACCAGACTGTTCTCGGTCCGGGCCGCCGTCGATCACGCCGTGGCCTGGATGACGGAGAAACGGCGCTGATTGACCGAACAGCGGGGAGACGGGATGTGTCGGGCTCCGAAATGATTAATTCGTTGTTGTCCCGCGTCGAAACCGGATGCGGAGGCGGGTGTTCCCACAGGACGGGGGTCGTGTGTCGGAAACAGCGCAGCGTGCGCCGGACCATCGGCCGTACTTCTTCTTGAGCTACGCGCACACACCGAGGTACGGGGTGGGCGGACCGGACCCCGACATGTGGGTGGAACGGCTGTTCAGGGATCTGTGCGGCCATGTGCTGGCCCTGACCGATCTGCCCGCCGGATCCCCGGCAGGCTTCATGGACCGGGAGATACGCTCCGGCGAGGGCTGGTCCGAACGGCTCGGCGAGGTGCTCTCCACCTGCCGGGTCTTCGTCCCGCTCTTCTCCCCCCGCTACTTCGCCAGCGAGATGTGCGGCAAGGAGTGGTACGCCTTCGCCCAGCGCGCCATCTACCACCAGGCCAAGAGCAACCGCTCGGCGGAGGCCATAGTCCCCGCGCTCTGGGTGCCACTGCCCCCCGAGCAGCTCCCCGGCCCCGCCGAACGGCTCCAGTTCAACCACCGGGCCTTCGGCGACCGCTATGTCACCGACGGCCTCTACGGCCTCATCAAGCTGCGCCGGTTCGCCGAGGAGTACGAAGCCGCCGTCTATGAGCTGGCCAAACGCATCGTCAGCGTCGCCGACACCACCCGGGTCGCCTCCGGCAGCCCGGTCGACTACCGGCACGCCCCCAGCGCCTTCGGGAAACCCAGCGGCGGCCCCCGCCCCATGCACCTCACCATCGCCGCCCCCACCCGGCACGACCTCCCCGAGGGCCGCGCCCCCGACTACTACGGAAAACAGTCCCAGGACTGGAACCCCTACCACCCCGACTCGGCGCGCCCCCTCGCCTATGTCGCCCAGGACCTGGTCCGCTCCCTCAACTACCAGGCCACCGTCTCCTCCTTCGACCACGAGGCCCCGCCCGACCCCGACCAGCCGCCGGCCCGCCCCGAAATACTCCTCGTGGACCGCTGGGCCCTGGAGGACGACGAGCGCTGCGCCCGGCTCGCCGCCTTCGACGCCGAGCCCCGCCCCTGGGTCAGCCTCGTCGTCGCCTGGAACCGCGACGATCCGCAGAGCAGACTCTCCGAAGCCCAGCTGGTCAGGAAATTGGAACGGACCATGCCACGCCAGATGAGCCAGGGCCGCCCCGCCTGCCGCCTCGCGGCCCGGGGGGTCTTCAGCATGGAGGCCTTCGGCCAGATCCTCCCCCAGGTCGTGGAGTCCGCGGCCCAGGAGTATCTGCGGCACGCCGAGGTCTTCCCGCCCGCCCCGCCGCCCGGTTCCGCCCGGCCCACCAGATTCCGGCTCAGCGGCCCCATGGGAGCCCCCGCCCCCGCTCCCGCCCCCGACCACCCCGACACCCACTCGCGTGGCACAGCCCCCGATGCGGAGGACACGGATGACGGCCGGTCGTGACGGACGCATCGTCACCTTCTACTCGTACAAAGGCGGCACGGGCCGCACCATGGCCCTGGCCAACACCGCCTGGATCCTCGCCTCCAACGGCAAACGGGTCCTCGCGGTCGACTGGGACCTGGAAGCACCCGGACTCCACCGCTTCTTCCACCCCTTCCTCGACCCCTCCACCCTCGGCGCGACCACCGGTGTCATCGACCTGATCACCGACTACGCCTGGGCCGCCATCACCCCCGACACCGGCCGGCGAGACGACTGGCACGTCGACTACGCCCGTATCCAGCCGCACGCCGTCTCCCTCACCCCGGAGAACCTCGGCTGGGAGTTCCCCGGCAAGGGCACCCTCGACTTCGTCTCGGCCGGCCGGCAGAACCGCGAGTACTCGGCGACCGTCTCCACCTTCGACTGGGACAACTTCTACGACCGGCTCGGCGGCGGCCTCTTCTTCGACGCCCTGCGCGACGACATGAAGGCCACCTACGACTACGTCCTCATCGACAGCCGCACCGGGCTCAGCGACATCGCCGACATCTGCACCGTCCACCTCCCCGACATCCTGGTCGACTGCTTCACCCTCAGCGACCAGTCCATCGACGGCGCGGCCTCCGTCGCCCGGCAGATCGATGAGCGCTACGGCGGCCGGGGCATCAGGATCTACCCGGTGCCGATGCGGATCGACGAGGGCGAGAAGGAGAAGGCCGACGCGGGCCGGGCACTGGCCCGGGTCAAGTTCGACCGCTTCCCCACCGGGCTCTCCGGGGACGACCTCACCTCCTACTGGGGCGCGGTGGAGATCCCCTACCGGCCCTACTACGCCTACGAGGAGACCCTCGCCACCTTCGGCGACGAGACCGGGCTGACCAACTCCCTCCTCTCCTCCTTCGAGCGGCTCACCGCCGTCATCACCGAACAGCGGATCACCTCCATGCCCACGGTCGGCGACGAGACCAGACTCCGCATCAAGGACGCCTTCACCCGGCGCAGGCCCGCCCTCCCCGCCGACCTCTTCCTCAGCTACGTCGCCGAGAACCGGATGTGGGCCGACTGGATCGAAGCCGTGCTCACCCACGCCGGCTTCCGCGTCGTGCCCCGCGACGTCTCCGTCGAACGCGAGGGCTCCGACGACCACACCATCGCCGAGAACGCGGCCCGCACCGTGGTCCTGCTCTCCGGCGCCTACCTCAAGTCCCCCCGCGCGGTCCATCTGTGGCAGCGCTCCTTCGGCGACGACGGCGGCGGCGCCCGCCACCATCTGCTGCCCGTCCGGGTGGGCGACGTCCGCCTCACCACCCCCTACATCGACCGCAATCCCATCGACCTCTTCCGGCTCGACGAGGTCCAGGCCACCAGCGCCCTGCTGCGCGCCCTGGAACGCCCCGTACAGCTGCCCGACGGCGGATCGCCCGGCCCGCGCTTCCCCGGCACCGTCCCCAAGATCTGGAACGCGCCGCCCCGCAACCCCGGCTTCACCGGCCGCTCGATCGCGCTGGAGCAGATGCGCGACCGGCTCGGCGGCGGCATGTCGGTGGCCGCCGTACTGCCCCAGCCGCAGACCCTCTACGGGCTCGGCGGCGTCGGCAAGACCCAGGTCGCCATCGAGTACGTCCACCGCTTCATGGCCGACTACGACCTGGTGTGGTGGATCTCGGCGGAACAGCCCGACGATGTCATCGAAGGCCTCGCCGAGCTGGCCACCCGCCTCGGCGCACAGGGCGGCGAGGACATGACGGCCGCCTCCAGCGAGGCCATCGACCTGCTCCGCCGGGGGGTGCCGCACGCCCGCTGGCTGCTGGTCTTCGACAACGCCGACGACCCCGAGCAGCTCAAGCGGTTCTTCCCGCCCCAGGGCCCCGGCCACATCCTCGTCACCTCCCGCAACCAGACCTGGTCCCAGTACGGCGACGCGCTCCCCATCGACGTCTTCACCCGGGAGGAGTCCGTCGAGCACCTCCAGCGGCGCGCCCGCGGACTGACCGTCGCCGACGCCGACCAGGTCGCCACCGCCGTCGGCGATCTGCCGCTCGCCGTCGAACAGGCCGCCGCCTGGATCGCGGAGACCGCGACCCCGGTCTCCGACTATCTGGAACGCCTCCGGGAACAGGCCACCAGCGTCCTCGGGCTCAACCAGCCCGCGGGCTACCCCCAGCCCGTCGCCGCGACCTGGAACGTCTCCATCGAGAAGCTCAAGGAGCGCTCACCGGCCGCCGTGCGCCTGCTCCAGCTCTGCGCCTTCTTCGCACCCGAGCCGATCTCCGCCAATCTCCTCTACAGCAAGGAGATGATCGACGCCCTCAAGCCCTACGACGCCTCGCTCCAGGAGAAGCTGGTGCTCGGCCGGGTCATCCGGGAGATCGGCCGGTTCGCGCTCGCCAAGGTCGACCAGGTCAACAACAGCATCCAGGTGCACCGGCTCGTCCAGGCCGTCATCCGGGCCCAGCTGACCGAACAGGAACAGCGCGACGCCCGGCACGCCGTCCACCGGGTGCTCGCCGGGGCCAGGCCCGACGACGACGAGCCGATCGACAACCCCGCCACCTGGGAGCGGTTCGCCACCATCTGGCCCCATCTGGCCACCTCGGAGGCGCGCAACTGCTCCGAGCCCGAGACCAGACGACTCCTCATCGACCGGGTGCGCTACCTCTGGAAGCGCGGCGACTGGGTCACCGCCCGCACGGTCGCCGACGAGGCCCGGGAGACCTGGCGCACCATGCTCGGCACCGACGACCTCCAGTACCTCTACCTCTGCTTCCACATCTCCAACCTCTACCGCTCCCAGGGCCGCTACAAGGAGGCCAGGGCGCTCGACGAGGAGACCCTGGAGCGCCAGCGGGCCGTCCTCGGCGCGACCCACCCGCACACCTACATGACCACCAGCGGACTCGCGATGGACCTCGGCACCCTCGGCCAGTACGCCAAGGCGATGGAACTCGCCCGCGAGGCCCACGACGGATTCAGCCAGATCTTCCACGAGTCGCACCCCCGAACCCTGGCCGCCGCCAACAACCTCGCCCTCAATCTGCGGATGGTCGGCCAGTACTCCAGAGCCCGCGAGATCGACCAGGAGGTCTTCGACCGCCGCACCGAAGTGCACGGCCCCGGCCATCCGTACACCCTCTCCTCCGCCACCTCGCTCGCCCGCGACCTGCGGGAGACGGGCCGCTACGAGGAGTCCGTCATCCTCCTCGGCCGCACCTACGAGCTGTACAAGGAACACCTCGGACGGAGCTTCCCCGGCACCCTCGCGGCCGGCAAGAGCCTCGCCGTCTCACTGCGCAGAGCGGGCCGGCTGGAGGACGCCCGGCGGCTCACCACGGCCACCCGCAACCGCTACCGCTCCCGCTCCTCCAACCCCGACTCCCTCGCCTGCGACCTCAACCTCGCCGCCGACCTCTTCGCGGGCGGCGAGCCGGTCGCGGCGCGCGATCTCGCGCAGGAGGTGGTGGACCAGTACATGCTGGTGCCGGGCGAGCGCCACCCGTACACCCTCGCGGCCATCAACAACCTGGGCATCTTCCAGTGGGGCTGCGGCGACCCGGAGTCCGCGGAACGGCTGCTGGCCGATGTGAGCACCAAGATGCGCGAGGTGCTCGGCGAGAGCCACCCCCACTTCCTCTACAGCACGATCAACCTCGCCAACGCGCTCGCCGACCTGGGCGCCACGGCCGAGGCGCTGGAGATCGAGCAGCGCTCGGCGGCCAGGCTCCGCGATGTGCTGGGCCCCCACCACCCCGAGGTGCTCGGCGTCGTCTCCAACCTCGCGGTCACCCTCGGCGCGCTCGGACGCGAGAACGAATCGGCCCGGCTGCGGGCGGAGACGGTCGCCGAGCTGACCCGCCAGCTCGGCGAGGACCACGCGCTGACGAGAATCGCCCGGGACCAGCGCAGGGTCCACCGGGACCTGGAGCCGCTGGCCGTCTGAGCCCGGCCGGGGCGCGCCGCCCCACGGGGGGCGCGGGCCCGCCGGGGGAGGGCGCCCGCAGCCAGGGCAGCGACCGCGGGGGCGGGTGCAGCGCGGGGGA
>NZ_BMWG01000012.1:173040-182111 GCF_014651115.1 Streptomyces inusitatus | reverse complement strand
CGCCCGGGCCCCGCGGCGGGGCCCCCGGGGCCCGGGCCCCGCGGCCCGCCTGGCCCGGCCGGCCCCCCCCCGCGGCGGGGCCGGCGGGGCCCGCCCGGGTCAGTCCGCCAGCAGCCAGGTCAGCACCCGGGGCAGCGCGTGCAGCGCGTCGAAGTGCGCGGCGGCCGGCTCCAGCACCGCAGTGGCCCCGGGGATGCGCTGGGCCAGCCAGCGCGAATGCCCCACCGGCGAGAAGACGTCCTTCTCGCCGTGCCAGAGCATCACCGGCCCCTTGATGTCCGCGGGATCGAATCCCCAGGGGCTGCAGAAGGCGAGCGCGTCGTCGATCCAGCCGTACGCCGACGTCCGCAGCGCCTCCTGATAATTGCGCAGCAGCATCGAGCGGACGCCTGCGTCGGCGACCACCATCCGGTCCGATTCGGTCAGTTCGCGGCGCAGATCGTTGAGAAGCTTGATGGGGTCCTTACGGATCTCCGCCGAGCGGAGGATGAACCGCTCGGTGAGCACCGCGGGATCGTCCGATGCGAAGGTGTACTCCAGGACATTGGAGGCCGCCATCCCCTCGAACCAGTCCAGCCCGTCCGCGTCCCGGGGCGCGAGCGTCACCAGCGCGGCGGTACGGGTCACCCGCTCCGGCATCAGCGCGGCGCAGGCCAGCGCGTGCGGCGCACCGCCCGACCGGCCGACCACGGCGAACCGGTCGAGCCCCAGCTCATCGGCGATGGCCCGGACATCCTGGGCCACATCGACGACACTGCGCCCGGCCAGCCGGTCCGAGCCCCCGTAGCCGGGGCGGTCGTAAGCGATCAGCTGGGTGTGCCGCTGGTACAGCACCATGCCGCGCGGCGCGGGCCCCAGCCGGCTGCCCGGGGTGCCGTGCAGCAGGAAGACCGGCCTGCCGCGCGGGTCCCCCAGCCGCTCGACCATCAGATGCCGCCCGTCCCCCGCGTGCACCCGACGTCGCACGCCCGCCCCCTTCGTCGTCGTCAGTGACCTCTGCATGCGTGTGTGTGCCTTCGGCATTCCCACCCCCTGACGTCTACCCAGCGCGGTCCCCGACCGGGCCTGCTTTCACCGTCTTTCCGGAATTACCGCCAAAGTGCCGTACGTATGCGGTGAAGAGCCCCTGAACGCCCTCGCGCCCTCGTGTACCCGTTCTGGAACCGGCCTGATGTGCCCGCGCGTGTGCCCGCGCGCCTCTCACCCGCCGGAGCCGGGCGGGTCCGCCGGGGCGCGGGCCGGCCGCCGCAGCGCGCAGACCGTGGTGATCAGCGCGCCCGCCACCGCCCACGCCGCGAGGATCAGCATCGGACCGGCCGCGCCGTTGCCCCGGAAGTACGCGATCGAGCGCGCCGCGAAGGTGCCCGCGCCCGGGGGCAGCGCCGGGCCGATCTCCCGCCAGAACGGCGGCAGCAGCGGATACGGATAGGCCCCGCCCGCGCTCGGATTGCCGAGGACCACCACCAGCAGGATCGCCAGACCGATGCCGACGATGCCCGCCAGCCCCTGAAGGGCCAGGGTGATCGCCCCCACGGTGAAGACCAGCAGCGCGCCGAGCCCCCAGAGCGCGGGCACACTGCCGGGCAGCGCGTCCAGGACCGGGCCGGCGATCACCGTGCCCAGCAGCCCCGCCGCGATCGAGTACAGCAGCAGCGCGCCCAGCCGGATCAGCGCGCGATGCCCGTTGGCGGGCCGCGCGCCCGCGCTGATCGCGAGGATCGCCGCGCAGAGATAGCCGCCCACGCACCAGCCCACGACCAGATAGAAGGAGGAGAGGCCCCGGGCGTCGCCGGGGGAGTCCGGGACCACGTCCACCACCTCGACGGAGCGCCCCCGCTCGCGCTCGGCCCCGGCGACGACCTCGGTCAGGGCGTCCGCGAGCGAGGCCCCCGAGGCACTGGCGACCAGCAGCCGGTCCGGCCCGCCGCCGGGGCGGACGATCAGCGCCCCGTCGGCCTCCCGGGTCTCGATCCGCCGCCGCGCGCTCGCCTCGTCCGGCGCGGCGCTGGGGTCGAGCGGCTCGCCCGCCAGCCCGGCGAGCAGGTTCACGGTCCGCCCGGTCAGCTCCGCGGTGGGCGCGGCGACCGCGATCGGGATCCGGTGCGGTTCGGGCTTGTGGAAGGCTCCGATGTACGAGGTGATGAAGGCGATCTGGAGCGCCAGCACCCCGATGACCAGCACCGCGGCGCGCACGCTGACCGCGTCCTTGACCTCGGCGACAAAGCCTTGGGGCCCGCTTCGGTCCGCCGGGGGAGGACCTTCCGGAGTGCCGCTGGTTGTCCGCGTCATGGCCCCACGCTCCGCGCCGGGCGCGGTTCACGCAGTCGCTGGGCGGCCGAATGGCGCAACGGCGGCCACCACGAGCAGCGCGCCCGCCGGGGAGGGGCGGGCGCGCTGGATCGTCACCGGTTCGGTCCGATCAGAGGGCGATCAGCGGAGGATCGCCGAGAGGGGGCCGGGGCGGGTCAGTGACCGGCCCGGGTGCCGGCCGTGGCGCGGCGGCGGGCGGTGCCGAACATCGCGGCGGCACCGAGGGCCAGCGCGGCCGCGCCGCCGATCGCGATGTACGGGGTGGTGCTGTCGCCACCGGTCGCGGCGAGGTTCTCCTCGGCCGCGACCTCGGCGGGCGCGCCCTGGGCCGCGGGGGCGTTGCCGGCCGGCTTGGCGGCGGTCTGCTGGGCGACGTGCTCGGCGTTCGCCGCCTTCTCCGCGGAGGTGTCACCGCCGTGTCCGCCGTGGTCGACGGTGGAGTTCTCGGTGCCCTGCTTGATCTCGCCCTCGGAGGGGGCCTGGGCGACCGGGGCGGCGCCGGTGCCCGTACCGGCGCCGATCACCACGTCGGAGCAGGTGTAGAACGCCTCGGGGGAGTCCGAGCGCTGGAGGATCGAGTAGATCAGGTGACGGCCGGAGCGCTGCGGGACGGTGCCGTCGAAGACGTACGAGCCGTTCACCAGCGTCGGGTTCTTGATGCTGGCGAAGGGCTGGGCCTCCAGGTCCGACCACTTCAGCGGCTTGGTCGCGTCGTAGCCCTGCTTGGTGATGAACAGCTCCATCGTGCCCACGTGGGGGGCGGTGGCACGCCAGCGGAAGGTGTGGTTGCCGGAGGCCAGCTTGGTGGTGGGCCAGTCGGTACGGGGGAGGTCGAGGCCCTTGTACTTGGCGCGGCCGACGCTGCACAGCTGGCCGTCGGGGATGATCTGACGGTGGCGGCCGGCCGCGTCACCGATGTTGACCTCGTTCCAGTCGTACAGCGGCTGGGTGCCGCCCGCGGCGACCAGCGCCTTGCAGGCGGCCGAGTCGGGGCTCTCGGGGCCCTCGGCGAAACATGCCGAGATCCGGCTGACCGGGTCCTGCATCGAACCGTGCGCGGCGGCGGGCGTGGCGGTCAGGGTGGTCAGCGCGATCGGCGCGACGGCCAGGGCGGCGACCATGGCCACCTTGCTACGAGTGGTCATTCTGGCGTTCTCCTCGGTGGGCGTCGTGGGGGGTTCCGGGGCCGGTCCAACACAGGCGGTGCGGCTCTTGACCGCCTGCGGTGCTGTCGTTCGAACCGGCCCCGGCGATCAGAAAGTTAGCTGTTCGAATCGTCGAAATCGCCTCTGAGGACGGCTGCCCGGTGATCCTTATCCTTGCTTTAAGGAAGTGCTAAGAGGGGGCTGAGGAACACCACTCGGCCGCGAACGGCCGTGACTCTCGGTGAGATTCCCGCTGGTGAAACGTTCGCGAAGGTGATCGGCCGCGTTTGCCGGGGACCCGTTGGGGGCGGTGCGGTTGACGTCCGAGCGGCCGCGGCCCCCGCGTCGGCGCCCGTGCCGGGGGCGGGACCGCCGGGGCTGCCGGGGCTGTCGGGAGGGGCTGGGCGTCAGCCCGTGCACGGATGGCCCTCACTCGATCGAAGGAACCTGTCCCGGCCATGTCTTGACGGTTCGTCATCTCATGTTCGGGGGTGCCCGGAGGCCTTCCCCCGCCGCCGTCGGCCCCGCCCCCGGCGCGCTCGGGCGGAGCGGGTGCGCGGCGGCCTGCGCGGCGGCCCGGCCGAGTGGTCGCCCGCCGCCCCCGGGGCTGGGCGCGGGACCGGACGGTGTCGCTGGGGCCGGAGGGTTCCGGCAGCTCAGCGGGGGTCCATGGGGCCTGGTCGGCCGGACGGCGGACCAGGCGGCCGGTCCGCTCGCGGCGGCGGCGGGCCCCGGCCGGGGCGAGTGCGCCCCGGAGCCGCCCCCGCGCCCCGGCGGCGGTCCCGGACGCCCGGCGCGGCCGGGTCCGCCCGCCCCCGGCCGCCGCCGTCGCCCGGCCCGGCGGCCCGCCGTCGGGGCGCCGCCCTCCCGGAAAGGACAAAAGCGGTCAACTGGCGGGCGGTGTACCGCTCAAGTGGGAGGTGCCGTCCGCCCGGAACCTGTAACTTCGTCCCGTCGGCCGGCCACTTTCCGGCCGTCCGTCACACCCGGGCCCGGGCCGGCACAACCGGCGGACCGAGCGGAGGAGTCATCCGTGACCCTGACCCCTGAAGAGCGTCAGCAATTCCTGGCCGAACCGCATATCGCGGCCCTGGCTGTGAGCGCGGAGGAAGAGGACCGGGCGCCGCTGACGGTGCCGGTCTGGTATCAGTACGCACCGGGCCGGGACATCTGGATCCTCACCGGTCTCGGCTCCCGCAAGGAGCGGCTCATCGCGCGCGCGGGCCGGTTCTCCCTGCTGGTCGACCGGCTGGAGCCCAGTGTGCGGTACGTGTCCGTGGAGGGCCCCGTCGTGGCCACGGTCCCGGCCACCCGCAAGGAGCTGGTGGAGATCACCGCGCGTTATCTGCCCGCCCGGAAGGTCGCCTCCTACGTCGAGTTCGCGGAGAAGGAGCTGGGCGAGCAGGTGATCATCCATATGCGTCCGCAGCGCTGGAACAGCGCGGACCTGGGCCGGGTCTGACCGTACCGCCGGACGGTCACGCCCCGTGTGCGGGTGCGAATCCGGCGGCGGGCGCGAGGGCCCGCGCCGGTAACGCCCCGCCCGGCACCGGGCCGCCTTCCGTCAAGGTCTCAGCCGCCTCGTCGGCCATGGCTCGCGGCACCCCCGCCCACCAGGCGATACCGCCGCTCCGGGCGGCCCGTGCCGCCGTACCGCAGGGTCACCTCGACCCGGCCGGTCTCCACGAAGTACTCCAGATACCGCCGGGCGCTCACCCGCGACAGCGAACCGGCCTCCGCGCACTCGGTCGCCGAAAGATCGCCGCCCCGCTCCCGCAGCACCCGCTCCACCAGCTCGGCCGTGTGCGCCGCGAGCCCTTTCGGCAGCCCGCGCGCACCCGGCGGCCGGGCCCCGAATATCTGATCCACATCCTCCTGACGTGCCTCCCCGAGCCTTTCGAACCGCGACCGCAAGGCCGCCATATGCCTCAACTGCTCTTGCAGGGAAGCCTGATTGAACGGCTTGATCAGATAGTGCAGCGCGCCCGCCCGCAGCGCCGCCCGCACCAGCCCCGCGTCCCGGGCCGCCGTGATGAACAGAGCGTCCACCCTCGCCCGTGACTCGTCCCGCTCCTCCGCCGCCCGCAGCTCGCGCAACACCGTCAACCCGTCCATATCGGGCAGATAGATGTCGAGCAAGACCACATCGGGCCGCAACCGTTCAGCCGCACGCAGAGCCTCGGCGCCGGTGTGCGCGACTCCCGCGACCCGGAACCCCTCCGCCATGGACACATAGCGGCTGTGCAGCTTGGCGACCATGAAGTCGTCGTCCACTACCAGCACTTTCATCACGCGCACACGCTAAGCGGTGACCACAATGACCACAACGTCCGTTGATTCCGGAAGAGAGACACTTTCTTAACGCACCGGCAACATGTGGGCCACTTCACACATTCCCCTACCGAAAGGCGGCTCACGTGCGATTGCGCACTCCCCTCGCCCTGCTCGGGGCTGCGTTGCTGGTGTTCGTGGGGCCGCCACTGCTCAGCGAGGGCAAGGGCTCCGACACCGGCACGCAGATCCCCGGGCTGCGGTTCATGGTCCCGAACACTCCCGGCGGCGGCTACGACATCACCGCGCGGACGGCGGCGAAGAACGCCGAGGACGCCGGCCTGACCCACAACGTCGAGGTCTTCAACCTCCCCGGGGCCGGCGGCACCGTCGGACTGACCCGGCTGGTCGGCGAGCACGGCAACGGCAAGCTCGCCATGTCGATGGGCCTCGGCGTCGTCGGAGCCGTCCACACCAACAAGACCCCCAAGACGCTCGCCGACACCACGCCGATCGCCCGCCTCACCGAGGAGCAGGGCATCGTCGTCGTCGGCAAGGACTCCCCGTACAAGAACATCGACGATCTCGTCGCCGCGTGGAAGAAGGACCCGGGCAAGCTCCCGGTCGGCGGAGGCTCCTCCCCGGGCGGTCCCGACCACCTCGCGCCCATGCTGATGGCGCAGGCCGCGGGCATCGCGCCCAAGACCGTCAACTACATCCCCTTCGACGGCGGCGGCGAGCTCCTCGCCTCCATCCTCGGCAACAAGGTCGGCTTCGGAGTCTCCGGCGTCGGCGAGTACCTCGACCAGATCAAGTCCGGCGAACTCCGGCTGCTGGCCGTCACCGGCGCGGAGCGGGTCCCCGGCCTCGACGCCCCCACCCTGCGTGAGGCGGGCATCGACACCGAGTTCACCAACTGGCGCGGGATCGTCGCCCCGCCCGGCATCTCCAAGAACGAGCGGGAGAAGCTCACCAACCTGATCAAGGAGCTGCACGCCTCCGACGAGTGGAAGGAGTCGCTCAAGAAGAACGGCTGGAACGACGCCTTCCTCGTCGGCGACAAGTTCGGTGACTTCCTGGACGAACAGGACAAGCGCGTGGACTCGGTGCTGAAGGAGCTCGGACTGTGAACTCACAGGAATCCCCCGCGACTCAGTCGACGGACGCCTCCGCCCGCCCGGCCGGCCCCCGGTCCTGGCTGCGCGAACACTCCGAGATCGGCGTCAGCGTCCTTCTCTTCCTGATCGGTGTGCTCGTCCTCGCGGACGCGCTCACCATGGACGTCGACATCGCCCAGCGCGGCCCCGTCGGCCCCAAGACCGTCCCGATAGCCGTCGGCATCGGCCTCCTGGTGATCGCCGTACTCCTCGCCGTCGACGTCGTCCGCGGCGGACACGGAGAGGCGGAGGGCGGCGAGGACGTCGACCTCAGCGAGCCCAGCGACTGGCGTACGGTCCTGCTGCTCGCCGGAGTCTTCCTCGGCTTCGCCGTCCTCATCGGCCCGCTCGGCTTCCCCATCGCCGGAGCACTGCTCTTCTGGGGCGCCGCGTTCGCCCTCGGCAGCCGGCAGTTCCACCGCGACCCACTGATCGCCGCGTCCCTCGCGCTGGTCACGTACTACATCTTCAACAATCTGCTCGGCGTTCCGCTCCCCGGTGGCCCGCTGATGGGGGTGCTCTAGCCGATGGACTCTCTCAATTCGCTGATCGACGGATTCGGCACCGCGCTGACCCCGATCAACCTGCTCTGGGCGGTGATCGGCGTACTGCTGGGCACCGCGATCGGAGTGCTGCCCGGCATCGGACCCGCGATGGCCGTGGCGCTCCTCCTGCCCGTCACCTACGGCCTTGAGCCGACCGGCGCGTTCATCATGTTCGCCGGCATCTACTACGGCGCGATGTTCGGCGGCTCCACCACCTCGATCCTGCTGAACACCCCGGGTGAGAGCGCGGCGGTCGTCGCCGCCATCGAAGGCAACCCCATGGCCAAGTCGGGGCGGGGCTCACAAGCCCTCGCCGCCGCCGCGGTCGGACACTTCGCGGGCGGTCTGATAGGCACCATCCTGCTGGTCGCCCTCGCCCCCACCGTCGCGGAACTGGCCGTCGACATCGGCGCGCCGGACTACTTCGCCATCATGGTGCTCGCCTTCATCGCGGTCACCTCGGTCCTCGGCTCCTCCCGCATCCGCGGTCTCGCCTCCCTGCTGATCGGCCTCACCATCGGCCTCGTCGGCCTGGACCAGATGACCGGCCAGCAGCGGCTCACCTTCGGCTCGCTCCACCTCGCGGACGGCATCGAGGTCGTCATCGTCGCGGTCGGCCTCTTCGCCATCGGCGAGGCCCTCTGGGTCGCGGCCCACCTCCGCCGCAACTCGGACCCGCCCATCCCGGTCGGCCGCCCCTGGCTCGGCAAGGACGACCTGAAGCGCACCTGGAAGCCCTGGCTGCGCGGCCCCTTCATCGGCTTCCCGTTCGGCGCGATCCCCGCGGGCGGCGCGGAGATCCCGACCTTCCTCTCCTACGTCACCGAGAAGCGGCTCTCCAAGAACAAGAAGGAGTTCGGCAAGGGCGCCATCGAGGGCGTCGCCGGTCCCGAGTCGGCGGCCTCCGCCTCCGCGGCGGGCACCCTGGTCTCCATGCTGACCCTCGGACTGCCGACCACCGCGGTCGCGGCCGTCATGCTGGCCGCCTTCCAGCAGTACGGCATCCAGCCCGGACCGCTGCTCTTCGAGCGCGAGCCGGACCTGGTCTGGGGCCTCATCGCCTCGCTGTTCGTCGGCATGGTCCTGCTGCTCGCCCTCAACCTGCCGCTCGCGCCGGTCTGGGCGAAGCTGCTGAAGATCCCGCGCCCCTACCTCTACGCGGGCATCCTCTTCTTCGCCGGAGTCGGCGCGTACGCGGTCGGCGGCGAGGCCCTCGACCTGGTCATCCTGCTGCTCATCGGTCTGCTGGGCTTCGGGATGCGGCGGTACGGCCTGCCCGTGCTGCCGGCCGTCATCGGTGTCATCCTCGGCCCGGCCGCCGAGCAGCAGCTGCGCCGTGCCCTCCAGATCAGCGACGGCAGCGTCAGCGGCCTGTTCAACACGCCGTTCTCGGTCACGATCTACGTGATCATCGCGATCCTGCTCTCCTGGCCGCTGATCAAGAAGGCGATCGTCCGCCGTCGCGGCGCCGACGCCTGATCCAACGGCACCTTCCCCACCGCTCCCGCCGATGCGCCGGCGGGGCGGGCCGTGAACCGAACGGCCCGCCCCGCCCCGATCGAACGGGTCGGCGGTGGGGGGCCCCCCCCTCCCCCCCCCGGGGGCGGCCGCCGCGCCCTGGGCGTCGCGGGCCCCTCCGCCCC
>NZ_BMWG01000012.1:102069-173030 GCF_014651115.1 Streptomyces inusitatus | reverse complement strand
GGGGGGGGCCGCACCCCCGACCCCCCCCCCCCGCCCTAACGAGAGGGTCCGGCTCCCTCCCCCCCTCCCCCCCCAAGGGGGGGGGGCCCGACGCCGTTGTACGTTGGCCGGTCAGCGTCCTCGCCGGAGCAGCTCCCTCAAGGGCCTGTCTGACGGATCTTGCTGGGCTCGCGGGCCCTGGCCCGCTCCCCCTGGGCTTCGCCCGGGAGGTGCCCCCATGCCGCGTTGTCGTCAGTCGCCAATACACCACATTGGCTCCCTCCTCCGCCTGGGGGTACCACCCGCGTCGGAGGCTGCGGGGGAGATCCACGGCACCAGACCCCGCTCACTGATCCAGCCTGATCCATCAGACAGGCCCAGCCCGCCGCCGCGCGCCACGGCCTCCAGCTCGTCCAGGGCGTCCACCGCCCGCCGGGCCGCCTCCGGGTCGGTCCCGGCGAGCCCGCTCGCGGCGAACTCGTCCTCGTCCAGCCGCAGCACCTCACGGCCGTCGGCCGAGACCCACAGATCCAGGTCCAGGTCCTCCGCGCTCAGCTCACCGCCCGCCACCCGGGCGGGCCGGGTGATGTCGCAGTACCAGCCCTTGAGCACACCCTCGCCGGTGCGCACCTCTTTCACCGCGTACCACCGGTCCCGCCAGTAGTGCTCGGTGAACACATCGCCCGGCTCGAAGCGGACGAACCCGAAATCCCGCACCCCCGCGCCCGCCCACTCCGCGCGGACCACCGTGTGGACACCGTCGTCGGCCACCAGCTCCGCCGGATAGCGGATCTTCGTCGCGCCCGCCTTGATCAGCCGTACCTCAACCGAAACCGTCATGGGCCCGACCGTACGCCGACGTCCGGCCGTGTCGCCCTCGGGTTTCCCCCGGGGCCCGCCGGGCGATGGGGGAGAATCGGCGGGTGACCCTCAAGATCGTCATCGACGCGGCATCGCCCGACGCGCCCTTCGAACAGCTCCGTGCGCAGATCTCCGGACAGGCCCGCTCCGGCGCGCTCCCGGTGGGCCACCGGCTGCCCACCGTCCGGGGCCTCGCGGAGGAACTCGGCCTCGCCGCCAACACCGTCGCCAAGGCCTATCGCGCCCTGGAGGCGGACGGGGTGATCGAGACCCGGGGCCGCAACGGCACCTTCGTCGCACCGGCCGCCGACGCGGCCGCCAGAGAGCTGGCCTCGGCCGCGCGGGCGTTCGCGGAGCGGGCCCACCGCCTCGGGGCCACCCGCGAGGAGGCGCTGTCCGCCGCCCGGGACGCGACCCGGGCGGCGTACGACGGCTGACACTCCCTAGAGGTAGAGGCCCGCGTCCGATCCGCCGTGCTGCTCGGGGATGGCGGCCGGGCCGACGCCCCGGCGCAGCGCGAACAGCTCCGCGAGCGTCGAGCCGCCCCGGCCCACACCCTCCTCCGAGCCCAGCCAGCCCACCGCCTCCGCACGGGTGAGCGCGCCGACCTCGATCCTGGCCAGACAGCGACCCGGACGGACCACCGCCGGATGGAGCCGCTCCAGATCCTCGTTGGTCGTCACCCCGACCAGCACATTGCGGCCCTGGCCGAGCAGCCCGTCGGTGAGGTTCAGCAGCCGGGAGAGCGCCTGGCCCGCCGTGTGCTTGGCCTCGCCCCGGATCAGCTCGTCGCAGTCCTCCAGCAGCAGCAGCCGCCAGCGGCCCTTCGCGGTCCCGTCGTCCTCGCCGATGGCGATGTCCATCAGATACCCGACGTCGTTGAAGAGCCGCTCCGGGTCGAGCACACAGTCCACCTGGCACCAGTCCCGCCAGGAACGCGCCAGGGTGCGCAGCGCGGAGGTCTTCCCGGTGCCCGGCGGGCCGTGGAGCAGCAGCAGCCGGCCCGAGATGTCGTCCGGAGTCACCTTCATCAGCCGGTCCATGGCGCTCGCCACCGGAGCGGTGTAGTTGGGCCGGATCTCCTCCCAGGTCCCGGCCGAGATCTGGCGGGTGGTGCGGTGCGGGCCGCGCCGGGGGGAGACGTACCAGAACCCCATCGTCACATTCTCCGGCTGCGGCTCCGGATCGTCGGCCGCCTCGGCCGTCGACTCCTTGACGATCCGCTCGGCCAGCTCGGCGCTGACCGCCGTCACCGTGACGTCCGCGCCCCGATTCCAGTGGGAGACGAGCACGGTGTAGCCCTCGCCCTCGGCGAGCACCGCGCGGCGGTCGTCGTCCCGCGCGGAGCGCAGCACCTTCGAGCCCGTGGGCAGCAGCTCGAACCCGGGTTTGACGCGATCGATCTGATGGGCGTGTGCGTAGGGCTGCTCCCCGGTCGCGAAACGTCCGAGGAAGAGCGCGTCGATGACGTCCGACGGAGAGTCGCTGTCATCGACATTGAGCCGGATCGGCAGAGTGTCCTGTGGCTGTGCGGCTGCGGCAGACATGCGCTCCATCTGAGGCTGTACGGCTGACATGGGGCCCATGATCCGGCACCCGCCCCCCGGACGCACGGAGTTTTGCCCGGCGGCGCGCCCCGCCCCCCGGCACACCACCGGCCCCCCGGCCCCGGGTCCGGGCCCTACCCCCGTCCCCGGAGCACCGTCAGCGCCCTCCGGGTCCGGCGTACCATCGCGTACCCCTTGGTGAGCGCGCGGTCCCGGGCGAAGTTCCGGGCGAGGGAGCGCCCCTCCACCAGCCGTTCGAACTCCTCCGCGCCGGTGGAGCGCCGGACGGTCACCCGCTGGACGGCGTACGGTCCCTGGGCGGGCCGGGCGAGGGCGTTGCCCACCGCGAGGGCCTGGGCGAAGCCCGCTTCCCGGACCGTCTCGCGGACCCGGCGGCTGGAGTAGCCGTAGGGGTAGGCGAAGGAGAGCGGGGCCACGCCCACCTCGTCGGCGATGATGTCGCGGCAGCGGGCGGTCTCGTCCCACAGCCGTTCGCCGTCGAGCTGGTCCAGTTGCGGATGGCTGTGGGTGTGGCCGCCGATCTCGGTGCCCGAGTGGGCCAGCTCCCGCACCTGGTCCCAGTCGAGCATGGTGTCCAGCGCGCCGCCCTCGTCGTGCGCGCCGCGCAGCCAGCCGGTGGAGACGAAGAGGGTGGCGGCGAATCCGTGCTTGGCGAGCACGGGCAGGGCGTGCCGGTGGACGCCCTCGTACCCGTCGTCGAAGGTGATCAGCACGGGCCGGCGCGGCAGCGGCACCCGGCCGCCGGAGCGCCAGGACTCGCCCAGCTGGGCGGTGGTGACCGGGGTGAAACCGCGCTCCTCCAGCACCGCCATCTGCTCGGTGAAGGCGGCGGGGGAGACGGAGAGGCCGTGGGTCGCCCTGGCCGGCTGATGAGCGACGGCGTGATACATCAGCACGGGTACGGGTTCACTCATCGGGTCTCACTCCCCGGAGCTGAAGCCGGAGCCGGAGCCGGAGCCGCCGCTTCCGGGCCGGTCTCCGGCAGGGGGACGATCGGACCGGAGGAGAAACTCACCGCGCCCCGCCGGGCCCGGGCGGTCCCGATCGCGTATCCGCCGGCCGCCGCCGCGACCCCGGTGAGGATCGCGCCCGCCCGGCCCGCGCCGCCGGGCCGCCCCAGCGCCGCGTCCCGCAGCCCGCGCAGCACCCCGGCCGGCAGCACCCGGGTGGTGTAGCGGCGTTCGGACTCCAGGCCCTTGCCCGCCCCGACGCTCCGGGCCACCAGCGCCTTGGACAGCCCTTCGGCGTAGGTGCGGGTACGGAAGTAGGCGAACCGCTCGCGGGCGGCCGGGACCTTGTGGTGGATCACCGCGCGGTCGTCGATCAGCAGCACCGCCCCGGGGAGCGCCTTGCCGAGCCGGATGCACAGCTCGGTCTCCTCGCACCCCAGCGGCCGTTTGTCGCCGTCCCGCCCGATGCCGGTGGCGAATCCGCCGGAGGCGTCGAAGGCGGTACGCCGGAAGGAGGCGTTCCCGCCGAGCACATTGCGGACCCGCACCCGGCCCGGGGGCAGCCCCCGGTAGGTCGCGCCGACGACCCAGTCGAACTCCTCGGGGAACCAGTCGGGCCGCCGGCCCGACTCCCAGTCGGGGGCGGTCCGCCCGCCGACGGCCATCACCCTCGGGTCGTCGTACCCGTCGGCGAACCAGCGCAGCCAGTCCTTCTCGGCCACGGCGTCGTCGTCGAGGAAGGCGACGAACTCGCCCTTGGAGGCGGCGATCCCGGTGTTGCGGCCCGAGGAGAGACCACGGGGTCCGGCATTGGCGAGCACGTGCACCGCCGCGCCCGCCGTGACGGCGGTCTCCCGGTACTCACGGGTGAGCCGGTCGAGCAGCGCCGGGTTGTGGTCGACCACGAGAAGGGTCTCCAGCGCCTGGAGTGACTGATTCCGTACCGAGGCGACGGCCGCGAGGATGTCGTCCCAGCGGTCTTCGGTGTAGACGCAGATCACCACCGAGAAGCGGCGGTCGCTCAAGACATCTCTCCCCGGGGTATGCGCACACCGGCCGAGGCCCCGCCGCGCCGGCGCTCGGCGAGGCCGACGCCCTTCTCCTGAAGGATCACCTTGAGCACGCGGATGCCGTCGCGGACGGCGCTCAGATTGCTGACGCCGTGGATGCGGTTGTACTCGTGGCTGGGGACCTCCTGGACCCGGAGCCCGGCCTTGACGACGCGGATGTTCATCAGGGTTTCGATCTCGAAGCCCGTGCAGTCCAGGGTGATCTTGTCGAGGCAGTGCTTCCAGAAGGCGTTGTATCCGTAGCAGAGATCGGTGTAGCGGGCCCCGAACTTGGTGTTGACGATGGAGCACAGGACCGAGTTGCCCAGCCTGCGGATGAAGGTCATGTCGTCGGTTCCGCCGCCGTTGGCGAAGCGCGAGCCCTTGGCGAAGTCGGCGCCGGAGACGAGGGCCGAGACATAGGAGACGATCTCGCTGCCGTCGGCGGAGCCGTCGGCGTCCACCATGACGATGATGTCGCCGGTGCAGGCCGCGAACCCGCTGATGAGGGCGTCCCCCTTGCCCTTGCCCACCTGTCTGACGACCTTGACGTCGGGGCGCAGCGCGCGGGCTACCTCGACCGTGTCGTCGGTGGAGTTCCCGTCGACCAGCACGACTTCATGGATCCAGTCGGGCAGGGTCTTGAAGACGTGCGGCAGGTTCGCCGCCTCGTTCATGGCGGGGATCACGACGCTGACGGGCGGGGTGATCGCCAGATGGGTGGAGATCGGCCGGTAACTGCCCGCCGTTCGACCCGGCCGGTCGGCCGGGGCTCCGGCCGGGGTCGACGGATCTGGCCCCGGAGCGGCCGGGTGCAGGACTGAACTCATGAGTTTCTCTTCCCTCTCCACCGGTGGACCGCCCGCCCCCGGGCGATCCGGATGAGTGTCCGGTTCGAAAGGGGGGTCCATCGTTCACCGGCCCATGGCGGAACAACCTCCGGGCCGGCCGGACGAACGATGGAATCTGGCCGTGCGGTGTGACGGCTCGGGATGAGCACGAAAACCGGCCACGGCACCCCCCTGCCACGCTCCGCTCCCAGTCCATCGCGACGCTGAGCCCTCCCCTTGAGCCGCCGCCTGCGTGATGAACCGTTGCGGGTGGGTGTACGACGTATTGACGACCGTGACTCTAAGGCAAATCTGAGTAACTGCCCTTAGTTTTTGCATATTTGATAACTACTCAGGGCTCACGTGTTAGCCCAACCTGCGGTAGGGGGCCGCTGCCGTTCGCCTGTGCGATCCCTGCCGCCGGTCCGCCGCCCGGGGGTGGGTCGACGGGCTCGCGTCGCGAGGGCGAACGGTGTGCGCGGCGTGGGATCCGTGCCGGTCGGGGCCGGGGCGGCGGCGGTGGCCGCTGTCGTGTGCGCCGGGGCCGCGAGGCGGTGGCGGTGATTCCACTCGGACTGCCGACCGCCGCTTCCGGACGGTTCACTTGGCTGGATCTCGTCTGTCGGGGCGCCCGCGCCCGCTCTCCGGAGCCGTGTGTCCGTGCGCGGCCGGCCGGGCCGCCGCCGCCAGTTTTGGCATGGACACTTCCAGTGAAGTCTACTGACTGGTAAGAAAGTTGAGGCAGGCATTCTGCTACAGGGAGGTTCCATGAAACTGTCCCGAATCGCGGCCTCGTCCTCCTCGTTCCTCCTCGCCGCCGTGCTCGCCCTCGCCGGGGCGGGCCAGGCGCGGGCCGCCGACCGCGCCCTGGCCCTCGACTACGTGGCGCTGGGGGACTCGTACTCCTCGGGTCTCGGCGCCGGCTCCTACGACAGCGCCAGCGGCGACTGCAAGCGCAGCAACCGCGCCTACCCCAAGCTCTGGGCGGCCGCGAACGCCCCCTCGTCGTTCGCCTTCACCGCTTGCGCGGGTGCTCGTACGAGTGACGTCGCCGCGAGCCAGCTCGGCCCGCTCAACGCCTCGACCGACCTCGTCTCCCTCTCCGTGGGCGGCAATGACGCGGGATTCGCCGATGTCATGACCACCTGCGTCCTCCAGTCCGAAAACGCCTGCGTCAATCGGGTGAACCAGGCCCGGGGGTACGTCGACACCACCCTCCCCGGCAGACTCGACTCCCTGTACACGGCCATCGGCGGCCGGGCCCCCGGCGCGGCGGTCGTCGTCCTCGGCTATCCCCGCTTCTACAAGCTGAGCGGCACCTGTGTCGCCGGGCTGACCGAGCGCGAGCGGTCCGCGATCAACGGGGCCGCCGACCATCTCAACGCCGCCCTCGCCAAGCGGGCCGCCGACCACGGTTTCGCCTTCGCGGACGTGGTGCCGGCCTTCACCGGGCACGAGATCTGCTCCGGGGCGTCCTGGCTGCACAGCCTCAATCTGCTCAACGTCGGCGAGTCGTACCACCCCACGGCCTCCGGCCAGTCCGGCGGCTATCTCTCCGTCTTCACCGCCCACGCCTGAGACCCGCCTCGTCGGTGGCGGAGATCACACCCCTGATTCCGGCCGGGAACGGCCGTCGCGGCGGCCGGCGGTGAGCGCGGAGTGCGGACTCGTGAGCAAAGAGTTCCCTGGGGTGCGAGTGGTCCGGGGAGGCGGTGGGCAGAATCGACGAGTGGAGACTCGAATCTGTCCAACTCGCCCTGGAAAAGACCGGATTCGTAGCGTCAGCGTCAACTCGCGTACGGGTGCGGTGAATCCTGTGGGTGGGATACATGCGTGTCCTGGTGGGGCGATAGGGTTAACCTGCCCGGGCCGGGTGCGTCGTACGGGTGGGGAGTGACATGGAACAGATAACAGTGCGCAGCAGGGCGCGTGTGCCCGCGATCGTCTGCGGGAACAGCGCGACCAGCTCGCGCCTCGACCGACATCTGTCGGTGCTCGGCGGTCCCGCCGTGCCCCAGCGGGAGACGGCCGAGGCGACGTCGCTGATGCGCGAGCTGACCTCGCGCGATGTGGCGCACGACCGTGGCGGCAGGGGCGGAGTCTCGCTCTTCGCACCGCTGCGGAGGCTGCGTCGCACGCTCTTCGGCAGCCGCCACTGACCCTCCGGCCCCGCTCGGGAGTCCCACTCCTCCCGAGCGAGTCCCGCCCCTTCCGTGTGTCACCGCCTGTGCGGCCCCGCGCTCAGGCCCTGTCCGACGGATCTCGCCGGGCTCGCAGGCCCTGGTGCCCCGGCGACTTCCGGGCGTCCGCGCGGTCACGACCGCGCGGACGCGGCTCCTGAGGCCCTCACTCCGCCTCGACCGTCACCGAGAACGAGAACCGGTCCCCCCGGTAGCGGATCCGCGCCACATCCACGACCTGGCCGTCCCGGTCGTAGGTCACCCCCGTGTAGTGCAGGATCGGGCTCAGCAGCGGCACCTTCAGCAGCTCCGCCGTGCGCGGGTCCGCCAGCCGCGCCTCCACCGTGTCGGTGATCCGGCTGATCCGTACGCCCACCCCGTCCCGCAGCGCCTTCGTCATCGGCCACCGCTCCAGGTCGGCCGGGTCCAGCCGCGCCGCGATGTCCGGGCGCACCGCGTTCTCCGCCCAATTGCTGGGCTCGCCGCTCTCGCCGTCCCAGCGCAGTCTGCGATAGGCGACGATCTCCGTCAGACCGGGAAAGTACTCGGACAGCTCCCCCGGCACCGGCTCGGGGCCGTGCCCCAGGACGGTCGTCCGCTCGCCCGACTGCTGCGCCACGATGGCGTCGATCGAGCCCAGCAGCCGCCTGGGCGCGCCTCTGCGCGCCCCCGGCTCGATGAAGGTGCCCCGCCGCCGGTGGCGGCTGATCAGCCCCTCCTCCTCCAGCTCCTTGAGGGCCTGCCGCATGGTCAGCACGCTCACCCGGTAGTGCGCGGCGAGCTGCTCCTCGGTGGGCAGCCGCAGTGAGGCGTCGGGGGTGCGGCCGAGTATCGAGGCGCGCAGGGACTGCGAGACCTGGTACCAGAGCGGCAGCTTCCGGTTCAGTACCAGTGAATCAGGGGCGAAGGAGGAGGTCACGGGGGCTCCGTCTCTCCGGATCAGGGCGTATCACGACGTGAAATGACGTTCAAGACCCTGCCATACGCCGTCGTAGCCCTTCTGCAGATGGTCCGCGTTCGCCGCCTGCCCGGTCGCCGTCACCGGCCAGCGCGTCTCGAACATGAAGGCGAGACCGTCGTCGATCTTCTGCGGCTTCAGCTCCGCGGCGCTCGCCCGGTCGAAGGTCTCCCGGTCCGGGCCGTGCGCCGACATCATGTTGTGCAGCGAGCCGCCGCCGGGCACGAAGCCCTCGGCCTTGGCGTCGTAGGCGCCCTCGATCAGGCCCATGTACTCGCTCATCACATTGCGGTGGAAATAGGGCGGGCGGAAGGTGTCCTCGCCGACCAGCCAGCGCGGCGCGAAGACCACGAAGTCGACGCCCGCGAGCCCCGGGGTGTCGGACGGCGAGGTCAGCACGGTGAAGACCGAGGGGTCCGGGTGGTCGTAGGAGATGGACCCCATGACATTGAAGCGGCGCAGGTCGTAGACGTAGGGGACATGGTTGCCGTGCCAGGCGACCACATCGAGGGGGGAGTGGTCGTAGGAGGCGGCCCAGAGGTTTCCGCAGAACTTGTTGATCACCTCGACCGGCCCCGCGGCCTCCTCGTACGCGGCCTTCGGCGCGAGGAAGTCCCGCGCGTTGGCCAGGCCGTTCGCGCCGATCGGGCCGAGGTCGGGCAGCTCGAAGGGCCTGCCGTAGTTCTCGCAGACATAGCCCCGGGCCCGCTCGTCCAGCAGCTCCACTCGGAAGCGGACGCCGCGCGGGATCAGCGCCACCTCGCCGGGCCGGGCGGCGAGCATCCCCAGCTCGGTGACGAGCAGCAGTCCGCCCAGCTCCGGGACGATGAGCAGCTCGCCGTCCGCGTCGCCGAAGACCCGGTCCCGCATCGGAGCGTTGGCGTGATAGAGGTGCACGGCCATGCCGGTGCGCTGCGCCGCGTCCCCGTTGCCGCCCAGTGTCCACAGACCGGCGAGCCAGTCGGTGCCCGGGGCCGGCTCCGGCAGCGGGTTCCACCGCAGCCGGTTGGGGTCGGGGGCGGTCTCGGTGAACGGCGCGGCGCGCAGCCGGCCGTTGTCGACGCGGCGGTACGGCGGATGGGCGGCCGAGGGCTTGATCCGGTACAGCCAGGAGCGGCGGTTGCGGGCCCGGGGCTCGGTGAAGGCGGAGCCGCTCAGCTGCTCCGCGTACAGCCCCAGGGGGGCGCGCTGCGGGGTGTTGCGGCCGACCGGAAGCGCGCCGGGCACCGCCTCCGAGCTGTGCTCGTTGCCGAAGCCGGGGGAGTGCCCCAGCGCCCCGGCCGTCTTCCGTGCCCGCTCCATGGCCTGCTCGATGCCGCTCATCGCCGCTCCCGGTACTGAAAAGCCCAAAGGAATCCTATGGGTCACCGTAGGATTGGCTGGACGCTCCGTCAACGCCAAACGCCCCCGCGTACGGGGGCGTGTTCGGGGCCCGTCCGGCGGGCCACGCGCGGGCGCGGGGGCCCGGAAACCACCAGTAAGACGTTGACCTGGGGTTTTGCTCGTATTGCTCACACGTCAACATCTTGTTAACAGCTTTTGACGGGACCTAACGTCATCCGGACCGCCGCCTCCGGTGGGAGTTCAAGGATGAACGTTAGGTAGCCCCATGCTGACAATCCTCGGCTTCGCCATGATCGCGACCTTCCTGGTCCTGATCATGATGAAGAAGATGTCGCCCATCGCGGCGCTCGTCCTCGTCCCCGCGCTCTTCTGTGTCCTCGTCGGCAAGGGTGCGCATCTCGGGGACTACGTCATCGAAGGCGTCGGCAACCTTGCCCCCACCGCCGCGATGCTGATGTTCGCGATCGTCTACTTCGGTGTGATGATCGATGTCGGTCTCTTCGACCCGATCGTCCGGGCCATCCTGCGCTTCTGCAAGGCCGACCCGATGCGGGTGGTGGTCGGCACCGCGCTGCTCGCCGCGATCGTCTCGCTGGACGGCGACGGCTCCACCACCTTCATGATCACCGTCTCGGCGATGTATCCGCTCTACAAGCGGCTCGGGATGAGCCTGGTCGTGATGACCGGTATCGCCGCCACCGCCAACGGTGTCATGAACACCCTGCCCTGGGGCGGCCCCACCGCCCGTGCGGCCACCGCGCTGAAGCTCGACGCGGGCGACATCTTCGTCCCGATGATCCCGGCGCTCGCCGTCGGACTGCTCTTCGTCTTCATCCTCGCCTACGTCCTCGGCATGCGGGAGCGCAAGCGCCTCGGCTATCTCTCCCTGGACCAGGCGCTGGCGACCGAGAGTGAGACGGTGCTGGTCAAGGCGGGCGGCTCCGGCGCTCAGACCGGCAAGGGCTCCGCGAAGGGCAAGGGCAAGGGCAAGAACAAGGGCGCGGCCTCCGGCGCCGCCGCCGACTCCGGTGACAGCGCCGCGGACTCCCCGGCCCCGGCCCCCGGACAGGGCGACGACGAGGGCTTCCAGGGCCTCGACCCCAACCGCGAGACCCTGCGCCCCAAGCTCTACTGGTTCAACGCCGGCCTCACCATCGCCCTCCTCACCGCGATGATCATGGAGCTGCTGCCCATCCCGGTCCTCTTCATCCTCGGCGCGGCGCTCGCCCTCACGGTCAACTACCCGAACATGGCCGACCAGCGGGCCCGGATCGGCGCGCACGCCGAGAACGTCCTCAACGTCGCGGGCATGGTCTTCGCCGCCGCCGTCTTCACCGGAGTCCTCACCGGCACCGGCATGGTCAAGCACATGGCGGACTGGCTCGTCGGGGCCATCCCCGAGGGCATGGGCCCGCACATGGCCATCGTCACCGGTCTGCTGAGCCTCCCGCTCACCTACTTCATGTCGAACGACGGCTTCTACTTCGGTGTGCTGCCCGTCCTCGCCGAGGCCGGCGCCGCCCACGGTGTCTCCCCGCTGGAGATCGCCCGCGCCTCCCTCGTCGGCCAGGCCCTCCACATGTCCAGCCCGCTGGTCCCCGCCGTCTACGTCCTCGTCGGCATGGCCAAGGTCGAGTTCGGCGACCACACCCGCTTCACGGTCAAGTGGGCCGCGCTCACCTCACTCGTGGTGCTCGCCGCCGGAGTCGTCTTCGGCATCATCTGACGGACGTCCCGGGGCCTCACCCCTCAGTGAGGCCCCGGACGATCCCCCGGGCGGTCTCCCCACCGCCCTCCGCCGCCCCCGGTGTCACACCGGGGGCGGCTCTTTCATCCCGTTTGCTGTGTTTCAGGTGCGGCGGCCGCGCCCGCCCCCGTCGAAAAAGCTCCCCCGGGGAATTGGAAGGCGTTCATCATCACGAGGGCCAGAACCGCACTTTGGCCGACGAAATAGGAAAAGGCCAGGTTAAACATCCGTCGGGATGATTCCCCGGCCGGGGTTAGTCAGCTATTTTCAAGCGTCTCAGCCGATCCCCATCTGACCCGGCGGGACCCCCACATGACTCGCGCTATTTCCCTTCATAACGTCAGCAAACGATACGGACGGGCACCGCGCGCCGTCGACCGATTGACCCTGGACATCGAACCCGGAGAATTCCTGGTACTCCTCGGACCCTCCGGCTGCGGAAAGTCCACCGTGCTGCGCATGATCGCGGGACTTGAGGCGATCACTGATGGTGAGCTGCGGCTCGACGGCCAACTCGCCAACGACATGCCGCCCGGCGACCGCGATATGGCCATGGTCTTCCAGAACTTCGCGCTCTATCCGAACATGACCAACCGCGACAACATCGGCTTTCCCCTGCTGGTGGAGAACCCCCGAGAGGACCGCGGCCCACGCGTCGACGCCACCGCCCGGAAGCTCGGTATCGAGGACGTCCTCGACCGCTACCCCAGCCAGCTCTCCGGCGGCGAGCGCCAGCGCGTCGCCATGGGCCGTGCGATCTCCCGGCGGCCCTCCGTCTTTCTCATGGACGAGCCGCTCTCCAACATCGACGCCAAGTTACGCATTCAGCTCCGCTCCGAAATCGCCCAGCTCACGCGCGAGATGGGCGTCACCACCGTCTATGTCACCCACGACCAGGCCGAGGCGATGTCACTCGGCGACCGGGTGGCGGTGATACGCGGCGGAGTGCTTCAGCAGGTCGGAGCCCCGCGCGACATCTACGCCCTCCCCGACAACATCTTCGTCGCCGCGTTCATCGGCACCCCCCGGATCAATCTCGTCCAGGGCTTCGTCCACGCGCCGCCGCGCGAAGGGATGTCGCTGGACCTGGGCAGCCAGCGACTCCCCCTGCCCGAGCCGCTCAGCGTCGACCATCAGCTGCTCCGTATCCAGCAGGGCCGGCCGGTCATCGTCGGACTGCGCTCCGAGGCCACCAGGATCGGCCTCCCCAGCCAGGCCAGACCCGGCGAGGTGCCGCTCACCGGGACCGTCGCGAACACCGACTACCAGGGCCACGAGGCACTCGTCCACGTCGACATCGGCTCCGAGCCCGCCGTCGTCGCCGATCTGGAGTCCCCCCGCCCGGACGGCTCGCCGCGCCGCCGAAGAGCCCGGCCGCGTCCGGGGGTCCTGGGCCGGCTGAAGGGGCGTACGGTCGCGCGAACGCCGGGCCCGCCGTCGGCGCTCGGCGGATCACCGCGCCTCCCCTACAACCCGTACGCCTCCTACGACCCCGCCGCCCAGCGCGTCGGCGCGGGCGAGCTGGTCGTACGCACCCCTCCCAGCCTCTGGCTCCAGAAGGGCGCGCAGGTGCCCCTGCTGGTCGACCTGGCGCATCTCTATGTCTTCGACCGCCACGGCCGCAGGGTCTCCCCGGCCCCCGCCGAACTGCTCGGCGAGGATGTGTGAAGGACGGGTGAATCCCCGTCGGCGGCCGTCGGCGGGGAGACATCGTGTGGGCGGGCGCACGAGCGGGGCGTCCGTCCCCGAAGGAGCGCGATGAAGGCCCATGACGCGATGTACATCGGCGGCCGCTGGCGGCCCGCCGCCACCGCGGAGACCATCGCCGTGGTGAACCCGGCCGACGAACGGACCGTCGCCCGTGTCCCGGCCGGCACCGCCGAGGACATCGACGCCGCCGTGCGCGCCGCCCGCGCCGCGTTCCCCGGCTGGGCCGCGACCCCGCCCGCCGGGCGCGCGGCCCGGATCGCGGCGCTCCGCGACGCCCTGGCGGCCCGCGCGGACGCGTTCACCGAGACCGTCGTCGCCGAACTCGGCGCGCCGCCCGACCTCGCCCGGACGGTCCACGCCGGGCTGCCGGTGGTGATCGCGGCCTCCTTCGCGGAGCTGGCCGCCGCACACTCCTTCGAGGAGGCCGTCGGCAACTCCACCGTGCTGCTGGAGCCCGTCGGCGTGGTCGGCGCGATCACCCCCTGGAATTATCCGCTCCACCAGATCGTCGCCAAGGCCGCCGCCGCTCTCGCGGCGGGCTGCGCCGTCGTGGTCAAGCCCTCCGAGGAGACCCCGCTGACCGCCCAGCTCTTCGCGGAGGCCGTCCACGAGGCGGACCTGCCCGCCGGGACGGTCAATGTCGTCACCGGCCTCGGCCCGGTCGCCGGGGCCGCCCTCGCCGCGCACGACGGCGTCGACCTGGTCTCCTTCACCGGCTCCACGGCGGTCGGGCGGCGGATCGGCGCGGTCGCCGGGGCGGCCGTCAAGCGCGTCACACTGGAGCTGGGCGGCAAATCGGCCAGCGTCATCCTGCCCGGGGCCGACCTCCGGACGGCGGTCCGCGCGAGCGTCGCCCAGGTGATGTTCAACTCCGGCCAGACCTGCAGCGCCTGGTCCCGGCTGCTGATCCACCGCGATCAGTACGAGGAGGCCGTGGCCCTCGCGGCCGAGGAGGCCGCCGGACACACCCCGGGGGAGCGGATCGGCCCGCTCGTCAGCGAGCGGCAGCTACGGCGCGTGCGGGGCCACATCGACAAGGCCGTCGCCGAGGGCGCCCGGCTGGTCACGGGCGGCCCGGCCGCGCCCCGCGGCCTCGGCCACTACGTCAGCCCCACCGTCTTCGCCGATGTCACCCCCGAGATGGCCGTCGCGCAGGAGGAGATCTTCGGCCCGGTCGTGGCACTGCTGCGGTACGAGGACGAGGAGGACGCCCTCCGGATCGCCAACGGCACGGTGTACGGCCTGGGCGGCGCGGTCTGGGCGGCGGACGATGCGACGGCAGCCGCCTTCGCCCGCCGCATGGACGCCGGTCAGATCGACGTCAACGGCGGCCGGTTCAACCCGCTCGCCCCCTTCGGCGGACACAAACGCTCGGGCTTCGGCCGGGAGCTGGGGGCGCACGGTCTGGCGGAGTACCTCCAGACCAAGTCCCTCCAGTTCTGATCGCGGCCAGGCCAGGCCGGTCGCCGGTCAGCGCAGCGCCTCGGGGGCGATGCCGAGCAGCTCGGCCAGCGCCCGCTCCCCCTCGGCGGTCACCCGCACCGCCCGCTCCGAGCCGATCCGTACGCACCAGCCCGAGTCCAGCGCGTACCGGCACAGCTCGGCCCCCGCCGCCCCCGCGAGATGCGGTCTGCGCTCGGTCCAGTCCAGACACGCCCGGACGACCGGCCGCCGCCCCCGCCCCCGCAGCGGCTCCAGACCCAGCGCGGCGAACCACTCCGTACCCCGGGCGGTCAGCGCGAAGCCGGACTCCTGGAGCAGCAGCCCGCGCACGGTCATCGCCTCGGTGATCGCGATCCCGAGCCGGCCCGCGAGATGGTCGTAACAGGTGCGCCCCCGGGCCATCGCGCTGCGCGCGCCCGCCGCCCGCAGCGACGTGGGCGCGGCCGGGGGCCCCGGCTCGGTGTGGGCGGCCAGCTCCTCCACCAGATACGCCGTACGGGCGTCGGCCAGCCGTACGTACCGGTGCCGCCCCTGGCGCTCCTCGGCCAGCAGTCCGCCCGCGACGAGCCTGCCCAGATGCTCACTGGCGGTCGACGGCGCGACCCCCACATGCCGGGCCAGCTCACCGGCGGTCCAGGCGCGGCCGTCCAGCAGGGCGAGACAGAAACGGGCCCGGGTCTCGTCGGCGAGCAGTGCGGCGAAAGCGGCGAGAGCGGATGCGGTCATGCCTCCAGGGTCGCGCATCCACCCTTCGGCACGGGCCGAACTATGCTGGTACGACCCGGTCCCGGCCGGTCCCCGCCTGATCCGGACGACAGGCCCTAAGCGCTTGCTCAGCTTCGGGGTATGGTGTTCCCCTGCCGGTGAGAGAAGAGGCGAGCCATGGCCGCGGCCGAGGAGACCGACTGCGAGAACGTGCCGTGGGGCGAGGTCACCCCCGAAGCGGCGCGCAAGCTGCTCGTGGCCGCCGTCGAGGCGTTCGCCGAGCGCGGCTATCACGCGACGACCACCCGTGACATCGCGGGCCGCGCCGGAATGAGCCCCGCCGCCCTCTACATCCACTACAAGACCAAGGAAGAGCTGCTCCACCGGATCAGCCGGATCGGGCACGAGCGGGCGCTCGAAGTGCTGGAGACCGCCTCCGGGCGCGGCGGCACCCCCGGCGAGCGGCTCGCCGAAGCCGTCAGCTCCTTCGTCCGCTGGCACGCCGGCCGGCACGACACCGCCCGGGTGGTGCAGTACGAGCTGGACGCGCTCTCCGACGAGCACCGCGCCGAGATCGTGGCGCTGCGCCGCCGCAGCGACGCCGTGGTCCGCGGCATTCTGCGCGAGGGCGTCGAGAGCGGGGAGTTCGACGTCCCCGACGTTCCGGGGACCACCCTCGCCGTGCTCTCCCTCTGCATCGATGTGGCGCGCTGGTTCAATGTCCAGGGCCGCCGCACGCCCGAGGAGGTCGGCGCGCTCTACGCCGATCTCGTGCTGCGGATGGTCTCGGCCCGGCGGTAGCGGTACACCGCGCGGAGGCGGGAAGTCTCAGAAGTAGTAGCGGGAGAGCGACTCGGCCACGCACACCGGCTTCTCGCCGCCCTCGCGCTCGACCGTGACCAGGGCCGTCACCTGCACCCCGCCGGCCGCCGCGGTGACCTCCCGCAGCTCCGCCGTGGCCCGCAGCCGGGAGCCCACCGGTACCGGAGCGGGAAAGCGCACCTTGCCGGTGCCGTAGTTGAGGCCCATGCGCGCGCCCTCGACCCGCATCACCTGGGGGACCAGGACCGGCAGCAGCGAGAGCGTGAGATACCCGTGGGCGATGGTCGCCCCGAAGGGCCCGGCCGCCGCCCGCACGGGATCCACATGGATCCACTGGTGGTCGCCGGTCGCCTCGGCGAAGAGGTCGATCCGCCGCTGGTCGATCTCCAGCCAGTCGCTGTGCCCCAGCGGCTCGCCCACCCCGGCGCGCAGCTCCTCGGCGGAGGCGAAGATCCTCGGCTCGGCCATCCCTGGTCCCTGCCTCTCGGTGGCGTTCTCCCGCTCACCGGCGCGGGCTCCCGGGGCCACGCCTGAGCGCCCGCTCAGCATGGTCGGCGGGTGTGCTTCTGTCAACGGAGGCGCACCGGCGCCCGCCGGGCAGGGACTACGCTTGGAGGGGTGTCCCAGTTTCCGGATAAGACTCACGAGTTGACGGTAGGTCAGCTCTCCGAGCGCAGCGGCGCCGCCGTGTCCGCCCTCCACTTCTACGAGTCCAAAGGGCTCATCAGCAGCCGCCGGACCACCGGCAATCAGCGCCGCTACCCCCGGGACGCCCTGCGCCGGGTGGCCTTCGTCCGCGCGGCGCAGCGGGTCGGCATCCCGCTCGCCACGATCCGGGACGCGCTGGCCGAGCTGCCCGAGGAGCGCACCCCCGACCGGGACGACTGGGCCCGGCTCTCCCATGTGTGGCGCAAGGAGCTGGACGAGCGGATCAAGCAGCTCGGGCGGCTGAGGGACCATCTCACCGACTGCATCGGCTGCGGCTGTCTCTCGCTGGAGACCTGTGTGCTGTCCAACCCCGAGGACGCGTTCGGCCGCCAGATGGCCGGCTCACGGCTGATGCCCGTCCGCTACAAGGACAAGGACAAGGACGCCGACTGAGCCGTGACCGGGTGTGGTGTGGTGTCCCGCCGCCCGGGGGCGTGGGCGGCGGGTTCGCGCGTCCTGCGGGCGTGTTCGGGCCCCAGGACGCCGGTGACGGCTCAGGCCACCGGGGCGAGGCTGCCGCGTCCCGCCTCCTTGGCACTCGCCACGGCCTGTGACGTCAGCACGGGCCGCGGCACGACTATGCCGCAGCCGGTGCAGACCGGCCCGGTCCACGGCTCGTCGGTCAGATCCGCCCGCCATACGATCCCCGTGGCCTCGCAGACGGGGCAGGAATCACCCGGTTCGTTCTCCAGCGCGGCGATCAGCCGCCGCAGCACCTCGTCCAGCGGGGCCGCCGGATGGCAGGAGGGATGGTCGCAGCGCGCCACCCCGTGCCCGCCCCAGGTCCGCCGGTGCCAGTCGTCGACGGAGCCCGGCCTGCGCAGCCCGTCGTGCTTCTCCCGCCTGCGGCGGTCCGCGAAGCTCTCCTCGTACGCGAGCCACACGGCCCGCGCCCGCTCCAGCTCCTCCAGCGCGGCCACCAGCCGGGCCGGATCGGGCGCGCGGTCCTCGGACTCGATCCCGTGCCGCACACACAGGTGGTCCCATGTCGCCCGATGTCCATAAGGGGCGAACCTCTCCAGGCACTTGCGCAGTGAGTAGCGCCTCAGCGCCAGATCACACCGCGTGTCACGCACCTGTCTCGCAAGACTCCGGAAACCGGCCATCGCACTTGCCACCTCCGTCGCTCGTCCATCGAGCGTCGACGTTTGGACGTACGCCTGCCCGATCCGGCTCCATCGAAAATGAGAAGCTCCGGACTACGGCATGTCCAGCACGAAGCAGCAGGTCAGGAGCGTGTGATCTTCCTCGCGGACGCTGTTCGGAATCTTGTTCGCCCCTCTCTCCACCCGTCCGCCCCTCTCTCCACCCGTCCGCCCGTCCGCCCGCCCGGCTGTTCAGCGCCCGATGCGCCCCGCCGCGACCACCACCCGGGCCAGCTCCCGATGGCAGATGTCGCTGTGCGCACCGGCCGGCGGCCCGCCGCGCCGCACCACCGAGGCGGTGTCCACGCTCACACACCCCGCGCGGGGAACGCCCCGCGTCAGCGCCTCCTCCAGGGTCAGCCGCACCGACGGCGGGGCCGCGCCCTGGAGACCGCTGTGCCCGGCGGCCCACCAGCGGGGGTCGGGCCCGCCCGCGTTCCTGTCGTCCCCGGCGAGCCGGGAGGCCAGCGGGTAGATCGCCCCGAGCGCGCTGTCGTGCCGCGAGTAGCAGGCCACCACCGGACCGTCGACCCGGTGCTCCATCGCCCGCAGCGCGCCCGAGTTCTGGGCCGCGTGCGGCAGGCTCGGCGCGAACGCGTAGTGCGAGAAGGCCCCCTGGAGCAGCGTCACCGACTTCACGCTGCGCACCCCGTCGGGCAGTCCGCGCAGCGCGAAGGCGACCAGCCGCGCCCCCTGGCTGTGACCGACCAGATGGACGCGCATCCCGGGCCGGCCGCGGGCCAGCCGCCCCAGCAGCGGACCGAGCCCCAGCTCCCCGACGGCCCCCGCGCGGCGCTTCATCGCGTAGTACGTGGTCTGCCGCAGCAGCTCCTTCGCCCCGCGCCACGCCGTGCGCGTCCCGCCCCCGACGGCGGGCGGAGCGCCTGGCTCCGCCCCTTCCAGCGCCCGGGCGAAGTTCTGGCAGAGCGTCAGGGCGTCCTCGTACAGCAGTGCGGGCGGGCCCTGCTCGTCCTGCGGCAGATCGTCCGTGAAGCAGTCCTCCAGACCGCCCGCCGGGGCCCGGGCCAGCCGCCGCACCAGCCTGCCGAACTCGGCGAACGCCTCCGGGGCCTCCGGCCGCTCCTCCAGGAGCCCGGTGAGCCGGGCCACCGCGGCCGTGTGCCCGGGGAAGAGTTCCCCCAGGGCGGCGAGGGTCGCCGGGTCCAGCCCCGGGCCGGCAGGCCCGGCAGGCCCGGCAGATCCGTCCGGCCGGCCGAAGCCGGGCACCGGCTCGTCGGTGAACCGCATGGACGGCCATCCGATCCCCGCGTACCCCAGCCGCACCTGTGGTGACACCAGCGAGGGGAAGGGCGCGAAGAAGGCGGAGTGCAGCCGGGCGGCCGTCGCGGGGGAGTTGTTCCAGCCATGCGCGAACATCACCAGATCGGTGACGTCCAGCTTCAGCAGCCGGTCCGGACCCACCCCGTCGAGGTCGCCGTCCTTGCCGAAGGAGATGTCCTGATACGGCTCCACGCTCATGTCCGGCATGACTGTCCTTCCCCCGGTACATCCTCTTCCGACACCAGGATCCGGCGTCGGGGGAGGGACGGCCAGACCCGGGAACCACCGCATTCGGCCATGTACGCGCCGGGGGCGGGGATTTCCGCATACGTGTCGGCCGACCGGGGGAGGGGCGGGGCTCAGTAGCGCAGATACGCCTTCCGTACGGAGCGGAAGGCGGCCAGCTCCTCCTGCCACGCGCCGACCACCTCGTCGGGCCCGGCCCCCGCGTCGATCGAGGTGCGGACCTTCACCGAGCCGGTCAGCTTGTCGATCCAGTGGTCGGGCCGCCAGGCGAAGCCGCTCCAGGACCGTTTGGCCGTC
This sequence comes from Streptomyces inusitatus, assembly GCF_014651115.1. Lineage (GTDB taxonomy): Bacteria > Actinomycetota > Actinomycetes > Streptomycetales > Streptomycetaceae > Streptomyces > Streptomyces amakusaensis. The sequence goes on along the minus strand of NZ_BMWG01000012.1, from coordinate 153,207 downwards.
ACCAGCAGCGCGACGGCGGTGCGCACCGGGTCGAAGACCTCCCGGTCGTGGACATGGAGCTGCACCCCGCCGACGGTCTTCCCCTGGAACTTGGAGAACGTCGGAGTGAAGTACGCCTCCCGGAACCGCACCCCCGGCAGCTCCAGGGCGTTCGCCGCCTCGGCCCAGCGGCGGTCCACCCCCTCCGCGCCCAGCAGCTCGAAGGGGCGGGTCGTGCCCCGGCCCTCGGAGAGATTGGTGCCTTCGAAGAGACAGGTGCCCGCGTAGACCAGCGCGGTCTCGGGCGTGGGCATATTGGGGCTCGGCGGCACCCACGGCAGCCCCGTCTCGTCGAAGAAGTCCGAGCGCCGCCACCCCGACATCCGTACGGTCTCCAGCTCCACCGGGCTCTCGCCCAGGAACTCGCCGTTGAAGAGCCGCGCCAGCTCGGTCACCGTCATTCCGTGCGCCTGCGGGATCGGCTCCCGTCCCACGAAGGTCGCGAAGGGGCGCTCCAGCACCGGGCCGAGGGCGGCCCGCCCGGTCACCGGGTTGGGCCGGTCCAGCACGACGAACCGTTTCCCCGCGAGCGCCGCCGCCTTCATGCAGTCGTACAGCGTCCAGATGTAGGTGTAGAAGCGCGCGCCGACGTCCTGGATGTCAAAGACGACCGTGTCCACCCCGGAGGCGGTGAAGATGTCGGCGAGCGGCCGGCCGCTCTTCAGATAGGTGTCGTACACCGGCAGTCCGGTCGCCGGATCGTCGTACCGCCCCTCGGAGCCGCCCGCCTGGGCGGTGCCCCGGAAGCCGTGCTCCGGGCCGAAGACGGCGATCAGATCGACGCGTTCGTCGGCGTGCATCACATCCACGACATGGCGTACGCCGGAGGTGACCCCGGTCGGATTGGTGACCACCCCGACCCGCTGCCCGGCCAGCCGGTCGTAGCCGTCGGCGGCGAGCCGGTCGAATCCGGTACGCACCCGCACCCGCCCGCCCCGCCCGCTCCGTCCGGCCTCGGCTCCCGCTGCGGCCCCGGCCCCGGCTCCGGTCTGGGCTGCGGCGCTCGGTCCGGCGGTCGCGGCCAGCGCCCCGGCCGCTCCGGCGCCGGCCAGCAGTCCTCTTCTGGACAGGCTCATCGGACTCCCCCCGTACGGACTGTCTGTCATGGCCACGCACGCTAGCGCGCCCGGCCGCCGCGCGGAACGACCCCGGCGGAACGTTCCTCCAGGGTCCGCCGCCCGGCTCAGACCACGACCGCCACCGCGAACCCCGCCAGCCCCACCGTGCACACCACCGCCGTCAGGGCCATCCGCCCGGGCAGCGCCGAAGGCACCGGACCGGCCCCCAGCGTCCGTACCCGCCGGTGCGCCAGCAGCAGAAACCCCAGCCACACCAGCACACTGAGCGCCACCGCGACCGTTCCCACCGGGCCCGTCCCGCCGGTCACCGCCTGACGGCCCGCGAACACGGCCGCCACGGTGAACGCCAGCGTCGTCCGCCGCCACGCCAGCCGGGTCCGCTCCGGCTGAAGCCCCGGATCACGCTCGGGGACCGGTTCCGGTTCCGGTTCCGGCTTCCGCTCCCGGTCCGGCGGCGTCGTCACCGCCCGCCCTCCCAGCCGAAGAGCACCACGGCCACCATGGCCACCGCCAGGGCCGCGATCACCAGGCTCAGCACCGTCGGAAAGCGCGACACCGGCAGATCCTCGCCGCGCCGCATCGCCCGCTCGCACCGCACCCAGTGGTTGACCGCCCGCAGCGCGCACAGCACCCCCGCGCCCAGCAGCGCCAGCGCCAGCCCGGCCCGTACGCCCCAGCGCAGATCCGGCAGGAACTGGTCCACGGCGAATCCGCCGCCGATCAGCGCCAGCGCCGTCCGCAGCCAGGCCAGGAAGGTCCGCTCATTGGCGAGCGAGAACCGGTAGTCGGGCGTCCGGCCCTCCTCGCGCACCCGCTGGGGGGCGAACCACAGCCGCAGGCTCCGCGCGATGTCCTTCACCTTTCGCACACTACCCGCGAAACGATCATAGGATCAGGGGCGAAGGGCCCGGAGACGGCGGTAGGCGGCCAGCCCGTCCGGCGCCCACTCCCACACGCCCAGCAGCGGTTCCAGCTCGGCCTCCGGCAGAAAAGCGTGCCAGTCGACCTCCTCCTTCTGAGGGTTCACCGGCGTTTCACAGCGCACCTCGTACACCGCCGACCACCAGCTCCGCCCCGGCCCGCCCTCGTACAGAAACCTGAACAGCGGCACGGGCCGGGGCAGCCCCGTGACCCTCAGCTCCTCCTCGGCCTCCCGCAGCGCCGCCGTGTCGTAGCTTTCGCCCGCCCCCACGACACCGCCCACGAACATGTCGTACAGCGCGGGGAAGATCACCTTGTCCGCCGCCCTGCGATGGACGAAGACGCGGCCCAGGCCGTCCCTGGCCAGCACGAACACACAACGGTGGCGCAGCCCGCGGGCATAGACGTCGGCCCGGCGGGCCTGCCCCGTCACCCGGTCGGACTCGTCCACCACATCGAGGATCTCGTCAGCGCCCATCCCGTGCCCACCCCGTCCGTCCGCTCGTTTCCCGTCCTGTTGCCGACCCGTTCCCGTCCCGCCGAAACCGTTGACGGGCCCTCACACCGTACGGAAGATCGGACCGGCCGGTCCGGCCGGACCGTTCCCACCGCGCGTCCGGCCGGCCCCGTACCGAACCCCGCCGGACAAGGATGGAACAAGCCATGGCGTACGACGCTGATGTGATCGTGATCGGGGCAGGCCTGGCGGGGCTGGTCGCCACCGCGGAGCTGGCCGCCGCCGGGCGCAGGGTCATCCTGCTGGACCAGGAGCCGGAGCAGTCCATCGGCGGACAGGCCCACTGGTCCCTCGGCGGGCTCTTCCTGGTCGACTCGCCCGAGCAGCGCAGGCTGCGCGTCCGCGACAGCCGCGATCTCGCGCTCCAGGACTGGCTGGGCACGGCGGGCTTCGACCGTGAGGAGGACGGCTGGCCCCGCCGCTGGGCCGAGGCGTACGTCGACTTCGCGGCGGGCGAGAAGAGGGCCTGGCTCCGCGCCCGGGGCGTGCGGTTCTTCCCGGTCGTCGGCTGGGCCGAACGCGGCGGCCACGACGCCACGGGCCAGGGGAACTCCGTACCCCGCTTCCATCTCACCTGGGGCACCGGACCGGGCGTCGTCGCCCCCTTCGCCCGGCGGGTCGCCGACGGGGTCGCCCGGGGCCTGGTCCAGCAGCGCTTCCGCCACCGGGTCACCGGCCTCGGCCGCAGCGCGGGAGTGATCGACACCGTCAGCGGCGAGGTGCTCGAACCCTCCGCCGCCCCGCGCGGCACCGCCAGCGGACGGGAGGTCGCCGGGGCCTTCGAGCTGCGCGCCCAGGCCGTGATCATCACCTCCGGGGGCATCGGCGGCAACCACGATCTCGTCCGCGCCAACTGGCCCGACCGGCTGGGCACCCCGCCCGCGAAGCTGCTCTCCGGCGTCCCCGCCCATGTCGACGGGCTGATGCTGGGCGTCGCCGAGCGCGTGGGCGCGAGCCACATCAACCGCGACCGGATGTGGCACTACACCGAGGGCATCGAGAACTGGAACCCCGTCTGGGCCCGGCACGGCATCCGGATCCTCCCCGGCCCGTCCTCGCTCTGGCTCGACGCGCGCGGCCGGCGGCTCCCGGTGCCGCTCTTCCCCGGCTTCGACACCCTGGGCACCCTCGAACACATCATGCGCTCCGGCTACGACCACACCTGGTTCGTGCTGAACCGGCGGATCATCGCCAAGGAGTTCGCCCTCTCCGGCTCCGAGCAGAACCCCGACCTCACGGAGAAGTCCGTGCGCCAGGTGCTCGGGCGGGCGCGCGCCGGTGTGCCGGGGCCGGTGCGGGCCTTCATGGAGAGCGGCGCGGACTTCGTCGTCGAGCGGGATCTCGCCGCGCTGGTGCGCGGCATGAACGCGATCGGCGGGGAGCCGCTGATCGAAGAGTCGGAGCTGCGCCGCGAGATCGTCGCCCGCGACCGGGAGATCCGGCACCCCTTCACCAAGGACCTCCAGGTCATGGCGGTCCGAGGGGCCCGCAACTATCTCGGCGACCGGCTCGTCCGCACCGTCGCCCCGCACCGGATCCTGGACCCGGCCGCCGGGCCGCTGATCGCCGTACGGCTGAACATCCTCACCCGGAAATCGCTCGGCGGGCTGGAGACCGACCTCTCCTCGCGAGTGCTGGACGTGGACGGCGAGCCGCTGGAGGGGCTGTACGCGGCGGGGGAGGCGGCCGGCTTCGGCGGCGGCGGAATGCACGGCTACCGCTCGCTGGAGGGCACCTTCCTCGGCGGCTGCCTCTTCTCCGGCCGCGCCGCCGGGCGGGCCGCGGCGCGGGCGGTGTGAGCCGTCCGCGGCGCGGCGCGGCCCACCCCACGACGAAGGCGCCGGGCGGACTCCCCAGGGAGTCCGCCCGGCACCCCGGGTCACCGCGCGAAGCGCACAGCGCGCTACAGCACCAGCGACAGCAGCAGCACGAAGACGATGCCGACCACCGAGATGATGGTCTCCATCACCGACCAGGTCTTGATCGTCTGGCCGACGCTCATCCCGAAGTACTCCTTCACCAGCCAGAAACCGGCGTCATTGACATGGCTGAAGAAGAGCGAACCCGCGCCGATCGCCAGCACCAGCAGCGCCGACTCGGTGGTGGTCATGCCCGCCGCCAGCGGCGCGACCAGACCGGCCGCGGAGATCGTCGCGACGGTCGCCGAACCCGTCGCCAGCCGGATCGCGACCGCGATCAGCCAGGCGAGCAGCAGGGTGGGGATGGCCCAGCTCTCGGAGATGTCCAGGATCATCTGGCCCACACCGACGTCGATCAGCGTCTGCTTGAAGCCGCCGCCCGCGCCGACGATCATCAGCACGCCCGCGATCGGGGCGAGGGACTTCTCGACGGTGGACGCCAGCCGGTCCTTGGTGAAGCCGGCCGCCGCGCCCAGCGTGAACAGACCCACCAGTACGGCCGCGAGCAGCGCGATCATCGGGGAGCCGATGATGTCGGTGACCTTCTGCACCGGGTTCTCGGGGTCGTCGACGACGATCTCGACCAGCGCGTTCGACAGCATCAGCACGACCGGCAGCATGACCGTGAAGACGGTCGCGCCGAAGCTGGGACGCTTGTCCAGGTCCTCCGAGGGACGGGCCGGGATCATCTTCTCCGGCGCGGGGATGTCCACCCAGCGGGCCGCGTACTTCGCGAAGACCGGACCCGCGATGATCACAGTCGGGATGGAGACGAGCACACCGAGGGCCAGCGTCACACCGAGGTTGGCGCCCAGCGCGTCGATCGCGACCAGCGGGCCGGGGTGCGGCGGGATCAGTCCGTGCATCACCGACAGACCGGCGAGCGCGGGGATGCCGATCCGCATCAGGGAGTAGTTGCCGCGCTTGGCGACCATCAGCACCACGGGGATCAGCAGCACGATGCCGACCTCGAAGAAGAGCGGCAGACCGATCACCGAGGCGATCAGCACCATCGCCCAGGGCATGGTGCGCCCGTTCGCCTTCGCCAGGATCGTGTCCACGATCTGGTCGCCGCCGCCGGAGTCGGCGAGCAGCTTGCCCAGGATCGCGCCGAGCGCGATCAGCACACCCACACCGGCGACGGTCGAGCCCAGACCCTTGGAGAAGGACTCGATCGCCTTGCCGAGCGGGGCCCCGGCGAACGCCCCGAGCGCCAGCGACCCGATGGTCAGCGCCAGAAAGGCGTGCAGCTTGAACTTGGTGATGAGCAGGACGATGACGGCGATGCCCGCGAGGACGGCTATGCCGAGCTGGGCGTTGCCGGCCGAGGTGATCGGCTCTGTCGCGCCCGCTGCCAGCATCTCGACATTGAGACTGGTCACGGTGGTTCCTTAAGAGTGAACTCGGTGAGGACGGGAAGGGCGTGAAGGGGGTACGGGACTACTGGCCGAGCGCGCGCAGCGCGGCGGCGGCCCGCGCGCTGATGTCCTCGGGGCTGCCGGACACATCGACGGCCACGCCCGCCTCGTCGTCCTGGAGCGGCTGGAGCGTGGCGAACTGCGAGTCGAGCAGTTTGGTGGGCATGAAGTGCCCCTTGCGCTCGGACATCCGCCGCTCGATCAGCTCACGGTCGCCGGTGAGATGCAGAAAGACCGCGTCGGGGGCGGCGGCCCGCAGCCGGTCCCGATAGGACCGCTTGAGGGCGGAGCTGGAGACCACACCGCCGATGCCCGCCCGGCTGTGCGCCCACTGGCCGATCGAGTCGAGCCAGGGCCACCGGTCGGTGTCGTCCAGCGGAGTGCCGGCCGACATCTTGGCGATGTTCGCCGGGGGATGGAAGTCGTCGCCCTCGGCGTAGGGAACGCCCAGTGCGTCGGCGAGCAGGGGGCCGATCGTGGTCTTGCCGGTCCCTGCCACGCCCATCACCACAACGACGTGAGGGGTGCTCATTACATGCCTCGCTGATTCCGTCACACCGGTGCCGACCACGATGTCGACATCGGTCCGTCGCGCTACTGAAACCTATTAGGTACGACATATTCAAGAGGCTGAGACCTAAACGTCATACTTTTTGTTCCCGGGCCGAGCCCGGGACCCCGCCCCGTACCCTTGATCCATGACGACTGCGGGCGGCCAGGACCTCCACACACTGGTGCTCGACACCCTGGGCCTCGCGATCACCGCGGGCGAGTATCCGCGCGGCAGCGTGCTGCGCACCGACGAGATCGCCCAGCGCTTCGACGTCTCGCGCAGCGTCGTCCGCGAGGTGATCCGCGTCATGGAGTCGATGCGCCTGGTCGAGTCCCGCCGCCGGGTCGGGGTGACCGTCCGCGCCATCGAGGAGTGGAACGTCTACGACCCCCGGGTCATCCGCTGGCGCCTCGCCGGTGCCGACCGGCCCCGCCAGCTGCGCTCGCTGACCGTGCTGCGCTCCGCCGTCGAGCCGGTCGCGGCCGGGCTGGCCGCCCGCAACGCCACCCCCGAGCAGTGCGCGGAACTCACCGAGTGCGCCCTCGGCATGGTCGCCACCTCGCGCGGCCATCGGCTGGAGGAGTATCTGCGGCACGACATCGCCTTCCACCGGGTGGTGCTCAACGCCTCCGGCAATGAGATGTTCGCCCGCCTCGGCGACGTGGTCGCCGAGATCCTCACCGGGCGCACCCACCATCAGGTGATGTTCGACGACCCCGACCCGGCGGCCGTGACCCTCCATGTCCAGGTCGCCGAGGCGGTGCGGGAGGGCGACGCCGCCAGGGCCGAGGCGATCACCCGCGAGATCGCGGTCGGCGCACTCGCCGAGCTGGACGTCCTCGCCCCCGACCCGGCCCACTGACCCCTCGGCCACTCTCCCGGAAGGCTTTCCTCCGCCGCCGGTCGGTTTGTCCCCCTCAGCCGTGATTTACTGCCACGGTTTGCTGAGGTCCTTGCTTTGCCCGCTTGAAACCTCAAAACCACCTCAGATCTATGTCTGTGTGACCTTGAGCACTGCCAGAATCGCAGGGCTGCTGACGACCTACGCTCCCTCACGAAGGCGAACCTCCCCATATGAGTGACCGCACCACCGCGGCCGAGCCGCCCCTCGCGGGGCCTCCGGCGAGCGCCTCCTCCCACGTGGACGCCGGCGACGCCGGGTACAGCAAGGACCTGAAGTCCCGCCACATCAACATGATCGCGATCGGCGGGGCGATCGGCACCGGGCTCTTCCTCGGCGCGGGCGGGCGACTGGCGGGCGCGGGTCCCTCCCTCGCCATCGCCTACGCGATCTGCGGCCTCTTCGCCTTCTTCGTCGTCCGCGCCCTCGGCGAACTGGTCCTCTACCGCCCCTCCTCCGGAGCCTTCGTCTCCTACGCCCGTGAGTTCATGGGCGAGAAGGGCGCGTACACGGCGGGCTGGCTCTACTTCCTGAACTGGTCCACCACCTGTGTCGCCGACATCACCGCCGCCGCGACCTACGCCCACTTCTGGGCCATGTTCAGCGACATCCCGCAGTGGATCCTCGCCCTGATCGCCCTCGCCGTCGTGCTGACGGCCAACCTCATCTCGGTGAAGTACTTCGGCGAGATGGAGTTCTGGTTCGCGATCATCAAGGTGGCGGCCCTGGTCGCCTTCATGCTGATCGGCATCTTCCTGCTGGTCACCCAGAAGGAGATCGGCGGCCACACCCCCGGCTTCTCCACCATCTCCGCCAACGACGGGATCTTCCCGCTCGGCATGCTGCCGATGCTGCTGGTGATCCAGGGCGTCGTCTTCGCGTACGCCTCCGTCGAGCTGTGCGGCGTCGCCGCGGGCGAGACCAAGAACCCCGAGAAGGTCATGCCCGGGGCGATCAACTCGATCATGTGGCGGGTCGGCATCTTCTACGTCGGATCCGTCGCCCTGCTCGCGCTGCTCCTGCCGTACACCGCCTACTCCGGCGACGAGAGCCCCTTCGTCACCGTCATGGACAAGATCGGCATCCCCGGAGCCGCCGGGGTGATGAACCTGGTGGTCCTGACGGCCGCGCTCTCCAGCCTCAACGCCGGCCTCTACTCCACCGCCCGCATCCTGCGCTCCATGGCGCTCGCCGGGTCCGCGCCCCGCTTCACCGGCCGGATGAACAAGGGGCAGGTCCCCTACGGCGGAGTGCTGCTGACCGCCGCCTTCGGCATGGCGGGCGTCGGACTCAACTACGTCATGCCCGGCGAGGCCTTCGAGATCGTCCTCAACCTCGCCTCCCTCGGCATCCTCGGCACCTGGGGCATGATCATGATCTGCTCGCTGCTCTTCTGGCAGCGCGCCCAGGACGGCCGGCTCACCCGCCCCTCGTACCGGCTGCCCTGGGCCCCGTACACCCAGATCGTCACCCTGGTCTTCCTCGTCAGCGTCCTCTTCCTGATGTGGTGGGGCGGCGGGATCGGGCGTACGACCGTGATGCTGCTGCCGCTGATCGCCGCGGCGCTGGTGGGCGGCTGGTTCATGGTGCGCGGACGGGTGGACACCCTCGCCGCCGAGCGCCGGGACGCCTGAGCCCGCTCCCTGGACCGGCCCTGGACCAGCTCCTGAACCGGCCTCTCAAACCGGCCGAAAACACCCCCGTACGGCCCGGTGTGTAACGTGCGTACCGGCCGCCGCGGCATGTCCCACCGACAAGCCACCGCGGCGGCCGACCGACGCGTGCAGAAGGGCAGGAATTCGATGTCGCAGCAGGTGCAAGGCGTGATCGCACCCGGCAAGAACGAGCCGGTACGGGTGGAGACGATCATCGTCCCCGACCCCGGGCCCGGCGAGGCCGTGGTCAAGGTGCAGGCCTGCGGGGTCTGCCATACCGATCTGCACTACAAGCAGGGCGGGATCAACGACGACTTCCCCTTCCTCCTCGGCCATGAGGCGGCGGGCGTCGTCGAGTCGGTCGGCCCGGACGTCACCGATGTGGCCCCCGGCGACTTCGTCATCCTCAACTGGCGCGCGGTCTGCGGAAACTGCCGGGCCTGTCTGCGCGGCCGCCCCTGGTACTGCTTCAACACCCACAACGCCCGGCAGAAGATGACGCTGCTCGACGGCACCGAGCTCTCCCCGGCCCTCGGCATCGGAGCCTTCGCCGAGAAGACCCTCGTCGCGGCCGGCCAGTGCACCAAGGTCGACCCCGCCGTCTCCGCCTCCGTCGCCGGGCTGCTCGGCTGCGGAGTGATGGCCGGCATCGGCGCCGCGATCAACACCGGCGAGGTCGGCCGGGGCGACACCGTCGCCGTCATCGGCTGCGGCGGCGTCGGCGACGCCTCCATCGTCGGCGCGCGCCTCGCCGGCGCGGCCAGGATCATCGCGGTCGACATCGACGACCGCAAGCTGGAGACGGCGAAGACGATGGGCGCCACCCACACCGTCAACTCCCGCTCCACCGACCCTGTCGAAGCCATCCGCGAACTCACCGGCGGCTTCGGCGCGGACGTCGTCATCGAGGCGGTCGGCCACCCCGAGACCTACCGCCAGGCCTTCTACGCCCGCGACCTCGCGGGCACGGTCGTCCTCGTCGGCGTCCCGACCCCCGAGATGAAGCTGGAACTTCCGCTCCTGGACGTCTTCGGCCGCGGCGGCTCGCTCAAGTCCTCCTGGTACGGGGACTGCCTGCCCTCCCGCGACTTCCCCATGCTGATCGACCTCCACCAGCAGGGCCGGATCGACCTCGGCGCGTTCGTCACCGAGACCATCGGACTCGGCGACGTCGAGCAGGCCTTCGCCCGCATGCACGAGGGCGACGTCCTCCGCTCGGTGGTGCGATTCTGATGAGCGTACGCATCGAACACCTTGTCACGGCCGGGACCTTCGCCCTCGACGGCGGCGTCTGGGACGTCGAGAACAACGTCTGGATCGTCGGCGACGACACCGAGGCCATCGTCATCGACGCCGCCCACGACGCCACCGCCATCGAAGCCGCGCTCGGCGGCCGCACCCTCCGGGCGATCGTCTGCACCCACGCCCACAACGACCACATCGACGCGGCCCCCGCGCTCGCCGAAGCCACCGGCGCGCCCATCCTGCTCCACCCCGACGATCTTCCCCTGTGGCGGCAGACCCACCCCGACCGCGCCCCCGACGGCGAGCTGGCCGACGGCCAGACCCTCACCGTCGGCGGAGTCGAGCTGACCGTGCTCCACACCCCCGGCCACGCGCCGGGCGCGGTCTGCCTCCACGCCCCCGCGCTCTCCACCGTCTTCACCGGGGACACCCTCTTCCACGGCGGCCCCGGAGCCACCGGACGCTCCTTCTCCGACTTCCCGACGATCATCGACTCGATCCGCGACCGGCTCCTCACCCTCCCCCCGGTGACCCAGGTCCGCACCGGCCACGGCGACGCCACCACCGTCGGCGACGAGGCCCCCCAGCTCGCGGAATGGATCCGGCGCGGCCACTAGGCCGTCTCGGCCCACCGGGCCAGCCGCAGCCGGCTCTCGAAGCGGTACGGCTCTCCCGTCACCGGATCGGTGAACTCCAGCACCCTCGCCAACAGCTGAAGCGGCCGGGAGAAGTCGTCCGGCGCGGGCCCCGGCTCCTGGACGACCGGATACAGCGGGTCGTCCAGGAGCGGCAGCCCCAGCGCGCTCATATGCACCCGCAGCTGATGGGTACGGCCGGTGGCCGGCAGCAGCCGGTACCGGCCCACCCCGCCCCGGTGCTCCACCAGCTCGATCCCGCTCTCACTGTTCGGCTCACCGGCCACCTCCCGCGCCGCCGGCACCCCGCGCTCCTTCTCGATCCGGCTGCGCACGGTACGGGGGAGCGCCACCCCGCTGTCGTACGGCGCGATCCCCTCGTACTCCTTGCGCACCCTCCGGTCCCGGAACAGCGTCTGATACGCCCCCCGGTCCTCCGGCCTCACCACACACAGCAACAGCCCCGCCGTCAGCCGGTCCAGCCGATGCGCGGGCTGAAGCCCGGGCAGCCCCAGCTCCCTGCGCAGCCGCGCCACCGCCGTCTCCGTGATGTGCCGCCCGCGCGGCGTCGTCGCCAGGAAGTGCGGCTTGTCCGCGATCAGCAGCCGCTCGTCCCGGTACACGATCCCGATCTCCGCCGGTACCCGCTCCTCGGCCGCGAACTCCCGGTGGAACCAGAGATACCGCCCCACCTCATACGGCTCCTCCACCCCCACCGCCCCCTCCTCGGAGACGATCCTCCCCTCCCGGAACATCTCCCCGACCCGCTCCCGCCCGATGGCGTCCCCGTACCGCGCCACCAGATGCTCGTACACCGTCCCCCACACCCCACCCGGATCCTCCGGCAGCCTCACCCGCACCGGATCGATCCCGTCCCGCTGCTCCAGCGGCGACGGCGGGGCCTTGCGTCTGCGTCTCACCCCACCGACCCTATGCCCAGGCTGCCAGTACCTGGTTCGACCGGCGGAAGTACGCCTCTCTCTTCGCGGTTGCACGGGCACCGCAGAAAGCCGCGACGGTCATATGGAATGACTGTTCCTGGGGTAGTCGCGGCAGGGCCTTAGGATTCAGGCTGTGCCCCAGACCTCGAAGGAAGACCACTACGCGAGTGCCGCGCTACGTCACCACAACGACGCGGTCTACCTGCACGACGACGGCCGACTCCCCAACGCGGACCATCATTTTGGCTTCGCTGTGGAATGTGCCTTGAAGAGCCTCATGCTGCGGTACACCCAGGTATCGGTGGCCCCGGTTAAGCAGGGCGGTCAGCCGACCAAGAAGCCGTACATCCCACAGCAGAGCGGCAAACAGAAATACATCGAGCATCTCCCGGAAGCGTGGTCCGACACGGGAGACGTAATATCCGATGCGACACTCTTGCTTCGTGGACGCACTGGGAGCACTCTGTCCGCAATCCTGGCGGGGTCGGCACCGTTCGCCACGTGGAGTGTGCATGACCGCTACAGTGATGGATCCTCGGTCGTCGAGGCTGATGTGCGAGCCCGTCGTGCGGCATCCGAACGGATTCTCGGCCTGCACGAGCAGGCTCTCATAGCCGGAGTGCTCACGTGACCTTCCCGCCAGATCCAGTCCGCTTTGACGAGGCGCGACCTCGCGCGCTCACTGTCGCTCTTGACACGGCCGCATCAGGCGTCGATGTCCTGCTGGTGCGGGACATCTTCGGCCGGCTCTCCCTGCTTCTGGATGACCGGTCCACCAAAGTCGCCACAGCCAAGACCGATGCCTGGCGTGAGCGATTCACCAGCACCCTGGGCCGGTATGCGGCAGATCGACCCCTACTCCTCGCTTCTAGCCTCTTCCAGCCAGACGCTTACTTCGCTTCTGCCCGCGCAGTCGCTGAACTCGGCTATGTCCCCGAAGTCGGTCAAGGCAGCATCCGCTGGCTCGACAACACTGTCGTCGGCGGGGACTGGGCACGGGTGAGCACCCCGGAAGTGGAATTGGGAGGGGTGCGCACCGCGCGTACCGCGCTCTATGGTTTCAAAGGTGGCGTGGGCCGTTCCACCGCGACTTTCATGCTGGCCAAGCATCTTGCCAGGCAAGGAAACTGCGTCCTCGTCGTCGACCTTGACCTCGAGTCTCCCGGTGCGGGACCGCTGCTCGTCGCTGAGGATCAGCTACCTCAGTACGGAATCATCGACCAGTTGGTGGAGTCGGCGCTGGGCAACGAAGAAGGCCTTGACCTCGTGGCCCAGGCCACGCATTTCCAGCTCCAGAACAATGGAGAGCTGTGGGTGGCACCTGCCCGGGGGTGCGGGGCACCTGGCGTCGAGTATGCCTATGTCGACAAGCTCAACCGTGTCTATGCCGATGTGCCCGGACACGGCCAGGGCGACTTCGCGGACCGGCTGGAGGCCGCAGTCCACGCCTGCGAAGCCGCAGTAGCCAGAGAGAGCCGTCGCCCCGACGTTGTGCTGCTCGACAGTCGAGCGGGCATCCATGACATCGCCGCTGTCGCGATCTCGCGCCTCTGCGACCTTGCCCTGCTCTTTGGCAGTGACAATGGCCAGACCTGGGCGGGGTATCGCGATCTCTTCAAAGCGTGGCTCTCCTCGGGCCAGGCGCCCGTGATCCGTGAGAAGCTGCGGATGGTTGCCTCGATGGTCCCGGATGCCGATCGTCCTGGCTATCTGGAGATTTTTCAGGATCATGCTTGGGAATGCTTCTCTGTCCTCTATGACGACCTTGTCGACGGCGATACGGGGTTCAATCCCAGTCCGGAGGATGATTCGGCACCACACTCTCCCATTCCCATCCTTTTCTCTGCTGAGCTAGTCGGCCTCGATGCCGTCGCTACACCAGGCTGGGACGAGCGGGCCTTCGTTCGAGCCGCGTACGATTCCTTTCTGGAGACCACCACCAACCTGATGATCGAAGGACCGAGATGACCGCCCTGTTCGAAGCTGAGGACTACCGGAACCTGCTGGTATCCGCACTCCCTCCCGCGCAGGACGCGGACACGGTCGAACCGACCCTTTTCAACCTCTTCACTCCGGACTCGCATCGTCTTGCGCTTCACGTCGACACTACTGTGGTGCGAGGCGGGCGCGGGGTGGGTAAGACCTTCTGGTGTCGTTCCCTGCTGGACGACCAGCTACGGGATGTCGCTGCGGAGGAGTACCGTATCGAGCGGCTTCGGAACCTGAAGGTTTCACCTGGTTACAGTGCGATATTGAATCCCGATCTGTACCCGGGAGCAGGTGAGCTGGCCAGTCTTGTGGACAGCGGCGTGCGTGCCTACGACCTTTGGAATGCCGTGCTTCTTGTAGCGCTAGGGCAGCCTGAACTCCACGGGGAGATGGACTGGGAGGACCGCATCGCCTGGGTGCAGTCCAATCCGGGAGCGCGGGATCGGACTGTTGCCCGGGCCGACAAGCAGGCTCAAGCGGATAAGATTACGCACTTGGTGCTCTTCGATGCGCTGGAACACCTTCATCTGGTCCGGGTTCAAGCGGACCGACTTGTCGCAGGAATTCTTCAGCTGGCTCTGGAGATGCGGTTGAGCACTAAGAACATTCGATGCAAAATTTTCATTCGCCCCGACATGTTCGACGGAGCGCTTCTCCACTTCCCCGACGCATCGAAACTGACGTCGAACGCCGCCAGTCTTCAGTGGACGACTACTAATCTGTACGGATTGTTCTTCCATTATCTTGGCAATCATGAAAGCGTTGAGTCTGCGAGCTTCCGGTCTACGACCGGCAACTGGACAGAGCATGCCGGACGGAATCTTCTCCCCTCCACGCTTCTTGGTGACGAGCAGATCCAGGCTTCTGTATTCAGTAAGTTGGCCGGCCCGTACATGGGGGCAAATTACCGGAAGGGAATCACGTACACCTGGTTGCCCAACCACCTCATGGATGGTGTTGAACAGGTGAGCCCTCGCAGCTTTCTCAATGCTCTGAACATGGCTGTGGACGAGACGCGAGGGAAATATGCGAGCCATCCATACGCCATTTATCACGAAGGCATCCGAAAGGGCGTCCAATCGGCTTCGCAGACTCGCGTCAATGAGATCCGCGAGGACATGCCATGGGTGCGAACGGTCATCGAACCACTGGCGGGCCAGCAAGTGCCGATTGATCAGAAGCTTGTGTTGGACCTCTGGCAGGGGTCGAATCTGACGGCCACCCTGGGCAGGGAGGCCGATCGGGCGAATACGGGTGGGGATGAGGCGAAGGTCCGGACCGGACCGCGGTACGCGGATGACTACCTGCGTCTGATCGACGAACTAATGGCACTTGGCGTGATGCGCCGCCGTAAGGACGGCCGGATCGACCTTCCAGACGTGTACCGGATCGCCTTCTCGATCGGCCGCAAGGGCGGGGTGCCTAAAGTCCAGTCGTAGGCGGTTGCTTTCTTGGATTCCGGTCCGCCTGGGGCCGGGCAGGAGTGAGTGACTGCCCCATTGCGCGCGCCAGCCTCAGGCGCTCTCGCCGATGTGCCAGTACAAGGAATGGCACGGGAGACCTCGACGCCTCGGCGATGGCCGTGACGCTCCGCTTTGGCATGCCAGGACGGGCTATCGTCGGCTTGTCGTCGCCCACCACGGACAGGCGTCCACTGTGGTTGCCCTTGGCGGGCCGCAGTGCCCGGTTCTTCCAAGGTCTTCTTCCGGATGTCTTCCAGTTCCACCTTGGCGAACACGATGTCTCCTGCCCTGTTCAGGGCGTACACCCACCCCCTGGAGCGGTCGGCACGGGCAGGCGTGTTCAACTGGCTATGGAGTTCCTGGCCAACAGTCGAGCACATGACATAGCCCAGCTGGTTGCTGCACCTGGTATCGCTTCGGACGCCACGGAGACTTCCTCACCTTCGCCCGCGACGGCTACAAGCTGTACCGGGGCGAGGCACGCGGACCTGAGGTCCCCGAGAAGGCTGTCGGCCTGCTGGCGCGCGGCGCGAGTGCTCTGCGCCTGCCGGAGAGTCCGGATTGTGCGACTGGCGGGCAGCGAAGATCACGAACGATCTCGACAATCACGAGCCTCGTAGAGGTCTCGGCCGACGCTCGCCACCACTCGCCCGGCCGCACCATGGCCCGGTACGGGCACCGCCGCGCGGAGGGGGCGAAGACGACTGCCTTTAGCGCCAGCCGGATCGGCCAGCCTCTCATCCCTGGTCTGCCAGGAAACTCTCTGGGCCGTTGGCCGGATGGTTGGACACTCCACTGCCCTGAAAGCAAAAGACCCCAGATCAACTGGGGTCTTGCGCTGGTGTCCGAGGGGGGACTTGAACCCCCACGCCCGATAAAGGGCACTAGCACCTCAAGCTAGCGCGTCTGCCATTCCGCCACCCGGACAAGGTGTCTGCCGCCTGGCCCGTGGCCTTGGCGACGTGGAAAACAATAGCAAACATTCGGGGGTGCGGATCACGCCCCCGTCCCGGCCCCGGGCGCGGGGCGGTCGGCCTTGGGGTCGGGGGGCGGGCGCGGGAGGATGGGTGGGGACCACCAGCAGCGACAGTGGGAGGAATCAGCGTGAGCGAGTCGAATGCGGCCCGTACCGTCTCGGGCGAGGACGAGGTCGTCGACCTCTGCCGTGAGCTGATCCGGATCGACACCAGCAACTACGGGGACCACTCGGGACCGGGGGAGCGCGGGGCGGCGGAGTACATCGCCGAGAAGCTCGCGGAGGTCGGTCTGGAGCCGAGGATCATCGAGTCCCACAAGGGGCGCGCCTCCACCGTCGCCCGGATCGAGGGGGAGGACCCGAGCAGGCCGGCGCTGCTCATCCACGGCCACACCGACGTCGTGCCGGCCAACGCCGAGGACTGGACGCACCACCCCTTCTCCGGCGAGATCGCCGACGGCTGCGTCTGGGGCCGGGGCGCGGTGGACATGAAGGACATGGACGCGATGACGCTCGCCGTCGTACGGGACCGGCTGCGCGGCGGACGCAAGCCCCCGCGCGACATCGTGCTCGCCTTCCTCGCCGACGAGGAGGCGGGCGGCACCTACGGCGCGCGCTACCTGGTCGACAAGCACCCGGATCTCTTCGAGGGCGTCACCGAGGCCATCGGCGAGGTCGGCGGATTCTCCTTCACCGTCAACGAGAATCTGCGGCTCTATCTGGTCGAGACCGCGCAGAAGGGCATGCACTGGATGCGGCTCACCGTGGACGGCACCGCCGGGCACGGCTCGATGACCAACAACGACAACGCCATCACCGAGCTGTGCGAGGCCGTCGGCCGGCTCGGCCGCCACACCTGGCCGGTGCGGATGACCAAGACCGTACGGTCCTTCCTGGACGAGCTGTCCGACGCGCTGGGCACCCCGCTCGACCCGGAGGACATGGAGGCCACCCTCGCCAAGCTCGGCGGGATCGCCAAGATGATCGGCGCGACCCTGCGCAACTCCGCCGCGCCCACCATGCTCGGGGCCGGGTACAAGGTCAATGTCATCCCCGGCCAGGCCACCGCCCATGTCGACGGGCGCTTTCTGCCCGGGTACGAGGAGGAGTTCCTCACCGATCTCGACCGGCTGCTCGGCCCCCGGGTGCGGCGCGAGGACGTCCACGGCGACAAGGCGCTGGAGACCAGCTTCGACGGCGACCTGGTGGACGCCATGCAGACCGCGCTGCGGGCCGAGGACCCCATCGCCCGGGCCGTCCCGTACATGCTCTCCGGCGGCACCGACGCCAAGTCCTTCGACGACCTCGGCATCCGCTGCTTCGGCTTCGCCCCGCTGAAGCTCCCCCCGGAGCTGGACTTCGCCGGGATGTTCCACGGCGTGGACGAGCGGGTGCCCGTCGACGGCCTGAAGTTCGGGGTGCGGGTGCTCGACCGGTTCATCGACCAGGCCTGAACCGGACCGGAAGCACCGGACCGGAAGTAATCGATGATCCGTACGCCCCTGACTGGAAAGAGTGAAAGGTGGAGCGGGCTCGTAGCCCCGCTCCGGCCTCCTCGTTACAGGTGATGCGGTCCGCGGCTGGGATCGCTTTGCCAACAAGGAGGAACAATGATCAAGAAGGTCGTCGCCGCTGCGGCTGCCACGGGTGGTCTGCTGCTCGCCGGTGCGGGTGTGGCCATGGCTGACGCCGGCGCCCAGGGTGCCGCTGTCGGCTCCCCCGGCGTGATCTCCGGCAACGCCGTCCAGGTGCCCGTTCACATCCCGGTGAACGTGTGCGGAAACACGATCGACGTGGTCGGGCTGCTGAACCCTGCCTTCGGCAACACTTGCGTCAACTCTTGATGTGGTGACTCAACCCATCGGGGTTTGGGTTTGAACCCGGGCGGTCCCGTGAGCGCGTGTACACGCACTCACGGGACCGCCCGGCTTTCCGCTCCCGGGCACCGCGCCCGGAGGTATTCCTGAAAGAAAAAAGGCAGGGAAGCTACCTATGCGACAGGTCACTCGCAAGGGCCTGATCACCATGGCGGCGGCGGGCGGCGCGCTCGCGCTGGGCGGCGGTTACGCCCATGCCGGCGCCGAGGCGTACGGAGGTGCGTCCAACTCACCGGGCGTCGCGTCCGGGAACTCGGTCCAGGTGCCCGTCAGCGTGCCCGTCAACGCGTGCGGCAACTCCGTCAACGCGATCGCGCTGCTGAACCCCTCGTTCGGCAATAATTGCGCCAATGTCGACAACAGCCCCGGGCCGGTCCAGCCGGCCAAGCCGGGCGGCGGCGACACCGCGGGCCCGCAGCCGGGCGGATCCCCCTCCGGGGGCGTCCAGGCCGGCGGCGGTTCGCACGCGGGCGGCGGCACCCACAACTCTCCCGGCGTCGCCTCCGGCAACAATGTCCAGGCCCCGATCGACGTCCCGGTGAACGCCTGCGGGAACAGCGTCAACCTCGGCGGACTGCTGAACCCCACCTTCGGCAACGACTGCGCCAATGTCTCCGAGGCGAACCCGCCCGGAAAGCCCGCGCAGCCGGGCAAGCCCACTCCGCCCGTCGAGCCCACCACCCCGGGCAACCCGCCCCCCGTCACCCCGCCGGGGCTTCCGGGCGAGCCGCCCACCACCCGCCCGAGCAGCCCCGGCGACCCCGGGGTGCACGGGCGTACCACCACCAACGCCCACAAGGCGAACAGCTCCCGGATCGTGGAGCAGCCCAGGGACGTACAGCTCGCGCAGACCGGAGCCGACTCGCTCGGCCTGATCATCCCGGTCGGCGCGGGCATGATGCTGGCCGGAGCGGTGCTCTACCGCCGCGCCCGCGTCCGCGCCTGAGCGCACCCGGCGTTCCGACGGAGTGGGCCCCGCGATCCCGCGGGGCCCACTCCGTGCTGTTCACCAGGTGGCGCGCACCTGGCGGATGATCCGCCGGCGCAGCCGCACCCTGCGGCTGCCGTCCCGGCGCAGGCTCAGTCGGTCCAACTCCCAGTGTCCGTACTCGGCATGATCGGTCAAAAGACGCGTCGCGTCCTTGCGGGAGACCCCGCGCGGCACATACACATCCACAAATTCGTATTCCGGCATCGCATCTATTGTGCGGGCACCTGCCCGGTACGGATAGCGTCTGCACTATGTCTGATGTCGCGCCGCCCACCGCTGACGAGGTACGTGCCGCCGCCGAGGCGGTCAAAGCCGCACTGGACCGCCACCTCGTGGCGGTCGAGAACCGCACTGGAGAGGACGACCCGGCCGTCTACGACGCCTTCAACGCCCTGGCCGTCGCGGCGGAGGCGTACGACGAGCGCCTCTACGACCGCTATGACGAGGTCACCCCCTTCGAGATCCCGGGGGCCGACGAACCTCTGCCGGCCTATGCGGGCCCCGACGAGCCGAACGCCCTCAGCGTGCTGATCCGGCGTGATTACGCGGTGGTGGAGCCGGCCCGGCTGCTCTCGCAGGCGCGGCGCATCGCCGACCTCGACCCCGACGAGGACGTCCCCGAGCGCTCCCGGGCCGCGGGCACCAGCGTCCACGCGGCGCTCGGCCTGGTCTTCGGCGAGTACGAACCCGACGAGATCGCCTCCCGCCACAAGGAGTTCGGGCTGGAGGAGGGCGACTCCACTCTCTGGGTGTCGGCCCTGGACGAACTCGCCGAGCCGGGCGAGTGGCTGAGCACCCCCTTCGAGGCGGCCGACCCGCAGGGGATCGTGATCCGCTTCGACGTCAGCTCCGTCTTCGACGAGGACGAGCACGACGAGCTGGGCGAGGACATCGAGGACCTCGACGAGACGGAGCGCTGACACCCGCCGGTGCCGCGCCCGTACGCCGGGGCCGCCGCCTCCGGGACCGGTTCAACGGTCCCGGAGGCGGCCCCCCACGAGGCGGCCCCCGCCCCCCGGCGGGCCCCGCCCCCGCCCGCGGGGCCCCCCCCCTCGGGCCCGGTTCCACCGCCCCCGGAGCCGGCGCCTCCCGGCGCTCTCCGTCACTCGGAGGCGCCGGCGAGCAGCCCTTCCAGGAGGGGCCGCAGCCTGGTCGTGCGCTCCTGGGCGCCGATCTCCGCCACGGCACGCGGCAGCGCCTGATCCACTCCGTGCACCACGGACAGATGGCGCTCGCCCCGGCTGAACGCGGTGTACACCCAGGGGCGGCTGAGCCCCCGCGCCGCGTCCCCCGGCAGCACCACGACCGCCGCCGGCCAGCGCATCCCCGCCGCCTGGTGCGCCGTCAGCGCCCAGCCGTGCCGCAGCGCCGACTCCACCCGGGCCCTGGGCACCGTCACCGGCTCGCCCTCGCAGTCCAGCCGCAGCCCCTCGGCGTCCGCCGAGACGACCGTGCCGGGCCGGGTGCGGCCCGGTGCCGCCGTGTAGGCCACGCGGTCGCCCGGGTCGAAGCCGCCGAACCGGCCGGGGCCGGGGTTCAGCCGCTGCTTCAGCGCCGCGTTGAGCGCGCGGGTGCCCGCGGAGCCGCCGTGGCCCACCGTGATCACCTGGGTCTGCTCGGCGGGCACCCCGATCGCCCGGGGCACCGAGTCGGCGACGAGCTGCACCGTACGGTGGACGGCTTCGCCCGCGTCGCGCACGGGCACGATAACGATCTCCTTGCCGGGGGCCGCCACCTGGTTCAGCTCGCCGACGCCGATCCCCGACACCAGCTCGCCGATCGGGCCGGGGTCCGGGGTCCTGGAGACGACACCGGGGCAGACCCGGGCCGCCAGCAGATCGCCGAAGACCCGGCCGGCCCCCGCCGAGCCCAGCTGGCCGGGATCGCCGCTGAGCACCAGCCTGCTGCCGTCGGGCAGCGACTCCACCAGCATCGCGGCGCTCTCCACATCGAGCAGCGGCGCGTCCAGCACCACCAGCAGATCCAGCGCGAGCGCGCCGTCGCCGTCCCGGCCCGGGCCCTCGCCGCCGGAGAGCAGCCCGGCCACGGTCACCGCCGCCGGTCCGGCGGCCCGGCGGCCGCGCTCGCTGTGGACCGCGACCACCGCGCGCAGCCCGAGCGCCCCGGCGGCCCCGGCCAGCGCCACGGGCTCGGCCCGCGCGGCCTCACCGCCGATGTGGGTCACCAGACCGCTCGCCGCGACCGCGCGGACCAGCTCGCCGTCCTCGGCGGCCTCCCAGCGGGCGTCCGCCCCCGATCTGGCGAGCCTCGCGAGGCCGTCCGCGAGGCTCTCCTCGGCCAGCGCGTACCGGTCGAGCCCCAGCAGCACCGGGGCGGGCGCGGCGGCCTCCACGGGCCCCTCCGTGCCCTCGTCCGGAGCCTGCGAAGCCTCCTCCTGGGCCTCCTGGGCCTCCGGGGCGTCCACCAGCTCCTCGGCGTCCTCCTGGAACACCAGCACGGCCCCGTCGGCGATCGCCCGCTCCAGGGCCGACCCGGGATCGGGTACCGACCGCTCGGCCAGCCCGCCGCGCACGACGGCCGAGTCCAGCGCTGTGTGCCCGAGCAGGGCCGCGCCCTCCAACTGCCAGGTGACCAGGGCCGCTGCCCGCCGCTCGTCGTCGGGCCCGCACGCGCCGCCGAGCAGGGCGCGGGCGAATCCGTCGGCCTGCTCGGGCCGGACGCCGGGCACGGACAGCAGCCGCCAGGGGTCCTCGCGCAGCGCGTCCGCGGCCTGCTCGCCGAGCACCTCGGCCGCCCGGACCGCGAAGCCCTCGGGCGCGCCGCCCTCGGCGAGCACCCGCCGGACGGCCGCGACGGTCTCCGGCGCGCCGCCCGGCGCGGCCGCCCGCTCGGGGGCCCGGGGCGCGGTCTCCCGGGCGGGCGGGGACACGACCGCCGCCGAGGGCCTCGGGGCGGGCGCGGGGGAGTCGTAGAAGGCGCTGCCGGGCTTCGCGCCGCTCTCCACGGCCCGTACCGCCGCGAGCAGATCGGCGGCCCGGCCGCTCAGCTTGGTCCCGCTCTCGATGGGGCCTTCCTTCTCGGCCTTCCGCCGCTCGATCCGCTCCCGCAGCTCCCGCTGCGCGGCGATCTCCGCCTCGGCCTCGGTCGGCTTCCCGGCCTCCGCCTCCGCCTCCGCCTCCGCAGCCTCGCCGTCGGTCGCGATCTCGGGAGCCGCCCCGTCGGAGGTCTCCTGGCCGGGAGTCTCCTCGGGGCCCTCGACCTCCTCGGTCTCACGGTCGACAGCGGCCGGGGGTTCGGGGTTCGGCCCCCGGGAAGACGCGGTCACAGCGTGCTCCAGTCCTGATCGGGATAGCGGTGCACGGGCGCGGACACATCGTCCAGCGCCCGGCAGATCTCGTCTGGAAGCGTAAGCGCCTCCACTGACAGCGCGGCCATCAGCTGCTGCGCGTTGCGCGCGCCGACGATCGGCGCGACCACCCCGGGCCGGTCCCGCACCCAGGCCAGCGCCACATGGAGCGCGGTCGTCGCCAGCCCGTCGGCCGCCGTCAGCACCGCGTCCACGATGCCGTCCGCCATCTCGTCGAGATACGGCTCCACGAACGGCCCCAGCAGCTCGGACGCGCCCCGCGAGCCGGAGGGCGTCCCGTGCCGGTACTTGCCGGTGAGCACCCCCCGGCCCAGCGGGGAGGACGGCAGCAGCCCGATGCCCAGATCGAGGGCGGCCGGCAGCACTTCCCGCTCCACGCCCCGCTGAAGCAGCGAGTACTCCATCTGTGTGCTGGCCAGCCGGGTCCGCACCCCGGGGACTGCCAGCTGCCAGGTCGCCGCCTTGGCCAGCTGCCAGCCGCAGAAGTTCGACACCCCCGCGTACCGGGCCCGGCCGCTGCTCACCGCGATGTCGAGCGCCTGGAGCGTCTCGTCCAGCGGGGTGAGCGGGTCGAAGGCGTGCACCTGCCACAGATCCACGTAGTCAGTCCCCAGCCGGGCCAGCGAGTGGTCCAGCGAGGCGAGCAGATGGCCGCGCGAGCCGTCGAAGCGTCTCTCGGGGTCGGGCACACTGCCCGCCTTGGTCGCTATCACCAGATCCCGCCGGGGGACCAGCCGCTCCACCAGCCGGCCCAGCAGATATTCCGCGTCCCCGCCCCCGTACACATCCGCGGTGTCGACGAGCGTCCCGCCCGCCTCCCAGAACGCTTTGAGCTGATCCGCCGCGTCGTGCTCGTCGGTGTCCCGGCCCCAGGTCAGGGTGCCGAGTCCGATGCGGGACACGCGCAGGCCGGTGCGGCCGAGATGCCTCTGCTCCATGACCGGTGAGATTACTGGCCGACGACCCGGGCCGAGAGGGCCTGTGGACAACCCCGCGCGGCACAGGGCCCCTGACGGATCGCCGCCCCGCGCGCTAGAGTCCCCCGAACACAGACGTTACTGATCAGTAAGAGGGAGCGTTTATGCGGCTCGGCATCAACCTCGGCTACTGGGGCGCGGGCATGGACGGCGACAATCTCGCGGTCGCCCAGGAGGCCGACAGGCTCGGCTACGACGTCTGCTGGGCGGCGGAGGCGTACGGCTCCGACGCTCCCACCGTGCTGAGCTGGGTCGCCGCCCAGACCGAGCGGATCGACGTCGGCTCCGCGATCCTCCAGATCCCGGCCCGTCAGCCCGCGATGACCGCGATGACCGCCGCCACCCTCGACTCCCTCTCCGGCGGCCGCTTCCGCCTCGGCCTCGGCGTTTCGGGCCCCCAGGTCTCCGAGGGCTGGTACGGGGTCAAGTTCGACAAGCCGCTCGCCCGCACCCGGGAGTACGTCGAGATCGTCCGCCGGGCCATGAGCCGCGAGCGCCTCTCCCACCAGGGCGAGCACTGGACGCTCCCGCTGCCCGACGGCCCCGGCAAGCCGCTGCGGCTCACCGTCCACCCCACCCGGGAGCACATCCCCCTCTACATCGCCGCGATCGGCCCCAAGAATCTGGAGCAGACCGGCGAGATCGCGGACGGCGCGCTGCTGATCTTCTCCGCCGCCGAACATCTGGAGTCCACCGCGATCAGCCATCTCCGCGCGGGCCGCGAGAAGGCCGGGAAGACCATGGAGGGCTTCGACGTCTGTCCCACCCTGCCGCTCGCGGTCGGCGAGGACATCGACGCGCTGGCCGACGCCTTCCGCCCGTACACCGCCCTCTACGTCGGCGGCATGGGCAGCCGGAAGCAGAACTTCTACAACCAGCTCGCCCGGCGCATGGGATACGAGAAGGAGGCCGCCGAGATCCAGGACAAGTACCTGGCGGGCGACAAGGCGGGCGCGGCGGCGGCGATCCCCGCCCGGCTGATCGACTCCACCACCCTCCTCGGCCCAGTGGAGCGGATCGCCGACCGGATGCAGGCCTACGCGGCGGCCGGGGTCACCACCCTCACCCTCGCCCCCGCCGGTCTCACCCTCCAGGACCGGATCGCCGCCCTGCGCGCCGGCGTCGAGGCCCTGGACCGCGCCCGGCTGGCCTGAACCCTTCGGACGGCCGGGCGGGCGAAGACCCCCCGGCCGGGCCCGAAGTCAGCCATTCGGCGGAGTTTGAGGACCTCAGCTGTTGCCCGCACCCGGCCCTCGCGCCGACGCTTGCCCTGGGAAGTCTCAGGAGGTGGCAGTCATGCTCTCGGCCCGCGGTCTTTTCCAGGAAATCATCGACGACGACTCGGCCTTCCAGCTCTTCTGCTCCATCGCCGCCAGCGGTGAGGCCCAGGGCGGCTGGGAGAACGGCCGGATAGCCGCCCTGGTGCCCGAGAGCATGAGCGCCCTCGCGCCCAGGATCACCCGGCACGGCACGGACGAGGACAAACACGGCCGGATCTTCAACGGACTCCTCAGAAGGCGCGGCCTCGACCCCGTCCCGGTCCCGCCGGAGACCGACTACACCATGCTCCTGGAGCGCCGGGGCATCGGCCTCACCCATGCCAAGCTGCGCCGCGACGAACCCCTCACCGAGCGGGACATCCTCGTCTACCTCTCCCACAGCCGGGTCACCGAGCAGCGCGCGGCCGACCAGATGGACATGCTGGTCGGGTTCTTCGGCGAGCACCCCGAGGTCGGCAACGCCATCAGGATCATCAGCCGCGACGAGGAGAACCACCTCGCCTACTGCCACGAGGAGCTCCTCGGCCTCGCCGCCGCCGGCCACGGCCGCGCCATCCAGCGGGTGCTGCGCGAGAGCGCGCTCGCCGAGATCGAGGTCTACCGCGAGGTGAGCCTCGCCGTGATGGGGCACATGGGCCGGCTGCTGCGCTGGCCCCGGCCGAAGTCCGCCGCCCTCGCTGCGGGTGTCCGGGGGATGTACGCGTACGAGCGGATCGGCGGCTGGCACCGGATGGTCCGGCTCGCCATGCCGGAGCTGCGCGGGGCCCTCGACGGGCCGCCCACCCCCGCTCCCGCCTTCTGAACCCCCGGGCCTTCTGCCCCCGGCCTACATCCAGCCCCGGCGCTTGAAGAGCCGGTACAGGCTGTAGACCGCGACCGCCATCACCAGCAGCACGGTGGGGTAGCCGCCCACCCACCCCAGCTCCGGCATGTGCGCGAAATTCATCCCGTAGATCCCCGCGACCAGGGTGGGTACGGCCGCCATCGCCGCCCACGCCGAGATCTTGCGCATGTCGTCGTTCTGCCGGACGCCCTGCTGGGCCAGATGCGCGGCCAGAATGTCCGACAACAGCCGGTCCAACCCCTCCACCTGTTCGTTCGCCCGGGTCAGATGGTCGCTGACATCGCGGAAGAATGGCTGGGAATGCTCGTGGACGAACGGCACCGCCGCGCTCGCCAGCCGGGACATCGGACCCGCCAGCGGCCCGGTCGCCCGCCGGAACTCCAGCACCTGCCGCTTAAACGTGTAGATCCGCGCGGCCGTCCCCGGGCCCGACTGACCCGTGCCGCCCCCCGGGTCAAAGACGGCGGCCTCCATCTCCTCCAGGTCCACCTGAAGCTCCCCGGCGACCTCGATGTAGTGGTCCACCACCGCGTCGCTGACCGCGTACAGCACCGCCGTCGGCCCGTGCGCCAGTACGTCGGGCTCGGACTCCAGCCGCTTCCGCACGTCCGACAGGGCCGCGCCCTCGCCGTGCCGGACCGTCACCACGAACGAGTCGCCGATGAAAAGCATCAGCTCACCGGTGGTGACGGTGTCGCTCCTGGGCTCGTACACCACCGGCTTCAGGACCACGAAGAGCGAGTCGTCGTACACCTCCAGCTTGGGCCGCTGATGGGCCCGCAGCGCGTCCTCCACCGCCAGCGGATGGAGCCCGAACTCCGTCCTGACGAGGCCGAACTCCTCCTCGGTCGGCTCATGCATCCCGACCCACAGAAAAGCGTCACCGCTCGCCCTGGCCAGGTCGAGCGCGTCGGAGAGGTCGCCGGGCCCCTCGGTGCGACGCCCGTCGCGATAGATGGCGCAGTCCACGATCACAGCGCGCATTCTCCCGCGCGCACCGCCCCACCGCACTTCGGACTGCCCTGGCAAGATCCAAAGGGGAGGCCCTAGGCTTGCGGTCATGGCCACGCTGATTCTCGTACGCCACGGACGCTCGACCGCCAACACGGCCGGACTGCTCGCCGGCTGGACCCCGGGAGTCCATCTCGACGAGCGCGGGGCCGCCCAGGCCGCCTCGCTGCCCGCACGGCTCGCCGATGTGCCGATCGCCGCAGTGGTCAGCAGCCCGCTGGAGCGCTGCCTTCAGACCCTGCGGCCGCTGCTGGACGCCCGGCCCGGGCTGGAGCCGCACACCGACGAGCGGATCGGCGAGTGCCACTACGGCGACTGGTCGGGCCGCAAGCTGGCGGAGCTGGCCGGGGAACCGCTGATGGAGGTCGTTCAGCAGCACCCCTCGGCGGCGGCCTTCCCCGGCGGCGAGTCGATGCGGGCGATGCAGGCCCGCGCGGTGGACGCGGTGCGCGAGTGGAACGACCGGGTCGACGCCGAGCACGGCGAGGACGCGGTGTATCTGATGTGCTCGCACGGCGACATCATCAAGTCGCTCGTCGCGGACGCGCTCGGCATGCACCTCGATCTCTTCCAGCGGATCCATGTGGAACCGTGCTCCGTGACCGCGATCCGCTACACCCGCACCCGCCCGTTCCTGCTGCGCCTCGGCGACACCGGTGAGCTGGGCGACCTCGCGCCGCGCGGCGGCGGGGAGCGGGCCGCGGAGGGCGACGCGGTCGTGGGAGGCGGCGCGGGCGCACCGTGATCGCCGGGCGCAGTAGGGTGGACGCGCCGAAAGACCACCGGCCCGCACGGGCCGTCCGCTGAATTTTGAGGGAGAGAGCGTGTCCCGTCAGGTGTTCCTCTACGACCCCCCGGACCGGTTCGTCGCCGGCACGGTCGGGCTCCCTGGACGCCGTACGTTCTTCCTCCAGGCGTCGGCGGGAGGGCGCGTCACCAGCGTGGCGCTGGAGAAGACCCAGGTCGCGGCGCTCGCCGAGCGTATCGATGAACTGCTGGACGAAGTCGTGCGCCGTACCGGGGGCAATGCCCCGGTGCCCGCCGTCGCCCCCGCCGATGTCGCGGACACCGCGCCGCTGGACTCCCCCGTCGAGGAGGAGTTCCGGGTCGGCACGATGGCCCTGGCCTGGGACGGCGAGGAACAACGCATGATCGTCGAGGCGCAGGCGCTGGTCGAGCTGGACGCCGGCTCGGACGAGGAGCTGGCCGACGCCGAGGAGCGACTGCTCCAGGACGAGGAGAACGGCCCGCCGATGCTCCGCGTCCGGCTCACCGGGGCACAGGCCAGATCCTTCGCCAAGCGCGCCCTGGACGTGGTGAACGCCGGCCGGGCGCCCTGCCCGCTGTGCAGCCTGCCGCTCGATCCGGAAGGACACGTATGCCCGCGCCAGAACGGATACCGACGGGGAGCGTGACCTCGCTGGATCTGCTCGCCAAGGGCGAACTGGCCGTGCGCGGCCAGGTCCGCGAGGCCTCCAACGCGGTGTTGTTCTGCTCCGTCTCGTACGAGGGCGCCGAGGCCTCCTGCGTCTACAAGCCGGTCTCCGGGGAGCGCCCCCTGTGGGACTTCCCGGACGGGACGCTGGCCCAGCGCGAGGTCGCGGCGTACGAGGTCTCCGAGGCGCTGGGCTGGCACCTGGTGCCGCCCACCGTCCTGCGGGAGGGACCGTACGGCCGGGGCATGGTCCAGCTCTGGATCGAGGCGGACCCCGCCGCCTCCCTGCTGGCCCTCGTGGACGAGGAGAAGCCGGCGGACGGCTGGAAGGCGGTCGGCCTCGCGGAGGTCGGCGAGGGGCGCACGGCGCTGCTGGTCCACGCCGACGACACCCGGCTGCGCAGGCTCGCGGTGCTCGACGCGGTGATCAACAACGGTGACCGCAAGGGCGGGCATCTGCTGCCCGCGCCGGACGGGACGCTGTACGCGATCGACCACGGCGTCACCTTCAATGTGGACGACAAGCTGCGCACACTGCTCTGGGGTTGGGCGGGGGAGCCCCTGCCCGCGGAGGCGCTGGACGCGCTGGAGGGCCTGTCCGGCGCGCTGGCGGACGGAGCGGCGCTGGGCGCCCGGCTGGGGGAGCTGCTGACCCCGGCGGAGGTGGACGCGGTACGGGCCAGAGTGGCCGCCCTGCGGGCCTCCGGCACCCATCCGACCCCCTCGGGCCAGTGGCCCGCGATCCCCTGGCCGCCTGTCTGATCCACCGGCGTCCCGCCCAGGGGTCTCGGTGCGGAGTGTTGCGTTCCGTGGCCCCGGGCGGACATGAGTTACCCCCTGAGAGTGCCTATCCAGCCAATTCGGCTTGATCTGGTTAGTGAACGGATCAGTTGTCCGGTTACGCTCAAGGCATGCATGCCTGGCCCGCTTCTGAGGTCCCCGCCCTGCCTGGCAAGGGCCGCGACCTCCGGATCCACGACACAGCGACCGGTGGGTTCCTGACCCTCGATCCCGGTCCCGTCGCCCGTATCTATGTCTGCGGCATCACGCCGTACGACGCGACCCACATCGGTCACGCGGCGACCTACAACGCGTTCGACCTCGTTCAGCGCGTGTGGCTCGACACCAAGCGGCAGGTTCACTACGTCCAAAACGTCACCGACGTCGACGACCCGCTCCTGGAGCGCGCCATCCGCGACGGGCACGACTGGACCCGGCTCGCCGAGCGCGAGACCGCCCTCTTCCGCGAGGACATGACGGCGCTGCGGATGCTGCCGCCGCGCCACTACATCGGTGCCGTCGAAGCCATACCCGGCATCGTGCCGCTCGTCGAGCGGCTGCTGGACGCCGGCGCCGCCTACGAACTCGAAGGCGACATCTACTTCTCCGTCGAGGCGGACCCCCACTTCGGCGAGGTCTCCCACCTCGACGCCGAGGCGATGCGGCTGCTCTCCGCCGAGCGCGGCGGGGACCCGGACCGGTCCGGCAAGAAGAACCCGCTCGACCCGATGCTGTGGATGGCCGCCCGCGAGGGCGAACCGAACTGGGACGGCGGCCGTCTCGGCCGGGGCCGCCCCGGCTGGCACATCGAGTGCGTGGCCATCGCCCTGGACCACCTCGGCATGGGCTTCGACATCCAGGGCGGCGGCTCCGACCTCGTCTTCCCGCACCATGAGATGGGCGCTTCCCACGCCCAGGCCCTCACCGGCGAGCACCCCTTCGCGCGGGCT
Source organism: Streptomyces inusitatus (assembly GCF_014651115.1). GTDB lineage: Bacteria > Actinomycetota > Actinomycetes > Streptomycetales > Streptomycetaceae > Streptomyces > Streptomyces amakusaensis. Next base: position 123,483 of record NZ_BMWG01000012.1, on the reverse strand, counting down.
TACGTCCACGCCGGGATGGTCGCGCTCGACGGCGAGAAGATGTCGAAGTCCAAGGGCAATCTGGTCTTCGTCTCCGCGCTGCGCCGCGAGGGCGTGGACCCGGCCGCCATCAGGCTCGCCCTCCTCTCCCACCACTACCGCTCCGACTGGGAGTGGACCGACCAGGTGCTCCGGGACGCCGTGGCCCGGCTGGACCACTGGCGCGCGGCGGTCTCACGGCCCGACGGGCCGTCCGCCGACGACCTGGTCGAGGAGATCCGCGAGGCCCTCTCCAACGACCTCGACGCCCCCTCCGCACTGGCCGCCGTCGACCGCTGGGCGGCACGCCAGCACGCCGCGGGCGGTACGGACGAGGGCGCGCCCGGACTGGTCTCCCGTACGGTCGACGCCCTGCTCGGGGTCGCGCTGTAGCACCCGGAGCGAGTACGGCGGAAGGGGCGGGGTCCGCATCGGACCCCGCCCCTTCCGCTCGCACCGTCCTCAGACCTGCGGGGGATCCCCGTCGTCCTCGTCGGCGCTCTTGCTCTTGCGTTTGCGTCTGACCGGCTTCGGCTTGGACTCCGCTTCCACTTCCGCTTCCGGTTCCGGTTCCGTTTGCGATTCCGGTTTCTGTTCCTGCTGAGGCTTCGGTTCGGTCTCCGGGGACTCGGCGGTCTCCGGGGACTGCTCCGAACGCGGCGGCTTCGACGGCCGGTTCAGCCCGCCGGCGGGATCCCGCAGATACGCCCCGCCCTCCCCGCCTTCGGGCCCAGTACCGGGTCCGGGTCCGGGACCGCCGTCCCGCCGCCGCAGATACCGCTCGAACTCCCGGGCGATCGCCTCCCCGGAGGCCTCCGGCAGCTCGGCCGTGTCCCGCGCCTCCTCCAGCGTCTGGACGTACTCCGCCACCTCGCCGTCCTCGGCCGCCAGTTGATCGACGCCCAGCTGCCAGGCCCTGGCGTCCTCGGGCAGCTCGCCCAGCGGGATCCGCAGACCGATCAGATCCTCCAGCCGGTTCAGCAGCGCCAGCGTCGCCTTGGGATTGGGCGGCTGCGACACATAGTGCGGCACCGCCGCCCACAGGCTCACCGCCGGCACCCCCGCGTGCGTGCACGCCTCCTGCAAGATCCCGACGATCCCGGTGGGCCCCTCGTACCGCGTCTCCTCCAGGTCCATAGTCCTGGCCAGATCCGGGTCCGAGGTGATGCCGCTCACCGGCACCGGCCGGGTGTGCGGGGTGTCCCCCAGCAGCGCGCCCAGGATCACCACCATCTCCACCCCCAGCTCATGGGCGAATCCGAGGATCTCGTTGCAGAACGAACGCCAGCGCATGGACGGCTCTATGCCCCGCACCAACACCAGGTCACGCGGCTTCTCGCCGCCGATCCGGACCACGGACAGCCGGGTCGTGGGCCAGGTGATCTTCCGTACTCCGCCGTCCAGCCACACCGTGGGCCGATTGACCTGGAAGTCGTAGTAGTCCTCGGCATCCAGTGCCGCGAACACCTCGCCCTTCCACTCCCGGTCCAGATGCGCGACCGCTGTGGAGGCGGCGTCGCCGGCGTCGTTCCAGCCCTCGAACGCGGCCACCATGACCGGGTCGATCAGCTCGGGTACCCCCTCGAGCTCGATCACCCAGTGCCTCCTTCCGACGTGCCTCTCGTACGGCCCCAACCTTACGGCTTGCGGGGTCTGTCGCCGCAGCCCTCTTGCACGGGCGGGTGAACCTTGGCCAAGACCCGCCAAGACGCGCCCGATCCGCCTCAGCTACCCATCCGCCTGCTGATTCATCCGGGCGGTGACCGGCGAATCTTCCACACGGCCCGCGGCGCGGCCCGCCCCCCGGGCGATCTTCCGCCCGCCGCGAACGGCGAGTGGGGCGGCCCCCGACCGGGAGCCGCCCCACACCTTCCGTCACTTCAGTCCGGTTCCGGTTCGCCCTACGACCGGTCGCCGAGCAGATCCGTGACCTTGCCCCGGATCTCGTCCGTGGCCAGGCCCCGGATCGTCAGCGTCGTACGCCGGCGCAGCACATCGTCGGCCGTCTCGGCCCACTCGTGGTCACGCGCGTACACCACCTGCGCCCAGATCTCCGGCGCGTCCGGGTGGATCCGCTCGGCCAGCGCCGGGTCGTCGTTGGCCAGCCGCGCGATGTCGAAGGAGAGCGAGCCGTAGTGGGTCGCCAGGTGGCGCGCGGTGTCCGCCGCCATCCGGGGCCCCGGCGTACCGCCGTCGACCAGCAGCCGGTGCGCCACCGCGTTCGGGTTGGCTATGCCGGGCAGCGGCAGCTTCTTCGGCAGCCGCGAGATCGGCTCCATGTCCTCCGCCAGAGGCTGCCCGGGCAGCGCGGCGAGCTTGTTCATCACCGTACGACCGATGTGGCGGAACGTCGTCCACTTGCCGCCGGCCACCGACAGCATTCCGCCGGAGCCCTCCGAGACCACCGTCTCCCGCTTGGCCTTCGAGGTGTCGCCGGGACCGCCCGGCAGCACCCGCAGACCCGCGAAGGAGTAGGTGATCAGATCGCGCGACAGCTGCTGGTCGCGGATCGAGAACGCGGCCTCGTCCAGGATCTGGGCGGTGTCCTTCTCATTGACCGAGACATCGGCCGGGTCGCCCTCGAACTCCTCGTCCGTGGTGCCCAGGAGCAGCATGTCCTCCCAGGGCAGGGCGAAGGTGATGCGGTACTTGTCGATCGGGGTCGCCAGCGCGGCCTTCCACGGCGAGGTGCGCTTGAGCACCAGGTGCGCGCCCTTGGAGAGCCGGATCGACGGAGCGGCGTTCGGGTCCTCCATCCGGCGCAGGTGATCCACCCACGGGCCGGTGGCGTTCAGCACCAGCCGGGCGCTCACCCCGAACTCCGTGCCGTCCAGACGGTCCTTCAGCTCCGCGCCCGTGACCCGGCCCTTGGTGAACCGCAGCCCGGTCACCTCGGCGTGGTTGAGCACGGTCGCGCCCGCCTCGACGGCCGCGCGGACCGTCATCAGCGCCATGCGCGAGTCGTTCATCTGGTCGTCCCCGTAGACGGCGACGGCCTTCAGACCCTCGGTCCGCAGCTCGGGAACGTCACGCTGCGCCTTGGCGGCGCTGATGACATGGCCGACGCCGTCGCCGAAGGCGGAGAGCGCGGAGTACGCGAAGACTCCCGCGCCCAGCTTCGCCGCGCCGTGCGGTCCGCCCTTGTAGACCGGCAGATAGAAGGTCAGCGGGTTGGCGAGGTGGGGGGCCACCTCGCGGGAGACCGCGCGGCGCTCGAAGTGGTTCTCCGCCACCAGCTTCACCGCGCCGGTCTGCAAGTACCGCAGACCGCCGTGGAGCAGCTTGGAGGAGGCGGAGGAGGTGGCGCCGGCGAAGTCGCCGGCGTCCACCAGGGCCACCCGCAGCCCGGACTGGGCCGCATGCCAGGCGGTGGAGATGCCCAGGATGCCGCCGCCGATCACCAGGAGGTCGTACGTCGCCCTGGAGAGCTGCTCCCGTGTCTCGGCACGGCTCGGGAGGGAGCCGGCTGCCGGGTGCGCTCCGAGGGACGGAACGCTCTGCGGGGTGGTCATGTCTTACTCCTCTTCCTCAAGCCAGCCCATGGACCGCTCGACGGCCTTGAGCCAGTTCTTGTACTCGCGTTCGCGCTGCTCGGCGTCCATACGAGGGGTCCATTCGGCGGCCCTGCGCCAGTTGGCGCGCAGTGCGTCGGTGTCCGGCCAGAAACCGACGGCCAGACCTGCGGCGTACGCCGCGCCGAGGCAGGTGGTCTCGGCGACCATCGGACGCACCACGGGCGCGTCCAGGAAGTCCGAGAGGGTCTGCATCAGCAGATTGTTGGAGGTCATCCCGCCGTCGACCTTGAGCGCGGTCAGCTCGACGCCGGAGTCCTTCGTCATGGCGTCGGTGATCTCGCGGGTCTGCCAGGCGGTGGCCTCAAGCACGGCGCGCGCGATGTGCGCCTTGGTGACATAGCGGGTGAGACCGGCGATCACACCGCGGGCGTCGGAGCGCCAGTACGGGGCGAAGAGGCCGGAGAAGGCGGGTACGAAGTACGCGCCGCCGTTGTCCTCGACCGACAGGGCCAGGGTCTCGATCTCGGCCGCGGAGTTGATCAGGCCCATCTGGTCGCGCATCCACTGCACCAGCGAACCGGTGACCGCGATCGAGCCCTCCAGGGCGTACACGGCCTTCTGGTCGCCGATGCGGTAGCCGACGGTGGTCAGCAGGCCGTTGTACGAGTTGACCGGGGTCTCACCGGTGTTCATCAGCATGAACGTGCCGGTGCCGTACGTCGACTTCGCCTCGCCCTCGGCGAAACAGGTCTGGCCGAAGAGCGCCGCCTGCTGGTCGCCGAGCGCCGAGGCGACGGGGATGCCGTCGAGGATGCCGCCCTTGGCGAGGCCGTACACCTCGGAGGAGGAGCGGATCTCGGGCAGCACCGCGGCCGGGATCTCCATGGAAGCGAGGATCTTGTCGTCCCACTTCATGGTGTAGAGGTTCATCAGCATGGTGCGCGAGGCGTTGGTGACGTCGGTGACGTGCACCCCGCCCTCGGTTCCGCCGGTCAGATTCCAGATGACCCAGGAGTCCATGGTGCCGAAGAGGATCTCGCCGCGCTCGGCGCGCTCGCGCAGGCCCTCGACGTTGTCGAGCAGCCAGCGGACCTTGGGGCCGGAGAAGTAGCTGGCCAGCGGCAGCCCGGTCTCGCGGCGGAAGCGGTCCTGGCCGACATTGCGGCCCAGCTCCTTGCAGAGCGCGTCGGTGCGGGTGTCCTGCCAGACGATGGCGTTGTGGACGGGCTCACCGGTCTTCTTGTCCCAGAGCAGAGTGGTCTCGCGCTGGTTGGTGATGCCGATCGCCTTGACGTCGGCCGAGGTGATGCCCGCCTTGTCGAGCGCGCCGGCGACGACTTCCTGGACATTCGTCCAGATCTCGACGGCGTTGTGCTCGACCCAGCCGGGCTTGGGGAAGATCTGCTCGTGCTCCTTCTGGTGGACGGAGACGATCCGGCCGTCCTTGTCGAAGACGATGCAGCGGCTGGAGGTGGTGCCCTGGTCGATGGCCGCGATGAACGGGCCATGCCCGTGGGACGAGGTTCCGGTGGTGTGTGGATCGGTCACGGTGTGCTCCTGCTCAGTACGGTGGGGATACGGCTGTACCTGTACGGCGTACGTATACGGCGTGCGTTCACGGGTCAGGCGAACGCGAGGTTGTAGATACCCGCGGCGAGCGCTCCGCCGGCCAGCGGACCGGCGATCGGGATCCAGGCGTAGCCCCAGTCGGAGCCGCCCTTGTTGGGCAGCGGCAGCAGGGCGTGAACGATACGGGGGCCCAGGTCACGGGCCGGGTTGATGGCGTAGCCGGTCGGGCCGCCCAGGGAGAGGCCGATACCGACCACGACGAAGGCGGTGATCAGTCCGCCGAGGATGCTCAGGCCCTTGCCCTCGTCGTTGAGGCCCTGGGTGAGCACGGCGAGCACGAGCACCGTGGTGCCCAGGATCTCGGTGGCCAGGTTCTGCCAGACCACGCGGATCTCGGGGCCGGTGGCGAAGATGCCGAGGACCGGGCCGGCCTTGCTGCCGTTGTGCGGGCCCTCGATCGGCTTCTCGGCCTGGTCGCCGATGATCTCGGGATCGGTGAGATGCGACCGGAACTGGCCGTAGTAGGCGACCCAGGCCAGGGTGGCGCCGAGCATCGCGCCGAGCAGCTGGCCGGCGAGGTAGACGCCGAAGTTGTCCCAGACCCCGTCCTTGATGGCGATGCCGAGGGTGACGGCGGGGTTGAGATGGGCGCCGGAGAGCGGGCCGCTGATGTAGACGGCGGTCATCACCGCGAAGCCCCAGGCCAGGGTGATGGCGAGGAAGCCGGCGCCGCGCGCCTTGGAATTCTTGAGGGTGACGGCGGCGACCACGCCACCGCCGAGCAGGATCAGAACAGCCGTTCCGATGATCTCGCCGATAAAGATGTCGGAGCTGGACACCGCGACTCCTTTGTCCTTCGTCCAGGGGAAGGCGAACCCCGGTCACTCCCGGGGTTCGCGCCCTCAGGTGAGGGCGTTGTCGGCCCTTGGCGCTTGTCACACTCTAACGGGTATCGCCGGTAGTTGTTCGACAATGCCGACCGATGAACGGCAGTTTTGTCCCTGGCCAACTTGACGTCAAGGGTCGTATGCCCCCAAAGCCCGATCGTTATCGATGATGCGCCCGTGCGCGCGGGGCCGCACGGTGCGCGGCACGGGCGGGGCCGCGCCGGGCCGGCCGGGGCCGCCGGGGCCGCAGGGGCGGCGCGGGCGGGCATGCGGAGGCGTCCGGCTTGCCGGAGGGGGTCCGGAGGGGGTGCGGAGGGGGTGCGCGTCGGAGGCGTCGGGGGCGGGGGTGCCGGGCGGAGGCGGTCGGCGGGGCGTCCGCCGGGTCAGAACCGGCCCGCGCCGAGATCGCGGGAGACCGAGCGGGCGCACTCGCGCACGGCCGCCACCAGCTCGGACCGCAGCTCCCGGCCCTCGCAGACCCGCTCCACGCCACCGGTGATGGCGACCGCCCCCACGGGCATCCGCCGCCGGTCGTGGATGGGCGCGGCGACCGCCGCCACCCCCTCCCAGGTCTCCTCCACATCGGCCGCCCACCCGCGCGCGCGGGTGAGGTCGAGCACCGCCTCGAACTCCGCCGGATCCGTCACCGTCCGGGAGGTGAAGGCCTCCCGCTCGGCCTCCAGGGCCTCGGTGTGCGCCACCGGGTCGTAGGCCGCCAGCACCTTGCCCAGCGCCGTGGAGTGCAGCGGCTGCATGGCCCCCACCTCCAGCACCTGGCGGCTGTCGTCGGGGCGGAAGACATGGTGGACGATGAGCACGCCGTGCTGGTGGGCCACGCCCACATGGACGCTCTCGCCGCTGGAGCGGGCCAGGTCGTCCGTCCAGACCAGGGCGCGGGCGCGCAGCTCGTGGACGTCCAGATAGCCGGTGCCCAGCCGCAGCAGCTCCGCCCCCAGCTGATAGCGGCCGGAGGCCGGGTCCTGCTCGACGAAGCCCTCGGCCTGGAGTGTGCGCAGAATGCCGTGGGCCGTCCCCTTGGCCAGTTCCAGCGAGGAGGCGATGTCCGAAAGACCCAGCCGGCGCTCCCCGCCCGCGAGCAGACGCAGCATCGCCGCAGCGCGCTCCAGTGACTGGATGCTCTTCGCCATCGGATCGGCCCTCTCCCACTGCTGTTCGACAATGCTGAACACTATCGGTCGATGTCGACCTAGGTGAGTGTGGAGCGAGTATCTCGTGGCAGACGGGTTCACAGAAGCCCCCCGGCCAACTTGGTCCGTCCCGTGGAACACCCACGACTCCGCGAGCCCCCTGCGGTTACCCTGACTCCGTGCGCCTTCTCACCGGAAGCCGCAAAGCCGACAGCCGTCGCATCCCAGGGAGCTCATTCCATGGCCTCGTTGCCGACCTCTTCCGCCCCTTCCGCTTCCGCAGACGCAGACAGCCGGACCAGGATCGCAGCCCTCCGTGAGGCTCTCGCCACACGTGTCGTCGTCGCCGACGGTGCGATGGGGACGATGCTCCAGGAGCAGGATCCGACTCTTGAGGATTTCGAGAATCTTGAGGGCTGCAACGAGGTTCTGAATGTGACCCGCCCGGATATTGTGCGGTCGGTTCATGCCGCGTATTTCGGTGTGGGTGTCGACTGCGTCGAGACGAATACATTCGGGGCGAATTTCGCCGCGCTCGCGGAGTATGACATTCCTGAGCGGGTGCACGAGCTGTCGGAGGCGGGTGCACGGATCGCCCGGGAGGTCGCGGACGAGTTCACGGCCTCCACGGGACAGCAGCGGTGGGTGCTGGGGTCGATGGGGCCGGGGACGAAGCTCCCGACGCTCGGCCACGCCCCTTACACGGTGTTGCGGGACGCGTTCCAGGCGAACGCGGAAGGCATGATCGCCGGCGGTGCCGACGCGCTGCTGGTGGAGACGACGCAGGATCTGCTCCAGACGAAGTCGGCGATCCTGGGTGCCCGCCGCGCGCTGGACATTTCCGGTCTGGATCTGCCGTTGATCTGTTCGGTGACGGTGGAGACGACGGGGACGATGCTCCTGGGCTCGGAGATCGGCGCGGCTCTGACCGCGCTGGAGCCTCTCGGTATCGACATGATCGGTTTGAACTGTGCGACGGGTCCGGCGGAGATGAGTGAGCATCTTCGGTATCTGGCCCGGCATTCGCGGATTCCGCTGTCGTGCATGCCGAACGCGGGTCTGCCGGTTTTGGGGAAGAACGGCGCGCATTATCCGCTGTCGGCCTCCGAGCTGGCGGATGCGCAGGAGACGTTCGTGGGGGAGTACGGGCTGTCCTTGGTGGGCGGCTGCTGCGGGACGACGCCGGAGCATCTGCGGCAGGTCGTGGAGCGGGTGCGGGGGCTGGTCCCGGCCGTGCGGGAGCCGCGTCCGGAGCCGGGGGCCGCGTCGCTGTACCAGACGGTGCCGTTCCGTCAGGACACCTCCTACATGGCGATCGGTGAGCGGACGAACGCGAACGGGTCGAAGAAGTTCCGGGAGGCGATGCTGGAGGCGCGCTGGGACGACTGTGTGGAGATCGCCCGGGACCAGATCCGTGAGGGCGCGCACATGCTCGACCTGTGTGTCGACTATGTCGGGCGTGACGGTGTGGCGGACATGGCGGAGCTGGCGGGCCGCTTCGCCACGGCTTCGACTTTGCCTCTGGTGCTGGACTCGACCGAGGTGGAGGTGATCCGGGCCGGTCTGGAGAAGCTGGGCGGCCGTGCGGTGATCAACTCGGTCAACTATGAGGACGGCGACGGCCCAGAGTCGCGGTTCGCGCAGGTCACACGCCTCGCTCAGGAGCATGGCGCGGCGCTGATCGCGCTGACGATCGACGAGCAGGGCCAGGCCCGCACCATTGAGCACAAGGTCGCGATCGCGGAACGCCTGATCGATGACCTGACGGGGAACTGGGGAATCCGCGAGTCGGACATCCTCATCGACACCCTCACATTCACGATCTGCACGGGGCAGGAGGAGTCGCGGGGCGACGGGATCGCGACGATCGGCGCGATCCGGGAGCTGAAGCGCCGCCACCCCGACGTCCAGACCACCCTGGGCCTGTCGAACATCTCCTTCGGGCTGAACCCGGCGGCGCGGGTGCTGCTGAACTCGGTGTTCCTGGACGAGTGTGTGAAGGCCGGTCTGGACTCGGCGATCGTCCACGCGTCGAAGATCCTGCCGATCGCCCGCTTCGACGAGGAGCAGGTCACCACCGCCCTGGACCTGATCTACGACCGCCGCGCGGAGGGCTACGACCCCCTCCAGAAGCTGATGGCCCTGTTCGAGGGCGTGAACACCAAGTCGCTGAAGGCCGGGCGGGCGGAGGAACTCCTCGCCCTGCCGCTGGACGAGCGGCTCCAGCGCCGGATCATCGACGGGGAGAAGAACGGCCTGGAACGCGACCTCGACGAGGCCCTTCAGGACCGGCCGGCGCTGGCGATCGTCAACGACACCCTCCTGGAGGGCATGAAGGTCGTCGGTGAGCTGTTCGGCTCGGGGCAGATGCAGCTTCCGTTCGTGCTCCAGTCCGCCGAGGTGATGAAGAACGCCGTCGCCTACCTGGAACCCCACATGGAGAAGTCCGACGCGGAGGGCAAGGGCACCATCGTCCTCGCCACCGTCCGCGGGGATGTTCACGACATCGGGAAGAACCTCGTCGACATCATTCTCTCCAACAACGGCTACAACGTGGTCAACCTCGGCATCAAACAGCCGGTGTCCGCGATCCTCGAAGCCGCCCAGGAACACCGCGCGGACGTGATCGGCATGTCCGGTCTGCTGGTCAAATCGACGGTGATCATGAAGGAGAACCTCCAGGAGCTCAACCAGCGCAACATGGCCGCCGACTACCCCGTCATCCTCGGCGGCGCGGCCCTCACCCGCGCCTACGTCGAACAGGACCTCCACGAAATCTATGAAGGAGAAGTCCGCTACGCACGCGACGCCTTCGAGGGCCTGCGGCTGATGGACGCGCTGATCGCGGTCAAGCGCGGGGTCCCGGGGGCGGTGCTGCCGGAGCTGAAGCAGCGCCGGGTCGCGAAACGCGACACCCCGGTACTCGACGTCACAGAGCCGGAGATTCCGGCGCGCTCCGATGTCGCGGTGGACAATCCGGTGCCGGTGCCGCCGTTCTGGGGGACGCGGGTGATCAAGGGGATCCAGCTCAAGGAGTACGCCTCCTGGCTGGACGAGGGGGCCCTGTTCAAGGGGCAGTGGGGACTGAAGCAGGCCCGCGCGGGCGACGGACCCTCCTACGAGGAGCTGGTGGAGAGCGAGGGGCGGCCGCATCTGCGGGGCTGGCTCGACAAGCTCCACACCGGGAACATGCTCGAAGCCGCCGTGGTCTACGGCTACTTCCCCTGTGTGTCCAAGGGCGATGATCTGATCCTGCTCCACGAGGACGGATCCGAACGCACCCGGTTCACCTTCCCGCGCCAGCGCCGGGGCCGGTATCTGTGCCTGGCGGACTTCTTCCGCCCGGAGGAGTCGGGCGAGGTGGATGTGGTCGGCCTCCAGGTCGTCACCGTCGGCTCCCGCATCGGGGAGGCGACCGCCGAGCTCTTCGCCCAGGACGCCTACCGCGACTACCTCGAACTCCACGGGCTCTCCGTCCAGCTCGCCGAAGCCCTCGCCGAGTACTGGCACGCACGGGTCCGTGCCGAACTCGGCTACGGCGGGGAGGACCCGGCCGACGTGGAGGACATGTTCGCGCTCAAGTACCGGGGCGCACGCTTCTCCCTCGGGTACGGGGCGTGCCCGGACCTGGAGGACCGGGCCAAGATCGCGGAACTCCTCCAGCCGGAACGGATCGGGGTCCACCTCTCGGAGGAGTTCCAGCTCCATCCCGAGCAGTCCACCGACGCCATCGTCATCCACCACCCCCAGGCGAAGTACTTCAACGCGCGGTAGCCGCCCCCGTACCAGCCCGTACCACCGCACGAGCCCGTCCCCGGCACTCCGGGGGCGGGCTCGCGCCGTCTCCGGTCCCCGCGCACCGTCCCCCGGAAGGGCGCCGCCGTTATCCCCAGGCGCTTTCGCGCCGCCGGACGTACACTTGTCGGTCCCAAGCAGGCCGGTCGACTTGTTTCCACGGGAGAGCCGTGGAAAAGGGCGACCGGCCTTCTCGTCCCTCCCGGAGGTGTGCCAATGACCAGCACGGTCCCCGCGTCGCTGACCAGCAGGGTCCCCGAGTCGTTCACCCTTCCGGCCGACGGGGCCGCTCTTGAGGCGGTCTTCCTCGACATGGACGGCACCCTCGTGGACACCGAGGGCTTCTGGTGGGACGCGGAGGCGGAGGTCTTTGCCGACCTCGGGCACGAGCTGGACGAGGCCTGGCGCGATGTGGTGGTCGGCGGCCCCATGAGCCGCAGCGCGGGCTTCCTCATCGAGATGACGGGGGCGGACATAGCCCTGCCCGAACTCACCGTGCTGCTCAACGACCGCTTCGAGGCCAGGATCGACCGCGGTGTGCCGCTGATGCCCGGCGCCGAACGGCTGCTCGCCGAACTCGCCGCCCACCGGGTGCCCACAGCGCTGGTCTCCGCCTCGCACCGGCGCATCATCGACCGGGTCCTCGTCTCCCTGGGCCCCGCCAACTTCACCCTCTCGGTCGCCGGTGACGAGACCCCCCGCACCAAGCCGTACCCGGACCCCTATCTGCTGGCCGCCAGGGGCCTGGCCGTCGACCCCGCCCGGTGTGCCGTCATCGAGGACACCGCCACCGGGGTCGCCTCCGCCGAAGCGGCCGGCTGCCGGGTGGTCGCCGTCCCCTCCGTCGCCCCCATCGCCCCCGCCGAGGGCCGGACCGTCGTCGGATCCCTCGAAGAAGTGAACCTCAGCTTTCTCCGCAGTCTCATCACACCCATGAACGGAGACGGCACTGTCCGTGTTTCTTGAATTTCGAAGAAACACGGTTCACGCCGGTCGTATATTCCGATTGGCCTGATCTGCGTTTATGCAGGACCCCTCCGATAACTTTTCACGCGTGACGTTCATCACCGAGAATTCCCCGGACGGCCCCGTCCGGGGTGGTCCGGGGACGCTTTGAGGTAGGCCCGGATGGTCCTTGTGTCCGTATTCATGGAGATGTGTACGGAACATTCCATGGCGTGACCATTCACTGATCGATACAAGCGATCACGGAGCGAATGCGTACCGGTTCCGGCCCGGTGAGACCGCACGTCCTCCGCCGACTAATCTCTTCGCGAGTCTTCGCCGCGACACCGATGCGCCCCGGCGGTCGCACAACCGCCGCGAACACCAGGACCGATCGTCCTGATTCCACGGACCGATCGAACCGCCCCACCGGGCGGCCGCGGCGAAGCCTCCCGTACATGCTGTATCCCAGTGCCGGATGAGGAGAACGTCCAGGATGAACCGTAAGACTCTGGTGCTGCCGGCCATGGTCGGTCTGCTCGCGCCCGTACTCGTCGCCTGCGGCAGTACGGAGAGCGGGGCAGGTGGCGGCGACGCCATTGTCGTGGGCACTACGGACAAGATCATTGAGGGCAAGGACTCTCCCGCGCCCCTCGACCCGGCGTTCGCCTATGACACCGGCTCCTGGAATGTGCTGCGGCAGACCCTCCAGACGCTGATGCACGCCCCTCGCGGCGGCGGTGAGCCCGTCCCGGACGCGGCCCAGTCCTGCGCCTTCACCGACAACGCCTCGCAGAGCTACCGCTGCAAGCTCCGCAGCGGTCTCAAGTTCTCCGACGGCACCGCCGTCACGGCCGAGGACGTCAAGTTCTCCGTCGAGCGCCTGCTCAAGATCAACGACACCAATGGCGCCGCCGCCCTGCTCTCGAACATCGACACCATCGAGATCAAGGGCGAGCACGAACTCGTCTTCCACCTCTCCACGCCGGACGCGACGTTCCCGTACAAGCTCTCCACCCCGGCCGCCGCGATCCTGAGCAAGAAGAACTACGACGGCAAGAAGCTCCGCAAGGGGCTCCAGGTCGACGGCTCGGGTCCGTACACGATGAAGGCCACGGACGAGGGCGGTGCCGTCACCAAGGTCGTCTTCAGCAAGAACGGCTCGTACCAGGGCGATGTCGAGCCCCGGAACAACAAGGTCGAGCTGCGCGTCTTCAAGGACTCCGAGGCCATGACCAAGGCCCTGGAGAAGGGCGACATCGACATCGCCACCCGGGAGATCGATTCCAAGCACATAGCGAAGATGCTGGACAACCCCAGCAAGGACATCCAGCTCACCGAACTGCCCGGGCTCTCCATCCAGTACCTCGCCTTCAACACCGACCACCCCTCGGTGAAGGACAAGGCCGTACGCCAGGCCATGGCCGCCCTGATCGACCGGGGCCAGATCGCCGCCGACGTCCACGCCGCCACCGCCGAGCCGCTCTACTCGCTCATCCCCGCCAGCGTCGGAGGCCATGAGAACGCCTTCTACAACAAGTACGGCGACCCCAGCGTCAAGCGGGCCAAGCAGTACCTCCAGCGGGCCAACATCACCACCCCGGTCAAGATCTCCCTGCACTACGCGAACGACCGCTACGCGGTCGAGGAGTTCGAGGCCATCCGTGACCAGCTGAACGCCTCCGGGCTCTTCCAGGTCACCGTCAAGGGCGCCGAGTGGTCGGAGTTCCGCGCCGCCGGCCAGCGCGGTGACTACCCCGTCTACGGCCTCGGCTGGGTCCCCGACTTCCCGGACCCGGACAACTACATCGCGCCCTTCCTGGAGAAGGGGAACTTCCTCAACTCGCCGTATGTGAGCACCGAGGCCCGCAAACTCATCCCCGAGTCCCGCCGGCTGGCCGACCGCGCCGCCGCCGACGAGACCTTCGCCCGGCTCCAGGCGATCATCGCCGAGGACGTCCCCGTGCTGCCGCTCTGGCAGGGCAAGCAGTACGTCGCCTCCCGCAAGGGCGTCAACGGAGTGGAGCGGCTCCTCAACGGCAGCTCCGACCTCCAGCTCTGGGAGCTGGAGAACAGCAAGTAGACCCCTCGGGGCCACCCGGACAGACGAACGAGCGGCGGCGGGCATCTCGCCCGCCGCCGCTCGTTCGCTTCTGTACCAGGGCCCTACTGCGCGCCGGGGCGCACCAGACCGCTCTCGTACGCGTACACCGCGGCCTGCACCCGGTCCCGCAGCCCCAGCTTCGTCAGCACATGGCCCACATGCGTCTTCACCGTCGTCTCGCTGACGAACAGATCGGCGGCGATCTCCGCGTTGGACAGGCCCCGCGACACCAGCTTCAGCACCTCGACCTCGCGGTCGGTCAGCGTGTGCAGCGTGTCCGGGAGCGGCTCCTCGCCCGAGGGGAGATGGCCCGCGTACTTGTCCAGCAGCCGGCGCGTGATGCTCGGCGCGAGCATCGCCTCGCCCGCCGCCACCACCCGGATCGCCTGCACCAGCTCATCCGCCGGGGCGTCCTTCAGCAGAAACCCGCTCGCCCCCGCGCGCAGCGCCTCCACCACATACTCGTCCAGGTCGAAGGTGGTCAGCACCAGCACCTTCGCCGGACCGTCCCGCCCGGGGCCGGTGATCTGCCGCGTCGCCTCGACGCCGTCCATCCGGGGCATCCGGATGTCCATCAGCACCACATCGGGCTGAAGCGCCCGCACCTGATCGAGCGCCTGGAGACCGTCCCCGGCCTCACCGACGACCGCGACATCCTGCTCGGCCTCCAAAATCATCCGGAAACCGGTACGCAGCAGCGGCTGATCATCGACCAGCAGAACGCGGATGGCCACAGGGAACTCCTCATAAGTCGGTCGGACCCATTCTGCCCTGACCCTCCCGGCTACGAAGCGGCCGGGGAAACCGCCGGGGAAACCGCCGGGGAAGCCGGGGAAACGCTCAGCGGATACACCGGGGGAGTGCCCCCGAACTCCGGACAGACCGACTGATGGTCACACCAGCCGCACAGCTTCGTGGGCCGGGGCCGCCACTCGCCCGACTCCGTCGCCGCCCTGATCGCCTCCCAGAGCGCCAGCAGCTTCCGCTCCACCCGCTCCAGATCCGCCGGCACCGGGTCGTACGTCAGCACATCGCCACTGCCCAGATAGACCAGCTGAAGCCGGCGCGGCACCACGGCCTTCAACCGCCAGATCACCAGCGCGTAGAACTTCATCTGGAACAGCGCGCCCTCGCTGTACTCGGGGCGGGGGGCCTTGCCCGTCTTGTAGTCGACGATCCTGACCTCGCCCGACGGCGCCACATCCACCCGGTCGATCACCCCGCGCAGCCGCAGCCCGGACTCCAGCTCCGTCTCCACGAACATCTCGCGCTCGGCCGGCTCCAGCCGTGTCGGATCCTCCAGCGAGAACCAGCGCTCCACCAGCGCCTCAGCCTCGCCCAGCCAGCCCGCCAGCCGCTCACCGCCCTCGTCCCCCGAGAACAGCTCACCCAGCTCGGGACGGTCCGCCAGCAGCCGGTCCCATTGCCCCGGAACCAGCGACTTCGCCCTCGGAGCCGTCCGCTCCGCCGCCGGGGCGTCGAAAAGCCGCTCCAGCACCGCGTGCACCAGCGTCCCCCGGGTCGCCGCGGCACTCGGCTTCTCCGGCAGCCTGTCGATCACCCGAAACCGGTACAGCAGGGGGCATCGCATGAAATCGCTCGCCCGCGAAGGCGACAGCGACATCGGCGGCCGGCCCGGCAACGGCTCGTCACTCGTCCTCATGACCACGACCCTAAGGCCCCCCACTGACAGCGAGCGCAATACCATCGACGTCAGAGGTCGGTACACCGCATGATCGAAGGGGCGGCCGACCGCCCCGCCGAGCGGCACGGCCGCCCCACCGAGACGAAGGGAACCCGTGAACGAGGACGACAAGCGAGGCGAGCGCAAGCGGGCGCGGGCCGACGCCGGGGGAGACCATCCCCAGGGCCCCGGCCGCAATGGCAAACCGCAGCGCCCGAACGGCCCCGGCGGCGGCATCCTCATGGGCCGCCCCTTCGGCGTGCCCGTCTATGTCGCCCCCAGCTGGTTCCTCGTCGCCGCCCTCATCACCTGGGTCTTCGGCGGCCAGCTCGACCGCGTCCTGCCCGACCTCGGCGGAGCCCGCTATCTGGTCTCCCTCTTCTTCGCCGTCGCCTTCTACGCCTCCGTGCTCGTCCACGAGCTGGCCCACACCGTCGCGGCCCTCCGCTTCAAACTCCCGGTGCGCCGCATCCAGCTCCAGTTCTTCGGCGGCGTCTCGGAGATCGAGAAGGAGACCGAGACCCCCGGCCGCGAATTCATCCTCGCCTTCGTCGGCCCGCTGCTCTCCCTCGTCCTCGCCGGGGTCTTCTACCTCGGCATGCAGGCCGTCGACCCCGGCACCGTCCCCGGAGTCCTCCTCGCCGGCCTGATGATCTCCAACCTCATCGTCGCCGCCTTCAACCTCCTCCCCGGCCTCCCCCTCGACGGCGGACGCATGCTCCGCGCCGTCGTCTGGAAGATCACCGGCAAGCCCATGAGCGGCACCATCGCCGCCGCCTGGGTCGGCCGCGCCCTCGCCGTCGCCGTCCTCATCGGCCTCCCCCTCCTCACCCACACCGGCGTCCTCGGCAACCCCACCCAGGACATCGGCGGCACCGAGACCGTCACCGACGCGCTCCTCGCCGCCATCCTCGCCGCCATCATCTGGACCGGAGCGGGCAACAGTCTCCGCGTCGCCCGGCTGCGCGAGCACCTCCCCGAGCTGGAGGCCCGCACGCTCACCCGGCGCGCCGTGCCCGTCGAGTCGAGCACCCCCCTCTCCGAGGCCCTCCGCCGCGCCAACGAGTCCGGAGCCCGCGCCCTGGTCGTCGTCGACGGCCACGGCGAGCCCACCGGACTCGTCCGCGAGACCGCCATCGTCGGCGTCCCCGAGCACCGGCGCCCCTGGGTCGCCGTCAGCGGGCTCGCCCAGGACCTCACCGACGACATGAGGCTCCCCGCCGCACTCGCCGGCGAAGCCCTCCTCGACCGCCTCAGGGCCACCCCCGCCACCGAGTACCTGGTGATCGAGGAGAGCGGCGAGATCTACGGCGTACTCTCCACCGCCGATGTCGAACGCGCCTTCGTCGCCGCCATGGCCCGCCCCCACTGACCCCCGCTCCCGACCCCCGCCGGACCCGGAGCGGACGGTCAGGTGCTCAGGCCCTCCCCGGGCCCGGTACGCTGGTCACATGTCCGAACCGACCGGTGCCGCCCGCCGACGCGGGCCCTTCAAGGTCGGGGACCAGGTCCAGCTCACCGATCCCAAGGGCCGCCACTACACGTTCACGCTCGAAGCCGGGAAGAACTTCCACACCCATAAAGGGTCCTTCCCGCACGACGAGCTGATCGGCGCTCCTGAGGGCAGTGTTGTCCGAACCACGGGAAACGTGGCCTACCTCGCGCTGCGCCCCCTGCTCCCCGACTATGTCCTGTCCATGCCCCGCGGCGCCGCCGTGGTCTACCCCAAGGACGCGGGGCAGATCCTGGCCTTCGCCGACATCTTCGCCGGTGCGCGCGTCGTCGAAGCGGGAGTGGGCTCCGGCTCCCTCAGCGCCTTCCTGCTGCGCGCCATCGGCGACCACGGCATGCTCCACTCCTATGAGCGCCGTCCGGACTTCGCCGAGATCGCCCAGCAGAATGTGGAGCGCTACTTCGGCGGTCCGCACCCCGCCTGGCAGCTCACTGTCGGCGATCTTCAGGACAATCTCTCGGACGCCGACGTCGACCGAGTGATCCTCGACATGCTCGCCCCCTGGGAGTGCCTGGACGCCGTCTCCAAGGCGCTCGTCCCCGGCGGCATCCTCTGCTGCTACGTCGCGACCACCACCCAGCTCGCGCGCACCGTCGAGTCCATCCGTGAGATCGGGTGCTTCGCCGAGCCGCAGCCCTGGGAGTCGATGATCCGCAACTGGCACGTCGAAGGACTCGCCGTCCGCCCCGACCACCGGATGATCGGGCACACCGGCTTCCTCGTCACCGCGCGGCGTCTCGCCGACGGCGTCGAGCCTCCGATGCGCCGCCGCCGGCCCGCCAAGGGCGCCTACGGCGACGACTACGAAGGCCCCAACAAGGGCTGACCCCCACCGCCGGCCCGGTGCCCGGGGGACCTTCCCCCGCTCCCGTACCGCACAACGCCTCACCGCCGCCGCCGAGTTCCCACCGCGATCCGCTTCGCGAAAGGGAACTCGGCGGCGGCGTCCTCGCGTTCGGCCCCGGGACGGTTACGAAACCCTGACAAGCGGGCCCGCACCCTGCCGTTCCCCAGCCCTGTGACGTGTGGCACGATGCAAACCTCCCTCCCGCCGCCGACGTGCCGCCGGCTTCGCCTTCACAGGAGACTTCACGCGTGCAGACCTCCGCGCTCCCGGACCTCGCGCACAATCGGAGCCGCCCGGTCCACTGGCTCGCCACCGCTGCCGCCACGGCGGCGGTCATCGCGCTCGCGGGACTGCTCCAGCCCGGCGCGGCCACGGCCTCCCAGCCCGACCGCGCCGCCGCCACGCCGTCCGCCGCCGGGGGGCCCGCACCCGATGTGCGTACACCGCTGCCCCTGGAGTGCGGCTCGGTTCCCAGCGCGGTGGTACGGGAGGCTGTCGGCGATCTTGACGGTGACGGGGGGCTCGAACGGGTCGTCGTGGCGCGCTGCCAGGCCGGCTCCGGCACCCCGCCCAGCGGGATCTATGTCCTCGCGGCGGGCCGGGACGGCGCCGGGAGGGTCGTCGCCACACTGATCGGCCCCGAGCGGCGGCAGAGTGTCGAGCGGCTCGCGATACGGAACGGGACGATCAGCGCCGCTCTGCTCGGCTACTCCTCGGACCAGGTGCCGAGCTGCTGCCCGGACGAGCGGGAGGAGGCCGAATGGCGCTGGTCGGACGGCAAGTTCCTGCGTACGAAACCGGACGAGGCGCGTCCGCTCTGAGCGCCGCGCCTGTCGTGAGCCCGCCGCCCGGGCCCTCCAGCGGGACCGCCGGACCGGCCGGCCGGGCCCCCGACCGCTTCGCCGGGTAGCGGAATCGTCACTCCGCGTCGGGGCCGTACACCTCGACCCTGTCCGAAACCCGACGTACATGGATACAGTCGCCCGGGCACTCCTTCACGGAGTCCACCACGTCCAGCAGCAGCGGCAGCGGCACCCGCGTGGTGGCCCCCGGATCCTGGAGAAGCTCGTCCTCGGAGCTCTTCACATACGCCAGGCCGTCGATGTCGAGCTCGAAGACGTCCGGGGCGTACTGCGCGCAGATACCGTCCCCGGTGCAGAGGTCCTGGTCGATCCAGACCTCCAGATCCTCGGCGGCGCCCTCGGGCGGGGCCTCGTGCTGCACGGTCATGTCTCCTGCCGTTTCCTGCGTCGGGTCGAGCGTCCGGCCAAGCGATCTGTCGCAAGTCGCGCCAGCCCTGACGGGTGTTGAACACTTCGACCTTACAACCGCCCGCTTTCCGATGTTGATGGGTGGGTATTCCCCTGACGTGAGGAAGAGCGCAAGGGTGAAGATCGGACACACCCCGACCGTCTTTGTGATCTAGGGGTTTCAATCACCACCCACCCAGGTAGGGTCAGGAAGCGTCCAGCTCCCCTTGGAGGAGGTGAGGACCGTGGCAGCCCACGACGACGACATCAACCGCGGCATCCGGCCGGGGCGGGGGTCTGAAGACCCAGCCGGCCAGGTCGCCTATCTTGAGCAGGAAATCGCCGTCCTGCGCCGCAAGCTCGCCGACTCTCCGCGTCACACGAGGATTCTCGAAGAGCGGATCGTCGAACTGCAGACCAATCTGGCCGGCGTGTCCGCGCAGAACGAGCGGCTCGCCAATACCCTCCGTGAGGCCCGCGACCAGATCGTGGCCCTCAAGGAGGAAGTCGACCGGCTCGCGCAGCCGCCGGCCGGCTTCGGTGTCTTCCTGCAGGCCAATGAGGACGGCACATGCGACATCTTCACCGGGGGCCGCAAGCTCCGGGTGAACGTCAGTCCGGGCGTCGAGCTCGACGAGCTACGGCGCGGCCAGGAAGTCATGCTCAATGAAGCGCTCAATGTGGTCGAGGCCATGGCGTACGAGCGCGCGGGCGACATCGTCACCCTCAAGGAGATCCTTGAGGACGGCGAGCGCGCCCTGGTCGTCGGCCACACCGACGAAGAACGAGTGGTGAGACTCGCCGAGCCCCTGCTGGACATCACCATCCGGCCCGGCGACGCACTGCTCCTCGAACCCCGCTCCGGCTATGTCTACGAAGTGGTCCCCAAGAGCGAGGTCGAGGAGCTGGTCCTCGAAGAGGTCCCGGACGTCGACTACAACAAGATCGGCGGCCTGGGCAACCAGATCGAGCTGATCCGCGACGCGGTCGAGCTTCCCTACCTCTACCCGGACCTCTTCAAGGAGCACGAACTGCGACCGCCGAAGGGCATCCTGCTCTACGGCCCGCCCGGCTGCGGCAAGACGCTCATCGCCAAGGCCGTCGCCAACTCCCTTGCCAAGAAGGTCGCCGAAGTCACCGGCCAGCCCGCCGGAAAGAGCTATTTCCTCAACATCAAGGGCCCGGAACTCCTCAACAAGTACGTCGGCGAGACCGAGCGGCACATCCGCCTGGTCTTCCAGCGCGCTCGCGAGAAGGCCAGCGAGGGCACTCCCGTCATCGTCTTCTTCGACGAGATGGAATCCCTCTTCCGCACCCGTGGCTCGGGCGTCAGCTCGGACGTGGAGAACACGATCGTCCCCCAGCTCCTCGCCGAGATCGACGGCGTCGAGGGCCTGGAGAACGTCATCGTCATCGGCGCCTCCAACCGCGAGGACATGATCGACCCCGCGATCCTGCGCCCCGGCCGTCTCGATGTGAAGATCAAGATCGAGCGTCCGGACGCGGAGGCCGCCAAGGACATCTTCGCGAAGTACCTCACCGCCTCACTGCCCCTGCACTCCGACGACCTCTCCGAGCACAACGGGTCCAAGGAAGCCGCCGCCCACGCGATGATCCAGTCGGTCGTGGAGCAGATGTACGCGGAATCCGAGGAGAACCGCTTCCTTGAGGTCACCTACGCCAACGGCGACAAGGAAGTCCTCTACTTCAAGGACTTCAACTCCGGAGCGATGATCCAGAACATCGTGGACCGGGCGAAGAAAATGGCCATCAAGGCATTCCTCGACCACAACCAGAAGGGTCTGCGCGTCGCCCATCTCCTCCAGGCGTGCGTGGACGAATTCAAGGAGAACGAGGACCTGCCCAACACCACCAACCCGGACGACTGGGCCCGGATCTCCGGAAAGAAGGGCGAGCGGATCGTCTTCATCCGCACGCTCGTCACCGGAAAGCAGGGCGCGGACACCGGTCGCTCCATCGACACGGTGGCGAACACCGGACAGTACCTGTAGAGGCGCACCGGCCGGGGGCGCCCCCCGCCGGGCGTCCCCGGCCGGCCGGTTCC
This sequence comes from Streptomyces inusitatus, assembly GCF_014651115.1. GTDB lineage: Bacteria > Actinomycetota > Actinomycetes > Streptomycetales > Streptomycetaceae > Streptomyces > Streptomyces amakusaensis. The sequence goes on along the minus strand of NZ_BMWG01000012.1, from coordinate 102,143 downwards.
CCCCCCGGGCCCCCCCGCCCCGCCGGGCGGGGGAGCCACACCCCCCCCCTAGCGCGGCCGGCCTCCCCCCCCGC
>NZ_BMWG01000012.1:48411-102059 GCF_014651115.1 Streptomyces inusitatus | reverse complement strand
CCCCCCCCCGGCGGGGGGGAAACCCGGGACACACCCGTGAGGGCGCCCCCCCCCCGGGCGCCCCCCCGGCGGGCCCCCCCCGCCCGCCCGTTTCCCCGCCGGGCCACACCGGCCCGGCGGGCCGGATCAGCCACACCCCAGCAATGACGCGATCGATCTCCCCCGCGGCGCGGAGGCGTTCTAGGCTCTTCGGTACCGCCGGCTCGCGCAGCGCGGGGACGGGCACCGCATGCGCACCGGAGCACCAGCGGTACTTGAAGCGCCGCCCCCGGACGGGAGCGTCGCAGGGCAAGGAGGGCCGCATGACCGTACGGCGAGTAATGGGAATCGAGACGGAGTACGGCATCTCCGTCCCGGGCCATCCCAACGCCAATGCCATGCTCACCTCATCCCAGATCGTCAACGCCTACGCGGCGGCGATGCACCGGGCGCGCCGCGCCCGCTGGGACTTCGAGGAGGAGAACCCGCTGCGGGACGCCCGGGGCTTCGACCTCGCCCGAGAGGTCGCCGACTCCAGTCAGCTCACCGACGAGGACATCGGCCTGGCCAATGTGATCCTCACCAACGGCGCGCGGCTCTACGTCGACCACGCGCACCCCGAGTACAGCTCTCCCGAGGTCACCAACCCGCGCGACGCCGTCCTGTGGGACAAGGCCGGCGAACGGATCATGGCCGAGGCCGCCGACCGCGCGGCCCAGCTCCCCGGCGCCCTGCCGATCCATCTCTACAAGAACAACACGGACAACAAGGGCGCCTCCTACGGTACGCACGAGAACTATCTGATGAAGCGGGAGACGCCGTTCTCCGACATCGTGCGCCATCTGACCCCGTTCTTCGTCTCGCGGCAGGTGGTCACCGGCGCGGGCCGGGTCGGCATCGGCCAGGACGGGCACGAGGACGGCTTCCAGATCAGCCAGCGGGCCGACTATTTCGAGGTAGAGGTCGGCCTGGAGACCACACTCAAGCGCCCCATCATCAACACCAGGGACGAGCCGCACTCCGACGCCGAGAAGTACCGCCGGCTCCATGTGATCATCGGTGACGCGAATCTGTCGGAGATCTCGACCTATCTCAAGCTCGGCACCACCGCGCTGGTCCTCTCCATGATCGAGGACGGCTTCATCGCCGTCGACCTCGCCGTCGACCAGCCGGTGCGCACACTGCACCAGGTCTCCCACGACCCGGGGCTGAAGCAGCTGGTCACGCTGCGCAGCGGGCGGACACTCACCGCTGTCCAGCTCCAGATGGAGTACTACGAGCTGTCCAGGAAGTATGTCGAGGAGCGATTCGGGGCCGACGCGGACGAGCAGACCAAGGATGTGCTGGCCCGCTGGGAGGACACGCTCAACCGGCTGGAGAACGATCCGATGAGCCTCTCGGGCGAGCTGGACTGGATCGCCAAGAAGGAGCTGATGGAGGGCTACCGCCGCCGGGACGGGCTGGGCTGGGACGCGGCCCGGCTGCATCTGGTGGATCTCCAGTACGCCGACGTACGGCCCGAGAAGGGCCTCTACAACCGGCTGGCCGCCCGGGGCAGGATGAAACGGCTGCTGGACGAGACGGATGTGGTGCGGGCCCGCGCCAAGCCTCCCGAGGACACCCGCGCCTACTTCCGGGGCCGCTGTCTGGAGCAGTACGCGGACGATGTGGCCGCGGCCTCCTGGGACTCCGTGATCTTCGACCTCCCGGGCCGTGACTCGCTTCAGCGGGTCCCGACCCTGGAGCCGCTGCGCGGCACCCGCAATCACGTCAAGGAGCTGCTGGACCGGTGCCGGACGGCGGAAGACCTGGTCCGGGTGTTGTCAGGGGGCTAAAAGGGCCTGGTTCGGGAATCATCAACGGGAATCGCGGGGACGGCCCCAGGGCGTTGAGGAAAGTACGGGGCCGATGTCGGACCGGGCTTGTAGGGTCTGATCTTGACAGGAACGAACTCACGTCAGGGCAAACCGAGCGGGGTGAGGGACATGGCGACCAAGGACACCGGCGGCGGACAGCAGAAGGCCACGCGTTCCACGGAGGAGGCCGAGGAGCAGGCGCAGGACGCGCAGGTCTCCGAGGATCTCAAGGAGCGCCAGGAGAAGCTGTCGGACGACGTGGACTCCGTACTGGACGAGATCGACGACGTGCTCGAAGAGAACGCCGAGGACTTCGTCCGCTCATTCGTACAAAAAGGCGGACAGTAGCGGAGCCGTCGGGCTCTGCCGAGCCGACGCGCCGTTCTGTGCGCCGGGCCGCCCGGGGGCGAGCAGCGCCTTTCCGGTGCCCGTACCGCACGACCGCGGCCGAACACGGCGTGATGACCGCGGGACGGAGGGTTCCGCTCCCTCCGTCCCGCGGCTTCCGCCGCACATGTGGATCACTGCCGGGAGACGGGTAGGGTCCGTGGCATACCGTGCTTCAACCGTAATTCGGCCATCGGCACGTTGGGAGACCATCCCGACACCGTCCGTCGGGCTGCCGCCTACGTGGAAGGAAACTCGTGGAAGCCAACACTCGTGGCGCCGGACGTCTGCCGGCTGCCTTTCTGACGCCTGGCTCCTCCTCCTTCATGGACTTCCTGGGGGAGCACACCCCGGAAATGCTCCCGGGGAACCGTGCTCTTCCGGCCGTGCAGGGAGCCTTCGAGGCCCCGCACGGCACGACCATCCTCGCCGTCACCTTCTCCGGCGGCGTGGTGCTCGCCGGTGACCGGCGCGCGACCATGGGAAATGTGATCGCCCAGCGCGACATGGAGAAGGTCTTCCCGGCCGACGAGTACTCGGCCGTGGGCATCGCGGGCACCGCGGGCCTCGCGGTGGAGATGGTGAAGCTCTTCCAGCTGGAGCTGGAGCACTTCGAGAAGGTGGAGGGCGTCCAGCTCTCCCTGGAGGGCAAGGCGAACCGGCTGTCGACCATGATCCGGGGCAATCTGGGCATGGCCATGCAGGGGCTCGCGGTCGTTCCGCTCTTCGCGGGGTACGACGTGGACCGCGGCAAGGGGCGGATCTTCTCGTACGACGTGACGGGCGGCCGCTCGGAGGAGCGGGGCTACGCGGCGACCGGCTCGGGTTCGGTCTACGCGCGCGGCTCCATGAAGAAGCTCTATCACGAGGATCTGACCGAGGAGCAGGCCGCCACGCTGGCGGTGCAGGCGCTCTACGACGCGGCCGACGACGACTCGGCGACCGCCGGCCCCGACATCGCCCGGCGGATTTTCCCGATCATCACGGTGATCACCGAGGACGGGGTCCGCAAGCTCACCGACGACGAGTCCTCCGAGATCGCCCGGGCGATTCTGGAGCGCCGCCTCGAACGGCCCGACGGGCCGCGCGCCGCGCTGCTCTGATGTTTTTTCGGCTACTACTCGGCGGGGCTTTCACGCCACTGACAGAAAGGGACGGATAACCGGTGACGACGCCGTTCTATGTCTCGCCCGCACAGGCCATGCAGGATCGGGCGGAATATGCCCGCAAGGGCATTGCCCGAGGTCGCAGCCTGGTTGTGATCCAGTACGCCGACGGAATTGTCTTCGTCGGCGAGAACCCGTCCCGCGCGCTGCACAAGTTCAGCGAGATCTACGACCGGATCGGTTTCGCGGCGGCCGGCAAGTACAACGAGTACGAGAATCTCCGGATCGGCGGGGTGCGCTACGCGGATCTGCGCGGATACACCTATGACCGTGACGATGTGACCGCCCGCGGTCTGGCGAATGTCTACGCGCAGACGCTGGGCACGATCTTCTCCAGTTCGGCCGAGAAGCCGTACGAGGTGGAGCTGGTGGTCGCCGAGGTCGGCGCGACGCCCGACGGCGACCAGATCTACCGGCTGCCGCACGACGGGTCGATCGTGGACGAGCACGGCTCGGTCGCGGTCGGCGGCAGCGCCGAGCAGATCAGCGCGTTCCTGGACCAGCGCCACCGGGACGGCATGTCGCTCGCGGAGGCGCTGAAGCTCGCGGTGCAGGCGCTCTCCACCCAGACCAACGGCACCGAGCGGGAGATCCCGGCGGAGCGCCTCGAAGTCGCGGTGCTGGACCGCACCCGCCCGCAGAAGCGGAAGTTCAAGCGCATCGTGGGCCGGCAGCTGGCCCGGCTGCTGGAGGCCGACGGGGCGGCCTCGGTTCCGACCGACGCCCCTTCGGACATCGAGGAGACCGAGGAGAGCGGCGGGACCGGCGAGACCCGCCAGAGTGGCGAGAGCGGCGAGTAGTCCGCCGGCGGAGCCATGAGCGTGCCCCGGGGGCGGTCCGACGGCCGGTCCCGGGGCACGGCCGTGTCCGGCCCCCTCCGCCGACGGCCGGGACCGCCGGTGGATCAGGGCAGTGACCAGTGGCGGAGGCCCCCGGTGTGCCGGGTCAGCCAGGTCCCGTCGCCGAGCGGGGTGACCCAGCCGACGGGCGCCGGATAGCGGACCCGCCCGAGCGGCCGGAGCGTGGCGGCGTCGCAGAGCCAGTGCCGGATCACCGCGGGGCGTCCCGGTGGGTAGGTCCGGCCGGTGACCAGCAGATGCCTGTCGTCCAGGAGGAACGCGCCGTCGAACTCGTCGCTGTCGCGCCCGGCGGTGAGCCGTGCCAGGTCGTACAGCGTGGTGGGCTCGTCGGCGGCGACGTCGTGGGCCGCGAGCTCATTGCGGTCGTCGTCGGCCGCGATCCGTTCGGCGCGGCGGAGGGTGAGCAGATGCGGCGGCGCGTCCGGCCCGCCGTCGGGCGGGCGCGGCAGAAAGTCGATGATCTCCCGCATGGCGGTGGTGCCCCGGATGTGGAGTCCGTCGCGGCGCGGCTCTATCCACCAGCTGGTCCAGCTGTACCAGGCGGTCCAGGAGGAGAGGGCGAGCAGCGCGCCGTCCGGACGCCAGCGCTGGGTGGCGACGGACGAGATGCCGCTGATCGGACGGCGGGCCCGGATCCGGCCGGAATCGGTGTCGAGCAGCAGCAGCGTGTCATTGCCGTAGGGGAGTCCGGACGCGCCGCCCCCGGGGCGGGCCGTCGCCGTTCCCCCGACGGCGAGGGTGGGCACCAGCACGCTGACGAGGCCGCCGCCCGGGTGCGGGGCGGGCGGCCCCGGCGGGCGCGGTTCGTCGTGACAGCCGTGCCACGGGGTGTGCGGAAGCTCCCAGAGCGTCCTTCCGTCGGCGGTGATCCGGCGGATCCCGGCGGCCTCGCAGACGATCGCGCCGTCCTCCAGCGCGGCGGCGGTGGAGCGCGGCGGCAGGGGCAGCGTCCGCAGCGGGGCGAGGGCCCCGGAGAGAAAGGTCTTGGCGTCGTGGATCTCCAGCCGGTCGTCGTCCGTCAGGGCCAGCCGTCCGCCGGTGAGCGGGGTCACCGAGCCGGTCGTGCCGACCGTTCCGACCAGGGTGGCGTCGATCGGCGTCTCCGCCGTACTCGTCATGATCAAGATCGTTCCACGCGGCACGTGCGGGCTCAAGGGCGGGCCGTCTCGGCGGTCCGTCAGCGCACCGACCCGGGTACGGGACCAGGCACGGACCCGGGCACGGCCCCGGGCACTGGGCCGGTGGACTCGCGGACGACGAGCTGTACGGGAAGCTCGTCCCGCGCCGGGGCGCGCCCGTCGAGCACCGCGAGCAGGGCGTGCATACCGCGCTCGCCGACCTGTTCGGCGGGGAGCCGCACGGTGGTCAGCTCGGGTTCGACGGCGGTGGCGAGGGCGAGATCGTCGAAGCCGGTGACCGAGAGATCCTCCGGGACGCGCAGGCCGAGCCTGCGGGCGGCCTTGCAGACCCCGGCGGCGAGGGTGTCCCCGTCGCAGACGACGGCGGTCGGCCGGGGACCCGGCGCGGTCAGCGCCCGGTGGGCGGCCTCCCGGGCGGCGTCGACGGTGAAGGGCCCCCGGACGGTCCGCACGCTCGCCCCGGGGACCGCGCCGACGGCGGCGGCCAGGGCGCGGGCGCGCACCTCGAAGGTCCAGGAGTCGATGGCCGGGGCGAGATGCAGATACCGGCGGTGGCCGAGGTCCAGCAGATGGCCCGCGACCTGACGGACGCCGTCGGCGATGGCGAGGTTGACCCGGGCGGCGGCCCCCCGGTCCTCGGGGTCGCTGTCGAGCATCACGAGCGGCAGACCGGAGGCGCGCAGCGCGGTGAGCGCGTCGGTGGCCATCGAGGAGGCGATCACACCGTCCAGGGCCGCGCGGGCGGAGGCGAAGGGGTCCTTGGCGGGGCCGATGCCGTCCGGGGAGGGGTAGACGACCACGCCGAAGCCGTGCCGCTCGGCGACGGCGGCGGCCCCGGTGTAGACGCGGGCGAAGAACTCGTGGGTGAGGGCCGGGACCACCAGGAGCGCGGTCCTGGTGTGGCCGAGGCGCAGATTCCGGGCGGCGAGATTGGGCCGGTAGCCCAGTGAGCGCGCGGTGTCGCGGACGGTGTCGGCGGTGCCGGGGGAGACCCGGCCGCGCCATTTGTCGCCGAGCACGAGCGAGACGGTGGCCTGCGAGACCCCGGCGGCCCGGGCGACGTCCCGGCTGGTGGGCCGGGCCCCGGGAGGGACGCCGTCGCCCGGGGGAGCCGGCTCCGGCTCCGGGGCCGTGGCGTGGCGCGGTCCGCCCCCGCCGGGAGCGGGCGGGCGCTGCCCGTCTGCCATGGTGCCGTCCTTCGCTGCGCCGCCGTCCGCGGTAGGCGCGGATCCGCGGCGGGGCGGTGCTGTGGACCCGCGGACTGTCGACATGGTACGTATGAGCCTCGACGTTATACGTAACACCTCGGCCCGGGCCGGGGAGAGGGGGGCGGGGCGTGGTGTCTGAAGCCACCGGAACCGGCGAAGCGACCGGGGCCGTCGGGAACACCGGGGACGGCGGAGACGGCGGGGACGGCGGAGGCACCGGGATCGGCGGATACGCGGACATCCTCAGGGCCCCGCACGCCGCACGGCTGCTCGCCGGCACGCTGGTGGGGCGGCTGCCCCACGCCACGGGCCCGATCGCCATCGTGCTGTTCACCCGGGCCGAGGGCGGCGGCTACACCCTCGCGGGCGCGCTCGCCGCCGTGTACGGCACAGCCACCGCGATCGGGCAGCCGCTGCTCGGGCGCGCCGTGGACCTGCGCGGACAGCTCCGGGTCCAGCTCCCCGCCGCGGTGGTGTCCGCGCTGGGCATGGTGGTGCTGGCCGTCGCGGGGATCGGCTCGCTGCCCCTCGCGTACGCGGCGGTCTTCGTCGCCGGGCTGTTCACCCCGCCCCTCGAAGGAGGGCTGCGGGCGCTGTGGCCGAGCGTGCTGGGTCGCACGGACCGGGTGCACCGGGCCTATGCCCTGGACGCGGTCGCCCAGGAGATCATGTTCACCGCGGGGCCGCTGCTGATCACCCTGTTCGTCTCGCTCTGGTCCGCCGGGGCGGCGCTGCTGGCGATCAACGCGATCGGGGTGCTCGGCGCGCTCGTCGTCGTCCTCTCCGAGCCGTCCCGCGCCTGGCGCTCGGCCCCCCGGGAGGCCCACTGGCTGGGCGCGCTGCGCTCGGGCGGGCTGCTGGCCCTGCTGGGGTCGTTCTTCTTCGTGGGGCTCGCGCTCGGCTCCATCACCGTCGCGGGCGTCGCCTACGCGGACGACCACGGCCGGGACGCGATCTACGGCTGGCTGCTGGCCGCCCTGAGCCTCGGCGCGCTGATCGGGGGCGTGTTCTACGGGGCCCGCCGCTGGGCCGGCCCCCCGGAGCGCCGGCTGCTGGTCATCGTGGCCCTGCTCGCGGTCGGCTATCTGCCGCTGGCGCTGACGCCCGGCGTCGTCGCCATGACGGCCCTGGCCGCTCTCGCCGGGCTCTTCCTCGCCCCCGCGATCGCCTGCGCTTTCGTCGTCGTGGACCGGCACGCGCCGCGCGGCACGGTCACCGAGGCGTTCTCCTGGCTGGTGACCACCTTCGGCGTGGGCGCGGCCGCGGGCACCGCCGCCGCGGGCCCCGCCGTGGAACTGGGCTCCACCTCGTGGGGCTTCGCGGTCGCCGGGGCCGGCGGAATCCTCGCCCTGCTCGTTCTGACGGCCACTCAGAAGACCCTCGCCGGACCGGGCCGCGCGGTGGACGTCGCCCGCTCCATTCCGGACCCGCCGGCGCGATCAGCCGAAAATGATCGCAATGGTGCCGCCGAACCCGGTTTCAGCTCAGGCCCTGAGGCGTAATGTTCAGACATGGACCGCCGCATTTTCGGGCTGGAGAACGAGTACGGCGTCACGTGCACGTTCAGGGGACAGCGCCGACTGTCACCTGACGAAGTGGCGCGCTACCTCTTCCGCCGAGTTGTCTCATGGGGCCGCAGCAGCAATGTCTTCCTGCGGAACGGCGCCCGCCTCTACCTCGACGTGGGATCGCATCCCGAATACGCGACACCGGAATGCGACAACGTGACCGAGCTGGTCACTCACGACAAGGCCGGAGAGCGGATTCTCGAAGGTCTGCTCGTCGACGCCGAACGCCGCCTGCACGAGGAGGGAATCGCGGGCGACGTCTATCTCTTCAAGAACAACACCGATTCGGCGGGAAACTCCTACGGCTGCCACGAGAACTATCTCGTCGCCCGCCACGGAGAGTTCTCCCGGCTCGCGGACATCCTCATCCCCTTCCTCGTCACCCGCCAGCTGCTCTGCGGCGCGGGCAAGGTGCTCCAGACCCCCCGCGGCGCGGTCTACTGCGTCAGTCAGCGGGCCGAGCACATCTGGGAGGGCGTCAGCTCGGCGACCACCCGGTCCCGTCCCATCATCAACACCCGGGACGAGCCGCACGCGGACGCCGAGCGCTACCGCCGACTCCATGTCATCGTCGGCGACTCCAACATGTCCGAGACCACGATGCTGCTCAAGGTCGGCGCCACCGATCTGGTGCTGCGCATGATCGAGGCGGGCACCGTGATGCGCGATCTGACCCTGGAGAACCCGATCCGGGCGATCCGCGAGGTCAGCCACGACATCACCGGGCAGCGCAAGGTGCGCCTCGCCAGCGGCCGCGAGGCCTCCGCCCTGGAGGTCCAGCGGGAGTACTACGAGAAGGCCGTCGACTTCGTCGACCGGCGCGGCATCCGCACCGGCACGGTCGAGCAGGTGCTGGAGCTGTGGGGCCGCACCCTCGACGCGATCGAGGCCGAGGACCTGGACCGGATCGGCACCGAGATCGACTGGGTCATGAAGTACAAGCTCATCGAGCGGTACCGGGCCAAGCACAACATGACCATGTCGCACCCCCGGGTCGCCCAGATAGACCTCGCCTACCACGACATCCACCGCCGGCGCGGGCTGTACTACCTCCTGGAGCGCAGGGGCCAGGCCGCGCGGATCTGCAACGACCTCAAGATCTTCGAGGGCAAGTCGGTGCCCCCGCAGACCACCAGGGCCCGGCTGCGCGGCGACTTCATCCGCCGGGCGCAGGAGCAGCGGCGGGACTTCACCGTCGACTGGGTCCACCTCAAGCTCAACGACCAGGCGCAGCGCACGGTGCTCTGCAAGGATCCGTTCCGTTCGGTCGACGACCGGGTGGAGAAGCTGATCGCCGGCATGTAGCCGTCCGATCCCCTCAGGGCGGCCCGGCCGGTGGGCACATGAGTGCCACAGGTCGCCGGAACGTCACCCGGGCCCCGTACGTTGCTCGTGCGGGGCCCTCGGCACGCCCTAGAGTGTCGGGGACTCCGGGGGGTGTCGTGTGGTGGGGACTGCGCCGACGCCGCAGTCCCCACCACACGACACCCCCTCCACCCCGACGTCTGATGATCTGAGGAACACGTGCGCCGAATCGCCGGCCTTCTTGTCGTCCCCGCGCTGCTCTTGTCGACAGCGGCGTGCGGCAGCGAGGAAAAGGGCTCCGACTCCAGCCCCTCCCAGGGCGGACTGCCCGCCATCACCGAAGGCGCCAAGTTCGGTGAGAAGCCGACGCTGGCGAAGGGCGAGGGCACCCCGCCCAAAAAGCTGAAGGTCGAGGTCATCAGCGCGGGCAAGGGCGCGGTCCTCAAGAAGGGCGACCAGGCCCAGGTGAACTACCTCGGCCAGGAGTGGGACGAGAACAAGCCTTTCGACAACAGCTTCGACCGGGGTCAGCCCTTCGACGTGGCCATCGGCGGCCAGGGCGTCATCCAGGGCTGGCAGGAGGCTCTGAAGGGCCAGAAGGTCGGCAGCCGTCTGGAGGTCTCGATCCCGCCGGACCTCGGCTACGGCGCGCAGGGCCAGGGCGACATCAAGGCCAACGCGACGCTCGTCTTCGTCATGGACATCGTCAAGGGCACCACCGTCCCGGTCTCCGCCGACGGCGCGGAGGTCCCCCAGAACGACACCGCGCTCCCGAAGGTGGGCACCAACACCGACGGCAAGGCCCCCTCGGTGACCATCCCCAAGACGGACGCGCCGAAGAAGCTGGTCTCCAACTACGTGCTGGAGGGCAAGGGCCCCGAGGTGACCGACAAGGACACCGTCGTCGCCAAGTACGAGGCGTACATCTGGAAGGACGCCAAGCAGTTCGACAGCACCTACAAGTCGGACTCCACCGTCAGCTGGCCGCTGGCCCAGGTGACCGTCGAGGGCCTCAAGGAGGGGCTGATCGGCAAGAAGGTGGGCAGCAGGGTGCTGCTGGTGATCCCCTCCGACAAGGCCTTCGGAGACAAGGACCAGAACGGCATCCCCAAGAACTCCACCCTGGTCTTCGCGGTGGATCTGCTCGCGAAGGCCTGATCCGGCCGGGAGCGCGGCGGCCACGCCGGACTCGGCCCCCGGCCGGGCGAGGTGCGAGACTGTCCCGGTTGCCCGTACACCGTTTTACGAGGAGCAGTATCAGTGAGCATCGAGAAGCCCGAGATCGACTTCCCGGAAGGCAACCCGCCGGCCGACCTGGAGATCAAGGATCTCTGGGAGGGCGATGGCGCGGAGGCCAAGGCCGGTGACCTTGTCACCGTCCACTACGTGGGTGTCTCCTTCTCCACGGGCGAGGAGTTCGACGCGTCCTGGAACCGCGGCGAGACGTTCAAGTTCCCGCTCGGCGCCGGTCGCGTCATCGCCGGCTGGGACCAGGGTGTCCAGGGCATGAAGGTCGGCGGCCGCCGTCGGCTGACCATCCCCGCGCACCTCGGCTACGGCGACCGCGGCGCGGGTGCCGCGATCAAGCCGGGCGAGACGCTGATCTTCGTCGTCGACCTGATCTCGACCTGATCCCGGTCCGATCCGGTCCGCCGGGGCCCATGCTCTTCTCGGGAGCATGGGCCTCGGCTTTTGTCCCGACACCCCGGGGCGGTACGGTCGGCGGTGCGGAAGCGACTCAAGCAGAAGAGGTGCAGGGCGTCGATGGCCATTGCCAAGGCCGAGCGGCTGATGAATCTGGCGCTGTGCCTGCTCGGGACGCGCCGCCCGCTCAGCAAGCGTGAGCTGCGCGGGTCCATCGAGGCCTATCTGGAAGCGGGCTCGGACGAAGCCTTCAACCGGATGTTCGAGCGCGACAAGGACGATCTCCGCGAACTCGGCCTCGTCATCGCCACGGTGGAGAACCTCGACGGCGAGGTGGGCTATCTCGCCCGCCGCGACAGCAACCGGCTGCCCCCGATCACCCTGGACGCCGAGGAGGCCGCAGCCCTCGGGCTGGCCGCCCGGGTCTGGCAGCAGGCCAGACTGGCGGGGGCCGCGAGCGGCGCCCTCCAGAAGCTGCGCGCGGCCGGGATGCCCGAGGCGGAGGACGCCTACGACCTCCCGTACAGCGCCCTGGAACCCCGGATCCCGGTCCATGAGACCGCCTTCGAACCGCTGATGCTCGCCTGCCGCGACCGCAGGACCGTGGTCTTCGACTACCGCAAGGCGACCGCCGCCCGCCCCGAGCAGCGCCAGGTGGAGCCCTGGACGCTGGAGTGCTGGCGCGGCCACTGGTATCTGGCGGGCTGGGACCGCGACCGGCGGGCCGAGCGCGTCTTCCGGCTCTCCCGCATCACCGGCCGGGTCCGCTCCCGCGCCGGGGCCTTCACCGCGCCCGTACCCGATGTGGTGACCGTCCGGGAGACCGTCGAGAGCTGGGCCGGCGAGACCGCCACCCGGACCGCGCGGATCCGGCTGCGCGCCGGCAGCGGCTATCCGCTGCGCGCCCGTGCCCAGTCGGTGCGGGAGCTGGCCGGCGGCTGGGAGGAGCTGGAGATTCCGTACGGGCACGGGCTGGACGCCTGGCTCGTGGAGTTCGGCCCCGATGTGGTGGTCGTGGAGCCCGCTGATCTGCGGGCCGATGTCATGGAGCGGCTGCGCGCCGTGGCCAAGGGCTGAGGGGAGTCGGACCATGGCCGCCAACGCCATTGACCAGACCCGGCGGATGCTGTCGCTGGTGACCTATCTGCGGGAGCGCCCCGGGGCCCGGGTGGGCGATGTCGCCCGTGCCTTCGGCATCACCGAGGACGAGCTGATCTCCGATCTCGATGTGCTGCCCATGTGCGGGACGAGCTTCCGCGGCGGCGATCTGCTCGACATCGACACCGACGGCGACCGGATCTGGTGGCACAACCCCGACGACGTCGCCGAGCCGCTGCGGCTCGCCGCCGACGAGGCGACCGCGCTGCTGGTCGCCGCGCGCGCGGTGGCCACCCTGCCCGGGCTGCGCGAGGGCGACCGGGAGGCGCTGCTGCGGGCCACCGCCAAGCTGGAGACGGCGGCGGGCGAGGCGGCCGGGGCCTCCTCCCGGCTCTCGGTGACCTTCGAGTCCGAGGGCGGTGTCTTCGCCGAGGTGGACCGGGCGATCTCGGAGCGGCGGCGGCTGTGGGTGCGGTACTACTCGCCCGCGCGCGACGAGCTGACCGAGCGCGAGGTCGACCCGATCCGGCTCTTCGCCGTCGGCCACACCTATATGGAGGCCTGGTGCCGGCTCTCCGAGGCGCGCCGGACCTTCCGGCTCGACCGGGTCGCCGAGATCAGACTGCTGGACGCGCCGTCCGCGCCGCCCGAGGTCGAGCTGCGGGACCTCTCCGAGGGGCTGGTCCAGCCCTCGGCCGACGATCCCGAGGTGATCGTGGAGGTCGGGCCCGCGGGCCGCTGGGTCGCGGAGTACTACCCGCACGACAGCGCGGACGAGCTGCCCGACGGCGGTCTGCGCATCACCCTGCGGACCCCGTCCCCCGCCTTGCTGCGCAGGCTCGCGCTCCGGCTCGGCCAGGACGGACGGATCGTCGCCCCCGCCGAACTGGCGCTCAGCGCCCGGGACGCGGCCCGGCAGGCGCTGGCCGCCTACGAGGACAAGGGCCTTGAGGAGGCGGGCGGCGGCGGGACCGCGCCCGTCGCCGGGGCGCACGGCTGATGCCCGACGAACTCGACGAACTCGACGAAGGGGCGTACGCGGCCGGGGCCGGCCGTGACGCTGTCGCCCGGACGGGCGGGGAGAGGGAGGCGTACCGCACATGTCGCTGATTTCAGGGATCGCGTCCTCGGTCGGCCCGGTGCTCTTCAAGGCCGCCTGCCCCGACTGCCGGGCCCGCTTCGAACTGGCCGCGGAGGCGCTGCGGCTGGCGATCGGAGCCAGCCACCGCACCACCTTCTACTCCTTCACCTGCCCCGAGTGCGGCTCCGCCGTGCGCAAGCCGGCCGGAGAGCGGATCGTCGAACTCCTCACCGGCGGCGGGGTCCGCACCCTCCGTCTCACTCCCGGCTCCGGAACGGTCTAGGTTTCCCTCCCATGCTCTGGCCCATGCTCGCCGTCGCCCTCGGCTTCCTCGGCATCGCCGTCCTCGGTCTGCTCGGCATCAGGGTCTTCATCGAGGCCCGGCGCCTCGGTCTGGAGGTCGCCCGGACGACGGAGCGGATCAACCGCGCGGCGGAGGATCTGGAGCGGGCGGCGACCGGACTGGCGCGCACCGGGGAGACGCTCCGCCCCTGATCCGGGACTCGCCGTGTGCATGGCCAATACAGAAGGTGGTCATTGCACCCTGCTGTGGCGTGCGAGTGACCGGTACCCTGAGGTGCGGCGGCACAGGTGATGAGGCACCACCCGCCGACGGGAGTTGCCAGGGGGTTGCCCCCTGTTTACCCCCGGGAGTTACGATCGAACGGCTGTGGTGTGGTACCTCCATGCCCCGGCCGACAGCACAGACCATGCCGCCACGGTGAGAAGGTAGACCAGAATTATGCCGAACCTCGGTCCGTTGGAGATTGTTCTCATCCTCCTCGTCGTCATCCTGCTCTTCGGCGCGAAGAAGCTTCCGGACATGGCGCGCTCCCTGGGGAAGTCCGCGCGCATCCTGAAGAGCGAGGCCCGGCAGATGAAGTCCGAGGGCGGCCAGAGCGCCGCCGCGCCCGCAGAGCCCAAGGCACAGGACCCGGTCCAGCCGGCTCCCCGTACGATCCAGGCCTCGCCGGGCGATGTGCAGAGCGCCCGCCCCGTCGCCGAGCCCACCGACTCCGCCCAGCGCTGACCACCCGGGCCGCCTCTCCTCGACGGAGGGCGGTCTGCCGCATGAGATGAGGACGTGGGTTGCTCAAGCCTGCCCGCTCGAAGAGCCCGGAGAAGGACCCCGAGGGGCGGATGCCACTCGCCGAGCACCTGCGCGAGCTGCGTAACCGGCTCGCCAAGGGACTGCTGGCGATCGTCGTCATGAGCATCATCGCGGTCTTCTACAACAAGCAGCTGATGGACTTCCTCGCCGCGCCCGTCCCGGCGTGCGAGAAGGGCCAGTCCAACGCCGGCGGCCAGTGCGCCGAGATCGTCTTCAACAAACTCCTGTCGCCGTTCACCACCACCATCAAGGTCACACTGCTGGCCGGCTTCGTCCTCTCCTGCCCGGTCTGGCTCTACCAGCTCTGGGCGTTCGTCGCGCCCGGTCTGCACAAGAGCGAGAAGAAGTACACGTACTACTTCGTCACCGCGGCCGTCCCGCTCTTCCTGTCCGGCGCCTACCTCGCCTACCTGATCATGCCGATCAGCTTCGAGATGCTGCTGAAGATCACCCCGGACGCGGCGGGCAACCTGCTCGAACTGGACGACGTCCTCGACTTCTCCGTCCGTATGGTGCTCGTCTTCGGCCTCGCCTTCGAGCTGCCACTCATCCTGATCATGCTGAATCTGGTCGGCCTGGTCACCGGCCGCCGCATGTCCGGATGGTGGCGGGGCGTGATCATGGGCGTCTTCGTCTTCGGCGCGATCGCCACGCCGACCACGGACCCCATCGGCATGATCGCCCTCTCCGGGCCGATCGTCGTCCTCTACTTCGCCGCCGTGGGCTTCTCCCTGCTCAACGACAAGCGCCGTGCGCGCCGCGACCCCGACGCCGCCCTCGACGACGACGAGGCGTCCCCGCTCGACCTCGACACCGAGCCGGTCACCGCCGGACACTCCCTCCCGGAGCAGTCGAAGGGCGAGTCGGACGGAGCGCGCACCCACCGGGTCAACGGCTACGACGACATCACCTGAGCCCGGGCGTCAGCCCGAGCGCGCATCGTACATACGGACCATGGGACCGGAGGGCATGCCCTCCGGTCCCATGGTCATGATCCCGCGGTGCAGTAACGTCACGCGGGTGACCAGCCAGATCACCCTCTTCGTCAACCCCACCGCCGGACGCGGCAGAGGCGCGTCGGCCGCCCGCCCGGCGGCCGACGCGCTGCGCGGGGCCGGATTCTCCGTGCGCACCGTCCTCGGCGAGGACGCCCCCGACGCGCTCCGCCGCGCCCGCGAAGCAGTCGACGCGGGCACCGGCGCGCTCATAGCCGTCGGCGGCGACGGCCTGATGTCGCTCGCCCTCCAGGCCGTCGCCGGGACCGGTACCCCGCTCGGAGTGGTCGCGGTCGGCACCGGCAACGACTTCGCCCGCTCGCTCGGACTGCCGGTCAAGGACCCCGCCCGCGCCGGGCGACTGGCCGCCGAGGCGCTCACCGCGGGCACGGTCCGCACGATCGACCTGGGGCGGGTGGGGACGAAATGGTTCGGCACGATACTCGCCTCCGGCTTCGACTCCCGCGTCAACGACCGGGGCAACCGGATGCGGCTGCCCGGCGGCCGGTTCCGCTACGACCTGGCGATGCTCGCCGAACTGGCGGCGCTGCGCCCCGTCCCGTACCGGATCGCACTCGACGACGGGCCGGTACGGGAGATCGAGGCCACGCTGGTGGCGGTCGGCAACGGGCCCCTGTACGGCGGCGGGATGCGGATGTGCGCCGGGGCCGTGATGGACGACGGCCTCCTCGATGTGACGGTGGTCGCCGGCTGTGACCGCAGGACCCTGCTCCGGGTCTTCCCCCAGGTCTACCGGGGGACGCACCTGGACCACCCCAAGGTCACCGTCCACCGGGCCCGCTCGGTGACGCTGCGGGCCCCCGGGATCACCGGATACGCGGACGGGGAGCCGGTCGGGGCGCTGCCGCTGACCGCCCGGTGCGTGCCCGGCGCGGTGGGGGTGCTGGCGGCCACCCGATGAACAGGCATTTAAGTCCGCGCTGACTGTCGTACCTCTTGGGTAGGCTCGTGAGCAAGATGACCGAGGATCTCTCACCCGCCGAGCGCTATGCCGCCGCCCGCATCCGCGCAGCAGAGGCGGCCACCGCACTGGCCCCCTTCCGCGAGATGTACGAATTCGACCTGGACCCCTTCCAGATCGAAGCCTGTCAGGCCCTGGAAGCGGGCAGGGGCGTGCTTGTCGCCGCGCCCACCGGCTCAGGGAAGACCATCGTCGGCGAGTTCGCCGTCCACCTCGCCCTCCAGCAGGGCCGCAAATGCTTCTACACCACCCCCATCAAGGCGCTCTCCAACCAGAAGTACACCGATCTCGTCAAGCGCTACGGCGCGGACAAGGTCGGCCTCCTCACCGGTGACAACAGCGTCAACGCCGACGCTCCGGTGGTCGTCATGACCACCGAGGTGCTGCGCAACATGCTGTACGCGGGCTCCCAGGCGCTCCGCGGCCTCGGCCATGTGGTGATGGACGAGGTGCACTACCTCTCCGACCGCTTCCGGGGCGCGGTCTGGGAGGAAGTGATCATTCACCTGCCCGAGTCGGTGACGCTGGTGTCGCTCTCGGCGACCGTGTCCAACGCGGAGGAGTTCGGCGACTGGCTGGACACCGTCCGCGGCGACACCGCCGTGATCGTCTCCGAGCACCGGCCCGTCCCGCTGTGGCAGCACGTGATGGCCGGCCGCCGGATGTACGACCTCTTCGAGGAGGAGAGCGACCACGGCGGGCGCGGCACCGCCCGCCGCGAGGTCAGCCCCGATCTCGTCCGGCTGGCCCGGATGGAGAACCAGCGCGGCTACAACCCCCGCGACCGGCGGCGCGGCAAGATGGTCCGCGAGGCCGACCGGGAGCGGGAGCGCCGCCAGCGCGGCCGGATCTGGACCCCCGGCCGCCCCGAGGTCATCGACCGGCTCGACGCGGAGGGGCTGCTGCCCGCGATCACCTTCATCTTCA
This sequence comes from Streptomyces inusitatus, assembly GCF_014651115.1. GTDB lineage: Bacteria > Actinomycetota > Actinomycetes > Streptomycetales > Streptomycetaceae > Streptomyces > Streptomyces amakusaensis. The sequence continues at coordinate 84,753 of NZ_BMWG01000012.1, read as the reverse complement.
GCCGGGCCGGCTGCGAGGCCGCCGTACAGCAGTGCCTCCACGCCGGGCTGCGGCTGAACAACGACGCGGCGCGGGCCCGGGTCCGGGAGATCGTGGAGGAGCGCACCTCCGCCATCCCCACCGAGGATCTCCATGTCCTCGGCTACTACGAGTGGCTGGAGGGCCTGGAGCGCGGGATCGCCGCGCACCACGCCGGAATGCTGCCGACCTTCAAGGAGGTCGTGGAGGAGCTGTTCGTCCGGGGCCTGGTCAAGGCCGTCTTCGCCACCGAGACCCTCGCCCTCGGCATCAATATGCCGGCGCGCTCGGTGGTGCTGGAGAAGCTCGTCAAGTGGAACGGCGAGCAGCACGCGGACATCACCCCCGGCGAGTACACCCAGCTCACCGGCCGGGCCGGCCGCCGCGGCATCGACGTCGAGGGCCACGCGGTCGTGCTGTGGCAGCGGGCGATGGACCCGGCCGCCCTCGCGGGCCTGGCCGGGACGCGGACGTACCCGCTGCGCTCCAGCTTCAAGCCCTCGTACAACATGGCCGTCAATCTCGTGCACCAGTTCGGCCGCCATCGCTCGCGCGAGCTGCTGGAGACCTCGTTCGCACAGTTCCAGGCGGACCGCTCGGTCGTCGGCATCTCCCGCCAGGTCCAGAAGAACGAAGCCGGTCTGGACGGCTACCGCGAGGGCATGACCTGCCACCTCGGGGACTTCGAGGAGTACGCGCGGCTCCGCCGCGACCTCAAGGACCGGGAGACGGAGCTGGCCAAGCAGGGCGCGGCCCAGCGCAGGGCCGCCGCCGCCGACTCGCTGGAGAAGCTCCGGCCCGGCGATGTCATCCACGTCCCCACCGGCAAGTTCGCCGGGCTGGCGCTCGTCCTCGACCCCGGCGTCCCCGCCGGGCGGACCGGCGGCCATCGGGGCTTCGACTACCACGACGGGCCCCGGCCCCTGGTGCTCACCGCCGAGCGGCAGGTCAAGCGGCTGGCGGCGATCGACTTCCCGGTGCCGGTGGAGACGCTGGAGCGGATGCGGATCCCCAAGTCGTTCAACGCGCGCTCGCCGCAGTCACGGCGCGATCTGGCGTCCGCGCTGCGCACCAAGGCCGGTCACATCGTGCCCGACCGGCACCGCAAGTCCCGTTCCGCCGCCGCCGACGACCGGGAGATCTCCCGGCTAAGGGCGGAGCTGCGGGCGCACCCCTGCCACGGCTGTGACGAGCGTGAGGACCATGCCCGCTGGGCGGAGCGCTTCTACCGGCTGAAGCGGGACACCCAGCAGCTGGAGCGCCGGATCGAGGGGCGCACCAATACGATCGCGCGCACCTTCGACCGGATCGTGGCGCTGCTGACGGAGCTGGACTATCTCCGCGAGGACGAGGTCACCGAGCACGGCCGGCGGCTGGCCCGGCTCTACGGCGAGCTGGACCTGCTGGCCAGCGAGTGTCTGCGCGAGGGGGTCTGGGAGGGGCTGAGCCCGGCCGAGCTGGCGGCCTGCGCCTCGGCGCTGGTCTTTGAAGCGCGCCAGTCGGACGACGCGGTGGCCCCGAAGATCCCCGGCGGGAAGGCGAAGACGGCGCTCGGCGAGATGGTCCGCATCTGGGGCCGGCTCGACGCCCTGGAGGAGGACTTCAAGATCAACCAGGCGGAGGGCGTGGGCCAGCGGGAGCCGGACCTGGGCTTCGCGTGGGCCGCGTACCAGTGGGCCTCGGACAAGGGGCTGGACGAGGTGCTCCGCGAGGCGGAGATGCCGGCGGGGGACTTTGTGCGCTGGTCGAAGCAGGTGATCGACGTTCTCGGGCAGATCGCTGCCGCGGCTCCGGCGGAGAGCGGGACGGTGGCGAGGAACGCGAGGAGGGCGGTGGACGCGCTGCGGAGGGGTGTGGTGTCGTACAGCTCGGTGGGGTGAGCGCAGGGGCCTGCGGCCCGTGCTTGGGGAGGGTCCTGAATTGGCGGGCCTGCCCGAGCGGGGCCACGGGGCGCGGGGTCCGTCCTCAAGCGCCGGACGGGCTGGGATTTGGCTGCCTCGTGCGGGCCCCTGGGGTGCGGGGGCCGTCCTCGGTCTCCCGCTGGGCTTCGCCCGGGCGGGGGTGGTCCCGCACTGGGACGTCGGAATCGGGGCGGTTCCACTGCTGCGTTCGAGTGGCGGGAGGTCGAATCGGGCTCGGATGCCCGGTTGGCCGCATGACGGAGCCCCCGGCCCGGGAGCGGGCGGGGGGCTCTTGGGGCGGCCGGGTGGGTCAGGCGGCCTGCTGCTGTTCCTGTTCGCGTTCGACCTGGTCGTTCCATTCGCGCTTGACCTGGCGCCAGGCCTCGTCGGTCTTGCCGAGGCGCCAGTAGCCGGAGATGGAGAGGTGCTCGCGCGGGATCTGGCGCTCCAGGCGCAGATGGCGGCGCAGCTCCTTCACGAATCCGGCTTCGCCGTGGACGAAGGCGTGGATCCGGCCCTCGGGGAATTCGAGGTTCTTCACGGCGGTCACCAGGGACTCGCCGGCGGGGCGGCCGGACCGGTGGAGCCAGGTGACGCCGACGCCGTCCGGGGTGATGATCTTCTGCTCGTCGGCGGCGTCCTCGATCTCGACGAAGGCGTGCACTCGCGCGCCCTCGGGCATGTTCTCCAGGGCGGCGGCGATCGCGGGCAGCGCGCTCTCGTCGCCCACCAGCAGATGCCAGTCGGCCGCCGGGTCCGGCGCGTATCCTCCGGCGGGGCCGAGGATCCAGAGGGTGTCGCCGGGCCGGGCGCGCCCGGCCCAGGGGCCGGCCAGCCCCTCGTCCCCGTGGACGACGAAGTCGATCGTCAGCTCGTTGCGGTCGCCGTCCCAGCGCCGCACGGTGTAGGTGCGGTTGGCGGGCCACTGCTCGCGCGGGAACTCCGCCCGGACCCGGTCGATGTCGAACGGCGAGGGGTAGCTGACGCCCTCCTGGGCGAAGAGCAGCTTCACATAGCTGTCGGTGTGGCCCTCCACATCGAATCCGTTCAGCCCCTCACCGCCCAGAACGACACGGACCATGTGCGGCGTGAGCCGCTCGGTGCGGACCACGGCCGCCTCGAAGGACGTCGGTACCTGTGCCGATTGGTCTGCCACGGCGGCCTCCCTGTATTGGTTACATTCGCTTAGGCTTACCTAAGTTAGCACCTCGTGGGGCCAATCTCGCCTCAGGGAAACCAGCCTTCTCACCGGCGAAGAGTGGCCAGCAATCGCTGTAGTGCCCCGCCCAGCCCCCAGCGCGCGGCCAGTTCCTCCAGCGTCTCGGGATCGCGGGGCTCGTCCGGGAGCGCCGGGTCGAAGGCGGGCAGCGGTACGTCCGGGGCCACGCGGACCACCTTCGGCGCGACCGCCACATAGGCCCGGGCCTCGTCCAGCCGCTTGCGCTGCGAGGGTGTCAGCCTGGCCGCCGGATCGTCGACCGCGGCCATGATCCCGGCGAGATCGCCGAACGCGTCGAGCAGCTTCGCGGCCGTCTTCTCGCCGATGCCGGGCACCCCCGGCAGCCCGTCGCTCGGATCCCCGCGCAGCAGCGCCAGATCCACGTATCCCGGCCCGTCCACCCCGTACCGCTCGCGCAGCCACGCCTCGTCCGTGAGCTGGAGCGTCCCCACTCCCTTCAGCGGGTACAGCACCCGGCGGCCGCGCGCGTCGTCGACGAGCTGGAAGAGATCGCGGTCGCCGGTGACGATGTCCACCGGCCCCCGCGCGCGTGCGGTGAGCGTGCCGATCACATCGTCGGCCTCGTAGCCGTCGGCCCCGATCCGGGCGATCCCGATCGCGTCCAGCACCGCCGCGATCACCGGGACCTGCGGTGCGAGGGTGTCCGGGGTCTCCTCCTCGTCGGGGCCCGACTCGGTCTCCACCGCGACGCGGTGCGCCTTGTACGAGGGGATCAGATCGACCCGCCACTGTGGCCGCCAGTCGTTGTCCCAGCAGGCCACCAGATCGTCCGGATGGTGGTCCTGGACCAGTCGGGTGATGAATTCCAGCAGCCCGCGCACCGCGTTGACCGGGGTGCCGTCCGGGGCGCGGACCGAGTCGGGGACCCCGAAATAGGCCCGGAAGTAGAGGGAGGCGGTGTCGAGGAGCATCAGGCGTCGCGTCACCCCCCGATCATGCCGTACCCCGCCGGCGGTCATCCGGCAGCCGGTCCGCGCCCGTCCCGTGCCCGCCCCGCACCCGTTCCTTGCCCGTCCCGTACCGGCCCCCGGGCCCGCCCCGTACCCGCCGGATGTCTGTGAAGTGGGTCACTGTCGCGTTTGCCCGGTAAGAGCGGGGGCAGGCGCGGCAGCGGAGCCGCCCCCCGCCGTCCACCGTGACGCGCCGGGGTGCGCGGGCGGAACCCGCCGGGCTCCGCGGTTCGCTGGCCAGGGTGCGGCGGACCGCTTTTCGGTTCAACGCGTGAGGTATATGTGTCCAGGCTCCAGGCCGAGCACCTCTACAAGGTGTTCGGAAGACGACCCGAGGAAGCGATCCAGCGGCTGGAAGGGGGAGCCGACCGCGACGAACTGCGCGCCGAAGGCACGACCGCGGCCGTGGTCGACGCCTCGTTCACCGTCGAGCCGGGACAGATCTTCGTCGTCATGGGCCTCTCCGGGTCCGGCAAGTCCACCCTGCTGCGCATGCTCAACGGACTCCTCGCCCCCACCTCGGGCCGGGTCCTCTTCGACGGCCAGGATCTGACCGCCCTGACCGGGGGCGAGCTGCGCGCCGTACGCTCCCGCAGGATCAGCATGGTCTTCCAGCACTTCGCCCTCTTCCCGCACCGCAGCGTGCGGGAGAACGCCGCGTACGGCCTGGAGGTGCAGGGCGTCCCGCGCGCCGAGCGCGACCACCGGGCCGCCGAGGCGCTCGCCCTGGCCGGCCTCGCGGGCTGGGAGGACTCCTGGCCCGACGAGCTGTCCGGCGGTATGCAGCAGCGCGTCGGCCTGGCCCGGGCGCTCGCCACGGACGCCGATCTGCTGCTGATGGACGAGTCCTTCAGCGCGCTCGACCCGCTGATCCGCCGCGATATGCAGGACCAGCTCCTCCAGCTCCAGAAGACCCTGAAGAAGACCATCGTCTTCATCACCCACGACCTCAACGAGGCCATGCGCCTCGGCGACCGGATCGCGGTGATGCGCGACGGCCGGATCGTCCAGCTTGGCAGTGCCGAGGACATCCTCGTCACCCCCGCCGACGACTACGTCGCCTCCTTCACCCAGGACGTCGACCGCTCCCGGGTGCTGACGGCGGGCGCGATCATGGCCGATCCGGAGACCGTCCTGGGCGAGGGTCCGGAGCGCCGGAGCGCCGAGGACGTCCTCGCCGCCGCTCCCGCCACCGTGCGGGCCGACACGCCGATCATCGAACTCTTCACCCCCTGCTCCACCGGCGAGGCCCCGGTCGCCGTCGTCGACGGCACGGGCGCCCTCACCGGCGTCGTCCCCCGCGCCAGGCTGCTCGCCGTCCTCGGCGAGCCGATGACCCCCTCGTCCGCGCCGGAGACCGGACCGCCGGCCGCCGCGGCGCCCGCCCCCGTCGACCGCACCCCGGCCCCGGCCCCGGCCGAGGCCGAGGCCAAGGCGGTGGCCCGTGCCTAGGCTCAACATCGGCGACTGGGTCGACAGCGGAGTCGACTGGCTCCGCCTCCACCTGGAGTGGCTGTTCGACGCGGTCAGCGCCGTCGTCACCGGAATGTACGACGGCATCGACGCGGCCCTCTCCGCGCCCGAACCCCTGCTCTTCGCGGGCGTCCTCGCCATCGCCGCCTGGTGGCTGCGCGGGCTGCTCGCCGGAGTCCTCGCCTTCGCCGGGTTCGCGCTGATCGACTCCATCCAGCTCTGGGACGACGCCATGTCGACCCTCTCGCTGGTCCTCGTAGCCACCCTCGTCACCCTGGCGATTGCCGTGCCGCTCGGCGTCTGGGCCTCCCGCTCCACGACCGTGAGCGCGGTCGTCCGGCCGGTGCTGGACTTCATGCAGACGATGCCCGCCATGGTCTATCTGATCCCCGGCATCATCTTCTTCGGCGTCGGCGTGGTCCCCGGCATCATCGCCACCATCGTCTTCGCCCTGCCGCCCGGCGTGCGCATGACCGAGCTGGGCATCCGCCAGGTCGACAAGGAACTCGTCGAGGCCGCCGAGGCCTTCGGCACCACCCCGCGCGACACCCTCTTCCGGGTCCAGCTCCCGCTGGCCCTGCCCACCATCATGGCCGGGGTCAACCAGGTCATCATGCTGGGCCTGTCCATGGTGGTCATCGCGGGCATGGTCGGCGGCGGCGGCCTCGGCGGCGCGGTCTACCGCGCCATCGGCAACGTCGACATCGGCCTCGGCTTCGAGGCGGGCGTCTCCATCGTCATCCTCGCCATGTACCTGGACCGGATGACCGGCGAACTCGGCCGCCAGGTCTCCCCGCTCGGCCGCCGCGCCGCCGCCCGGGCCGTCGCCGCCTCCGGCCGCCCCCGGCTCAGGGACTACCGTCCGCGGCCCGCCGTCGCGCTCACCGGAGCGGTCGTCCTCGCCCTCGTCGCGGGCGGCATCGGAATCTTCGGCACCGAGAAGTCCGGCCGCCCCGCGGGCGCGGCCGACATCGGCAAGGGCCGCCAGGTCACCATCGGCTACATCCCCTGGGACGAGGGCATCGCCTCCACCTTCCTCTGGAAGGAGGTGCTGGAGCGGCGCGGCTTCGAGGTCGAGACCAAGCAGCTGGAGGCCGGGGCGCTCTACACCGGTCTGGCCGGCGGGCAGCTCGACTTCCAGACGGACGGCTGGCTGCCCGTCACCCACGCCCAGTACTGGAAGAAGTACGGCGACCGGCTGGAAGACCTCGGATCCTGGTACGGCCCCACCTCGCTGGAACTGGCCGTCCCGTCCTATGTGGACGGCATCGACTCCCTCGCCGACCTCAAGGGGCAGTCGGGGAAGTTCAAGGGCCGGATCATCGGCATCGAGCCGAGCGCCGGAATGATGGGACTGCTCGACGACAAGGTCCTCGACGCCTACGGCCTCGGCGACGAGTACGAGGTCGTCGACGGCTCCACCCCCGGCATGCTCGCCGAGCTGAAGCGGGCGTACCAGAAGAAGGAACCGATCGTGACCACCCTCTGGTCGCCGCACTGGGCCTACAGCACCTACGACCTGAAGAAGCTCAAGGACCCCGAGGGGGCCTGGGGCAAGGGCGACGGCGTCCACACCATCGCCCGTAAGGGCTTCGCCGCCGACCAGCCCGAGATCAGCCGCTGGCTGAAGGACTTCACCATGACCGAGAAGCAGCTCACCAGCCTGGAGGCGCTGATCCAGCGGGCGGGCACCGGCGAGGAGCAGCACGCCGTACGCGCGTGGCTGAAGGAGAACCCCGAGGTCGAGGGGGAGAGGCCCCCGCGGGGGGGGCCCCCCCCGCGCAACGGGCCCCCGGGGGGGCGCCCCCCGGGGAGGGGGGGACCCGCCCCGTCCGGTTTTCGCCCCCCCGCCAGTCCCCACCGGCCCCCCACCTGCCCTCCGCGGGCTCCCGCGGCCCCCGTCCGGTGCGCCGTATGCGCGCGGCCGGAGCCGGAAGCTGCGTATGGTGAGACAGGACCAGGAAGGGGAGCCGGGCGCATGGACGCGAAGGACGGCAAGGACCCGAAGGAGACCGAGCGTCTTCGCGTGGGCGCCGCCGTGCGCAGACGCCGCCGGGCGCTCGATCTCACGCTCGCCGCGGTCGCCGAGCGCAGCGGCCTCTCCGTGCCCTTCCTCAGCCAGGTCGAGAACGAACGGGCCCGGCCCAGCACCCGCTCCCTCCAGCGCGTGGCCGACGCCCTGGAGACCACCGTCGGACGGCTCGTCGAGGCCTCCGACGCGGCACGGACCATCGCCGTCGTCCGGGCCCCCGCCGACACCGAGGACGATCTGGTCTACGCGCGGCGCACCCGCAGGCTGGTCCGGGGCAGGCACCAGCTGGAAGCCCTGGAGTTCACCGGCGAGTACGACACCGAGGGCGAGTTCCAGCACCGCAACGACGAGATGATGTACGTCGCCGACGGCGCGGTCGAGGTCGAGGCCGAGGGCCGCGCCCACCGCCTCGGCCGCGGTGACACCCTGTTCCTCTCCGGTGGCGTACGGCACCGCTGGCGCGCCACCGTCCCCGAGACCCGCCTCGTCGTCGTCACCGTCGCCGACCACATCGTCGAAACCCCCGCCGACACCACCCGCTGACCATGCGCGTCGTCTCCCTGGTGCCCTCGCTCACCGAGGCCGTCGCCGTCAGCGCGCCGGGGCTGCTCGTCGGCGCGACCGACTGGTGCGAGCACCCCGCCGGTCTCGACGTCGTACGGGTCAGAGGCACCAAGAATCCGGACCTCGCCGCCGTCCTCGCGCTGAAACCCGATCTGGTGATCGCCAACGAGGAGGAGAACCGGCCCCAGGACCTCGACGCCCTGCGCGCCGCCGGAGCCCCCGTCCTGGTGACCGAGATACGCGACCTCGCGCAGGCCTTCCGCGAACTGGAACGCGTCCTCGTCGACGGCTGCCGGCTCCTCCGCCCACGCTGGCTCGACACCGCCGAGGAGGCGTGGGCGGCCGTCCGCCCCCTGGCCGACCCGCCGGTCCCCGCCGTGGTGCCGATCTGGCGGCGGCCCTGGATGGTGCTCGGCCGGGACACCTTCGCCGGGGATCTGCTCGCCCGGCTCGGGATACGGAATGTGTACGCGGCCCACCCCGAGCGTTACCCCCGCATCCCCCTGGAGCGGCTGCGCGACAGCGGGGCCGCGCTGGTGGCCCTCCCCGACGAGCCGTACCGCTTCACCGCCGACGACGGCCCCGAGGCCTTCCCCGGGCTGCCCCCGGCGCTGCTCAGCGGCCGGCATCTCACCTGGTACGGCCCCTCCCTCACCGAGGCGCCCGCCGTCATCGGGGCGGCACTGCGGGCAGCGCTCCCGCCAGCACACCGCGCGCGGTACGCCAGCCCGCCACCGCCCAGGCCGTGACCAGCAGCGCGTACAGAACGGCCGCCAGCGCGGTGAACACCGACAGGCCGGTACGGTCCGCGAGCCCCGCAGCGCCCGTCACACAGGTGCCCACCGGGAAGGTGAAGGCCCACCACCCCATCGTGAACGGCATGCCGCGCCGCAGCGCCCGTACGGTGAGTGCGCCCGCGAGCGCCAGCCACAGCAGCGCGAACCCCATCACCGGCACGCCGTAGACCACCGACAGGGCCGTCAGACCAGAGCCGTACGGGGAACCGGAACCGGCCCCCGCCATATTGCTCAGCGCGGTGGTCGACTGCCCCAGCGGCCCGAGGACCAGGAACAGCGAAGGGGTGAGCGCGAGCGGCGGCGGACCGCCGTGGACCAGCCGGGAGAAGACCAGCGGCAAGATCATCAGCGTCGCCAGCAGCGTCATCCCGAACAGCGCGCCGCTCGCTGCCAGCACCGTCTCCCGCCACCGTCCGGTCGGCAGCAGCGGGAGCGAGGAGGCCGCCACCATCGGCGCGACCACCGGCAGCAGCCACACCGGGGACGCGCCGCCCGGCTCGATCCGGTGCCGTACGACCATCAGATACGGCACCCCCAGCGCCACGGCGACCGCGCCGGCCGTGCCCGCCGTGAAGAGCGCGAACGCCAGCGCCGTGGCCGCGCTCTCCCCGATCAGCTCCCGGCCCGCCGTGAGACCCGCCGTCCCCACCGCCAGCAGCGCCATCGGCGCACAGCCGTAGAACGGGGCCACCGAGGGGTCGAGCAGATCGGCCCGGGCCTGATCGCGGTGGCGCAGCCAGTGCCCCGCCCGCCCGGCCAGCACCAGGACCAGCAGCACGGCGGAGATCGCCCACACAGCCCCCAGCGCCGGGCGCGCGCCGGGCACCGGGAGGGCCGCGCCCGCCGTCGCCACGACGGCGGTGCCCATCACGGTCGCGTACCAGTTGGGGGCGAGCCCGCGCAGCGCCGCCGGACGTCTTACGGAGAGCGCCTGAGGGCCTGGGCCGATGCGTACGGCGGTGGTCATGCCCCCACTCTCGGACGCGCCGGGGGCCCGCGCCAGGAGCCCCCGGGCTATGGGGTCATAAGCTGGGGTGATGAGTGAGCGTCGCGCGGATGGGACATGGGTGCCGCTGGCGCACCGGGTGCCCGAGCTGGGGGCGCTGGAACTGCTGCTCGCGGTCGCCAGGCTCGGCAGCCTGGGGCGCGCCGCCCGGGAGCTGGGCATCAGCCAGCCCGCCGCCAGCGGCCGGATCCGCTCCATGGAGCGTCAGCTGGGGGTCGCCCTGCTGGACCGCTCGCCGCGCGGCTCCCGGCTCACCGAGGCCGGGGCGCTGGTCACCGACTGGGCACGCCGGGTCGTGGAGGCGGCGGAGGCCTTCGACGCGGGGACCCAGGCGCTGCGCGGGCGGCGCGACTCACGGCTGACCGTCGCCGCGTCCATGACCATCGCCGAATATCTGCTCCCCGGCTGGCTCATCGCGCTGCGCGCCGCCCGGCCGGACACGGCCGTCTCCCTGCTCGCCGGGAACTCCGCGACGGTCGCCGAGCGGCTGCTGTCGGGCGAGGCCGACCTCGGCTTCGTCGAGGGGCTCTCCATCCCCGAAGGGCTGGACGGCACGGTCATCGGACACGACCGGCTGGTGGTGGTCGCCGCTCCCGGACACCCCTGGGCCCGCCGCCGCACCCCGCTGACGGCCGCCGAGCTGGCCCGCGCCCCGCTGATCCTCCGCGAGCGCGGCTCCGGCACCCGCCAGGTGCTGGACTCCGCCCTCTCGAAGAGCGGCGGCCTCGCGGAACCCCTGCTGGAGCTTGCCTCCACCACGGCGGTGAAGGCCGCCGTGGTCAGCGGCGCCGGTCCCGCCGTCCTCAGCGAACTCGCCGTCACCGAAGAGCTCACCGCCCGCCGCCTCACCGAGATCCACCTCCACGGCATCCCCCTCCGCCGCGCCCTCCGCGCCGTCTGGCGCCGCTCCCAACTCCCCACCGGCCCCGCCCGCGACCTCCTCACCCTCACTTCCCAACCGACACCACCCCTCTGATTTCTCTGCGGCAGAGCCCGGAACCTCAACTTTGCCCGCGCCCCCTGCACATCACTTCTCAACCCGGCAAAATTCAGCCCCGCCGGCGTTTGAGGCGCGGGGGTTCGGGGGCAGCGCCCCCGACCAGGGCCTCGCACTCGCGAGATGCCTCAGGCACGGGCAGCCTCCACCAGCGCCCCCACCACCCCCACCTCCCTCCCCATCTCCGGATGCCACTGCACCCCCACCCCCCACCCGCCGGAGGCCACCTCCACCGCCTCCACCGTCCCGTCCTCCGCGTACGCCGACACCGTCAGCCCCTCCGCCACCCGGTCCACCGCCTGGTGGTGGTAGGACGGCACCTCCGTCGCGTACGGCACGATCGAGGCGTAGCGGGTCCCGGGCACGGGCTTGACGGTGTGGGAGGTGAAGACGCCCTCGCCGCCGGTGTGCCCGTCCAGATGCTGGCGCAGCGTCCCGCCCAGGGCCACGTTGAGCAGCTGCATCCCCCGGCAGATCCCCAGCAGCGGCACCCGCGCCGCGAGTGCTGCGTGGATCAGGGCGAGTTCCCAGGCGTCCCGTTCGGGGGCGGCGGGCCCGGTGCGCGGGTCGCGTTCGGCCCCGTACCGCCGGGGCTCGACATCCGCGCCGCCCGCGACGATCAGGGCGTCGAGCCGGGCCAGGACGGCGGGGGCGGAGTCCGGGTCGGGGTCGGGCGGGATCATCGCGGCGAGGCCGCCCGCCCGCTGCACCAGGGCCGGGTACTGGGCCGGGAGCAGCGCGGCGGGCATGTTCCACAGCCCCCAGGCGGCGGGGTTGAGATAGGTCGTGACGCCGATGAGCGGCTTGGTCACCATGGCTCCGTTCGGTTCCGGTCGCTTCAGGCCCGTTCAGGCCCGTTCAGGTCCGTTCGAGTTCCGCCTCGGCCGCCGCGAGCGCCGCGAACTCCTCCTCCGGAGCCCTGGCCACCAGATGCCGTCGACTGTAGATCGCGAAGTGGGCGACGGCGACGGCGTAGAGCCCGAGCGCGGTGAACGCCGCCGCGATGTCCACCAGGAAGGTCGCCGCCAGGGCGGCGAGCGCGAGCAGCAGGGCGACGGACGAGGTGAGCGTCCCGCCGGGGGTGCGGTACGGGCGGGGGAGCCCGGGTTCCCGGCGGCGCAGCACGATGTGGGAGAGCGCCATCAGGGCGTAGCTGATCGTCGCGCCGAAGACCGCGATGTTCAGCAGCCGTGCCCCGTCCCCGGTGGCGGCGGCGAGGGTGAAGCCGATCGCGCCGGGGACGAGCAGTCCGAGGTAGGGCGATTTGCGGCGGCTGGTGAGGGAGAGGACACGGGGCAGATAGCCGGCCCGTGAGAGCGCGAAGAGCTGGCGGGAGCCCGCGTAGATGAGTGAGAAGAAGGACGCGACCAGGCCCGCGAGCCCCGCGTAGTTGACGAAGCGGCTGAGCGGGGTCGGTGCGCCGTTCCCCTGGACGGCGACCACCAGCGGGTTCCCGGCCTCCTGGATCGCGGCGGAGCCCCGGGCCCCGGTGGCGGCGAGGAAGGTGAGCACGGCGAGGAGGACCAGGATGCCGAGGGAGGCGGCGAGCGCCCGGGGCATCGAGCGCACCGGGTCCTTCGCCTCCTCGGCGGCGAGCGGGACGCCCTCGACGCCGAGGAAGAACCACATGCCGAAGGGGAACGCCGCCCAGATCCCGAGCAGTCCGAACGGCAGCCAGGAGTTCGCGCCGAACGCGCTCTCGTCGGCGGGGATGTCATTGAGCCGGTCCACGCTGAACTCGGTGAACGCGCCGACGGCGAAGATCAGCAGCGCGGCGACGGCGATCGCGGTGACGACCAGGCTGAAGCGCAGCGCCTCGCCGACTCCCCAGAGATGGATGCCGATGAAGATCACGAAGCAGGCGAGCAGCACCGGCCATCCGGACTCCAGGCCGAAGAGGCCGAGGGACTCGACGTAGTCGCCGATGAAGAGGGAGATCGCGGCGGGCGCGAGGATGTACTCGATGAGGATCGCCGTGCCGGTCAGAAAGCCGCCCCAGGTGCCGAGCGCCCGGCGGGCGAAGCCGTAGCCGCCGCCCGCGGTGGGCAGGATCGCCGACAGCTCGGCGAGGGCGAAGACCAGACAGGCGTACATCACGCCCATCAGCAGGGTGGCGATCGCCAGTCCGCCGAAGCCGCCCTTGGAGAGTCCGACGTTCCAGCCGGAGAAGTCGCCGGAGACGACATAGGCCACTCCGAGGCCGGTGAGCAGCAGCCAGCCCGCGCTGCCCCGGCGCAGGGTGCGGCGGCTGAGATAGGCGTCGTGGGAACGGGCCTCGGAGGCGGCGGAGTCGGGGGAGGGGTCGGCGGGGGAGGGGACGCGGTCGGTGGTGCCTTCGGCCATGGGACGCTCCCGGCGTTCAAAGGTTTGTATGAATACCTTTGCGGTCGGGGGCTGGGCCGCGCAAGCCCCGCGCACCGGGCCGCTGGATCCGTCAGGGCAGAAAACCCCGCAGCAGCGCGGCGGTGCCCTCGCAGTGCTCCCGCATCAGCTCCCGCGCGCCCTCGGGATCCCCGTCGAGCACCGCTTCGACCAGGGCGGTGTGCTGGTGCTGGGAGTGCTCCAGATTCCGCACCAGCAGCGGGATGCAGTCCAGCAGATCGTTGAGGGTCGCCCGGACGGCGGCGTACTGGGCGGCGAGGGTGGCCGAGCCGGACAGCTCCGCGAGAGTCAGATGGAGCAGGGTGTCCCGCCGTCGGTACTCGGCCAGCGGCGCGTCCCGGGTGGCGGCCAGCGCGGCGCGCAGCCGCCGGGCGTCCTCGCCGGCCGGGGGCCGGGCCGCGCACAGCCCGGCGGCCCCGGTCTCCAGCACCTCGCGGAAGCGCAGGGTGTCCTCCACGTCCACGTCCGCCACGCGTCTGCGCAGCTCGTCCTCGCCCGGGGCGTCCGGGCGCGCCAGCACGAAGGTCCCGCCGTAGCGGCCCCGCCGGCTCTCGACCAGCCCCTGCTCGCTGAGCACCCTGAGCGCCTCGCGCAGGGTGACCCGGCTGATCCCCAGCCGCTCGGCCAGCTCGCGCTCGGCGGGCAGCCGCTGCCCGGCGGCGACCAGCCCGAGCCGCAGCAGCCGCAGGATCCGCTCCAGCGCCTCCTCGAAGCCGTTGCCCGCGCGCACCGGGCGCAGCACGGATTCCAGCCGATCAGGGTCATCGATGGTGGCCACGTCGACGTTTCCTCTTCCCTTCAAAGGTATCCAGCAATACCTTATGGCTTCCGGCTGATCCAAGGAGGCGTACGTCCCGTGGCAGACCGCACACCCCCGCTCGCCGTCGAGGAGCTGCGCGCCCTCGTCGCGAGCGGTGAGATCGACACCGTGGTGCTCGCCTTCCCCGACATGCAGGGACGGCTCCAGGGCAAGCGGTTCGCCGCCCCGTTCTTCCTGGACGAAGTGGTGGAGCACGGCACCGAGGGCTGCGACTATCTGCTCGCCGTCGATGTCGAGATGAACACCGTCGACGGCTACGAGATGTCCTCCTGGGACCGGGGCTACGGCGACTTCGCCATGCGCCCCGACCTCTCCACCCTGCGCCGCGTCCCCTGGCACGAGGGCACCGCGCTGCTCGTCGCCGACCTCGCCCGGCACGACGGCTCACCCGTCGCCGCCGCCCCCCGCCAGATCCTCCGCCGCCAGCTGGAGCGTCTCGCCGGACTCGGGCTCACCGCCCAGGTCGCCACCGAGCTGGAGTTCATCGTCTTCAAGGACAGCTATGAACAGGCCTGGGACCGCGGCTACCGGGGGCTCACCCCGGCCAACCAGTACAACACCGACTACTCCGTCCTCGGCACCGGCCGCGTCGAACCGCTGCTGCGCCGCATCCGCCGCGAGATGGCGGCCGCCGGACTGACCGTCGAGTCCGCCAAGGGCGAGTGCAGCCCCGGCCAGCAGGAGATCGCCTTCCGCTACGACGAGGCCCTCGTCACCTGCGACCAGCACGCCCTCTACAAGACCGGAGCGAAGGAGATCGCCGCCCAGGAAGGCGTCTCGCTCACCTTCATGGCCAAGTACGACGAGCGCGAGGGCAACTCCTGCCACATCCATCTCTCGCTCACCGACGCCCGGGGCGACAACGCGATGGCGGGCGACGGACCCGGCGGGATGTCCCCGGTGATGCGGCACTTCCTGGCCGGACAGCTCGCCGCGCTGCGGGACTTCTCCCTGCTGTACGCGCCCAACATCAACTCCTACAAACGGTTCCAGCCCGGGACCTTCGCCCCCACCGCCGTCGCCTGGGGCCACGACAACCGCACCTGCGCCCTGCGGGTGATCGGCCAAGGCCGCTCCAAGCGCTTCGAGAACCGGTTGCCGGGCGGCGACGCCAACCCGTATCTCGCCGTCGCCGGACTGGTCGCGGCGGGGCTCCACGGCATCGAACAGGGGCTTGAGCTGCCCGATGAGTGCACCGGCAACGCCTATACGGCGGACCACGCCCATGTCCCCGCCACCCTGCGCGAAGCCGCCGAGCTGTGGGAGAACAGCGCCGTCGCCAAGGCCGCCTTCGGCGACGAGGTCGTCGCGCACTACACCAACATGGCCCGGGTCGAACTCGCCGCGTTCGACGCTGCGGTGACCGACTGGGAGCTGCGCCGCTCCTTCGAACGACTGTGACGGCCCCGACCGGCCGCGACCGGCCGCGACCGGCCCCGACCGGCCGCGGCCGACCGCGAACGACTGTGACGACCGCGCCGACCGTACCGACGTGCCGACCGCGCCGACTGTGAGGGACGCCTTGCCGAACACCCACCACGAAGTCCTCAACCCCGCCACCGGCGAGACCGTCGCCACTGTCCCCGCGACGACCGCCGCCGGGGTCGACGCCGCCGTGGCCCGCGCCGCCCGCGCCCAGCGGGGCTGGGCCGCCGCCGCCCCCGCCGACCGGGCCCGGCTGCTGCGCCGCTTCGCCGCCGTCGTGGACGAGCACATCGAGGAACTCGCCCTCCTGGAGGTCCGCCAGGCCGGACACACCATCGGCAACGCCCGCTGGGAGGCGGGCAACGTCCGCGATCTGCTCGACTACTCCGCGGGCGGGGTCGAACGCCTCACCGGCCGCCAGATCCCCGTCGCCGGCGGACTCGACATCACCCTCCTCGAACCGCTCGGCGTCATCGGCGTCATCGCCCCCTGGAACTTCCCGATGCCCATCGCCGCCTGGGGCGCCGCCCCCGCGCTCGCCGCCGGGAACGCCGTACTCCTCAAACCCGCCGAGACCACCCCGCTGACCGCCCTGCGCCTCGCCGAACTCGCCCTGGAGGCCGGCCTCCCCGAGCATCTCTTCCAGGTGCTGCCGGGCGCGGGCGACATCGCGGGCCGGGCCCTGGTGGACCACCCCGGCACCGCGAAGATCGTCTTCACCGGCTCCGTACGGATCGGCACCGCCGTCATGGCCCGCTGCGCCGAACTGGTGAAGCCGGTCACCCTGGAACTCGGCGGCAAGAGCCCCAACGTCGTCTTCGCCGACTCCGACCTCGAAGCCGCCGTCGCCGCCGCCCCCATGTCCTTCCTCGACAACAGCGGCCAGGACTGCTGCGCCCGCACCCGCATCCTGGTCCAGCGCACCGTCCACGACCGCTTCCTGGAACTCCTCGCCCCCGCCGTCCAGGCCGTCACCGTCGGCGACCCCCTGGACGAGAAGACCCTGATGGGCCCGCTGATCTCCCGGGCCCAGCTGGACAAGGTGCGCGGATACGCCCCCGACACCCTGCCCGGCATCAGGGGCGCCGCCCCCGCCGGACCCGGCTTCTGGTTCCCCCCGACCGTCCTCACCGGCGTCGACCCCGACGCCCCCGTCGCCCGCGAGGAGGTCTTCGGCCCGGTCGCCGTCGTGCTGCCCTTCGAGGACGAGGCCGACGCGATCCGGCTCGCCAACGACACCGACTACGGACTCTCCGGATCCATCTGGACCCGGGACATCGGCCGCGCCATCCGCGTCTCGCGCGCGATCCGGGCCGGCAATCTCTCCGTCAACTCCCACAGCAGCGTCCGCCACACCACCCCGTTCGGCGGATACAAGCACTCCGGCATCGGCCGCGAACTCGGCCCCGACGCCCTCACCGCATTCACCGAGACCAAGAACGTGTTCTTCAGTACGGAGGCCTGAACACCCATGACCGAGACCATCGTCTGCCGCCGCCTGGCGGGCCGTACCGCCGTCATCACCGGAGCCGGCAGCGGCATCGGCCTTGCCACCGCCCACCGGCTCGCCTCCGAGGGCGCGAACGTCGTCTGCGCCGACATCGACGAGCGGGCGGGCAAAGCCGCAGCCGAGGCCGTCGGCGGCCTCTTCGTCCAGGTCGACGTAACCGACGCCGAGCAGGTCGAGGCGCTGTTCGCCACCGCGTACGACACCTACGGCTCCGTCGACGTCGCCTTCAACAACGCCGGCATCTCGCCCCCCGAGGACGACTCCATCCTCACCACCGGACTGGACGCCTGGAAGCGCGTCCAGGACGTCAACCTCACCTCCGTCTACCTCTGCTGCAAGGCGGCCCTCCCCTATATGCGCCGCCAGGGCCGGGGCTCCATCATCAACACCGCCTCCTTCGTGGCGATCATGGGAGCCGCGACCTCGCAGATCTCCTACACCGCCTCCAAGGGCGGAGTCCTCGCCATGTCCCGCGAACTGGGCGTGCAGTTCGCCCGCGAGGGCATCCGGGTCAACGCGCTCTGCCCCGGGCCCGTCGACACCCCGCTGCTGCGCGAACTCTTCGCCAAGGACCCCGAGCGGGCCGCCCGCCGGCTGGTGCACATCCCGCTCGGACGATTCGCCCGCCCGGAGGAGATCGCGGCGGCCGTCGCCTTCCTCGCCAGCGACGACTCCTCCTTCGTCAACGCCACCGACTTCCTGGTGGACGGAGGAATCGCCGGGGCGTACGTCACCCCGCTCTGACCGGCCCGCCGGCGCGGGAATCACCCTGGGGCGAAGGGAGTTGGGGCAAGCATGACCAAGACTCCAGGGCCCGCCTCCCTCTCCGACGCGGCCCTCTCCGAGCTGCTGGGCGCGCACCGCTTCGGCACCCTCGCCACCCTCAGACGCAGCGGACACCCGCATCTGACCACCATGGTGTACAGCTGGGACCCCGACGCCCGGATCGTGCGCTTCTCCACCACCGCCGACCGGGCCAAGGCGGCACACCTGCGGCGCGACCCCCGCGCGGCGCTCCACGCGCAGGGCGACGACGTGTGGTCCTTCGCCGTCGCCGAGGGAGAGGCGGAAGTCTCCGGGCTCACCACCGAGGCCGGGGACGCCGTCGGCCGCGAACTCCTCGGCATACTCCCCGACTCCATGCGCCCCGACGACGAGGAGGCGTTCCTCGCCCAGATGGTCGTCGAGCGCCGGGTGGTCATCCGGCTCAAGGTGAACCGGCTCTACGGCGTGAGGATCGACCTCGACGGCTGAGCCCGGGGGAGAGGGCGGGAGGCTAGAGAAAAGTCCGGCCCTCGCCCCGGTAGGTCGGCACGGACCCGGTCACCCGGTCCCCCTCGACCAGCCACAGGGCGTCGAAACGCTCGCACAGCTCCCCGGCCTTGGCGTGCCGGAACCACACCTTGTCCCCGATCAGCAGATCGTCGGCGGGCGGCCCCAGCAGCGGGGTCTGCACCTCGCCCGCGCCCTCCCGCCGGTCGTAGCGCAGCCCTTCGGGGAGGTACGGGAGAGGGGAGCGGTCCCGGCCCGCCGGGCCGGACGCCGGATAGCCGCCGCCGAGCACCGTCACCGCGCCCACCCCCGGACGGCGCACCACCGGCTGCGCGAACAGCGCGGCGGGCCGCCCGGAGAACGAGCTGTAGTGGTCGAACAGCCGGGGCATGAAGAGCCCGGAACCGGCCGCGACCTCCGTCACCGCCGACTCCGCCGCCGTCTGTTCCACACTGCCGGTGCCGCCGCCGTTCACGAACTCCAGATCCGGCGCCACCGCCCGTACCGCGCGCACCGCCTCGGCCCGCCTCCGGACAAGATCATTTCGCGCCATCCGCTGCATCAGCCGGACCGCGCCCGACACCAGCGGAGCGCCCTCGTGCGCATCGCCCACACCCGCGATGTGCCCCTCGTACGCCATCAGCCCCACCAGTCGGAACCCCGGACGACGGGCGATCGAGCGGGCCAGCTCGGCCAGCCGGGCCGGCTCGCTCAGCGGGGAGCGGCGCGCCCCGATCCGTATCCGGCCGCCCAACAGCCGCAGCGCGGTGTCGAGTTCCAGACAGACCCTGATCTCGGCCCGGCCGCCCGACCGGGCCCGCTCGATCAGTTCCAGCTGGGCCGGATCGTCGATCATCACGGTCACGGCGGCCGCGAGCCGCGCGTTGCCCGCGAGTTCGGCGAAACCGGCCCGGTCGGCGGAGGGATAGGCCAGCAGGACATCGTCGAAACCGGACCGCGCCAGCCACAGCGACTCCCGCAGCGTGAACGACATGACCCCGGCGAACCCGCCCCGGGCGAGCACCCGTTCCAGCAGCGGACGGCACCGTACGGACTTGCTCGCCACCCGCACGGGCTTGCCCGCCGCCCGGCGCGCCAAGTCGTCCGCGTTGGCGTCGAACGCGTCGAGGTCGACCACCGCGAGCGGGGCGTCGAGATGAGCGGTGGCCCGGTCGTAGCGGGCCCGGTCGGCGGCGCGTGACGTCATGGGCCGAGCCTGCCAGACCTGATTACCACGGGGTAGGGGGACGTTTTGGGCAGATCCACACGAGCCCGGGGTCACGGTCCCGTGGGGCGGGCACCAACCCGTAGAGTGACGCGGAAGCGGTGACGGACGGGGCTGCCCGCAGCGGTGGAACCGCCGGTCACGGGGACCAGACACGGGGGGCGGAATGAGCACGGAGGCAGAACGCCCTCCCCTCCCAGGCTCTCCCGCCCCCGACGACGAAACCCCGCCCCTCGCCCGCGCCCCGCAGGCCCTGACACCGGCCCCGCCGCGTTCGGACGGCCCCACCAGCCCCATGGGCCCCACCGGCCCGGCCCCGGCGAACAGCCCCGACGAGGACACCCCGGCGGGCGGCCCAGACCCGGACCCGGACCCGGACTCCCATCCCGGCGGCCCCGGCACCGGCCCCGCATCCGCCCAGGACTTGGCCCCGGCACCGGCCCCGGAGCGTGACGAGGACACCCGGTCGCTGCCGCGCGAGCCCGCCCGCCGCCCCCAGGACCCCCGCACCCCCTGGCCCGCCCGAGGACAGTCCAGGCCGCCCCGGCCCACACCCCCCGCCGAACTCCCCCGCCCACGCGGCTCCTCGGAGACCCGCCCGGCTCCCCCCGCGCTCCCGCCCCGCCCGCCCGCACCCCCGCGCCGCCCGCCCGCCGCCGCACCCGCGGCCCCGCCACGCCCCCCGCGCGTCCCGCCCGCGCGGCCCGCGGGCCCGCCCGCCCAGCGACGCCACCCCGCCTACGACGCGCCCATCGACATCACCGCCCGGCTGCGCCCCGTCGGCGAACTCCCCGGCCCCCGGCCCGCCGTCCCCTGGCCGCCGCCCGAGCACCCCGCCGACACCGCCGGCCGGCCGCCGCACCCGGCCCGCACCCGCCGTCCCATACGCACCGCCGCCGCCCTCGCCTGCGCCGTCCTGGGACTCGGCCTCATCGGGGGAGCGGCCACCGGGAGCTGGCTGACCGGCGACTCCAGCGCCGACACCGCGGCCCACACCGCGTACACCGAGGGCCGCACCCTCTGGCACAGCCTCCCCGTGGACGTGTTCTTCCCCCGCACCCTGCACGGCAAGGGCGCGGGCCCCGGCGGCGCCGACCGGGTCTGGACCCGGATCGCCGTCGCACCCGACGGCGACTGCGCCACCAGCCTCGACCCCCTCCTGGTCCGGGCCCTGGAACCGGTCGGCTGCGGCCGGGTGCTGCGCGCCACCTACACCGACGCCACCTCCAGCCATGTCACCACCGTCGGCATGATCTTCACCAAGGGCGATGTCACCGCCATGCGGGCGCTCAAGACCCGCTTCACCTCCGAGGGCCTCGACAAGCGCCCCGACCTGATGCCGCGCGCCCTGCGCGGCCCCGGCACCGTCGCCGAGCACTTCGGCGACCGGCAGCGCGCGAGCTGGAGCATCGACGTCCTCACCGACGCGCCGGTCGTGGTCTTCGCCGTCTCCGGCTTCGCCGACGGCCGCGCCGTCGCCGACCCCAGGCCCGCCGCCGAGGCCCGCGCCAAGGGAGCCACCTCGGCCCCCGCGCAGTCGGGTCTCGGCCATGAGGCCGAGGGCGTCGCCGAGGGCATCGAACAGGCCCTGCGCGGCGGCCTCAGCACCGCCATGGAGACCTCCCGATGACCAGAGCGCCCCGCAGGACCCGGCTCGCCGCCGCCCTCACCGCCACCGCCTTCCTGGTGCTGCCCGCCCTCCCGGCGCGCGCCGACGGGATACGCCCCCAGCAGTGGGGCCTCGACGCCCTCAACACCGACCAGGCGTGGCGCACCACCAAGGGCGAGGGCATCACCGTCGCCGTGCTCGACACCGGCGTCGACGACCAGCACGCCGACCTGGTGGGCAATGTCCTGCCCGGCAAGGACCTCATCGGCTTCGGCGCGGGCCGGGGCGACCGGGCCTGGGCCCGGCACGGCACCGCCATGGCGGGCATCATCGCCGCGCACGGCCACGGCCCCGCGGGCGAGGACGGCGTCATGGGCATAGCGCCCGAGGCGAAGATCCTGCCCGTCCGGGTGATCCTCGAAAGCGGCGACCCGGCCCGGGACAAGGCCCGCAACTCCCGGGGCACCGCGCTCGCCGAGGGCATCCGCTGGGCCGCCGACCAGGGCGCGGACATCATCAACCTCTCCCTCGGCGACGACAGCGAGTCCGCCCACGCGGAGGCCGGCGAGGACGCGGCCGTGCGGTACGCGCTCGACAAGGGCTCCGTGGTCGTCGCCTCCGCGGGCAACGGCGGCGAGAAGGGCGACCGGGTCTCCTACCCCGCCGCCTATCCCGGCGTGATCGCCGTGACGGCCGTCGACCGCTTCGGCACCCACGCCTCCTTCTCCACCCAGCGCTGGTACGCCACCGTCAACGCGCCCGGCGTCGACGTGGTCATCCCCGACCCGGACCGGAAGTACTACCAGGGCTGGGGCACCAGCGCCGCCGCCGCCTTCGTCTCCGGCGCGGTCGCCCTCGTACGCTCCGCGCACCCCGCGCTCACCCCCGCGCAGATCAAGCGACTCCTCGTGGACACCGCCCGCGACGCCCCGGGCGGCGGCCGCGACGACGCCAAGGGGTACGGGATGGTGGACCCCGCCGCCGCGATCGAGGCGGGCGGAAGGCTGCGGCCCGCCGACCCGAAGGCCGCGACGGCGGGGTACGACCGGCAGTACTTCGGCCCCGGACCGCAGCCGGTGGCGGCCGTCGAGGAGCCCGCCGACTGGCTCGCCCCCCTCGCGGGCGGAACCGGGGCGGTGGTGCTGGCGGCCGCGGTGGTGCTCTGGCGCGGCGCGCGGGAGCCCGCCGACCGCTGACCGGTCGCCGGCCGGTCGCGGTCCGGGAGGCCCGGGGCCGCCCTGAGTGCTCCGGCCGGGCGGCGACGAACTACCCTCGACGCGTGGCGCTCAAGAACATCCCGGACTCCGGTTTCTCCGACGACGACGGCACCGCCGACCCGCGGCTCGCCGCGGCCCTCGAAGCCTGGTCGCACGACCGGGCCGCCGAAGGGCCGGTGCTCGAAGCCCTCCGGGAGGCCCGGCTGCTGGTCCCCGTGGTCGCGGTCCTCGGCGAGGTCGAGACCGACGAGAGGGGGCTGCGCCGGGAGAAGACCAGCGACATGGCGGTGCCCACGCTCACCGCGGGCGACCGCCGGGCGCTGCCCGCCTTCACCTCGCTCGCCGCGCTGGCCCGCTGGGACCCCGAGGCCCGCCCGGTCGCCGTCCCGCTGCACCAGGCGCTCCAGGCGGCTGCCCACGAGCGGGCCGACACCCTCGTACTGGATCTCGCGGGACCTGTTCCGTACCAGCTGAGCGGCCCCGCGCTGCTCGCCCTCGCCGAGGGGCGCACCAGCACCGACCCGCTGCGCGACCCGGTCGTCACCGAGGCGGTGCGGGAGGTGGTCGCCGCCGAGCCCGCCGTGGTCCGGGCGCATCTGGGCCCGGGCGGCGCGGACGGCACCCTCGCCCTGGTGCTCGCCGCCGACGCGGTCCCCGGGCCCGCCGTCCGCCGTGTCGCCGAGGCCCTCGCGGGCCACGACGCACTGAGGGCCCGCCTGGTGCGGGGCCTCGACCTGGCACTGCTGCCGGCCGGGGCCACCCCTGTGGGCGAGCCCTTCTTCGTACGGTAGGAAACGGCAGGAAAGCGGCGGGAGAGCCCGCGGGGGATCAGCCGTAGACGGGGCCGGTGTACTTCTCGCCGGGCCCCTGGCCCACCTCGTCCGGCACCAGCGAAGCCTCGCGGAACGCGAGCTGGAGCGACTTCAGGCCGTCGCGCAGCGGCGCGGCGTGGAAGGAGCTGATCTCGGTGGTGCTGGCGTCCAGCAGACCGGCCAGCGCGTGGACCAGCTTCCGGGCCTCGTCCAGGTCCTTGTGTTCGTCGCCCTCCTCGGTCAGGCCGAGCTTCACGGCGGCGGCGCTCATCAGGTTCACCGCGACCGTGACGATCACCTCGACGGCGGGGACTTCCGCGATGTCGCGGGTCATGGCGTCAAAGTCGGGAGACTCGTGGATGTCGGCAGCAGGGGTCGCGTCACTCATGCCCCACACGATATGCCCCGGCGCGGGCGACCCGTCCCGGGCCGGTCGGTTAGCCCTCGCCGGGCGAAGCTGCTAACCTTGTGTGACGACCGGCTGGACGCTTCTGTGTCCGGCCCACAAGTGGAGGCTCCGATCTCCCACCTGACCGTCCTCCGGGACGGCGGGTCACCGGTCAGGCGATGCCCATCGTTCCGTACGGACGATGGAAATCGCCCGATGTGCGCCCTGCGGCTGGCCGCGGTGGTGCTCCGGATTTGAGGAGCTGCCGCCTGTGTCCCGTCCGGGGCATTTTTCATGTTCCGGCGCGGTTGGTCTTACCAAACAGACGTTGCGCGGCTCTCTGCCAGTAGGCCGCGCAGTGCTACCGAGGAGGATCCATCAGCGCCGAGCCCCGCATCAACGACCGGATTCGCGTTCCGGAAGTGCGGCTTGTCGGTCCCAGCGGTGAGCAGGTCGGCATCGTCCCGCTCGCCAAGGCCCTTGAGCTCGCACAGGAGTATGACCTCGACCTGGTCGAGGTCGCGGCGACCGCCAGGCCGCCCGTGTGCAAGCTCATGGACTACGGGAAGTTCAAGTACGAGTCGGCCATGAAGGCCCGTGAGGCGCGCAAGAACCAGGCGCACACGGTCATCAAGGAGATGAAGCTCCGGCCGAAGATCGACCCGCACGACTACGACACCAAAAAGGGTCACGTCGTCCGGTTCCTCAAGCAGGGCGACAAGGTCAAGATCACGATCATGTTCCGTGGTCGTGAGCAGTCCCGCCCCGAGCTCGGCTACCGCCTGCTCCAGCGTCTCGCGACCGATGTCGAGGACCTCGGTTTCATCGAGTCGAACCCGAAGCAGGACGGCCGGAACATGATCATGGTTCTCGGTCCGCACAAGAAGAAGACCGAGGCCATGGCCGAGGCGCGTGAGGCCCAGGCCGCACGCAAGGCCGACCGTGAGGGCGCGAAGGTCCAGGCCGACGCCCCCGCCGACGCTCCTGCCGAGGCCCCCGTCGACGCCCCCGCCGAGACGCCTTCCGAGGCGTGACCCGAGGGGCCGCCGCGAGGCGCCCCCGGTCCCGCCCGGATCCACAACCCAAGATCTGACGCTCCCGCACGCATGCCGGTACCTCGTGTGCCGGGGGAGCGCCACTGACGAGGAGATAACGGCGCTATGCCGAAGAACAAGACGCACAGCGGTTCCAAGAAGCGCTTCAAGATCACCGGCTCCGGCAAGGTGCTCCGTGAGCGCGCCGGCAAGCGCCACCTGCTCGAACACAAGCCGTCCACGCTGACGCGTCGCCTCTCGGGCAACGCGGAGATGGCTCCGGGCGACGCCAAGAAGATCAAGAAGCTTCTCGGCAAGTGACGCTCTCTCCGCCCCGCCCCCGGTGACGGGGGAGCGGGCGGAGCGACGTCGAGACCGGGACCTCATCGAATTCGGGTCGTGTGGGTATCACCACGGCCCCGCTACAAGGAGTTAACAAGTGGCACGCGTCAAGCGGGCAGTCAACGCCCACAAGAAGCGCCGGGCGATCCTCGAAGCCGCCAAGGGCTACCGCGGTCAGCGTTCGCGTCTGTACCGCAAGGCCAAGGAGCAGGTCACCCACTCCCTGGTCTACAACTACAACGACCGCAAGAAGCGCAAGGGCGACTTCCGTCAGCTGTGGATCCAGCGCATCAACGCCGCTGCCCGCGAGAACGGCATGACGTACAACCGCCTCATCCAGGGTCTGAAGGCCGCCAACATCGAGGTGGACCGCAAGATCCTGGCCGAGCTGGCCGTCAACGACGCCAACGCGTTCGCCGCGCTGGTCGAGGTCGCGCAGAAGGCCCTGCCGGCCGACGTCAACGCGCCGAAGGCCGCCGCCTGAGCCTCGCGCCCAGATGTGTGCTTTCCGGACCCGCAGGCCCTTCGGCCTGCGGGTCCGCGTGCGTCTGCCGGGCCGATGACAGTCTTCGGCCCGGCCGAGCCCCGATGAAGAACCTGTGCAGCGAAAGTGAGTTCATGGCCGCCCCCGAGTTGATCTCCCCGCGTTCCTCCCGTGTCGCCGCAGCCCGGCGGCTCGCGAAGCGGAACTTCCGCGGCAAGGAGCGGCTGTTTCTCGCCGAGGGCCCCCAGGCCGTCCGGGAGGCCGCCCGGCACCGCACCGGGGGTGAGCCGACCCTGGTGGAGCTGTTCGGCACACCGGAGGCCGTCGAGCGGTACGCGGACATCGTCGACGCGGCACACGAGGCCGGGGCCCGGATCCATCTCGCCGACGAGGCCGTGATCGCCGACATCTCGACCACGGTCACCCCGCAGGGCCTCGTCGGCGTCTGCCGCTTCATCGACTCGCCCTTCGAGGCAGTCGTCGCGGCCCGGCCGAAACTCGTCGCCGTACTCGCCAACGTACGGGACCCCGGGAACGCCGGCACCGTGCTCCGGTGCGCCGACGCCGCCGGGGCCGACGCCGTCGTCCTCACCGACGCCTCCGTCGATCTGTACAACCCCAAGGCCGTACGCGCCTCCGTCGGCTCCCACTTCCATCTGCCGGTCGCCGTCGGCGTCCCCGTCGAGCAGGCCGTACGCGCCCTGAAGGACGCCGGTGTGCGCGTGGTCGCCGCCGACGGCGCGGGCGAGGACGACCTCGACGCCGAGCTCGACGCGGGCACCATGGGCGGCCCCACCGCCTGGATCTTCGGCAACGAGGCCTGGGGCCTGCCCGAGGAGACCCGCGCGCTGGCCGACGCCGTCGTCCGGGTGCCGATCCACGGAAAGGCCGAAAGTCTCAATCTGGCGACCGCCGCCGCCGTCTGCCTCTACGCCTCGGCGCGCGCCCAGCGCGCGGGGGGCGCGCACTGAACAGCGCGGGCCCGCCGGTGACGGCGGGGCTCACCGAGGGGGTGCACTCGCGCGGGGGCTCCGCACGGTCACATCCAGCTAGTAGGGTGACGGGCTCGGGGGGCCCACTGAGCGCCGGCCGAGAGGTGGGGACACACGGATGGCAGTCGGGACCAGCAGGCCCATGGAGACGCACGGGACGCTTCTGTGCCCCGTCGGTGACGCCGGCATGACCGGGGTCGACCCCGACGACCTCCCCGACGGGCTGGTCATCGCCGACGAGGGCGGCCGGGTCGTCTGTTTCAACGCCGCCGCCGCCCGGATCACCGCCGTCGCCCCCGGCGACGCCATGGGCAGACCCCTGGAGCGGGCACTGCCCCTGGAGGACCTCAAGGGACAGCGCTGGTGGGCCCTGACCGACCCGTACGGCGGCCTCGCCACCCGGGTGGGCCAGCCCGAGCGCAATCTGCTGCTCCCCGGCGGCCGTGAGGTCCTGGTCTCCGTGCGCTATGTGCGCGAGTTCCCCACCGGGCCGATACGCCGGCTCGTCATCAGCCTCCGGGGCACCGAGGCCCGCCGCCGCAACGAGCGCAGCCACGCCGAGCTGATCGCCACCGTCGCCCATGAGCTGCGCTCCCCGCTCACCTCCGTCAAAGGCTTCACCGCCACCCTGCTCGCCAAGTGGGAACGGTTCACCGACGACCAGAAGCGGCTGATGCTGGAGACCGTCGACGCCGACGCCAACCGGGTCACCCGGCTCATCGCCGAGCTGCTCGACATCTCCCGCATCGACTCCGGCCGCCTGGAGGTGCGCCGCCAGCCGATCGACATCGCCGCCGCCGTCGGACGCCATGTCCATGCCCACATGGCCACCGGGCAGAGCCCCGACCGCTTCTTCGTCCGGGTCCGCCGCGAGCTGCCCGCCCTGTGGGCCGATCCCGACAAAATCGACCAGGTGCTCGGCAATCTGCTGGAAAACGCGGTGCGCCACGGCGCGGGAACCGTCACCATCGAGGTGGCGCCCGCAGCGGCGAAGGACGACGAGAGAGGCACGGCCGTCACCGTGAGCGACGAAGGTCCCGGCATCCCCGAGGAGTCGATGGGCCGCGTCTTCACCCGCTTCTGGCGGGGGAGCAAGCGCGGCGGCACCGGCCTGGGCCTCTACATCGTCAAGGGCATCGTCGAGGCCCACGGCGGCGCGATCACCGTCGGCCGGGGCCCCGGCGGCGGCGCGGAATTCCGGTTTATCCTGCCCGTGGGCGCCCCGGCCTATCTGGCCTGAGCCGCCCCCGGGCTTCCCGCCCCGCCGAGCGGACCACCCCCGGCGGGACCCCCCGGGACCGTCCCCGGACCAGCCGTCCCCGCGCGCCCTTTAGAATCGGCCTTTGGCGCCTTCGTGCCCACATGGACGTCGAGCGGGGCACACAGGTCCGGGGGTGTCCCCCGGTAAACGCAGCATTCAGCGCAGCATCAGCCAATCGGAAGCACGGGAAGAGATGTCGGCACCGAACAAGTCGTACGACCCTGTCGAGGTCGAGGCACTGAAACCGGAAGAGATCGAGCGCATGCGGGACGAGGCGCTCGCCGCCTTCGCGGCCGCCGGCGACCTCGACGCGCTCGCGGCCGAGAAGGTCGCGCACACCGGCGGAGCCTCGCCGCTGGCACTCGCCAACCGTGAGATCGGCGCGCTGCCCCCGCAGGCGAAGGCCCAGGCCGGAAAGCGCGTGGGCCAGGCCCGCGGCGCGGTGAGCAAGGCGCTCGCGGCCCGCCAGAGCGAGCTGGAGGCCGAGCGCGACGCCCGGGTGCTGGTCGAGGAGGCGGTGGACGTCACCCTGCCGTACGACCGGATCCAGGCGGGCGCCCGCCACCCGCTGACCACCCTCTCGGAGCGCATCGAGGACGTCTTCGTCGCCATGGGCTACGAGGTCGCCGAGGGCCCCGAGGCCGAGGCCGAGTGGTTCAACTTCGACGCGCTGAACATCGGCCCCGACCACCCCGCGCGCGGCGAGGCCGACACCTTCTTCGTGGCAGGCCCCGACGGCACGGCGGACTCCGGGGTCGTGCTGCGCACCCACACCTCCCCGGTGCAGATCCGCTCGCTGCTCGACCGTGAGCCGCCGGTGTATGTGATCTGCCCCGGCCGGGTGTACCGCACCGACGAGCTGGACGCCACCCACACCCCCGTCTTCCACCAGGTCGAGCTGCTCGCCGTGGACGAGGGCCTGACCATGGCGGACCTCAAGGGCACCCTGGACCACATGGTGCAGGCGCTCTTCGGCGAGGGGATGACGACCCGGCTGCGGCCGAATTTCTTCCCCTTCACCGAGCCGTCCGCCGAGATGGACATGGTCTGCTACGTCTGCCGCGGCGCGTCCGTCGGCAACCCGGACCGCCCCTGCCGCA
This sequence comes from Streptomyces inusitatus, assembly GCF_014651115.1. Lineage (GTDB taxonomy): Bacteria > Actinomycetota > Actinomycetes > Streptomycetales > Streptomycetaceae > Streptomyces > Streptomyces amakusaensis. The sequence goes on along the minus strand of NZ_BMWG01000012.1, from coordinate 55,902 downwards.
CCTGCTCCAGCGAGGGCTGGATCGAGCTGGGCGGCTGCGGAATGGTCAACCCCAAGGTGCTCGTCGCCTGCGGCGTCGACCCCAGCAAGTACAGCGGATTCGCCTTCGGGTTCGGCATCGAACGGATGCTGATGTTCCGCCACAACGTAGAAGACATGCGAGACATGGTCGAGGGTGACGTTCGTTTCACCAGGCCGTTCGGGATGGAGATCTGATGCGGGTCCCGCTTTCCTGGCTGCGGGAGTACGTCGACCTGCCGGCGACGGAGACCGGCCGTGACGTACAGGCCAAGCTCATCGCCGCCGGCCTTGAGGTCGAGGCCGTCGAGCAGCTCGGCGCCGGCCTCACCGGCCCCCTGGTCGTCGGCCGTGTCGCCGCCATCGAGGAACTCACCGAGTTCAAGAAGCCCATCCGCCACTGCCTGGTGGACGTGGGCCAGGCCAATACGACCGGCGAGCCGCAGGAGATCATCTGCGGCGCGCGGAACTTCGCCGTCGGCGACAAGGTCGTCGTGGCGCTCCCCGGCGCGGTCCTGCCCGGCGACTTCCGGATCGCCGAGCGCAAGACGTACGGCCGGATGTCCCGGGGCATGATCTGCTCCACCGACGAACTGGGCATGGGCGACGACGGCACCAAGGGCATCATCGTCCTGCCGCCCGAGCACGAGACCGGCATCGACGCCATCGAGCTGCTGGGGCTGTACGACGAGGTCCTCGACATCGCCGTCACCCCCGACCGCGGCTACTGCCTCTCGCTGCGCGGCGTCGCCCGCGAGACCGCCACCGCCTACGGGCTGCCGCTGCGCGACCCCGCGCTGCTGGACGTCCCCGGACCCAACGCGTACGGCTACCCCGTCAAGGTCTCGGACCCGATCGGCTGCGACCGCTTCACCGCGCGCACCGTCACCGGGCTCGACCCCGAGGCGCGCTCCCCGATCTGGCTCCGGCGCCGCCTCCAGAAGGCGGGCATGCGCCCGATCTCGCTCGCCGTGGACATCACCAACTACGTGATGCTGGAGCTGGGCCAGCCGCTGCACGCCTACGACCGCACCCGCGTCGAGGGCCCCATCGGCGTCCGCCGCGCCGAGGCCGGCGAGAAGCTCACCACCCTCGACGGAGTCGTCCGCACCCTGGACGCCCAGGACCTCGTCATCACCGACGACCGGGGGCCGATCGGCCTCGCGGGCGTGATGGGCGGAGCCGACACCGAGATCGCCGACGCCGCGCCCGACCCGGAGACCGGAGCGATCCGGGGCACCACCGAGGTCGTCATCGAGGCCGCGCACTTCGACCCGGTCGCCATCGCCCGGACCGCGCGCCGCCACAAGCTCTCCTCCGAGGCGTCCAAGCGCTTCGAGCGCGGAGTCGACCCGCAGGCCGGGGCCGCCGCCGCACAGCGCACCGTCGATCTGCTGGTGCTGCTCGCCGGAGGGACCGCCGAGGCCGGCGTCACCCACATCGTCTCGCCGTCCGCGCCGCGCACGGTCTCGATGGCGGCCGACCACCCCGACCGGGTCGCCGGTGTCGAGTACGGCCGGGAGACCGTCGTACGCCGTCTCCAGGAGGTCGGCTGCGACGTCTACGGACAGGACGAGCTGGTCGTCACCGTCCCCTCGTGGCGTCCCGACCTCACCGCGCCCAACGACCTCGCCGAAGAGGTCATCCGGCTGGAGGGGTACGAGAACCTGCCCGCCACGCTGCCCAGGCCGCCGGCCGGGCGCGGGCTGACCGGACGCCAGCGGCTGCACCGCAGGGTCGGCCGGGCGCTCGCCGGAGCGGGCTATGTGGAAGCGCCGAACTACCCCTTCATCGGCGCGCGCGTCCTCGACCAGCTCGACCTCCCGGCGGACGACCCCGCCCGCCGGCTGGTCACGCTCGTCAACCCGCTCTCCGACGAGGAGCCCTCGCTCCGCAGCACCCTGCTGCCCGGACTGCTCGGCGCGCTGCGCCGCAACACCGGGCGCGGCAGCCACGACCTCGCGCTCTTCGAGACCGGGCTGGTCTTCCACCCGGCCGCCGAGCGGGCCGCCGCGCTGTCGCTGCCCGTCGACCGCAGGCCCACCGACGCGGAGATCGCCGTACTGGACGCCGCACTGCCGGTGCAGCCCAGGCACGCCGCCGTCGTCCTCGCCGGAGCCCGCGAGCGCTCCGGCTGGTGGGGCGGCGGACACCCGGCGAACTGGGCGGACGCGATCGAGGCCGCCCGCCTCGTCGCCCGTGAGTCCGGCGCCGAACTCGCCGTGGACCAGGGGCGGTACGGCCCCTGGCACCCCGGCCGCTGCGCCGAGCTGTCCGTCGTCCTCGACGGGGTGAAGACGCCCGTCGGACACGCCGGAGAGCTGCACCCCCGCGTCGTCAAGGCCCTCGGGCTGCCCGAGCGCACCTGCGCCATGGAGCTGAACCTGGACCTGGTGGAGCGGGCGGGCGAGGGCGAGCTGACCGCGCCCCGGATCTCCGCCTTCCCGGTGGCGACCCAGGACGTGGCGCTCGTCGTGGACGCGGGCGTCCCCGCCGCCGCCGTCGAGCACGCGCTGACGCTCGGCGCGGGCGAGCTGCTGGAGTCCATCCGGCTGTTCGACACCTTCACCGGCGAACAGCTCGGCGAGGGCAAGAAGTCGCTGGCGTACGCCCTGCGGTTCCGCGCCGCCGACCGCACGCTCACCGTCGAGGAGGCCTCCGCCGCCCGTGACGCGGCGGTCGCCCACGCGACCGAGCGGACCGGAGCGGTCCTCCGGGGAGCCTGACCCTCCCGCCACCCGGCCGCAGGGGCGCATCCGTATCCGGACGCGCCCCTGCGGCTTTTCCACGCCGGGAGGCCACAGCCGCCCCGGGGAGAGTCGAACGCCACTCGACTCACTCATTCGGGTGAGAATCGGAAGGGTTGCCCCTGCTTCCCCCATTCGGTCGACAGAATCGACCCGGCTGCCCGGGCGGCCGACTACGCCGGAGAGGGCCTATGAGGGGACCACGGCATGATTCGTATCAGGGGAATACGCCCCTTCCCGGCCGTGCGCAGAGCGGGCACGGCCCCCGCGTCTGAGAAAGCTCCGGACCGGCCGAGCAGGCCGGCCGGCGCCCGCATCCCGCGCCGCGAGCGATGGCCGGACCCCGCGCACACCCGCCGACTGCGGCGGATGCTGCCCCTCGGAGTCCCCGTCGCCTGCGGAGCCGCCGCCCTCACCTGGCGGATCGGACTCCCCGACGAACACCCCGAGAGCCTCGGCGAACGCATCCTCGCAGGCGTCCTCCTGATCGCCGTCGGCAGCGGCCTCGTCGTCGGGGCCCGCCTCCGCCTCCACCGCGAACTGCGCCGCGTCCGCGCCGTCGCCGAAGCCACCCAGCACGCGCTGCTGCGCCCGCTGCCGCCCAGGATCGGCGGCCTCGCCCTCGCCGCCACCCGGCTCTCCGCGGGCGGCGACCTGTACGCGGCCGTGGCCACCCCGTACGGCACCCGCGTCGTCATAGGCGACGTCCGGGGCCATGGACTGCCCGCCGTCTCCACCGTCGCCGCCGTCCTCGGCGGCTTCCGGGAGGCCGCCCACGACGAACCGCGCCTCGGCGGCGTACTGCGCCGACTGGAGCGCTCCGTACAGCGGCATCTGCGCGAGCCCGAGCACCGGCCCGCCGACGACGGCGAGGAGTTCGTGACCGTGCTGCTGCTCCAGATCGGCGCGGACGGCTGCGTACTCGCGCTCAACTGCGGCCACCCCTGGCCCTACCGGCTCGGCGGCGACGGCGGCGTACGGCCCCTGTCCACCGCCGAACCCCTGCCGCCGCTCGGGCTCTTCCCCCTCCCGACGGAGCTCGGGATCCGCCGCTGCGCCCGGCTCCGCCCCGGCGAGACGCTCTTTCTGCACACCGACGGCGCGGCCGACGCCCGCGACCCGGAAGGCCGTTTCTTCCCGCTGGAGGCCGTACTCGCCGAAGCGGTCACCGGCCCCCGGCCCGCCGGGGGACCCACCGAGCTGATCGCCTCCGTCGGCTCCCAGCTGCTGCGCCACACCGGCGGACGGCTCACCGACGATGTGGCGTTCCTGGCGCTCCACGACGACCGCGCACGGGTGCCGGCGCGGTGTGGGGAAACACCGCGCCGGACCCGGAGACAACCCTCCGCCCGCTGACCGCGTGGGTCGGCGCCGGGAAGGCGGACGAAGGATCGCCCCGCGGCCTGTGCCGCCCGCCCCGCCGCGGAGTGCCGGGCAGATCGGCGGGACGGACGACGCTCACGGCGACCACCGCGCGAACTGAGGGGGAGCCCGGTGGTCCGGCCGCCACTGTGAGAGGCCGCTCAGTCAACACGGGTGCCCCGCGGGGCGGCAGAGCGTGTGCGGCACGGATCGGGGCACTCGGTTCACACCCCGTGTGAATCCCCTTCCACTACGCTGAAACGCACTCGCCCCCGGAGAGGCCATGCAGCCCAACACCCTGCTCGACGCCCTGCTGGACGAGGCCGGTTTCTCCCACGCGGGCCTCGCCGCCCGGGTCAACCGGGCCGGCCGCGCCAAGGGGCTCTCCCTGCGGTACGAACACACCGCCGTCGCCCGCTGGCTCAAGGGCCAGCGCCCGCGCGGCCAGGTGCCCGACCTCATCTGCGAGGTGTTCGCCGCCCGGCTGGGCCGCGCCCTGACCCTCGGCGACATCGGACTGGGGGTCGGCGGGGGACACGGGGAGACGGCGGACGGGCCCGGCACCCCGCTCTCCGGCTTCGTGGAGCGGGCCGCCGCGCTCTGGCGCTCCGACGAACAGCAGCGGCGCCACATCATCGACGCCCCCGCCGTCACCGGAACCCCCGCCGTGATGCCCGTCTGGGAGTGGGAGAACCCGCCGGAGGACGCCGACGTCTCCCGCTCCGGCCGGGCCGGCGTCTCCCCGGCCGACATCGCCGTGCTCCGGGCTGCCAGGGCGCACTACGAGCTGATGTACCGCCGGGCCGGCGGCATGGTGACCCGCGCCCGGATCGTGGGATTCCTCAACACCCGGACCGCCCCGCTGCTGCGCGGCTCCTACAGCGACGCGCTCGGCCGCCGGCTGCACCGGGCGACCGGCGGACTGGTCGCGGTCGCCGGGATCTGCGCGTACGACTCCGACGCCCATGGACTGGCCCAGCGCTACTTCCACCAGGCGCTGCGCCTGGCGAAGGCCAGCGGCGACCGGGGCCTCGGCGCGTACGCGGTCGCACTGCTGGTCAACCAGTCGCTGTACATGGCCGAGTACCGGCAGGCGGTGGCCTTCGCGGAGGCCGCGCTGCGGGCCTGCGGCGGCCGGATCACCCCGGCGCTCGCCTCCGATCTGCACGCCATGCAGGCCAAGGCGTACGCGCATCTCGGCGACGCCGCCGCCGCGCTCGCCTGCATCCGCCGTGCCGAGCGGGAGGCGGAGCGCATCCAGCGGGGGTACGAGCCGGACGAGACCGGCTATGTCCAGCCGGGGCTGGTCAATGTGCAGGTCGCGGAGGCGCTGCTGAGCCTGGGGGATCTGCCGGCCGCCCATGGGCACGCGGCGGCGGCCGTCGGCTCCCCCGCGCACGACCGGGGCCGGGTGCACCGGCTCGCCATGCTCTGCCAGATCGAGCTGCGGCAGGGCGAGGCGGACCGGGCGGCCGACCGGGCCGCCGAGATGGCGGTACAGGTCCGCGGCATGGAGTCGCAGCGGCTCCGGGACCGGCTGCGGGAGGTGCGCGAGCATCTGATGGCCAGCGGCTCGTCCCGGGCCAAGGAGGTCGCGGAACTCATCGACGGGGCGCTCCGCGTCCCGCTGTAGCCACTCGCGGCCGTCCGGGCCCGTCCGCGGCCGTCGTCCGGCCGGGGTGACGCGTTTCCGTTGCCCGGCCGACGCCTTTTCGGCCTCACCGGGCGCTGCTAGCGATGTTGCCACCTACTGGTCGAAAGGTGGCACAAAACATGCAGTGGACGAACTTAAACGAACGAAATGTGTATGAGAACCGCTGGTTCCGGGTGAATCTCGCGGATGTGGCTCTCCCGGACGGCCGGCATCTGGACCACTATGTGATCCGGATGCGCCCGGTCGCCGTCGCGACGGCGGTCAACGAGGCCAATGAGGTGCTGCTGCTGTGGCGGCACCGCTTCATCACCGACAGTTGGGGCTGGGAGCTGGCCGCGGGCGTCGTCGAGGACGGCGAGGACATCGAGGCGGCGGCGGCCCGCGAGATGGAGGAGGAGACCGGCTGGCGTCCGGGCCCCCTCCATCCGCTGCTGAGCGTCGAGCCGTCGAACGGCCTCACCGACGCCCGCCACCATCTCTACTGGTCCGAGAGCGCCACCTACACGGGCCACCCCCAGGACGACTTCGAGTCCTCCCGGCGGGAGTGGATCCCGCTCAAGCTGGTCCCCGACCTGATCGCCCGGGGTGAGGTCCCGGCCGCCAACATGGCGGCCGGGCTGCTGATGCTCCACCACCTCAGGCTCGGTTAGAGCCTGCCCCACGGCTCACACCGGACGTCTCGGCGGCGGGATCGCGAGCGCGGGTCAGGAGTACGGGTAGAAGCCCGAGCCCGTCTTACGGCCGAGGCGTCCCGCGTCCACCATCCGCTGGAGCAGCGGGGGAGCGGCGTACAGCGGCTCCTTGAACTCCGTATACATCGAGTCCGCCACCGAGACGACGGTGTCCAGCCCGATCAGATCCGCGAGCTTCAGCGGTCCCATCGGATGGGCGCAGCCCAGCTCCATGCCGTTGTCGATGTCCTCACGGCTGGCCAGGCCCGATTCGAACATCCGGACCGCGGCGAGCAGATACGGGATGAGCAGCGCGTTCACCACGAAGCCCGAGCGGTCCTGGGCCCGGATGGCGTGCTTCCCGAGCACCTTCTCGACCATGGCCTCCGCGCGGAGGATCGTCTCCTCGGAGGTGGTCAGCGCGGGGATCAGCTCCACCAGCTTCTGGACCGGGGCGGGATTGAAGAAGTGGATGCCGACGACCTGGTCGGGGCGCGAGGTCGCGACCGCCAGCTTCACCAGCGGGATGGAGGAGGTGTTCGAGGCGAGGATCGCGTCCTGCCGGGTCACCACCTGGTCGAGCACCCGGAAGATCTCGGTCTTGACCTGCTCGTTCTCCACGACGGCCTCGATGACGAGATCGCGGTCGGCGAACTCCCCGAGGTCGGTGGTGAAGCTGAGCCGCTCCAGCGTGGCGTCCCGCTCCGCCTCGGTGATCTTGCCCCGCTCGGCTGCCTTGGCGAGCGAGTTGTACAGCCGGGTCCGGCCGATCTCCAGGGCCTCGCCCGTGGTCTCCGCGACCTTCACCTCCAGCCCGCTGCGCGCGCACACCTCCGCGATGCCCGCGCCCATCTGGCCACAGCCCACCACTCCGACGCGTGCAATGTCGGCCATTGAGTCCGTCACCTCGTGCCTTTCGCTGATCCAGTGCTGGTCCGTTGCCGCACGGCCTCCAGGGGTCTCCGTCCGCCGCCGCGACTCCTAGGGTCTGCCGTTTGGATCAGGCTGGGCTCGCGAGCCCAGCCTGATCCAAACGGCAG
>NZ_BMWG01000012.1:0-48401 GCF_014651115.1 Streptomyces inusitatus | reverse complement strand
GCGCCCCGGGGGCCCCCCCCCCGCCCCGGCGCCCCGGGGGGCCTGCGGTTGGGGGCGGGGGGGCCCCGCGACCCCACCCTAACCCAAACGGCAGACCCTAGACGTTACTCCGCACAGGGGTGTGAGACAGACCCTGGGTGCGGGCATGCTGCTGGCAGGGACCGAGCGACTGGCAGGGACCGAGCGACGCGAGGTGGCGCATGGCGCGGATCGGGAGACGGGGCTTCGTGGCGAGCGCGGCGGTCGGGGCGCTGGCCGCCCTGGGGACGGCGGGCGACGCGGCGGCCGCGCCGCGTCGGCACAGCGCGCACCCCGAGTTCCGGGGCATGTGGCTGGCGACCGTCACCAACCGCGACTGGCCGTCCCGGGCGGGGCTGAGCGCGGAGCGGCAGCGCGAGGAGCTGACCGCTCATCTCGACACCGCCGTGGCGCGCCGGCTGAACACCGTCGTCCTCCAGGTCAGACCGGCCGCCGACGCGCTGTGGCCCTCGCCCTACGAGCCGTGGTCGCAGTATCTGACCGGCGTCCAGGGCCGGGACCCCGGCTGGGACCCGCTCGGCACCGCCGTGACCGAGGCCCACCGCAGGGGCCTGGAGCTGCACGCCTGGTTCAACCCCTACCGGGTCGCGACACACACCGACCCCTCGCGGCTGGTGCCGGAGCACCCGGCGCGCCGCCATCCGGAGTGGGTCCTGCCGTACGGCGGGAAGCTCTACTACAACCCGGGGATCCCCGAGGTCCGGGCCTTCGTCCAGGACGCCATGACCGACGCGGTGCGCCGCTACGAGATCGACGCGGTCCACTTTGACGACTACTTCTATCCGTATCCGGTCGCCGGGCAGACCTTCGGCGACGACGAGACCTACGCGCGGTACGGCACGGGCTTCGCCGACCGGGCGGCCTGGCGGCGCGACAACATCGACCGGCTGGTGCGGGAGATGTCCGCGCGGATCCGGGCGGCCCGGCCGGGCGTACGGTTCGGCATCAGCCCCTTCGCCGTCTGGCGCAACGCGGCGACCGACCCGCGCGGCTCGGACACCAGGGCCGGAGTGCAGACGTACGACGATCTGTACGCCGACACCCGTACCTGGGTCCGGCAGGGCTGGATCGACCATGTCGTACCGCAGGTCTACTGGAACATCGGCTTCGCCGCGGCGGACTACGCCAAACTGCTGCCCTGGTGGAGCGAGACAGTCCGGGGGACGGGCGTCGATCTCTGCATCGGCGAGGCGCTCTACAAGGCGGGCGACCCCGCGCAGCCGGCCGCCTGGCAGGACCCGGCGGAACTCTCCCGCCATCTGACGCTGGCGCGCGAGTACGAGGAGGTGCGCGGGCACTTCTTCTTCTCGGCCAAGGAGGTCGGGGCGGACCGCAACGGCGCGATGGCCAGGGTGGTGGCGGACCACTATCCGAGCAGGGTGCTCCCGCCCGGCTGACGCCCCGGCCCCGGCGGGCCCTGTCAGAGGGCGTGCTCGTGCGGCCTGACCACACAGTCGGGGCCGGGGGACATCACGGTCTCGTGCCCGTCCTCGAAACGGACGCGGTACGGGGGCGAGCCCTCGGGTCCCAGCACTTCGACGACTTCGGCGACCCTGTCGTGCACGCCCACGGTCCTGCCGTGCACCAGCAGCTTGTCGCCCACGCTCGCATGCATCGGAAAGCGACCTCCTCGCAAGGGCGGTGATCCGTCCGGCGATCCGTACTGTCGAGTCTACGGCGCACCCCGGGGCCCCGCCCGTGACGGTCAGCTCCTGGCCCGCTGGGTGACCGCGATGCAGACCAGGACGGCCACGGCCGCGAGCGGGGCGGCGGGGGTCAGCTCCTCGCCCAGCAGCGCCACCGACCAGAGGAGGGTGAGCAGGGGCTGCGCCAGCTGGAGCTGGCTCGCCCGGGCGATGCCGATCGCGGCCATGCCCCGGTACCAGACGTACAGCCCGAGGAAGGACGATCCGGCGGCCGCCCAGAGCAGTCCGGTCACTCCCGGGACCGTCAGCCGCACCGGCTCCACGGCCAGCGCCGCCGCCGCGCCCGCCAGCATCAGCGGCAGACACAGGACCAGGGCCCAGCCGATCACCTGCCAGCCGGGCATCTCGCGGGCCAGCCGGCCGCCCTCGGTGTAACCGGCGGCGCACACCAGCAGCGCGCCGAAGAGATACAGATCGCCGCTCCGGAGCGAGCCCCCGCTCTGCGACACGGTGAAGACGATCACGACGGCCGCTCCGGCGGTCGCCGCCAGCCAGAAGGCGCGGGAGGGCCGCCTGCCCTCGCGCACCGCCGCGTAGCAGGCGGTGGTCAGCGGCAGCAGCCCCACCACCACGGCGGCGTGCGAACTGCTGGAGGTCTTCAGGGCGAGCGTCGTCAGCAGCGGATATCCCACCACCACACCGGCGGCCACCACCGCGAGCGACCCCCAGTGGCGGCGCTCGGGCGGGGCGACCCGCAGCGCCAGCAGAAAACCGCCCGCGATCAGCGCCGCGAGCGCGCCGCGGACCGTCACCAGCGACCAGGGGCCGAAGGACTCCAGGCCCCAGACCGTGGCCGGGAAGGTGAGGGAGAAGGCCACCACGCCCAGCACGGCGAGCAGGGTGCCGCCGCCCGCGGCCGGGGCGGTGACCGCTATCGGCGCGGTAACGGTAGCGCTATTCTGTACTCTCATGCACGAGCGTAGCAGCGTCACCGAACTGGCCGGAATCCTGCGCCAGGAGTTCAACCGCTACTCATCAGGCGAGAAGCTGCCATCGAGCCGAGCCCTGGTGGAACGCCATCGGGTCTCCCCGGTCACCGTCTCCCGCGCCCTCGCCCGGCTCACCGCCGAGGGGCTGGTCGTCACCCGCCCCGGCGCGGGCGCGTTCCGCGCCGAGCCCCGCGCCCGGACGGCCGACGCCGGGGACACCTCCTGGCAGGAGGTCGCCCTCAGCGCCGACGCCTCTGCCGACGCCGTGCCGCGCACCGTCGACGCCTCCGGGGTGCTGGTCACCCTCGCCGCGCCGCCGCCCGGCGTGATCGAGTTCAACGGCGGCTATCTGCACCCCTCGCTCCAGCCCGAGCGGGCCATGGCGGCGGCGCTCGCCCGCGCCGGCCGCCGCCCCGGAGCCTGGGGCCGACCCCCCTCCGAGGGCCTGCCCGAGCTGCGCGAATGGTTCGCCCAGGGGCTCGGCCCCACCGTCGCCGCCGCCGATGTGCTGGTCACGGCGGGCGGCCAGTCCGCCCTGACCACCGCGCTGCGCGCGCTCGCCCCGCCCGGCGCGCCCGTGCTCGTCGAATCGCCCACCTACCCCGGCATGCTCGCCATCGCCCGCGCGGCCGGGCTGCGGCCCGTACCCGTCCCGCTCGACGCCGAGGGCGTCCGCCCCGAACTGCTCGACGCCGCCTTCCGGGCCACCGGGGCCCGGGTCTTCGTCTGTCAGCCGCTCTTCCAGAACCCGACCGGCGCGGTGCTCTCGCCCGCCCGCCGCCCCGAGGTGCTGCGCATCGCCCGAGCGGCCGGGGCCTTCATCGTCGAGGACGACTTCGCGCGCCGACTGGCCCACGACGACGCGGGCCGCCCGCCGGGCCCGCTCGCCGCCGACGACCCCGACGGCGTGGTGGTCCATGTCAGCTCGCTGACCAAGGTCACCTCGCCCAGCCTGCGGGTCGGGATGCTCGCCGCGCGCGGACCGGTCCTCGAACGGCTGCGCGCCATCCATGTCGTGGACAACTTCTTCGTACCCCGGCCGCTCCAGGAGGCCGCCCTCGAACTGGTCGGCGCGCCCGGCTGGAGCCGCCATCTGCGCGCCCTCGCCGTCGAACTGAGGACCCGCCGCGACATCATGGCCGCCGCCCTCCGCCGCCAACTGCCGGAACTCACCCTTCCGCACCTCCCGTCCGGGGGCCATCACCTCTGGCTCCGGCTGCCCGACGGCGCGGACGACACCCTGCTGCTCGCCGCGGCGCTGCGCGCGGGCGTCGCGCTCGCCCCGGGCCGCCCCTACTTCTGCGCGGAGCCCCCGGCCGGGCGGGTGCGGCTCAGCTTCGCCGGAGTGGCGGGCGGCCAGGAGATCGCCGAGGGGGTGCGCAGGCTCCGCACGGCGGCCGACGAAGTACTGGAGCCGGGACCGGGGCCCGGACCGAGGCCGGGGCCTGGACCGGAAAAGGGTGACGGGGGCGGGAACAGCGGGTGAACCCTGGACCGCCGGTACCGGAGTGGACCGTTCTGTCCCCTTGACCGCTCCGGGGCTTCAGGCACACCATCTCGCCATGAGTGTCCGGATCACGCTGGTGGCTGCCGCTCGCAGCTCCGCCCTGCTCGCGGAGCGCTTCGACGACGACCGGCCGCTCGACGGCGCGGGCTGGGACGAGGTGCGGCTCGCCGCGCACGCCCTGGTACCGCTCAACGCCGCCGAACTGCGCTACTGCTCACCGAGCCCGCGCAGCCGCGCCACCGCCCAGGCGCTCGGCTTCGCGCCGATGGCCCAGCCCGGGCTGCGCGACTGCGACATGGGGCGCTGGCGCGGCCGGACCCTCGCCGAGGTGACCGCCGTGGAGCCGGGCGCGGTCGACTGCTGGCTCGGCGACCCGCGCTCAGCGCCCCACGGCGGCGAGTCGCTCCTCGCCTTCATCGGGCGGATCGGCGGCTGGCTGGACACCCGCCCGGCCGGGGACGACGGCTCCGTCGTCGCCGTCGCCGAGCCTTCCGTCGTACGGGCGGCGCTGGTGTACGCGCTCAACGCGCCGCCCCACGCCTACTGGAGCGTGGATGTACGCCCGCTCTCCACCCTGGTCCTCACCGGCCGGGCCCGGCGCTGGAGCCTGTGCCTCCAGTCCGCCGCCTGAGCGGGCCCGCGCCGTTGACGGCTTACGCGCCGAAGCCCGTCACCCGGCTGGGAGCGATCCGCAGCACGACCCGGACATCCTCCGGCGGCAGCTCCAGATAGGCCACGCCCGCGCCGGGCCCGTCGTACTTCTCCGCGAGCAGCACCGCCGTACGGCGGCCGGTGTCCTCGACCACCGTCGCCGTGCCGCGCACCTCGATATAGCGGTCCGGCTGCCGGGGGTCGCAGACGCTCAGGCTGACCCGGGGGTCGGCCTCGATGTTCTTGACCTTCTGCCTGCCTCGCTGGGAGGAGATGATCACCTCTTCGCCCTCGACGCCGAGCCAGACGACCGAGGTCTGCGGACTGCCGTCGGGGAAGAGGGTGGCGAGGGTGGCGAGATGCGGCTCGTCGAGAATCCGGCGCGCGGAGTCGCTGAAGGCGAAAGTCATGCCGGGAGCCTAGTCCGGAGGCGTCAACTACCGCCGGACAATCGGGACTTGATCCATCTCATCGGCCGGTTGTCGCCCTTCGGCGGCCTTGGCCCGCCGGTGGGCCGCGACCCGCTCACGGGTGGCGCACCGCCGGGAGCAGTAGCGGCGCGGCGGCCCGGCCCCCTGGGTGAGGAAGACGTTTCCGCAGCTCGCCGAGGCGCAGAGGCCGCCGGGCGGGCACTGCCGGTCCCATACGAGGACGGTCAGCGCCAGGGCGGAGGAGGCCAGCAGCCACTCGCCCCAGGGCGCGTCGTCATGGCTGTCGAGATGGGGGTGCCAGGGGGACGCGCCCCGGTGCGAGGTGAGCCGCAGCGACCCGGCGGTGAGCGCCAGCAGCCCGTTGAGCCGCGCCGCCGCCTCCGCCGCCCCCGGCGCGGCGAAGACCTCGCGCAGCCGCAGGGCCGCCGCGCGCATCTCGGCGGTGTCGCGCTCGGAGAGATCGAGCTCTCCCGGCTCGCCGTGCTCGCGCAGCACCGCGACGACGGCCGCCGCCGACGGGGCCTCCCGCGCCGTCAGTACGTTGACCAGGGCCGCCGTCCGCCGGGCGGCGGCCTCCACCGCGTGCCGGGCGGACCAGGTGCCGCCGTCTGATGTCACCATCCGGCGAATGTAACGCATCTGGCGCATATTTGAGTTACCTGCGTACCGTGCCCGGGATGGAAAAGCGTCACCCCCGGCGTCGGCTGTGGAGCTGGACGGCCGGTGCCACCGCCGCCCGCACCGGCGACGAGATGTCCGGCCCCGCCCTCCTGCTCGCGGGCCTCGCCGTCACCGGCTCGCCCGCCTCGGCCTCGGCCCTGCTCGCCGGGGCCACGGCCGCGGCGGCCGTGGGCGGCCCGCTCATCGGCGTACTCCTGGACCGCTCGCCCGCCCCGGGCCGCCTCCTCGCGGCGGTGCTCGCCGGACACGCCCTCGCGCTGACCGCCGTCCTCGTCTGCCTCGGCCGGGCCCCGCTCGGCTGGACCGTCCTGATCGCGGTCGCCGCGGGACTCCTCGCCCCCGCCCTCGCGGGCGGCTGGAGCGCCCAGCTCCCGAACGTGGTCCCCGCCGGAGCACTGCCCCGCGCGGGCGCGCTCGACGCGCTGACCTTCAACGCCGCCGCACTGGCGGGCCCCGCGCTGGCAGGCGGGACCGCGCAGCTCGCCGGGGCCCGGGCCGGGGTCGTCGCCTCCGCCGTCCTGATCTGCCTGGCGCTGCCCGCCGCCCTGCGGCTGCCCCGGCGCACGGCGGGAGCACCCCCGTACCCCTTGTCCGCCGGGATCGCCTCCGAGATCGCCGCCGGGTTCCGCGCCATCACCCGCGTCCCGCCGCTCGCCCGGGCCACCGCCGTCACCGCGGTCTCCTGCGCGGGCGAGGGCATGCTCGTCGCCTGCGCCCCGCTGCTCGGGGAGCGCGCCCTGGGCGGCGCGGGTCACGGGGCCCTCCTGCTCACCGGGATCGCCGTCGTCGCGCTCGCCGCGGGCGCCCTGCCCGCCCGCCGCCACGGCCCCCCGAGCCCCGACACGGTCCTCCCCGTGAGCGCCCTCCTGCTGGCCGCCGCGACGGCGCTCGCCGCGACCGCCGCCCCCGTACCCCTGGCGGCGGCCGTGGTGCTCGCCGGGGTCGGCCAGGGAGCCCAGCTCACCGCCCTGTTCGCGATACGCCACCGGGAAGCCCCCGGCCGGCTGCGGGCCCAGGTCTTCACCACGGGCGCGAGCCTCAAACTCACCGGCTTCGCCGCGGGCGCGGCCCTCGCCGGGCCCCTCGCCCTGTGGTCGCTGCCGGGCGCGCTGCTCACCGCCGCCGCCGTCCAGCTGCTGGCCGCGCTCCCCGGCGTGAAACCCTGCGCGGGAAGACGGCGAGAGCGAGGAGCGGGGACAGATGGACGAGCGTGAGAACACCGCGGCGGGGCGCACCGTCGCGGGCTTCGGCGTGGACGACATCCTGCGGCAGCGGTACGTGACCGTCCCGGCGGCCGGCCGGCAGGTGTCCCTGAGCTTCGAGGACGCCGACCGCGAGACGGTCGAGGCGCTCCTGCCGCAGGCCCGGGCGGTGCTCGCGGCCTTCGCCCGGCTGAGCGAGGAGGGGACCGCCTTCCTGTGGGCGTGGGGAGCCGAGGGGGACGAGAGCGCCGAGGAGGCCGCCGGCTTCCTGGCCTCGATGAACCCGACCACCGTGGTCATCGGCCCCTCGGGAGCCTTCGCGCTCCACTACGAGGAGGTCGGCGAGGAACACTTCCTCGACGGCTACTGGCCCGCCGTCCACTTCACCGCGGGCCTCACCCCGGAGAAGGTCACCGTGGAAGCCTGACCAATCCTGACCCGCTCCGACCGGCCCCGCCGCGCCCCGGGAGGGAGGGCCCTTTCGAGAGGGGGGCGCGGACGAGATATCTTGATGTCGAGCAATGTTGCAGACGTGGAGCGGAGCACCCGGTGACTGACTCGACCATCATCTACACGCACACCGACGAGGCCCCAGCGCTGGCCACGCACTCGTTCCTGCCCGTGGTCGAGGCCTACGCCTCGACGGCCGGGGTCACGGTGGAGAGCCGTGACATCTCCCTCGCGGGGCGGATCATCGCCGGCTTCCCCGAGTACCTGGAGGAGAGCCAGCGCATCGAGGACGCACTCGCCGAGCTGGGCGAGCTGGCCAAGACCCCCGGCGCCAACATCATCAAGCTGCCGAACATCTCGGCCTCGATCCCGCAGCTGAAGGCCGCCGTCGCGGAACTCCAGGAGCAGGGTTACGCGCTGCCGGACTACCCGGACGACCCGAAGACCGACGAGGACCGCGACGTTCGCGCCCGCTACGACAAGGTCAAGGGCAGCGCCGTCAACCCGGTGCTGCGCGAGGGCAACTCGGACCGCCGCGCCCCCGCGTCGGTCAAGAACTACGCCAAGACCCACCCGCACCGCATGGGCGCCTGGACCCCCGAGTCCAAGACCAATGTCGCCCACATGACCGCCGACGACTTCCGCTCCACCGAGAAGTCGGCCGTCCTCGCCGAGGCGGACTCGCTCCGCATCGAGCTGACCGCCGCCGACGGCACCACCACCGTGCTGCGCGAGTCGGTCCCCGTCCTCGCGGGCGAGGTCGTGGACGCCTCCGTGCTGCGCGTCGCCGCGCTGCGCGAGTTCCTGGCCGCCCAGGTGGCCCGCGCCAAGGACGAGGGCGTCCTCTTCTCCGTCCACCTCAAGGCCACGATGATGAAGGTCTCCGACCCGATCATCTTCGGCCATGTGGTGCGCGTCTTCTTCCCGAAGACCTTCGCCGCGCACGGCGCCGCGCTCGCCGCCGCCGGCCTCAGCCCCAACGACGGGCTCGGCGGCATCCTCAAGGGCCTGGACTCCCTCCCCGAGGGCGCGGCGATCAAGGCGTCCTTCGAGGCCGAGCTGGCCGAGGGCCCCGCGCTCGCGATGGTCGACTCGGACCGGGGCATCACCAACCTGCACGTGCCGAGCGATGTCATCGTCGACGCCTCCATGCCGGCGATGATCCGCACCTCCGGCCACATGTGGGGCCCCGACGGCAAGGAGGCCGACACCCTCGCCGTCATCCCCGACAGCAGCTACGCCGGCATCTACCAGGCCGCCATCGAGGACTGCCGCGCGAACGGCGCGTACGACCCCGCCACCATGGGCTCGGTCCCCAACGTCGGTCTGATGGCGCAGAAGGCCGAGGAGTACGGCAGCCACGACAAGACCTTCGAGATCCCCGCCGACGGCACCGTCCGCGTCCTGAACGGCGCGGGCGAGACCGTGCTGGAGCACACGGTGGGCGAGGGCGACATCTGGCGCATGTGCCAGACCAAGGACGCCCCGATCAAGGACTGGGTCAAGCTCGCCGTGACCCGCGCCCGCGCGACCGGCGTCCCGGCCGTCTTCTGGCTGGACGAGGGCCGCGCCCACGACGCGAGCCTCATCGCGAAGGTCCGCGAGTACCTGCCCGAGCACGACACCGAGGGTCTCCAGATCGAGATCAAGGCCCCGGTCGACGCGATCAACTTCTCCCTGGAGCGGATCCGCCGCGGCGAGGACACCATCTCGGTCACCGGCAATGTGCTGCGTGACTACCTCACCGACCTCTTCCCCATCCTGGAGCTGGGCACCAGCGCCAAGATGCTCTCCGTCGTCCCGCTGATGAACGGCGGCGGCCTCTTCGAGACCGGCGCGGGCGGCTCCGCGCCCAAGCACGTCCAGCAGCTCGTCAAGGAGAACTACCTGCGCTGGGACAGCCTGGGTGAGTTCCTCGCCCTCGCGGTCAGCTTCGAGCACCTCGCCCAGACCACGGGCAACGCGCGCGCCCAGGTCCTCGCGGACACCCTGGACCGTGCCACGGCCACCTTCCTCAACGAGGACAAGTCGCCCAGCCGTCGCCTCGGTGGCATCGACAACCGCGGCAGCCACTTCTACCTCGCGCTGTACTGGGCGCAGGAGCTGGCCGGGCAGAGCGACGACACCCAGCTCGCGGAGGCGTTCGCGGCGCTCGCCAAGACGCTCTCCGAGCAGGAGGAGACCATCGTGGCCGAGCTGATCGCGGTCCAGGGCTCCCCGGTCGACATCGGCGGCTACTACCAGCCCGACCCGGCCAAGGCCGCGGCCGTCATGCGCCCCTCGGCGGCCTTCAACCAGGCCATCGCCTCGCTCGGCTGACACGACCCCGGGGCGGTGAGCCGCCCCGGTCGAGCACGGAGCGGTGAACGCGCCCCGGCCGGTGAAACCCACCGGCCGGGGCGCGCCCGTGTACCGGGCCCGTGCCGGGCCGTGGGTACGCCGGGGGCCCTCACCCGGATGGCGTGCCCGCCGCGCCCGGGATCCGCCGGATTGTTCCACTGGAGCCATGACGACAGCGATTGTGGGCACCGGCAACATCGGATCGCGGCTGGCCGCGAATCTGACCCGGGGAGGCGAGCCCGTCCTGGTGGCGGGCCGCGACGAGGCCAGGGCGCGCGAGCTGGCCGCCCGGCTCGGCACCGGGGCGACCCCGGTCACCACCGACCGGGCGGTGGCCGGTGCGGACGTCCTCGTCCTCGCCGTCTGGTTCGAGACGATCAAGGAGTTGATCGCGGAGTACGGCGAGCGGCTGAACGGCCGGATCGTCGTCGACCCCTCGAACCCGATCGCCCCCGACGGCAAGGGCGGATTCGTCAAGACGATCCCCGAGGACCAGTCCTCCGGAACCGTCCTCGCCGCCCTGCTCCCCGAAGGGGCCCGCCTGGTCAAGGCCTTCGGAACCCTCGGCGCCGAATCCCTCGACAAGCTCTCCCACCGCACCCCGGACCGCGCGGTGGGCTTCTACGCGGCCGACGACGAGACCGCGGGCGAGACGGTGGCCCGTCTCATCCGGGCGGCGGGCTTCGAGCCGCTCTCCGTGGGCGGCATCGACCAGTCGCGAAGGATCGAGGTCTTCGGCGATCTGCACGAGTTCAGCCTCGGTACGGTCCCCTCCGCCGAGGACGCGAAGAGCCTGCTCTGAACCCGGCACGCGGCCCCGGCCCGCCCGGCCTCACCCCCGCCCGGCCTCACCCCCGCCCGGCCTCACCCCCCGGCGCGGCCCGCGCCGGCCGCGGTGACGACGGCGAGTTCCTCCTCGGTCAGCGGCGGCCCGCCCAGCGGCGGATGCCGGGGCCCGACCGCGGCGGCCAGCAGCACCCGGGGCCTGACCAGGGTGCGCAGCGGGGCCTCCAGCGAGGTGACGTCGGTGAACTCCTTCGTCATCAGGAAGCTCCCGGTGGACGTCTTGACCAGCCGGTCCACATACCGCGCGAGCATCCGGTCGGTCCGGCTGGGGGAGCCGCCCCGCACCCCGGGGAAGAAGACGTCCTGGCCCGTCGCCAGATCCCAGGCCACCGAGACCCGCCGGGCCACCGAGTACTGCACCCGCCGGGCGAGCCGGGGCGCGGCGAGACCGTGCTCCGAGGCGTGCTCGCGCAGCGCGGCCGCGCTCTGGGCGGCCACCGACATGCCGTGCCCGTACACCGGGTTGAAGGTCGCCACCGCGTCGCCGATCACGACGAACCGCTCCGGCCACTCCTTGACCTTCTCGAAGAACTGACGCCGATTGCGGGTGCTGCGGTTGATCGTCACCCCGCCCAGCGGCTCCAGATGCGAGATCAGCTCCCCGACCACCGGGTGGCGCAGGCTCCGGGCGAAGCCCTCGAAGTCCTCGGCGCGGTCGGTGGGCTCGCCGCCCCGGGTCCCGGAGTTGGTCACCAGCCAGCGGCCCCCTTCGATGGGCAGGATCGTCGCGCTCCGCCCCGGGCGGGCGGCCCGCGCGTCGGCCTGCACACTGACCACGGGGAACTCCTCCGCCCCCGGGGGCGCGCGGAAGACCCGGCTCGCGTACACCAGCCCCAGATCGACCGTCCGCCCAGCCGGAGAGTCCACCCCCAGCTCCTCCAGGAACCGCGGGGCCCGGGAGCCGCGCCCGCTCGCGTCCACCACGAAGTCGGCCTCCAGCACCCGCCGTACGCCGTCGGCCCCCCGTACCCGGACACCGGTGACACGTGTCGCCGTTCCGACGAGACCCTCCGCCCGGGTGCGCTGCACCACCCGTACCGCCGGGTCCTCCAGCACCTGTTCGCGTACCACCGCGTCCAGCAGATCGCGGCTGCACGCGATCAGGAAGTGGGTCTCGCGCCGCCAGCGGCGGTACCAGCCCTGCGGACTCAGACCGACCATCCCGGTCGGGACGGGTATTCGCCGCGCGCCCGCGGCCAGCCATCTGCGGGTCACTCCGGGCAGCAGCTCCTCCGCCGCGCGGACCCCGCCGCTCCACAGCAGATGCACATGGCCGGCCTGGGGCAGCCCCCGGCGGGGGAGCGGACCGTCCGGCAGCTCGTCGCTCTCGATCACACGGATCTCGTCCGCCAGACCGCGCAGCGCCGCCGCCGTCAGCATTCCCGCCAGCCCGCCGCCGATGACGACTGCCCGGCGACCACGCGCGTCCGCACAAACTCTCTTGGGGTCGGTCATGTGTGCCTGCTCTCTACCAGGCCGCCCGGGGGCGGGCTTCTTCGGCGAGGGGGGATGGTCGGGTGAGGGGGGCCGCGGCGGTCCTCGGCCGGGCGGCCGGCATCCCGGGGAACGGAGGTCCGGCGGCGTACGGTTCAACGGCGTGCGCCCCGGCGGCCGGGGCCCGGGCCGTAGCCGGGGCCGGGGCCGAGCGAAGATCAACAATCATCGGTCCATGATCGCTCAGCTCTCCGGCAGCCGGTCGGGCCGCCCACCGCCCGCTCTCCCGCCCGCCGCACCTCCGCCGCCGGACGGACCCCGCGGGCCGGCGCCCTCCCGTGATCCGCTCCGGCGGGCCGCCCCGCGCCTCCCTGGGACACCATTTCCCGCTCCTCGCTCTCCGCTGCCCGGGGAGATCGCCGCGCCGACGGCCCGGCCATCGGAACCCTAGCCTTTAGGCTGGCGGCCATGGTGATGTCAACAGGCGTTACGGGGCTGTGGAGTTCGGGCCTTCGGTTCGCGGGGACGGACGACGCCGTGGCGGCGGCGGTACGCGCGGAGGAGCTGGGCTACGCCTCGGTCTGGGTGCCCGACGCGGACGGGAAGGGCCTCTTCGACCGGCTGTCGGCGCTGCTCTCCGCGACCGGCCGGATCACCGTGGCCACCGGGGTCCTCAATCTCTGGATGAACGACCCGAAGACAGTCGCACAGCGGTACGCGGAGCTGACCGCCGCCCATGAGGGGCGGCTGCTCCTCGGCATCGGCGTCAGCCACGCGCCGGTCGTGGAGGGCTCCGGGGCCGGTGTCTACACGAGGCCGATCGCCCGGACGGCGGAGTTCCTCGACGCTCTCGACGCCGCCTCGCCGCCGGTGCCCGCCGGGAAGCGGCTGCTCGCGGCCCTCGGGCCCCGGATGCTGGACCTGGCCAGGGAGCGTACGGCGGGAGCGCACTCGTATCTGGTGACGCCCGGGCACACCCGTGCCGCCCGAGCGGCGCTGGGCGCGGACCGGCTGCTGGTGCCGGAGGTGACCGTGGTGGCGGAGAGCGACCCCGGCAGGGCCAGGGAGATCGCCCGGGCCGGGCTGGCCGTCTATCTCACCCTGCCCAACTATGTGAACAACTGGCTGCGTTCCGGGTTCACCGAGGACGACGTGGCCCGGGGCGGCAGTGACCGGCTGGTCGACGAGCTGGTGGCCTGGGGCGGCGACGAGACGATAGCCGCCCGTCTCCAGGCCTTCCGGGACGCCGGGGCGGACCATCTCGCGGTGCAGATGTGGGACAGGGACACCCTCGCGGCCTCCCGTCGAGGCGAGACGCAGACGGGCTTCCCCCTCGCCGACTGGGAGCGGCTGGCCCCGCTCCTCAACGGCTGACCGCGCCCCCCTGGGCAGGGGGGGGCAGGGGGGCAGAGGGCCGGGTCGGTCCGGATCCCGCCGGATCCGGACCGTACCCCGCCGGATCAGCCGCCGACGATCTCGCGGACCTCGGCGGTCACGGTCCAGTGCTCGTCGTGCACCTCAAGGAACCGCCTGGCCCACTTCACGGCCTCGGCCCTGTTCTCGGCCTGGATGATCGAGTAGCCGCCGACGACCTCCTTGGCCTCGGTGAAGGGCCCGTCGGTGTGGCTGATCCGGCCCCCGGACCAGGTCACCCGGGTCCCCTCGGAGACGGGGGTGAGCGCCGCGGTGTCCAGCATCACCCCGGCTTTGGTGATCTCCTCCAGCAGCACCCCCATGCGCTCGGTGCACTCGGGGCTGAGGCCCTCCTCGGTGGTGGTCGTCTCGTCGACACGGATCATCGTCAGAAAGCGCGGCACGGTGACTCCTCGGCTCGCTCGGGTTCCTCGGGCGGGGCCTCTCCCCGCCTCTCACGGGTATGTCGAACGGGAGAGGCCCGGATCGACAGCCGCCGGGAACTTTTTCCGGGAAATCTTCGAAACCGTTCGGCGACCGCACACGGGCACACGGGTGACTTCCTCAGGGGTCGGCGGCGACCGGCGCGGGAGCGCGTTTCCCGGCCGGGTCGTCGGTAGCCTCGCGCCATGGCTGACACTTTCGACCACGCCCCCGCGGTGTGGACTGCGGGGCGGCTCCGGGAAGCCCTCGTGAACCTGCCGGACGACACGCCCATCCACATCGGAGTCGCCGACGGTCCCGGTGACTTCGACGGCTACAGCGAGTACGCCCTGGTGAACCTCGAACCGGTGGAGAAGGACGCCACCGGAAGGACCGGCGCCCCCGCCACCGTGGAGTACACCCTCTTCGCCGACTACAAGGCGGGCAGCTACCACCCCGACCCCGCCTGATCCGAACGAACGACAGGCCTGAGCCCGCCCGGGTCCGCCCGGGCGGGCGGCCATCGTCGCGTTGAACGAGCCGTGGCCGAGGCCGTCGGCGAGCGCGGTGGCGGTGCCGGACGCGAGGAGTTCCCGCGCGGCGCGCGCGACCAGGGCGTAGCCGCACTCGGCGACCCCGGGGCCCCCGGGGGAGGACTACGCCACGGCCTAAGGCCTGCGGCGGGGCTTTCCGCGCTTGGCGGCGGCCTTGGCCCCGCCGGAGCCGCCCCGGGCGCCCTTGCCGCCCTTGGCGCCGCCCGCGCCGCCACCGGCACCGCCGCGCGGGTTCTTGCCCCCGGCGCTCTTGCCGCCGGATCCGGGCCTGCCCCGGGCGCCGGTCTTCTCCGCGCGCTTGGTCTTCGGCTGCGGCGGGGTCGGCCGGCCGCGAGAGCTGTTGACGGTCCGCCCCCGGACGATCCCGATGAAGTCCTCCACCAGCTCGGTGGTCGCCTCCTGCGGCCAGGACAGCGCGATCCGCGATTCGGGGGTGCCGGAGACCGGCCGGTAGGTGAGGTCTTTGCGGTGGTGCAGCCGGGCCAGCGACTGCGGCACGACGAGCACGCCGATGCCCGCGGCCACCAGCTCGACGGCGTCCGCCGTGGTGGCGGGGCGCTCCAGCGCGGGCTTTCCGGGCAGCCGCTCCCAGCTGAGGATGTCGTCGAGGGGGTGCAGCACGATCTCCTCGGCCAGATCCTCGGCCGAGATCTCCTCCACCGCCGCCACGACATGGTCCTTCGGGACCACGACCACCGTCGTCTCGGTGTAGAGCGGGATCGCGCTGAGATCGTCCCGGTCGACCGGCAGCCGGACGAATCCGGCGTCCGCGCCGCCGCTCCTCAGTACGCCGAAGGACTCGGCCGCGGTCACCGCGGTGAGGATCAGGGGGACGTCGGGCCGTCGCTCGTTCCAGATCCGCACCCACTTCGTGGGCGTGACCCCCGGGACATACGCCAGCCGGAACGAAGGGGAGGTATCCGAGCCTGTCACCCCGCCAGGTTAACCGGTCGTGGTCGGCGGCGGCGCACACGCTCGATACCCTTGACAGCATGAAGTCGCACCAGACCGCCCAGACGATGAAGCCCGCGACCGCGGCGAAGAAGCTGGGTGTGTACCTTGAGGCCACCCCCGCCGAGTTCCAGGAGGGCGTCGTCTCGCGCAGCGAACTGAACGCGCTGCAGACCGACCCGCCCGAGTGGCTCCAGGAGCTGCGCCGCACCGGCCCGCACCCCCGGCCGGTCGTCGCGGCCAAGCTCGGCGTCTCCATCGCGGGTCTCGCCCGCGGCGGTGTCACCGAGCCCCTCACCACGGAACAGATCGACGCGCTGAAGAAGGACAGCCCCGAGTGGCTCCAGAAGGAGCGCGCCACCCAGGCCGAGGTCCGCAAGGAAGCGGTCCGCATCAAGGAGAAGAACGCCGAGCGGGCCGAGCAGTCCCGCCCCCCGCGCTCCTGATCCACCGGAAGCGCCCCCGTACCTCCCGTACTCCCCGTACGACACCGGCCGGACCGCGGGCGGTCCCCACCATCTCGGTGAGGACCGCCGGCGGCCCGGCTCCGTCGTTCTCGGGACCCCCTCACGGGATCAGTCCGAACGACTCCGCGCCGTCATGGCACATCGCGCCGCACCAGCGGCATTTCCCGCGCCTGGGGGGATCAGCCGGCGAGCGGCACAGCTCAGCCGCTTGACCTTGACACGGTGACAGGGCCTTCACTGCTGCCGAGGAGGTGGTCTCGATGACGATCACGCGACAGGACACGGACCGGCAGGACACGGACCGGCAGGACACGGACCGGCAGGACACGGGCGCGGACGCGGTACGGGCGGTGCTCCGGGGTCTGGAGGACGGCCGTTCGTCCGTGCGGCTGCGGGCCGCCCTGGAGGCCGGTACGACGCCGGACCCGCGCTTCGTCGACAAGCTCGTCGAGCGGTGCGCGATCGAGCCCGAGTTCTTCGTCCGCGACATGCTGACCTGGGCGCTCACCCGCCACCCGGTGTCCATGACGCTTCCCGGGCTGCTCCGGGAAGTCCGCTCGGAGCGGACGCAGGCACGGAGCCAGGCGCTGCACACGCTGTCCAAGGTCGGGGACCGGCGGGCGTGGCCGGCGATCACCCGGGCGCTGCTGTCCGACGCCGACGACGAGGTGGCGCGGAGTGCCTGGCGGGCCGCGGTCGTGCTCGTGCCGGAAGGCGAGGAGGCGGCGTTGGCCGTGGTGCTGGCGACGCAGCTCGGGCGCGGCGGGCGGGAGACGCAGCTGAGTCTCAGCCGGGCGCTGGTCGCGCTGGGGGAGGTGATCGCGCCGGCTCTGCTCGCCGCGACGACAGCCCCCGACCCGGGCGCACGCGCACACGCGCTGGCGACACAGCGGCTGCTGCGCGACCCGGACACCGGATTCGAGTCCGCGATCGAGGAGGCGAAGCGCATCGTGGCCCTCGACGGATGGGGTCAGGAGGGATGATGGGGCCGTGTTGATCGGCGAGGTGGCGCGACGGTCCGGGGTCAGTGCCCGCATGCTCCGGCATTACGAGTCGCTCGGCCTGGTGCGCCCTTCGGGCCGTACCGGCTCCGGCTACCGGGAGTACTCCGGGGAGGACATCCGGCGGATCTTCCACATCGAGAGCCTGCGGTCGCTGGGGCTGTCGCTGCGCGAGGTCGGACGCGCGCTCGACGATCCCGGCTTCACGCCTTCGGCGCTCGTCGACGACCTCGTCCGGCAGACGCGCGAACGGATCGCGGCGGAGACCGAGCTGCTCACGCGGCTGCGCCGGATCGACGCCGCGGACCCCGCCGGCTGGGAGGGCGTCCTCCAGGTCGTCTCGCTCCTCCAGGCGCTGGGATCGAAGAGCGCCGATGTGCGCCAGCGCGCCGCCCTCTCCTCGGTCGACGAGGTGCCGGTGCCGGTGGAGGCGCTGGTCGAGGCGGTGCTGAGCGAGAGGGATCCGAATGTCGCCGGGGCCCTTCGATGGGCCCTGGCGCGATCGGGCGGCCGTGGCACGGCACTGCTGTCGAAGGGCCTTCGCTCACCGGCGGCCGCGGTGCGGGAACGCGCCGTTCAGTCCCTCGCCGAGATGCCCGGCGACGAGGCCGCCGCGCGGCTGCGGGACGCCCTCGCGGACGACGACATCACGGTCCGCGGGCACGCGGCCCTGGTGCTCGGGGCACGTGGTGCGGCCGACGCGGTCCCGACGCTCATCGACATGATCGTGGCGGGAGGGAACGACACCGGCGCGGCCGACGCACTGGGCGTACTGGCGAGCGACACCGCTGCGGCGGACCGGATCACGGCGAGGCTCGTCGACCGCCTCGCCCACGACACCACCCCCGCGCCCGCGCGCGGACGGCTGACCCAGGCGCTGGGGGACATCCCGGGCACGAGCGCGTCGGACGCCCTTGAGGAGTTGTCGCGGGACGCGGACCGCGCCGTCGCGCTGACCGCCGCGTACCTCCTTCGGCTGCGCGACGCACGATGACGGACCCTTCCCAGGGCCGTCGGGCCCCCGGGCCGTCCGTGGTCCGTCCCCACTCCATTGCATAAAAGTGCAGTGCTGCGTATAGTCATGCCGTCGACAAGGAGGGTTCGATGGCGGTACGAGCAGCAGTGGCGGGCGCGAGCGGCTATGCGGGCGGGGAGGTGCTCCGGCTGCTTCTGGGGCATCCCGGGGTCGAGATCGGCGCGCTCACCGGCCATTCAAACGCCGGGCAGGCGCTCGGCGGACTTCAGCCGCATCTGACGCCGCTGGCCGGACGGGTGCTGGAGCCCACCGAGGCCGAGGTGCTGGCGGGGCACGATGTCGTGTTTCTCGCGCTGCCGCACGGGCAGTCGGCCGCCGTGGCCGAGCAGCTCGGCGAGGATGTCCTCGTCATCGACATGGGGGCGGACTTCCGGCTGGCGGACGCCGCGGACTGGGAGAGGTTCTACGGCTCGGAGCACGCGGGGACCTGGCCCTACGGCCTCCCCGAGCTGCCGGGCGCGCGGGGCGCGCTGACGGGGGCCAGGCGGATCGCGGTGCCCGGGTGCTATCCGACCGCCGTCTCGCTGGCGCTCTTCCCGGCGTACGCGGCGGACATCGCCGAGCCCGAGGCCGTGATCACGGCCGCCTCCGGGACCTCCGGCGCGGGCAAGACGCCCAAGGCGCATCTGCTGGGCTCCGAGGTGATGGGTTCGATGAGCCCGTACGGCGTGGGCGGCGGCCACCGGCACACCCCCGAGATGATCCAGAACCTGAGCGCGGTGGCGGGGGAGCGGATCACGGTCTCCTTCACCCCGACCCTCGCCCCCATGGCGCGCGGCATCCTCGCCACCTGCTCCGCGAAGGCGCGGCCGGGCGTCACGGCGGCGGACGTACGGGCCGCCTACGAGAAGGCGTTCGCCGACGAGCCCTTCGTCCGGCTGCTCCCCGAGGGGCAGTGGCCCGCGACCGCGTCCGTGTACGGCTCCAACGCCGCGCAGATCCAGGTCGCGTACGACGAGAGCGCCCACCGGATCATCGCGATCAGCGCCATCGACAACCTGACCAAGGGCACCGCCGGCGGC
Source organism: Streptomyces inusitatus (assembly GCF_014651115.1). Classification (GTDB taxonomy): domain Bacteria; phylum Actinomycetota; class Actinomycetes; order Streptomycetales; family Streptomycetaceae; genus Streptomyces; species Streptomyces amakusaensis. The sequence goes on along the minus strand of NZ_BMWG01000012.1, from coordinate 29,318 downwards.
GCGGTGCAGAGCATGAACATCGCCCTGGGCCTCGACGAGACCACAGGACTCTCAACGATCGGAGTGGCACCGTGAGCGTCACGGCAGCGCAAGGATTCACGGCGGCGGGCATCGCCGCCGGAATCAAGGAGAACGGCAACCCGGACCTGGCCCTCGTGGTCAACAACGGTCCCCGCCGCGCCGCCGCGGGCGTCTTCACCTCCAACCGCGTCAAGGCGGCCCCGGTCCTCTGGTCCGAGCAGGTCCTCAAGGGCGGCACGGTCGGCGCCGTCGTCCTGAACTCCGGCGGGGCCAACGCCTGCACCGGCCCGCAGGGCTTCCAGGACACCCACGCCACCGCCGAGAAGGCCGCCGAGGTGCTGAAGGGCCACAGCGCGGGCGAGATCGCCGTCGCCTCCACCGGTCTCATCGGCCTGCTCCTCCCCATGGACAAGCTGCTGCCGGGCATCGAGAAGGCGGCGGGCGAGCTCTCCCCGTACGGTGGCGAGAAGGCCGCCATCGCCATCAAGACCACCGACACCGTCCACAAGACCGCCGTCCGCCAGGGCGAGGGCTGGACCGTCGGCGGCATGGCCAAGGGGGCCGGAATGCTCGCCCCCGGGCTCGCCACCATGCTCGTGGTGCTCACCACCGACGCCGATGTCGACAGCCCCGCCCTGGACAGGGCGCTGCGCGAGGCCACCCGCACCACCTTCGACCGGGTGGACTCCGACGGCTGCATGTCCACCAACGACACCGTGCTGCTGCTCGCCTCCGGCGCGTCCGGGACGGTCCCCGAGGAGGCCGCGTTCGCCGAGGCCGTCCGGGCCGTCTGCGACGATCTCGCCCGTCAGCTCATCGGCGACGCCGAGGGCGCGTCCAAGGACATCCGCATCGAGGTCGTGGGCGCGGCCACCGAGGACGACGCCGTCGAGGTCGGCCGCTCGATCGCCCGCAACAACCTCCTCAAGTGCGCGATCCACGGAGAGGACCCCAACTGGGGCCGGGTGCTCTCCGCCATCGGCACCACCAAGGCCGTCTTCGAGCCCGACCGGCTCAATGTCGCGATCAACGATGTGTGGGTCTGCCGCGCGGGCAGCGTCGGCGAGGACCGGGACCTGGTGGACATGCGCTTCCGCGAGGTGCGGATCACCGCGGACCTCTCGGCGGGCTCCGCCTCGGCCGTCATCTGGGCCAACGACCTCACCGCCGACTACGTCCACGAGAACAGCGCGTACAGCTCATGAGCGGCCCCCAGACCCCCGCGCGCAAGCACACCGCGCTGCCGAAGGCCCGGATCCTCATCGAGGCGCTGCCCTGGCTGACCCGTCACCAGGGCAAGACCGTGGTGGTGAAGTTCGGCGGCAACGCCATGATCGACGAGGATCTGAAGGCGGCCTTCGCCCAGGACGTCGTCTTTCTCCACCACGCCGGTCTCAAGCCGGTCGTCGTCCACGGCGGCGGCCCGCAGATCAGCGCCCAGCTCGACAAGCAGGGCCTGGTCAGCGAGTTCAAGGCGGGGCTTCGGGTCACCACGCCCGAGGCGATGGACGTCGTACGGATGGTGCTGGCCGGACAGGTCCAGCGCGAGCTGGTCGGGCTGCTCAACCAGCACGGGCCGCTCGCCGTCGGTCTCACCGGCGAGGACGCCCACACCATCACCGCGACCAAGCATCTGCCGCTCATCGACGGCGTACCGGTCGACATCGGCCGGGTCGGCGAGGTGACCAGGATCGACACCGGCGCCGTGAAGGCGCTGCTGGAGGACGGCCGGATCCCGGTCATCTCCTCCATCGCCCGTGCGGAGGACGACGGCCATGTCTACAACGTCAATGCTGATACGGCGGCTGCGGCTCTCGCTGCGGCGCTTGGCGCGGAAACCCTGATGGTGCTCACCGATGTCGAGGGCCTCTACGAGGACTGGCCCCACAGCGACGAGGTGATCAGCAGGCTCACCGCCACCCAGCTGGAGAAGCTGCTTCCGGATCTCTCCAGCGGGATGGTCCCCAAGATGGAGGGCTGTCTCTTCGCCGTCCGCAACGGGGTCAACACCGCCAGGGTGATCGACGGCCGGGTGCCGCACTCGATCCTGCTGGAGATCTTCACCGACGAGGGCATCGGCACCATGGTCGTGCCCGACGACCGGTCCGTCACTGAGGGGAAATGATGAGCAACCAGGAGTTCGCCCAGCGCTGGCGCGGCGTGATGGCCGACAACTACGGCACCCCGTCGCTCACCCTGGTCGGCGGCGAGGGCGCCCGCGTCCGGGACGCCGACGGCGTCACGTACACCGACTTCGTCGGCGGCATCGCCGTGAACGCGCTGGGCCACGGCCACCCCGCCGTGGTCGAGGCCGTCTCCCGGCAGATCGCCTCCCTCGGCCATGTCTCCAATCTGTACGCCGCCGAGCCGCCCCTCGCCCTCGCCGAGCGGCTGATCCAGCTGGCCGGCCGGCCGGGGCGGGCCTACTTCTGCAACTCGGGCGCGGAGGCCAACGAGGCCGCCTTCAAGATCGGCCGGCTGACCGGGCGTACGCACATGGTCGCTGCCTCCGGCGGTTTCCACGGCCGGACCATGGGGGCGCTCGCCCTCACCGGCCAGCCCGCCAAGCGGGATCCGTTCCTGCCGCTGCCCGGCGAGGTCACCCATGTGCCCTACGGGGACGCCGCCGCCCTGCGCGCCGCCGTCACCACCGAGACGGCGCTGGTGATCCTGGAGCCGATCCAGGGCGAGAACGGTGTGGTCGTCCCCGACCTCGGCTATCTGGAGGCGGCCAGGGAGATCACCCGGGCCACCGGCACCCTGCTGGTCCTGGACGAGGTCCAGACCGGCATCGGCCGGACCGGCCACTGGTTCGCCGCCCAGGCCGAGGGCGTCGAGGCCGATGTGGTCACCCTCGCCAAGGGGCTGGGCGGCGGGCTGCCGCTCGGCGCGGTGCTCGCCTTCGGCCCGGCCGCCGAGCTGCTGAAGCCCGGCCACCACGGCTCCACCTTCGGCGGCAACCCCGTCGCCTGCGCCGCCGGACTGGCCGTTCTGGACACTCTCGCCGCCGACGGACTGCTCGACCAGGTCAAACGGCTGGGGGAGAAGATCCGGGACGGAGTGGAATCTCTCGGACACGAGCTGGTCTCCCATGTCCGCGGCGCCGGCCTGTTGCTGGGTATCGTGCTCAACGAGCCCCTCGCGCCTCAGGTGCAGCTCGCGGCTCAGAACGCCGGCTTCCTGGTGAACGTCCCGGCTCCCGATGTCGTACGGCTGATGCCGCCGCTGATCATTGGTGAGGCGGACGTGGACGCGTTTCTCCGGGCCCTGCCCGGCGTTCTCGACACGGTCTACGAGCGGAACGGGACAGGACTAACCGGAGAATGAGACGACGATGACCGAGGCGCAGGACTCCGAGCAGGGTGGGCCCGCGGTACCGCAGACCCGTATGGCCCGCCACCGTCGGATCGTGGACATCCTCAACCGGCAGCCGGTGCGCTCACAGAGCCAGCTGGCGAAACTCCTCGCGGACAACGGGCTGAACGTCACTCAGGCGACGCTCTCCCGGGACCTCGACGAGCTGGGCGCGGTGAAGATCCGCAACACCGGTGGCGAGCTGATCTACGCGGTGCCCAGCGAGGGCGGCTTCCGCACCCCGCAGGCCCCTCTCGGCGAGTCGGCGAAGGAGGAGCGGATGCGCCGGCTCTCCGGGGAGCTGCTGATCTCCGCGGAGGCCTCCGCCAATCTGGTGGTGCTGCGGACGCCCCCCGGGGCGGCGCAGTTCCTCGCCTCGGCCATCGACCAGGCCGAACTGCACGACATCCTCGGCACCATCGCGGGCGACGACACCCTGCTGCTGATCAGCCGTGGTCCCACCGGCGGGCAGGCGCTCGCCGACCATCTGCTGGGGCTGGCGCAGAAGGACCGCTGAGACCTGCCTCTTCCGGCCCGCGTCCCGCTCCGGGGCGCGGGCCGGAAGCGTGCCCGGGGCCGGTCAGACGGTGCGCGCCGGCAGCGGCAGCGGGAGCGCGGGCAGCCCGTCCAGGCTCACGCCCAGATGCTCCTTCTTCTCGCAGTACGCGGCGAACTCCTCGTCCGTCTTCCGCGCGAAGTGCTCGGCGTGCTGCGTCCGCTCCTCGTCGTACGTCATGAACGGCACCGCGAAGCCGCAGGCGTCGCTGATCCGGCGGGCGCGCACCAGCACGATCGCCCGCGCGCTCGGCCCGTCCACCTCCGCGAAGTACCCGATCAGCTCCGCCCAGCGCGGGTCGTCCCGGAAGACCGCCTCGCCCTGGCCGTGCACCCGCAGCACCTTGGGCGGCCCGGAGAAGGCGCACCACATCAGGGTGATCCTGCCGTTCCCCTCCTCGCGGAGATGGGCGACGGTCTCCGCGCTGCTGCCCCCGAAGTCCAGATAGGCCAGGGTCAGCCCGTCGATGACGACGAGGGTGCCGCTGCGGCCCTTGGGGGAGAGGTTGACATGGCCGTCGCCGCTCAGCGGGGCGGTCGCGGTGAAGAAGACGGGCTGCTGCTCGATGAATGTCCGGATACGGCCTTCTATGCGTTCATAGCGCTGTCCCATGAAGCCGATTATCGGCCGGATCCCCTCGCTCCGGGCGTGCTGTTTCACGCCTTGAGAGCCCCGGGCGCGCCCCGCGTCACCCGAAGAGACGTTGACGAATCATGCGGAAGCTTGCATACTTATTCCATCACCGAATGCACCGTAAGGAGAATCCCGTGACCGAGCGCGTCGTACTCGCCTACTCGGGCGGTCTGGACACCTCTGTCGCCATCGGCTGGATCGCCGAGGAGACGGGCGCCGAGGTCATCGCCGTCGCCGTGGACGTCGGCCAGGGCGGCGAGGACCTGGACGTCATCCGCAAGCGCGCCCTCGCCTGCGGTGCGGTGGAGGCCGAGGTCGCCGACGCCAAGGACGAGTTCGCCGACGAGTACTGCCTCCCGGCGATCAAGGCCAACGCCCTCTACATGGACCGCTACCCGCTGGTCTCCGCGCTCTCCCGGCCCACGATCGTCAAGCACCTGGTCGCCGCCGCGAAGAAGCACAACGCCGGCATCGTCGCCCACGGCTGCACCGGCAAGGGCAACGACCAGGTCCGCTTCGAGGCCGGCATCTCCGCCCTCGGCCCCGACCTGAAGTGCATCGCCCCGGTCCGCGACTACGCGATGACCCGGGACAAGGCGATCGCCTTCTGCGAGGAGAAGCAGCTCCCGATCGTCACCACCAAGAAGTCGCCGTACTCCATCGACCAGAACGTCTTCGGGCGGGCCGTGGAGACCGGCTTCCTGGAGGACATCTGGAACGCGCCGATCGAGGACGTCTACGAGTACACCTCCAACCCGGCCGAGCCCCGCGAGGCCGACGAGGTCGTCATCTCCTTCAAGGCGGGCGTCCCGGTCGCCATCGACGGCAGGCCCGTCACCGTCCTCCAGGCGATCCAGCAGCTCAACGAGCGGGCCGGAGCCCAGGGCATCGGCCGGATCGACATCGTCGAGGACCGTCTCGTGGGCATCAAGTCCCGCGAGGTGTACGAGGCCCCCGGCGCGATCGCGCTGATCACCGCCCACCAGGAGCTGGAGAACGTCACGGTCGAGCGCGAGCTGGCCCGCTACAAGCGGCAGGTCGAGCAGCGCTGGGGCGAGCTGGTCTACGACGGCCTGTGGTTCTCCCCGCTCAAGCGCGCTCTGGACGGCTTCATCAACGAGGCCAACCAGCATGTCACCGGCGACATCCGGATGACCCTGCACGGCGGTCGCGCCGTCGTCACCGGCCGTAAGTCGGACGAGTCGCTCTACGACTTCAACCTCGCCACCTACGACACCGGCGACACCTTCGACCAGTCCAAGGCCCAGGGCTTCATCGAGATCTTCGGCCTCTCCTCGAAGATCGCCGCCCGGCGCGACCTCGCCTGACCTCCGCCGTCACACCGCCTGCCGCCCCGCTCCCCCGGGGCGGCGGGCGGCCCCGGGCACGGGCGCGGGCCCGGGGAGCGGCAGCACATCCACTCATTCGAGGAGCTTCAGCAGTGAGCAGCAACAGCGGTGACGTCCGGCTCTGGGGCGGACGGTTCGCCGACGGTCCCGCGAAGGCGCTGGCGGCGCTCTCCGCCTCCGTCCACTTCGACTGGCGTCTCGCGCCGTACGACATCGCCGGCTCCCGCGCCCACGCCCGGGTGCTGCGCACGGCGGGGCTGCTCACCGAGGACGAACTGACCCGGATGATCGCCGGGCTCGATCTGCTGGAGGCCGACGTCGCCTCCGGCGACTTCGTGGGGACCGTCGCCGACGAGGACGTCCACACCGCCCTGGAGCGCGGGCTGCTGGAGCGTCTCGGCCCCGACCTCGGCGGCAAGCTGCGGGCCGGCCGCTCCCGCAACGACCAGGTCGCCACGCTCTTCCGGATGTATCTGCGCGACCACGCGCGGATCATCGGCGCGCTGATCGCCGATCTCCAGGACGCGCTGGTGGGACTCGCCGAGGCGCACCCCGACGTGGCCATGCCCGGCCGTACGCACCTTCAGCACGCGCAGCCGGTCCTCTTCGCCCACCATGTGCTCGCCCATGTCCAGGCCTTCTCCCGGGACGCCGAGCGGCTGCGCCAGTGGGACGCGCGCACGGCGGTCTCGCCCTACGGCTCCGGGGCGCTCGCGGGCTCCTCGCTGGGGCTCGACCCCGAGGCGGTCGCGGCCGATCTGGGCTTCGAGGGCGGTTCGGCGGGCAACTCGATCGACGGCACGGCCTCGCGCGACTTCGTGGCGGAGTTCGCCTTCATCACCGCGATGATCGGGGTGAACCTCTCCCGGATCGCGGAGGAGATCATCATCTGGAACACGAAGGAGTTCTCCTTCGTCACCCTCCACGACGCCTTCTCCACCGGTTCCTCGATCATGCCGCAGAAGAAGAACCCGGACATCGCGGAGCTGGCTCGCGGCAAGTCCGGCCGGCTCATCGGCAATCTCACGGGCCTGCTGGCGACGCTGAAGGCGCTGCCGCTGGCGTACAACCGGGATCTCCAGGAGGACAAGGAGCCGGTCTTCGACTCCTGCGACCAGCTTGAGGTGCTGCTGCCCGCCTTCACCGGGATGATGGCCACCCTCACCGTGCACCGGGAGCGGATGGAGGAGCTGGCCCCGGCCGGCTTCTCGCTCGCCACCGACATCGCCGAGTGGCTGGTCCGGCAGGGGGTGCCGTTCCGGATCGCCCACGAGGTCGCGGGCGAGTGCGTCAAGGAGTGCGAGGGCCGGGGCATCGAGCTGGACCAGCTCTCGGACGAGGAGTTCGCCAAGATCTCCGAGCATCTGACCCCCGAGGTCCGCACGGTGCTCAACGTCCCGGGCGCGCTGGCCTCCCGCGACGGCCGGGGCGGCACCGCGCCGTCCGCCGTCGCGGTCCAGCTCGCCGAGGTCAAGGCGGATCTGGCCGTGCAGCACACCTGGGCCGCCGCCAAGCGGTAGTCCCTTCCTTTCCGCGGTTCCCGCAGCGCCGCCGCCCGTCACGGGCGGCGGCGCTGTGTCGTTCACGGGGTGGCACCGGGAAGCAGTGGTGAGACATTCATGTCTCATTTGGGTTATGGTTGTCTCATGACCGTGGATCGCGAGCAGGTGCTCAGAAGCGCCGCCACCCTTCTCTCCCGCAGGGCCACCGCCACGATGGACGAGGTGGCCAAGGCCGCCGGCATCGGCCGCGCCACCCTGCACCGGCACTTCGCCGGGCGGGACGCGCTGGTCCGGGCGCTGGAGGAGCTCGGGCTGCGCGAGTTCGAGGCCGCCGTCGAATCGGCCAGGCTCCACGAGGGCGACCCGGCCGACGCGCTGCGCCGGCTCGTCACCGCCTCCACCCCGGCCACCGGTCTGCTCGGCTTCCTGATCTCCGAGAACCAGCTCTTCGAGGGCGAGCACGTCAACGAAGGCTGGGACCGGCTCGACGCCCGCATCGCCGCGCTCTTCCGGCGCGGCCAGGAGGAGGGCGGCTTCCGCGTCGACCTCAGCGCGAGCTGGCTCGCCGAAGCCCTCTACGGACTGATCAGCGCGGGAGCCTGGTCGGTCCACTCCGGCCGGCTGGCCGCCAACGACTACCAGTACATGACCACCGAGCTGCTGCTCGGCGGCTGCACCAGACGGAGCGTGAAGGAATGAACGGCACCGACCTCAAGGCCCGGGAGGCGGTGCGCGCGCCCGGCCGCTGGCTCGCGCTCGCCGTGCTCGTCCTGGCCGTACTGCTGGTCGCGGTGGACGCCACCGTGCTCGGCCTGGCCACCCCGTATCTGAGCGAGGACCTCCAGCCGTCCGGCACCCAGCTCCTCTGGATCGGCGACGTCTACTCCTTCGTCATCGCCGGTCTGCTGATCTCCATGGGCAGCCTCGGCGACCGCATCGGCCGCAAGAAACTCCTGCTGGTCGGCGCCGTCGCCTTCGGCGCGGTCTCCGTGCTCAACGCCTACGCCACCAGCCCCGAGGCCATGATCGTGGCCCGGGCGCTGCTCGGCGTCGCCGGTGCGACCCTGATGCCGTCCACGCTCGCCCTGATCCGCAACCTCTTCCACGACCCCAAGGAACGCAGCATCGCGGTCGGCATCTGGGGCGCCGCCGCCTCCGCGGGCGCGGCCGTCGGCCCGGTCGTCGGCGGTGTGCTGCTGGAGCACTTCTGGTGGGGCTCGGTCTTCCTGATCAACCTGCCCGTCATGGCGGTCCTGGTCCTCGTCGGCATCAAGCTGCTCCCCGAGTCGCGCAACCCCGACCCCGGCCCCTGGGACCTCATCAGCGTCGCCCTCTCACTGATCGGCATGGTCGCCGTCGTCTACGCCATCAAGGAGACGGCGGTGCACGGCCCGAGCCTGGCGTCGGCGGGCTCGGCGGTGATCGGCATCAGCGCGCTGATCTGGTTCGTACGGAGGCAGCTCACCCTGCCCTCGCCGCTGCTCAATGTCCGGCTCTTCCACAACCGGGGCTTCTCCGGCGCGGTGCTGGCGGATCTGCTGACCATCCTCGGCCTCTCCGGGCTGGTCTTCTTCCTCTCCCAGTTCCTCCAGCTCGTCCAGGGGCGCTCCCCGCTGGAGGCCGGGCTGATCGAACTGCCCGCCGCGGTCGGCGCGGTCGGCTCCGGTCTGCTCGCCGGACATCTGGCCCGCCGGGCCTCGGTGCGCGGCGCCGTCTCCGGCGGACTGGCGGCGGTCGGGCTCGCGCTGGGCTCCTGTGTGCTGCTGACCGCCGAGACCGGTCCGCTCGCCATGGGGTTCGCGCTCTTCCTGGGCGGTCTCGGCGCGGGTCTCGCCTTCACGGTGACCGCCGACGTCATCCTCTCCAGCGTCCCCAAGGAGGAGGCGGGCGCGGCCTCCGCGGTCTCCGAGACGGCGTACGAACTCGGCGCGGCGCTCGGTATCGCACTGCTGGGCTCGGTGGTCACCGGCGTCTACCGGAACTTCACCGTCCCCGAGGGGGTGCCGGCCGAGGTCGCGGCGGAGGCCCGGGACTCCCTCGGCGGCGCGGCCCAGGCCGTCCAGGGGCTCCCCCAGGAGCAGGGCGCCGCCCTGCTCTCCTCGGCGCGGGACGCCTTCGCCGACGGCTTCCACGTGGCAGGCGCGGTCGGCTCGGCGGTGCTGCTGCTCACCGCCCTCGCCTCCTGGTTCCTGCTGAAGGGCCAGAAGCTGGAGGACGGCGTCGAGCACCCTTAGACAGCAGAAAGGGCCGGACCCCGCTCGGGGTCCGGCCCTTCTTCCGTTTCTCAGGCGGCCTTCGCCTTGGTGGCGTACATGTCCACGTACTCCTGGCCGGACAGCCGCATCACCTCGGTCATCACCGAGTCGGTGACCGCGCGCAGCACATAGCGGTCGCGGTCCATGCCCTCGTACCGGGAGAACTCCATCGGCTCGCCGAAGCGCAGCGTCACCTTGCCGGGGCGCGGCAGGCCCGCGCCGCCGGGCTGGAGCTTGTCCGTGCCGATCACGGCGAACGGGACCACGGGCGCGCCGGTCATCAGGGTCAGCCGGGCGATTCCGGTACGGCCCCGGTAGAGCCGGCCGTCGGGGGAGCGGGTGCCCTCGGGGTAGATGCCGAAGACCTTGCCCTCCTCCAGCACCCGACGGCCCGTCATCAGCGCCGCCACTCCGCCGTTCGCGCCGTCGCGGTCCACCGGGATCATGCCGACGCCGGTGAAGAACCAGGCCATCGCGCGGCCCTTGAGGCCCTTCCCGGTGACGTACTCGTCCTTGCCGATGAAGTACACCGGGCGCGAGCACGACAGCGGCATGATCATCGAGTCGATGAAGGTGAGATGGTTTCCGGCCAGAATGACCGGGCCGGAGCCCGGGATGTTCTCCACGCCTTCCACCCGGGGACGGAACATCAAGCGCAGGAAAGGTCCTAGAACGGCCTTGATGATCGACAAGCGGGACAACGGGTCCTCCGGTGTCATGGGCGGACGGCGGCCGTGGGCAGCCTGGTTCTGCGCAGGTGAGGACGATACTCGCGGATCGCGTCCGATCGCACATCGGGTTCACGTTCTGGATACGGGCTGTTGACATCTGTTCGCGCCACGTTCGCCCCGGGTCCTCCCGCCGGCAGAGCTCGCTCCCTAGCGTCGGAAACGGCCGCCGGGCGCGGGATGTCACGGGGCGTCACCGCAGAGCACAGGAGGAATCTCGATGACACAGGGTGCGTCGCAAGGTGCGGAGAACAGGGGAGTACGGCGGCGGGCCGTCGGCGCGGCGGCGCTGGGCGGCGCGGTCCTCGGGGTCACGGGCGCGGCCGCCCCGGCGGCCTCGGCCTCGGCTGCGGTCCCGGCCCCGGCGGGCGGGCGGCACGGCGGCGGGGGCTCGTACCGCTCACTGCCCCGGCCCACGGTGATCGCCCACCGGGGAGCCAGCGGCTACCGGCCCGAGCACACCATCGGCGCGTATCAGCTCGCGCTCGACATGGGGGCCGATGTCATCGAGCAGGATCTGGTGCCCACCCGGGACGGCCATCTCGTATGCCGTCACGAGAACGACATCTCCGGCACCACCGATGTCGCCGACCGCCCCGAGTACGCCGCCCGGCGGGCGACCAAGAGGGTCGACGGCACCACCCTCACCGGCTGGTTCACCGAGGACTTCACCCTCGCCGAGCTGAAGACCCTGCGCACCCGTGAGCGCATCCCGCGCAACCGCCCCAAGAACACCCTCTACGACGGCCGCTGGGCCGTCCCCACCTTCGAGGAGGTGCTGCGCTGGGCCGAGGGGGAGGGCCGCCGCCGGGGCCGGCCCGTCTGGCTCCACGCCGAGACCAAGCACCCCACCTACTTCCGGGGGCTGGGGCTCGGTCTGGAGGAGCCGCTGGCCCGGCTGCTGCGCCGGTACGGCAGGCACCGCGCCGACTCCCCGGTCTTCCTCCAGTCCTTCGAGCCGGGCAGCATGCGGCGGATGGCCCGGCTGGTCTCCTCGCCGCGCGTGGTGCTGCTCTCCGCCCCGGGCGACCGGCCCTGGGACTTCGTCGAGGCCGGGGACCCGCGCACGGTGGCCGATCTGATCACCCCCGAGGGGCTGAGGTGGATCGCCTCCTTCGCCCAGGGCATCGGACCCAGCCTGGACCTGGTCGTCCCCCGGGACGCGAGCGGGGCGCTCGGCCGGCCGACGGCGCTGGTCCGCGACGCCCACCGGAGGGGGCTGATCGTGCACCCCTACACCCTGCGCAACGAGAACAGCTTCCTCCCCGCCGACTTCCGCCGTGACCACGGACTGCCCCCGGCGGTCGCGGCGAACGAGTACGGCGACGTCTTCGGCGCGTACCGCCGCTACTTCGCCACCGGGATCGACGGGATCTTCACCGACCACCCGGACACCGGGCTGCTCGCGGCGGCCGACTTCCGCGACTGAGCGGGCCCGCCGGGGAGGGGGCCATGCCCCGAACGGGTGGTCGTCGCGGCCCGGCGGAGGGAGACCGGGCGGCCCGGGCACCCGTACACCCGGAGTGCATATCCGGCTGCTGACTGCGATGTTGTTGTTCAGGGCCGCCACTTGCCGAGAAATCGCAGGAGAGTTGGGAATATCACAGGGAAGTCTGGGGTCCAGGCGTTCCCGTTGCCTGGGATGCCTGCGCAGAATGCTCCCGACAGAGGTTGCGGCTCCTGAACATGGGGGAATGGAGCGATAAGACAACCGTAAGAGAACAGGTGAGCGGGAGGCATGCGCGCATGGGCATGAGCGTGACCATCTCAGCGGCGACAGCACAGGATGCCGAGCACATCCTCAAGCTGCAGTATCTCTGCTACCAGAGCGAGGCGGAGCTGTACGGCGACTACGCCATCGAGCCCCTCACCCAGTCGCTCGACGACCTGTGCGCCGAGATCGCCGGCGGGCACGCCCTGGTGGCCAGGCTCGGCGACGAAGTGGTCGCCTCCGTACGGGGCAGCGTCGGCCCGGACGGCATCGCCCGGATCGCCAAACTGATCGTCCACCCCCGGCTTCAGCGGCACGGCCTCGGCGGCCGGCTCCTCGACGCGATCGAGGACCGCTTCGCCGCCGATTCGCCCGCCCAGCGGTACCGGCTCTTCACCGGCCACCGCAGTGAGGGCAATCTCCGGCTCTACCGCAGCCGGGGCTATGTCCCGGTCGCCCGCGAGGAGGTCGGGCCGAGGCTCACCCTGGTCACCCTGGAGAAGGAGGCCGCGGCGCTCGGGGCCTTCGTCGCCAGCGCCTGAGGAGGCGTCCGGCTCCCCGCCGGCTCGCGCGGTTCCGGGTTCAGGCCTCGGCCGGCCCGGTGCCGCGCGAGCGGCGCAGCCAGAGCATCCCGGTCACCGGCAGCAGCACCGGGATGAAGACATAGCCCATGCCGTACGCCGACCAGACGGTGGAGTCGGGGAAGGCCGACGGCTCCAGCACCGTCCAGGTGCCGACGATCAGCACCCCGGCCAGCTCGGCCGCGCAGCACACCAGCGCGGCCCTGCGGGCCGTCTCCCCGCCGCGTACCAGGGTGTAGGTGATGAACGCGTACACCACCGCCGCGACGGCGGAGAGCGAGTGCGCGAGCGGGGCGGTGTCGAAGCGGACCACGATCTCGTAGACCGAGCGGGACACCGCGCCGACGGACATCACCGAGTACAGCCACACCAGCAGCAGCCCCGGACCGGCGACCAGCCTGGTCCGCCCCGGGCGCTCGGACTTCCCGGCGGCCCCGGACCTCTCGGCGGCCTTCGTCCCGGCCGTGACGGGCTCGGTCATCGTCAGCCTCCCCAGATGTCGTAGAGCCGGACCTCCAGCACCGCGAGCACCACCGCGCCCGCCGCGACGGTCGCCGAACCCCAGCGGGTCCGCTCCGTCAGCGACAGGAAGGCGGCGGCCGGCACCGAGAGGAACGCCCCGATCAGATAGACCACGAAGGTCGTCGTCCCGTCGTGGGCCCGCTCGCCCCGCGCCAGCTGGACGATGCCCACCACGAGCTGCGCCAGCGCCAGCACCGACACCACGGCCATGCCGATGAAGTGCCAGTCCTTGGTCGGCTGGTCGCGGTACGCGGCGAAACCGCACCAGGCTACGAGGGCGAGCGCGGCCACACCGACCGCGACCGTCAGGGCGTCAAGCATGGCCCCGAGACTATTACGGACCACGGCTCCCCGTGCGCGCGCCCCCGCACGCCCGGGGCCCGCGGCGGCGGCCGTGGCCTTGGCCACAGCCCGGCCGTTCTCCCGGTTCCCGGCACCGGCCCTCCCCGAACGGCCAAACGGACGTATCCGTGCAGGTCAGCCCGGAAGCACCGGGATCGACACCGCGGGACGGGCCGTCCGCATGGCGCGAGTGGACCGTCCGCTATGCGGACAGCCTTGGTTCGGCCGGAAAGCCATCTGCTTTACTTGCCGACATGACCACGACGAGCAGCCGCATCCTTGCGACCGAGGCGATCACGACGCCCGGTGTTCGTTGTATGTGTCGAATGTGCGCCTTCTGAGGGCCCCTGCCTGTACCTCGCGCCCCGAAGTGAGATCGCCCGCCGCCCGTCCGCCCGTGGACGGCCGCTGCCCCGCACACGAGTCGTACCCCCTCCGGATGCCCAGCGCCCCCGAACTCCGACCGTGCCGCGTTCCCACCAGAAAGCCCAGAAGACGAACGCCCCGTGCTCCGGCGAGGACGCTCGCCCCGCACTCGACAGTGACGGACATCCCAGTGATCACCACAACGGGCCTCACCAAGGTCTACCGCTCGCGAGGACGCGAGATCACCGCCCTGGACGGCGTCGATCTCCATGTCAGGGAAGGCGAGGTGTACGGCGTCATCGGACAGAGCGGCGCCGGCAAGTCCTCGCTCATCCGCTGCGTCAACCTCCTTGAGCGCCCCACCTCCGGCACCGTGACCGTGGACGGCCAGGACCTCACCGCACTCGCCGGGCCCGGACCGCGCGCGGGCAGACAGCTCAGGGAGGCGCGCAGCCGTATCGGCATGGTCTTCCAGCACTTCAACCTGCTGTCCTCGCGCACCGTGCAGGACAACGTCGAACTGCCGCTGGAGATCCTCGGACACTCCGGACGGGAGCGCTCCAGGAAGGCGCTGGAACTGCTCGACCTGGTGGGCCTCGCCGACAAGGCCAAGTCCTACCCGAGTCAGCTCTCCGGCGGCCAGAAGCAGCGCGTCGGCATCGCCCGGGCGCTCGCCGGGGATCCCAAGGTGCTCCTCTCCGACGAGGCGACCAGCGCGCTCGACCCCGAGACCACCCGCTCCATCCTCCAGCTGCTGCGCGACCTCAACCGCCGCCTCGGCCTCACCGTCCTGCTCATCACCCATGAGATGGACGTCGTCAAGACGGTCTGCGACTCCGCCGCACTGATGGAGAACGGCCGGATCGTCGAGTCCGGGACGGTGAGCGAACTCCTCGCCACCCCCGGCTCGGAACTCGCCGCCGCCCTCTTCCCGGTCAGCGGCGCGGCCTCGGGCGAGGACCGCACGGTCGTGGACGTCACCTTCCACGGGGACGCCGCCACCCAGCCGGTGATCTCCCAGCTCTCCCGCACCTACAACATCGACATCTCGATCCTCGGCGCGGCGATGGACACCGTCGGCGGCCTCCAGGTCGGCCGGATGCGCATCGAGCTGCCCGGCCGCTTCGAGGAGAACGTCGTCCCGATCGGCTTCCTCCGCGAACGGGGCCTCCAGGTCGAGGTCGCCGACACGGCGCCCGCGCCCGCCGCCACCACCGTTCCCGGCCCCGCGGCCACCGCCGCCGTCTCCGCCCCCGTCGCCAAGGAAGGTGCCAAGTGACCTGGTCGGAGATGCGCCCGCTGCTGGAGCAGGCATGTTGGGACACCCTCTACATGGTCGGCTGGTCGACCGCCATATCCATCGCCCTGGGACTGCCGCTCGGCATCCTGCTCGTCCTCACCGACCGGGGCGGACTGCTGAGCAGCCCCCTGCTCAACAAGGTGATCGGCCAGATCGTCAACATCACCCGGTCCATGCCGTTCATCATCCTCATGGTCGCGCTGCTGCCGTTCACCCTGGCGATAGCCGGCACCACCATCGGCCGCGACGGGGCGATCGTGCCCCTGGCGGTCGGGGCCATCCCCTTCTTCGCCCGGCTGGTGGAGACCTCCGTCCGCGAGGTGGACGGCGGGCTCGTCGAAGCCGTCCAGTCCATGGGCGGCAGCGTCTGGACCGTCGTACGGAAGGTGCTCGTGCCCGAGTCCCTCCCGTCGCTCATCGCCGGAGCCACCACCACCGTCGTCGCGCTCATCGGCTACTCGGCGATGGCCGGCTCGGTCGGCGCGGGCGGCCTCGGCGACATCGCCATCCGCTACGGCTACATGCGCTTCGAGAACGAACTGATGTGGATCACGGTCGCGATCCTCGCCGCCGTCATCTCGCTCATCCAGTTCGCCGGCGACTACGCCGCCCGGAGCCTGCACCGGCGCGGCCGAGGCGGACCGGCCCCCAGACTGCGCCTCCTCAAGGCCGTCCCCAAGGACCCGGTACCGGAACCGGTGCCCACCAAGACCCTCTGACCGGCCCCACCCGGGGCGCACCACCCGCACCACTCATGGAGAAAGGCACTTTTCGTGCGTAACACCGCCAAGATCACCACCGCCGTCCTGGCCGCCGGAGCCCTCACCCTCGGACTCACCGGCTGCGGCAAGGACTCCGACTCGAACGCCGGAGCGGGCTCCGCCGACAAGCCGCTCCTCGTCGCCGCCAGCTCCGTCCCGCACGCCGCCATCCTCGGCTACGTCAAGGACAACCTGGCCGCGAAGGAAGACCTCAAGCTGGAGGTCAAGGAGTTCACCGACTATGTGACGCCCAACACGGCGACGCAGAGCGGCGAGGTGGGTGCCAACTACTTCCAGCACAAGCCGTACCTCGACGACTTCAACAAGAAGAACGGCACGACGATCGTCCCCGTCGCCACCGTCCACCTGGAGCCGCTCGGCCTCTACTCCAAGAAGAACGAGAAGCTCGCCGACCTCAAGAGCGGCGCGACCATCGCCCTGCCCAACGACACCACCAACGAGGCGCGCGCCCTCAAGCTCCTCCAGGAGAACGGCCTGATCAAGCTGAAGGACGGCGCGGGCAACGAGGCCACCCCCAAGGACATCGCCGAGAACCCCAAGAAGCTCAAGTTCAAGGAGCTCGAAGCGGCCCTGGTGCCCCGCGCCCTCGGTGAGGTCGACGCCGCCGTGATCAACGGCAACTACGCCGTCGAGGCCGACCTGAGCCCCAAGAACGACTCCCTCGCCCTCGAATCCGCCACGGACAACCCGTACGGCAACTTCCTCGCGGTCAAGGAGGGCAACGAGAAGGACGAGCGGGTCGTGAAGCTCGCCAAGCTGCTCACCTCGCCCGAGGTGAAGAAGTTCATCGAGGACGAGTACGACGGCTCCGTCATCCCGGCGTTCTGATCCCCCCGGGGCCCGCACACCCCGACAGGTGCGCGGGCCCGGGGCGTCCCGGTCACGACCGGGGCCAAGTGCGCCACCCTGTGGTGCGGTTCGGCGGGCCCATGCTGCATGCTGGGTTTTTCGGCAGGCCCCTGGTTATGGAGCGGCGCAATGACTACCACCTTCCCGGACGTGTCCATCAGCACGGATCGGTTGGTGCTGCGCCCCTTCGAGGAGGCCGACATCCCGGCGTACACCGAGATGATGAACGACGAGCAGGTCACCGCCTGGACCACCGCGCCCCACCCCTACACCAGGGCCGACGCGGAGCACTGGATCCGCCGGGCCGCCCCCGCCGAGCACGGCCGGGGCCGGGGCATCGCGCTGGCCGTCACCGAATTCCTCACCCAGCGGCTCGTCGGAGCCGTACTGCTGCGCGCTACCAACTGGCGCACCCGCTCCACCGAGGCCTCCTACGTCACCGCGCCCTGGGCGCGCGGCGAGGGCTACGCCACCGAATCACTGCTGGCCACCGCCAAGTGGCTCTTCCGCGACCAGCGGTTCGAACGGCTGGAGCTGCGCACCGCCGCCGGTAACACCGCCTCCCAGCAGGTCGCCCAGAAGGCCGGGGCGATCAGTGAGGGCGTACTGCGCAACGCGTGGATAGCGCGCACCCAGACGGAGGACGGCCGCTGGGCCGAGACCCGCACCGACCTGATCGTCTGGAGCCTGCTGCCCGAAGACCTGGAGGGCGGCACGGACCAGATGGCCGAGTTCGGCTACGCCTCCTTCACCGAACTGAATTGAACCGAATCACCCCGGTCCAAACTGAATTATCCCGGACGGTCATTGAACCGACACCGAACCGGTGCCGAACCGAGCTGAACGCCCGCGCCGGGTAGTCTCACCCTGCTCGCCCCGCTCAACCCGGCCCCACCTGCGACGACATCAGGGAGACTGACGATGGCCGACCGCGTCACGGTGATCGGCTGGGACGGTTCGCCCCTGACCGCCGCGGCCACGTCCGCCCTCGCCGCCGCGACCCTGGTGGCCGGCGCGGGCCACCATCTCGCCCTCCCCCAGATCCCCGCCAACGCCGAACGGATCCGTCTCGGCAGCGTCGACCTCGCGGCCCGCCGGATCGCCGGCCACCGGGGCACCGCCGTGGTCCTCGCCGACGGAGACCCCGGCTTCTTCGGCGTCGTACGCACCCTGCGCGCCCCCGAACACGGCCTTGAGGTCGAGGTCGTCCCCGCCGTCTCCTCCGTCGCCACCGCCTTCGCCCGCGCCGGAATGCCCTGGGACGACGCCCAGATCGTCGTCGCGGGCCGCCGTACGCTGCGCCGCGCCGTCAATGTCTGCCGCGCGTACCCCAAGGTCGCCGTCCTCACCTCCCCGGGCGCCGGCCCGGCGGAACTCGCCCTGCTGCTCGAAGGCGTCCACCGCACCTTCGTCATCTGCGAGGAACTCGGCACCGACGCCGAACAGGTCACCGTCCTCACCTCCGACCGGGTCGCGGACCACGTCTGGCGCGACCCCAACGTCGTCATCGTGATCGGCGGCGCGGGCGGCCACCCGGCCGCCGCGGGCGGCGGCTGGATCGCCGGGCGGGACACCGGCTATCCCCCCGGGATACGCGGCTGGGCACTGCCGGAACGACCCCACGACCCCCGGACCGAGACCCCCGACGAGGGCGAGTCGGAGCCGCTGCGCGCCCTTCAACTGGCCCGGCTGGGACCCCGGACCGGCGATCTGGTCTGGGACGTCGGCTCCGGCGGCGGGGCGTTCGCCGCCGACGCGGCCCGCTTCGGCGCGGCCGTGATCGCCGTCGACGCCGATCCGGCGGCCTGCGCCCGCACCGACGCCGCCGCCCGCCGCGCCGGAGTCCGGCTCCAGGTGGTCCACGGCCGCGCACCGCACGTACTGGAGCGGCTGCCCGAACCCGATGTCGTACGAGTCGGGGGCGGCGGCGCGGAAGTGGTCACCGCCTGCGCCGACCGCCGGCCCGAGCGCATCGTCGCCCACGCCTCCACCCGCGACGGGGCCGAGGCCATCGGCGCGGCCCTGGCGGACGGCGGATACACCGTCGAGTGCGCGCTGCTCCAGTCGGTGGAACTCGATCCCCAAGGGTGGGCGGAGCGGGAGCGATCCGTCGTCTTCCTGCTCTCGGGGCGGCAGCCGGACCGCGCTGTCAGCGGCGCGAGGTAGGCTGGCCGATCGTTGTACCGCACCTTGGACGTCTGTCGTTTTCCTTCGCGGACGGCCGGGAGCGCCGGAAAAGCAGTGTCGCTTTGGCTCCGGTATGTGGTACGTCGCGACCGGGGGAAGCGTAACGTGGCGCAGCCCACAGCGAACCCTGGCGGATCTCCCTGCCGCGGCCGCGAACGGCCGCGAGAATGCTTGGAGTCCGTGGGGCGATCGTGCCGCGTGGCCCGTGCGCTCGTTCTCCTGGACGGGCGTCCGTACCACCGTGACCGGCCGTCCACGGCGATGGGCGAAGGACTCACAATCGATGTGCGAGGGGTACGCATGACTGACACCGGCCAGATCCCGGGCGACGGGCTGCCGGGGAACGCAGGCGTGGCGGAGCAGCAGCCGGGCATGCCCGGCACCGGTGCTTACACCTTCCTGGACCCCTCCGCGCACGGTCCGGACGAGGACGATCTGCTGTTGATGCCCGGCGCGCAGGGCGCGTGGAGCGACACCCAGGGAGCGCTGGCCATGCCGCCCCTCCCGCCGGAGGTCCAGCAGCCCCCGCAGCCTCAGCCCCCGCAGCAGCCGGTGGGCGCTCCGGCCGCTGAGCCGTTCGTGCCCGGAGCGGTCCCCGCCGGGCCCGGCTTCCACGCTCCGGCGGACCTCGGCGCGCCCGAGCCGGCCGTCCCGGTGTCGGGCATACAGGCGCTCGCGGAAGCCGCGGCGGCGGAGCGGCCCGTCGGGCAGCCCGCGCAGACCATGGCCCCGCCGGCCGCCGGGGAAGCGCCCGCCGCTCCCGGCGTCCCCGAGGCCCCTCAGGCTCCCGGCGCTCCCGCCGGTGAGCAGCCCGCTCCCGCTCCGGCGTTCCCCCCGGCGCCCCCGGCCGCCCGCCGGCCGCTGCACATGGGCCCGCCGCTGCCGGACACCTCCGGCGGAGTGGTCCGCTCGCTCGCCGACCGGGGTCCCGCCGGTGCGCCTCCGCACCCCCTGACCGTGCAGAACACTCCCGGGCCGCAGAGCACCGGGCCGGAGTACCTCGACACACCGCGCGAGAGCGCGGCGACCGTGCTGCCGGGGCCGCAGCTGGGCGAGATCCCGCCGCAGCCCGGGATCCCGTGGGACCCGCAGCCGCCGGTGACCGTTCCCGCGCCCGCCGCCTCCGCACCGGCCCCGGCGGAAGCCGTCGCGCTTCCCCCGGAGGTGCTGGTGACCGAGCTGGTGGAGGCCCTGGTGCCGGTGGCCGCCGAGCCCGAGGCGGTCGTGGCCGAGCCCGAGCCGGAGCCGGTCGCCGTCGAGCCCGAGGCGCTCGCCGAACCGCCCGTGGCCGTCGGCACCGAGACGGAGCAGCCCGCTCCGGCCGAGGCCGCCGTTCCCGCCCCGGCGGAGGCCGTCGTCCCCGCGCCCGAGGCGCAGACGGCCGAGGTCGCGGAGCCCGTCATCGCCGAGGCCGAGGCTGTGGCCGTGGAGCCGGAGGCCGCCGAAGCCGTCGAGCCCGCCGCCGAGGCCCCGTCCGCCGAGCCCGAGCCCGAGCCGGTCGTCGCCGTCGAGCCCCAGGCCGCTCCCGAGCCCGCCGTCGTGGCACAGCCCGCGCCGGAGCCGGTCGCCGAAGCCGCTCCCGAGCCCGAGGCACCGGCCGAGCCTGTCGTCGTACCGGCGGAGGCCGTGGCCGTACCGGCTGCCGCCCCGGTGGCCGAACAGCCTCCGGCGCCCGAGCCCGAGGCGCCCGCCGAGCCCGTCGTCGTACCCGAGGTCGTCGTCGTACCGGAACCGGAGGCCGTGGCCGTACCTGCCGCCGCCCCGGTGGCCGAACAGGCCCCCGAGCAGGCCCCGGCGGCCGAGCCCGTCGCCGTGGTGGCCGAGCCGCAGCCCGAGCCCGCTCCTGTTCTCGTCGTCGAGGAGGAGCCGGAGCAGGAGCAGGCCCCGGCGGAGGCCGCCCCCGAGCCGCAGCCGCAGCCGGTCCCCGAGCCCGTCGTCGTCGCCGAGGAGCCCGCGGCCCCGGAGCCCGCCGCCCCCGAAGCCGTCGAGCCCGCCGCCGCCGAGGAGCCCGCGGCCCCGGAGGCCGTCGCCCCCGAGCCCGCGGCCGAGGAGCCCGAGCCCGAGCCGGAGGCCGCTGCCGAGCCCGCCCCTGTATCCGTACCCGTGCCCGAGCCGGTCGCCGAGGCCCCCGTCGAGCCGAACGCGCCCGCCCCCGGGTACGACGACGCCGAGCGTGAGGCCGTGCTCCGGGTGATGCGCGAGCGCCGCGACATCCGCAACGGCTTCCGCGCCGACCCCATCCCGCACGAGGTGCTGCTGCGGGTCCTCGAAGCCGCCCACACCGCGCCCAGCGTCGGCCACTCCCAGCCCTGGGACTTCGTCGTCATCCGCTCCGCCGAGACCCGGCGGACCATGCACGAACTGGCCACGCGCCAGCGTGACGCCTACGCCAAGTCGCTGCCGAAGGGCCGGGCGAAGCAGTTCAAGGAACTGAAGATCGAGGCCATCCTCGACACCCCGGTCAACATCGTCGTCACCGCCGACCCCACCCGGGGCGGCCGCCACACCCTGGGCCGCCACAGCCAGCCGCAGATGGCCCCCTACTCCTCGGCGCTGGCCGTCGAGAACCTCTGGCTCGCCGCCCGCGCGGAGGGCCTGGGCGTGGGCTGGGTCAGCTTCTTCGACGAGCGTGAGATGGTCCGCGCGCTCGGACTCCCGGAGCACCTGGAGGTCGTGGCCTATCTGTGCGTCGGATACGTCGACGAGTTCCCCGAGGAGCCCGAGCTGATGCAGGCGGGCTGGTCCCAGCGCCGCCCGCTGGCCTGGGTCGTCCACGAGGAGACCTACGGCCGCCGCGCGCTGCCCGGCGAGGAGCCGCACGACCTGCTCCAGGAGACCGTCGCCGGGATCCGCCCGCTGGACGCGAAGGCGCTCGGCGAGGCGTGGGAGCGGCAGAAGCGGATGACCAAGCCCGCCGGGGCGCTCGGCATGCTGGAGATCATCTCCGCGCAGCTCAGCGGTCTCTCCCGGATGTGCCCGCCGCCGATCCCGGAGCCCGCGGCGGTCGCGATCTTCGCCGGGGACCACGGGGTCCACGCGCAGGGGGTCACCGCCTGGCCCCAGGAGGTCACCGGCCAGATGGTCGCCAACTTCCTGGGCGGCGGCGCGGTCTGCAACGCCTTCGCCAACCAGGTCGGGGCCGAGGTCTGCGTCATCGACGTCGGCGTCGCCGTCGACCTGCCCGCCACCCCCGGTCTGCTGCCGCGCAAGGTCCGCGCCGGCACCTCCGACTTCACCACCGGCCCCGCCCTCAGCCGCGAGGAGGTCCTCCAGGCGATCGAGGTCGGCATCGAGACCGCCCGCGACCTGGTGGCGGCGGGGAACAAGGCGCTGCTCACCGGTGAGATGGGCATCGCCAACACGACCGTCTCCGCCGCGCTGATCTCCGTCTTCACCGGGGTGGACCCGGGGGAGATCACCGGCCGGGGCACCGGCATCAACGACGAGATGCACGCCCGCAAGGTGGATGTCGTGCGCCGCGCGCTCGAACTCCACAAGCCGGACACCACCGACCCGATCGGAGTCCTCGCCGCGATCGGCGGGCTGGAGCACGCGGCCCTGGTCGGGCTGATCCTCGGCGGTGCCTCACTGCGTACGCCGGTCATCCTCGACGGCGTCTCGGCCGGGGCCGCCGCCCTGGTGGCGCGCGCGATCGCGCCCGAGTCGCTGGCCGCCTGCATCGCGGGCCACCGGGGCGCGGAGCCGGGCCACGTGGCCGCGCTCAACACGCTGGGGCTCCGTCCGCTGATGGACCTGGACCTGAGGCTGGGGGAGGGGACGGGGGCGCTGCTGGCACTGCCGGTCGTGCAGAGCGCGGCCCGGGCGATGCACGAGGTGGCCACCTTCGACTCCGCCGGAGTCACCGAGAAGTAGCCTCTTGCGCCCCCGGCGGGGTACGGCCTCCGGGCCGTACCCCGCCGGGGGCGTACTCAGGTCCCCGCCCGCACGCCCCCCGCCCGCCGCCGAGGGCCCGGCCCGGAAAGGGCCCGCGCGTTCGTTGGCGCGGCCCGCGCCAAGCCCCCCGCACGCCCCCGGGGGCCGCACCGTAAAGTTTGCCGAGGCAGGCAAGACCCGTCCCCACCTGCCGCTTCGCGGACGCGGCGGCACCCCGCCGCACGCACCCCGCACCATCACCCCGCACCACGCAGCGCGTCGTACCCGCCCGAGGAGCCCCACCGCCATGGTCGATCACCCCGCCTACCCCGTCGGTCTCCGTCTCTCCGGGCGTCGTGTCGTCGTCATCGGCGGAGGACAGGTCGCCCAGCGCCGGCTCCCGGCGCTCATCGCCGCCGGCGCGGACATCACGCTGGTGTCGCCCTCGGCGACCGCCTCCGTGGAGGCCATGGTCACCGCCGGGGAGATCCGCTGGGAGCGCCGCCGGTACGCCGAGGGCGACCTCGCCGAGACCTGGTACGTCCTGATCGCCACCACCGACCCCGAGGCCAACGCCCGGGCCTCCGCCGAGGCCGAGCGCGCCCGCGTCTGGTGCGTACGCTCCGACGACGCCGACGCGGCCACCGCCTGGACCCCGGCCACCGGCCGCTCGGAGGGCGTCACCGTCGCCGTCCTCACCGCGGGCCCGCACGGCCGCGACCCCCGCCGCTCGGCCGCCGTCCGCGACGCCATCGTGGAGGGCCTGCACAACGGGACCATCGCGGCCCCCCACCACCGTACGAGAACCCCCGGCGTCGCCCTCGTCGGCGGCGGCCCCGGCGACCCGGACCTGATCACCGTCCGGGGGCGCAGGCTCCTCGCCGAGGCCGATGTCGTCATCGCGGACCGGCTGGGCCCCCGCGACCTCCTCGCGGAACTTCCCCCGCACGTCGAGGTGATCGACGCGGCGAAGATCCCGTACGGCCGGTTCATGGCCCAGGAGGCGATCAACGCGGCGCTGATCGAGCACGCCAGGGCGGGCCGGGCCGTCGTCCGGCTCAAGGGCGGCGACCCCTATGTCTTCGGCCGGGGCATGGAGGAGCTGGAGGCGCTCGCCGAGGCGGGCATCCCCTGCACCGTGGTGCCCGGCATCTCCAGCTCCATCAGCGTGCCCGGCGCGGCCGGCATCCCCGTCACCCACCGGGGCGTCGCCCATGAGTTCACGGTGGTCAGCGGCCATGTGGCCCCCGAGGACGAACGTTCCCTGGTGGACTGGGACGCGCTCGCCCGGCTGCGCGGCACCCTCGTGGTGCTGATGGGCGTGGACAAGATCGGCGCGATCGCCCGCGCCCTGATCGCGGGCGGCCGCGCCCCGCACACCCCGGTCGCCCTGATCCAGGAGGGCACCACCGCCTCCCAGCGCCGGGTGGACGCCACCCTGGAGACCGTCGCCGAGACCGTCGCTGCCGAGGACGTCCGCCCGCCGGCCGTCATCGTCATCGGAGAGGTGGTCGAGGTGGGGGCCCGTGCCGCCGCCGCCCTGCCGACGACGGCCGACCCGGTGAACCAGTGACCCCGTGAACCAGTGACCCCGTGAACCCGGCGCCCCGGACCGATCCGGTGACCGCGGAATTCCGTACCCCCCGGTAACCAACCGTCTCCCAGACGTTGGCACCACACCCAGGAGAAGGCAGTATCACCCTGTGGCTGATCTCATCACCGTCGAGGACCCCGACGACCCCCGGCTGAGCGACTACACCGGTCTCACCGATGTCGAGCTGCGCCGCAGGCGCGAGCCCGCCGAGGGCCTGTTCATCGCCGAGGGCGAGAAGGTCATCAGACGCGCCAGGGACGCCGGCTACGCGATGCGGTCGATGCTGCTCTCCGCCAAGTGGATCGACACCATGCGGGACGTCATCGACGAACTCCCCGCACCGGTGTACGCGGTCAGCCCCGAGCTGGCCGAGCGCGTCACCGGCTACCACGTGCACCGGGGCGCGCTCGCCTCCATGCAGCGCAAGCCGCTGCCGACCGCCGCCGAACTGCTGACGTCCGCCCGCCGGGTCGCCGTCATGGAGTCGGTCAACGACCACACCAACATCGGCGCGATCTTCCGCAGCGCCGCCGCGCTGGGCATGGACGCCGTCCTGCTCTCGCCCGACTGCGCGGACCCGCTCTACCGCCGTTCGGTGAAGGTGTCGATGGGCGCGGTGTTCTCCGTGCCGTACGCCCGGCTGGAGGGCTGGCCGAAGGGGCTGGAGACGGTACGGGAGGCGGGCTTCAGACTGCTCGCCCTCACCCCCGACGAGAAGGCCACCGTGATCGACGACGCCCAGCCGCACCGGCTCGACCGGGTCGCGCTGATGCTCGGCGCGGAGGGCGAAGGGCTCTCCACCCGGGCGCTGCGGGCGGCGGACGAGTGGGTCCGGATCCCGATGGCGCACGGAGTGGACTCGCTCAATGTGGGCGCGGCCGCCGCCGTGGCCTTCTACGCCGTCGCCACCGGCCGCCCCGGGGCCTGACCCCGGCCCGGCCCGGGGCCGCGCCCGCTACAGCTGCTGGGCCGCGGCGATCCCCAGCGCCACGATCAGGGTGACCACGATGAAGACGACGAGCCGCTGCCGCAGCAGCCTGGGGTTGGCCGGCCGCCGTCCGGTCGAGGTGGTGCGCACCCCGGACCCCGGGCCCTGACGGCCGGTCACCCGGCCGGACTCACGCGGCCGGGGCGGCCGCGATCCGCCGGCCCGCCCTCCGTCGGTGCGCGCCCCACCGGGCCGCGAGGGCTGCGAGCGGGGCCCCGAGCCCCCGGCGGTCCGCCGGTCGGGCCGTTCGGACCGCTCCAGGCGCTCGGTACGGGCGGGCCGCTCCGGGTAGCGGGCGGTGGGCCGGTCGGCGTCGATCCGCTCGCGCTGGGCTGGCTGTCTGGCCTCCGGCAGCCCCTGCGCCTCACGGGCCGCGATCTCCTTGAGCCGCATGGAGAGCTGAAGGGTGCTGGGGCGCTCCTCGGGGTCCTTCGCGAGACAGGCCCGCAGCAGCGGGGCCAGCGCGTCCGGCACGCCGTGCAGCTGCGGCTCCTCGTGCACCACCCGGTAGAGCATCACCTCGGAACCGCCCTGGCCGAAGGGCGAGTCGGCGGTCGCCGCGTAGGCGAGGGTGGCCCCCAGCGCGAAGACGTCCGTGGCGGGGGTGACGGCGACGCCGCGCACCTGCTCGGGCGCGAGGAATCCGGGGGAGCCGACCGCCGTGCCGACATGGGTCAGCGTGCTCGCGCCGGTCGCCCAGGCGATGCCGAAGTCGATGATGCGGGGGCCCTTGGGGGAGAGCAGGATGTTCGACGGCTTGAGGTCCCGGTGGACGACACCGGCCTCGTGCACCGCCACCAGGCCCTCGGAGAGCGCCGCGCCGATGGCGGCGACCTCGGCGGCGCGCAGCACCCCCTCCTCGGCGACCCGGTCGTGCAGCGAGGGGCCGGGGACGTACTGGGTGGCGAACCACGGGCGGTCCGCCTCCAGATCGGCCGCGACCAGCCGGGCCGTACAGCCGCCCCGGATCCGCCGGGCGGCCGAGACCTCGCGGGCGAACCGCGATCTGAACTCCTGGTCCTCGGCCAGATCCGGCCGGATCACCTTCAGCGCGACCCGCTGGCCGCGCCGGTCGGAGCCCAGATAGACGACGCCCATCCCGCCCGCGCCGAGCCGCCGGTGCAGCCGGAACGAGCCGACGACACGCGGGTCCTCGCGCCGGAGCCGCATCATCGCCATGTCCGTCCCCTACCTGGGAGTGGGGTCGCCCACCCCCCTGCCTGCGGCGGGTGAAGGCCCCGCCCCTGCTGAGCGGGTGGGAACGAGCCCCACCCCTGTCCCAACGGATGGGGTTCCCCACCCGGCTGCCTGATCGTCCGTTTTTGCCGTGGCACAGCTTACGTACCCCTGCCCCGGACCGCTCATAGGCCGCGCCCTCGGGGGCGGATCGATTGTCGGCGGCGCGCGGGCGGCCCGAAGTGCGCCCGCGGAGCGCGGGATCCGGCCACACCCGTCGGCGCCCGTTGTCAACGGACTTTCCGCGCAGGGGGATTGGCTCGGCCGGGGCCCGCCGCGCCGGGGCGGTGCCGGGCGGCCCGGGTACGGACGAAGTCGTGGCAAGCCGGGCGGGCCGCCGGGGGCGGGGCGGGGGGTACGCGGGGGTGGCCGGAGTGAGAGAAGTCACCAGGGGAGAAGCTGTGGTTTCCGGCCGCCGTCGGCTCCGGCCCTCCGGGGGCCTTCCCCCGGGCGTCCCCTCCGGGAAGACCCCAAGAAGCGGAGTCGCTTCTCCACCCAGGGGAGTAGACGAGAGGGTGCCGGCTCATCCTCCGGGAGGCCCGGGAATCGGTACGCGGGCATGACGCCCGGGCCCCGTCGCATCCCTAGTGTTGAGGTCAAGCGGCGGGTGCAGCACTCGTCCCCCGAGGTCAAGCACCCGCCGCTGTCCTATTCGACAGGAGAGGAACCATGGCGGACACGGCAACACGGACGATCATCCGCACGCGGGGACGCGTGGCGTCCGCCGCGTTCGGCGGTCACGCGTCCGGCCGGCGTCATCCCCTGGTGGCGACCGCCATGGTCCTCCCTCTCGCGGCCCTGCTGGTAGTCGTCTTCGGCGGCTGGGAAGCGGTGGTCACACAGGCGTCGTCCGTTGGCGTGATGCTGGGGCGCTGAAAAAGGCGCTCCGGACCCGGAAGAGCGGTCCGGGTCGGGGACATCCGGCCGATAACCCCGTGGGGACGGGGGTGCGGCGGACGGCAGCGATGGCCGGTCAGCTGGGGAGCTGACCGGCCATAGCGCTGCCCTGGGCCCTGCGCCGCGTAGGCTCCCGGTCGGGCCGGTCGTGCCGGTCGTGCCGGTCGGGACCGGTCGTGCCGTCGTCGGGGGAGATCGTGAGCACAGCAGTCGTCAGCGCACTCGCCGGGGCCGCTCGGCGGGCGGCCCACTTCGGCGGCGCCGAACGCGCCTGCCGGGCCTGCGGGCGGGACGAGGAGGTCCTCGCGGACCGGGCCGACGGGGTGGTCGTCCGGCACGGCCGGGCGGTCGCCAAGGCGCATGCCCCGGGCACCGATCCCGGTGGGCACCGGGCGCGTCTCGCCGTCGCCGGGGATCCTCGGCTGGCCGGGATCCTGCTGCCGCCGCTGCCCCTGGACGCGCCGCCGCTGTCGGACCGGCCCGTCACCGCCTGGCCCTATGGCGTGCCCGTCGACCCGGAGGATCCGGACGCCGCCCCCTGGGAGGAGGCCGCTGTCCTGCTCGCGCGCCTGCACTCGGTCGCGCCGGGGGAGCTGCCGGGACCGCTGCCGCCGATGCGCGGCCCGGCGAAGGCGGCCGCCGCGCTCGCCCGGATGCGGTCGGCGGCAGGGGAGCACCCGGCGGCGGCCGGGGTGGAGCGGGTCTGGGCGGGGCTGCCGGGCTGGGCCCGGGGCGAGGCCCTCGCGCCCCGGGGCGGGTTTCTGTGCCACGGGGATCTGCATCTGGGGCAGTTGGTGCGGTATCCCGCCCCCGGCGGCCCCTGGCTGCTGATAGACGTCGACGATCTGGGTCTCGGCGACCCCGCCTGGGATCTCGCCCGCCCCGCCGCCTGGTTCGCGGCGGGCCTGCTGGCTCCCGAGGTGTGGCGGCGGTTCTACGCCGCCTACACGGCCGCCGGAGGTCCGGCGGCCGCCGGTACGGGCGGCGATCCCTGGGCCCCGCTCGACGTTCCGGCCCGCGCGCTGACCGCGCAGACCGCCGCGCTCTCGCTCGTCAGGGCGGCGGCCGAGGGGCGGGAACCGGACGAGACGGAGACAGCGGTGCTGGAGGCCTGTGCCCGGATAGCCCGAATCACCCGGCTCCCGGGCGAGTTGGCGGACGGGCATCCGTCGTAGGCTGCCTGTCACGCGCCTTGATCACCGGGGTGCGGACGATCAGCGAGGAGTGAGCCACGACCATGCAGTGTCCCAAGTGCCATGCGCCGATGCACACCTACAACCGCAACGGCGTCCAGATCGAGCAGTGCGGCGGCTGCCGGGGGATATTCCTCGACTACGGCGAGCTGGAGTCCCTCACCCGTCTGGAGTCGCAGTGGAACCAGCAGGTTCCGCCGGCCGCGCCCGCCCCGCCGCCCCCGCCCGCCCCGCAGGCGTACCCGGCTCCTCCGGCGCCCGCCTGGGGAGCCCCGCAGCACGGCGGTCACCACGGCGGCCACGGCCACGGCCGTCACAAGGGCTTCGGGCGGATGCTCTTCTCCTCCTGAGCACCCGGCTTGAGCGACGAGGACTGAACGACGAAGACCGAACGACGAAGCCCCCGGCCGTGGATACGGCCGGGGGCTTCGATGCGGTGCGCGATACTGGGATTGAACCAGTGACCTCTTCCGTGTCAGGGAAGCGCTCTCCCGCTGAG
>NZ_BMWG01000011.1:126921-209911 GCF_014651115.1 Streptomyces inusitatus | reverse complement strand
ACAGCCGAGTCATCGACACCAGCCGGCACCAACACCAGCCACACACCCGACAACCCCACACCAGAAACCTCACCCAGCGGCTTCCACGACACCCGATAACGCCAGGCATCCACCTCCGACTGCACACGGTGCCTGCGACGCCAGGCCGAGAGAGCCGGGATCAGCTCGCTGATGGGCGCGTCGCTGTCCACATCCAGCTCGGCGGCGAGGCCGGCGACGTCCTCGTGCTCGATCGCGTCCCAGAAGGCGCGATCGGCCGGGTCGGCGGCGTGGGCGGTGGGGCCGGAGGCGGTGGGGCGCGAGTCCATCCAGTAGGAGGCGCGCTGGAAGGCGTACGTCGGCAGCTCGACGCGCCGCGCGCCGGTGCCGTCGAAGAGCGCCTGCCAGTTCACGGCGGCCCCTCGGACATGGGCCCGGGCGACGGCGGTGAGGAGGGTGTTCCGCTCGGCGTGGCCGGGGATCAGGGCGGGGACGAAGGCGGTGCCGGACGTGTCCACACAGTCCTGCGCCATGGCGGTGAGGACCGCGCCGGGGCCGAGTTCGAGGAAGGTGGCGACGCCGCTCTCCGAGAGGGTCCGCATGCCGTCGAGGAAGCGGACGGCTTCACGGACGTGGCGCACCCAGTACTCGGGGGAGCACAGTTCGTCGGCGCTCGCCCCGCGCCCGGTGAGGAGGGAGACGACGGGGATGGTGGGCGCCGAGTAGTCGAGGACCTGCGCCACCCGGAGGAACTCCGCCAGCATGCCGTCCATGTGCGGCGAGTGGAAGGCGTGACTGACCGTAAGGCGCTTGGTCCTGCGGCCCCGGGCCTCGAAGGACGCCGAGATGGTGGCCGCCGCGTCCTCGTCACCGGCGATGACGACCGACTGCGGGCCGTTGATCGCGGCAATGCTGACGCGGTCCGTGAGCAGCGGGAGGATCTCGTCCTCCGACGCCTGGACCGCGATCATCACACCGCCCGTGGGCAGCGCCTGCATCAAACGGCCACGAGCCGCCACCAGCGTGCAGGCATCCTCCAACGAGAACACACCCGCCACATGCGCCGCAGCGATCTCACCAATGGAGTGACCGGACAAGAAGTCGGGACGTACGCCCCACGACTCAAGGAGCCGGAACAGCGCCACCTCAACAGCGAACAGCGCGGGCTGGGTGTAGGCGGTCTGGTGGAGGAGGGCGGCCTCCTCCGTGTCCGCGTCGGCGAAGAGGACGTCGAGGAGGGGTATCTCCAGCTGGTCGTCGAGGTGCCAGCACGCGTCGTCGAGGGCGTCGGCGAAGACGGGGTACGCCTCGTACAGCTCGCGGCCCATCGCGAGCCGCTGGCTGCCCTGGCCGGTGAAGAGGAGGGCGAGCTTGCCCGGGGCGGGCGCGCCCTGGACGAGGGCCGGGGTGTTGGTCTCCTCGGCGAGGGCGTCGAGGCCGCGCAGCAGTGCCTCTCGGTCGTCGCCGAGGACGACGGCGCGGTGGGCGAAGACGCCTCGGGTGGTGGCCAGTGAGTGGCCGATGTCGGCGGCCGTGGCGGCGGCCACCGAGCCGTCGGCGGCGGTGTCGGTGTCGGGTTCCGCTTCGACGTGGGCGCGGAGTCGGCGGGCCGCCGCGCGCAGGGCTTCCGGGGTCTTGGCGGACAGGGCCCAGGGAAGCACACCGGCACCCGCACCCGCACCCGCACCCGGCTGGTCGTCGTCGCCCCGGAGGGGGTTCCGGGCGGCGGTGGCGGCGTCCTCCGCGTCCGGCTCTTCGATGATGGCGTGGGCGTTGGTGCCGCTCATGCCGAACGAGGAGACGCCGGCCCGGCGCGGGCGGTCGCCCGCGGGCCACTGGCGTGCCTCGGTGAGCAGTGAGACCGCGCCGGACTCCCAGTCGACATGGGGGGTGGGCTCGTCGACGTGCAGGGTCTTCGGGAGGACCCCGTGCCGCATCGCCATGATCATCTTGATGATGCCGGCGACTCCGGCGGCGGCCTGGGTGTGGCCGATGTTCGACTTGAGCGAGCCGAGCCAGAGCGGACGGTCCTCGGGGCGGTCCTGGCCGTAGGCGGCGAGCAGGGCCTGTGCCTCGATGGGGTCGCCGAGCTTGGTTCCGGTGCCGTGTGCCTCGACGACGTCGACGTCTTCGGCGGTCAGGCTCGCGTTGGCCAGGGCCTGGCGGATGACGCGCTGCTGGGACGGTCCGCTGGGGGCGGTGAGGCCGTTGGACGCGCCGTCCTGGTTGATGGCGGAGCCCCGGACGACGGCGAGGACCTGGTGGCCGTTGGCGCGCGCGTCGGAGAGGCGCTCGACGAGGAGCATGCCGACGCCCTCGCCCCAGCCGGTGCCGTCGGCGGCGGCGGCGAAGGGCTTGCAGCGGCCGTCGGCGGCGAGGCCGCGCTGACGGCTGAAGGAGATGAACGAGCCGGGGCTCGCCATCACGGCGGCTCCGCCGGCGAGGGCGAGGGAGCATTCGCCGGTACGCAGCGCCTGTACGGCGAGGTGGAGGGCGGCCAGCGAGGAGGAGCAGGCGGTGTCGACGGTGACCGTCGGGCCCTCGAAGCCGAAGGTGTAGGCGATACGGCCGGAGGCGACACTCGCCGCGTTTCCGGTGACGAGGTATCCCTCGAATCCGTCGACCGCGTCCTGGAGCCGGGGGCCGTATTCCTGGGTCTCGACGCCGACGAAGACGCCGACCTGGCTGCCGTGGGCGGCGGCGGGGTCGACGCCCGCGCGCTCGAATGCCTCCCAGGAGGTTTCGAGGAGGAGACGCTGCTGCGGGTCCATGGCGAGCGCTTCGCGCGGGGAGATCCCGAAGAATGCCGCGTCGAATTGGTCGGCGTCGTGGAGGAAGCCGCCCTCGCGGGCGTAGCTCGTACCGGAATTGTCGGGGTCGGGGTCGTACAGTCCGTCGAGGTCCCAGCCTCGGCCCGTGGGGAATTCGGAGATGGCGTCGGCGCCGGCCGCGACCAGGTCCCAGAGGGCTTCGGGGGTTTGGACGTCGCCGGGGAAGCGGCAGCCGATGCCGACGATGGCGATGGGTTCGTCGCTGCCGAGGGCGGCGGTGACGGGCGGGCCGGCGGGGCCGGTCAGGCCGAGGATCTCGCCGTGCAGCCGGCGGGCGAGGGCGGCCGGGGTGGGGTGGTCGAAGGCGAGGGTGACGGGCAGTCGCAGTCCGGTTCCGGCGGTGATCCTGCTGTGCAGGTCGACGGCGGCGAGCGAGTCGAAGCCCAGCTCCAGGAAGGGGCGGTGGGGGTCGAGCGTGGCGGGGGCGGCGTCCCGGAGCGCGGCGGAGACCAGCGAGGTGACCCATTCCAGCAGGGCGGTGTGCTGTTCGGTCTCGGCGAGGCCGGTCAGCCTGCGCTGCCACGATGCCTGTCCCTCGCCGCCGGCGCCCTGGGTTTCCTCGGGGCTTCCCTCGGTGGTTCCCTCAGCGCTTCCCTCGGCCCCGGAGGCGGCATTGATTTCGGCTGCGAAATCCTGGGACTCGTTCAACATCGCGCGCTCCATACCCCCGGAATGAGAATCCAAGACCAGAGGTAACCCTTCCATGGGAAAGGGATGGGAAAAACCCCTAACAACCCCCTATGGACCCTTATCCAATGGCTCTGGGTGATTCCTTGACGCGATACGCACGACTGCATCAGGATGCCCTTCGAAGGCAGGTAATTGCAAGAATTTCGACGCCGTCTCTTTGTCGGCTGAATCTCCGGCATCGTAAATACGCGGCTATACGGGAGGAACGCTTTTCCATGCGCGTGCTGTTCGTGACCTATCCGGCCATCGGCCATGTCTTTCCCACTGTTCCGCTGGCCTGGGCGTTGCGCTCGGCGGGCCATGACGTCCTGGTCGCCAGCGCGGGTGACGCGCTGAAGGCGGCGGACGCCGGTCTGCATGTGGCGGACGTCTCTCCCGGGTTCGTCCTGGAGGACTTCCTCCAGTCGACGGCCGGGGAGCTGATCGCGCGGCTGCGTCAGCCGGGGGAGATCGATCCGATGGACGGTCTGCGGCTCTTCGCCCATCTCAACGAGAGCCTGGCGGACGGCATCGTACGGACCGCCGATCGTTTCAAGCCCGATCTGATCGTGTTCGAGCAGATCTTCGTGGCGGGGCTGATCGCCGCCGCGCGTCTGGGTGTTCCGGCCGTTCAGCACAATTTCGGCTTCGCGCGCGGCACTCAGCTGCGGGAGCTGACCGTGTCGATGCTGACGGAGACGATGGCCCGGCACGGGGTGGAGAGCGTGGCCGAGCGGGTGCCGACGCTGGACATCGCGCCGCCGAGCATGGTGGAGCCGGAGCGGGACGGCTGGTCGATGCGGCCGGTTCCGTACAACAGCGGTGCCGTGCTGCCGGACTGGCTGCTGGACGAGCGTCCGAGGCCCCGGGTGGGGGTGACGCTGGGCACGGCGACGGTGCACATCAACGGGCTGGGGCCGGTGCAGCGGCTGGTGGCCGCCGCCGCGGAGGTGGACGCGGAGTTCGTGCTGGCGCTGGGCGAGGTGGACACGGCGGCGCTGGGCACGCTCCCGGACAATGTGCGGACCGTGGGGTGGGTGCCGCTGATGGCGCTGCTGGAGAGGTGCGACGCGGCGGTGCACCACGGGGGCGCGGGTACGACGCTGGCGGCGCTCAACGCGGGTGTGCCGCAGCTGGTCCTGCCGGACGGCGCGGACCGGGGGATCAACGCCGGGGCGGTCGGTGACCGGGGTGCGGGGCTGAACGGCACGGCCGACGATCTGAATCCTGTGGTGCTGCGGAGGCTGCTGTCGGACGAGAAGCTGTCGGCGGTGGCGCGGGAGGTCCGGGAGGAGATCGGGTCGATGCCTTCGCCCGCGTCGCTGGTGCCGAGGCTGGAGGCGCTGGCCCTGACCGGCTGAGCCGTGCGCGGGGCGGGGCCGTACGCATGAAGGCGGCCGGACCGGCATCGTACGGATGCCGGCCCGCCCGCCTTCGGTCGCGTACCGCCGCGGCTACATGGTGACCTCGGGCCGGTAGGCGTCCAGCCAGATGGCCGTGTCCAGGGCACGCTCCAGGCCGTTGCGGGTGGCCAGGGCGAGTTCGCCGGGTGCGGTGGCGACCGACTCGGCGAGCCAGTCGCGGCTGACGATCTGGAAGACGGGCCCGTCCTCGCCGAGCAGCTGCTTGGCCTGCTGCTGGAGCGCCTCGCCGTAGGCACGGTCCTGGGTGACCGGGTAGGGGCTCTTGCGGCGCTCGACGATCGAGCGCGGCAGGAGGTCGCGGGTCGCGCCGCGGAGCAGGCTCTTCTCCTGCCCGTCGTAGGTCTTCATCGACCAGGGGGTGTTGTACACGTACTCGACGAGCCGGTGGTCGCAGAACGGCACCCGGACCTCCAGGCCGACCGCCATGCTCATGCGGTCCTTGCGGTCGAGCATCATCCGCAGGAAGCGGGTCAGATGCAGATAGGACAGCACCCGCATGCGCTGCTCGTGCGCGCTGTCCGTCTCCAGCTGCCCGATCTCGGCGACGGCGGTCGCGTAGCCGTCGGCCACCGCCTCCAGCGGGTTGGTCGCGATCAGCATGTCGAGGTTGTACATCTCGGCGGGCTGGGTGTTGGGGCTGGCGCCGATCATCCCGGCGGTGATCCAGGGGAACATCTCGCGTTCCTGGACGACGGGGTTGTGGAGCCAGCCGTAGCCGCCGAAGACCTCGTCGGCGGCCTCGCCGGACAGGGCCACGGTGGACCGTTCGCGGATCGACTTGAAGAGCAGATAGAGAGAGACGTCCATGTCGCCGAGGCCGGCCGGGCTGTCCCTGGCGATGACGACCTGGCGGCGCACCTCGGGGTCGGCGAGGTCGGCCGGGCTGAGGACGATGTCGGAGTGACGGGTGCCCGCGTGGCGGGCCATCTCGGCCGCGTATCCGGCGTCGCGGCTGCCGTGCACCTCGTTGGCGACGAAGTGGTCGGACTCTCCGGCGAAGTCGATGGCGAAGGTGTCGAGCGTCTCGCCCTGGGAGGCCCGCCGGGCGGCGGCGAGGGCGGTGATGGCGCTGGAGTCGAGTCCGCCGGAGAGGAGTACGCAGGTGGGCACGTCGGCGACGAGCTGGCGGGCGACGGTGTCGTCGAGGAGTTCGGTCACCCGGCCGACGGTGGTCTCCAGGTCGTCGGTGTGCTCCTGGGTCTCCAGTCGCCAGTAGGTGCGGCGGTGCACTCCGGCGTGGTCGACGGTGACGACGGTGCCGGGGACGACCTCTTCGACGCCGTCCCAGATCGTCTCTCCGGGCGGGCGGTGGAAGGCGATGAACTCGCGCAGGCCCCGGGCGCTGACCACGGGCTTGGCGAGGGGGTTCGCGAAGATGGCCTTGGGCTCGGACGCAAAGATCACCCCGTCGGCCGTGCGGTGGTAGAAGAGCGGCTTGATGCCCATCCGGTCACGGATCATGGTGAGCTTCTGGGTCCGCGAGTCCCAGACGGCGAAGGCGAACATGCCGTTGAGGCGTTCGGCCATCGCGTCGCCCCACTCCAGATAGGCGTTGAGGACGACCTCGGTGTCACTGGCGGTGCGGAAGTGGTGTCCTCTGCGGCGGAGTTCCTCGCGGAGTTCGGTGAAGTTGTAGACCTCGCCGCTGTAGGTGAGGGCGATCCGGCCGGCGAGGGTCTGGATCTGCATCGGCTGTACGCCGCCGGCCAGGTCGATGATGGCGAGCCTGCGGTGACCCAGGGCCGCGTGGCCGTCGGTCCATGTGCCCCCGGCGTCGGGCCCCCGGTCCGTCAGCGTGCGGACCATGGCCTCCAGGGTCGCGGTCTCCTGGGTCAGCTCGCGGTCGAACGATATCCAGCCGGTAATGCCGCACATGCGATGCTCCTCGTCTCTCGGCGCTCTCTGACCGCCTGGGGCGCACAGCTCCCGCCGCCGGCGCCGGAGGACATCACGGGGTGTCGGACACGTCCGCGGGAGCGGGGCGCCCCGCGGGCGCGCCTGTCCGCCCCGACAGTATTTTCCGCGCGGGCCCGGTCACATCCCCTACCAGCCCCTGAAGCGGGGCCCGGGACACGAAAGCGAGGTTGGAGGGGCGGCCGGGGGGAGGTCCGCCCCTCCAACCTCTCGGGGGTGCGCCAGTTGGTCTATGGGGGTGGGGGTACGGGGGTCAGCCGCGCCCGGGTCGTCGTTCGATGAACTGGGCGAGCACCTGGGGCACCGCCCGGTCGGCGAGGGCGAGTCCGTCGGAGACCGCGATGTCGCGGACCTTGTAGACGCCCGTGCCCGCCGCCGTGGTGGCTCCGAGGGTGAGCAGTCCGGCGCGGCGCTGGAAGGCCGATCGGGTGATGGACCAGCCGATGATCCCCTCGCGCTGGAGGGCGACGGTGCGGCGGGCGAACGTGCCGGACCTGGCGACCAGATAGCGGCCCTGGATCGCGCTGCCGAGGTTGCGGTAGGCGTCGAAGGCGTAGGCCAGCAGGATGGGCAGCAGTACGAGGCCGGTGATCCAGCCCGTGTGGACGAGGACCGGGGTGAGCCAGAGGCCGGGGACGGCGAGGAGGGCCGCGGTCAGCGCCGCCGTGCCCAGCGCCAGATTGACCCTGCGGCGCAGGGCGGCGCGGGGGTGCGGGGCGAGTTCGGCGAGGGCGGTCGGGGACTGCTTCTCGGCCAGTACGTCGGCGGCGACGGCCAGGGCCAGCGCGTGCGGGACGGGCGGGGTGAGCCGGCTGCGGCTGCTGTTCTCCTCGTCATTGCCCAGGCCGCTCGCGACTGCCTTGAGGCGGGCTCCTCCGGCCCAGCGCAGCAGCAGCGGTTCGGCGACCTCGACGCCCCGGAGGCGGCGTTCCTCGATGGTGACGGAGCGGGTGACGAGCATTCCGCGCCGGACCCGGAACATGCCGCCGTCCTCGCGCTCCAGGCGGTATCCGGACCATCCCTCGATGAAGGTGGCGGTGGAGCCGATGACTCCGATGATCACGATGACGAGGACGGTGACCAGGATGCCGAACCAGAGGGGGACGGAGCCGAAGCGGTCCTCGATGTCCTTGACGATGCCCAGTTCCAGCGGGTCGATCTTCATCTCGTACAGCGTCCGGTAGACGGTGCCGACGGCGACGAAGACTCCGCCGACGCCCCAGATGGTGAGGGGGGCGTAGCGCAGCCAGGCCCAGTCCATCTCGGCGATCGGGCCGTCGGTCTCATCGACGGTGAGGCCGCGCCCGGCGCTGCGGCGTTCGATGAGCTGTCGGCGGAGTTCGTCGGCGTCCTTCTTGCTGATGCCGTCGAGGGAGAGGCCGGCTCCGGCGGATTCGCCGTGTTCGCCGGTGCCGATCTCCAGGGAGGTGAGGC
This sequence comes from Streptomyces inusitatus, assembly GCF_014651115.1. GTDB lineage: Bacteria > Actinomycetota > Actinomycetes > Streptomycetales > Streptomycetaceae > Streptomyces > Streptomyces amakusaensis. The sequence continues at coordinate 201,660 of NZ_BMWG01000011.1, read as the reverse complement.
CGAAGACGCGGTGGAGCGGGTTGGCGGTGAGGTCGACGCTGCGGATGCGGTCGACGGGCACCGAGCGGTGGCTGCGGAAGAGGAGGCCCTTGCGGAGTTCGATCCGGTCGTCGGTGAGGAGGTAGCGGGTGGTGAGCAGGCGCATCAGGCTGATGCCGGCCATGACCAGGCAGGTGATGAGGAACGAGCCGAGCGTGATCAGGACCTGGAGGTTGATCTCGCCGCCGGTGACCGCGTGGGTGGCGCCGTAGAGGGCGAGCGGGGCGGCGACGACGCTCAGATTGACGAGGATCAGCCGGGGGTTGAGCCGTCCCCAGGGGTCGGTCGCGGCGTGGGCGCGCCGGCCGGCCGTGGTCTCCGAGGTCATGTGGCGTCTCCCGGTGTGGCCTGGGTGGACCTGGTGAGCTGTTCCACCATCTCGGCGGCGACCCGGTGGTCCAGTCCGTTGATCTTCACCGCGCCGGAGGCGGAGGCGCTGGTCACGGTGACTCCGGAGAGTCCGAAGAGCTGCTGGAGCGGGCCGCGCATGGTGTCGACGGTCTGTATGCGGGAGAGGGGGACCACGCGCCAGCGCTGCCAGAGCCAGCCGGAGGCCGCGTAGACGGCGGTGTCGGTGGTCTCCCAGCGGTGTACGCGGTAGCGCCACAGCGGCATGACGGCCATGTAGAGGATGCCGGGGACGAGGGTGACGAAGAATGCCCAGACGAAGACGAATCTGGCCGGCGGAATGAACAGGTAGAGCACTCCGAAGACGATCGGCAGCGGCAATGCGAACAGGGAGGATTGCAGGGTCCACCAGCCGATCGCGCGACTTTCGACACGGTTGCGAGGCGGACGCAGCCTCAATTCATCATTACGTACCACTTTTTCACCCTAGCCTTGAAGACCTCTGAACCATCACACGCTTGTACGGAACCCTGCCGACCGTCAATTCACGGTCTCCCTCCGCCCGGCCGCCGGCTCCCCCGCGTCCGTTTCCCCGTCCGTCCGGTCCGGGATGCGGGCCCTGGATGCCAGGGCCGCGGTCCTGGCCAGCACCATGGCGAGGGACATCAGCGCGGCGGCGCTCACCAGGACCTTCTCACCGCTGAGTTCGTACTCGGCGGTGAAGCGGGCCATGGCGGCGGTGAACCAGTGTTCCGCGCCGTAGGCGAAGACGGCCTGGGCGGCCGTGCAGCCGAGCCAGATCAGCGCGTACCCGATTCCGCCGGAAGTATGGACGCGATCGGTGTCGTCCCGGTGTACGGGAAGCAGAGTTCCGGCGACGAGTCCGCAGATCACGCCCACCCCCACGGAGGCGAGTTGCAGCGACATGTCGTTGCCGGCCGTGGGAAGGGACCGTACGCAGGCGACGACGACGAGAACGGACACGAGGACGGGGCCCGCCAGCCGTACGGCGGTGATGCGGCGGTGTCCGAGATCGGCCGCCAGGACGGCCGCCAGCGTCGACGCACCGATGATGAGTGCCACCCAGAACTGGCTCACGTGACCGACTCCTGCCCTGCCACTGCTGCTCCCCCTCGCGGTGCTGTCACGGTGCTGTCGCGGCACTCCTCCCGCTGCTTCAAAAGTAGGTCCGGGCGGGCCCGCCGCGGGACGACCGATCGGTGGGACCGGTTGTCAACCGACCGGTTGACACGGTGGGGCGCATGGTAGGACTTGTTATGTGCACACTCAGACTCAGGAGGAAAGTTCGCAGGCCAACGCGGGTTCCAACGCGGGTTCCAACGCGGGTTCCAACGGGGGTTCCAGCCCGGGTGCCAACGCGGGTTACGGCCCCGAATCGGGGACTCGTTGGTTCGGTCTGTGGGACGGTTACTTCGCGATCTCCTATCTCGTCACCACGATTCTGCTGTTCACTTCGGGCGGGGCCGAGGCGTACCGCGCGGTCGCCGTCGGCGCGCTGACGCTGATCGTTCCCTGGTACGCGGGACTCGGCCGGAGACTGATGATCCACCGGACGGCGGGGCGGCGGAACGTCGTCTTCGCGGTGGGGCTCTTCGTGCTGTTCGCGGTGGCGGGCACGGCCGATCTCGCGGGCTCCTTCGCGCTGTTCGCGGTGGTGCCGATGCTGATGATGAGCCTGCCGATGCCGCCGGCGATCGTGCTCGTGATGCTGGCCAATCTGTGGCCGGTGACGGTGGTGTGGCTGCGCGGCGGGGATTTCGACCCTCATATCCTCTCGGTGCTGCCCACCTCGCTGCTGGGGATCGCGCTGTCGGTGCTGCTCGGGCTGTGGATCACCCGGGTGGTGCAGCAGAGCATGGACCGGGGTGATTTGATCAATGAGCTGCGGCGCAGCAGGGAGCGGGTGGCCCGGCTGTCGCACGAGGCGGGGATCTCGGCCGAGCGGGAGCGGTTGGCGCGGGAGATCCATGACACCCTGGCTCAGGGTCTGACCAGCATCATCAGCCTGGTGCAGGTGGCGGAGTCGGAGGTGGTGGAGAGCCCGGACCGGGCGCTCGCGCATCTGGGGCTCGCCGGGCGGGTGGCCAAGGAGAGCCTGGCCGAGGCGCGTGGTTTTGTCGCCGCGCTGACTCCCCCGGCGCTGCGGGAGAGTTCGCTGGTCCAGGCCGTGGGCCGGCAGGCGCGGCTGCTGACGGCCGAGACGGGTCTTGAGGTGCGCTGCCGGGCCGAGGGCGAGGAGCGGCCGTTGCCGATGGCGGTCAGCGTGGTGCTGCTGCGGTCCGTTCAGGAGGCGTTCGCGAATGTACGGAGGCACGCGGGCACGGCCCGCACGGTGGAGGTGCTGGTGGCCTATGCCGACGACTCCGTCCGGCTGGTGATCGGCGACGACGGTGAGGGTTTTGACCCGGACGGCGAGCGGAGCGGCTTCGGGCTGCGCGGCATGCGGGCGCGGGTCGAGGAGATCAGCGGGGCGGCGTCCGTCGACAGCCGCCCGGGAGCGGGCACCGTCATCGAGGTGACGGTGCCTCTGGGACCGGTGGCCGGGGAGCCGGCCGGAGCGAGGGCGACATGATCGAGGTTCTGCTGGCCGACGACCACCCGGTGGTACGGGAGGGGTTGTGCGCCATGCTGGAGTCGGCGGACGGCATCGGCGTGGTGGGGCAGGCCGGCTCGGGCGAGGAGGCGGTGCTGCTGGCGGCCCGGCTCACCCCGCACATCGTGCTGCTGGATCTGCGGATGGGCGAGATGGACGGGGTGACCGCGACGGGTCACATCCTGCGGGAGTCGCCGCGCAGCAAGGTGGTGATCGTCACCACCTATGAGGACGACGCCGATATTCTGCGCGCGGTGGAGGCCGGTGCGGCGGGGTATCTGCTCAAGGGCAGTTCCCGGGACGATCTGGTGCACGCGGTGAAGGCGGCGGCGCGCGGTGAGACGGTGCTGACCCCGTCGCTGGCCCCCAAGCTGTTCCGGGCCCGGGCGGTGGATCCGCCGCTGCTGTCGGAGCGCGAGCGCGAGGTGCTGCGGCTGGTCAGCCAGGGGCTGACCAACGCGGACATCGGCCGTGCCCTGTTCATCAGCGAGGCGACGGTGAAGACGCATCTGCTGCGCTCGTTCAAGAAGCTGTCGGTCTCGGACCGGACGGCCGCGGTGATCACCGCGCTGGAGCGCGGGCTGCTGTCGTGAAGCCGTCGGGCCGCCCGCCCCGGCGGCGGGGCGGGCGGCTCGACGAACGAGTGGCCGCGGACGGCGGTCGCTCAGGCGATGCCGGGGAGGCTCAGATCGGAGAGACGGGCGGGCAGATCGCGGCGGCGTTTGACCTTCAGCTTGCGGTAGATACGGGTCAGATGCTGCTCTACTGTCGACACGGTGACATAGAGTTTCGTCGCTATCTCGCGGTTGGTGTGGCCGCGCGCCGCCAGCAGCGCCACCCGGGCCTCGGCCTCGGAGAGGACCTCCGCCTCCTTGAGCGGCTCCGTCTCCCGGCCGCTCGGGGACGGCGGTTCGATGTCTCCCTGGCCGGGCATGAACTGCCGGCACAGGGGTTCGGCGCCGCAGGACTTGGCGACGTGCCAGGCCTTGCGGACCAGCATCCGGGCCCGGTTGAAGTCGCCGAGCGCCCGGTAGGCGCGGCCGAGTTCGCCGAGCGCCATCGCGAGCTGGAGCCGGTCCTCGCCCTCCTCCAGGGTCTCCACCGCTTCGGTGAGCCGCTTGAGCCGGTACTTGAGGTCGGTGCTGGTACGGGCGAGGAGGAGGAGCAGCGAGCCGCGCGGCCGGCTGCCCGCGAGCCCCGCCTCGCGCTGCTTCTGCTGCTCGGCGTACTCACGGGCGCGCCCCGGGCTGCCGAGGGCCAGCCAGGCCTCCGCGGCGTCGAGCCGCCAGGGCACCAGTTCGACGGCGTCCATGCCCCAGGACTCCATCATCTCGCCGCAGGTCAGAAAGTCGCGCAGGGCGGCGTGATAGCGGCCGGTGGCGAGGTGGCAGCGGCCCCGGGCCCGGAGGTAGTGCAGTCCGGCCAGAGTGGCGAACATGGCCTCGGGCACGGGCTGGTCGAGCAGGCTGGAGGCCTCCTCCTCGTTGCCCATCTGGAGTTCGGCCTCGACGAGGATGGCCAGCGGCAGCGCGATGCCCACGCCCCAGCTCTGGAGCGAGATCCGGGAGAGGGCGGTACGGGCCCGGGTGGCCGCGCCGGGCAGATCGCCCTGGCGGAGCGCTATCTCGGCCCGCACCACGCCCAGCGCGGCCTGCCAGGTCGGCGCGTTGCGGGCGGAGCGTTCGCCGAGCAGCCGTTCGCACCAGGCGAGCGCGAGATCGAGGCGGCCCGCGTAGACGACGGCGAGCAGCGCGAAGATGAGCGGCTGGAGTGTGCGGTCGCTGAGGTGGTAGCGCTGGAGGACCCGGGTGGCCTCGCTGACGGCCGCCTCGGTCTGTCCGCCGCGCAGGGCGGTCCTCATCGCGTCGGCGGCATGGGCGTAGGCGTTGTCCGCCATGTCGTACGGAATAGCGGCGAGTCCGACGGCGGACGGTACGCAGGCCGTCTGCGACAGCGTTGTCTCCGGCGGTGCGACGGTGCTGAACAGCGAGGTGAGCGGTGGGCTGACGATGGTGAGCCAGCTCTGGGCGGCGGCGAGCGTCCTCGGGTCGTACGCCGGTACCCGGTCGCTGGTCCGCAGCCGCAGCACCGCCTCTCCCGCGCACCGGGCCTCGCCCACCCAGGAGAGGCAGGACACGGCCTGGACGAGGTCGCGGTCGGCGAGTCTGCCGGTGGCGAGTTCGCGGGAGAGCTGGCGCAGATGCCCCTCGGCGGCGGCCGGGTTGCTGCGCCAGACGATGCTGACCAGCCGGGATTTGAGCGCGGCGTGCCGGGGCCCCTCGGGGCAGGACAGCACGGCGAGTTCGCCGCAGTGCAGCGCGAATTCGTGCTCGTCGTCGACGAGCGCGTACTCGGCCGCCTCCTGGAGGACGGGGATCGCCCAGTCCTCGACGTTCTTGCGGGCGGCGAGGAGGTGCCGGGCGACGTCGACCGCCGCCGCGCCGTCCTGGTGGAGCAGTTTCGCGGCGCGCAGATGCAGTGCGGAGAGCGCGGCGGGCGGGGTCGCTTCGAGTACGGCGGTACGGGCCGTGGCGTCGCGGAACGCCCCTCGGTGCAGCAGGCCGCAGCGGCGGAGGTCGCGCAGGGCCCGCTCGGTGCCCTTGACGTGAAGGTCGACGATCCGGCTGAGCAGTACGGGGGAGTCGGAGTGCCCGAGGACGGCGATGCCGCGGGCGACGGTGAGCAGTTCGGGGTCACCCCGGTGGAGACAGTCGAGGACCGCGCGCTCGTAGGCGTCGGCGGGGTCGAGCCGTTTGAGGGGCTCGCTGTCCCCCAGCGCCGTGAGGCCGTCCTCCAGCAGTGCGCCGACCAGCAGCGGATTGCCTCCGGTGGTCTCCTGGCACTCGGCGGAGAGGCGCTGCGCGGTGGAGGCCGAGAAGTGGTCGGCGAGCAGGCTGGCGGTGCCGCTCGTGGTGAGGAGGGGGAGCCGGACGCTGGTGCAGTTGGGCTGGCGCTGGAGTTCGGCCTGGAAGGCGAGTTGCGCGGACCGCAGGGGAACGGTCTCGGTGAGCACGATCATGACGCTCGCCTGGCGCACCCGGCGGGCGAGGGAGAGCAGGAAGTGCAGGGAGAGCTCGTCTCCGTGGTGGACGTCGTCGACGGTGATGATGAGGGTGCGGTCGTGCGCGAGCCGCAGCAGGGCGGTGGAGACCGAGGGCAGGATCCGCTTGGCCTCGTCGAGCGCGCGTTCGGCGTCCGAGGCGCCCGGCGTGCCCGGCGTGCCCGAGGCGTCGGAGCCGGCCGGGGCGTCGGAGGCGGCGACGGCGCTGGCGCTGACAGTGGCGTTGGCGGTGACGCGGTCCAGCAGTTCGGTGACATAGCCGTGGATCTCGGGGGACAGCGGTGCGACGCTGTCCAGGATTCTGCGGAGATTCCCGAAGGGGAGATAGCGTTCCGCGCGGGATCCCGCCGCTTCGAGGACCAGTGCCCCGGAGGCGATGGCCTCTTCGGTGAAGCTCTCCAGCAGAGTTGTCTTCCCGCTGGCGACACCCCCGCTGATGACGGCGACCCGCCCCCGGCCGCGCCGTGCGCTCCCCAGCAGTTCATTCAGCGTGTGGAGCTGTTTCTCGCGTTCAACCAGCCTTGCGGCCACAGTCTTTCCTTCCCCCGAACTGCACGACTTGCGAAAAAACTTCACGACAGGCCGGACGCTCGCCCGCGAAGGCGCCGTCGTACCGCGTGGTGATGTGGGTATGAGCGCAGTGCTGATCGCCGGGCCGTCGACGCGGCCTTCCCTTCCGGTCTCGCCCTCGGCGAGCCGGCGGTCATGCGGCTTCCCTCCCTCCGCCGTCGGGGGCGGAGGGAGGTTCGGGCACACCGGGCGCACCCGGATGTGCCGCACTGCTGCTTGCGGGTCAGCCCTGTCGGACGGCCGCGGAGAGCTCGTCGGAGACGATCCTCATAATGCTCTGCTGATGGTTCGCCAAGAAGAAATGACCACCGGGATAACGGTGAATGGCGAATTCACCGGTGGTGTGTCCGGCCCATGCCTCAGCCTCTTCGTCGCTGGTTCTGGGGTCGGAGTCTCCGGTCAGCACCGTGACCGGGGTGCGCACGGTGTCTTCCGGGGCCGCGCGGTAGTTCTCGATGGCGGTGTAGTCGGTGCGAATGGCGGGCAGCACCATGCGCAGGACTTCCTCGTCGCCGAGGATCCTCGCGTCCGTTCCGCTGAGTTCCTTCATTTCCCTGACAATTCCGTCGTCATCGCGCAGATGGACGGTTTCAGGACGGAAACTGGCGGGCGAGCGCCGCCCGGAGGCGAAGATCCGTACCGGAGCGGTCCCATGGTCGCGTTCCAGCCGCCGTGTCACCTCGAAGGCCAGGGCCGCGCCCATGCTGTGACCGAAGAGCGCCATGGGCCGGTCGAGCCAGGGCACGAGCTGTTCGGTCAACTGGTCGGCGAAGAGGCCGAGATCGGTGATCCCTGGTTCGTTTCTGCGGTCCTGCCTCCCGGGGTACTGCACGGACAGGACGTCCACCGCCGGGGCGAGGGACTGGGACATCGGAAAGTAGAAGGAGGCGGAGCCTCCCGCGTGTGGCAGACAGACCAGCTGGACCGGGCTTTCGTCAGCAGCGTGATAGCGGCGGACCCAGCGATCAGTGTTTCGCTTTTCAATCAATGGACTGAAACTCCCCGTTACAGACCTCAGGTGCAGTCACGTACGTTCGACGATTCGCCCCTACGTACGTTTCACTGAGGATATGTCTAGCAGATCAGCCAAACTAGGGGGTACCCCTACCCACCCCCCCTACCGTGGCTGAAATGCTTCGGTGCACCGCTCTGACCAGGCATTATGGCTGCATGACGAAGCATCGCCACCGGTCCACGGAAGGGCGGGATGGCCTATTCCGCTACATCTCCGGTACCAGATCCGGACATTTGGCGGACTTCCACAGGGTGGCCTGAACGGATCCCTCCAAGACGTCAAAGAGGCGCTAATTCCCGCTATTGCGGATACCCCTGAAGGCACCCCGCGCCCCGCACCCGCGCACGGCGGCGGACACGCGGGCAGGGGTCCGGCGAACACCCCGCCGCCCCCGGCCGACCCGGATCCCGGGCAACATGGCTGTAACCTACATGAATCTCTGCGGCGGGGGCCTTGAGCCGTTCATCGGTTCGTACGGTAGATTTTGCGCGCCCTTGACCGGTATCACCTCTCGGACACGGAGACTGGCTCCTCAATGAGCGACATCGTCAACGGACTTGGCCGCGCGAGCGCCTACGGCGCCCTCGGCCTGGTCCTTCTGATCCTCGGCATGGTCCTGATCGACCTGCTCACCCCGGGCAAGCTCGGCCGGCAGATATGGGAGGACCGCAACCGCAATGCCGCGCTGCTGCTCAGCTCCGCGCTGGTGGGCATCGGCGGGATCGTGTTCACCTCGATCTGGACGACCTATCACGACTTCGGCAAGGGCCTGGTCTCGACCGCCGCGTTCGGCCTGCTCGGCCTGGTGATGATGGCCGTGGCGTTCCTCGTGGTGGACCTCATCACCCCGGGCAGGCTGGGCGCGACCCTGGTGGAGCCGGAGCCGCACCCCGCGGTCTGGGTGACGGCGTCCTGCAACATCGCGGTGTCGGCGATCGTCTCGGCGGCCATCGCCTGAGCCCCGCCCGCCGGTCCCGCTGCGAGGGCCGTGAGGAATGGGCCGTGACCCCGCGAGCAGGGGTCACGGCCTTCGCCGTACGCGGGGCCGCCCCCGGTCAGACGGTGATCAGCAGCGCGCCTCCCGCCGGGTCGGCCGCCGACGTCCAGCCCGAGCCCAGATGGACGGGCCGGCCGGGCAGCGCGGGCAGCGGCGGGCGCCGTCGGTACAGGATCCGGCCGTCCTGGCTGACGGTCAGCCTGGGCAGGGCGAGCGGTCGCGCCGTCCGCAGGATGAACCTGCCGTACAGCGGCGGCGGACCGCCGGGGTGGACCCGGTTCGGGGCCGCCCACAGCAGCGGGGCCCCGACCCTCACCGGCAGCCCCGGGCCGGGCCAGGGCTCCCCGGCGAGATGGCGGAGCACCTGTCCGGCCGCGACGCGGCCCTCCTCGGCGGCGATCCCGGCCCGTTCGACGCCGTGGAGCAGATTGCCGACGGCGAAGACACCGGGTTCGGCGGTGCGGTACGCGGTGTCCACGGCGGGTCCCCGGGTGCCCGGGTCGAGCGGGATCCCGCCGCGCCGGGCGAGTTCGTGGTCCGGGATCCAGTCGCCGGTGAAGACGACCGTGTCGCAGGCGACGACCGCGGTCCGGCCGTCCTCGTGACGAAGGCGCACCCCCGTCAGCCGACCGTGGCCGACCAGTTCGGTGACCGTCGTCCGGTGGAGGACGGTCACGGGGCGGCGCGGCCGGGGCAGAGACAAGGACAGGGGCACGGGCAGGGGCGGCCGGGAGCTGACCAGGGCGACGGTCTCGACGCCCGCGGCGCGCAGGGTGAGCACGGCGTTGTGGGCGATGGCGTCCGCGCCGACGACCACGGCACGGCTGCCGATCCGCCTGCCGTGCAGATGGACGGCCTGCTGGAGTTCGCCGGTGGTGAGTACGCCGGCGGGCCGGGTGCCGGGTATCAGCCGGGCGGCGCGGGGGCGTTCCCTGGCTCCGGTGGCGAGAACGACGGCGCGCGCGGTGACGCGTTCGATCCCCCCCGGTCCGGTGATCTCCAGGGTGCGGGGTCCGGCCCAGCCGGTGGCGGTGACCGAGGTGCGCAGGGCCGCCCCGGCGCTCAGGGCGTCGGCGGCGAGGCGGCGGGCGTACTCGGGACCGTGCAGGGGGCCGGGCACGAGGTGGCGGGGATCGCGCGCTCCGAAGCCGCCGTGGAAGCAGTGACGGGGGATTCCGCCGGGCTCCCGCTCCCGGTCGAGCACTTCGACGCGTCCCGCCCCGGCGGCCGCGAGCCGCCTCGCGGCGGTGAGCCCGGCGGGTCCGCCGCCGACGACGAGGACGTCGACCGTCCGCTCCGTGATCCCCGGGTGCCCCGCCGGGGAATGCGGCCGGGCGCTCGGGCCGTCGGGCCTCATCGGGTCACCGTCCCCGGGGCGCCCCGCTCGGCCGCGGCGGTGTCGAGGAGGTCGTCGACCGCCGGGCCGCAGTAGAAGCCCTGGCAGCGGCCGCCCCGGGCGCGGGTGCGGCGGCGCAGGCCGTCGGCGGAGCACGCGGGGACGGTGGCGGTCAGGGCGTCGCGTATCTCGCCGAGCGAGACGCGCTCGCAGTGGCAGACGAGGGTGCCGTAGGCGGGGTCCGCCGCGATCAGTTCGGGCCGCTGGTAGGGGCGGGGGAAGGCCTCGCCGATGTTCGGCATCCGGATCGGCTCCAGTTCGCGGGCGGGTCCGAGGGCGAGACCGGTCTCCGGGAGGAGGTCCATGACATGGGCGGCGATCGCCATCGACGCGGTGAGCCCGGTGGAGCGGATGCCGCCGACGGTGAGGGACCGCTGCGCGGGGTGGGCGCGGATGCGGTAGTCCTCGTGTTCGGTGGCGGAGCGCAGACCGGCGTAGACGGTGGTGATCTCCTCGGCGACCAGTTCGGGCATGATCCGCTCGCCCTGGCTCAGCAGCGCCCGCAGCCCTTCCTCCGTGGAGTTCGTGGCGCGTTTGTCGTCGAGGTCTTCGGCGGTCGGGCCGAGCATGACATTGCCGTACACCGTCGGGGAGACGAGGACGCCCTTGCCGAGGGCGGTCGGCACCGGCAGCAGGATGTGGTTGACGAGCGGGCGGGCGAGTTTGTCGAAGACGATGAGCTGGCCCCGGCGCGGGGTGACGGTGAAGTCGTCGCGGCCGAGCCGGCGGTCGAGTTCGTCGGCGTGCAGACCGGCCGCGTTGATGAGGTGTCGGGTGCGCAGCGGGCCCCGGCCGGTGGTGAGCTCGTGGTGCTCGCCGTCGTCGGCGATGTTCTCGACCCGGCAGTTGAGGTGGAGTTCGACACCGCCCCGGACGGCCTGGGTGGCGTAGGCGAGGGTGGTGGTCCAGGGGCAGATGACGCTCTCGCCGGGGACGTCGAGCGCGCCGAGGGCCCCGGGGCCCAGCCGGGGTTCGCGCCGGTAGACCTCGTCGGGGCCGATGATCGCGGCCTCGTGGTAGCCGTTGCGCTCCGCCTTGGCGGCGAGCGCGGGCAGGGCGTCGAGCTGTTCCCGGTCCCAGGCGACGAGGAGCGCGCCGAGCGGTTCGACGGGGATGCCCGTCTCGGCGGCGTACGCGGCGAGCAGGTGCCGTCCCTCGCGCACGAGCCGGGATTCGAGGGAGCCGGGGACCGCGTCGAAGCCGGTGTGCAGGATGGCCGTGTTGGCTTTGGAGGTGCCGTCGCCGACGTCGTCGCGGGCGTCGACGAGCGCGGTGCGCAGCCGGTGCCGGGCGAGTTCGCGGGCGATCGCGGAGCCGACGACTCCGGCTCCGACGACGACGACATCGTACGTGGCCCCGGGGAGCGGGCCGGCGGTGGTGACTCTCACCCGGATCAAGGTACCTGGGGGGTGGTTCGCTCCAGGAGCGCGGTCACCTCGGTACGGAAGCGTCCCAGGCGTTCGGCGGCCTCGGCCGCGGAGATCCTGGGCTCGTAGACGGCGGAGGGCCGCCAGGCGGGGACGGCCTGTTCGGTGGTGAGCCGGGGGTCGAGGCCGAGCCGGGCGAGGGCTCCGACGCCGAGCGCGGTCGCGTCGGGGAGCGCGGAGACTTCGACGGGGATCTGGAGCAGATCGGCCTGGGTCTGCATGAGCAGGGCGGAGCGGGTGAGTCCGCCGTCCACGCGCAGGCTGGTGAGGGGGCGGCCGAGGTCGGCGGCGACAGCGCGGGTCAACTCGGCGACCTGGGCGGCGATGCCTTCGCACAGGGCGCGCACCAGGTGGCCGGGGCCGGTGTCGAGGCCGAGTCCGGTGAGGGAGCCCCGGACGTCGCCGCGCCACCAGGGGGCGGCCAGGCCGGCGAGGGCGGGGACGAAGGTGACGGAGCCGCTGTCGGGGACGCTCGATCCGACCCGGTCGAGGTCGGCGGCGCCGGAGATGACGCCGAGGCCGGTGAGCCAGCGGACGGCGGAGGCGACGGTGTAGACCTGTCCGTCGAGGCAGTAGCTGGTCCGCCCGCCGAGCCGCCAGGCCACGCAGCTGACGAGTCCGCCGGTGGTGCGGCGGGGGGTGTTCCCGGTCTGGGCGAGCAGGAACGCGCCGGTTCCGTAGGTGCATTTGGCGGCGCCGGGCTCGGTGACGCTCTGGGCGAGCAGGGCGGCCTGCTGGTCGACGAGGAGGCCGGTGAGCGGGACGGCGGGGCCGAAGGCGGTGGTGTCGCCCACGGGTCCGGCGGCGTCGACGACCTCCGGCAGGCGTTCGCCGGCGAGGCCGTAGACATCGAGCGCCCGGGACGACCAGGCGACCTGGTCGAGGTCGAGGAGCTGGGTGCGTCCGGCGGTGGCCGCGTCGGTGACGAACGCTCCGGTGAGCCGGTGGATCAGCCAGGAGTCGCTGGTGGTGACCACGCCCTCGCGGGTGCGTTCGCGGCGTATCCACGCCATCTTGGGCGCGGCGAAGTAGGGGTCGAGGGGGAGCCCGGTGAGACGGGTCAGTTCACCGGCGTACGGGGTGAGTTCGGCGCACACGGTCTCGGCGCGCCGGTCCTGCCAGACGATGGCGTCGGTGAGGGGCTCGCCGGTGGCCGGGTCCCAGGCGAGTACGGTCTCGCCCTGGTTGGCGAGTCCGACGGCCGCGACGGGCTCGCCCGCTTCGGCGAGGGCCTGCCGTCCGGCGTCCACGACGGAGGAGAGCAGGGTCCCGGGGTCGATCTCGACGCTTCCGCCGGGGCCGTAGCGGGGGGCGAGCGGCACGGTCCCGGTGCCGATGACCCCGCGTTCGGGGCAGATGACGAGGGCTTTGGTGCCGGAGGTGCCCTGGTCGACGGCGAGTACGGCGTGCGGCATCGGCCACTGCCCTCTTTCCGGAAGGATCCCCGCCTCCGTCTGCGGCGGAAGTACCGGGAAGATCTTGTTGATTGACGACATGACAGAGTGGATCAGGTGACGTTTGCCGTCAAGGGAGGGTCAAATGTCCTAGTGCGTCTGTCCGACGTTCCACAATGTGACCGTTCTTTGTCAACTTCTTGTCGTATCCGATTGGTTGAGTAAGATCGGCGCGCATGTGGGAGTGGACCGTGATCTCCTCCCCGACTCAACCCCCCACTTGTCCCTATGAGGACCCATGACGACCTATTCCCGACATCCACGCCGACACAGAGCGACGGGGGCGGCGGCGGACTGATGGCCCAGGACCAGTTCCGGCCGGTGTACCACCCGGCGGGCCAAGACAATGAGCTGCGCACCGCCATGCAGGATTTACGGACCGGTCGCTGGCTGTCGATGCGCAATCTGCTGAACTCGACGGCGAGTTGGGGGGTGTGGACCCAGCGCACCCAGGTGCTCGCGGCCGTCGCCGCGGGCTCCGACGCGGTGCAGGCGTGGCGGGCCGAGGAGCCCGCGTCGCTGGCCGCGAACGTCATGCAGTGCCGGGTCTCGGTCGAGAGGGCGCTGCGGGCCCACCGCGAGAACCACCCGCAGACACAGCAGTTGTGGCACGAGGCGTGGGAGGCGTGCAGGATCGCCGCCCACCACGGCCCCGACGACCCGGTGCCGTGGGTGTGTCTGCTGGCGCTGGCCCAGCTGGACGAGAAGCAGCGGCTGGACGAGCACCGCCAGGTGCCGCCGGGGCCCATGCTCTTCCCCGGCCCCTGGGGGCTGCTCGCGGAGGCCCACAAGAGGGACCCGTACAACCGCGAGGCGTACCACCGGATGCTTCAGTTCGTCTATGCCCGCCGGCCCGGCGGCCATCTGTCGGAGGCGGTGAACTTCGTCCAGTGGGCGGCGTCCGCCGCGCCCGCGGGCTCGGCGCTGCTTGCGCTTCCGCTCCATGTCCGGGTGGAGCGCTACCGGCGTGACCGGGGCCATGAACGGGCGCTGGATCTGCACTGGGTGACGGAGGACGCCACCCGGGAGGCCATGATCGCCCTGGAGGGCTGGTTCGACCACATCGATCCGGCCGAGGCCTCGCTGCTCGACCTCAACCATCTGGCCCACGCGCTGTGGGGCGCGGGCCGGTTCGCGGAGGCGGGCCGGGTGTTCGAATCGCTCGGCCCGTATTTCACCGCTCCACCCTGGCTCTACCGCTCACAGAACCCCGACGACCCGGCGCTGGCCGAGGAGGTCTTCCTCCGCGCCCGCGGCCGATGTCTGGCCGCCGCACGCGGCGCCGGCTGATCCGCACCCCCCGGTGCGGTCCGCGTCGACCGCCCCGGCACGGGCCCCCGCCCGTGCCGTGCTCACTCCCCCACCGATTGTTCAGTGCGAACACCTTTTCCCCCGGAGGTTGATCCATCATGTCCATCCCCTCGCCCAGATGGTCGGGTGCGGACCCCAAGTCCCCCGTCGACGAGGAGGAGCGGCTGCGGGAACTCGGCTATCAGCCGGTTCTCGCGCGCCGCATGGGAGGCTTCGGCAACTTCGCCATCAGCTTCTCCGTCATCTCGATCCTCTCGGGATGCATGACGCTGTACGGCTTCGGCATGAACACCGGTGGCCCCGCGGTGATGATGTGGGGCTGGATCGGCGTCGGCCTGTTCGTCCTCTGCGTCGGCATGGCCCTCGCCGAGGTGACCAGCGCCTACCCCACCTCCGGCGCGCTGTACTACATGGCGGACCGGCTGGGCGGCCGTAAGTGGGGCTGGTACACGGGCTGGCTGAATCTGCTGGGTCTGCTGGGCGCGATCGCCGGTATCGACTACGGCGCGGCCCTGTTCACCGGCGCGTTCCTCAACCTCCAGTGGGGCATCGACCCGACGCCCGGCTCCACCATGATCATCTTCATGATCATCCTGCTGCTCCACGCCACCCTGAACCTCTTCGGCGTGAAGCTGGTCAGCGTGCTCAACTCCATCAGCGTGTGGTGGCACATCGGCGGTGTGGCGCTGATCGTCGGCGTGCTCGCCGTCGTCCCCAAGAACCACCAGTCCCCCGAGTACGTCTTCACGGAGTTCGTGAACGGCACCGGCTGGGAGAACCCCATCTATGTGGCGGCGGTCGGTCTGCTGCTCGCGCAGTACACCTTCTCCGGCTACGACGCCTCCGCGCATCTGTCGGAGGAGACCTCCAACGCCTCTGTCACGGCCGCCAAGGGCATCGTCCGCGCGATCTGGGTCTCCTGGATCGCCGGATTCGCGCTGCTGGCCGGTCTGACCTTCGCCATCCAGGACTACGCGGGCGCGCAGAACTCCGAGACCGGGGTGCCCCCGGCCCAGATCATGGTCGACGCGCTGGGCACCAACGGCGCCTCCGCGCTGCTGCTGATCGTGATCGTGGCCCAGCTGTTCTGCGGCAACGCCGAGGTCGCGGCCGCGAGCCGGATGGTCTTCGCCTTCAGCCGTGACAACGCGCTCCCCGGCTCGGCCCTGTGGCGCAAGGTCAGCAGCCGCACCCAGACCCCGGTGCCCGCGGTGTGGCTGTCGGTGGCCGTCCCCTGCCTGCTCGCCCTGCCCTCGCTGTACTCCTCGACCGCGTACGGCGCGGTGACCGCCATCAATGTCATCGGCATCACCCCCGCGTACGCGATCCCGATCTATCTCAAGCTCCGGGCCGGCGACCGCTTCGAGCAGGGCCCCTGGAACCTGGGCAAGTGGAGCAAGCCGATCGGCTGGATCGCGGTCGTCTGGGTGGCCCTGGTGACGGTGCTGTTCCTGCTGCCGCAGACGAACCCCGTGACCGTGGACACCATGAACTACGCCTCGATCGCCCTCGTCGCGGTGCTGACCCTGGCCACCGTCTGGTGGTTCGTGGCACGCCGCTCGTACGGCACCCCGCAGGCCTACGGCTCGGCCCGTGAGCAGGCCCAGCTGTCGGACCAGATCGTCTGACCCGCCGAAGAGACCGCGAAGGGGCCCGTCCGGCGGACGGGCCCCTTCGTCATGTCCGGCCGCCGGTCTCAGCGGATGTGGAAGAGGGGGCCGGTGAGGGTCAGACCGAGGTCATGGCCCGCGTACGAGAAGAACGCCAGCAGCATCAGCGCCGCGCCGCCCAGCGAGATCGCCTTGAGGAAGTTGACCGACTCGGTCTGCCGGGCCTGCGGATCGCTCTCCTTCCAGAAGGGATGCATCAGCAGCGCCGTCGGGAAGAGGAAGACGGCGAGCAGCAGCGCGCCGAGATCCGCCCACACACCGAGGAGCACGCTCACCGCGCCCACCAGGATCAGCACCCCGCTGCCGGCGGTGGCGGCGACGGGCGCGGGGACCCCTTTGGACTGGGCGTACCCCGCCAGGGCCCGCGTCTGGGTGAGATGACCGACGGCGGAGTTCAGAAAGAGCAGGACGAACAGGACGCGTCCGATCAGTACCAGGACGTCCATGGTGGCCTCCCGACCAACCGGCTTGAACCGCTGACTGCCCCCCGTCCAGGGTACGTCCGCTCCCTTTGGCCCGCGCGTCACGCCCGCCCCGGGTCACGGAATGAGTCCGGGCTGTCGCCGTCCGTGTGGGCGGCGATCTGGCATATGCCGATTCGAGAACGGCTCGATCGGGTGGATCGGCGCGCCGCCGAGTGGGTATGGGTCGTAGGCGCGGGCGGCTTCCTGCCATCGGCCCGCCTCGCCGGAGAGGTCTCAGGGTGAACCGGAGCGGTCTGTACGCGGTCATTGTCCCGGCGATGGCTTTTCTGAGTCTGGAAGTGACGGCCGTTCATCTCTTCCTCGACGCCGGGACGGCGGTACGGCTCTGGGCCGACGCCGCGATCGTCCTCGCCGTCGGCGGCTGCGCCTCGCTCGCCCTGTTCCACCGCCGTGAGCGGGACGGGTCCGGGGCCGGGGCCGGGGCCGGGACGGCGGCCGAGGCGGGGCACCGGCGCGGGGCGCTCGTTCACGGCACGGACCGCGAGCCCAGGGCGCGGGGCGGCGGACGGCCGGGCGGACGGCCCTGAGCCGAGGCCCGGCGAAGCCCTGACCGAGCCCCGGCCGAGCCCCGGCCGAGGCCGGATCCGGTCGGCGATCGGCCGTTTTCGGCCGTCATCACTCCCGGTCCGGCGGCGCCCGCCCGGACAGCAGCCATGATCGACACCGAATGTCTCCACTGGTCATTGGCTGAAGGAGTGCCCTCGATGCCCGCAGCACGCGTCAGTTCGGCCGTGATGACCCACCCGGTCCGCCGGGCCCAGGCAGAGGAGCTGTGCGCACGCCTCGGACTGGGCGGACTGGCGATGGACCCGGCCCCCGACGACTCCCCCTCCGCCCTGCGCACCGCGCTGGTGGCCTGGTCCCGGATAGCCGAGGGCGCCACCCATCAGCTCATGATCCAGGACGATGTGGCCGCTCCGCCGGACTTCCTGGACCTGGTGGCGCACTGCGCCGACCGTTTCCCCGGGGAGGCCCTCGCCTTCTACACCAACTGGCACGCGCGCAACGGCGCCGCCGCCCGGCTCGCCGCCCTGGCCGGGGCCGGCTGGGTGCGCGCCGTGCCGGAGGAGTTCGCCCCGACGCTCGCCATCACCCTCCCGGTCGCGCTGGCCCACGCCTTCCGCGCGTACGCGGGCCAAACCGGCGAGCGCCACGACGACGAGGTGATGGCGGCCTTCCTGCGCCAGGACGGACGGCGCAGCGCCCTGCTGGCGGTGCCCACCGTCACCGAGCACATGGGCACCAGCAGCATCAACGGGCACGCGGCCCAGGGCGTGCGCCGCGCGGTCTGCCCCGCCGAGGCCGCCGACGCCCGCCCGGCGCTCTACGAGGGCTGGGTGCTGGAGGAGCTCGACTGGCTGCCGTACATGCGGTACGGGGAGGGCTTCGTCCGGCTGCCGGGGCAGGACGCCACACCCGAGGCGCGGCACCACTTCACCTGGCGCGAGGCGCTGCCCCGCACGGGCCTGACGGAGGAGCTGATCCGGGACGCGGTGCGCGCGGAGCGCCCCGCGCGGGGCGCGGCCGAGGTGGCGGGGCTCTACGGGGAGTCCTTCGCGGACGAGTTCTGGATCCACTGTCTGATGCTGGGGCGGCAGGCGCGTCGGGCCGCGCTCCGGCACGCGCCCGGGGGCGCGACCGGGGACGGCTCCGCGGCGGGGGCGCGGCTGCGGGAGGCGGCGGTCTCCACCGTCGGCATCGCCGGGCTGCCGCCCGAGCGCCGCCCGGAGGTGGGCCAGGCGCACACGGAGCTGCTCTCCGCGTACGCCTGGAGCGCCATCAGGTGCGGAGAGGCTCTGCCGGGTCCGGGGCGGGTTCCCGCAGATCGTAGGTGATCCACACGCCGGGCTCCCAGTAGGAGGCCAGGTCGCGCGCACGGTCCACCCGCAGGGTGCTGAGCCCCTCGGGGAAGACGTACTCGCCGTCCTCGGGGAAGGCCATGCCGGTCCAGGTCTCCCACTCGGCGACCGTGCCGGTGATCCGTGAGGACTCCTCGACGCTGGCGGTGATCCTTCCTCCGAGCCGGACCTGGGCGCGGATCCAGGGGTCGAAGGGCTCACCGTCCTCGCGGGTCCAGGAGGCGTAGCGGCCGATGGGGACGAGCGGGTACCGGTGCTTCCAGATGGGGCGCACCGGCACTATCAGATGGGGCAGGCCGTCCGCGCGGGCCATGTCCGTCATCTGGGTGAGCAGTGCCTTGGAGAGGCTCCTGCCCTGGTGGGCGGGGGCCACTTCGACGCCGAGGGCGACCAGTGCGGTGGGCTTGACGCCGGCGTCGTGGGTGCGGAAGGCGGCGGCGATCGACTCGTCGAGCCCGGAGCCGAGGTCCTCCGGGGTGCCGTCCCAGGTGCGGGGCAGGGAGCGGCCCGCGCCGAGGATGTCGTCGTTCTCCTCGTCGTACAGAACGAACTGATGGTCCCCGAATTCATCGAAGAGCCGGTTCCAGTGGGTTTCGTTGATGTCCCCGTGCAGATTATATTCGGGGACGACACCGGCGAAGACCTCGGGGATTCTGTCCCAGAGTTCGGGGCGTTCGGAGTGCAGCACGACTCGCATGGTTCCTTCTTTCCTTCCCTGCTCTTCTTGCTTTTGTTGCTCTTCTTGCCCTGCGCTCACGCCTTGACGGCTTCCCAGACGATCACGATGGGAATGCCGCTCCAGGCCGCGCGCGCCGCGTCCGCGATGAATTCCTCGTAGCCGCCCGGGGCGAGCCTGCCGTTGAACACGGGCTCGAAGCAGGCACGGACGGTCAGCCCGGCGGCGGCGAACGCCTCGATGTAGCTGCTCGGGAGATGGACGTAATTGCGTACGAAGGCGAGTTTGTCGTCGCCCTCCACGAAGAGACACTGCCCCTGGAGGGTGATGACGAAGGGGTGCATGTCGGAGATGATGACGCGGCCGCCGGGGCGGACCACCCGCGCGAGTTCGGCGACGCCCGCCGAGAGGTCGGGCAGATGGGTCATGGCCAGGGTGCACAGGGCGAGGTCGACGGACTCGTCCTCCAGCGGGAGGCTCTCCAGCCGCCCTTGGCGGAACTCCGCCTCCGGGGCCTTCTCGGCGGCGCGCGCCAGCATCTCGGGCGACTGGTCGACGCCGATGACGCGGTGGCCGCGGGCGGTCAGGGCCGCGGTCTGCCGGCCGGTGCCGCAGGCGGCGTCGAGCGCGGTGCCCACCGGGCCCGCGTCCAGGAGCTTGTGGACCACCGGCTCCTCGACCTCGATGTAGGAGCTGGGCAGGGAGTCGTAGACCTTCGACCAGGCCGCGTACCCGGCGGAGGCGTCCAGCTCGCTCACCGCGGACCCGCCGTCGGGCAGCCCTTCGGGCGCTCCGTCGGCGGTCTCGGCCGCGAATTTCCTGATCTCCGCGACCCGTTCGTTCAGGAAGCCCTCGTCCGCGTCCATGGCGGTGCGGAGCAGAGCGAGGCCTTCGATGCCCAGGACCAGTTCCCTGACTCGGAATTCATTACTCATGGGGATCCTCTCAAGGGGGGTTTCAACCTGTTCATTCGCGCTACCCAGAACGCCGTATCCACATTCCCCCATCCATTTTTCTTGGCCTGAACCGGCCAAGGAAAGGCTGATCTCCTCCACTTGGTTGTTGTAGGGGGAATCGTCTTTTAGCATCGGGCCGGACATGTGCCGCGAAGAGCGCGGACGGTCACTGGGAGGGCAAATGATAGAAGGTTATGTGAACCGTGAAAGCGTGACGGCCGGCGAGGTCCTCACGCTCCATGTCTCGACCGACTCGGACGAATTCAGGGTGCGTTTCTACCGGTTGGGCGGCGAACTCTCCTTCCTGGCGGAGTCCGAGCCGTTCCCCGGGGAGTTCAAGGCTCCGCCGCCGCATCCGGACGGGGGCGCCCCGCTCGCATCGCCCGCCGTGGGCTGGGACTTCCCGGCGTACTCCTTCCGGACTCCGGAGGACTGGACGCCGGGGATCTATCTCGCCCATCTCATCGAGGGCGACGAGTCGTCGGCCAGGGCGGCCCCGCTGCTGGACGACACCGGGATCGAGGGCTTCGCCCGGGAGTTCTTCGTCGTCAGACCGCGCGATCCGGGCCGGCACGGACGGATCCTGTACAAGAAGTCGACGTACACCCGGCACGCGTACAACCAGTCGAACAACGAGGGCGTGTCCCGCACCTGCAATCTGTACGAGAATCCCGTCTATCAGGAGGCCTCGGACGGCGAGCCGCGCGGGCACCGGCTGAGCCTGCACCGGCCGGGCGGGGTCATCGACCTGGCCTACTGGGACGCTCCCTTCATCGCCTGGCTGGAGCGCTGCGGCTACGCGGTGGAGTACTGCACCGATCTCGATCTGCACGAGGACCCGGATCTTCTCGCGCCCTACGATCTGCTGCTGAGCGTCGGGCACGACGAGTACTGGAGCGAGGCGATGCGCGACCATGTCTTCGCCCATGTGCGCTCGGGCGGCAATGTGGCGTTCTTCAGCGCCAACACCTGCTGGTGGCGGGTGCATCCGGTGGACGGCGGCAGCGCGTTCGTCTCGGACACCGACCACCGGGTGGGTCAGGAGTATCCGCATCTGCCGGCCACGGATCTGTGGTGGCCCCGGCCTCC
Source organism: Streptomyces inusitatus (assembly GCF_014651115.1). Classification (GTDB taxonomy): domain Bacteria; phylum Actinomycetota; class Actinomycetes; order Streptomycetales; family Streptomycetaceae; genus Streptomyces; species Streptomyces amakusaensis. The sequence goes on along the minus strand of NZ_BMWG01000011.1, from coordinate 180,693 downwards.
CGAGGGCGTCGGATCGCCGGAGAACTCGCTGACCGGGGTGAGCTTCCGCAACGGCGGCATGTGGCCCGGCGACTGGCCGGGCGACCGGCCGCGCGCCGGATACACCGTGCAGCACACCGATCACTGGGTCTTCGAGGGGACGGGGCTGCGGGACGGCTCGGACGGCGGGGAGCCGGACGCGCTGGGCGCGGGCACGGCACTGATCGGGTACGAGTGCGACGGCGCGGCCTTCGCCTACGACGGGCAGGGCGTCGCCCGGGCGACCGGCGCGGACGGCACCCCGGACTCCTTCCTGATCCTCGGGATCTATGTGCTGGATCCGGTGAACGAGAGCTTCCACGATCTGAAGTGGGGTCACTGGAACTGCCCGGAGCGGGAGCCGTCGCGGACGGGACCCCGGGCCGCGACCATGGGGATCCACACGGCGGGCGGCACGGTGTTCGCCGCCGGTACCACCGACTGGTCCGTGGTGTGCGGCCTGGAGCTGGACGCCGGGGTGGTCCGGGTGACCCGCAATGTGCTGGACCGGCTCTCGCACCGGGCTACAGCAGTCCGGTGAGCGCGTGCAGGGTGGTGATCCGCGCCGCCCCCTCGGGCAGCGGCGGGGCCGAGCCCTGCACGGCCCGGTCGGGCCGCCACAGATGGACTGCGCGCATCCCCTGGGCGAGCGGACCCACCACGTCCGGCTCCCACATGTCCCCGACGAAGAGCGACTGCCCGGGGGCGGTGCCGCACGCGTCGAGCACGGCGCGGTAGATGAGCGGATGCGGTTTGCGCGCCCCGGCCCGGGCGGAGCTGACGACGGTGTCGACCAGATCGCCGATGCCCGCCTCGTCCACCGCGCGGTCCAGGTCCCAGAACCAGTTGGAGCAGATCGCGACCGTCAGGCCGTGCTCGCGCAAGCGCGCGAGCACGGCCCGTACATCGGCGAAGAGTTCCAGCCGCAGCCGCTTGATCGCCGTGTCGATCTCGGCGGCGAGATCGGCCGCCTGGTCCTTCGGCACTCCCCTCTCCAGCGCGCGCAGCCGCAGCCGCTCGCGCTCCCAGCGCCGGTAGGACTCCTCGTCCGTGGAGTGGGCGAGATGCTCCTCCCCGTCGCCGGGCCCCGCCGACCACTGGTCGCCCCAGCGCGCGGCGGCCTCATGCAGCCCCCGGCGCAGAAAGAACGGCTCGTGGCTGGGCGGCAGGGGCGGCACCATACGGACGAGCGTGCCGTAGAAGTCAAAAATCACTGCCTTGACATCGGACGGGCCGCAAGGCCGTATGGCGCCCACGGTGGATCAGTACCGTCCGTGCCGGCGGGGGAAGTAGTCCTGGCAGTCGCCGTCACGCTCGATGTCGACGGTGGCGCAGTGCAGTCCGCCGCCGAAGGGGCCGACGGCCCGGAAGGGCACCGGCACGATCTCGAAGCCGTAGGCGGCCAGCTGCTCGGAGAGGCGGACCTCCTTCTCCTCGATGCACAGCGTGTTCTGATCCAGGTTCAGCATGTTCCCGGCCAGCCAGGGGCTGCAGTAGGAGAGCTTGGGCGGATGGTCCCAGCTCGCCGGCTGGACCGCCTCGATGATCTCCCAGTCGTTGAGCTTGAAGAAGTCCATCAGCTCCTGGTCGGCGAGGCGTTCGCCGCAGTGCAGCACCAGACCGGGCCGGAGCGGGACCCAGGTGGCGTCGATGTGCAGGGGATGGGTGTTGGTGGAGGTCACCGCGTGCACTCGGTGGTCGGGGTAGTGGCGCTTGAGCCACTGGTAGCCGCTGCGATTGGTGACGAAGGACAGCTGGACGAAGAGATCCTTGCCGAATCGCGCCACATCGGCGGCGTCGAAGAGGGGCTCCTCCTCGGTGAGCACCAGGTCGTAGTCGCGGACCTTCGCGAGCTGCACATCGGTGGGCAGATCGTTGTAGGTGTCCCAGAAATCGGTGTGGTAACTGGCGTCGGTCAGCCGCGGCTTGGGCGCGGCCTCCCAGCGCATGCGCTCGTCGGACTGGAACAGCTCCTGGAGGATCGGCCGGTAGGCGAGGTACTCGTGCCATCGGCTGCGGTACGACATGGTCGCTTCCAGGACCTCGTTGCCCACGGTGAGCAGGATGTCCCGAGGGGGCATACACCCGGACATCGTCTCCTGCTCCCAGTCCGGGGTGGAGACCTTCTGGTTGAAGTCGACCGGGGTCGGCCGGTCCACCCGGATGCCGCGCTCGCGCAGCATCTCGGCGAAGTCGTCGAGCTGTTCATTGGCCTCGGCCGTCATCTCGGCCGGCATCGGTCCGTAGGTGCCCAGAGGGAACCCGTCGTCCGGGAAGTCGCGTCGCACCGCTGGTTCCGGCGCCTGCACCACGGCCTTGTCGGCCCTGCCGACGATGACATGGCGCAGTGGGTCCCAGCCGTTCCACGAGTTGACCCGTATGGGCCTGGTGGCTGATTCGCCAGTCGTTGTGCCGTGCTCAATCACGTGCCAACACCCTTCGATAGGTGACGCGGGAGACACCAGGAGAAAAATGAGTCAGGAGAGGTGCCACCGTCAAGGGTGCCCAAGTGGCGCATCCTAGTGTTTTGCGTCAACTAAGAACGGCTGATCCGCTCCCCCACGTGCTTCCCTCTCTCGCTCACCCGCCTGGCCGGGGGGCTGTACTCAGCAAGAACGTTCAATAATTCGGTGATCCATCCTGGCCAAAAAGCGCCTCACGGGTAGTTTGCCGCTCTTCCCTGGGTAGATACGAGCCCGGTTCAGCCCGCACTCGAAAGGTGGAGACCCATGCCCTGGCGCTTATCCCGCTTCACCTCGGCCGTTGGCACCGTCGCACTCGCGGCCACGCTCGCTTCCTGCACTTCCGGCGGGACCGGGGGCTCGCCGGACGCCGCGAGCCAGAAGGGCGGTCTGACGGTCTGGCTGACCGTGGACGCCCGGGAGAGCTGGCCCGATCTGGTCGCCACCACGAACAAACGATTCGCCGACCGATATCCGAATATCGATGTGAAGGTTCAGTACCAGCAGTGGACCAGCAAGAACCAGAAGATTGACGCGGCCTTCGCGGGCCAGGACGTACCAGATGTAGTCGAGATGGGCAACAGTGAAACCACCAACTACATTGTCAACGGTGCGTTCAGCCCCGTCCCGAAGGAAGATTTCGACCATTCCGCTGAATGGCTCCCAGCGCTTTCGGACGCGTGTCAGTGGAAGGGCGAGACTTACTGTGTGCCCTACTACGCGGGCGCGCGCGTGGGCATCTACCGCACCGATCTGCTGAAGAAGGTCGGGGTCACCGAAGCCCCGCGAACCTACGGCGAGATGCTCTCCGTCCTGGACAAACTGAAGGCGAAGTTCGGTTCCACCGACAAGAACTTCTCCGCCTTCTACATGCCGGGCCGTTACTGGTCCGCCGCGATGGCGTGGGTGAAGGACGCCGGCGGCGAGATGGCCGTCGAACGCGACGGCCGCTGGCACGGCGCGCTCTCCTCCCCCGAGTCCGTCGCCGGGCTCACCAGCTGGAAAAAGCTCATCGACGACTACTACGTCGGCGACCGCTCCAAGGACAACGCCGACGAGCCCGGCGTGGTCGGCCAGGGCAAGGTCGGCATGTTCTACGGCAATACCTGGGAGGCGAACGCCGCCGCCGATCCCCGCTCCGGCGGCAACCCCGCCCTCCGCGGGAAATTCTCGACCTTCGCCTTCCCCGGCCCCTCCGGCGAGCTGATGCCGCCCTTCCTCGGCGGCTCCCTGCTCGCGATCCCGGTCAAATCGAAGAAGCAGCAGCTGGCCCAGGAATGGATCAAGCTGTTCACCGACCGGAGCTCACAACAGCAGCTGATCAAGGCCGAGACCCTGCCCAACAACACCGTCCAGCTCCGCGACGTGCCCGCCGACGGCATCAACGGAGCCGCCGCGCTCGCCGCCGAACGGGGCTGGGTCACCCCGCTCGCCCCCGGCTGGGTCGCGGTGGAGAAGTCGAACATCCTGCCCTCGATGCTTCAGGACATAGCGACGGGCAAGAAGAGCGTGCGCCAGGCGACGCAGGACGCCGACCGGGAGATCGACAAGATCGTCAACGAGAACTGACGGCGGCCCACGAGAGCCACAGACGCCCGCGCACGACGACGCGAGGAGCCTCGCCCGCATGGTGACCGCAGGTCCGCCGCGCCCCTCCGGCGCGCCCTCCGCACGCCCGCACCCCGTCCGACCGCCCGCCGGAGGGCGGGGCTCCAGGGCCGGCCGGCCCCCGTCGGCGGCGCGGCGGGCCGTCCCGTACCTCCTCATCGCCCCGACCGTGCTCGCGCTCCTCGCGGTCCTCGGCTATCCGCTGGTCGATCTGGTGACGCTGTCGTTCCAGGACATGACCCGCAGAGAGCTGTTCGCGGGGACCGCGCCGCCGTGGGCGGGGCTCCAGCAGTACCGCGCCATCGCGGCCGACCCGTTCTTCTGGGAGGTCGTCGGGCGGACCGCGCTCTTCACCGTGGCGTGCGGCGTGGTGACCATGACGGCCGCGATGCTGGTCGCCCTGCTGATGCGCCGGGTCTCGCCCTGGGTGCGGGCGACGATGGCCGGTGTCCTGGTCGCCGTGTGGGCGATGCCGGTGATGGTCGCGGCCTCCGTCTTCCGCTGGCTGGTGGACGCCGACCACGGGGTCGTCAACTGGCTGCTGGGACGGCTGCCCGGGGCGGACTTCGCCAAGCACAACTGGTTCGAGAACCCCTGGCAGGGGTTCACCGTGATCGTCGCGGTCGTGGTCTGGGGGGCGCTGCCCTTCGCCGCCATCACCCTTCAGGCCGCTCTCACCCAGGTGCCGCCGGAGCTGGAGGAGGCGGCGCGGGTGGACGGCGCGAGGCCCTCGCAGGTGTTCCGGCACATCACCTTCCCCGTCATCAAACCCGCGTTCGTGATGGTGACGACGCTGACCGCGATCTGGAACTTCGGCGTCTTCAACCAGATCTGGCTGATGCGGACCGGTCAGCCGGAGAAGGACTACTACCTGCTCGGCGTCTACTCGTTCATCGAGTCGTTCGCCGTGAACCGCTACAGCAGCGGTGCGGCCATCGCGGTGGTCACCGTGCTGCTGCTGCTCGTCGGGGCCGTCGTCTACGTCCGTCAGCTCGTCAGGATGGGAGAGGCCGAGTGAGCGTCACATCCCGTTCCACATCTCGCTTCACGTCTCGCTCCACACCCCGCCCCGCACCCCGCTTCACGTCCCGCTTCACCACCCGCGCCCGGCGCGGGGCCGGCCGCCGATCGCGGCGGGCCGATCTGCTGGGGCTGCTCTTCTGCGCCGTGATGGCCTTCCCCGTCTACTGGATGCTCCTCACCGCGTTCCGGCCCGCCTCCCAGATCCGCAGCGACCCGCCCTCCTTCTGGCCCTCCGAACCGACCCTGGAGCACTTCCGCCGCGCCATGGAGTCCGAGACCTTCTGGTCCAGCGTCCGCGCGAGCGCCCTCATCGGCGCGGGAACCGTGGTGATCTCGCTGCTCATCGGGGTGCTGGCCGCCTATGCCCTGGCCCGGTTCGCCTTCGCCGGGCGCAAGGCGTTCATCCTGGTGATCCTCTCCGTGCAGATGATCCCGCTGGCGGGCCTGATCATCCCGATCTATCTGCTGCTCAGCGACGCCGGGCTGACGGACAGTCTGACCGGGGTGATCCTGACCTATCTGGTCTTCATGCTGCCCTTCACCGTCTGGCTGCTGCGCGGATTCATCGCGGGCATCCCGGTGGAGCTGGAGGAGGCGGCGATGGTCGACGGCTGCACCAGGGGGGCCGCCTTCCGGCGGGTGCTGCTGCCCCTGCTCGCGCCCGGGCTGGTCGCCACCTCCATCTACTCCCTGGTGCAGGCGTGGAACGAGTACGTCCTCGCCTATGTACTGCTCTCCAGCACCGACAAGCAGACCGTCAGCATCTGGCTGGTGTCCTTCCAGACCAGCTTCGGCACCGACTACGGAGCGCTGATGGCGGGAGCCACGCTCACCGCGCTGCCGGTCGTCGTCTTCTTCATGTTCGTCCAGCGCCGGGTGGCCGCCGGCCTGGCGGCGGGAGCCGTCAAGGGGTGACCGCCGAAGGCCCGCGCATCGCGCGGCGCCGGCAATGAGCGCCCGACGCACAGGGCGCGGGGGCGGTGTGCGCACCGCCCCGCCGAAATACCGAGAACACCTGGGCCGTCCGGCCCGGTTCTCTTGACCAGCAGGAGATCATTTTGACGTTCGACCGTCTTGACCTGGTGTCCAAGCTGTATCAGCCCTCCGGTTGGCCCCGGGTTCTCGAAGCGGCCGCGGGACAACGTTCCTCGGGACCGCTGGTGGTGGATCTCGACCCGACGACGTTCTGCGATCTCGCCTGCCCGGAGTGCATCAGCGGCAAGCTGCTGAACCAGGGGCGGTTCACTCCCGAGCGGCTGGCCGAACTGGCCGAGGAGCTGATCGAGATGTCCGTGCGGGGCGTGGTCCTCATCGGCGGCGGGGAGCCGCTGGCCCACCGGGGCACCCGCAATGTTCTGCGCGTCCTCGGCGAGGCCGGGGTCGCCATCGGCGTCGTCACCAACGGCACGATGATCAATCAGAATCTGGACGAGCTGTCCCAGTACGCGTCCTGGGTGCGGGTGTCGATGGACGCCGGGACCAGTGAGACGTACGGGGTGTTCCGGCCGGACCGCAAGGGCCGCAGCGTCTTCGACAAGGTGATCGGCAATATGCGGCTGCTGGCCGGGGTCAAGAAGGGCGCCCTCGGCTACTCGTTCCTGGTGATGACCCGCCGGCTGCCGGACGGGACCATGGTGAGCAATCACCACGAGGTGCTTCAGGCGGCGCGGCTGGCCCGGGACATCGGCTGCGACTACTTCGAGACCAAGGCGATGTTCGACGACGGCCACCATGTGATCCAGGTGGCCGAGGACATCCTCAAGTCCGTCGACGAGCAGCTGGCCGAGGCCGAGCAGTGGGCGGACGGCTCCTTCGAGATCATCAACTCCTCGACCCTGACCTCGCTCAGGAACCGGGTGGGGGCGGTGCAGCCGAAGGATTACCACCAGTGCAAGGTGGCGGAGCTGCGGACGCTCATCACCCCGTCCGGGGTCTATGTCTGCTCCTACCACCGGGGCAACTCCCAGGCGAAGATAGGCGACGCGGTCACCGAGCGGCTGCCGGACATATGGAAGAACTCGGACCGAGGGGTCATCGATCCGAGCCGGGACTGCCTCTTCCACTGCGCGCGCCACCGCTCCAATCTCGAAATGGACAAGATCGCGACCGAAGCGGTGACGCCCGAGATGGGCGGTGACTACGACCCCTTCCTCTGACCCCTGCCCGCCGGATCAGATAGGACCGGCCGCCGCCCGGGTGGGAATCACCCGGGCGGCGGGGCGGACCTCCGCCAGCGCCCGCCGCAGCACGGCCGTCCGGTCCGGGAGATCCTCCTGGCGGCAGACGCCGACCAGGGCCCCGCCGCCGCCCGCGCCGCTGAGTTTCAGCCGCAGACCGGCGGCGCGCAGCGCGGCCGCGCGCAGCTCCTCCAGGACCGGGGTGGACATCCCCTGCTGATCGCGCATGGTGGTGTGGGCCCGGTCCATCGCGGCGGTGAGCCCGTCGAGATCGCGCGCGCCGATCGCGGCCCAGGCCTCGTCCGAGGCCCGGTCCGCCTCCTTGAGATAGAGCGCGAGCGCGGGATCCCGGTCGGCGAGCTGTGTCCGTACGACACGGATGTGGTCGCTGGTGTCCTTGCGGGTCGCCGAGTCCACCACCAGCACGGCCCACTCCTCGGGGAAGGTCCGGCGCTCCAGGATGTCGGGCAGCCCGGTGGAGCGGCCCGACAGCAGCAGTGCGCCGCCCTCGATGACGGCCAGATGGTCCATCCCGCCGCCGTTGAAGTGGGCGAACTCGAACTCGTACGCCCACTGGGCGAGGGTCGCGAGGGGAATGCCCGGCGGGCGGGCGGTGCTCTGCCCCGTGTGCGCCGCGTACGCCGTGTAGGCGCGGAAGAGGCCCACGATCAGGGCGGTCGAGGAGGACAGCCCGCTGGCGGCGGGCGCTTCGCTGTGGACGGCGACGGCGGGCGGCTCCGGTCCGAGACCGGCGATCCTTCCGCGCAGAAACTCCCACACCTGGCCGGACCAGCCGCCGCCCCCGCCACCCCCGGCCCCGGCCGCCGGAGCGGCCGGGGCGGGGGCGGGGGCGGTGCCGGCGGAGGTGGTCTCGACGGCGGTGGTCAGATCCAGGGCGAGGCTGACGGAGCGGCCGCCGAGCCAGTCCAGATCCTCACCGGACAGACAGGCCCGGCAGGGCACCACCGCGCGTATCGCCTCCGACGTGTTCACCGTGCCTGGAACCTTCCGGTCGATTCGAACTCTCGGAGCATCTCCAGCACCACGGCGGTCGGCGGGTGGAGCGGGCTCGGGACGTCGCCCGGGTCGCGGAACTCCGCCCGGAGCACTTCGCCCGGTCCCGGCACCAGCTCGCCCGACCAGCTCAGGGCCAGGAAGCAGAGGGCGAAGCAGTGGGTGACATCGCCGTTGGGGTAGGTGAGCGTGTGCACCCCGGGGTCCGAGAGCGACCCGAACGGGATCAGGTCCTCTCTCCGTACCCGCAGTCCCGTCTCCTCCTGGAGCTCCCGTACGGCGGTGGAGGCGAAGTCACCGCCCTCCTCGCACGCGCCGGCGGGGATCTCCCAGACGCCCGTGTCGGCGCGCTGCTGGAAGAGCACCCGTCCGCCGCCGTCCCGCAGCAGTACCTGCGCGCCCGGGACGAGGAGTGTTCTGCTGCCGACCGCCTGACGCAGCGACCAGATGTAGGAGCCGGTGTAACTCATCGGTGCACGGCCTTCCTCGGTGCGCGGCCGGTCCCCGGCCGTCTGCGCCAAAGGTGTCACGCGGCCTTCTCCGTGAGCCAGTTCGGCACCGCCTCCGGGGTGGCGGTCAGCCAGCGCACATAGCGCTCCACGCCTTCCGCCACGGTGATGCCGGGCTTCCAGCGCAGCAGTTCGGCGAGCCGGGCGGTCGACGCGTAGCCGCCGAGCGGGTCGTCGGCCGGGCGGGGGGTGATGACGAACTCGGAGCCGGGGAAGTGCGGGGCGATCAGCTCGCCCACCTCCCGCACCGAGGTCGGGACGCCGCTGCCGACGTTGACGGTCTCGCCGACCACCCGGTCCTCGACCAGCGCGAGCGCGGTGGCGGCCGCGATGTCGTCGACATGGACGAGGTCGCGCACCTGGACGCCGCCGCCGTTGAGCCGCATGGGCAGTCCGAGCCGGGCGTGCATGGCCAGCCAGGCCACCATCCAGGAGTGGCTGCCCGGCTTGGGGACCTGGGGGTCGCCGTAGACGGAGAAGTAGCGCAGTACGGAGTATTCGGTTCCGGTGCCGCCGAGCATCAGCCGGGTCTGGTGCTCGGCCCAGAGCTTGGAGTTGGCGTACACCGACAGCGGGTGCGGGGGCTGGTCCTCGGCGAAGATCTGCGCGCCGTCGGCGGGGGCGACGCCATTGCCGTAGACGGCGGCCGATGATATGAGAACGAAGCGCCGCACATCGGCGGCGGCGGTTTCCTCCAGGACGACCTCGGTGCCCTCGATATTCGCCTTGAAGGCGATATCGGGACGGCGGGTGCAGGCGGCGACATCAGCGAAAGCGGCGGCATGGACGACATAATCGGCATCGCGCAGTACATCACGCACCCGCTCCCGGTCGCGGATGTCGCCGACGACCAGTCGTGAGGCCGTCTTCTGAGCGCCGAACAGCTCATGCGTGGAATCCGGATAGGCGTCCATCCGGTCGAGTACGGTGACTTCCGCATCGGCCCCGCGCAGCAGGGCGGTGAGTCTGCTGCCCACCAGCCCGGCGCCGCCGGTCACCACCACTCGGGCACCGCTGAGCTTCTCCAGTCGGGAAGCGACGGATTCGGTGGCCCCGGCGGCCTCGGTACCTTCGGCATCGGCCTTCACAGTCATGCGGACTCCTCTATTGGTGATACGCATGTGGTTCACGCGCTGCCAGCATGACGATCATCGTCGGCTGAAACCAGGGTGCCTTTTCGGAAGCCCCGCAGCCTTCAAATGCCCCACCGTACTGTCCGAAATCAAATGGTCGGCGGAGAACGCGGACGCGGAAATCCGCCGCCTGCCAGGAACCAGAGCACGGAGGACCTGTGACGCGTTATCGCATCAGCGGCGCGGTGATGACCCACCCCAAGCGCCTGCCGGCCGCGGAGAGACTCGCCGCGTCGGCTCCCCCCGGAGCCTTGAAAGTGGTAATGGATCCCGATCCGGCCGGAAAGCCGTCGGTGCTCCGCACCGCGCTGGCGGCGTGGTCCTCGATCGAGGAGGGCGCCACTCATCAACTTGTCGTCCAGGACGACATGATTCTCTCCGACGCGTTCTTCGAACGGGCCCGCGCGGCGGTGGAGGAAATGCCGGACGCCGCGCTCGCCCTGTTCGCACTGTGGGATTCGCGCAACGGCGCGGCCGTGCGCTTCGGCGCGATGGCGGGAGTGCGCTGGGTCGGCGCGGTCAATGAGTACTTCCCCTGTGTGGCCATCATTCTGCCCCGGCGGGTCGCCGCCGGGTTCGTGGAATACGGCAGACGGCGTCTCGACGCCTGGCCGGACGACATCCTCATGTATCAGTATCTGCGGGCCAACCGGATCCCCGGCTATGTGTCGGTGCCCAGCTTCGCCGAACACGAGGACCACGGCAGCATTTCCGGGAACGCTTTCCGCGGGCCGCGCCGATCGGTGTGCTTCCTCCCCGACGACCGTCCCGGGGACGAGGGGTCGCGGCTGGAGGGCCTGCGGGTCATTCCCTTCTTCAAGCACGGGGTCGCGCAGTGCACGGTAAGAGTGGAAGGGCCGGGTCCGGAACGATGGCTGCATCTGGAGTGCGAGGACTATCTGGAAGGATCCGGGATACGCGTAGGAAGTCTTGAACCAGCCAAGTCGGGGTTGACCGAAGCAGTAGATCAAGAGGCTGTTCGGGGTACCTGGCTGACCGCCTTCACCATGGGATTCGTCCATCGGCGGGAGGGAAGAGGCACCGACCTTTCCCAGACACCCGCCTGCGCCGAGGCGCTCGCCACCATCGGCCCCGGCGGAGTGAGCCACCATCGGAGCGAGGAGCGGATCGCCGAGATGCGCGAGAGCCTGGCCGAGATCGCCCGGGCCGGCGTCGAGGCGGGCATCGAGGCCGCCGGACGATCCCTCACCGCCGCCCGGCCCACGCGCGGGGGCCCGGACCACGAGATCGGACTCCTCGGCGGGGCCACCCTGCTCGGCGAGCACATCCTGCGCGGTCTCGCCGACCGGGGCCACCGGGTCACCGCCGTCACCACCTCGGACGGACGGCTCGACGGCCTCGACACACTGATCGACCTCCGCCCGCTGGGAGCCGGCGACGGCGCGGGAGCGCATGTCGTGGTGCGCTCCCTGGACCGCGTCACCGGAACCGGCCGCTCCAGAACCGCCCTGTACACCGGCGATCTGTACGGTCCCGGCTGTTCGCTGGACTCACCGATCGGCCGCATGGTGTGGAGCGCGCTCCGCAGTCATCCGGTGGTCCTCACCGACCCTCCGGGCGAGGGACTGCGGCCCCTGCACACCACCGACCTCATCGCGGCGCTCTCCCACGCGCTGCGCACTCCTCCCGCCCCGCGCTCGCTCCTCCTCCCCGACCCCGACCCCGTCGGCGTGCGCGAACTCGCCGAGAAGGTACGGGCGGCGGTCCGCCCGGTGCCCGTCGAGACCGTCGACGCCCCGCCCGCCACCCGGCCCCCCTCGGCCCCGCTCCCGGCCCGGGCCCCCGCCCCGGCCCCGGGGCGGCCCGCGGAGTGGAAGCCCTCCATGGATCTCCATCACGGACTGCACACCTTCGCCCAGTGGCTCGCCTACGAGGGCATCCGGTACGCGTCCGAGTGATCGCCCGACACCCGGCGACGGGGCCGGGGCCGTACCGGAAAGCACACGGTACGGCCCCGGCCCCGGCCGGGCCCGCGGTAGACACGGGGTCCGCTCCCGCCACGTCGATCAGGACCAGATCTCATGACGAGCACACAGCCACAGCCACAGCCACAGCCTCCGGGCTACGCGTTCGACAACGACAACGGGCACGCCGGGGAGCAGCATCGTGCTCTGACCGCCGGTTACGACGGGCTCAGCGTCGGCCGGCTGGCCGGCCTGGGACTCCGGGACGGCCTCCGCTGTCTGGAGGTGGGCGCGGGCGGCGGCAGCGTAGCGCGCTGGCTCGCGGCCAGGGTCGCGCCCACCGGTTCCGTGCTGGCCACCGACATCAAGCCGCACCACATCGCGCCGGCCGAGGGGCTGGAGGTGGCGGTCCACGACATCACCCGGGATCCACTGCCCGAATGCGCCTTCGACGTCATCCACGCGCGGCTGGTGCTGCTGCATCTGCCGGAGCGTCTACAGGTGCTCGAACGCCTGGTGCGGGCTCTCAGACCGGGCGGCCGGATCCAGCTCGACGATTTCGACGAGACGACGTACGGCCCGCTCATCCCGCTGGGCGGGCTGCGCGGCGGGGACGCCGCCGAGGTGTACGCCACCTACATCGCGGCCAAGCAGCGCCTTCTGGAGGCCGCGGGGGTCGATCTGACCTGGGGCCGTTCCATGGCCGCCGCCATGGAACAGGCCGGGCTGACCGACATCGACACCGAACCGCACGTCCAGTCCTGGCGCTGCCACTCCCCCGGCACCGCGCTCCAGATCCACAACACCCACCATCTGCGGACCCGGTTCCTCGCCGTCGGCGTCACCGACGAGGATCTCCGCGCCGCCCGCCGGGTGATGAGCCATCCCCACTTCCTCGCGGCCTCCTGTCTCATGTACTCCGCCCAGGGGCGGCGCCCGTACTGACCCCGCCCGGCGAGCGAATCCCGGGGGACGGTTCAGATCTCGGTCATCACCTGGTCCAGGGATTTGCGCACCAGGTCGGGCACCTCGCAGTCCGGGGCCGGATAGCCGACCGGGATGACGGCGAAGGCCTTCTCGTTGGCCGGGCGGCGGAGGACCTCGGAGAGGAAGCGCATCGGGCTCGGGGTGTGCACGAGCGCGGCGAGGCCGGAGAGATGGAGTGCGGTGAGCAGCATGCCGACGGCGATGCCCACGGACTCGTCAACGTAGTAGTGCTTGCGCTTCTCGCCGTCCTCGCCGAGCCAGTAGCGCTGCTGGAAGACGACGATCAGCGCGGGGGCGTCGGTGAGATGCGGTTTGACGCGGTCGGTGCCGAGCGGGCGCAGGGCGGCCAGCCACTCCTCGCCGAGACGGCCGTCGTAGGAGAGGCGTTCCTCCTCCTCGGCCGCCTCCCGGATCCGCCGCCGCACCTCCTCGTCCTGGACCAGGACGAAGGTCCAGGGCTGCTGATGGGCGCCGGAGGGGGCGGTGGCCGCGCAGGCGATGGCGTCCTTGACCACCTGCGCCGGGACCGGGTCGGCGGCGAACTGCCGTACCGTACGGCGCTCGTCCATCCGGGCGCGCAGCTCCGCCGCGCGGGCGAGGGAGTCGGCCGGGTCGGTCCTGCCGGGCCGGTAGGGAACGGGGCGATAGGGGTCGCCGTGGATGGGGCTCCAGCGCTGTTCTGATGTGGACATGCAGGAGAGTGTGCCGGGTGGCGCGGCCGAGCGGCAGGGGGCGCGGGGGCACGAGGGGCGCGGGGGCACGAGGGGCGCGGGGGCACGAGGGGCGCGGTCAGTCCTCCTCGCCGAGCAGTGCCGCGTACCGTCCCAGCTCACCGGGGCGCAGCAGCCGGGCCTCGCGCTGGAACTGGCGGGCGGCCCCGCGCACGATGTGGCCCATGCCGATCTCGGTGCTGCCGCCGTCGGCGGCGGCCAGCGCGGCGGTGCGGGCGGCGGCGCTGATGCCCGCGCCGGTCATGTCCAGCCGGGAGAGCGCGTCCAGGTCCACATCCGGCCCGAGCGGAGCCTGTTGGGGAAAGGCCAGCCGCCAGAGTCTGCGCCGCTCGGGGATGCCGGGGCGGGGGAAGTGGATCACGAAGTGGAAGCGTCGGGTGAAGGCCGGGTCGATATTGTCCTTGAGGTTGCTGGTGAGGATCACCAGTCCTTCGCTGGCCTCCAGGCGTTGCAGCAGATAGCCGACTTCGAGGTTGGCGTACCGGTCGGTGCCGTGCTTCACCTCGCCGCGCTTGCCGAACAGCGCGTCGGCCTCGTCGAACAGCAGCACGGCATGGCTCTCCTCGGCCTGGCGGAAGGCGTCCTCCATGTTCTTCTCCGTCTCGCCGACCCATTTGGAGACGACCTGGGAGAGGTCGACCTTGAGCAGTTCGAGGCCGAGCATGCCGGTGACGATCTCGGCGGACATCGTCTTGCCGGTGCCGGGTTCGCCGGTGAAGAGGGCCTTCACCCCGCCGTGCGCCGAGCGGCGGGCGAATCCCCAGGTCTCGGCGATCCGGGGCCAGCTGCGGAAGGCCGAGGCGATCTCCAGGATCTGCTGTGACTGGGCCTCGGGCAGGACCAGATCGGCGGCCGTGCGCCGGGGCACGATCGACTGGACGCCGCTGCCGCCGCGCCCCCGGGTCACCGTGGCGATGGCGGGCGCGACATGGCGGGCGATCGGCTCCGGGCGGCCGTTGCCCGCGAGCCTGGCCCCGGCGTCGGCGACGGACGCGACCGCGCGCAGTTCGCGGCCACTCATCCGGTAGCGGACGGCGAGATCCTCCAGGAGCGTTCCGCCGAGGCCGGGAAGGGCGGCCGACCACATCGCGCGCCGCTCGTCGAGCCCCGGCACAGGCAGGGTCAGTTCGGCGTAGGACCGCGCGGCGAGCAGCCCTTCGGGCCGCCAGGGGGCCAGACCGGTCAGACAGACCGGGACGCGTGAGCGAAGCAGGGCGAGGGCCGTCTCGGCGGCGCTCCGGCCGCCGGGCGGGCCGCGCAGCTCGTCGGCGGGGATCCACAGCAGCGCGCCGAGCGCGGCGGCCGTGCGCAGATCGTCCTCGATGTCGTGGGCGAGGGTCCGCAGGGGCAGGCCAGCCACCCGGGCGAGCGCCCGCGCCGCGTCGGGCTGACCGCCGGGCGGGCAGCCCCAGAGCCCGGCCAGGTCGATGTCGCCCGTGCCCAGCGCGCGGCCGAGCCGGACGAGCCGGTCGGAGGCGAGATACGGCGAGAGGTAGGGCGAGAGAAGCGGCGACGGCGGGTGCGGCTCGGGCCCCGCGACCTCGCCGGGGTCGTGGCCGAGCAGTCCCGGGTCGCCGCCCCAGCCGAGCAGATACTCGAAGACGCCCGGGGCGAGGACCAGTTCCCGGGCGAGGTCGACGGGGGCGTCGCCGTGGGGGCGGAGCAGGCCGTATCTGCGCAGGGGGCCCGCCGGGCCGAGCGCGCGCCGCCGGGCGAGCCGGGCCGCCGGGGTGTCGGGGCCGACCGCCGTCAGGAGTTCCACACAGGGCAGCCGCCGGTTGAGGTTGTCGACGATGTAGGCGTAGATCCGCTGGTATCCCGGGTCGAGTTCGGGCGCGGCGACCAGCAGCAGCGCGTCCTGCTCGGCGCGGCTCAGACCGAAGCGGGCGGCGAGCGCGTCCAGGGGGAGGGTCGCGCCCCCGGCGGCGGCCCGGCGGCGCAGCTCCCGTTCCGCCTCGGCCTCCGCCTCCGCCCCCGCTTTCTCATCCGCCTCGGCGTCCGGGGTGTCGGGTTCGGTCAGGGTCTCGGCGAGGATGTCCGCCTCTTCGAGGAGGACGGCGGCCTGTTCGTCGGTCACGCAGTACGGGACGAGATCCGGTCTGCTGAGCCGGGCGGTGATCTCCGCCTGGCGTTCGACGGCGGCGCGCAGCGCCCGGTGCAGCGCGGTGAGCCTGACGCTCAGGTGTTCCCGTGCCCATCGGTCCGGTGCCGGTCGGTCCATGTCGCTCACCCGCCCGAGAAGGTCAGGCTCCGGCCGCCCAGCCACACCACGTCGGGCACGTCGGCGAGGAGACCGGAACGGAGGAGGTCCGCGTGGCGGCGGCCCAGCGGGATGCGCACCCTGACGGCCTCGGGGCCGAAGCGGACGGTGGCGTCCAGGTCGGCGAACCGGAGCAGGGCCGCGAGCGGGTCGGGGGTCTCCCGGTCGCGCCAGAGCGTCCAGGCGACGGTGCTCAGGCCGAGCGCCGCCGCCAGGGTGACGCAGCGCTCCAGGCCGCCGTCCTCGGCGAGGGGCACGGCCCGGCGGTCGTCGACGAGCGCGCGGGCGAGTTCGGTGAGCCGGGCGGTGTGCCCGGGCAGCGCCGCGGCCAGCCGGGGGTCCGGTGGCGCGCCCCGCGCGCTCCACACCGGGGTGCGGCCGGGCAGTCTGCGCACCGGGTCGCCGCGCAGCGGCCGCAGTCGGGTGAGGAAGGGGACGCCCGCCGCCGCGAGTTCGCCGAAGGTCCCGGGGGGCAGGGGTCCTTCGCAGATCAGCACGGGGGGACTGCCGCAGAGCCGCCAGTACGGAAGCAGTTCGGCCGCCCGGTCGGCGAAGGCGACGGGGAACAGGCCCTGGGCGTCGACCAGCAGCAGCCGGTCCCCGGCCCCTGTGATCAGGAGTGGGTCGGCGGGGTCGTGGCCCCGGCAGACCGCCAGCGCGAGCACCCCGTCGAGCACCGGGAGCGCGGGGCCCACGAGCCGGGCGAAACGGGTCAGCCGCTCCTCGGGCACGGGCGGGTCGAGCCCGGCGAAGACGGCCGCGGTCTCGCTGTCCCGCTCGGCCCGCCGCCAGCCGCGCCCGGTCGCGCCCAGGACCTTGTACGCCAGCGCGGCGGCGAACAGGGAAGCCTCCTCGGCCAGTTCCACACCGGCCAGCGCGGGTCCCAGCGCGTCGAGATAGCCGATCCGCGCGAGCGGCCCGGCGAGCAGGAACGGCAGTACGGACCCGACTCGCGCCTCGCCCCGCGCGGTGGGGGCGAGGCCGCCCGCGGCCCGTCCGTCGGCGGTCTCGTGCCCGGCGGTACGGGGGAACTCCGGGCCGTGATCGGCGGAGCCGGGCCGCGCATCGGCCGGGGGCCGCTCCGCGGCCGGTCCTGGCTCGGTCCTCCCAGGTAGGACGCCGTCCTCCTGGCCGGGCGTGGCGTCCACCGCTTCGGGGAGAGGGGCGGCGGTGGGCCGGTGCGCCGCGCCGGTGGGCGGCGGTACGAGGGCGGTGGCGGCGTGCCCGGCGAGGAGGCGGGCCAGGGCGGTGAGGTCCTCGCTCCCGGCGAGGGGGACGAGAAGACGGGCGAGGGCGAGGAGATCGTCCTCCGCCGGAGCATCGGGGGCGGTGGAGGCGGCAGCAGCCGGCGTGGCCGCGTCGGCCGGGTCGGCCGGGGCGTTCGGCGTCGGGGCGGGCCCGTTCGCAGCCGCGCGCCGGGCGAGTTCCGTCAGCAGCAGGGCCGCCGCCGGTTCGTCGGCCCGGAGCAGCGCGAGCAGATAGACCCGTACCGAGGTGTCCGGCAGCAGCGCCAGCAGGGCGTCGAGTTCGCGGCGTTCGGAGAGTTCGGCGAAGAGCGCGGCGACCGCCGGAGGGGACCAGGAGAGCCCCGCCGCCGCGAGGGACTCGTCGAACGGCGTGGGGTCGTCGCCCGGCGTACCGGCCGGGGAGACGGCGGCCGGTACGGGTTCCGGCGGTGCGGTGACCCGTACGTCGAGGAGCGGCGCCGCGCTCCCGGAGCCGTGGTCCGCGCGGGCCCGGACCGTCACGGTGACCGGTTCGGTGATCTCCGTGTCCGGTCCCTCGCCGGTCAGCCGGTCCGCGAAGTGGTCGGCGAGCAGCTCCGGGAGGGCGTCGAGGGCCCGGTCGACCAGGCCCTTGGGGTCGGGTCCCCAGCTCCATCCGCCGTGCCGGACCACCGTCACCGTGCAGCGCCGCACGGTGATCTCCTCGGTGGTCCGGGAGACGGGTGCGGTCACTGTGCCTCCGCCCCGGTGAGCCGGCCCGCCCAGCCCGCGACCAGGACCAGGAGACCGTGCCGGCTTCCCGCCTCCAGGGTCACGGGGAGGGTGACGGCGCTCTGCCGGTCCGGGATCTCCCCGGTGAGCACATGGGTGTCCTCGCCGTCGGAGATCAGCGCGAGCACGGGGGTGACGCGGTTCACGGCGAGCGGCAGGGTCACGGTGAGGCCGTCGGCGGCGAGGGCCAGCCCCTCGCTCCAGGCGGCCAGCCGGAGCAGGGTGGGCCGGGGTCTGCCGTCGGGCGCGTCGACGCCGAAGGCCAGCGGGTCGGCGAGGACGCCGGGTTCGTCGTCGGCGGCCACGGCGGCCAGCCGCCGGTCCGGCAGGGAGAGGGAGACGGTGCGGCCCGCGCCGAGGGAGACCCGGACCGGCAGCGCGGGGCCGACGAGTTCGGCCACATCGGTGGGCGCGGCCGCGCCGGTCAGGGTCAGCGCGCCCACCACATGGCCGGTGTCGGCGACGTACACGGCGGTCAGGCTCATCGTCAGCCACCGCCTTCGGTCGCGGCGGTGGTCGCCAGGACGAGGTAGTCGACGGCCCCGGGCTGTTCGGTCACGGCCGGTTCGGCCGCCAGCGGGTCGAACAGCCTGACTCGGCACCGTACTCGGCGGTCGGCGTCCACGGTGACCTCCACCGGGCTGTGCAGGGTCGAGTCCGTCGGGGTCGACGGGGGGCGGGGGGTCAGCCGGGTGTGGAGCACGACCCGGCCGTCGGCGATCTGCTCGGGGGTGACCCCGGACGGGAGTGGAAGCAGCATTCCGTCGGTGGCGGCCCCGGAGGCGATCAGGGTGCTGCCGGTGGACATCCGGCCGGTGAAGCTGCCCTGGATCGTCAGGTTCCCATTGGCGGCCAGGGTCATCAGCGGGGCGACCGTGCCGCTGCCCCGGTACAGGCCGAAGACCAGGCTGGGCGCCTCGCCGCCGGAGAGGACCACGGCGGGCTCGCCCTCCCGGGGCGTCCGGCCGGTGCGCAGGGTCAGTTCGCCGGAGCGGGCCGTCACGGTGTCGGCCCGGGCGCCCGCGTACTGGGGTCCGACGCCGCGCGCCCGGGTCTCGACACCGCTGAAATGGCCGTCCGTCCAGCGCACATAGCCGAGCAGCACGAGCCAGCGGATCGGCGGATCGGCCGGGGGCGCGCCGATCGCGGGCGGTCGCTGTTCGGCGACCAGCCGCTCGTCGCCGAGGCGTCCGAAGAGGATCTGGTACGACTCCTCGACCCGGGTCGGGGCGGTGGCGGCGGAGCAGGAGTCGGCCCGGGCGGCGGCGTCCGGTTCCCGGTCGGCCGAGGTGAGGAAGACGGGATAGGGCTCGTCGGTGGGCTGGTCCGCGCCGTTGACCTCGTCGAAGTCGCTCTCGCGGAGGGCGACCGGATCGGTGAGGACGATCTCCCGGCCCGTTCCGTCGACGGCGGTCCCCGCCGACACGCTCACGCCCACATGGCGGGCGCCGGTCAGCGGATCGGTGCGGGACTCGGTGGTCAGCCCGAGCCCTTCGGCGATCCCCCACTCGTGGAGGTGGAGCGCGTGCCGTGCGGCCACCGCGCGTCCGTACTCGACCGCGGCCGTCAGATCCGCGGCGGACAGGATCTGGCCCTCGTGGAACACGGGGCGCAGCGGGGCGGTCATGCGGTCTCACCCGATTTCGGGGTGCGGGGTGCGCGGGGCTTTCTGGCGGGCGGCCCGGCGGGGGCGCTCGGCGGCGCGCCCTCCGGTTCCTTCGGCCGTCGGCCGGGCCGCTCCGGCGGCCGGTCGGCGGCCCGTCCGGCCTGTTCGCGTACGCCGTCCAGCTCCGCCCGCAGCCCGTCCAGGGCACTGGTCAGCTCGGTCACCCTGGTTCTGAGCAGGGCCAGTTCCCGGTGGCTGTCCGTCACCTCGCTGGGGGTGGTGCGGAGCTGTTCGTGCAGTGCCTTCGGCGGTGTCTCGCCCGGGGCTGGGGTGAGCAGCACGCACAGCATCTCCTCAAGGTCCCCGGTGGGCGGCGGGTCGTCGAGCAGGGCTTCGGCGTACGGCCGGGGCACCGGGCCCTCGGCGGGGATGTCCGGCTGCCGGTAGCGGGGCACCGGTCCGTAGCAGAGCCGGCCGGCCAGTTCGCGCAGCCGGTAGAGCTTCGGCAGCCATTCGCCGTAGGCCGAGCCGCCGGGCAGCACCTGTTCGCGGGTCGCGAAGCAGACGCGTACGACGTCGCAGCCGTCCAGTTCGACCCGGGCGAGCAGCACATCGGTGTCGGTGGTGTCGGAGTGCGGCGGGCTGAGGGCGGCGCAGGCGGCCTCGGTGAGGAAGCGGCGTACGGCGGTGGTGAGCGCGGCGATCGCCTCGGCGATCTGCCGCAGGTCGGCGGCGGTCACCTTCTCGACGCTGTCCGGCGGCGGGGTCGGCAGCGGCGGGGGCAGGTCGACGCGGACGGTGTCGGAGCGCAGTGCGCAGTCGGTGTCGACGGTCGAGAGGTCGAGGCGGCCCAGCAGCCAGTCCCGGACGAGGTGGAGATCGGCGCGGAACTCCGCCTGGAGCGCGTGGCTGAGCGGGGTGCCCTGGGCCAGCAGCCGTACTTCCAGCGGTGCGTCGGGGTCGCCCTGGGCGGGGACGATCCTGGCCCGGGTCTCGGTGACCACGGCGCGGGCGATCGAGCGGGTCAGCGGGTTCGGCCAGACGGCTTCCGTGTCGGTGCCGGCGAGCCGCTCGCAGGCCGCCCCGAGGACGCCCCGGGCGTCGGGGACCCCGGCGAGATCGGGGTAGTCACGGAGGAGCTGTTCCTGTCCTGCCCGGTCGTAGGTGTCGTATCGGGCGATGGCGGCGGCCACCGCGCGGACGTGCTCGGTCGTCGTACGGGCCGCCTGCGGCGTCGGGGTTCCGCCGTCGCCGTTCTCGCGCAGCCAGGCGAGTCCCTCGGTGTAGCGCTTCCCGTCGGCGGCGTCGAACCGGAAGGTGCGGCCCGGGGCGAGCGAGGCGGCGAACAGGGCGTCGACATGGCGTCCGAGCCTTCGGTCCCGGTTTCGTACATCCTCCGCCCTGGTCAGATCGCCCAGGGCGGCGAGCAGCAGGGTGCCGGGGTTGTGGCGGTGGTCGTCGGCATCGGCCCGTCCGATGACGAAGCGGAATCCTTCCCGGAGCCGGGAGGGCACGCATCCCGGTGAGGGGCAGGGTTCCTCGGTGGCGTACGGGGCGACCGGTTCGACCTGGCTCTCCTCGTACCGTACGAAGAGGCCGTAGCGGCGCGGTCCGCCGCCGTCGCACGGTTCGCCGCAGTCCGCGCCGAGCGAGGCGACCCGCTGTTCCTGGACGAGGGCGCGTACGTCGACGCTCTCGGCGCAGGGCACCACGATGTCGTGGCCCTCGGGGTCGAGCGCGTGGCCGGGCCGGACCACGACGGTGCCGCCGCCGCAGGGGGCGCAGGCGACTTCGAGGCCGCGGACCACTCCGGGGCCGTACAGCGAACGGTTGTGGAGCCGGTTCTTCGCGGTGGTGTAGTCGACCAGCAGACCGAGGTCGTCCTCGGTCAGCAGCTGTCCGGCGAAGAAGCGCGGCCGGACGAAGGCGGACGGCCGGGCCGACGCGCCCCCGCAGCCGCATCCGCATCCTGTTCCCATGATCAGCGCTCCTTCACAAAGAACCAGCTCTCGAACACGTCCCCGCCCGCGCCGGTGCCCGAGGTCCAGGGGCCGACGCCGGAGGGGGGCAGGACACAGACGCCGGAAGGTCCGGTGGAGGCCGCCGTCGGGTGCGGTCCGGCGTCGATCGTGGGCACGCGCCCGCCGACATGGGTGCCGTCGACCGGGCGGCAGCAGCGGTCGAGGAGGAAGGCGGCGCGCACGGTGATCAGGACGCGGTCGCCGTCCTGGAGCGTCTCGCGCGTCGTCTGCCGGTAGCGGAAGCGGTCGGTGAACTCCTCGTGGCCGGTGGGTTCGGCGAACGCGCCGCCCATGTACCAGGTGGAGGCGTTGCGGCCCGCGCCGCCCTCGATGACCTGGATCTCCACGACGCCGGGTTGGAGGGTGTCGGCGCGGACGCCGTCGGAGAACCGGACGACGAGTCCGCCGTCCTCGTCCTGGGTGCCGAGCAGTGCTTTGGCCTCGTCGACGGTGTAGGTGTGGCCGTGGATCCAGTTCACTCCGGTGATCACGACGGGGAGATGGCGGCCGAAGGGCCTGCGGACGTTCATATGGATCCGGTCCGGGCGGACCGGCCGGTGCCAGTCGATCCCCTCGATCCTGGCCAGCCAGAGCACGGTGTGCTCGCAGCGGGAGCGGCAGGTGTCGCAGCGCTCGTCCTTGGGCGGCTCGCAGCCGGTGACCTTGACGGTGTAGCACTCCTCGGTCCAGCCGAACTCGCAGTCGGAGGTGTCCGCGCAGCCGTCGTTGTACACGGCGCGGGTGGGTTCGACGGGGCGCTCGCCGTACTGGACGCCCACCCAGACAGTGTCCGTGTGGCGTTCGTCGGGGGGCAGCGCCTTCCACAGGTCGACGACGCAGCCGCCGCGCACCACGACCTCGTTGCCGTCGCAGTCGACGGCGAGGCCGGGGGTGATCCGTACGCGGGGACGGCGGCGGAAGTGTTCGCCGCCGTCGGGCCCGGGGCCGCCGGTCGGCTCGGGGGTCCCGTCCCGCGCGGGGGCGGCGTCGGGGGCGGCGTCCGCCCCCGGGCCGTCGGCCTCGTCGTGACAGTCGTCCCGGTCGGGCGGCACCGGTGTCACGAACAGTCCGCAGACCACGCCGTAGCCCAGCAGGGCGCGCAGCCGCAGCTTCAGTTTCTGCCGGTAGTAGTCCTGTTCCCGCTGGAAGTCCCTGGCTCCCAGCATCTGGCCGTGGAAGTAGCGCAGTCTGCGCAGCGGGGGCTCGTCGAAGCCCTCGGTGTGCGCCGTGCCCGGTCCTGTTCCCGGTCCTGTTCCCGGTCCCGATGCCGTCTCTGACGCTGGTTCTGTCATCGCACTGTCCTCTCACCAGACCTGTGTGTGCACGCCGATGCCGGAGACCGCCCCGACGATCACCCCGTGGCGCGCTCCTCGCGGCCCCGGTCGGAGCACCGCGTCGCGGTTGAGCCGCGGGGGGTGTTCGCCGCCCAGCACCGGCGGCGGCAGCGGAACGAAGGAGGTGTCCACCCCGACTGTGGACCGTGAGCCGACCACGAACCCCGCGCCGCCGGTGCGGACCGATCCGGCGGTGTGCGCGGGGGCCTGTCGGCCCACCAGCCGCCGCAGCGCCTTCTCGTCCGCCGAGCCGGCCGGCAGCAGGACCCGGAACCGGTGGGCGTGGGCGGTGAGCGGATCGGTGTCCGGGTCGCCGAAGGCCCGCAGGGGTCCCGCGCCGAGGGCCGATCCGTCCAGCCGGAATCTGCTCGCCGACCGGCCGAACAGCCGGACGCCGCCCAGCCCCGGGCCGTCGGTCCCGGTACTGGTCCCGGTCCCGGTCCCCTCCGCCGTCCGCCGGATCAGGGCCCAGCGGCGGTCGGCCGCCAGTTCGTCGATGACCGGGGTCGCGCCGAACACGATGCGGACCGCTTCGCGCAGCGCCCAGGGTGTGCCCCTGCGCCGGTACAGCTCCGGGGCGGCGGCCAGCAGCGCGCGCCGGGTGCGCGCGTCCCAGCCCGCCTCGAACGACAGGCCCAGCAGCCCGGCGAGCCAGGGCAGCACCCGGTCCGGGACTCCGGCCGGGTCCAGCAGGGCGGGACAGCGCTCGATCACCCGGTCGAGTTCGCCGAGCGAGGCGTCGAACAGCGACAGGAAGCGCTCGGTGAAGTCGTCCGCGGCCGGGTCCTCGCGGAACGCCGCGGGGAGCAGGTCCGCGCTGGTGGAGCGGGGGAGATCCAGTCGGATCCGGCGTACGACCGGGGTCGCGCCGCCGTCGCCGGTCAGCCGCAGCCGCAGCCGCAGAAAGCGGCCCGGCGGCTGGTCGACGAGGAAGTCGGCGGCTCCGGGGACCGCCGTCTGCCAGTCGGTGTCCTCGTACCGTCCGTCCTCGGAGACCACGATCGAGACGGTGACCGCCGTGCCCGTGGGGAGGTCGGCGTCCACCCTGACGCGGTGCCAGCGGCAGCGCGAGACGCCGCTGTCGATCAGGGTGGTGAGGCAGGATCCGGAGGTGACGTACTCGTCGGTCGGCGGCGAAGGGGCCTCGCGTGGTTCGCCCCGCCAGTCGAAGCAGCGGGTCACCGTGGTGTCCGGGCCGGGCTCCCGCAGACAGAAGCCCTCCTCGGTCGCCGAGACGAGGGTGCTCGGCGGCAGGGTCGCGGCCAGCTCGGCCGCGGTGACCGTCCGGAACGGGCGCTTCCGGCCGCCTCGGTGGATCCGCAGCCGTACGCCGTCGTCGGTGAGCAGCCAGATCGTCCGGCCCGGGCCGGTCCGCAGCCCGACGATCCGGCCCGGGGCTCCGGTGCGCAGCAGGCCGAGGAACTCCCCCGCCGTGCTGTAGCGCCGCAGATCGGTGTCGGGTTCGCGGGCGACGAGGATCTCGTCGCCCGCCGCCGGGGCGGCCCAGACGGGCCGGTCGACCGGGATCACGCCCGCGAGGTGTCGGCCCTGGTGCCGCCAGACCCGTACCCGGTCGGTCTCGACCACGGCGAGCCGGTTTCCCCGTGCGGCGACGGAGACCGGGGCGCGCGGGGGTTCGGGTTCGCAGCCGGGCGGCCAGACGGGTGTCCAGCCCTCGGAGCAGGCGTCCCGGCGCAGCAGCCGGGGCCGGTCGGGGGTGAGCAGATACCAGTCGCAGTGTCCTTCGCCCGGGGTGAGGCGGCGGTCGGGGAACCAGGGCAGCAGGGCGCGCCTGGTGGGCCCCTCGGGTGCGGAGCCGGGGTGGGCGAGGCGCACTCCGGCCGGGTCGTCGAAGCCGACGAGGTTATGGACCTCCCGCTGGTCCCAGCCGACATGGGCGTCGAGCAGGCGGAAGGTGGCGGGTCCTGACGCGCAGGTCATGGGCGGTCTCTCCCGGGGATCAGCAGCGGGCGTTCCGGCCAGACGAGGGTGTGCGGCGCGAGGGCGTGGTCGGTGCAGGGCCGCTTGCGCTGTCCGTCGACCACGAGGGTGAGGCCGGAGACGGCCAGCACTCCTTCGACGGCCAGCAGCCGCCGGACCAGGAGGGCGTGTCGCAGGGTGCCGCCGAACGGCCAGCCCGCGCCGTTCTCCCCGCCGCGCAGCGGGTCGAGGTAGGCGGTGATCGCGTCGCCCGCGCGGGCCAGTGTCACGGCCCGGTCCTGGTCGGGGTCGAGGGTGACCCGCGCCTCGACCCCGATCCGCCGGTAGCGGGCGGGGGCGGCGACGACCGTGACCCCGGTGGGGGCGGCGGCGCGGGCGAGGTGGTCGGCGACCGCGCGCAGGGTCGCGGCGGACGGCGTGGGCGGTTCGCCGCTGTCGTCCCCGGGCGGTACGACCAGGACGCCGACGACGCCGGGGATGGGCACTCCCGGGTGGTCGGGGTGGAGGCCGGGCACGCCCTGGGCGCGCGCCACGGACGCGCCGGGCGTCCGGGTGGCCAGGAGTCCGTAGTCGGCGGGGGCCACGGCCCGTCCCCGGGCGCGCAGTTCGCCGACGCCCCGGCGCATCGCGTCGGCGTCGGGTTCGGGGTCGGTGCCGCCCGAGGCCGGGAAGGGGTTGGTGACGCCGGTGACGAACGGCAGCGCGGTGACCACGGTGCCGACGGCTCCCGCCCGGACGGATCCCGCGCTGCCGCCGCCCACCCGGTAGCGCACGGCGCGGACGTTGCGGAAGCCGGGCGGGACGGCGGCTCCGTGGACGCCGTCGCCGAAGGCGATCTCGCCCGTCTCGTGGTCGACGGTGAACACCCGGTCGGCGGGGCCGTGTCCGGCCAGGCCGGGCGTCTCCCGCCAGCGGGAGGTGACGGCGGCGGTGGTGCCGAAGACATCGCCGCCCGGGTCGTCGTCGACCTCGATGACCACCGATCCTTCGAGGATGGGGACCTGGCTCAGCGTCATCCGGCGGCCCGCGCCCGGCGGGCCCTGGACCGGCTGGAGGGGTTCGTCCCTGATGGTGCGGGTGGCCGTGGCCGAGGCCGTGTTCAGCCGGACTCCGGAGAGGACGGGCGCGGGCCCGGCGAAGGAGCCGTGGGCGAGCCGCAGCCGCAGCCAGCGGAGCGGGGGGCCCGGCAGGCCCGGGGCGTTCCCCGGCCGCCAGGAGCGCGGGACGCGCAGTTCGACGGTGCCGCTGGCGCGCAGTCCGTCCGTGCCGTCCCTGGCGACTTCGGCGGGGGTGAATCCGGTGCCGTCCAGCACGTCCCAGCGCAGCAGCGGCTCGGGGGGCTCCGGCCGCGGCGCGGGGCCGTCGGAGGCGGCGGGCGCGGGCGGGTCGGCGACGACGACGAACCCCAGGGAGAGCCGGGGGTAGGGGGCGGCGGTCCCGGCCAGCGCGATCCACAGGCCGTTGCCCGGCTCGGGGTCGCGGCCGAAGGGCGCGAAGGGGTGGCCCGGCCCGGCGGGGCCCAGCGGGAGGAGTTCGAGTTTCCCGGCCTCCTGGACGGCGAGCGCGGTGAGCCGGGCGGGCGTCGCGTACAGATCGTCGTCCGTCTCGAAGATCACCTGTCCCGCCGGGCCGGAGGCGGCCGCCTGGAATCCGGCGGGGACGAGGACGGACGCGCCGTCCGGCGGGTTCACGGTGAACTCCAGCAGGGCGGCGGCCGCTCCGGCCGGACGTCTGCGTACCCCCGCCGTCGCGAGATGCTCGGCGAGGATCTTCTCGGGGAGCCGGTTCACCCGGGTGAGGACGGACGCGAGCTGGGCGCCGAAGACACGGACGAGCGCGACTCCCGCGTCCTGGCGGTCCGGGTCGGTCCAGTCGGGGGTGTACGCGGTGATCCGGCCGCGTACGCGGGCGCGGGCCGTCTCGGGGGTGGCGTCGACCAGTTCGGGCTGGACGCCGGTCGGGCCGGGGCCCGGGACGAGTCCGCCCTCGGTGCGCGCGTCGCGCTCCCACCACACCTCGCCGCTCATGTCAGCCCCTCTCCCGGCTCGGCCGCGGGCACGACCCGGGTCCGGACCGCCCGCAGGACCGGCAGATCGCCGGCGCGGAGTCGCACATCGCGGCAGCTCTCGTCGGGTTCGTCGCCGTCGAGGCCGATCGCGACGGCCAGGACGTCCGCGAGGTCCCCGAGCGCCCGTTGCGCGGCCCGCAGCAGGGCGGAGGGGCGCAGCGGTTCGCCGAACGGCCATCCTTCGCCGTCCTCGCCGCCGATCAGCGGGTCGAGATAACGGCGCAGTCCGTCGGCGGCCGCGGCGGAGGCGCGGGCGCGGTCGGCGGGGTCGCCGGACAGATCGACGCGGAGGGTGACATCGCGGTAGTCGGGCGGGCGGACGAAGACCTCGGAGGTGAGGAGCCTGGCTCTGTCCAGCCGGGCGGCGACGGCGCACAGCAGGCCCGGGTCGGGTCGCGGGTCGGGGACGAAGTCCTCCCGGGTGAGGTCGTCCCTCGGCGCGGAGGGGACGATGTGGAGGGTGACCGCGCCCGGCACGGTGGCGCACGGATGGCCGGGGTGTTCTCCGACGGCGGGGTGCGCGCGGGCGACGGCGACGCCGGGGGTGGTCCGGGCGAGGGTGACGAAGTCCTCGGCGGTGACCGCGCGGGTGACTTCGCCCAGCGCGGCGGCGGCCCGTCGGCGGGCCTCGGGGACCGTCTCCGGGTCCTGGCCGCCGGATGCCTGGACGAGGCTGGTGGCGGTGAGGGCGGCGGGCGCGGAGTCGTCGGCCGGCAGCCAGTTCGCCGTCAGTCCTCCGTTTCCGGCCCGTCCGCCGCCGGTGGTGTAGTCGGCCCGTGCGTTTCGGGCGTCGGGCCGGGGGACGCGTCCGGTGAGTCCGTCGCCGAAGACGAGCGCGCCCTCGGCGCGGTCGACGACGAAGATCCGGTCGGCGGAGGCTCCGAAGGTGAAGTCCGGGGCGGCGCTCCACTCCTCGTCGGCGAGGGAGAGGGCCGCGTCGAGCAGGCCGTCGGCGGCTTCGGGCAGGACGAGGCGCTGGCCGGGCAGTTTCAGCCAGGCTTCGATCTGCTGTGCGAGGACGGCCCCGGTGAGGGTGTGCCGCCGGAGGTGGCGGGCGGCGCACGCGTTGACCGCGAGCCGCAGCAGCCGGGGCGGCGCGGTGAAGGTGGCCGCCGGGGTCGACAGCAGCAGCCCCGAGTCCCGGGTGGTCCAGCCGGGCGGCGGGTGCAGCCGGACGACGCCGGATCTGCGGAGTCCGGCGGTGCCGTCCTCGACCTTCCCGAACGCGCCGCCCCGGTCGGTGCCGGGGCGGAACCAGGACCAGTTCAGTTCCGCGGGCGGGGGCACGCCATCGGTCGCGCCGGGCAGCCACTCGGGTGTGACGGCGGCGGGCGCGTCCACCTCGACGAGCAGGGAGAGCGGTCCGGGAGCGGGGAGTTCGCCGGTGAGCGGGAGGGTGAAGCGGGCCGAGGAGGGGCCGCCGTCGCTCGCCAGCAGGGGGACGCCCCGGCGGGCCCGCAGGTCCGCCGTGCGGTCCCGGTCGGTCACCGCGGTGATCTCGCCGTCCGGGTCGAGGGGGAAGGCGGCCACCTCGTCGTCGAGGGTGAAGACGACGCGTCCCAGCGGGTCCCTGGAGAGGGGCGTCCCGGCGCGGACGACGGGGACGGGTGCGCCGGGGTCGGTCGGCACGATGAGGTGCAGCACGGTGGCGGCGGCGCGGGCGGGGCGCGGCGGGTCGACGCCGAGCAGCCGCAGCAGGGCGACCACGAGGGCGTCCGGGACCTGGTCGAGCCAGTAGAGCCGCTGTTCCAGCAGATGGGCGAAGAGTTCGAGCAGGGTGATGCCGGGGTCGGCGGGCGCGTGGAGCGTCCAGAGGCCGTCCGACTCGGCGGGGACGCGGCGGCGGGACTCCGCCATGATCGCGTCCCAGGTGAGGTCGTCCAGCTTCGGCGCGGGCAGGGTCATGGGGTGCTCCCGGTGAGGCCTGCGTAGAACGGGAAGACCAGGTTGGCCTTGGTGTTGCTGCGCCGGATCCGGTAGACGACCGAGACGGTGACCCGGGACTCGTCGGCGGGATCGGCCTCGGCGCGGACCTCGTCCAGCTCGACTCTGGGCTCGTGGTCGCGGACCGCGTCGGCGATGGAGTTCTCCAGGTCGCGGAGGCTCTGTACGCTGCCGGGCGCGAACACGGACTCCTGGGCGCGGGTGCCGAAGTCGGGGCGCATGACGCGTTCGCCGACGCCGGTGAGGAGCAGGGCCCTCAGACAGTGTTCGATGCTCTCCTCCCCGACGGCGTATCCGAGCCGACCGGCCTCGTCGGGCAGGATCGGGAAGCGCCAGCCGGTGCCGAGGAACTCCTCGCTCATGCCGTTCTCGCCTTCTTCGCGAGGACCGCGGGGGTGAGCAGCGGCACGGGCGGTCCGGTGGGCCCGGCGGCGGACGGATGGGTGTGGGTGTTGAACGCGGTGAGCAGGGCGTTGCCGAGGACGAGCGGTTCGGTTGAGCCGCCGCCGAGGTCGATGGCGGAGGAGTCGATGGTGACCTTGGCCGCCTTGAGGGTGATGTCGCCCTGGGCGGAGACGGTCACGCTGCCGCCCTGGGCGGCGGTGATCCGGACGGCCTTGCCCTCGTCGTCCATCTCCACGGTGTGTCCGGCGGCGGAGGTGATGCGCACGGCGGCCCGGCCGGAGGTGTCGTCGAGCAGGATCTCGTGGCCGTGCGCGGTCCGGATGATCTTCTGGTCTCGGCCGCCGGTCCGGGCGGTCGGCGGCTTGTCCTCGCCGTTGTAGAGGCCGCCGAGGACGATGGGGAACCGCATGTCGCCGTGGACGAAGGCGACGAGGACCTCGTCGCCCTTCTCCGGGACGAAGAGCGAGCCGTAGCCGTTGCCCGCGTAGAGCTGGCCGACCCGGCACCAGTCGGTGACCGTGGTCTGGTCGAACCAGGGGAATGTGAGCTTGACGCGGCCCTCGTCGTCGCCGTCGTTCTCCACGACGAGGGCTTCGACGACGCCGTAGTACCGCTTGTCGGTGCTGCGGGCGCGCGGGGTGTTCCTGGTGGTGGTCACTGGTCCCCCTGGTGGATCCGCCGGCCGGTGAACTGGGTGAAGAAGCCGCCGGTGTTGAGCGTGTGCTCGACCCTTTTGACGAAGTACGTCCCGGAGAAGCGCCTCCCGAGGCCGTAGATCTCCAGGTTGTCGCCGGGTCTCAGCTCGGGGAGGCCGGCCACCCGGCCGGTGGCGGTGATGAATTCGTAGGCCCGCTCCCTGAGCAGGCTGATCGCCAGTTCGCGGGCCTCCTGGTCGCTGCTGACCGGGGCGTCGACGAGGACTTCCTGGCGGCCCTGGAGGGTGCTCTCGGCGGCCTGGGGCCCGCTCTGGCCGCCGGCGCTGTTCTGTCCGGCCGGCAGGTTCTCGGCGGTGGCGGTGAAGGCGATCGGCTGTTTGGTCCGGGGGTCCCAGCCGCGCACGGTGAGCTTGCTGACCTGCTTGGACACCGTCAGGGTGGGGGTGAAGTCGAGCAGGTTGGGGATCAGTCCGGCGGGCTGCGCGCTGGGGCCGGTGGTGAGCCCGGGCGCGTAGGCGAGGCGGTAGACCCGGATCGGGCGGCCGTCGCGGCCGTCGGTGGGCCTGATGAAGTACAGGGTGTCCTCGCCGGAGGCCGGATCCGGCAGGATGTAGCAGTCGAAGTCCAGCCGTTTCGCGCGTTCCATCAGGAAGCTCGCGTCGTCCTGGTTCTTCTGGACCACCCGGTCGTGGGTCGGGCCCTCCCGGGTGACCTCGATCCGCAGCCGGTTGCGCCGGGCGATCTCCTCCGCGATCCGCCAGTCGGGCATGTTCCGGTAGATCTTGACCTCGTTCTCGGCCGGTTTGCGGTCCTTGAGCCGCAGCAGTCCGTCCACTCCGCTGACGCCGACGGTCGGTGAGGACCCGTCGGAGAATTTGGGGCTGAGGGTGCTGATCGTCCCGGTGGCGACGGTGAGCAGCTTGTCCGCGTAGCCGAGCCGCACCGAGACCCGGCAGCCGAGCCGGAAGTCCGGCGAGTCGCTGTGCTTGAACCTCAGCCGGGCGTCGTCCCAGTTGTTGAGGGTGAGATCGAAGCCGGACATCTCGTCGATGTCGCGGTTCACCTTGATGTCGATGATGTCGTTCTTGGTGGACGGGTCCATCTCCAGGCCCTCGATCCGCACCTCGAACTCGGGCGCGTACCGGTCCGGAGAGGCGACTTCCGGTGCGGGGGTGCTCATGGCGCGCTCCTCACGGCAGCCGGGGCACGGTCAGCACCCGGCCCGGCCGCAGGTCTCGTGGGTCGCTGATGCCATTGGCGCGGGCCAGTTCCCGCCAGGCGTCGGGCCTTCGGTAGACCGCGGCGGAGATGCTGCTGAGGGTGTCGCCCCGGCGCACCACATAGCTCTTCTCCACGGTGGGCGAGGAGAAGGGGTTCCGCGCCGTCTGCACCGCGGCCGGGCGGTACTCCTTGAGCGCCAGGTCCACCATCGCGCGCAGCGGCACTCCGTCCGGGCGGAACAGCTGGTAGTGCACATCCATTTTCTCCACGACGCCGGTGAAGACCGACTGGTCCCAGACGAAGCGGACGACGGGCGGCGCGTGTTCACGGCTGTCGGGGCGCAGCAGGTCGCGCAGCGCGTCGACATAGGCGGTCCGGACGTTCTCCAGGGTGTCGGAGGTGTCGACGAGGGCCTGTACGGAGAGCGTCTCGGTGCCGCCCCGGACGTACTGGAGCGGTGGTGTCTCCAGGCCGGGGATGGTGATCTCGGCGAAGGTGTTGGTCTTGCTCAGTTTGTAGTCGGTGGGGTTGAAGCGCAGGGGGATCCGGCGCTTGCGCTCGTCGGCGATCACCGGGCGGACGATCTCCAGCCGGGCGCGGGCCGCGCCCTGGCCGGCGAAGGAGACGGGTGTGATGCTCACGACGGGTCCTCCCCGTCGCCGAACCGCCGTTCCGCCTCGGTCTTGCGGGTACGGGCGCGGGCGTCCTCGTACAGTCTCGACCAGGCCTGGATGTGCCGGTTGAACAGACGGGTGAACACGGCACCGTCGTCGCCCTCGACCTGGAAGCGGACTTCGAGGTGGTGGATGGTCAGTTTCGGCACGTCGGTCACCTCCTTCGGTTCAGCGGGGACAGCGGATTCGCGACAGTGTCCTGGAGGACTTTGGTCAGTCCCTCGTGGGCCAGTTCCAGCGACTCGACGGCGACGGCGTTCTGTTCGGCGTGCAGGTCCGGGCCGCTCCACTTGGCGGCGAGGCCGCCGTGGAACGCCCATGCCGCGCCGGGGATCCCGTCGGGGCCGAGGACGATCACCGCGCCGTCGCGGCGGGCTCCCAGCGAGTCGCCGAGCCCGGCTTGATACCAGGCCCAGAGCCCGGGGTCGCGGACCACTCCGCGTTTCAGGACGATCCGGTTCCAGCTGTGGCGCAGCGGCAGCTGGTGCACCGAGTCATTGCGGCCGCCCTCCGGGTAGCTGGTCACTTCCAGCTGTGCGCCCAAGCCGGTGACCTCCTGGAACGCGCCGGAGGCGACCAGCGGCAGCAGGAGTGCCTGGGCCGAGGGCAGATACGCGTCTCCGGGGTCGAGCGTCACCAGGAAGCGGTACTTGGGCAGTGGGTCGAGTGTCATGCTTCGATCACCTCCAGTCCTCGGTCCTGGCCGAGGACCAGGCGCAGCCGGATGAATTCCATGGGTACGGCGGGGGCGACCTCGATCTCGCAGACCACCTGTGCCGGGTCCTGCTCCGGCGGATTGTTGGTGTCGTCGCAGATCACCCGGAAGGCCTGCTCGGGCCGTGAGCCGGCGAGCGCCCCGGAGCGGAAGGCCGCCAGCAGCACGGAGGTCACCGCCCGTACCAGGGTCAGCCGCAGCTCGGGCGAGTTGACGTCGAAGACCAGGGGGCCGGCCACCCGGCGGATGGCCCGCACCAGCAGGTGCAGCAGCCTGCGGTGGGCGATCCAGCGGGTGCGGGGGTCGGCGGACAGGGTGCGTCCGCCCCACACCACCAGGCCCCGGCCCCTGGTGCACCGCAGGAGGTTGACGCCCGCGTCGAAGAGCCGGATCTGCTGGGCCTCGGGGAACGAGGCCGCCAGGTCGACCGCCTCCAGGATCACCGCGTTGGCCGGGGTGTGGTGCGCGCCGCGCTCGCCGTCGAGGCGGGCGATGACGCCCAGGACGTGTCCGGACGCCGGAACGGTCCGGGTGCGGGTCCCGTCGGGGACCCGCAGCGGCGGGTGGTGGACGGCCACCGTGCTCAGCAGTTCGGTGTCCGACTCCCCGGTGAGGGAGCCGGCCCAGGCGACCGCCGCGTCCACGGCGGTCAGCCGCGGCGGTACGTCCAGGACGACGAGGCGGTCGAGCAGCGGGTGCACGGTCCGCAGCAGTTCCCGCACCAGCTCGCCGTGGTCGGGGCCGGTGAGGTCCGTGCCGAGGTCCGGCAGCGCCACCAGGGCCGGTTCCGGCAGCTCGGCCTGTCCGGCCACGGCGTCGGCGTACTCGCGCCGCCCCGGTGGCGCTTCGTCGCCGCCGGTGAGCGTCAGGTCCCAGGAGAGCGAGATCGGGCCCGGCGGGCCCGGCGGCGGGGCGGGGCCGTCGGGGATCAGCCGGATCAGCCGGGACGCGGTCAGCCGGTCGGCGACCTCGGCCGGCGGGAGCCCGGCGAAGATCTCCGGGGGTTCGCCCGGCACCAGGACCCGCACGGTCACCGTCGGCGGTCCGGCGACGGTGCTGGACCGGTGGCGGATGGCGACGCGCCCGCCGTTCGCCCAGGCTCCCGGGCTGGTGGCGACCGCCTGGTACCGCTGGGCGGCAAAGCCGCTCACCCGGCCGACCGTCCAGGGCGCGCTCGCGGTGCGGGCGGGCCCGGTGACCCGCAGGACCCAGGCGGTGCGCCCGCCGTTCTCGAAGAAGCCGCGCAGCGCGTGGGGCGTGGCGCCGGAGCCGTCCGGCGGCCCGAAGACGCCCACGACGTCGTTCCAGCTCTCCACGCGGACCGGCGTGCCCGCCGGGCCGCGGCGGAGCCGACCGAGGAAGACGGCCACGTCGGTGCGGAGCGGTTCCTCGCCGGAGCCGCTCGGCACGAACGTCAGGGATACGCCGGGGAGCGCTTCGCCTGCCATATCAGACGTCGATCTCCAGTTTCTCGACCGCGAGCACCAGGGTCTCCATGGCGATCTCGTTCTTGGTCGCGCTCAGCGTCGGGCCGGTGTACTTGGTGGGCCAACCCCGGTCGAAGTTCCAGCGCATGGCCTCCTGGCGGTTCTCGTCGAGCAGCACGATCGAGCCGGAGGTCCGCCGGACCTTGCCGTTGAGCGCCTCGACGACCCAGTTCCAGAAGCCGACATGGCCGGTGATGCCGCGCTTGAAGGTGAGGTTGGTGAACTTCTTGAGTCCGGGGATCTTGCGGACGGTGATGTCCTCGCTGCCGTTGCGGTACTCGATCGGCGGGATCTCCAGTTCCAGACCGCTGGCCTCGGTGAAGGACCCGCTCACCGCGACCCCGTCGTCGCTGACGTTGGTCACGATGATCTGGAAGCTGTATGAGGCGTAGGGATCGTCTCTGGTAACGGGCGGCATGGTGGCGTCTCCTCAGCTGCTCAGGCGAGTTGGGTCTCGCGGGTCTTCTGCTGGATCCGGAAGATCACGAACTCGGCCGGGAAGACCGGCGCGACGCCGATGACGCAGATGAGCCGGCCGTTGGCCAGGTCGTCCTCGGTCATCGTGGTGCGGTCGCAGGCGACGAAGAACGCTTCGTCGGCGGTGGTCCCGGCGAGTGCGCCGCTGCGCCACACCGTGGTGAGGAAGTTCGCGACCGTCTGGCGGACGAGGGCCCACAGGGCCTCGTCGTTGGGTTCGAAGACGACCCACTGGGTGCCCTCGTCGATCGACTCCTCCAGATAGAGGAAGAGCCTGCGGACGTTGATGTACTTCCATGAGCTGTCCGAGGACAGGGTGCGCGCGCCCCACACCCGCTGACCGAGCCCGGGGAAGAAGCGCAGCGCGTTGATCCCCTTGGGGTTCAGTACGTCCTGGTGGCGTTTGGTGATGTCCTGGGCGATGCCGTCGACGGCGCGGATGCCCCGGATGACGGTGTTGGCGGGCGCCTTGTGGACGCCGCGCTCCACGTCGACGCGGGCGTAGATGCCGGCCAGATGGCCGGAGGGCGGGATCTCCACGTCCCGGTTGGTCAGCGGATCCCTGGTGACCAGCCACGGGTAGTAGAGCGCCGCGTACTTGGTGTCGAAGCGCTCGCGGAAGGTCTGGATGCCCTCGATGTCCAGGCCGTCCTGCGGGTCGAGGACCGCGAACCGGTCCCTGAGCAGCTCGCAGTGGGTGACCAGGGCCGATTCGACGGTGTCCGACCACACTCCGGGCACGGCGCAGACGGCGACCTCGTCGATGTCCTCCAGTGCGACGACACCGGTGCGCCGCCCGCTGCCGCCGTCGACGCCGACGAAGTCTCCGACATTCAGCCCGCCGTAGGCGTCGTCCCCGTCCGCGAGGGTCAGCCAGGAGCCGATCGCGGGCACCGGGAATTCGGCGGGGTCGGTGGAGAGGCCGGCCAGGGCGGTCGCCCGCACCAGCTTGGAGCGGGCCGCGAGGGCGGTCGTCACATTCGCCGGGGTGTCGCCGCCGAGCCGGAGGTTGTCGAAGGTCTCGGTCACCGAGGCCCCGGACGGATCGGTGAAGCGGGTGCCGACCTGGGCCTCGATCAGCTGGATCCGGTCGGTCTCGAAGAAGGTCCCCTGGACGGGTCCGCCGAAGACGACGACGTCCGCGGCGACGGACTCGACGTTCAGGACGGTCAGACGCGTGCCGTCGTCGAGCTGGACGACCGCGTCCGGGTACAGCCGGCTCGCGCCGCCGATGCGCAGGGAACGGCCCGGCGCGGTGTTGCCCCGGCGCACCCGGCGCACGGTCAGCCCGGTCTGCCAGGCCGGGTGCCGTGCCCCCGCCGGGAGAGTCAGGGTGAGAGTCCCGTCGGCCGGCTCGCCCACCCGGACCTTGAACCGGTCGGGGCCGATCTGGACCCAGACCTCGTCGGGGAGTTCGCCGGGGTCGAGCCCGGCCGCCGTCGCGACCTCGACCGTCTCGCTGTCGGCCGCCGCGTCCTCGGTCAGCCGGGTGGTGAACGGCGCGCCCTCCTGGGGGTCCGGCAGCACCGCGAGCGAGGCCGCGGCCACCGGCAGGATCCGGACCTGGACCGCGCCGCCCCAGGAGCCGGGGCTGATCGCCGAGAAGCTCAGGGTCTGCTCCGCGCTGCGCGCGCCGACCTGCACATAGTCGCCACGGGCCGTTCGGACGGCGGCGGGCAGGGCCGAGTCCAGCTCGATCCGGCGGGCGGCCGCGTCGTAGGCGGCGACGGCGGCGGTGTGGATCGTCCGCTGGTCGTCGCCCCGGAAGACCGTGATCCGCTGTCCGACTCCGGCGAAGCCGATCAGATGGCCGAGTTCCAGGCTCGTCGCGCCTTTCGCGGCATCGGCGGCGATCTGGCTGACCAGGCCGTGGCCCAGGGTGCCCGAGGCCGCGGTCGCCCGGCCGCTGACGACCCGCTTGACGTACAGACGCTGTCCGCCGTTGTCGAAGAATCCCTTGACCGCCAGCGGGAACAGCCACCAGCGGCCGCCCTCGGCCGGGTCATTGGCCCAGGTGTCCCGTACGGACGGGTCGGGTTCCGGCAGGAATCCGCCGAAGGTGTTCTGGAACTCCAGGAAGTTGGTGACGAGCTTGGGCTTGCCGGTGGAGGGGCCGCGCGCGGTGACCCCGACCATGCCGGCGGTGCTCGTGCCCACTCCCGCGATCGGCCGCGGTCCCGCGTCGATTTCCTCGATGTATACGCCGGGGCTCAGATACTCCGCCATGGATGGCTCCTCAGTTCTCGCGGATCTCGATGACGTGTCGGCGGTCGGCTTCCCGGGGCAGCCGGACGACCAGCGCCCCGGACCGGCCGGGCCGCTCGACGGCGCGCAGCCGGAAGGTCTCCGTGCCCGGGTCCGTCTCGCTCTTCTCGCCCTCCCACCGCAGGGCCAGCCGGAAGGCCCCCGCGGTGTCGGACAGGGTCCGCTCCCGCCAGGGAGCGCCGTCCCGGCTGGTCAGGCCCTCGGCCTCGACCAGCGCATTGACGACCGGGGCGCAGGTGGCCGCGTCGAGCACGACGCCGTGGACCGTGCGCGCGCCCGGCGGGTACGGGAAGGAGACGCTCGGCAGCAGCCGGACGAGCCGGGGCACGGTCGCCGCGGCGGGTGGATGGGTGTCGTCGTAGGGGTGCACCAGGAATTCGACGGCGAGGAGGTCTGACGAGAACGGCTCGCCGTCGGCCGGGTACAGCGGCTGGTGCCCGGGGGCGGTGAAGCGGGCGCGGTGGAGCTGTGGCCGGGCCGTCCACGGCTCGGCGCGCCGGCCGAGCCCCGGATAGGCGAGAGCCGCGCTGGGCGTGCGGACGGCCACATCGTCGAGCGGCAGCCAGCCGGTGTCGGTCAGCCGCTCCAGCCGGACTGTGACGCCCGTGGTCCGCACGCGCTCGGCGTACTCGTCGAAGGGCACGAACCAGACCGGGCTGTGGCGTGTGGACCGCTCCAGCGGCAGGAAGGGGCTCATGACGTCGGCGTCCCGTCGAAGACCCGGCTGCGCACCGGCCGGACCGCGGTCTCGACGGCCGAGTCCAGATTGACGACACGGACCTCGTAGTTCAGCGAGAGCCGGTAGGGCTTCTGAATCGCGTACCAGACCCAGGACTTCTGGTCGAGGGCGAGCGGGGTGAGGCTGAGGTGCAGCGCGTCGGTGCTCGCCGCGAGGCTGCCCGAGAGCTGCGCGCCGTCCAGGATCGCGTCGTCGTAGAAGGTCTGGAGGGCTCGGCCGAGCATCCGGTGCTGGGTCGCCTGATCGCCGCCCCAGGGTGTGATCAGATAGCGCAGCAGCAGCGCCATCGGCGGTTTGCGCACGGTCGGCGGTTCGGGCGGCCGTGAGCGCACCGGAGGGCGGTTGCGCGAACTGGGGTCCTCGGCGATGTCGTAGAGGAACACGGTGAGCTTCGGCGGCGGGGTCTGCACCGTCTCGGAGAGGTCGTTCAGTTCCGCGATCGGCGGTTCCACCTGACTCAGCCCGCGCAGGGCCTGGGTCAATGTCTCCACGATGACCATCGAGACATCGCCGATGACGCCGAAGTCACCCATCCGCATCCTCCCCCGGCCGCGCTCCCGATGACGTGCTCCGCCAGCATGCGGAGCCCCTCGTGGCCGGGCCGCGACACACACGTCACATGCGCGTCACCGGTCCGTTCCCGCACCGGCCGATGATGCGGCGGACACGCTCGGAAAACGTCTCAGTGATTCCGGGGAGGCGTGAAAAATCCGCCTCGACCAGGGTGATTGACGCCTCGGCGACGTTTTGGTGACGCCATTTCGTCATCTCTCACCCCCAGGCCCTCGTCACAGGATCATGATTGGTTCGTAATATGGCTCCAGCATTCGGGGAGTAATACGAAGGATCATTGGAACCGAACCATCCGGGGGAATCGGTGAAGGAACCAACTCACGTCACCACATTGAGGCTCCTCAAGGGATTCGCCCTGTCGGTCGATCAGACACGCGTTCCCCTTTGTTCAAGCGTTCAACGGCTCATCGCGTTTCTCGCACTCCAGGGCATGCCGCGCTCCCGCACCTATGTGGCCGGAACTCTGTGGCCCGACGTCACCATGTCACGCGCCCACGCGAACCTCAGATCATCCCTGTGGCGCGCAACACAGACCGACCACCACATCATCGACACTTCTACACAGGAACTGGCGATTTCCGAGCACATCATGGTGGATGTGCACGAGGCCGTGGCGAACGCGCACCGGCTGCTCGACCTCACCTGTTCCTGCGACGACATTCTCACCACACAGACACGCATCGACCTCTCGGCCGACCTGCTGCCGGAATGGTCGGAGAATGAATGGGTCATCACCGAACAGGAGCAGTACCGCCAACTCCGGCTGTACGCACTGGAGGCGATGACCGAACGGCTCACCACCGCCCGCCGCCACGGCGAGGCGGTCGCCGCCGGACTCGCCGCCGTCCGCGCGGAACCCCTGCGGGAAAGCGCCCATCACGTCCTCATGAAAGCGCATCTCGCCGCGGGCAACAGAGGCGCGGCACTCCAGCAGTACGAGCAGTGCCGCAGTGTCCTCCGCGACGAACTGGGACTGGAACCCTCACCGACACTGAGAAGCCTGCTCCCTTCCTCCATCGCGCGCGACGGACGACCGCCCGCGCTGGCGAAAGGCTGAGACCGGAGCACGGCGGCCCGGCCCCCGAAACCCCGGAGGCCGGGCCGCACCACACACATTCCGAAACCCGATGAACGCCTCGATGTGGCGCAGCTCACCGGAACCCACACCGCGGACAGGGCAGTGCAGAACGTGGAATCACTGATGAGGAATCGTTTCCGGCGCGGGGACCCGGTCGCCCTGGGAGAGCTGTACGACGAGCACGCCCAGGTGCTGTACCGCTATGCCCTGCGGGTGACGGGCGACTGGGCGGAGGCGGAGGACATCGTCTCGGCGACCTTCCTGGAGGCATGGCGGGGCCGGGAGAAGCTCCACCCCGACGGAGGCACCCCGCGCCCGTGGCTGCTGGGGATCGCCACCAACATCATCCGCCGCAACGCTCGTTCGCGCCGCCGCCGCGATATCGCGCTCGCCCGCGTCCCGGAACGCGGCTCGGTCCCGGACTTCGCCGACGATCTCGTCACCCATCTCGCGGACGCCGAACAGCTGCGCGCCGCGCACACCGCCCTCGCCCGGCTGCGCCGCCGCGACCGGGAGGTCTTCACCCTCGTGGTGTGGGCGGGCCTGGACTACGCGGCCGCGGCGGAGGTGCTCGGCGTGCCGATCGGCACCGTCCGGTCACGGCTGTCCCGGGCCCGGGCCCGGCTGCGCGAACTCGCCGACGCCGAGACCCGCGCCACCCGGCCGGCACGCCCCCGCCGTCCCGCGTCCGCCGCGTCCGCCGTGTCCGTCGCGTCGGCCGAACCTGTGCCGAATCGTTTCGCCGCCCGCCCCTCGCCCCAGGAGAACCGCCGATGAACCGCGACCCCCGACCCCGTACGAACGACCCCGCCGACGAGGCCGAAAGCCTCGACCTGGCCGGTCTGCTGCCCCCGCCGCCGGTCCCCGCGCTGGGGCCCGACCGGGAACCGCTGCTGCGGGAGGCCCTGCTGCGCGAGGCGGCGCTCATCGACCGGCCCGCCGACCGCGCCGCGCGGACCCCGCGCCCGCGCCGACGGCCGGTCCTGTGGCTCGTGGCCCCGGCGGTCGCCTGCTCCCTGGCGCTCGGCGTCATGGTGACCGTGGACCTCCCGGACGCGACCGGCCGCGGCGACCGGGCCGCCCCGGGCGACACCGCCCCCGGCTCGCCGGAGGCGGCCCGGCTCCTCGACCGCGCCGCTCTCGCCGCCGCCGCCGGGAACCGGCCGGCGGTCCGCGCCGACCAGTTCGTGTACGTCGAGAGCAAGGTGGCGCATGCCTCACGGAGCGCCGGGGGCGGGCCCGTGACCGTGCCCCCCGCGCACAGCCGGCAGGTGTGGCTCTCCGCCGACGGCAGCCGGCCCGGTCTGCTGCGGGTGCCGGGCGAGCCCGACACACCGCTCGGAGCCGACGGCCCGGTCCACACCCTGGAGTCCCGGGGGGCGACGCCCCGGCCCGGCGCCCTGGGCGAGGCGGCCCCCTCGATCGGCGACCCGACCCATCAGTACGTCGCCTCGCTGCCCACCGACCCCGACGCCCTGCTGAGGCTGATCCGCGATCAGACCCGGGGCCAGGGCCAGAACCCGGACCAGCGGGCGTTCACCGCGATCGGCGAACTGCTGACCGAGACCTGGGCCCCGCCGCAGGTCAGCGCAGCGCTCTACCGCGCCGCCGCGAAGATCCCCGGTGTCACGGTGACAGGCTCCGCCGTCGACGCCGCGGGGCGCGAAGGCGTCGCCGTCGCCCGTACCGCGCACGGGGAGCAGACACAGTGGGTGTTCGACCGGACCACCCACGCCTTCCTCGGCGAGCGCACCGTCCTGACCAGGGACGGCGACGCGGGCCCGGCCGGAACCGTCGTCGGTACGTCCGCGATACTCACCAGGGCCGCGGTCGACCGCGCCGGACTGCTCCCCGGGGACTGAGACCGCTCGAACGCGTCGGCGGTACGGGAGCGCTCAGCCGGATTCCGTGCGCGCCCGCTGCCGCCATCGCGGCCGGCGCGCGTTGGTGACCGCCCGAAGCACCCACTCCACCGGACCGTACGCGTGGGTGCTGAGCCACCAGCGGCTGATCACCAGCTGTACGGCGAAGAGGGTGAGCGCGATGGCGGTCACCAGAACCGGCGCCACCCGGCCGACCAGGGCGAAGCCGTAGCCGGTGAAGAGCAGCGCCATCACCAGGGACTGGGTGAGGTAGTTGGTGAGGGCCATCCGGCCGGCCGGGGCGAGCGCCCTGCCCAGCCGGTCGTGGCGTCCGCCGGAGAGCATCCGGAGCACGGTGGCGGCGTAGGCGGCCGACAGCAGGGGCGCGGTCAGCATGTTCACCGCCATGGCGAGTCCCGTGGTCTCCATCCCGGTGTCGCTCTTCGCGAGGTGGGCGTAGACGACGGAGCCCGCGAGCCCGACCGGGAAGCCCACCCGCTGGATCCGCCGCAGCAGATCACGGTGGCGCAGCGGGTCGGCGAGGACCTTCCGTTTGCCCGCCGCGAGCCCCAGCAGGAAGGCGGCGAACGCCGGAGTCCCCTGAACCACCACGGTCATCAGCGCGCCACCGGGCTGTTCCGAGACGAACTGGCCGACCACCGAGCCGAATCCGCCGCGCAGGGCCTCCTGAGCCGCCAGGGCGTCGGCCCGCGACGGATCGCCGCCCATGTCGAGATGACCGGCCCAGGTCAGCCATCCCAGCACCAGGAAGGCGACCGCGCAGAAGACGAAGACGGAGATCGAGGCGCGTACGGCGGTGCGGGGCCGGATGCCGCGCACCGTCAGCAGGACCACTCCCAGAATGGAGTAGGTGATGAGGATGTCGCCCGGGTACAGCAGGGTCGCGTGGAGCACACCGATCACCAGCAGGGCGGCGCAGCGCCTCAGGAACCGGGGGACGGGGCGGGCGCCGGCCCGTTCGGCGGAGCGTATCTGGAGGGTGAAGCTGTAGCCGAACAGGAAGGAGAAGAGGAGGTAGAACTTGGATTCCAGCAGCACTGTGCTCAGATAGCGCCATGCCTGGTGGAGCGGTCCGTCGAAGGAGGCGTCCACCAGTCCTCCGCCGTGGTGGGTGGTGGCCATGACGCTGAAGTTGACCAGCAGGATGCCGAGGAGCGCGAACCCCCGCAGCGCGTCGACATCCGCGATCCGCCTGACCTGCCCCTGCCCGGCTTCTAAACGCTCTCCTGTCCTCTCCGTGGAGGAACGCCCGTCCGTCGTGCTACTCATACCCAAGATCCCTGCTGTCGGATTCGCCGGGACGCCTTCCCTGTGGCGTCCCGCAGGGGAGGACGCACGGGAGGACAGCGGACCTGACAGCGAGATTCCGGTTGCGGGCGGGAATCGGCCGGGCCGGACATCCGGCAACCGGGCCGGTGGGGGCATGAGTTCGGCTGTCGTACGGGGGAACCTTCCGGCTCCCCCGTTCGTCATGAGGTCGAGGACGGATTCTCGACGGGGCGCGTGACTCATTCACGGAGGCGAGTTGTCATGGAGACGAACCGACCGGAGCCGGTCAAGCTGGAGACCACTTTCGTCGACGGCCAGCGGGTGACGCTGTCGTTGCCGCCGACGGACGCGCCGTGGGCCGCCGACGGCGTCCAGGCGCTGCGGGTCGTCCCGGCCACGCACACGGGCCGGGGCGAGGAGCCGCCCGCCCTCCCCGAGGAGCCCGCCCTGCCGCTCACGGTGGCGATACTCGGCCTCGGGTCCTGAGCGGGGCGGATCGCCCCGGCCGGGCGGCCCGCTTCAGCTGAGTTCCGCCGCCCTGGTCGTGGCGCAGTCCTTCATCGCGTCCCAGATTCCCTGGCCCAGGCTCTCGAAGAGCTTCTCCGGGTTATTCTCAAGGTAGCTGACGATGTCGTCCCACTTCCCGACGGAGAAGGTCAGGTCCAGGCCGAACCGCACCAGGTGCGCACCCGCGAGGTAGGCGTCGCAGTCGCCGGTCAGCCGCAGATTCGCGCCGTCGCCGTCGACCTTGAGATCGAAGCCGCCGCTCGCCTTGATGCCGACCAGGGTGCCGCCGGGGACGGGGATGCCTCCGAGGAGGGCCCCTCGGGGGAGGTCGACGCCGAAGTCCAGTGCCACGTTCGCCGTGGCGCGCAGGCCGGTGCCGGTGTGGAGGGTGCAGCTGATCTCCGATTCCAGGATGCTCAGGAGGTGGGTCTCCAGGGTGAATGTGAAGCCTTCCGAGCCGAGTTCGGCCTCGACGGCGGCGGAGATCCCCAGGAGCGCGACCTTGCCGGAGAGTTGGAGGATCTTCTCCGGAAGGTGATGGTCCTTGATGCCCCGGGTGTCGAGAAGATAGCGGGGGCCCTTGGTGCCGTCCTTGTCCGAGATGCTGAACCAGTCCCCGATGGCGAGGGGTTCGGCGATCGCGCTGTCGGCGTAGACGCCGTCGTTGCCGACGCCGATCTCGAAACGCCAGTTGTTGCCGAAGAAGTCGATGTTCCCCTTGCCGTAGTAGCCCTGCGGCCAGTGCTCGTCCAGCGGGCTCGTCCAGCCGCCGGGCACGGTCACGGCGCAGAACATCAGCTCGTGCAGCACGATCGACTTGAGGAAGGAGAGTGCGTCGGGCGGGGAGACGACGATCGCCAGGATGTCCCAGAGGGAGACGCCCTTGTCCTTGTCGGCGGTGGTGAGGGAGAAGCGGAACACGGTGACGAAGGGCTCCGGTTCAAAGCCTCCGACGACATCCAGCTCAAGGCCGGCCGTGCCGACCTCGATGGACCCTCCGATGCCCAGGGTGAGCCCGCTCGTCCCGCCGCCGATCTGGGCCCAGAACGCCTCGATGTCGAAGCCCTCG
Source organism: Streptomyces inusitatus (assembly GCF_014651115.1). GTDB lineage: Bacteria > Actinomycetota > Actinomycetes > Streptomycetales > Streptomycetaceae > Streptomyces > Streptomyces amakusaensis. Next base: position 136,917 of record NZ_BMWG01000011.1, on the reverse strand, counting down.
ATACCGAAGGCGTTCTTCCACGCGGGCCCGGACGGCGGGGCGGTGGCCTCGGCCGGACGGCGGGTCGCGTCGTGCGCGATCTGTCCGTCGGCACCGGTCACGGGGGTGGCCGAGAGGGCTTTGAGCCCGGGTTCCTCCAGGGTGAAGGCGTACTGGCTGGGGTCGAGCCGTCCGGCGAACGCCCCGGGGGCGGAGCCGGCGGGCTTCAGGGTGAGGTAGAGGGAGAAGCCCTCCTTGGAGACCGTTCCCCCGGCCACGAACTGGAGCAGGGTCTCGGGGGCGGAGCCCATCGCGGGGACGGTGAAGTTCCACGAGGTGCTGAGGCCGATCCTGAGCCGGGCGGGCTCGATCTCCACTTCCAGTCCGCCGAAGCCGGGCCGCAGCCTCTGTTCGGCCACGGATGCCCTGAACACCGAGTTCCCGACCGGTGAGGCGAGGACCGCTTCCAGGTGGACGCCGGTGGCGACGCCGTCGAACAGGGCCTTGAGCGGCTCCAGCGGTCCGGTGAAGCCGATCTCGGTGAAGAAGGTGAGGCCCTTGTCCAGGGTGGCGGGGAGCGTGTCCGGGGCCGGGGCCGGGCCCGATGCGAGGTTGACGCCGTCGGCGGAGCAGACCGCCAGGCCGGACTTGGCGAAGGTGATGTCGCCGAGGATGCCCAGGACCTCGGACCAGCCCTGGACCTGGTTGGGCGCCCAGCTCCAGCCGTCCTGCCAGAAGGCGGCGGCGAAGAGGGTGCCGGAGCCGCCCTTCGCCGCCTTCCCGGCCAGCGTCAGCGCCTTCGCCCCGGCGAAGTCGACCGTGCCGCCGACCGTCAGTTCGTACCCCCCGCCCTCGTCGGTCTCACCCGCCCGGGCCCCGCCGAGGCGCAGTCTCACCGTCGAGTCGCTCAGACCGACCCTGGGCAGACCGTCGGGCAGCGGCACATCGGCGCGGCAGGCGAGCGCTTCGAGGAGGGCGGTCAGATCGGTGTCGGGGAAGGTGCCGCCGAGTTCGAAGGTGCCGGGGAGATGCCAGGCGGCGTCGAAGACGATCCCGTCGCCGTCGGCCGGGCCGAGCCGCGCCCGCGCGGCGAGGGAGCCGGTGGTCCTCGCGGTGGCGGCGCCGCCGGTCGCGGGCTGCTGCGATGCCGCCGCCTTCTCCTCCTCGCGCCCCAGCTCCAGGGTGGCCTCTTCGAGTCTCAGCAGGGCCGCTCCGACGCCGATGTGCCACTCGGCCGTCACGGTGGCCGAGATCCCGTACTCGCCCCGCGTGGGCACGGCCGTGCCGTGGAACTTCTTCAGCGTCAGATCCGGCACACCGCTGAGGTCGGCCTTCGGGAGGAAGTGCGTGAGCACGTCCTTGAGCCGCGCCGGTGTCTCCTCGTCGAGGGTCAGCTCGAAGCCGCCGGGCGGGATCGCCGCCGAGGCGTGCAGGGCGAGCGCGCCCGCCACCGTGAAGTCCCCGAATCCGGTGACGGTGGCGGAGCGGCTCGGCCGGAGCGGCCCGGTCACGGTCAGCCGGGCCCCGACGCCGGTCACGGCGAGGTCGTCCCCCGCGATGGGCCAGGAGACCCCGGGTCTCGCCCCGGCCGTGACGGTGATCGTGGTCAGGGCCTCGGCCAGGCCCTGACCTGTCTTCGTGACATCGACGGCGACGCTCAGTTCGGCGATCCGGACGGCCTCGCCGAGGGTGAACCCCTGCGCGGTCAGCTGCCGCACGGCCGCGCCCGTGCCGTACCACCCTTCGAGGACGTCCGTCCCCACCTCACCGTCCGGCGGCGCGTCCACGGCGAGCACGATCTCGTTCCCGGCCACGGGGACCGGCGCGCCGACGGTCACGCCGACGCCCTCCGCCAGCACCAGGTCCGCGACCAGGCGGAGCCCGTACGAGAGCGGCGGGCCGTCGCCGCGCGACCCGGCCCACAGGGAGAAGTCCCCGCCGAACTCCCCCGAGGGCTCCGGTACGGAGCGCAGCGCGATCTCCGTCACGGTCTCGGCTCCGACGGGACGGCGCTGTACGGGCCCGGTGAGCGAGAGGGCCGCCCCCTGGCCGCGGACCAGCGGGGCGAGGGAGCCGAGCGGTGCCGGGTCCCGGACCTCGGGCGCGTGGAAGGTGAGGCCCCGGTCGAGTACGGGCCGGCCGTCGCGGGCGGGCCGGGGCACGGAGGTGAGCAGAAGCTCGGGCCGGCGGTCGCCGAAGGCGAGGCCGTCCAGGTCGCTGCCGCCGGTGTCGGGGAAGGAGACGGCGAAGGTCCAGCCCTCCGGTGTCCCGAGGGGGATGAAGAGGGTCGGGTCCTGATTGACGGGGTCGAGGCCGAACTCGACGCCGGTGACCCGCGCGCCGGTGATGCCCAGGGCGCCGAGTTCGCCGTCGACGACGACCGTGTTCGTGTCGGGGTGGTCCTCGCGGTGGAGTGCGCCGATCGTGAGGGCCCCGCCGTCGAGCCAGCCGCCGACCAGCGCGGCGGCCGGCCCGCTGCCGAGGTCGGCCGCCGCGAGGGTGAGGGTGTCGCCGGTGGTGTGCCGGTCGAGCAGTGCCTGGAGTTCGGTGAACCGCATGCGGGATGGCCTTCCGGGCGTGGGCGTGCGGACGTGCGGGGCGTACAGACCTGTGGGCGTACGGGCCTGTGGGGCGTGCGGGCCTGTGGGCGTACGGACCGGTCTCGGTCAGCCGGACAGCTTCTTGGCGATCACCTTGCGGGCGTTGTCCGTGAGGGCCTTGGCGATGTCGTCCTTGCGCCGTTCCGCGCCGTCCTGGACGCCCTTGATGAAGCCGTCCTTGATGTCGGAGGTGTTGAGGATGGTGTGGACCGCCTCGTCGGGCAGGCCTTCGACATGGACGCCGATGTCCAGCTTGTCCGGGTCGATGTCGACGGTGAGCGAGCGCAGGCCGATGGTGAGGGAGTCCGCGTCGGGTCCCGAGAAGGACAGACCGAGGGCTGCGGAGGGCTGTCGCACGGTGGTGGTCATCGTGCCGTCGAGGTGATCGCCGGACTTGACGAACGTCGCCACGACCGAGGCCGCGACGGTGATCGGCGTCTGGGAGATCCGGCCGAATCGCAGGGTCGCGTCGACGCCTTCGGCGACGAGGGCGGCGTCCTCGGCGGGGACGAGCACATCGGAGATGCCTCTGATCGTGACCTCGTTCAGGGTGAAGTCGACGGGGACGCCCATGACCTGGTGCTCGCCGAGGTCGATCGTGTCGATCGACAGGGGGTCGAGCGCCGGGTCGCTGGACGAGCGGACCACGGTCGGCGGATAGAAGCCGGAGTCCGGGTCGTTGAGCGAGGCCCGCACCCGGTCGAAGAGGTAGACCTCCACGGGTCCGTCGCCCGCCGGGGGCCGGCCGCTGTCCGCGGGGAGCGGGCCGGTGCCCAGCACATCGCCGAGCGCCTTCGTCAGCTGATCGGTGACGGAGCCGGAGAACTGGGTGCGGAAGTCCTCGGCGTTCAGGGCGTCGGCGAGTTTGGCGGTGAGGGCCTCGGCGGCGTCGGGGCTGTCGAAGGCGAGGACGGCCGCCCCTTTCCAGGCCTTGCGATTCAGGTCGGTGATCGTGTCGCCGTCGATCGTGAGTTTGTCCTCGTCGAGGGCGAAGACCGGCGCGGCGGCCACGGAGACGGACTCGACCGTCACCTTCTCCGTACGCCCGGACCCGGACCCGGCCGTCTCGACGGTCAGCCGGACATCGAGGACCAGCCCCTTGACGGTGAACAGGAACGCCCCGCTCCCCTCGATCGTCTGGGACGGCCACCCCACCCCGTACGCCTTCAGACCGTCGGCGGGGACCGCGGTCGGCGGTCTCAGCGTCCCGGCGAGCACCTCCGGAGCGTCGGGGGCGCTCTCCGGGTCGTCGATCACCACGACGTGCTGGACGAGCCGGTAGGAGCCGTCGACTGTGATCTGCGGCTGGTAGCCGTGGCTGTCGTAGGCGGCGGTCGTGATCCGTACGGTCCCCCGGTAGCCGTTCTCGGTCGTGGTGACGTCGGTCAGTTCGCCCACCGAGGCGTTCGGCAGACCGGTGACCGAGACGCCGGAAAGCGTCAGCCCGGGGTACTGGTCGTCGCGGTCGCGCTGGCTGTCGAAGTCGTCCAGGCTCTCCGGCAATCCGCCCACCCCGTCCTTCTTCGCCCGGTCGAAGGCCTTGCCCACGAAGTTCCACCAGGCGACGGCGATGGAGTCGGCGACCGTCGTCCCCGTGTCGCCCGCAAGCTCGCCGAGTTCCCACGAGTCCGCCTTCAGCGGCGACAGGGTGCGCCCGTCGGGGGTGCGGATTCCCTCCAGGATCTTCGGCAGCCAGTACGGGCTGTCCGGGTCGTCGGCCCGCTTGCGCATGGTGGCGTAGACGAAGTCGATCAGGGCCTCGGCCATGACGATGCTCCTTCTCGGGTTCTCGGGTTCTCTGAATTCCTGGCTTACGGGGAGTGCGGGGAGTGCGTTCAGGGTTCGCGGTCGACGATGTACAGCGCCAGATCCTCCAGCGCGTACCGGTAGTCGCTCGCCGGGAAGGGGCGCAGCAGCTCGATGGCCTCCAGCGCCTGGGCGCGCGCGTCGGCGTAGGCGCGGGAGAAGCCGGTGGTTCCCCGGACCTGGGCGACGCACCGTTCCAGCTCTCCGGCGTCCAGTGGTTCCCCGCGCATCACCCGGCTCACCCGGTGGTCGGGGCCCAGTTCCTCCATCGCGTACACCAGGGGCAGCGTCGCGCGGCGGCGCAGCAGGTCCATGCCGCGCGGTTTGCCGGATTCGGCCTGGTCCTGGGCCAGGTCGAAGAGGTCGTCCATGACCTGGAGCGCCCGGCCGAGGCGGCGGCCGACGAAGCCCGCGCGGCGGGCGTCGGCGTCGCGTCCGCCGGCGAGGGTGACACCGGCCTCGGCGGCCAGGCCGAAGAGGACGGCGGTCTTGCGGTCGGCGGTCCGCCAGTAGTGCTCGATCAGCCGGGCGGGTTCCTGGTTCATGTCGGTGCGCAGTTCGTCCAGTTCGCCGCAGCCGATCTGGAAGGCGGTGTCGAGGACCAGTTCGATCAGCGCCATGTCGCGGTCCCGGTCGACGGTCCGTACGAAGCCCCTGATGGCCTGGACGAACTGGAGGTCGCCGACGAGCACGGCGGCTTCCGTGCCGCGTGCGGCGTTGACCGACGGCAGTCCCCGGCGCAGTGCCGAGCCGTCGATGATGTCGTCGTGGATCAGGGTCGCCACATGGAGCATCTCCAGGGAGACCGCTCCTTGCAGCACCTTTCGGGGCAGTGGCGCGGGGCCGAGGACCATACGGGCGGCGAGCAGCAGGACCGCCGGGCGGAGCCGTTTCCCCTGCCGGTAGAGGGCTTGTTCGGTGTCGCTCAGATACTCCCGCTGGGGGGCGAGCGCCTCGGCGAGGATGGCGTCGAAGTGCGGCCGGTCGTCGGCGAGCAGCCGGGCCCAGAGGGCGGTGGTGAGATCTTCGGCGGGGGTGCCCGGGTCGAGGGTGAGCACGGTCAGGACCGCCCGTCCCCGGGCGGGCCGAAGCCGGCGATGCCGGTGAGCGCGGCGTGCCGCAGGGTCTCGGCGACCGCGTCGCGGAGCAGCTCCTGGACGAATCGCATGGTCCGCAGCCGCTCCCTGGCCAGCTCGCCGACGGGGCCCCGCCAGTCGGCGTCGTCGATGTGGAGGGCGAGGGGCGGCAGGGTGACGGTGGCGGCGGCCTGGGCGGGGTCGACGGTGATCAGCACTCCGTCCAGGCGGGCGTGGCAGTCGCCCCGGTGGAGGGTGTGGGTCGCGGCCGGCTGTTCCTGTGCCCTGGCCTCGTAGGCCTCCTTGCCGAATCGCCGGTAGCGTTCCCGGTGCTCCTCCGAGAGGGGGAACCACTCGTCGGGTTCGTCCTCCGGGGCGGCGCTGTAGGTGCCGTGGACCAGTCCGACGTAGCGGTCCAGCTCCCCGGGTGTCGTCGCGCGCACCTCGCCGGGGTGCTGTTCGATGGAGGTGTAGATCTGCTCATGGGTCAGGGGGGTGGTCTGTTCGCCGGAGTTCCCGGTGTCGTTGACCGCCGTGGCGAACTTCTGTGCCGCGTCCAGGGCGTCGCCGTAGGTGCTCTGGTCCTCGGGGGCCGTCGCGAAGCCCATCTCGAAGGAGAGGGCGCTGGTAACATTGACGTACTGGATGAAGGCGTGCGAGTTGTACGTGGTCCCCTGGTCCGGGTCGGTCCAGTCGTTGACCGCGTTCGCGCCGTCGCCCGTCGCTCCCAGGTCCGTGTTGGTGTAGGTGTGTTCGGACATGCGCCGGGTGACGCCGTTTCTGCGCCAGTTCTTCCGCAGTGTGCTGGAGCTGTCGAAGATGCCGTAGAAGGTCTCGTTGTTCTGCCCGTAGGTGATGAGCAGCTGCTGTCCCTTCTCGGTCCGCATCAGCTTGTCGCGGTGGGTGTCGGCGCGGTCGCGCCACTTGCGCAGGGTCTCCTCGTCCGGCGGGTCGGGGGTGACGGCGGCGGCGCGGCTCGCGGCGGGGAGGGTGGGCCGTCTCGCCTCCTCGGAGAGCGGGCGCAGATCGCCGGCGGTGTCGAGGTCGCGGATCTCGTCGGGGCGGGTGTCGAGCGCGTACCGGCCGGTGAGGACGAGCGCCGGGAGGCGGTACGTGTGTTCCTGCCCGGCGACGGCCTCCGGCCGTCCTTCGGCGCTGACCTGGAGCGCGCCGAAGCGGATGCTGAGGGAGCCGGTGGGGTGTCCGACGGTGTCGGGCAGCTCGACGGTCCGGGCGAGGGGGTAGCCGGGGGTGTCCGCGAGGTGGAGTGGCCGGGCTTCGGGGTTCGGGGTGCTCACGTACGTCTCCTGCGGTGTGTCGGACCGGTGGACGGGGGGCGGTCAGGAGACGTCGGCGGTCCCGCTGATCATGAGCATGTCGCCGTGGGCGGCCAGCTCGGGCGAGGCCAGCCGTAGCTTGACGGTCGCGCCGCCGATCGGGATGTCACAGCCGATCGGCGTTCCGAGCGGGATGTCGGGGGTGAGCCCCTCGGTCTTCTCCTTGACGATGCCGGGGGCCGCGAGGGCGAGGTCGTTGACGAGGCCGGAGAGGGCGTCGGCGAGGACCGTCTTGGGAGTGAAGGTGACATGTTCCAGATCGAGGCCGGTGACCTTCACGGTGAGGGCGGTGTCGGTGATTCCGGTGGCCTGGACCGTGACGACGGGCGGGTCCGGCGCGTAGGAGACGTCGAATTCGATGGGCGCTGCCATGGCAGTGTCTCTCCTGACTGGTCGGTCGGTGCGCCGAGGTGCCCTGACGGGTCGTCCCGACGGGTCATCGCGTCATGACTCGTGGCCCGCCTTGGACAGGGCGCAGCCTCCGCTGCCGTCCGGGGAGAGGGGTACGAGGTCGAGTTCGGCGTGCCAGTCGATGTCGACTCCGGCCGAGGCGGTCGTCGGGTCGGCTCCGACCGTCAGGTTCACGGCCTGCCGGAAGGTGGCGTCCCACCGGGCCGAGGCGAGGTACTGGATGGTTTTGTCGCCCTTGGCGAGCTGGGTGTTCTCGTAGTGCTTGACGGAGGCCGTCAGGAGCGTGGTCAGCAGCCCCTTGCTGATGAGTGTGAACACCTGCTTGTCCGTGGGCCAGTCCACGGGTTCGGGGCGCGCCGCCGGCGACTGCCCCGCCGTCGTGGTCACCGTCGAGGCGAGGACCAGATGGGTGGGGATGACGTCCACGCGGACGACGTTCAGAGCGACCGTCTGGCCGAAGAGGTTCTGGGCCGGGATCTTCAGCCCCTTGAGCAGGGTGGTGCCCTGGGTGAGGAGTGTGGGGACGACGACGTTCTTGACGATGATGCTGGTCGGGCCGTCGGGAAGGTTCTCCAGCCAGACTCCCAGGGGGACGGCGGTGATGCCTCCGCCGCCGTCGAGCGTCAGTCGCAGGGCCACCGTGACCTTGCCGGTGACCCGGGGGAGGGCGGTGTCCGCCACCTTGCAGTCCGCCTGGAGCCGCTGGGCGACGAATTGGAGCACCCCGGAGTCCGGGAGGGCCGTGACGCCGTCCGCCTTGATCATCTCGTTCCAGAGGTCCTCGTCCGGCGGGGTGAGGACGAGGGCGGGGGCGTCCAGGAAGTCCCAGGCGAAGGTGTAGGCGGTGCCCTCGATGGGGTCCGGGGTGACGCTCCCCCGGAACGCGTCGCGATGCAGTTCGTAAGCCTTCTGAAGGCCGGAGTCGAGGGCGTCGCCGCCGACTCCGACCGCGAGGTCGAAATTTGAGTCGCTCACGCCGCCCATCCAAAAGCACCCCGGATGACCGCACCACAGCTTGCTCCGCCCTGTCGCAAAGCGGTGCTCGGACGGCTCCGAACGCGTCAGTTTCGGCAGCGGAACCTGGGGCGCGACAGCGGGCACGCGACAGCGGCGAATCGGGCACGAGCAGCGGCGACGGGTTCCCGGCCCGGTGAGCGCCCCGACAGTTTCCCGCCATGGATCCCGGCCAATTCACCCAGCCTCAAGAAGCTATTATCGGACATTACGCTCTTTGAGTAGGTCAACTCCGCATATTTTGGGCAGTGTTGCCGGATCAGCGGCATCGGAGGATCCGGACCTCGCCCGGAATGAGCCCTCCCGGCCGTCCCTTCGCCCGGAGGAATCGGAGGAAGTCGCCCCATGACGTACGACCTCGCAGTCGGAGCCGACGCCGACATCGTGAACAAGGTGGCCGAGGAGGTCTACGGCCAGCTGTATCCGAGGTACTTCACCGGCTCCGAGCCGTACGACGCCGGAGGCACTCCCACCACGGTGACATGGGACGTCAGGACCGCCCCCGTCTTCGATCTCACTCCGCCCGCCCACACCGAGGAGGAGCTGCGCGCGCGCTTCACGGAGGGCGGGAACCGGCGGTTCACCGAGGAAGAGCTGTCGGAGTACACCGCCGCCCTGCGGACCTCGCTGGACGGGAGCACCTTCCAGGTGGTCCTGCACCAGGTCCATGTCACCGTCGACACGGGCGGCGGCGAGGACCTCGTACAGGGGGACGTGACCGTGACGGTGGACGTCCAGGCGAGCACCTCCCCCTCCGGGCTGCTCACCCTGAACCCCCTCAAGGCCGTGGCCAGTGACACCAGCGAGGTCCAGAAGGTGATCCTGGACAATGTGGTGCTGCCCGCCGTCCTCGACCAGTCCCGTGAGATCCTCTCGGGCATCAGCCTGCCCAAGCCGGACATCCCGCTGCTCAGCCTCTCGGACCCGGTCCCCGTCATCGGCCCGGGGCAGGTCGTGGCCGCCATGAATCTGGCGGAGCACGGCGTACCGCGGCCGCCCTTCCCGGACGCCTGGCCGACGAGCCCCTTCTTCGCCCTGCTCGGCGCGGACACGGTCCAGCGGATCGCCGAGGCGGCCACGGCCTACCTTGAAGGGATGTCCTTCCCCGCCGGCGACTCGGCGGACTTCGGCGTCGGCACCGGCTACTACAACGCGACGATCGTCCTCCATCAGGTGTGGTGCGAGGTCGTGGACGACGCCGAGATCCCGACCGTGCGCGTCCACGCCTCCGCCACCGGCAGCGGAAGCGCCGGGATCAAATGGTTCTGGGGCAGTTCGACCGACGCGTTCTACGATCTCGCGCTGGAGCCGGACCCCGCCGTCACCCTCACCCTGTCGACGTCCGGCACCACGCTCAAGGCCACCACGGAGAGCGTGAGCCCCTTCGACCTGGAGATCTATCCGCACGACGACCTCGTCAGCGTCATCGCCTCCTGGGTGGCCAACGCCCTCTCGTCCACCCTCGGCGGCCTCGTCGGCGACGCCTTCCGGGGCATCGAATTCCCCCTGGGCGACCTTCCGACGGTCCCCTTCGATCTGGACCCGGTCCATCTCGACGTCACACCGACGGATCTGACGCTCGGCCGCTTCGGCGACGCGCTCTCCCTCCAGGGCGACGTCTCCGTCACCAAGCGGTAGCCGCCCGCCTCCCCCACGACGGCCATCAGAGCATCCGACGCGACGCGGCGACGTGTGCCGCGGCCCCCGCGCGGGAAGGGGGGGGGACCGGCGCCCCCGGCAGGAGGGCGCCCCGCCCCCAAGGGCGGGCGGGGA
>NZ_BMWG01000011.1:124747-126911 GCF_014651115.1 Streptomyces inusitatus | reverse complement strand
CACCCCCCCGCCCCCCCCCCCCGGCCCCCAAGCCCCCCCCCCGGGCCGCGCCCCCGCCGGCCGCCCCCCCGCGGGCCGGCCGGCGCCCCCCGGCCCGGCGCCGGGTGACTATGCGTCCTCGCTGAGCCCGGTGAGGGACTCGGTCATCGCAGAGCGGGGTTCTTGCGGGCGGTCCAGATGGCGAGGGCCGCGAGCAGGGCGCAGGCGCCGCCGAGCCACAGCACACTCTGGAGGGTGAGCGTGTCGACGATGACGCCGCCGACCAGCGCGCCGAGGCCGATGGAAAGGTTGAACACGGCCACCCAGAGCGAGGACGCCGCTTCCACGGCCTGCGGGGCGGACTTGATCATCCAGGTCTGGAGGCCCACGGACACACCGCCGTACGCCAGACCCCAGACGGCCAGCAGAATCCCGCCGCCGATCGCGGTCTGCCCCAGCAGCAGGAAGAGCGGCATCGCGATGACCAGGGCCACAGCGGTGTACAGCACGCTCCGGTACACCTGGCGGGAGAGCGCGGCACCGGCGACGAAGTTACCGATCATGCCGGCCACACCGAACCCGAACAGCAGCGGACCGACATAGCGCTCGTCGATCCCCGACAGCTTCTGCAGTACCGGGCTCACGAACGTGTAGGCGGCGAAGTGACCGAACACGATGAGCACGGTCGCGATGATGCCGACGCGGACGCCCGGGTTGCGGAACTGCTCCATCAGCAGCTTCGGCCGGATGACCTGGGAGGCGGTCAGCCCCGGCAGCACCACCAGCAGGGCTATCAGGGTGATGAGCGCCAGGGCGCTCAGCGAGGAGAAGGCGAGACGCCAGCCGGTGAAGTCGCCGAGCAGGGTGCCGAGCGGGACACCGAACACATTCGCGGCTCCGACACCGCCGAAGATGACCGCGGTGGCTCGCGGCACGTCGGCGGGGGCGACGAGCCGGACGGCCAGACCACTGGCGACCGCCCAGAAGCCGCCGATCGCGATACCGACCAGCACCCGGGAGGCCACCAGCACCGAGAAGTTCGGCGCGAGGGCGGTGGCCAGGTTGGACACGGTCATCAGGGTCATCAGCCCGATGAGCAGGATCCGCCGGTCCATCGCCCCGACGAGCATCGGGACCAGCGGTGCCGCGAACGCGGCGACGATGCTGGGCACCGTCACCATCAGCCCCGCCGTGCCCTCGGAGACCGACAGCGCGGATCCCACAGAGGTCAGCAGACCGATCGGCAACTGCTCGGCGGTCACCAGCAGGAAAGTCCCCAGAGCCACCGCCCAGACCGCTATCCAGCGGCTCTTCTCCGGGACCTCTGGTTCCTTCGCCTGGGCAGGGGTCTGTTCTGCGGTCGTCAACGGAGTCTCCTTCAACAGTTCGGGAGCGAGTGCTCCCATATCGATGACGGTAGTATGGGAGCGTTCGCTCCGCAAGTTGGGTAAGGTGAATACATGGCACGCCCCCGACAGTTCGAAGAGAAGAACGCGGTCGCCTCTGCGACCGAGCTGTTCTGGCGACGTGGCTACCACGCCACTTCCGTGCGGGACCTGGGCGACAAGCTGAGACTCACACCCAGCAGCCTGTACCGGACGTTCACGGACAAGCACACACTGTTCCTGCGCGCGCTCGACCACTACCGGGCCACCGAATCGGCCCAGGCCAGGCAGCGATTGGACGTGTCGGACCGCCCGGTCCGGGAGGTGCTGCGGGAATGGATGCTCTGGCTGGTCACCTGCCCGCCCGACGGCAAGTCCGGCCGCGGCTGCTTCATGGTCAACACCGCCACCGAGCTGGGCACCACCGATGAGAAGGTCCGTCAGCGGACCGAGGCCGCGTTCGAGGTGACCCGGCAGGCTCTGCGCTCGGCGCTGGCCGAGGGCCGCGACCGCGGCGAACTCTTCGACGACCTCGACATCGACGACGCCGTGGAACTGCTCTTCACCACAGTGCTCGGCCTGCGGGTGCGGGAACGCGCCGGCCACGACCTCAAGCGTCTGACCGCCGCGATCGATCTCACGGTCCGGACCCTGGGACCGGCGCCCGCGGAACCCGCCCGGTGACACGGGGCCCAAAAGCGGCAGGGCCTGTCTGACGGCTTCCACCGGACTCGCGCACCTCCCCCGGCTGCCGCCGGGACGTCCTGGCGTCGCCCTCCCCCCGGGCCGGGGGGAGGGCG
>NZ_BMWG01000011.1:0-124737 GCF_014651115.1 Streptomyces inusitatus | reverse complement strand
GGGGAGCGGGGCCCAAAAGGGGGGGGGCCCCGCCCGCCGGCCCCCCCCCGCCCCCCCCCCCCCCCCCGGGCCCCGGCGGGCCCGCCCGGCCGCCCCCCCCCCCGGGGGGGGGGGGGGGGGCGACGCCAGTGCGAGAACACTCCCTAGGCCGGCGCGCCGAGCCACGCGGTGGCCACCTCGGCCAGGCCGCCCGGAGCCCTTGCTCCCCGCCCCTGCGCGCTCCAGAGCACATAGCCGTCGGGGCGGATCAGGACCGCCGGGGCCGACATCGCGGAGGCGGATTCCGGTACCACCTCGACCACGGTCAGCCGGTCGGCCCAGGGCGCGGCCAGGGCGGCCTGGTCGGCGGCCTGAGCCGTGTGGATCAGCAGCGGGCGCCCCTTCCACAGCAGGGAGGCGAGACTCACCGACCCCTGAGCGGTCTTCAGCCGGATGTCCGGGGCGAAGGTGCCGGCGAGGGGGTCGCCGGGCGCATTCACGTCGTAGCGGATGTCGGTTCCGCTGATCATTCCGGTGAGGAAATCATTCACCTGCGGCAGATGCATCGTTTCGCGGAACAACTCGCGCAACGAGTCCGTGAGCACCCCCGGGTGCATGAGCGCCACCTGGGCCCGCACGTTGTACAGGACGCGCGCGGCCACGGGGTGCCGCTCGGTGTGGTAGGTGTCGAGCAGACCGGCCGGCGCCCATCCCTTGACCTCGGCCGCCAGCTTCCAGCCCAGGTTGACGGCGTCCTGCAGGCCCGTGTTCAGCCCCTGCCCGCCCATCGGGAAGTGCGCGTGAGCGGCGTCCCCGGCGAGCAGCACGCGACCGCTGCGGTAGCTCTCGGCCTGGAGGGCGGCATCGCTGAACCGCGTGAGATCGTGGGCGTCCGCCATCGGCACCGGGCGGCCCGCGATGCGGTCCATGCTCTCCTGCAACTCCTCGAAGGTCACAGGCGCCTGACGGTCCGGCGCGGGGCCCTGGAAGTCGTATGTGCACACCCGGCTGTGTCCGCTCGGGTTCAGCCAGATCAGGGTCCAGCCGCGCGGCGTGCGCTGCCAGCCCGCGGGGGCGGACCAGGGATCGAGCAGGCGCACCTCCCCCATCAGCGCCGCCACGGTGGCGGGTGTACCGGTGAAGGGGATTCCGGCGGAGCGGCGGACCGCGCTGCGCACCCCGTCGCAGCCGACCACCCACCGTGCGGTGACCTGGCTCCGGGTTCCGTCCGCGCCCTGGAGATCCACGCGGACACGGTCGCCCTCGTCGTGGACGCCGGTGCACTCCTGGCCCCGCACGATTCTCGCGCCCAGTCCGGTGGCCCGCTCGGCGAAGACATGCTCGGCGTACGCCTGGGGGCTGCCGACGATGACGGGGCCCTCCGCGCTCACATCGGCGAGGTCGATGTCGAACATCCCCGCGAAATGAAAGGGGACACTGGTGCGGCCACCGCTCGCCGGCCGCGGCTGCACGGCCTCGCGTAATCCCCGCCGGTGCAGGGTCTCCACGGTACGGGCGTGCAGCGTACCGGCCTTCGACACCCCGGAGGGCTGCGGAAGCCGCTCCACCACCAGGGGCCGGACGCCCTGCAGTGCCAGCTCATGGGCGAGCAGCATCCCGACGGGACCGCCGCCCACGATCACCACGTCACTGGTGACCGGCTCGTCCGCGGAGACGGCGGAACCGTCTGAGCCTTGCTTCACTGTGCTTCCTCACCTTCGTGCCTGAGCGGGTGGGTGCGGGCGAATGGCGTGCCCGCACCCACCTCTGATCGCCGGGCGCCGGCTGGGGGTGGTACCGCACCCGGACGGCTGCGGACCCGCGGGCGAGTCGGGCGCGCCCCGCGAGAACCTCTTTGCTACGTCAATACTAGTACCATCGTAGACCAGGGACGCAAGGGCGAGCCACCCGGCGGCCCCGCCCGGACTCGCCATCGACAGCACTGTCCGCGTATCTTCGTACTGTGGCTACTACGACACTCCGTCATCCGAAGACCGATGAGATCCGACTCGAAGACGTGTTCACGGCCTTGAGCAATCCGATGCGCCTGAAGGTCGTGCGCACGCTCGCCGAGTCCGGCCCGGCTTCGTGCGGAAGCCTGCTCGCGGGCGTCCCCAAGTCCACGCTGACCCATCACTGGCGGGTGCTGCGCGAGGGAGGACTGATCTGGCAGGAGGCCGTGGGGCGCGAATACACCCTGACGCTGCGCAGCGACGATCTGGAGCAGCGCTTTCCCGGACTTCTACCGGCCCTGCTGCGGGCCGCTCGTGTCCCGGCGCCGCTGTGAGCCGGCCTCGGCGGGCGGAACCCTGCGGGCAGGCCTCGGCGGGCCGAAGCCTGAGAGTCGAACCGAGGACGCCCCGGGCTCGGCCGAACCCGGGGCGTCCGCGGTGCCGCGGATGTGTCAGGGCAGACGGACCGACTGGCCGTGCCGGAAGAAGTTGGTCGGGTCCCAGTGCGCCTTGGCCTGCTGGAGGCGGGGGTAGTTACCGCCCCAGTAGAGGTCGTGCCAGGGCGCCCCGGAGGTGTTGTACAGCGGGTCGCTGAGATCGATGTCGCAGTAGTTCACAAAGGTGCCCGAAGTCTGCTGGTCCGAGACCGGCACACCGCCCTTGGAGGCGTACACCTCCCGGTAAAGGCCGCGCAGCCAGGCCAGGTTGGCCGCGTCGTCCTCCGCCTCGGTCCAGTTGGCCTGGTACAGCACCTTGAACACGGAGTCACGGTGCGGCGACGCGGTCGCCCCGGCCGCCACCGCGTTGACCTGCGCCCCGTAGGAGCTGATCACGACCTGCGACAGGGGGTTGTCCAACTGCGTGGACCGCAGGTGGTTGTAGAGAGTGGTTATCTGGGCGGCGGTGTAACCCTTCCGGTGGAAGGCGGACTTGTGGTCGCCGCGCAGCGTGGGGTTGGTCATCACCTGGTTGTCCGTGCCCAGGTAGTGCGTGGCCTTCAGCCAGCTCCAGCGCCGGGGCACGAAGAAGTTCGCGAGCGGCCCGTGGGCGCTCGAATTGGCCGAGGGCTGCAGAGGGGGCAGGGACACCCCCTGGGTTATGTAGTCGAGGAAGTTCTGGAGCACGGTGTCCGCGTTCGGGGTGTCTCCGGTGAGGTGTGTCAGCAGCCCGATCTGCCCGGCGGATTTGTGGTTGAGGATGAGGAAGGAGTTCAGGCCCGGTGTGTCCCCCGGCGCGGAGTGGGCCTCGTGCCAGTTGGTGAAGTTGTTCACCAGCTTGGCGAAGTCCGCCTGCGTCAGATTCGCCCACGACCAGAAGAGGGCGCTGATGAGGACCTCGGCCGGCGGCTTCGGCAGAAGCGCGGCGGGGTTGTTCCCCGTGGCGTTCGGGGAGCGGAACCAGTACCGGGTGACGATTCCGAAGGTTCCGCCGCCACCGCCCGTGTGCGCCCACCACAGGTCGCGAAGGGGGCCGGTGTCGTCGCGGGTGGCGACGACCGCCTTGGCGATCCCCAGGCTGTCCACCGTCACGACCTCGACCGCGTACAGATGGTCCACGATCAGACCGTCACGGCGGCACAGCAGCCCCCAGCCGGCTCCGGCCACGTGCCCGCCCGCGCCCACCGAGTAGCACATGCCGCCGGGGATGGTCACTCCCCAGCCTCTGAACAGACGGTCGTAGACATCGCCGAGATTGGCGCCCGGCTCGACCGCGAACGCGTTCTTGGCCGTGTCGAAGTACACACGGTCCATCTCCGACATGTCGACGATCACCTTGACGGAGGAGTTGTAGACGAACTCCTCGTAGCAGTGGCCGCCGCTGCGGACCGACACCCGCTTGTTCGCCGTCACGGCCTGCTGAACGGCGTTGACGACCTGCTGGGTGGTGGACACCAGGTGGACGCGGTCCGGCGAGGACGTCCAGCGCTGGTTCAGACCGACCGTGAGGTCCGCGAAGCGTGGGTCCCCGGGCTGGATCGTGGTGGCGGCGAAGGGCGCCGTGTCCAGCGTCCTGGTGGACGCGGCCATCGCCGGCTGGGCCAGGCCGAGTGCGGATGCGCCGGCCACTCCGCCCGTGGCGGCGAGGATGGAACGGCGGGTGGGCTGCTTTCCATTGCGTGACATGCGAACTCCCGAATCAGGGGTGGGATCGACCGTGCGCATCTGTGCACCATTCCGGCACCCGGACTACTCCAGGTATTCGTCGCCGAATTCAGGGCCTACCTCATAGCCGTAGGCCACATCCTTGAGGCGCTGTTCCTCCGAGGGCGGCGGCGTGTCGTCGTCCGCCGGGACACCCACGTTCAGGAAGAACCTCTCCTTCCCGCCGGGAACCGTCATGAAGAGCATCTTCGCGGGCTCCGGTGAGACGTTCTTGAAGGCGTGCTCCGTGCCCCTCGGAACGAAGATGAAGCTTCCGGCCGGAGCCTCGTGCTTGCCGTTCTTGTCCCGGAACTCAACCGTTCCTTCCAGGACGTAGAAGGCCTCTTCCTCCCAGTGGTGAACGTGCAGCGGCGGGCCGCCGCCCTCCGGAACAAGCGCCTCGATGATGAAAAGCGACTTTCCGGTGTTGTGTTCGCCGGACTTCACGGTGTACCGGTCGCCGAAAGCCCATCGGCTGGGCCCTTCCCCGGGGGGGACGATGACGACCTCGTTCTTGTTCTGGCCGGCGAAATACTCCATGCTCATCGGTTCTCGCCTCCGTACAGCGCGTCGAGCTCCTTGACATCGGTCTCCGACAGCCGCAGTTCGGCCGCCGCGATGTTCTCCTCCAGGTGGTCCGGGCTGGAGGTACCGGGAATGCAGCAGATGTTCGGGGAGTGCTGAAGCAGCCAGGCGAGGGCCACCTGGTAGGGAGTGGCCTCCAGCCGCTCCGCCACGGCGTGGATCACCTGGGCGTCCAGCGGCACGTGCTGGGGCACCTTCGTGTCCGTCGTCGTGTCCTTCTTGTGCTGGAGGGTGAACGTGCCCAGCGGGAAGAACGGCATGAAGGCGATGCCTGCTTCGGCGCAGGTCCGCACGATGTCCTCGTGGAGGCGGCGCACGACGTTGTACTCGTTCTGCACGGAGACGACCGGGGCGATCTCCCGGGCCTCGGCGAGCTGCCGGGCGGTGACGTTGCTGACTCCGAGGTGCCGGATGAGGCCCTGCTCGCGCAGTTCGGCGAGCACCCCGAACGGTTCGGCGATGGAGTCCTCGGGGCTGAGACCGCCGGCCTCCTCCACGATCCGCAGATTCACCACGTCGAGCTGGTCGCGGCCCAGGCCGCGGAGGTTGTCGTACACGGCCCGGCGCAGCTGCTCCGGCTTCAGGGCCGAGGGCCAGGCCTTGTCCGGGGTGCGGAAGGCGCCCACCTTCGTCACGATGACCAGGTCGTCGTCGTAGGGGTGGAGGGCTTCGCGGATGAGCTCGTTCGCGACGTACGGGCCGTAGTAGTCGCTGGTGTCGATGTGGTTGACGCCCAGTTCGACCGCGCGCCGGATCACCGCCACCGCGCGGGCCCGGTCCTTCGGCGGACCCCAGACCCCGGGGCCGGGAAGCTGCATGGCCCCGAAACCCATCCTGCGGATGGCGAGTTCCCCCGCCAGGGCGAACTCCCCCGCCGCCGCCGCGGGCTCGGTACCGGCGTTCGCTTCGCTGATGGACATGATCTGCTCCTTTGGACGTTCTGTTGTCGGCCTGGGCGGGACAGCGCCTCAGCCGCGGATGACGGTCTTGCTTCGCATCAGGAATTCGCCGAGATAGCCGTCGTGCGGCACACCGCGGTCCATCCAGTGGGTGGCGTGGTCGCCGACGTACACATTGGCGATGGTCCGGTCGGCGACCAGCTCATCGATCAGCCCGTCGACCGGCTCTCCGTCCGACGGCGAGCCCTCCTCGTCGGTCAGCACACCGACCACGAGCGAGTCGCCGAGGACGGCGGCGCCGTCGGCGCGGCTCCAAGGCACCACCCATACACAGGGGAAGGGCAGTTCGGCGGTGTGCCAGCCGCCCTTGAGGTCGGGCGCCTCGAACACCGCGGGACGCAGTACCGCGCCGCCGCCGGCGAGTTCGTCCACGACGCCCATGCCGCCCAGGTGTGCGACGGTCCCCTTGGCGCGCTCCAGCAGATGCCGCTCCAGGGCGCGCGCCCGGTCGAGCGTCTGTACGGGCAGCCCCGCCTTCTCGTCCTCGGCCGGCAGGCTGGGCAGTGCGCCGAGACGCTCGGCCAGCGCACGGGCCACCGGCGCCGGATCGCCCTCGACGAAGACCGCACTCGCGTTGACGCACTTCATGCCGCCGTGGTGCGCGATGGAGTCCACCATCGTGTTCAGCCGCGCCCGCCAGTCCGAACCGGCCGTGACCAGGATCTTCGCCCGACCGGGCCCCTGTACCAGCACATTGGGGTCGCCGGCGTACTTGCGGACGACATCGTCGCCGCCGTACACCAGCGCCAGGTCCGCGCCGGTGAGCAGCTCGCCGGCCACCGCGTGGTCGGTGGGCAGCAGCACCACATGGTCGTCGCCGAACCCGGCCGCGCGCAACGCGGCGACCAGCCGGTGCGGGGTGAACGGCTCCCGGCGGGAGGGCCGGATCGCCACGCGGAAGCCCAGCGCGAGGGCCTCCAGCCACAGCGCGTGCGGGGCCGGGTGGTTGCCCGCCGCGTTGACGGCGAGCACCTCGCCGCGCCGCGTCCACACCGCGCTGCCGGTGCGGGTGCGGGCATCCTGCCAGTCCAGCACGGCCCCGCCGGGCAGCGCACCATACGCCCCGGCCAGGGCGCGGCGCGCCGAGTCGGCGATCTCGTCGGCGGCGGAGCGCACGGCGGGCAGCGGGATTCCGGAGACCCGGGCGACGGTGCGCTCGTACGCGTCGTACGTCAGCCCGTGCACCTCCTCCTCGCGGAAGATCCGGGCCGCGCGGGCGAGGGCGGCCAGACGGCGCTCCCTCGGCAGCGGCTTCGCCTTGTGCAGGGCGGCGAGGGCCCGGCTGACGAAGAGCCTCGGCACCAGGCTGAGTCGGGCGACTTCCGTGCCGGCGGTGTCGGTGACGGTCTCGCGGTTGCGCGCGCGGTACGGGCCCTGGGGGCCCAGCGCGTCCAGCGCGTACGGCTCGGAGGCGGGCATCAGTAGACCCCCTCGATGACCTTCTCGTCGTCGAACTCCCGCACCGGGGCGATGTCCGCGACCGCGTCGCCGACATCGCCCGGCAGGGGACGGATACGGGTGGCGACGTCCCGCTCCACGTTGTTGGGCAGGAACAGGCTCTTGCCGACGTAGTGCATCACGACGCGACCGCGCTCGCCGTACTCGACCGGCCGGCGCTTCTCCAGGTCGACCACGTTGTAGGTCATGTACGGCGAGAACGGGTCGTAGACGCAGGGATCGTCGTCGGTCAGGCCGGGGCGCTCGGTGACATGACCGAGCGTCATGGTGTTGCCGAAGCCGCTGCACAGCACGGCGTCCGGGAACAGCTCGGTGCGGTACAGATTCCGTGTGTCGGGGTCGAGCTGAGTGCCCACCCACATGATGGCCTTGACCTTCTCGCGGACGAGGTCGACGAGTTCGTCACGGCGGCACAGCCGCTCCAGCACGGGCGGCGTCAGCATCAGCACACCGATGTCCTGGGAGCGCAGCGGGTGCTGGAGCTGGTCGATGAGGTGCTCGGTGTACAGGTCGGACTCGGCCTGATCGCCCCGCGCGATGATCTTCTTCACCCATCGCGGGTCCACGTCGACGGAGAACGACAGGCCGCCGCGCTGGGCCACAAGCTGCTGGAAGGAGGCGCCGACCATGTGAGGCCCGGACGGAATCGCCAGCAGCCAGTTCACATCGCGTGGCACGCCGTGCGCGTCCAACTGGGCGTTGCTGTGGGCCAGCAGCATGTCCAGCCACTCCTGGAGCATGATGACGCGCTTGGGCGCGCCGGTGGTGCCGCCGCTGTCGAAGACGCCGACGATGCTGGGGCGATCGCCGTAGCCACGCGGGATCAGGTCCTCGGCGCGCACGTCCCGCAGCTCGTTGGCGAAGTTCGGGAAGAGCTTCAGATCGTCGAAGGAGCGGACGTCCTCGATGGGGTCGAAGTCCAGCCGGCCGAGGCGGTCGAGCCAGAACGGCGCGCCGGTCTCTTTCGAGAAGTGCCAGCGGATCGCGGCGCGGAGGAATTCCTCGGGGTCGGGTGTGGTGCCGTAGGGCAATTCGAGAAGGGGATCTGCAGCAGACATTGGAGAGCTTCCTTTCGGCCAGGTCCGGCGGGGGCCTGTCGCGGCCCCGGGTTCAGTCGGCCTACGGCGCCTTGACGAGTTGGTCGAGGATTTCGTCGGCCCAGTCGTCCGTGTAGGAACGGAAGTGGGGAAATCCGCCGTCGTACGGGTCGCCCGTCCATACGAAGTCGGCACCGGGGTTGTGCACATCGGTGCCAGACGCGGTGAAGAGGTGCGGGCTGCCCTGCACCCGGGGGCCACGTGCCACGGCGAAGTCACGATGGATCGCCGCACGGGCCGTTCCCAGCGCCAGGGCCTCGGCCAGCGCCGCCTCGTCCACGAGCGGGCACGCCGCGGCGACGGCGAGGATCTCGGAGGTGACGCTGATGCAGCGGCCCTGCCCGTAGAAGGCGTGGCGCAGCGCGGTGTCCAGCTGATCGCTCGCGGGCAGCCCGCCGACGGCCGGCGCCTTCGCGGCCTGGACGGCTTCCAGCGCGGGCATCGTCGTCACCGGATAGCGCCAGTCCGAGCCGGGCCACAGGCGCCAGCCCAGTGTGGGCACCAGAGCACCGATCGCCACCGTCTCGGCGTCGATGATCGGCTTGGGTGTGGATTCGGAGTTGAACAGTTCCAGGGGGAAGGCCCTGTGGTCGACCAGGAGTTCCTGGCCTCGTTCGGCGGCGGCGCTGTGCAGTGTGGCCAGCGCCAGCGTCGCCCACGGGCAGCCGATGTCCGACCAGACGGTCACGACGGCCTCGTCGGTCGCATGGAGCGCGGCGGTGTCGGCCTGGACGGTCATGGCGGGAACGCTCCTGCTGGTCGGCGTGACGTGAATTCGTCGAACGGCCAGCATTCTGGTCACAGAGGCGGCCGCCCCCGCATCGCGCGGTCGCGGACTCTGTCACCCTGCGCAGACTTCGTCAGAAGCGCTCGGGCAACGTGACGAAGTAGGCCGTCACCCGTCGACACCCGATCGGGATCTGGTGGATCATGACGGACCCACTCGGGAAGAACTGGCCACGCTTTCAGGTTCCAGCGGTCGCCGCAACGCCGCGACTCGGCCAGACTCCGCCGGTCCTGTGGTCCTCGCATCGCGGTCGCCCGAGAGCCGGGGCGCTTCCGCCCTCATGGTCATGATCGGCGAACGGCCCGCGAAAGGCGAATGCCTCGCCGCGGCGTGTCTCCCCGGCTTCCCCAGGGGCGGGGTCGTTCTCCTCCGCCGCGCCGACGGCCCGGATGCCTTTGGCACCGCTCGTGGCGCGTGGCCCGCACCGGGCTGGATTCGATGGCGACCCGGCCGGCCCGGCGGCCCCGTGCTGCCGGTGTCCGGTGGCCGAAACCGCGAGCCATGACGGCGGCGGAAGACTCCCAGAACGGCAGAAGAGCGGATGTCTCAGCCGTACTCTTTCGCCAGACGCTCAGCCGCCCCGCACTCACGCCAAGTTGACGGACTACGCGCTTCGCGACGGACTGAGCACCATCGCGACAGAGTACGCGCCGGTACGTTGCCCCTCGAAGGCCCCGCTTCAACAGTGGTGTCCACCCGCCGAACCCGAACGCGAGCCGCTGGAGGACCGCGTCGGGACACCCCGCGACCGCGGCCCCACCGGGCGGAAACCTTGTCGGCGCGCACATGCACCCGTACTCGCTTCACGCACGGCCACGCCCGCCATCGGCCGGAACTGTTCCGGCATGCCCAGCCGACGGAATTCGACGGAATTCGATGACCGACTTTGAGTCCTGCTCTCCGCACGCCGGACGCCCGGACCCGCGGGGCGATTCCGCACCCCACCACCCGATTCATGCGACTCACACGACTCATAAGGGAGTTGACATTATGAAAGGAACGCTCGCCCTGGTCACCGGGGCTGCCGGCGGTATAGGAGAGGCAGTCGTCCGACTGCTGGCCGAGCGCGGAGCGCAGGTGGCCGCCGTCGACCTGGACGCCGAACGGATCGCCGACACGGCCGCGAGACTGCGCGCGGACGGCCTCGACGCGACCGGCTTCGCCGCCGACGTCACGTCGAGTTCCGCAGTGGAGCGGCTCGTCGACGACGTCGAGAACCGACTCGGCCCGGTGCGGCACCTGGTGAACGCCGCCGGCGTGCTGCGTCTCGGCCAGGCGCGCACCCTGTCCGACCAGGATTGGAACGCCACCTTCGCGGTGAACACCACCGGCGTGTTCCATGTGTCACGGGCCGTCGCCAACCGCATGGCCCCGCGCCGAGCAGGCGCGATCGTCACCGTCGCGTCGAACGCCGCGGGCACCGCGCGCGCGGAGATGGCGGCCTACGCGGCGTCGAAGGCCGCCGCGATCGCGTTCACCAAGTGCCTGGGCCTTGAGGTGGCGCACCTGGGCATCCGGTGCAACGTGGTGGCCCCCGGCTCCACCGACACCCCGATGCTGCGCGGTATGCACACCGCCGACACCGCCGCCAAGGCATCGATCACCGGCAACCCGGAGCAGTACCGGGTCGGCATCCCGCTGGGCAAGGTCGCCACTCCCGAGGACATCGCCCGCGCCACCGCCTTCCTCCTGTCGAAGGACGCCGGGCACATCACGATGCACGAACTGACCGTGGACGGCGGAGCCACCCTCGGCGTCTGAGCATCCGCCGTCGGCCGGTGCGCACAGTACCCAGACAAAACACTTTTGATGGGATTTGAAAGAATATGGCAGATATAATCATCGCCGGGGGCGGTATCGGCGGGCTCGCCACGGCGCTTTCCCTGGTCCGGCTGGGACACCGCGCGACGGTGCTGGAGCGCAGCGGAACCTTCGCCGAAATCGGCGCCGGCATCCAGCTCGGCCCCAACGCCTTCCGCGCCCTGGACCGCCTCGGCGTCGGCGAGAGCGTGCGCGAACGCGCGGTGTTCATCGACGAGCTGCGCTTCATGGACGGCACCACCGGCGAGAAGGTCGCCGCCATGGAGCTGACCGGCGCCTACCGCGAGCGATTCGGCAACCCCTACGCGGTGGTGCACCGCGGGGATCTGTACCAGCCGCTGCTCACCGCCTGCCAGGAGCTGGACGGCGTCGAACTCTTCGCCGACGCCTCGGTGGGAAGTTATGAGCAGGACGCCGACGGCGTCACCGTACGGACCGTCGACGGACGGACCTTCCGCGGTGCGGCGCTGATCGGCGCGGACGGCATCCGCTCCACCGTGCGCGCGGCGATGCTCGGCGACGGCGAACCCCGGGTGTCGGGCCATACGATCTATCGTTCGGTGATCCCGATCGAGAAGGTGCCGGAGGAACTGCGCTGGAACACGGTCACCCTGTGGGCCGGCCCCCAGTGGCATTTCGTGCACTACATCATCGGCGGCGGCAAGTACCTCAACCTCGCGGTCACCCGCGACGACGGCGCGACCGTGCCCGTGACCGGGCGGGAGACCGCACGCGCACATGTCCTCGCCCAGTTCCCCGGCATCGGACCCACCGCCCGCCGCCTGCTCGAACTCGGCGAGGGGTGGCGCGAGTGGGTGCTGTGCGACCGCGACCCGGTCCGGACCTGGACCGACCGACGCGTCGTCCTGGTCGGCGACGCCGCCCACCCGATGCTCCAGTACGCGGCCCAGGGTGCCTGCCAGGCGCTGGAGGACGCCGTGGTCCTCGGCGATCTGCTGGACGGCATGGACGCGGACGACGTCGTGCAGCACCTGGAGAAGTTCAACGCCGTACGCCGCGAACGAACGGGACGCACTCAGCTGATCGCCCGGTACATGGGCAGCGAGCTGTACCACCCGGCGGGCGAGAAGGCCAAGGCGCGCAACGCCATGCTCTCCGCACTGACACAGCGCGAGATGCACGACAAGGTGTCCTGGCTTCACGGCGACCATCACTTCACCGACAGCGGAGCCGAAGGCGCCGCGACCTCGGCGGAGCCGCCGAGCGCGCGGCGGTGAAGCCGATCGCGGCCGGCATCGCGGCCCGGCCCCGCCGTGGCACACGGTCCTGCCTCGACAGCCTGCGCATCCTCCGAGATCACCGGTGGCCGGGGTGACCGCACCCCACTCCGCCCCCTGATCCACGGTTGTCCCGGCACCGTCCGTCCCGGCGGCGCGACGCGCCGTGCACGGTCGCACCAGGGGGCGCGGACACGCGCAGTTCACATATGCCTACGACATGTGATCGGCAGCTCGTCGAGTCGTGAAATCAGGTGCCCGGAACACCTCATGAGACCACGGCCGTCCCAGCCATGGTGTACAGGCACCCCCGACAGTGGCGCCCCACACGGCTGGAGCTTCGTGAATACTTTCGTCCTCGGGACAGACCACTCGGCCGACACACTGACAGTGCCTCACCAGCTCGACGCGCCCTTCGACGCCGATGTGTACGACGACATCGTCGCCGAGCTGTGCACCGTCCTGCTCTCCCTGCTGAGCCGGAGGGACCGCCGGTTGCGCGCGGAGCAGTACCTGCGCGGTCTGCTGGCGACGCCGGGGCGCAAGTCGATCCGCAACATCGCGGCCCATCTCGGCGGACCGGCCGTGGAGCAGAGCCTGCAGCACTTCATCTCCAGCTCGGTCTGGGACTGGCGGCCCCTGCGCATGGCCCTGGCCGACTACCTCGAACAGACCGCGACACCGCAGGCGTGGGTGATACGGCCGATCCACATACCCAAGGCGGGCAAGCACTCGGTGGGCGTGGACCAGCACTTCGCGCCCCATCTGGGTCAGGTCTTCCACGGCCAGCAGGCGCTCGGGGTCTGGCTCGCCTCCACCGAACTGAGCGCGCCCGTCAACTGGAGGATGATCCTTCCGGAACCGTGGATCAATGACCCGGAGCGGCGTGAGCAGGCCGAAGTACCCGAAGGGCTCAGGGCGGAGAGCGCGGAGGAGTGCGCCGTGTCGGCCGTCGTGCAGATGGCGCAGGGGTGGAACATTCCCCGGCGACCGGTCCTTCTCGACCTGCGGCGCGACAGGATCTCCACCGCGACCGGCCGGCTGACCGCGGGCGGTGTGCACTTCGTCGCCCGGGTCAGCCCCTCGTGCCGGATGGCCGTCGCCGACCCGGCGCTGCCCGGCTACCGGGCCGGTTCGCTGGCCGTTCAGCGGATACTCGAACTCATCAAGGGCATGCGGGTCCCCGTCGCCTGGCGGGACGCCGCGCACGGGAACACCATGCGCACGACCATGGCCGCGACCGTGCCCGTCACACTGCCGGGCCCGGCCGGGACCAGGTCCCGCCGTCTGCTCCTGCTGGGCGAGTGGACCAGCCCGGCACAGCCCCCCTCCCAGCTGTGGGTCACCGACATGACGCATCTGTCGGTCGGGGCGCTGCTGCGCATCGCCAAGCTGAACGGCCGGGTGGAGGAGGACTTCGCGCGCATCGGCGACCGAGCCGGGTTACGGGACTTCGTGGGGCGCTCCTTCCGAGGCTGGCACCGCCATATGACAATGGCCTCCATGGCACACACGGCGATCGCCCTGGGGGCCGCGGCGTAAGCCCGGCCGGACGGGCCGGGGCCGGGGCCGGGGCCGGGAGCCTCCCGCGGCCGTCGAAGCGGATCCGGAGGCGACGCCGTTGGCTCTAGAGGAAGGGCGTCCCCGGGTCGAGCCCCGACAGCACCCTGCCGTACAGCTCCAGGTTGGTGGCGGGATTGACGTACGAGTGCAGGCTCAGGGCGTTCAGGTCCCGCACGATCCGCTGGATCGGCACCTCCCGGTGCAGGGACGAGGCGCCCGAGGCCGACCCGATCAGATCGCCGGCCTCCTTGCACAGCCGCGCCAGATACCCGCACTGCGCCCTGATCCGGGCCCGCTCCTCCGTCGTGTACGGCTCCCCGCCGGCCGTCTTGGACTCGATCGACTCCACCAGGTCGGCGGCGAGCAGTTCCGCGGCGGACACCTTCATCTCGGCCTCGGCGAACTGGAGATGCGTCACCGGGGCCTCGGACTGGCGCTCGTAGAAGGTGTACGTGATCCCCCTCCGCCGGACCCGCTCCCCGAACTCCGTGAGAGCCGCCCGCCCGAGACCGAGGGCGTTCGCGCCCGTCCAGGCGCTGAACAGCAGCAGCAACGGCATCCCGTAGAAGGCGTCGTCCCTGTTCCGCAGCGACGGGAACTCACCCGCCAGCAGCGGCCCCACCGGCAGAACCCGATGGGCGGGCACAAAAACCTTCTCGGCGACGACGGTATTGCTGCCGCTCCCCGCCAGACCCGTGACCTCCCAGTCGTCCAGCACTTCGAGATCGGCCAGGGGAATCGCCAGCCACAGCATCTCCGGCGGGCCCTGCTCCGTGTCGGCCAGCGCCGTCAGCAGATGCCAGTCCGCGTCCTGGCAGCCGGTCGCGAAGGGGGATTTCCCGCTCACCGCATAACCGCCGTCCACCGGAACGGCTTTCGAGCCCGGAACGAGAGTGCCCCCGACCCGTACATCAGGGCTGGTGAAGATCTCGTCCTGAGCCTCGTCCGGGAACAGCGCCGCGATGAACGCGGACCCCGCCTGGATCAACGCCATGTACCCGGCCGACCCGCACGCGGCGGACACCTCGCTCAGCACCTCGATCTGGGTCCGCAGCGAGGTCTGATACCCCCCGTGACGCCGGGGAACATTCATACGGTGGACCCCGGCCCCCGAGAGGGCCTCGACCACCTCTCCCGTCACCCGCCGTCGCCGCTCCGCCTCCGCGGAGTGCGAGCGGATCAGCGGATGAAGCCCGCGTACCCGTTCGACGAGGTCGGCGTCCGAACGAGGTGCTGACGAACCGGCCAAGGGTCGACCTCCGGTCTCGGGCCACAGGGGAACCCTCACCGTGACGCCGATCCCGGCGGCTGTCAATGACGCCCCGGGGCGCCGCGACCGCTCCTCCTCCGCCCTGTCGTACCCCTCCATCAGCCGATCGGCTGATGCTCCTTCGAGCGCGAAGGCCGATGTCCGCCCCTGCTCCGCGGCGGCAGGCTCATCCGCATGGCAATCATCGAAGTCAGAGGCCTGCGCAAGGCATACGGGGAGAAGAGGGCCGTCGACGGCCTGTCCTTCGACGTCCAGGAGGGAGAGATCTTCGGGATACTCGGCCCGAACGGCGCCGGGAAGACCACCACAGTCGAGTGCGTGGAGGGACTGCGGCGGCCCGACGGCGGCAGCGTCCGCGTCGCCGGGTACGACCCCGTCGCCGACCGGGACGCCGTCACTCGCGTCCTGGGCGCTCAGCTCCAGGAGAGCGAGCTACAGCCCAAGATCACCGTCCGTGAGGCGCTCGAACTGTACGCGGCCTGCTATCCGAACCCCGCCGACTGGCGGGCCCTGGCCGAGCGCCTCGGGCTCGCCGACAAGCTCCGTACCCGGTTCGCGAAGCTCTCCGGCGGGCAGAAGCAGCGGCTGTCCATCGCCCTCGCGCTGGTCGGCAACCCCGGCATCGTCGTACTGGACGAGCTGACCACCGGTCTCGACCCGCGCGCGCGGCGGGAGACCTGGCGGCTCATCCAGGACATTCGCGACAGTGGTGTCACGGTGCTGCTGGTGACACACTTCATGGAGGAGGCGCAGCGTCTGTGCGACCGGGCGGCCCTGATCGACAAGGGCCGGATCATCGCGCTGGACACCCCGTCCGGGCTGATCGGACGCACCGCGGGCGGCACGGCGATCTCCTTCGTCCCTTCGGCCCCGCTGGAGACGCGGCTGCTGGCCGACCTGCCCTCGGTGACGTCGGTGAGGCACGAGGACGGCCGGATCGTGGTCAACGGCACGGACGAGACCGTGCACGCCGTGCTCTCGCTGCTCGCCGGGCTGGGTCTCTCCGCCCACCAGCTCCGCGTCACCGAGGCCACTTTGGACGACGCCTACCTCGACCTGACGACGGGACCGGACGCATGAGCACTCCCCTCCACCGCCGCACGACGGCCGTCAAGGGCAGCGGCGTCGCCGTCCTCAAGGCCGAGGCTCGTCTGATCCTGCGCGAGCCCGCCTCCCTGTTCTGGGTGCTGGCCTTCCCCACGATCCTGCTGTGCATCCTGGGGGCCATACCGTCCAACCGGGAGCAGGAGGCCGACCTGGGCGGTCTGCGCGTCGTGGATCTCTATGTCCCCGTCGCGATCCTGATCGCCGTGCTCATGGCCGGGCTCCAGGCCCTGCCGCCCGTGCTCACCGGCTACCGCGAGCGCGGCATCCTGCGCCGTATGTCCAGCACCCCTGTGCGGGCCGGCTCCCTCGTCGGCGCGCAGATCGCCCTGCACGGCACCGCCATCGCGGTCTCCGCGCTGCTCGCCCTCGCCGTGGGCCGGATCGTGTTCGACGTGGCCCTGCCCCGCCAGCTCTTCGGATATCTGGTGGCGCTCGCTCTCGTCACCCTGGCCGCCCTGGGACTCGGCGCCGCCGTCTCCGCCGTCTGCCGCACCACCAAGATCACCCAGGCGGTAGGCTCGGCGGTGTTCTTCCCGGCGATGTTCGCCTCCGGGGTCTGGCTGCCGGTCGCGTCCATGCCCGACATCCTCCAGCGCGTCGTGACCCTCACCCCGCTGGGCGCCGCCGCGCGGGCCCTCGACCAGGCCGCCGCGGGACAGTGGCCGGGCTGGACGCATCTGGGGGTCACGGCGCTGTGGGCGGTGCTGCTGATCGCCGCGGCCCGCCGCTGGTTCAGGTGGGAGTAGCTCGATCCATGACGATGACGGTCGAGGAGCGCTGGGCCCAGTTCTTCCGGTACGGCCCGTACGCCCTGCTGGGCCTCGCCACACTCCTCGGAGCCGTGGCCGCCCCCCTGTTGATGACCCGGCGGGAGATGTACGCCGCGGGGGCCCTGCTTCTCGCCGCGCTGGCCGTGCAGGCGTGGTGGTCGCGGGCCGTGCCCCGGCTGCTCGCGGCGGCACCGGCCGAGCCCGCCGGCGACGGCGGGCGGCGGGAGGCCGGCGCTCCCGTGCTGCCCGAGGGGACCACCGCGGGCCGCGTCCACTTCACGCTGCGCACCGCCCTCGCCTTCGCCCTGACCTGGCTCAATCCCTTCTTCGCGATCTACGCGTGCCTCAGCTGCTTCGACGCCGTGCAGCTGCTGCCGCCGCGCGCCGTCCGGGCCGGGCTGATGGTCACCGCCGTCGCCCTGGCGGGCGCCCAGTCCGGCGGTCTGCCGCCGGACTCACCGGCGCAGTGGATCGTCTTCGGCACGATGTTCGTCTTCAACGCGGGCCTCGCCCTCGGCCTGGACCACCTCGGCGCCAAGGAGACGGAGAAGGCCGAGGAGCGGGCCGGGACCATCGCCGCCCTGGAGAAGGCCCTCGCCGAGAACGCCGCTCTCCACGCCCAGCTCGTCCTCCAGGCGCGGGAGGCCGGCGTCGCCGACGAGCGCCGCCGGCTCGCCGCCGAGATCCACGACACCATCGCCCAGGGCCTGACCGGCGTCATCGCCCAGCTCCAGGTGGTCTCCTCCACCGCCGATCCGGACCTGGCCCAGGAGCATCTGGGCCGGGCCCAGGCGCTGGCCCGCCGCTCCCTGGGCGAGGCCCGGCGCTCCGTACAGAACCTCTCTCCGGCCGCCCTGGAGCACGACACGCTCTCCCGGGCGCTGGAGAAGACCGTCGGCGAGTGGTCCGAGCACACCGGCGTCACCGCCCGGTTCACCGTCACCGGCACCGAGGAGCCCCTGCACGGCGAGGTCGCCGCCACCCTTCTGCGCATCGCCCAGGAGGCCCTCGCCAACACCGCCCGCCACGCCCGCGCCGAACGCGCGGGCGTCACCCTCTCCTACATGGACGACGAGGTCACCCTGGACATACGCGACGACGGACGCGGCTTCGATCCCCTCGCCGCGGTACCGCGCACCGGCAGCGGCGGCTTCGGCCTCGACGGGATGCGCGCCCGCGCCGAACGCATCGCCGGCGCCCTCGCCGTCGAGTCCGAACCCGGTCAGGGCACCGCGATCAGCGCCCGCGTACCGTTGGTGCGCCATGACTGACCGGATCATCACCCTGCTCATCGTCGACGACCACCCCGTCGTCCGGGACGGCCTGCGCGGCATGTTCGCCTCCGATCCCGGCTTCGACGTCCTCGGCGAGGCCGCGGGCGGCGTCGAGGCGGTGGAACTCGCCCAGCGCCTCGACCCCGACGTCGTCCTCATGGACTTGCGCATGCCCGCCGGCGGCGGAGTCCAGGCGATCGCCGAACTCGCCCGGCGCGGCACCCGCGCCAAGGTCCTCGTCCTCACCACGTACGACACGGACTCCGACACCATCCCCGCGATCGAGGCCGGCGCCACCGGCTACCTCCTCAAGGACGCCCCCCGCGGCGAACTCTTCACCGCGGTCCGCGCCGCCGCCGAGGGACGCACCGTCCTGTCGCCCGCCATCGCCTCCCGCCTCGTCAGCGCCGTCAGAAACCCCGCCGTCCCCGCGGCAAAGGTCCTCTCGGCCCGCGAGCGCGAGGTGCTCGAACTGGTCGCCAGGGGCACCTCGAACCGCGAGATCGCCCGGGAACTCTTCATCAGCGAGGCGACGGTCAAGACCCATCTCACCCACTTGTACGGCAAGCTGGGAGTCAAGGACCGGGCCGCGGCAGTGGCCGTGGCGTACGACCGCGGCATTCTCGGGTGAGCCGCGGAAGGCCGCGCGCCGGGCCTGATGCCGCCACCACAGGCGGCATCACGCATCAGGCATCACGCATCACGCACGGCAGCAGCGTCACGATCGGAGCTTGTCCGCGAACACCCAGCGGTTGCCCTCCAGCGCGTCGTTCCGCTCGGGCAGCGGGCCGCGGCCGTGGCGGCGGGTGAATTCGAAGGGGGTGTGGACCGAGGTGGACCAGCCCTTGCCCGCCAGATCGCCCTGGGAGTCGGGGCGGGGGTCTCTGTCGAACAGCTGGAGCAGATCGATGCCGATCTGCTGTGTCGTCGACGTGTAGATCGGACTGTCGCGGTACACCATCAGGTCCTTCTCCAGCTTGACCTCGAACGCCAGGGCGCTCCCTCCCGTGCTCAAACGGTCCACCGTGTCGATGAGGTACGTCTCGGCGGCGGGGGGCAGGTAGAACAGCAGCCCCTCCGCCAGCCAGACGCTCGGTGCGGCCGGGTCGAAGCCGGCGTCGGCCAGCGCTCCGGCCCAGTCGTCGCGCAGATCGACCGGGACGGGTACGCGCGCCGCCGTCGGGGTGGCCGACACCGCGTCGAGCACCTTGTGTTTGAAGGCGAGGACGCCCTCTCTGTCGATCTCGAAGATCACGCAGCCGGAGGGCCAGTCGAGCCGGAACGCCCGTGCGTCCAGACCCGCTCCGAGCAGGACCACTTGGCGGGCTTCTCCCGTACGCACCGACCGGAGGAGGAAGTCGTCGAAAACCCTCGTACGGAGACCGAAGTACCGCGCGAATCGCCCCCACAGCGGGTTCGCGTCGCCGTCCGGGGCCTGTCGCGGGCGGACCGGCCAGCCGGCGGAGGCGGGCGCGCCGCGGACAAAGTGCTCCGCGTAGACGTCCTGTGCCAGGGCGTCGTGTCGGTGGGTCTCGATCGCCCGTGCCGCGGCGACCATGAGAGCGGTCAGGCCGACGCCTCCTTCCATGCCTTCCACACCGGTGCTCTCGGGCATTGTGCCGACCACATGCACTCCCTCGGGGGTCACGGAATCAGGACGGGTTTGACCACGCGGCCCGCCTCGCAGTCGTGTTCGGCCTCGTTGATGTCGGTGAGCGGGTAGGTACGGATCAGCTCGTCGAAGGGAAACCGTCCGGCCCGCCACAGCCCGATGAGCCGTGGAATCAGCACTCCCGGCACCGCGTCCCCCTCGCAGATGTGGAAGAGCCCCCGGCCCCGGTCCAGGGTCCCCGGTTCGAGCGGCAGCGCGGTGTGGAGCCGTGCCACCAGACCGAGGCGGCCGGTCGGCCGCAGGGCCCGGAGGGCGTCGTTGATCAGTCGGCCGGAGGCCGTGGTGTCCAGCGCGTACCGCGCCCCGCCGTCGGTCAGCCGCCGGATGCGGCCGGGCAGGTCGGCCGATGAGGCATGCAGGGGGATCGCGCCGAACCGCTCGGCGAGGGCCAGCCGTTCGGGGTGCCGGTCGACGGCCACGGTCACCGCTCCGCTGGCCGCGGCCGCCATGACCGCGGCCAGCCCCACCGCTCCCGCGCCGAGGACCGCGACGGTGTCGCCGGGCCCGGCCCTGAAGGAGTTGAGGACCGCTCCGGCCCCGGTGAGAAAGCCGCAGCCGAGTGGTCCGAGCAGTTCGACGGGGAGCGAGGGGTCGGTCCGGACGGCGTTGCGGGCCGGAACCATCGCGTACTCGGCGAACGACGACTGGCCGAACCACCGGGGGGCCAGCGCGCCCCCGGCCGCGTCGGTGAACCGGGCGGCGTTCTCCTTCCGCCCTCCGAAGAGGTTGAGCGAGGCGAAGGATTCGCAGTAGGCGGGGGCGGCGGACACACAGCTCCGGCAGTGTCCGCAGGAGTCGAAGCTCAGTACGACATGGTCGCCCTTGCTCAGACCGGTGTGGGGGCCGCCCGTCTCCACCACGACCCCGGCTCCCTCGTGGCCGAGCACCGCGGGCAGCGGCGAGCGACTCGCCGGACGCCGGACCGCGAGATCGGTCCGGCACATACCGGAGCCCGCGATCCTGACGAGGATCTCGCCGTCGGCGGGCCCCGCGTTCAGGATCACCTCCTCGATGGCGAATCGCGCCTCGGGCGAGCGCAGTACCGCCGCGCCGAACCTCATCGTCACGCCTCCTCTCGTCACGCCTCCTCCTCGGGGCGGTGCACGACGAACGGCCTGAGGTTCCCGTAGAGCCCCCAGGGGCCGCCGGCGACGCCGACACCGCTCTCCTTGATGCCCGCGAAGGGCTGGGCGAGGGACAGTTCGGCATGGTGGTTGATCCATGCCGTACCGCACTCCAGCCGGTCGGCCACCGCCTCGGCCCGGTCGAGATCGGTCCCCCACACCGAGCCCCCCAGCCCGAAGCCGGTGTCGTTGGCCGCCTCGACGGCTTCGTCGAGGCTGTCGTACGGCAGGACCGGCAGGACCGGACCGAACTGCTCCTCCGTCACCACCGGGCTGTCGGGCGGGACATCGGCCAGGATCGTCGGCGCGTAGAAGTAGCCCGGCCTCTCCAGCCGGTGGCCACCGGCCGCGGCGCGGCCGCCGTCCGCCAGGGCCCGGGCCGTACAGCGCTCGACCCTGGCCAGCTGGGGGGCGTTGTTGACCGGGCCCAGCTGGGTGTCCGGGGCGAGGCCGGATCCGACGACGGCGGTCCTGGCGCGCTGCGCGAGTGCCTCGACGACATCGGAGCAGAGCCGGGCCGGAGCGTAGACGCGCTTGACCGCCATGCAGACCTGCCCGCAGTTGCGGAACGCCGACCAGAACAGCCGGTCCGCGATCCGCTCCACCTCCACGTCCTCCAGCAGGATGGCGGCGTCATTGCCGCCGAGCTCCAGGGTGACCCGGGCGAGCGAGGCCGCCGCGCCCGCCGCGACGGCCCGCCCGGTGGGGACGGAGCCGGTGAAGGTCACGTGGCGGATGCCCGGATGGGACGCCAGACGGGCGCCGAGGGGCTCCTGACCGGTGACGATCGTCAGCACATCCTCGGGGAGGGCGGCGGAGACGACGGAACCCAGCAGCCGCGTGGCGAGAGGCGTGAAGGGGGACGGTTTGAGCACCACCGTGTTGCCCGCGGCGAGCGCGGGCGCGAACTTCGCCGACGCGAGCTGGAGGGGAAAGTTCCATGGGACGATCGCGGCGACGGGCCCGAGCGGCCGCCAGCGGATCTCGCTGCGCACCGGACGGCCGTCCGCGATGCGCTCGGTCTCGGGTGCCAGCCCGGCGAAGTAGCGCATGCGAGCCGCCGTGCGGGCGATCTCCGCGTACGACTCGGCCAGGGGTTTGCCCTGTTCACGGGTGAGCAGCGGAGCGATGTCCGGCGCGGCCTCCTCCACCGCGTCGGCCGCCGCGAGCAGCGCGCCGGCGCGGGCGGCGGGGTCGGCCCGCCAGCCGCGCCAGGCGTCATGGGCCCGGCCGACGATGGCGTCCAACTCGTCCGGCCGCTGGTCAGGAGCTTCCTCGAAGGCCTCGCCCGTCGCCGGATCGAGGACGGCGAAGCGCCCGCCTGGGGCTCCGGTTGCTGCGGGCATGCGACGGGGCTGATGTGCCGTCATGCGGGCGGTCAGCTCGCGGCGCTGACGGCGGCCGCGTGTTCCCGGGCGTGCCGGTCCATCTCCGCCCGGAAGGCGGCCACCAGCTCCGGCCGAATCCTTCCCGCGTCGCGGTCGCCGCCCTCGCAGACCGCCCCGCGCACCCCCACGATGTCCGTGCCGATGCGGGTCAGCTCGGCGAGGTCCCCCGCCTTCACACTGCCCGCGAGGGCGGCGAGCAGACCGGCCTCGTGCGCCCGCCGGACGAACTCCGCGCAGACCTCCGGCGGCACATGGTCGAACAACCGTGTCCCGTCCTTGACGGCGGTGTCGAGCATGGCGGCGTCGGAACCGGAGCGCCGCGCGATGTCGGGCAGGGCCAGCGGATTGACGCAGCCGATCCGGTGGGCGTCAGCGTAGCCCGAGGCGACGACGAGCGCGTCCGGCCGGTAGTCCTTCACCGCGCGGACGACCCCTCGCATGACATCGACGGCCTGCTCGGGTGTCGTACACCCGTAGAGACCGACCTTGATGTACGTGGCCCCGGAGACGACCGCGCCGAGCGCCGCCTGTGCGACCGTGCCGGGCTTGTACGGTACGTCTCCCACGGTCGCGGACACCGGCTTGTCCGCCGGGATCGCCTCGCGGATCTCCCTGATGACCCAGGGGAAGTTCGCGCCGAGCGAGCCCTCGTCGGGTTTCTTGACATCGACGATGTCGAGATGTTCCGCCGCCTTCGCGCAGTCGAGGGCCTCATCGACACTGTCCGGAGAGATGAGAAGCAGCAACGCGGACTCCTTCCACCGCATGTCCACCTGACCGGGGGCAGGTGTGCGGAGCCGTATGGATCACTTGCGGACGGCTCATCATCACCTCGGCCCCCGACCCTCGGTAGGGCGCACACGAGCGTCACGCCAGTGCGCCGTACGCGCCGGTTCGAACCTCAGGTTCCGCCAACTGTCGGCGGCGGAGACGATCCCCTCATGGCAATGGGCCCACTGGATGGGAGAATGGCGGTCACGAAACGGCGACCAAGGGGGCGGCACGGTGCGGCGGTACGACCGGCTGAAGGAGATCCGGCGCATGGATCCGGAGCGGGACTTCCACGAGATGTACCGGCTGATCGCCGCGTACGAATTCCCGTGGGACTTCACCCGCGCCCTGGAACTGGCGCTGTTCCGTACCTACGCGGTGCCCAGTATCGGGTCTCTGCTGTTCCGTACCGCGGAGTTCACCGAGCGGACCCAGAAGCGGTACGACGACACCGTCCTGCTGCTGGACGCGGTGGTCGAGCACGGTTTCGCGAGTGAGCGAGGGCGGACGGCGATCCGCCGGATCAATCAGATGCACCGCCGCTACGACATCGGCGACGGCGACATGCGGTACGTGCTGTCCACCTTCGTGGTCGTGCCCAAGCGCTGGATCGACGCCTACGGCTGGCGACGGCTCACCGACCACGAGCTGCGGGCCTGCACCGCGTACTACCGGCATTTCGGACAGCACATGGGGATCCCCGACATCCCGGAGACCTTCGCCGAGTTCGAGGAGCTCCTCGACACCTACGAGGCCGAGCACTTCGGCTGGGACGAGGGCGGCCGCGCGGTCGCCGACGCCACACTCGATCTGATGGCCTCGTGGTATCCGCGCCCGCTGGCCCCCGGCGTCCGGGCAGCCGGCATCGCCCTGCTCGACGAGCCCCTCCTCAAGGCGTTCCGCCTCCCGGCACGATCACCACTGCTGCGCGGCGCGGTCGGGGGAGCCCTGCGGCTGCGCGGACGCGCGGTACGACTGCTGCCGCCGCGCCGGGCACCGCACTTCGGGCGACTGAACCCGGAGATCAAGGGGTATCCCCGGGGCTACCGTCTGGCAGACCTGGGGACACACCCGACACCCGGCATCGGGGCCTGCCCGGTGCCCCACCGCCTCAGAGAAGCGGAACGGGCCGACTAGGTCGTATCTTCAAAGTCCCGTCTGCCTGTCGTGCCCTGGTGCGCACGCTCGCCGCGTTGTCGTCGGTCGCCGACGGCCCCCTGGGCTTCGCCCGGGAGGTACCCCCACCGCGTCGACTCCCTCCTCCGCCTTGCGATCGCACGCACCAGACCCCGCCAGACCCGCCCTACGGGCGGACGACGCTACTTCGAAGACACTCCCTAGGCCCCCTCGTTCGGATCAGCCCGCCGGGGCGGCGACGAGGAGGTCGCCGACCGTCCCGTCGGCATCGGGCTGGTAGTACTCGCGAATCGACGCGTCCCACGCCTCGGAGGCGACACGGTCCTCCTCGTCGGGGCCGAGAGCGTCGAAGAGCGCCTGGATATTGGCCGGCGCGAAGCCGATCGCGATCATCAGCGCGACGAACTCCGCCCGCCCCACCCTGCCGTCCCCCCGCAGATCACCGACGGTGGACAGCGCGCCGGCGAACTCCGCGGCAGCTCCTTCGAACCGCTCCGGCACCAGCACACAGGCCACATACTCGTCGAAGTCGACCCTGCCGTCCCCATCCGTGTCCAACTCCTCCACCAACGTGTCCCAATACCGCCGAAACGCCGCCGCCATCGCCTCCTGCGCCGCCGCCTCCGCCCCCGGGACGGCATCCCGTACCCGGTCGGCCATCAGTTCAAAGTCCGCCGCCTCCAAAACCCCATTGCCGTTGACATCGAAGAGAGCGAAGACGAGCCGGACCCGGTTGAGCGCTTCCGTCCGCATCGGTGGTGCCGCCTTTCATGAGGCCGACACGCCAGGGAGTGGCGTGTCGTGGAGCCGCGTTTCCCCCACTGTGGCCCCCGCTTCTCGGCGTCTCCCCGGGGCGTTGCCCCAATCCACCGAATCGGATGAACCAGGGGCATCGGGACATCGAACGGCGCGCGCCTTGGTCTCCCGGGCGGTCCCCGGCGCGAGGGACCGGTTTCCGGGACTGCGGGCTGTCGCACCCGGGAGCGAAGGCCATGATCATCTTGCCGTCGTTCCGGCAGGATGATTAGGGTCGCTGGCATGCGTGACTCACTGGCGGTCGCATCCCGGCACCTGCCCGACGAGGGGCTGGCACGCCGCATCAAGTCCATGGCGTGCACGGCACCGCTGCTCGCCCTTGACGACAACAAGGCGTCCCTGCGCTTCGGCCCCGCCAAGGACTATCAACTCGCGGAGATCGCGCTGCACACCATCGACCATGTCACGGTCTCGATGGATTTCGACTCCGGGGCCGATCACGAAGACATCCTGGCCGGGGTGATGCCGTTCGTGGCCGTCCAGACGCCCGACCGCAGCACCGAGGAACACGAGCGGATCACGGCCCTGGTGCTCCAGCGGCTGCTGAACATCGGGACGGCGGACCGGAGCTTCGGCCGCGACTACGGGCTCATTGACGGCGAGGGCGGCTACCGGCTCCATCACTTCCCCTTCCGGCTGCTCGTGGAGCGCCCCTTCAAGGGGAAGACCTATGTACGCGCCACGGACGAGGCCATCAACGTCCTGGTGGGCGCGCTCGACACCGATGTGGAGTCCGCCCAGATCGCCGCCGAAGTGAAACTGGAGCACCTCATTCGCAGGAGGCGGCTGTCTGAGGCCAAGCTCGCCGCCGAACAGGCCCGCTACCGTACGGTGCAGTACGGGGAGACGATCCGGCGCCATTTCGATGCCACCCGCCGTGACGTCCGCACGGTCGACTGGGAACACGAAGTCCCGAAACTGCTGGCAGAGGCCCTCGACCATGTCCAGGCCCGCTACCGTGCCGAGCACAGCATCCTCCGGAACATCAGCCAGGCGCGTGACGCCTCGGAGGACCCCACGCACAAACAGCAGGCGGCGGAGCTGGTCGATATCGTGCGCGACTGCATCCGCCGCCATATGCGGCTGCAGAAGTGGCTGCTGGAGGCGGGGGATCTCTTCCGTTCCGAGCAGGACCGGCAGCAGTTCGCCGACCTTCCGGTACGGGAAGCGGTCGACCTCCACGGACAGCTTCTCCGCCCTCTGCTGAGCCTGACCGTTCGGGACGCGTTGCCGGCGGCGACCGTGTACTTTCGTTCGGCCACCGCCCCCCAGGTCCCAGCGGTCACCTCTCTCGCCACTCTTGTGCCTCGACTGCTGCTGCCTCCCCGGGAGCGGGAACGGCTGGGCGGGAACGTGCCCGAACCGGAGCTGGAGACACCCGAGCCCATGGAGACCTTCGGGGTGGAGGAGTGGCGTATCACCGATGAGCTGCTCTCCTTTGAAGGCGGCCCGCGACGCCTCGGCGAGCTGCTGACCCGAGCCCTCGCCCATGGGCCGGCCGTGGCCTCGCTGCTGACCCACCGGGTGGCCCACGCCTTCAGTCCCCCCGTGGGCGAGCATCTCGACCAGGTGGACGACCGGATGCTGGTGAGCGTGCGGGCCGGAGCCCTGCTGAACACCCCGCTCATAGGAGTGACGATCTACTGGTCGGGACGGTGCCGCTGCTGCCGGCCTTGCGGGCCGAGGAAGAAACCGACACTCCACCGGAGGAAACACCCGAGTGAGTCCCACCCACACCACCGCCGAGGCGGAGGACGCGGGCCGGCTGATCGCCTTCGGGCTGCGCCCCCGGCTGCACCCGGTCGCCGACACCGTCTACACGGAGCTCTGAATGGAAGACCTCGCCGGGCACCGGGCCGGCCAGGGACAGGTTCACGATCATCCGGCTGGTCCGGTCCACGGCCGACACGGGCAGCAGGAACCGGTGCGCTGGGAAACACTCCGCCCGGGCGCTCGCCTCCGTCAGCCGCATGAACCAGCCACCCGCCCGGGGATCCCCTGGGTCGACGGCAGAACGCCCCCCGGCCGGTACACGGCGACCGGCCGATCGCGGATCGCGATCGGCCCCACCCCCTCGGCGAACCGCCGCAGCAACACCCCCAGCGTGGACACATGGTGCACCGGCACCCCGCCCGCCCGGTCCGCGAACTCCAGCGCCTGAAGCGTCCCGGTCACATTCGACCCGCGCACCGCCTCGTACCCGGACACCAGATTCACCCACGCCCCGCAGTGATAGACCGCCCCCGCGACCTCGGCCAGTTCCCGGTACTCCGCCTCGGACAGCCCGAACCGGGGCCGCCCCAACGACCCCCGCACCACAGCCGGCCCTTTTCCCACGGCGTCGGCAGGGAGCACCGAGTCCGCCGCCATCAAACCCGCCGTTCCCGCCGAGAGCGGAACCATTCCCATCCCACGAATGTGCCCACCACCGCAGGAACACCGCAACTCGGAACATGACGGCTCGCCGGCGGGTACGGCAGATCCCCTGGGGGCGAACAGGTGATTCCAGGCTCCCCTCGCGGCGCAGTATCAGCCGGACGGCATCTGCGGGCCCCTGGGCACGTGTTGCATGCAAATCCCTGCTCCAGCACGCCTCCAATCCGCTGAACTGGTGGCCATGAGGAAAGCAGTCGATGACGGAAGCTAGGCGGCGGCGGGACGTACCCCTGGAAACGGGTGACCCGCGCGAGGTCGCGGCATGCGGGGGCTGGTCAGGCTTTCTTCAGAAATTCGGTCTTGAGGACGAGACCCTTGACCTTCTTGGTACTGCATTCGATCTCGCCGGGCTTCGCTGTGAGGCGGATGCTCTTGATGAGGGTGCCGCGCTTGATGCTCTCGGAGGTTCCCTTGACCTTCAGGTCCTTGGTCAGGATTACGGAGTCTCCGTCCTTGAGAGGGGTGCCGTTGCTGTCCTTGACAACGATGTTGTTCATGGTCTTCCTCTACTTCTCTGTTCGCTCTGGTGGTGTCGGTTCGTGGGTGTCGGGCCACTGGCTGGTGCGCCATTCACGTGGTTTGCCGGTGGTGGTGCGGTGAGCAGCGAGCGCGGTGGGCAGGTCGCGGTGGACGGGGATGTGGGGTTCCTTCTCGTCGGGAACGAGGGAGCCGTCGGCGGGGATGGCGGCGAGGTGGAGGGGGCGGTGGTTGGTGGTGAGGAGGCGCGCGGCCCGGATGATGGCGAGCTGGCCGTCGGCGGACCAGCCGCGCAGGGATGTCAGGTCGAGGATGACCGGGCCGGTGCCGCGGGCGGTCACCCAGCCGATTGCGCCGTGGAACCGGTTGATGGCGCTCGGGCCGAGGTATCCGGCCAGGGACAGGACACCCAGGCCAGGCTGGGTGGTGTAGCGCCACTCGATCGTCATGGCCGTCGCGCCTTCCTTGAGGATGTCACAGGGGGAGGGTGATCCAGATGGTCTTGCCGCGCCCGTCGGTGTCCGCCCGGATCACGGCGGTCCCGCCGAGTTCCAGGGTGAGTTCGGTGACGGTGGCGAGGCCGCTGCCGGGGGCGGCTGTGTAAAGGGGCGGCCGGTGGGGGTGACGGTCGTGGACGGCGAAGGCGAACGTGTCCCGGCCGGCGGCGTACAGGACAGTCAGGGCCTCGCACACGGTGGCGGTGTGGCGGACGCTGTTGGTGACCAGTTCGGAGACGATCAGCAGGGCTGGGCCCACGGACGGGTGACTCAGGGAGATCCCCCATTCAGTCACCACCTGTTCGGTGGTCTCCCGGGCAGTGCGTACAGCCTTCCCGGTGGTGGGGAGGACCAGGACGAGCCGTCGTGGCAGAGCCTCCATTTCGGGGAACATCACAGGGCCTGCCCCGGGTGGAGACGGTGGCCGGTCACGGTCTGGGGGTGAAGAAGCAGGAGGGTGTCGTGGGGTCCGTGGGCCCAGCCGGGCAGGGTGCGGCGGTGGTGGGCGGTCTCGTCCGGGTCGGTGACGAGTTCGGCGGGTCCAGTGGCCGTAATACTCCAGCCGCTGCCGTCGGGACGGACGTCGCCGGTGTGGTAGGTGAGTGTGGGACGCCCGGTCAGGATGTTCTCCTGGACGGGGGCGCGGACGATCAACTGGCCGTACCGCAGGACGTGCACGGCCGGCCGGATCACCACCGCGCCGCGGTGGATGTGAGCGATGTGGCCGCAGGCGGAGCCTTCGAGGAGCCACAGGGCCTCCGTCCCGGACATGTCGGTTATCGTGCGGGCGTTGAGCAGGGTCACCGTGTGGCCTTCCCGGCAGGGCGTGGACGGGGCAGGGGAGTCGCGGGCAGGAGCCCGGCCCGCTCCAGGTGTGTTCGGGCCGCGGCGATGGCGTCGGGGGTGGTGGCGTGCACGTGCCCGTCGCCATGAAGCAGGCCGAGCGCCCCGACGGAGTCCAGGACTTGGTGCTGTCCGGGGCGGATGCCGGATGCCACGACCGCAATCCCTCGGCCGGCCAGCTTCTC
Organism: Streptomyces inusitatus; assembly: GCF_014651115.1. Lineage (GTDB taxonomy): Bacteria > Actinomycetota > Actinomycetes > Streptomycetales > Streptomycetaceae > Streptomyces > Streptomyces amakusaensis. The sequence goes on along the minus strand of NZ_BMWG01000011.1, from coordinate 95,390 downwards.
GACGGCGTCCTTGAGGACGAGGGCTCCGGTCGCGTCCATGGTGGTGACGCGTGACATACGCAGAATCACCACGCGGACGTCGGAGATCTCCGACAGCTCCAGCAGGAATCGGTGCGCGGCGGCGAAGAACAGGGGGCCGTCGATGCGGTACACGACGATGTACTCGGCGAGCAGGGCATGCTCCTCGGCACTGTGACCGCCGGGCAGATCGTGCCGGAAGTCGACCTGATCGAGACGCGCCTGGCGGGCCACCGCCCGCAGGGCGAGGGCACCGGCGGCAGCCAGGCCGATGACCACCGCGTACACCAGATCGAGCATGAGGGTCGCGATCGCGGTGAGGGCGAGCACGACGGCGTCGGCACGGGTGGCCCGGGCCGTCGCGCGCAACGAGATGACCTCCACCATCCGGACCGCCGTGGCGATGAGGACCCCGGCCAGGGCGGCCAGAGGAATCCGGGAGACGAGCGGGGCGGCGGCGAACACGATCACCGCAAGGACTGCGGCGTGAGTGAGAGCGGCCAGCCGGGAGGAGGCGCCGCTGCGGACGTTGACGGCTGTACGGGCGATGGCGCCGGTCGCGGGAACCCCTCCGAACAGCGGCGCGGCGATGTTCGCCAGCCCCTGCCCGAGCAGCTCCCGGTCCGGATCATGCTTCTGCCCGACCGTCATGCCGTCGGCAACCCGTGCGGACAGCAGCGACTCCAGGGCGGCGAGCGCGGCGACCGCCACCGCCGGGGCCAGCAGTGAGCCGAGCGCGGAAGGGTCGACAAAACCGAAGGAGGGGGCGGGCAGCCCCGGCGGCAGATCACCGATCGGCGTCGCCCGGTCCAGGCGGAACACCTGGACGATGACAGTGGCGGCGATCACGGCGATGATCGAGAACGGAACGGTCGGCCACCGGCGCCCCCCGAGCAGCATCACCGCCGCGACACCCGCAGCGAGCGCGCCGGCGGTCCAGTCCGGTGCCGCGGCGAACGCCTCAAGGGCGTGCCAGGTCACGGTGAGGACCTTCTCGCCCTCCGCCTCGACACCCAGGGCGTTCGGGACCTGCTGGAGGCCGATCACCAGGGCGATCCCGAGAGTGAACCCCTCCACCACCGAAGCGGGGACGTACGCCATGTACCGGCCCGCCCGCATCACGGCCAGCGCCAGCAGCATCACTCCGGCGAGCAGGCCCACCATGAGCACGCCACCGGTTCCGTACCGGGCGACGATGGGCACGAGGACCACGGTCATCGCTCCGGTCGGGCCGGACACCTGAAGGTTCGAACCGCCGAACAGTGCGGCGAGCGTGCCCGCGACCACGGCCGTCGCCAGTCCCGCCTCCGCGCCGAGCCCGGAGGAGACACCGAAACCGAGCGCCAGCGGCAGGGCCACGATCGCCACCGTCAACCCGGCCAGAAGATCACGCCTGGGGTCACGGGCCATCATGGCCAGATCCGCACGGGAGGGCAGCAGGGAACGCACCCGGGCACGCCCCCGTGTCATCGGAGAACCCACCGGATCGTTTTCCCGGCTTCCCGCGGTTCGGCGAGGAGGCCGCGTACGGGCAGGGGGCCGTCCTGGAGCAGTTCCAGGACGCGGATGCGGACGGGGTGGCCAAGCATCCGCAAGGGCTCCGCCTTCGCCTGATACGGCGGAACCCTCATCGCCTGCTCTCCTCTCACCTGCCGACACATCGGCCACGATCATGCGAACCGGAAGCTGTCGGCCACCACAGACAACGCCAGATGACGACAGCGGTGGCCGACAGCGCGGGCCTTTGTGCGCCCCACCGCCAAGCGGACGAGCAGGCCAGGGAAACCCGCTCCGCACAGAAACCCCGGCCCATCATGTAGGGAATTGCAAAACTTTGCAATTTCACAAGCTGTGACAGCCTGGCCTCCCGGATCGGGGACTGAGCAGGGGAGGCGCCGCTCCGGGGCCCGCACGGTCGCCCCGGCGGGACCCGCCAGGTAGACTTGAAGAGTTCTTCAATTTTTCATACATGACGCAGGCCGGGCCAGGAGGCATGCTGTGAGTGCGTTCGCCGAAGCTGCCCAGGGGCGCAGCCGGGAAGCGAGGGGCCGGCCTAAGCCGGCGTGTGCCGCTGAGGACGCCTACGGTGCAGACTTGGCCCGCGAAGAGCTGGACGAACGTGCTGCGGCCGGCCGCCCGGCATTCCAACGACCCGAGCCCGAACCGATCCATAGACCAGGTGTGTGAGCGATGAAGTCCACGGTTCCGCTGTACCAGGCGAAGGCGGAGTTCTTCCGGATGCTCGGCCACCCCGTCCGCATCCGCGTCCTGGAACTGCTCCAGGACGGCCCCCTGCCGGTACGCGACCTCCTCTCCGACATAGGGATCGAGCCCTCCAGCCTCTCCCAGCAGCTGGCGGTACTGCGCCGCTCGGGCATCGTGACCGCGACCCGCGAGGGCACCACCGTGATCTACGCGCTCGCGGGCGGTGACGTGGCCGACCTGCTGCTCGCCGCCCGGCGGATCCTGACCGAGATGCTCGCCGGGCAGAGCGAACTCCTCGCCGAGCTGACCACCACGGACGTACGCGATGCCTCATGAGCAGACGGCGCACGCGGGAAGAGGGCGGCACCGAGCGCCGGGCGGAGGGCGTCTGGCTCCGAGTCTTCATCTATGTCTTCGGGACCCACCTCTTCGCCGGGTTCGTGTGGATCCTCTTCTACGTCGGCGAACACGCGAAAAAGTAACGGGAATCAGCTCCCGATGCGGAACTCGGCTCCCGGTCCGCCCCCCTGCCCGGCGTCCGCGCCAGGGGCAAGTACTGGCCAAGGAACTCCCAAGCCGCCTGCGGAGCTGGGGTGATGGAGGACGAAAGGTCCACTCGCGGGAATGAACATTGATCGTGGATGGTGCGAAACCGATGCCGCCGTCGGGCGGCGGCGGCTCGTGCGGACAGGACTGAGCTGTGTGATCACCCTGAGGACGGGACTGCTGGGCGGCTGCTCGGCCCCACCGGACACCACGGTCCCGGCGCGGACCGCACGACAACTGGCTCCCGGATCGGCATGGCGGGAGCTGACGGCCGGGAACGAACGCTGGCGGACTTTCCACGAGCGCCACCCCGATCAGAGCCGGGCCGTCCGGCGCACCCTGGTCCGCGGACAGCACCCGTTCGCCGTGGTCCTGGGGTGCGTCGACTCCCGCGTCCCGCCCGAGCTCATTTTCGACCAGGGCCTGGGAGACCTGCTGACCGTACGGTCAGCAGGCGAAGTCCTCGACGACGCCGTCCTCGGCAGTGTCTCCTACGGCGCCCTGGAACTCGGCGTCCCCCTGATCGTCGTCCTGGGCCACCAAGGATGCGGAGCTGTTGCCGCCGCCGTCCACACCGACGGCAAGAACACCGCACTGCCCGCGCCTGTGCGGTATCTCGCGGAGCGGATCCGGCCCGCGATCGACCACCGTCTCATCGGCGAAGCCCAGATCGATGCCGCTGTCACCGCCAACGTACGCCACGTCCGCGAACAGCTCACCGCCCAACCGGACCTCGCCGGGAGAGTCAAGGCCGGAACCCTCACCATCATGGGCGCCCGCTACGAACTGACCACCCAACGCGTACACGCCGTGCACTGAACTCCCAGCACGGATCCCGCGAAAACCCCGCTGAACGATGAAGCCGAGGCACACCGTTCAGCAGGACACAGTCACCGGCTGCCCATGACTCGGGACCGGCCGACCACGCCACCGAGATGACCTCCGGCTACGAAAATCCAGCCAGAGCCCTCAATGCACACAAGAAGACACAAACCAATAGCTCCGGGATGAGCCTGGCGGGTGCCCGGCGGTCCCCGCGCAGGCGGGGGTGTTCTCTGACGATGCGTTCGGTGGTGCCAGTGGTGCCGTAGTCAGTACGTTCCGGGGATACCAAGGAGGACTGGATCTCCGGCATCCTCAAGGCCGCGGAGGCGGGGATCGCGCCGAACATGGCCACCATGTCGCTGACCGAGTACGGCACCACCACCATGGACCTGGCCCTGCGCGGCCTGGAACCGAAGACGCCCGATCCGTATCTCGCAGGCTGGCGCCGCCGAGTGGCCCCCGCGCTCGGCCACTTCCCCGTCCGGATAATCACCAACGGGGCTGTCGGCCGCACCGTCCACGGCACTCACCTGGTTCGCCGACGCCGGAGTCCCCGCCCACGTCCTGCGCAAGATCGCCGGACGCGGCTCCCTGCTCACCACCCAGCGTTATCTCCACCCCGACACGCCCCAGATCACCAGTGCCGGGACAGCCCTCACCACCCACCTCAACCCCGCCCCTGGCAGACGTCGCCAGACCGCCTGGTCCCCAACCGGCCCCCAGGAACGACGGAAAGGCGGCACCGGATTACTCCGATACCGCCTCCGACCTGCGAAAACGCTGGTCGGGACGACAGGATTTGAACCTGCGACCCCTTGACCCCCAGTCAAGTGCGCTACCAAGCTGCGCCACGTCCCGATCGCGTGCCCTGTTCGGCCTTCCGGCCGGGCGCGCAGAAGCAACATTACCCCACTCGCGGGGCAGGTCGGACCGCCTTGCCGGAGGTCGGGCGGGGTGTCGGGGAGAATCGGGGGATGAGCGGCGCAGCGCGTGATCGTGACTCTGAAGGACGTGCCCGGAGTGCGCGGCCTCGTGATGGGCTGGGGCGGCCGTTGCCGTATGGGGTGTCGGGGGTGGAGCGGCAGCCGGAGGGGGTGGTGCGTTCGCCGGGGCGGACGCTGGTGGAGGCGCAGAGGCTGTTGGACGAGGGGAAGCCGTTTCATGCGCATGAGGTCTTCGAGGACGCCTGGAAGTCGGGCCCGGAGCCGGAGCGTGAGCTGTGGCGGGGGCTGGCGCAGCTGGCGGTGGGGCTGACGCACGCGGCGCGGGGCAATGCGAAGGGCGGGGCGAGGCTGCTGCTGAGGGGGGCGGAGCGGATCGGCGGCTATCGGGATCCGTATGGGGTCGATGTCTCCGGGCTGGTGGCCTGGGCGCGCGCCCTCGCCGCGCGGGTCGGCGAGGGCGGGGGCGAGGGCGGGGCTCCGGTCGACGCGGTGGCGGAGGCCCCCCGGCTGGCCCGGTAGGGACGGGCCGTGCTCCGCACCGCACTCGCCGCGCGGAGCCCGCCATGTCACCGGCCGGTGGTGCTCAGCTCGCAGCGGCCGTCGGCGCAGGAGCGCCGCAGCCGACCTCGCGAGAGGGTCTGCACGAGGCCGATCGTCCAGCACATGGGGCAGCCGCGGAGTGCGAGCAGTCCCACCGGCACCAGGAGCAGGCTGACCGGGCCCACTGCCGGGAGAGCGAGTACGGAGCCGGCCAGGGCGCCGAATCCCACGGCGCCGCGCAGCACATGGCGGGGCAGTGTCGCGCTGGCGAAGTCCGGTGTGTCAGTCATGGCCGCCGCCCGGGTGGTCGGGGCCGTCCTGGTCGCCCAGGGTCTGGCGGACGGTGGTGCGGGCCCGGTGGAGCCGTGACTTCATGGCGGCGGTGCTGAGTCCGAGGGCGTCGGCGGTGGTCCGCCCGCTGTGGCCCTGGACGTCCCGCATGATCAGGACCCGTCGCTGGTCGGCGGGGAGGGCGGCTATCGCGGCCGCCACCCGGCCCGCCTCCAGCCGCAGGAACACCTCTTCCTCGAACGAGGGCGCGACGGTGTCCGGGAGCGGCCCGTGGCCGCCGCGCAGTGCGAGCCGGGTCCGGCGCACGCACTCGTTGCGCACGATGCGGAACATCCAGGAGGCCAGCGCCCCGGAGGCCCGCAGCATCCCGATCTTGCGGTAGAGGATGATCAGCGCCTCCTGCGCGGCGTCCTCGGCGTCCTGCGGCGAGGCGCAGAGGGTCCGGGCGAATCGCCGCACATGCGGGTGCGAGCCCGAGACCAGGGCGGCCGTCGCCTCGGGGTCGCCCTCCCGGGCGGCGGTGATCAGCTGTTCGCCGGGCCAGTCGAAGTCAGCCACGGGAGCGCCCCTTCCGCCGCATCACGACGACCACGCACGCGCAGATGAGCACGATCGCGCCGATGACAGCACCTTCGATCATGACAGCCTCCATGTTCCGTACTGAGTGTCCTGTGCCGAATGTTCTGTGCCGACGTCTCGTCCGCACAGGAACAAGAGGCGCGGACCGCGCCGAAGGATTCACCCGGATCGCGGGGTGAACAACGTTTTCCTCACAGTCCGCGAGCCGAGGCAACCTCGGTGCCCCGGCCGGACGTCATGGGGATGCGGGAGTGACCCCTGGGTTCTTTGAGACTCCTGGGGCACTTGACGCAGACTCAGCAACAAGGCTCGACAACCAGGAGGACCATCTTGATCCGTGTCTCGCGCATGGTGACCGCCGGTCTGGCGGTACTCGCGCTGGCAGCGGGATCGCCGGGGGTGGCGCAAGCGCTGCCGTCCGCCGATTCCCCGCCTTCCACCCGGGGTTCCACCGCCGACGGCCCGTCGGGGAGCGCCGCCGAGCGGCTCCCCGACGGCTGGCGAATATCCGGTTCCGGGGAGGACCGGCAGCTGGTCTGGGTCTCGCCCGTCCCGGTGCCCATGGGGGACGCCCGGGTCGAGTTCCACTCCGGCTCCGGCCTTCTCGGCCGGCCGCTGGCCGACGACGACCGGCACACCTTCCGGCTGCCTCTCGACGGCGTCGACATCGGCCCGGTGCGGGAGCTGAAAGTGCTGGCCGGCGGCCGCCGCCTCGACGAGGCCGGGGCCGGGGCCGCCGCGGCCAAGGGCCCCCGCGGCTCCGCCCCGCCGGCCGAGCGGCCGGCTCCTTCGAAGGCGAACGGCGTCGACCCCGGCGTACCGGGCTCGTTCCGCACGGTGAGCGGCGAGTACGAGCTGGACCCGGTCAAGCTGCCCGGCTTCCCCGAGCCGGTGGAGATGCGCGCCACCGTGACCGGGCCGGTCGGCGCGAGCGGCCGCCGCCCGCTGGCGCTCTTCCTGCACGGCCGTCACTTCACCTGCTACGACGCCAAGGGCGAACCGCTCGGCGGCTGGCCCTGCCCGGCGAACAGCAAGGAGGTGCCGAGCCACCGCGGCTATCTGCACGACCAGAAGCTGCTGGCCTCCCAGGGCTATGTGACGGTCTCCGTCTCCGCGAACGGCATCAACGGGCAGGACTACAACGCGGAGGACGGCGGCGCGCAGGCCCGTTCCTCCCTGGTCCGGCAGCATCTCGCCCGCTGGGCACAGTGGTCGGCCGATCCGGCCAAGGCCCCGGCCGCGGTGCGCGCGGCCTCTCCCGCCGATCTGTCCCGCGTTCTGCTGGTCGGTCACTCGCGCGGCGGCGAGGGAGTCAACCGGGCCGCGCTCGATACCCTCTCCCGGCCGCCCGCCGATCAGGAGGGATACCAGGGTCCGGTGCGCTGGCGGATCCGGGGCACGGTGCTGATCGGCCCTACGATCTTCGGGCAGAACCCGGTCCCCGACGTGCCCTCCATGACGATCCTGCCGGGCTGCGACGGCGATGTGAGCGACCTTCAGGGCCAGATCTACCTCGACGGCACACGCGGTGTCAGCAGTGGCACCGCCCTGCACAGCGCCGTCTACATGGTCGGCGCGAACCACAACTTCTTCAACACCGAGTGGACGCCGGGCCAGGCCGAGGCACCGGCCGAGGACGACTTCTGGACGGATGACACCCCCGACGCGGTCTGCTCGCCCGGCACCAAGACCCGGCTGACCGCCAAGCAGCAGCAGAAGGCGGGCTCCACCTATATCGCCGCCGCGGCCCGGCTGTTCGTCGCCGGTGACGACCGGGTGCGTCCGCTGCTGGACGGCTCGGACCGGCGCGCGCCCTCGGCGGGCCCGGCGCGGGTGCTCAGCCACGCCGTCGGCGGCAACCGCAGGCCCGCGTTCGTACCGGACTCCTCGGTCACCGTGACCGGGGCCGGTGCCCGGCTCTGCGCCCAGGTCGACGCCGACTCCGCCGACGCCTGTCTGCCGTCCGACGTCAGGGGCGCCTCACCGCACTTCGCCGTCTGGGAGACCGCCTCCGAACCGGGCCGTCACTCGGTGCGGATGAAATGGTCGAAGCCCGGCTCGCCGGTACGGGTGCGCCCCGCGCGCCCGGTCTCGCTGCGGGGCGACAGCTCGCTGGCGCTGCGGCTGATCGTGCCGCCCAACACCTCGGGCACCCAGCTGGACGTGACGCTCATCGACGCCTCCGGGCGGCGGGCGAAGCTCGGTCAGGCCAAGGTCGACGGCCTGCCGGGCACCGGGCGGACCGCTTCCCACTGGGCGCGGGAGGTCCGGCTGCCGATGTCGGCGGCCACCCGGGCCAAGCTGGATCTGCGGCGGATCACGACCCTGGAGCTCACCCCGCGCGGCCGGGCCGGTCAGGCATGGCTGATGGACGCGTGGAACTGGCGTCCGGGCACCCCCGTGACGCATCCGGCCCCGCTGGCGCGCGTCGACGTCGGCCGGACGGAGGTCGCCGAGGGCGACTCCGGCGTACGGACCCATCGGATTCCGGTCCGAGTCTCCGGCAAGGGCGACGGCCAGGTCCGGCTGTTCCTCCCCGATCCGAACTCCGGGAAGATCGCCTCCCGGCTCGTGACGCTGAGCCCGGGCAACCGTGAGATCGTCGCCCAGGTCAAGGTGAAGGGCGACAAGCTGTACAGCTACGGCACCCAGCACACCGCCTTCGTCAAGGCCGTTCAGGGCACGGCGGTGGGCTCGCACCTGGGCGGGCTGATCGTCAAGGAGGACGACCCGATGCCGAAGGTCACCGTCACCCCGGTCGCGGACAAGGTCGTCGAGGGGAAGCCGCTCACCTGGCGGGTCTCGCTGTCCGAGGCCGCCGGTACGGAGATCGTGACCGGATTCGACATCCTGCCGCCCGCCGGCGGGCCGGAACTCTCCAGCCTGGACATCGACCCGGCCTGGCTGGAGGAGGTCTTCGGCGTGGCGGCGAGCCCGGAGCGGCCCCTGTCGAGCCTGGTGGACACCGCCTACCTCCACGCGGTGGTTCCCGCCGGGAAGCTGAGCACCGAGGTGGTCGTGCCCACCGTCAAGGACGCGGTCGCCGAGCCGGAGGAGCGGCTGCGGATGCGTACGGTCCTCTACGACGAGTCCTGGGAGCCCCGGGAGGGCCCGGAGTTCACCGGCACGGTGCGAAACGCCCCGTGACACCGGGCGGAAACGCCTCGTAACACCGGCATGAGAACGGCTCCGGCCGCCGGCCCCGTCGCGGGGTCGGCGGCCGGAATCGTTCCAGCGGGCGGATCCATCCGGCCAGTTGCCAGGGGCGGAACCAAACCGGGCGACGGGCAATGAGCAATCGGGTTCCTGCGTCAGAATGCTCACCCGGCATCAGAACCTCGGCATCGGCCTGCTCGCCGCGTCGATCTCCGTGACGCTCGTGGCGGGAGTGGCCGGCCCGTCGGCGACCGTTCCGGCCAGAGCAGCCGTTTTGACGCCAATTCCGGGCGATCGGGCCATGAGACCGTCCGGCCGTGGCTACACAGGAGGGCCGGGGGGATCCGCTCTCCGAGGCTCTGCCGTGGCTTGTCAGGAGGACCGGGCGCGTGCTCACGATCAACATTGCGCTGCTGCTTGCTGTCATCGTCTTCTTCCGGCTGCGCCGCCGCACCCAGGCCAGGAGCCGTGTGGAGGAGAGGACGACCGTGCTCATCGTCCTGGCCCTCGGAGTGGTGATCGCCCCGACCCAGGCCGGGCAGTGGCTCTTTGACGCCATCGGCCAACTCGCGGAGGGCATCGCACAGATCACCTTCTGAACGCCGCTTTCATGAGCCGGAGGAGAAACAGGGACATGGTGCCTGCGTCGAAAGACCGCGGACGTGCGGACGGTGGCCGATGAGCGGCCGTCGTCCGGTGCGCCGGACCGTGAGGAGGCCGCGGCGGCGGTCCGGGCGGAGGGGTGGAGGGAGCGGTGGGGAGAAGCTGGTGCTGGGGGTGTTCGTGGCCGTGGTGGCGGGGAGCATGGTCGCGGGGGCGCTGCGGTGGCTGGCCGCGCATCCGGGCGTCGTCGTCCTGCTCCTGGCCGCCGTCGCCGGGGGCGCGGGCGTCTGGGCGGCGCGCAGGCGGGAGCGGGGGCAGTGGGAGCGGGCCCGGCAGCGCGGGCTGCGGTATGCGATGCCGCAGATCGACGCCCTGCACCACCGGCAGTTCGAGTACGCCGTCCGCGATCTGATGCGCCGGGACGGCTGCGCCGACGCGGTCCAGGTCGGGGGCGCGGGCGACAACGGCGCGGATGTGAAGGCGACCGATCCGTACGGCCGCCGGTGGGTGATCCAGTGCAAGCACCGGAGGGCGGGCGCGTCCGGGGCCGCGGTCGGCACCCCTGACCTGCATGTCCTCAATGGCACCGGACGTCCGGTGCATCAGGGGGATGTCGTGGTCCTCGTCACCAACGGCCGCTTCACCGCCAAGGCCGTCGACTTCGCCCGCTCGCAGCGCCTCCACCTCGTGGACCGCGCCCTGCTGGCCCGGTGGGCCGGCGGCTCGGCGCCGCTGTGGGAACTGCTGCGGGCGGTGCCGCCGCCGCGCCGTCCGAACGCCCTGTCCTGAGGACTCAGAGGACTCAGAGGACTCAGTAGTCGTCGTCGGGAACGACGTGGACGGCGGCCTCCTCGGCGGAAGCAGCTCCTCCGGCGAAGCCCTCGTCGCGCGCCAGGAGGTCTTTCTCCTCGTCGGGACGGGTGCCCTCGTCGGGGGCCACGAGACGGCCCGCGCGGCGGTCGCCCACCTCGTCGTCGAGGAGTTCCCCGTCGGTGTCGGCCGCGTCGCCGACGCCGTCGCCCTCGTACGCCCGGTCCCAGTCCTCGGGCACCTCCTCGGCGAGCCGCTCGTCCAGCGTCTCGCCCTCCCGCTGCTCGCGGGCGGTGACGCCCGTGTGGTCGACGCCGAGGGGGCGCTCCGGAGGGGACCAGCCCTCGTCGTAAGGGTCGACGCCCCGGTTGAGAAGGGTGTCCTCGGAGTCGAGGATGCCCACGTCGTCGAGCACCTCGCTGTCTCCCGGGCCCTGGGGCTGATAGACCTCGTCGCCCATGGCGTCCTCGGACTCCTGGACATCTGCCATGACCGCTCCCTTCCACTGAAGATTGTTCCGCCGTTCGGTCATGAGCGCATGAGGATCTTCCTCCGGCGGGCCCGGATCGCCGTCCGCGCACCGGCGGGCGACCATGGAGTACGGGGCCGGTCCCGGGGGACAGCCGCTGGGAGAGACCCGTGATGACCGACGATGTACTGATCGTGGGCGCCGGTCCGGTCGGACTGAGCGCGGCGGCCGAACTCCGCCGTCGCGGGGTGCGCTGCCGTCTCGTCGACCGGCTGCCGGCCCGGCTGCCGTACGCCAAGGCGGTCGGCGTCCAGCCGCGCACCTTCGAGATCTGGGACCGGATGGGCCTGGCGCGCGCCGCCCTGGAGGCTGCCATTCCGCTGCGTGGCCAGCTGGTCTGGGTCAATGGCCGGGAGCGGGCGCGGATCGAGCTCGCGCTGCCGCCGGAGGTGCCGTACGGCTTCGCCGCACTGCCGCAGTACGAGACCGAGCGCCTTCTTGAGGAGTACGTCGCGGGGCTGGGCACGGCCGTCGAGCGCGGCACCGAGCTGCTGTCGTTCGCTCAGGACCGGGACGGGGTGACCGCCGCGCTGCGCACCGCCTCCGGTGCCGAGGAGGAGGTCCGTGTCGGCCATCTGATCGGCTGCGACGGGGCCCACAGCACCGTCCGCAAGGGGCTGGGGCTCGCCTTCGGGGGCGGGGCCTTCCCCGAGGAGTACATGCTGGCCGATGTCGAGGCCGACTGGGATCTGCCGTACGGATACGTCGTGCGCTCCAGCCATCTGGCCGACGACGGCTCCACCGACGATCTGCTGGCCTGCGTTCCGCTGCCCGGTACGGGCCGTTACCGCATGTCGATGCTGGTCCCGCCCGAGCTCTCCGCGCGGGCCGAGGGCGGGGGCGGGGGCGGGGAGAGCGCGGGCGGCGACGGCGTGGCGCACGGGCTGGAGGGCGGACCGGAGGACGGCCGTGCGCTCCCGGAGCTGTCCCGGATCCAGGCCGTCGTGGACCGGCTCGCCCCCGAGCCGGCCGTGCTCTCCCGGATGCGCTGGTCCTCCGTCTTCCGCGTCAGCCATCGGATCGTCGACCGCTACGGGGACGGCCGGGTCTTCGTCGCGGGCGACGCCGCCCACATCCACCCGCCGACCGGCGCCCAGGGTATGAACACCGGTATCCAGGACGCCTGCAACCTGGCGTGGAAACTCGCCCTCGTCGTCCGCGGGGAGGCGGGGAGCGCCCTGCTCGGCAGCTACGACGCCGAGCGCCGCCCGGTCGGCGAGGAGGTCGTCGGCCGGACCGTGCGCCACGCCGCCCACGGCGTCGAGGCCGACCCCGAGGGCCCCCGGACCCTGCTGCTCCGCGAGGCCCAACTGCTCGTCGGCTACCGGGGCGGCCCGCTCACCGGCCGCCCCCACGGCCCGGCCGACGCGCCCCAGCCCGGCGACCGGGCCCCGGACTGCGCCGGACTGACCGCCTCCGTCGCCGCCTACCCGCTGCGGCTGCTGGACGTGCTGCGCGGCCGTACGGGGCATGTGGTGCTCCTGTACTCGGCCGACCCCGCCGAACTGGCCGAGGCGGCGCAGGCGGCGCTGAGCGCCGGGGGCGGCCCCGACATCGTCGCCGTCCTCGCCCGCGAAGCGCCGACGGCCGCCCTCGACGCCCTCGACGCCCTGACCGTCCCCGGATACCGCGACTCCGCCGGGGAGTTCGCCCGGCTCTACCGCCCCGGCGGACCGACCGGCTTCGCCGTCCGCCCGGACGGACAGCTCGCCGCCCGCTTCCCGCTCGCCGACGCCGCGCGGGCCCTGGCCGGCTACCGCGCGGCCCTGTCCGCGCCCGGGTGAGCGCGGGACACCAGCCGCCGGACGTCCTTGAGCGGGCGCAGCACACAGCGCTCCAGCAGCATGGAGGGGCTGATGAGGGTGGAGCCGACCTCGTGCCCGCCCTTGACGCAGGTGTACGGCGAGCTGAGCACCGAGACATCGTCGCCCAGCGCGGTGATGCGCGCGGCCAGCGCGGTCTTGCGGGCGCAGATCGCCGCCGGGCCGATCACCTCGTCCGTGAGCCGTCCGGCGCGTACCCGGCGGGCCCACAGCAGCTCGATGATCGCGTGCTCGCGCACGGAGAACCCGCCGATCGCCGTTCCGAGCAGCCAGCCGTCGCCGAGGCCGCCGAGCAGCGCGGACGGCGGGTGACTCCCGGGGCGCACCTCCAGCACGCTGCACCGGGGGGCGATCGCTCCCCCGCCGCCCCGGCCGTGGCCGGTGCTGTGTCCGCCGCTGAGCCACCGGGTCGCGCGGTCCGTGAGCAGTCCGGCCCAGCGCCCGTCCGCCAGCAGCGTCACCGTCCGGGCGTCCGTACCCTCGTCGTCGCGCGTGTAGCTGCCCGCGTACGGATGGGCCCCGGGCCGGTCCCGTACCGTCAGCGGGGCCCGGGTCCAGAGGTCGCCGACCCCCCGGTTCAGCGCGCCGCCGTGGGCGAGGTAGTTGTCGGCCTCGCTGGTGTGGCCGAAGCACTCGTGCACGAGCACTCCGGCGGCGGTCGGGGTGAGCAGCGCGGGGCCCGTGACCGGCGCCGTCAGCGGTCCGCGGGCCTTGAGCAGCTCCCGGTCCGAGGTCAGCTCGGCGACGCCTTCGCCGATCCGGGCCGTCACATGGGCCTTGTCGTACGCGGCCACGCCCCACTGCGGGGTGTGGCCGTGGCGGGGCGGGCCCAGGCTCATCCGTACGCTCCAGAGCCCGTCCGTCTCACCGGCGGTGACCCTGGCCCCCGGCCCCAGCAGGACACGTGCCCGTCCCAGCTCGGCGGCCAGGGTCTCAGCCATGGCTCAGGGACGCGATCGCGGCACGGCACCCCTCGAAGAGCCGCTCGCCGTGCGCGGTCGGCTCCGCGACCTCGTGGAAGTTCTTCTCCGCCAGCCGGAGCTGGTCGGTCTTCAGCGCCACATAGCGTTCGATCCGCCGGGATTCGCTCTCGTCGGTCTCCGCGGCGAGACAGCGGCGGGCCGCGTGCACATCGTTGATGAAGGAGAGGATGCCGTGGAGGATGTGCCCGAGCGGGCGCTCCGCGTCGACGAACGGCGAGTAGTGCGTGGCGGTGGGGTTGCGGACGACCGCGACACAGTCGAGGATCCCGCTGAACCGCTGGTGGGTGGCCTCGTGGACGAGGGTCTGGGCGAGCATGTAAGCGGGCCGCTCGCTGGTCAGCACCAGTCCGCGCAGACCGTGGACGCTGAAGTTCAGCGGCCGCAGCCCCCGGTGGCCGCCGAGCGCGGCGAACGCCCTGATGTCCGTGGCCGCCGTGTCGAGCCCCTCCGGCCACAGCCTCCCCAGCACCTCGGCGGCGGCCCGCACCCGCGCGGCGAAGGCCGCGGCCCGCACCGGATCGAGGGCGAGCGGGCGCTCGTCGCCCTCCGACGCCCAGTCGAAGAGCTGCGCCGACCGGGCGGAGGTCCCAGGAGTGATCACGGGGACGGCGGGGTGCCGCCCGAGGGGTACGGAGGCGGCGGCTCCGGCCGGCTCCCCGGCCAGGCAGCGGCCGAGCTGGTCCAGGAGTTCGGCGGGGTCCGCGCCGCTCATCCCGCTGCGCCAGATCCAGCCCGTCACATCCGGCCGGGTCGCCCAGTCGAACGCGGTGTCGAGGTCCGCGGCGTCCAGCAGTGCTGCCACGGCGGTGAGCTGCGGTGCCGCCGGCCGCTCCGTGCGCAGCCGGCGCACCGCCCGGAGCAGCCGGACCAGATACTGCCGGGCGACCACCCGGTGCAGCAGCTCATTGGCGGCGACGGCCGCGCGGTCCTTCGCCAGTACGACGGTGAAGAGGTCGGGCAGTCCCTCCGCCGACCGGTCCGCCGCGAGATCCTTGATGTGCATGCCTCTCCCGATGTCGGTGCCGGTGCCGGTGTGCGTGCGGATGCTCAGGGCGGGGGTCGGTCGCCGACCTGCCGGCGGAACCCCCATGCGCGCAGCCGCTGCTCCAGCGGCTCTCGGACCTCGGCGGCGATCAGCTCTCCCCGCCCCGCGAGGATCGTCCTCAGCGCTTCGAACACCGGGCGGCGGGCCGGTCCGACGACACAGCGCCCCGCGTCGGCCAGATACATCGTCGGGCGCAGCGCCCAGGCGGCGGGGGCCTCGTCGTACTCGCGGAACGCGCAGAACACCGAGCCGTGGAACGCCGATTCCGGCAGGGTGACGGCGAAGGTCGCGCCCGCGCCCGCGGCGACCGCGCGGGCCACGGCGGTGGCGGCCTCGAAGTGGACGAGCGGTTCCAGCGCGCCGCCGGGGTCGAAGGGCGGCGGGGCCGCCATGAAGTGGTGGAAGCACTCGGGCAGTGTCGTGCCGCGGCCCCGGGGCGAGAAGGGGACGTCCCGGAAGTCCTGGAAGGACGGCGAGGCGATGAACGCCTCGGCCAGCTCGTTGGCCGTGACGCCGTGCAGCTCGCGGACGGCTTCGAGGGTGCGCGGGAACGCGTCCTTGAGTCCCGGACCGGTTCTGGTTCCGGCTCCGGCTCCGGCTCCGGTCCCGGTTTCGGTTCCGCCGACGACCTTGGAGCGGATACGGCGGCCCACAAGGGTCAGCTCGTGCGGGTCCACCCTGCCGAAGGCGTCGATGAGATCGCCGTCGACAGGGAATTCCGGGTTCCGGGGGCCGCCGGAGATGAAGGCGGCGCGGAAAGGGGCGTCGTACAGCAGCCGGTCCAGGACCCGCAGGATCCGCTCGTGCCGACCGGCACCGGCACCGGTGCCGGTGTCCGGGGCCTCAGACGCCCCGGTGTCCGGGGCCTCAGACGGCACGGCCGTACTCCTTCCAGGAGCGGACGATGGAGAAGAGGCGCTCGGCGTTCGGGCGGGACTTGGGCACCAGCGCTCCGTCCGCCCCGAACTTCGGATCCTCATAGGTCACCCCGGTGAGCCTGGGCATCCTGGGCAGCAGATGCTCCAGCAGGGCGAGCTGCTCGTCCAGCAGAACGCCGTGGTGCAGATCGCGGAATCTTCCGTCGACGATCTGACAGCCCGACAGATGCACCTCGTGGCAGCGTTCCAGCGGCAGCGCGTCGAGCCCTTCGAACATCCGCTCACCGGTCCGGCCCATCAGCCACTGGTAGGCCAGCACATGGCCGATGTCGACGGTCGCGAGCGCTCCCGTCTCCCGGATCACCGAGGCGTAGAAGTCGAAGGCGTCCAGCGTGCCCACCAGGAAGCTGCCGCCCTCGGTGAAACCGGGGAACTCGACCGACAGCGGCGCGTCCAGCCGTCGCACCCACTGGCCCACCTGCGCCACGCACAGCCGCAGGCCCTCCTCGGTCAGCACCGGCGGCATGGGGTACGGCAGGCTCCGCCCGGCCAGTGACCAGATGCCCAGATCCTCGATGATCCAGCGGAATCCGTACCGCTCGACCAGGGCGTTGGTGAAATCAGCGACCGCGGAGCCCTCGTAGGTCTCGGGGCTGCCGGTGTTGAGCATCGTGTGGTGGAAGGCGCGTGGGCGCTCCGGGCCGAACAGCTCGAAGATCCGGTCGTACGCGGGGAAGTAGCGCTCCGGTGTCAGCGGACCGTGGTCGACGGGCTGGAAGGCGACGAACATGTAGTCGTACTCATGGGCGTTCCGCTTCAGGAAGGTCTCCACCTGGTCGGTCGGACGCCCGGGCCCGCCCCTTTCAAAGCCGATGCGCTCGCCCCATACGAGGTCCATGCCCAACCCGAGTCCGAGCTTCTCCATCAGGAACTCTCCGCTTCCGGGGATTCCGGTTCGAGCAACCGTTTGTCGATCATCCGGGTGAGCCAGCGCTGCGCGCCGGGCTGGTCGGCGGTCAGAAAGCCGTCGGGGGTGCGCACCACTCCGGCGGGGACGGCCGTCATCCTCGGCCAGGCCACATCGGCGAGGAACCAGCGCGTCTGTACGGAGTCGAGCGCCACCGCGAAGCGCGGCCGGGCCCTCAGCCCCTGACGGAGGGCGGTCACCTCCCCGCCCCGGCCGACCTGGACTGGGACTGGAACTGGGACCTGGACTTGGACCTGCGGCAGGTCGGGACGGCTCGCCCGTTCGACGTCCGGCACCGCCTCCACGGTCATCCGCAGCAGCCGTCGGCGGGCCTCCTCGGTGGCCTCGCCGTCGAGCATCGCGCCGCCGACGCGACCGGCGGCGAAGGCCAGCCCGTCATTGGTGACGAGGTATTCGTCGTCGCTCGCCGACCGCAGCCGCTCGGCCCACAGATAGCTGCCCGGTTCCGCGACGAGCAGCTGCATGGTGTCCAGGCCCAGTTCGGCCGGGTGCCGCTGGATCATGTCGACGGTGTCGTGGAAGCCCCGGGCCGCCAGTGGATGCCCGTAACCGTCCATGAAGGAGAGATTGGCGACGATGCCCGCCCGGACGAGATTCTGTACGGCGCGTTCGGCGTGGGCGGCGTCCTGGCCCTTGCGCAGGGAGTCCAGGATCTCCTGCCGGCTGGTCTCGAAGCCGGTCGACACCTGTACGCATCCGGCCTCGCGGAGCCGCAGACAGAACGCGGGGTCGGCCAGCTCCGGTTCCAGCCGGGCCCGGATCCGGAAGGTCAGCGAGGCTCCGCGCGCGCGGACCGCCTCCATCACCCGCAGCAGATGCCGCAGGCCCGTGTTCTCGTCGGCGACCGCCACATCGGTGATCCCCAGGCCCGCGGAGAGGCCGACGAGCTGGCGGGCGGCGGTCTCCGGATCGATCTGCTGGAAGGCGCGGGCGTCGCGGTAGCGGTTCCCGTACGAGCAGAAGGTGCATTTTCCCCAGAAGCAGCCGACGGTGAGCCGGTAGGGAAACTGATGCGCCTGATTGCTGTAGTCCCGGAAGTCGAACGGGCCAAAATCCGGGGCGGGTTGCTCATTGAGGGCGAATCCGTCCGCGAGCCCGGCGCTCCCGGCGTCGTCCGGCGCGCCCTCCGCCGCCTCCGCCGCCTCCGCCGCCACCGCCTCCACCGCCTCCACGGCCTCCGCGCGGCGGATCCCGGCCGTACGACCAGTGCGTATCCGCGTACGAGAGCCACGGCCGCCGGGCCCGGTGCCGCCGAGGAGACGGGTCGGATACTCCTCGCCGTGGCCCAGGCACCAGTGGTCCACCTGCCGTGCCGCCGCCGTCCTCTTCCGCAGCGCGGCGGCCCACATCTGGACGGTCGGGCCGCCGAGCATGATCCGCTGCTCGGGCCTGCGCTCCTTCACCAGCGCGCAGAGGGTGAGCACCGGGACGACCTGGCTGAAGAACGGGACGGAGAAGCCCAGGATCCGCGCGGGATCCCCGGTGAGCAGCTCGTCGAGCCGTCCGGCGCACCACTGTGCCGACCAGCGCTCCCTGCTGCGGGCGACCAGGGTGTCCAGCTCGGACAGGAGGAGGGGGCCGTGGAGGATCCAGCCGTCCCGGTCGGCCTGCTGGGTGACATAGCGGCCCGTCGCCCGGATCGCGGCCTCCTGGGCGAACCCCGACGTCCGGTCCCCCGCCGTCCGCAGCAGCCGGGAGCCGTGCAGCGCCCGGTAGCGCTCGCTGACGGTTCTGAACACGGCCCCGGCGGTGGGCGGTGCGCCGCTCGGGCCGCCGGTGCCGGGAGCGTCGCGCAGCATCACCCGGGCGCGGTACTCAAGGTTGAGGTCGACCGTGCGCACCTCGTGGCCCCGGGCCCGCCAGGCCGCCGTGAGCTGGGGCAGGGCCAGATACGGGAATTGCACCGCCTCGCTCACCGGCGGCATCGCCAGCAGTACGTCGCTCATGGCCGGTCCGTCCTCCTCCCCCTCGTCAGGGTGTCGACGGCCGACAGCCGGTGACGGGCGGTCTCCTCGGCCTCCCGGTCGTCCACGGCCGCGGCGAGCAGCGCCACCGTCCGCCACACGTTCGAGCGCAGCGGCAGCTCGTCCGCGACGGGGCGCAGCTCGGCGAGGGCGGGGCCCGGGCCGTCGAGGCGCAGGGTGGCGCGGGCGCAGAGGACGCGCGCGTGCATGCCGAGGGTGTCGCGGGGGTCGATGGCCGCCGCTTCCCGCAGTGAGGTCCGCGCGGCGCGGTGCTCGCCCCGCGCGTATCGCGTCGCGCCGATGCGGTACGCGAGCCAGCTGGAGCGGTGTCCGAGGGCGGCGGCCCGCTCGAAGAGGGTCTGGGCCTCGTCCGGGTCGCCGTCGGCGAGGGAGAGGCCGAGCAGCGCCAGCAGTACGCCGGGAGCCCCGGCCGCCCCGCCCGGATCGCCCGGATCGCCCGGGCCTGCGCCCTGGTGGACCCGGAGCATCAGATCCTCCGGCCAGGGGAGCGGCGGCAGATAGGAGGACTCGCGGGCTTCGAGGCCGAGCCGTCGTGCCACGTCGGGGCCGACGGAGCGGAATTCGGCGGGCAGGAATCCGGATCTGGTCGACCAGCTCATGGCCGACACCTCGCCCCCGCAGACCGTGACCAGCTCGGCGAGGCGGTCCGCCGAGTGCTCGGCCGTGCCGTGCTCGTCGACCAGCCAGTCCAGGTCGATGTCGGTGACCACCTCGCCGGTCACATGCCGTGCCAGATGGCGGGAGAGGAGCTCCGGCGGCACCACGGCCAGCCGTACGCCGCAGAGTGTCACGGTGAGACAGCAGTCGCTGACGACCGGTTCGGCGGGCTCTCCTCCGGTGGCTATGAGGGAGACCCCGGCGACGGCCCGCGCCTCCCACCCCTCCCCCGCGCTCCAGGAAGGCACCCACACCAGGTGCTTGAGGTCGGCGGCGACGGCGGCGGCCGACCAGAAGTCGTCGAGGCCGAACGCGCCGGGCACGCCACGGACCGGCAGCTCGCGCACCAGCCCGGCGGGGGAGGCCGAGTGCGCGACGGCCGCGCGGAGTGCTTCCTCGCCCCCGGGGGCGAGCGGTTTGAGGTCGAGGTGCCGGTCGAAGCAGACGACGGTCCGGTCGCGGTACGGGCTGTCGGGCCACAGCGCCGCGACCTCTCCGTGCTCCTCGAAGAGATCAACGCGCGTCCGCGTCCGCATCCCGGGCCCCTTCCGTACGGGGTGCGCGGGGCGTCGCCGGTGCGGCGACGGGTGCGGACTCGGGCTCGGGGCGTGTCTTGCGGGAGGAGAAGCGCCGGGCGTCCGCGCCGAGGGTGGCCGCGGCGGTGGTGACGAGCACGAGCAGACCGGCCCAGAGCATGATGGTGCCGGGGGCGAGGAAGCGCAGCATCGCCGCCCCGAGCAGCTGGCCGAGGGGCAGTGAGGCGAAGGAGAAGAAGAAGTCCGCCGAGAACGCCCGGCCGTGCAGGCGCTCGGGCACTTCCCTGCGCAGCCCGGCCATCTTGACGACGTCGAAGGCCTGTTGGCCGATGCCTCCGGCGACGAAGGCGGCCGCCAGCAGGAGGACGGATCCGGTGAACACGGGCGACAGGGCGGTGACGCCGAACAGACCGAGCAGGGCCAGGGCGTACAGCCCGCGCCGCCGGCCGGTGATCCGGCCGCCGACCAGGGCTCCGACGACGGTGCCGATGGCGAAGGCCCCGAGCACGAAGCCGTAGACACTCGCGCTGCGGCCCTCCTCGATGAGGAAGACGGGCAGCGCGACCATCCAGGGGCCGACGGCCAGCAGGACATGGACCACGGCGAGGATCTGCATCTGCCGCAGCCAGGGCACTCGCCAGAGCACGGCGAGTCCCGCCAGGGCGGATCGCGCCAGGGATTCCCGAGGTTCTTCCCCCTGGTCGGCGGGGTCCGGCGGGGTGCCGTCGCCCGGGTCCGCCGAGGGGTGTTCCTTCGCGGCCGGCGGGCGGCCGGCGAAGCGCGCTCCGGCCCAGCGGGTGGCGACGGCGGACAGCCCGAAGGCGGCCGCGGCGGCGACCGCGCCGGCCGAGGAGTCGAGTACGGCGACCAGGGTGGCGGCCAGCGTCGGTCCGACGATGCCGGAGATGTTCCGCATGCCCTCCAGGAGTCCGTACATGGCGGTGGTCGCGGCTTCGTCGTCCGCGGCCGTCGGGCCGGACGGCAGGGCCGGTCCGCCCTCCGGGCGCGGGCCCGCGCCCGCGCGCGGTGGCAGTGTGCGGGGCGCGATCAGCAGCAGGGCGGGCTCGCTCACCGCCTCGCACAGACCGATGAGGACGGCGACGGTCAGAAGGATCGCGTCCAGTTCACCGTCCCACATCAGGGCGAGGGCGATCAGGGCGAGGAATCGGGTGGCGTCCGCCGTGACGGCGGCGGTGACCGGGTTGACGCGGTCGAGCAGCGCGCCGCTGAACAGCACGACACCGCCGAGGGCGATGAAACGGGCGGCGAACGCCGCTCCGACGATCTCCGCGGCCGTCCCCGACCGGGCCGCCGCGACCACCACGATGATGGGAAAGAACGCGTCACCGAGAAGGGAGACGGCCTGACCGAAACAGAGTCCGGCGAACCGGCCGCTTCTCAACAGACGGAGGTAGATTCCCACCGGGAATACAAAACCTTTCTCGATGAAGCATGCCGCCGACCCCGCCCCTATGCGGTCGACGGCATGCGCCCTTCAGTGTTTCATCCGCTCACGCGGCGAAGCGGAAAGCATGGAAAGCCACGCTCTCGTCCAGATCCTCGGCCTCAAGAACTTCAAGGCTGTCGAGATCCTCGATCTCCTCAAGAATGTTTTCCTGACCGGTCGGCTCGCCCATGACCCCTCCTGAAAAAGGAAGTTGACGCGACAAGAATTCTTGCCGCGTGCGATGTTCCATGCTACCGCGATCACCTTGAGCGAAATACTGGCGGCCAGGATTGGCCAGAAATGGTTTTGCCATATGAATGACTTAATGCACACGGGTGATTGAGAGGTCACCCCATCGGCCTCATCCTGAACCTGCGGAGCGGGAGTCCTGGCAGTCACATTTTCGTGGCTGCTGAAACCCCCGCCCCTTTCACACGGTCCTCGCAATCAGGCCAGAGTCGGGCCACTGCCGCGATCGACCCTTCACGAGGCGTTCGGGCCCACGTCCGTCGTCGTGAGCGGACGGCGGACGGGGGCGGCCGTCGTGTACTCGTCCGCTCCGATGTCACGGGCGGCGCCACGCGCGTGGCCGTCGATGTCATCGGCGACGGCGGGGCTCGCCAGCGTCGCCGCGCCGATCGCCGGGCTGCCCGCCGACAGCCGGAACACCCCGTCGGCCCCCTGCTGGAGGAGCGGGTCGACCCGGGTGTGGCTTCCGGCGGGGATGTTGCCGTTGGACGCCGCGCCCCACAGGATGTTGCTCTGCCAGCTGAAGCCCGTGGTCGCTCCCATCTCGACCAGGCTGCCTACGCTGCCGACCAGCAGGTTGTCCGCGATGACCACGTCGCGGGGCTCATGAGCCCTGCTCTCGCCGGAGAGCGTACGGGCGTTGTTGACCAGGGTGTTGTGCGCGATCACCGCACGGTCGCAGGCGTCGTTCCCACGTCGCTGCTCGGTGGTCTCGCCGGAGTGGTGGTCACGGGTGGTGCCGCTGCCGATCACCAGGGCCCGTCCCGAGAGCCCGCTCAGATAGTTGTTGACGATCAAATGGTCATTGCCGTAGACACGCACACCGTCGGTGCCGCCGATCAGGTAATTGCTTTCCACCGTGGTCTTGTTGCCGTGGCGCAGCACGATTCCGCCGAGGCTGTCGCGGATCGTGTTGTAACGGATGGTGTTGTCCGAGGACTTCACCGAAATGGTCTCGGGGTCTCCGTCGCAGTTCTCGAACAGGTTGTACTCCACGACCGCGTGGGCGCTGGAGAGCGCCCGGCCGCTGACGCCGAGCCGGATCGGCTCGCCGCCGTTGGCACCGGCGAAGCTGTGGTTGGCGAAATGGTTCCGGAAGAGGTGCAGACGCTGGGCGAGCGCGGTCGAGCCGGGGCCGTCGAGCACCACGAAGATGCCCTCGGTGGATTTGTCGTGGAAATAATTTCGATCGATCTTGGCATCGTCGCCGCGTACGACCACCCAGTCGAGCCCGCTGATGTCGGCGAACCGGAAGTCATTGCGGGTCAGCCGGATGCGCGGGCTGTTCGCCGGGATCTCCAGCGTGGTGCTCTGCCGGAGGGCGAATCCGCTGACGGCGATGTCGCTGGAGTTGCTGAAGACAAAGCTGCGCTCGCCGTTCAGCACCGCGCCGCCGCGCGACTCCGCGACGATGGTGATCGGTGCACCGCTGGTGCCGTGCTTGCCCGAGACATTGATCGCGCCGCCGGAGGGGACGGTGTATGTGCCGTTGGCCAGGACGATTCGGTCGCCGGGGGCCGCGCGGTTGATCTCGGTCTGAAGGTCGCTCAGCGAAGTGACCCTCGTCGTGGCGGCGGACGCGCTGGCCGGCAGCAGCGCGGAGAGCGGCACGGCGGCGAGCATCGCGCCGGAGAAGGTGCCCTTGAGGAGTGAGCGTCGGTGCATGATGCCTCCTGAACGAAAGGGATAAGTGCTGGTCCAAGCCTTGCTGACGCAGCGACTCTACGTGAGGAGGTAAGAGGGGGAAGCACCGTTCGACGGGCGGTGTGTTCGCCAATCAGCCGCCCCCTTCTGGCTCGTTGTGGTCCTGGAACCAGTGCGCGCCGACTTCGGCGGGCACTCCGAAGGGATGCTGTGGATCAGTGAGCTGATGGAACAGGAACTCCGTCATGGTGCACTCGAACCGGATTCCCTCCTCGGGTCCCTCATAGGTGGCGTACAGACCCCAACGGTCGGGATCCGGGCCCTCGGTGACCCAGGCGAACGATTGGTGGTGCTCATTGTTCGCCCAGTGCAGCACTCCTCCCGGTGCGGGGAAGGGCGGATGGGGCTCCCACGGCTCCTGGCCGACTCGCGCCGCGTACTCCGCGTGCCAGATGACGTCGTCGGGGGAGTGGACATTGAGGAATCCGTCGAACAGCCCCTCCCCGAACGTCTCGTGGAGACGCTTGTAGTCGTTCGGCAGACGGGTGCCCAACCGGGACTCGACCGCCGTCCAGTCGACCTCATCGCGCGCCCCTGACGACGACCGGCCCGTGACGGCGACCAGCCGGTCCAGCCAGGACGCGTCCGGCGGCAGCCCGTCCAGGCTCGGGGCGGGCCGCCGGGCCACGGCCAGCAGCGACCGAGCGTCCTCACTCCGTCCCCTGCCGAACGCTATCCACCGTCCGGCGAACGGCCAGACATGCGTCCAGCGCGCCTCCTCACCGCAGGGCAGCACAGCCGGCAGCCCGCTCTCCTCGGTGAGCGGCCTCCCGTACCAGTCGCCGAACACCTCCAGGACGTCCGACGAGTTCGTTCCATCGGGGACGGGCAGGCAGGTGTGCCCCGGCCGATGTCCCGGCTCCGCGCAGACGAGCTCGGCGGAGTCCGGCCATGCGAGCGGGCTCACGGCCCTCAATAACTGTTCGGCTTCCATACCGAAAAGTGAATCACCCGGCACTGACAACGCCCCGGTCCCGGACCCCGGGTCCGCAGGGCCACGGGTCCGCAGGGCCACGGGTCCACGGGTCTCCCGGTCTTGGGCGGGATTTGTCCGTGGCCTTGCCGTCCTCTGTACGGGCGCTAACCCTGCTGCCGGGAAGGTGATGCAACCGGACTCACCCACCCCCACTGAGCAGGAGTTTCCCCATGAAGCGCACCTTCCGTACCCGCGCTCTGATCGCGACGACGGCCGCCGCGGTCGCCGTCACCGTCGCGGTGGGCGTCGCCCAGGCCGGCGACACGGACGACAAGCGCGACACCAAGGCCGCCGAGCGGGAGATAGCGGCGCTCTTCGGTCAGTGGAACGCGGCCCTGCTCACCGGGAGCCCGGAGAAGGTCGCCGACCGCTACGCGACCGACGCCGTACTGCTCCCCACGGTGTCGCCGGACATCCGTACCGACCGCACCCAGATCGTCGACTACTTCGAGCACTTCCTCCAGAAGAAGCCTCAGGGCGAGAAGATCCGCTCGGTCATCCATGTGCTGGACGGGAACTCGGCGGTCGACACGGGTCTGTACCGCTTCCACCTCACCGACCCCAAGACCAGCAAGACCGCCCCCGTCGTGGCCCGTTACACCTACCAGTACGAGAAGCGCGGCGGAAAGTGGCTGATCGTCAACCACCATTCCTCGGTGCTCCCGGCCGCGGGCTGAGCCGCAGACCGATCCGTACACAGAGCCCGCCCCCGGGTGTGTCGCCCAGGGCCACCGTCCCGCCGTCGTCCGTCACCAGCTGCCGGACGACGGCGAGCCCCAGGCCCGTCCCCGACCGGCCGGTCAGCCCCTGGCCGCGCCAGAACCGGTCGAAGGCGCGGGACTGCTCGGCGGCGGACATCCCCGGCCCCTGGTCCAGGATCTCCAGCACCGCTGTCTCACCGTCCGGCACCGTCAGCCGGACGGCGATGGTGGCTCCGTCGGGAGAGACCTCCAGCGCGTTGGAGAGCACATTGTCGAGCACCTGGTCGAGGTTTCCGGGCCCGGCCAGCACATGCGGGCGTTCGTCGACGCTGCCGATGAGCATGATCCGTACCCCTCGCTCGTCGGCCGCCGGACGCCAGACGCTCAGCCGCTCCGCGACCAGTTCCCACAGCGCCAGCGGCTCCGGCGCGGACACCTTCGCCTCCGCCCTCGCGAGCACCAGCAACCCGCTGACCAGCCGGCTCATCCGGACCACCTCGGCGGTGGCCTGCTCCACGTCCTCCCGTACGAACTCGTCGTCGACACCGTCGGCGATGTTGTCCAGCGAGAGGCGCAGCGCGGTCAGCGGGGTGCGCAGCTGGTGCGAGGCATCCGCGACGAAGATCCGCTGGGCGGCGACCAGAGTGTCCAGGCGCTCGGCGCCCTGGTTGAGGGTGCGAGCCAGGGTCCGGGTCTCCTGGGGGCCGGTGATCGGCGAGCGCGCGGTGAGATCGCCGTCGCTGAAGCGGCTGGCCATGTCGTTGAGCTGACGCAGCGGCTTGGTGAGCAGCCGGGCCACGATCGCGCCCAGCCCGGCCGCGACGGCCAGCACACCGACGGCGAGGAAGGCCCGGAATCCCCAGATCCGCCAGAGCCGGTCGCTGAGTTCCTCCGTCGCGTACCGGATGCGCACCGCGCCGACGATCCGGCGGTCGTCGGCCTGTGCGTACGCGGGCACGGTGACGACGAGTTCGGGGCCCCAGACCGGGCGGTCGCCCCAGTCGCTCGTGGTGCGGCCGTCGCGCAGCGCCTTCGTGAACGCGGCGTCGGCGGGGTGGGCGGGCATCGGCAGCGGCGGTACGGCCACCCCGTCGGCGGACACCACCTCGACCCTTCCGGGGGTCTCGTCCGCGTACGCCTCCGCGACCCTGGCCAGCGCCTGCCGGGCGGGCGCGTCACCGCCGCCGAACAGCAGGGCCATGGTGGTGGCCTCGCGCCGTACCGACTCCTCGGTGTCGCCGCGCAGCTGTGTGGTCAGGGTGAAGGCCACCGGGACGGTGAAGGCCGCCAGGGCGACGCCGACCAGGAGGACGTAACTGACGATCAGCCGCCGGATCATGCCGTCGTCCCGCCGCCGGGGCCCGTCGCGCTCGGGCCCGCCGCGCTCGGGACCGCCGCGCTCAGGACCGCCGCGCTCAGGACCGCTACGGCCCTCACTCGGCGTCCGTGCTCTCGGTGAGGACGAGCCGGAAGCCCACTCCGCGCACCGTCTCGATCACCACCGCTCCGGCGAGCTTGCGGCGCAGGGCGGCCACATGCACGTCCAGCGTCTTGGTCGGGCCGAACCAGTTGGCGTCCCAGACCGCTTCCATGATCTGCTCGCGCGACATCAGCGCGCCGGGCTCCTCGGTGAGAAACGCCAGCAGGTCGTACTCCTTCGGCGTGAGCGCGACCTCCGCCCCGTCCAGTCTGACCCGTGCGGCCTTGCGGTCCACCAGCAGCCGGGAGCCGTAGCGGTCCGGCCCGGCGGCCGCCTTCTGCGCGGGCTGGACCCGCCGCATCACCGCCCGGATCCGGGCGATCACCTCGCGGACGCCGAAGGGCTTGGAGACATAGTCGTCCGCCCCGATCTCCAGCCCGACGACACGGTCGGTCTCGTCGCTGCGGGCGCTGATGACGATGATCGGCACATCACCGCGCCTGCGCAGCTCCCGGCAGACGTCCAGCCCGTCGGTGTCCGGCAGCCCCAGGTCCAGCAGCACCAGGTCATAGGGGTCGGTGACGGCCAGTGCGGCCGTCCCTGTACTGGCCCACTCCACGGTGAAGCCGTAACGCAGCAGGCCGCGTCGCAGCGACTCGGCGACGGGCTCGTCGTCTTCCACCAGCAATACCCGCAATGCTTGCACGGGTGCACCCTAATGGGCGATGACCGAATCCCTGTACGTACGAAAAGACGGTCAGGCGGCCGAGGGTGCGGCTGTCTCCGAGTCGTCGGGGAGGAGATCGGCGATCATCCGCCAGATCTCCTTGGGGAGGACCCGGGTGAGCCGGAGCGGAGTCGTGGGTCCGGTCGCGTCCTCCATGACCGGCTCGGCGGGGAGTTCGCGGTACCAGTGGCCGAGCGGACCACAGTCCCAGATCGCGAAGCCCCGAGCCGTGACCCCGGGCCCGGTGCCGTCGTGGCCCGGCCAGGCCGCCGTCATCCGCCAGCTGCACCGCAGCTGAACGATCAGCTCCGCCAGACCCTCCGGGGCCTGCGCGTACGGCCCCGCCGCGGCCGCCAACGCGGCCCGCACGGCGACGGGCTCATCGGCGGCCGAGGCCGCGTGATCCATGGCGGCCAGCCCCGCGTCCAGCACCCCCAGCGTCGAATCGACGGTCCCCGGCCCGGTCAGCGGCACCCCGGAGCGCTGGAGGTTCACCATCCGGGCCAGCTCCCAGACCACCATGTTCCGGTCGACCCTGACGTACTCCGACTCCCCCTCCCCGGGCCATGCCTCGTGCGAGAAGACATCCTCCGATCCGACCAACAGCCCGTGCGCCAGCTTCCCCTGCCGACCCGCCGTCTCGACCCCGACAATGACCGAAGGCCCAAGCAACGCGTTGACCAGCGGCAGCAGCGCCTCAGCCAGCCTCCCGTCCGGCCATATCAGCCCTGCCTCCCGCAGCCCCGCGACAGCCGGGGCCAAACGGTCGGGCACAGGCTCCCCGGTCGCCAGCAGCGCGACGGCCGCCAAGTCGTCGTCACTGAGGCGGAACCGGTACCGGGAGAGGTCGAAGGAAGGCATGCAATTCGCTCGTTTCGCTGTGTGGCGGGTGTTTGTGCGTGTGTGGCTTCGGCGGACGGTCAGGTCCCCCAGGCGATTTCCATCGCCTGGTCCCGACCCCGGGTGAAGAGCGCCCGGATGGAGCCCCCTGTGGTGAGGTTGGCTCGGTCGACCCCGGAGAACATGGCCGCGAGCGCGATGTCCGTGGGCTCGGCAAGACCCTCGATCGTGAAGGCGAGATGCAGCCGACCGCTTTTCATCGCCCGCAGGGTGCTCTTGCCCGACTGCTCCACCTGAATGGCGACCCCAGGCCTTCCCTCGGACGGCTCCCGGGCCAGGGCGTAATGCAGACGACTGATCGCCCACAACCGGTACTTGTCCTCCCCGTGCGTGAGATGAAGCGCACGGCTCTGCTCAGTGACACCGAGCCGATTACGGCTCATGGTCACCTCATCCTCGCCCACCCTCAAAGTGCCACGATTCAGCGTCGGCATCAGCAGACCGGCCGCCACATGAAGGCCCTTGGTGTCATAGAGGACCGTCGGAACCTTCTCACCCCGGACGATGGATCGGATCTCCTCCTCACCGGTCCTGAAGGGATAGGTGACCGAGATCTCCCCCAGCTCCGGGGACGTACCCCGCCAGCCCTCGAAGCCGGCCACGTGCTCGGGATGGCGATTTCGGAAGGAGTTCAGCCGGAAGGGCTTGGTGACGGTCTGCATCTTCTACTCCCTGCTCAAATAGAGGAGCCATACAATTCGCTCGTTTCACTGTGCGGCAGATGTCGGCGCGCTTCAGCCGACGGTCAGAGCCCGGTGCCGAGCTCCACTGCCTGGTCGCTCCCCCGGGCGAACATCGCCCGAACGGAGCCTCCCGCGGTCAGGGTGGATCGGTCGACACCGGAGAACATGACGGCAAGGGCGATGTCCGTGGGTTCAGCACAGCCCTCAATCGTGAAGGAAAGGTGCATTCGACCACTTTTCATAGCCCGCATGCCGTGCTTGCCTGACTGCTCCACCTGAACGGTGACCCCAGGCCTCTCGCCGGACGGCTTCCGGGCCAGGGCGTAATGCAAGCGACTGATCGCCCACAACCGGTACTCGTCGCCCCCATGGGTCAGATGAAGCGCACGGCTCTGCTCAGTGACACCGAGCCGATTACGGCTCATGGTCACCTCATCCTCACCCACCCTCAAAGTGCCACGATTCAGCGTCGGCATGAACAGGCCGCTCACCACATGAAGGCCCTTGGTGTGGTAGCGGACCGTCGGGATCCCCTCGCCCTGAACGATGGAACTCAGCTCGTACTCACCAGGCCTGAAGGGATAGGTGACCGAGACATCGCCCAGCTCCGGGGAAGTCCCCCGCCAGCCCTCGAAGCCGGATGGGTACGAGGGGGCGCCCCTGAAGGAGTTCAGCCGGAAGGGCTTGGTGGCAATCTGTACCTTTGCTCCCTGCTCGGGTGGGGACGGCATAAAATTTACTCGTTTCACTATGTGGCAATTGTGGGGCGCTTCAGCCGCTGCTCAGGAGCCGAGGTGCACGATGTGGTTGGCACCCCGGGAGAAGATCGATCGGATAGCACCTCCCCGAGTGAGATTGGAACGGTCGACGCCGGAGAACATGACCGCGAGGGCGATGTCCGTAGGCTCGGCGCGCCCCTCAACAGTGACCGTCAGATACAGACCGCCGGACAAGTGCCGACGGCCGCCGACACCGGACTGCTTGACCTTGACGGTCACCCCGGACCTCTCGCCGGACGGCTTCCGGGCCAGGGCGTAGCGCTTGCGGCTGATCGCCCAGAGCTTGTACCGGTCCTCCCCATCGGTGAGATGGAGCGCGCGCCCCTGTCGGGTGGTGCCGAGCCGGTTGCGGGCCATGGCGACCTCGCGCTCGCCCACCCGCAGAGTGCCCCGATTCAGCGTCGGCATGAGCAGACCGGGCACATGGAAGCCCTTGGCGTCGAAAAGGACCGTCGGAACTTTCTCACCCCGAACCGTGGCGCGGATCTCGTACTCGCCAGTCATGAAGGGGTAGGCGACCGTGATCTCACCGAACTCCGGGGATGTTCCCCGCCAGCCCAGAAAATCAGGCCTCTGCCTTCCGTTGTGCGTCCGGTGGGAATCCATCCGGAAGGAGGTGATCTCGGTTCGCATGCGTCTCCCTTCTCGCTCTGATACGCACCGTGGTGTCAGTCGAAGGGGTTGTTGAAAATCTTCTTCGCACCGCTCGCGATGCCGTCCCCGACCTTGTCGAGGCCCTTGGAAACACCGTCTCCGATCTTCTCGGCAGTCTTACCGGTCCAGTCCGCCGCCGCACGCCCGGCGTCCATGATCTCTTCATGGTTGTCCCAGACCGTGGCACCGAGATAGGCAGCGCCGGTACCGAGAGCCAAACCTACGGTGATCGGGTTGGGTGCCACCGCCATCGCTGTCAGGGACGCGTTGAACGCCGTACCGGTGACCTCGGTGGCGAACTTGGCAGGATCGGCCTTGATCATGTCGGTGTTGTACGTGGCCAGGTTCGCCACGCCGTAGACCGTCGCCCCCGCGCTGCCAACGATGCCCGCGCCGCGCAACCAGCCGGCCGCCTTGGCCGCCTGCCCCAGACCGCCGTTCTTGGCGACCGTGGCCAGATTCGCCTGATACGACTTGGGAATGAAGTACTCGCCCTTCCGCATATGGGCACCGAACTCGGCGGCCAGATCGGAGCCGTACATCGCCCGCGGCAGGTTCGGCGGAATCTTGCTGAGCAGACTTCCCGGCTGCGCTGCGGCCAGCTTGGTGTTGACGAACTTCGCGACCATGCTTCCGGGAGCATTCATCGCAACCTCGCCTCGCTGGATGGCGTACTTGCTGAGCTTGAAGATCCCCGACCCGACAGTGCTCAGGGCCTCGATGACCATGGCCGCCTTTGCCGTCCCCGCGAGGTACGCGGTAATGGTCTTGGCGAGCTGCTCATTGCCGGTGAGCCGGGTGATCCCCTCGCGCTGAAGCCTCTTCAGATAGTCGTCGAGGCTCTCGTTCTCCCTCATCTCCATGACGGAGGCCAGCTCGGTCCGCGCCTTCTTCGCCTGGTCGTCGGCGGCGGCCACCTTCCCCGCGTCGCCGTTGAAGCCGCCCACGGTGGCGTCGTTCTTGTTGCCGCCCGCGTCCTTGACGACCGCCTCCAGGTCCTTCTTGAGGTCGTTGTCGGCGTCGTCGACGAATTTGACGCGGTCCCGCAGATGGTCGCGCCAGCTCTGGACGGCGGTCTGGATCTCCTGGGCGTGGCCGGGGTGGTTCATCGCCGTGCCGCGCTCCTGGGCGGTGAGCCGGTCGTAGTCGTAGGTGACTTCGCCCTGGTCGGAGACCTTCATCCCGGCTTTGATGGCGTCGGCGCGGGAGGACTCCAGCTGCTTCTTCAGCTCGGTGAAGTGGGTGTGGGCGTTGCGCAGCAGGGTCGCGGTGGCTTTGGCCTGGGTCTGTGCGGCCTCGTACTCGTAGCGGGTGGCGGCGAAGTTGGCGCGGGCGGCGTTGGCGCTGTCGCCGAGCCAGGTGCGGTCCATGGTGATTTTTTCCACGCTGTCGCGGTAGCGCTTCTCCACCTTGCCGAACTCGTCGGCCGTCTCCTGCCACTTGTCGGCGGCGGCGGAGAGACCGCCGAAGTCGGCCGTCATGACATCGTGATACGTCAGCATGGTGTGTCCCCCTGGGAGCGTTCGAGCGCCTCGGCACGGCGGCGGCCGACGGCGGCGGCGGCCTGCGAGGCCCCGTCGGGCGCGGCGGTCTAGTACTTGTCGAAGTTCGACTGGACGGCGCCGATACGGGCCTTGCGCTCCCCGTCGGTGGCCTGGAGGGTGCCGGCGGTCGCGCGCAGCGCCCCCTTCTCCCCGGCGAGCCGTCCCATCAGCGACTTGACCTGCTGGTCCCAGGTCTCCTGGACCGTCTTCATCCCGGCGGCGGTGGCCCAGTTGTCGAGGCCGCTCATGATCTTGCCGTTGGCGTCGTCGGGCCGGTCGCCGGCCTTCTTGGTGCGGGGCTCCAGCTCCGATTCGATGGTGTTGGCGGCGGCGCGCTTGGCGGCCGGTGTCGATGCCAGGTCCCCCTGGCCGCCGGCCGGGGCCATCGGCCCGTCCGGCGGCAGTCCGTTCAGCCGTACGGACTGCTCCCCGGCCGTGCCGCCCGGCCCGGCTCCTTGCCCAAACACCATGCTGTGATCCCCGTATCGTCTCTTCCCGCCCCACCGCCCGCCAGGGCGGGCGGCGCGTGTGCCGCTCATCGCCGCGACCACACCCAGCCGATTATATGAATCAGGCCATGGCGCGTCATGCCCTCGTGCGACCGCCCGTGGGAGACGGTCACCGCGTCCTCACCGAACCGCCGCAATCTGGGAGTTGCTCCCGGCAACGAGAGCTGATGAGGATGAAACTTCGAACCGCTCGCCCCACGAAGGGAAGCGCACAGTGCCGCACATCGAACTGAGCAATGATCTGCCGGGCATCTCGGGGCTGCTCGCCCACCGCAAGGACACCGGCGCGCCGCTGTCCCAGCTTGTCGAAACACTGTTGCGCGGCCCGTCACCGCTCAGCCGCGGAGAGCGCGAGCTGATCGCGGCGTACGTCTCCGAGCTCAACGGCACCCGCTTCTGCTCCGCCTCGCACAGCGCCTTCGCCGCCGCGCAGCTCGAAGGCGGCCAGGACCTGGTGAAGTCGGTGCTCCACCAGGCGGACACCGCGCCCGTGTCCGAGCGGCTGCGGGCGCTGCTGCGGATCGCGGCCGAGGTGAGGGAAGAGCCCCACCCGGTGTCGGACGCCGCGCTGGCGGCCGCCCGGGCGGAGGGGGCCGGTGACACCGAGATCCACGACACGGTCCTGATCGCCGCCGCGTTCTGCATGTACAACCGGTATGTCGACGCACTCGACACCGCGCTGCCAGCGGAACCCGGCTACTACACCGAAGCCGCGCGGCGGATCACCAGCCAGGGCTATGTGAACTCGAAGGCGGCGGCGGGCAGCACCGACTGAAAGGTTCATGTATCGGTCGACTCCGTCAGAAACGTTTCAGCGAGGGCCGGTCCCCCGTCGGGGGGCCGGCCCTCGTCGCTGGGCGAGCACACCGGCACCGCCGTCGAGAGCGGCGGCACACGCGCCCGGCCCGCCGGAGCGACCCAGGGCGGCCCAGGACGGCCCCGTGCGGCCGTGCGGTTGCCCGCGGATACACCCACTCGGGAACCAGCCGCCGGGAATCGCCGCGTAATAGCACTCCCGAAGCCGGGACCGAAGACGGTGAAGATCGTGCGAATATCCGCCACCGGCCGCCCTCTCGGCACGGCTTGCGGGAACTCCGAGTGGCGGCTCTCCGTCAGGGTGCGGAACCGGCCACACCGCGCAAATCACCATGCGACGCGGGCCACTCTGAATGGCAATGCGTCACCCGTAATCCACGCGCAAGCATTTTATGTGCATGCAACTTAAGTTCAAGCGGGTATGCAACCCGTGGGTGACCTGTGCGAATACCGCGTTCATGGACCGGGTCCACCCGCTGCTGCCCGGGCGGCGGGACGTCGAGACCGTGAACCGGGGTCGGGCCTCCGGCCGGGCCCCGGCGCTCCGAGGGCCGCGGGTTCAGGCGGACCGCTGGGGGGCGGCTTCCCTGGTGAGCCAGGCGGCGAGGGGTGCGAACGCCTCGTTCTCGGCCGCTTCCCCCAGGGTCTCCTCCAGCACTCGGACATAGGTGATCCGGGCCGCCGTGACCCGGGCCTGCCCCTCGTCGCTGATCTGGGTGTAGACGCCGCGACGGTCATGAGGGCAGAGATACCGCTCGGTCAGTCCCAGTTTCTCCAGTCGGCCCACCAGGCGGCTCACCGAACTCTGGTTGAGAGGGATGGCGTCGGCCAGGAACTGCTGGCGGAGATGGCCGCCGTCGTCGGAGTGGGCGAGCGCGGCCAGCGCGGAGAACTCGGAGACCGACAGCTGGTGTTCGGCCTGGAGCGCCTTCGAGAGCGCTTCTTCCAGGCGTGCCGCGAGGAGACGCACCGTCTGCCAGCGCTGTTCGAGGACGGTCGGCAGCTCGATGTGAGGGCTCACCTGATTGACGAGTGGCACGCAAGTCTCCTTTTCCCGTGCGAGCAGACGGGTTCACGGAACCTTAGCACGCCCTTGCATCATATGCATAAGCAATAGATGTGTTGCCATTCTATGCGCGAGCATATATGTTGGCGCCGCCGATTCTCGACAAGCCATGCCTCATTGCGCGTTACGGGCCTCCTGGCACAGACAGAGGACACCTCCATGCCCATCGCTCTCCTGGCGCTCTCACTGAGCGCCTTCGCCATCGGCACCACAGAATTCGTGATCATGGGCCTACTGCCCAATGTCGCCGACGACTTAGGCGTCAGCATCACCTCCGCGGGCCTGCTCGTCACCGGGTACGCCCTGGGGGTCGTCGTCGGAGCCCCCACCCTCACGGCGCTGCTCGGCCGGCTGCCGCGGAAGCGGACCCTGCTGATCCTCAGCAGCATCTTCCTCGCCGGAAACCTGCTGTGCGCGCTCTCGCCCAACTACGGCATCCTCATGGGCGCCCGGTTCATCACCGCCTGCGCCCATGGCGCGTTCTTCGGCATCGCCTCGGTCGTCGCCGCCGATCTGGTCCCCAAGGAGAAGCGGGCGAGCGCCATCGCCATGGTCTTCACCGGCGCGACCATGGCCAATGTGCTCGGTGTGCCTCTGGGCACCTTCCTCGGGCAGGACTACGGCTGGCGCTCGACCTTCTGGGTCGTTTCGGGCATCTCGGTGATCGCCACCATCGGGATCGCCGTGCTCGTACCGGTCATCGAGCAGCAGAACCAGCCCAGCTTCCGCGCCGAACTCGCCGTGCTCCGGCGCAAGCAGGTGCTGCTCGCGCTGCTCATCACCGTCTTCGGCTACGGCGGCGTGTTCACCCTCTTCACCTACATCACCCCTTTGCTCACCGATGTCACCGGGTACGCGGAGTCCACCGTGAGCTGGCTGCTGGTCCTCTTCGGCGTCGGTCTCTTCGGCGGCAATCTGCTGGCGGGCAAGGCCGCCGACCGGCATCTGATGCCCACGGTGTACGCAGTGCTGCTGGCGCTCAGCCTGGTGCTGCTGGCCTTCAGCGTCACCAGCGAGAACAAGACGGCTGCCGCCGTCTCGGTGCTGCTCCTCGGGGCCACCGCGTTCGGCACCGTGCCGCCCCTCCAGATGCGCATCCTCGCCAAGGCGGGCGACGCGCCCGCCGTGGCCAGCTCCTTCAACATCTCCGCCTTCAATGTCGCCAACGCCGCCGGTTCGTTCATCGGCGGCCGGGTCATCGCCGCCGGATACTCCCTGCCGGTCCTCGGGCCGGTCGCCGCGGTGATCTCCCTGGTGGGTCTGGGCATCGCCGTCTACTCGGGCTGGCTCGACGCCCACGGCAAACCGGCCGACCGCGATCTCCCCGCCGGTCCGGACGAGGGGACACGGACCACCGCGGGCGGCACCGCCGACGACATCGGAACCTCCCCCGTGGAAGCCCGATGAGCCCAGCCGTCCCCTACCGTCCCCGCCGTCCCCGCCCTCCCGGCCGACCCGTTCCCCTGTCTCGGCCATCTCTCGGACCGATGCCGAAGAACGCGGTGGACGCAGCGATACAGGTGGCCTACCGCGGACAGCGCCGTCTGATGCTCGTCCCCAGCCGCCGCCAGGTGGAGACGGCCGCCCAGGGCGGCGGCAAGGTGGAGGGCTGGACGACCGAGTCGTTCGCCGAGTACGTCCGCTCGCAGGATCCGGACGGACTGATCCCGCTCTGCCGCGACCACGGCGGCCCGGGGAGACCCCACCACTCCCCCGGCCCGCCGGAGCCCCGGACCCGGTACCGGGTGCCGGGTGCCGGTTCAGTCGTCGTACGAGAGTCCGTGGCCCATGGGGAAGAGCACCCGGGCGGGGTCGTCGGCCCGCTGCACGGGTACGGGCAGCTCGCCCCGGGGGTCGGCGCGGCCCGCGATCACCCGGGCGGCGGCGCGCAGTTCCACGGTGGTCCAGCAGTAGGCGGCGAGTGACGCCTCCACCCCGTCGAGGTGGGCGATGTCGTAGGGGTTGCGCGCGGCGACGTGGACGACCGGCACCCCGGTCTCGATCAGCCGCCGGACCAGGGTCCGCTGTCCGTCGTCGGGCGCGATGTCGTGGGTGAGGACGACGACCGCGTCCTTGTCGCGCGAGGCGGCCACGGCCGCGTCGATCTGCGATGTGTCCGGGGTGAGCCCGGTGGGCAGCGCGGTGGTCGTGAAGCGCAGTTCGGTGAGGGCGTCGGCCAGGGTGGGCAGGGAGCTGAGGGTCTCGTCGTGGGGGAATTTCTCGTTCGCGCCGACGACCAGCAGGTTCTTCTGCTTGCGCCGGTTCAGGGGCAGCAGTTCGCCCTTGTTGACCAGCAGGGTCGTGGTGCGCTCGGCGATGCGGTCGGCGGTGGCGAGATGCCCCCGGGTGCCGACCCGGCAGGCCACCTGCTCCGTGTCGGTGTACGGGTTCCGGAACAGCCCGAGCTTGTCCTTGAGGCGCAGAATGCGCAGGATCGACTCGTCCAGACGGGATTCGGCGAGTTCACCGTCCTTGACCGCCTTGAGGACCGCGTTCCACGCGAGGGGCAGGTTGTTCGGGTAGAGGAGCTGGTCCACTCCCGCCTTCAGGGCGAGTACGGGGACGCGCTCCTCGCCGTACTTGAGCAGGACGCCCTTCATATTGAGCGCGTCGGTCACGACGACGCCGTCGTAGCCGAGTTCACGGCGCAGCACTCCGGTGATGATGGGGTGGGAGAGCGTGGCCGGGTCGTCGCTCGGGTCGAGCGCGGGCATCTGGAGATGCGCGGTCATGATCGAGTCGATGCCCGCCGCGATGGCGGCCCGGAAGGGCGGGGCGTCGATCCGCTGCCATTCCTCGCGGGTGTGGGTGATCACCGGAAGCCCGTAGTGGCTGTCCACCGCGGTGTCGCCATGGCCGGGGAAGTGCTTGGCGACGGCGGACACGCCCGCCCGCTGGTACCCCTCGACCTGGGCGGTGACCATCCGGGACGCGGCACGGGGGTCGGCGCCGAAGGCGCGTACGTTGATGATCGGGTTGGCCGGGTTGATGTTGACGTCGGCGACCGGGGCGTAGTTCTGGCGGATGCCCATCGCGGCCAGCTCGGTCGCGGCGATACGGGCGGCGGAGCGGGCGTCGCGCACCGAGCCGCCCGCGCCCAGGGCCATCGCGGCCGGCAGCTGGGTCGCCGGTGCGCCGATCCGGACGTTCGCGCCGTACTCCTGGTCGACGGAGATCAGCAGCGGCAGTCCGGCGGGGGCTTCGAGCGCGGCCCGCTGGAGCCCGTTGGAGAGACCGGCGATCTGCTTCGGGTTTCTGAGGTTGCCCGACCAGACGAAGTAGATGACCCCGCCGAGGTGGTACTTGGCGACCGCCTCGGCCCCGGTGCTGACACCCAGCAGATAACGGTTCGCCTCGGCGGCCTCCTCGCCGGGCTCGGTGGCGGACGGGCCGCAGACGAACGGCACGAAGACCTGGCCGACCTTCTCCTCCAGGGTCATCCCGGAGATGAGTTTCCTGAGCCGTTCGTCCCGGGACCCGGGGCTCTCGGCGGCCAGGGAGGGGCTGCTGCCCTGGGCGACGGCGACCGTGGCGACAGTCGCGGTGGAAGCGGCGATGAGGGTACGTCTGGAGAGACTCCGGTTGTGCATGGTTACCTTCCGGCCTAGCCCGATATCGAAGTGGAGAAACTTCGGAAGAAATGGCTAGCCGGAAAATTACTGACCACTTGCCCGGCCGGGCAAGTGATATTTAAAACCCGGAGGTAAATCGACCGGCACACTCAGGGGTATGCCCACCTATGATCCACAGTGCCCTGTGTGCGTAAACCAATTCGACACCTGTTCGGGACGGCAACGAGCGGTGGGGCGGCCGTTCGCGCAACGACACAGGAAGGCGCGGGTTTCCGTTATCCCCGGTCAACGCTGAGCAATTTTTCGGGATTCATATATTCCGTTTACACTTTCCGATTTCGGCCGACCACCCACGGTGGCGGCGCTCACCAAATAATTGCCTTCCGAAAAACCTCTATTCGAGGCGGCCGGCCGGACCGCCGAACCCGCCCGGGCGATGCGGGGGGTACGGGGGGCTCCGCCCCCGCGCCGGCAGGGACCCGGCATACGGCAATCCACGAGATCGATTCGCGCCCGCACGCGAATCCAGCCATGCGGTCTTCCACGATGCCCGGCCCGCGCCCGGCCCGACATGCTCGGTCACGGCGCCACCGACCGCACCGGCACGACACCCCGGGCCGAAGCGGTCACCCGTCAGACCGTCTCCGTCGCTGATCCCTTCGGCGGGGGCGGTACCGCCGCCGCCCACCGGCCCACGCGAGCAAGGACGACATGCGCAGTCACGAATGGCAGGAGCAGCGCCGCGACGAGGTCCCCGCGCCCGGTACGGCATCGCCCGGCAGCGCGGAGTGGGTGCGCGGAGTGCTGGCGGCGGGCTGGGGCGAGCCCTGGGCCGGGGCGCCGGTCCGGCCCTTCTCCTCCGGCGGGGCCGCGCCGCTCAGCCACACCGCGGGGCTGTGGCAGGTGGACCTGCCCGGCCGCGCCCATGTGCTGAAGGTGCAGCTGAACCCGGACGCCGTACGGCGGCGCCCCTTCTACCCGCTCAGGGAACGGATCGCGGCGCACTGCCGGGACCGGGGCGTGCCGGTCCCGGCGGCGGTGCCCACTCCGGACGGCGCGACCAGCGTGTGGTGCCAGGGGCTGGTCTGCGAGCTGAGTCCCCGGCTGGACGGGGCCGCCACCCCCTCGTTCACCTTCGCGCAGGCCCAGCAGGTTGTGCGCACCGGGCTGGAGCTGCGTACCGCCCTGGACGAGTTGCCGCCGGGGGTGACGGCGGAGCTGGCCCGTGTCCCGCTGCCCCGGCTGGTCGACGAGGAGCACTGGCCGACGGCGCTCAAGGACGCCGAACAGCGGCTGCTGCCGCTGGCCGAGCGCGGCGGGAGCGACTGGCACCGGGCTGCGGCCGGGGCGCTGCGCGAAGTGGTGTCGACCGGGCGGCTGCCGCGCGCGGCCGGGGTGCCCGCCGCGGGGGACCCCGTTCCCCGGCCCGGGGTGGTCCACGGCGACCTGCATTACCACCACTTCCTGCTCGCCGCCGACGGCCCCGCCGGACAGCCGTGTGTCCAGGGCGTCCTCGACTTCGACAACGCGCACCTCGGTGACCGGCTGCTGGACCTGGCATGGCTGGCGGAGGCGGCCGGCCGGGTCGCGGACCCGGCCGGTCGGCGCCGTTCGCTCGCCGCCTTCACGGCCGCCGCACAGGCCCGCGGGCTGCTGCGGCCGGGCGAGGAGGCTCTGTTGATGCCGCTGCTCATGGCCCATGCGCTCCCGGTGATCGTCGACATCGCCAAGGACATCCTGGAGCGGAACATCCTCAGCCCCGTCTGGCTGGGCTACTTCGACCTGCTGTCACCGGCGCGCCGACGGGAGATCCACGAGCTGCTCACGGCTCCCGCCGCGTGAGCCGACCCGGCCCGTGACCGACCGCGCGTCCTTCCCAAGGCCGCGCGTCCGGGTCCCCCGCCTCACCGCGCGTACGGCCCGAGTCGCCCTCGCGCCGC
The DNA here is from genome assembly GCF_014651115.1 of Streptomyces inusitatus. Classification (GTDB taxonomy): domain Bacteria; phylum Actinomycetota; class Actinomycetes; order Streptomycetales; family Streptomycetaceae; genus Streptomyces; species Streptomyces amakusaensis. Next base: position 55,762 of record NZ_BMWG01000011.1, on the reverse strand, counting down.
GCGCCGCCTTCCCCGACCGCTCCCCGTCCCCCTTCCCCCTCCCCGCAGAGAGAGAGTCCCCGCATGCCCGCACAGCAGACCGCGGCTTCGCCGTGGCCCACCGATCTGTCCGCCTACTGCTTCGAGGTCCCCCACTCCGCCGACTCCCGCCTCTTCACCTCCGCCAAGGGGGTCCGGCTGACCGACGCGGACGGGCGCGGCTATCTGGACGCCCTGTCGGGGGTGTTCGTGACCTGCTTCGGATACGACTGCGAGCCCATCGCCCGGGCCGTCCAGGAGCAGTTGCGCACCCTGCCGTTCAGTCCCCCGCTGCACGGTGCCAACCCCGCCGCGCTCGGCCTCGCCCAGGCCCTGGTCGATCTGGCGCCCGAGGGCATCACGGCCGCCAAGCTGGTCAACGGCGGCTCGGAGAGCATCGAGGCCGCGATCCGGCTGGCCCGGCTCTACCACCGCTCGCACGGCAGGCCCGACAAGGTCAAGGTCCTCAGCCACTACCACGGCTACCACGGCGCGACCTTCGGGTCGCTCAGCCTGACCGGCCGCCCCGACGTCAGCCGTTTTGGACCGGGGCTGCCCGGCGTCGTCCATGTGTGGCCGCCGGACTGTCTGGAGGATTTCTGGGGCGTCGAGCCCGAGCGGTCCGCCGCGCTGGCCGCGGAGATGATCGAGCGCACCATCGAGGCCGAGGGGCCCGACTCGGTGGCCGCCCTGGTCATCGAGCCGGTCATCCATCTGCGGGGCATGGCCATTCCCTCGGCCGACTACTTCACCCGCCTCCGCGAGATCTGCGACCGGCACGACATCCTGCTCGCGTTCGACGAGATCGTCACCGGCTTCGGCCGCACCGGGAACCCCTTCGCCGCGCAGACCTTCGGGGTCACCCCCGATCTGATGTGCGTCGGCAAGGGCATATCCGGCGGCTACGCGCCGCTGGCCGCCGTGCTGATGAGTGAGCGGATCGCCGCCGTCCTCGGCGACGAGGGCGGACCGCGCTCCTTCGCCCCCTCCCACACCTACGCCGCCAACCCCATGGCCTCGGCGGCGGGCCTGGCCGCCGTGACCCTGTTCAACGACGGCGACTACCTCACCCGGATACGGGACCTGGCGGGGTTCATCGAGCCCCGGTTGCGGAAGCTGGTCGAAGGGCGCGGCACCCTGCGCTCCATCGGTCTGCTGTACGGCGCGAAGCTCACCGGCCCCGACGGCGAGCAGGGCCCGGTCGGCGAGCGGGTCGCCCGCGCCTGTCTGGAGCGGGGGCTGATCCTCCGCGGCCAGGACGACTGGCTGGTGCTGGCTCCCGCGTTCGTGACCACCGAGGCCGAGGCGGACGAGACGCTGCGGATTCTCGGCGAGGCCCTGGACGAGGTCTGCGGGGCGGGCCGGTGAACACGCTGCGGACCATCCTCCAGCGCCCGACCGCGCCGCCCCGCCTCACCGAGCGGGAGCGCGCCGTGGTCCGCCGCGAGCTCGACGAGTTCGAGGCGGGTGTCTGGAGCGGCTCGCTGCCGGAGAGCCTGCGCAAGCTGGCCGCCGCGGTGCCCGAGCGGCTCTACGACGACAGCGCGCGCGTGCTGCTGCGGATGCACGAGATCGCCGGGGCCGGCAACTACCAGAGCAATCTGTCCTCGCTCCCGATCGTGCGGGCCTGCTTCGATCTCGGCCTGGTGCCCGAGGACGGGCCGGGCCCCGCCGATCTCATCGTCGGGCGCGGGCACATCGCCCCCGCCTTCTACGCCGAGCACTATGTCCGGGGCGCCTTCCCGTTCGCGCCGCTGGCCACCCTCCACCAGGGCGGGCTGACCGGCGTCGTCCACCAGGACCTGGGCTTCGCCAACACCATGCGCTACAGCCTGGGGGTGGGCGTGGCCCAGGCCGTCAGCCTCGCCTGGGACCTGACCCGCCGCGGGGTGGACCGCAAGGTGGTCTGTCTGGCCGGCGACGGCGAACTCCAGGAGGGCGTGGTCTTCGAGTGTCTGCGCTTCGCCCACGAGGCGGACCTCACCAATCTGATCCTGGTCGTGGACGCCAACGACAAGGGCATCGAGCCGCTCCTCAAGCCGCTCAGCCGCGGCTATCTGGCGAGCTACTTCGACCGGGTCGAGGAGGTCGACGGCCTGGACACCGGCACCGTCCGCGGCGCCCTCGGCGAGCTGCTGGCCGCGCCGACCTCCGCCGCCCTGGTGTGCCATACCCGTAAGGGCGACCACAGCTTCAAGCCCGCCGCGCCCGCCGCGCCGACGAAGGCGCCCAAGGCGCCCTTCGCAGGGACCTCCGGCCAGGCGCTCGCCGCCTACCAGGAGCGCACCGGCCGTGATCTGGTGGTGTTCACCGCCGACATGGCGGCCCGCTTCGGTCTGCGCGGCGCGGTCCCGTACAGCAACACCGGGCTGGCGGAGACCCTCAGCCTGGGGATGACGCTGTCCCTGCCCGAGGAGACCGTCAAGGTCGTCGCCACCGACGCGATGTACTACATGGACTCGCTCAGCATGCTCACCGAGGCGACCACCAGCGTCCGCAATCTGCTGGTGCTGGCCGGGCGCAGCTGGGGCGCGTGGGGCGGCGCGCACAACGCCACCAATCTGCTGGGACAGCTGCTGAACACCCGGGTGTACGAGCCGGTCACCGCGGCCGAGTTCGCCGCCTGTCTGGACCGGCTGGGGCGGCATCCGGACACCGCCCATGTGATCAGCGCCGTCGACGCCAGGTTCGATCCGCCCCCGGCGGACTGCGCCGCCGATGTGGACGGCGCGACCTGGCTCACCCCGCCCGGCGACGAGCGGCCGGAGGCGGCCGTGGTCACCTTCGGCTACGCCGGGGTGCTCGTCGCCGAGGCCAACCGCGGCCTGGGCATCCCCCACCTGCACTGCGCGGCCCTGGACCCGGTCCTGGACGGTGCCACGCTGGCCCGGCTCCGCGCCTGCCGACGGCTCCTGACGGTCGAGTACAACGGCGCCCAGGGCGGCTTCGGCGAGCGGCTGCGCACCGCGTATCTGCTCCCCGCCCGGGTGCACGCCGTACGCCAGGACATCGCCAACCGCGTGCACGACCAGCAGCTGCGGCTGCACGGCATGAGCCCGGAGCAGCTCGGCGAGCTGCTGCGCGGACTCCGGGACGACGTCGGCGACGCGGACGGGAACAGCAACGGGGACGCGGACGGGGACGGGGACGGGGACGGGGAGGACGCTCATGCGACTGCATACGCATGACTACCGGGCTCCGGACGACGAGGGCATTCTCGACGGAGCCATCCTGATGCACCGGGAGACGGCCGGGCTGCTGACCCGGCGTCACCCCGTGGCCTGGCACGATCTGACCCGCGGCGCGGAGAGCGTCGCGTCGGCCGGGCCCGGCGACGTGGTCTACGCGGGGTCGGGGCCGTACGCCTTCCTCTATCACCACTGGCGGCAGCGGACCGGCGGCCGTTTCCGGATCGTGCGTGAGGTGCACACCGCCCTGTGGTCGGGCTACTGGGCCCAGGAGGAGCTGTGTGCGCCGCTGGTGCTCCCCGGCGATCTGGCGCTCTTCCCCACCGAGTACACCCGCCGGCTGTTCGTCCGCCACTTCGCCTCCGTCACCGAGGAGAACTCGGCGGTGGCCTACCCCATGCTGGACCGGCTGCCCCGCAGGGATCCCGTCCCCGCCCCGGGGCCCGGGGAGACGCTGCGCGTCGGCTATCTCGGGGCGCTGTCGCTGGCGAAGAACTTCGACCAGGTGCTGACCGTGTTCGCCCGCTGTCACCGGGACAGCGGCGGCCGGGCGAGCCTGGTGTGCGCGGGCAAGCCCAACCATCCCCGCTGGGAGGCGGACGCGGTCCGCGCGGCCCTGGACGGGCTGGGTGTCCCGCCCGATGCCGTCGAGCTGCTCGGCACGGTCGGCCAGGACCGGCTCGCCGACTTCTTCGCCCGGATCGATGTGCTGCTCTTCCCCAGTACGGCCTCCCGGGAGACCCTCGGGCGGGTGGTGCTGGAGGCGCTGGCGCACGGTGTGCCGGTGCTGGCGGCAGACGTCGGCCCCGCCGTGGAGCTGCTGCCCGCCCGCAATCTGGTCCCCACCGCCCTGGACACCGCGAGCGAGTTCACGATGAGCCGGGTCGGACCGCTGGGCCGGATCGACGAGGACGCGCTGACGCGCAAGCTGCTCGACCGCGACTACGCCCCGGCCGCCGTCCGGAGCGCGCCCCCCTTCCGGGACGATACGTTTCTGCGCGCCCTGTCCGGCGAACCGGTCGGGCCCGTCCTCGGCCACGACACCACGCTGCCGCGGGCGGTACGGGTGTCCGCCCGCACCGGCGTCGATCCGCGGCTCGCCCTGGAGCGGGCCGAGCGGCTGTTCACCGACTTCTTCGGACGCCGCGACCGGGCGGTGCACCGCGCGCTGGACGCCCGTGCCGCCGGGAACGCCACGGACTCCGGGGAGTGGGCCGCACTGCGGGAGCTGGTCGACCGGCCGGACCGCAATCTCGCCGACTACCGGGCCTTCCCCCGGCTGCTGGACGCCCTGGTGCTGCCACCGCTGACCTACCGTCTCGCGCCTTCGCCGGTGGGCGCGGGCGCCGGAGAGAAAGAGGAATGAGAGACATGGACTTCGCAAGGGATTTCACCGGCAAGGTTGCGCTGGTCGTGGGCGGTGGCCGGGGCATCGGAGCCGCCGTGGTGGAAGGGTTCGCCCGGCGCGGGGCGCGGGTCGTGGTGGCCGACACCGACACCCTGCCCTCCGCGTTCAACCACTACCGGTCCGCGCGGGTCACCGGCTTCTCCGAGGCCGGGGAGCTCGCGGCCCGGCTGACCGGGGAGGGGCTGGAGGTACGGGCGGTACAGGCCGACGCGAGCGACGAGGAGCAGGTCCGGCGGCTGTACGCGGATCTCGCCGAGCGGTCCGGACGCCTCGACGCGGTGGTCAACGCCTTCGGGGTCACCCATGTCAGCCCGGTGGAGACCATGGAGCTGACCGAGTTCCGGCAGGTGGTCTCGGGCAACCTCGACGGTGTCTTCCTGTCCGCCCGGAGCGCCCTGCCCCTGCTGCGCGCCTCCGGCGGCGGCGCCATCGTCAACTTCTCCTCGGTCTCCGGCCGTTCCGGTTTCGCCAAGGTCGCGCACTACTGCGCCGCCAAGTTCGGCGTGGTCGGCTTCACCGCCGCGCTCGCCCAGGAGGTCGCCCGCGACGGAATCCGGGTCAACGCCGTCTGCCCCGGCATCGTCCGCTCCAATATGTGGCGGTATCTGCTCTCGGAGTTCACCCGCCCCGGGGAGAGCGAGGACGAGTGCTGGGACCGGATGCGCTCGATGATCCCCCAGCGGGAGTTCCAGACCCCCGAGGACATCGCGGAGCTGGTGGTCTTCCTGGCCTCGGCCACCAAGATCACCGGTCAGGCGATCAGTGTCGACGGCGGGATGACGGCCCCGTGACCATCGGTACCGAGCTGCCCTGGCCCGACGACGACGGCGGGGCAGGCGCAGGCGACGAGGCCGGAGCCGGGGCCAGGGCCGGAGCCGGGGCGGGCTGGCAGTGGCAGGGGCGGCCCCTGTCCTGGCGTCGCACCGGCGAGTCGCTGCGCATCGAGGCTCCGGGCGGGGCGGATCTGTACGCGCTGCCCGGCTCGTACGAGGCGGATTCGCTGCCGCTGCTGCAACGGACCGTCACGGGCGACTTCACCGTCTGGACCCGGATCTCCGTCCGGGGCTCGGCGCTGGGCGACGCGGGGGGCCTGTCCCTGCACGGCGAGGACGGCTGGCTGAAGGTGTGCGTGGAGCGCACCAAGGCCGGTGGCTGGGCCGTGGTCACCGTACTGTCCCGCCCGCTGTCCGACGAGGCGATGGGACCCGCCCTGGACGGCCCCACCGCCGATCTGCTGCTGACCCGCCAGGGCCGCCGGCTCGCGGTCCTCTTCCGCCGGTCCGCGCGGGAGGACTGGCGGTTCGCCCGGACCTTCCCCGGCTTCGCGGCCCCGGAACTGCGGCTCGGCGTCTTCGCGCAGGCGCCGTTCTCCCCGTCCGCCACGGCCCGGTTCGAGCCGCTGCGCCTCAGCCCCGTCCCCCTGGACGACCGCCGGTGACCGGGCGCGCACCGGCCACCGGATCCTGGCTGCCGATCGGGTCGGCGCTGGCGCTCTCCGTCCTGCTCGGCGCGGTCACCGGTGCGCTGGGGGCGGCTCTGCCGCTGCTGCGGTCGGAGTACGGGCTGGCGGACGGCGGCGGCACGGAGCTGGTCGTGCTCTACAACCTGGGCGCGCTGATCGCCATCGCGGGCTGTGGGATCGGCTCCGGGCGGCTGCCGGGCCGGCCGCTGTCGATCGCGCTGCTGTCGGCGTTCGCGGGCGGTGCCGCGGGCATGGCCCTGGCACCGGACTGGTGGCTGCTGTGCGTCTTCGCCCTGGTCGCCGGGGCCGGGTACGGCGGGCTGATCCTGCGCCTCAACACCTGGCTCGCCCAGCCCTCGATGCCGCGCGCGGCGCTCTTGCTCAATGTGCTGCACGCCTGCTTCGGCGCGGGGGCCACACTGGGCCCGCTGTTGGTGGGCCACTGGGGCGAGGTGTCCGGGCTGCTCCTGGTCACCGGCGTGCTGTCGCTGCTGCTGGTACGGGCCACGGCCGTGGGGGACGGCGCCGGCCGTCCCGCCACGGGCCCCGCCCCGCGCCCGTCGGCGCCGCTGCTCGCCGTCTTCGCCCTGCTGGCGCTGGTGTACGCGGGCGTCGAGGCCGGGATCGGCGCACTGGAGTCGACGCATCTGACCGGCGTCGGCCACTCCCCGGCCGACGCGGCGCGGGCCACCGCGCTGTTCTGGGCCGGGCTCACCCTCGGCCGGCTGGTCGTGCCGTGGGCGGCGAGCCGGCTCGCCCGGCCCCGGCTGATCGGTCTGTGTCTGCTCGGCGCGACCGGAGCGCTGGCCGCGACCCTGGTGGGCACCGTGGCCCCGGTGGCCTACGGGCTGGCCGGGCTGGCCCTGGGGGCCGTCTTCCCGACCGCGCTCGTCTGGGCGAACGCCCTGCTGCCCGCTCCCCAGCGGGTCAACTCCGTGCTGCTGGTGGCCAATCTCGTCGGCAGCGCCGCTCTTCCCTATCTCATCGGCCTGGCGGCCCCGGGCCACCCGGCCGTGATCCCTCTCGCCCTCGCCGCTCTGACGCTGCTGTGCGGACTGGCCGTGATGGTCGCCGCCCGGCTGGCCCGCGGCTCCGGCGCCACAGCGCCGCGGCCGGGCCCCCGCCATGAAATGGAGACCTCCGTATGATCTCGCCGCAGCCCGTCACCGACCTGATGTGGGCCCACTGGAAGACCAGGACCATGCTCAGCGCCGTCGAGGTCGGGGTCTTCACCGAACTGGCCGGAACACCGCTGACCGGCCCCGCCCTCCGCGACCGCCTGGGCCTGCACCCCGGGCCCGCCGCCGACTTCTTCGACGCCCTGGTCGCCCTCGGACTGCTGGTGCGCGCCGACGGCCGGTACGCCAACTCGCCGGAGGCCGCCGAGTATCTGGACGCGAACCGGCCGACCACCTATCTCGGCGGCAGCTTCATGACCCAGTGCCCCGGCATGGCCGACGACCTCACCCGGGTGCTGCGCACCGGCCGGGCCGTCAACGAGGCGGAGAACGGCCGGGACTTCTACCGGACCATGTACGCCGCGGCCGAGTCGGTGCGCGAGTTCCAGAAGGACATGACCGCGCTCAGCATGGGTCCGGCCCGCGCCATCGCGGTGAAGTTCCCCTGGGAGAAGTACCGTTCACTGGCCGACATCGGCTGCGCAGAGGGCGCGCTGCCCGGCCATGTCCTGGCCCACCACCCCCATCTGACCGCCATCGGATTCGATCTGCCCCCGGCCCGGGCCGGCTTTCTGGAGTACACCGGACGCCTCGGGGTCGCCGACCGGATCACCTTCCAGGAGGGCGACTTCTTCCACGACCCCCTCCCCTCCGCCGATGTGCTGGTCCTCGGGCACGTACTGCACAACTGGGGGCGGGACGAGAAGCTGCGGCTGCTGCGCGCCGCCCACGAGGCGCTGCCGGACGGCGGCGCGGTGCTGATCTACGAGACGCTCATCGACGACGAGCGGAGCAGCAACGCCGTCGGGCTGATCCTCAGTCTCATCATGCACTCCGAGGTCCCCGGCGGCTTCGACTACACCGGCGCGGAGTGCCTGGACTGGCTGCGCGAGGCGGGCTTCGGCCAGGCGTATGTGGAGCACCTGGACGGCCCCGAGTCCATGGTCGTGGGGATCAAATGACCCCGCCGGACCAGTGCGACCTGATCATGTTCTGGAACCTCTGGGAAGCGGGCATCGACCGCCACCACGGCAGCGACGAACGCTGGCACCTCCAGCGGGATCTGGTCCTGGACCACCGGCCCCGGGTGCTGATGACCACCGAGGGATGGTGCTGGCAGTTCGAGGACGGCGCCTTCTTCGAGGACGCCAAGTCCGCCCTCGGGATGGACGGTGTGCTCTTCCCCGCCAGAACCGGCTGCAATCTGGCCGTGTTCTGGCAGCGGGACATCGAGCTGATCGAGGTGGAGCAGGCGGAGCCCGAACTCGCCCAGTGGCACGGCCACGGCAGCGTCACCCTGCTGCTGCCGGGCCGTTCGGGGCCCCTGCGGTTCGTCGTGGCCCACCTCGACCCGTTCAGCGCCACCAACCGGCGGATCGAGTCCGACCATCTGCGTCAGTACGCCGACCCCGGCGCGCCGCACCCCACACTGCTGGCCATGGACGCCAACACGGTGCCGCCGGGCGACCCGGAGCCGGACTGGTCCACCGTCCCCCGCCACCGGCGCGCCGACCACACGGCGCCCGGCGAGGAGCGCGCCGACCGGGCGCCGCTGGAGCGGCTGCTCGGCCCCGTACGGGAACCGCTCCTCGTCGACGCGGGCGCCAGGACCGGCGACCGGTCGCCGACCGTCGGCTTCCATCCGGCCGGCGAGGCGGCACGGCGTATCGACCTGTTCCTGCTGGCTCCCGCCCTCGCCCCGGACCTGGCCTCGTACCAGCCGCTGGACGACCCCCGGCTGCACCCGGACGGGGCCCGGCCCGCCGCCTCCGACCACCGGCCGATCACCCTCCGGCTCCGCCGCGGCTGAGCGGCCGGGACCGTACGCAGAAAGGCAGTTCCCCACCCGATGAACCCGACGACACCCGGCACCCCGTCCGCACCTGCGGAACCCGCCGCCGGGCCCCCCGCCCCCGCCCCCGCCTCCGCCTCCGCCTCCGCCGAGCCGGCTGAACCGGCCGAACTGGCCGAACTGGCCGAACTGGCCCGGATCAAGGCCCGGCTCTCCAGCGGAGAGCTGTACTCGGCCACCGACCCCGCCCTGCGCCCGTACCGCAAGCGCTGCATGGACCTGCTGGACCGGTTCAACGGCACCGCGCTGAGCGACTTCCGTACCCGTGAGTCGGTCCTGGGCGAGCTGCTGGGCCGGCTCGGGCCGGGCGGCTGGGTGATGCCCCGCTTCCTGTGCGAGTTCGGGTTCTTCATCGAGCTCGGCCCCGGGACGAAGGTCAACTTCGATGTCATGATGCTGGACTGCGCCCCCATCACCCTCGGCGCGGACGTCTTCGTCGGCCCCCGCAGCCAGCTCTTCACCGCCAACCATCCCCTCAACCCCGAGCTGCGCCGCACCATGTGGGAGCAGGCCCGGCCGATCACCCTGGAGGACCGGGTCTGGCTCGGCGGCGGGGTGACCGTCGTGCCGGGGGTGACGATCGGCGCGGACACCGTGGTGGGCGCCGGGAGCGTCGTCACCAAGGACCTGCCGCCGAAGGTGCTCGCGGTGGGCAACCCCGCCCGAATCGTCCGCGGGCTGTGACCGCCGCCATGACCGACCCCAGCGTCCCGCGCCCGCCCTCGGCCCCCGCGGCCGTCATCTTCGACCACGACGGCGTCCTGATCGACTCCGTACGTCCCGACTTCCTCGCCTGCTCCGCCCTGTTCGAGGAGCACGGAGCCACCCTCCCGGCGCGGCTGTGGGCCGAGGAGGTGTGCGGCCGGCCCGACGGCTACCCGCGCCTGTTCGACCTGCTGCTGGATCCCATGGGCGCATCGGGCCGGCCGGGTTCCGCGGGCTCTCCCGCCGACCGCGCCGGTACGCACGCCGAGCTCGGGGAGCGGCTGTCCCGGCTGTGGGAGCGGTTCATGACCCCCGAGCACATCAGGCTGCTGCCGGGCGTCCGGGAGCTGCTGCCCCGGCTGCGCGCGGCCGGTCTGTCCGTGGCGGTGGCGTCGGCGGCCGACAAGGAGTGGGTCTCGCGCTGGCTGTCCCACTTCGCCATCGGGGAGTTCTTCGACACGGTGGTGGGCGGCGACGAGGTGCCCCGCCGGAAGCCCGACCCGGCCGTCTATCTGGAGGCGGCCGCCCGGCTCGGTGTGCCGCCTTCGCGCTGTGTCGCCTTCGAGGACTCGCTGACCGGGGTGGCCGCCGCCAAGGCCGCCGGGATCACCGTGACCGCCGTCCCCACTGAGCTGACCCGCTCCCTGGACTACTCCGCGGCCGACCGGGTGCTGCCCGGGCTGTGGGCGGTGGACCTGGCGGATACGCCGTACTCCGTCGAGCCGGCCCCGGGCTCCACCGATCCGGCCCCGGGACGACGGCCGTGACGGCCATGCCGGTGCCGGACTCCGCCGTGACCGGGGCCGACTGGTGGCGGAACGCCGTCGTCTACCAGATCTATCCGCGCAGTTTCGCCGACGGGAACGGCGACGGCACCGGCGATCTCGCCGGTGTCCTGGACCGGCTGCCGTATCTGGCCCGGCTGGGGGTGGACGCTCTGTGGTTCACCCCCTGGTATCCCTCCCCGATGGCCGACGGCGGCTACGACGTGACGGACTACCGCGGCATCCACCCCGACTTCGGCACCCTGGACGAGGCCGAGCGGCTGATCGGCGCGGCCCGCGAGCTGGGGCTGCGGACCCTCGTCGACCTCGTGCCCAACCATGTCTCCCGTGCCCACCCGTGGTTCCGCGCGGCGCTCGCCGCGCCCCCGGGCAGCCCCGAGCGCGCCCTGTTCCACTTCCGCCCCGGCCGGGGGCCCGGCGGCGAACGGCCGCCGAACAACTGGAACTCCGAATTCGGCGGCCCCGCGTGGACCCGCACCACCCTGCCCGACGGCACTCCGGGCGAGTGGTACCTCCATCTGTTCACGCCCGAGCAGCCCGATCTCAACTGGAGTCACCCCCGGGTGGGAGCGGAGTACGAGTCCGTCCTCCGCTTCTGGTTCGACCGGGGCGCCGCCGGGGTGCGCATCGACACCGCGGTCGCCCTGGCCAAGGATCCCGACCTGCCCGACCTGCCCGATCCGGACGCTCCGGACGCTCCGAACGCCCCGGACGAACGCCGCGGTCCGCATCCTTATGTCGACCGCGACGAACTCCTCGGCATCTACCGCTCCTGGCGCGCCATCGCCGACTCCTACCCCGACCCCCGGGTCCTGGCCGGGGAGATCTGGCTGCCCGACGAGCCTCACCGGTTCGCCCGCTATCTGCGTCCCGGCGTCCTGCACGGGGCCTTCAACTTCGACTTCCTGAGCAGTCCGTGGGCGGCCGGGCCGCTGCGCGGCCGGATCGAGGCCGCCCTCGACGCCCACACGGCCGTCGGGGCCCCCGCGACCTGGGTGCTGTGCAATCACGATGTCACCCGTACCGTCACCCGGTACGGCCGGACCGACACATCCTTCGACCTCGCCGCCAAGGTCCGCGACGTCCCCACCGACCTCGCCCTGGGCACCCGCCGCGCCCGGGCCGCCGCCCTGCTCATGCTGGCGCTGCCCGGGGCCGCCTGCCTCTACCAGGGCGAGGAGCTGGGCCTGCCGGAGGTCGAGGACATCCCGCCGGAACGGCTGTGCGACCCGGTCCACTTCCGCTCCGGCGGCACCGACCCGGGCCGCGACGGCTGCCGGGTCCCCCTGCCCTGGTCGGGTTCGGCCCCGCCGTACGGCTTCACCCGGGGCGGGGCCGAACCCTGGCTGCCGCAGCCCGGGCGGTGGGCCGGACTGACCGTGGCGGCCCAGGACGGCGCCGCCGGTTCCACCCTGGAGCTGTACCGGGCCGCGCTGCGGTTGCGCCGCTCGGGCCCGGCCGCGTCCGGCGCTCCGCTGCGATGGCTGCCCGGCGGGCCGGACGTCCTCGCCTTCCACCGGGGTGACCTGCTCTGCATGGTCAACTTCGGCGACCGGCCCGTCCCCCTGCCACCGGATCACACCCTCCTCCTCACCAGCGGCCCCCCGCACCGCCTCGGGCTGCCCCGCGACACAGCCGCCTGGCTGCGCGCCCCGGAGAGCCGGGCGGCCGACGCGGAGGCCCCGCCCGGCGGCGGGATCCGGGCGTCACGGGTCAGCGCCGGACAGAGTCTTCGCCGACCTTGGCGGCGAGCTGGGTGCGGCGGGTGATGCCGAGTTTCCGGTACGCCTTCGTCAGATGTGTCTCCACGGTGCGGCGGGCAAGGTGCAGCTGTGAGCCGATCTCATCGTTGGTCAGGCCCTGGACGGCCAGCTCGGTGATACGGCGCTCGGCGGGGGTGAGGCCCGTGGAGGGGGCCGCCGGTGCCGCCGGGCGGCGGCGGGCGTCGTACCGGCGCAGGGCGTGCTCGGCCCCGGCGACGAGGCGTGGGGTCGGCGGTTCGAAGAGCCCGCCCGGCGGCTGCGGGGGCAGCAGGGTCCGGGCGAGGTGGAGTGCCTCCAGCAGGGTGGCGTGGCCCTGGCAGGTGCTTCCGGTGTCGGTCTGCGCCCGGCCGAGGTCGGTGAGGGTCTCGATCAGCTCCGCCGGGGCGGGCGCGGTACGGAGGATGTCCGCGGCTTCGGCCAGGGTGTTCAGGGCCGGACGGCCCCGCAGGGTGAGGGCGAGGGTCCGCAGGGCGGTGCCGATGTCACGCGCCGTCCCCCAGGCGTGGGCGTGATGGAGGTTCTCCTCGGCGAGGGTCCGGGCCTCGGTGTGGCGGCCGAGGCGGACCAGCGCCGCGGCGGCGCCGGTGCGCCAGGGCTGCCCGACGGGGTTGACGAAGCCGCGGCGGTCCATCCGGGCTCCCAGCGCCGTGAGAACGGCGAGGGCCTGGTGCCAGTCGCCGGCTCCGAGGTGCAGACGGCCCTGGGTGTAGAGGACTTCGTCCCAGGTCCAGGAGGTGTTGTCGGGCAGGGGGCCCAGGGCGTCGAGCAGCTGCCAGGCCCGTTCGGGGCTGCCCAGTTCGTACCAGGCGCAGGCGGTCAGCGCACGGAGGTAGGGCAGTTGGACGTCGTGGTCCTGGACCGCTTCCACCAGGGGGGTGGTTTGTTCGATCAGCTGTCGGAAGCGGCCTAGTTTGCGGTCCACCTGGGTGCGGGTGGCGATGAGCTGCTGGCGGGCCTGGTTGGTGAGATCCGGAAGCACGGAGGTGGCCGGCAGTTCGCGGTCGACCAGATTCCGGGCCTCGTCCAGCTGGTCGGCCCATTCGAGGATCGCGGCGGCGGCCGCGATGAACCCGGTGCGCAGCCGGTGATCGATGGGGCGGTGGAGGCGGGAGGTGATCCGTTCGGTGGCGGTGCGGACGTCGATCCGGCCGGTGCCGCCCTCGTGGATGGTGAGCAGGGCGCAGACCAGGGGTTCCACCGACGGCTGTGCGGTCCTTTGCAGTTCGCGCAGGTCGTGGACGGTGTGGTGCCACTCGCGGGCGTCGTGGTTGGAGAGCCCGGCGACGGCGATCCGCAGGGTCGCGTTGAGCTGGTCGTCGGCGACGGCGCGGCCGGTCTCCTTGAGGATCTGGAGGGCGTGGCGGACATCGCCCTGGGCGACGAGTGCGCCGCTGAGGGATTCGGAGACGGCGTACGGGTCGTGGCAGTCGGCCCGTTGCAGGCTCGCGCGCAGACGGCGGATGCCGGTCCGGGAGGAGTGGAGCATGTCCAGCGCGCTGAGCCGCAGGGTGAGGGCGCAGTGACGGGTGGGCTCGACGGGGCCGGTCAGGGCGTGCCGAAGAATTCCGGCGGCGTGTTCGGGGTCGTCGGCGCGCAGGGCGTGCTCGGCCGCCTCCTCCAGGGTGTGGGTGATCCAGGGTTCACCGGTCTGGGGTGTGTGCAGGAGGAGAGGGGCGATGCTGGAGGCGGGCCGGCCGTGTTCGTAGAGTGCGTGGGCGAGACGGCGGCGGTAATGCGGGAGTTCCTGGTCGGTCGCGGTGGCGAGGACGGCCTCGCGGACCCCGGGTGCGGCGAGCAGGGACATGAGTTCGGTCAGATGGCTGTCGACGGCGGACCGGTCGGGCGGGGGGACGACAGCAGAGACGATCAGGGGCATGTCACCCATGGACGGCGAGTCCGCCCGGGGCAGCAGAGCGAGTGTGAGCGCGACCGGCCCGCGCGCCGGGGCGGCGGGGCTGCTGAGCCAGTGGGCGAGAGCGGCACGGTAGGCGGCACCGGCGGCGAGGTCCTCCGGTTTCCCCGCCGCCGACCCGGCGGCCAGGGCGGTCAGCAGACCGGGGTTGCCCGCGCCCATGGCGGCGGCCCGGCGGGCCGGGTCGCCCCGTAGCGCCCTGCTGCTGAGGATCCGGCCGACCGATTCGGATCCGAGCGGATACAGCGGAACACGGCCGCCCGTGTCCGTGTGCAGTTCCTGGCCCGCGCCGGGCGGGAAGAGGGCCCCGGAGTGACCGGGGCCGGTACAGGCCGTGAGCAGGAGCAGTACGGGCAGCCGGACCAGCCGGTGGGAGAGATAGGCGACCCACCGCAGCGAAGCCGCGTCGGCATGATGGATGTCGTCCACCGCGAGCAGCACCGGCCGCTGCGCGGCCAGGGCCGCGAGATGCTCGGTGAGACGGTGGAGCAGCCGCTGCTCCGCGCTGGGAGAGAGCCCGCCGAAGGGCAGCGGTCCGGCCCCGGGTAACAGGCGGCGCAGCAGCGCGTAGGCGAATTCCTCCTCCCCCGGGGCCGCGTGGGCCCGCAGCGCGCGCATCCGTCCGTCCGCCGACTCCCGCCGGACGACCTCTCTCAGCAGGGCGCTCCGCCCGGCACCCGTATCCCCGTGCAGCAGCAGCCACCGGCCCTCGCCCGCCCGTGCCAGGGCGGCACACCGCGCGGATTCGTCCAGGGCGTGTTCCCGTTCCCACAGCTGCTCCACAAAACCTCTTTCGCCGTCACGGTCCGGCTGCCGCCGGGGGGAGCACCCGTAACCGGGTCGCAGCCGATTGCCAAGCGGAAGGACGGCTCCATATGCATGGGCGTTCCATCAGGCAGCGCGCGCAGTCCGGATTTCAACGCTGTGTGGCAGGATCCGGTCCCCGGCGGGACCTTCCGGCCTGCGGGACCTTCGGCCTTGGGCTTCGGCGAGCTTCTCGCCCTTGGGCGCTGTGGCTCAGGGGCGATTCAGACCCCACGTTTGCAGGGCATAGGGCCGCCCCTTCTCCTCGCCCTTGATCAGCGGAACATCGAGCAGGCCGAACCCCGCCTTGGTGGCCACGGCGACACTGGCGGCGTTCTCGGCCTCAAGCTCCAGGATCACCTGGTCCAGGGCCAGTTCCCCGAAGGCGTACGCCGCCATCACCCGCACCGCCCGCCCGGCCACCCCCTGACCTCGGTGCGCCGGGCCGACCGCGTAGCCGAGTTCCGTGCCCTCGGGGGCACGCCGAAGCATCACCTCGCCGAGAGGCGCGCCGCCGTCCACGGTGATGGCGAGCAGAATGGCCGTGCCTTCCGCCCTCAGCCGCCGGCTTCGGTCCAGACGTGCGCGAGCCGCCGCCTCGTCGAAGGGCGAGACGATCGGCGTCCAGTACGCGACGTCGGGATGGTCGAACAACTCCGGCATCGCGGCCAGGTCCCCTTCCGTCCAGTCACGCAGGACGAGGCCCTCCCCCCTGAGTTCGATCCGATCGGGAAAGGGCGACGCGGCACTGCTCATGATGAGGACCTTCCTGGCTTGTTTCAGAACGACGCAGGATATCCGGCGGCACTCGGGGCCCGGGACACCGGCGTTCGGGGCACTCAGTCCAGGAGCAGATCCGCCAGAAGCGGGAGCTGATCGGGGGCGACGGCCGCGATCCCGGGGATCAGCGCGTCCCAGGGCCCGAGGGTGAGGGCTGTGACCAGCGTCAGGCGGCCCTGAGGGGTGGGGCCGAGGGATCGGGCGACGGCACCGAGAGCAGTGAAGCGCTGCTCCGGAACATCGATCGTTTCGCACAGAGCGCGGGCCTCGTCCAGCGCCCCCGCCGTGACCATCCCCTCGACGGTGGCGGACATGGCCGTGGCCCGTATGAAGGGGTGCGAGATCTCATTCAGCAGCACCAAGGCCCGCGCGAGGTCACCGCGGGCCGCCTCACCCGCTGCGATGTACCCCCGGCTGCGTTCACGTTCGCTGCGGACGTCGATCTCGTCGGCGATCCGCACTGCCCGACCGAGGTCACCGGTCTCCACCAGAGTCTGTACAACGCTGGACAGAAACTCCGCAAGATCGTCTTCCGTCAGGCTCGCGCACAGCTCCATGGCGCTGCCGACATCCTTCGCGGAGAGAAAAGCGCCGGCGGCGGCGAGACTGTCCTCACTCCGCCGGAACGGACTGTCCGCCGTACGGGCCAGCTCCAGAATCTCTCGCGCCAGCTCTCCCGCTCTCTCGGGGTGTCCTGCTGTGCCGAACACCCCAGCGATGTGCTCCAGCGCCGAGGCCACCGTGAACCGATCCAGCTCCTGACGAGCTGTGACGGCCAGCCGGGAGAGCAGTTCCTCGCCCTCGTCATGGCGGCCTGTCCGGTACAGGGCCGTGGCCACTCTGGTGAAATCGATCAGCCGTCCGTAGGCGTACGGCGAGCTTCGGGCAACGTCCTGGGCACCGTGGACAAGGCGATGGGCCGCTGCCGTGTGACCCAATCCGCTCGCCGTACCGGCCAGCTCGGCCAGCGTGGATGTCCTGCGGAGGGACACCCCGTTCTCCCAGGCGTCGTCCATGGCCAGGGTCGCGACCGCGTGGGCCTGATCCGGGTAGCCGGCCCGGTACAGGAAATCCGCCATGTCAGCCTGTAGCTTCACACGCCAGCGCGGATCGAGAACCTCACCGATGAAATCCAGACTCCGCCGCGCCTGTTCCTCGGCTCTGACCGGGTCGCCGGACTTCGCCAGCGCCGCGCCGACAGCGTTGAGGACACGGGTTTTGTCGACCAAACCCTCAATCGGCTCCGCGAGCCGCAGCGCCTTCTCCCAGTCGCCCGCCTCCGCCGTCGCGATGGCGCAGGCGCAGACCGCCTCCTCCCAGGAGACAGAGTCGGTGCGCAGCCTGTCGATCAGCCGCATGGCCCGGTCGTGCTGCCCGGTGGCGGTCAGTGCCCCGGCGACCTCGGAGAGAAGCCAGCTCACGCCCTCGGGGTCGTCGAGCGCGTCCGCGAGCGTCGCCGAATGCGCGGCGTATCGGGCGGACAGCCCCACGAGCCCGGGCGCCCTGGCCATCCGGCGCGCGGCCAGGGCGAGATGCTGCGCCTGGTACTCCAGGGGGCACCCAGCGGCGAAGGCGGCCGCTCGTTCCGCCAGCTCTCCGGCCTTCTCGTCCTTGCCGACCAGCGAGAGCGCGGCGGCCAACGCGCCGAACATCCCGCCCTGCGTGGAGAGGCCACTCTCCGCCGCGAGGGCCTCGCAGGCTTCATCGGCGTGGATGGCGGCGTCATCCGCCGCTCCGGCGGCGGCCAGCGATTCGACGATGCCGACCAGGGTCCGCGCCTTCTGTGGTTCCGCGACGATCTGCCGTGCTGTTCGTACGGCCTCGGAATGCTCTCCGGCCTCTGTCAGTCCCTCCGCCATCGACTGGAGGAAGAGGTCCCGGTGATCGATCGTCTCCGCGACGTCGGCCAGTTCGGCCGCCCGCTCCGGCTGGCCGGTGGCTACGAGGACCCGGGCGACGGCCGCCAGGGCGCTTACCCGGTCGTACTCGTCGCGCCGTGACCGGGCCAGATTGACGGCCCGGTCGATGTGGCCGAGACGGGCCCACAGGCCGATGAGTTCATGGGGGAGGCTTTTTGTACGGTCGTACAGCTGGTCGCGGGCCCATGCCAGGCCCAGGGCCTGGGAGATGTCCGGGTCACCGTTTTCGTCCGCGAGCAGCAGTTCGAACGCCGCCGAGATCTCGCTGAGCGCCTCGTAGTCCGTCCCCGTGACCCGCCAGAGCCGTTCGTGGCGGGCCGGGTCGCGGGCCAGGGCCGTCAGACGGGCGGTGTCGCGCAGCTCCCGCAGCTGCTGGATGTAGCCGCGCAGCAGATATTCGGGGGTGTCGGCGGGCCAGCCGGCGGTGCGGTAGGCGGTGGCCCAGTGGTGGATGCGGGTGCGGTAGTCGGTGAGTTCGGCGGAGGTGATCAGCCCCTCGGCGCTGCGGCGGATCTCCTCGTGGGCGAGGAGATAGACACGGGGGCGGTCGGCGTCCCCGTGGCCGGTGTGGTGGCGGAAGCTGCGGCCGGTGACGGCGTGCAGTTCACGCTCGACGCGGCGGGAGCTGCTGCCGGTCAGGTGCGCGAGATCGGCCGCGCTGAGACCGCCTCCGGCGGCCACGGTGAGGCCGACGAGATCGCGGCCGGGGCCCGGTTCGTCAAGCAGCCGCACCAGGTCCTGTTCCGCGTCCCACCGGGCCACCTGGGCGTGCGGGGAGGGCTCCAGCCAGTGGTTGACGCGGGTGGTGCGCAGCGGGTGGTCCGAAGGGACATCGCCCGGCACCGGCGGGTGCGGTCTCCCGGCGACAACGATCCGCATGCCGTACGGGGGAACCCTCGGCAGCAGCGCGGCGATGCTGTGGCAGTCCGGGCCGGGGGTGACGCCCCGGTCCTCGTCCAGCCCGTCCACGACGAGAACCAGTCGGCGGCCTCGTTCGGCGGAACGCCGGGCGGTGCGGCTCAGGGCGAGTCGCAGTTGTTCGTCGCGGGTCGCGGGCGTGACGAGTGGCTCCTCCTCGTGGAGCAGGGCGTAGAGCTGTCGCTGGACGATCTCGCAGAACGCGGCCGCGTCGTTCTGCCGGGCCTGGCGGGAGGTGATGAAGAAGGCGACGATGTCGATCCCGGCAGGCGGGTGCAGCACGAACTGCGCCATCAGCGCGGACTTGCCCGCCCAGGCCGGTGCCAGCCAGCGCCAGTAGGCGGCGCGCTCCGGGTCGTCGGACTCGGTGCAGAAGCCGGCCAGCTCGGCCAGTTCCTCCGCACGGCCGCGGAAGTCGGCCGCGGCGATGGCCTCCTGGACCTGGAGCAGATAGCCCGACACGGCAGCGGTCCGGGCCGCCAGATGCACCGGGCCGTTGATCACTCCGCTGTTGACGAGCGACCCGGGGCCCTGGGCCGACGCGTCGCCCGAGTCCCGTACCACCACTCTGCCGCGCTCGGCCATCCTGTTGTCGCTCCTCGCTCTGACGGGCCGGAGAAGCTCTAGCTCTGCCGGTAACCGGTGTTGGCGCTGCCGCCGCCGTCCGCGCGGGCGTCCCCGGTGTCGCTGACGGAGAGCGGTCCTGCCCCGCTTCCGGACGCGGGCGCGATCACACCCGTATTGGCATCGCCACCCCGGGCGACCGCCCGGCCGGTACGGGACACCTCGACGGCGGCGGGCCGGTCCGCGAGGAGCACCGCGTACACGGCCGTACCCAACCCGGCCACACCGACCAGTGCCGAGACCACCCCGGCCAGCTGGTCCGCCCGGTCCCAGCTCAGAAAAGAGAGCCCCCCGGCGAGCACCGCCACCGCCAGGCCCGTCACCACCACGACGACTCGTCGGCCACCGCTCACAGCCCGCCCCCTCCAGCAGTCCGCAGCTCCCCGTACGTCAACTCCCCGGCCCGGCAAGCGCTTCGGCCGCGTACACATTATCCACTCCCGCCCCGGCCAAGTCCCCCTCTACCGCTGCCGACACCCGCTCCAGCGCCCTCGGTGACGCAGTCCGCCGGCACCGTCTCGCAGACCGCCGCGGTCGCGACGACGGCCGCCTCCGCTGTGGTTGTGGTTGCCTCCATCGGCATTGCCTGATCTCGCGGGTCGGGCGGCCGACCAGGCGCGTCGGCTGAATGGCCGGACCCGGCTGGGCGGGGGCAGGGACGGATGTACGCGCTCCGCAGCCCGCTTGACCAGGCGTGGCGGGCTCTCATGGGAACCTGGACCGGCCAGGTGCTACGGCGCCGATACCGGCACCACAGCACCTGGCCGAGAACCGCAGGACATACTCCGCACGCCCAAACGGCCGGGTGAGGCCGAACCTCACACCGGACCCTCGATTGGTCCGCCGTCGACGAGCCCGGCCCGCGCCGCAACAACCCCCGCCTGGAATCGGCTTGAGACGCCCAGCTTATCCATGATGTCGGAAAAGTGACGCCGAAATGTCCTTGGCCCTATTCCGATGCGGCGAGCAACAGCATCATCCTTCAGCCCCTGCGCCAGCAGAGTAATGATTCCCGCACTGAGATCAGGCAGCGTCTCCCCGTAGGAAACGACGTCGGCTTCGAAGTCCATACCGGACTGCCAGGCGAATTCGTACAGGCGGTGCAGCAGAGAGATGACCATCGGTTCGTAGACGGCTACGGTACTGGGGAATTCCTCGTCCGGCGCCTGGTGGGTAATGAACGCCACTTCGCTGCCGGCGAGGATGAAGTTGCCGAAGATATGGTTGGTCGTACGCACCTGAGCACCCGAGTCGACCACTTGGCGGAGGCGAGTCCTGGTGGTCGCCTTGGCCCGGGCCGAATGCGGACAGAGCAGCCGGAATGGAGCCATGTGCAATACCTTCGCCAGCTCACACGGCTGAAAGGCAAGGCGTGGTTCGCCGTCGGGGAACTGCATGGCCAGGACTTCCGATGTACAGCTCTCCAGGGAATCAATCAAGTAGGACGACGCCTGCTGGGGATCGAGCAGATGGACAATCTTGTCATTGCGGTGCTGTGATCTGCCCAGGGTGCTGAAGATACCAGAAAGCGCATGTAATCGCTCATGGATGCTTCCGAGTTCCCGCCGCTTCTCGTTCACCGCCTGCTGCAGAGGAATGACCAGTTCGTTCTGTGCGGCTTCCGGCAGTATGGCCCTGAAGCTCTCGGACTCCTCGGCATTCCTGAGGATCCGCAGTTCACACAGCAGGTCAACGACTCGCCTGGTGTCGGCCATCGACATACGGAGCGCGGTCGCCACCTGGGAAAATGTGGCGGGCTGATGCGCCAGGGTGAATTCGTAGACGCGGACGATCAGCTCGCCTTCCACATCGGGATCAACATTTTGGAGCCGCATCCGCAGCCGCTCGGCCGTGTCCAGCATGTCACTTTCAGCGGATTCCTGATTCATGACCGGCGCCACCCAGAAGTGCCGTTTACGTCTATTCCTTTCCCAATAAAAATTACTGCCGGGTGGCGCACTGCGGAGAGCACTGGATTCGGATGGCTTGGATTCGGCACAGGATTGCTCATCAGGGGCGTGACGCCTTCCTTTGAGGATACCCAGGGAGTGGGCCGCCGACGAGAGGCGCCTGACAGCCGACTCGATTTCCTGGCCGGTGCCCTTCTGTCGGAAGGGCTCCCGGACATCAGGTGATGGCAGTCCCAGCAATCGCCGTTGGTCACTGGGCCTTCAGTGCGAGGGGTCGCCGCGCGGTGCACCGGATGCCACATCGACGGTGCCATGACCGACGTCAGTCGATCGGCTGCGCCTTCCGCTGCGGCTCCGGGAGAGGGGCTCCCTCGGGCTCGGACTTCACAAGCCACAGGCCAGTACAGACGGCGGTGATCAAACAGACGGCTCCGGCGATGGCGAAGGCGCTGTCGAGGCCGGCTTCGAAGGACGCGCCGCTGGATTCCCGGGTGGTGACGATGGCTCCGAGCACCGCCACGCCGAGCACCGCGCCGATCTGCCGGGAGGTACTGCTGATGCCCGACGCGAGACCGCCTTCCTGCGCGTCGACGGACTGGATGGCGGCGCCGGTCAACGGTGACATGGCCAGAGCGAAACCGGCACCGGTGATCGCCAGCCGCCACCACACGTTCCAGTAACTGGTGTCCGCGTGTACGGCAACCAGGGTCAACAGCCCCAGTCCAGCCAGCACAAGGCCGCTGGTAACCACAATCCGGAAGCCGTAGTTGGCGGCCAGCCGGCCCGCATACGGGCTGACGATCGCCATGCTGAGCGAGATGGGCAGAGTCGCCAGTCCGGCTTCCAGAATCGAGGTGCCCTGCACGGTGACAAAGAACTGGGAGAAGAAGAAGACCGAGCCCATGAGCGCGAAACCGACCATGACCATAGCCACGTTGGACATTGTGAACAACGGGTTCCGGAACAGCCGCAGCGGCATCATCGGAATCGAGATACGCCGTTCCACGGTGATGAACGCGGCGAAGATCACCGCCGCGGCGGCGAAGCTGGCCAGAATGGTCCCCGAAGTCCAGCCTTGGGAGCCGCCCTCGATCAGCCCGTAGGTCAGTGCCCCGACACCCAGGATGGAGAGGATCGTTCCAGGGACGTCGATGGCCGACGCGTTGGGGTTGCGGGACTCGCGCAGGGCGGGCAGGGCCACCAGCACCAGCGCGACACCGATGGGCACATTGACCAGGAAGATCGCGCGCCAGTCGAAGGCGCTCACCAGGATGCCGCCGGCCAGCGGTCCTGCCGCCAGGCCGATTCCGCTGATACCGGCCCACAGGCCGATCGCTTTGACGCGTTCCCGCGGAACGGGATAGGCGGAGGCGAGCAGGGCCAGTGAACCGGGGCTCAGGGCCGCGGCCCCGATGCCCTGCAAAGCTCGTCCGGTGACCAGCCAGGCCAGCGAAGGCGCGAAAGCGCACAGCACGGATGCGAAGGTGAACACCACGACGCCGGACAGGTACATCCGCTTGCGGCCGAAGCGGTCGGCGAAGACACCGCCGGACAGCAACAGCATGGCAACCAGCAGGACATAAGAGTTGACGATCCATTGCAGTCCGGACAGATCGGTGTCCAATCGATCCTGCATGTCCGGGAGCGCTGCGCCCACGATGGTGCTGTCGAGTAGCACCATGAACTGCCCCACACAGGCTACAGCGAGCACTACCGACCGGTTTGGTTGAGATTCTAAGGACACGCGGCAAACTCCTTCTAGCACTTCCGGTCGCGGTGAATCCTGCGATGAGACAAGAGCCGACCCTCCGGCTCATCGACGTTTCTGACTGACCCCGGCCGGACACAAGAAGATCAAACGGCCTGTTGAGAACTGCCTCACCGCAAGCAGCCACAACAAACAGCAAGATGACTTCAAGGGACGCCAGAAATATCTATCTTCTTGAGGCTGTCATTTCTTCCCGCTGAACGAAATGGCGATGTGAAACCAGCAGTTCACCCACCAGTTGCGCGAGATAAGAAGCCTGCTCCGGGTTGAGCCGGGGGTCACAGGCACTGCGGTAGTTGATCGCGAGATACGTATCGTCCACCCGTGCCGGAACGCATTCGCTGACATCGTCACCACTCACCTCCAGATGAATTCCACCCGGAGTTACTCCTGTGTCGTTGCAGGCGCTGAAGAACTCACGCGTTTCTGCCTCGATCGCAGCGACCACCCGTGTCTTCAACCCAGCCGGGCTGACGACCGTATTACCGTGCATTGGGTCGCAGATGACCCGATCCGTCCAGCCCTCCGCCATGATTCTGCTCAGCATGGCGTAGGCAAGGTCATACGCCCGGTGGCGGCCCATCCGGAAAATGAAGGCCAGCCGGCCAGGTAAATTTTCCGGATTAAGCACAGCGTGCAGGCCCATCAGGGCTGCCGGGGTGGCGCCCGGCCCGATCTTCACCGCGATCGGGTTGGCTATCCCGGCAGCGAAGTCGACATGATCCCCTGTCAGTGATCGAGTACGTTCGCCGATCCAGAGCAGGTGGGCCGAATGGTCGTAGACTCGCCCCTCGTCCGCACTGCGACGGGTCTGCGGCTGCTCATAATCGAGCAGCAGCGCTTCGTGAGAGGCGAACACTCCCGATCCCTCCAGATGGGAGAGGGTCTTCTTGGAATGCTCGTGGGCACGAACCAGGTTCCAGGGGTCGGGGGTCCGCCCGGCTGCCGAGAAGTCCGTATCGTTCACGGCGTCCCCGAAATAAGAGGGCAGGGTGATCCCTGTCCGGTGCTCCGTCGGCGCCGAGCGTGGTTTCGCGTACTGACCGGCGATCCGGCCGACCATCACCACTGGTCGGCCGGATTTCGCCTCGATCGCATCAGACATGGCGTGCAGCAGTGACACTCGCTTCGCCACCGATGTCCGCGTATTGTCACGGAAGGTCTCGGCGCAGTCGCCTGCGTGCAGTAAAAATCCTGGTTCCGCCAGCCGGGCCTGTAAGCGACGAATTCCCGAAGCCGGCACCAAAGGATCTGCCCGGGCCAGTGCATCGCGGGCTCGTTTCACTTCCGCTTCCACAGGCCAACCCGGTTGATAACCGCGCGCATATGTGGGCGATAAGTCAGCGAAGTCCATCTGCAAAACCTCCATAAGGTCTTGTGGACAGGCGCAAACGCAGCATCGCTGTTAGGGCACTGCGGCGCCCATGGGTTCGTCGGCACTGAGGCGCAGAACCGTATCGAGCAAACCCGGGAAGCGGTTTTCCAACTCTTCGGCGCGCAGCCAGATTCGCCGGAATCGGCCGTCGGCGGCCATCCTGATCACTCCCGCCTCGCGCAGAATGCGCCAGTGATTGGTCAGTGTCGACTTCGGCACCTTCAGGCCCCCGGGCGCACAGGTCATCCCGGGGTCGGCGGCGACTCGCCGCACAAGCTCCAGGCGCAGTGGGTCGCCGAGCGCGTACAGCACCGAAGCAAGAGTCAGCGTCTCGGGTGCCAGCTCGGGTAGCGGTCTCATGGCGACGACGCTAGCACATACTTCGATAGTCCGGGACTAACGAACTATTCTCGCCACCTTGTCATTTCAGATCCGGTTTCTCCGCCACGACCTGGTTCACCGAGGTGCCTACTCCTGACGCGATCGGCCGCCGGCATGTCCGGACGGGCCCACCGGATCCGTCCACGCGGCGCCGCCCCGGCAGGCTGGTCGTCGTTCCTCCGGCCGGCCTGCCGTCCTCGGAGAGAATGAGCGCCTCATCGGCGCCGACCGGTGTGCGTCGGCAGCGGTGGCAGTGCCCGCAGTGAGGTTCTGGCCTTGAGCAGCATCTCGTCGAGTTCGCCGTCGGGACTGGAGTCCAAGACGATGGCACCGCCGGCGCCGATGCTCAGTTCGCCACGGCGGCGCACGGCAGTGCGGATTACGATGCTGAGATCGGCCGTTCCCGTCAGCCCGAGATATCCGAGCGCACCCGAGTAGACACCCCGCGCCTCCGTCTCCAGTCCGTCGATGATCTCCATACTGCGCAGCTTCGGCGCGCCGGTCATCGATCCGCCTGGGAAGCAATGGCGTACGCACTCCACCGCGCTGGTCTCCGGGCGCAGGACTCCTCGTACGGTGGAGACCAGTTGATGCACCGTGGCGTAGGACTCCACCGCCATGAAGCTCGGAACGCCGACACTGCCGATCTCGCAGACGCGGCCCAGGTCGTTGCGCAGCAGATCGACGATCATGAGGTTCTCCGCTCGGGTCTTGGTGCTGCTCGCGAGTTCCGCGGCCAGTTCCGCGTCGTGCGCGGGATCGGTGCCGCGGGGTGCCGTTCCCTTGATGGGCTTCGTCTCCACCACGCGATCAGCGTCGATCTTGAGGAAGCGTTCGGGCGACGCGCTCAAGACCGTTACCTCACCGAGCCTCAGCAGTGCCGCGTACGGTGCCGGGTTGGACCCGCGCAGCCTGCGGTAATACATCAGGTCATCGCCGTCGAAGGGGATCCTGACCTTGTTGGTCAGGCATATCTCGTAGCTCTCGCCGGCGATGAGCCGGCGCTGGCATTCCTCGATGTCACGGAGATAGCCCTGCGTGTCCCGGGACAGCGACAAGCTCGGATCCGCGGTGTCGCCGACCGTGTCGGCGGTCTCCCGCGCGGCGTTGGGCGCGCCGGGCAGTGAGACCAGGGTGGCGGCGGTGCTGTCGATCCACTTCTGCGCGGATTTCCTGGTCTCGGTGTCGCCGCGGTGCAACGCGACCACATGGGTGAGGTCGTGCTGGTGGTCGACGGCGATCAGACGGTCCGCGAATATCCACGCGGCGTCGGGTGTTTCGGCGCGGTGCCGGCCGGGGGAGCCGAGGTCGCCCTTCAGCTCGTAGCCAAAATAGCCGACGTATCCCCCGGTGAAGTCGAACGGCAGCCCGGGGTCGGTCAGCCGACGTTCGGCGAGGCGGCGTTCCAGGACGTCGAAGATGGTGCCGTCCTGTGTATGCGCGCCCGCCGCGTTGCGCACGTGCACCGCACGGTCCGCGAGTCGGTAGGTCAGCACCTCGCTGAGCGGACCTGCGGCGTCGCCGAGGAACGAGAACCGGGACAGTCCTGGCTCGACACGGCTGCTGTCGAGCCAATAGGCGTACTCCGACAGGCCGAACAGCTCCGCGTATGCCGCCTCGGTGTTCACTGCACCGGGGATCCTGAGCTCAAGGAGCTGGTAGGCGTCGCCGGCCGTGTCGGCCGGAGGTGCCGGTTCGGCGGACGTCAGCGGCTCCTGCGCCCGGTGGCGAGCCGTGCCGTCCGATCGCAGGGCGCCGACGCGGGAGAGGGTGATGTCCTTGAAGTTGGTCATGATCTCGCGGCCGTGCTGCGAGGCGATGGATTCGGGGTGGAACTGGACACCCCACTGTGGGCGGGTTCGGTGCCGGATCGCCATGACGACACCGTCCTCCGCCCATGCCGTGGTCTCGATCTCCGGGGGCAGCGGTTCTTCGACGCACAGCGAGTGGTAGCGCACGGCGGTGAAATCCTGCGGTATGCCGCTGAACAGCTCATCGCCCGTGTGGCGGATCCTGGTGAGATGGCCGTGCCGCGGCCGCGGTGCGCGGTCGACCGTCGCTCCGGCGCTGTGGGCGATCGCCTGATGGCCGAGACAGACTCCGAGAACTGGCAGTTGAGCCCTGTCCAGGATTTCCCTGACATACCCCAGATCACGTGCGGTGCTCGGGCTTCCGGGGCCGGGTGAGATCACGATGTTGTCGAACTCTGCCAGGTCGAGCGTGGTCAGCGCCGGATCGTCATTCTTCAGAACGACCGGCTCACACCCATTCACCTCGGCTATCAGCTGGAAGAGATTGAAAGTATACGAGTCGTAATTGTCGATGATCAGGCTGCGCATCAGGATGCTCCCGGACGGGACGCCTAAATTCGGCGTCGGCTTGGTCACCTACGGAGTTGATTTTTCGAGTTGAGCGTCCCAGGCCGCGCGATGGTACTCGCGGGGATCTGCCTCGACTCGGCACGAGGTGTCGAAGGTCATTACCGAGCGGCGTTCGTCGTCGTAGCGGGGCCAGCCGGGATCGCCGCTCCTGGCGAATTGGATCCAGCCGCGGCGCAGGGCACTGCCCAGGTCCGCGGGAGCGTCAGGGCCGACCTGGGGAGCGAAGGCAGGGTCGTCGAGCTGGCCGAAGAGGAAGGGGACCTCAAGGAAGTGTGCCGCACCGTAGCGGCCGTCGAAAGCCGGGGACCCCTGCCAGGTGAATTCGTAGGCGAAGGTGTTTCCGCCGGATTTGGCATGCAGGTGGGTGAGTTCGATGGCAGGGCCACGCCATATCCAGTTGGTCACCGTCTCGGCAAGTTGCTCTCCGAGCGGCAGATGCCCGTAGAGAGACCGGGCCGCAGCGCGGCACGCCTCGGGCACGTCGTAGGAATTCTGGGCGTCGATGAGGTCCTGCTCGGTGGCGGATGTGAACTGTCCGTTGCGCATCAGGAAGTACCGGGACTCGTCCCGGTTGGTTCCGATCAGCAGATCGACGGAGGGCGGGATGAGTTCGCTCAGTGCGGAGTCGGTGAAGAGAGTTTCGTCCACGACCGGCAGATAGGGGCTGAACCAGTAGGTGTAGGGGTGCCAGCGGCGTGCGTCGCGGAAGCGGACGTCCAAGGCCCGCTGGCGGCGGCCCAGCAGCTCCCGGAGCGGGATGTCGCGGGGGTCCGTGCCGACGTCCAGGTCGGCGAGGACGCGCTTGGCGATCGCGCGCCCCTCGGCCGCCCCGACGACCAGTGTCGGGCAGGGACTCTGCAGGACGGCCCGGTGAATGAGGCCCTCACCGGCGGCGGTCTTGGCGATCGCCGCGATGATGGCGCTGCCTGAGGAGTTCCCGAACACGGTGACGGCATCCGGGTCGCCGCCGAATGCCGCGATGTTGTCGCTCACCCAGCGCAGTGCGGCGACGACGTCGTGCATTCCCGCGTTCGCGATGCCGCCCGGCACGGACAGGAATCCGTCCACGCCGAGGCGGTAGTTCATGGCGACCACGACGACACCTTCGCGCGCGAAGACCGATCCGTCCGCGCGGGAGGTGGAGGCGCCACCGGAGATGTAGCCGCCGGCATGCACCCAAACCATCACCGGCAGCCGGGCCGCCCCCGGATCCGGGGTGTAGACATTGAGGCTCAGGCAGTCGGTTCCCCATGGGTAGAGGGGTGTGGCGTCCACGAGTGAGTAGGTGTTGGGTTGTGGTGCGCAGGGGCCGTACTCGAATGCTTCACGGACTCCGTCCCACGCCGGCGGAGGCTGTGGGGGCTTGAAGCGGTTGTCGCCGTAAGGCTCCGCCGCGTACGGGATGCCCTTGAACGATACGACTCCGTCGTGGGCTCGGCCCGCGACAATACCCGAGGCCGTGGTGACCAGAGCCGGTTTCATCGCGTTCTTGTCTGCAGCCAATGCTGATCCCATCTGAATTCGTCTCTCTCAGCACCGGGTCATCGCCGGTCAAGCCCCGAAGGGGCCGTACCCGGTGAACCGGTCGGCGCCAATCACCATAACCACATGTGCAGGCCGATTGCCGATCACTCGCACAAGTAGAGGGTGGCCACATCCGGCCGCCCTATTCCGGCTGTTGCATGTGCCGACAGCAAAATTTTAAGATCCTCCGAGTCCGATGCCGGATGTCAGATTTCAATCCGCGGCCGGGGATCACACTCAAGCATCGAGCAGTCACCAACAGGCCGACGGATTCTGCGGCTGCTGGATTTTTGGCACACACGAATGAGGTGGTGCACATCATGGTCAGCAATCTGATCAACCCTGATAAACGGTTCCTGGAGATCCTCGACCGGCTGCGCGACAAGTCGATCGACGACTACTACAACCCCTACCGGCTGTTCAAATGGCCGGAAATCCTGCCGGACGACATGTGGTGGATGAGCCCGGAGCTGACCACTACCTATGGAACTTCCGTCGCGGAGCGCCTGACCGAGCAGCAGTTGCATGCACTCTCCAAGTTCGAGAGCATCAACTTCTACAGTCTGAATGTGCACGGCATCCGGGAACTCCTCATCGAGGTCACCCGTCGCATTCATACCAAGGGATTCGAGACGCCGTCGGAGTTCTTCCACCACTTCATCGGCGAGGAGAACGAACACATGTGGTTCTTCGCCGAATTCTGTCTGCGCTACGGCAAGAAGATCTACCGGCAGCCGTCCGGGGCGGGCATGGAGATGCCAAAGCCGGAAGTGGAGACCCTGTTGGTCTTCGTCCGAATCCTGATCTTCGAGGAGCTGGTCGACCACTTCAACTCCCGGATGGCGACGGACGACCGGCTGCACGACACCGTCCGGGCCATCAACCGGATCCACCACCAGGACGAGTCCAGGCACATCGCGTTCGGCCGTGAACTGGTCACCGTGCTGTTCGCCGACGTGAGGCGCACCTCGACCGAGCAGGAGCTGGCCGGCCTCGCCGACTACCTGCGCCGGTACCTGACGTACAGCTTCGAGTCCCTGTTCAACCCGCATGTCTACAGGGACGCCGGCCTCGCCGACCCGCTGGCCGTGCGCGAGGAGCTTCTGGTGTCGCCCACTCGGGCGGAGTTCGAACGAAGCGTCTTCCGCAAGACCTCGAAGTTCCTGGAGAAGATCGGAATCATCCCATGACCGCGAACTCCGTACCGATCACGCATTCCGGCGCACTGGCCGTTCTCGACCCGGACCAGACCGATCTGCTGCGCGAACTGGACGGCGTATTCACCGATTGGGGCCGGGCAGCCGGTGCCCGGGAGATTCTTCCGCCACCGGTATATCCCGTGTCGGACCTGGAGAAGTTCGACGTGTACACGAACTTCCCGCACCTCGCTCTGGTCGCGGCTCCATTGGAGCTGACGGGTGCTCCGCCCAAGCCGGCGAACGGCCGGTTCACCCCGGCCGACCTACAGGATTCCCGGCTGGGCCTGCCGCACTCGACCTGCTTCGGCGCCTACCTGTTCTACGAAGGCGTCGAACTCGGGCAGGACACCTTGGTGACCCTGGTGAACCAGTGCTTCCGCAATGAGGAGCACTACGTCCCGCTGCGGCGGCTGGCCAGTTTCCGGATGCGGGAGATCGTGGCCCTGGGCTCCTACGAACACACCCAACAGGTGCTGGCCGGTTTCACCGAGCGGATCACCGCGTTCGGCGCGGCGCTGGGACTGGACCTGAAGCGGGTGGCCGCCTCGGACCCGTTCTTCGAAAACAGCGGCACACGGGCGCTGATGTCCAGGCTCAGCCCGGTCAAGCACGAGTTCCAGACCGGTGACCTGGCCATCGCGTCGGTCAATACGCATCGCAACTTCTTCGGCGAACGCTGCCGTATCCGGCTCGCCGACGCACCCGGCTACGCCTTCACCAGCTGTGTGGCCTTCGGTCTTGAGCGCTGGCTGGCTGTGCTGCTGGACGCGTACGGCACCGCGGAGCGGGCGCTGGCCGCGGTCCGGGGCCCCGCCACGCGACTCCCGTGACAGCACACGGCCGGGTCGGTATCGACATGGTCCCGTTCGGACGGGTCCATGACCTGGTGAGCGACAAGGCCATGCTGGCCCGGGTGCTCTCTCCCGAGGAGATCCGCCTCTTCCACAGCACCGATGAACCAGATATTCCAGGCATCGCGGGCCGGCTGGCGGCCAAGGAGGCCGTGTTCAAGCTGTTCCACGTGCCGGACCAGACCCTGCCATGGCGCGGTATCGAGATCCTCACCGCCGACGGCGGCTGGCCAGTCGTACGGCTGACCGGCCGGGCCGCCGAACTCGCGCGGCTCGCCGCCGTCGGCCACATCGCGGTGAGCATCACCCACGACGCCTCCTGCGCCATGGCAGTGGCGTTCACGGCCCCCAACCCCGACCACAGGAGTGCACATGGCAGTGACAGGCAGCATTGACGAAGTCCGCGACTGGATCCTGCGGCGGCATCCGGAACGGCAGACCATCGACGCCGAGGAAAACCTCATCCAGACCCGTCTGGTCGATTCGCTGACCTTCGTCGAGCTGGTCTACGTGGTCGAGAGCACCACCGGCGTGGAGATCGACTTCGACAACATCGACATCCAGAACTTCCAGACCCTGGCCACGATCGAGAAAGCGTTCTTCATCACGGCCTGACACGCGCGAAGAAAGGCATATCGATGGAAACAGTGTCGTACACAGCCCAGTGGACAGCCGCGGCCCGGGCATTGGAGACCGAACGCGGAGACCAGGCAATCTTCCAGGACCCATACGCCCGCGCGCTGGCAGCGCCACGCGGATTCGAGCTGCTGGAGAAGAACCGGGGCAGCGGGCTGGCCCCGTTCATCGCGATCCGCACCCGGTACCTGGACGAGAGCATCAAACAGATCCTCGCGGAGAACGCCGTCCGCCAGATCGTATTCGTCGCCGCCGGCATGGACACCCGTCTGTTCCGGTTGGACTGGCCGGACGACGCGACCGCGTACGAAGTTGACTTCCCGGCGCTGCTGGAGGAAAAGCGCCGTCGGCTGGCCGACCTGGGCGCACAGCCGCGGGTGACCCGCCATGAAGTGGCCGTGGACCTGCGCCGGGAGTGGCTGCCAGAGCTGGAACAGGCCGGCTTCGACCGCGACCGCCCCACCCTGTGGATCGCCGAAGGGCTGCTGTTCTTCCTCACCCCGGAACAGGCGACCGGTCTCCTGCGCACCCTCGGCTCGGCCTCGGCGCAAGGCAGTTGGCTGGGGGTGGATCTCGTCAGCCAGGCACTGCTGCGCAGCCCGTTCTCCCGAGCGTTCCGCCGCAACCTGGAAGAGGACGGCACGCCCTGGCTGTTCGGCACCGACGAGCCCGAGGAATATCTCGCCTCGGCCGGCTGGCGGACACGCGAGGTCAAGGAGCCCGGCGAACCGGGTGCCACACACGATGACTGGCAGTTCCAGGTGCAGCCCCGGGAGCGCAAGGGGCCCTCGCGGAGCTGGCTGGTGCGTGCCGAGTACGCCGGCGACTGAGAGCGGCGGCCTCATCAGGAGGGCCCTGACCGTCCAGCTCTCGCGCCCGCACGTGAGATGCCCGTTCTCGGCTGCTTTTGATTTCTGTCACACCCCCAAGGGCTTTCCAGTGAGAGACAGGGCAGAGGGAGAGATCAGCATGGCAACCGATATCCGGGAGTGGTGGGCGACAGCGGGCGGTTATGTCGCCGAACTGCTTTCCGTTCTCGCGGAGGCGCCGGAAAGGCCGGTGCTGCACTATCGCGGTTCCTGGATCACCGGGGGTGAGCATCTGCGCTCGGTGACCGGGATCCACCGGGTCCTGCACGAATCCGGCGTGGGGCACGGCACGGTCGTCGGCGTTCTGACGGCGTCGAACAGCCCGGACATCCTCGCTGTCCGGCACGCGGCTCATCTGCTCAGGGCCTCAGTCGGACATCTGCGGTCGGCCAATCCGGGGTCGAGTACCGAGATGCTCGCGATCGACGATCAGCTGGAGATGCTCCGGAGCACCGGGGCCGCGGCTCTGTACGCCGATCAGGACAGCGCCGACCGGGCGGCTGAGCTGGCGCGGTCGGCCGGTATCGCGCTGATCGGCCCCGATGTGCCCGATGCGCGGCAGGTCACGCCCGGCGGCGGTCCGGGACCCGCGGTCCCCGCCCCCTGGTCGCCAAAAGACCTGGCGGCCATCGCGTTCACCAGCGGCAGCACCGGACGGCCCAAGGGGATCAGGAAGTCACGACGGTCCTGGGACAGTGTGGTGTACGGCACGATCGCCCAGGGTCGGGAGGCCGAGCAGATCACGGCGCTGGTCGGCACCCCGCTCAGCCAGACGGTCGCGCAGTTGGCCGATGCCGCGCTGATCGACCGCGGCCGGCTGATACTGCTGGAGGCGTTCGCACCGGACCCTTGGATTCACTCGGTGCGCGAGCACTCGGTGACCCGGACCTTCATGGCCACCAGCCATCTCTATCAGATTCTCGACCGCCTTGAAGAGCTGGGGCTGAGCGATGCGGCAGCTGCCGGACTGAGCAGCCTGCGCCACCTCGACTACGCCGGAAGCCCGGCGGCGGCGGCCCGGCTCACCGAAGCCGTGAAGCTGTTCGGGTCCATCCTCTTCCAGCAGTACGGCACCTCCGAGAGCGCCAGGATCAGCTGCCTGGCACCAGAGGACCACACCGAACCGGACTTGCTGGCGACAGTGGGGCGTCCGTTCCCCGGTGTCGAGATCGGCATCTGCGATCTGGAGAATGGATCTCCACTCAGCGACGGCCGGACCGGAGAGATACGGGTTCGGTCCCCGCATGTCATGGACGGCTATCTCGACGAGGCGTTGACCGCGCGAGCGATCCGTGATGGCTGGTATCACACCGGTGATATCGGATACCGCGATGAGCACGGTTACCTGCACTTACTGGACCGGGTCGCCGAGATGGTCAAGATCAACGGGGTGAAGGTGTACCCCACCGTGGTCGAGCGCGCGATGATGACAATTCCGAGAATCACTCAGGCAGTCGCATACGGCTTCCTGGGAAAGGACGGCCTGGAACATCTGCACGCGGCAATCACCGTACGCCGGGGCGTCTCGGTGAGCATGGGCGAGGTGCGCGGGCACCTGGCCAATATTCTCTCGGCAGCGCACGTCCCCGAACAGATAAACATCCTCGACAAAATTCCCCTGAACTCCGCCGGAAAACCTGATAAGCCACGCCTCCGCCTGGAGTACGTGTCGCACACCTGAAGCAAACCAAATCCCATCATGGAGTCGGAGACCATGCCAACGCATCTGGAACACTTCACAGATAAATCGACACCGGTAAAGGTTCCTGCCCGCGAGTTCCTCCAGATCGGCAGGCGCGCCGGGTACTTCCCGAGCGCTGTGGCACGTATCCCCGAAGGGGAAACCGAGGTGAACGTGTGGTGCAGCAATGATTACCTCGGCATGGGACAGCATCCGCTCGTGCTGGCCGCGGTACACGATGCGGTGTCCAAGTTCGGTGCGGGGTCGGGGGGGTCGCGCAACATCGGCGGCACCAACCGCCTGCACGTCGAGTTGGAGCGGGAGCTCGCCGACTGGCACCGCAAGGACGCGGCACTGCTGTTCACCTCCGGTTATGCCGCCAATGACGGTGCGCTGACGGTGCTCGCCGGCACTCCGGCCGACACCGTCGTGTTCTCGGACGCCCTGAACCACGCCTCGATCATCGACGGGCTGCGGCACAGCGGCGCGACCAAGCGGATATTCCGACACAACGATGTCGATCATCTGGCGCGGTTACTCGACGAGACCGACCCGGATCTGCCGAAGTTGATCGTGCTGGAGTCGGTCTACTCGATGTCGGGCGACGTCGCCCCGCTTGCCGAGATCGCCGACCTGGCGGAGCGTTTCGGTGCGACCACGTTCCTCGACGAGGTGCATGCGATCGGGATGTACGGTCCGCAGGGCGCGGGGATCGCGGCGCGCGAGGGCGTCGCCGACCGGTTCGACGTCATCATGGGCACGCTCGCCAAGGGACTCGGGACGGTGGGCGGCTACATCGCGGGTCCGAGTGATCTCATCGATTACGTCAGAGCCGTCTCCCGTGCGTTCGTCTTCACCACCTCGCTGCCGCCGGCCAACGCGGCGGGCGCACTCGCCGCGGTGCGGCATCTGCGGGGAGCGGAGGTGGAACGGCGGCGGCTCGCCGAGAACGCCCGGCTGCTGCACAGTCTCCTCAACGAGGCCGACATCCCCTTCAAGTCCTCGGATTCGCACATCGTCTCGGCGGTCGTCGGCGACGACGCACTGTGCAAGCGGGCATCGGCGCGACTGCTCAGCCGGCACCGCATCTATGTGCAGGCCATCAACGCTCCCAGCGTGCGCGAGGGTGAGGAGTTGCTGCGGATCGCGCCGTCGGCGACCCACACCGCGACTGATGTGAAGAAGTTCGCGGAGGCGCTCGCCGGGATCTGGCTCGACCTGGGCATCCCGACCGCCTCCGAGCGAAAGAGATCGTCTTCGGCCGTCAAGGAGGCGGTATGACCCGGCCGCTGGCCGCCGTGCTCGCGGACACGGCGGCACGGCGGCCGGACGAGCCCGCGGTGATCTGGGGATCCGCCTCCCTCACCTACCGGCTGCTGTGGGAGCTGGCACGCGCCTGCGCGGCCGAGTTACGGCGGCACGGGATCCGGCCGGGTGACCGGGTCGCGATGCTGCTGCCCAACGCTCCCCTGTTCCCCATCGTCTACTACGGCGCGCTCGCCCTGGGAGCCACCGTGGTCCCGATGGACACACAACTGCGTTCAGATGAAATCGAGTTCATCCTGGCCGACAGTGGCGCACGTGCGCTGGTCTGCGCGGAGACGACGGTGGGCGAAGGGGCGAAGACGGCTGGAGACGGCGTCACACTGTTCACCATCGGGGTCGAGCACCCTGACGCCGTACGACTTGACTCGCGTGAGCCGGCGCCTCCCGCCCCGGGTTACTTCCCTTCCTCCCCCGACGACATCGCCGCGGTCCTCTACACCTCGGGCACCACCGGCCGCCCCAAAGGGGCCATGCTCACGCACCGCAACATCGTCACCAACATCGAGGTGACGGCCGTATCCCCCTTCGACGTCCACCCCGATGACGTACTGCTCTGCGGTCTTCCGCTGTCTCACGCCTTCGGCCAGACATGCCTGATGAGCGTGGCGTTCCACATCGGCGCGGCCGTCGTCCTGATGCCCAGGTTCACCGCGGTCACCGCACTCGAACTGATGGACCTGTACGGCTGCACCGTCTTCATGGGTGTGCCGACGATGTATCACGCCCTGCTGGAGGCAGTGGCGAACGGCGCGCCCGCGCCGCGGCTGCGACGGACGTACAGCGGCGGTTCGGCACTGGCGGTACCTGTACTGAACCGGGTCCAGGAGATGTTCGGCTGCCCGGTGTACGAGGGGTACGGGCTGACCGAGACCTCCCCGTGTGTCGCCTACAACCAACCGGGGTCGGTCACTCGGCCGGGCACGGTCGGGACGCCGATCACCGGCGTCGAGGTCGGCATCGCTCGTGCCGACCTTGAGGACCGCATCGAGTTGCTGCCCGCGGGGGACACGGGCGAAGTCGTCGTCCGCGGCCACAACGTGATGACCGGATATCTCGGCCTCCCCGAAGAGACGGCCGCTGTTCTGGTCGACGGCTGGTTCCGCTCCGGTGACCTGGGCGTGCTGGAGACCGACGGCTGTCTGCGGCTGGTCGACCGGAAGAAGGACATCATCATCCGCGGCGGCTACAACGTCTATCCCCGTGAGATCGAGGAGGTGCTGATGCGACATCCCGCCGTCGAGCAGACCGCGGTGATCGGAATCCCGGACGACCTCCTGGGCGAAGAGATCTACGCGGTCGTCATAGCCCGGCCGGAGTTCACGAAAACCCCCGGGCTGGCGGCCGACATAGTCGCCTGGAGTCGAGACCGCCTGGCCGGTTACAAACATCCCCGCCATGTCGAGTTCGCGGAGACCCTGCCCACCGGCCCCAGTGGAAAGGTACTCAAACGCCTTCTGGCCTCGCGCTTCCATGAAGCGGACGGCCAGACAAGTGATCACGGCAGAGGGAAGCGCCTCTGATCGGAAGAGTCGCCGGGCCGGAGGAGCTCAGCGTGCCGCAGCCGCAGGCGGGTGAGCACTCCGGGCTCCGCCGTGGCCGGCCCGTGCCCCTGCCGACCGAGTCGGTGCCCACGAACAGACCGCGCGCCACAGGGGCTGGGAGAACCGGCCCCGCTGGCGGCATCGGGGCCGGGCCCGGATGAGGGGCCGGGCCCATGGCCGGGATTCCGGTCCAGGTGCCCGGCCCCCACGAGCTGTTACCCGGAGGCGGCGGCCGAGTCCCCTTTCCATTCCCGCCAGGCCACATACTCTGTGCGCACGTACGCACGTGCTCCACCGGGAGTGTTCCACTCCGGCGAGCTGGGCCCGAGCGGGCTCTCCACATGGATCCCGTCCATCTCCAGATCGATCCGCAGAAGCGCGGCCGCCGTCTCATCAGCCATCGCGCTCGCCTCCGCGACCTTCCCTGACGGCACCCTGTCCGAGTACACGGCGAGCTCCCACTTCCGCGCTGTCCGGTCGGCGAACGCGGCCTGACGCAGAAGGAACAACCGCAGGCCGCCCTGATCGACCGGGGTGCCATCGCCCGCTCTCGCCGCCTGCGCACGCACCGCGATCCCCTGCCGCCACATCTCCAAGACGGCCTCCTCCGCCGCCAGCGACGGCGCGTCGCCGTAGGCCTCCATATAGTTCGGCGCGACTGCCGTCGGCGTCTCGTACGCCCACCAGCGAGCCTCGCACCGCACACAGGTGAAGGACACGACTTCCCGGTTTCCGCCAGACGTCCCAACCAGGTGCGGCTGCGCCTCTTCGCTCGCGCACTCGGGGCAACGGATCGGTGACGGGCTCTTCAGCATGCGATCTCCTTACCTGCCAGGCGTCCTTTCCGCCTGGCACTCCTCCGGCCAATGGCTGTCGCCCCGCGGCGGGAGCCCCTGAATCCGGCCGTGCCTCCCTGGGACAACGGGTCGGCCCTCCTCCACGAGGTACGGGACAACTCGTGGGGGACCGTCACAGCGGGCGTCCCGCAGAACGAGCGTTCCTGGTGAGAGCGGTTCCACGCCGTCCGAACCGCTGAGTGCGCCTGGCCCACGGTATCCGCCGATGCGGCTACCGGTCTGTCGTTTCCCACGCACTCGTCAACGGCGGGACAGCCCTCACCGCCCACCTCAACCCCGTCCGCGCGCCCCTCAGCCCCGCCGTCCAGCCCCTCCCCGGAAGACGTCGCCAGACCGCGCGGTCCCCAACCGGCCCCCAAGTAGGCGACCATCAACCGATCAGACAGGAAAGGGTGCGAAGGCCGCTGTCACCCGCAGCGGCAAGGGCGATCACGACGGTGAAGGCGGCGGCCTCATACTCCTGCGGGGAAGGACACCGGCCCGTCCGCCGACGGAACCTGCAGGGTCGCCTCCGCCGTCAGAGGCACGGTCAGGTCGCCGTCCCGCCGCCGCTGGCCCCGCAGATCGATGCGCGCCGGCTTCAGTTCCCCGAATACCCGCGCGAGCGTGGCTTCGTTCGTGTCGTCGGTGCTGACGATGAGATGCATGCCGATCCGTGGCCCTTCCATCGCAACCTGTCTCAGCGCCGTGAACACTTCCGGTGCCAGCAGCAGCACCTTCTGGAAGTCCTCCACAACGACGACGAGGCGTCGCAGAATATGCGGGATGCCGTACTCTTTCGCGTGGTGTGCGAGCGCCCCGAAGTCTGAGTCGTCGATGCTCCTCCCCAGCATGTTCCAGCGCTTCGTGACTTCCTGTCGGAGCTTCTCGCAGAACGAGAGGATGTACGCCGATTGGTCGCTCAGGCTGAGGAATGAGACATCGCGCGCGACGTCCTCGAAGCCGATGAGCCCACTGCGTCCGTCGTAGTCAGCACGGACCAGTTCGAGACCTGTCGGGTTCTGCCGCGTCAGCTGGTCCAGCACGCGACGCAGGACGCTCCTGCGGATTGCGGCCGGAAGCCCGCAGAGCAGGAGATGGGGGCCCTGGCCGCCGCGGTGTTCGCTCTCCAGGTCCAGTCCCACCGGATCCAGGCTGGGATCAAGCCCGAGGGAGACCCGCATGGGCTGGCCGCCCCCGGGCCGCTGGAGCGCAAAGGAGTCGAAGGCACGCTGCAGCCTGGCCGCAGACGGCCGGCGCGCGGGCTCCCTCCGCGTGCATGCCTCCAGAATCGCCCTCCAGTCGGGAGAGAGCAGGCCAGCGGGCAGCGCCAACGTGGCTTCGGATTGATACTCCCCCTGTCCCTCGCCCGTTGCCGCGTCCATGAGGATGACACCGAGCGCGTACACGTCGGACTCGCGAGTCGGTTCGCCGCCGGGCATGTCCAGCTCCGGGGCACGGTACCGGGGGTCTGGCGCGTACGCGTCCCAGTGCGGACCGATCCTGCCGTCCACGGAAGCGGTCATCCACCCGGTGGCGGCGGGGCCCGCGGGTCCACGCGCTCCCGCCGCGGCGGTGGGGGTCGGGGGACGGGCGTCCCGTGGACCATCCTCGGTGGGCGGACCACGGAATCGCTCCCGGGAAGGAGGCGCGGATCCTCGCGTCCCTGTAGGTCAGGGGGTGATCGCCACCAGGGGAACGGGCGGTCCGAGGCGGTAGGGCGGGGAGAGGCGGGTGAACTCCTCGATCCGGCCGCGCATCTCCGTGGGCAGGTGGGAGCCGTGGTAGCGGGGGCTGGCGAGTGCTTGGTGATGCTCACCCACACCACTA
Organism: Streptomyces inusitatus; assembly: GCF_014651115.1. Lineage (GTDB taxonomy): Bacteria > Actinomycetota > Actinomycetes > Streptomycetales > Streptomycetaceae > Streptomyces > Streptomyces amakusaensis. Next base: position 16,338 of record NZ_BMWG01000011.1, on the reverse strand, counting down.
GGTAGCGGCCTGTGGTAACGCTGTCGCCAACGGCGTTCTCGGGGTCTCCCAGAGGGCGACCTTGCCGGTGGTGCCCCCGTAGGCGGTTTTGTCTGCGGTGATGATCAGCCCTGTCCGGGAGAGCGTGGTGACCAGTCGGCCACCGCCGCGCTCGCCGGCGGAGCCCCCTTCGGTGCCACAATTGCCTTCGCACACTCGGCGATCGGCTGATCCGTCCGAAGGCAAGCAGAGACTTTGGCAAGCTGAGCCGCGAGGAGCAGGCACACGTGGGTGCCCTCTACAAGGGTGCCCACGAGGCAGATCCGGCCCGATCCGCCTCCGAGAGCAACCCTCACCCGAACATCCTCGGCACTACCGACCGTCACCGCAAGCGGCCCTTCACGGGCGAGATTGCTCGCATCGGACCGACGAATGCAGCTCTCTATGCTCGCATTTGAGCGCACCCGCGGAACTCGCGGCACACAAGCAAACCAGGCCACAGCCCGCGCACGAGCCCGCGCAGCTCCCGTTCGGGGACCCGCCCGCCCTTAGGGGAGGGAAGTCTCTGCGGTGACCGTGCCTTGCCCTCGGGCCGTGGTGCATCACCGTACCCACGACCATCAGCAGACGACTGATGCGTCCTGCGAGGAAGGCACTTCATGGCACCGCGCAAGTCCAGGTCGATGACGAGCGCAACCCGCCACCCCACCCCGTACGGCGTCATCAATCTGCCGCATGTCCCCGACCGACGAGCGATGCAGAACCTTGAGGGCCAACTGGCGAAGGTCATCGGCGTGGAAGCCGCCACGACCTTCGCCGCGCTTCCCGGCCGGCCGGAACGCGTTCGGGTCCAGCTGGACACCGGCCTGTACAGCTATGAGCGCATCCACATCGACGAGCGGCTCATGATGATCGAGGTGCCCAGCGGCTTCACGGCGGCGGTACTTCCGGACTGGGGCAACGGCCGCACCGCCCACGACCGAGTGATGGCGGTGGGCACGGTGCCGCCGTGGCCCTTGCCTCAGGCCACGGAGTCAGCCGAAGCAGTGCTGCGCATGGCAGGCTTCGACTCTGGCGAGGGGAAGCCCCTCACTGCTCTGGAGCACGCGGTCGAAGCAGTCGAGGCATCGGCGAAGGAGGTCATCACTGGCCGCGTCAAGTCGCGCCGCGAACTCGCTGCCGTCGGCGTACTGCGCGACATCGACGTCCAGGCCACACGCATTTGCCTTCTGGACGGCGACGGGCACACTGCGGGCATCCGGCACGATGCGCTACGGCAACTGGGGAGCCGGCAACCCGAGGAAGAACCCCTGTGGCTGACGCCCATCCCGTACGGGCGATCTTCCGGACGGCCGCCGCCAACTACAGAGCACCTTTGCTCGAATCCGCCGACTTCAGCGTCCTCCTCGCCACAGGAGACGGCAACGCCGACCTCACCGCAGCCGTCCTGTCCGAGCCGACGACCCGGCTGTGGGTCGGCGGCTACTCCTGGTCGGACTTCGCCTGGGGCCCGGGGAATGGGGAGACGGCGACGAGAGCGAGCTGGAGACCCTGGCTGAGATCGTCGCCGCCGTACAGCGCGGCGACGGAGCCCTGTTCTTCCGCTCGCACGACGGCGAGCTGAAGCTGACCGGCGCGCGCCGGGAACCACTCCTTCAACCTCCCCTTCGACGAGGGGAAGGCCCTGCGGCGCACCCTGCGCCCGTGGGCGCCGAGTCCCGGGTGGGCCCGGCCACGCGCGGGACAAGACGCGACGGTCTTCTGCGGCTGCACCCTCCTGGTCTCGACGAGTCTGCGGTGCGGCTTTGTCCGGGAGGGCCAGCACGTGGCCGATGCCGCACCGCGGGCGGCTCAGGCACCGCCATCTGCTTTCCCCACCCGCTCCGCGGGGCAATCCGGATGGACCTCGACCGTCCGAACGTTCGATGCCCGGCACGGCGTGACTCCTGAGGGCCGGGCCCGGGATCACGCCGTGGACGCCTCGCTGTGTGCCCGGTCGCCGGCGATCCGGTCGGGCTGGGCCTCGACCAGGCTGCCCGCGCCGATCGCGAAGTACATGCCGTGCCACCACTGCTCCATGATCAGCGCCGCCATCGGCTCACTGAAAGGGCGCTGGAAGTCGCTCCGGTGACCGGCCCGCATGAGCTGCGCGAAGTGTGAGCAGTAGGCGCGGTCCATGTGTTCGAGGAAGGCCACGGGCGAGATCTTTCCCTCCCGCAGCAGCCACGGGACGACGAACTCGTACTCGACGACGCCCATGGGCAGGGTGCCGTGGGCGACGGCGTCGCAGATCACGGTGTGCAGCCCGACGGTTCCGGTGTGCCGGACGCCCTCGACCTCGACGTCGAACGGCAGGTCGCGCCTCGGGACGGCGACCCGCGGCCCGCCGGCCGGGGTGGTCGGGGTCAGGTCCTCGGCGTAGCAGTGCGCGAGCTGGCCCGAGGCGTACAGGTCCCGCTGCTGGGCCGCGTGGGACAGGTCCGCCGCGAGGGCGTAATAGCGCCATGCGTCGTGGCGGTGGTTGCCGAGCAGCCACGGGCCGACGGCCAGGACCGCCGTGCACGCCGCGTAACGTTCGGGGCGGATGCCGCCCGTCTCGGTCCAGTGGGTGTTGAACATCCACACGGTCCGCTCGTACGCGTCCAGCAGGTCCGCCATGACGACCGAACCCCGGGTCAGGGCGAGTACGGACTGGCCGCACTCCTGGAAGCGGAGATCGGGGCCGATGTCGGCCCAGTCGGCGACCAGGCCGGTGAGCATCATGTCGTCGCGGCCGGCGTCGTTGGGCAGGAACGACAGGTGGTAGGTGAAGTAGCCGCTGTCGGCGGCCTTCATGTCGCGCCAGGTGTCCCGGTCGCGGTATACCCAGGAGGCCAGGCCGCTGGTGACCGCCTGATGGGCGTCGGCCTCGTCGCGCCGCTTGGCGTCGAAGAACGCGAGGTCGGCCTCCACGTGCGCCCGCCGCGCCACCAGGTCGGCGGGAAGGCCCGGCATGTCCCACAGCGAGAGGATCTCGTGCGTCAGACTGTTGCCGCTCGCCTCGTACGCGGTGTCGATGTTGTATTCGAGGTAGAAGCCGTAGATCAGGATGACCACGTAGTCCTGGCGCCAGTCGTCGTAGGTGTCGGGCATCAGGCCGCCGCCCCAGGCGCCCGCGGCGAAGTTCGGATACGCGGCCACGCCCTGGAGCCCGAACTCGTTCATCACCGCGGCCCAGTCCGGTGAACTGCACGTCGACAGGTTCGACTTGGTGGACCGGCCCGCGTTCTCCCCCAGCCGGGCCCGGGCCAGCAGCGCCCCCACCGGGTCCGCGCCGACGGTCAGCGGGGCCATCCCGACCCGGCCCGACGCGGTGAACCCGAAGCCCCGGCCCCGGATTTCACGGATCTCTTCGAGCAGGGCCAGCCCGTTCCCGACCATCTCGGCGCACTCCATCATCCAGGGCGTGAACTGCTGCCCCCAGGCGGTCGGGTCGCTCCTCATCGCCTCCAGCGTCGCCTCCGGGTCGTAGACCCAGCCGCCCGGGCGGCGCGATCCCGGACTTTCGGCCAGCCGGCGGCGCACCGCGGCGACATGCGCCGCCAGCGGGGAACCGTCCGCGCGCCTGCGGGTCCACAGCACGTCCAGCGGTGGCGGCGCGGCGGCCCCGGCCGCCGCGGCCGGCCTGAACACCCGGGCAGCCGATGTGCCCAGCCCCGTCGGCCCGGCGTTGAAGCCAGGCGCTCGCCGGTCCTCGGCCCGGTCCCTGTCCCGGGCGTGGACGCGTTCCGCCAGTGGCTCCAGGACGCCCGGGCATGCCGCTCGATCCGGCGACCGGATCTCCGGCGCCTCCGGGAGAAGGGCCGGGAGGAATGAACCGGGACCGCGCCCGTGAAGATCGGCCGGCCCAGCAGGATGCGGCAGCTCACATGGGTGTTTCATATGACGGACCTTGCCGGAGAGAGCCTCGTCCCCAGGCCCTCAGGCTCGCAGAATCACCAGATCCGGCGAACTTCGTCGGCAACGGCTGAAATCGGGCTCAAGAACCCGTGCCGGGGTCCTGCGGGGCGGGCGCCACGGGCCGGTCCCGGTGCGGCAACACGTGACCGGCCCGGTGGGGACCTGTGACAGCGAGCCGGCTCGGCGAGGTAGGCCCGCATGCTCTCTGAAGACGGCCAAACTGAACATCCCGCGAGAACGCCTCAGCTCGATACACGACCCCACAAGACCCACGATCTACAGACTCAGCAGCGTCCGAAGCGCCCTCTAGGACCAGCGGGAGCCTCCGGTTCCCCGCTGCTGCCCCCGCCGCCAGGGCACCCTCACGATCAAACAGGCCGTGAACCAGATGTTCGGCCTCAACCGCATGTGAGACTCCGCTCCACCGGCATGTGCGTCTGCCCCGCCCGCGCGGGGGTCGCTCGACCATCACCACCGCGTACGGGCCGAACGTCAAATCCGCCCTGCCCGCGCGGGGGTTGCTCCGAGAGCCGCCCGGTCAAACAAACCCCATCGCGTACCGGGTCTACACCCACCGTGCCGAAGTCGAACTCGTATGGCTTCACGGCTGGCCCTGAGCGGACGGCGAGCCTAGACCTCCAACTCCGGGCCAGCCCGGGGATGCCCATCCCGACGACGAGATCATCGACCGGACCGTCAAAACGTCGCAGAGGTCCCGCCAGAACAGTCCGGCGGGACCTCTCGAAATATTCATCCACGGGCCGCCCGTGAACGAACATTCCAATCACTCAGACAGCTGACACTCGCCGGATCTATTCATATACGAGTGCTGCCCAAAAGATTGCAGAAATCATCGCCCAATCCCGGTGGCGGCGTTCAGAAGCCCGGCGGGCGGCGGAATCCGCCGATCACCTCGGCAAGGCACCGCACGAACTGGACCGCGGTGCGGTCGTGCAGGTGGGGCGCGATCACCTGGATACCGACCGGAAGCCCGTCCCGGGTCGTCCCGACAGGTGCCACCGCCGCGGGCAGATGGTTGACCGCGGACAGTGCCATCCACGTGAGCATGTCGCGATACGGCCGGTCGGCGCCGTCGACCCGCAGTGTCCGGACCGACCAGGTGGGATCGGGCCGCTGGTCGTGGGGGAAGGCGGCCGTGGGGGTCACCGGGCAGAGGAGCACGTCGACATCGCGGAAGAACTCGGACCAGCGGCGCCGGGAGTGCTGCCGGCGTTCGTCGAGCGCGTGCCACTCACGGAAGCTGACCGTCAGGTCCGACGCGAACCCGCCTGCGGCCCCTTCGGCGGCGGCGGAGTCCACGAGCCCGGCGTACGACTCGTCCGACTCGACCAGCCCGCTCTGCGCCATCAGCAACGGCTCGTAGAGGGCCATCGTTTCTTCGAGCCCGACCGGTCCCCTGCCCTCGATCACGACGGCGCCCTCGGCCCGCACCGCTTCCAGCGTCGCCCGCATGATCGCGGCCAGCTCGCTGTCGACGGGGCAGAACGGGTCTTCGAGCCATGCCGCGACCCGAAAGCCCCGCAGAGTGGTCGACCTGGCGGCGGGCAGCTCCAGCCGCCAGGCCGGGGCGCGGTCGTGGTCCGCTCCTGCGAGGATGTCGAGACCCAGGTCGAGGTCGTCGGCGTGCCTGCCGAGCGGACCGAGCACGGCCATGTCGAAATCCGCCAGCGTCCCAGGGGCATGTCCCGAGACGCTTCCGTACCTCGGCACGATCCCGAACGACGTGCGCAGCCCGTAGACGCCGCAGAAGTGAGCAGGCACCCGTATCGAGCCCGCCGAGTCGCCGCCGAGCTCCAGACCGGTCAGCCCGGCGGCGAGCGCCGCGGCGGATCCGCCGGACGAACCGCCGGGTCCGCGGGTCGGGTCCCACGGATTGTTCGTGGTTCCGTAGACCTTGTTGTAGGTCTGCCAGTCCCGGGCGTCCGGCGGCATGTTGGACTTGCCGAACACGATCGCTCCCTCGTTCTTGAGGCGCGCGACCGACTCGGCGTCGCTCGTCGAGACATGCTTCCCCCAGCGGGCCGAACCCCCGGTGGTCCGCATTCCCGCAACTTCGAGACTGTCCTTGATCGTCACAGGGACGCCGTGCAGGCGGCCGAGCGGTCCGCCGCGCGAGACCGTGCGGTCGGCCTCCAGCGCTGCGGCCCTCGCACCCTCCTCGTCCCGGGCGACAATGGCGTTCACCTTCGGATCGAGTTGCTCCACCCGGGCGAGGTAGTGGTCGAGCAACTCGACGCTCGATACCTCCTTTGCCGCGACGGCGGCAGCGAGCTGGCCTGCGGAGCGAAATGCCAGATCGGTCATGCGAACCTCCAGAAAAGCTCGACCCGCGGCGATCACATCTCTGTGGACGACGCAAAATCCCAGTTCAGGGCGGGTCTAGCTCGACTTTAGCGTGCGTGGGGGACCATGTCGGGGTGTGGCTTTTCTCACCCTCCTCGCCGTGGAAGCTCGGCCCCCTCTCCCTGTCCGGGGCCTCCTGCCGGGCTTGGAGGGCGTCGCGCGGAGGTGTTCCTCGCGGTGGCCGACACGGACGGCGACGAAGCGGTGGACAGGGAGGAGTCCTTCGCCTTCCAGCACGGGCACTTCCCCGCGCTGACGCGGCAGGCGGCAGGCGAGGCGTTCCGCCGCCTCGACCGGGACGGGGACGGCACCCTGTCCCGGGAGGAATTCATCGGCGGCATGGTCGAGTTCTGGACCAGCCCGGCAACCAGCTCGTCGGTCCGGCGGGCCATTACCGCCACCAGGCCACCGAAGCCGAACGCCCAAATCCGTCCTGACACGCGGACCGGGGCGATGGGGCTGGTCAGGCCCAGCGGGTGAGGTCGTAGACCGCCTCACAGACGCGGTCCCTCGGTTCCGGGCACCTTATGAACGGCGAGGGATTCGGGGTCCTCAGGACGGAGGAGGGCCATAAGTTTGGCGGAGGCCCACCAGCCCACGGTGCGCGGCCGTCCGGTTTCGCTGTCCCGTACGGCGAGGTCGATACCGATCACCCGGTTCTGGTGGGACGGGTAGACGCACAGGGTGTCGGAGGTGCGCAGGTCGAAGCCCACTATGCGGTACAGGCCGGGCACTGCGGATGCGGGGGCTTCGTGCCACAGCGCGTCGCCGCGCAGGTCGCCGATGACGTAGTCCACTCCATCCTCCACCGTGGCCTCCGGCTCATCCGGGAAGCTCTCCTGCTCCAGGACAGCGGCGGCGTCTACCACCGCCACGCCGTCGTCTCCGTACGCGAGCGGGATCCTGGTTTTGGAGATGAGACAGGTGATACGGCGCAGGGCTCCGACGTACCACCACCAGCCGCGATCCTCCGCGGCGCTCGCGGGTAACGGAAGGCCGACCAGGAGGGAGTCGGCGGGCTCGGCTGGGTGGCCGGGGCTGTGGAGCCGAACCCTGAAGGCAGTGTCGCCGAGAGGGTGGGCACCGTGGATGTACCAGGCCATCCCAGACAGCGGGACCCCGATGAACGTGCGGCGCGACGGGCGCGAGCCGCTCGGGGTCGGTGCGGCGATCAGCGCGCTGATCGCCGAGCGGGCCTGGGAGCTCCCGGCCGCCGGCGGCGCGCTGCGCGAGCGGTGGGCGGCCATCGCCCCCGACCTCGCCGGGCACATCGCTGCAGTCGGGTACGAGACGGACACCGGCGAGCTCACACTGCGCCCGGAGCGACGGCATGTCCATCGCCAAGGGCTATCTGATCGTGGAGGGCCCCGGCACCGAGCATCAGATGTCCAGCAGCGCCGGATGCACCGTGCTCGCCGTCCGCACCCGGCCCGCCGGGGCCCGCACCCCGAGGAAGCCGACCCGCCGGGATCGCCCGCCGTTTCGGGCCGGGTCGGCGCGGCCCCGCTCCACGCCCGTATGACCCCGCCCCGCACACGATGAACGGCGGGACGCCCAACAAGAGGATGTCGACCGTGACTGACGGCGAGCATCAGTTCGCCGCCCTCCTCAACGACCTTCCCGGTCACAGCGACGCCGAAGGCGCTTTTCCGCGCAAATGCGGTGGAAGGAGGGTCCCGGGCGGCGGTGGACCTGCCACGGCCCGGGTCCGCGACACTGCTGTCAGTGCGGGTAGGCCGCGCAGGCGTGTTTCACGTCACGCGCGAGCCGCGGCCGTTGGTGTCCGACCATCCCTCGTCCTCGTCGATGCCGCACCGCGGGCGGCTCAGGCACCGCCATCTGCTTTCCCCACCCGCTCCGCGGGGCAATCCGGATGGACCTCGACCGTCCGAACGTTCGATGCCCGGCACGGCGTGACTCCTGAGGGCCGGGCCCGGGATCACGCCGTGGACGCCTCGCTGTGTGCCCGGTCGCCGGCGATCCGGTCGGGCTGGGCCTCGACCAGGCTGCCCGCGCCGATCGCGAAGTACATGCCGTGCCACCACTGCTCCATGATCAGCGCCGCCATCAGCTCGCTGAAAGGGCGTTCGAAGTCGCTCCGGTGACCGGCCCGCATGAGCTGACGGCGCGCGCCAGAGGAGAATGACTCAGGAGGCGGACGGCTCGATCTCCCCCGCGAAGACGATGACCTGGTCGATGAGGCTCCGCCGCAGATGGACGACGTCCGTTCCCGCCAGGCGGGGGCCTCCATCCGGCGTCGTGAAGACCCACTGGTACCGGGCCCACTCGTCCGGCATGTCCACCGCCGAACAGCGCACCATCGTGCCGGTGCCCGCGGGGTGGCGCCGGATGTCAAGCACGAACCGCTCGACCGCCTCGATCCCCTCACTGCGGCCCAACGGTCCCCAGAAGACCACGTCCGAGGTCAGGGCCTGAGAGAGCAGCGCAGTCACATAGCCGTCGTCCGAGGCATTGAACGCGGAGATGAACGTGTCGATCGCGGACCGCGCGGTCTCTTCCTGCATCCACCAGTAATACCACTCGCCTCGCGGACCGCGCTCGTCTCGTGAGCCGCCTCCATCCCACGGTGAACCATCCCGGTCACAGCACTAGCCGGAACAGCGCACCCCGAGAAGCACCACGGCCCACCGGAACAGCGCACCGACACCACGCGCGTCAGGCAGAACGCGCAGACCAGCGAGGTCTTCTGACAACGCCACCAGGGCTCGTCGCCGATCTCGCGCGCGAAGACCACGGGTCCGGCCGTGCCGTTCTGGAACAGGCGTGCCTTGTCCACCGCTTCCCACCCCCTTTGATCGGACTGGTGCAGGGGATCATGTTTTCGGGGTGCGGGGGAGACCGCCCGCCTACCGGACTGGCACCGAAATCCGGCGCTCCGCTGCACGCCCGGTCCCCGGCTCGGCGTCGGGGGTCGGGTCGGGTCGGGTCGGGTCGGGTCGGGTCGGGTCGGGGAGATGGTTACCCGTCGTCGCTGTGGTCGTTGTGGTGGAGGCGGTTGTCGAGGTCGGTGGCCCAGTCCAGTGCCCATGCGCGCAGGTCCGCCACGTGCCCGGGGTCCAGGCCGTAGTCGGCGAAGTCCTGGTCGTCCCACCACTCGGCTCCCTGGAGCCGGTCGCGCAGGTCGTGGAGGCTGAACTCGAAGCGGGCGTGGCGGCGGCCGAGGTTCTCCAGCTCCGCGGTGGAGCGGTGCCGCATCGCGGCGTGGACGTCGATGAGATCGCGGACCGCGCCGCGGTCGGCGAGGTCGCGGGCCTTGGTGCCGATCACGTCGTCCAGAGCGAGGACGGGACCGTACTCAGTGATCGTCGGCGGGGCCCAGAAGGCTTCCTTGAGGACATCGACCTCGCACTCCTCGCCGGTGGCGCGGTCGGTGGCGATGAGCCGGCCCGCCAGCGGGCCGGACTCGATGTGCCGGGACGCCCCAGCCGCGCTCGGCGAGACCGTCGCCGACCGTGCGGATGATCTCGTCGAGAGGGGCCGGGTTCTCGGTGGCGACGTCGAGGTCCTGCGAGAGCCGGTCGACCAGGCCGTGGGCCTGTACGGCGTACCCGCCGGTGATCACGAGCGGGAGGGCGTTTCCGATAGCAAGGACGTCGCCCACGCCGCGCTCCAGGCCGTGGAGACCGCGCTGCCGGAGTACCGCGCTAGCGCCCTGGGCCAGTCGGCTCGCAAAGGGCCAGGGGCAGGGCGGGTATCAGTGGTGGGTCGGGGCGAGGGCGTCGAGCTCGGTGGCGGCTTCGGTCTGGAGGGGGTGGTGGTGGGTGGTGAGGGTGTGGAGGGCGGCGGCAAGGGTGGTGCGGGCCTCGTCGGGGCGGCCGAGGCGCAGCAGGACGCGGCCGAGTTCGAGCTGGACGGGTCCGCTGCGGGCGGGTGAGTCTGCTTGTTCGAAGGCGGTGAGGGCTTGGCGCAGGGGGGGTTCGGCTTCCTGCCAGCAGGCGAGGGCGGCGTAGGTGTTGCCGAGGTGCCGCAGGGCTATGGCCCGGTAGATGGCGAGCAGGTGGGGTGAGAGCCCGGGGTGGTCCTGCTGGCAGATAGTGAGGCTGTTCAGGTGGTGTTCGAGGGCTTCGTCGGCGCGGCCGTGCTGGCGCAGGGTCTCGCCGAGGCCATTGAGGCTGGTGAGTTCAGCGAGTCTGCCCGGGGTGGTGGGGTTGTCGTGGTGGCAGGCGGCCGAGGCACGCAGGCGAGCGATGGCCTCGTCGGTGCGGCCGAGGCGGCGCAGCGCTCCGGCGCCGTAGGCGAGGGCCCAGCCGGTCTGGAGCGGGTCGCCGCAGGCGCGTGCGGCGGTGAGGGCGGCGTCGGCGGCTTCGAGGGCGGCCGGGGGGTTGTGGGCGCAGATGCTGTGGGCCCAGGCGAGGTAGTTGAGGTGGGTCGCTTCTTCATGCGGGCTGGCGAGGGTGCGGGCGGCGTCGGAGGAGTGCCGGAAGACGTCGGTCCACTGGGGCCAGTGCTGGGCGAGGTCGGAGAACCAGTGCATGGCCTCGGCCGTGTCCAGAACCTGCCGGTGATGGCCGGCGGTGTGGGTGTGGTCGAGGGCGGCGAGCCACTGGTCCCGTTCGGCTTCCAGCCATGCGCGGGCCTGGTCGCGGTCGGCCGGGGCGGTGACGGGGTCGGGGTCACCGGCCGGAGCACTGTGGCGTTCGGCGTCGAAGTGGAGGGCTGCGGTGGTGGCGCGGGCGAGCATCCAGCGGGCGGTCCGGTCCAGGGCCTCCTCACGGGTCGCCGGGTCGTCGTCGGCGGCGAGCCGTTCGGCGGCGAAGAGCCTGAGGAGGTCGTGGAAGCGGTAGCGCTCGGCGGTGGGGTCGGGGTGGAGGAGTCCGCGGTCGCAGAGTTCCTCCAGCCGGAGCCGGGTGTCGCGGAGCGGGATGCCGGCGAGGAGGGCGGCGGTCTCAGGGCTGACGTCGGGGCCCGCCGCGAGGGCGCAGCGTCGCCAGAGGAGGCGGGAGGCGGGGTCGAGCTGTTGGTAGGAGAGGGCGAACGCGGCCCGGACTTGGCGGTCGCCGGTCTGGAGGAGGTCAAGCCGGCGTTCCTCCTGGTTGAGGAGGGCGGCGAGTTTTCCGAGGGTTTCGCGGGGCCGGGCGGCGAGGCGCTGTCCGGCGATGCGCAGGGCGAGCGGCAGGTGCCCGCAGCGGTCGGCGAGGTCGCGGGCGGCCTGTGTCTCGCGGGCGACCCGGTCGGGGCCGACGATGCGTGTGAGGAGTTCGACCGCTTCCTCGCGGCGCAGGAGGGGGAGGTCGAGGCGGTGGACGGCGTCGAGGCCGGTGAGGCTGTTGCGGCTGGTGACGATGGCGAGGGAGGGGCCGGTGGCGGGGAGGAGGGGGCGTATCTGGGGTTCGTCGGCGGCGTTGTCGAGGACGAGGAGCAGACGGCGGGCAGCGGTGAGGGAGCGGAAAAGCGCGGCCCGGTCCTCCAGACTCCGGGGCAGGGCCTGGCCGGTGACACCGAGGGCTGTCAGCAGCCGGGCGAGCGCGTCCAGGGGGTCAATCGGTTCCGGGTCCATGGCGCGCAGGTCGAGGTGTAACTGTCCGTCGGGGAAGCGGGGGGTGAGGTGGTGGGCGGCGTGGACGGCGAACGCGGTCTTCCCCAGGCCCGGCGCGCCCGCGACGACGGCTACCGGCGGGCAGGCAGGTTCCGCGGTGTCGGCCAGGGCGGCGAGAGTGGCGAGGGCGTGACCGCGGGCGGTGAAGTCGTGGGTGTCCCTGGGGAGGTCCAGGGCTCCGGCCGGTGCCCGGCCGGTGCCCGACCGCCCCGAGGCGGCGGCCGCCTCCAGCTCCCGGGTCTCGTCGGGGTCCAGCTTCAGGGCGCGGGCCAGCGCTTTCACGGTCCTGTACTGCGGCCCCCTGGTGCGGCCGCGTTCCATGTCCGCGAGCGCCCGTACGCTCACCCCCGCCGCGTGGGCGAGTTGCTCCTGGCTGAGTCCGGCACCAGCGCGCAGGACACGCAGACGCTGCCCGAAACCACCGTCCGTGGTCGTGGTCATGGTTCCCCCTCACATGCACGCCCCCCGGGCGGGGCCTTGATCATCCGGCACAAGTATGGACGCCCTTGCTTCTGCCGGTGTTCCGCCGGTGTTCCGCCTGGTGACGGCAACCGCCCCGGTGCTGGAATGGGCGGCAGATCTCAGCGGACGAAAGCGGTACTCGGGGCCACGCCCCGCTGTGCTACCCCATCGACCAGGGACACCTTCTCCATGACCGAACAGCATGCCCTTCGCCGGCGCTCCCTGCTGACCGCAGGCCTGGCCGCCACCCTCCTGACGCCGGTGCTGACAGCCGCCCCCGCCCGCGCGCAGCCGCCGGTGTACGGGTTCAGGGCCCACCGATGGGACGTCACCGACATCGTCGGTCTAACGCACCCCGGCCTTGCTGCCAATGCGTTCCGTCACTTTCTCGACGACATCCACCGCTCAATAGGTACGCCAACACCGGTTGCCAATGTGCGGCACACCGAGCCTATTGGGAATAATCTGATCGAGATCCAGGTGATCGATCGGAATCAGAGCCATCAACACCGGCTGACCCTCTACCTCTGGGCAGACAACCTCTATCTCATCGGGATCAGAGCCCAACCTGATCGCAACCGTCCGTCTCGCTTCTACGCCTTCCGCGACATGGTCGCGAACGGAGATGCGCGTCGCGCCCGGGACATTCTCCGGCATGTATTCAACGACCCGAATGTCGAATTCCAGTCTCTCGCCTTCGGCAGCAGGTACAGCGGTTCAGGCCAGCTCGACCCGGGCGAGAGGCGGCAGAACCTGGGACTCACCATTCAAAGTATGGCCGCCGCCATTGCTGTCTTGACGGGTCTGAGCAGTACCAACGATGTGCCGGCGGTTCGCGATGCCTTTATTCGCATCATTGCCGCGACCTCCGAGTCCTTCCGGTTCGGCTGGATGGCAAGGCGCATTGAAACCATCATGCGATACGGGTCCATCCTCGAAGACAACGGCATGTACTCAAGTACCCTCGGCGAGTACGGAGTGGAACTGCAACGGGATTGGGCCGCGCTATCTCTCTGGGCCGCGAACTCGACCAGGGGAGCAGACCCCTCCTGGTTCTACGTGGATGCCACACGCGGCTACCGGAACGTCCCGCATGCCCTTAGTGGCAGCGGCGACCGCAACTTGGACCGCCTCATGTTGAACGGCTACTCCTGGCACGGCTGACAGCCGGGTGACGGGCAGCCAAGGACCTCCAGCCCCCAGCCGACGATTCCGGCTCCGGTCAACGGTTCCCCCGTCCCCGCCGCGCACGCCGCCGGACTGACCGGGCCGCGAACCCTTCCCACAGCTGCCCGGCCCGGCGGACGCCGCCGGGCCGGGGGACCTGACAGGGCCCCGGGCCGCACCACCCCATCCCCGGCCAGACCGTGCCCCGCTCCGCCCGCTGTGGCGGGATCAGCGGGTAAACACCCGCACCGCCGCACCGGCCGGCCCCGGACAACAGCCCCCACCCCAAACGGAAATGAGGAAGAACATGAACATGAGAACAGCTGTGACCGGACTCACCGCAGCCGCGTGCGCGAGCGTCCTGCTGATTCCGGCCCCCGCCGCCGCAGCCCAGCCCCCCCGGGCCACGACCGGCCCCCACTGCGTCGCCACCCTGGCCACCGGGACAACCGCCTGCTACACCACCTTCCGCGAGAGCATCGCTGCCGCCACCGGCGGCCGCATCACCAACGCCCCCATCACCCCTGCGGAAGCCGCCACGGACAAGAAATTCCAGGCCCGGCTCAACACAGCCGCCCCACGCAGCACCACGGCCGGCACCCTCGCCGTCGGCGTCGGCGCCGTCCTCTTCGAGGACGCCTCGTACCAGGGCTACTCCCTCACACTCTCGCTCCATCACGGCGGCGACAACGGCGACTACTGCAAGAACGACGCGGACTGGGACGGAAGCGGCAACCTCAGCAGCCACGGCTTCGACAACACCATCAGCTCCGTGTGGAGTTACAACAACTGCCAGGTCAAGCTGTGGGCGGAGCCCAATTACGGTGGCATCAGCAACCTCTACGACCGCACGACCTGGGTCGGCAGCGCAATGAATGACACGGCCAGTTCCTTCGCGGTGAAAGCGGTCGGCGAAGCCCTTTGAAACCGGAGTCGCCTTCCTCGCCGTTCTCTTCCTGCCCGAGCGGCTCCAGCACGCCGGCACGGTCCGGCGGGCGGCATTCGCGGCACAGGTCCTCGCGGAAATGGCCGTCCTTGCGGTGATCATGCTGCCGGGCTGAGCCCCACCACCGGGGCGGTGCCTCAGTCACAGCCTTTGTGACTGAGCGCGATAGGCGGCCCCTGAGCGCTCTGGCTGGCCCGGCCGTTCCCGCCGATGCCAGCTGTGCCGCTGGCCGCCGCGGGTGTGCAGGCGCGCCGCGGCAGGAGCGGTCCGAGCCCGGCGCGGGACCACCGATCACCCGATAGACATAGACGATCTTGATGCTGACGTCCGTCGAGGCGGTCTGGTTGTCACCAACGAGTCATTCGACTGGTCACAAGCACTCGTACGGCAGCCTTCCTGTCGCCAGTGCCGAAGACCGGGAGTCACTGGGCGCGGAGAGTCCGGCGGGTCCGGGGGCGGGCCCGGACGGTGTGTTTCGGATGTCATGATCATGAATGCATGGCGCGCGGGCCGGTCGGGCATGGCGCGCCCGCCTTTGGGAGGGAATGTCTTGGCCATCACGATCCTCTTCACGGGCAAGGACCCGGCGCAGGCTGTTGCTGGGGACGTCGAACTGGCGCTGACGCTGGACCAGGCCGACTCCTGGTTCGCCGACGGAGCCAATGAGCCGGTGTCGGCCGACGAGGTGCTGGAGGCCGGCGGCAGGCCGCTGGCCGCGGTGGCGGCGGACCATGGCGTGGAAGCCCGGGACCTTGCGGCACAGATCGCGCGGGGACTGCCCGCGGCCATCGACAGGCTCACGCCCGCGGGCCGCCGTGAGGATGCCTCCGAGCGCCTCCAGTACGGGGCATACGGCAGCGGCGGGCCGGCCGGGAGCCCGGCTCCGGACTCTTCCACAGGCTGGTATCTCCTGGGCAACGGCTACCGCGCCTACAGCCCGACGCTCTCCCGTTTCCACAGTCCGGACGCCGCGTCGCCCTTCGGCGCGGGCGGGCTCAACGCGTACGCCTACTGCAGCGGGGACCCCGTCAACTACGTTGATCCCGCAGGCCACTGACGGTCACACCAAAGGCGCGTCTCCCGCCCGAGCAGGCCAACCAGGCCGGCCGGGCGGGAAACCGTCCGCGCACCGCAGAACCATCTGGAACAAGGCCCCCACAACCACGTCCTGCTCACCACCGGCGCCACAGCAGACAGCCCCCAGCAGGACTCAGGTGACATACGCCAGTCTCGGTGACGACCATCGGACCTTGGCTCACAGCACCGGCTCCCAGGTCGCGAAGCCGTAGCCCAACAACGGTGCCCAAGGGCCAACTGCCGCACTCAGTCACACGTCTGCTGCCGAGAGGCCGCATGCCGGTCTGCGCCGACTTCTTCAGTTTCCGTCCCGTGGTCTTCTTCGCGGTGGCCGTCCCGGCCGGCGTCTTCTTCGCCGCGGTCTTGTGGGCCGGTGCCCTCTCCGCCTGCCGCGTGGGCAGGTCGTGGACGGTCGCCTCGCTCTCCTTGTGCCCGCCACGCCGTGCGGTCGAGGCGCACCGCCAGGCCGCCCGACCGTCCCGGGTGGATCCGGGGATCGCGGCAGCGGTGGAGCGGCAGACTGCCGCGATGCGGGAGCTGTCACGGCGGGCGTTACCCGAGCCCGACGCCGTTCCCGGACCATGCTCCGGCTCCGATCGGGCAGGCGCGCGTCCGCGCCGCCGCAGCATCATGACGACTGCCACCGGGCGCAGGCAGCGGGGGCCGTTACGACGTGCACGGGTGAACTGCTCGTTCCGGGTTGGCGGAACGCCGGATGGGGCTCGTGCGCGGCGCTAGGGAGTGTCTTCAAAGTAGCGTCGTCCTCCCGTAGGGAGGGTCTGGCGGGGTCTGGTGCTCCCCCTGGGCCTTCGGCCCGGGAGGTGCCCCCAGATCGCAAGGCGGAGGA
>NZ_BMWG01000010.1:57880-226038 GCF_014651115.1 Streptomyces inusitatus | reverse complement strand
GCCGGACTCCACCTCGCCGCCATCCACATCTGGTCAGCAAGGTGATCGCTAAGAAACGGCCTAACCGCGATGGTGAAGGACTGCGCATGCGCGTGGTGCCAGTAGATGCACGTAACCAGGTAGTCCTGACCCGAGGCGTTTCCAACCTGCTCTGCGAGCATTCCCAAGCTGGCAGATCGTCGTGAAACAGGCCCGGACTGCGCTTGAGCTGGATGCCCCGTTGCCCCGTCGGCGTCGATCGACCGTGATGACGTCGACTCCGACGAACGCGACGATCTTGGTGACACCGAAGAGTGTAAATGCTGAAGGTGGTGCAGTGGCCGTCGCGCCTGCGGATGACTTTGGCCTCCAGCCCTTGAACCGGCCGACATGCAAGCTGTTGCCGTCGCGGACTCCGCCTGCAGTAGGCCCCGGAGATAGCGGGTGATCGCTAACTCCGCATGCCCATCGTCTACTTCGAGATCGAAGAGCGCTGGCCGGGGTTCGGCGTGTGTGCGATAGGTCGGTTTGGGTTTGCCCCAGAACGCGAAGACCGCGTGCGCATCGCGGTCACTGTTGACGATCAGGATCTCGTCCGGGCCGGCGAGCTTCAGCAGGAGGTCGCCCGCCCGCCCGGCCGTAGCCGGGCCGTCCCGTCCCGGCTACGGCGGTTTGGGACCACCCGCGCTGCCCCGCTACCGCGAAGCCGCCAGAGCACTGACCTCGTTTGCCGATGCCAGCACCCTCTTCGAGTCGGTCACCTGGCGGCAGGGCAGCAAGGGTGCGATGACCTCGCGGTTCGCCGTCCTCGAAGTGCGGCCTTCGGGCAAGGAAGCCGCCCGCACCGCCCAGGAGCGGGCCGGCGGACGCAGCCGGTGGGACGGTGTGCTGCCTCTGCGGACCCTGCTCGTCGAGCAGCCCGAAGAAGCCGCTGGGCCGACCGGCTACGGGATGAGCAACCTGCCGGCCACGACCCCGATCGCCGACCTGGTGCGGTGGGCGAAGGCGCGCTGGCGCGTCGAGCACGACTACCGAGAGCTCAAGCACGGCCTGGGCCTGGACCACTTCGAGGGCCGCACCTGGCGCGGCTGGCACCACCACGTCACCCTCGTCACCGCCGCACAGGCATTCCTCACCCTCAGGCGGCTCGACCCAAAAGCACACATGCCGGTCCGACCCTCTACCAGGCCCTCGACACGCTCCAGGACCTGTTGAGGTGCTGGACCGGGCACCTGCTCCACCTGTGGTCAACCCCTCACCACACGTAGAAACAGACCGAGAACCTAGCGAAGCACCAGTAGCACGCGAGGCAACCAGCCGGGCAGGGAGGCGCCCGCGCACCGACCCGTGAAAACGGACGTCCATGCGGGCACGACGGTGTTGTCCGTCGCGCCTACGCGCGACCACGGATGGCAACCCCCATGGTGGGGATGCAGCAGGTTCCCCGGCCGCATCACTGAGGCACCCGCGGCCAAGGCCGGGCGAGGGGGCAGCTGTTGGGGCCGGGAGATACGCAGAACGCGCGAAGTGGTCCGCCTGCGCCCCAACAGGCAGCTCATCACGCCAGTCGGCCGTCAGGATCGAGACTGCGGCTCCCAACCTCAGTCCCTCTGTGCTAAATTCCTAGGCAAGCTAGGGCTTTCCGGACGTTGAAGTTCTGGCCTATGGCCGATTGGTGTAATGGTGTGCGAATTCGTGCCGGTCGTTTCGCGCGATAACACGCTCGCCTGGCGAGAGTTCCTCGGTTCGATTCCGGGGTCGGCAGAGTTTATCTAGCATGGTAGATTCTGCCGACTTCGGCAATCAAGCATGGGGGGAACCCTTGGATCGCGCGAAGCTGCATAGTGCGCATGTGCGTAACGCGGTGGCTCTCGAAACATCTTTCGAGGTGGCTAGCCGTTCTTGCAAGGAAGCAATCAGGCATGGTGAGAAGCATGAGATTGTTGCGCTGACTCGAACTTGCGCACTTCTCCTCGGTGCCACTCTCGAAGATCGCCTAATGGCGATCATTAGCTCGCCCTACTTCCCTGAAGATGGCGAGCGGCGCGTCATGCAAGAGCGAAATGTGCTTGGTATGTGGAACCAGGTTCTCGTTGAGGCGTTTGCTGTCCGATACAAGGTGCCTCGCTCTAAGGTTCCCTCCGCGCTGCCGTACACCAGTGCTGCCTACTTCTCCGGCATGAAGTCGGTCCTTGACCAGTGGATGGATCCACTTATTAATGTGCGGAACAGTCTGGCGCACGGGCAATGGATTGTCGCCTTCAACGAGCAACGCAATAACGTAAACCAGGATCGGACCAAGCGTTTGAACTCTCTGACGTTGTGGCACCTTCGCCTGCAGAGCAATATGCTGAAGCATCTGGAGCGGCTAATCTTCGATCTTACAGTCACTCAATATGCTTTTGAGCGAGATTTTGATAAGCATTGGGCAAATCTTAAAGCTGCCCAAACTCGGATTTCTGTAGATAGATCAAAGGAATGGGAGCTCCTGCTTCGACGTCGCCATCAGAGAGGGAAAAAGTATGCCGGGCGGAACTATACTCGACTTACGGAAGCCGGAATTATCTAGTATTTTTCTTTCTCTTCAGGGTGGGCAGAGCGGCTTGGTGTAATCTGGTATGGCCTCATAAGGCCTATCCAGCCCATCTGTCAGTACCATGGCTGCGCCTCCGGCCAGCTTCTCGCGGCCGGCAGCGATCTCGGCCCGGCGCTGCAGCACGGCACCGACGGCTTCTGGAGTCATCCGGGCGTTGCGTGACTCCGCCCTGCGCCGCAAAATCTCCGGGCGCACCTCGGCCATACGTGCCCGCAGGTCCACACGGACTCCGGCGACGATCTCGGTAAGTATGCTCATCTGTCAACACTCTCCCCCGTTTGTGGTTCATGAGATCCCCCGCCTTCCGGACGATCAGTGCTCAGGTGACGGGGCGCTTTCTGGCACCGAAAGGGCCCGGTCGGGCTCCCGAACCTCGGCCGACCGCACCGTGCCGCGTCCGGCCACCAGCGAGACCACCGTCTGACCGGCGGCGGCGACGCACATGAACGCCAGCGGTGCCTGCCAGCCGGAACTGACTGTGTGCAGCAGCCCGAAGACCACCGGCCCGACGGCGGCCAGGAGATAGCCGATCGACTGGGCCATCGCCGACAACGCGCCCGCCCCGGCCGCATCTTGGGCCCGCATGCCGAGGAACGCCAGCGCGAGTACGAGACAGGCCCCGCCGCCCAGACCGAGGACGATGCTCCACAGCACCGCCAGGCTCGGGGCCACCAGGAGACCGAGGTAGCCGAGAAGCATGATGGCCGAGCAGATCGTCGCCAGTGCCCGCTGGTCGCCTGCCCAGCGCAGCGCGCCCGGCACCGCCAGGCTGGTGAGCACCGCGACCGCCTGGAACAGGAACAGCAGCCATCCCGCCGAGGCTGCGCTGATCCCATTGTCCTGGAAGACCTGGGGCAGCCATGTCACGACGACGTAGAAGCCGAGGGACTGCAGCCCCATGAACGCCGTGACCGCCCACGCCAGGCCGGACCTCCAGGGCAACTGATGCGGCCCACGAACCGCCCGCGAG
This sequence comes from Streptomyces inusitatus, assembly GCF_014651115.1. Taxonomy (GTDB): domain Bacteria; phylum Actinomycetota; class Actinomycetes; order Streptomycetales; family Streptomycetaceae; genus Streptomyces; species Streptomyces amakusaensis. Next base: position 222,493 of record NZ_BMWG01000010.1, on the reverse strand, counting down.
GCAGGCGGCGCGGTCCGCATCTGGGGAAGCCACAGCAGCACGGCCACCAGCGCGGTCAGAATCCAGCAGCCCAAGGCGGTGTACCAGCCGCCCGGAGCGACCTCACTGATCGGCACCGCCACTCCGGACGCCACCGCGGCCACACCGCCCATCACCGTGGCATAAGCACTGGTCAACAGCCCTACTTTGGTGGGGAAGTCACGTTTGATGAGGCTTGGCAGCAGGACGTTCCCCACCGCGATGCCCGCTCCGATCAGCATGGTGCCCGCGAACAGACCGACCGTCGAGGGCGTCCATCGAACCGCGATCCCCAGTGTCAGCACGACGAGTGCACCGCCGAGGAGCCGCTCGCTTCCCCACCGTGCGGCAAGCCGGGGCACCATCGGAGACAGTGCGGCGAACGCCAGCAATGGCAGCGTGTTCAGCAAGCCGAGCACAGCTGGGGTCAATCCCAGGTCGGCCTGTACCTGATCCAGCAGCGGCCCGACACCTGTCAGGCTCGCCCGGAGGTTGGCCGCGGCCACGAGCAACCCCCAGACAAGCAAGACCTGTCCGGAACGCCGTGTCGATTTGTTCTCCATGACCATCATCATCAGGGCCGCGATGAGGCTTAACGAGGCCCTACTGAGGCTAGCCCTCGCAGGGCCATCCTCCGCGCCGCGCGATGAAGGGGCGAGATCCGCGCGGACAGCCTCAGGCCATCCGGATATCACCACAGGCAGTCTCGGCGAGCCACCCCAGCCCGCCCGTCAGCACCGGTAGCCTGTCGATATGGGGACACCGTTGGGGAAGTTCATTCGGACCAAGCGGGACAGCATCCAGCCGGAATGCCTGGGTCTGGAGAGACTCGGCCGCCGCCGGTCACCTGGGCTGCGCCGCTTGGACCTCGCCACCCGAGCCGGAATCAGCGTCGAGTATCTTGCCCGTATGGAGCAAGGGCGTGACCGCAACCCGTCGCCCGCAGTGATCAACTCGCTTGCCGACGCACTGTGCCTCAACTCTCCCGAGCGCCAGCACCTGCGCTACCTCGCGAAGATCGCCAGTGACGAATGTTCGGTCCTGGTCAGGCCCGTGCCACCGTCTCGGCGCGTGCGGCCGTCCGTCCTGCAGACACTCAGCCTTCTCGAACCCGGCGTCGCCGTTGTGACCAACCGGCTCGGTGACATCCTCGCCCACACCACGGGCTATCAGTCGATCACCAGAGGCACCGGGCTGCTCGACGTCGCCGAGCCGAACCTCAACATCTACTTGTTCACCGACCCTCGTTCTCGGACGTTCTTCGCAGACTGGGAAGACATCGCGGACGAGTACACTTTCGACCTGTGGCAGGCGCCGTCCCTTCAGAACCTCGAATGGCTCATCTCAGAGCTCACCCCCCTTGCCGGGCCCGAGTTCACCAACCGTCTCTTCCGTCATGCAGTACCGCGCCGCGGGGCTCTCACACTCAACCACCCGGACGGGCACCGTCTGCGACTTCTCCGTGAGACGCTCGAAATGCCCATGGATGCTCAGCAGCTCACCATCTTCCTTCCCGAGTGCGAGGAGACGGCCCAGGCCATCGACCAGCTCCAGAGACAACCCCTGGGGTTCCTGCGGTCCGTTCAGTGACCCGGTGACGCCACCTCCTCGCACCAGTTCCAGCAGAGAGGACGGCAGCCGGTCAGGTTCGCCTCCTTCTCGGCGATGCGGAACATCAGGGCGTGAGCCCCGATGCCCAGGGGGCCGAACTGAGTCTGGCCGGTGGCGGTGTAGTGAAGGACCCTGCCCGGGCAGAAGACGTCTGAGGCTGGAGAGAGCCGCCGTTCACCGCGGACCTGCTCTGGCGACATGAACCCGGCGATCCGATCACGGCTCTGGTCCGGGTGAGGAAACCATCGAAGCCGCCAGCACGTCGCGGGACGGAGTTGTCGCGCGTCACGCACAGCGCGATTGGCGCACCGGGGAGACGAAAATGCCGTGCCCCTTGACGTAGTCTTGGCCGCCGGCCGCCGGTGTGCGGTGCTCGGTCGCCGTGGTGTCGGCGATGCCGAACGGGTCACGGACAAACTGATCTCGCAGCTCGGTGTAGCCGCCCGTGGTGCTCACAACCTCCCACTGGATCACCGCGTAGAGTCGGCCCCACCCGGCTCCGCAACCAACTGGGGCCAGGGGCTGACGAGGCCACACTCCAGGAGCTCTCCAGGGTCGCGCGTGATTGGGCCCTCGAATGGGGAGAGGAGCGTCCGCGAGATCTGTGTGTCGTACTGACGACCGGTGACGCCGGAATGCGAGCCGTGTACGGTCCGGGATTCGGCTCCACATCGAAGCCCAAGTACCTTCTCACCCTGCGTGGAGATTTTTCGTTCCTCACGGACTCCGGCACCTCACGGAACGGAGTCTGGGCCGCTCTTTTCCTTTCGGTCGACTCGCCGCACATCACCGGGTACACGGTGCGCCCCGCCGGCGACGTCCCGTCGTACGACCTGGGAGAGCTGGGGCGGGTTCACCTCCTCTGAGGCTGCCCCTCCGTCACGGGCAGGCACTCGGCGAGCAGGTCGACGACATCGCGCCAGGCTCGCCGCGCGTGCCGCGGGTGGTGGCCGACGCCGGGGACGACGGGGTGGTCGACCGGCGGGTGGTGGAAGGCGTGCAGGGCGCCGCCGTAGACCGTGAGGCGCCAGTCGACGCCCGCGGCCTGCATCTCGGCGGTGAAGGCTCGCTGTTGGGCGGGCGGCATGATCGGGTCTTCCGACCCGACCCCGGCCCACACCGGGCAGCGGATGCGCGCCGCCTCGCCCGGTCGGCCCGTGGTCAGCGCGTTGACCGTCCCGATCGCGCGCAGGCCGACGCCGTCGCGGCCGAGTTCCAGCCCGACGGCGCCCCCGGTGCCGTAGCCGACGGCGGCGATCCGGTCGGGGTCGGTCCGCGGTTCGGCGCGCAGCGCATCGAGCGCCGCATGGCCGATGCCACGCATCCGGTCGGGGTCGGCGAGCAGCGGCAGGCAGCGGGCCAGCATCTCCTCGGGGTCGCTCAAGTAGCGCCCGCCGTGAAGGTCGAAGGCCAGCGCCACGTATCCCAGCTCGGCGAGAGCGTCGGCCCGGCGGCGCTCGACGTCGCTGAGCCCCGTGCCCTCCGGTCCGAGCAGCACCGCGGGCCGGCGGCCGGCGCCGGCCGGGAGCGCCAGGTGCCCGATCATCGTCAGGCCGTCGGCCGGGTACTCGACCGTACGTGTCGAAATCGTCGTCATGGGACTGGACTGTAGGGATCGTGGAGCCCGGTCCGGCCACTGTTCTGCCGCGGGCAGAGCGCGCGCCCTCCTCCGGCGCCCTCCTCCGGCGTCCGCCGCGCGCGGGAGGCGCGGGCCGTGTTCGCGTCCGCGGTGCCGTTGATCGTTCTTGGGGAGGAAGAGATCGCCCCGGCCCGTTCCGTACTTGTTTCGTGGGGCGGCATACTCCGTCAACGGACCTTCGCCCGGCGTAAGACAGCAGCGTCGGGCTCCCATCACCCAACGGGGCGGTTTCCTCATGTATCGAACACGTACACGCCCGAGAGTGCTCATCGTCGGTGCTGGTCTGGGCGGCACCGCCACAGCGATCCGCTTGCTCCGCTTCGCGCGCGCACCGCTTGAGATCGTTCTGCTCGAACGGCGATCCGAGTACCGGTCCGCCGGTGTCGCCTATCACCGTGACGGCAACCCCTGGGACCATGTGTTCAACATCCAGGCGGGGCGGATGTCGGTGTTCCGGGAGGATGTCAACGACTTTGTCCGCTGGGCCAACCACGAGGCCGACCGCCGGGACTGGCCGACGCCCTGGGCCGAGCTGGAGTTCAGCGAACAGGGCCCGGCGCCCCGCCGGATCTTCCAGGACTATCTGATCGACCGGCTGGCCGAGGCGAGACGGGAGGCATGTCCCGGCGTCGTGCTCGTCGAGGCGGACGGCGAAGCGGTCGACGTGGAAGTGCGCGGGCCGGGAGTCGAGGTGACGGTGCGGCATCCGTCCGGCACGGGCCCGCAGGACGGGCCGGGCCCGGAGCCGACCGTCATCCGTGCCGAGCACGTCGTTCTCGCGACCGGGCTCGAACTCAGGGAGCCGCCCTTCGCCGCCGAGGTGCTCACGCACTCGTCCTTCGTACGGCACCCGTACTCCGCCGACGGAGTCCGGAAGCTCGCGGCGCTCCCGCCCGGGGCGACCGTCGCGATCGTCGGATCCGTGCTGAGCGCGTACGACTCGGCGGGACTGCTGCTGCGCCAGGGGCACACCGGTCCCATCCATCTGATCTCCAGGACCGGGACGCTGTTCCGGACGTACCCCGAAGACCATGAGCACGGGGTGTTGCGACTGCCCTGTCCGAAAACGCTGCTGGAGCCCTACCGGAATCGGGAGGAGTTCCTCGCCCGGGTGCGGAGCGAGTGGGAGGCGGCGTGTGCGACGGTCGCCCGGGACCATCCCGAGGTCGCCCCGGCGGTGGTCGCGGAGCGCGTGACCAAGGCGTGGGAGCCGCATCTTCCGCAGGCCGTCGAGCAGATACCCACCAAGGAACTGCGCGCCCTCCTGGACGAGTTCAGCACCGCGATAGCAGCGCTCCGGGTCGGTGCCGTGGAGTACACGATGGAGATCATCGAGCGTGCGATGCGCCCGGCGGACGGGGCGGTGAAGCTGGTCGTCGGCAAGGTGGAGGGGGTCACACCGGCGGAGTCCGGGCGGCTGGCCGTGTCGATCGCGGCCCCGGGGAGGAAGCGGACCATCGAAGCGGACCTGGTGGTGTCCAACTTCGGCAGGGAGTGGGACTACCGCAAGGTCGGCCAGTCGCTCTGGGGAAGTCTCCTCAGAAGGGGGATCGCGATACCCCATGAGCGCACCGGGCGCGGCCTGAAGGTCGACGAACGGGGGACGCTGCTGAGCCGTGACGGCGAACCGACGGGCCCGATCTCCGCGCTCGGTGTGCTGAGGGAGGGTGACGAGATCGTGCGGAACGGCCGAACCGGCGCATTCTCGTTCAATCTCGCCGCCATCAAGAACCATTCCATCGTGGTCGCCGCGCGGGTGATCGAGCGGCTGGAAACACCTGAGGACGATCTGCTTCACCTCGAAGCGCGATCTCCGGGCGAGGTGAGCAACATAGAGGAAGCGGAACGGGACCGATTCAGGGAGGCTGTGGTGCTGGAGGTGAGGAGGCTGGCCGCGTTCACTCGGCATGAGCGGGAATTGCTCGATTCCCGGCTGGACGCCTGCGTCCGTTCCTTGGGCGGACTTCCGACCCTCCCGGTGGACAGCCCCCGTCGCGAACGTCTGACGAGGGCTGTCGTCAACAGGGCCGCAGTCGAACGACTCATCGACGTCTCCGTGACTCCACGGCAGCTGCGTCGGCAATTGGGGATAGAGAACGCCGAGAATATGGAGGATTAGTTGAACGGGCGACGGGTTCAGGGATCTCTATTGGCCGGCGGCGGGCAGGGTGTTCTCCGAGGCATCTGCAACCGCACAAGAAGACCACTTGAGGGATCAATCCTCGTCGCCCCTTCCCTCGAAGCGGGACTGTACGAAGCGATCGTGGCCGCGAGCGCGGTCGTCTGTGGTTCGGGTGGAATGACCGGGCATATGCAGTCCATCTGCCGCGGCAGGGGAATACCCGTGCTCCGTGTCGACGAGGCCGATCTGGCCGATCTGGTCGGCGAGGTGATGCTGGATCTGGAGAGCCAGTCGGTCATCATCGGGGCCGTCAGGAGCACGGGGACTCCCTCGCTGGACGATCTCGGCTCGGCATGCGCGGTCATCGCGGACCTCCAGGACATCCACACGATCAACTCGTGCGGGCCGAACGCGAAACGGGTCGACTCCTTCTTCATCAGGGAGGAGTTCCTCTGCCTGGCGGCGGGCCTGCGCCCGCTCGACTCGCTGAACGGCGGCCCTGCGGAGATCACCGCCTACGGGAGGGCCGTCGCGGACCGGCTGTGCGTCTTCGTCCAGGCGCTCCTGCCCGATCAGCGGCTGGTCCTGAGGCTTCTCGACCTCCGCTCCGACCACGCCGCCGCCGTCACCGAGCGGGCCTCGGTCCCGGTCGAGCCGAACCCTGAGATGGGTCTGCACGGCGCACGCTGGCTGCTGGGGTCGGCCGCCTACCGGGACGCGCTGCACGCGGTGCTCGACTCCCTGCGCGAACGGCTCGGCGAAGAGGCGGCCCGGGTGCACCTCTCGGCTCCGTTCCTCAACGACGAGAGGGAGTTCGCCAAACTCAGGGCGCACCTTGAGTTACCGGCCGATGTGCCCCTGTCCGCGTTCATCGAGACGCCTGCCGCGGTGCACGCCACCCCGGCGATCTGCGCCGCGGGCGCGAGCGAGCTGTTCATCGGCATGAAGGACATGGTCCAGTTCTATCTGGCGGCGGACCGGACCAACCACCTGGTGGCCGACGTCTACCAGACCCGGCACCCGGCCGTCATGGACGGAGCGCTGAGGGTGGTGGAGTCCGCGCGGGCCGCGGGCACCCCGGTGAGGGTGTTCGCCCTGGGCGCGGACCTCGCCCACTATCTGGAACGCCTGCCGGATCCGGACGGCTACATGATGTGCACCGCCGAACTCCGGCAGGTGCTCCTCCAGCCGGACCCCGACCCGGCGGCGGTCCCGGGCGGAGTCCAACTGCGCACGCAGGAAGAAGGCGTGACGCGCGGCCGACTGCTGAAATGGTCCCTCGACCTGGACCACGGAGGTTCCCATGTTGGCTGACACCGCAGCGCCGAGCCGGATACGTACCGGTATCGGCATCCTCAACAGTCGACTTCACAGCATCGGGTTGAAAATCTTCGCCGTCATCGTGCTGGCCCACTGGGCGGAGCACCTCACCCAGGCGGTCCAGATATATGTGATGGGCTGGCCGGTGCCCGAGGCCAGAGGTGTTCTCGGGATCCCGTTCCCCTGGCTGGTCACCTCGGAGTGGATGCACTACGGCTATGCCCTGCTCATGCTGGTCGGCTTCATCCTGCTGCGTCCGGGATTCACGGGCAAGTCGCGCACCTGGTGGAACGTCACCCTCGGCATACAGGTCTGGCACCACTTCGAACATCTGCTGCTGCTCATCCAGGCGCTCTCCGGCGCGTATCTGGCCGGCCGCGCCGTGCCCACGAGCCTTATCCAGCTCGTCGCGCCGCGGGTGGAACTGCACCTGTTCTACAACGCGCTCGTCACCATTCCCATGGTGATCGCCATGGTCCTGCACGCACGGGCGGACCGGGCGGACAACGCGGCGGCCCGTTGCGCCTGCGCGGTGGAGAGATGACCGGGAAGCGGACCCGATGACCGGGCCGCGGACCCGGCGGCCGTCGGGCTTCGTGTCCCTGCTGCTGCTGATCACGGCATGCGCGCTGCTGGCGGTCACACTGCCCAATCTGGGCAACGCGATACGCGCGGCGACGGCCGACGGTACCCCGGGGACCTTCACCGCGAGGGGGCTGTCCTGCGTCAAGCATCCGGGACACGAGACATGCGAGTGGAACGGATCGTTCCGATCCGTCGACGGCACCATCCTGCGCGAGCCGGTCAAGATGTACGGGAGCGACCGCGGCTCGCTGGCGGCCGGCCAGCGGGTCGCGGCTCTCGACGTGGGCGCTCCGGGACGGGTCTACCGCCCCGGCGGATCCCGTGAATGGATCTTCACCGGCCTTCTGATCGTCGGCGCGATCGGCATCCTCGTCCTGCTGGCCAGGCGGCACCTGATGCCGCCGCCCGCTGCTCCGAGGGGCGGTCCGGCGACCGCCGGCCGTCCGGTGGCGGCCCCGCTGGGCAAGGCCCCCTCCGGTCCGTCGTAGCGGCTCCGGGGCCGGGTACGGCTCCGGTCGAGTCTCCGGTTCCGCTGCTATCGCCGGACGCCCAGTGCCGGGAGAACCGTCTCCGCCACTCGGTAGGCCTCCTCCAGCAGGGGGTTGCCCGACAGGATGAAGGTGTCGACGCCGAGGGACTCGTACTCCGCGAGGCGTTCCACGACCTGGGCGGTGGAGCCGACGACCGCCGTGCCGGGGCCGGGGCGGAACAGGCTCATGCCCGGCCAGATGTTGCGGTGCTCCTCCAGGTCGCGGGCGTGGGCGGGGATTCGGCCGCCGTGCCGGAACTGGCGCTGCCAGCCGACGCCGTCCTCGGTCGCCTTCGCGCCGAGCTGCCGGGCGTAGGTGGCCTCGCTGGTGACCTTCAGCAGTTGGTCGGCCGCGGCCCATGCGGCGTCCTCGGTGTCCCGGACGATGAGATGGACGCGCAGCCCGATCCGGAGGGACCGCCCGTACGCGGCGGCCCGTTCGCGTACTCGGTCGAGTTTCTCCTTCAGCAGGTGCGGCGGCTCGGCCCAGGTGAGGTAGACGTCCACGTGCTCGGCGGCCATCTCGATCCCGGCGGGGGAGGAGCCGCCGAACCACAGGGGGATGTGCGGCTCCTGGACAGGGGGGAGTTCGCGGAGTCCCGCGCCCGCGTCGCGCAGATCGTAGTAGCGGCCCTTGTGGTCGAACACCTCGCCCGCGGTCAGCCGCTTCACGATCGACCAGTACTCGGCGCTCAGCGCGTACCGCTCGTCGTGCTCGACGTGCAGGCCGTACTCCCGCAGGGACGCGGTGGAGCCGTTGACGACGTTGAACCGCAGCCGTCCGCCGAACAGGGTGTCGAAGGTCAGAGCCATCTTCGCGAGCAGGGTCGGGGCGATCAGCCCCGGGTGGACGGCCAGCAGCGGTTTGAACCCGGGACCGGTCGACGCGGCGAGGGCGCTGCCCAGTGTCCATACGTCGTGCAGATCCGTGGCCAGCAGCGCGCCGCTGTACCCGAGCTCGTCCACGGCCCCCGCGAGCCGCTGGAGGTAGCCGAGGTCCACGGGGCGGCGGCCCTCGGGCTCCCAGGGGTAGGGGCCTTCGCGGGGGATGATGTACCAGAGGAATTCGGAGGTCATCGGTCAGCCCGCCGTACCCGCGACGGCGTGGGCGGCGGTGACCGCGCGAGGCAGGAATCCCGCGCGGTGCAGGATGTCGGCGGCTTCCTGCTGCTCGGCGAGGAACGCCTCGGTGACCGGTTCGATCCGCCGGGGCAGGGTGGCGAGGGCCCTCTCCCAGTCGTCGACGGAGCCCCCGAGGTCGCCGGCGGCGATCCGGGCCGCTTCGCCGGGGTGGGCGGCGGCCCAGTCGTCGGCCCGCTGGAGGGCGGCGACCAGGGCGGCGACGACCTCGGGGCGTCGCTCGGCGAAGTCGCGGCGGGCGAAGAACACGGAGCGGTCCGCGATGACGTCGCCGGAGCGCAGCAGGACGCGGGCGTCGCCGGACCGCAGGGCTGCGGCGAGGTCGGCGCCCTGGGTGACCCAGCCGGTGATCGTGCCGTCCGCGAGGAGCCGGGCGCTGTCCGGTCCGGCGCTGGCGGGGGTGATGTCGGCGCCGTAGGAGAGCCCGGCGAAGTGGAGTGCCTTGGCGAGCAGATGGGTCTGCCAGGACCCGATGCCCAGATGGACGGTGCCGCCCTTGAGACCGGCGATGTCGTGGACCGGTCCGTCCGCGGCGACGAGCAGGGCTCCGTGGTCGGGGCGGGGCGCGGAGACGGCGGTGTAGACGATGTCGTGGCCGTCGGCCTGCGCGCTGATCGGCGGGGTGGAGCCGGTGCCGCCGAAGTCGAACACCCCCTCGCTCAGCAGGGCGCCGGTGGCGACTCCGTCGGTGTAGTGGTGGAAGACGACGGTCTCACCGAGAGGCGCGAGGGCCCGCTGGGCGTGGTCGAGCCGCGAGAGATGGGTCAGGGTCGGGTTGTTGGGGTGGACGCCGATGGTGACGGTCATGACAGGGTCGCTCCAGTGGGGGAGGGGGCGGACGGGTGTGTCTCGTGTGCGGGGGACGCCGGGTCCCGGTGGATCTCCTGGTGCACACCGAGGTCGCCGAGGAGACGGCGGCGCAGTGCCGCGAAGGCCGGGTGCGCGGGATCGCGGGGATGGTCGATGCCGACCGGCGCGTCGGTGACCAGACGTCCGTCGCGCAGCACCGCGACCCGGTCCGCGAGCCGGACGGCCTCGTCGACGTCATGGGTGACCAGCAGTACGGCGGGCCGGTGGCGGCGGCACAACTCCCCCACGAGGTCCTGCATCCGCAGCCGGGTCAGCGCGTCGAGCGCGGCGAACGGCTCGTCCAGCAGCAGGAGTTCGGGTCGGCGTACCAGGGCGCGGGCGAGGGCGACCCGCTGCGCCTCCCCGCCGGAGAGGGTGCCGGGCCAGGCGTCGGCGTGCGAGCCGAGTCCGACCTCGCGCAGCGCCCGCAGCCCGGTCTCCCGGGTGGCGGCGCCGCGCGGCATGGCGACGACGGTGTTGGCGAGGACCCTCTTGGAGGGGACGAGCCGGGGTTCCTGGAAGACGATGGTGCGGACCTCGGGCACCAGGACCTCGCCGCCGTCGGAGCGGTCGAGCGCGCCGAGGATACGCAGGAGAGTGGTCTTGCCGCTGCCGCTGGCACCGAGCAGGGCGACGAACTCCCCCCGCGCGATGGTCAGATCGAGACCGTCGAGAACGGCCCGCTCGCCGAAGACCCGGCGCAGTCCGCGTACCTGTACGGCGGTGTCGCTCATCGGAGGGCCCCCTGTCCGCGCCACGGCATCAGGAACCGCTCCAGGAGCCGGACGATGCCGTCGGCGGTGAGCCCGAGCAGGGCGTACACGAGGATGCACACCGCGAGGACGTCGGTCCGGGCGTAGGCCTGCGCCTGGGACATCAGATAGCCGATGCCCGCGGTGGCGTTGATCTCCTCGGCGGCGACCAGCGCGATCACGCTCAGGGTCATGGACAGCCGCAGTCCGGACAGCAGCGACGGCAGCGCGCCGGGCAGCACGACCTCGCGGACGAGGGCGAGCCTGCCCATCCCGAAGGAGCGCATCGCCTCCAGGAGTTTGCGGTCGGTTCCCCGTACCCCGCCGGCGGTGCTGACGTACATGGGGAACGTCGTGGCGAACGCGATCAGCAGGATCTTCGCCGTCTCGGTGATCCCGAACCAGACCATGAACAGGGGGACCAGGGCGAGGAAGGGGATGGTCCGCATCGCCTGGAGGGAGGAGTCGAAGAGTTCGTCCCCGGATCTGCTGAAGCCGGTGACGACTCCGAGGACGACGCCCGCGACCAGTCCCAGCAGCAGCCCGGTCCCGGAGCGGGTGAGCGAGGCGGCGAGGGCGTCGGGCAGTTCGCCGCTGCCCCACAGTTCGCCGACCGCGCGGACGACGTCGGGGGGTCCGGCGAGGATGTCGGGGGTGAGCAGTCCGGTGGCGGACGCGGTCCACCAGGCGCCGATCAGCAGGAGCGGGCCCAGTGTCCGTACGGTGAGGGAGACGGCTCTCGGCCTGTCGCCGGGCAGATCGGGCAGCGGGGTGACGAGTTTCCCGGCCGGCCGGGTCGCGGTGCTCATCCCAGGGCCTCGGCATCGAGGATGTGGGGCTTGATGTCGACCGGCTGCTTGAGCACCTTCTGGTCGAGGTAGAAGTCGGCCACGGACTCGAAGCGCCTGATGGCGTCGGCCGTGATCGGCTCGACGGTGCCGCCCTCGCGCAGGATCCGGAGCTGGAGTTCCCTGGCCGTGCCGGTGACGGCGGTCGGGCCCCGGTCGGTGAAGACATTGACGTACTTCTCCGGGGCGGCCTTCTGCGCCGCGCTGCCGGTGCGGAGGTAGTCGTAGAGGGCTTTCACCACCTTGGGGTGCTTCTCGGCGAAGCCGGTGCGCACGGCGTGGAAGCTGTAGTTGTCCGAGCCGAGGGCGGCTCCGTCGGCGACGAAGCGGGAGTCGCCGCTGCCCAGTTCCGCCACGGAGTAGGCGGCCCAGGAGGCCCAGGCGTCCACCTGCCCGGTCTTGTAGACGGAAGCCGTCTGGTCGGGACGCAGATAGACGCGCTCCACCTCGCCGGCCGGGACGCCGTGCCGGGCCAGTGCCTTGAGGAGGAGATACTCGCCGGTGCCGCCCCGGTTGACGGCGACCTTGCGCCCGGCGAGATCCTTGACGGTGCTGATCCCGGAGTCCTTCCGGACGAGGATGCCCTCCCCGGCACCGTCCGGGGTGACGGTGCCGAAGAGCTTGAACCCGGGTTTCTGGGTGAGGGCGGTCACTCCGGAGGTGATGGACCCGGTGGCGATGTCCAGCTGTCCGGCGTTGAGCGCCTGGGCGGCGGGGGCGAACGGTCCGGCGCTGCCGGTCCACTCGACGCGGGCCCCGGCCCTGGCGAGCGCCCTGCCGAGGCTGCCGTCCTTCTTGCCGAGGGCGAGGACGCCCGAGTTCTTCGGGTCGGGGATGCGGACGACGACGGTGTCCTCGCCTCCCGCCGTCTTCTCCCCGGCGGTGCCGCAGGCGGTGAGCGGGAGAAGGACGGCGGTGGCGGCGGCGAGGGCCGCGGCGGTGCGCACGGCCCGGCGGGTCAGGGGATTCACTGGCGGTCCTCGGCGGTGTCGGCGGTGACGGTGTCGGTGGCGGGGCGGGGGGTCAGGCCCGCCGCTCGCCGGAGGGGTTCGGGGGCGGCCCACTCCCGTATGTCGACGGGGGCGGAGAGGAACCCGTGGGCCCGCAGGGCGTGTTCCTGCCCGGCGAGCAGGTCGAGGCGTTCGTCGGACAGGCCGATCCGCAGATCGCGGTGGCCGCGCGCCCGATAGGCGCCCGCTACGCCCGCGGCGCCCGCGCCGGTCTCCCGGCTCAGCACCCGGGCGAGGCCGTCGGGGTGGTCGGCGGCCCAGCCCGCCGCCCTGACGAGGACCGCGAGGAAACGGGTGACCAGCTCGGGATGGTCCTCCAACAGGCTCTCGCGGACGGTGATCGGACGGGGGGTGCCGTTGTTGACACGGGTGCGCCGGTCGGGGTGGTCGTCCAGCTCCACGGCGATCCGCGCGCCGTGGCGGGCGGCGGCCTCGACGGCGGTGGCCCCCTTGGCGTACACCGCGTCGACCGTCCCGGCGCGCAGGGCGTCCAGTTCCGCGGACCACTGGTCGGCGTGGGCATCGGCGGGTACGTCGACGAGGACGGCGTCGTCGAGGGTCAGCCCGGCGGTGGACAGCGCGCCCTCGAAGCCGCGCAGGGCCATCGCCCGCCAGAAGTCGATCGGCAGCGGATACCGGGGGACGGCGAGCCGCCTGCCCTTCAGGTCCCCGGCCTCCTGGACGGCGGAGTCGGCCGCGACAAGCACCACCTGGCGTTCCTCGATCCAGGTGAGGCCGATGAGCCGGGTGGGCTCACCGCGCGACCGGGTCCACAGGGCGGGGACATTGCCGCCTTCGCGGAACAGGCCGTCCAGCGCGTGGGTGTAGTGGTGGTCCCGGGCGGTGGTCGCGGGTGCGTTCTGGAGTGAGGCGACGGTGATCCCGTCGCGGGCGAACTCGTCGGCCAGCCAGCCGAGATCGGCGGCGATCCCGGTGGCGGTGGGCACGGGGCAGCGGGTGAACCACAGGGTGGCGGGCAGTGCGGAGTGCGTCATGGGCCCTTCTCGGCCGGAGAGACGGCGGTGCCCGGTGGGATGCCGGGGAATGCGCGGTACGTCGCGGGACGGATGCCGGAACGGCGGACGCCGACGGGACGCCGCCCGGCCCGGCGAGTGCGTCCGCTCGGGGGGCGTCACACGGCGGGGCGGGGCGGGGCTGGGCCGGGTCGCCGGGGTCAGCGACAGCCGGAGCTGGCGACCCGCACCAGGTCGATGTGGCGACGGCTGCTGAGGGCAGGCGTCACCGAGGGCAGCAGGGCGGTGAAGGTCCGGCGGACGGTCACGGCGGTGCTCCTCTCGACAGGCGACGGGGTCGGTGCGCAGACTCTGCCACGGCCCTTGCCTCAGGGACAAGCCGCTTCCCACATCGTGGTACATCCGGCCTCGCCCGCACACTCCTCGAATGTAGCCCCTTGCACGGCTCCAGCCCTTGGTTTCGGGCGAGTTGACTCAGGCGCCCGGGTCAGGAAAGGCTGCCACATCATGGGAAGCTCATTCGACGAAGCCCCGAACGCCCCACGTCCCGCCCGGCGTTCACGGGCCACCGCGCCACCGGCTGCCCCCGCGGCCCCGGCCGCCCCCACTGGATCACAGGCCGTGAGCCGGGCCCTCGGCGTCCTGAACTGCTTCCGCGACAACGGAACCCCGCTGAGCGCCTCGGACATCGCCCGCCGCACAGCGCTGTCGGTCTCGACGGCCCACCGGCTGGCCCGCACCCTGGTGGCGGCCGGATTCCTCGAACAGGACGCCCACACCGCCCGCTACCGCCTCGGCCCCGCCGTCACCGAACTCGGCCAGCTCTCCTACCACCAGCGCGGACTGCACCTCACCGTCCCCGAACTCGCCGACCTCGCGGCACGCACCGGGGCCACCGCCGACCTCGCCCTGCGGGACGGCGTCCACGCGCTGATCCTCGTCGGCGGTTCCGTACGCCACGACACCGGCATCGGACTCCGCCGGCCGCTCCACTCCACCGCGCTCGGCAAAGTCCTCCTCGCCTGGCCCGGCGGCGAGGAGGACCCGGTCGGCGCGCTCCCCGGGCTGGACGCCTTCACCGACCGCACCATCGTCGACCCGCGGGCCCTGCGCGCCGAACTCGACCGCGTGCGCGAGCGGGGCCACGCCGTCAACGACGGCGAGTCGGCACACGGCGTCCGCACCCTGGCGGTCCCGGTGTTCGACCACACCGAACGCGCCCGCTTCGCCCTCGCCCTGCGCGCGACCCCGGCCGTCCTCACCGACGAACGACTGCCTTGGCTCGCCGACCAGGCGCGCGCCTGCGCCACCGCGCTGGAGGTCCTTCTCCTTCCGCCGGCCGAGCGCCGCGCCCCCGCCCGGCCGTGACCGGGGGAGTGCTCATGCCCGCATACCGGGAACGGACGGCGAGGTGCCCGGCTTGCTCACGCGGCTCCCGGCGGACGGTGACACTCTGGTCGCTGGTTCCCATCGGGCTCCCAGGAACAGTGTGGTGTCTCCGAGTCAGGTGAAGAGATGTTCGTCTGCCTCGACGTATCCGAAACCTTGAAGCATGCGGACGAGGGCGCGCCGTAGCAGCAGTTGCCGTTCTGTTTTTTCCAGCATCGGAGAAGCGGTGATCGTCACTGCCATCTCGCACAGCGGACTGCGATCGGTCGGCCCCAGCGTGCTGAGGTCGATCAGAGTAGCGAGGTCGGGACGGGGTCGATCGTGGGGTCCTTCCGCGCTCAGACGCAGCTCAATCGTGGGTGCACCTGCCCACTGCTTGGCCGTGATGTCACAGGTGGCCGCCGGCAAAACGTTCGCGGCTGTAAGCCAGGCTGCTTGCAGAAGTGACTCAACCTCCTTGAGCGTCAGCGTGGTCGAGGTACCCGAGGGGAGAAGCGATGCCCAGGCGGCGGTGTCCTGGATCGTAACCTCAGCACAGGTCACTGTCTCCGACGACTGAGGCGCGTTCGGCAGAGAGGCCATGACCGCCCCGGTCAAGGCCTGCCGTCCATCAGAGGTGGCGATGGTCGCCGAGTAGCTGATGGAGTCGATCGCGTTGCGGTGCGGTCCCGGGTTCCAGTGATCCAGGGGAAGCTGTGCTCCCCTGCTCAGCGACAGCGTGGCCACCGTGAGCGCGAGGCGACTGAGGCGGAGTCCGGCCTGGAGATCACGGCGGCGAGCTGTGGTGATGGCATCCGGTGGGGTGTCCCAGGGCAGCGTTACGACGACTCGGATCCGCAACTGGGGTGCAGGCTGGGCGGCGGTCCAGTTCATGGCGGAACGTGTCAGATTGAATCCCAGCCCCACCTTGGGTTCCCATCGCCAACAGTGCTGGGCCAGGACAAGCGAGCCGGGGCCCCAGCTGCCGCCTTCGAGAGCGATGCGCTGTATGTCCGGGCCGAGTACTGCGGGGTCGGTCCCTGCGGCGGTGGGATATCCAACAGCGGCGAGCGGGTCGCTGTCTGCTGCTGAGCGCCCGGCGCTCACGAGGGCGTTCCAGAGCAGCTCACTCACGGCCATGGCTCGACCGTTTCTCAGGACGAGCGCCCAACCATGGCCGGAAGTATCGGAGTTGGCGAAGTGTTGCACGGCGGTCACGCCGGATAGATATGCCTCGGCGGTCGGAGCCCCGAGCCCCGCCGACTGCAGTTGCTCGTACGCCATGCCCAGCTCGCGTTCGTACCTCGGAAGCCCTTGGCCGACACGTAGCTTTGGGGCGATCGCGTCACCCGCTGTCGGGGAATCGGCAAAGAGTGAGGGGGAATTCGTGGCAGTGAAGGCGGCAGCCTGTTCCGGTGCGAGCATGCGCTCATTGAGGAGGCACAGGAGGGCGTCGTAGGAATGGAAGAAGGCGTCACGGAGTGTATGCAGGCGCTGCTCGTCCTTACCGCGCTGGTGCTTGCTCAGGACGAAGGTCCAGGCGTCTTCTCTCTCCTTTGCCGGCAGAACCTCAAACGCTCCGGAGTCGACACGGTCGGCGAAGAGAAGGTCAATCAGCGCTTCACTGAGCTTCATGACGGCTTGACTGCAATCCGTTGCTGCTTGGCGCAGCTCAAGATCATTGAATTCGAGGGGGTCGTTCCGGAAAGCATCGGCCGCCTCGTGGAAGAGCCGGTTGATTCGGCCGCTGACGACGAAGAAGTGCTGGGTGCGCAGTGTCTTGAGCCAGTCGGCACAAGGAGGCAGAACGTCCAAGATCCGATTGGCCTTTGCGCTGTCTCCCCATGGCCCGAGTGGTGGCTCAATCGGAGAGGGGCTCAAGGCGACAGTGTCCGGGGCTGCGGGGTCTTCCTGCCGCTGGGCGTCCAGAAGATGCTTCCGAAGAACGACGTAGGCGGCGTCCTGATGTGATGTGGGTCTGATGATGGTGGAGTGGTCTCCCGGCAGCGTGAAGACATCGGGGAAGACTCCTTGAGCGGAGGCACGAGGGACAATATTGTCCGCGTCTCCGCCGAAGACCCAGAACGGGATGCGGCACGAGGATGAGCCGGTCGCCTCCGCTCGGACGATCTGGTTGAGGACTGTGCGTTGGGTATCCTTCACATCTGGATTGAGCGGTGCCAGTGCGCATACTTGAGGGTTCCTTCGCCACCATGCGCGGCGGAGCGGCAACATGAAGTCGGAGCCGTCATTCGGGCACGCGAAGAGCATGACGCTTCGGATTCTGGTGAGTTCCTTTCCTCGCCCCTCGTTGATCATCTGCGCGAGGTACCGTTGCACGACCAGCCCGCCTTGACTGTGACCGACAAGGACCAACCGATCGTGTGTCGACATTTCGTAGCGCAAGAACGTCTTTAGGCGCCCCGCGAGATCGTTGTAGTCAGCGGTGCGACGGTCAGGTCGAAAATGGCGGAGTTTGGGTGATGCATAACCCAGTCTTTTTACCGTGATCGAAGCCAGCTCCTCGTCGGATGCCAGGAGTCGAGCGAACGGATCCCATGTTTTCTCCGACGAGAAGAGTCCATGGACGAACACCACTCCGAGACTGATGGTGTCTACGCTCACTGTGCCTCCACATGTTCCCAACGGTGCCTACGCGTTGCTTATTGTTCCGCACCGATGGCTGAGGCGGGCGTCTTCGACGAGAGCACGAGAGCCCTGCGTGGGGCGTCCGTTTTCACGGTGCGACCCACGCAGGGCGGATGTCCTCTCCTGCCTGGCTGAGGGACGCGCGATGGAGAAGCCGCTGCGGTCAGCCGGGCCCTTTCGGCGTCAGCCGCCGGTCAGGAAGTCGACCAGGATCCGGTTCACCTCGGCGGGGCGTTCCAGATAGCCGAAGTGCCCGGTGTCGGGGACGACTTCGGAGCGGGCGCCCGGTATGGCGTCGGCGATCTCCGCGCCCAGCTCCGGCGGGGAGAGGCGGTCGTCGGCGAAGGAGACCACCAGGGTCGGCGCGGTGATCCCGGCGAAGGCGGAGACGCTCGGGGGGAAGCCGGTGAGGGCTGCCGCGAACTGGGCGCGGACTCCGGCGGACGGGGTGGCGGGGGTCATGCCCAGGATGGCGAGCCAGTCCTCCGCCTCGATCTCGTCGCGGAGACTGGCGGGGGAGAGATTGGCCAGGGCGCCCAGGGCGGCACGCGCCTCGGTGGGGAGGGCCACATTGTGGTCGTGCAGAGCGATCTGGGCCTGGGAGAACACGGTGAGGGCCGCGTCGGGGCGGCCGCGTGTCGCCAGCAGGGCCAGCCGGTTCACCAGGTCGGGGCGGTGCAGCGCGAGCTGCTGGGCCACTCGGGCGCCGAGGGAGGTCCCCACCACATGGGCGGGTCCCTGGGCGACCTTCTCGATCAGGCCGGCCAGATCGTCGGTGAGATCGTCGAAGGTGAACCCTTCGGGGCAGGGCGAACTGCCGCCGACGCCGCGGGCGTCGAAGACGATCACGCGGAGGCCCGCCGCGACCAGGGCGGGCACCTGGTGGGCGCGCCAGACCCGGCCCGGGGAGCCGGCGCCCATGGCGAGTACGACGGGGTCCCCGCTGCCGAACTCCTCGTAGGCGAGGGTGATTCCGCCGAGTTCGATGGTCTCTGTCATGCGCCGTTCCTCTCGTTCTCCGCGACGGCGGCGGCGAGCGCGTCGAGCGCTCCCCGCCACAGCGCGGCCAGTTCCTTGATGTCTTGTTCGTCGCAGACGCCGGGGTCGTACCGCCACAGCGCCTCCACCACCGGCCCGTCCGGCCCCGGGTGGATCGCGCACACCAGCTCCAGCGGATACGGCTGGGCCGCGTCCGGCTCGCTGTCCTCGGGGAAGACCGCGCGGAGCGCGTCGTCGACGACCAGCGTCCACGGCCGGTCCTCGGCGGCGGTCACCACCTGGTCCAGCCGGCCCAGATAGCTGAAGAGCACCTCGGCGGGGACCTCGGCCGACTCGCCGAGCAGACCGTGGTCGAATCCGCCGCACGGCACCGCCGTCAGCTCTTCCGCGACCTTCTCCAGCAGCCCGAGCGCCGCCCGGTGGTCCTCGGCCGCGCCCCGGGGCGTCAGCCGGTTCCGCGCACCCGTGCCCGAGTCCAGGACGACCGGGTGGAAGACGTTGAACCAGCCGACGGTACGGGAGGTGTCCACGGGGCGGTCCAGGAAGGGGCCGACGAGATCGTCCCGGCGGCCGTGCCCCTCCCGTACCACGGTGAGCCCGCTGTCCGCCGGATGGCCGTGCCGCTCACGCCAGCCGGCCTCCGCGAGCGCGACCGCCGTGAGCAGCGCGTTCTCCGGGGTGGTGCGCGCGGAGCGCAGCAGCGCGCCGGTCGTGGCCGCGTCCGCCGTCACCCGGTGCGACACCAGCCGCCCCCGGGTGTGGACGGCCGGGTCGGCACTCCGGCGCGCGATCCTCGGCGCGCGCTCGAACTCCCGCGCCACCCCGGCCCAGTGGGGCAGCTGATCGCGCGACTCGGAGCCGCCGGCCCGCGCGGCCAGCGCCCGGGACCACTCGGCCATGGTGGTGCCCTCCGCGAGCAGAGGGTCCGGGGACCCGTGGGCCGCGGCGAGATCCTCCAGCAGGACGCGCAGGGAGACGATGTCCACCACCGCGTGGTGCACGGCGAGGAAGAGCCGGGCCACCCCGGTCCCCGTCTCCCGCAGGAAGACCCCCGTCATCATCGCGCCGGTCTCCGGGTCGAGCCGCTCCCACACCCGATGGGCGCTCTCCAGGACCACCGGCGGGGTCAGCCTCGGATGCTCCTCCGCCACCAGGACGCGGGGCACGGCGTCCGGTTCGGCCGGGACCAGGGCGAGCCGGCCGTCCGCGTCGAGCACGGTACGGGCGGAGAGCTGCGGATGCGCCGCGCGTACGCGCTCCAGCGCCCGGGCGGTCTCCTCCGCTGTGATGCCCGGGGGCAGGGCGATCAGCTGGGACTGCGCGAATCTCCGGTAGGAGCCGAGCCGCCGCATCCAGTCCAGCGCCGGGGTGCGCACCGGTTCGGAACCCGTCTCCCCGGGGGCGGCCGCCGACGCCGCCGCCGCGGTCACCGCGCGGGCCACCTCGGCCGGTGTGCGGTGGACCGCGATCTGCCGGGGGGTGCACTGGAGCCCGGCCCGGCGCAGTTCGCCGACGAGCGAGATGGTGGCGATGCTGTCCATGCCCCGGTGGAACATGTCGTCGTCGACGCCCAGGTGGGGCTCGTCCAGCAGGGCGCGAGCCGCCGCGAGCACCGTGCGCTCGGCGTCGGTCGCGGGCGGCCGGGAGGCTTCGGGGGAGTCCCCGCCGCCCGTGGGGCGCGGCAGGGCCCGCAGATCCGCCTTGCCGTTGACCGTCAGCGGTACGGAGTCCAGCTCCACCCACCGGGCGGGCACCATGTAGTGCGGAATACGCCGGGCCAGATCCTCCCTCAGCTCCACCGGGTCGAGCCGCCCGCCCGCGGAGCGCACCTCCTCGGCCGCCACCACATAGGCGACCAGGACACGCCCGCGCGCCTCCGGCTGCGCCACCACCACGGCCCGGGCGACATCGGGCCGGGTCTCCAGCGCGGCCACGATCTCGGCGAGTTCGATCCGGTAGCCGCGCACCTTCACCTGGTCGTCGGCGCGGCCGAGGAAGACCAGCCGGCCGTCCGCGTTGCGCCGGACCACGTCCCCGGTGCGGTAGAGCCGCTCCCCGGTGACCGGGTCCGGTACGAACCGCTCCGCGGTCAGTCCGGGCCGGGCCTGGTAGCCGCGCGCCACCTGGAGCCCGCCGAGGTACAGCTCGCCGCGCACCCCGACCGGCACCGGCCGCAGATCCGGGCCGAGCACCTGGGCGGACGACCCCGGCGCGGCACCGCCGATCTGAGGCTCCTCGCCCGCCACGACGAGCGCGTTGACGGCCTCCACGGTGATCTCCGTCGGGCCGTAGAAGTTGTGCACCCGGGTGCCCTTGAGTCCGGCGAGTACGTCCCAGGCGCTGCGGGGGATGTCCTCGCCGCCCAGCGCCAGGATGGACAGGGGGCAGTCCTCGCCCTCGATCAGCCCGGCCTCGGCGAGCCGGCCCAGCATCGAGGGGGAGGTGTCCAGCATGTCGACCCGGTGCTCGCGGATCCCCCGCACCAGCCGGTACGGATCGCGCTGGTCCTCCTCGTCGAAGAGGACCACGGTGTGCCCGCTGAGCAGGGCGAGCTGCGGCTGCCAGCTCGCGTCGAAGGCGAACGACCAGCCGTGACCGACCCGCAGCACCCGCTCGGGGTCCTCCAGCACGGGAGCGTAGATCTCCTCCCGGTGCGCCTCCAGCAGCGTCAGCAGCCCCCGGTGGGTGGCGATGACGCCCTTCGGCTCGCCCGTGGAGCCGGAGGTGAACACGGTGTGCACCGCCTGGTCCGCGGCGGTGGTCCCGGTGAGACGCCCGGTGTCCGGTCCGCCCGCGGCGGGGGCCTCGTGGCCGGTGGCGCAGCGCTCGCCCGACCACCACTCCTGCTCGCCGGGCTCGGCGACGAGCACCTGGGCGCCTGCCAGTTCGACGATGGCGGCGTTGCGTTCGCGGGGCGCGGAGAGGTCGAGCGGTACGAGGACGCCCCCGGCCTTCAATACGCCGAGCAGGGCGACGAAGAAGGCGCGGGTGCGCGGCAGCGCCACGGCGACCCGGGTCTCGGGCCCGACGCCGAGGGCGCGCAGCCGGTGGGCGACCGAGTTGGCCCAGCGGTCCAGCGTCCCGTAGTCGAGTTCGCCCTCGGCGTCGATGACGGCGGTGCGCCCGGGGTGCCGGTCCGCGGCCCGTTCGAAGGCGCGGTGGACGCCGTGGTCGGCCGGGTCGGCTGGCCGGCCGACGCCGGGTCCCTCGGCCAGCGCCCTCAGCTCGGCGGCCTCCCCGGGGAGCAGGGCGTCCAGCTCGCGGTGGGTGCGCCCGGGGTCGCGGGCGATCTCCCGCACCAGGTGGAGGAAGCGTTCGGCGAGCCGTCCGGCGTCCAGCCCGCCGAGGAGGGCGTCGACATGGTCGACGTTGACGTACAGCCGGTCGTCGAGGAGGAACGGGACCACGGTGAGCGGGTAGTGGGTGTAGCTGTCCATGAGGACGGGCGACATCGTCACACCGCCGCCGAGGTCCAGGGTGTCCCTGGCCGTTCCCTTCGGCGTGTTGTGGAAGATCATCATGGTGTCGAAGAGGTCGCCCGCGCCGGCCTCCCGCTGGATCTCGCTGAGCCCCACATAGCCGTGGGCCCGCTGCTCGGCGGCGTCGCGCTGGACGCGACGGCACAGCTCGCGAAGCGTTTCGCCGGGCCGGAGCGTGACCCGGGCGGGCACGGTGTTGATGAAGAGCCCGATGGACGACTCGATGCCCCGGACCTCCTCGGGGCGGCCGGACACGGTCACCCCGAAGGTCGTGTCCTCGCGTCCCGTCAGCCGGTGCAGCAGCACCGCCCAGGCCACCTGGGCGACGGTGTTCACGGTGAGGTTGAGCGACCGCACCCGGGCGAGGAGCGTGTCGAGCTCCGGCCCTTCCATGGAGCGCATGGTGAGCCGGGGCAGCGGGGCGACGCCGGGCGGCGCGGTGCCCGCGACCACCGTCGGCTCGTCCACCCCGGCGAGCATCTCGCGCCATCTGCGCAGCGAGCCCTGCCGGTCCTGCCGCTGGAGCCAGCCGATGTACTCGGGGTACGCGGGGGACGCCTCGACGGGTTCGCCGCCGTCCTCCTCGTAACGGTCCGCCAGCTCCCGCCAGAACAGGGGCACCGACCAGCCGTCGAGCACGATGTGGTGGAAGACCACCAGCAGCCGGTGGTGGCCGGGGGCGAGCGCGGCCAGCGTGGCGCGCAGCGGGGGCCCCTCGACCAGGTCGAAGGGCTCGTACTGCGCGGTGCGCACATACGACTGGAACTCGGGGGCGGTCATCTCCACCTCCCGCCAGGGGAAGTCCACCTCGGCGGGGACCAGCTGCACGGGGTGGGGCAGCCCCTCGTCCCAGAAGCGGGCGAGCAGATGCGGATGCCGGGCCAGTACGGCGGTGAGGGCGCGCCGGAGCCGTTCGGTGTCCAGCGGCCCGTGGAAGTCGGTCAGTACGGCTATGGAGTAGATGTCCGCCGCGCCGTCGGTCTCCGGCTCCCCGGCGTCGCCGGGCGGGCGCTCCGGTGTGCCGTGGAGCATCCTGTTGAGTGAGTACAGCCCCCGTTGCAGGGGGCCGAGTGCCAGGACGTGGGCGATGTCCTGCTTGCCTCTGGGGGCCACCGGGTGTTCCTCACCTGTCGCTGATGTGCGGTCGTTCATGGGCGGGTGCGCGTTCCTGGGCGGGGCCGGCCGCGGGGTGCCGCGGCCGGCCGGGACGGTCAGTGGGCCGCGGTGTCCGCTGCCATCGCCTCGCGCAGATTCAGCGGGCGCATGTCGGTCCAGTTGTCCTCGATGTACTGGAGGACCTCGGCGCGGGACGCCTCGCCGAAGACGGTCCGCCAGCCGGGCGGCACCTCGCGGAAGGCGGGCCACAGGGCGTACTGCTCCTCCTCGTTGACCACCGCGTGGAATCGGCCGTTCTCGTCGTCGAAGGGGTTCGTGGACATGGTGCGTTCTCCTTTGAGGGGATGAGTGGTGGTCCGGCGGCGGGCCGGGGTGGATCGGGTGGATCGGGTGGATCGGGTCAGCGGGGGGTGAGCTTCCAGGAGTCCGCCTGCTCCCGGAGTTCCACGAAGCGGCGGTAGGTGCCGTCGTGCTCCATCAGCTCGGTGTGGGTGCCCGACTCGGTCACCCGGCCCTCGTCGAGGACGATGATGCGGTCCGCGCCCCGGACGGTCTGGAGCCGGTGCGCGACCACGAGAACGGTCCGGTCCTCGGCGAGCCGCGCGATGGCCTGCTGCACCAGCCGCTCGTTCTCCGCGTCGAGGGAGGAGGTCACTTCGTCGAGCAGCACGATCGGCGCGTCCTTCAGCAGGGCGCGGGCGATCGAGACCCGCTGCCGCTCGCCGCCCGACAGGGTGGAACCGCCCTCGCCGACCCGGGTGTCCCAGCCGTCCGGCAGCCGGCCGACGATCTCGTCCACCCGGGCCAGCCGGGCGACCCGCTCCAGCTCCTCCCGGGTCGCCCCCGGCCTGGCCAGCAGGATGTTGTTCTCGATGGTGTCCTCGAACAGATACGGGTCCTGCGAGACCAGCGACAGCTGGCGCATCAGCGCCTCGGTGCCCAGCTCCCGGATGTCCCGGCCGCCCACGAGCACCGTGCCCGCGCCGGGCTCGGGGTCGTAGAAGCGGGCGATGAGGGAGAGGACCGTGGACTTGCCCGCGCCGGAGGGTCCCACCAGCGCGGTCAGCGTGCCCGGGGCGGCGCTGAAGGACAGCGAGCGGAGCACCGGCCGGCCGGGCTCGTAACCGAACTCCACCTCGCGGAACTCGACCGTGGGAGCGCCCGCTGGGGCGGCCTCCGCGGGCTCCGCCAGCGGCTCCACGGAGAGTACCTCCTGGAACCGGCGCATGCCGACCGCCGCGATCCGCAGCCCGCCCGCGACCTCCGCCACGGCGGTGAGCGGCTCGACGAACCGTACCGCGAGCACCATCACGGCCAGCAGGACCGCGATGTCCGCGTCCCCCGCGAGGGACAGATGCACGACCAGGGCGAGCACGGCCGTCAGCACGGTCTGGAGGGCGAGGAAGAGGGGGGCGCTCGCCGCCGAGCTGCCGATCACCATCCGGCGGGCCTGGGCGTCCTGTTCGGCGAAGGCCGCGCCCAGCGGGCCGCCCTCGTCGGCGCCGCGGCCGTAGGCGCGCAGCACCGGCTGCTGGGTGGCGTACTCCAGGACCTGTGCCGAGGCGCGGTTGGTGCCCGCCTCCCAGTCGTTCTCGACCCGCTCGATCACCCGCAGATACAGACGGTACGCGAGGAGCGGCAGCGGGGCGCCGATCAGCAGCGCGAGGCCGATCTCCCAGCGTATGACGAGGGTCACGGCGATGATCGTGGCCGGGGCGACGAACGCGGTGATGACCGGGGCGACGAGATGGGCGGGGGCGGTGGCCACGTCGAGGGCCGTCTTGGTGACGAGCCGGTTGACCTTCGCGGAGCGGCCCGCGCCGAACCAGCCCAGCGGGATGGTGGTCAGCGTCTCGCCCAGCCGGGTGTGGAGCAGCCGCAGCAGCCGGCTGGACAGCTCGCCCGAGCGCAGATGGTTGCGGAGGATCAGCACATGGTGGACGAGGACGAGACCGGCGAGGACGCCCGTCCAGGTCCAGGTGCGCCCCCAGTCCTCGGTGAAGACGGCGCTCAGCAGGGGGATCAGGGTGCAGCCGGCCAGGGCCTGGAGGACCGCGGCGGCGGTGATCCGCAGGAGCAGGGCGCGCAGTTGGCGCTTTCCGGTGTCGTCGAGCAGGGCGTGCAGGTCGCGGATCATGATGCTGCGGGTCCTTCCCGGCGGTCGCCGCGGTCGTCGTGGTCCGTCTCCCGTTCCCCGGCGGGGTCCGGAAGCGACGGGGTTTCCCCCTCCGAAGCGGCCGGAGCAGCCGGTTCCCCGGTGTGGGCCGCCCACAGCGCCGGGTAGAGCCCGCCGCCCCGGAGCAGTTCCTCGTGGGTGCCGCTCGCCGCGATCTCGCCGCCGTCGAGGACGACGATGGTGTCCGCGTGGCGGACGGTGTGCAGCCGGTGCGCCACCACCAGCACCGTCTTGTCGGCGGCCAGGGCGCTCAGCGCCTGCTGGATGCTGGCCTCGCTGTCGGGGTCCACGGCGGAGGTCGCCTCGTCGAGGATGAGGACGGGCCGGTCGGCCAGGATCGCCCGGGCGATGGCGATGCGCTGGCACTCGCCGCCCGAGAGGGTGGCGTCCTCGCCGACGACCGAGTCCAGGCCCTTGGGCAGCCGCTCGATCACCTCCGCGACATGCGCGGCGCGGGCCGCCCGCAGCACGTCCTCGTCGCTCGCGTCGGGCCGGGCGAGCCGGATGTTGTCGCGCAGGGACATCCGCAGCGGGGTGGTGTCCTGGAAGACGAAGCCGACGTGCTCGTACAGGTCCGCGAAGGGCAGCCGCCGCAGATCCGTGCCGTCGACGGTGATCCGGCCGCCGGCCGGGTCCTGGAAGCGCGCCAGCAGTTTCGCGAGCGTCGACTTGCCGGAGCCGGACGGGCCGACCAGGGCGGTCATCGTGCCGGGGGCGAGGGTGAGATCGATCCCGCGCAGCGCGGAGGTCTCGCCGTAGGAGAAGTCCACCGACTCGAAGCGGATCGTGGAGCCGGCCCTGGAGAGCCGGGGCCCGTGCGGGACCGAGGAGAGCTCCGGCTCGGCGAGGATCTGCCGGACCCGGTCGGCCGCGCCGCGCGCCGCGAGCAGCGCGTGGTAGTTGAAGCCCACGGCCAGGACGGGCGCGGGGATGGCGAGTCCCAGCACGATGAACGGCAGCAGCTCCAGCGGCCCGTCGAGCCAGCCCGCGTTCAGCAGGGCCGCGCCCGCCGCGGTCGTGGTCAGCAGCAGGGTCATCGGGGACAGCGCCAGCTCCATGAAGGTCGCGCCCGCCGAACTCGACCGCATCCACTCGTAGTGCTTGCTGTCGAAGTCGTCCGCGGCCTCCCGGTAGGACCGGTGGGCGCGCCCGATGGTGCCGAAGGACTTCACCTCGGTGATGCCGTCGACGAAACCGACGGTCACCGAGCCCAGCCGGCCGAGGGAGCCCGCGTACTCCACCATCTTCTCGGTGGTGCCACGGGTGGCGATCCTCAGTCCGAGCATGCCCGCGAGGACCGGCAGCAGGGTGACGGCCGTCATCAGCGGGTCGGTCAGCAGCAGATAGCCGAGGATGGTCACGGGGACCACGACGGCGGTGGTGAGTTCGGTGACCGAGTGCGCCACCAGATGGTGCAGCGCCCCCACGTCGTCCTGCACGGCCTTCTTCACCAGGCCCGAGTTGCGCTCGGTGAACCAGCCCAGCGGCACCCGGCCGAGCCTGCGCACCACCGAGCGGCGGACCGAGGACCCCAGGCGCACATCGGCCAGATGGGAGACGGTCGCGGCCGCGAGGGTGAGGACCAGGCGCAGGGCGAGCGCGCCCGCGGCGATCCCCGCCGCGGTCCACGCGGCGTCCTCGTCCACGGCCCCGCCGCTCACCCCGGGCAGCAGCACCCCGGCCAGCTCGACCAGGCAGATCAGCGGGACGACGCCCGCGAAGGCGGCGACGGCCGCGAGGGCGGCGCTGACGCCGAGCGGCCCGCGGACCGGGCGCAGCAGCGCGCCGAGGGTCGCGGGGGCGTCGGCGGGCGGTACGGGGGCGGCCGGTGCCGCCTTCGCGGGCGGGTCCTCCTCGTGCCGGCCGGCCGGTGCGGAGGCGCCTGTATCGGTGATGGTCGGGCTCACTGGGACGCTCCTCGCCGGTCGTCGGCGGCCTGGGGTACGGGGGCGGCGGGCGGCTGCCGGAACGCGAGGGTGATCAGCCCCAGCGCGAGCAGGGAGGTGACGGCGGTGGCGACGGGCAGCCAGCCCGGGCCCGCCTGGGAGACGATGACTCCGCCGAGCGCCCCGCCGATGGCGATGCCGAGGTAGCCGAAGCTCGTGTTCAGGGCCAGGGCCTGGGCGGTGAGTTCACCGGCGACCTGGTGCAGCCGGGTCTGGACGGCGGGCGAGCTGAGGTAGGCGAGCGCGCCCCAGAGGGCCACCAGCGGCAGGAAGAGCGCCGTCGGGACGGGCCGCAGCCACCACAGCGCGGCCAGGGTGAGCATCACGGCGGTGAACGCGCCGAGGCCCAGCCGGATGGTGCGGTCCGCGCCGAGCCGGTCGGTGGCGAACCCGCCCGCGAAGACGCCGACGGTCCCGGCGACGCCGAGCACGGCGAAGACGAGGCCGCGCACGCTGTCACCGGCGCTGAGCAGGCTCTGCAAATAGGGGACGAGATAGGTCAGCAGCATGATCGAGCCCATGATCGCCACTCCGCCGCCGGTGAGGGCGAGGGAGATCGGCCGGGCGGACAGCGCGCGGACCTGCTGCCGCAGGGGGAGCGGGACGGTCGGCTCGGTCGCGGGCAGGAAGAGGGCGACGAGCACCAGACTCAGCGCGCCCAGGCCCGCCATCGTGCCGAAGGTGGCCTGCCAGCCCAGGCCGGTGCCGATCCAGCTCCCCAGCGGCACGCCGAAGGCGATGGAGCCGGTGACGCCGATCGCCAGGACCGACAGATACCGTCCCCGGCGCTCGGCGGGGGCCAGCTCGGCGGTGCTGGCGAAGATCAGCGGAGTCGCCGCGGCGGCGGCCAGGGCGGCGGCGACGCGCAGCCCCACCATCACCGCGTACGAGTCGGTCGCGGTGGCGGCCAGATTGGCGGCGGTGAAGACGGCCAGCGCGCTCAGCACCACCGCGCGCCGGGCGACATGGGACAGCAGCAGTCCGGCCAGGGGTGTGACGAGCGCGATCGTCAGCGAGAACACCGTGACGAGCTGGCCGGCGACGGCCTCGGAGACCGAGAGCCCCTCGGCCACCTCGGGGAGTATCCCCGCGATCACATGATCGTCCGTGTAGAACGTGAATATCGACAGGAACAGCGCGACGAGCCACATCGGCATCGCGGTTCCTTTCCCCTCTGCCACCAATTCTCCCTGACCGGTATGGGTGTGCGGTAAATGGATCTCGACGGACCGCGGTGCCCCGGAGCGCTCCGGGGCACCGCGGGACCGACTACTTCGTCGTCTCGGAGAGATAGGTCTTCCAGACGTCCTGGACGGTCTTCTGCGAGGTCAGCTCACCCTGTCCGGAGGCGAGCGTGTTCAGGTCGTACGCGGACGCGTAGAAGGCGAATCCGGACATGCCGTACCAGATGTCGGCGTCCGGGATGACGACCTCGCCCTTCAGCTCCTTGAAGGTCGGCTTCTTCTGGAGCGCGGCCGGGTCGTAGTAGGCCCCCTTGGGGATCACGATCAGCTCGGCGTCCTGCTCGGACAGAAACTCCGAGGACAGCGGCACCGAGTAGCCCTTGACCTCGCGCCGCTGGAACTCGGGGCGGGTGAATCCGGCCTCGGCGACCAGGGTGGAGATCGGCACGTGCGGGGGCATGGTGAAGTCGTTCTGCCCGAAGGAGTTGCCGAGCAGGGAGAGCGTCTCGTCGCCCTTCTCCGCCTTGTTGGCCTCCGCTGGCTTCTTCAGGAGCGCCTCCGTCGCGGCGATCTGCCGCTTGCCGATCTCCTCCTTGCCGAAGTAGCCCGCGGTGTTGGCGACGATCTCGCGCCAGGTGCCCTCGATGGGCAGGACGACGGTGGGCGCCAGCTTGGTCAGCTTCTTGTAGCCGACGCCCGCCGGCCCGGCCGCCCCGGTGCCGACCATCAGGTCGGGTCCGTCGACGGTGAGCTTCTCCATGGCGGGGAGGGTGCCGACCGTCACATCGCGCACCTCGACGCCCCCGGCCTCAAGGATCTCCTGGGCGCGCGGCTGGGCGCTCGCCTTGTAGACGACCTTGGGCTTGATGCCGAGGGACAGGAGGGTGAGTCCGGCGACCTCGTCCAGCGCGACCACGGACTTGGGCGCGGTCGGCACGTTCAGGGTGCCGAGCGCGTGGGTGACGCTGCGGGTCGTCTTCTCGGCGGGAGCCTTCTCCCCGCCCTTGCCGCCGTCCGCACCGTCCTTCTCCGACGACGTACCGCAGCCGCTGAGGAGCAGCGGGGCCACCAGGGCCGCTGCGACAAGGACACGACGCTTGCTCATGGTTCTTCTTCTTTCGCTGATTCTTCTTGCTTGTTCTACGCGCGCGCGCCGGCGTTGCCGAGCATGCGGTTCACCCGCTGGGCGAGTGCCCTCGGCAGCCGGGAGACCGCGGCGATGAACGCCTTGTTGCGGATCCCGGGCATCGAGAACGTCTTTCCTCTTCGGAGGTCCACGAGGCACTGGTCGACGACATCGTGCGGATCCATCCACCAGCCGTCGCCGACCGTCCGCACGTCGATGCCCGCCCGTGCGTGGAACTCGGTGCGCACGAAACCGGGGGCGAGGACCATCACCCGGGTGTTCGTGCCGCGCAGGGCGTGGCTCAGCCCCTGCGAGAAGTAGAGGACCCACGCCTTGGAGGCGGCGTAGGTCGATCCCCGCCCCGGCACCAGGCCGGTGATGGAGGAGAGGTTGACGACCGTTCCGCCGCCGTTCTCCAGCATGTGGGCGACGGCGGCCCGGGTGAACTCCTGGGTGCTGGTGACGTTGACCGCGAGCTGGGCGTCCAGCGCGGCGCTCTCCACGGACCAGAAGGATCCCGAGACGCCGAACCCGGCGGCGTTCACCAGGAAGTCGACGCCCCGCCCGAGACGCTCCACGACGGCGCGGCGGTCGGCGGCGGACGCCAGATCGGCGGGCAGCACCTCACAGCGCGTCCCGTACCGCCCGGTCACCCGCTCGGCGACGGCCGACAGCCGGTCCCGGTCCCGGGCGACGAGCACCAGGGAGTAGCCGCTTCGGGCGAGCCGGTCCGCGAAGGCCGCGCCCAGGCCCGAACTGGCCCCGGTGATCAGGGCGTACCGCTCCCGTACCGGTCCGCGGACCCGGACGTACGCCTGCGGCCCCTCGGCCGGTTCACCGCTCGTCATCGCCCTCGCCCCCCAGATAGGCGTCCAGCTCGTCCTCGCTCAGCTCGGAGACCTCCCGGTACAGACCGGCGATCTCCTCCAGCCGGCCGGGGTCGGCCTCGGTGCGGCGCAGCAGGGCCGCGAACTCGGCGGCGCTGCGGGTGGAGAAGATGCCGCCGGGTCTGATGCGGGCCCCGGGCAGGATCGCCCGCAGGTCCAGCACCACCCGTGAGACGACCAGGGAATCGCCGCCGAGCAGGAAGAAGTTGTCGTCCGGCAGGACCCGGTCCACCTCCAGACGGCGGCTCCACACATCGCGGACCAGCCACTCCAGCGCGCCGTCGGACGAGCCGTCGTCGGCCGCCGTCTGTTCGCCGCTGTCGCCGCCCGCGTGCTCGCTCTCGTACGCGCGCAGCAGCGCGGCCCGGTCCACCTTGCCGTTGCGGCTGGTGGGCAGGGTGGTGACGGCGATCAGGCGCTGGGGGCGGAGCGCGGGCGGCAGCCCGGTCATGACCCAGCCCTGTACGGCGCGCGGGTCGACGCCGTCGGCCAGTACCACGAAGGCGACGAGCGCGCGCACCGTGCCGGGCACCGGCCCCGGCAGCGGGAGCACCGCCGAACGGCGCACCCCGGGGAGGCCGTTGAGGAAGGCGGTCACCTCGCCCGGCTCCACCCGGTGGCCGCGGATCTGCACCTGGTCGTCGGCGCGGCCGATGAACTCGATGAGTCCGTCGCGGAAGCGTCCGAGGTCGCCGGTGCGGAAGAACACCTCGCCGGTGTCCGGGTCCGTGCCGTGGCGGTCGCGGGAGATCCCGTCCGCGGTGAGGTAGCCGGGCGTCACCCCCACACCCGAGACGACCAGTTCGCCGCTCGCCCACGCGGGCCGGTCCCGGAAGTCGCCGTCCACCACCCGGTAGTACGTCCCGGGGATGGGCCGCCCGTACGGGACGGTCGACCAGTCGGCGCCGACGGCGTCGGGGCCGTCCACCTCGTGGGCGATGTTCCAGCCGGTGGTCTCGGTGGGACCGCCGATGCTCACCGGGCGCACCTCGGGTGCGGCCGCGCGCAGCCGGTCGAGGAGCGGCAGGGGCACCCAGTCGCCGCCGGTCAGCACCCGTCGCAGCGACGGCAGGGCGGGCGCGGCGGCGGTGCCCGCGCCGTCGAGCAGCATCTCCACCACGGCGGGCGCGGCGCACAGCGAGGTGACCTCGTGCCGGTCGACGGCGCGCGCCCACTCCTGGGCGTCGGCCTCTTGGCCGCGTCCCGCCACGACGACCGTGCCGCCCGCGCCGAGCATCACGAACAGGTCGAACAGCGAAAGGTCGTGGTGGAGGGAGGCCACCGCCAGGGAGGTGTCCGTCTCGTCGAGGCCGAGACGGTCGATGGTGTGCTCCACACAGTTGGCGAGGCCGTCGAAGGTGATCGGCACGCCCTTCGGCTCGCCGGTGGAGCCGGAGGTGAACAGGACGTACGCCCACGCGGATCCGGACCGGCCGGCCGGTCCGCCGGGCCAGGGGGTACGCCAGGACGCGCCGTCCGCGGCCGGACCGGCCCCGGCGTCGACGCGGAGCACCCCGGAGGGGACCAGCGCGCGGGTCGCCGCGTCGGTCACCGCGACCCGGACGCCGGCCTGCCGCAGCACGGCGGCGATCCGCTCGGGCGGCAGCTCGGTGTCCAGGGGCAGATAGGCCCGGCCGGTCTCCATGACGCCGAGGCAGGCCGCGTACTGCCGCCAGCCGCGCCGCACCAGGACCGCCACCGGTTCGCCGGACTCCCCGGCGGCTCGCCCGAGCGCGTCGGCGACGTCCAGCGCGACGGTACGGGCCGCAGCCGCCAGCTCGCCCCGGGTCAGGGCGGTGTCGCCGTCCACCAGGGCGGGGGCGTCGGCGTCGCTCAGGGCCCGCTCGCGGATCACCGTGTGCGGCGGCAGGCCGCGCGCGATGCGCGCGGGCCCCTCGCCGCGCTCCCGGGCCACCGTCTCCCCGACGGCCGCCACCGGAGGCTCGGACCAGGCGGAGACGGCGTCGCCGAGGGCCTCCAGCTGCGCGATCAGCAGCCGGAACACCCCGTCGACGACGGCCGGCGGGAAGAGCTCCTCCACCACGTCCCAGTTGAGCACCAGGGACCCGGCGCGCTCGCGCAGCAGCAGATCCATCCACACCTGGGGGGTCTGGCTGAGCGCGTAGGTCTCCCGCAGCCGTCCGTCGAAGATCTCGTCCACGCCGTCGCCGACGCCGAGTTCACTGGTCATGACCACGGGCGCGAGCGCCTCGGTGACACCGCCGTTGCGGCGGATGAGCTCCCGGGTGACGTCCATGCCGGTGAAGTGGCGGTGGTCCAGATCGTCGAGCAGCCGGCGCTGTACGCGGGCCGCCAGCCGGTCGAAGGCGGCGACGCCCGAGGTGTCGACCTCCAGCAGGGTGAAGGAGGCGCACTCGCCGACGATGTCGTCGACGCCGGGGTGGACCGGGTAGCGGCTCATGCTCGGCACATTGAGCAGGAACCTGGGGTCGTCCGCCCACTGCGCGAGGGCCCAGGCGTAGGCCCCGAGGACGACCGCGGTGGGGGTGAGGCCTCGGTGGGCCGCCTCCGCGCGGATCCGCGCCCAGCGCTCGGACGTGAGGGTGTGACGGCGGTTGACGAAGACCGGGGCCGCGGCCCCCGCCGGGTCCCGCAGCAGCGGCATCCGGGGGCCGGAGGGCAGGGTCTCGATCCGCTTCCGCCAGTACTCCGCCGCCCGTTCGAACTCGGGCTGCTCACGGAGCCTGGCCACCGCCGCGACGTACTCCCGGAAGGTGGGCGCGCCGGGGGCGGGGGCCAGGTCGCCGCGGAGCGCGGCGGACCAGTCGTCGAAGATCACCTGGATGCCGCGGGCGTCCGCGAGCAGGGCGTCGATGCTGACGCACATCCGCAGCCCGCGTTCGGGCAGCCGGATGAACACCACGCTGAACAGGGGGAAGACCCCCGGGGGACGGCTCTCGTGGGAGAGCCGGTCACGGACCGCGGCGGCGGCCCCCGGGTCGGCCACGGCGTCGACGATCTCGCAGACGTACGGAGTGATGTCCTCGGACCGCAGCACCCGCTGGGTCATGTTCTGCTCGTCGAAGACCGTCCGCAGCATGTCATGACGGTCGATCAGCCGCCGCAGCGCCTCCTGGACCTCCTCGATCCGGACGCCGGGGCCCTCGCGGTCCCCGTCCGGGGCCGCCTCCTCGCCCTCGTACTCCAGATAGAGATGGCAGGCCACCCCGCCGCCCTCGATGTCGCCGCCGCGTCCGATCAGATACGCCTGCTGCTGGTCGAGGAGGTCGAAGGGCTCGTACCGCTCGGCGGGCCGGGGCCGCAGGACCGGCTCGGTCTGAGGCGCGGCGGGGGCCGCCGACCGGGAGTCGACCAGCGCGGCGAGGGCGTCGAAGCGCGAGTGCTCGGCGACGTCGGGCACATTGAGCCGGATGCCCAGCCGCCGCCGTACGGCGGACGCGACCTGGATCGCGGTGAGGGAGCTTCCGCCGACCTGGAAGAAGTCGTCCTCGTCGGCGACCTCGGCGACTCCGAGGATCTCGGTCCAGACGGCCGCCAGTTCGGCCCGGGGGCCGGTCCGCGGGGTGCCGGAGGTCTCGGCGGGCAGCGCGGTGTGGTCCGGCAGGGCGGCCTTGTCCACCTTGCCGCTGGGCGTCAGCGGCAGGGCGTCCAGCAGGACCACCGAGGACGGCACTATGTACTCGGGCAGCGAGGCGCCGAGCCGCTCCCGCAGCCGGGCGGCGAGACCGTCCCCGGCGCCACGCGGTACGACGTACGCGACCAGGACATTGGTCCCGGACGCGCCCTGCCGGGCGACCGTCGCCGCGTTGGCGACCTCCGCCTGGTCCAGCAGCCGCGCGGTGACCTCGTCCGGCTCGACCCGATGGCCGCGGATCTTCGTCTGGGCGTCGGCGCGCGCCACATAGGCGAGCCCGCCGTCCGGCAGCAGCCGCACCAGGTCGCCCGTGCGGTACATCCGCGCGCCGGGCGCGCCGAACGGATCGGCGACATAGCGTTCCGCCGTCATCCCCGGGCGGTTCAGATAGCCGCGCGACAGCTGGGGGGCCGCCGCGTACAGCTCGCCGACCTCGCCCGCCGGGACCGGGCGCAGCCGGGAGTCGAGGACATGCGCCCGGCAGGTGTCGAGCAGCGGCCCGAGCGCGACCGGGCCCTTGGCGTGTCCGCGACCCCGCCGGGGCAGCGGGTAGGCGGTGATGACATGGCTCTCGGTGGGGCCGTAGTGGTTGTGCAGGGTGGTGCGCGGATGGGCTTCGAGGAAGCGGTCGACGCCGTCGTTCATCACCAGCGGCTCGCCCGACTGGTAGATGTGGCGCAGCGACGGCAGCGCGACACCGCTCTCGCCGGCCGCCCGGCACATCTCCTGGAGCATCACCTGCGGGCAGAAGAACTCGGTGACCCGCTGCCGGGCCATCAGCGCGACCAGCGCCTCCGGGTCGGTGCGCTCCTCGTCGCGCGGGAGCACCAGGCACTTGCCGGCGGCGAGCGCGGTGAGGATCTCCTGGCTGGCGACGTCGAAGTTGAGGCTCGCGAACTGAAGCACCCTCGGCTCGGTCTCCGCCGTGGCCGTACGGGTGTGCCAGTCCACCAGATTGCCGATGGCGCCGACC
Source organism: Streptomyces inusitatus (assembly GCF_014651115.1). GTDB lineage: Bacteria > Actinomycetota > Actinomycetes > Streptomycetales > Streptomycetaceae > Streptomyces > Streptomyces amakusaensis. Next base: position 187,577 of record NZ_BMWG01000010.1, on the reverse strand, counting down.
GTGTGCACCACGGCCTTGGGCGTGCCCGTGGAGCCGGAGGTGTAGAGGACGTACAGCGCGTCGTCCTCGCCCGTGGCGGCCCACTCCGGGTCCCCCGGCAGACCGTCCGCGTCCGCGAGGTCGATCGCGGACGTGGTCCCCGTCCCCGTGCCCGTGTACGGCGCGAGGGTCGTCCCGTCGCCGATCACCGTGTCCACGCCCGAGTCGGCGGCCATGAAGGCCACCCGCGCGCGGGGGTAGGCGACGTCGAGCGGCAGATAGGCCCCGCCGACCCGCACCACGGCGATGACCGCGGCGATCGCGTCGACGGACCGCGGCAGGGCGATGCCGACGGTTGAGCCCCGGCCGCGGCCGTGCTTGCGCAGCAGCGCGGCGATCTCCGCGGAGCGCTCGTCGAGCGCCCGGTAGGAGACGACGGAGTCCCCCGCCAGGATCGCGGGCGCGTCGGGGGTACGGGCGAACTGCCGGGCGATACGGGCGGGCAGCGTGATCGCCTCCGGCGCGGGCGGGCGCTCGCCGCGCACCAGCCGGCCGACGAGACGGTCCACGTCCTCGGGCGGGACGGAACGGATGTCGTGATCGACGACGACCGTCCCGTCCGCGCGCACCTCGACCGCCAGCGGATAGGCGTGCCGGGGGTCCTCGCTGTGCTCGGCGACGCCGACCTCGGCGTCCGGCCCGGCGGCGTCGGCGGGGATCGCCCGCACCCAGGGCCGGTCGAGCAGCAGGGAGCCGCCGAGCGGGTCCGGCGCGGACGGCGCGGGGGCGTCCGCCCCCAGGACCGTGCGCACCTCGCCGGGGCTCACCGCGGGCATCAGCGACCGCAGCCACTCGGCCGTGTCCCCGGCGACCTCGGCCTGCGGGGTCACCTCGACACGCCGCCGGCTCGGGTAACGGGCGGCCTCCTGACCGGGGGCCGCGGGCACGGCGGGGAACGGCGCGTCGCCGGGCCCGTCCGGCAGCGCCACCCGGGCGCACAGTTCGCGCGCCGCCTCGTACGGGAGGAGGGCGAGGCCCGGTGTGCGCGGGGCCGCCACCGAGACGAGATCGAGGGCGCCCCGGCCGTCGGCGGGCGCGGGCATCCGCACCACCCGCAGGGTCCAGCCCTCGCCCCGGGCGAGGGCATCGTGCCACTGCGCCGACTGCACCTCGCGGAACGCGGCGAGCGCCGCCGCCTCCCCGCGGCCGGTGAGATCCACCAACCCGGCGGCCCCGGGCGACTTGCCCGGACCCGCCGCGTCCACCCACCGGTGCGCGGGCACGGCGCCCCGCACCCGCAACACGATATGGGTCACTGGTGTCCCCATGCTCAGACCGCCTCCGTACGATGACGTGACACGAACGTGCTCCTCAGAAGATCGAAAGGTCGAGCGGGGCGCCGGTGAACCGCTCGCCCAGCGCCTCGGCGCTGGACACCCCCCGCGGTGGATGGAAGGCCAGCGCCCGGGAGGCGGAGACCAGATACGCCACCTCCGGTCCCGTGACGAAGGCGAGCCCGCCGAGCAGCTTGGCGATCCGGGCGCACAGATCGGGCAGCCGCTCCTCCACGTACAGCCGGGCCAGCAGCGCCTCGGTCATCGCCGTCTCGGCGGCGACCCCCGAGTCGAAGGTGGCCGCCGCGCGCTCGCAGGCGCTGCGGCACACGAACAGCTCGGCGGCGAGTTCGCCCAGCGCGCGGCGGTCCACCCGGGGGGCGCTCGCCGCCCGGTCGAACAGCGACTGGGCGGTGCCCAGATAGGTGCCGCAGGCCAGCACCTCGAACCAGGTCCAGGCGCGCACCTGGAGCTCGTCCATGCCCCGTTCGGGGCGGCCGCCGGGGATCACCATCGCCGCGGGGATGTGCACCTGGTCGAGGACGACCTCCTCGCTCTCCGCCGCGACGAGGACCGGGCTGTGCCAGAACGGGCGTACGCCGACGCCCTCGATGGCGGCCGGAATGACGGCCAGGGCGACCGTGCCGTCCTGCTCGTCGTCGGAGCGCACCAGGACGCTGCTGGTCAGGATGTCCATGGACCGGGCCAGACTGCACGGCTTCTTGGAGCCGTCGAGGACATAGCCGCCGTCCTCCTGGCGGGTGGCGGTGGTACGCGGCACCAGCGCGTCCGAGCCCCGGCGGGCCTCGGAGGAGGCCGAGGCGAGGAGATGGTCGCGCTGCGCCACCGACGCCAGCAGCGCCCACTGGGGGGCGTCGTCGCCGACGTGGACGCGCAGATACTCCACGAAGGACACCACCGCGAGGTGGTGCATCATCGTGCCCACGCCCAGCGACGGGGAGAGCGTCGCGAGCGCCGACTGGACCCGCAGGGCGTCACGGCAGTCGAGCCCGTGGCCGCCGTGGCGCGCGGGGATCAGCAGTCCCGGCCCCTTCGCTTTGCGGAACAGGTCCAGGACCGGACTGCCCTCGCCCTCCAGCTCCATCAGCCCGATGCCTTCGAGCTGTGTCACCAGACCCGGCAGCAGAGCGTCCGTGAAGGCCGCGTCGGCCTCCGTGAAGGCGCTCAGGCGCCGTCGCTGTTCACTCATCGCCGTACTCCTCGCTGTGCGCGGTGACCGCCGCCGGGGCCGGGGTGACCGGATGGTCCGCCGGACGGTCGGGGTGTGGTGGGTTCGTCGCGGCCGGGGCGGCCTTCGCCCCGGGGCCGCCGGATGTCGTGCCGAGCGCCCGCTCCACCCACTGGGTGAGGGCCAGCGGGGTGTTGTGCGTCCCGAAGACCTGGACGGGGACGGTCAGCCCGAGGGCGTCCCGCAGCCTTCGGCGCAGATCGACCGTGGTGAGCGAGTCGAGTCCCAGCTCGGTGAAGCTGTGATGGCGGCGCTCGCCGGCCTCGGCCGGGCTCAGATGCAGCACCTGGGACACCGCGGTCAGCACCGCCGTGTCCGGGCGGGGGGCCGCCGTCGGCGTAGCGTCCTCGACCGCCTCGACCGCCTCGACCGCTTGGGTCACCGGTGCCGGGGCGGGCACGGCGGGTACGCCGGGGCTGATCCAGAACCGGCGGTGGGCGAACGGCGTCGGCGGGAGGTCGGCCGGTTCGGCGACCGGTCCGCCGAAGGTGTCCGCCGTCCAGCCGACCGGCACCCCCCGGGTCCAGGCCAGCGCGACCGAGGAGAGGAAGTCGCGGTGGGAGCCGTGGTCGCGCCGCAGACTGCCCAGCACGACCGTGTCCGCGCCGTCCGCCAGCCCGTCCAGGGTGGCGGTGATCGGCGAGGTCAGCACCTCGTGCGGGCTGATCTCGACGAACGCGGTCCGCCGCGAGCCGGCCAGCGCCGCCACCGAGCGGGCGAAGCGCACCTCGCCCCGGAGGTTCTCGTACCAGTAGGCGGCGTCCAGTTCGGCCCCGGAGAGCCGGGCCGCCCGGGTGGTCGAGAAGAACGGGATACGCGCCTCGCGCGGGGAGATCCCGGCGAGGGCGGCCGTCAGCTCGGCCTCGACGGGCTCGACCATGGGGGAGTGGGAGGCGTAGTCCACGGCCACCATGGCGGTCCGCGTCCCCGCCGCCGCCAGCCGGGCGACGAGCGCCCGTACGGCGTCCACCGGACCCGAGACCACCGTGCTGCCGGGGCCGTTGACGGCCGCGACCGCCACCCCGCGCTCGCTCGCCGGAGCCTTCGCCAGCTCCTCGCGCGCCACCGGCCCGTCGAGGCCGATGACCGCCATGGCGCCGCTGCCCGAGAGCCGGGACAGCAGCCGGGCCCGGACGGCGACCACGCGGGCCGCGTCCGCGAGATCGAGCGCCCCCGCCGCGCAGGCGGCGGCCACCTCGCCCTGCGAGTGGCCCATCACCAGATCCGGGACCACGCCCGCGGCGCGCCACAGATCCGCCAGGCCGACCATCGTCACGAACAGCGACACCTGGATCGCTTCGAGGCCCCGGGCCCGTTCGCTGTCGTCCGCGCCGCTCAGCAGGTCGGGAATGGAGAAGTCGACATACGGGGCGAAGGCCTCGGTGCTCGCGGCGACACTGTCGGCGAACACCCGCGACTCGCGCAGCAGCCGCCGTCCCATCCCGGCCCACTGGGAGCCCTGGCCGGGGAAGACGAACGCCACGGCGCAGTCCCCGCGCACCTCCCCGAACGCCACGTGCTCCGCGCCCTCCCCGCGCCGGGCGGCGTCCAGCCCGGCGAGCAGCCCGGCCCGGTCGGCCGCGACGACGGACGCGCGGTGCGGCAGCGAAGCCCTCCCGGTCGCGAGCGTCAGCGCGGCTGCCGCGAGCGGCCGCCCCGCCGTGCCGGAGTCCTCGGCGAGCGCCGTCCGTACCCGCGCCAACTGGGCGCGCAGGGTGGCGCGGTCACCGGCGGACACGACGAACGGCAGAGCGGGGGACTCCGCCGGTACGGAGGTTTCCCCGGCCTGCGGTACGGAGGTCCGCGGTACGGAGGTCCGCGGTACGGAGGCGGCGTCGGCTTCGGCGGGCCGACCGGCCCCCGTCGCCGGGCCGGTCGCGTCCTGGCCCGGCTCCTCGATCAGCAGATGCGCGTTGGTGCCGCTCATGCCGAAGGAGGAGACGGCCGCCCGCCGCACCCGCGCCCCGCGCGGCCATGCCACCGGCTCCTCCGGAAGCCGTACGCTCTCGGGCCACTCGACCTTCGGCGTCGGGGTGTCCGCGTACCGGGTCGCAGGCAGCCGCTCCCCGTGCAGGGAGGCCACCATCGCGATCAGACCGCCTACCCCGGCCGCGGCCTGGGTGTGCCCGATGACCGACTTGAGCGAGCGGAGCAGGACCGGCGCGGCGGCGCGGTCCCGTACCCCGTAGGTGTCGATGACGGCCTGCGCCTCCACCGAGTCGCCGAGCACCGTGCCGGTGCCGTGCGCCTCCACCACGTCCACGTCCTCGGCCCGCAGACCGGCGTCGGCCAGCGCCCGGGCGATCACCCGGCGCTGGGCGGTGCCGCTGGGGGCGGTCAGCCCGTTGCTCGCGCCGTCCTGGTTGACGGCGCTGCCCCGGACGGTCGCCAGGATCCGCAGCCCACGGCGGCGCGCCTCGGAACGGCGTGCCACGACGACGACTCCCGCGCCCTCGCTCCACACCGTCCCGTCGGCCGAGGCGGAGAACGCCCGGCAGCGGCCGTCGGCGGAGAGCCCGCCCAGACGCTGGAACTCCTGGAACATCTTCGGCGTCGACATCACCGTCACCCCGCCGGCCAGCGCCAGTTCGCACTCCCCGCGCAGGAGGGAGGCGGCGGCCAGATGGACGGCGACCAGCGAGGAGGAGCAGGCGGTGTCCACGGTCAGCGCGGGCCCGGTGAGCCCCAGCTGATAGGCGACCCGGCCGGAGAGGACCGCGTTCGAAGCACCGGTCAGCTCGTGTCCGCCCAGATCGTCGCCCGCCTCCCGGGCGGCCGTCGCGTAGTCCCCGGCCATGGCGCCGAGGAAGACCCCGACGTCCTGCCCGTGGAGCGACTTGGGGTCGCACCCGGATCGCTCCAGCGCCTCCCAGCACAGCTCCAGGGCGATCCGCTGCTGCGGGTCCATCGCACGGGCCTCCCGGGGGGAGATCCCGAAGTGGGCCGCGTCGAACCCGGCGACGTCCGCCAGGAATCCCCCGTACCGGGGGAAGGGGCCGGACGCGGCCCAGGCGGGACCGCGGTCCTCGGGGAATCCCCCGAGCGCCTCCCGGTCGGACAGCGCCAGCTCCCACAGCTCCTCGGGGGAGGAGACCCCGCCCGGATAGCGGCAGGCCATGGCGGCGATCACGACCGGATCGCCGTCGGCCGCGCCCTGTGCCGCGGGTGCCGGCGCCGACCGGGAATCCTGCGGCTCCGGTACGGGCAGGGGCTCGGCCAGCCGGGCCGCGAGGGCGGCCGGGGTCGGGTGGTCGTAGACGAGGGAGCTGGGCAGCTCCCGCCCGGTGCGCGCGGAGAGTTCGGCGCGGAGCTCCAGCCCGAGCAGCGAGGTCATACCGAGGTCGGAGAGGGTGTCCGTCGCGTTCACGGAGTGCGCGGGGCGGATGCCCAGCACCTCCGCGACGGTGGCGAGGACGAGCCCCAGGACATCGCCGCCGGACGCCGCCGGGGCGACGCGAGCGGGAGCCGGCATCGGGGCCGGAGCCGGCATCGGGGCCGGAGCCGAAATCGGGGCAGGAGGGGCAGCGATGGCGGGGGCGGCAGGGGCGGCGGCGGGGGCGGTGTGCCCGCCCGGCCAGTACCGCCGGCCGGTGAACCGATGGGTCGGCAGTGCCGCCCACGGGCCGTCGCCGAGCCCGGGCAGCCGCGCCCAGTCCACGTCGTGCCCCTGGACGTGCGCGAGCACCAGCGCGTCGAGGAACGCCCCGTACCCGCCGGAGCCGTCCCCGAGCAGCGAATCGGCCGCCGGGACACCGCCGTCGGGGGTCCGGACGGCGGCGCGCGCCATCGCGGTCAGGGTCGCGCCGGGGCCCAGCTCCAGGAAGAGCGAGGTGCCGGAGTCGGCCAGCCGCTCCAGACAGTCGCCGAAGCGGACGGTGCCCCGGACATGGTCCACCCAGTAGTCGGCGGTGCGCAGCTCCCCGCCGGTGGCGAGAGCACCGCTCACATTGGAGAGCACCGGCACGGTCGGGCGGCCGTGGTCAATGTCGGCGGCGACGGCGCGGAACCGTTCCAGCACCGGGTCCATATGGGCCGAGTGGAAGGCGTGGGAGACCTTGAGCACCCTGGTGCGGTGACCGAGGTCGCCCAGCGCCCGGGCACAGGCCAGCGTCGCCGCGCGGTCACCGGAGAGCACGGTGCCCGCGGGCCCGTTCACCGCGGCGACCCCGGTCCCCGGGTGGCCGGCGGCCACCGCGCGGACCGTCTCCTCGGACGCCTCCACCGCCACCATCACCCCGCCGGGGTCGGCCTGGGCCATCGCCGCGCCCCGCGCGAGGACGAGCCGCACCGCGTCGGGCAGCGTCAGGATGTCCGCCGCGTGCGCCGCCGCGAGTTCGCCCACCGAGTGGCCGAGGAGCGCGTCGGGGACGATCCCCAGCTCCGTCACGCTCCGGTAGAGGGCGGTGCCCACGGCGAACAGCGCGATCTGGGTGTGCTGGGTGGCGTGCACCGGGGCCGAGGCCGCGTCGCCCTCGGGCGCCGGGTCGAACACGAGCCGGTGCAGGGGGAGTTCCATCAGGGGATCGGCGACGGCCGCGACCGCGTCGAAGTGCCGCGCGAAGGAGGGGAGACGGCGGTACAGCTCCGCCCCCGCCCCCGGGCGCTGGCTGCCCTGCCCCGGGAAGAGGAAGGCGGTACGGGCCCGCGCTCCCACGCCGTGCCGGACCGCCCGGTCCCGGCCGCCCTCCGCGACGGTACGCAGCCGCGTCCGCAGCTCGTCCGCGCCGCGCACGGTGAAACCGGCCCGCACCGACAGCCGCGCCCGCCGGTTGGCGAGCGTACGGGCGACCGCCGACGGTCCGTCCGTACGGCCGTCGTCCGTCGCGGTCGCGGCCCACTCCTCCAGCGCCGCGGCGCCCAGCCGCAGCGACTCCTCGCTCCCGGCGGACAGCACCACGGGGACGGGGACGAGGTCCCCGTCCTCCGTCCGGGCGGCGTCCGCCGCTTCGGACGGATCGCCCGTGTACCGGCCGAGCACCACATGGCAGTTGGTGCCGCCCATGCCCACCGAGCTGACGCCCACCGCGCTGCCGTCGCGCAGCGGGACCGCCCGCGCCGGAACCTCGATGCCCGCCGCCGCGAGCCGGCGCGCCGTCGCCCCGCCCCGGTGCCCGGCCGTGCCGGGTACGACGCCGTGCTCGGCGACCAGCACCGCCTTCACCAGCCCGAGCAGACCGGCCGCGCCCTCCAGATGGCCCGCGGTCGTCTTGACCGAGCCCACCAGGAGCCGCGCCGGGCCGCTCGCGCCCTCACGCCCGCTCCCGCTCTCGCTCTCGCCTTCTCCGAACACCCGTAGCAGGGCCTCGGCCTCCACCCGGTCGCCGACCGGGGTCCCGGTGCCGTGGAGTTCCACGTACCCGAGCCCGTCCGGCTCCACCGAAGCGGCCCGGCACGCCCGCCGGAGCGCCCGCGCCTGTCCGTCGGCGGTGGGGACGACCAGCGCCTCGCCGCCGCCGCCGTGGGTGACGGCGGTGCCCCGGAGCACCGCGTGGATCCGGTCCCCCGCTTGTACGGCGTCGGCCAGCGGGCGCAGCACGACCGCCGCGCCGCCCTCCCCTCGGACATAGCCGTCCGCTTCGTCGTCGAACAGGGTGGCCGTCCCGGAGGGGGACTGGCCGCCGAAGGAGGCGGTCGCCGTGGCCGCCTCGGTGGACAGATTCAGATTGACCCCGACCACCAGCGCGGCCGAACAGTCGCCCGCCCGCAGTGCGAGCACCGCCTGATGGACGGCGACCAGCGACGAGGACTGCCCGGTGTCCACGACCACACTCGGCCCGCGCAGCCCGAAGGCGTGGCTGATCCGGTTCGCCATGACCGACGGCGACCAGCCCGCCAGGGACGAAGGACCGATCGGACCCAGCCGTCCCGCGGCGTGCTCCATCGCCCAGTCCGCGCCCATCGAGCCGACGAACACACCGAACTCGGTGTCGCGCGGGGCCCGGGGAATCTCCCCGGCGTCCTCCAGGGCGGCCCAGCCCAGCTCCAGCGCCCAGCGCTGGTGCGGGTCCATCGTCGTCGCCTCACGTTCCGTCACTCCGAACAGCTCGGCGTCAAAACGCGCCACGTCGTCCAGGTACGAGCCCCGGACGGACCGCTCCAGCAGTCCGGCCGGGACGGCACGCGGGTCGAACCGGCCGTCCGGCGCCCGCCCGTCGGCGCGGCGGCCGTCCAGCAGCAGCCGCCACAGCTCCTCGGGCGACCGCGCGCCCGGCACCCGGCAGGCCAGCCCCACGACGGCGATGCCGTCACGGGTGTCCCACTCGCTCATGCCTCACCGCCGCCGAGGGCCGCTGTGGAGACCAACGCGTCGCCCGCCGACCCGGGCTCCGGGTCCGTCGAGACGGCCCGCACCCGGCGGGCCGCGCCCAGCACCCGGTCCGAGAGCAGACCCAGCGAGCTGAGGTTGGCGAATCCGGGGCCCTGCTCGTACCCCGCGAGGGTCGGCAGCAGCAGCCGGGGGACGACTCCTTCGAGGCCGAGGTCCTCGCCGATCCGCCGCTCCAGCGACCGCACCCCGTCGGTGGCGTCGCCGATCGCGCGCTGGACCGCCTTGCGGGCCACCGTGCCGAACAGCTCCAGGAACCAGTCGGGGCGCGCCCCGGTGGCGTCGATGACGACGTCGAACCGCAGCACGCGGTCCGCGCGGCCGGGGTTGCTCAGCACCAGCTCCGTCTGGCCGCCGTCGCGCCGCAGGGACACCACGGTGCCCTGCCGGTGCTCCACCCGGGCGTCGGTGGTGATCGCCTCGATCGCGCGGGGCGAGAACACCCCCCGGTCGGTGCGCGAGATGACATCCCTGCGGTCCTGCTCGGACAGCTCGCGCCAGCGCTCCGGCCGGGAGTACAGGGCGTTCTCGAAGTAGCCCTCGCCCCGGCTGTAGACCACCGGCTGCGGGCTGATCACTGTGGTCGAGCCCGCGTGCTCGTGCATCAGATACTCGGTGATCGCCGCGGCCGTCTCGCCGCCGCCGACCACCGCCACGCTCGGCTCCGGGGCGTCCGTGTCCAGGCCCCGCCGCCAGAAGTCCTCCACGCTGCGGGTGGCGTCGCCGGAGAGAACACCGTCGTGGGGACCCGGACCGCTGATCATCATCTGGTCCAGAAGGAGCACGGCCTCACCGCCGTCCACTCCCTCGACGGTGACCTCCCACTGGTCGCCGGAGATCTCCAGCGCGCACACCGTGCCGCGGACCAGGCAGAAGTCCATCCGGTCCGCGGCCCAGCGGAGATAGGCGGCCCAGGTGGAGTGGCGGGGGCTGGGCCGCCCGCTGTCCACCCAGGTGGCGTACTCGCCGCGCGAGACCAGGTATCCGGCCCAGCTGAACCGCTGCATCCGGGCGTTGACCTCGGCGGTCAGCGGACCGTACGCGTCGGCGGCGTACGGGAATCCCAGATCCTTCTCGGGGCTGGTGGAGAGCCGGGGACGGCCGTTGGTGCGACCGCCCACCGCCGTCCAGTTGGCCCCCACGCCATGGGGTTCGACGACCACCACGCGCGGGACCCGGACGCCCAGCTCGCGCAGGACCTGACTCTTGGCGGCCGTCGCCAGCGCCTTCGGTCCGGCCCCGACGACACCGAGCAGACCGTGCGGGTCGCGGCGGCCGGTGCCGAAGCGACGGCTGGCTTCCTCCAGGGAGAGCGGCTCCATCGATTCAGTGCTCCAGGCTTCTGTCAGAAGGGGTTCGGGTGGGAAGGGACACGGGCGCGGCGGCCCGTGCCGAGGGGCCGGGCCGGGTGCCCGGCCCGATCGGGGAGCGCATCTCAGCCACGCCCCCAACTGCCCAGCAGGGCCTGAAGGGTCTCGGTGTCGAGCCCCGAGGCCTCGGTCGCCGACACCGGCGCATCGGCCGGCCGTACGTCGGCGCGGGCCGCGTCGGCGGCCGCCGCCCGGTCGCAGGCCGCGGCCAGCTCGGCCACGGTCGGGTGCTCGAACACCATCTGCGCGGTCAGCGGCAGCCCCCGGGACCTGGCCCGGCTGGCGAGCTGCACCGAGATGATGCTGTCGCCGCCCAGGGCGAAGAAGCCGTCGGTGCGCCCGACCTCCTTGGCGTCGAGAACGTCCTCGAAGAGGGCGGCCACCGTCTCCTCGGTCTCGCCGCGCGGCGGCTCGTGCGCACCGTCGGTGCGCACCTCGGGCTCCGGCAGCGCCGGCCGGTTCAGCTTCCCCGAACCGGTCAACGGCATCGCGTCCAGCACCGTGATCACCGACGGGTGCAGATACGAGGGCAGTTCCCCGGCCAGCCGCCGCCGCACCGAGGCGACCACGGCGTCCGGGTCGGCCGTCGGATCGGCGAGCGTGATGTATCCGGCCAGCGTGGTCGAGCCGTGCACCTCATGGGTGCGGGCCGCCGCCGCGGCAACCTCGGGCGAGGAGCGCAGCGCCGTCTCGATCTCGCCGAGTTCGACCCGGATGCCCCGCAGTTTCACCTGGTGGTCGGTGCGCCCGCCGAACACCAGCCGTCCGTCCGCGCTCCACATCGCCCGGTCGCCCGTGCGGTAGAGCAGCTCCCCGGGACGGGAGGCGTACGGGTTGGGCAGGAAGCGCGTGGCGGTCAGCGCGGGCCGCCGCCAGTAGCCCCGGGCCACCTGGTGGCCCGCCGCGTACACCTCGCCGGGCACGCCCACGGGACAGAGATTGAGCCGGGCGTCGAGCACCAGCACCCGGGAGCCGTCGACGGGGGTGCCCAGATGCAGGCCCTCCTCGTGCAGCCGGCCGCGCACCACTCCGCCGCTCAGCTCGGTGGCGCCGTAGTTGTTGATGATCTCGCTGTCGGGCGCGGCGGCGCGCAGCCGCTCCAGCAGCGCCTCGGTCATCGGCTCACCGCTGGTCACCCAGCGCGGCACCGAACGCACCGCCTCCGGCGACTCGGTGAGCAGGGCGTTGATCGCCGTGGGCACGGCGGTGACCTGGCCGATCGGGTTGCCCTCGATCAGCCGGACCAGACTGCCCACGTCACGGGCCTCCTGCTCGTCCGCGAGCAGCAGCTCGGCCCCCGCGATCAGACCCGCGAGGATCTCGCACCCGCCGTCGTGGAAGCTGAGCCAGCCCTGGCACAGCCGCACATCGGGCGAGGCGATCGGATAGCGCGCGGGCTGCCAGGTGAGCCGGGCCGCGTAGGCCCGGTGGGTGCCGATGACGCCCTTGGGGACCCCGGTGGAGCCCGAGGTGTAGAGGAAGTACGCGATGTTCTCGCCGCGCGCGCGGCGGGAGACCTCGGCGGGCAGCCGCTCGGCGGGCTGCGCGGCGAGCGCCGCGACCACGTCCGGGGCGTCGAGCGTCACCCGGGGCGAGGCGGCCGAGTCGGGCAGCTCGACCGGGGCGTCCGAGCGGGTCACCACGGCGACCGGCGCCGCGTCCTCGATCATGAAGGCGAGCCGCTCGGCGGGCAGCCGCATGTCGAGCGGGAGATAGGCGGCCCCGGTCTTCACCACCGCGAGCAGCGCCACCACCATGTCCACCGACCGGGGCACGGCGATGGCCACGAACCGCTCCGGGCCCGCGCCGCGTTCGATCAGCAGCCGGGCGAGCCGGTCGCTGCGCTCGTGGAGCCGTCCGTAGTCGATGGTCTCGCCCGCGCAGTCCACCGCGGTCCGCACGGCGGCCCCCGGTTCGCGGAGCATGCTCCGGCTGCGCTCGATCAGCTCCGGGAGGGTCTCGGCCCGGTCGGCCGCGGCCCGCGGGCCGCGGCTCCACTCGTCGAGCACGAGCCGGCGCTCTTCCGCGGGGACCAGGTCGAGTTCGTGCAGCCGCCGGCCCGGGTGCTCGGCGAGGGCGGTCAGCACCAGGCCGAGACTGTCGGCGAGCCGGGTCACCGCGTCCTCGTCGTAGAGGTCGCGGCGGTAGATCATCTCGCCGTTCCAGCCGCCGGTGGCCGAGTCGGGCTCGAAGTTGACCGACAGGTCGTACTTGGCGGTCGCGGTGTACTGCGGGACCAGCCGCCACTGAAGGCCCTCGGTGCGCCGCTGGACCGACTCCTCGTCGCGCAGCTGGACCAGCACCTGGAAGAGCGGGCTGACGCTCAGCGAGCGTTCGACGCCGACGGCGTCCACGACCTGCTCGAAGGGGAGTTCGGCGTGCTCGTAGGCGTCCACCGCGCGCTCCTTGGCGCGGGTGACGACCTCCTCCAGGGTGGGGTCGCCCGACAGGTCGTTGCGTACCACGAGAAGGTTGACGAACAGGCCCACCACCTCGTCCAGCGCCTCGTCGGGCCGGTTGGCGACCGGAGTGCCGAGGGGGATGTCCTCGCCCGCTCCCCGCAGGCCCAGCAGTACGGCGACGGCGCTCTGCAACACGATGAAGGGCGTCGCCCCGGTGCGTTCCGCCAGCCGCTCGACGGCGGTGCGCACCCGTGCGTCGAACGCGAGGGGAACGATCCCTCCGGCGCTGTCCGCCTGCGCCGGGCGGGCCCTGCCGAGCAGGACGGAGGTGTCCTGCGGCAGATCGGCGAGAGCGGTGCGCCAGAACGCGCGGAGCTCCTCCGGGTCCCGGTGGCCGGCCGTGTCCGGGGCGGTGCCCGCGAGCAGTTCGCCCTGCCGGACCGCGTAGTCGGCGTACCCGAAGGGCAGCGGCGGCAGCACGGGCAGCCCGTCCGCGCCCGCGCCGCCCCGGAGCGCCTCGTACGCCCGGGTCACGTCCGCGACGATCACTCCGGCCGACACCTCGTCGCAGACGATGTGGTGGACCAGCAGCGACAGGACGTGCCGCTCGGGGCCGACGCGCAGCAGGGCGGCGCGGAAGGGGCGTTCGGCGGCGAGGTCGAAGGGGTGCTCGGCGGCCTCGGCGAGCGCGCCGGACACCTCGTCCTCGGTGAGCTCGGTCAGGGGCAGTTCCACCCCGTGGTCGGCCAGGACCCGCTGATGGCTGACGCCGTCCCGGTCGGGGAAGACCGTCCGCAGGGACTCGTGGCGGCGCAGGACCTCCTCCAGCGCGCGCCGGAGCAGCGCCGGGTCGAGCGGCCCGTCGATCCGCAGCGCGATGGGGACGTTGTAGGTGGTGCCGTCCTCCTCGATCCGGTCGACGAACCAGACGCGCTGCTGGGCGGGGGAGAGCGGCGGCTCGGCCGGCCGGGGACCGTACACCGGAGCCTGGTGGGCCGGGGCGGGCGCGCTCGTCGTGACCAGCCGGGCCAGCGCGGCCGGGGTGGCGCGGGTGAAGGCGTCCCGGACGCCGATGCGCACCCCGAGGTCGCGGCGGACGCGGGAGATGAGCCGCGTCAGCAGCAGGGAGTGGCCGCCGAGTTCGAAGAAGGAGGTGTCCGCGCCGATGCGTCTGCCGCCGACCGACGGCGCGCCGTCGATCTCGGTGACCGGGCTCGCGGCGCTCTGCCCGGGGGTGTCCGCGCCATGGGTGAGGAGTTCGGCGAAGAGCTGGGCGATCCGCCGCTCCGCGCCGTCCGCCACCGGCCGGAAGGCGGTGGACTCGTCGGCGGGGGCGTCGGGCAGCGCCCGGCGGTCGGTCTTGCCCGCCGGGGTCAGCGGCAGGGCGTCGAGGACGACGAAGGCGCTGGGCACCATGTGCGCGGGCAGCTCGGCGGCCAGGCGCGCCTTCACTCCCTCGGCGATTCCTCCGGCGTCCGGCTCCGTGCCGTCCGCGGGGGTGAGATAGGCGACCAGACGGCGGCCCGTGCCCCCGTCCTCGCGGACCACGACCACGGCCTGTCCGACCAGGGGGTCGGCGCGGAGCGCGACCTCGATCTCGCCGGGCTCGACCCGGAAGCCGCGGATCTTGACCTGGTCGTCGGCGCGGCCGATGAACTCCAGCTCGCCACTGTCGGTGAAGCGCGCCAGGTCGCCCGTGCGGTAGAGCCGGGCCCCCGGGGTCAGCGGGCTGGGCACGAAGCGCTCGGCGGTCAGGGCGGCGCGGCCGAGATAGCCGCGCGCCAGCGAACTGCCCTCGATGTACAGCTCGCCCACCTCGCCGAGCGGGGCGATCCGCAGATCGGCGTCGAGGACGAGTGCCGTATTGCCCCACTTCGGGGTGCCGATGGGGACGGTCCGGTGTCCCTGGGGGGCGTTGACGGCGTAGCCGGTGACGGACTGGGTGGTCTCGGTGGGCCCGTAGAAGTTGCCCAGGCCGAGCCGCCCGTTCGCACCGAAGCGCGTCCGCACCCGGTCCGCGAGGTCCCCGGGGAGGGCCTCGCCGCCGACGGGCAGCCAGCGCAGCGAGGGCAGCCGTGCCTCCGGCGCGGCGGTGGCCAGATAGTGCAGGAAGCTGGGGACGGCGTGGACGACGGTGGCGTCCAGCTCGGCGAGTTCGGCGAAGAGGGCGTCGAGGTCCCGCTCGACGTCGGGACTGGCCACGAGGACCTCGCCACCGGCGGCCAGCGGTCCGAAGAGTTCGCCGACGGAGACGTCGAAGGCGGGCGAGGCGAGCTGGAGCCAGCGCACGTCCCGCAGCTCGTCATGGGTGGCGGCGAAGTGGGAGAGCAGCCACTCCAGATGGTCCCCGAGGGCCGCGTGGCTGGTGCCGACGCCCTTGGGACGGCCGGTGGAGCCCGAGGTGTAGATGATGTACGCGAGATTCTCCGGCCGCAGCGGGCGCACCCGGTCCCGGTCGGTGAGGTCGCCCGCCCCGGCGAGCGCGGAGACCTGCGCGTCAAAGGCGGGCGAGGTCACCACCGTACGGGGCACGGTGGTGGACGGCACCGAGGCGTCGGTCACCGGGGAGGTGAGGAGAAGGCGCGGACCGGCGTCGGCCAGCAGCCGGGTCAGCCGCTCCTCGGGGTGGGCGACGTCCAGCGGGAGGAGGACCGCGCCGGACTTCAGCACACCGAGGGCGACGGTCGCCGCGGCGAAGGAGCGCTCCAGCGCGGAGGCCACCACGTCCTCGGGGCCGATGCCCTGTGCGGCGATCCACCGGGCCACCGCGTTCGCCCGGTCGTTGACCTCGCCGTACGTCATGGTGCCCTCGGCGCCGCGCAGCGCGACCGCGTCCGGGTGCAGCGCCGCACGGCTCTCGAACCGCTCCACCACACCGGGTGTCGGGCTGTCGAGCGGCGCGGCCGTGCCGTGGGCGAGGATCGTCCGGCGCTCCTCCGCGGTGACCAGGCTCTGGTCGCCGAGGGGCACATCGGGGTCGCTCAGCCCGGCGAGCAGGGTGCGCCGGGTCGACTCGACCAGGGAGAGGGCGGTCTGCTCGCCGACCGCCTCGGGGATGTGCTCGAAGCGGATCACCCAGCAGCCGTCGGACTCCTGACGGGCCATCACCGAGAGGGGGGCCTGCGCGATCCCGGTACGGGCGTCGAGGGACGCCGACCCGACCCCCGGGAGGCGCAGCCGCGGCCCGGCGCTCTCGATGCCGAAGCTGACCTCGACCGGCTGCACCCGGCCCGAGGCCCCGAGCAGCCGGATCGCCTCGTCGTACTCCAGATCCTGGTGGTCCAGCGCCTCCACCACGACCCGGCCCACCGAGCCGAGCGCGTCGCGGAAGGTGCGGCGCGGATCGGTGTCGAGGACCAGGAGGAGCACATTGCCGAAGTAGCCGATGGTACGAGCGGTGTGTCCGCTGTCCCGCCGCAGCACCGGGGTGCTGATCAGGGACCGCTCACTGCCCGTGTGCCGGCGCAGCGCGGCGGCGAAGGAGGTGAGAAGGACGGTGAAGGGAGTGGTCCCGGCGGTACGGGCGAGCGCGTCCAGCTCGGCGGAGCGCGCCGCGTCCAGCCGGACCTCGACCGCCTTCGCCTCGGCGGTCTGCTGATCGGCCGCGGTGCGCCGGTCGAGCCCCGCCGCGCCCGAGGCACGGGTGGTCAGGGTCTTCGCCCAGTGCCGTCGCAGGGAGGGCAGTGTGTCGCGGATCTCGCGCTCCACGGCCCGGGAGGCCTTCGGGTACGAGGTCGCCGGCGCGGGCCGGGCCCCCTGATAGGCGGCGGCCAGGTCCTCGAAGAAGACCTCCCAGCAGGCGTCGTCCCAGGCGATGTGGTGCACCACCAGCAGCAGGACGTGCCGGTCGGGCCCCTCGGCGTACACGGTGACCCGCAGCGGATGGCCGCTCTCCAGGTCGAAGGGGGTGCGCAGGCCCTCCAGCACCAGGGCGTCGACGTCCGCGCCGCGTGCGTCGGCCTCGGTCAGCGCCACGGTGTCGGGCAGATCGGGGATCGCGTGCAGCTCACCGGAGTCGGTGAGCGCGTAGCGGGTGCGCAGGATCTCGTGGTGGGCGACGACCGTACGCAGGGCGGCGGCGAGGGCCGGGAGGTCGAGCGGGCCGTCGAGGCGCAGTGCCGCGCCGACGTTGAGGGCCGCCCCCGTGGGGTCGCTCGCGTGCTGGAGCCACAGACGCTGCTGGGCCGTGCTGGTGCCGGTCGGCGCGCCGGGCTCGGCCGGCGCGTCCTGGGCGGGGGTTCCCTGTGGGGTCGCTCCCTCGCCGGCCCGGTCGGCCAGTCCGCTTGCGGCGATGCGTTTGCGCAGCGCCGCGAGCCGCCGTTCGTGATCGTCCCTGTCCCTGGCCGTGTTGCGCGTACCCACGTGCCCTCCCCTGTCAGTGACCGGCCGCGGTGGCCGGTCGTCATCGTTCGTCATCGGTCCTGCTCCGGGCGGTTCCTCGTGGCGCGGCGCCCGGTGCGCCCCACCGCACCGGCCCGCTGCGAGAGCCCGCCCGCTCCCGTTCTCGCCCTGATCGCCGCCGTCCGCCGTCCGGCGCCGGCCGCGCTGTCACGCGCGGGTCCGGCGCCGGAACGGCCTCTGCTCACGGCCTGGGCTCACCCCCAGGAGTTGACGGTGAAGCGCTCGCTCAGCGCGCGGGCGCCGATGGCGTACTCGCGCAGTTCGCCGGCCTTCTCGACGAGGAGTTCATCGCCCGAGGAGGCCGCGATGTCGGCCAGCCAGCCGTAGGTCTCCTCCGCGGGCACGTCGTAGCTGAAGTGCACTTTGGAGAGGAGGAAGAGGAATTCCTTGAAGTTCGAGCGGTCGACGACCTGCCCCAGGCCCTTGATGGCGTCCAGCCGGTCCGCCGGAAGGGCGGGGCGCTCGATGATCCGGGCGTCGGTGGAGGGCTGGTAGCGGGAGGCGTCGCGGAAGATGTCCTTCTCCTCGTACGCGCCGTCGAAGGCGAAGTCCACACAGAGCATCTGGCGGCTGTTCGGGGAGAAGTTGGCGGCCGCGTGGACCGAGCCCGCGTCCAGGAACCAGATCTCGCCGGGCCGCATGTTGATGACCGTGTCGTCGTTGGAGTGCAGGGCGGCGGGGTTCTCCTCCAGGAAGATCAGTACCCGGAAGTACTGGTCCGCGTCCCGGTCGAGCTCCACGAAGTCCCGGTGGGGGATGACGACCGCGTCCACGAGATTGCGGGTGCGCACCATCTTGATGTGATCGGTGTTGAAGGTGCTCTCCACCAGTTCACGCAGGTAGGAGCAGTGTTTGCCGTGCTCGGTGAGCTGGGCCGCCAGGTCGGTGTCGCGGTAGAGGTCGTCTCCGGCGTCACCGGTGCTGTTCCACAGGGGCAGGTTTTTCCAGTACCCGTTGCTGAACTCGTCGTAGCCCTCTTCGCCGCGGGGCAGCGAGGCGAGGTATTCGAGATCCCTGGACAGGAGCGTCTCGTCCAGGTCGATGCGTCCCAGGATGTGTGATCTCAAGACCGACATCACCTTTCGAAATCGTCTTGCGGGTCCGGTGGGTGGTCACCGTCGGGCCCGCACAGGTCAAGTACCGCGGACATGCCTCGCTCCGCGACGTCCCCCAGGGGTCTTTCCGTGCGGTTCCCGCGGTGCCGCCCCAGGAAGGGCGGCGCGGCGGAGACCGCGATGCGTTGTGGTGTTGGGGGTGTGCCGCGTGGGGCCTACCGGTCCGGCATCGACCCACGTTGGGCGGGTCGATGTGGCTTGAACGTTATGCGTGACTTGAATGTATGGCAAGGCTTACCTAAGTTGATCTTCAATATGACACGTACATCACACCCGGCGCAACCCGGGGGTGTGACGGGGGCCACTCGCAACTGGCCCTGGAGTGTGACGCCCTGACATAAGGTCGCCCACGGCGGAGTGACGGTGATCTCGTTGTCGTCCCGCCCGCCCGCCTGGAACAATCCCGGGAGCGAAGCCGACGGAGCCCCTCGCCGGGGCCCGCCCCGCGCTCGGCGTACCGCCGCCCGCGCCATGGGCCGCGCCTCGCGTCCCCACCCCACCCGGACGCGGCCGCGCCCCGGGTCGGCCCATGCCCGAACCCCACCCGACACAGCCGTACCGACCGTGGAGTATCACGTTGAATCCGACCGAGACCTATCCGGTCCTGCCCCGCTACGTCACGGACGGGCTGCCCGCCTCCTGGCTGGAGGTGCCCGCCCCGCCCACCGGCTTCACCCGGGGCGATCTGTTCTACCGGCCGGTTCGGGCGGACGGCCCCGACGTACCGATGATCTGGGAGTGGATGAACCGGCCCCACACCGCGAAGGGATGGGAGTACGACTGGCCCCTGGAGCGCTGGCAGGCCCACATCGACGCACAGCTCGCCACCGGCTACTCCCGGCCGATCATCGTGGAGCAGGACGGGCGGCCCATCGCCTACATGGAGTTCTACCGGATGGCCCAGGACGTCGTGGGGCACCACTACCGCGCCTCGGCGCACGACCTGAGCATGCACCTCGCGATCGCCGACCTCACCGACACCGGGCGCGGCCTCGGCAGCCGGATCATCGGAGAGGTCACCGACGAGTTCTTCCTCCGGGACCCCTACTGCAACGCCGTGGTCTACGAGCCCGACGCGGCGAACGCGGCCTCCCGCAGGATGATCGAGAACAACGACGCCGCCTGCCTCGGCGAGGTCCAGGTCCGCCACCGCAGGATCGCGCTCTACGCCAAGGCGCGCCAGGGCCACCCCCTCCCGCGCATGGAGGCCTGAACCCCGGCGTCCGCCGGGCATTTCCCCGATGCGCCGTCGGCCCGGCTGCCCGGCCCGTACGCTGACGAGCCGGTCGGGTCGGCGGGAGGCGGTCGGTGACCAGAGCGCGGAACACGGGGCACGCGGTGCTGCCGCCGTCGCCGATGCGCGTATGGCTCGGGCTGACCGGGGCCCTCGCCGCGCTGACGGTCGTCGTCCTCGGGGTCCGGTACGCCGGTCAGGGCCGCCCCGGCGCGGTGGACACCTGGGTCCAATCGGCGGCGGGGGGCGACCGGCCGAGGTGGCGGCGGCTCGCGCTGGCCACGGACTTCCTGGGGGAGCCCCTCGGAGCGGCGGTGCTGGTCGCGGCCGTGGTGACGGGATGTCTGCTGCTCCGGCGGCCGCGCGCGGCGGTGCTCGTCGTCGCCGGAGCGGGCCTGTCCGTGGGCGCGACGAAACTGATCAAGCCCCTGGCGGGACGCACCATCCACGACGGGCATCTGTCCTACCCGAGCGGGCACACCGCCTTCCTCACCGCGCTCGCGCTCATGGTGGCCCTGCTCGTGGCCGGCCGGCTCGGCCTCGGCAGGACGGGCGGCGCCCTGCTCGTGCTCGGCGCGGCGCTCGCCGCCGGGGCCGCCATGGGCTGGGCGCAGATCGCTCTGGGCGCGCACTATCCGACCGACGCGCTCGGCGGCTGGTGCACCGCGCTGGCGGTGGCACCGGCGACCGCGTGGCTCGTCGACCGGACGGCCGACACCGGCCGCCCGGAACGCCGCTGACGCCACTGACGTCACATCACCTGACGCCGCATCACACCCGGCGGCGGAAGACGGGCTTCACCGGCTGCCCGCCCAGCCAGGGGGCGGGGTCGGCGGCGTCCAGCGCCTTCCGGTACACCGCGCAGGCCCGGGCCACCGCCTCCACGGTGTGGTCGATGTCGGCGTCACTGAGCGCGTCGCTCACCACGAAGGAGGGGGCGAGCACCCCGCCCGCGAGGAGCTGACGCAGAAACAGGGTGCGGTACGGCTGCGAGGGCCGCAGGTTCTCGTCGAGGGTGGCGAAGACCAGATTGCTGGCCCGGCCCCGGACGACGAGGTGGTCGCCGACGCCCATGGCGGCGGCGGCCTCGCGGACCCCGGCGGCCAGCCGCTCGCCGAGGGCGTGCAGCCGCGCGGTGACGCCCTCCTCGGTGTAGGTGCTGAGCACGGCCATCGCGGCGGCCAGCGAGTGCGTCTCCGCGCCGTGCGTGGTGGACAGCAGGAACACCCGGTCGCCGGAGTGGCGCAGCCCGCCCAGCTCCATGAGATCGCGCCGCCCGGCCAGCGCCGAGACGGCGAACCCGTTGCCCAGCGCCTTGCCGAAGGTGGAGAGGTCGGGAACGACCCCGTACAGACCCTGGGCGCCCGCCTCGGACCAGCGGAAGCCGGTGATCATCTCGTCGAATACCAGGACGCAGCCGTGCCGGTCGGCCAGTTCGCGCAGACCGGCGAGATACCCGGGCGGGGGCTCGGTGTGGGTGGCGGGTTCGAGGATCAGACAGGCGATCTCGTCCCGGTGGCGGGCGAGCAGCTCCTCGGTGGCGGCCAGGTCCCCGTAGGGGAAGGCCACGGTCAGCTCGGTGGTCGCCGCCGGAATACCGGCGGACATCGGCGTGGTGCCGATGAACCAGTCGTCGACGGAGTAGAAGGGATGGTCGCCGCAGACGGCCACGCGCGGGCGTCCGGTGGCGGCGCGGGCGAGGCGCACCGCGGCGGTGGTGGCGTCGGAGCCGTTCTTCGCGAACTTCACCATCTCGGCGGTCGGCACGGTGGCGAGGAAACGCTCCGCCGCCTCGACCTCCACGATGGACGGCCGGACGAAGTTGCTGCCGCGGTCCAACTCCCGCCGCACCGCCTCGATCACGCGCGGATGGGTGTGGCCGAGGCTGACCGACCGCAGGCCGGAGCCGTACTCGACATAGCGGTTGCCGTCGATGTCCCACACATGGGCGCCGCTGCCGCGGCTGATGACGGGGGCCAGATTCTCGGGGTACTGGTCGTCGCCCTTGGCGTAGGTGTGCGCGCCCCCCGGGATCAGGGCGTGCAGCCGCTCGTTCGCCAGCCGCGACCGGGGCAGGAGGAACTCTTCGGTGTCCACGCGGACCTCACCCTTCCTTGTGCTTCAGGATCTCGGCGAGGCTCGGCGCCTCCCGGTCCCGCCGGGACATCGACACGGCCGCCAGCGGCCAGGGAATGGCCAGCTCCGGGTCGTCGAAGGCGATCGTCACATCCTCGGCCGGATCGTGCGGGCGGTCGATCCGGTACGAGGTGTCGGCGGTCTCGGTCAGCGCCTGGAAGCCGTGCGCGCACCCCGCCGGGATGTACACGGTCCACTGCGTCTCGTCGGACAGTTCGAAGAAGGCCCGGCTCCGGTACGTCGGCGAGTCGGCGCGCAGGTCCACGACGACGTCGAAGATCCTCCCGTACGAGCAGCGCACCAGCTTGGCCTCACCCGCTCCGGAGCGCAGATGCAGACCGCGCAGCACCCCCCGGGCCGAGCGGGACACGCTGTCCTGGACGAAGGCGTCCGGGTCGAGGCCCACCGAGCGGACCACGTCGGCGTCGAAGGTGCGGCAGAAGAAGCCGCGCTCGTCGGCGTACGGGGTCGGCTCGAACAGATACGCGCCGGCGATCTCGGGGACTTCGGTGACCTTCATGGAGCCTCTCGCGGAGTGTGGGTGCGGGCGTTCGCCGGGAACACGGCGGCGGTCAGGGCGGTGAACTGGCGCTCCAGCTCCCGGGCGGCGATCAGATTCCGTTCGACGAGGGTCCGCCGCAGCTCCGCCGCGCTCTTCTCCAGCGCCCGGAACTGCTCAAGCAGCCGGTCGGCGTCGACCTCGCGAGCCGGGTGGCGGTACTCGTCCAGCCCCATCCGGGCCATGAGGGCGTCGCTCTTCGCCGCGTAGCTGAGGGCGAGCGTCGGCGTGCCGGACTTCAGCGCGCAGACCAGATTGTGGTAGCGGGTCGCCACCACGGCGTCGGCCGCCGCCATCTCCTTCATCAGGTCGGCCAGCGAGGCCGTTTCGGCGGCGGTGACCAGCGGTGAGTCCACCGCGCCGAGGATCGCGTCGACCACCGTCGCGTCGGCCTCGTCGCCGATGAGCAGCCGGACCGGTCTGCCGTCCTCGGCCAGCGCGCGGACGAAGCGGGTCGTCCCGTCGAGATAGCGCCGGTGGATCTCCCCGGCCCGGGCGCGGTCGTCGTCGCCGCCGTGGAAGTCCATGACGCCGACGCAGACCGGGCCCGGCGCGTCCGGAGCGTCCGACGGGCCCGGGGAGCCCGGGGGAGTGCCTGCCCGGGGGGTCGGCAGGGCGAACGCGAGATCCGGGTGGACCTCGTCCCGCGCGGTGTCCACCCCCATCGCCCGCATCGCCTCGCGGGACAGCTCGTCCCGGTACGACCGGTACGCGGCCAGCCGTGCCGACCAGCGCACCAGGGCCCGGGTGGGCCGGCTGCCGATCGCGGCGGCCCCGACGCCGACCAGCGCGACCCGGGTGCCGAACAGCCGGCCGCTCGCGCAGAGCAGGAACAGCGAGTACGGGAAGCCCCACGGCCGCAGCGGCAGCGTGGCCTCCAGGACGCCCATGCCCGGCACGATCACCACCTCGTGCCCGCGCACCCAGGCGGCGGTGCGGAAGACGTCGACGAGTTTGCCCAGCCCCTTCCCGGCGATCGCGCCCGCACGCGACGCGGTCCGGTACTCCCCCCGGTACCAGTGCAGCCGCGTCGCCGGAATCCGGTACCGGGCCGCGACGACCTCGGGCCCGCCGCACAGCGCGTCCACCACCGCCTCGGGGTGCTCGGCGCGCAGATACCCGAGCACGGCCTCCAGCGAACCGTCGTTGCCGAGGTTGCCGGAGCCGAGCAGGCCGAACACCCCGACGCGCACAGGCGTCACACCTGCCTCCCCGTACGGTTCTCACGGCCCGCGACGAGGTCGTCGACGGAGACCGTGAGCAGCCGCGGATCCACCGGGGCGCGGTCCTCGACCCGCTCGCCCGCCCCCGGCCTGGCCCGGCTGGCCGCCCAGGCGGCCAGATGGCGGTAGCACGCGCGCCGGTCCGCCGGGGACAGCGGCGCCCGCCGGATCGCCGAGACGAAACCCCAGACGTACTCGGCGAGCAGCCGGGGCGTCGGGTGCAGCGGCCCCGCCCGGCGCGGATCGAGATTGACGCACCGGGAGCGCTTGCCCGGGTTCGCCCGCTCGGCGCGGGTGGGGTGGTCGCGGCGGAAGTACAGCAGCTCCGGCACCTGGTGGAAGGGCCCGTGCAGACCGATTTCGGCGACGAACGTCCGGTCCGCGTGGTGGTAGCTGTCGTGCGGCTTCACCCGGCGCAGCACATCGGCCCGCATCACCCCGTAGAAATCGTCGCCGCCGGGCTCGAACAGCATGCTGCGGAAGCGCTCCGGCGCGTACGGCGAGTCGGTGGCGAGTCCGTACTCGTACGGGACCTTCACCCGGCCCTCGCCGTCGATGACCGCCTGGCCGCTGTGGGCGAGGATCACCTCCGGCCGCTCGTCCAGCGCCTGAACACAGCGCCGCAACAGATCCCGGGCGTACAGGTCGTCGTGCGAGGCCCACTTGAACAGCTCGCCGCGGCACTCGGCGAACACCCGGTTGTGGTTCGGCGCGGCCCCGATGTTCCGGGGCAGCCGGAGGTACCGGACGCGTGAGTCCCGCGCGGCGTACCGGCGGCAGATGTCCTCGGTCCCGTCGGTCGAGGCGTTGTCGGAGACGACCAGCTCGAAATCCTCGTAGGTCTGGCCGAGCAGGGCGTCCAGCGCCTCGGCGAGATACTCCTCGCCGTTGTACACGGGCAGTCCGATGCTCAGCCGGGGAATGCGGCGAGACACAGTCATGACGTCCTCACTTCAGTGATCGATGCGCGTTGGTCCTCACGCGGGCCCGACCCCCCCTGCCCCCCCCACCCGGCCGAGCCGGCGACGGCGGCGGCGGCCCCGCCCCAGGCGGAGCCGACCGTGCCGGCGGCGCCCGCCCCGCCGAGTCCGCCGCCGACGTAGCAGGCGGAGGCGAAGAGCTGGCAGCGCAGACCGCGCCGGGCCGCGGCGAGCGCGCGCAGCCCGGCCGCCGCGCCGACGCCGAGGCCTGCGCCCGCGACGCCGAGCGTGGCCGGCACGATCAGCTCCGAGGCCGAGTGCCAGACGCCGCCGAGGACCAGTTCGCCGAACCGGTCGGGCACCAGCAGCAGCGCCGCGCCCCAGAGCAGCGCGGCGACGGCCTGCCCGCCGCCGAGCAGGAGACAGAACAGCCGCAGCCGGTGCGGGGCCGCTCGCAGCACCCGTGCCGCCTCCGCGACGGTGACCAGCGACAGCCCCATCAGCACGGCGAGGAACGGGCCGAGCAGCAGCTCCGCCCCCCGGACCACGCCCACCGCGCTGACCCCGACGATCAGGCCGAGGCCGTAGGCCCGTAGCTGGGCCGCGCCGCTGACACCGACGTTCTCGACCAGATACCGGTAGCCGAGGTCGCGGTGGTCGCGGAGCCAGGCGCGCGCCCCGGCCGGCCGGGGCCGGATGCCCGACTGGAGGCAGCCGTACCCCGCCGCGACCGCCGCGGCCGTGCCCCAGGCGAACACGAAGGCGACCACGCTGCCCACCCGGGCGGCCACCAGCAGCGCCGGAATGAGCGCGATGCCCCCCAGAAGGTCGTTGACGAAGGCCTTCCGCCCGGTGCCCGCGGCGAAGAACGAGAACCGCCAGGCGTCCTGGAGCAGCAGCCCCGGCAGTACGACGCCGAGCGCGGCGAACGCGGGCCCCGCGCCGCCGCCGAGACTCACCCCGGCCACCAGGCACACCGCGCCCGCGGCGGCGCCGACGCCGAGCGCGGTGCCCGTCGACCGGGCCGCCGCGGCGCGCCAGGAGGCGACCGGCACCCCGCTGAAGCGCACCATCAGCGGGTCGGTGGACACCCCCCGGGAGACGCTGAGGACCACGCCGTAGGTCACCCAGGCCAGGCTGAACAGGCCGAACGCGGCCAGCCCCAGCGAGCGGGCCACATAGACGCCCACCGCGAAGTTGGTCATGCTGCAGACCGCCTGATCGGCCAGTCCCCAGGACATCCGGCCGGCCAGGGCCCGCTTGGCGCTCGGCCGGGTCCGCCCGGCCGGGGCCTTCGTCCTCTCCCTCCCGGTGGGCATCGGTGTCATGCCTTGATCAGCCCGGCCGTGTCCAGGGCCCCGGCCGCGGCGGCGACGGTGTCGAACGGCAGCCCGGACCGCTCGGCGACGTCCAGCAGACCGTGTTCCCCGTCGGAGAGGCTGAGCACCCAGAGCATGGCCAGCTGCGCCTGTTTCGCGTCGCTGCGGCCGCCGAGCGAGTCGTACAGACCGCGCCGTCCCAGCTGCGGTTCGCCGTAGGGGCTCAGATTCAGATACCGCCGGTTGCGGTCGAGTACGCCGAACGCCTCGCGGCAGACGGCGAGGGTGTCCGCCATCGCCCGGGGGGAGACGAAGTCCGGGTTGTCCGCAGAGGTGTGGTACTCGGGGTACCCGGCGTACGGGGTCCGGCTGAGCGAGCCCACGCCGAGATCGAACCCGGGCGAGCAGAACTGCCGCTCGTCATAGCCGTACGGAGTGAACTCATTGACGCTGTGCGGGCGTTCGGAGGCGGCCAGCACATACCGCATCACCCGGTCGATCTCCGCGTCGCCGCGTCTGCTCTGCTTGTACGTCAGCCGCCCCGGGTCCCCGGCGCAGGCCAGCACCAGCCCGTGCTTGACCTTCTCCACCCGCTCCGCGTTACGGGCCAGCCAGGTGATCGCGCCGATGGTGCCGGGCGCGAAGATGAACCGGTAGGTGTAGTACGGGGTTTCCTCCGCCAGCGCCCTGGCCAGGAACGCCGCCACCGCGATGCCGGCCAGATTGTCGTTGGCGAGCGACGGGTGGCAGACATGGCAGGAGACGATCACCTCGTCGGAGACCTGCCCGGGGACGACGTGCTCGGCGTAGGTGAGATGGCCGTCCGCGAGCGTGGAGTCGACGCGCACCTCGTAATCGCCCTCCGGCAGCGCGTCCAGGGTCTCCTGGGACAGACAGAACCCCCATTCCGGCCGGTAGTAGCTGGTGCGGTACGGCACCCAGGCAGGGTGCTCCGGCAGGGTGTGCAGATGCCTGCGCAGCTCGGACAGCGGCATGGTCGCCGACACCGGCACGCTGTAGCCGAGCACATGCAGACTGGACGCGGCGAAGTCGACGACCCGCTTCCCGGTGGCGTCGGCGATGTACGCGTCCCGGATGTTCCACTCCTCGGGCACCGTCCAGTCGAGCACCGGCGTCCCGGTCGGCACCTCGTGCACCTGGAGCGGAATGTACTCGCCGACGATTCTCAGGGTGGCGCGCACCCCGTCGCCCGTGATGCTCCGGCAGAGCGGGTACAGCCGCTCCACCAGCGCGTGCATCTCTTCGCCGACCCCGGTCACCGGCGCCACCGCAGGGTCTCGTCGACGGCGCCGGACTCGGACGCCGCACGCAGCACGGCGAGGCGGGTGAAGCGCCGCTCGAAGTCCTCCGAGGTCAGCCCGTGTTCCCGGTAGGCGTCGGCGAGTTCGAGCGCGCCCCGCTTCACCGTCCACTCGCAGTCGAAGCCGGGGATCGCGGCCCGGAAGCGGGCGAAGTCCACCCGGTACGACCGGGGGTCCGCGCCGTTCTCCCCGGTGATCACCACCTTCGCGCCGGACACCGCCTCGGCGACCTGCTCGGCGATCTCGGCGACCGTGACGTTGTTGATCTCGCTGCCGATGTTGAACGCCCGGTCGTGCACCGCCTCCCTCGGCGCGGTCAGCGCGGCAGTGAAGGCCCGCGCTATGTCGGCGGCGTGCACCAGCGGCCGCCAGGGGGTGCCGTCGGAGAGCACCAGCACCTCGCCGGTCAGCAGCGCGTGGCCCACCAGGTTGTTCAGCACGATGTCGGCGCGCAGCCGGGGCGAGTGGCCGAAGGCGGTGGCGTTGCGCAGGAACACCGGGGTGAAGTCGCCGTCGGCGAGCGCGTGCAGATCGTCCTCCACCCGCACCTTGGACTCCGCGTACGGGGTCACCGGGCGCAGCGGGGCGTCCTCGGTCACCAGCCCGTCGCCGCCGGAGGCGCCGTAGACCGAGCAGGTCGACGCGTACAGGAAGCGCCGCACCCCGGCGTCGCGGGCCAGCCGGGCCAGCCGCACGGAAGCGTGGTGGTTGATGTCGTAGGTGAGGTCCGGCGCCAGCGCTCCGAGCGGGTCGTTGGAGAGCGCCGCCAGATGGATCACGGCGTCGACCCCGGCCAGGTGTCCGGCCGTGATGTCGCGCAGATCCACCCGGTGCCCGGGCGGGTCCTCGGGCGGCGGGCCCAGCACACAGTCGGCGAACAGGCCGGAGTCCAGCCCGACGACCTCGTGTCCGGCGGCCGTGAGCACCGGGGCCATCACGGTGCCCAGATAGCCCTGATGTCCGGTCAGCAGCACGCGCAAGGTTCATTCCCCCAGATCGAGAGTGAGTTTGGTGACGGCGAACGCCTCGGCGTAGCGCGTGTGGCATTCGATGCCGCGGATCCGCGCGAGGCCGAGGAAGGCTTCCCGGTCGTACCAGGGCCGGTGGTGTTGCGAGGGGTAGTGCTCCTGGAGCAGCCGCGCCTTCTCCTCGGCGGCCTCCGGCGACAGCGGCTGGTACGCCGCCGGACGGCCGAGATCGCCGTCCCACTTGACGATCTCGTAGCCGAGTACGAGGTGGTCGCGGAACGCGGTGGACATCAGCTTCGCCAGCCCGCGGTGGTCCTGGTGCGCGTCATCGGTGCGCGGGGCCAGCACGAGATCCGGCTCGGTCCGCGCGCGCAGCTCCTCGACCGCGGTTTTGGCCTCCTCCCACCGGGCCGGCAGCCGGCCGTCCGGCAGCTTGAGCACGGTCAGCCGCAGATCGGCGCCCGGGCAGAAGGCGGCGAGCGCGGCCCGCTCCTCCTCCTCCCGCTCGCCGCCGCCGCCGGAGAGCACCAGCGCGTCGACGCGGACGCCCGGCCGGGCGAGGCACATCGTCAGCAGTGTGCCGCCGGCCCCGATGGCGATGTCGTCGCAGTGCGCGCCCACCGCGACGATCCGCTCCAGCCGTCCGGCCCCGAGCCGGATCACGCGGTCCTCACGGCGCTGCCCGCCCTCGCGCCGTCCCGCTCCCACACGGCCCACGGGCGGTCGCCCCGGGCGTAGGCGGCGTCCAGCGCGGCCCGCTCCTTCACGGTGTCGGTCGGCTTCCAGAAGCCGCGGTGCTGGTGCGCCACCAGCCGTCCGCGCTTGGCCAGCTCGGCGCAGCCGTCGGCGACCAGGTCCCCGTTCTCCGGGATGTGGTCGAAGACCTCCTGACGGAGGACGAAGTAGCCGCCGTTCTCCCACAGCGGCAGTTCGCTCACCGGGGTGATGCCTCCCACCAGGCCGTCCTCGCCCAGGTCCACACAGTGGAACGAGGACTGCGGCGGCACCACCAGCATCGACGCGCCGGCGTCGCGCCGGGCGAACCGGTCGATCATCTCCGGCAGCGGGGCGTCGGTGAGCACATCGGCGTAGTTGGCGAGGAACATCTCGTCGCCGTCCAGATGGTGCCGCACCCGGCGCAGCCGCTCCCCGATCGGCGACTCGATACCGGTCTGCACAAAGGTGATCGTCCAGTCGGCGATGTCGGTGGACAGCAGCTCGGTCCGCCCGTTGGACAGCACGAAGTCGTTGGACGTCGTCTCCTCGTAGTGGAGGAAGTAGTCCTTGATGTGATGGGCCCCGTAGCCCAGGCACAGGATGAACTCCGTGTGCCCGAAGTGCGCGTAGTAGCGCATGACATGCCAGATCAGCGGCCGCGAGCCGACCATCGCCATCGGCTTGGGTATGTCGTCGGCCGCTCCGCTGCGCATGCGCAGCCCGTAACCGCCGCAGAAAAGGACGACCTTCATGCTGTGACCTCTTTCACGCTGTGCCCTCGACAATGCTCAGTTCCGGGATGGGGAAGACCAGCCGGCCGCCCCAGGCGTGCACGAACGACAGCTGCTCGACCAGCTCGGCCCGCAGATTCCAGGGGAGGACGAGCACATAGTCCGGCCGGTCGGCGGCTATCCGCTCGGGCGGCAGGATCGGCACCCGGGTCCCCGGGGTGAACCTGCCGTGCTTGTACGGGTTGCGGTCGACGGTGTACGGGAGCAGATCGGGCCGGATGCCGCAGTGGTTGAGCAGGGTGTTGCCCTTGCCCGGGGCGCCGTAGCCGACGACCGTCTCGCCGCGCTCGGCCGCCTCGACGAGGAACCGCAGCAGGTCCCGGCGCACCTTGGCCACCCGGGCCGAGAACTCGGTGTACCCGGACAGCTCCTGGAGCCCGGCCGCCTTCTCCCGGTCCAGCACCTCGGCCACTCGCGCGCTCGGCTCGCCGGCCGCCTCGGCCGGCCGGGCCCACAGCCGGACGGAACCGCCGTGCGTGGGCAGCAGCTCGACGTCCACGAGGGTGAGCCCGCCGCTCGCCAGTGCCCGGGCCGCGGAGGCGACCGTGTAGTACTGGAAGTGCTCGTGGTAGATCGTGTCGTACTGGTTCTCCTCGATCAGCGTCAGCAGATGCTGCACCTCGATGGAGACCCAGCCGTCGTCGGCGACCAGGGCGCGCAGCCCCCGGGTGAACCCGACCACGTCGGGGATGTGCGCGTACACATTATTGGCCACGACCAGGTCCGCCGGGCCGTGCCCGGCGCGGACGGCCGTGCCGGTGGCCGGGTCCAGGAACTCGGTGAGCGTGGGCACACCCGCCTCCCGCGCCGCCGCGCCGACGTTCACCGACGGCTCGATGCCGAGGCAGCGGATCCCCCGGTCCACCAGATGCCTCAGCAGATACCCGTCGTTGCTCGCGACCTCGACCACGAAGGCGTCGGGGCCGAGCTCCAGCCGCCGCACGGCGTCCGTGACGAAGACGCGCGCGTGCTCCACCCAGGAGGTCGAGTACGAGGAGAAGTACGCGTACTGCGTGAACGTCTCCTCCGGGGTGATCAGCGGAGGGAGCTGCGCGAGCCAGCACTCGGTGCAGACCCGCAGATGCAGCGGGTACGTCGGCTCCGGTCCGTCCAGTTGGTCCGCGGCGAGGAAACTCTCGCACGGCGGGGTCGCTCCAAGATCGACGACGCTTGCCATCGCCGTCGAGCCGCAGAGCCGGCATCCTGTCATCTACTGCCCCCATCCCTGCCCGCGCGGGTGTCCCGCCGCGAGCCAGTGTTCTTGTCCCCGATCGGCGGCGGGCCGTCCCCGCCGCCGGACCGACCCGCGATCGCGGTGCGGTACTCCTCCACCAGACGCTCCAGCCCGACGGCCGGGCTGAAACCCCGCTCGTAACGGTCCCGGGCCGCCCGGCCCATCTCCCGGTTGCGGACCGGATCCGCCGTGATCCGGCGCAGACAGGACGCGAGCGAGGCGGGATCCCCCGGCCGGTGCAACAGCCCGGTCACCCCCTCCTCGACGAGTTCGACGAATCCGCCGTGACCGGCGGCGACGGCCGGGACCCCCGCCGCCATCGCCTCCGCGACCACCAGCCCGAAGGTCTCCAGGGCCATCGAGGGAGCCACCACGGCGACCGCCCGCGCGAGCGCCTCCCGGCACTGCGCGGGGGTGTACAGCCCGGCGTACCGCACATCGTCCCGGCCCGCCGCCCAGGCGGTCACCTCCCGCTCCAGCGGCCCCGCCCCGGCGATCACCAGCGGCACGCCCACACCGCCCATCGCGGCGATCGAGTCCCACGCGGCCATGAGCGGCCGTACGCCCTTGGCCTCCGCGAGCCGGCCGAGAAAGAGCAGATGCTCACCGGCGTCCGCCCGGCGCGTGCCCGGATCGGGCACGAAGTTGTGCTTCACCGCCAGCCGCTCCGGCGGCATCCCGGACCGCACCAGGATGTCCCGCTGTGCCGCGGAGATGCAGAAGAACCGCTCCACGCCGGACTGCCAACGCCGCCGGTTGACGAGCAGACCGACCGCCAGAGGCACCGTCGCCAGCCGGGAGTTCCGGTAGCAGCCGTGCCGGACGGCGGGCAGCGAGGCCGCCGTCCCGACGCACTCGGTGCACTGCCGGCCGTCCCGGTGCAGTGTGCCGGGCGGGCAGACCTGGGTGTAGTTGTGCAGCGTGGCGACGGCGGGCACCCCGGCGTCGGCGCAGGCGGCCAGCACCGCGGGCGACAGCAGCGGGAAGACATTGTGGATGTGCACCACATCCGGCCGTTCGGCCCGGAGCCGGGCCGCCAGCTCCGTGCGGACCGCCGGGTTCCATGGCACCAGGAGCGGCACCGCGACCTTCCCCGGCAGGGACCGGGCGGCGATGTCGTCGCTGCGCCGTTCGAAGATCCCGACCCGGTGGCCGCCCGCGCGCAGCAGCTCCACCTCCTGGTCGACGACCATGTTCTCCCCGCTCGGCTGTGCCGAGGAGTAGCGGTTGTGCACCACGAGGACGTGCATGCCGGGGGTCACCTCCCGTCCCGCGACCATCGCGGGACCTGTCGTCGAGGGGTTTCGGGCGCCGGGAGGGACACGGCGGGGGCGGGCGCCGCCAGCAGCGAGGCGGCCAGCGCCAGATGCAGCAGATACGGCGAGGCGTCGCCCAGTCCGGCCTCGGTGTACGAGGAGATCGCGCAGTAGCTGATCAGGAAGATCGCGCAGGCTCTCGGCAGCGACGGCGGCCGCAGCAGCGCGACGCCGCCCAGCACGAGGACCATCGCCGCGACGAGGGCGAGGCCCACCAGCCCCTGTTCGAGATAGACGGCCAGCCAGCTGTTGTCGATCGGCAGCCCGCCGAACGACTTGTCGCCCAGGCCCACCCCGAACAGCATCTCCGCGGTCGTCCGCTCCTCGGCCAGCAGGGCGTCCCAGACCTTGGCCCGGCCGGTGAGATTGGAGAGGTTCTCCTGACTCTGTCCGCGCAGGAACCACGTCTGGAGCGCGGACATGAACGCGACCGCGGCCACCGTCGCGCACAGCACCCCCCAGACGAAGAACCGGCGGGCGGCGGCGCTGGTCAGCACGAGCGAGCCGATCGCCAGCGCGAGCCCGACGAGCATCCCCACCGTGGCCGTCCGGGTGTGGGTCAGCGCGAGCAGGACCAGCGACGGCACGATGATCACCGCCGCGCTCGTCCTGTCGGTCCGGCGGCCCAGGACGAGCAGCGCGGTGAGCCCGATGATCACCGCGGCGTACTGTCCGATCTGCGGCGGGGTGAGCGGCCACAACGCGCCCACCAGCCGCCCGCCGTAGTACTCGGGCATGGCCGTGCCCGGTGAGACGAGCAGCCCCGCGGCCGCCGTCCCGAGCACCGCGAAGTACAGCCGGACATGGTGCCGGACGAAGGTCATGCTCCCGTCCCACCAGCGGCTGAGCAGCCACAGGGTGCCGATGAAGAGAGCCAGCCGGGTGCAGCGGAACAGCGCGCCGAACCCGGACTCCAGGATCCCGCTGGAGATCACACTCGGCACCAGCAGCAGGGTGAGCAGGAGCACGAAGGCGCTCGGCCGGATGCGCAGCCGGAGATTGAGCGCGAGCGCCAGCGCGAACGCGGCGACCAGCGCGCCCATGGTGACCATCTGCATCAGGGAGCGGGGCAGCGGAACGACGGTCTTCGCCCCGGCCGAACCGAGGGTGTTGAGGATCAGCAGCCCCCAGACGGCCCCGACCGCCCTCGGGGTGCCCGCGGGGCGCGATTGCGGCCCGCCCGTCCCACGCTCGATGCCCATGCCCGCGCCTAACCCCGGAACCTGAGCACGGTGGTGAACTCCCCCGACAGTGCGGTGCCGTCGGCGAAGCCGGTGCCGATCAGCGCCGTGGCGGGCTCCTTGCGCCCGAAGCCGGGGGAGTACCAGCCGAGCGGCGGATCGCTCTCGCCGCGATGCGCCCGCCAGGACAGCTGCGCGGGCAGTTCGAGCACCGCGGAGCGGTCCTCGCCGTCCCGGGTCCAGGTGAGCCGCGCCCGGTTCCCCTCCAGCTCCGCGGCGATCGCCGGGCCGAGGTGGAAGGCGAGCCGCGCGGCCCGGCGCGGGCCGCCGCGCACCTCGTCGATCACGCGCAGCTCACGCGTCCCTGCGGTCAGCTCCACCCGGCGGCGGTGCACGGAGCCCCGGTAGCCGTCGTGCTCGGCGCACCAGCGGGCCACGCTCTTCCCGGAGGCGTCCGCGGCCAGGACGCGGCTGCGGGCGTGCCGGGTCCACAGGAACGGGCCGCCGGAGCCCGACTGGTCGGCGCCGTCCAGCTCCAGGGTGTTGTGGCCGAGGGTCGACCGGAAGTACCGCCGCCACTCGGGCTGCCCGTGGTAGCAGAAGGTCCCCGGGTCGGCGAGCACATCGACCCCGTCGTGCCGGACCTCCACGGACAGCGCGTCCGCGTGGGCGTGCGCGGCGATGGACAGGAAGCCGTGCGGGCCGCCGTCGCAGCGGCACCAGATCTCCCCCGGGCCGCGCAGGATGGTGAGCCCCGCGTCGGCGAAGTGCGCCGGGCGGCTCGCCGGGCGGGCCGCGGCCGGCGCCGAGGGCCGGATGAGCGCGGCCAGCAGCGGGGTGCGCACATCGGTGCCGGTCACCGCGGGCCACCAGGCGAGCCGGCCGAACACGGCGTCCCCGGTGGCCAGCAGCGAGCCCCAGCGGTCGGTGCCCGCGCCGTCCACCACCAGACCGTGCCCGTCGTCCGCGTCCCCCTGGCGCGGCGGCCGCAGCCGGCCGTCCACGACGGCCGCGAGCGCGTCGGTCATACGCAGCAGCACCAGCCGGACGGACGGCGGGACCGGCACATCGGCGGCGTCCGCCTCGGCGACCGCCGCCAGGCCGAGTTCCAGCACGAGCCCGTGGTACTCGGTGGCCAGCTCGCGGTTGAGACCGGAGCCGAAGGTGTTGCTCCGCAGATGCCGTTCCAGCGACCGCAGGCCGTCGGCGCGCCAGCGCGCCGAGGCGGGAAACCAGCCGAACGCGCAGGCCGCGGCGGTCTGCCCGGCGGCCTCGGCGATGATGTGGTTGTTCGCCGACGACCCCCGGCTGGGGAGGGCGGCCAGCCAGCGCTGATGGTGCCAGATCTGCCGCAGCGCCACCGGATTGGCCTCGAACAGCCCGGCCGCGCCCGGCCAGCCGTCGAGCAGCCGGCGGATCCACACCCAGGAGAGCAGCCGGATCCCCAGCTCGATGCCGCTGATCCAGTGCACCCCGCGCAGCGGCGGGTTGACCGCCCACCACGACCGCAGATGCTCGGCGACCCGCTCGGCGTACCGCTCGTCCCCGGTGACCGCGTAGGCGGCCGCGAGCACGGTGAGGTACTGATGCCGGGACGGCTCCCAGATCTGCTTGATGTCCCCGACCGCCTCCTCGTCCCGGTAGGGCACGTCGAAGGCGTAGCCGGACGGGGCCCGCCGTCCGGTCCTCGGGTCGTACCACCAGTCCGGGGCGGCCAGATCGTCGCGGCCGACCCCGAAGAACTCGGCGTGCCCGGCCATCAGCCGGTCCGCCTCACCGACGAGGCGCTTCACGGCGTCCTGCGGCACCGAGGCGATCGTCCCCGCGGGCAGTACCGAGGTGAACCGGGCGCCGGTCACGCGCGGGCTGTCGGGCACCGCCGACCGCCACCGCCGTCTGCGCACCGCGTCGCCCACCCGGCCGCCGACCTCCCGGGGTCCCATCCGGGACAGCCGCCGCACATACCAGCCCGCGCTCGTGGTCATCGCGCCCTCGCCAGCGTCACCGGCGCGCCGCCGGTCAGGGCGGTCCGTACGGCGAGGGTGGCCGCCGTGGTGGCGACCAGCGACTCCAGCGGCACCGGCATCGGCCCGCCGGTCCGCACGGCCCTGACGAACGCGGCCAGCTCGGCGGACTGGCCCTTGTCCCGGGCCCTGGGCAGCCGCGAGCTGACCCACCGGCCGCGTCCGGCCCCGCCGTCCGAATACACCGAGGCGCGGACGAAGTCGTCGAGCTTCAGCACCTTGCCGTCCGCGACGAGGTCCAGCGTCTCCTTGGGGAAGCCGGCCGCGCCGCTGGTGACATAGCCGATGGTGGCGGTGGACCCGTCCGGGTAGCGCAGCACGACCTGAAGGTCCTCGTCGCCGGAGGCGGCCACCGCGTACACCGAGACCGGGTCGGCGTCGAGCAGCCAGCTCACCGTGTCGATGAAGTGCCCGCCCTCACCGGCGAACCGCGAGCCCTCGGTGCCCTGCCGGAGATACCAGCTGCCGTGCCCGAGACGGCCCGCGTTGACCAGATAGCGCACGCTCGCGGGCCCGCTCCGGACCCCGAACCGCTTCCTGGCCTCCTGGAGCAGCGGCGCGAACCGGCGGTTGAAGCCCACCTGGAGCCGGTCGTTGCCGGACTCCTCCACCGCCGCGACCACATCGGCCAGCTCGTCCTGGTCGAGGGCGAGGGGCTTCTCCACGAACACCGCCTTGCCCGCGAGGAGCGCCTTGCGGGTCAGCTCGGCGTGCGAACTGTGCCGGGTCACCACGAACACCGCGTCGATCGACGGATCGCCGAGTACGGCGTCGAGATCGGTGGTCGCCCGGGCGAAGCCGAACTTCCGCCGCGCGTTCGCCGCGGAGAGCGCCGTCGTGGTGACGACCGTCGACAGCGTGACACCGTCGCGCTCCGCCAGGTGCGGCAGCAGCATCGACGTCGCGTAGTTCCCCGCGCCGACGAACGCCAGCCGCACCGGAGCCTTGGCGGACCGGGCCGGGACAGAGGCCTCGCCGCGTCGCACCGGGGGCACGGTCACCGCCGGGGCCGCCGCCTCCCCGTCCTCCTCCGGGCCGTCGGCGTACTGGAACAGCACCGCCACGGCCTTCAGCTCGCCGTCCTTCAGACTCTGATACGTCTTGACGGCGTCGTCGAAGCCGGCGATGTGCGAGATCAGCGGCTCCACATCGACCCGGCCCCGGGCGAGGAGATCGAGGAAACACGCCAGATTGCGGCGCTCGGTCCAGCGCACATAGCCGATCGGGTAGTCCCGCCCCTCGATCTCGTACTCCGGGTCATAGCGCCCCGGGCCGTACGAACGGGAGAACCGGACGTCGAGTTCCTTCTCGTAGTACGCGTTCCACGGCAGGTCCAGACGGCACTTGCCGATGTCGACGACCCGGCCCCGGTCCCGGCTCAGCCGGGCGGCCAGCTCCACGGGCTGGTTGCTGCCGCCGCCCGCGGCCAGATACACCTGGTCCACACCATGACCGTCGGTCAGCTCGGCGACGGCGGCCTCCACCTCGGAGGACGCCGGATCGCCGCAGGCCACGGCGCCCAGCCGCGCGGCGAGCGCACAGCGCTCCGGGTCGGGGTCGACCCCGACGACACGGACCCCCGAGGCGGTCAGCAGCTGCGCCACCAGCTGCCCGATCAGCCCGAGGCCGATGACCAGCGCCGTCTCGCCGAGCTGGGGCTCGCCCTGCCGCAAGCCCTGGAGGGCGATCGACCCGACCGTGCCGAAGGCCGCGTGCCGGGACGCGAGACCGTCCGGCACCGGGGCGTAGAGATTCTTCGGCACCCAGTTCAACTCGGCGTGCAGCGCGTGCTCATTGCCTGCGCAGGCCACGAGGTCGCCGGCCTTCACATCGTCGATCCCGTCGCCGACCTGCTCGACCACCCCGCACAGCGAGTAGCCCAGCGGGGTGTACGAGTCCAGCTTGCCCATCACCTTGCGGTAGGTGGCGGGCACCCCGTTGACTGCCACGCTCTGCATGACCTTGGCCACCTGGTCCGGCCGGGAGCGGGCCTTGCCCACCATCGACATCCCGGCCTCGGACACCTTCATCAGCTCGGTCCCGGTCGATATCAGCGAGTGGACGGTGCGGACCAGCACCCCGCCCGGCTTGCACCCCGGCACCGGTACGTCGAGCAGCGCCAGCTCGCCGCTCTTGTAGTTCTGCACAACCTGTTTCACCCGAACTCCAGTTGTTCTCAGCCGTCTAGTGAGCGCTCTGGCCGGAGCCAGAGATCGCGTCGCGGTACCAGTACTCAAGGGTCAGCACATGCCACAGATGCTTGGAGAAGTCCCGCTGCCCGGCGGCGTCCTCGGCGACGAGCCGCGCCAGCGCGTCACGGCGCAGAAAACCGGAGCTCACGAGCACCCCGTCGTTCACCACCTCGCGCACCAGCGGTGCCAGATCCCGGCTCATCCAGGCCCGCAGCGGGGCGCTGAACAGGCCCTTGGGCCGGTACACGATCTCCCGGGGCAGGACCGAGACGGCCGCCTCCTTGAGGGCGGCCTTGCCCTGCCGTCCGACGATCTTGCGGTCGCCGGGCACCGCGAACGCCGCCCTGACCACCTCGACGTCCACGTACGGCACCCGTACCTCCGTCGACGCGGCCATGCTGGACCGGTCCGTGTAGGCGAGGTTCAGACCCGGCAGGAACATCCGGGCGTCGGCCAGGCACATACGGTTGACGAAGTCGTCGAGGCCGTTGTCCTGATAGACGTCCGCGTGCTCGGTCAGCACGTCCTCGACCGTCCCGGCCAGGTCCGGACTGACCAGGCCGAGCAGCTCGTCCTGGTCGTACATGGTGTAGCTGCGCCGGAACGCGGTCTCCTCCGGCAGATCGGCGAAGGAGAGGAACCGCTTCGCGAAGCGCACCGACCGGTACCCCCGGCGGGACGTGGCGACCGGCAGCCGGTCCACGGCCCCGGAGATCCCGCGCCGCAGGGGCCGCGGCACCCGCTGGTAGCGCAGCGCGAGCAGGTTGGCCAGATGCTTGCGGTACCCGGCGAACAGCTCGTCGGCGCCCATCCCCGAGAGCATCACCTTGACCCCGGCCTCCCGGGCGGCCGAGCAGATCAGAAAGGTGTTGATCGCGGCGGGGTCGCCGATGGGCTCGTCCAGATGGTGTGTCATCCGGGGCAGCAGATCGAGCACGTCCGGAGCGATCTCGATCTCCCGCAGATCGACGCCGAACCGCTCGGCCACCCGTCGCGCGTAGCGCAGATCGTCCGGCATCGCCTCGAACCTGGCGTCCTCGGCGCGGAACCCGATCGTGTAGGCGGAGATCCCGGGCCGGTGACGGGCCGCCAGCGCGGTCAGCCAGCTTGAGTCAAGCCCGCCGGAGAGGAAGGTCGCCACCGGTACGTCGGAGAGCAGATGCCGCCGGGTCGACTCCTCGACGACGGCGGCCAGATCCGGCCGCTCACCGGCGAGGGCTCGCTCCCGGCCCTCGGCGGCGACGTCCCGGAGGTTCCAGTACTGGCCGCGCTCCACCCGGCCGTCGGCCCGGCACCGCAGCCAGCTCCCCGGCGGCAGCTTCTCCGCCTCGCGGAACGCGCAGCGCGAGTCCGGCACCCAGTAGTACAGCAGCGAGGCGACCAGCGCCGCGTGGTCCACCTCCAGCGACCCGCCGGTCGCGGCGGCGAGCGCCTTCAGCTCGGAGGCGAACATCAGCCCCGTGCCGCGCCGCAGCAGAAACAGCGGCTTGACGCCGAGCTGGTCGCGGGCGAGCACCAGATCACCGGTCCGCTCGTCGAAGACCGCGAACGCGAACATGCCGCGCAGCCGGGGCAGACAGTCCGTGCCCCAGCGCCGCCAGGCCTCCAACAGCACCTCGGTGTCGGAGGTGCCCCGGAAGCGCGCCCCGGCGGCCGTCAGCTCGGCGCGGAGTTCGGGCGCGTTGTACAGCTCGCCGTTGTACGTGAGGGCGAGGCCGCCCGAGACCATCGGCTGCGCGCCGGTCTCGGACAGATCGACGATGGCCAGCCGGCGGTGCCCGAGGTGCACCTCGCCGTCACCGGCGGGGTGGCTGTACCGGCCCGCCCCGTCCGGGCCCCGGTGGGCGAGGACATCGGTGAGCCGGTCGGTCACGACCTTCCCGTCCGGCCACTGGTACGTGCCTGCGATGCCACACATGTTCTACCGTGCCTCCTGGTCACTGTCGGGGACCAGCGCGGCCGGCGTCGACGGCCGCTCCGTTCGCGGCCGGCCCGTCCCGTTGTGCCGGGCCGGCCGCTCGGTCAGCGGCCGGCTCGTCCCGTTCTGCCGGGCCGGCCGTTCCTGGGGGCCGCGCGGCGCGGTGTACGGCCCGTCCCACAGCGTGCCGTCGGTCCGGTCGCCCGGATCGGCGTCGATCAGCACCACACCGATCACCGATACGCGCTGGTCGGCGAGTTGCCGCGCCACGGTGTGCAGCCAGGCGGCGCTGGCGTGCCCGGCGCGTACGACGAGCACGGTCCGGTCGCCGAGGTACTGGAGATCGGTCCACGCCGTGCCGGGCGCGACCGAGCCGACGCCGAGCCCGCGCGACTGATGCGCCACGGTCGCGGCCTTGTCGCCGCCGACCACGGTCGGTCCGTCCGGCTTCCGGCGGGCCTTGGTGAGTTCCGGGCCGGGCAGACCGTCGACGACGACCACCGGCCCCGGCCCCTCGGCCCCCAGCGCCTCGGCGAGGTTCAGGGCGATCACGCTCGTGGAGCGCGCACAGCCCAGCTCCAGCAGCGACACCGGTTCCGCCGAGCCGCGCACGGCGCGGACCAGGGTCGTCGTGAGCCGCTCCCGTGCCGCGAGGGTCCGCCCGCGCTGCCACGGCCCGGCCGGCCGATGGGGCGGACGGCGCAGCTCCGCGATGACCGAGGCGCCCAGGTTCGCCGCGATCTCCCGGCGCAGTACGGGACGGTCCGCCACCGCCGTACCGATCGCGGCCAGCGCGAGCCCGAGCCCGAGTCCGAGGACGAGCCCGATCCCGGCGCTGGTGACGGCGGCCCCGGCCAGGGAGTGCCGCACCGCGCGCGGGGCGTCCACGATCTGGGTGCCGACGACGACCTGGGGCGTGCCGGTGCGCGCCTCCGCGGCGCGCCGGTCGAACTCGGCGATCCGTGAGGTGAGTTCGGCCCGGCGGGCGAAGAGCGACTCGGCGCTCGCCGACGCTTTCGGGTCGCTTCCCGGCGGCCGGTCCCCGATCGCCTTGTTGACCTGGGTCAGCTCGTCCCGCATCCGGTCACGCTGGTCGAGCAGGGCCTGGGACTCGGCCTTCGCGGCTTCCCACATCCGCCGCACATGGTCCGCGACGAACGCGTCGGCCAGCGCCTTGGCCCGGGCCACCGCCTCCGCCTCGGTGTCGGCCGTCACATCGATCTGGAGCAGATTGTTGGTCAGGCCGGTACCCCGGTAGTCCGCCATGAAGTCTTCGGGTCTCTCCGCCGACTTGAGGGACTCAAGGGCCTTCTCGGCGATCCGGGTGGTTCCCAGCAGGGCGACATCGGTGCGGATCAGCGTTCCGCTGTCGTTCGGCTGGTCCTCCCGGTGCGCGACCAGCACCTTGGTCACCGCGCTGGGCGGCGGTGGCAGCAGGACGGCCACCGCCGCGCCGGCCAGCAGCCCCAGCAGCGCCAGGGCGCACCAGAGACGGCGGCGCCTGCGCACGGCGACCACCAGCGCCTGAAGGTCCAGCAGCGGGGTGGCTGTCGCCGACTCCGAAGTCGTGCTCGTCGTCACACCGGCTCTCCCGTCCCATGGCCGCTCGCGTGGCCGCTCGCGTGGCCGCTCGTGCCGCCGTGAACCGCGAGCGCCGGAGCGGCGCTTTCCGGAGGACGGCCCGCGGACCGTGCCGGACGGGCCCGGACCGCGCAGGCGAGGACGACGCCGACGACCTCGTGCCCGCCGTCCGCGCACGCCCCGGCGACACCGGCCAGCTCTTCCGCGGTCCAGCTCCCCGCGCTGAGCACGACCAGGGCCCCGGCCTCGGCGTCGCGGTCCGGCACCATCGGCCGGTCCACCGAGACCTCCACCACCCGCAGCACGGGATCTCCCCCGGAAGGGTCGCTCCCCGCCTCGGCGACGAGCAGCCCGGCGGCCCGGCGCGCGATCTCGTCGCCGTCCACCACCAGGACCAGCAGCCGCCGGGGCCCCGGCAGCCGGTCCTGGAGACGGGCGCACACCCGCCGGTAGCGGATCCGCCGGTCGGCCTCGTCGCCGGAGGCCCGCGGGGTCGGCAGGTCCCACCGGGTGTCGACGCCCAGCAGCCCGCGGACCCGGGCCCGCGAGCCATGGCCCCCGGGCCGGTGCGCACCCCGTTCACCGGGCACGTCGACGGTGCCCAGCAGCGTCGAGCCCAGCGCCGCCGCGATCTCCGGTTCGGTGCGCGGCCGGCGGTTCACCCGTGCGGCGGCGAGATGGCCGACGACCGTGAGCAGGAAGAACAGCAGTGCCCCGGCGGCGATGAGCTGCACCCTGGTCGGCGGCGCCTCGGCGGTCGGCCGGGCGGCCGGGCCCATGACGACCATGTTGGCCCTGCCGGAAGCGGGGTCGGCCCGCTCCAGCTTCTTCATGGCCTCCTCCAGCGAGGTGCGCAGCTTCGCGAGCGAGGTGCGGGCCTGCACGCTCTCCACGGTCCGCCCCGGATCGGCCGCTTGCGCCAGGTCCGTGATGCGGCGGTCGGTCTCCGCCACCTTCCGCCGCAGCGCCTCGGTCCCCTTGGCCGCCTCGGACTCCGCGCTGTCGCCCGAGACCCGCGCGGCGAACGCGACGAGTTCCCGGGCCACCCGGTCGGAGAGCCGCTGCGCGCGCTCGGGTGTGTCGGCCGTGCCCGAGACCGTGATGATGTTCCCGTCGGCGGCCTGGGCGCTCACCCGCTCCCGCAGCTCGCCGCCGCCGAGGCCCGTCCACCCGAGCGCGGCGGCCGCGCGGTCGACCACCGCCGAACTGGTCGCCATCTCCACCTGGGTCA
Source organism: Streptomyces inusitatus (assembly GCF_014651115.1). Classification (GTDB taxonomy): domain Bacteria; phylum Actinomycetota; class Actinomycetes; order Streptomycetales; family Streptomycetaceae; genus Streptomyces; species Streptomyces amakusaensis. Next base: position 145,536 of record NZ_BMWG01000010.1, on the reverse strand, counting down.
GCAGCTCGCGCTCCTCCCACTGCCCCGGCAGCAGTACCGATGCCGAGGCCGTGTAGCGCGGCGGGAACAGCGCCGAGACGCCGTAGCCGACGAGCGCGCCCACCACGGTGAGAACGGTGAGAAGCCGCCGTCGCCGACGGAGAATCCGCCCGATCGTGACCAGGCGTATCGTGTCATCGCTCAACGGCGCGGCCACTTCCCTGTTCTGACCGGGGCGTCCACGTCCGCCGGCACCGGCGCGCGGTCGCGGCAGGCGGCGGCGTAGGCGGCGAGCAGCGAGGCCTGCGAGTTCCGCCAGGAGAGCCGGCCGCTGATCCGTTCCTTGCCGATCTCGCCCATCCGGGCCCGCTTCTCCGGGTCGTCCAGCAGCATCGCGATGAGCCCGGCGAATTCGGCCTCGTCGTTCGCGGCCGCGTAGACGGCGGCGTCACCGGCGGAGACCCGAGCCTCCCGGAGGTCGAACGAGACGATCGGCCGGCCCATCGCCATGTACTCCAGGACCTTGTTCATGGTCGACACGTCGTTGAGGGGATTGCGCGGGTCGGGGGAGAGGCACACGTCCGCGGTTGACAGATAGCGCACCAGGTCGGCGTCCGGGACCCGCCCGGTGAACCGCACCTGCTCATCGAGCCCGAGCCGCCGGGACAGCTCGACCATCGCGTCGAAGGCGTCCCCGGCGCCGACGAACACCGCGTGCCAGTCGGTCCGCCCCAGCTCGTCGCGTAACTTCGCGAGGGCGCGCAAGGCGTAGTCGACACCGTCCTGAGGGCCCATGACACCCAGGTAACAGAGCAGATGAGGCTTGCCCCGCTTCAGCTCCGGTTCGGGCGGTACGGGCTGGAACCGGTCGGTCTCGGGCGCGCTGCGCACCACGAAGACATCCTCCGGCCGCCGTCCGCCCCGGCGTATCGCGACATCCCGGTAGCTCTCGTTCGTGGCGAGCACGACGTCCGAGGCCCGGTAGGTCAGCCGTTCCAGCGCGCGCACGGCACGGTAGAGCAGATCCTCGCCCCGGCCGAACCGGGAGAGATACAGCTCGGGCACCAGGTCGTGCTGGTCGAAGACGAATCGCGCGCCACGCCGCTTCAGCCACAGCGCCGGCAGGAACAGCAGGTCGGGCGGGTTGCAGGCATGCACCACATCCACCGGGCCGACCTTGCGGGCCAGCCGGGCGGTGTGCCACAGCGCCGTTCCGTACTCCCGCAGATAACCGGCCGGCCCTCCGGTGGCCGCGCGCAACGGGTAGCGGAGGATCCGCACCCCGTCGATCTCCACCTCCGGCTCCGTGTCCCGCTTGCTTCCCCGGGGGCAGATGACATGCACCTTCCAGCCCGCGTCGCGCAGCGTCCTGCACTCCTGCCACACCCGCCGGTCGAACGGCACCGACAGGTTCTCCACCAGGATCAGCGCGCGCCGCTCCGCGGGCCGGCCGCCACCGGTTGTCTCGTCGAACGATGTGTCACCAGGCAAGGCCCACGTACCCCGGTTCGGTCCGGCGCGCATCCGCGTCGGGAAGGTGGATGAGATCGATGAGCACGGGACCGTCGCCATGGGGCAGGGCCGACAGCACGGCCGGATCCCTGGTCCCGATCAGACACACCTCGGCGTGCTCCAGCACCTCGTCGACGGATTCCGTGAGCAGCTGCGCGAGGTGCGGCAACCGGGTCTCGATGTACTCGCGGTTCGCGCCGAGCAGCCGGGAGAGGCTCACATGGGCATCGTGGATCCGCAGGTCGTACCCCTTGCCCAGGAGCGTCTCCGCCAGTTGCACGAGCGGGCTCTCACGGAGGTCGTCGGTGCCGGGTTTGAAGGACAGACCGAACAGGCCCACCCGCCGTCTGCCGGTGCGCTCGACCAGCTCCACCGCGCGCTGGAGATGCGCGGAGTTGGAGGTCAGCACATTGGAGAGGATGGGCACCGAGACATCGGCCCGCTGCGCCGCGTGGACCAGACTGCGCAGATCCTTGGGCAGGCAGGAGCCGCCGAAGGCGAAGCCGGGCCGCAGATAGGCGGGGCTGATGTTCAGCTTGCGGTCGGCCAGGAACACATCCATCACCTGGTGCGAGTCCACCCCGAGGGCCTGGCACACCGCGCCCATCTCGTTCGCGAAGCCGATCTTGAGGCCGTGGAACGCGTTGTCCGCGTACTTGATCGCCTCGGCCGTCGGGACCGGCACCCGGAACACCTCGCCGGGCAGGCCGTCGTAGAGCGCCGCCACCACGTCGCCGCTCGCCCGGTCGAGTTCGCCGATGACGGTCTTGGGCGGGTCGAAGAAGTCCCGCACGCTCGTGCCCTCGCGCAGGAACTCCGGGTTGACCGCGACCCCGAAGTCCACCCCGGCCGTGCCGCCGGCGTACTTCTCCAGGATCGGCACCAGAAGCTTCAGACAGGTGCCCGGCAGCATGGTGCTGCGGAACACGACGGTCTGCCGCCCGCCCCGCTCGGCCAGCGCGGTGCCGATCTGCTCGGTGACCCGCTCCAGATAGGTGGTGCACAGACTGCCGTTGGGCTCCGACGGAGTGCCCACGCAGATCAGCGACACCTCACTGCCCATGATCGCCTCGCGGACGTCGCCGGTGGCGCGCAACGCCCCGCTCGCCACGACCTCGGCGATCAGCTCGCCGATCCGTTCCTCGACCACCGGGGCCCGGCCCTCGTTGACCAGGTCGACCTTCACCTGGTTCACATCCACCCCGATGACCTCGTGGCCCATGCCGGCCAGGCACGCGGCCGACACACAGCCCACATAGCCGAGCCCGAAAACGCTGATCCTCATGCCCCGTCCCTCTCCCCAGGCAGGCCCTCCCGGCCTGCGGTCCGCGCGCCGTCGGCAGCAGCACCCCGCCGCGGTCCCCCGCGCATCAGTACGCCCCCTGTCCGCAGACCACCGCACGCAGCGTCTTCCACAAGATCACTGTGTCCAGGGCGAGCGACCAGTCCTCCACATACCGCAGGTCCAGCCGGACGGCCTCCTCCCACGGCAGATCGCTGCGCCCGCTGATCTGCCACAGCCCGGTGAGTCCGGGCTTGACCAGCAGCCGCCGCCGGATGTCCGGGCCGTACGCGGCGGACTCCTCCGGCAGCGGCGGCCGGGGGCCGACGAGCGACATCGATCCGGCGAGCACATTGAAGAGCTGCGGCAGCTCGTCGATCGAGTACCGGCGCAGCACCGCTCCCACCCGGGTCACCCGCGGATCCCGGCGGAGCTTGAACAGCAGCCCGGCGCCCTCGTTGCGGTCGGCCAGCCCGGCACGAGCCCCGTCGGCCCCGGCGACCATGGTGCGGAACTTGAGAATGGTGAACTCACGGCCGTCCTTGCCGACCCTGCGCTGGCGGTAGAACGCCCCGCCCCGGCTGTCCGTCAGCACGAGCAGTCCGACGAAGAGCATCAGCGGCGCGAACAGGATCAGCAGGATCGTCGCGCCCATCCGGTCGACGACCGCCTTGACCGCCCGGGGCGCCCCGGTGAAGGTCGGCATGCTGACCCGCAGCAGCGGGATCCCGAGCACCGCGTCGACGTGCAGCCGCGGGCCGGCCACCTCCATCAGCACGGGGGCGACGACCATCTCGGCGTCGCTGCCCTCAAGGTTCCAGGCCAGCCGCTGGAGCCGGTCCGGCGACCAGTGCGGATCCGGGGTGACCGCGACGACACGGTAGCCGTCGCGGCGTACGTGGTTGGCGACGTCCGCCAGCCGCCCGACGACCGGCACTCCGTCCACCTCGTCGCCGTCGGGCCCGAGGCCGTCCGTCGTGCACACCCCGTCCACCCGCCAGCCGAGATGCGGGAACTTACGGGCCCGGGCGATCAGATCGCGCACGGTGGCCGGGCTTCCGGCGGCGAGCACCGGTCGCAGACACCGGCCCTCCTTCCGCTGTCTGTGCAGCCAGAGCCGGAGCAGATAGCGCGTGACCATGGTGACGAGCGCGATCGCGGGGATCGCGACGAAGATCCAGAGTTTGATGTTGCGCGAGGTGAGGGCGATTCCGCCGAGCGCCAGTACGACGACCGCCGTGAACAGCGAGCGTCCGAGCCGGCGGAATTCCTCGGCCCCCTGGCCGAGCACGGCCGGGGTCCACGACCGGTTCACCGCGAGCGCTCCCAGCACCAGCAGCTCGGTGCCGAATGCGAGAATTCCCCATTTCTCGTGCCAGTCGGCCGCGTCCCGGGCCCCGAAGAAGCTGCCGATCGCCGCCACCACGAAGGCGGTGGCCACCGTGTCGCTGGTGATCACGGTACGGCGGTACCGCTCCTCCCAGTCGATCGCGGGCTGACTGATCGCCCCGTTCGCCAGACGCCCGCGCGCTGACGGGAACGGGCTGACTAATTCCCCCTGCTCCACAGAACCCCCCAGGTCACCAGTGGTTCGACGTGCTCGCACAACACGGCTGCTCCCCGGGAGACCCCCGCCCCCCGCGCTGTTCCTCCCCTTCGGGGCCCCCGCCCCCCGCGCATGACGCACCGCTTGTTCCCGTACCGTTTGAACACCCCGCCCCGGCGGCGGCGGACTCACGTGTCCTGCCGGGCTCTCGGGATGCGCGGAAGCCGTCGAAGTCCCGAGGTGCTCCCCGCACCCGGGCCCCATCGGGCTCCAAAGAATTGATCACCCCCACAGCTGGGGGACACGACTGCTGGCTGTTCGTGTGGCTGCTCGTACGAGTGTTCGTGGCGCCGGATCTATAGATCATTACTGTTCGCTTTGTGCCCGAACAGCTGAAGCACGGTCAATCTAGACCATCGGGGCCAGCGTGAGGAGGGGATGTGTGCAATTTGTGCTCAAGCTTTGAGGCCGGTTCAACCGATCAATGATCATTCAGGGTGTCTTGATCAAGAAGGCGTACCTTGCGACCTGCGCCGATGAGGGATCTCAGGGTCGCCGAACCCGGCCAACACGCCCTGTGCAAAGGCTTGTTGATGTTTCTGTGGTCGGCCGAAAAGCGTGCAGACCACACTCTTGAAACCGCCTCTCCTTCCCGTCCCCGAGGGCTCGGTCGCCGGCTTCGAGGAGTACGGGAGCGGACCGGGCCGGCCGGGGTCCGCCGGGCGGCCCGCGGCCCGCTTCCTGCGGCGCGGTGAGACCATCCGTCCGCAGTACGGACAGCTGAGCGGATTGTGCGCCGCTTGGAAGAGGATTTTCGGAGTTGCCCTCATGATCGGCGAGAAGGACTGACCATGACCTCTGTCTCCGCTGCCCCTCCCTCCCGCACGGGGGAGCTTCCCGGATCCCTCGACGGGCCGAGGCTCGCCGAAGCGGCCGCGGAGCACGGCACTCCGCTGTGGGTCTACGACGCCGCCACGATCCGGGCGCAGATCGCCCGGCTGCGGCGGTTCGACGTGATCCGCTTCGCCCAGAAGGCCTGCTCCAACGTCCACATCCTGCGCCTGATGCGCGAGGAGGGCGTGCTCGTCGACGCGGTGTCGGAGGGCGAGATCGAGCGGGCCCTCGCGGCCGGCTACCGGGTCGACGGGGCGGACGAGCCCATCGTCCTCACCGCCGACCTGCTGAACCGGTCGACGCTGCGCCGCGTCGTCGAGCTGCGCCTCCCGGTCAACGCGGGCTCGCCGCAGATGCTCGACCAGATCGGCGAGGCGTCCCCCGGCCACCCGGTCTGGATCCGCGTCAACCCGGGCTTCGGCCACGGGCACAGCCGCAAGACCAACACCGGCGGCGAGCACAGCAAGCACGGCATCTGGCACGAGCGCCTGGAGGAGAGCCTCCGGCTGGTCGACAAGCACGGGCTGGACCTGGTGGGTCTGCACATGCACATCGGCTCCGGGGTGGACTACAGCCATCTGGAGTCGGTCTGCGAGACCATGGTCAAGCAGGTCCGGCTCGCCGGACGGGACATCCGGGCCATCTCGGCGGGCGGCGGCCTCTCCGTGCCGTACGCCCCGGGCGACCCGGAGATCGACACCGACCGCTACTTCGCGCTCTGGGACGCCGCCCGCCGCGAACTCGTCTCCGAGCTGGGCCACCCCGTCCGGCTGGAGATCGAGCCCGGCCGCTTCCTGGTCGCGCAGTCCGGTGTCCTGGCCGCCGAGGTGCGCGCCCAGAAGCCCATGGGCAGCAACTACTTCGTGCTGGTCGACGCGGGCTTCAACGATCTGATGCGGCCCGCGATGTACGGCAGCAGCCACCGTGTCTCGGTCCTGGGCGCGGACGGCCGATTCCGCGCCGAGGAGTCCCGGGACACGGTCCTGGCGGGCCCGCTCTGCGAGTCGGGGGATGTGTTCACCCAGATCGAGGGCGGCGATGTGGAGTCCGTACCGCTGCCCCGCACCGAGATCGGCGATCTGGTGGTGTTCCACAACACCGGCGCGTACGGCGCGAGCATGTCCTCGAACTACAACTCCCGGACCCATATCCCCGAACTCCTCGTCGACGGGGACGAGACCACGGTGATCCGCCGCCGGCAGACGATCGCCGAGATGCTCGCGCCGGAGCTCGACCTGAAGGTCTGACCCACCGGCCCGCGCTTCCCGCGGGCGGACGGCGGCGTATCCGGCGGCGGATCCGGCGGTGTGCGCCGCCGCTTCGGGCTCCGGCCCGTGGTGTGTGGGGGCCGGATGGCTGGTCACCGCCCGGGACGCCGGGACCGGTGCGGCGGATTCCGGCGGAGCGGGCCGTACGGTGCCCGCATGGCCGCACCTCACCCCGACAGCCGCCGCCCCGGGTATCTCGCCGCGGCGGCGGTGTTCGCCGTGGGCATGGCGGGCACCACGCTGCCGACACCGCTGTACGGGATCTACCGCACCCAGATCGGGTTCTCCGAGCTGATGGTGACGGTGATCTTCGCCGTGTACGCGGTCGGCGTCATCACCTCCCTCCTGCTGGCGGGCGACTACTCCGACCGGATGGGCCGCCGCCCCGTCATCCTGTGCGCCCTCGGGCTCGCTGCCGCCGCCGATCTGTGTTTCCTCTTCGAGGCCGGTCTCCCGGCGCTCTTCGCGGGCCGGCTGCTGTCGGGGTTCTCGGCCGGGCTGCTCACCGGCGCGGCGACCGCCGTCGTCCTGGAACTCGCCCCGCCGGGCCGCGCGGCCCGGGCGGGGTTCGCCGCCACGGCCGCGAACATGGGCGGCCTGGGCTGTGGCGCGCTGCTGGCCGGAGTGCTCGCGCAGTACGCTCCGGCGCCGTCGCGACTGGTTTTCGCGGTGCATCTGGCGCTGCTGGCCGCGGCCTGCGCCCTCGCCCGGCTGCTGCCGGAGACCGTCGCGGGTCCCCGGCGGCTGTCCCCGGGCCGCCCCCGGGGGATGGCCGTGGCACCGGAGGCACGAGGGGTGTTCCCCTCGGCGGCGGTCGCCGCTTTCGCGGGCTTCGCGCTGCTCGGGCTCTTCACCGCCGTCGCCCCGAGCTTCGTGGCCGAGACGCTGGGGATCGACGATCTGGCCCTCTCCGGCGCGGTGGCCTTCTCCGCCTTTCTCGCCTCCACCCTGGGACAGTTGCTGACCGGGCGGCTGGGGGTGCGCCGGTCGCTGCCCGCCGGGTGTCTGATCCTGGTGGCCGGGCTCCTCCTGGTCGGCGCGTCCCTCGTGGCGGAGCGGCTGCCGCTGCTGCTGGCCGGTGCGCTCGTCGGCGGCTTCGGCCAGGGGCTCGCCTTCCGGGCCGGTCTGACGGCGATCGGCGCGGCCGCGCCCCCCGAGCACCGGGGCGGCACCATCTCGGCGTTCTTCGTCGTCGCGTACGCCGGTATCGCCGTGCCCGTGGTGGGGGTCGGCGCGCTGACGCTCGTGCTGGGACTGCGGAACGCGGGTCTGGTCTTCACGGCCGTGGTGACGGTCCTCGCCCTGGGCGTCGGCCTGTATCTGCTCCGCCGTCCCCCGACGGGCGAACCATCACCAACCCGGTGATATATACGTACATTCGGGTGGTCTACGGGAACCGGGCCCTCTGAGAGATGACGGCACGGCGGGCACATCGTTACCTTGACCGCCGTATACCACATCTACCCGAACGGTGATAAGTGAGAAGAATCTGGACGGGGGTAGGAGCGGCACTCGCGCTCGCCGCCGGCGCGGGCCTCTGGGCCGTCACGACGGATCCGGACCCGGCCTCGCAGGACGCCGCGTTCGACAATCTGAACGGCAACAGGCTCAAGACCGACGCCTTGTTGGAGTCCGGTCTGCTACAGGTCCGCTACCAGGACATCCCCCATGCGAAGGCCACCTTCGAACGCGTTCTGGAACTGGATCCGAAGAACAAACTCGCCTGGTACAACCTCGGCGTCCTCGCCCAGAACGAGGGCCGCCGGACGGACGCCCACAAGGCCTACGACGCGGCCCTGAAGACCGACCCGTCGTACACCTCGGCGCTCTTCAACAAGGCGCTGCTGCTGAAGACGAACGACCCCGACAAGGCGCTCGCGCTCCTGCGGCGGGCCGTCGCCGCCGACCCGAAGGCGTCCACCGCCCACTTCCACATCGGCGAGACGCTCGCCCTGAAGGGCCGCGACGAACAGGCGCGGGACGCCTACCGCCGGGCCGTCGAACTCGACACCTCCCTGCGCTCCCAGGTGCCGGAGCCCTATCGGGAGCCGGGCGACGCCGGTCCCCCGCCCGCCGAGAGTGCCGAGAGCGCCGAGAGCGCCGAGAGCGCCGAGAGCGACGAGAGTGCCGAGAACTCCGAGACCCCAGAGAGGTAGCCGCAGATGACGTCGACCGAGACACCCGCGTTCTCCGTCTTCACCCCCAGCCACCGGCCGCGATTCCTGGACGAGTGCCTGGCGACGCTTCAGGCGCAGTCCCGCCCGGACTGGGAGTGGATCGTCCTCCTCAACAACGGCGCCCGGTGGCGGCCCGAGCGGCCCGACGAACGGGTCCGCGTGGAGATCGCCGACGAGATCCGTGGCGTCGGCGCGACCAAGCGCAGGGCCTGCGAACTCGCCCGCGGCGAGATCCTGGTGGAACTCGACCACGACGATCTGCTGGCCCGCGACTGTCTGGCCGAACTGGGCAAGGCGTTCGACGAGAACCCGGACGCCGTCTTCGTCTACAGCAACACCGCCCAGATCACCGAGGACGGCGGACGGGACGACTCCCGGTTCAACGAGACGCACGGCTGGCAGTACGAGGAGGTCCTCGTCGACGGCCGGCAGCTGCTGGCCGCCAAGACCATGGCCCCGACGCCGCACAACGTCTCGTACATCTGGTACGCGCCCAACCACGTCCGCGCGTTCCGGGCGGAGGCCTACCGGCAGGTCGGCGGCTACGACGCCACCCGCTCGGTCCTGGACGACCAGGATCTGATGTGCCGCCTGTTCCAGGCGGGCGACTTCCACCACATCGAACGCTGCCTCTACCTCCAGCGCATGCACACGGAGAACACTCAGCGCGACGCGGAGGTCAACGCGCACATCCAGCGCGAGACCGTCGCCCTCTACGACAAGTACGTCGAGGCCAACGCCCTCGCCTGGAGCCGACGCCACGGGCTGCTCGCGCTCGACCTCGGCGCGGCCCACCGTAAACCGCCGGGCTATCTGGGCGTGGACCAGTACCCGGGGGAGGGCGTGGACATCGTGGCGACGCTGCCCGAACGGCTGGATCTGCCGGACAACTCGGTCGGCCTGATCCGCGCGGTGGACTTCCTGGAGCACGTGCCCGCGAAGGTGCCGCTGATCAACGAGTTGTACCGGCTGCTGGCGCCCGGCGGAATGCTGCTGACCACGACGCCCAGCTCGGACGGGCGCGGGGCCTACCAGGACCCCACGCACGTCGCGTTCTACAACGAGAACTCCTTCTGGTACTACACGGACGATCAGTACCGGGCGTTCGTCCCCGAGATCGAGGCGCGCTTTCAGAGCTCCCGTCTGGTGACGTACTTCCCCACCGAGTGGCACTCCTCGAAGAACATCTCCTACGTGGTGGCGAACCTCATCGCCATGAAGGAGGGCACCACACGCTGCGGCGGACCCCTGCTGGTCTGAGACGGCGCCCGGCCCGGCCCTCACCCTCGCGACAGGGTGAGGGCCGCGGCACGGGCGGCGGCGGCCGGCTCCGCGAACCGGGGCAACTCCAGGGCCGCCGCCAGCTCGTCCCGCCAGTCCGGCTGGCGGGACACCCCCGCGCGCACCCACCCGCCGTGCCCCAGCACCCCGTACACAGGCCGCGCCGCAGGCCTCGGAAACGCCGCCGAGCCCACTGGACGCAGCCGCTCCGGATCGAGCCCGCTCAGCCGGTACACCTCCCGGGCCAGCCCGTACCAGCTCGTGCGCCCCGCCGCCGTACCGTGGTAGACGCCCGCCGGGGCCCGCCCGGCCAGCGCGGCCCGGCCGAGCCCGGCCAGCTGCCGGGCGAGCGCCGCCGACCAGGTGGGCTGACCGTACTGATCGGCGACCACGTCCACGGTCGCCCTTACACGGGCGAGTTCGAGCATCGTGGCCACGAAGCTGCGCCCGTGGGCGCCGTAGAGCCAGGCGGTACGCACGGTGTAGCCGGTGCGCGGAAGCAGTTCGGCGACCATCCGCTCTCCCAGCAGTTTGCCCCGGCCGTACGCGTTGAGCGGCCCGGTCGGCGCGTCCTCGGCGTACGGCCGGCCTGCGCCGCCCGGAAGGACATAGTCGGTGGAGACATGCAGCAGGACCGCCCCCGTCTCGGCGCAGGCCCGCGCGAGATGCCCCGTACCCGTGCCGTTGACGGCGGTCGCGGCGGCCTCGTCCGCCTCCGCGCCGTCCACATCCGTCCAGGCGGCGCAGTTGACGACCACACGGTGCGCGGCGACGGCGGCGCGCACGGCCCGCGGGTCGGTGATGTCGAGTTCGCCGCGGGTCCGCCCGGTCACCTCGGCCCGCGGATCGGCGGCGAGTTCCGCCAGCACGTCCCGGCCGAGCATCCCGCCCGCGCCGGTCACCAGCCACGCCGTCCTCGCGTCCGCCCCCGCGTCCGCCCCCGTCATACGCGCTCCGCCCCGGCCCTCAGCGGCTCCCACCAGCGGCGGTTCTCCCGGTACCAGCGGACCGTGGCCGCGAGGCCCTCCGCGAACGGGACCCGCGGCGCGTAGCCGAGCTGTTCCCGGATCTTGCTGTCGTCCAGCGAGTAACGCAGATCGTGGCCCTTGCGGTCGGTCACCGGGGTGACCCGGTCCCAGTCCGCGCCGACGGCGTCGAGAAGCAGTCCGGTCAGCTCGCGATTGCTGACCTCGGTCCCGCCGCCGATGTGGTAGATCTCCCCGGGCTTGCCTCGGCGCAGGGCGAGTTCGATGCCGCGGCAGTGGTCGGAGACATGCAGCCAGTCGCGGATGTGGCGGCCGTCGCCGTACAGGGGGACGGTCCTGCCGTCGATCAGACGGGTGATGAACAGCGGGATGACCTTCTCGGGGAACTGGTGCGGCCCGTAGTTGTTGGTGCACCGGGTGATCACGACGTCCAGACCGTGGGTGCGATGGTGGGCGAGGGCGAGGAGATCGGCCGCGCCCTTGGTGGCGGAGTACGGGGAGCTGGGCGCGAGCGGCCACTCCTCGCTCCACGAGCCCTCGCTGATCGAGCCGTACACCTCGTCCGTCGACACCTGCACGAACCGGCCCACCCGATGGCGCAGCGCCGCGTCCAGCAGTACCTGAGTGCCGACGACATTGGTGCGGACGAAGGGCCCGGCTCCCTCGATCGACCGGTCCACATGGGACTCGGCCGCGAAGTGCGCGACGGCGTCCTGACCCGCCATCACCTGGTCGACCACATCGGGATCGCAGATGTCGCCGCGGACGAACCGGTACCCGGGACGGTGCGCGACGGAGGCGAGATTCTCCTCGACCCCGGAGTAGGTGAGCGCGTCGAGGACCGTGACCCGCGCCGTCGGATCCGCCCGCAGCCAGCCGCGGACGAATTCCGAACCGATGAAACCGGCCCCGCCGGTCACGAGGAGACGCATGCTTCTCCCCGGGTCGCGGACCGCAGCCGCCGCCGATGGGCGAGGCACTCCTCATGGGTGGGCAGCAGACCCCGCAGCCGGGCTTCCGCCAGTGTGGGGGCCGAGGCGTCCTTGTCGGACAGCTCCGGGACGATGTCGTCGGGCCACGCGATCCCCAACTCCGGATCGAGCGGGTGAATCCCGAACTCCCGGTGCGGGGCGTACCCCTCGGAGCAGAGATAGACCACGAGGGAGTCCTCCTCCAGCGCCATGAAAGCGTGGCCGAGGCCCTCCGAGAGATACACGGCCCGGTGCTCCCGGTCGTCCAGGCGCACCGCCTCCCAGGCGCCGAAGGTCGGGGAGCCGGTGCGGATGTCCACCACCACGTCGAGCACCGCCCCGCTGACGCAGGTCACATATTTGCCCTGCCCCGGCGGGACCGCCGCGTAGTGGATCCCCCTCAGGACGCCGCGCCCGGACCTGGAGCAGTTCGCCTGCTCCAGACGGAGCGGATGACCGGTCGGCCCATGGAACCGGTCGGCCCTGAACCACTCGTGGAAGCGTCCTCTCCGGTCCGTGAACACCTGTGGGCTGTCCACCCAGGCGCCTTCGATACCCAGTGGTCTCACCTGTCGCGTTCCTTTCGTCTCCGCCGACTCTCCGGCTTCCCGACTCTCTCCGGCTTCCCGGCTCTCCGGCTTTCCGTCAGACGGTCGCCACGGGCTGCCCCTGAGATCCGCCGTCCCGAGGCGATACGACGGCGCACTCGGCGTCCTGGTCCAAGAGGTCCAGCAGATACTGTCCGTATCCACTCGCGAGGAGCGGACGGGCCAGGGCGCGGAGCCGGTCGTCGTCGATCAGACCGACCCGCCAGACCGCTTCCTCCACACAGCCGATCTTGAGGCCCTGGCGCTCCTCGACGACCCGGACGAACTCCGACGCCTGGACCATGGAGGCGAAGGTCCCCGTGTCCAGCCAGGCGGTGCCCCGGTCGAGCCGGGTGACCCTGAGTTCGCCGGCCTCCAGATAGGCGCGGTTGAGATCGGTGATCTCCAACTCGCCGCGTGCGCTCGGCCGCAGTCCGCGGGCGATCTCCACGACGCGGTGGTCGTAGAAGTACAGCCCGGGCACGGCGTACCGGGACCTCGGACGGGCGGGCTTCTCCTCGATGGACAGCGCCCTGCCGGCGTCGTCGAATTCGACGACGCCGTAGGCCGAAGGGTTCGCGACCTGATAGGCGAAGACATGGCCCCCGCGCGTCCGGCCCTCCCGTGCCAGCCGGGCGCTCAGCCCCGAGCCGTGGAAGATATTGTCACCGAGGATCAGTGCGACGGATTCGTCCCCGATGAAATCGGAACCCAGCAGAAAAGCCTGGGCGATTCCTTCCGGGCGCTCCTGCGTCGCGTAATCGATACGCAGACCGAGCTGACCGCCGTCGCCGAGCAGTGAGCGGAACTGCTCCTGGTGTTCGGGGGTCGTGATGACCAGAATGTCGCTCACCCCCGCCAGTACCAGCGTGGAGAGCGGGTAATAGACCATCGGCTTGTCGAACACCGGCAGGAGCTGTTTGGAAACGGAACGGGTCAGCGGCCAGAGCCGCGATCCGGTGCCGCCGGCCAGCAGAATTCCACGCATGGGCGGTCAGGGGCGCGGTGCCCGCGCGGGCCCGCTCCCGTCCCCCTTTCGGTCCGTATGTGCGATTTCCCGCAAGGTCACCGTAGAGGAAGCGTTACGGCCTCCGTATTCCGACACGCAAATACCGCCGCTTCACCGCTTTGCGTCTCCATTCGGGTGGTGTTTTCCGTCCGTCGCGAGCCGTGTACGCGCCCGGCCTCTGTGTCTGCCGAAGATGACCCGGTTCATATGAACGTCGCACAAATGATCCGTCGGGGTGAAATTTACCTGGGCGGTGGCTGTGCGGGGCCCCGGGCCGCCCTTCACCAGGCGGCCGGAGGGCCTGTCTCCGCCATTTCTTCGCGAAAGGAATTCTGGTGAACCGTAAAACCATCGGCCGTAACCGGGTGAGAGTCATCACCGCGGTCTCGGCAGGTACCTTGGCCGCCGTGCTCAACGTCGCGCCGAGCGCGGTGGCCGTCGCCGATGCCGTCGAGCGCTCGGGCGATCGGCACAGCCTCGGCCTGCCGGGGCCGAACGGGGCCATGACGGCGAGCGGGCAGGGCTACGAGCTCGACCGGCAGGGGGGCGGCGACGGAGGCAAGGGCCCACGGGGTCCACAGGGTCCCCAGGGCCCGCAAGGTGCCACCGGCGCCACCGGCTCGCAGGGTGCCACCGGTGCCACCGGGCCTCAGGGGTCCCAGGGAGCGAACGGCACCAACGGCACCAACGGCACGCAGGGACCTCAGGGTGCCAACGGTGCGAACGGAACGAACGGCACCAATGGCGCTCAAGGGCCTCAGGGGTCCCAGGGCGCGAACGGTGCCAATGGTGCTAACGGTGCTCAGGGTGCCAACGGTGCGAACGGAACGAACGGCACCAACGGCGCTCAGGGACCTCAGGGATCCCAGGGCGCGAACGGCGCTAACGGAACGAACGGCACTAACGGCGCTCAGGGCGCTCAAGGTGCTAACGGTACGAATGGTTCTCAGGGTGCCAATGGAGCCCAGGGGGCCACTGGCGCGCAGGGCGCAAACGGCACGCAGGGACCTCAGGGCACCCAGGGTGCCAACGGCACGCAGGGCACCAATGGCGCTCAAGGTGCTCAGGGCGCACAGGGGTCTCAGGGTGCCAACGGGACCAATGGCGCGCAGGGTGCCAACGGAGCCCAGGGACCGCAGGGCACCCAAGGCACCCAGGGCGTGAATGGGACGAACGGCGCACAAGGTCCCCAGGGTACTCAAGGTGCCAACGGAACCAACGGAACAGACGGCGCTCAGGGGGCCCAGGGCGCAACCGGACCCCAGGGCACTCAGGGCGCGAACGGCACCCAAGGAACTCAGGGAACTCAGGGAACCCAGGGCACGCAGGGTGCCACCGGAGCGCAGGGTCCGCAGGGCCCGGCGACGCTGAGCACCTATGTCATCAGGGGGCCCCAGGCCGTCCCGGTGCTCATCGGCGTGGGTGTGACGTCAACGGCCAACTGCCTGGCCGGTGACGTGGCCACGGGCGGCGGCTATGACACCTTCGGGCTTCTCAGCGCGATCAACGTCATCGAGAACGCGCCGATTCCCAAGGCCGCCGGTACCCAGGCCGGGCCCGCCACCGGATGGCAGACCCAGGCCTCCGTCACACTCCTCGGCGGCGGGTTCCAGTCGTATGTGGTCTGTGTGGACCAGTAGTCCCGGCTAGTCACGGCCGGAATTGCCCATCGGTGTGGTGGAACCGCCTGAGGCGGTTCCACCACACCAGCCGCTCCGTCCCGCGACGGCGGCGGTCAGGCCCGGGGAACGAGTTCCAGCTCCGCCAGCTCTGCCAGTGCCTCCGCGGCACCGGCGGCGGGGCCCGATGAGCGGCTCTTGGCCAGGGCGCGGTTGAGATGGCGCTTGGCGGCTTCCCGGTCGCCGTCGAGACGTGCGGCGAGCCCCAGACCGATTTCGGCGCGGATCTCGCCCCGGTGGTAGGCCCGTTCGGCGGAGACGGACAGCGCGCGCTCGTACAGCTCCGCCGCCCGCCGTGCGTGGCCGCCGGCCAGGGCGGTCTGACCGAGCCAGCTCAGCGCCTCGACGACCTCGGTCCACAGCCCGAGTTCCTCGGCCACCAGAAGGGCTTCGCGGTGGAGCCGTTCCGTCCGCGCGTGGTCGCCGTTGCGTTCGGCCGCGAGCGCCAGTGACCGGGTGGCCCGGAGCTGCCCCCAGCGGTCTCCGACCTCGTGGAACAGCGCGGCACCCAGTTCCGCGTGGGATTCGCCCCGGGCCGGGGAGTGGCCGGCGAGTTCGACCAGGGCGGCGGCCTCGCCCCAGTGGTCCCGGGCGGCGCGCGCGCCGGCGAGGCTCGCCTCCACCAGACGCAGCCCCTCGTAGTGGCGGCCGTGGCCGGTCAGACCGGTGCCGACGAACCATTGCAACCGGGCCCGCAGCACCGGATCGCCGAGACCGGCCGTCGGGTCCGCACCGGCCGGGACCGGTGCGGCGTCGACCGGTGAGGTACGCAGTTCTATTCCGGCCAGCCAGGCCCGCGCCGTCCGGCGCGCGGCCGGGGCGCTCTCGCCGTCGGCGGTCAGCGCCGCCTGGAGCGATCTGCGGGCCTCGGTGAGCCTTCCGCGCAGGAACCAGTACCACGTCATCGCGTTCACCAGCCGCAGCGCGTGCCCGGCGTCGTTCCCGGTGACCGCGAGGTCGAGGGCGCGGCGCAGGTTGATCGTCTCCGCGTTCAGCCGCTCCAGACAGTGCCGCTGGTCCGGGCCGCGCAGCCGCTCGCTCTGCCGTTCGGCCAGTTCGGTGTAGCACCGTACGAACCGTGCGCGGACGGCG
Organism: Streptomyces inusitatus; assembly: GCF_014651115.1. GTDB lineage: Bacteria > Actinomycetota > Actinomycetes > Streptomycetales > Streptomycetaceae > Streptomyces > Streptomyces amakusaensis. The sequence goes on along the minus strand of NZ_BMWG01000010.1, from coordinate 129,273 downwards.
GCCGTCTCACCTGCCTCCGCGAGCCGTTCGGCGCAGTAGGCGGCCACCGATTCCAGCAGCCGGAACCGGCCCGCCTCACGGACCACCAGCGAGCGGTCCACCAGCCGCGACAGCAGGTCGGGCACCCGCTCGGCGCGCAGCTCCCGGTCGGCGCACACGGCCTCGGCGGAGGACAGGGTGCAGCCGTCGGCGTGCACGGCCAGCCGCCGCAGCACGATCCGCTCGTCCTCGGTGAGCAGCTGCCAGCTCCAGTCGAGCATGCCCCGCAGCGTCTGCTGCCGGGCGGGCAGCCCGCGCGCCCGCACCTCGGGCGGGGTGAACCGGCCGTCCAGAGAGGTGGCGAGCTCTTCCGGGCTCAGGGTCCGCAGCCGGGAGGCCACGAGCTCCAGCGCGAGCGGAATGCCGTCCAGCCGACGGCAGATGGCGGAGACGGCCGGTGCGTTCTCCGCGTCGAGAGTGAAGCCGGGAACCGCGGCCGCCGCCCGCTCCACGAACAGCTCGACGGCCCCGGACCGGGCCACCGCTCCGGGGTCGGTGTGCTCGGGCAGTGCCAGCGGAGGCACCGGGTGCACCACCTCGCCGGGGATCCCGAGGGCTTCCTGACTGGTGACCAGCAGACGCCCACCGGGCACCGTCGACAGTACGGCTCCGGCGAACGCGGCGACCGGCTCGACCAGATGCTCGCAGTTGTCCAGCAGGATCAGCAGGCGCTTCTCGGCCACCGCCCGGCACAGCCAGCCCACCAGATCGTCGAGGCTGGGCTCCGAGGCGGCGGTGTCGCACAACCCCAGTGTCGTGATGACCCGTTCGGCGATGTCGTCGGGGTCCGACGCCCCGCCCAGACCGGCCAGCTCGACCAGCCACACGCCGTCGGGGAACCGTTCCGCCATGTCGTGCGCCGCGGCGATCGCCAGACGCGTCTTCCCGACCCCGCCGAGGCCCGTGAGCGTGACCAGCCGGGTGTTCGAGTCCGAGTTCAGCCGGGCCCGCACCTGGCCGACCGCCTCCTGCCGGCCGATCAGCGAGGTCAGCGGGGTGGGCAGATTGGTACGGCACGACAGCGACTCGACGGTGGGCGGGGCCAGATGCGGTTCCTGGCGCAGGATCGCCTCATGCAGCGCGGCGGCGCCCGGTCCGGGCGACACCCCCAGCTCCTCTTCCAGGTGGAACCGCAGCTCCTGGAAGCTCTGTAACGCGTCGCCCTGTCGTCCGGACCGGTAGAGCGCGCGCATATGGGCCATGCGCAGCCGCTCGCGCAGCGGATGCCGCGCCACCAGTTCGCCCAGTTCGGCGGCGAGCGCGGTGTGTTCGCCCAGGGTCAGCCGCACTTCGGCGTGGTCCTCCAGGACGGCCAGGCGCAGCGCCTCCAGCCGGGCGATCTCACTGTGGGCGAAGAGGGATTCGGCGACATCGGCGTAGGCCGGGCCCCGCCACAGCGCGAGCGCGTCGGCGAACAGGTCTCCCTTCACCGCCGGCTCCTCGTGGGCGCGGGCGCGTTCGGCCAGCTCCTGGAAGCGCACCGCGTCGACCGTGTCGTCCGCCAGCAGCAGCCGGTATCCCGCGGGCTCGCGGATCACCCGCTCCCGGCCCAGCACACGGCGGAGTTGGGAGACCTTGGTTTGCAGTGTGTTGACCGACCCGTCCGGCGGATTGCCCGCCCACAGGTCCTCGATGAGACGGTCCGCCGGCACCGGTCCGCCTCCGTGGATCAGCAGACTCGCCAGCAGGGCGCGCACTTTCGCTTCGGGAACTTTGACTGGCAGCCCCGCGGCGTCCCAGACGGCCAGCGGGCCGAGCACCTCGTAGCGCATGGTCGCAGTGTATCGCCGCGGGACCGTCAGGAAATCGTGCGCGACGGTCGGCACAGTGGCCTCGCATGTTCTGGAACCCGAAAAGCATGGGAGTGCAATGAGCGCGACGACCGTACGCAGAGCCGGCCCCCGGGAGTGGGGAGGGCTGGCCGTACTCTCATTGCCCACCGTGCTGCTCGGCCTCGATGTTACCGTGCTGTATCTCGCGCTTCCCTCGCTGGCGGAGGATCTGCGCCCGAGCAGTACGGAAGCGCTGTGGATCATGGATGCCTACGGCTTCCTGATCGCCGGCTTCCTGATCACGATGGGCACGCTGGGCGACCGGATCGGACGCCGGAAGCTGCTGATGATCGGGGTCGCGGCCTTCGGCGTCGTCTCGGTGGTGGCGGCCTACTCCAACAGCACCGAACTGCTCATCGCCTCACGCGCGGCGCTGGGGATCGCCGGTGCCACGCTGATGCCGTCCACTCTGTCCCTGATCAGCAATATGTTCGCCGACGCGCGTCAGCGTTCACTGGCGATCGGTGTCTGGGCGACGTGTTTCGCGCTCGGCATGGCTCTGGGGCCGGTGGTCGGCGGCGCGATGCTGGACCACTTCTGGTGGGGTTCGGCGTTCCTGCTCGCGGTCCCGGTCGCGGTCGTCCTGCTGGTGGCCGCACCGCTGTTGGTCCCCGAGTACCGTGCGCCGCAGAGCGGCCGGTTCGACCTGCTCAGCGTTGTGCTGTCGCTGGTCGCGATCCTTCCGGTGATCTACGCGGTGAAGCGGTTCGCCAAGGAGGGCCCCGACCTCTCCACGGTCGCCGCCGTGATCGTCGGTGTGGTGTTCGGGGCGCTGTTCGTCCGGCGTCAGGGCAGCCTGGAGAGCCCGCTGCTGGACATGCGGCTGTTCGCCAACCGCACGTTCAGCGCCGCGCTGAGTGTGCTGCTCGTCGGGCTGATCGGCGTCGGCGGCTCGATGCTGCTGATCACGCAGCAGCTTCAGCTGGTCGAGGATCTGCCTCCCGTCGAGGCGGGCCTGTGGTTCGGGCCGCCCGCGCTGATGATGTTCGTGGCCGCGATCGGGGCGCCACTGGTCGCGCGCCGGGTGCCGCCGGGAATCGTGGTGGCGGCGACCCTGACGCTGTCGACGGTCGGGTACGTACTGCTCACCCAGGTGGACGCCACGGGCGGCATCGCCCTGATCGTGATCGGTTTCGGGCTGGTCTATCTGGGACTCGGGGCGATCGCGGCCCTGGGCACGGATCTGGTGGTCGGAGCGGCCCCGCCGGAGAAGGCCGGTTCGGCCTCGGCGATGTCGGAGACCGTGCAGGAACTGGGCCTCGCCCTGGGTGTCGCGATCCTCGGCAGTCTGGCCACCGCCGTCTACCGCGGCGGCATCGACGACAAGATCCCCGCCGGCACGCCGAGCGAGGTGGCCGAAGCGACGGGCGACAGCCTCGCCGGCGCGTCCTCGTTGGGGAATCAGATGCCCGTCGGCCTGCTTGAGCAGGCCAAGGAGGCGGCCACCTCCGGGTTGAACATCGCGATGCTGGTCGCCGCTGTCGGCTGCCTGGTGCTCGCGTTCCTGTCGGGTGTGGTGCTGCGGCACATCGGCGTCATCGGCGGCGACGAGCCGGAGGCCGACCAGGCCGTTCCGGAGGAACCCGCCAGGTCGGAAGTCTGAGAACGGGGAATCCGCTCCTCGGCTACTCGGTGACCTCGGCCACCACGTTCAGCGCCAGCTGGATGAAGGAGCGCAGGGCCGGATGCTGATTGTTGGACGCCCAGACGAGATAGACCGGGACGGGCGGCGCGTCCTGGATGGGTAGATAGCTGATTTCCGAGTGCGGGTGCATCCAGGCGGTGGAGGCCGGCGTCACCCCGATGCCGACGCCGGCGGCGATATAGGTCTGCCAGTCGTCGATGGTGTCCACCTCCACCGCCACCACCGGCTTTCTGCCGTCCCGCCACAGTTCGAGATTGGTGGTGCCGGAGAACGAGTTGATGACCAGCGGATATTCGGCGAGATCCGGCAACCGGATCTCGCCTTTCCCGGTGAGCGGACTGCCCGCCGGGATCGCGGCGACCCGGGGCTCCATGAACAGCAGTTCCTCGTGGAGGCCCCGGCCCTGGGTGGGGATCCGCATGATGGCCACGTCGCACAGGCCGCTCGTGAGCCCGCCCGTGGGATCGTCGACCCGTTTCAGACGCACCATCACATCCGGGTTGAGATCCTGCCATCGGCGCAGTATCTCGCTGGTGTACGCACCGGCGGCCGACCAGGCGTAACCGATGCGCAGGGCACGCACATGGTGCGCGTCCGAGCGCATGGCGTCGTCGAACGCGGTGACGGCGGCGTCGGCCTTGGCACAGAACATCTTGCCGGCCACCGTGGGCCGCACCCCTTCCGCGGAGCGCTCCAGCAGAAGCTGTTTCACATGCCGCTCCAGCTCCGCGAGCCTGCGGGAAACCGCGGACTGGGCCATGTGCGACCGGGCGGCCGCTTTCGAGATACTGCCTTCGTCGATCGCCATGAGAAAAGTTCTCAGATGGTGAATTCCAACGGTCATAGTGCTGTTCTCCGTTCACGGAGGAAATCACAGGTGGCGTGCGGAATCCTTTCCGATGTGGATTCGATGGCGACGGGGGAGAGTGTCGGGGCAGGGAGCGGTCGCGCAGAACGGAAAAGTCTGTTTCGCTCACATATTTACCATGGACCCGTAACACGATGAACGGTGGTAACGATAGATCGACCGGCGTTGTACAAGGCAAGGAAGAATGTAAACCCGGCGGCCTGTTTGGCTTGAATGCGACAGTGCCCGCAATCGGCATTTCCCGGGCCTACCTGCTGGTTTCATTGCCGAACAAATTATTCCGCATTCGGTGCGGATGGCTCATTTTCCCGTTCCGTGACGGGGCGGCGCCAGGGCGGGTGGCGCGTCGGCGCGGCCGGTCGTTCGCCCGTGGTCTGCCACGTACTGAGGGAGGCGCGGCCGCCTCGTACCGGAGCGCTCGCGCCCTGTGCGGCCGTCAACTCGATTCTACAGGGCGGGCCGTCGGGCCCCGGCCGCCCGTGCGGCGGAGCGGCCGGTGGCTACGTATTCGTTTGAAAACCCTACTCGATCACGTAGTGGCCGCAAAAGATATTTCTGGCCTAGCCTGACCGCAGGAGTTGCCTATTTCTCGTACGAATGGCAGGCGAAGGAGCGGCGTTCCATGGGGATCACAGCTGAACCCAAGATTATCGAATTGACCGGCCATCAGCGCGACATCTGGACGGCCGAGGCGCGATCGCCGGGGAACTGTCAATTCAATGTGCTGGTCCACGAGCGGCTCGGGGGCGATGTGGACAGGGCGCTGCTCGGCGAATGTCTCGGCCGCGCGTTGAGCGGACACGACGCCTTCCGATTACGGTTCGGCGAGGACGGCGACGGAATTCCCCGGGTCTGGCGCGTCTCCGAATCCCCGGACAACCGGCCGCCGTCGTTCGAGACCGTCGACCTCTCCGGCGAACCCGATCCGCACCGCGCCGCGCGGGCATGGTGCGAAAACGAACTGGGCCGGCCGCTGGACGTGAGGGGCGGGCCGTTGTTCCGGGCCACTCTGCTCATCGAGGGGCCGACCGCCGTTCATCTCGTCCTCACGGCGCACCACATCGTGACCGACGCCTGGGCGCTGAATTCGATGACCTCGCGGATACTCTCCGACTACCGCGCCCGCACGGCGCGGCAGGACGGCCCCCCGGCCCGGCGGCCGGCCGACGCGCCCTCGTACTGGGAGTCCATTCAGGAACTCAACTCGCCCTTCCACGACACGGAGCGCGAGAACGACCGCGCTTTCTACCGGAACTATCTGGCGGGGGTCTCGCCCGCGCTGTTCCCGCGGACCGGCGCGGGCCGGCCCGGCCGGGGCCGATACTCCTTCACCGTCGGCGAGGAGACCGTCGGGCGAATCCTTGAGGCGGGGGCGTCCCCCTTCCCCTATCTGCTCTCGGCGCTCGCGGTATGCCTCGGGCGCGTCCACCAGGAGGACGAGGTCGTCCTCGGTGTGCCCTTCGCCAACCGCCGCACCGACGAGGAGCGCGCGACGGTCGGCCAGTTCGCCAATAACCTGCCGCTCCGGATCCCGGTGGAGGGCGACCGGTCCCTGATCGATCTCGCCGAACGCGTCCGTGACCTGGTCGGCGAACTCAAGGAGCACGAGCGGCTCCCGTTCGGCGAGATCCTCCGGGAGGCGCCCACCCAGGGGGCCGACGGACGCCGGCTGTTCGATGTGACCGTTTCCTATCTGCGGTTTCCCCGGCCGCCGGAGATACCCGGCATCGCCCGGACGACCACCATCATGGCCCCCGTCCACGCCGCCAACGCCCTGTCGGTCATGGTGCAGGCATTCGACGACGAGCCCGGCCTGCGCGTCGACCTCGACTACGCCGACGATGTGTTCGACGGACACCTCACCGCGCGGGCACTGGCCGGGCACGTCCAGGAACTTCTGCGCCACGGACTGGAACTGCGGGAACTGCCGCTGCGGGCGCTCCCCATGCTGACCGGCGAGGAGTACGAGGACATCGTGCGCCGCCGCCAGGGCGACCTGGTGCCCTACCCGAGGGAGAAGACGCTGCACCAGCTCTTCACCGAGCAGGCGGCGCGCACCCCCGGGCTGACGGCCGTGGTCGACGACGCCTCCGGCGCCACACTGACCTTCGCCGAACTGGACCGGCTGTCCAACCAGGTGGCGCGGGCGCTGCGCGAGCACGGCGTCGGCCCCGGCGAGAGGGTCGCCATCCTCGCGGAACGCGGCCCGGAGCTGCTTCCCGGACTGCTCGGCATCCTGAAGGCGGGCGCCGCCTATGTGCCCGTCGACCCCGGCTACCCGCCCGCGCGGATCCGGCTGCTCCTGGAGGACTGCGGGGCGAAACTGGTCCTGCGCGGCGGAAACGAGATCGGGGACCCGCGAACCGATGCCCCGGTGCACCGGATATCCGAGCTGTACCGGGGCTCCGCCGAGCCGCTCGGCCCCACCTCGGGCTCCGGCGACCTCGCCTATGTCATCTACACCTCCGGTTCCACCGGACGCCCCAAGGGCGTCATGGTCGAACACCACTCGGTGGGCAACCGGCTGATGTGGATGCAGCGCCGCTATCCGATCGGCCCCGGCGACACGCTGTTGCAGAAGACGCCCATCTCCTTCGACGTATCGGTGTGGGAACTGCTGTGGTGGAGCGTCCGGGGGGCCAGGGTGGTGCTGCTGCCGCCGGGAGGGGAGAAGGACCCGAGGGAGATCGCGCGCGTCGTGCGCGAACACGGGGTGAGCGTCGTCCACTTCGTCCCGTCGATGCTCGGCCCGTTCCTCGATCTGCTGGAGGACGGCCCGGACCGCCCCGGCGACGTCGACTCCCTGCGGTATGTGTTCTGCAGCGGCGAAGCGCTTCCGCCGGAACGCGTCGCCCAGTTCAACCGGATCCTCGGCGACCGCGACGCGCCCCGACTGGTCAATCTCTACGGACCCACCGAAGCGGCGGTCGATGTGACCGCCTTCGACTGCCCGCCTGCGTCCCGGGGGCCGCTCGCCCGGGTGCCCATCGGCCGCCCCGTGGAGAACACCACGCTCTATGTGCTCGGCCGGCACGGCGGACCGCAGCCCGTCGGCGTCCCGGGGGAGCTGTGCATCGGCGGCGTCCAGGTCGCCCGGGGATATCTCAACCGCCCCGAACTGACCGCCGAGCGTTTCGTCAAGGATCCTTTCAGCCCCGGCGGCCGTCTCTACCGCACCGGTGACCTGGCCCGGCTGCTCGCCGACGGCACCGTCGAGTTCCTCGGCCGCGCCGACGGCCAGGTGAAGATCCGCGGCAACCGGGTCGAACTGGGCGAGGTGCAGAACGCGCTGGTCGCGCTGGACTCGATCCGCGACGCCGTGGTCGTCGACCACCGGCCCGGCGGCGGACGGGGCCCGGTCCTCGTCGCCTACTGCACGGCCGACGAGGACCTCGACCCCGGCCGTCTGCGCTCGGCCCTGGCCGAGGTGCTCCCCGGCTACATGATCCCGGCGCACTTCGAACGGCTCGCCGCACTGCCCCTCACACCCAACGGCAAGGTCGACCGCAAGGCGCTCCCCGCCCCGGCCGCCGACGCGCCCGACAGCGCGGACGGCGAGCCGCGCAACACCCGCGAGGCCGTGCTCGCCGACATCTGGGCACAGGTGCTCGGGACCGGCCGGGTCGGCGTCCACGCGGACTACTTCGTGATCGGCGGGGACTCGATCAGCATGCTCCGGGTGCGGGCGCTGGCGGAGAAGGCGGGCATCCGGTTCACGATGGACGACTTCGTCCGCAACCCGACCGTGGCGGCCCTGGCGGAGCGCGCCGAGATCTCCACGGGCCCGGTGCCCGGACCCGAGGACGGGGGCGATTTCGCCGCGCTCCGCCCGTTCGGACTGGTCTCCCACGTGGACCGCGCCCGCCTGGAGGCGTACGAGGACGCCTACCCGCTCACCCGGCTCCAGCTCGGTCTGCTGTTCCACAGCCGGGAGAAGAAGAACTCCACGACGTACAAGGACGTCTTTCAGTACAGCCTCGCCGTGCGATGGGAGGAATCGGCCTTCCGGACGGCCTTCGACCGACTGGTCCGGCGCCATCCGGTTCTGCGGCTGTCCTTCGCGCTCGCCGGGCACTCCGAGCCGCTCCAGATCGTCCACCCCACGGCCGAGGGCGGGCTGACCGTCGCCGACCTGCGCGGTTCCTCCGCCGACGAGGCCGGGGCCGCCATCCAGGAGCATGTCGGGGAACGGCTTCGGCACGACTACCGGTTCGACCGCGCGCCGCTCTACCACTTCCGGGCCTTCGTCCTGCCCGACACGGTCGAACTGGTCTTCAGCTTCCACCACGCCATCCTCGACGGCGGCAGCGTCGCCAACCTCGTCTCCGAACTCCTCAGGGACTACGGCCATCTGCTGGGGCTGAATCTCGAACCGGTGCCGGACACCGTGCCGCCCTCGGCCGCGCGGCACGTCGCCGAGGAGCGCGCGGCCGTCGAATCGGCGGAGAGCCGGGCCTACTGGCGGCGTGAACTGGCCGGTTCCACCCAGCCCCAGCTGGAGAGCTTCCGCCCCCACGAGGCACCGGGGACGGACGACCGCACGGAGCGCGATCTGCGGTTGCCCGCCGATCTCGCCGAAGCCGTCCGCGCCACGGCGCGCGACCGGCAGGTCCCGGTGAAGTCGATCCTGTTCGCCGCGCACATCCTGCTCCTGCGCGCCTTCTCCGGCCAGAGCGACATCACCACCGGACTGGTGACCCACGGCAGGCCGGAGGCCGACGGCGCCGAGCGCGCCTGCGGGCTGTTCCTCAACACCCTGCCCCTGCGCGTCGACGCGGCGGCGGCCACCTGGTTCGACGTCGTGGGGCGCGTGGTGGACCGGGAACGGGAGAGCTACCCGCACCGGCGGGTGCCGCTGTCGGTCATCCAGGAGGACCTCGGCCGTCCGGCGCTCGCCGACACCCTGTTCAACTTCGTCCACTTCCGCCAGCTCGGCGAGGTCTTCCGGACACCGGGGCTCGCCAGCCGAGGCTTCACGGTCTGGGAGGAGACCAATTTCTCCCTGGTCGTCAACGCCATGGTCGACCCGGTCGACGAAGGGATCCGGCTCCGCCTCCAATTCTCCGGCCGGTCGTTCACCCCCACCCAGGGGGAGCTGTACACCGAGACATATGTAAGCATTCTGCGGCGGCTCGTCGAACAGCCCGACGGCCCGGTCGAGTTCGGCTTCCTCGCGCCCGCCCCGGTCGAGCGGGCCGAGCCGGCCAGGACGAATGTGGTGCGCGCCTTCGAGGAGAGGGCGCGCCGCTCCCCGCACACGGAGGCGGTGGCCTCCGACGGCCTCGTATGGACCTACGCGGAGCTGGACCGGATCGCCACCCGGATCGCCGTGAACCTGCTGGACTCGCGGGTGCGCCCCGGCGAGCGCGTCGGCGTCGCCATGGGCCGCACCCCGCAGACCGTCGCCACGATGCTGGGCATCGCGAAGGCCGGCTGCTCGGCGATGCCGCTGGACACCGCCTACCCGGTGGCCCGTCTGCGGGCCATGACCGAACAGGGCCGGCCGGCCTGCGTCGTCGTCGACGAGGCACACCGGGACCTCCTCGAACCCACGGTCCCGCTGGTCCCCTACGAGTCCCTGTCCGGCGGCGACGGCACGGCCGAACTGCCGGAGATCGCCGAGGACGACGAGGTGTATCTGCTGTTCACCTCGGGCTCCACGGGACGGCCGAAAGGGGTGTCGGCACCGCACAGCTCGCTCGCCAACCTCGTGGCCTGGCAGAACGGGATCCCGAGCAGCGCCGTGGACAGCCGGACCCTTCAGTACGCCCCCCTCAGCTTCGACGTCTCGTTCCAGGAGCTGTACGCCACGCTGTGCGGCGGGGGCACACTGGTCCTCGTCGGCGAGGAGATGCGGCGGGACATGCCCGGGCTGCTGCGGCTGATCGACCGGGAGCGCGTGGAACGGGTCCATCTGCCCTATGTGGCCCTTCAGCAGATGGCGGAGGCCTCCGACACCCTCGGCCTGGTCCCCCGGAACCTGCGCGTTCTGTGCTCCTCGGGCGAGCAGCTCCGGGTGACGGACGAGATCCGCCGCTTCTGCGCCTCCCTGGACGATGTGCTGCTGGACAACCACTACGGCCCCACCGAGACCCACGCCGGAGCCTTCTACGAGATGACCGGCGACCCCCGCTCCTTCCCCGCGCTCCCGCCGGTGGGCCGACCCGTCCACGGGGCCCGGCTGCTGGTCCTGGACGCCGGGAAGCGCCCGGTCCCGGTCGGGTGCCGGGGCGAGATCTACATCGGCGGAGCCGGTCTGGCCAGCGGCTACGCCGGACGGCCCGATCTGACGGAGGAGCGCTTCAGCACCGACCCGGCCGGGGGCGGACGCCTCTACCGGACCGGTGACGTCGGCATGGTGCTGCCCGACGGGAACGTGGTCTGCCTCGGCCGCGCCGACCGGCAGGTCAAGATCCGCGGCTATCGGGTCGAGCCGGCGGAGATCGAACTGGCCGTCACCGGAGCCTCGTCGGACGACCTCGACAAGATCACCGACATCGCCGTGGTCGCCCGGCGGAACGCGGCGGGCGACGCCTTCCTCGCGGCCTTCCTGGTCGGCGACGCCGAGCGCGTCGACCTGGACGGGGTGCGACGGCACCTCCGCGCCCAGCTCCCGGAGTACATGGTGCCCGCGCACTTCACCTGGCTGCCCGCCATTCCGCTCACACCGAACGGCAAGCGCGACGAGACCGCCCTGCGCGAAACACCGCTGGTCCGGGAGGAACGCACCGGCCGGGTCGCCCCCCGGGACGCCCATGAGCGCGCCCTGGTGGAGATGCTGGCCGATCTGCTCCAGGTGCCCGAAGTGGGTGTGCACGACAACCTGTTCGACCTCGGGGCCTCCTCGATCACCGCGATGCGGCTGGTGGTGCTGGCGGAGGAACGGTTCGGCACCGCGATCCCGCTGTCGGACTTCATCGTCGCCCCCACCGTGGCCGAACTGGCCGACCGGCTCCGCGCGACGGGCACCGCGCCGTCCGGATTCGACCCGCTGGTGGCGATCCGGCCCGAGGGCACCCGGCCGCCGCTCTTCTTCGTGCACCCCATGGGCGGCAATGTGCTCTGCTACGTCCCCTTCGCCAAACACCTGCCGCCGGACCAGCCCTTCTACGCCTTCCAGGCGGCCGGGACGGACGCCGGCACCGAGCCGGTACGCGGCATCGAGCGACTGGCGGCCGACTACATCGAGGCGATGCGCCGCGTCCGGCCGACCGGGCCGTACCACCTCGGCGGCTGGTCCTTCGGCGGATTCGTCGCCTTCGAGATGGCCCGCCAGCTCCACGCCGCCGGAGAGGACGTCGGTTCGCTGACCCTGCTCGACACGACCGCGCTCAACCCGGGGCGGCGGCCGTGGACCGATGACGAAGCCCTGCTCGGCTGGTTCTTCTGGGAACTGCTCTGGCTCCAGCACGGCAGCGCCACCGCCGGGGACCTCCTGCCGCCCGGCCTGACCACACTGGACGAGAAGTTCGAGTTCATGACCGCGCTCGCCATCGACGAGGGCGTGCTGCCCGCGGGCAGCGGCGACGCCGTCGTGCGCCGGCTGTTCCGGCTGTACGAGGTGAACTGGCGCGCGGCCTTCGCGTACCGCCCCGAGGTGGTCGACCACGACGTGGTGCTCGTCCGGGCCCGGGACGCGCTCCCCGGCGTACTGCTGGAGATGCACACCGCCATCGACAGCATGCACGCCGACCCGGCCAACGGGTGGCGGGAGCGCACCACCGGCCGGCTGTCGGTGGTCGAGGTCGAGGGCGACCATCTCACGATCATGGAAGAGCCGAGGGTGTCCGACATCGTCGGCAGGGTCCTCGGCTCCATCGAACTCCGGGCGAGCGAAAGCGGGAAGCGCTGACATGAGCGGGAAAAGGACGGCCATCGTCGTCGGTGCGGGGATCGGCGGACTGACCACGGCCATCGCGCTGCGGCGCGTCGGCTTCGACGTCGAGGTGTACGAGCGGGCCCCGGAGCTGCGGGCCGCCGGATTCGGCCTCTCCGTGATGAGCAACGCCACGGCCGCGCTCGCCACCCTCGACATCGACCTCCGCCTGGAGAAGCACGGCCGGGTGATGGAGACCTACCACGTCAAGGATTCGAGAGGCAGACTGATCCGGGAGTTCCCCTTCCCGGAGATCGTCCGGAAGCTCGGCGTCCCGTGCGTGTGCATCAGCCGGGCCGATCTGCTCACCGCGCTGCTGGACGCGGCGGCCGACATCCCCATCACCCTGGACGCGGCCGCCGAAGGGTTCGAGGTGACCGGCGACCGGGCACGGGTCCGGTTCGCCGGCGGCCGGTCCGCCGAGGCCGATCTCCTGGTCGGCGCCGACGGATTCAACTCGGCGATACGCCGGCAGCTCGCCGGGCCGGACGAACCCGCCCACGACAGCGGATACATCGCCTGGCTCGGCATCACCGAATACAGCCACCCGAGGTTCCCTCCCGGCTCCGTGGTGCACTTCTGGGGCGACGGAATGCGATTTGGCCTGGTCGACATCGGCCGGGGCCGCCTCTACTGGTGGGGCACGAAGAACATGCCGCTCCAGGAGTCCAGCACCTGGGGCGGCGGCAAGGCCGGGGTGCTGGACTCCTACTCCGGCTGGCCGGACGAGGTCCGCGAGGCGATCCGGGCGACACCGCCCGCCGATCTGCTCACCCTGAACACCCGCGACCGCCCGTTCCTGCGGCCCTGGGGCACCGGCCCGGTGACCCTGCTCGGGGACGCCGCCCACCCCATGCTCACCAGCCTCGGCCAGGGCTCCGCCATGGCGATGGAGGACGCCGCCGTCCTGGCCCGGCATCTGCGGCACGCCCCGGACGTGCCGCGCGGACTGCGCGGCTACGAGGCGGCACGGTACGACCGGACCCGGACGATCGTCGAAGCCACCCGGTCGATCAGCGACTTCGAGCAGTCACAGGGCCCCGTGCGCCGCAGGATCCGCGACGCGTACTTCCGGCTGATGCCGCACCGGACGCTGGTGGGCAAGCTGGAGCCCGCGCTGACCTTCCCCGGCGCGGGCCCCCTCCCCGACGAATTCGAGAGGTGGAACCGATGAGCGGACCGGCGGTACGCGGAAGTCTCCCGGCGGGCGGAGCTGTCCTCGTCACGGGCGCGTCCTCGGGACTGGGCCGGGAATGCGCGCTGGAGCTGGAGAACCGGGGCTTCCACGTCCTCGCGGGGGTCCGGCGGAGCGAGGACGGGGAGAAGCTCGTCGGCGAGTCGCTCCGCGGCCGACTGCGCTACGCCGTCGTCGACATCACCGACGACGCGTCGGTACGGGCTTCGGCCGAACTCGTCGAACGCGAGTACGGCGGGCTGCGCGGCCTGGTGAACAACGCCGGAATCTGCGTCCCCGGCCCGCTGGAATGCGTCGACAGCGACCAGCTCCGCCGACAGCTCGACGTCAATGTGGTCGGCCATCTCGCGATGATCCGCGCGCATCTGCCGCTGCTGCGCCGGTCCCGGGGGCGGATCGTCAACATCACCTCGGGACTGGGCAAGGCCGCCGTTCCCTACCTCGGGGCCTACGCCGCGGCGCAGTTCGCCAAGGAGGCGATGAGCGACGCCCTCCGCCGCGAACTGACGCCCACCGGTGTGCGCGTGTCGACCGTGGCGCCGGGCGCCATCCTCACACCGATGTGGGACAAGGTGTCCGAGGCGGGTGAGCGGCTGCTGCGCGACGCGCCCGCCTCGGTGGCCGAGCTCTACCGCACCTCCTTCGGGGCGTTCCTGGAGGGAAACGGGCAGCAGTCGATGAAGAGCGGGACCACGCCCGAGGATTTCGCCCGCACGGTCGCCCGCGCCCTGACCGACGTACACCCCCGCACCCGCTACTGGGTCGGCGCCGACGCACGCAGGATGGGCCTGTGGGCGCGGCTGCTTCCCGATTCCCTGCTGGACCGCCGTTTCAGCGGGATCACCGCTTCCGTGAGAGCGCCCGAACGGGCCGACTACGCATTCGAGTAGTGCCGAATGGATTCACTGGACGCGTCCCGAGCCCATGGATAGCGTACGCAGCGTCGAAGTAATCGACGGAATGCGGACGAATACTCCATGAAAGGTTCCCGCTCCATTCGCACTCTGGGGAGAAAGAATGGTTTCGGAGCGAGAGTTCAAGGATTTCATGGCCGGCGTCTGCACTCCGGTCGCGGTGGTCACGGCGATGGCGGACGGCCTGCCCCACGGGACGACCGTCGGCTCGCTCACCTCGCTGTCCCTGTGTCCGCCCATGGTGACCGTCGCACTGGACCGCCGCTCCAGGCTGCTGCCGAGGATCCGGCGGACCGGGCGATTCGGGGTGAACCTGCTCGGCGCCGGGCAGGACGGCGTCGCGGGCGTCTTCGCCTCCCCGACCGCCGACCGGTTCGACCAGGTCGAGTGGTACGCGGACGAGGGTCTGCCGCGGCTGCGCGACGCGCCGGGCTGGCTCGTCTGCCGCCCGCGGCGGTTCGTCGCCGGCGGGGACCATCTGCTGCTGCTCGGCCTGGTGGACCGCGTCTCCGGCGCCAAGGGCGCGGCCCCGCTCGTTCACGGTCACCGAATGTTCGGCACGCATTCTGCTTTCACTCGGAGAAATCACCTGTCCATCACCGATCAGATCGCGGCATTCGCTCGCTGAGGTGGAGACCCCATGACTGACACCCGAACACATCAATCGTCCGATCTGCTCCGCGGCGCGCGCGAACTGATTCCGCTCCTCGCGCGCAACGCGGAACAGGGGGAGCGCGACCGCAGGCTTTCCGAGGAATCCGTCCGGTCCCTGGCGGACGCCGGAATGTTCAAGCTCTCCGTGCCCCGGCGGTACGGCGGTCACGAGGTGCCCCTCCGCACCCTGATCGATGTGTCCGCGACCCTCGCCGAGGGGGACGGCAGCGCCTCGTGGCTGGTCTCGGTGTGCAACTCGGTGGCATGGATCGTCAGCCTGTTCCCGGAACAGGCGCAGGACGAACTCTTCGGCGCGGACCCGGAGGCGAAGGTGACCGGTGTGCTCACACCGAGCGCCACCGCCCGGCGGGTCGAGGGCGGCTTCCGGGTCTCGGGCCGGTGGGCCTACGGCTCCGGCGCCTGGCACGCCGACTGGGCCGTGGTCGGCTTCCCGGTCCCGGACTCCGCGGGGCAGATCGTCGACCAGGGCATCGCGCTGATTCCCGCCGCCGACTACAAGGTGGAGGAGAGCTGGTTCGTGGCGGGCATGCGCGCCACCGGGAGCAACTCCCTGGTGGCCGAGGACGTCTTCGTACCGGAGCACCGGGTCCTGTCCGTGCCGACGGCGATGGCCGGCGACTACCCGGTCCAGCGCTCCGGCGGAAGCCTCCCCCGCTCGGCCTTCGTGCAGTTCCTCACCGCGGCCCCGCTGGTGGCCCCGCAGCTGGGGATGGGCCGCGCCGCGCTGGAGCTGGTCAAGGCCAGGGCCGCCGACAAGGCCGTCACCTTCACCTTCTTCGAGAAGCAGCGCGACTCGACGGCCTTCCAGCTTCAGATCGCCGAGGCGACACAGAAGATCGACTCCGCGCATCTGCACGTCCACCGCGCCGCCGACGACATCGACGCGGCGGCCGCGCGCGGTGAGGCCCTCGCCCCCTTGAGCCGGCTCCGGGCACGGTCCGACCTCAGCTGGGCGGTCGGGCATCTCAGCGAGGCGATCGACATGCTGCTGACCGCGCACGGCGCGGGCGGTTTCGCCGACTCCAGCCCGCTTCAGCGGATCTGGCGGGACTCGGGCGTGGCCGCCCGGCACGCGATCCTCCAGCCCGCGATGATCAAGGAGATGTACGGCAAGGCGCTGCTCGGCGTCGAGGAGCAGATCTCTCCGCTGGTCTGACGCGCGGAGACCGGAGGGACCAGAGGGACCAGAGGCACCGGCGAGACCGGCGAGACCACGACTGGACACCACGGACAGGAGACGGCCATGGCCGCGCGCACGTACGACACCGAGCAGGCGAACTGGCAGCAGTTCGCCGACACCCGTATCTACATAGGCGACCTCGCCGACGACGGGATCCCGAAATCGATGGGCGCCGGATTCGCCCTGCTGCACCCCGGCGACGTCATGGAATGGGTCCCCAGTTACGACGAGTTCATCGTCGTCCTGTCCGGCAGGTTCGCCGTGGACTTCGAGGGCGGCTCGATCTCCGCCGGACCGCACGAGCTGGTCTGGGTGGAGCAGGGCGAGCCGGTCGCGTTCCGGGCCGACGGCGAACGGGTCCTGATCGCCTTCGGCACCAACCCGCCGTGGCAGTCCACCGAGGAAACCCGGGCGAGCGCGGCCATGTTCCGGCCGCTCGCCGGATCGCCCGTCGACTGACCTCCAGGAGCGCACATGTCCACCACCCCCATGCCCCTCCAGACGCTGCGGCGGGAACTGAGCCCGCTGGAGCGCTGGTACTGGATAGCCGACCAGATAGCACCCCTGAACGTCATCGGGCGGGTACGCCTGCACGGCCCGGTCTCCCGATCGTCCTTGCGTTCGGCGCTGAACCGGCTCCAGGCCCGCCATCCGCTGCTCCGGGTGGCGATCGAGGCCGACGCGACCGGGCGGGAACCCCGCTTCACCCCGGTCGACGACCGGCCCGTACCGCTCGACCACCGCACCCTTCGACCGTCGGCGGACGCCGAGGACGCATGGGCGCGGGTCGTCGACGCGGAGCTGGTCAACGGCCCCGTCGACTGGCGCACCGGACCGCTGGCCACGGCCACCGTGCTCAGCGGCCCGGGACCCGACGGCGAGGCGCACGACCTGATCCTGAGCCTGCCGCACGTCATCGCGGACGGGACCACCGTCCTCTCCCTGCTGCGGCAGTGGGCCGAACTCGCGGCAGGACACGCCGTCGAACCGCGTGCCGTGCTGCCCGCGACCGAGGATCTCTTCCCGGCCGGGCACAGCGGCGCGGCGGGGGAGGCACTGGCGAAGGCGAAGGCCGAGCGGGACGAGAGCGACCTGAGACGGCTGGGCGCCCGCCGTGTCGACGCCGACCGGGCCGTGCCCTTCGAGCGCCGCCGCACCCGCTTCCTCCACCGCTCGCTGGACGCCGAGGCGCTGGACCGGCTCGCCCGGGCCTGCCGTGCGCACGGGGTTACGATCCACGGCGTGCTCGCCGCCGCGATGGTGCGCGCGGTCGCCGCGGACGCCGGCGCCGCCGACGAGGCGTGGTACTCGATCGGCTCCCCGGTCGACTTCCGGGGCGACCTCGACCCGCCGGTGGACCCGGACGACGTGGGCAGCTATGTGGCGACCATTCCCTCCCTGGTCCAGTACGAGAGAGCCCGTCCGCTGTGGGAGACGGCGCGGGGGATCAGCGAGGACCTCAGGGCCCGCAAGGCGCGGGGCGAGCAGTTCTCCATGATCCGCATGATCGGGGTCTCCGGGCCGGACCGCCTGGCCGACAGCCTCCCCTTCGTACGGCATCTGGACGAGAAGGGACCGATCAATTTCTCCCTCTCCAACATCGGCCGGTTCCCGTTCCCCGACACCATCGGCCCCTGGCGGATGACGGGCGCGCAGTTCATCGCCTCGCTCTCGGTGGTCGGCGCGTTCGTCGCCACCGTCAACTCCAGCCACCACCGCCTCGTCTGGAACTTCACCCACGCCGAGGGAGTCGTCTCGGACGAACGCGCGGCGAGACTCGCCGACAGCTGTGTGGAGACCGTACTGGCCCTCATATGAGCCGCCGCCCGAAACCCGAGCCCGAAACCGCAGGGGAGCAGCCGTCGATGGAATCGCCGATCTTCACGCCCGCGAGCGAACTCCGCAGTCTCATCCGGGACAAGGAACTCTCCGCCGTCGAAGTCACCGAAGCGGTGCTGGCGCGCCTGGAGGAGGTGAACCCGCTGCTGAACGCGGTGGTCGCCGTCCGGGCCGAGGGCGCTCTCGCGGACGCCCGCGCCGCGGACGCGAAGCCGCCTGAGGAGCACGGTCCGCTGCACGGGATCCCGTTCACCGTCAAGGACGCCAACGAGGCGGCGGATCTGCCGGTCGCCTACGGATCGCTCCCGTTCACCGGCTACCGGCCGGGCTTCGACAGCGAGGTGGTCGCCCGGCTCCGGCGGGCGGGCGGCATTCTGATCGGCAGCACCAACATGCCGGAGTTCGGGCTGCGGATCACCACGGAGAACCGGGCGTTCCCGGCCACCCGCAACCCCTGGAACACCGCGTACGGACCGGCGGGCTCCAGCGGCGGCGCGGCGGCGGCCGTGGCGGCCGGCATCGCCCCGCTCGCCCTGGCCGCCGACGGCGCGGGCTCGGGGCGGGCGCCCGCCTCCGCCTGCGGGATCGTGGGGCTCAAACCCACCCGGGGGCGCACCCCGTGGGCCCCGGCCACCCAGGAGCAGTGGGCGGGATATGTCGTCAACGGCCAGATGGCCCGTACCGTCCGCGACGCCGCCCTGATGCTCGACGCGACGGCGGGCCCGGTCGCCGGGGAGCCCTACGGACTCCCCGGACCGTCCGGTTCGTTCCTGGCCGCCTGCGACCGGCCGCCGGAGCGCCTGCGGGTGGCGTACACCGCCACCCCGCCCCACGGCACGGTCGTCCCGGAGGTGCGGGAGATCTTCGAACGGGCGGTCTCGGTCTTCGCCGACCTCGGGGCCGAGACGGTCGAGGCCTCGCCCGACCTCGGCGGGCTGCTCGACCCCCTGCTGACGGTCATCGCGGCGAACGTGGCCGCCATGGTCCGCGGCGTACCGCGGGAGCGCCTGTCCGAACTGGAGCCGACGACCCTCGACGTCGCCCTGCACGGCGAGCGGCTCGGCGCCGCCGACTACTCCTCGGCCGTCGCCGCCGCCCAGAGCCGGGCGGCCGGGATCATACGCTTCTGGACACGGTTCGACGTCCTGCTCACCCCCACCCTCACCGTGCTTCCCCCGCCGCTCGGGACGGCTCCGGCCGGCCAGGGGTTCACGGAGCGGTGGCGCGAGTACGCGGACTGGCTGGCCTTCGCCTATCCGTTCAACATCACCGGACAGCCCGCGATCTCGCTCCCCGCGGGACGGGCCGCGCGGAATCTGCCGGTCGGCGTCCAGCTCGTCGGCGCGCCCGGGGCCGAGGCCCGGCTGCTGGGCCTGGCCGCCGCCTTCGAACGCGCCCGGCCGTGGGCGGACGAGCCGCCCCGTCTCGGATGACTCACCGGGGCAGCCCCTCCAGCCGGATCTCGCGCAGCAGGGCGATGCGGGAGTTCACACCGACCTTCCGGAACAGCTTCTTCAAGTGGTAGTTGACGGTGTGCGGGGAGATCTCCAGCCGTCGGCCGATCTGCTGATTGGTCAGCCCCTCGGCGACCAGCCGGACGATCTCGTACTCCTGGCCGTTGAGATCCGGCGGCCCGGCGGGCGCCGCCGGCCGGGCCCCGGGCAGGGGCTCCGGCCGGGCGGCGGCGGCCACCTGCCGGCGCAGCGCCTGCCGCAGCGTGGCCGGCACCGAATCGACGACGAGTCGCCACAGCAGCTCATTGGTGAAGCCGACCCGCGCGTTGTCGACGGTCAGCACCCCGGTGGTGAAGGTCCGGTCCAGGATCAGCAGCAGTGTGGACGGCGACATGTGCAGGATCGGGAGAAGGGCGTCGACCGTGCTCTCCCGGCCCAGCACGGCCGCCACCCGCAGGAGCTGGCGGCACTGGTCCGGGTACTCCTGGAGCATGGTCTGGAGGAGGACCCGCAAGCGCTGCGGAATGCGCTCCTCGACCAGCTCCGCCTCATGGACGCCCACCCGGATCGTCCGCTCCTCGCGCATTCCCTCGACCAGCTCCACCAGCAGCTTCGGGTGCCCGCCCGCGCGGTTCAGCACCCGGGCGAGCGGGGGAGCGGGGGGTACGCCCAGGATGTCGACGGCCACCTGGAGCGACGCGGGGGCGCGGAGCGCGTCGAGCGTGATCCGCTCGGTGTGACCGATGGAGCCGGCGAGCAGCGCGTCGATGCTTCGCGAACCCGTACCGCGCCGGCGTGCGACCAGCCAGACCACCTTGCTGCCGCGCTGGGCGTCCCGCCGGGCGAGCAGCGCGTCGCTCGCCCTCTCTCCCAGGAAGTGGGCGTCGTCGATCACGATCAGCCTGGGCCGGTCGGCCGCTTCGTCCCCCGTCGTACCGGACTCTCCGGGCGGCCCGGAGAGCGGGAACTGATGACGGATCACATAACCGAGCCGCTCCGCCGCAGTCACGCACTCGTCCAGGAACCTGGTCTTCCCGGAACCGGGCGGCCCCTCGACCACCACCAGGGCGCAGCCGCCCCCGACGCCGAACTCCAGTGCCCGGAGCACGCGCGCCAGCTCGTTCTCACGGCCGCGCAGCGGCAGCCGGAGCGGGAGCGGTGCGACGGGCATGGACAGGCCCTCCCTCGTGTCGGTCGCCGTCATTGGACCGCCCCCTTCCCGATCTGTTCCGCGGGCCGCCGCACCACCGGCGAACCCGGCTCGGCGTCACGGTGGAACCGGCTCAGCAGCGGTCCGGTCATCAGCGTGGTGACCACGGCCATCACGACCATGGCGGTGAACAGCCTGGTGTCCAGCGCGCCCAGACTCAGCCCCACATTGAGGACGATCAGCTCGGTCAGCCCCCGCGCGTTGAGCAGGATGCCCAGCACCATGGACTCGCGGCCACTCGCCCCGGTGAGCCGGGCCGCGCCCGCGGCCCCGAGGAATTTGCCCGCGCAGGCCACCGCGACCACCGCCAGCACCATGACGAAGCCCTGGCCGCCGAGGGTGGAGAGGTCCACCGAGAGCCCGGTCACGGTGAAGAAGACCGGGAGCAGCAGCAGACTGGTCTGGTCGATGCGCTCCGGCACCTCGGGCGCGGTCACATCGATGTGGCGGCGGGGCACGACGGTGCCGAACAGGAACGCGCCGAACACCGCGTGCAGCCCGATCTGGTCGGTGACCCACGCACTGGCCAGCAGGCCGGAGCAGAGCGTGACATGGACGATCATGCTGTTGCCCGCCCACCGCCGCTCCGGGGCCAGCAGCCAGGCCAGCGCCGGTCGTGCCACGTAGATCATCGCCAGTACGAACAGCAGCGCGCCGACGATGGTGCGCCCGAACGACCAGGCTCCGCCGGCGGTCACCATCGTGGCGACCACGGCGAGCACGCTCCAGGCGATCACATCCTGGATCGCGGCGCTGAGCAGGGCCACCGTGCCCACCCGGTGCTTCTGGAGGCCCCGTTCGATGATGATCCGGGCGAGGACCGGGAAGGCGGTGATGGACATCGCCGCGCCGAGGAAGAGCGCCGGGCCGAGCACGCCGTCCGTCCTCAGCTGGCTCTGGTCGAGCCAGGGGAACAGCAGCAGCGCGAGGGCGGCCCCCATCGCGAACGGCAGCGCCACCGAACTCAGCGACACCAGCGCGATGTGCCTCCCGACGCCTTTCACATGAGAGAGGCTCAGCTGATACCCGATGCCGAACATGAAGAGCACCAGGCCCAGTTGGGCGAGCACTTGGAGGTACGGCCGGGCCTCGGGAGGAAAGAGCAGCTCGGGCAGGTCGCCGGGGAGCAGCCCGAGCAGACTCGGCCCCAGGGCTATCCCGGCGACGATCTCGCCCATCACGGCGGGCTGCCTCACCCGTTTGGCCAGGGTGACGAAGAGGAGAGCGGTGAGCAGCAACAGGGCCAGGTCCACCAGGACGATTCCGGCCACGCTACCGCTCTCACCGGCGCTGAGGGCTGGGACATGCGTCGACACTTCTACTCCTACCTTCTCGAAAAGCCGGCACGGCCGAAGTCGTCTGGTCGGGGCGGCCGGGATCGAACCGACTGCGTCTCGCTCGGCGAGAAGGTGTGCCGCTCACACGCGCCCCGTCGAGGAGGGCGGTCAGAGCCCTCGCGTCAGCGCCTTCCGGTCGACCTTGCCGCTCGGGGTGAGCGGCAGGCCCGACGGCAGGCTCCGCACCGAGGACGGGATCATGTGGTCGGGCAGCCGGGCCGACAGGCTCCGCCGCACCGAGGCGGCCACCACCTCTGCGCCCCGCGCCGGAACGCAGAACGCCACCAGCTGCTTGACGCCCGCCGCGCCCTCCCGCACCACCACGGCCGTGTCGGCCACCTCCGGCAGGGCCCGCAGCCTCGCCTCGACCTCGCCGATCTCCACCCGATGGCCCCGGATCTTCACCTGGTCGTCCAGCCGCCCGAGGAACTGGAGGGTGCCGTCCGGCAGCGTCTCGACGAGATCGCCCGTCCGGTAGATCCGTCCTCCGCCGGCCACCCCCGCCACCGTCCGGAATTTCGCGGCGGTCGCCTCGGGCCTGCCCAGATAGCCCCGCGCGAGCACCGGGCCGCCGATGCACAGCTCGCCGGGGACGCCGGGCGGCCGCGGCCGCAGCCGCTCGTCCAGCACATATGCCTCGGCCCCGGTGATGGGACGGCCGATGCCGGGGCGGTCCGGCCACAGGCGCGGATCGCCGCCGAGTTCGAGAGAGGTCACCACATGGGTCTCCGACGGCCCGTACTGGTTCACCAGCACGGCGTCGTCCAAGTGCTCGAACAGGGCGCGCACCGCGGGGGTCACCTGGAGCTGTTCGCCGGCCGTGATGACCTCGCGGAGGGAGGCCGGCCACGCGCCGACCGCGCTCGCGTGCTCCGAGATCGCCTGCAACGCGACGAACGGCAGGAACATCCGCCGTACCGAGGCGTCGTTCATCAGCTCGATCAGGGTCTGGCAGCTCCGCCGTGCCGCGTCGTCGACCACCACCAGTGTTCCGCCGGACGCCCAGGTGCTGAACATCTCCTGGAAGGACACGTCGAAGCTCAGCGCGGAGAACTGGAGGGTGCGGTCGCCGGTGCCGCAGGGGGACTGCCCGCACTGCCAGTCGATGAGGTTGGCCAGCGGGCCGTGGGGCATGGCCACGCCCTTCGGTGTCCCGGTGGACCCGGAGGTGTAGATCACATAGGCGAGGGAGTTCCGTCCGAGCGGCGGTGCCGCCGCAGTACGGGGCGTGTTCCCGGCGGCCGACAGGGCGTCGTCGAGCACGGTGGCGCGGGTGCCGTCCGGCAGGGGAATCCGGCCGGCGAGCGTCCTGTCGGTCAGCAGGACCTCCGCGCCGCTGTCGCGCAGCATGTCGGCGAGGCGCGCGTCGGGGTAGGAGGGGTCGAGCGGCACATAGGCGCGGCCCGCCTTGAGCACGCCCAGCACCGCCACGGCGATGCCGAAGCCGCGGCCGAGGAAGACCCCGACCGGCCGGTCGGCGTCGCCCCCCGAGCGCAGGGCCAGGGCCAGCCGGTCCGAGTCGCGCCCCAACTCGCCGTACGAGAGCTTCTCGCCGCCGTGGACCACGGCGGGCAGATCGGGGTGGAGATCGCGCCTGGCCTCGAACAGTTCATGAGCGAACAGCGGTCTTCCGGTGGATTCCCGTGCATCGGTCAACGGTTGCTCCCTGGCTGGATCAGGTTCGGGATCGCGCCGGTTCGGTGATGACCGACTCGATCTTCGCGGCGAGGGGTTCGGCCCCGGCCGATTCCAGATACAGATGGCCGCCGGGGAAGGTGAGGGTGGTGAGCGGCTGTACGCTGCTCCACTGCCACGGGGCGGTGTGCTCGTCGCCGAACGCGTCCGCTCGCCCCCGGCAGACGACGACGCGGCTCTCGGTCACCGTCCTGGACCTGGTGCGGACGAACGAGTCGCAGATGTCGAAGTCGGCCCGCAGCAGGGAGACGGCGCGCGCGGCGATGTGCGGATCGCGGAGCGCACCGGCGTCCAGCGCGCCGTACCGCGCGGCACGGCGCAGCACCTCCTCGTCGGAGGCGGGAGTCTCGTCCTCGGCGAACAGCGGCGAGGCGAGCCGCGGGGCGAGATTGGCGGAGGCGAAGAGGACCCGGCAGCGCGGCCCGCCGCGCCGCTCCAGGGCCGCCGCCACACCGAGTCCGAGGTAGGCGCCCATGCTGTGGCCGAAGATCGACAGATCGGTTTCGGCACCCGCTTCACGGACCAGCAGGTCCGTCAGATCGCGCACCGCCTCGTCGGCGGTGTGCAGGGTGGGCTCGCGCCAGCGGCGGCCGCGGCCGGGAAGTTCGATCGCCACCGGCCTGATGTGGTCGGGCAGCAGCCGGATCAGACGGCGGAACACGGCCGCCGAACCGCCGGCATGGTGGAACAGGGCGAGCACGGCCATCGGTGCGCCTTCCGGGTCTGGGGGAGGGGCACCGGAGCGGCGTGACCGGTGACGGGGTTCGACCGGTCACGCGGCCCCGGGCGGACGGCGGCGCGGTCGTCAGCTGCCGGCGGGCCGTGTGAAATCCCACGGGGTGAACGTGTAGTCCCGCCGGCTCCGGTCGGTCAGCCGGTTGATGCCGTGCTCGTCCTTGCCCGAGACGAGCACGGAGGCGAAGTTGTCCAGCGGGATCTTGCCGCCGTACTCGGCGACGTCCTCGGAGTCCGGGTAGACCTTGACGCTGGTCGGGACGTACCGGGTCGCGAACCCCATGCGGTAGTCCTTCTTGCTGCCCGTGTGCGGCAGTGAGCCGTGCATCAGCGTCGACCAGAAGATGACGCACTCGCCCGGCTGCATGACCAGGGAGAAGGCCTGCGACTCGTCGGGACGCCAGTCGGGGTCCTTCTGGAGCTGGCGGTAGTCGTAGCCGAAGAAGCCGCGCTTGATGCTGTCCTTCTCCAGCTTGTTGATCGTTTCCGGGTTGTAGGACATGCCGAGGGACTCGTCGTAATTCATCACCCGGTGGGTGCCCGGCATGAGCTGGAGACAGCCGTTCTCCCTGGTGGAGTGGGTGAACGCGGTCCAGGCGGTGATCGTGCCGCCGAAGGCGGGCGCGTCGTTGACCGTGGGCCACTGGATCTGGGGACGGCCGCTGGCGTTGCCGAACGTCGACGCCTGGTGCCAGTCCGTCCCCTCGTCGCCCTGGTACTTCGGGAAGAACTCGGTGCGCCAGCAGAGCAGGTCCGGACCGAGGATGGAGGACACCCGCTCCGCGATGGCCCGGTTCATGATGTGCTCGCTGAGCAGATCGATGTCGAGGTGCCGGTCGTAGTTGGAGAGGTTGGTGACGGCGCCCAGCGAGTTCTCCGGATAGATCGCCAGGGAACGGTCCGGAATGGCCCGGCGTATCTCGTTCCAGCGCTTCTCCATG
The DNA here is from genome assembly GCF_014651115.1 of Streptomyces inusitatus. Lineage (GTDB taxonomy): Bacteria > Actinomycetota > Actinomycetes > Streptomycetales > Streptomycetaceae > Streptomyces > Streptomyces amakusaensis. The sequence goes on along the minus strand of NZ_BMWG01000010.1, from coordinate 103,838 downwards.
TCCTCCGGCTCATACACCTTGAGCGGCCCGATGAAACCCTGCTCCTTGAACTTGGCGAGCTCTTCGGGGGTCAGTCGGAAGTCGGAAATCTGATCACTCACGGCTACTCCAGCTTCTGGTTGGAATGGGCATGGTGAACGAGGTCGCGCGTTATGCGGCGGGCTGTCCGGTCATACGGGTGTGGAGTTCTGTGATGGTCTCGCCGATGGATTGTTCGAACAGGGTTCTGACGTCGAGTTCGTGCCCGAACCTCTGCTGAACACGCACATTGATGTTCATGGCGAGGAGTGAGTGGCCGCCCAGGTCCAGGAAGTTGTCGGCCAGGGACGCGTCCGGAGCCTCAAGGAATTCACCCACCCAGTCGACGAGCAGCTTCTGTAGTTCCTGGAGATCACCGGGGACAGAAACGGTCATTTCTTCCTTGCTCCTCTCATTGGGTCTCGTACGAGCATCCCGCGAGGATTGCCAAGTGAGCCGACCGGATATTCGCGGACGCCCTTTTGCGGCTCTGCGCACATACACACGGTGCCTTGCGAGTTCGACTCTATAGCGGTTGTCGCGATGAGTGGTAATGCCAATCGCTTGGGGGGTATGCGCCAAGAACATGCGTCTCTCCCGCCCCTCACGGGTCACCCGACACAACAGACGCCGCCGTGCGCCCGACCACGTGTGAGTGGTGGGGCGCACGGCGGCGCCTGTTGTGGGGCGGGTCAGCGAGCGGGCGAGAACTTCACGATCCAGTCGGAGTCGCGGAAGTGAGTGGACACCCCGTTCCCCACCTGGGTCTTGTCGGGCGGTCCGGAGCTGGGGAACAGCGACGGCGCGACGCCGCGCCCCAGCTTCTCCTTCCAGGCGACCGCCCACTTCTCAAGCTTCGGGAACGCCTCCCGAACCGCCGTCCGGTTGACGAAGTGGTACTTCTGGTGAATGAAACCCTTCCGGATGTCTTCATCCGAAAGCTTTCCCGCGTCCTTCAGCTCGTCCCATTTCTGCCGGGCCTCGGCCACCATCACATCGGACGCGATGTGGAAGTCGCCGTCGCTGGGTCCCACCGGCAGTCCCTTCTCGTCGAGCGCCCCCAGCTTGTACAGCGTTTCGAACGGCCGTCGGGCCGGGCGCTCGTCGGGGGGTGTGGAGCCCATCCATGTCCGGAGCCTCTCCAGCGCGGCGGGCTGTCCCGCCAGCTCCGCTTCGGTCGGGAAGTTCTTGTGGCGGCCCGAGAAGAAGAACGCCCAGGATCCCTGGAGCCGTACGTCGTAGTCCTGGGGGCGCTCGCAGGCCGAGCACAGGGCCTTGAACAGGTCCGAGGACATGTCCTTGAACTGCCGCGGATTCGTGCCCAGCGGGGCCTGATAACGACGCCACCACTCGACCTGCTGCCAGGTCAGCCCGAGGAATGCCAGATCCCGGGGCCGGATCGCATATCCCGTGTCGTCGTGCGGCCACCCCCGGAGCCCCAGGCGCTGACTTCCCGTGACCCTGCCGTCGGCGTCGATGAGCCCCTTGGTCTCGGCGTCCTGACGCCTCTTCGCGAAGGCGGCGTCCTGGTCGGCCGGCGCGATCGCCCGGACGGTCCGTCCGGCGACGCTCCCGCCGGCCGACGAGGGGGGCGCCGCCGCGGTCGGAGCGACCGAGGGACCCAGGAGAACGAGAGCGGCGGCGGCGAGCACTCCCAGTCTTTGACGCTGACGTGACACCCTTTACCTCCAGCGGAACTGCCTCGTGGCCCGCGCTGCTCGCGGGCCACCCGCCGGGTCAACGTCCGCCCCGCCGCGCAGGACACGGTCCTGGCCGGGGGAGCGCAGGGGACTCAGGGAGCGCAGACGACGCGCATGCACTGGCCGCTCTGGGCGTTGTTGCCGGCCCGGTTGCCCCCGCCGTCGATGTTGCCCGGGTCGGCGTAGATGCCCCAGCTCTTGTTGTCGCGGGCGGTGTTGCCCTGGAGGGTGTGGGCGGCCTTGGAGACGAAGATGCCGTCGCCCTTGTTGGCGTTGGCGGTGTTGCCGATCAGCTGATTGCCGGTCCCGGGGGCCGCGTCCCCGGTGATCTGGATGCCCCGTGAGTTGTTCTGACTGGCCTGGTTGTTCTGTAAATTATTGTTGAGGGAGAGCCCCAGGCTGATTCCGGTTCCGGTGGTGTTGCTCGCGATATTGGAATGGACCACATTGTGGTGGGAGGAACTCAGCTCGATACCGCCGGTGTTTCTGCTGACGTCGTTGCCGGTGATGGTGTTGGAGTGCGACGCCTGGAGGGCGATTCCGCTGTCGCCGCTGCCCTGGAGCGTGTTGGAGAGCAGCCGGTTCCCGGTGGAGTCGGAGACGGTCAGCCCGGCGTCCGCGCTCTGGGCGGACGAGTTGCCCTGGACGAGATTGGTGTTGGAGCCGAGCCGCAGGACGATCGCGCCGTCGCTGCTGTTGGCGATGGTGTTGGTCAGCAGAGTGCTGTCGCTGGAGCCCTCCAGGACCAGGCCCGCGCCCCCGCTGCCGGTGATCCGATTGCCTTCGACGCGGTTTCCGGCGGATCTCTGGACGAAGACGCCCCCGCCCTGGTTGCCGGTGATCGTGTTGTCGAGGACCGTATTGCCGCCCGATCCGCCGGTGATCGTGACACCTCTGTGCGACTGCCGGTCGATGAGGTTGCCGCGCACCCGGTTCCCGCTGTGGGCGCTGTTGAGTTCTACGCCGGAGAATTCATTGAGCTGGACGGTAAGTTTTTCGACGGTATTTCCGGCCGTGCCGGTGTTGAGCCGCACTCCGTGGTCGAATTGCTGCACGAGCGCCTGAGCGCTGCCGCTGTTGGTGACGGTGACGTTCGCGAACCCGTCGTTGCGGATCCCGGATCCCAGGCCGACTCCGTCGACGGTGCGTCCATTGAGGTCGATGGTGATGCCGCCGGCCCCGACGACCAGACCGTCGCCGGGGCAGTTGAGCAGGTCGGCGGCGAGGACGACGCTGGTCGTGACCGTCTGGCCGCAGGAGAGCGGCGCGGCGTGCGCCGCCGTCGCGGGCACGGTGCCCAGCAGCGCGGCCGCTCCCGCCACCGCGAACCACCTTGAACGGATCATGTCAAGTCTCCTTCTGGAGTGGATTCGCCCACCGGCCTCACGGGCCGGGCACGGACCCTTGAGAGCTGTGCGACGGGACGGATGATCCGACCCGCCTTCAGCCCAGGGTTGAGCGAAAACCTTCCGAAGGCCATAAGCGCGCGAAGAAATGACCTGAGGTCGTGTCTTCGAAGACGCTCTCCAGGGAGCGTCTTCAAGCGGTCGCCCTGTCCAGCCGGGCGCGGAGCGCGGACAGCCGGGCCCGGATCCGCTGTGGAGGAGTGGGCGGCAGCGCGCGGGCCGAGCCGCGCGCGTAGTACCGCTCGACATAGAACTGCCCCGTGCTGAGCACGGTCGTGACGGCGATGTACCAGAGGGTCGCGACCATCAGCAGCGGGATGACCTGGTAGGTCTGGTTGTAGACCAACTGCACCGAGTACAGCAGGTCGTGCACGGCCAGCACGCTGACGATGCTGGTGCCCTTCAGGGTGCCGATCAGCATGTTCCCGGCGGTCGGCACGATGGAGCGCATAGCCTGCGGGATGACGATCCGGTGCAGGGTGCGCCGTCTGCCGATGCCCAGGGCCTGGGCGGCCTCCGTCTGGCCGGATTCCACGGAGAGGATGCCGCCGCGCACCACCTCGGCGGCGTAGGCGGCCTCGTGCAGGGTCAGACCGATGACGGCGGTGAGGGTGGGGCCGAGCAGATTGACCGTCGTGACGGTGAGGAACTGGGGCCCGAAGGGGACGCCGATGCCGAGCGTCGGGTAGAGCGCGCCGATGTTGAACCAGAACAGCAGCTGCACCAGCAGCGGGGTGGACCGGAAGATCCATACGTAGCCCCAGCTCAGCGTGCGCAGCACGGGGTTGGCGGAGAGCCGCATCACGGCCAGCGGAATGCCGATCAGGAAGCCGAGCACCATCACCGCACCGGTCAGCCACAGGGTGAGCAGCAGCCCGTCGAGCACGGCGGTCGTGGTGAAGTACCGGCCGACCACACTCCACTGGAAGGCGGGGTTGCGGACGACGGAGTTGACCGCCATCGCGAAGACCAGCAGCGCGACGGCGGCCGTCAGCCAGCGGCCGACATGCCGGCGCGGCACGATCCGGGGCGGATCCCCCTCGGGGAACGGGCGGCCGGGGGCTCCGGGGGCTCCGGGCTGCTTCGGGAGCGGGACGGAAACGGAATCTGAAACGGAATCGGAAGCAGAAACGGAGGCGGTGATTCGTGAGGGATCGGTGGTGTCGGACGGCGAGACCATCAGGAGGCTCCAGGGGAGGGGCGCCCGCGGGCGACGGCGGCCACCCGGCGGCGCACATTCGTGAAATGCCGCGCGGACACGGCGCGGTGCAAGGGGGCATGACTGGTCCGGCGTCATCGTGATCACCGCGTCCCTCAACGCGGCCGGTGCGGCTGCCGCGCACGGCGGAGCCCGTCCGGTCTCGATCGTATGCGCCCGACGCACACAGGTGTCAACCGCACGGAGAAACCTCTCAACGTCGGCGTATTACCCGGGACATGGTTGACGAGAAGCGAGATGTACTGCTCAATTAGTTGCATGATTGCCGAGCAGCGCCTGGTCACCCGTGATCACATCGACTTCGGTCGGGTGTGGTCCGCGGCGTGTTGCGCCTGACGCGGCAGTAGGCCCTTCGACCGGCCCTTCCCTCCTTCGGCGAACCCGTCGCGGGCCGGATCCCGCCTTCGCGGCACCTTCGCGCGCATGCGCCGAGCACGCGCCGAGTCCGTTGCGACAAGGGTCCCGCGAGCTCTGATCCGCGCCGCCGCCCCATCGCGCCCGAGGCCCGTGCCCCGGCGTCATCACACCCCGCTCACCATTCGGTTCCCAGCCCCCTGAAGCGCTGTCGCACCCGGCCGCGCCGAGGGCTGCTCCGCCGCGCCCGAGCGCTGCCCGCAGCGCGGCGGACCAGAGGATTTGAGAGAAGGCGATCTCCCGTGCCCGTGGAGTTCCTTGGCGTCGCCGCCGCCGGCGACGGCTCCGAAACGCGCCCGCGCCCCGACACCTCCGTACGAGTGCGCCGCAGAACGGGGCGGCGCGTCGCCGCCGCCCTCGCGCTGCTGCCCGTACTCGCGCTGACCGCCTGCGGCTCCGGAGACGCCCCCGGGGCCGAGCAGGCGGGCGGCCGGTCGGCCGACGACCCGGTCGCCGGCGTACGCGAGGTGGAATCCGTCGCGGCCCTGCTGCCCGCCGAGGTCCGCGAGGCGGGCACCCTGCGGATCGGCAGCTCCGTCGGAACCCCGCCCGGCGCCTACTACCCGAACGGCTCGGACAAGCCGCCCGAGGGCCAGGACATCGACATCGCGGACGCGGCGGCCAAGGTCCTCGGCGTACGGCTGGAGCGGCAGGACGCCTCCTTCGAGACGATCCTCCCCGCCCTCGGCAGCGGCAAGTACGACCTGGGCACCGGAAACTTCGGCGTCACCACCGAACGCCTGAAGACGATCGACTTCGTCACCTACATCAACGACGGCCAGGGCTTCGCGGTGAAGAAGGGCGGCACCGCGCTCACGAAGAAAGTCACCGACCTCACCCGGCTCTGCGGACTGACCATCGGCACCGGGGCAGGCACCACCTTCGAGGCGACCCTCACCGCACGGAAGGACGTGTGCGCCAAGGCGGGGAAGAAACCGTACGACGTGAAGGTCTACTCCGAGAACGGGGCCACCCTCACCGCGCTCCAGCAGGGCCGGATCGATGTGATCATGTCGACCATCAACGGCCTGCGCCACCAGGCGGCACAGCCCGCCTCGCGGACCACCTTCCTCGGCGAGTACCACCGCCTCGACGTCGGCTTCGCCTTCAAGAAGGGCTCCCCCCTCACCGAGGCGTTCCAGGCCGCCGTCAACGAGCTGATCCGCAACGGCACATACGCCCGGATCCTCAAGAAGTGGGGCACCTCCGCCTCCGCGACCGACACCTCGCGCATCAACCCGCCCGAGCACACGTGACGACTGAGCGCAGAGCCCTCAAGATCGTTCCCGCCCGCCACTACACCCGCTGGGCCGCGGCCGTCGCCGTGACCGTGCTGGTCGCCCAGTTCGCGCACGGGCTGGTCACCAACCCGGTCTGGGAGTGGGGCGTCTTCAGCGAGTACGTCCTGTCCGAAACGATCGTGGACGCGGTGTGGGTGACCCTCCAGCTCACCTCCTACGCCACCGTGCTGGGCTTCGTCCTGGGCACCGTCCTGGCCTTCATGCGGCTGTCTCGCAGCCCGCTGCTCCAGACCGTCGCCTGGACCTACATCTGGATCTTCCGGTCCATTCCGATGATCGTCCAGCTGGTGTTCTGGTTCAACCTCAGCGCCCTGTACGAGAGGCTGGGCGTCGGCATCCCGTTCGGCCCGGTGTTCTGGTCCGTCGACAGCAACAGCCTGATCGGCACCATGGGCGCCGCCATCATCGGGCTGACGCTGCACCAGGCCGCCTACGCCGCCGAGATCGTCCGGGGCGGCGTCGTCGCCGTCGACCACGGACAGCTGGAGGCCGCCGCGGCGCTGGGCATCCCCCGGCTGCGGCAGATCCGCCGGATCGTACTGCCGCAGGCCATGCGCGCCATCCTGCCCACCGCGGGCAACGAGATCATCGGCCTGCTCAAGGGCACCTCGGTGGTCTATGTGATGGCCATCGGCGAGCTGTTCTACCAAGTGCAGGTCATCTACGGCCGCAACGGCCGGGTGATCCCGCTGCTCCTGGTCGCCACCGCCTGGTACGTGGTCCTCACCTCCCTGCTGTCGATCGCCCAGTACTACGTGGAGCGGTACTTCGCCCGGGGGGCGAACCGCACCCCGCCGCCCACCCCGATCCAGCGCGCCCGCCGCTTCGTACGCACCCTGCGCACCGCGGCCTCCCGGCGCGACCAGCCCGTCATCCCCCCAAAGAGAATGGGAGACAGCCGATGAGCGACCCGGCGCCGGCCGCCGACGGCGAGGTGATGGTGGACGTCCACGGCGTGCACAAGAGCTTCGGCGCCCTGGAAGTGCTGCGCGGCGTCGATCTGCGGGTCCGCACCGGCGAGGTCACCGTGATCCTCGGCCCGTCCGGCTCCGGGAAATCCACGCTGCTGCGCACCATCAACCACCTGGAGAAGGTCAACCGGGGCTGGATCAGCATCGACGGCGAACTCATCGGCTACCGCCGCTCCGGCGACAAGCTGCACGAACTGAAGGAGAAGGACGTACTGAGACAGCGGACCCACATCGGGTTCGTCTTCCAGAACTTCAACCTCTTCCCGCATCTGACCGTGCTGGAGAACCTCGTCGAGGCCCCCGTCTCCGCGCTGCGCCGCCGCCGCAAGGAGGCGGAGGAGACCGCCCGCCGACTGCTGGAGCGGGTCGGGCTCGCCGACAAGACCGACGTCTATCCACGACAGCTCTCCGGGGGCCAGCAGCAGCGCGTGGCCATCGCCCGCGCACTCGCCCTCGAACCGAAGGTGCTGCTGTTCGACGAGCCCACCTCGGCGCTCGACCCGGAACTGGTCGGCGAAGTCCTCGACGTCATCAAGGACTTGGCCCACACCGGAACCACCATGATCGTCGTGACCCATGAGATCGGCTTCGCCCGCGAGGTCGCCGACACCGTGGTGTTCATGGACGGCGGTCTCGTCGTGGAGCAGGGCCCGCCCGCGGCCGTACTGGACGATCCGCGGCACGAACGCACCCGCGCCTTCCTCTCCAAAGCCCTCTGACCGACACCCTCCCCTCTCCACAGGCAAGGAGCGCGACCATGCCCGCCTCGACCGTCCGCCACACCACCACAGCCGTGCTGGCACTGACCGCCGCCCTCGTCCTCGCCGCGTGCGGCAACCCCTCCGACGACGGCGGCGGCACGACCGAAGCGGAGTCCACCAGGGGCACCGGCACCAGGATCAATACGAGTCCCGACCAGAACCGCGTCACCACCGGCAAGGTCGACTCCATCGCCGCCAAGCTCCCCGAGAGGATCCGCGAGAGAGGCACCCTGGAAGTCATCGTCTCCTCCGGCTCCAACGCCCCCCTGATCTTCCACGCCAGCGACAACAAGACCGTCATCGGATCCGAGCCCGACATCGCCCATCTGGTCGCCGATGTGCTCGGTCTCGAACCGCGTCTGAACCAGGCCTCCTGGGAGAACATGTTCGTCGGCCTCGACAGCGCCAAGTACGACGTCGGCTTCAGCAACATCACCGACACCGAGGAGCGCAAGGAGAAGTACGACTTCGCCACCTACCGCAAGGACAACCTGGGCTTCGCGGCGAAGAAGGGCAGCGGACTGAAGGTCACCGGGCCCAAGGACGTGGCCGGCCGGACCGTCGCCGTGAGCAGCGGGACCAACCAGGAGAAGCTGCTGGTCGAGTGGAGCGCGGAGGCCGTGAAGGCCGGTCTGAAGCCAGTGGACATCAAGTACTACCAGAGCGAGAGCGACACCTATCTCGCCCTCCAGTCCGGTCGCATCGAACTCTTCGTCGGTCCCCACCCGAGCGCCGTCCACCAGGCGGCCGCCACGGGGAAGAGCGAGGTCGTCGGCACCTACTCCGGGGGCGGCGCCACCCTCCAGGGCCTCATCGGGGCCACCACCAAGAAGGAAAGCGGCCTGGTCGAGCCGCTCGCCGACGCGCTCAACGAGATCATCCGCAACGGCGCGTACGCCAAGGTGCTCAAGCGCTGGGGCCTGCCCGACGAGGCCGTGTCCAAGTCCGAGATCAACCCGCCCGGACTGCCCAAGGGCGGCCAGTAGCACCCGTCCGGGTACACGGGAGACCGCTTCGCCGGCGGTCTCGCACCCGTGACCCCCGCCCCACCCCCATGCTCCCTAAGGATCCCCATGGCCACCGTCCTGTCCGTCTCCGGAAGTCCCTCCGCCGACTCCCGCACCGCCCGTCTGCTGCGCCATCTGGACCGCCGGCTCACGGCCCAGGGACACGAGGTGATCCCCCTGGACGTCCGCACCGTCCCCGCCGAGGCGCTGCTCGGCGCCGACTTCCGGCACCCGGCGATCGTCCGGGCGACCGAGCTGTTCGACCGCGCCGAGGGAGTCGTCATCGGCACCCCCATCTACAAGGCCGCCTACTCGGGGGTGCTCAAGTCGCTGCTGGACCTGTTGCCGCAGTACGCCCTGGCGGGGAAGACGGTCCTGCCGCTGGCGACCGGCGGGACCCAGGCGCACGTCCTGGCGATCGACTACGCCCTGCGCCCGGTGCTCAGCTCCATGGGCGCGGGGCACATCGTCCCGGGCTGGTTCACGCTCGACAAGGACATCGCGGTGGGCGACGACGGCACCGTGACCGTCGCCCGGGGCGCGGCCGAGGCCCTCGAACAGGTCGTCGACCGGTTCTCCGCCGCCCTCGGCAGCCGTACGGCCCGGCTCGCGGCCGCCGGATGAGCGCCGCGGCCGTCGCCCCGGCCGCCGCCGACGACCGCGCACGAGCGAGCGAAGACGATCGAAAGGCGTGAGTCTCCATGAGTCTCACCTTCCACTGGTTCCTGCCCACCAACGGCGACAGCCGCCATGTCGTCGGGGGCGGCCACGGCACCCCGGTCACCGCCACCGGCGGTGACCGGCCGCCGAGCGTCGGATACCTCACCCAGATCGCCCGCGCCGCCGAGGACCTCGGCTTCACCGGCGTACTGACCCCCACCGGCGCCTGGTGCGAGGACGCCTGGCTGACCACCGCCATGGTCAGCCAGCACACCGAACGGCTGAAGTTCCTCGTCGCCCTCAGACCCGGCTTCCTCTCGCCCACCCTGGCCGCCCAGATGGCGTCCACCTTCCAGCGCCAGACCGACGGCCGGCTGCTGCTCAACGTCGTCACGGGCGGGGAGAGCCCCGAACAGCGCACCCACGGCGACTTCCTCGACAAGGACGGCCGGTACGCCCGCACGGGCGAGTTCCTCCACATCGTCCGCGCGCTGTGGGACGGCGGGACCGTGGATCTGGCGGGCGAGCACCTCCGCGTCGAGGGCGCGCGGCTCACCCGGGTGCCCGACCCCGTGCCGGAGATCTACTTCGGCGGCTCCTCGCCCGCCGCGGTAAAGGTCGCCGCCCGCCACGCGGACGTCTACCTCACCTGGGGCGAGCCGCCCGCCGCCGTGGCCGGGAAGATCGCCCGGATCCGGACGCTGACGGAGAAGGAGGGCCGGAGCATCCGCTTCGGCATCCGCCTCCATGTCATCACCCGCGACACCTCCGCACAGGCCTGGGCCGAGGCCCGGCGGCTGCTCGACGGCTTCGACCCCGCGACCGTCGCCGCCGTACAGGCCGGGCTGGCCCGCAGTGAGTCCGAGGGCCAGAAACGCATGCTCGCCCTGCACGGCGGCGGCCGGGAAGGGCTGGAGATCCACCCGAATCTGTGGGCCGGCATCGGCCTGGTGCGCGGCGGGGCCGGCACGGCACTGGTCGGCAGCCACACCGAGGTCGCCGAACGGATCACCGAGTACCACCGGCTCGGCATCGACGAGTTCGTGCTCTCCGGCTACCCGCACCTGGAGGAGGCCTACTGGTTCGGCGAGAACGTCCTGCCGCGCCTGGCCGCCAGAACCTCATAGCGGTCCCCGACCCGCCGCCGGGCCTCCTCGTACTCCGTACGCACCAGGGCCCGCGATCACATACGACGACCGACCAGGAAGGCACCCACCCCGTGTCCGCACTACCCCCTCTTCACCTCGCCGTGGCGCTGGACGGCGCCGGCTGGCACCCGGCCGCGTGGCGCGAGCCGGCCGCCCGGCCGGGCGAACTGTTCACCGCCCGCCACTGGGCCGGCCTTGTGGCCGAGGCCGAACGCGGCCTGCTCGACTTCGTCACCATCGAGGACTCCCTCGGACCGCAGTCCTCGCACCCCACGGAGCCCGACGACCGCACCGACCAGGTGCGCGGACGGCTGGACGCGGTGCTCGTCGCCGCCCGTGTCGCACCGCTGACCCGGAACATCGGGCTGGTGCCGACCGCGGTCGTCACCCACACCGAGCCCTTCCACCTCTCCAAGGCGATCGCCACCCTGGACTACGTCAGCACCGGCCGCGCGGGACTGCGGATCCAGGTGACGCCGAGGCCCAACGAGGCCGCGCACTTCGGCCGCCGTACGATCCCGGCCCTCGGCGCGGAGGACGTCGGGGACGCCGAGGAGTGGGACACCCCCGCCGCGCGGGAACTGGTGGACCGGCTCTTCGGAGAGGCCCGCGACTACGTCGAGGTGGTGCGGCGGCTCTGGGACAGCTGGGAGGACGACGCGGAGATCCGCGACGCCGCCACCGAGCGCTTCATCGACCGCGGCAAACTGCACTACATCGACTTCGAGGGCCCCCACTTCAGCGTCAAGGGCCCTTCCATCACCCCCCGCCCGCCCCAGGGACAGCCCGTCGTCACCGCGCTCGCGCACCAGAGCGTCCCGTACCGACTGGTCGGCGGCTCCGCCGACATCGGCTACATCACCCCGTACGACAACGACCAGGCCCGCGCCGCCGTCGCCGAGATCCGTGCCGCCCAGGACGCGGCGGGACGGGTATCGGAGCCGCTGCACATCTTCGGCGACCTGGTGGTCTTCCTGGACGGCGACCGCGCGGCCGCCGAGGACCGCAAGGCACGGCTGGACGGCCTCGCGGGCGAGGTCTGGAGCAGCGACGCCCAGGTGTTCACGGGGACGCCCGCGGAACTCGCGGATCTGCTGCTGGAGCGGCGCGAGGCCGGTCTGAGCGGCTTCCGGCTGCGCCCCGGGGTGATCGGACACGACCTGGAGGGGATCACCCGGGGGCTCGTGCCCGAACTGCGCCGCCGAGACGCCTTCCGGCACGCCTACGAGGCGGACACCCTGCGCGGGCTGCTCGGACTCGCCCGCCCCGCCAACCGCTACACCGCTGTCTGAAGCGGGAGGAGTCGACAGAACCATGAGCGAGAACCCGACCACGGGCGCGTCGGCCACGGGCAGGCCCCTGAAGCAGATCCATCTCGCCGCCCATTTCCCAGGCGTCAACAACACCACCGTGTGGAGCGACCCGAGGGCCGGCAGCCACATCGACTTCAGCTCCTTCGCGCACTTCGCGCGGACCGCCGAACGCGCCAAGTTCGACTTCCTCTTCCTCGCCGAGGGACTGCGCCTGCGCGAACAGGGCGGACAGATCTACGACCTGGACGTGGTGGGGCGGCCCGACACCTTCACCGTCCTCGCCGCACTCGCCGCCGTCACGGAGCGGCTCGGTCTGACCGGCACCATCAACTCCACCTTCAACGAGCCCTACGAGGTGGCCCGCCAGTTCGCCAGCCTCGACCATCTCTCGGGCGGGCGCGCCGCCTGGAACGTCGTCACCTCCTGGGACGCCTTCACCGGCGAGAACTTCCGGCGCGGCGGCTTCCTCCCGCAGGAGCAGCGGTACTCCAGGGCGCAGGAGTTCCTGGCCACCGCCAACGAGCTGTTCGACTCCTGGCGCGGCGACGAGATCGTCGCCGATCAGGGGTCCGGCGTCTTCCTCAAGGACGCGCGGGCCGGGGAATTCGCCCACCGGGGGGAGCACTTCGACATCGCGGGCCGCTTCAACGTCCCGCGCGGTCCGCAGGGCCGCCCGGTGATCTTCCAGGCCGGGGACTCCGAGGACGGCCGTGAGTTCGCCGCGTCGAGCGCCGACGCCATCTTCAGCAGGCACGACACCCTGGAGGCGGGCCGGGAGTTCTACGCCGACGTCAAGGGACGCCTGGCCCGTTACGGCCGGGCCCACGACGAGCTGCTCATCATGCCTGCGGCGACCTTCGCCCTCGGCGACACCGACGCCGAGGCGCGGGAGATCGCGCACGAGGTACGGCGCAGCCAGGTCAGCGGCCGGACCGCGATCAAGTACCTCGAACACGTCTGGAACCGGGATCTGTCCGGCTACGACCCGGACGGCCCGCTCCCGGACATCGACCCGGACCCCGGCGAGAACACCATCGCCCGGGGCCGGGCCAGCGTACGGATGTTCCGCGACCCGCTCGCCGTCGCCAAGCAGTGGCGCGAGCGCGCCGCCGCCGAGAAGCTGTCGATCCGCGAACTGGTCATCGAGACCACCGGCCGCCAGAGCTTCATCGGCTCCCCGGCCACCGTCGCCGAGGCGATCGACACCCTCGTCCAGGCGGACGCCGCCGACGGCTTCATCCTGGTCCCGCACCTCACCCCCGGCGGCCTGGACGAGTTCGCCGACACCGTCGTCCCCCTGCTCCAGGAACGCGGGGTGTTCCGCCGCGAATACACCGGCACCACACTCCGTGACCATCTCGGCCTGGCGCATCCCGAGCCGGAGCCCCCGCGGGCGGCATCATGAGATTCCTGGCCATCACCCTCATCGTGCACGCCCCCGATCCGGTGACCGGCGTCCAGAAGACCACCCGCGAGCGCTTCCGTGAAGTCGTGGACAACGCGCTGCTCGCCGAGGAGCTGGGGTTCGACGGCTTCGGCGTCGGCGAACGCCACGAGCGGCCCTTCATCTCCTCCTCGCCCCCCGTCGTCCTCAGCCACCTCGCCGCGCTCACCTCCCGGATCCGGCTGTTCACCGCCGTCACCACCCTCAGCCTGCTCGACCCGGTACGCGCGTACGAGGACTACGCGACCCTCGACCATCTCTCCGACGGCCGTCTCGACCTGATCATCGGCAAGGGCAACGGAACCGCTCAGCGCGAGCTGTTCCGGGTCACCCCCGAGGACCAGTGGGACCGCAACTTCGAGGGCTACGAACTCTTCCGCCGGATCTGGCGGCAGGACAGGGTCAGCGCCTCCCCGCGCTTCCGTCCCGGGCTGACGGACGCCGAGGTCTGGCCGAGACCCCTTCAGCGGCCCATTCGCGTCTGGCACGGCAGCGCGACCAGCCCGGACTCCGTCGACCTCGCCGCCCGCTACGGAGATCCGCTCTTCTCGGCCAATGTCACCCATCCGATCCAGCCGTACGCCGAACTGGTCCGCCACTACCGGGAGCGGTGGGAGCACTACGGCCACGACCCGGCGCTGGCCGTCGTCGGCGCGGGGACGGCCGGCTACTGCGCCGCCCGCACCTCGCAGGAGGCCGTCGCCGCGTACCGGCCGGTCTTCGAGGGCCAACTCGCCCTCCAGAAACGTCTGGGCCTCGAACCGGTCTTCGCCACGCTGGAGGACTTCGTGGAACGCAGCTCGGCGCTGATCGGCAGCCCCCAGCAGATCGTCGACAAGGTCCACCGCTACCACGAGCGGCTCGGGCACAGCGTGCTCCATCTGCACGCCGACGCGGCCGGTCTCAGCGAGGCCCGGCACCGTGCCTCGCTCGAACTCTTCCAGTCCGACATCGCCCCGCCGCTGCGGCGGGACATCCCCGACCCGCCGTTCGACTGGGCCCCGGTTCTCCCGGGGCCCGGCCTCACGTCATAGCCGGCCGTGGCCGCCCGGCGCGTCGACGAAGACGCCGCCGATCTCCGCCAGCCTCTCCATCGCGTACGCCGGGTCGATCAGCGACTCGGGTGTGTGGATGCCCGGCGGGACGGCCTCGCCGCGCAGGCCCAGCAGCCGTTCGGCGCCGAGCGCCATGCCGAGCGCGGTCAGGGGGCGCTGCCCCGCCGGGTGGACGAGACAGCGGCTGATGCTGAACGGCGCGCCCGCCGAATCCGTTCCGTCGAGGTCGATCCGGACCTCGACGGGAGCGGGTTCGCCGTCGCTCCGCCCCGGGGACGCGCCGAGGGCGAAGTCGAAGCGGACGTTCGGCGCGCCCGTCGCGAGGGCGAGGCTCGTCACATCGAGGACGGCGATGCTCTGCCCGGGGCGGACGGTGCCGTCGAGAAGGGGGACATCCGCCTGGGCGTCGGGGCCGTTGACCCAGGTGAAGACGGAGTCGCGGCGCACCAGCCCCGCCGTTGTGGCGGTGGACCAGCGCTCCAGATCCGCCGCTCCCGCGGGTCCGCCGGTGTCCAGCTCGTCCAGTACGGCGCCGATCCGGACGGTGTCGACCCGGCCGAACTCCCGGGCCGAGTACAGCGCCGCGAGGGTGGCACTGCCGGCGCACCAGTGGCTGGCCATCAGAATCGGCGAGGCGCTTGCCCGCTGGGTGCCTGCGACGACCTCCGGCGCTATCTCCACCAGGCCGCTGGAGACGCTGAGATACGGCAGCCCGCGCTGCTGCGCGTAGCGCAGTCCGTGCAGGCGTTCGTCCCACAGCGCGGCGACCACCGCCGAGTGGTCGCGGCCGGGCGGCAGCCCGAGATCGCCCCGCCGCAGGTCGACGGTGACGGCTGTCGCGGTGCCGAGCTCGTCGGCCACCCGCCGGGCGCGGTCGAGGTCACGGCCCGCGATCGTCAGCGGCAGCGTCGGGTGCCAGCGGCGCAGAAGGGCGGCGGTCCCCGCGCCGGCCTGGCCCGAGCCGCCCAGAATCAGTACTGATTTCGGCTGTCCCATGGTGGGTTCCTCTCGCTTCCATCAAGTTACATTTTGTAGCCTACGTTTTGTAACATAGCTTGGGGCGAGACGCGAGGGAGGACCATGGCCACCACATCGACCCGGCTGTCCAAGCCGGCACGGCGGGAGCAACTGCTCGACACCGCCGCGGCGATCGTGCGCGCGCGGGGCGCCGACGGACTCACCCTGGTCACCCTCGCCGAGGCGGCCGGGGTGAGCAGACCGATCGTGTACGACCACTTCGGCACCCGCCCCGGCCTTCTGCTCGCACTCCACCGACGGCTCGACGAACGCCACCGGGCCGCCGTCGCCCGCGCGCTGGAGGCCGCCGCGACCGCCGCCCGCGAGGTCGCCCGTGCCATGAGCACCGCGTACTTCGCCTGCGCCACCGACATGCCGGAACTCGCCGCCGTCTCCGCCGCCCTGAAGGGAAATCCGGACATGGAGGCGGTCCAGCACGAGCTGCTCGACAGCTATGCGGCCATGATGGCCACCGCCCTCGCGCCGTACTCCGACCTCCCGGCCGAAGCCCTCCGGCTGCGCTGCGCCGGCATCCTGGGCGCGGCCGGGGCGATCGCCGCCGAACTGAACCGGGACCGTGTCACCGCCGCCGACGCGATCACCGCGCTGACCGACGTGATCGTGGGCGCCATCGCCACCGGGGCCGGCCGCTAGGTCGGCCCGGCCCGGGCCGGTGGCCGGTCAGGGGCGGCGGTGCACCGAGACGGCGTACTCCCCGCCGGTGTAGGGGGCGCGGGACCAGGTCGCGTATCTGGCTTCGAGGACGAGTCCCGCCGTACGGCAGTGGGCGTCGTAGTCGCGCAGGGTGTATCCGCGGTCGAGGGAGAACCCCGCGACGAGACGGCCCTCGGGCCGGACATGGCGCGCGACCCCGGCGACCAGGGCCTCTTCCGTTCCCGGCGGGGTGAACAGGGGGACATTGCCCGCCATCACCACGACGTCGAAGGAGAGCCCCAGATCGAGGCCGGCCAGATCGTGCCGGTGCCAGGTGATCCCCGGTGCCAGCCGACGGGCGGTGGCGAGCATCGACTCGTCGATGTCCACGCCGGTCACGGCGATTCCGTGCCGCGCCAGTTCGACGGCGACCCGGCCGGTGCCGCAGCCCGCGTCGAGGACGGTCCGGGGGGCGAAGGAGCGCACGAACACGGCCTCGCCGTGGACGTCGCCGCCCTCGGAGGCGATGCGGTCGAACCGGGCCTGGTACTCGTCGCCGTTCCACGTCATGGGACCACCCTCGCACAGGCGCCCTCCCGCCCCTGAGGCCCCCGGCGGCGGCCGGGCCGCGGGGGCTTCGCGGGCCGGACGAAGGGATCGCCGGTTCCCATGTCGGAACCTGCCCGGTCCCGTGCCATCGGTCACACTGCGTGTTGTGACGGATGCGGATGCGCGAAGGGGCCGAACCGTGAACGCGGAGGGTCCGCCCGGCCCGGCGGCGGCGGAGTCGGCCGCGCTGGGCGCGGAGCAGCTGCGTGTGCTGCGGAGAGTGGGGCGGGAGTGGGGCAGGGTGATGGCGGCTCCCGAGGTGTGGCGCCGGGCCCTGCCGGTGGATCCGGATCTCGGGAGGTTCCCGCCCGTGGCGCAGCTCCGGTCCGCGGGGTCGGGCCGGATGGTGCGCGTCTCCGCCCTGGGGCCGCGCGCGGCAAGGGACGAAGACGGTACGGAGGGGGCGCCGACGGGGGCGGCGGTACGGATCCGGCGTGTTCTGCTGGGGGTGCCGCTCAAGAGCTCCGCGGTCGTGACCGAGCGGATGCGCAAGCTGCTGGCACTGCCCGTGCTCTCCGCCGACGCGCTCTCCTCGGTCGCCTACGGCCCGGAGGCGATGCTCGCGGTCCTGGTCCTGGCCGGTACGGCGGGGCTCGCGTACTCGCTCCCGGTCGCCGGGGCGATCGTGTTCCTCATGTTCGCGGTCGGGCTGTCCTACCGTCAGACGATCCGGGCCTATCCGCACGGCGGCGGCTCGTACATCGTCGCGAGCGACAATCTGGGCCGGACGCCCGGACTGGTGGCCGCCGCCGGGCTGATGACCGACTACATCCTCACCGTAGCCGTGTCGATCGCCTCGGGGATCGCGGCGATCACCTCGGCACTCCCCTCGCTGGCCCCCGCGACGGTGCCCCTGGGCGTCGGGGCGATCCTGCTTCTCCTGGCGGGGAATCTGCGCGGAGTCCGCCAGGCGGGAACGCTGTTCGCCGCCCCGACCTACGCTTTCGTCGCCGCCATGTTCGCGCTGATCGGCTTCGGCCTGGCGGACGCCGCCGGCCGGGGGTTCGAACCGAGGCCGGCCGCGCTGCCCGCGGTCACCGAGACCGTCGGGCTGCTGCTCATCATGCGGGCGTTCTCCTCCGGCGCCACGGCGATGACCGGAATCGAGGCGATCTCCAACGCGGTACCGGCGTTCAAGCCCGTCGAATGGCGCAACGCCCGCACCACCCTGACCTGGATGGTGGGGCTGCTCATCGTGATGTTCACGGGAATCGTCGTACTCATCCACCTCGCCCAAGTGGTGCCCGGCGCGCAGGAGACCACGCTCTCCCAGCTCGCCCGTCTGAGCTTCGGCACGGGATGGGGGTACGTCTTCGTCCAGGCGGCCACCGCGGCGGTACTGCTGCTGGCCGCGAACACCGCGTACAACGACTTCCCCCGGGTCCTGTCCCTGCTGGCACGCGACGGCTACGCCCCACGGGTCTTCCTGCGCCTGGGCGACCGCCTCGCCCACAGCAACGGGATCCTCCTGCTCTCGCTGGCCGCCGCGCTGGTCTTCGTGGCGTTCGACGGTCTGACCGGGGCGCTGATCCCGCTGTACGCCGTCGGAGTCTTCCTCGCCTTCACGCTCTCGCAGGCGGGGATGGTCGTCCACTGGTGGCGGCTGCGCGACCGCCACTGGCGCAAGAGCCTGTTCTTCAACGCCACCGGTGGTCTGCTGTCAGCGGTGGTCTTCATCACCGCGGGCATCAGCAAGTTCACCTCCGGGGCATGGGTGGCCATCGTCGCCGTCGCCCTGTTCCTCGTGGTCACCACCCGGATCCGCCGCCACTACGAGGCCGCCCGCGAAGCCCTGCGGCTCCACCCGCATCTGATCGAACTGCCCGCGCACAGCCCGGAGGGGCCGTCGGCGTCGCCGGAGCGGCGGCTGCCCGAAGTCGCCGGAGGGCGTACGGCGACGGCGGCCGGGAACGGGGAGGACGAGGAGCTTCCGGAGGAGATCCAGCACCTCTCGGTCGTCGCCCTCGCGACCCTCGACCTCGCCGCCATGCGCACCCTCGCCTACGCGGCCTCGCTCCAGCAGCCCGTCCTCGCCCTGCACATCAGCCTCACCGAGGAGGAGGCCCGGCGCTTTCGCGACTACTGGACCCTCTGGGGCGACCATCTGCCCCTGGAGATCGTCGTCTCCCCCTACCGGGCCGTCGTCGCCCCGCTCGTCCACTGCATCGAGGGACTCCACCGGCAGCACCCCGGCCTCACCCTGACCGTGATCCTCCCGGAGATCGTCACCAGCCGGAGAAGCCATCAATTCCTCCACAGCCGCACGGCTTCCCGCCTGCGCCGCGCGCTGCGCCCCCTCCCCAAGATCGTCATCACCACCGTGCCCTTCCATCTGTAGTCTCGCCGTCGGCGCGCGCCCACCCCTGCCGGTTACCTCTGAGTGAGAGGTAATATGGGATATATGTCAGATATGGGGCTGGTGCGGGAGTGGGGCGACCTGCTGACCGGCGTCAACCGACTGGTACGCCGCGGTCTGCGCGGCGCTCAGAGCGGCCCGCCGATCCCGGTGGCCCAGGCCGAACTGCTGCGGCTGGTGCTGATGAACCCAGGCATCCGGGTGTCGGCCGCGGCCGAGGAGCTGCGCCTCGCCGGGAACTCCGTCTCGACCCTGGTCCGGCAGCTGACCGGGCTGGGACTCCTGGTCCGGGAACCGGACCCCCGGGACGCCCGTGCGGCTCTGCTGCGCATCACGCCCGCCGCGGCCGAACGGCTGCGGGAGTGGGACGACCGCCGGGCCGCCCTCTACCGGGAACAGTGGCGGCGGCTCTCCGCCGAGGACCGAACCGCCCTGGCGGCTTCCGTTCCGGCGCTGCGCAGACTCGCCGCGCAGCTCCAGGAGCACACGCGCACGCATGGAGGGAAGTGACCCGGCCATGACCGACAGCGCCGTCGAATGCACCGGACTCGTCTACCGCTTCGGTGCCACACGCGCGGTGGACGGAGTGGACTTCTCGGTCGCCGGAGGCGAGGTGTTCGGTCTGCTCGGCCCCAATGGCGCCGGCAAGACCACCACGATCAGGGCGATCACCACACTGCTCCCCGTCCGGGCCGGGATGATCCGGGTCTTCGGGCACGATGTGACCAAGGAGAAGATCGCCGTACGGAGGCTGCTCGGCTATGTCCCCCAGCAGCTCTCCGCCGACGCCGCCCTCACCGGGCGCGAGAACGTCACCCTCTTCGCCCGGGTGTACGACGTACCGCGCGGGGAACGCGCGCGCCGGGTCGACCGGGCGCTCGAAGCCGTCGGTCTCGCCGAGGCGGCCGGCCGGATGGCGGGCACCTACTCCGGAGGGATGGTCCGCCGGCTGGAACTCGCCCAGGCCCTGGTCAGCTCGCCCCGGCTGCTGATCCTCGACGAACCGACCATCGGTCTCGACCCGATCGCCCGCACCACCGTCTGGGAGCGCCTCGGCGAGGTGCGGTCCGCCACGGGGATGACCGTTCTCGTCACCACCCACTCCATGGACGAGGCCGACCGCTACTGCGACCGGCTCGCCCTCATGCACCGGGGGAGGATCCGCGCGCTCGGCACCCCGGCGGACCTGAAGTCACGGCTGGACCGCCGGACTCCTGAGGCCCGCCCGGCCACGCTGGAGGACGTCTTCCGGCACTACGCGGGCAGCGGCCTCGACGACGACCGCACGGGAGGCGAATTCCGCGATGTGCGCAGCACCCGCCGTACGGCGTCCCGCCTCGGCTGAACCGGCCCCTCTGCCCGTCGAGCCCTTCAGGGTGCACAGCGGCTGGGCCGTACTGCCCTCCCGGGTGGCCGCGATGTGCACGGTGGAACTCCAAAAGCTCCGCCACGACCGGACCGAGCTGTACACCAGGGCGATCCAGCCCGCGCTCTGGCTGCTCATCTTCGGCGAGACCTTCACCAGGATCGGCGCGATCCCCACCGGGAACGTGCCCTACCTCGACTTCCTCGCCCCGGGGATCATCGCCCAGTCCGCCATGTTCATCGCCATCTTCTACGGCATCCAGATCATCTGGGAGCGGGACGCGGGGGTGCTCAGCAAACTCCTCGTCACCCCCACTCCCCGGGCCGCGCTGGTCACCGGCAAGGCGTTCGCCGCCGGGGTGAAGGCGCTGATCCAGGCCGTGGTCGTGATCCTGATCGCCGCCGCGCTGGGCGTCGCGCTCACCTGGAACCCCCTGAGGCTCGCGGGGGTGGTGCCGGTGGTGGTCCTGGGGTCGGCGTTCTTCGCCTGCCTCTCGATGAGCATCGCCGGCGTCGTGCTCACCCGGGACCGGCTGATGGGCATCGGCCAGGCGATCACCATGCCCCTGTTCTTCGCCTCCAACGCCCTCTACCCGATCGCGCTGATGCCCGGCTGGCTCCAGGCGATCAGCCGGGCCAACCCCCTGAGTTACGAGGTCGACGCCCTCCGGGGCCTGCTCATCGGCACCCCGGCGCATCTGCCGCTCGACTTCGGCGTGCTCGGTCTCGCGGCGCTGGCGGGCATCGTCTGCGCCTCCGCGCTGATGGGCCGCCTCGCCCGCTGATCCCCGGCCCGGACGGGTACGGAACCGGCCGAAGGTCCCGAGGTCCCGTTACCGGCCGAAGGCCCCGTTCAGGACGGCGGCCGGGGCTCCCCGGCCGCCTTCTCGGCGGAGCGCACCCGCGCGGCGAACTCCTTGGCGGGCATGCGCTCCAGCGTGCCGCCGTGGCGTTCGGCGAGGTCGTCGCCCGGTCGGGGGGAGGACTCGTGCAGCTCCACGACGAGCAGGGAGGCGCCCTCGTCGACACGGCTGCTCAGCACGATCAGACCGGCCCCGCCCTCCAGCGCCTGCCGGTTCTCCGCCGCGCCGCCGAGGGCGGCGCCCGCCGCCGTGCCCAGGAACACGCCCATCGGCCCGCCCAGCAGCCCGAGCAGCCCGCCCACGAGACCGCCGCCCGCCGTCGCTCTCCCGGCGCCTTGGACATGGCTCTCCGGCACATCGAGCAGACCTTCGGCCGACCGCTCCACGAGCGCCGCCTGCCGCAGCCCCGGAAGGCCGAGAGCTTCCTCGTAGGCCGACCGGCCCGCGGCCCGGTCGGTGAACGAGATCAGCAGCATCTGGTGGCTGTCCGTCATGCGCGTTCCTTCTGTGACATACCGGGGTGCTCTCCCCGGCCCTCCCAGTGGAACCCCTGCCCGGGCTCCCCGCCACAGGGAGAGATCATCCGCTTCCCCTTCCGTGCCGCCCCTCGGCGGCGGCCGGAGCCGTCCGGGCGCGAGTGCGCACGGCCGCACTCCTTTCCGCCGTCGGGCGCGGACGGAAGCCGTTGGGCCGTATTCCCCTGCTTGGTAACGTCGTTGGCATGGAGTTGCGGACTCTTGAATACTTCGTCGCGGTCGCGGAAGAGGGATCCTTCACCAAGGCCGCCGCTCGCTGCCACGTCGTCCAGCCCGCCATCAGCCAGCAGATCCAGGGCCTGGAGAAGGAGCTGGGCGAGCCCCTGTTCGAACGTCTGCACAGACGGGTTGTGCTCACGCGCGGCGGTATCGCCCTGCTGCCGCACGCCCGGGCCTGTCTGGCCGCCGCGGCGGCGGCCGTGGTGGAGTTCGAGGACCGGTCCGGTCTCCTCGGAGGGTCTCTCACACTCGGCACGGTCGGAGGTCTCGAAGGCACCTGTGTCCCCCATCTGCTGGGGGAGTACTACCGCCGCCACCCCGGCGTGGCGGTGAACCTCGTCGGGGCGTCGAGCCCGTCGCTGCTGGCCGGGGTGCGCGACGGGAGCCTGGACGCGGCGGTCATGTCGGCCCCCAGGGAGGATCTGTCCAAGGTCATCGGGAGCCGTGTCCTCCTGCGGGACTGGATCGTCGCGGCCGTGCCCGCCGGGAGCAGATCGGCGGACCGGCCGATGACCCTCGACGAGGTGTCCGAGACCCCCATCATCACGTACGGCACCGACAGCGGTGTCCGCGGATTCATCAGCGACGCCTTCGCCGCGGAAGGACTGCGCTTCGATGTCGCCTATGCGACGAACAATGTGGCGCTCCAGCTCGCGCTGGTCGTGGAGAACGTCGGAATCGCCCTGGCCCCGTACTCCAGCCCGGTGCTGTTGGCCAGTGAGAAAGTCACCGTGATTCCGCTGGATCCGCCCATATCGTTCCACAAGGTCTTCGTCTGGCGGTTGGAGAGGAATCTGAACGCACCGCTGAAGGCTTTCCTCGACATGTGGGCGGAACTGGCCGCGTGACGATGCCGGGGCCCGGACCCGGACCCGGACCCGGACCCGGACCAGGGTCCGGGCCCGGGCCCGGGCCCGGGACATGTCACCGCGCGCGCTGCGGGGACCAGTACCGCCGGACGAGTGGCTTGTCCGGCTTGCCCACGACGGTGCGCGGTACGGATTCCACCTCGCGCACCGCGCCCTGGAGGCCCAGTTCGCGCAGGAGGGCCTCGACCTGGGCGACCGCCGCGCCGGGCGCGGAGTCCGGCGACGCCCGCACGACGACCAGGACGTCCGGTGCGTAGACCTCCGGATCGGCGGTCAGACTGACGCAGTCGGCGGCCGCCGGGCACCGTTCGGTGATCATGGCGTCGAGGACGGGGGCGGGGAGCGGGCCGCTCGCGGACCTGATGGCGTCGGTCGTCCGGCCCAGGATGCGGTACGAGCCGTCCGGGGCGCGCTGGGCGATGTCGCCGGTCCAGAACTCCCCGGCCCGGAAGGTGGCGGCATTGGCCTCGTCGTCGTGGAGATATCCCTCGCTGGTGCAGTCGGAGGCCAGCACCAGGACGCCCAGATCGGGTCCGGAGTCCTCGCCGAGGGGCGCGAGCCGGGCCCGTACACCCCCGACCGGGACCATGCCCGCCTCGCTCTGCACGATGTCGGCCATGTTCCCGAGGCCGAGACCGAACTCGGTCGAGCCGTAGACCTGCCTGATGCGGATGCCCAGGGTCTTCGCCGCGGACCTCATCAGCGCGGGGCTGACATAAGCGCCCCCGCACAGCGGCCTGCGCAGGGCGGGCAGCTCGGTCGGCGCGGAAGCGGCCGCCCCCACCAGGTCCTCGTAGTGGTTGGGGAGCGCGCTCATCATGGTGACGCCGAACCGCGAGAGCTGTTCGAGCAGCTCGGCGGAGGGCGTACGGGGGTCGGCCAGGATCAGCCGGGCGCCGGCCAGCAGAGCGGCGAAGACATGCAGATCGGTGGCGTGGGCCACGTCCAGGGTGTGACGGCAGAAGACGACGTCGGACTCCCTCAAGCCGATGTCGGCCACCCAGCGCAGACGTTCGCGCACGAACGGCCCCTGCTTCCAGGACACCAGCTTGGGCAGCTTGGTCGAGCCGGAGGTCCACAGCCTGCGGAAGACCCGGTCCGCGTGGCCCGTCGACAGCGACGGTCCGGAGGGGGCCCCGGTGACCGGGAGGGCGGCGAGATCGACGCGCGGCGGGGCCTGCTCCCCGGCCCCGGGGTGCCGGGACCCCACCCAGAGCACCGGTTCGGTGAGGGTGAGCACACGGGCGACGGCGGCCCGGTCGAAATCCGCCAGTACGGGTACGTAGCTGGCGCGCAGGGCGGCCACCGCGAGGATGAACGCGACATAGTCGGGGGTGTTGGGCAGCCCGTGACAGACCACGGTGTCCCCGGGGCGCACCCCCCGCGCCCGCAGCCCCGCGCCCATGCGCTCGGTGCGCTCGATCAGCTGTGCGTAGGTGAGGCCTCGGCCGTCGACGGTTTCCAACGCCGGTGCTTCGGGTCGGCCGGCGGCGATGCCTCGGACGGTCTCGAACAGCATGGGACGTTTCCCTTTCCTCGCTGGTGAGCCGGGGTTCGATGGGTCAGGGCAGCAGTAGCTGCCTGGACGTGGTGGTCATGAGGGTGGCCGCGGCGTCCGCTCCGACGCGCCGCTCCAGTTCTCGCAGCCAGGGGGCGACGGCCTCGGCCGGCCGGGGATGGTCGGTGTGCCCCATGTCCCCGCCGAAGACCAGCAGGGGGAGCGGATAGCCGGCGGTCAGCCCGAGGCTGGAGTCCTCCGGAGGGCAGAGCCGGTCGGGAACGATGCCCAGTTCGCAGTGGGCGCCGAGGGCGCGGAGCGCGTCGGCGGTCTCCTCCCGCCAGCGCATGAAGGCCAGCTTGGGATGGTTGACCAGCAGCCGCCGCACCCCGCGCCGCCGGGCCTCGGTGAAGATCACCAGCGTCTCGGCCGCGCTGAGATGGCCGCTCGCCAGCACCAGGTCATGGGCCGCCACGGCGTCGAGGACATCGTGCCACTCCGGGCGCAGCCGCCCGCCGTCGGCCACGTCGACGGGGCGCAGCCCGACCTTCCGGAGATTGGTGAGCTCCGGTGCCGAGGAGGCCATCGCGGCCCGGTGGGTACGGGAGGAGAGCGTCGGCAGCCACACGATCCGGCCGCCGAGCCCCGCGGCGACCTCGACCGCGTCGGGGCTGGCCCCGCCGACACAGCTGTTGAGCACCACCCCGCCGTACACGCCCTCCCCGGCCGCCGCGGCCCTTTCGGCCGTGCTGCCCTCGTGGGCCTTGAGGACCACGGTGGTGAATCCCTCGGCCCGCATCGCCGCGACCGTCTCGCGGTCGTCGCCGTGCCGGGGCAGCAGACTGGGGGAGGAGTGCACATGCAGGTCGGTCATTCCGCGCGCCCAGTCGGGCAGCGCCGGGGAGTCGCTCATCAGGTGCCTTCGGTGCCTTCGGCCTTCACGGCTCCGGTCCGGGACGGGCTCCCGGCGCCGGGGCTCCCAGCCTGTCCGACGGGCAGCCATGGCGCGCGCGCTCGTTCGTAGGCGCTGATGCTCGGGCCGAGGCTCAGCGCGAGGTCGAGGAGTTCGAGACCGTTGACCAGCCGGTGATGGGCCAGATCGTCGAGCCGGAACGGCGCGCCGGCCACCCCGGCGGCCGGGCAGCCGAGCGTCCGGCCGACGACGTCGATCATGATCTCGGCGTACGGATCCCGGGTGGTGGCGCGGAGAAGGGATTCGGCGACGTCCGCGCTCACCTGCGCGGGGACGAGACCGGCGTTGGGCAGATTGTTGCGGAAGATGTCGCCGAACCCGGGGGCGACGACGGCGGTGAACCCGAAGTCGCGCAGCGCCCAGGCCGCGTGTTCGCGGGAGGAGCCGCAGCCGAAGTTGGGCCCGGCGACCAGGATGGTGGCCCCCCGGCGCTCGGGCCGGTTGGTGATGAAGGAGGGATCCTGTCGCCACTGCGAGAAGAGCCCCTCCCCGTAGCCGGTACGGGTGGTCTTCTTGAGCCAGGCGGCCGGGATGATCTGGTCCGTGTCGACATCGGCTCTGGCCAGGGGCATGCCCCGGCCGGTCAGCGCGGTGAGCGGTTTCATCGAACACTCCTGACGGGGCGGCGGCGGCCGCTCAGACGAGGTCGTCGGCGGCGGCCAGATGTCCGGCCAGGGCGGTGGCCGCCGCGGTCTCGGGCGAGACGAGGTGGGTACGCGCGCCGGGGCCCTGGCGGCCCTCGAAGTTGCGGTTCGAGGTGGAGGCGCAGCGCAGACCGGGCGCGACGGTGTCCCCGTTGATGCCGACGCACATGGAGCACCCCGGCGAGCGCCATTCGAAGCCGGCGGCGGTGAAGACCCGGTCCAGCCCCTCCGCCTCCGCCTGCCGCTTGACCAGCGCGGAGCCCGGCACGACCAGCGCCCGTACCGAGGAGGCGATCCGGCGGCCCCGGAGGACCTCCGCGGCCGCGCGGAGGTCCTCCATGCGGCTGTTGGTGCAGGACCCGATGAACACGATGTCGATGGGGATGTCGCGCATGGCCGTGCCCGGTGTCAGCCCCATGTACTCCAGCGCGCGCTCGGCGGCGTTCCGCTCGGCCGGGTCCGCCATGCCCGAGGGGTCGGGCACCGCGGCGTCGACCGAGGTGGTCTGCCCGGGGTTGGTGCCCCAGCTCACCTGCGGGGCGATCGCCGACACATCGACGGTGACCTCCCGGTCGAAGACGGCGTCGTCGTCGCTCCGCAGCGTCCGCCAGTGGTCCAGGGCCCGCTCCCACAGACGTCCGCGAGGGGAGCGCTCCCGCCCTTCGAGATAGCGGAAGGTGGTGTCGTCCGGGGCGATCAGCCCGCTCCGCGCACCGGCCTCGACCGCCATGTTGCAGACGGTCATCCGGCCCTCCATCGAGAGCGCCCGGATCGCCGCGCCGCGGAACTCGACGAGCGTCCCGACCCCGGCCCGGGTGCCGGCGCGGGCGATGACCGCGAGCACCAGGTCCTTCGCGGTGACTCCCGGGCGTACGGTTCCCTCGACCGTGACCGCCATCGTGCGCGGTCTCGCCGTACGCAGCGTCTGGGTGGCCAGTACATGCTCGACCTCGCTCGTGCCGATGCCGAACGCGATCGCCCCGAACGCCCCGTGCGTCGCGGTGTGGCTGTCGCCGCACACGATGGTCATACCGGGCTGGGTCAGCCCCATCTGCGGGCCGATGACATGGACGATCCCCTGCCCCGGGGAGCCGAGGGGGTGGAGCTCGATGCCGGCCTCGCGGCAGTTCCCGGCCTGGAGCAGCAACTGCCGTGCCCCACCCGCGTCGACGGCCGGCGCGCCGCCGCCGCCGTCGATCAGGGTCGGCACCTGATGGTCGGCGGTGGCCACACAGAGATCGGGACGCCTGACCACGCGTCCCGCGCTCCTCAGCGCTTCGAACGCCTGGGGCGAGCTGACCTCGTGGAGCAGATGCAGATCGATGTAGATCAGATCGGTCTCGCCCGGCTCGACGAGGTGTCGCTCCCAGATTCTGTCGACCAATGTGGTGCGGTTCATGACCGTTCCTCACTCTCCGAGGGGTACGCCCGCGCTCCGGCCGCTCCTGCCGCCGCCGGGGCGGGTCAGGGAGCGACCCAGCCCGCGTAGGTCGCGAAGCGCCAGTCCTTGGCCAGGCAGTCGACCTCCGCGAAACCGGCGGCCCGGAGCCATTTCAGCTGGGTGTCCAGATCGATGGGAATGTCGAACTTCATCCGCTCCCGGCCCGCCTCCCACTCCGCCTCGGGCGTGCCGGAGCGGACCACATGGGCCTCGTGCATCCGGTCGTACATCGCCTCCAGCCACGGCCGCGCACCCAGCAACTGCTCGACATGGACGAACACCCCGCCCGGGTTGAGACTCTCCCGGATCCGTCCGAACAGCCGCCGCTTCCCCTCATGGGGCAGATGGTGAATGGCGAGACCGGAGACGATCGCGTCGAACCGCCCCCGCGGCAGCGGGTCCTCCAGATCTCCCACCAGCACCTTGACCCGCTGCTGGGACGCGAACCGCCCGCGCGCCTGGGAGAGCATCAGCTCGGACCGGTCCATCAGCGTCAGTTCGGCGTCGGGAAGCCTCTCCAGCAGCCGGGCGCTGAGCAGTCCGGTGCCCGCGCCCAGGTCGAGGATGCGCGGCCGCTCGTCGACCGTCATGACCACGGTCTGGACCGCGCTGTCGTACAGGAGGTCGAAGGACGGGATCAGCTGACGGCGCAGTGAGTCGAAGGTGCTCGGGTCCCACAGGTCGTTTCCCCGAACGGTGAAGTTCTGCGACACGGTGTCTTCCGTTTCTTCGGAGGGTCGGGCGTTTCTTCGGACGGTCAGGCGAGATGGGCGCGGTTCAGGGCGGCGAAGGCCGCCCGGAGGGCAGCGGTCTCCGGGTCCGGGGCCGTGCCCACACCCCAGTGCCGGCTGCGGACGGGCTGCTCCCGGTCCTTGAGGGCGATCCAGGCCTCCAGATGGACCACGGCCCGCCCGTCGGGGCGACCGGGCGTCCGGTCCTGGACGTGGTTCACCACCCGCAGCTGCGCGCCGAGGGCGGACAGCGCGTCGGTGAGGGCGTCGAGCGGGGTGGCCCCCGGGGCCACCAGCTCCGTCTTGTCACCGTGGAGAGCGACGGTGAAGAGATGCGAACCGCCCGGGCCGCCGACGGGCCCGTGGTGGCGGAGGAGGGCGAGCGGCCCGTCCGGGGCGATGTAGGCGTCGTGGAACATCTCCCACAGCCGGCCGGGGGAGACCTCCCCGCCCGCCCGCTCGGTGAACGCCTGCACCAGCCGCGAGAACTCCGTCCGCAGCCCCGGGGGCAGATCCACGGAGTGCTCCGACTTCATCACATGGGCCGTGCCGCCCTTCCCCGACTGGGAGTTGACCCGGACCACCGCCCGGTAGTCCCGTCCCACGTCCTTGGGGTCGATCGGCAGATACGGCACCTGCCAGGGAGGCTGTGCCGCCGTGCCGCCCCCGGGCGGCCGTCCGACGGCGGCCTGGGCCGCCAGCCCCTTGCTGATCGCGTCCTGGTGGCCGCCGGAGAAAGCCGTGAACACCAGCTCACCGGCGTAGGGGTGGCGCTCGTGCACCGGCAGCCCGGTGCACTGCTCCATCGTGCGGCGGACACCGTCGATGTCGGAGAAGTCGAGCTGGGGGTCGACCCCCCGGCTGAACAGATTCATGCCCAGGGTCACCAGGCACACATTGCCGGTGCGCTCCCCGTTCCCGAAGAGGCACCCCTCGATCCGGTCCGCCCCGGCCAGCTGCCCGAGTTCGGCCGCCGCCACCGCCGTACCCCGGTCGTTGTGGGGATGCAGGGAGAGGATCACCGAGTCCCGCCGCTCCAGATGGCGGCTCATCCACTCGACGGAGTCCGCGTACACATTCGGCGTCGCCATCTCCACCGTGGCCGGCAGGCACACCGTGGCCGGGCGCTCGGGAGTGGGCTGCCAGATGTCCATCACCTCGTTGCACACCTCCGCGGCGAACCCCAGCTCGGTGCCGGTGTACGACTCCGGCGAGTACTGGAGACGGAGATCGGCCGAGGACCGCTCGGCGTGCGCCGCGACCCGGCGCGCCCCCGAGGTCGCCAGGGCCTTGACGCCCTCGCGGTCCTGCCGGAACACCACCCGCCGTTGCAGCGAGGAGGTGGGGTTGTAGATGTGGACCGTCGCCTTCGGCGCGCCGGCGACGGCCGCGAAGGTGAGGTCGATCAGCTCCGGACGGCAGGGAGTCAGCACCTGGATGCGTACGTCCTCGGGCACGGCGCCCTCGTCGATGATCGACCGGATGAACGCGAGATCGGTCTGGCTGGCCGCGGGGAACCCGACCTCGATCTCCTTGAAGCCCATGCGCACCAGCAGATCGAAGACCCGTCTTTTACGGGCGGGCGACATGGGATCGACGAGCGCCTGGTTGCCGTCGCGCAGATCCACGGCGCACCACATGGGAGCGCGGGTGGCGACGGCTTCGGGCCAGGTCCGGTCGGGCAGTGAGATCGGTTCGACCTCGTCGAAGTAGGGCCGGTACCGGTGGGCGGGCATCCTGCTGGCGCGCTGGGTGTTCCAGCCGGCCGGCGGCCGGGCCAGGGCGGTGACCGGGGAAGGAGGAGGAGGGGGAGGGGGAAGGGGAAGAGAGACGACCTGCCGAGGGTTCATGGAAGCTCCTTGTCGTGCTGACGGGCGCTCCGGCTGAGCTGTCGGGAGAAAACGGCATGGCGAATTCCCCGACAGTGAAAGGGAAGGGGGCCGAGACTTGTCCGCGCTGCTGCCCCGGTCGACCGAGACCGCCCTTGTAGGGCTTGCCGACAAGTCTCCCGCCCCGGCGGCCGTCAGACCAATACTGAGAGCTGCTGGCACCGATCACGGACACTGATACGTGGATCGGCCCGGCCGCGGGCCGTGGGGAAACGGCCCGCGAGAGCGTGGCGCGGTCAGTCGGTGACGAGGTCGTCCGGGGCGGAGCGGGCGAGTTCGGCGAGGGTGGCGAGGGCGCGGGAGAGCACATCGGCGCGGGGTGAGGCCAGGCCGACCCGGATCGCGTTGGGGGCGCGGTGGCGGCCGACGGTGAAGGCGGCGGCCGGGGCCACGCCGATGCCGTGGCGGGCGGCGGCGGCGACGAAGGTGTCGGCGCGCCAGGGGCGGGGCAGCTCCCACCAGCAGTGGAAGGAGCGGGGGTCGCCGTGTACCGCGAACTCGCCCAGCAGCTCGGCGGCGATGCCCTGGCGGACGGTGGCCTCCCGCTGCTTGGCGCGTACCAACGCGCGTACGACACCGTCGCGCTGCCACCGTGTGGCGGCCTCCAGGGCGAAGCGCATCGGCGCGCAGCCGCCCGAGCGCAGTGACGCGGCGACGGGTCCGGCGACGGCGGCGGGTGTCACCGCGAACCCGAGGGTCAGCCCGGGGGCGATGCGCTTGGACAGGCTGTCGACGAGGACGGTCCGCTCGGGGGCGAACGCCGCCAGCGGCGGGATCTCGTCGCGGAGGAAGGCCCAGACGGTGTCCTCGATCGCATGGATCCCCAGCCGCCGCAGCACCTCGGCCAACGCGCGCACGCGCTCTTCCGGCATGGTGAGCGACAGCGGATTGTGCAGGGTCGGCTGGACGTAGACGGCGCGCAGCGGGCCGCTTCGATGAGCCTCCTCGACGGCCTCGGGGACCAGCCCCGACCCGTCCACGGCCAGGGGTACGAGGACGACCCCGAGCCGGGCGGCGATGGCTTTGACCGCGGGGTACGTCAGCTCCTCGACGCCCAGTCGGGCGCCGGGCGGCACGAGTGCGGCGACGGCCGCCGCGATGGCCTGCCGTCCGTTCCCGGCGAGCAGCACCCTGGCCGGGTCCGGCCGCCAGCCGCCGCGTGCGAGCAGCTCGGCCGAGGCCTCGCGGGCGGCGGCGACGCCGGCCGGGCCGACCGGCGTCAGCGCGGACTCCAGGGCGCCGGGGTGCAGCAGTTCCCCCAGCCCGGCGGTCAGCAGTCCGGCCTGTTCGGGCACCACGGGGTAGTTGAGTTCCAGGTCGATCCGGCTGTCCGCCGGTTCGGTGAGGACGGCGGCGGTGGGGCGGGAGGCGGCGCGTACGAAGGTGCCGCGGCCGACTTCGCCGACCGTGAGCCCGCGCCGGGCCAGCTCCTGGTAGACGCGGGTCGCGGTCGAGTTGGCGATCGAGTGCCGCCGGGCGAACTCCCGCTGCGGGGGCAGCCGGTCGCCAGGCGCCAGCCGTCCCGTACGGATGTCCTCGGCCACCGAGTCGG
Organism: Streptomyces inusitatus; assembly: GCF_014651115.1. Taxonomy (GTDB): domain Bacteria; phylum Actinomycetota; class Actinomycetes; order Streptomycetales; family Streptomycetaceae; genus Streptomyces; species Streptomyces amakusaensis. The sequence goes on along the minus strand of NZ_BMWG01000010.1, from coordinate 72,205 downwards.
CGACGCTCCGGTAGTCACTCATGGCGCTCCTCCCATTCCCGTCCCGGAATCTAAACATGGAATTGCACCGAGGGCAATATTGAATATTGATCTGAGGCAATGAATCGATTTACACTCCGAATCGCTCCGGACTCGGCTCTCTGCGGCCTTGGCGGGCGCGCCCGGCCGTCGAGGAAAGGACCAGTTGGATGGATGTGGCCATCTCAGTGCGGCGGGATCGGAGCATTCCCGCAATACCTCGGTGCAATCGATGGGACTTCTCCTTGAGTGCACCGATACGGGACCGTGTGCGAAGGGGAGGCCTCCGTGGTTGAGTCGAGCGCCGTCCTCGGTGTGGTGACGGTGGCCCTGGGGATGGTGCTCACCCCCGGACCGAACATGATCTACCTGGTCTCCCGCTCCATCACCCAGGGGCGGCGGGCCGGCGTCATCTCGCTCGGCGGGGTCGCCGTCGGTTTCATGATCTATCTGCTGACCACGAACCTGGGTCTGTCGGTGCTCTTCGTCGCCGTGCCCGAGCTGTACACCGTCATCAAGCTGGCGGGCGCGGCCTATCTCGCCTACCTGGCCTGGAGCGCGCTGAAACCCGGGGCCGCGTCCGTCTTCGCCCCCCAGGACATTCCGCACGACTCTCCGCGCAGGCTGTTCACGATGGGGCTGATGACCAATCTGCTCAATCCGAAGATCGCCATCATGTACATCTCGCTCATACCGCAGTTCGTCGATCTGGAGGCGGGGAGCGTGCTCCTCCAGGGCTTTCTGCTCGGCGCGAGTCAGATCGTGGTGGCCGTCTCCGTCAATCTCTCCATCGTCCTCGCGGCCGGTTCCATCTCCGTCTTCCTCGCCCGCCGCCCCGGCTGGCTCAAGGCGCAGCGCTATCTGATGGGCGCGGTACTGGGGGCCCTGGCCGTCTCGCTGGCCTTCGACACCTCGGTCCCCGCCTCGGTGAGCTGACCGCCCCCGGGCGCGGTCCCTCAGGAGCCCTTGGGCGCGGTGAGCAGCGCGACCACGGCCGGCACGGACACCGCCAGCAGCGTCAGCGGCAGCCATGCCACCGGCCACATGTCGCTGTCCTCGGGCATATGGGTCAGGAAGGAGACGAGCATCAGGGCCGACACCGGGGTCCCGACGGCGAGCCCGGTCCAGAGCGCCGTCACCCCCAGACGGCTCAACAGGCAGGAGAGCGCGAGCATCACCAGGGCCAGCGAGAGAAAACCGAGCACGGTGACCGGCGTGGTCTCGTCGATCCCGCCGGGCTCCGCCCTGTTGCGCAGGTCCCAGGGGATGCACAGCGCGTACGCACCGGCGCTCACCGCCGAGGCGGCGGGCGCGGTGAGAACACGGCGGCGGCCGGCGGCCGGACGGGCGAGGGAGGGTTTCCTGGGCATGGACGTGTCCTGTTCCGGTCGTGGACGAGCCCGCCCCTCCCGGCGGCCCGCGAACGGGTCTCCGGAAGGGGCGGGCGGAGGCTGACATCCTCTCAGGAACCCGAAGTGCCCCAGAACATCCCAGGTCAGCCGGTGAAGGTGAAGTAGGTCCACGCCCCGTGCGTGGTCGTGTTGAGCGAGTCGCCGGACTCGCCCCTGAGATACGAGGAGCGCACCCGCATCCGGTCACCGGCCTTGTGGGGGCCCTCCAGCTTCACCCTGGAGACCCCGGCGCTGTCCAGCAGGAAGTCCTCGGCGCTCAGGTCCAGCCACTGGCCCTTGCGGTTCAGCTCCAGGGAGAGCCGCTGGGCACGGTCCTTGTGCGCCGTCATGGTCGTGGTGAACAGCGGGTTCTTGGAGCGCTTGAAGTAGTGGTACGTGACTCCGTCCAGCTTCCCGGTCCGGTCGTGGCCGCTCGCCGCGGTGACCACCTTGACCTGGGTGCCCACACTGGTCCCGGCCGTCCTCGGCGCGCTGCGCGAGTCCCCGTCGTACACCGCCGTGACGACGGTGTCCCGGGTCAGCCGTGTCGTGGCCGACAGCTCTCCGTCGGCGTTCACCCTGCCCGAGACGAGCAGCTCGCGGGCCCGGTCGGGGCCGGCGGGGTCCGCGTACAGCTTTAGCGTGCGGTTCTTGTGCGTGCGCCCCAGCCGGGCGGTGAACTCCACCGTGCTTCCGTAGGCGTAGACCTTCTTGCTCTGGGTCACCGACAGGCCCGGGGTCCAGCGCGACACCTCCACGGTGTCCGACCCCGACGCGGGGTGGTGCGCCGGGCCGCCCGCGTAGCTCACCCGGTAGGTCACCGGACCGCCCGACTGCGGGGTGTCCCGGAGGGAGAACGAACCGTTCGCGTTCACCTTGGCCCTGCCGACGGGGACGCCCTTGGGGGACTCCGCGTCGGTACGGGTCACGGAGACCTCGGTGCCCGCCGGGAGCGGCACGCCCGCGGTGAGGGCGCCGGTGACGGTGAGTTCGGTGGCGCGGCTCGACTTCGCCGGGGCGTCGACGGTCAGCTCCGGGAACGACAGGGCCAGATCGGCCAGCACCCGCAGGTTGTGCTCCCCGGTGCTGTTGTCCCGGCTCACCGCGAAGAGCCGGCCGCCGCCCGGCTCCCAGGCCAGCGCGCCGGTGCCCAGGGTGTCCGGCGGCGAGCCCGCTTCCCGGCCGGGAAGGTCGTACCGCCGGACCGGCTCGGTCCGACCGGGCAGGAAGACATGGATGTCGGGGCCCTCCGGCGAATCGGTGCCCGCCGCCACGGTGCCGTCGGCCCGGACGGCGACCGCGACGGCGGGGCCCGTGGTCGAGTGGGCGCCCGTCCGCACCAGGTCCGAGGTGCGCCGGATCTGGTGGCCGCCGGTCCGCTGGGCGGTGATCAGATGGGAGCCGTCGGGGGTGAAGGCCATCTCGGTGAGCGCCCCCGGAGCCGGCTGAGCCGCGACGGTCCGCACGGCCCCGCCGGACACGTCGAACACCTTGAGCGTCTCGCCGGACGACGAGTTCGGCGACGTCCCCGCGACGGCCAGCTTCCCCGTACGGCCGGGAGAGGCGGCGAGTTCCGCATTGGTGTAACCGGCGCCGGGGTCGAGATCGTAGGCGGTGCCGGCCTGGGGCCCCGACAGCTTCAGATAGCCGAAGTTGCCGCCGCCATGACGGTACTTGTAGCCGAACCAGACCTTGCCGTCCGCGTAGGCGAGACTCCCCGGAGTGCGGTCGTACAGATAGTGCATGTCCTTTTTGGCGCCCGTCTCCGCCTCGATGGAGACGATGGAGTTCTCCCCGGCCGCGGAGGCGAAGACGAGCTTGGAATCGTCGGAGATGGCGAGGTCCTGCACCTGGTTCACTCCGCGGACCGTGTTCACCACGGTGCCGGAGAAGTCCGTGACGGTGACGGTGCCGTCCGAGGGAGAGGCGATGAAGATCCGCTTGTGGGTGTCGCTCACGAGGATGTCGCTCACGGACGAGATCGGCAGAACGGCGAGCGGATCGGCCGAAGCCGAAGCCGAAGCCGTGCCCGCCGTGCCCCCGACGAGCGCGGCCGAGCTGAAGAGAACGGCGAGAGCCGTCGCGGTGGAGATGGTGCGTCTGCGCACAGTGATGTACCCCCCAGTTGGAACGCGTGGGACAGGCCAGGAGCGCGCCGCGTGCCGTCCGCGACGGCGCGCCCGAGCGCCGCACGGGCCATCGCCGAGCCATGCCCCTGACACATCACACGGTAATATTCCATCGGCACAAGGCAGTTGTGCAGGCCCGTGATGGCGGCCCCGGGGGAGTGCCGACGTCATCGGCGAGCGCCTCGCTGGACGGCCACTGGGGAACGTAGCGCGCGAAGAAGCCGATCCGGCTGTCCTCGTCCTCCGCGAGCGGAGCGAGCAGCCGCAGCCGGGTACGCGGGTCGTGCTCCATCGCCAGATCCAGCGCGGCCCGTCTGATGTGCCGGGCGCGCCCCGGCGCGAGGAGGCCCGCGAGATAGTGCTCGCAGAGCGTCTCGGCGTGCCAGATGAAGTGCCCGGCCGCGTGGCGCACGACCGCTGGGTACGGATCACTCAGAAAGCCGCCCAGGCCGGACGTCTCTCCGAGTCGGCGCAGCCCGCCCAGGGCCAGGGCCCTGACCCCGCCCTCGTGCTCCCGCCCGGTGAGCCGCCGCAGCAACTCGGCGTCCTCGGAGGCCGCATGGCGGATCAGCCCCGCCAGCGCGGCAGGCGGCACCGCGCCGGAGCCGGAGCAGAGCGCCCGCAGCAGGGCGAGCGGGTCCCGGCCCGCCGCCGACAGCTCGCGGTACGCCGCCCGCTGGACCACCGGCGCGGGGTCCAAGAGATGCGCCCGGAGCTCCGACCCCCGCCCGGTGTCGCGCAGCGCGCCGACCCCGGCGGCGCGCACCCCCGGGAAGGGGGCGGTCAGCAGGGCGTCCAGCAGCCCGGGCCGTCCCTCGCGGGCGGCCAGGACGACCGCTTCGGCACAGCTCTCGCGAATCGGCCGGTCCCGGCTCGCCGAGGCGATCTCGGTGATCTCGTCCAGGGAGACCAGTCCCTCCCGGAGCGCGGTCCGCAGCACGAGGGAGCGGATCGCCCGCTCGGGGTGGTCCATCACCAGCGCGACCGTCTGGGCCGGGGACGGCAGCCGGTGCCGGAGCGCGTGCTCCACCGCCGTCCGGCGGATCGTGGAGTTCGGGTCGGTCAGCGCGATGTCGAGCACGCGCTCCGTGGGCAGCAGCCGGGCCGCGAGCGCGTGAGTGACGGCGGCCCGGCGCAGACCCTCGTCCGGGTCCTCGCACGCCCCCACCGCGACCTCGTCGCCCGCGCCCTCGCCGAGGTCGGCGCGGAGCCGCTGCCACGCCCAGCCGCCGTGTCGGCGCATCGTCAGCAGCAGGGCGAGGGGCAGCAGTTCCCGCAGAACGGCCGCCGGGAGAGCGCTCAGCTCCCCGTCCAGCAGGGTGCGCGCCGCGTCACGCACGGCGGCGTTGTTGTCCGCGGTCCGGATGAGCAGCAGCGGGAGCACTTCCGGCCGTCCGGCGGCCTGTTGGACCGAGCGCTCCCGCACCCGGGGGTCGCCGCCGGCGAGCCCCAGCGCCAGCTCCGGCTCGGCGGGGGGAGAGTGAGACCAGGACACCTCGCCGTCGCTCCGCCAGGAAGGGGCGGCGCTCCAGTCCCATATCTCCTTGCCGTCGAACCAGCGCATACCCACCCGTATCGTCAGCCGGCCGGACCGGCTCCGGTCGGCCGGCGTGTACAGCGCGACCGAGCTGTCGAGCCGCTCCCACTGGGCCGGGCCGGCCACGTCGAACACCCGCGCGAGGGGCTTCCCGTACAGAAGGCGCTCATGGGGGTCGAGGAAGACGGACGGTGAGAGGGGCGGCAGCCGTTTCATGACGGCACTTTAGAGCAGGGAAACCGCTCCCACCTGCGAATATTCTCCCCCGAGCCCGGCCCGGACGCCATCCGCCCGAAGATCGCGGGACCCGGGTCGAGAGGGGGCGGCTGTGCGAAAATGACCTTTCGGGGGACACGGGTTTTGGTGCGGCTGGGGCTTCGACGCCCCGGGGGGAGGGGAGCGCGGAATGAGTCGTCGCTCCAGTGGACTGGCCGGGGCGTGGGCGGAGGCCCAGCGGCGGCAGCAGCGCGAACGGGAGGCCGGATTCCGGGAAGCGGAACGGGCGCGGCTGGACCGGGAACGGCAACAGCGGGCGTATCAGCGGGACATGGCGCGGCGCGACCGCGAGCAGCGGGCCGCGTACAAGCAGCGCCGCGAGGCGGACGCCCGGGCGCGCACGGACGAGCTGACGGCGAGGGTCGCGGCGCTGACCGGGCTGCTGGCCGCCGGCTGCCGGGGACCGGCCTTCCGCCCCGCGCTGCTGACCCGCCCGACGGACATCGAGCCCTTCGCCCCCGGCGGGCTGGCCCGCCCCGTCCCGATGCCCGACCCGGGCGCCTACCGGGCCCAGGGCGGCTGGGGCCGGCGGGCGCGCGAGGCCGAGCAGGAGGCGCGGGAGCACTACCAGCGCGATCTGTTCGCGGCGCGGGCCGCCGAGGCCCAGCGGCTGCGCCAGCTGGGCGACTACCAGCGGCAGTACGACGCGTGGGCGGCGGCCCGGCTGGCCGAGATCCGGCGGCACAACGACGGGATCGCCGAGATGACGGAGGTGCTGCGGACCGGGGACCCGGAGACGGCCGTCGAGTACTTCTCCGCCGCGCTCTACGCCTCGGCCGCCTGGCCCGAGGGGCTCCCGCGCCATGTGGAGGCGGCCTTCGACGCCCCGGCCCGGCAGCTGGTCCTCAACTGGGAGCTGCCCGGGTTCGACGTCATACCCGAGACCAGGTCGGTGCGGTACGTGGCCTCCTCCGACGAGGAGAAGGAGAGCCCCAGACCGATGACCCAGCGCCGGGCGCTCTACCGGGACACCGCGGCGCAGTGTGTGCTGCTGGTGCTGAGGGAACTCTTCGCGGCGGACGGATTCGGCCTGCTGGACTCGGTGACGGTGAACGGATTCGTCGACGACGTCGATCCGGCGACCGGCCGCCGCACCCATGTCGTCCTCTGCGCCGTGACGGTAGCCCGCGCCGACTTCGCCCGGCTGAATCTGGCTCAGGTGGGCGCGGTGGAGTGCCTGGAGGGGATGAGCGGCAGGCTCTCCGCCAAGCCCGATCTGCGGGCGGCCGTACGGCCGGGACGGCTCCCGGAGGACGTCGGCGTCGGGGTCGTCTCGCACGGCGGGGAGGACGAACCGGATCTGCTGGAGATGGATCCGATCGCGTTCGAGGGGCTGGTCGCCCAGCTCTTCCGGGCCCGGGGCATGGAGGCGGTGACCACCCGGCGCTCCAACGACGGCGGGGTCGACGTGGAGGCCTTTGACCCCGACCCGATCAGCGGCGGCCGGATCATCGTCCAGGTCAAGCGGTACCGCAACACCGTGCCCCCGAGCGCGGTACGCGATCTGTACGGCACGGTCCAGGGCTCGGGCGCCAACAAGGGTGTCCTGGTCACCACCTCCGGCTTCGGCCCGGGCTCGTACACCTTCGCCAACGGCAAGCCGATGACGCTGATCTCCGGCCCCGAGCTGGTGGAGCTGCTGGGCCGGCACGGCCTCCCCGGCCGCCTCGGCCCGGCGGGCACGCCCGCGACGGCCCCGGCGGCCTCGGCACGCGCCGCCGCCACTCCCGCTCCGGACGACGGGGCGGACGACGACGCCAATGTGCTGGGGATGTTCTGGTCGGGCGCGGTGGCGCTCGACGTGTGCGCGCTGGTCTGCCGGGGCGGCCGGGTGCTCGGCGACGACCACTTCGTCTTCTTCAACAACCCCCGGACCCCGGACGGAGCCGTCGCCGCCGTGCCCGGCTCGGCGACGGGCGACCGGGCCGCGATCCGGGTCAGTTTCGACGCCCTGCCCACGGCCGCCGACCGGCTGGTGATCGCGGCGGCCGTGGACCCCCTGGTCAACCCCGACGCCGATCTGTCCGGCTTCACCCGGGCCGGAATCGTGCTGCGCGACGCCTCGGGGGCCGAGCTGGACCGGCTGGCGGTCTCGGAGGGCCAGCCCGGGGAGACCGCCCTCGTCCTCGGATCCTTCCGCCGCCGGGCGGGCGGCGACTGGGACTTCGTGATGGGCGGCAAGGGATACCCGGGCGGCCTGGAGGCCCTGGTCGTCGAGTACGGCATCGAGGTCGCCTGACCCGTCCGCCCGTCCGCCTGCCTGTCCGCCGCCCCGCCGGCTACATGTTGATCATGTGGCCGGCGAGGCCGTGGACCGCCTCCTTGACGGCCTCGCCGAGCGTCGGGTGCGCGTGGACGTTACGGGCCAGCTCGGTGACCGTCAGATCCCACTGCTGGGCGAGCGTCAGCTCCGGCAGCAGCTCCGTGACCTCGGGGCCGATCAGATGCGCGCCCAGCAGTTCCCCATGGCGCGCGTCGCTGATCACCTTGGCGAAGCCGGCGGTGTCTCCCAGGCCGTGCGCCTTGCCGTTGGCCATGAACGGGAACTTCGCGACCCGGACGTCGAAGCCCCGGGCCCGCGCCTGTGCCTCCGTCCAGCCGAAGCTGGCGATCTGCGGCTGGCTGTAGGTCGCCCGGGGGATCATCACATAGTTCAGCTCCTGCGTCTCCGCGCCCGCGATGGTCTCGGCCGCGACGATCGCCATGGCCTCCGCAGCGTGGGCGAGCATCAGCTTGGCCGTGACATCGCCGATGGCGAAGATGTGCGGCACCGAGGTACGGCAGCGGGCGTCGACCTCGACCGCGCCCCGCTCGGTCAGCCGCACCCCCGTGTTCTCCAGGCCGAAGCCGTCGACCCTCGGCTGAAAGCCCATGGCCTGGAGCACTCTGTCCGCCTCCAGCACCCGCTGCTGATCCCCGGTGGAGACGGTGACACGGACCTTGTCGCCGGACTCGTCGATGCCGACCACCCGCGTCGAGGTGAGCACCTCGATTCCCAGCCGCCGGTACCGCTTGGCGAGTTCGGCCGACACCTCCTCGTCCTCCAGCGGAGCCATCCGGTCCTGGAATTCGACCATGGTGACCTTGACGCCGTAATTGTGCAGCACATAGGCGAATTCGATGCCGATGGCACCGGCCCCCGCGATGATGATGCTCTCCGGCAGCCGCTCGGCGAGGATCTGCTGCTCGTACGTCACCACCCGGTCGCTCAAGGACGTCCCGGGCAGCAGCCGAGGGCTCGCACCGGTCGCGAGGACACAGTGCCCGAACGTCAGATCCCGCACGGTGCCGTCGCCGCCGGTGACCCGCAGGGCATTCGGGCCCGTGAACGATCCGCGCCCCTCGAACTGCGTGATCGCGTTCTTCTTCATCAAGTAGTGGACGCCCTTGACCCGGCCCTCCGCCACGCGCCTGCTGCGCCGGAACGCGGATCCGTAGTCGAAGGAGAGAGTGCCGTCGACCGTGATGCCGAAGGTCTCGGCCTCGTGCGTCAGCGTGTGGGCGAGTTCCGCGTTGCGCAGCAGCGCTTTCGAGGGAATGCATCCGACGTTGAGGCAGACGCCGCCCCAGTAACGCTCCTCGACGATGGCGACGCTGAGCCCGAGCTGGGCACTGCGAATGGCCGCGACATACCCCCCGGGGCCGGCGCCGAGAACCACTACATCGAAGTGCGTTAACAAAATCGCTCCTTGGAGACATGGGCATCTGGAACAGGGGCGCGGCGCGAGAACCGGCACCGTCGGGTACGCCCTTGATCAATGACGATCGACGACTGAATCGTCACCGTGCGGCAGCCCCGGCGCAACGTGATGACGACCACAGGGGCGTCCCCGCCCGGGTGTCGCGCGGCCGGGGGAACCGTCTCGTACGACATCACGTCGAAGCGCGGAAGATCCGGGAAGACCCGGTCCGTGTGATGTCTACCGAGAGGCCGAAACGATGAACGGTGCTGTCCGCATGGGGCGGAACAGATATGTGAGGGCGCTCCTGGTGACGGCCGTCGCCGTCGCCGTCGCAGGGTGCACCGAGGAGTCGTCCTCGCCCGACGGGGGCGGGGCGGCGGCGGCCTCCTGCGCGTATGTGATGCGCTTCGCCGACCGTACCTACCAGAACCAGGACAAGGTGAAGTTCGAGGTCGGCGACAAGGTGGGCACGGCCTACTCGATCCCCTGCAACGACACCGGTCAGGACAGTCCGCAGGACCCCGTGACCGAGTCGGTCGCGTACGCCGTCGAAGGACTCGACCCCGACGTCGCCGTCGCGATCGGCGACTCCCCGGAGGACGCCCTCTTCTTCTCCCTCGGCATGGGCGGGGAAATGCCCGCCGAGGTGGAGAAGTTCATCGCCCGCCGCTGAGGTCCGCCGCCCGGCCGGTCCGTCCACCGGCCGGGCCGCGCGGCGGGCGGACTTCTTCGGCATACGGGCGCAGGACCATGAGGGAGTCCTCCGGGGACGCCACCATGGCGAAGGGAAAACGGTCGAGCTCCAGACAGAGCGCGACATCATCGGGATGGGCCCCTTGACGCACCCCCTCCGCCAGCTCGGCGGCGGCGCGCGACCCGGCGGCGCGGCGGAGGTACCCGGCGGCGTCCGTTCCGGCCCCGGCGGCTCTCCGGGCGATGTACTGGGCGCAGGCCAGATCCTCGTCGGCCCGCCCGTCCTCGCCGGTGACCACGAAGGTGACGCTGTCGCTCGCGCGCGTCCGCAGGAGCCGGGCCGTCGCCTCCGCCACCACGAACCCGGCGCACAGCACCAGCGACGCGTCCTTGACCGCGAGAGCGCCGACCGTCCCCGCCGTGGTCTTCTGTACGACGGTCCGTCCCGCGAGGTCGGCGGAGCGCAGCAGGGCCGGCGAGTTGACCAGGTCGAACCCGGGCGCGGGCGGCCCGTCCTTGAGCGCCACCCGGTCCGGGTGGCGGGCCTTGAGGGCCAGTGCCTCCTCCAACGACTCGGCGAGAAGGATTTTCTCCGCCCCCCGGGCGAAGGCCCAGGCGGCCACGGTGAAAGCACGCATGACGTCGACCACGACGGCCACGGACGGGGTCTCGGTCAATTCGGCGGTGCCGATGAAACGGGTCTCCATCCGGAGATGATCGCTTCCGCCCGCCCCGAAGCGGCCGGAGAGTGTCCCACCTCACACCGCCGGTCCTGAATCGACCGTCCCGAATCGCCGGTACGGGAGATGACGGCCGGCCGCCCCTCCCGGCAGCATGGTGACCCCGCCCCCGACCGGGGCGGCGGGAGACGACCGCTGGAGGCACCCATGGCCGTGAGCCGTACGGGGACGGGCCCGGCCGATGGCCACCGCGCGCTGGTGCTCCACCATTCGCCCGCCGCTCCCCGGGCCGCCGTTCTGCTGCTGCACGGAGGCCGCGCGGACGCCCTGGAGGCTCCCCCCGCGCTGGATCCGCCCGCCCTGCGGATGAGGCCCTTCGCCTCGGCCGTCGTCCGCGCGGCCCCGCCCGGCGTGCTGGCGGTCGGCCGGGTGCGCTACCGCCACCGGGGGTGGAACGGCCCCCGCGAGGACGCGGTGCACGACGCGCGGCAGGCCCTCCGGGCGCTCCTCCACGAGACCGGGACCGAGACCGGGACCGAGGCCGGGACAGGGACCGACGCTGAGGCCGTGCCCGTGCCCGTGCCCGTGCCGGTGGTGCTGGTGGGCCACTCCATGGGCGGGCGGGCCGCCCTGAGGCTGGCAGGGGATCCCGGGGTGCGCGGCGTCGTGGCCCTCGCGCCCTGGTGCCCCCCGGGCGAGACCGTCGCCCCGCCGCGCGACCGCCGGGTGATCGCCCTCCACGACCCGGCCGACCGGGTCACCGCCGCCGACGACACCTGGGCTTATCTGGCCCGCGCGGCCGATGAGGGCGCCCACACCCTGGGAATCCGGATGCCGAGAGGCGGCCACAGCATGCTGCGCGACGCCCGGTCCTGGCACCGGATCACCACCTCCCTCACCCTCGGCCTGCTCGGCCTGGCTCCGCTCCCCGTCCCCCTCACGGATCCCGGCGGCCCTCCGGGCGTACCGCTGCCTGCCCGCCGGGTCCTCGACCGGATCGACGCCGTCACCCGCTGACTTCTCACCGGCGGGACGCGCCCGCCGTCTCCTTGATGAAGAAACCGGCGAACGCGCCCAGCACCAGCAGGATCGGCATCATCAGCAGCGCGTGACCGTAGTCGGCGAGCTGGGGGACGGCCGGCAGGATCTTGCCGGGGACGGCTTGCAGCACGCCGCCGATGATGAAGCAGACGCCGTTGACGATGGCGGCCGAGCTGCCCACCAGCGCCCCGGGCACGGACTCCCCGGCGACCGTGAAGCCCAGCATGTGCGCCCCGGCGAAGAGACCGACGGCGAACATGGTGACCACCGAGACGCTGTTGGTCTCCGTCGGCAGATAGATCAGCAGACTGATCGCGGCGGCCTGGAGGAGCACCCCCACGACGGCCGGGATCCGGCGGTTGTTCCAGTGGTCGGAGAGGAGATTGAACAGCGGCGCGCCGATCGCGAGCCCCAGCCACGAGACGGCGGTCAGCACGGCGGCGAGGGAGCTCTCCGCCCCCCGGGCCTCCATCACCCGGGGCCCCCACAGCACGCCCATGGCGAGCATCGACCCGAAGGACACCCCGGCCAGCACGGCGGAGAGGACCACATTGCGGTTGCGGAAGCACGCGCCGAGATCACGGAAGACGCTGGAGAGCAGCGGCGGCTTCGCGGCGGCCGAGGCCCGCGCCAGCTGCTCGGGACCCGGCGTGGGATTCCGTACCAGCAGGGCGAACAGCACGATCAGCACGACCCCCGCCGCGCCGAAGCCGTTCAGGAGCTGCTGCCAGGTGACGAGTTCCAGCTGCCAGGAGATGGCGGGCTGGCCGAAGGCTGAGCCGAGCGAGGCCAGCGACTGCACCAGGCCGAACATCAGGCCGTAACGGGCGGCGGGGAACCACTGGCCGCCGATGTAACCGGCCCCGACGAAACCGAACGAGGAGCCGACGGCGAGCACGATCTGGGCGGCCACCAGGGTGCCCATGCTGTCCGTCTGCGCGTACAGGAACGCGCCCGCGGTGACGAACGCGACGGCGACCGTCAGCAGCGGGCGGGAGCCGAAGCGGTCCAGCAGCGCGCCGGAGAAGAACTGGCAGAGCGCGAACGCCCAGGTGTAGATCGACCCGGCCAGACCGATCTGGGCGACCGTGAGGGACGCCGTGTCCTGGATCTCGGGGGAGACGACCGCGTAACCGGTCTGGATGGCGAACAGCCAGACGACGAAGACCGTGCACAGCGCCCAGACGATCCAGGCCTCGACCCCGCCGATCGTCCGGTGCGGCCCGTGCAGGAAACGGGCTCCGGGATGCTTCTTGTACTCGGTCCCGCCGCCGCTCGCGGCAGCCGTGGTGTTCGCCATGACGGTCTCTCCTGTGGGCTCGGGCCCGGGCCGATGGTCAGGCCGAGGCGGACGGCGTGTCCCGGTCGTGGGCCAGGACACCGGCCACATAGGTGGCCCGTACCGCCCGGTCGTCCCCCATCACCGCCAGCGTGAACAGCAGCTCCTCGATGTCCTCGACACGGGAGGTCCGCTGTGCGAGCAGGGGGGTGGCCCGGGGGTCCAGTACGACGAAATCGGCCTCGTGCCCCGATGCGAGGGAGCCCACCCGGTCCCCGAGGCCCATGGCCCGCGCGCCGCCGAGGGTCGCGAGGAAGAAGGCCTTGACGGAGTCGAGGGGGTAGTTCGCCAGCTCGGCGACCTTGTACGCCTCGTTCATGGTGGCCAGCAGCGAGAAGCTGGTGCCCGCGCCGATGTCGGTGCCGAGACCCACCGTCATCGGATGCCGGGAGTCCTTCGCGTCGTGGACGTGGAACAGACCGCTGCCGAGGAAGAGATTGGACGTCGGACAGTGCGAGACCGCCGTGCCCGTCTCCGCGCACCGGTCCCGCTCGCGGCGGGTCAGATGCACACCGTGCGCCAGGACCGCCCGGGGGCCCAGCAGCCCGTAGTGGTCGTAGACATCGAGATAGCCCCGGCGCTCGGGGAAGAGAGCGCGGACCCAGGAGATCTCGCCGGTGTTCTCCGACACATGGGTGTGCATCAGCGCCCCGGGGTGCTCGCGCCACAGCGCGCCGGCGGCCTCAAGCTGCTCGGGGGTGCTGGTGGGGGCGAATCGCGGAGTGATGGCGTACAGATTGCGGCCCGTGCCGTGCCACCGCTCCAGCAGCGCCTTGGAGTCGTCGTAGCCCGAGCGGGGGGTGTCCAGCAGCGCGTCGGGGGCGTTGCGGTCCATCAGCACCTTGCCGGCGGCGATCCGCATGTTCCGCCGGGACGCCTCCTCGAACAGCGCGTCGACCGACTGCGGATACACGGCGCAGAAGGTGAGCGCGGTCGTCGTCCCGTTGCGGAGCAGCTCGTCGCAGAACGCGGAGGCGACCCGCCGCGCGTAGCCGGCGTCGGAGAAGCGCTGCTCCTCGACGAAGGTGTAGTGGTTCAGCCAGTCGATCAGCTGGGAGCCGAAGGCGGCGATGATCCCGGTCTGTACGTAGTGCGTGTGGGTGTCGATGAACCCGGCGCTGATCACATGGTCCGGGTAGTGCGTGGGGGCGAGGCCCGCGGGGAGCCGGTCGGCCAGCTCCCGGTAGCCGCCCGAGGCGGTGATGATCCCGTCCTCGCAGATCAGCAGCCCGTCGCTCTCATGGACGAAGACGTCCTCGCGGGGGGAGAGGAAGGGATCGCCGCGGAACCAGATCATCGGGCCGCGCACCGCGGTCACCCTTGATGCCATCGACGCCTCCGGAACCGGCTCAGCAGATGCCGCCAGTCGACCCCGCCGTCACCGGTTCGGCATCCGGAGTAACCCGAACGAGTGATGGTGTCCGCTGTCGCGCCCCCGGGCGTACGAGAGGGCCGCTCCGGGCCCCGGGGCGGGGATCCCGGGGGGGGCGCCCCCCGGGGGGACGCGGGCGCCCGGGGGCCCCCCGCGGGGGGGGGGG